>NZ_OZ282573.1:2500-2155000 GCF_965641905.1 Sulfitobacter sp. SH22
TGCTGCTCCTTCGGGAGCCGGCGTTTAACGGACTGTTTCCTCGGTCTTTTAGGCGTATCGCGATTGAAAAGAACGTGTTGTCCAAGTCAAGTACACTAACCAGAGACATGACGCCTGCTTCCTGCACGGAAGGTAGGCTAGATGCATGTCTCGCTGTCCAACCTATAGTGGTTGGGCGGGTAAAAAAGTATGCTTTTGATCTGGAATAAGGAAAGACAGTTTCTTACCAGCTTCTGTCTTCCGCGCAGATTGCCTGCCTTATGCAGCGACGTTGGTTGATGGTGTAAATAGCCCTCAAGTAGCGAAGCGGTAGGGCATCATGGGTAGTCTTGCTTTTTCTGGATCAAATCAAGCGCGAAAAGGGCGTTTGGTGAATGCCTTGGCAGTAAGAGGCGATGAAAGACGTGATACTCTGCGATAAGCCATGGGGAGCTGAGAATAAGCTTTGATCCATGGATTTCTGAATGGGGCAACCCACCTGATATTCTGCTATTTATACTACTCCTAAGATGCTGTTTGCGGGTTCGCCCTCAAGTAGCCGAATAGGCGGTAGGGCAAAATAGGAGGGTAAACCAGGTATTTATAGACTGAATACATAGGTTTATAAAAGCAAACCCGGGGAACTGAAACATCTAAGTACCCGGAGGAAAGGAAATCAATTGATACTCCCCTAGTAGCGGCGAGCGAACGGGGACCAGCCGAGCCTCAATTGTGGTTAGAATGCGTTGGAATGCGCAACCAAAGTGGGTGATAGTCCCGTATAAGAAGCATGAGAGGACGTATTAAGTAGGGCGGAACACGTGAAATTCTGTCTGAAGATCGGAGGACCACCTTCGAAGGCTAAGTACTCCTTACTGACCGATAGTGAACCAGTACCGTGAGGGAAAGGTGAAAAGCACCCCGACGAGGGGAGTGAAACAGTACCTGAAACCGAACGCCTACAATCAGTTGGAGGGGCCTATGCGCCCTGACAGCGTACCTTTTGTATAATGGGTCATCGACTTGGTCTCACAAGCAAGCTTAAGCCGTTAGGTGTAGGCGCAGCGAAAGCGAGTCTTAATAGGGCGTTGAGTTTGTGGGATCAGACCCGAAACCGAGTGATCTAGGCATGGCCAGGTTGAAGGTAAGGTAACACTTACTGGAGGACCGAACCCACATCCGTTGAAAAGGATCGGGATGAGCTGTGCCTAGGGGTGAAAGGCCAATCAAACTCGGAGATAGCTGGTTCTCTGCGAAATCTATTTAGGTAGAGCGTCATCCGAATACCCTCGGGGGTAGAGCACTGGATGGGTAATGGGGCCCCACAGGCTTACTGATCCTAACCAAACTCCGAATACCGAGGAGTACTAGATGGCAGACACACGGCGAATGCTAACGTCCGTCGTGAAGAGGGAAACAACCCTGACCTACAGCTAAGGCCCCTAATTCATGGCTAAGTGGGAAAGCAGGTGAGACGACCAAAACAACCAGGAGGTTGGCTTAGAAGCAGCCATCCTTTAAAGATAGCGTAACAGCTCACTGGTCTAAATAAGTTGTCTTGCGGCGAAGATGTAACGGGGCTCAAGCCATGAGCCGAAGCTTAGGATGCATTTATTGCATGGTAGCAGAGCGTAGTGTGACATAATTCCATGTCTCCTTAACCACTTCGGTGGGATTGGAGACGCGGAGTTTTCTGTGAAGCGGGCCTGTGAGGGATCCCGTGGAGAGATCACTAGTGAGAATGATGACATGAGTAGCGACAAAGAGTGTGAGAGACACTCTCGCCGAAAATCCAAGGGTTCCTGCTTAAAGCTAATCTGAGCAGGGTAAGCCGACCCCTAAGGCGAGGCCGAAAGGCGTAGTCGATGGGAACCAGGTTAATATTCCTGGGCCAGATGGAAGTGACGGATCTCGAGGGTAGTTCATCCTTATCGGATTGAATGGGCTGCTTAGAGGTCCCTGGAAATAGCTCCATCGTTAGATCGTACCCTAAACCGACACAGGTGGATAGGTAGAGAATACCAAGGCGCTTGAGAGAACTATGTTGAAGGAACTCGGCAAAATACCTCCGTAAGTTCGCGAGAAGGAGGCCCGGTCTGTACGCAAGTATGGGCTGGGGGCACAAACCAGGGGGTGGCGACTGTTTATTAAAAACACAGGGCTCTGCGAAGTCGTAAGACGACGTATAGGGTCTGACGCCTGCCCGGTGCCTGAAGGTTAAAAGGAGGGGTGAGAGCTCTGAATTGAAGCCCAGGTAAACGGCGGCCGTAACTATAACGGTCCTAAGGTAGCGAAATTCCTTGTCGGGTAAGTTCCGACCTGCACGAATGGCGTAACGACTTCCCCGCTGTCTCCAACATAGACTCAGCGAAATTGAATTACCGGTCAAGATGCCGGTTACCCGCGGTTAGACGGAAAGACCCCGTGCACCTTTACTACAACTTCACACTGGCATTAGGCCGAACATGTGCAGGATAGGTGGTGGGCTTTGAAGCGTGAACGCCAGTTTGCGTGGAGCCTCCCTTGAGATACCACCCTTGTTCTGCTTGATGTCTAACCGCGGTCCGTTATCCGGATCCGGGACCCTGTGTGGTGGGTAGTTTGACTGGGGCGGTCGCCTCCTAAATCGTAACGGAGGCGCGCGAAGGTTGGCTCAGAGCGGTCGGAAATCGCTCGTTGAGTGCAATGGCAGAAGCCAGCCTGACTGCGAGACTGACAAGTCGAGCAGAGTCGAAAGACGGCCATAGTGATCCGGTGGTCCCAAGTGGGAGGGCCATCGCTCAACGGATAAAAGGTACGCCGGGGATAACAGGCTGATACTGCCCAAGAGTCCATATCGACGGCAGTGTTTGGCACCTCGATGTCGGCTCATCTCATCCTGGGGCTGGAGCAGGTCCCAAGGGTACGGCTGTTCGCCGTTTAAAGAGGTACGTGAGCTGGGTTTAGAACGTCGTGAGACAGTTCGGTCCCTATCTTCCGTGGGTGTAGGATACTTGAGAGGAGTTGCCCCTAGTACGAGAGGACCGGGGTGAACGATCCACTGGTGGACCAGTTGTTATGCCAATAGCAGTGCTGGGTAGCTATGATCGGACAGGATAACCGCTGAAGGCATCTAAGCGGGAAGCCCCCCTCAAAACAAGGTATCCCTGAGAGCCGAGGTAGACCACCTCGTCGATAGGCCAGAGATGTAAGCGTAGTAATACGTTCAGTTGACTGGTACTAATGGCTCGATAGGCTTGATTTGATCCAGTAGAAGCAAGACTTAGCAGCGCTCAAGTAGCAAAGCGGTAGTGCATTATACTAATCATTCAAAAGCATACACACATACATAACTGTACTGACTTGGACATTTATTGAATTTATTCGGTTTGGTGGTCATAGCGTAAGCAAAACACCCGATCCCATCCCGAACTCGGCAGTTAAGTGCTACTGCGCCAATGGTACTGCGTCTTAAGACGTGGGAGAGTAGGTCACCGCCAAACCTAATAAGTTCAATAAATGATTATCTCTCTTACGATACAATATACAAAACGCCCGATGTGTTCATTACACAACGGGCGTTTTGCGTTGGAAGCATGAAAATGATCATTGAGCATTGGTGGAAGATTTTTCTTGGGAACCTTCTGCGGATCTGCGCGTATATCAACATGAACACATATAAATCCCCCTCCCGCTTGGTCTGCGCATTGCTTGCATTCGCATTATTTCCGCTTTCGGCCAGTGCTGAAACCGTCGGCAATGTCGATGTGGACTGGCTTGGAAATGATATCGTGATCGAGGCGGTGTCAGACCCAAAGGTGAAGGGTGTCACCTGCCATCTTGCCTATTTCGAACGCGGGATCATCGACCGTTTGCAAAAGGGAAACTGGTTCGAAGACCCGTCCAATTCGGCAATTTCCTGTCGCCAGACCGGCCCTATCGAGATCGGCGACATCGATCGGGGGGACGAAGGCGAGACGGTTTTTTCCGAGCGCCGTTCAGTGATCTTTAAGACGTTGAAAGTGAAACGTATCTATGACGAAGCAAACAATACCCTGATTTACATCAGCCACGCGCGGGATGTGCAAAACGGGTCGGCAAAGATGTCGATGTCGACTGTGCCGCTCTATATCCCCGGCAACTAGGGTGTCCCTGATGACTAGGCAAAGGATTGCCAAAACATAACTGCCCCTTTGCGGCTATCCCGCCTTGGGTTAACCTGTGCGCAAAGCCACAACAAAATAGGGCGCGGGCAGTATGAGTATTTCACGTAGGAAATTTACAATCGGGCTGGCGGCCTTGTCGCTCGCCGCATGTGAGAGAAGCGGAAATGCCGCTTCCTTTGTGCCGCGTTCAGACGGGGCGTTGCCCGATGATCTGATGCCGCAAGCCAATGCCGGCTATGATGCATGGGTCGCGGGGTTCAAACTGCGCGCGGCGGGGCAGGGCATTTCGCCGGCGACATTGCGCAGTGGGTTCTCCGGTGCCGGCTATCTGCCCGGTGTGGTCAGGCGGGACCGGAACCAAACAGAATTCAGCCGCTCGCTTGAGGATTACCTTGCGATTGCTGCCTCCGAAGAGCGTGTGACCAAGGGGCGCGCGGCCTTTGCCCGTCACCGCAATGTCTTGCAACAGATCGAGGCCAGATACGGCGTGCCAGCCGAGGTTGTGACCGCTGTTTGGGGGCTTGAAAGCTTTTATGGTGAACGTCGCGGCAATGTGCCTGTCGTATCGGCCACATCGACACTGGCCTATGATGGCCGCCGCGGCGCGTTTTTTGAAAAGCAGTTGATTGCCGCGCTCAAGATCCTTGAACGCGGGGATGTCGGCGCGCGCGGGCTGACCGGAAGCTGGGCGGGTGCCATGGGGCACACACAGTTTATCCCAACGTCCTATCAAGCCTTTGCCGTCGATTTCAACGGGGATGGCCGCCGTGACATCTGGTCTGATGACCCGACTGATTCACTGGCGTCCACGGCGGCATATCTTGCGAAATCCGGTTGGAAATCCGGCGAGAAGTGGGGCGCTGAAATGGGCACAGCTGCGGCTGGCTCGGCCACGCCGGTCTCTATCCTCCAGCCCGATGCGGGCGGGCCCCGCTTTGCGGTGTTCAGGAACTTCCGTGCGATCAAGCGCTATAACAACTCTGACAATTATGCGATCGGGGTTGGCCATCTGTCAGATCGGATTGCCGGTGGTGGGCCGATCATCGCCAGCTTTGGCCCCGATAAATACGGGATGACCATCGACGACCGTAAGGCGCTGCAAACCAGGCTGACCGCCAGAGGGTTTGATACCGACGGCACGGATGGTGTGATCGGGCCGAACAGCCGCAAAGCCATCGCGGCCTATCAGCAAAGTGTGGGCTTGCCAGCGACGGGGGATCCGTCCCTTGATCTGCTGAACCGTCTATGAGCGATTGGCGGGCGGCACGGCAAAGCCCGCCATAAAACCGCCCGCCTGCCCATCGGCGGGGGAGCGTAGCTCGAGCGCGCTGCCTGCCTGCCGGACGATGCGGTCCGCGATATACAGGCCCAGCCCGAACCCGCCCTGCGCCGCGCTGCCCTGGTGCAGGCGTTCGATCAATCTGTCTAGATTTTCGGGGGAAATGACGGCGCTGTCATTGCTGACAGACAGGTAACCGTCCTGCGACAGGCGCACATGTACCTCACCGTTCGGGGTGCCGTGTTGAAAGGCGTTGTCCACCAGATTGCTGACCACGATTGCAAAGGCATCGGCATCCATCACCGAAAATACCGGCTGATCGGGCATAGCAATCTTCAGGCAGTCTTTTCTGGCAGGGTCTCTCTTCACTTCATCGACCGAAAATTGCAGAAGCTTTGCAACGTCAACCCGCGCACCCGACACGCCGATCCCGGCCTCTGCCCGCGCCATTTGCAGCAGACGGGCAACCAGCCGGACCATCCGTTTCAAAGCATCCTCGACTTTGACAATCGCCACCCGGCCTGCCGGATCCGGGGTGTCGGCCCGCAGGCGCTGGACCTGTGCCAATGCCACCGCCAAAGGGGTGCGCAATTCATGGGCGGCAGAACTGGCAAAGGCGCGTTCACCTTCCAAGGATTGGGACAAGCGCGTCATTAACCCGTTCAAAGACGCCGTGATCGCGGCCAGTTCTGTGGGCTGGCCTGCGGCATCAATCGGGGCAAGCTGGCCATCCCCGCGCGCGCTGATGTCATCGCGCAATTGATCCAGCGGTTTCAGGGCGGTGCGGGCGACCCATCTGACAAGGAAATAGGCGAGCGGCAGCAAGGCAAACATCGGGATAAGGAAGGCGACAAAGCTGTCAAGGAACGCTTCGCGGCGTTCGATTAACGGGTCACCGACCCGCACGGCCAGCCCGCTTGCGTTGAATTCCGACGTGTAAAACATATGGGTCGCAGTCCGGTTGAATCCGGAAATGATCGCACCGCTTGGCGGTTCGGCTTGGGCGAAATCGCGCGAGTTGATCAACACCGTGCCATCGCTCTTGAGCACTTGGTAAATCAGCACCTCGTCCGTATCGCCCGGACCGCGCGCCTTTAGGGCCGCATCAAGCGCGTCAATATCCAGCACGCCATTGGTCAAGGCCTGGGTCACGATAGGGCGAAACAGCCCCGCAATCTCGACCAGCTCATTGTCGAACAGTTCTGCTTGTTCGCCGCGCAGCGCAAAGCCCGTCACCGCCATCGACAAGCCCCAGATCATGGCAAAGCCCAGACTGATCAGCAGCGCCAGACGGCGTGACAAGCTCATCGGGGTCATGGTCGGCGCATCCGGTAGCCAAACCCGCGCAGGGTTTCGATTGCATCGCGGCCCAGCTTGCTGCGTAATCTGCTGATATGCGCTTCGATTGTGTTGCTCTCGACCTCTTCGCCAAAGCTGTAGATGGCGTCTTCAAGATCGGCTTTGGCAACGATGATATCCGGTCTGCGGCTTAGCCTTTCGAGGATGGTCCATTGCTTGCGGGTCAGCGGCACGGCGGTGCCATCGCGCAAAACGGTCTGGCTGGCGGGAAGGATCAGCAAGGGGCCGAATTTGCGTTCAGGATCACGGTCTTGGTCCGCGCGCCGCAAGATCGCCTGAATACGCGCCAGCATTTCATCCAGATCATAGGGTTTCACCAGATAGTCATCGGCACCCGCATCCAGTCCGGCAATCCGTTCGGTGATCCTGTCACGGGCTGTGACGATCAGAACCGGAACGTTCTTGTGGTTTCCGCGCAGCCATCGAAGAACATCCAGACCGTCGCCATCGGGCAGGCCAAGATCCAGAAGAACCAGATCATATTCCGTCGTGGCGATTGCGGCCAGCGCGTGGTCCACACCCGTGGCAAGGTCCACGGCATGGCCTGCCGCGCGCAGATGGTCGCAGACGGCTTGTGCCAAATCGGCTTCATCTTCGACGACCAACAATCGCATATATTTCCCCCGGCTGACGCGATCTAACATCAACTGCAAGGTGTCAGCAATCCGCAAGGCGGGGCGGCAGGGCGGCGGCGGGCCAGGCTACAGGTCTTTGACCAAGCGCAAGGCATCGTAAATCGCCGCATGGGTGTTGCGGGAAGACACGGCATCGCCAATCCGGTACAGCCAGAATGGCGCGTCGTTATTCCAATCCAGGGTTTGCTTTTCACCCATAATCAGGGCGTCGTAATCAACCGCGCCTTCGTTCTTGCTAAGCGGTTTGAGCGCGAAATAAAGATCATCCAGCGGCAAGGTGCCATAGTTCACAACGACCTGATCATATTCCTGCTGCTTGGTGAAATCACTGTAATCGGTGCCGATCGTTGCGATCAGTTTGTTGCCCGCCCGTGCGACGCCCAGCAAGCGACGCGTCACGGTAAAGGTCACATCCTTATCCTGCAAAGACCGCATATAGGGCACAAGGTTCATCGCCATGATCTCGGGGGCAAAGCTGCGGTCGGGGGTCATCACCTCGACTTTGGCCCCCGCATTTGCCGCGACCTCGGCGGCTTGCAGCCCCGGATGGTCACCGCTTTCGTCATAGATCAACACATTCTCGGCAGGTTTCACATCGCCCGAGATGATATCCCACGAGGTCACCACATTGTCAGCCTCGATACCGGTTTCGAACAATTCGGTATTGGGCAGCCCGCCCGTGGCGATGATCACCACATCGGGGTCCAGCTGTAAAACGGTGTCCTGATCTGCCCAAGTGTTGAAATGAAACACCACATCGCGGGCGGCACATTGGGCCATGCGCCAGTCGATGATCGACATCATCTCGCGGCGGCGCGCGCTTTGTGCGGTCAGCCTGATCTGCCCTCCCGGATCGGGCTGGGCCTCGAACACCGTGACGTGGTGACCGCGTTCGGCGGCAACGCGCGCGGCTTCCAGCCCCGCCGGACCTGCGCCGACAATGACAATCTTGCGTTTGACGACAGCCGGTTCAATGCTGTGCGGCATGGTCAGTTCGCGCCCGGTGGCGGGGTTGTGGATACACAACGCCTCGCCGCCCTGATAGATGCGGTCGAGACAATAGGTGGCACCCACACAAGGGCGGATGTCGTCCTCCCGGCCCTCGATGATTTTCTGCACGATATGCGGGTCGGCCATATGGGCGCGGGTCATGCCCACCATATCCAACAGCCCCGCTGCCACGGCGTGGCGGGCGGTTGCCACATCCTGAATGCGGGCCGCGTGGAATGTGGGCATCCCCGTCGCCTTTTTGACAGAGCCCGCGAAATCCAGATGCGGCGCGCTTTGCATGCCTTGCACGGGGATCACGTCGGTCATGGCCGGGTCGGTATGGATGCGCCCCTTGATCACGTTCAGAAAATCCAGCTGGCCTGATGCGGCCAGTTTCTTGGATATCTCAAGCCCTTCCTCGGGGGTGATGCCGCCCTTTTGCGCCTCGTCGGCGGTGTATCTGAAGCCCACGATGAATTCCGCGCCCACCCGTTTGCGCACGGCGGCCAGTACATCCATCGGAAACCGCATCCGGTTTTCCAAGGTATCGGCACCGTAGGGGCCCACCAGATCATTGGTCAGGGGCGACCAGAATTGATCCAGCAGGTGGCCGTAAACCTGCAATTCGATCCCGTCCATGCCGCCGTCTTTCATGCGTTCGGCGGCATCGGCGAAATCGCTGATGATCCGGTCGATGTCCCAATCCTCGATCAGTTTGGGAAAGGCGCGGTGCGCGGGTTCGCGGTGTTTCGACGATGACACCGACGGCAGCCAGTCGCCCTTGTTCCATGTCGTGCGTCGCCCCAGATGGGTCAGCTGGATCATCACCGCGCAGCCATGTTCGTGGCAGGCGTCGGTCAGGTTGGTGATCCACGGCACGACCTCGTCCTTATAAGCCAGCACGTTGTTGAACACCGGCGGGCTGTCCTTGGATACGGCCGCCGATCCGGCTGTCATCGCCAATGCCACACCGGCCTTTGCGCGTTCGGCGTGATAGGCCCGGTAGCGGGTTTTGGGCATGCCGTCTTCGGGATAGGCGGGTTCATGACTGGTGGTCATGATCCGGTTTCGCAAGGTCAGATGCTTGAGCTGGAAGGGTTGCAACAGCGGATCGGCAGACATGGCGCACCTCTTTGGCAAAGACAGGGTTACCTGACGGTGCATCCGAAATGGCGGGCAATCAACTCTATTCGCGGCGCTTTGGCCGTTCTCTACGTCTGGCTATGCCGGCGTAAATGCGCCTGCGTTTGCTCAGGCTTGGGGGGTGTGCTGCCGCCCAAAAGGATCAGATGCCAGTAAAACTGGACTTCGGCGGGGTCTTTCATCAGCGCGGCAAAAGCATCGCGGCGCCATTGAACAGCCCCCTGATGCACGGCCCGGATTTCGGGAGTGCCAAGCAGCGTTGCCATCTGCGCCTGCGTGGCGGCCAGCATCGGGTCGATCCGGTGGTCCTCGACGGTGTTGAAATTCCGTTCTGCCCAATAATGCAGATCAAGGGTTTTGGTCGCCCTATTGGGCAGGCCGCGCCCGCGTTTGACCATAAATTCAGCGGCAGATCGCAAGGAGTAATGGTTCAGCCGCGCCCGCGCCGGGGCTTGCATCAGACCGAACAGATTGATCCGGCTGTCATTTCCGGCAAAGTCGGCCGTGGCGGTTTGCCCGCCGCCAAGCGACCAGACCCCCGGCACCTTGCCCTTGTTCTTGGGGCGGTGCACGCCAAGTTTCTGGAATTTCTTTGGCCGCAACAGGGTTTTGAAAAAGCTGCCCGCCGGCAGGAAAAACGGATCGGGCGCGCACTTGGTAAAACGCGCCGGCGTCAGGTGATCGGTGAAATCTTCCTGACCCGCGGCACCAAACAACCGCCAGGGCAGGGCGATGGCATCAGTATCATCGGGCAGGGATGCAATCAGATCACCGAAGGTCGCCATCGGTGCCTCAAGGCACAGGAATTCATCGCAATCGAAAAAGATCACCCAATCGGCGGATTTCATCAGCGGATGCGCATCGGCCAACCGCATGGCCTGCCATTGCACCGATTTTTCGGCGTCAGGCTGGAACGGCACATGGGTAACACCGGGCAACAGGTCCAGCAGGGCAGGGGTGCCATCGTCGCAATCATGGGTGAAAATCAGAAAATCGGTCACGCCCGCCGCGCGGTGGTGGGCGATCCATTCAAGGCAATAGGGCCCTTCGTTTCGCATACAGGTTACGGCAAGGATGCGTGTCACGGGGGGCGTCGCCTTGGATTGGGTCAATTGCGTTGCTCAAATGACTCTCACGGGTGCCGCCTCAAGTCAATCTTGGGCGGATATTCGGGCGAAACCCCAAGGATTCTTTACAAGTATAGCGGCACTAAGCTAATCTGGACCCTGAGCAGATACATCCGACACAGCAAAAAACCGTGTCATCAGAGAGGCCTGAATTATGAATACCCGTCGCCCCGTCGCGTCGCTTTGGATCGGTGAAAAACTTCACTATCTGAACCAGCTTTGCCTGAAATCCCATGTTGTCGCGGGTCACAAGACGATCCTGTATTGCGCCGACAAGGTTGATAACGCCCCCGAAGGCGTCGAAGTGCGTCCGGCCTCAGAGATCATGGAAATCGACCGCGCCCTGGTCGAAGCCACCAGCGCGTCGTTTCTGTCGAATGTGTTCCGCTACAAGATGATCCAGAAAACCGGCGCGATCTGGATTGATTGCGATGCCTTTTGCCACCAGCCCTTCCCCGAGGACGAAGAATATATCTTTGGCCGCCACGGCATGTCGGGCGCGTTGAACTGTGGCGTTGTGGGCCTGCCGCAAGAATGCGAGCTGATGGACCAGCTGCTGGATTACTATGACAACCTGCCGGATTATCCCGCATGGTGGAACAAGAACCAGCGCAAGAAATACGACCGCCAGGACCCGAAACTGACCCACGCGCACCGCATCTATAACGCAGAGCGCACGGCGTTCGGCCCGCAGGCCTTCACCTATTTTGCCAAGCAGACCGGACAGTATGACAAAGCCAGCGAACGCGAGGTTCTGTACCCCGTGCCGTTCCAGCTGAACGACATTTTTTATGACCCCTATGGCCGCGTCGAAGGGCATTTCACCGACAAGACCCTGTCGGTGCATCTGTACACAAACGGCACAAAGCCATGGTGGGAAAAGAACGAACCGCTGCCCGGATCATACGCCGCGCGGATGTGCGAAAAGATCGGCATCGACCCGTCCAAGGCGCTGCGCTAAGCGACCTGACAAGGGGCCGAAGCCATCAATCTGAAACCGCATAAAAGCCCCCACGGCAAGCTTCTGGCCATCTCGATGATGAAGGATGAGGCACCATTCCTGCTGGAATGGTACGCCCATCATCTGGCCGTGGGGTTCACCAAGATCCTTGTCTATACCAACGATTGCAGCGACGGCACCGACGACATGCTGATCCGCCTCGAAGAATTGGGCCTGGGCTATCACCGCCGCAACGACATTCCCGAAGGCGTCAAACCGCAGCCATCGGCGATGAAATATGCGCAATCCGAACCCAAGGTGGCCGAGGCCGACTGGATATTGATGTTCGATGCGGATGAATTTCTGTGCATCAATTATGGCGATGGCACGCTTGATCCGATGCTTGATGCGGCGGGGGACGCGAACGGGATTATCATCACCTGGCGGATTTTCGGGTCGGGCAATGTGGTCGACTGGTCGCGCGATCCGGTGTCCGAACAATACCTCTATGCCGCACCGCCGACATGGAACAAGGGCTGGGGCGTCAAGACGCTGTTCAAGTTCGACCCCGACAAATGGAAGATCGGCATCCACCGTCCGTCGATCAAGAACAAGCATCTGGAAACCGGCTTTCCCGACACGGTCAAATGGCTGAACGGCTCCGGTCTCCCGATGGAGGATTATTTCAAGTTTCGCGGCTGGCGGTCGATCCGGCGCACGGTGGGCTATCAATGGGCGCAGATGAACCACTATGCGGTGAAATCCATCGACAGCTACGCGATCCGCAAATTCCGCGGCAACGTGAACAACAAGAAAGACAAATATAACGCCGATTACTGGTCGCTTCAGGACCGCAACGAAGTCTATGACGACAAGATTTTGCGCTATACCGAACGGCGCCGCGCGATCATGGACGAATTGCTGACCGATCCGGTGTTGTCCCGCCTGCATTGGGCCGCCATTGACCGGGTGGAGGCGCGGCTGGACGAATACCGCCAGACCGAGGCTTATGAAGAACTGAAGGAGTCGCTGATCGAGGCCTCCAAAGTGCCGATCACCCAGATCGTCGCCAAGCCGCCCAAGGCCCGCGATCCGGCTGAAATCGCCGCGCTGATGTCGCAGGTCGAGAAGAACAACGCCGACCGCCCCGCCGAGGAACGCCGCAAGAAACCGGAACCCGACTTTGCCGATGTGGGCGAGGGCGGGGATGGTTTCGTGCCCGGCGAGATTGACGTGACCGCCGAGACGGCCGTTGAATGGGTGCCCAACCACGACATTGCCTTGCCCGCTGACGTGCGCATTTTCGCGCAAAATACCCTCGATTTCGTGATGCGCGGCAAATACCAGCGTCGCATGGCCCGCAAGATCGGCCGCATGGTCGAGGATGGCCAAAAGGTGCTGGATTTGGGGGCAGGGGTTGGTTTCCTGTCGATTTTCACCGCCAAGGAAGTACCGCAAGCCACAGTGATCGCGCAGGAAGACAACGCATCCCGGATGCAGATCATGCGCAACATTCTGGCGCATAATGAATTGTCCTTTGGGGATCAGTTGCAAATGACGACGGAGCAGGTCGTCTTCCCCGATGATGACGCCAAGACGGCAGCGCGGATCAACCGGATGATCGCGGATGAAAAGCCCGATGTGCTGCGCGCCAGCTATGAACAGATCGGGGCGAAAATGCTGAACCGGATCAATCTGGCCAGCGTCAAACGGATCGTTCTGATCGGCCCCGCGATTGCGAGCTTTATGAAAGAACAGAAAAAGGTGGATGATCCCGCCTTGGCCCCGTCAGAAGACCTGAGCGTGCCGGAGTTCGTGATCATTACCCCGAACGTATCGGATCAGTCGTAATAGCCGATGCGCCGCGCCAGATCCTGCCCGCCTTCGGTTTTCAAAATCTCGGTCAGGCGGTTTTGGCGCAGTTCAAGAGATTGCGCATGCAAATCGGCAAGAACCGGATCAGCCCGCAGAAAATCATAGATTTCCTGTGCTGCTGGCGACAATCCGACATTGCTGGTGTCCGTGCCCCCGGTGCGGTTGGCGTGGTTCCAATAGTGTTCGGACGCGCCAAGACGGTCGGCCTGCACCGCATCACCACGATCGACCTTGAGCAGGAATTCAGCCGCCGATTTGATGGAATAATGGTTCACCTGACCGAAGGCGCGGGTTGGGACCGCATTGATGCCCTTGTAATCGCTATCCGTAAACGACGCGGGCATTTGCGCGCCTGATCCGTCGATCCACTTGAAACCTGTGGTCGAAAATGTCTTGGTTACGGGGCGGTGGGGCCGGCGCGGCCCCTTGATTGCGTTGCGGTACAGGGTTTTGACGGCCGTGATGATTTCGTCGCCGCTTTGATCCGCGCCGTCCAGATCGGCAGTGGTTTGGGTATAGCGGGTGGTGACCAGATCGTCGGTCTCGTGTTTGTGGCCATTGCTGTTAAAGGCAACCGAGGTGAAGGACACCGCATCGGCAGGCCCTGCATCCTCGAAAAATCCGTCCAGCGTTCCGGCGTCATTGCGCAGGTTCAGAAATTCGTCGGCATCAGTGACATAAAGCCAGTCCGCCGCCTGATACCGCCCGAAATGCCCCGCATAGCGCAGCGCCATAATGTGCCACATGCCTTGCTTTGGGAACATCACCTTGGGGTTCGGCTGGTGCTTGACCCGGTGCGGCCAAAGCACCTCGATCCGGTCCAAAATCTTGTCGGTGTTATCCGTGCAAAAATTGGTGAAAATCAGCAGGTCATCAATGCCAAGCGCAAAGTGATGGGCGATCCACTCCAGGATATACGGCCCCTCGTTGCGCATCACCGTCAGCA
Organism: Sulfitobacter sp. SH22; assembly: GCF_965641905.1. Classification (NCBI taxonomy): domain Bacteria; kingdom Pseudomonadati; phylum Pseudomonadota; class Alphaproteobacteria; order Rhodobacterales; family Roseobacteraceae; genus Sulfitobacter; species Sulfitobacter sp. SH22. The sequence goes on from NZ_OZ282573.1 coordinate 16,919, forward strand.
TCAATGTTTTTTCGTTGCCGATGGCCATGGAAATCTCGCTTGATCGTTGCTGTTGCGCGCAGGGGGATGGCCGCCCCGTCATAAGGGTTGCCTCAATCGCCTGACGCAGGGTATAGTTTGATCAATAATAGACAAGCAACAAAACATATAATCGCCTGTCTTCCTGAGCATTGAGCGACCTTATGATTACGTCAAAAGATTTTGTCGAAAGATCAATCGCGCATCAATTGGGCGCGCATTCAGATTTTGACCTGTCATCAGATCCGGACGTGGTCGCATTCGTTGCGCGGGCCTCCAGCGGGATGACCTTGTCGTGGGATCATGGCAATCAAGTCCCAAAGGACCTGAACGATTGGAAGCCGTCCACGGATGCGGATCGCCCCTGGCACGTTGATCACAAACGCCATTCCAACACCAACAAGACCACAGGTGCCTTGCAAAGCGTGCTGAACGCGGGCGCTGACTTTGATTTCCTGCTGGATATGCAGGACCATCGCAACCGCACCGTGGTTGACGATCAGGGCCGCGCCGCCGCTTTGATCAATTTCAACCGTTTGCGCGACCGCCCCGAGGGGCATGTGTTGTGGCCGTTGCCCGATTATCATGACATCGACAGCCCTGAATTTCTGGGCAATCTTGACCCCGCCCGCGTGGATTGGGCCGATAAATTCGACCGCGTTGTCTGGCGCGGCGGGCCGGGAAACCGGGGCCGCTTGGGGGAAAGAAACCGCGGTGAAATGATCCGCATGCACCCGCTTTTGCGCAAATACAAAAGCGGTGAATTCAGCCGCGAGGAAACGCTCCATGTGCTGAAATCCATGCAGCGGTTCAATTTTCTGCACCGCTATATCGACAATCCGCGCTTTGATCTGGGGTACACAAACTCTGACGGGTTCGTGCTTGAGCAAGAACCGTTTCTGGCCGATTTCGAGCGCCCCCGCATCCCGCGCGAGGATTTCCAGACCTATAAATATATCGCCGTGTTGCCGGGCAATGATGTGGGCTCAAGCCTGTATTGGTCGCTGAATTCCGGCAGCGTCGCCTTGGTCGTCGATTGCCCGTTCGAAACCTTTGCGACCCATCATTTCAAGCCTTGGGAACATTACATTCCCATTCGCAAAAACCACGGCGATGTCGAAAAACGTCTGGCATGGTGTGATGCACATCAAGACGACTGTCAGGACATGACCCGGCGCGCCGCCGACGTTTGCAAGTTTCTGGCGGACCCCGAGTTGCGCCAGAAAATTGCGGTCGGCGTCATCGACGGGATGCGCAGCCGCTTGGGCCTTGAAAATCCAGCAAAAAAGACCGCCAAGCCGAAATCCTCCAAGACGGCCAGCGGCGCAAAGGCCAAGCGCCCTGCGCGCAAAGCAGCCCCTTCCAAAACCGCGTCGAAACCGCGCAAGACATCCGCAAAATCCAAGATCGCGCATGGCTGATCTACGGGGCCGATCTGCTGCCCGTGCCGCGCACCCATGTACAGTGATGCCAAACCCATCCCCGAAAAGGCACCCAGAATGAGCACCCCGAACCTTTCGATCTTCTTTGTCGTTGATCCGCCGAAATATCAGGATATGGGCTGCTATCTGGCGGCCTCCATCCGGACCCATTTCGAAGAAGATGTTGACCTGATCGGCTATTGCCCCGCCGAAACCATCGGTGACATGGACCCTTACGCTTTGGCGATCTACAAAAAGCTGAACGTGGATGTGCGCCCTATTGAAACCGCGGGGGTGTTTGACCCGCCTTATCCGCATGGCAATAAAATGGTCGCCGCGATGCAGCCGCGCCGCACGCCTTATTCGGCCTTCATGGACAGCGACATGCTGTTCATCGCGCCCAACACATCCGACAAGATGATCAAACAGGGCCATGTGTCGGTGGCCCCTGCGACGTCGATGATGTGGTCCGGTCAGGACATCTGGCAGCAGATCTATGACGCCTGCGACATGCCACTGCCCGAAGAACGCATCTGGCTGTCACGCCAGCGCCGTAAAAAGCTGATGCCCTATTTCAACGCGGGTCTGATCGTTTTCCCCGAAGGTCCGGTGACGGACAAGGGCGAAACGTTCGTAGATGTCTGGATGCGGCTGGCGCAGATCATTGATCAGGTCGATCTGATCAAGAAACGCCCCTATCTGGATCAGATGAGCCTGCCCTTGGCGATCCGTGCGGCCGGTCTGGATTGGAACATCCTGCCCGAAGAACAACATTACATTCTGGGCGGCCAGTTGCGCGGCAAACCCTTGCCCGAGGATATGGACATCAAGATGATCCACTACCGCAATATGAAGGTGCTCAAGGAAGTCGACATGCTGCGCAAAGCCAAAAACATGCTGGAACAACATGTCGGCGAACGTCGCTTCGACAAGATCGATCCGGAGAAGCTTTTGGCGGATGACTGAGACCGGGGCACAAGCACCGGCAGTGCCGGACGGTTGGAACAGCCGCGTGGTCATCTATGACGGTGCGCGTTTGCGGTTGGAATATACCGGCCCTGCCGATCCTGCGCGCATATTGGTCGCCTTTCCGCCCTTTGATTATCCGTTCCTCTCCGGCGAAGGGGGCTGGGGCACCAAGTCCTTTACCAAACGCGGCATGGCCCATGTCTGTGTCTTTCACCGCGACGAAGACTGGCACCAGCACGACGAATTCTTTGACGCTATGCGGGCATGTCGGGCCTATTTCGGTGCGACGCCACAGCTGACCGCCTACGGCTTCAGCATGGGGGGATATGGCGCATTGCTGGGGGCGCAGGCCCTGAATGCAAGCCGCGCTATCGCCGTCTCCCCGCAAAGCTCGATCGATCCCGATGTGGTCAGGTTCGAGCGGCGCTATGGTGAACAATGGGCCAAGATGGACGGCTGGCGGCATGATCTGGCTGCGCATATGGATGACAAGCGGGCCTATACCGTGATGGTCGACCCGATGCACGGGCAAGACAAAAAACACGAAGTGCGGTTGCCGAAACCGGCGCAATATTCCCGCGTTTTGCTGCATGGCGCTGGGCATGCGGGCATTCAGTCTATCGTCGGGATGGGCCAGTCGGCGGCCCTGTTCAATTTCCTGCGCGGCGACAGTACCCCCCGCGATATGCGCAACGCCTACCGCGCCGGTCGCCGTGACGGGTTCAGATATATCCGCAAGATGGGCGTTGCGTTGCATGACAAAAAGCGCCCTGCAGCGCGTATGTTTTATGACATCGCCCGCGAGAAAGGCTTTCACCGCCTGCTCAAGAAATGGGACCCGCTGTATGAATAGCGCATCAACACTTTAGAACGCCAAGGGTTCATGCCATACCTGAAACCAATGATGATCCGTCGAGGAACGTAAACGAGATGCAAGACCACGGGGCCAAGAAACGCGGCGTCCTTTTGAAGGCGAAAAACGGCGATGTCATCGGCTTTGACGAAACCGGCCTGCGCATGAACCTGTCCGATAGCGTGATCCGGGATATCGCGAAACGACTGCCCGCAGGCAGGGCCGAGGCCGCAGTTGACCCCGCGGTTCTGGGGGATGTCGATGCGTGGAACCTGCGCCAGCGCGGCGGCTGGTATATCTTCAGCGCCAATTTGCCCGGTGCCCAAGGCCCGCGCCAGTTCCGCCGCCGTGTTCAGGTGTCTGACGATGCCAGCGCGCCGGATATCATCGCGGACACGGCAGGGGCGGTTTACGGGCTGCTGTCCTTTGGCGGCACGCGGCGGGCGGTCACCGCGAACGCGCCGCTGTCTTTTCCCTATCATGTGGTCACCACGGGTGATGATCTGGGGCCGGCGGGGGCATCTGGCACCCAGGAAAACGACGCCACGGATGTCATCCAAAAGCTGACCGAACAGACACGCGACACCTTGATCGCCGACGAGATCCTGCGTCGGCGGCAAGCCGGTCACCGCGCCTTGCCGTTGATCTATGCGCGCTCGGAAACCGACAGCTCTGCCAGCATCGCCGCCTTGTCGCAGGGCGCGGCGTTCAACAACTTGCGCCAGACGGTGCAGAACCTGTGTGCGGCGGCGCTGTCACTGGGCAAACCCGCCAAGGTTCTGTCGGTCGGGCTTGATTACACCCTCGAAGACGTGCTGAGCAGCGGGCCGGACTGGACGCGCGGCATGCATGCGATCATGCACCAGATCACCGATCTGTTTGCAGATCACGGCCTGCGCAAACCCCTGTTCACCGCGATCTTTGATGCGGGTACGGCGGATATGTCAGACAGCCCCGTCTTGCGCGCGCAATGGGATCTGGCGTGGAACAAGGGCGATCACGACCATGTCTTTGCCGCCCCCGGCTATATGTTTGCCCTCGATCCCTTTGGCCGCGCAACGCCCGACGCCCGCGTTCAGATGGCCGAGATGGAAAGCTGCGCCATCGAGGCCCGCAACAGCGATGCGCCTTGGGCCTGTCCGGTGCTGCTGCTGGCGGAACGCGAAAACGACAACAAGGTGATCCGTTGCCGGGGCGAGGCGGACGGCCCGTTTATCCTTGATAAAGACGATCCGCTGAACGCAGGTGATGCTTGCGGGTTCCGCTTTGAGGGGGATGAAAAAGGGGCCAGGATCGTGGATGTGCGCGTAGACCCAAAAGACCGCAACGACCTGCTGATTACCTGCGACAGACCGCCAAAGGGCAAGGATCTGACCCTGTGCTATGCGTTGGGGCATCCGGCCTCTGATGATGGTATGCCTGCCAATCGCGGGGCCTTGCGCGATAGTTTCAAACTGCAAAGTGCGACCGGCCAGACCCTGTATCGTTGGGCGTTGCCCGCAGCCTTGCCGGTGCATTGATGGATAAATTTGCCCCCCTGTTCGTGGATATCGATCTGCCCGATGCGGTGATCTTGTGCGACGCCCCCGCGCCCGATGTGCCAAAAGCCGCCGCGATGCTGCACCCCAATGACGCCGACGCGATCTGGTATCGCGGCCATGCCAGCGCCATGACCTTGGGTTCCGGTGGCGCAATTGCGCATTGGGCCCCTGAAAACGGCCTTGGCATTGCCGCGCGCACGGCCGAACCGAATGACGGCCACGCCCGTCTGACCCCGTCCGGTGGTGTCGCCTATATCCGCGAGGTGAATGGCGGCTTTGTGGTGGATGCGGCCTTGGTCGAGGCGGAGCAGTTCTGCTGCGCCATCCGCCTGAAATCCCCCGAAGGTCAGGCCCGCACGATCATTACGCTGAACCCGTCGGGCGGTGGCAATTACCTGTTCCTGTCGGAAAAAGACGGGATGCTGGAATGGCGCGATGATGCCGGATCGGTCGAGGTGACAATGCCCGCGCCCGGACCTGATATATGGGTTCTGGCGGGCTATGATCACGGCAAGCTGAGTTTGACGGCGGCGAAAACCGGCACGAAATTTCCTGCGCCGCAGTCCAGCCCCGATGCCAGCGCGGTCCTTGCCACTGCGCTTGCGGGCCCCAGTGATCTGTTCATCGGGTGCAGATCGCACCGCAAGGGCATCTTGAAAACGCTCGGCAGTTCGGTGATCCATGACGTGCTGTTCTGGCTTGATACGGCTGGCACCACGCCCGATGCGCTGGATAAGATCACCCAAGCCTGCCGCTTTGCCGAAGCCCAAGGGGACGCGTCATGAGCTTTACCAAACAGACTGCCGGGGGCGACAACATCTGCGTCATCTGGATCGATGACATGATCGACATTTTCACCTGGCGCAACGCGTTTGGCCTGACGATCAGCACCCCCAATATCGACCGTTTCATGGCCGAGGGCACGCGCTTTGCCAATGCCTATGCCACCGTGCCGCTTTGTGCGCCGTGCCGTGCCGAACTGGCCACCGGCCTGTCGCCATTCCGCACCGGTCTGGTCGATCTCAACCGGTTCTGGCGCGATATCCTGCCGCCCACGACGGGCTGGCAATTCGATCTGCGCCGCGCAGGGTTTCGCACCTTCACGACCGGCAAGGTCGACAGCAACTACAAACCCATGCCCGAGGAATACGCCCGCATCCTGTTTCATGAACAGCCCGAGGCAAAGGACGCTGGCAAGCGCAGCAACGTCAAAAAATACCTTGATAAGGGGCCGGGGATCGCGGGGATCAACCACCCCAACGACGACGGCAGTCAGGACGGCAAGTTCTATGACAATATGGTCGCGCAAAATGCCATCGACTATCTGGGCCGCGCCGACCCCAAGCGGCGTCACCTGATCCAGCTTGGCTTCAAACATCCGCATTACAACCTGCAATGCCCCGACCGTTTTTATCAGCAATATGACGTCGATAAGATCAGCTGGCCCACCACCGCCGCGCCCGAGGATTATTTCGGCCCCCAAGAGGGCATGGCCGTCTACGAGGCCGCCTATATCGCCAACGGTCCTTGGACGCCGGAAAAGGCGGGCGATCAGGCGTGGCGTCAGGTGGTCCGCGCCTATTTCGCGGCGATCAGCCATGTGGATGCCGAAATCGGCCGGTTCATGGAGGCATTGCGCGCGTCCGAACTGGGCCAGAACACCACTGTGGTTTTGCTGTCGGACAATGGTTTCAACCTTGGCACCCATGACAGTTTCCACAAGATGAGCCAGTGGGACAGTGCGGCCCACGTCCCGCTTGGCATCTGGAACGCGCGGATGGAACAGGGGCGCGTGGTCGACCTGCCCGTGTCGTTGCACAACGTGCCCAAAACGATCATGGATCTGGCGGGGTTGCCCTATCGGCCCAACTGGACCTCGGGGCAAAGCCTGCTGCCCCTGGTCGATGACAGCTTTGGCCAGTACAACGCCGGCAAATCGCCTGTCACATCGGTTTTTGGCACATTGTCGGTCCGGTCTTCCGAACCCGAGCTTAGCCGCTACCGCTATTTCCGCTACCCTAATGGCGAAGAACATATCTATGACCTGATCGCCGATCCCGGCGAGACGACGAATATCGTGACCGAGGCACCCTTGGATGAATTGCGCGCCACGATGGTGGACAATGCGCTGGAACTGGGGCTTGACCTGCGCGGGTTTGAAAACCCTCAGCGCGGGGTCAATGCGATGATGGCGCTGGACGGGTCCGTGGTGCTGGCAGGCGGCAATGCCGATAATGATTACTGGGCCTACGGGGCCAATGCCGAAAAAATCACCGAAGACGAAGACGGCGGCAATGACACGCTGTGGTACATGGCGGGGCCGGATGATTACGTGCTGCACATGCCCGCCTATATCGAGAATATCCGCATCGCCACGGTCGTATCCCGCAAGGAGCAAAACGCCAGCGAAGGCAAGGAAATCGCCATTGTGGCCCACCCCGACACGCCGATGAATTTCGAGACCTCGGAACGGGTTGCCGTCAACGTGCAGGGCAGCCGCGGGGCCGATGTGATGATCGGCGCGAAATACGCAGGGGCCACGTTTTACGGCGGCGCGGGCAACGACATGCTGATCGCCAAATCGGGGCGCGGCAAGGACGTGCATATCTTTTATGGTGGGGCTGGCAATGACACGCTCTATGGCGGCAACGGTCGCGATATCCTCGACGGCGGCGCGGGCGACGATGTCATTCGCGGCGGCGAGGGGAGCAGCAAGATTTACGGCGGTCCGGGCAATGACGACATCAGCGACGGGATTGGCGGGTCGGAAATCCACACCGGACCGGGGCGCAATATCGTGCGTTCGGCGGGGGGCGATGATCACATCTATGTCGGCAGCGGTCAGAACACGATTGAACCGGGCGAAGGCGCTGCGGTCTTTCATGTGGCTTATGGCGGCGTGACCATGATCAGCGGCTGGAACGACGACTACAAACTGGACCTCTCCGCCTGGCCATCAGAGCCGGAGGTAACGGTCACGGGCAACGACCGCGCTGATATCCGGCTCGGTGTGTCCTTTATCCGCATTGACGGGCCGGTGTCCGTCAAGAAACTGAAATCCCAGATCAGCCAAGGCTGAACAGGCCCCCACGACCCAGTTGGAGACAGACATGGCGCTTAAGTTCGACCCAGAGACCCCCTTGGCGGGCGAAATCCGAGTGGTCGAGAATGCGCTGATCGTACCGTGGGGCGAGGGCAAGCGCCGCAAGATGGCCCGCCCTGCCGGGGTCTTCGACGCGGATGGAAAGTTTTGTGTCGATGCAATGACCTGGCGGTCAAGCCGCAGACCCACGACCGTAGAACCCGATTTGCCCCCCGAGACCGAGGTCGACCGCGAGGTGGCGGGCACCATGCTTTATGCGGGGCTGTCTTACGGCCATTTTGGCCACGCCTTGTGTGAATCTCTGGCGCGGCTCTGGGCGGTGGATGAATTCAAAGACCCCATCGATGCGGTGGCATTCATCCCCAAGAATGCGATCACATGGCCCGAACGCAGCCTTGGCATGGTCCAGTTGATCAGCGATCAGTTGGGCGACATGCCCCGCCTGACCGCCTTCAACAAACCCACCCGCGTTGAGCGTCTGGTCATCGCACCGCAGGCGTTTGGCGTGAATGATCTGATGTCGGGCAGCCCAGAATTTCGCGCCTTTACCGACCGCCGCTTGCGCCAAAGGATCAAACCGGCGGGACCGGATAAAATCTATATCTCGCGCAGCGAACTGTTTCGCAAACGCGGGCGGTTCCTGTTTGAGGACTATATCGAGGCCAAGATGGAGGCCGAGGGCTATACGATCTTTCACCCCCAGCAGCATGATCTGGCAACCCAACTGTCCTATTACAAAGGCGCGTCGATGATCGTTTCCACCGATAATTCGGCGCTGCATCTGGCGGCTTTTGTTGTGGGGCCGACCTGCAAGATCGGCATTCTGTTGCGCCGCCCCGGCACGATCTTTGAAGACTTCCAGCTTCAGCTGAAATGGTTCGCTGGCGTGACCCCTGATGTGGTGGATGCATGCACCCGCTTTTGGTTCCGCAAAAACGAGAAGATCCAGTATAACGAAGTCTATTCCCTGATCGACTTTGAGAAAACGGCACAGGCGTTGAAAGACGCGGGCCTGATTTCAAAAGCGGATTGGGTGAACCCCACAGCCGCCGAAGTGGACGCGGCGGTGCAGGCGCTCGAGACGGATTTCGAAATGGAATTCGACGAGATTTTTCTGTAGGAAACTGCGTTGCTTTAAATTTTTCTGCCTCTTATTGTTCGGGTATAGAACACTTATCTGTTCATGACCTTGGGAGGGGGACAAATGCCATTAGCACCGCTGGACGAGGCAATCACGATTGCCGAGCTGACACGTGACCCGTATCCGATATATGCGCGCTTGCGGTCGCAAAGCCCTGTTTTGCGGGTGAAATCCTTGGGGCGGACGTTGCTGACCAAGGCCGCAGATACCCGCGCTGTCAAAGGCAACCCCGCGCTGTTCAGCACCAATGATCCCAACACCCCGATGGAAAAGGCGTTCGAGGCGCATACCTTAATGCGCAAGGATGGCGAGGCGCATTTGCGTGAACGCATGGCGATGGTGCCGACGTTTTCGGCCCGCAACATCAAGTCGATCTGGGTGCCTTCGTACGAACGCCACGCCAGCGATTATCTGGACCGTCTGCCCCGCGACGAGGTGATTGATCTGTTCCCGATGCTGGCCGGCCCCTTGGCCGCCCGTATTCTGGCCGAAATTCTGGGGATGCCCGACGCATCCGACGCAGACATGCAGCATTGGTCGCAGGCGTTGATTGACGGGGCGGGCAACTTTGGCTGGGCGGACGAGCCGTTTGAACGGGTCGCCGCCGCCAATATCGAGATGAACGCCGAAATCGCGCGCATGGTGGATCGCCTCAGGGCCGACCCTGACCAATCGGCGCTGTCGGTGATGGTGAATGCAGACGATCCCATCGAGATGAGCCAGATCATATCGAACATCAAAATCGCGATCGGCGGCGGGATCAACGAGCCCCGCGATGCGCTGCTCACTATCCTTTACGGGTTGCTGACCAACCCCGACCAGTTGGAAGAGGTGAAAGCCAAAGAGCTTTGGAGCGATGCATTCGAAGAGGGTGTTCGCTGGGTGGCCCCCATTCAGGTCAGCTCTCGGGTCGCACTTGAAGATACGGAAATCAGGGGTTTCACCATTCCCAAAGGTGATGTGGTGATGACATCGCAGGCCTCGGCCAACCACGACGAAGAGGTCTTCGAGGACGGGCACCTGTATAACGCGTTCAGGAATGCATCGGCGCATCAGTCCTTTGGCAACGGGCCGCATCACTGCATGGGCATACACATCTCGCGGCACACGGTGGGCAAGGTGCTGCTGCCAATGCTGTTTGAACGTTTCCCGAATATGGAACTGGTGGACCCGGCAAGCGTGGTCTGGTCCGGTTTCGGTTTTCGGGGGCCGTTGAACCTGCCCGTGCGTCTGAACTGACGCAGCGGGCAGGCCGGTTTCTTAGACGGTGACGCTGCGCAGGCCCAAGATTTCGCGGGCCTGTTGCCATGTGGCGACGGGGCGTTCGTATTTCTCGCACAGGTCGGCGGCACGTTTGATCAGCGCGGCATTCGACGGGGCCAAGGTGTCTCGGTCAAGGCGCACGTTATCTTCCAACCCTGCGCGGGTATGGCCGCCGGCCGCAATCGCCCATTCGTTCACAACGATCTGGTTCGGGCCGATCCCTGCCGCACACCATGCCGCATCAGGCGCACGCGCCTTGAGCTGTTCAACATAGAAATCGAACACGACCTTGTCGGCTGGCATCGCGTTTTTTACGCCCATGACGAATTGCACATAAAGCCGCCCGTAAAGCTTGCCGGCTTTGTGAAGCTGGATGGCTTGCAGGATGTGGCTGAGGTCAAAGGCTTCGACTTCGGGCACGACTTCGTAGGTGCGCATTTCGGAGGCAAGCCAGTCAACCAGATCCGGCGGGTTCTCGTAGACGCGGGTCGGAAAGTTGTTCGACCCCACCGACAGCGACGCCATATCAGGGCGCAGCGACAGCATACCGCCACGGGTCTTGCCCGCACCGGAACGGCCACCGGTCGAGAACTGGATGATCATGCCGGGGCAATGCTTTTCCAGACCTTCCTTGAGGCGGGCAAATTTTTCAGGGTCCGACGAGGGCGTTTCATCATCGTTGCGCACATGGGCATGGCAAATGCTGGCCCCGGCCTCGAACGCCTCGTGGGTGCTTTCGACCTGTTCAGCGATCGAAATCGGCACGTTCGGGTTGGCGGCTTTGGTGGGAACGCTGCCGGTGATGGCAACGCAAAGGATACAAGGATCAGACATCTAGGAACACCGTTTCTTTCTCGCCCTGAAGATGGATATCAAACCGATAGACGCCATTGGCCTCTTTCTCCGCGATCAGGGTCGGGACGCGGTTTTGATGTTCGATGCGCATCAGCAGCGGGTCGGCGCTGTTGTCGGCATCGGGGAAATACATGCGGGTTTGCAGGCCAATATTGATGCCACGTGCCACGATCCAGAAGGTGATATGCGGGGCCATCATGCGCCCGTCCGGAAACGGTGCCGCACCGGGGCGGATCGTCTCGAAGGCCCATTCGCCGGTGTCGTAATCGCCCGCCTTGCGGCCCCAGCCGGTAAAGTTCGGGTCAGCCGGCCCGCGGGGGTCGTTGTTGGGGTAAATGCCGTCCGCATCGGCCTGCCAGATCTCGACCAATGCATCCTTGAGCGGGGTACCGGTACCGTCAAACACGGTGCCCTTGACGGTGATCCGCTCACCACGTGTATCGGCGTTGACCATCGTGTCGCCCAGATCATTGGGATAGACGCCCTTGATGTCGCAGAAATTCGGCACGCAGCCGATGTGCACATAGGGACCTGCCGTTTGCGACGGGCTTTCCTTGAGGTGTTTCAGCTCTTGCATCAATTGCCCTCCTTGCGGTTTTCGAACAGGGTCGACCGGCGACCACGCAGGACCATATCAAATTTATAGGCCCGTGCATCCATGGGAACAGTGTTTTCCATATCCAGCGGCGCAATCAGCTGCTCGATCGCTTCGCGCGACGGGATCGTCTCGATGATCGGGCATTTCCAGATCAGGGGGTCGCCCTCGAAATACATCTGGGTGATCAGACGTTGGGCAAAGCCGCTGCCGAACAGGGAAAAGTGGATATGCGCCGGACGCCAGTCATTCGTGCGGTTGGGCCAGGGATAGGCACCGGGCTTGATCGTGCGGAAACTGTAACCGCCGTTTTCATCAGTCACCGTGCGCCCGCAACCGCCAAAGTTGGGGTCCAGCGGGGCCAGATAGCCCTCTTTCTTGTGGCGATAGCGCCCGCCTGCATTGGCCTGCCAGAATTCCAGCAACACACCGGGGATGCCGCGACCGTTCTGGTCCAGCACGCGGCCATGCACGATGATCCGCTCACCAATCGCCATCTCGCCTTCGGCGGCGTAATTCAGGATCAGGTCATTATCCAACGCGCCCAGCATGTTGTGACCGAACACAGGCCCGGTCTGTTCGCTGAGCGTTGTGTTCATCGAAATCAGCGCCTTTTGCGGCGACCGCACGACGGATGTCTTGTAGGTCGGCGTAAAGGCCGGCGGCTGCCAGTTGCGGTCGCGGTGAAAGAACGCACCATTCTGATCGGTCATAGGTCCACTCCCATTTCCTTGTAGGTTTCTTTGGCCAGCTTAAGCGCATGGTTTGCCTTTGGCACCCCCGCATAGATGGCCACATGTTGAAAGGCTTCCATCACATCGGTTTTGCTGGCACCGGTGTTGGCGGTGGCGCGGATATGCATGGGGATTTCCTCGAAATTGCCGGTTGCTGCCAGCAGGGCCAGCGTCAGCATCGACCGTTCGCGATGGGTGATATTGTCGCTGGACCACACCGTACCCCAAGCGCCTTCTGTGATAAGCGTTTGGAAAGGTTGGTCGAATCCGGTCTTCGCGGCTTCGGCCCTGTCGACATGCGCGTCGCCCAACACCTTGCGGCGGGTCTTCATTCCGGTCTCGTATCTATCTGACATCCTGCGCTCCCTTTGGAATAATTGCAGTTTTGACATAACGTTTCGTCGAAAGATATTGAGAAACATGCCAAAATATATAACCCTAAGGTTATGAATTTGGACCCCCGCCTGCGCTTGCGCCACATCTCCACGTTTCTCGACATCGCCCAGGCGGGGTCCATTGTGGCGGCGGCGGATCAGTTGGGCGTCAGCCAGCCTGCCGTTTCCAAAACCCTGCGCGAGCTTGAGGATATCATCGGCCAGCAGCTGTTTGACCGCGTCGCGCGGCAACTGAGGCTGAACAAGGCAGGGCAGGAGTTTCAGAAACTTGCCGGATCGGCCATGACGACGCTGCTGCGCGCTACACGGCAGGGGATCGGGCAGGGGCAGACACGGCTGGCGATTGGCGCATTGCCCACGGCGGCCACCCAACTTGTGCCCCGCGCCGCGATCCGGTTTCGCGCCACGCAGCCGCAATGTCTGGTGCGGGTGTCCACCGGCCCGAACTGGCTGCTGCTGTCGCAACTGCGCGAGGGGCGTCTGGATCTGGTCGTGGGCCGCATGGCCGAGGCGGCCAAGATGGAGGGTCTGAGTTTTCGCCAGCTTTACACCGAAGACGTGGTGGCCGTTGTCCGCGCCAGCCACCCTTGTGCGGATCACTTCGATGCAGGTGCCCTAGGCCGTTTTCCCCTGATCCTGCCGCCCCCCGGTGCCGTGATCGGCCCGCTGGTCAGGGCCTATTTGCGCAGCATCGGTCAGGATGAACTGGCCCCCGCGTTCGAAACCGTCTCCCTTGCCTTTGGCCGCGAGGTCTTGCTCCGGACGGATGCGATCTGGTTCATCTCGCGGGGGGTGGTCGCCCATGAGCTGGCGAACGGCAGCCTGCGCGCTGTCCCCTTGAATGCGCCGATGATGGCGGGACCGGTGGGCATCAGCCTGCGCGATAACCTGCCCGAAAGCGCTGAAATTGCGGCGATGATCGACGCTTTGCAACATGCGACAGCCCCTTAGCCACGCCGTATCTTGCGGTTTGTGCCGGCTTGCGACTAGCTTGGCTGAACGTCCCGCCTTGATGAAAGACCGCGCCCCATGGATTTGCCCGCCGACATTATTATCGTAAACGGTTCCCTGATCACGTTTGACCCCGCGACCGAAGGGGCGAGCGCCCTTGCGATCCGCGGCGAAAAAATCGCAGCCATCGGATCGGACGCGCAAATGCGTGTGCTGGCGGGGCCTGACACGCGCATCATCGACGCAGGCCAGGCCACCGTCATGCCGGGCTTTATCGACAGCCATGTGCATCTGTTCTGCGGATCGGTCGAACTGGGCTATCTGGATTTGCACGGGGTCACGGGGCTTGCCGCGCTCAAGGCGGCTGTCGCGCCTTATTCTGACGAAACCCCCGATGATGCGATCCTGTTTGCGGTGCAGGCGGATTATGCGATCTTACATGCCGACAAAACCCCGACCCGCCAGGAATTGGACAGCGTCTGCCCCGACCGGCCCTTTGCCATGTTCGCACCTGATCACCACACGGTCTGGGCGAATACGGCAGCGCTGGAACGGGCGGGCATCCTGCACGGGGGCGAAACGGCAGCGGGCTGCGACATCGTCATGGGCGATGATGGTCTGGCGACCGGCGAATTGCGCGAACCCGGTGCCTATGCGGCGGTGCTTGCCCTGACGCGCCATGGCGGGCGCGATCTGGCGGGGCTCATCTCGGGCAAGGACCCGGTGCCAACGCCGAACGCCACCGACCGTGCCAGGGACAAAGCTGCACTTGCCCGCGGCATGCACCATTGCGCGGCCCAGGGCATCACAGGCCTGCAATGCATGGACGGGAACTTCTACCAACTCGAACTGCTCTCCGAGATGGAGACCGAAGGCACATTGCTCTGCCGTATCTCTGTGCCGTTCCATCTTCGGCCCGAAGACCCGCTGGACCGCCTTTCCGAGGCCGCGACCATGGCCAGAACCTACACCGGCGACATGGTCTATTCCGGCACGGTCAAGATGTTCGTCGATGGCGTCATCGAAGGGCGCACCGCGCTGATGCTGCAGCCCTATCCCGATACCACAGACACCTACGGCGATCCGGTCTTTAGCGCCGACCATTTTAACGCGGCCTGTACCGCCATTGATGCCATGGGGCTGCAAATCGCCGTGCATGCCATTGGCGACGCCGGCGTGCGGCGGACCCTTGATGCCTATCAGACGGCGCGGGAAACCAATGGCGCGCGCGACAGTCGCCACCGGATCGAACATCTGGAAACGATGCACCCCGATGATATCCCCCGCCTTGCCAGCCTTGGTGCCGTGGCCTCGATCCAGCCGGGCCATGCGCCTTTCGGCGGGATTTTCCCCGCCGGTGGTGTGGGCAAATATCTTCACCCCCATCAGATCCCCCATGCCTACCCCTGGACCCAACTGCGCGACAGCGGCGCAGCGGTAATCTTCAGCACCGACTGGCCGGTCATCGGGGTCGATGTCATGACCAACATCAAAGCGGCCATTGCCCCGCTGGATCTGGGCCCCGACTGGGTGGACCAAACCCAAAGCCTGATGCAAACCCTTGCCAGCTACACCCGCGACAACGCATGGGTCGAATTCCGCGACCATCAAAAAGGGCGGATCGCCCCCGGCATGCTGGCAGATGTCGTCCTATTGTCCCACGATCTGACGCGTCTGGCTCCGGCCCAAATCACCGAGGCATCTGCACAACTGACCATCTGCAACGGCCGCATTACATATCAGGCACAATAGGTTTGTCTTTATTCCAAATGGTCCTAAATCCCGGGGGAGGGGCCGCATCGCGGCCACGGGGGCTGGCCCCCGACCCCCCGCTCGTTACTTGACAAGAACGCCCAAATTCGGCCTCTTGCGACAAATAGAAAAAGGATGGACCCGATGATGAGAACCCGCGCCGCCGTCGCCGTTGCCGCAGGCAAACCGCTTGAAATCATGGAGGTCAACCTCGAAGGCCCCCGCAAGGGCGAAGTCCTGATCGAGATCAAGGCCACCGGCCTGTGCCACACCGATGAATTCACCCGCTCGGGCGACGATCCCGAAGGAATCTTTCCCGCCATCCTCGGCCACGAGGGCGCGGGCGTTGTGCTCGAAATCGGCGAAGGTGTGACCACGCTCGAAGTCGGCGACCACGTGATCCCGCTCTACACACCCGAATGCCGTGAATGCGAATATTGCCTGTCGGGCAAAACCAACCTGTGTCAGGCAATCCGCGTCACCCAGGGCCAGGGCCTGCTGCCCGATGGCACAACGCGGTTTTCGATGCTGGATGGCACGCCGATCCACCACTACATGGGCTGCTCGACCTTCGCCAACCACACGGTCATTCCTGAAATCGCGCTGGCCAAGGTCCGCAAGGACGCGCCGTTTGATAAAATCTGCTACATCGGGTGCGGCGTCACCACCGGCATTGGCGCGGTGATCAACACGGCCAAGGTCGAAATCGGGGCGCGCTGCGTTGTCTTCGGTCTGGGCGGCATCGGGTTGAACGTGATTCAGGGCCTGCGCCTTGCCGGTGCAGACCAGATCGTTGGCGTCGATCTGAATGACGACAAGGAAGAAACCGGTCGTTATTTCGGCATGACCGATTTTGTGAACCCGTCCAAGGTCGAAGGCGACCTGGTGGCCCATCTGGTCGAACTGACCAAAGGCGGTGCCGATTACACATTCGACGCCACCGGCAACACCAAGGTCATGCGTCAGGCGCTCGAGGCCGCGCATAAAGGCTGGGGCGAAAGCATCATCATCGGTGTGGCCCCTGCGGGTGCCGAAATCTCGACCCGCCCGTTTCAACTGGTCACAGGCCGCGTCTGGCGCGGCACTGCATTTGGCGGGGCCAAGGGGCGCACCGACGTGCCAAAGATCGTTGACTGGTACATGAACGGCAAAATCGAGATCGACCCGATGATCACGCACAAACTGACCCTGGACGAGATCAACTATGGTTTCGAACTGATGCATCAGGGCAAATCGATCCGCGCGGTCGTCGAGTTCTGAACAGGCTTGCCTTCGACGTTCCAAAAGCACCGCTTCCGGTTGGGGGCGGTGCTTTTTATTATTTGCACGGGGTGGCAAAGTTGACGCGAGGATATCTTTTGCTTCTACTGGCCTTAACTCTACCTGTCGGGATCAGGTGAAAGTTTGCGCCTCTAAGCTCGCGGGAGACCCCTGATGAAACTGACCGTAAATGGCGAAACCCACGATGTTGATGTCGAATACGACATGCCGCTTTTGTGGGTCTTGCGGGACGAACTGGGGATCACCGGCCCGAAATACGGGTGCGGCATTGCCCAATGCGGGGCCTGTACGGTGCATGTGGACGGGGTCGCGGTGCGGTCGTGCCAGTTGGCGGCGGGGGACGTGATCGGCGATGTCACCACCATCGAAGGGCTGGGCACACCCTCGGCCCTGCATGCTGTCCAAGAGGCATGGATCGACTTGCAGGTCGCGCAATGTGGCTATTGTCAGGCGGGCCAGATCATGCAGGCCGCATCCTTTCTGGACATGAATTCGGAACCCACCGACGCTCAGATCGACGCGGCGATGAGTGGTAATCTATGTCGCTGCGGCAGCTATCCGCGGATTCGCGACGCGGTGAAACTTGCGGCAATCAAGCTCAGAAGGGTCTGACATGGGACGCGTAAAAACCATTGCCCGCCGCAGTTTCCTGATCGGGTCGGCCGCCATCGCGGGTGGCGTTGCCTTTGGCACGTATCTTTATAAACGCGAGGGCGAAAACCCCTTGCTGGCCGATCTCAAGCCAGGTGAAACCGCGATCACCCCCTACGTCAGGATTGACGCCCAAGGGATCACCCTGATCACGCCGCGTGCGGATGTGGGGCAGGGCGCATGGTCGATGCAGGCGCATCTGATTGCCGAAGAACTGGACATCGACCCCGCAACAGCGACCGTGTCGCCGGGGCCTGCCAGTGCGATTTACTACAATGGTGTGGTCGGGGCCGAGGCGATGCCGATTGCCGCCACATCCGATACCTTGCTGGCGCGCACGGGGCGCGGTGCTGCCGATGTGATGGGCAAACTGATGGGGCTGCACATTACCGGCGGTTCCTCGACGGTGCCCGATATGTACGACCGTCTGCGCATGGCGGGGGCTGTTGCACGCGAAACGCTGATCCGCGCCGCGATGAAACAAACCGGCCTGCCGCGCGACCAGCTGAGCACGGAAAACGGCCATGTTGTGCTGCCGGACGGATCAAAGATCGACTATCTTGATCTGGCAGTAGCTGCCGCAGACATCGACCCCGTGCAGGATGTTGCCTTGCGCGATCCGTCGCAGTGGCGCTATTTGACCAAGCCGCAAAAGCGCACGGATATGGTCGCCAAATCAACCGGCACCCTGACCTATGGTATCGATATGGTGATGGACGGCATGGTCTATGCCACCACCCGCACCAACCCCGCCATGGGCGGCGGCATCATCGGCTTTGACGCAGCAGCGGCCCAGGCGATGCGCGGCGTGCGCAGCGTCTTGCCGATCACCGGCGGAATTGCCGTTGTGGCCGATAACACGTGGCGGGCGTTTCAGGCGGCCCAGGCTGTCGACTGCGACTGGGGGCCTTCACCCTATATCGGGAACACCGCCGACCAGTTTGACGCCGTCGCGGCATCCATGACCGACGATCATCAAGACAGCCGCTTCAAGGACGAAGGCGATGTAACCGCCGCGCTTGACGGTGCCGATGTGATCGAGGCGGAATACCGTATTCCCTATCTGGCCCACGCCCCGTTGGAACCCATGAGCGTCGTGGTCAAAATGACCCGGACCCGTCTGGATATCTGGACGGGCACGCAGATTCCGCGTTTTGTGCAGGCCAACATGGGCAAGCTGACGGGGTTGGATGCGGATAACATCCATGTGCATGTCTTGATGTCGGGCGGCAGCTTCGGTCGCCGGCTCGAGGATGATTACGTTGCCCAGGCCGTCGAAATCGCCCTGCAACTGCGTGATACCCCGATCAAGATGATCTGGCAGCGCGAAGAAGACTTTACCCATGATTTTTCCCGCCCGCTGGCCATTGCACGTGGCAGGGGGGCCGTGAAATCCGGCGCGCTGGATGCGTTTGATCTGTCGATTGCAGCGCCATCCGTCGCTGAATCGTCGCTTGCCCGGTTGGGCCAGCCTGCCATCGGCCCCGATGTGGCGATTGTGGCGGGTGCGTGGGACCAGCCCTTCGCGATCCCCAACTATCGGGTGACGGGATACCGCACACCGGCGATGGTGCCGATCAGTTCGTGGCGGTCCGTGGGGGCATCGGGCAACGGGTTCCTGCACGAAAGTTTCATGGACGAGATGTGCCATGCCGCTGGCGTCGACCCGCTGGAAGAACGGCTCCGGCTGTGCTGGCACGCGCCCTCGCGCAAGGTGCTCGAGGCCGTGGGCGAAATGTCGGATTGGGGCAGCGACCTTGGGCCCAACCGCGGGCGGGGGCTGGCCTTCACGCTGGCCTTTGGCGTGCCTGTGGCCCAGGTGGTCGAGGTCACGAACACGGATCGTGGCATTCGCATCGACAAGGTATTCGTCGCCGCTGATGTGGGCCGTGTGCTGGACCCTGTGAACTTTGAGGCGCAGGTGCAAGGCGGGGTGATCTTTGGTCTGGGCCATGCGATGAACTGCGAGATGACCTATGTCGATGGCGCAGCCCAACAGGACAATTACCACGCTTACGAGGGGATGCGCCTGTACCAGACGCCTGAAATCATGGTGCGCGGCCTTGAGAATGGCGACAAGATCAGGGGCATCGGCGAACCGGGTGTTCCGCCCGCTGCACCTGCACTGGCGAATGCGATTTTTGCCGCCACCGGCCAACGCATCCGTGAATTGCCCCTGTCCAAATCGGTGGATTTTGTATGAGAACCTTTGCAGTAGCTCTGTTGTTGGCGACACCTGTTGCCGCCCAAGATGCCCCGACCAAGGCACAAGGTCTGGCCGCGTGGGATGATATCTATGCGGTCACCTCGCATCCGCGCTGCACCAATTGCCATGTGGGCGCAGATGGTATCCCGATGTGGGACGGCCTGACCTATGGCGCGGACGCGGTTCACGGTATGCATGTTCTGGCCGGCGAAAGCCGTGTGGGGGCCGAAACGATGCCCTGCCGGACCTGCCATATCGGCGCGCAGTCCGGCAATGCGACACCGCACGCCCCGCCGATGATCGACGACGCCTGGCGCTTGCCCCCGGCTGAGCTGGCGTGGCTGGGAAAATCTAGCGACGCGCTTTGTGCGCAATTGCGTGACCCTGAAACCAATGACGGTTTCGCAATGGATGGTCTTGCGACCCATCTGGAAACCTCGGCGTTTGTGGCCTGGGGGTTTGACCCCGGTGCCGGGCGCAGCGTGCCGCCGGGAACTCTGGACGAGATGGTCGTCGCGTTGAACCTGTGGGCCGCCGCCGGTACGCCCTGTGCAAGTGACCCGTAAACGCCCGCCTTAGGACAATTACCCTTGACCTATTTCCGCGCGGCTTGTTCGGTAGGCCATGGATATTTTGCACATCACCCGCCCCGCCGCCGTTACCGGCCTTGATGATATTCCCATGCCGTCGGTGGATGCGCAGGCTGCGCAATCGCTGGTCGCACGCTGCCCTGTTGCGGGGGAAACCCCGCTTGTTCAGGCCGAAGCTTTGGCCGTCGAGGCAGGGGTGGCCGAATTGTGGGTCAAGGACGAACGCGGCCGCATGGGGCTGGGCAGCTTCAAGGCGCTGGGTGCTGCCTATGTCATTGCTTGCGACAAGGAACGCGGCGACCATCGCGGGCGCACCTATGTCACGGCCAGCGCTGGCAATCACGGCATGTCCGTGGCTGCGGGTGCCCATGCCTTTGGCGCGGCCTCTGTCGTCTATATCTCGGAAACTGTCCCCGAAAGCTTTGCCGCGCGGCTGGCCGAACAGGGGGCGCAAGTGGTGCGCCAAGGGGCGACCTATGAGGATAGCATGGCCGCCGCACAGGCTGCGGCAGATGCGAACGGCTGGGCGCTTTTGTCGGACAGTTCGTGGCCCGGATACACCGAACGCCCGCATCGCCTGATGGAGGGCTATCTGGTCTTGATGGCCGAGGCGATTGCCCAGATGCCCGCCGCGCCCACGCATATTTTCTTGCAAGCGGGTGTTGGCGGTCTGGCCGGAGCATGCGCTGCCTTGGCGCGGCAGGCATGGGGCGATGGCCCGTGCATCATCGTGGTCGAACCCGATGCCGCCGCGGCATTGCACGGGTCGATCAAGGCAGGTGCCCCCACAGAAAGCGCCGGACCGGTCAGCGACATGGGCCGGCTGGATTGCAAAATGCCATCGCTGATCGCGCTGAAGGGGCTGGCGCGCGATGCCGATGCCTTTGCCCTGATCTCGGAGGCCGAAGGGCAGGCAGGGGCCGGCACCGCGATGGTTGCAGGCTTGGCGTCCAGCCCGTCGGGGGCCGCAGGGATCGCGGGGGTGTTGGCGCTGTCGGATGCGCAAAAGGCCGACCTTGGGATCACCGCAGCATCCATCATCCTCACAGTACTAAGCGAAGGGCCTGCAAGCTGATGCGTGGATTTGCGCAAGCCGAATATGAGGCGCGCCTTGCGCAGGCGCAAAAGCTGATGGCCGCCCATGACTTGTCTGCGATGCTGCTGACGACCGAGGCTGAAATCCGCTATTTCACCGGGTTTCTGACGCGGTTTTGGGAAAGCCCGTCGCGGGCGTGGTATCTGGTGATCCCGGCCTCGGGCAAACCGATTGCGGTGATACCGTCCATTGGTGCGGCGCTGATGGCGCAGACCTGGGTGGATGACATCCGCACATGGCGCGCCCCCGATCCTGCCGATGACGGGATCAGCCTGTTGTCGGACACGTTGAACGAAATCGCAGGGATAGGGCGCATCGGCATTCCGTCTGGCCCTGAAACCCATCTGCGGACCCCTCAATCCGACTGGGGCTGGATCAAGTCGGGGACATTCGGGCAGTTCGTGCCCGACAACGGCATTACGGCCCGTTTGCGTGCGGTCAAATCCGGTGCGGAAATCGCCAAGATTGAAACCGCCTGCACCATCGCGGGGCGTGCCTTTGGACGCGTGCCCGAAATCGCTGGCCAAGGCCGCGCGCTGTCTGCTGTCTTTCGCGACTTTCAACGGTTGTTGCTGGAAGAGGGGGCCGATTGGGTGCCCTATCTGGCTGGCGGCGCGGATCGCGACGGCTATGGCGATGTGATTTCCCCCGCCGCAGACAGGCCCTTGGAGCAGGGCGATGTGTTGATGCTGGATACGGGCGCGGTGTTTGACGGGTATTTCTGCGATTACGACCGGAATTTCGCCATCGGGCCTGCGTCGCCAATCGCGCGCGATGCCCATGCGCGGTTGATTGATGCGGTGAATGCGGCGGCGGATATTGCCCGCCCGGGCACAACGGCCGCAGACCTGTTTCATGCGATGGACAAAGTCGTGACCGGCGGGGCAGGCGGATCGGATGCCGGGCGATTGGGGCACGGGCTGGGGATGCAACTGACCGAAGGCATGTCGCTGATCGCGGCCGACCAGACTGTGCTGGCCGAAGGAATGGTCCTGACGCTTGAGCCGGGGATTGATACTGTTGACGGCCGGATCATGGTGCACGAGGAAAACATCGTGATCACCCAAGACGGCTGCCGTTTCATCAGCCCGCGTGCGGGGCCGGAAATGACGGTGATCGGATGAGCTATCCCTACAGGTCCGTGGCGACGCTTGATCCGGCTCTGGGGCTGATCGTCTTGCAGGCCGATGAAACCCTTGAAGGGGACATGCGGGCGATGATGCCGCTGGAAACCGCGTTTTATGTCAGCCGCGTGCCCAGCGACGATGCCGTCACCTCCGAGACGCTGGCCGAAATGGCTGGGCATCTGACCCGCTCGGCGGGGTTGCTGCCCCATGCCGCGCGCTTTTCCAGCATCGGATACGGGTGCACCTCCGGGGCCGCTGAAATCGGCTCTGACCGGGTGGCCGGGCTGATCCGTGCCGGCAAAAGCAGCCCCCATGTGACCAACCCGCTAAGCGCGCTGATCGCCGCATGCGAGCATCTGGGGGTGACGCGGTTGGCGCTGCTGTCGCCCTATGTCGCACAAGTATCGGCCAAACTGCGCGATGCGCTGGCGCGCCAAGGCATTGAAACGCCTGTTTTTGGCAGCTTTGACGAGGCGGAGGAGGCCAAGGTCGTGCGCATCGATGGCCCGTCCATTGTCGCGGCAGCCGTCGATCTGGCATCGCGCGGCGGGGCCGAGGCGGTTTTCCTGAGCTGCACCAACCTGCGCACCCTTGGTGTCATCGACCAGATCGAGCGGGAAACGGGGCAGCCGTGCCTGTCGAGCAATCAGGTTCTGGCGTGGCACATGGCGCAGGCCACAGGGATCACCGCGCGGATACCGGGGCGGCTGGGGCAGGGGATGGTAACGTCGTTAAAGTGAACCCGTAACGCCCGCACTGCCGCAGATTGACGGGTTTGAGCAAATTCCGGGCCATTCGGGGTATTGATCCACTTGACGATCGGTTCGTGTTGGCATACCTCAGGCTTCGCTGAGCGGGCGTTGTGTAATGGTTAAGACCTCAGTTTTCCAAACAAAGCTTCTGATTTTCATACAGTATCATGGAGTAGCTTAGTCTTTATTTTTGTTGACTTTTATATGTCACTAGGTTGCATGGTGTAGCACTGACTTGCATACCGTTACCTACAAAAGGCCGACAAAGAATGCCGAAGCTCACAGAGACGTTTGCCAAGAAGCTACCACACGCGAAAGCCGGTACGGACAAGTATTGGGACGCCGAAATCAAAGGGCTCGTGCTCTTCGTCGGGAAGCGATCCAAAACCTGGTATTTTCAAAAAGACGTTGGTGGTCAGACCAAGCGCATTCTGCTTGGCCGTTTCCCCACCATCTCGGCGCTTGCCGCTCGGCAAACAGCCCTAGGGTTTGCACTGGAGATGGGCCGGGGGGCAGGGAAGGTAGCCCAGATCGGAGCGCCAACTCTTGAGGCTGCGATGGAAGCCTATCTGTCCCGCCCGAAGCTTCGATCTGATACCCATAAAAGTGGAACACGTCAGCAAATAGAACTTCATCTCAGGGACTGGATGCGACTGCCACTGGACGAGATAGGCAAAGCAATGGTTGTCCGTCGCCATCAGGAAATGGCTAAAACGCCATCCGCTGCCAATCATGTGCTTCGGAGCTTTCGGGCAATCTACAACCATGCCCGGCGGACATGCGATCTGGGAGAATGCCCGGCGATAGCAATAGAATGGTTCGAGGATAAACCAGACGGTCGGATCATCAATGATCTCAGGGATTGGCGGGTCACAATCGACGGTTTGGACAACCCGATACATCGCGTGTTCTATGAGCTTCTTTTGTTCACGGGTCTCAGGAAAACTGAGGCGCTTACGCTGCAATGGTCTTGCCCCGTTTTAGTTCCGGTCTCTTTCGAGCAATGTTTGCTATGAAGGAGATAAGGAATGGCAAAGCGATACACAGACGAGTTTCGGCGTGATGCTGTGCGAATGGCGACGACCAGCGGCTTAACGCGCCCGCAGCTTTCATCGGATTTAGGGGTTGGCGTCTCCACGCTGAACAAGTGGGTTCAGCAACATCAGCACGACGATCTGATGTCTGGGCCGCATGAGGATGTTGAGAAGGAAAACATCCGCCTTCGCAAAGAAGTCCGGCTACTGCGCGAGGAGAGGGAAGTGCTAAAAAAGGCGGCAATCTTCTTTGCAGGCGAAAGCCGGTGAGGTTCGCCTTCATCGACGCCTGGAAGGAAGCTTGGCCCGTAGAATTTCTCTGCCGTATCATGCAGGTCACGTCTCGTGGGTTTCGTGCGTGGCGGATACGCCCAATGAGCCAACGGCAGCGAGATGATATGGTACTTCTCGCCCACATCCGTGAGCAGCATCGGCTTAGCCTGCAAAGCTACGGACGCCCACGGATGACTGAAGAACTGCAAGAACTGGGGCTGAGCGTCGGCCACGGGCGTGTGGGCCGTTTGATGCGCGAGAACGGCATCAAGGTCGTCAGGACCCAAAAATATAAGGTCACAACAGATAGCGATCACACGTTCAACATCGCGCCCAACCTGCTGGATCAGGACTTCACTGCGGATGGCCCGAACCAGAAATGGGCCGGTGATATAAGTTACATCTGGACCAGCGAAGGCTGGCTATATCTGGCTGTCATCCTCGACCTCTACTCTCGCCGCGTCATCGGCTGGGCTGTCAGCAACCGCATGAAACGGGATTTGGCGATCCGGGCGTTGGACATGGCTGTGGCGCTACGGCAACCGCCCGAAGGCTGCATTCACCATACGGATCGCGGGTCGCAATACTGTTCCAACGAGTATCAGCGCCGCCTGTCAAAGCACGGCTTCAAGGTCTCGATGAGCGGCAAGGGCAATTGTTACGACAATGCGATGGTTGAGACATTCTTCAAATCCATCAAGGCAGAGCTGATCTGGCGCAATCGTTGGGACACACGCCGCCAGGCAGAAGGCGCGATATTCCAGTATATCAATGGCTTCTATAATCCACGCCGACGTCACTCATCGCTCGGCGGGAAAAGCCCCTTGGCATTCGAACGAAAGGCCGCATAAATGAGTTGAGAGACCGGAACGTAACCGTGACAAGACCAATAGCAAACCAAGCAACTTACATGCCGCAAACTAGGCTCTCACGAAGAGGGTTCGCCGTCGAAGACAGGCCATTTATTGAATTGGCATCGCACGCACTGAAAAGTGGGAGTGCTAAGAACCCAAATGAAGCGATACGGATGATAGAGGACGGGCTTTGGAAAGACGTTGCACCTCAAGCAGGATCGTTCGATGCTGCCGTTGCTGGGGGTGGATCTTCGCTGTCGAAAAGAACTCGCCTGTACAAGCAGCTGGTTGCGAGCCTAAAGAAAAGTTAGATTAAAGTGACTTAAGCTATTGAAGTAAATACGTAATGTTTGGAGCGCTTTAGTGCGCTCTAGAGAACTCCAATGAACTCAAAAGATTTTCCCTAACTGCTCTGCCAATATTGGATTGTAACCTGATATATGGAGAGACAGCCATGAAATCCGATAGTGATGAACGTCTTCTGACCCGCAACCAAGTGGAAGACCGCTTTGGTATCCCCAAACGGTTTCTCGAGGTTTCTGCGATGAAACGGGAGGGCCCGCCGATCGTACGCCTTGGGCGGTCAGTGCGCTACCGCCCGATAGACGTGATTGCTTGGATCGCTACGCAGATGAACGCGGTTCCACAATAGTTAAGGCAATTTGGGCGCAAACTGCACTCTTGCCGATCCCACCTCAACTTTTGGAAAAAATGGTATCTCCCGTCTAGGCTGACCTAGGTATTCCACTGTCGGTACCGGCCTTTCCAAACCTCACGGCCAGAACACTGGCACACATGAAAATCACTGGAGAAAGTAATGCTGACTAATAAGTTTAGCACAGGGGAGAGCTATGTCTTCACCCCACAACCCGAACCAACCGCGCTTTTCGGGGAGTTAAGAGAAGCCGAACCAGTTCCCTGGGAGGCGCTTGGTCCCTTAGCAGACCCAATCAGGAGTATCTCGACGTTGACGCAAGCACCGGCTGCGATCGCGATGCAAAGTGTACTGACGGTTGCGAGTACCGTCACGCAGGGGCTTGCGGATGCGGAAAGCCTTCACGGGCATGTGCCTTTAAGTGTGTTTGCACTCACCATTGCCCAGTCCGGAGAACGCAAATCGGCCTGTGACGCGCTGGCGACAGCCGCAGTCAAACGCGTCGATCAAGAGCGGGAACGTGAGTACCGCCTTGCAAAACGCGTGTTTGAAGCTGAGTTGCTGGAGTTTCAGAAAGGTCAGAGACGCAAACCGAATAAAGATCTTGAGGTTATTGAAGGAGATCTCAAAGATCCAGACGTCGATTTGGCTCCTGAACCACCGCTTGTTCCGACCATATTGATCAGCGATGTGACAATCGAAGGGCTGCATCGACGATTAGAGACGGGAACGCCGTCTGTTGCGGTTATGACCGACGAAGGTGGCCAGTTCTTTGGCGGTCACAGTATGAAGCGAGAAAACGCGTTAAAAACAGCCGCAGGGTTTTCTAAACTTTGGGATGGTTCGCCTATAAGCAAAAGCCGAGCATCGTCTGAACCGAGTGTGCTTTACGGGAAGCGGGTGTCGTTGCATCTGATGATTCAGCCGGGTGTGGCCCAGACTGTCGTCGGAGACCCTATGATGAAGGACCAGGGGCTACTCTCTCGGGTACTAATCGCATGGCCCGACAGTAACATTGGATCACGTCAAATTACCAGAGACCCGTCCCGCATTGCTGCAGAAACCAAAGCAAAGGCCAAGTTGCTTAAATTCGATGAGCGCATCACGGAGCTTCTAAATGTTAAACTGCCAATTCACCCGGAGACAAGGGCGGATCTTGACCCTCATCGTTTGCAACTGTCAGATAGGGCGCGCGCAAAACTTGAAGACTTTTATAATCGCGTGGAACATGCCTCAAATAAGGGTGAGGCATTTGAATACATTACTGGATTCGCGGCAAAGGCCCCTGAAATGGCAGTAAGGATCGCTGGTGTGCAGACGCTTTATGCCGACGAATTTGCGACTGAGATTACCGAAGGCATGATGTCAAATGGGATAAGCATGATGGAATGGTATCTCACAGAGATGCTGCGTGTCTCGGATACGGGCCGCCCAAACCAGGAACTCTGCGCGTCCGAAGATTTAAGACTGTGGCTTGTAAATAGATGGGCAGAAGAGTTCATCGACAAGCGAACCATGATGAAAAATGGCCCCGGTCATCTGCGTGATGGGAACACATTGGACATCTGCATCAAGAAACTCATTGAGTACGGCTGGCTGGTTCGTGAGCCTGGGCGGCAGGTCATCAATGGAGCCAATAGTAAAACGTATTGGCGTGTTGTGCGTCGGGGGTAGTGGGGGTGAGCTCGGACGGCATCGCACGCATTTTTGCGTGCCTTGAAAGCGCAGAAGAAATATTTCTGGATGTTGATCCTGAACATCGCCCTGCGGGTCCGCACACGTCCTCGCAGGGATCTTTGCCGCAAATGCCGCAGTTGCCGCAGCCTAAAGCGTCTGCACACAGTGCTATGACGGACCAGGAAGATGAGTTTGAAGAGCGGGCAGCCATAATTGAATATGACGGCGGACTGCCGCGGCCGCTGGCAGAGTTTCTAGCGAGACGGGGCAGGGAACAGTAGGGGGCCGCCTGTCCGGGTTGGAGCTTAGTAGTGATGCGCAGTGCGTTAACATCTGCATCAGCATAAGGTCAGGTATTGGTCTTTTCCGGCCCTTAGCTGCCGTTCACGCACGCTCTCGACGCTGCGATGCAGCTTCCTTGAAGCGGACATTGGACCAGATGCGCAGCATTTTGACAAAGCCGGGGTCCGCATCGCGGGACAAAGCCGACATTGGAAATCCACGTCGGAACATATATGAGAACCCATAAGTTTCCCAACCCAGAGGCAGGCCGTGGCGGAGAAAGCTAATCATCACTATGTTCCCCAACTCTATTTGCGGAACTTTGCGGATGGATTTGGCCGCAAAGCACGGGTCTTCACTTTTGACTCCTCCACCAACGAGGCTTTTAAGACCTCAGTCCGAAACGTGGCAAGTAAGAGGCATTTCAATCGCGTAGAGATTGATGGCGTTGATCCAAACTATTTGGAAGATGGTCTCGCGGAAATGGAGGGTGAACTTGCACCTTTCCTCGCTGAAGTTGTTGCTGAGAAGCGTTTTCGAACATCTGAACATTTCGATTGGACCATGAATTTGGCCGCGCAACTCTCGGTGCGGAATCCGCGAATGCGTGGCCAGCTGGAGAAATTCCATAAGGACATTGCGGAACGTATCGCAAGCCTTTCCGTTTCGACCAGAGAGATTTGGGAGAGCCAACAAAGACAGATGCAAGAAGCTGGCGAGGTAGTCAATGCGAAGGTCACGTACGAGCAAGCTAAGAAGTTTCATGAAGATAAAAACTACGAAATTGCGATTGATCAGACCCATTTGATCGGGCTCGAAATGCAGATGGTTGAAACAGTACTTACAGAGCTTGGGAACCGGAACTGGTGCTTTGTTTCGCCTCCGGACGGCCATATTTTTATTACCAGTGACGATCCGGTAGTGTTGTCATGGAGCGATCAGAAGGACAGAGGTTTTTACGGGCCTGGTCATAGGCTCAAGGACACTCTCATAACTTTTCCTTTGTCCAGTGATCTAATCCTACTCGGTACCTTCGAAAATTTGCCACCTGTCATGAACTATGATGCATTGCAGGTTGCTGATGCGAACACCCACCTTGCCAGATATTCGACCAAGCAGATTTATGCTCGGAGCAGTGACTTCAATGTCCATATGCCAACGAAGTTTTTCGCTTCTGGCAACGAACTACCCATGCTCATGAGGTTGGTAAAAAAGGCAAGCACCACAGAATTTGCCTCCAAAAAATAGATGTATGAGTTGTCGATGGTCGATACGGTAGGTCTGGGCTCCTTGCGGCCATTAGATCGACTACACCATCCGTTGGCATCTGACCTGATCGCATCGTCAAAGACGGCCCAAACCGGACATTGATTACCTTAGTCAGAACCGCATGCAGCTTTCCCAAAGCAGTCGTCGGTGGATCACGCTATCGCGCACGACTATAGCTACCTGAGATTGCAATAGAGCTTCCCCTCGAACGTTCAGTTGTTTAGCGTGTCCGTAAAAACCGAGCTAGTAACCAAATTTCAGTAGTGATGACACAGGGATACCCAAAGATGGCCAAAAAAGAAGACCCTGAACCGTTTGCTGAAGTAGTAGATTTGTTCTGTGGCGTGGGATCGTTAAGCCATGGATTATTCAGAGCAGGCTTTGATATACGTGCGGGATACGACACAGATAGTCGATGCAAACATGCCTTCGAGGTCAATAACGAAGCAAAATTTCATTCACGAGACGTCGCAAAGTTGCAGCCAGAGGAGATACTGTCTCACTTTTCAGGTGAGTTACCTACTGTATTGGCAGGTTGCGCACCTTGTCAGCCTTTCTCAACTTACAAACAACGTTATGACGAAGACCCGCGTTGGGATTTAGTTGAAAGCTTTGCCCAGCTTGCCGTGAGAGTTCAGCCTGACTTTGTGACTATGGAAAACGTGCCGTCCCTTCTGAAATACAAGGAAGGGCGTGTATTCGCTCGCTTCAAAGAAGTTATCGAAGACGCTGGTTACAAGGTTCAATGGGAAGTGGCCCGATGTGAGCAATATGGTGTCCCGCAACGACGGCGACGGTTGGTAGTGATCGCATCTAGGATTGCCCTTCCACCTAAGCTCAGAGCAACCCATTCCATACCTTTGACCGTACGAGATGCAATCGCCTCATTGCCACCTATAGGGGCAGGTGAGAATAAGAAAAAAGATGCGCTCCATGTGGCCGCCTCACTTTCAGAAACCAATCTTGCCCGCATCAAAGCATCAAAACCGGGGGGAACTTGGCGCGATTGGCCGTTTGACCTCAGAGCGAAGTGCCATCAACGAGCAACAGGGAAAACGTATTCAGGGGTATATGCGCGAATGGAGTGGGACAAGCCGTCTCCGACGATGACCACCCAATGCTACGGATTTGGAAATGGTCGCTTTGGGCACCCTGAACAGGACCGAGCGATAACCCTCCGTGAAGCTGCTATCTTGCAATCATTTCCAAAAGACTATTCATTTCTACCAAAAGGCGAAAAGGTAGCCCTTTCTGAAGTTGGCCGTTGGATTGGCAATGCAGTTCCAGTCGGACTAGCAGAAGCCATAGGCAAGAGTATTAGTTCAATAATATCGGAGAAACCATTTGGCAGACGATCCACAAGTTGACCCATACAGGTTTGAAATCTCACTTAGTGTTTTAAATCATCTGGGCAGGAACCTATATCGAAACTTCATTACAGTTCTTGGCGAAGCGATTTCTAATGCATGGGACGCCGACGCAAACAATGTTTGGATTGAAATTGGTCGAGAAAAATCAAGCTTTTCGATAAAAGACGATGGCGTTGGCATGGATGCTGCGTCATTTCAATCAAAGTTCCTGAAAATCGGGTATTCAAAGAGAACAGAGGGCGGTGGTCGATCACCTAAGGACCGCCCCTACATCGGAGCCAAAGGTATCGGGAAGCTAGCCCTTCTTTCATGTGCTAAACGCATATCCGTTTTCTCGAAAACAGAAACATCAGACTATACGGGTGGTGTGATTGATAATGCTGGATTGGACGACGCCATTAAGGGCAACCAAAGCACCGAGGAATATCCGCTTGAAGGACTAAACTTCGATCTCATATCTGAGCTACGCAATGGTCATGAAAAAGGAACGATAATCTGGTTCGAAGAAACTAATGATCAGCTCCGCAAATCCGATGCCTATTTAAGAAAGCTGCTTGCCTTGAGTTTTAAGTTTTCTCTGTTGGGTGCAGATTTTACAATTCACGTGAACGGAACTCCAGTTACGATAGATGACTTGAAGGGCTTGTCTGAAGCGACACAGTTCTTGTGGTTGGTAAATGAATATACTGACGCTTTTGTAGAAGGACTTCCAAATCTGGAAAGACCACAGGCTGAAGTTACTAGTCCACTGGCAATCAAAGGCTTTATTGGATCAGTAAAAAAGCCCGCAATGCTCAAAATCACTGGAACCGAAGAACGGGCGACCATTGATCTCTTTGTAAATGGTAGGCTTCGAGAGAAGAATATCATAAGGCACATTCCAACTCAGCGGATCGTTGAAAGCTACATTTACGGCCAGATTCACTTTGACACTCTTGACCGAGAGGGCGTCGATCCATTCACAAGTAGCCGTGAAGGTGTCGTAGAAGACGACGTGAGGTTCCGCAGCCTTATGGACTACCTCAAGCGTGAGCTACTGTCTCAAATCATTGATGAATGGGATAAGTTTCGGCTCGATGTTAGAGATGAGGGCGACGACGAAAACAAAAGAAAGACCAAACGAGAGCGGAAGGCACAAGCTTTGGTAGCGGAAGCCACCAATGACTACGTACCAGAAGACGATGCGCCCGCCAAAGATGATGTTGAAGCTTGGCTGAAGGAAATCATGCCTGACGCAGAGTACAACACTTCAGCCTATGTGGATTGCTTCCTCTCAGAAAACTTAGTTCGCAAGTACATTTCTCACAAGGGTCTACCGCTCAAACCAGATATTCAGACAAGGATTGACAAGTACAAGGAGCAAGAAGTTGCGTACAAAGGAACTGCAAATATCAGCTTTCCGATCCGCCAAGCGTCGTCTGACCTAAGCTATGTAGATATGAACGATCTTGCATTTACGGCTGAGGGCAGCAAAAAAGCACCTAACCCATCGCTTTGGGCAGATGCTGGAGCCTTTCGGCCTGTCAGAAACGCAGTAGGCCATACTGGACGACTAACAAAAACCGCCAAAAATCACCTGAACTTAACGTTTGAGAATATCAAAGCACGTATTCGCACCCTAATATCAAGTTAGGTAGTCGGGAATGCAAGGTGGATAGAAGAGTGCACGGACTTCACTCTCAACGCCGAACGGCGGCTTTAAAAAAGGTGTCTATTTTTAGCTGACGCAGCGAATGTCCGTTTCCCGCCCTTCTTGTCGAACGGCGTTTCCGGGCCGTCAAAAGACTATAATCGGCTGAATTGTAATCCTCCTGAAGCAAACGGCCAACCGCAGTGCCGCATTTGTCGGTGGGTCTCGCAGGGTAACTCTTCTTTGTGAACATCGCCGTGGTAGGCTTGCGGGGCTTAAGCCTGTCACGCGGCGCGCCGAAGGCGTTCTAAGGACGGCCCATATCCGTTTCGACCAACAACGTCCCTAGAAAGAAAGCCACAAAATGTCATTGCCCAAAACCTATCTCCAATTGCTCTCTACATTGAATGCGGATGGTGAACTCCAGATGCAGCTGGCTGAAAAGGAGATGCCCACGCCCGGTCTTGACGAAGTGCTTGTCCGTGTTGAAGCCGCGCCGATCAACCCGTCGGATCAGGGCGTGATGTTTGGTTGGTCTTCGATGGACAAAGCCACGACAACAGGGACAGGTGCCGAGACCACGTTACATGCACCTGTGTCACCTAAGGGAATGCGCATGATGAAAGCACGCGTTGGTCAGGCCCTACCCGTTGGGAATGAAGGCAGCGGTACGGTTGTCGCCGCAGGTGAGAATGCTCAGGGCCTTAAGGGTAAGCTCGTAGGCCTGATGGGTGGCGAGATGTATGCTCAGTACCGGTTGGTCAAGGCGATGATGTGCCTGCCCCTTGGTCCCGACCATACTGCAAAAGATGGTGCGGCCTGTTTCGTCAATCCCCTGACGGCGTTGTCGATGGTCGAAACCATGCGACTTGAGGGACACACTGCACTTGTTCACACGGCGGCTGCGTCCAACTTGGGCCAAATGTTGAACCGCATATGCCAGGCGGACGATGTACAACTGGTCAATGTTGTGCGTTCAGCAGAACAAGAAAAGCTTCTGCGGGACATGGGTGCAGCCCATGTTGTCGACAGCTCGAAAGACAGTTTCATGGCTGATTTGACGGATGCTATTCATGAAACCGGTGCCACGCTTGCCTTCGATGCGACCGGTGGAGGGCGTCTGGCATCTAACATCCTCACTGCGATGGAGGCCGCTGCAGCGCGAACGCCGGGTGCATACAGCATCTACGGATCAGTGAAGCACAAGCAGGTCTATCTTTATGGTGGGTTAGATCAATCAGAGACAGTGCTCACACGCGGCTACGGTATGGCTTGGGGCGTTGGCGGTTGGTTGCTACCCAATTTTCTTGCACGTGTCGGCCACGAGGTCGGTGCAAAGATGCGGGAGCGGGTGGTTAAGGAACTGACCACCACGTTTGAAAACAAATACTCGGATGAAATTTCGCTCACGGATGTGCTCAAGTCAGAAGTCGTTGCGCGCTATGTTACCAAAAAGACTGGTGCAAAATTCCTAATTAATCCTCAGTTGCCTATCTAGTTCGCAGGTCGTGTTTTGAAAATTAGGCTGGACGGATAACCAGCGTTCGCTCCGACCCCTTGTAAGTTTTGGAGCGGGCTGTCCTAGGTGCAACAAGTGTCACGATGGCGAGAAATAAGGCCACCTCAAAGCAGACCAAGGGGCAGGGGGTGAGTCTAAAGTCTGGGAAAACCGGACCTCGCAGACCCGTCCCCCTGCAATCCGGAGATTTTTTCTTTTGACTAAGGAAGTTTCACGCCACCCAGAGGCCCGCAGATCTGCTCTGCGGTTCCATAGGCCAGAAGTCGGAAAATCTGAGATCTTCTCCTATTTTTTTAACACTTTAAAACAATGGCTTATGGATTTCTCAGAAGCCTAGGGGAGGAGTTTTGAGAATACGGCTCACCAATTGGGCATTCACCATCAATTTCTGAAATCTTATTTTTCGGATGAGTTGTGATGGGCGTCGTCAAACCGTGACACGTCCAAAGATCGTCAACCGGCCTCGAAGACCAACTCAGGAATAACAACCTCCCAAGCATCTCGCCTGAGGGTGTGATGAAACGCTTCGTCACCATCTTCTTTGCGCCAACGCAGAATTGCCGCCACTTCACCAGCTACAAATCGGGTGTTCGGGGGAGGTGCAAAGCTCTTTGACATTCGTCCAAGACTGCGTCCTTTAGAGTCCTTGAGAAACCACCGACCCTTTTCCAAGACCAAAGCAATAGGATCGCCAATTCGGGCACTAGCGATAGCGTTTAGGCCAGGGAAGTTATGCCCTTGGCGTCCAGCGAACGACAGATCAACCATTCGCGCTTCAGCCGACTGGAAATACCTTCGCGGCCCCGTGAACGCGTCCAGATCCGGAGTCACAAGACGGTTGATAACGGA
The DNA here is from genome assembly GCF_965641905.1 of Sulfitobacter sp. SH22. Classification (NCBI taxonomy): domain Bacteria; kingdom Pseudomonadati; phylum Pseudomonadota; class Alphaproteobacteria; order Rhodobacterales; family Roseobacteraceae; genus Sulfitobacter; species Sulfitobacter sp. SH22. The sequence goes on from NZ_OZ282573.1 coordinate 51,625, forward strand.
AGATGAGTTTTTGGGCAGATACTCGTGGTTGTCGTTGCTCATCACGATGAGGTTGCGCCGCGCACGCGTCATGGCCACATAGAACAGACGTCGGGGGGCATCTTGGTCCTCGTTGCGTGAGGGGCGTTCCCAGCCTCCGTCGAGAATAATAACGTCGTCGAACTCTAGACCCTTGGCACGGTGCGCTGTGAGGAGCTTTAAGCCCGTTTGCTCGCCCCACGTCTCGCGAGCCCATTCTGCAAACCACTCTATGACATCAGTCACTGGAAGGTTTCGTGCATCGATTTCCCTTGCAAGAATACCTAGCCCCACGCCAATCTGATCAGTCCAACGAGAGGACGGAATAGCATTCAACATGGCTGTCATGTCCGCCACAGAGACGACCCGACTTTGATCTTTCCTCAAAGCTTCGACGAACATTTGCATTTCGCGCATCCGCCAGAGACCAGGAAGGCGTTCGTTCGCAACATCCACAGGGATGCCCAGTGTTTCGGCGAAGTCCCTGACAGGAATGAGTCTCTGCCAATCTCGCGATATGATCGCAGTCCGGGACCAGCTCCAGTCCGGTATCAGTCGAGAAAGGCGTAGCATCTCTTCAAGTGCGGCCATCGCCTGAACTTCATTACCAGACGGACAGCCAAGAATTTGGACCCGACCTTGTGCGACGGGATCAAGCGCAGCCATCTCTCCACCAAGAGGTTCCCTGGTTCTGGCGCGATCAACCGAGATGTCATGGCCAATTTTCATTCGATCTGCAGATTCCTCGATCACAGCGTTTGCAGTCATAACGATGTGACCAGCTGACCGGTAATTCTCAGTCAAGAAGACAGGCTTAGCCGCATAGTCCTCTTCGAATTGACGGATGTGCCGAACTGAGGCTCCCGCAAAGGAATAGATGTTTTGATCGTCATCGCCGACCGCAAAGAGGCTGATACGGAGGTCCGGATCATCTAGACTGCGCCCCGCCACAGCAGCAATTAACGCGTATTCTTCGGGCCCGACGTCCTGGTACTCGTCAACCAACATCCAACGGTAACCCTGGACGAGTGTTTCACGCAGTGCTTCTGCCGCAGTCTTGTCCATTCCATCGCCGCGAAGAAGTCGAACCGCATCCATAAGTAAACTGCTAAAGTCTTGGCGCTCTGCTGTAGCGCCTCCGGTAAAGCTTGCACCTACCAAACGCATCGCGAGGGCATGGATCGTTGATACAGTCACAAAACGCGCTTCATCACCTATCAAGCGGCGCAAGCGCTCCCTGATTTCGGCTGCTGCATGACGGTTGTAGGCAAGCACGAGAATCCCGTTTGGATCTTCGCGCTTAATCTTCACGAGGTAGGCGATGCGGTGCACTAGCACGCGTGTCTTGCCAGAGCCTGGTCCCGCTAAGACGAGGACATTGGTCTGCTCACGGTCATCACGTACGATTTGCTCCTGAACTGGGTTGCCAAGTGAGTCGACGATGTTCTCCCAAGCCTGACCCGTGGCCTGCCTGCGAAACTCGGTTCCGCGACCTGGCATCCACCGGCGCATGAACGCGTCACGTTCTAGAATAAAATAGTCGGCTGAAAGTCTCTCGGCTTCTTTAATGCTTTTCAGTCCCTTTTCGGCATATGCAGCCATAACATGGGTCTGGATTGTCTGTTCGGTGTAGTGCTCCTCAAGCGGCGCAAAGTTTTGAACGGTAAAGCTTCCGCCTTTGGGGTCGAGATGAAGCGTGATTGCGGGCCGGAACACCGACAAACCCTTGCCAAGCGTAATAACTTGCTGCTCATGGAGCCAGAGCAGTGCACGGTCCATGAGTTTGTTAGGATCGTTGACGGAACCTCTAAGGACAGCGTCACCATTGATCGCGCCAAGAAGGCCGCCCAAAGTTGTTTCAACTGGAATGTCCTTACCGCGCGTTCCCTTTGGCACGCGGTCAACTAGGTGGCTGAGTAGTCGCTCCGCCCCAAGCCTGCGCAGTTCGGCTGTCTGCACAACTATCGACCAAGAGCGCTGCAGGCGTAAAAAGAGGCTTCCTCGGGATGCCTTACGTAAATGGAGGTTGCCGCGCCCACCTTCCATATCACGGCCATCCTGCGCCAGGCCGTGTAACAGGCCTTCAACGATATCTGGGCGGACGGAACTATGGCCTCTTTCCCTAAGCATTTGGCTTGTGGCGGAAAGATTGAATGGTGTGGGCTCCCCGTTGTCTGCATCAGGAGCTTCCTCACGCAACAGGGCGATTAGGTCGGCTTCAAGCCGCGCCGCAGCTTCGAACCGCGTCCGCGATCCGTTCTCGACACCCACGTGGAGGAAGATCGTGATGTTGGTATCATCGTTAGCGATACCCAGAGCTTCGAGGTCCGTGAGTGCTTTTCGGAGTGCCAGCGCAGTGAGGCCACTGGCTCCACTCAAGGCATCAGTCGATACACCTTCCTCCGGGGGGGCGTTGATTATGTGCTGGACGATACTCAAGAGCTGGCGCTTGCGGGTCTCGGAGATCTCCACGCGCTCCAAGATCACTTTGACTTGTTCAACATCACGTACAAGCAATGAAGCGGGGAAGACTTGGACGCGGTTTTCTTCCCGTCTGAGGAGCTTTGCTTCTTCGAGCCAGGCCACGGCTGTCTTGACGCGCGTGTCGTCTGTAGCGCTGTCACGTTGGAAGTCATGATCCTTCTCTTCTTTGACGATCTCCCCTGCAGTCGCAATAACCTCACCGTTCTTGCGCGTTCTGCTATCCAACCGCCTGATGGACTTTAGGATCGCACCAATCTCATGACGTGCCAGCCTGGAGCGCGCGCTTAAGCTAAATTGCCGGTCAACATCGTCGCTATTGAACAGCAAGACGCATTGGGCCGGATCTCTATCACGCCCAGCGCGCCCTGCCTCCTGCAAGTAGTTCTCAAGCGAGCCGGGTACATCACCGTGTACGACAAGCCGGATGTCAGGCTTATCAATTCCCATGCCGAACGCGTTGGTCGCTGCAATGACACGGAGTTCACCAACGCGGAACGCTTCCTGGATATCGCGCTTCTCCTCGGTTGTGAGGCCCGCATGATAGCGTTCAGCTGCAAGCCCCCGTTGTTTAAGAAACTCAGCAACACGCTCAGTGGCGCTTCGTGTTGCGCAGTAGACAACAGCCCCCGATACGCCATTGGTTGGAAGGTCGGCCTCGAGCGCATCCAGAATGTCAGCCAGTTTTGTAGTTCGCTGTGTAGGTAGAACCTTGAAGCTGAGGTTGGTACGTGAAGCACCACCATCAAGCAGTGTCAGATCGAGTCCAAGCCGTTCAAGGAAATGTCCGCGGATATCCTGGACAACGTCCGGCTTTGCCGTAGCAGTCAGGCAAAGGACTGGTGCGACTTCATCGCTAGAGCTTTCTTTGATGAACCGGCTCACATAGCGATAGTCTGGTCGGAAGTCGTGACCCCATTTTGAGACACAGTGCGCTTCATCCAGCACCCACAAACCAACTTCGCGCTGGGCAAGCACCGATCTGACCGATGTGCTGCGTAGCTGCTCTGGGGAAATCAATAAAATTGCAGCATCACCGAGACGGACTTTATCCAGCGCATCGTGGCGTTCAGGGAGGGACAATAGTCCGTTGATAGTCACTGCCGAGGATATGCCGGCGCGAGCCAGTCCCTGCACTTGGTCCGCCATCAACGCAACGAGCGGTGAAATAACGACTGTGAGCGTGCCAGTCTTGTCGAACCGTGAAAGGGCAGGGATCTGATAGCAGACGGATTTGCCAGTCCCTGTCGGTAGGATGCCAAGCACGCTTTCGCGTTCCATTGCGCTTTCCACAATCCGTTCTTGTAGTGGTCTGCCGAACTCGTCTGCTGGCTCTGGGCGAAAGCTCTCAAATCCAAACCAACGGGACAAGGCGCGCTTTGGATCATTGTGCGTTCTGCAATAGGTGCACCAGGGGCTCCTGCAATTGGTGTCCCTTAGGTCTCGGACAATCCTTGCGGCTTCTTTGAACTGGGCGCGGACCCACGGTGGCATGACGGAGTCACCCCCAGCGACTGAAATCCAGGACAACGCATAAGCCATGGGCCAGGACAGGCTAGTATCATCGAGTTGCTCAAGGGCTTGGCCCAACATCGCAGAACATGCTGCGCCCTTGAGCAATCTGCGGATTGCGGTGTGTGCCTCGTCTCTATCGGGCTTTGAGCTGCCACGGATCTCTTCGAAGAGCCTGTCGAAGCCGCCACTTTGGGGCGAACGACAGCAAAGGTAGTGATATGCCGCCACCGCATCAGGTGACTGATCTTTGAGCTCTGAAAATGCAGTGATTTGGTTTTCCAAAACGTCAAAGACGAGGCGCGCATCGTAGGTGGGGTCATTGACGCGACCTGATTGAAGACGGCCGTCTTGATAGTGTTTCACAAGGTGGTGGTAGGGGTTCCGCGGGAACGCTAGTGGGTTCAGCCAAAGAGTGTCAATCGGAGCATCTGCAAGGACCACAAACCGTGGCGATGCAGCGGCCAGATGCGGAAGGTCATGCGCAAGGATGTTGTGCCCAATCACATGATCAAACCCTCGGCAGAATTCATCCAGTTTATCCAAACCTGCTTTAAGGTCGGACTTCACAGTGAGGTCTGCCAAAGCGGGATCGTGGGTCACCGCGGCAAGCGCAAATATCTGCGCTTGCGCCGGGTCGACTTCTAGGTCGATCGAAACGCACCGCCCCAATATCTCGGGGCTCGTAGTAGATGGGTCTGAAACGGCGCTCAAAGTGTCTGCAATCTTTTGATATTTCTTTGAGAACCTTACTTTTTGTACAGGAAAAGGGAAGTGGGGCAATTCCCGAACTCATCTATAGTGGTTCATAGTTACCACTATAGATTGTTAAGACCAAAATATGGGAAGCAGGTGGTTCGCTTGTTGCCATAGGCTAATAAGGCGCCTCTTAAAGGTTGAAAAGTATTGCCCAATGCAGCCCCACTGTACCCGTAGCGGACAGCGCGCGGCCGCAGGATCTCGCCGGGTAGGGTGCACGGAAGTCGTCATCCTTCGGGGCTCTTTACGGGATGCAGTATTTCGGAGAGATCGACGGCGACCGCGGCAACCGGCAAAAGACCGCGGAGCCTATCGCGGGCAGGTGCGCTCTGGAACTGCCGGGCCTGAGCGCCCTGTACCAGTTCGCGTCAAACGAGGCCAAGGCGTTCATGAACCGCCAGCAAGAAGACGGGCGGATGGTCTGCGTGGGGCACAACCAACGACGAGAAGTACCAGTGGGAAAGCAGCTTGGTGAAATCGAGATTTGCCAGGGCGATCCTAAATTAAGCAGTGAACCTGATCGGAATGAGTTGTCCTACTAGTGGGTCTTAGGCATCGCCCTTGGTGCGCATGTGCGCTCGCTGACTCTAGAAAATCCCGAGTTAAGCCTTTCTGCTGCCGGATTTATCTGGAGAACACGGGGCTAGGTAGAAGAAAAAAGTCTAAGAAATGCGTTCATGTCGAAAACAAGAGATTGAAAGAGGCGGATTTGCTGGCCTTTTGAACTAAAAGGCGTTTCCCTTGTCCACGAGAAGGCACCGGTCATCCTACTCAAAACTGGCAAACGAGCCCATCTGCCTAAACACACCATTCAATCATGATGCTTGACCTTAGGAAGCGCAGCCGGTCTTTTGCTTGGGGAGGGCAGCGTATTTGCTGTGATATCAGCCGATCCCGCACAAGAGCAGAAAAACAAGGTATCCAATCAGAATGGTAAGGCGTGTCACTGAAAGAAGTGCTGTAGAAGCGGCAATGGATGAATTCGATCAAATCGGCAGAGATGCCTTTTTGAAAAAGTACGGATTCGGTCCAGCCTTAAGGTACTTTATCATGTCGAACGGTCGCCAATACGATTCCAAGGCAATCTATGGGGCTGCTCATCGGATACAGTTTCCGGAAGATGGACTGGTTACCAGTGGCGATTTTTCTGGAGGCGAAGACGCAGTCCAACAACCGCTTGAAGCACTCGGTTTCAAGTTTTCTGCCGTAGGTCCAGACGCCGGCGACGGTCAGGCTGCTGATGCCTCCGATGTCGGATCAATTACATCCGAAGATATCAGCCTAATTGCTAGTTCGCGATCCAAAAAGCGATATGCAGAACTCACTGATGAAGAGCGCGCAGCCTATGTAAGCGTTTCATCAAGCCTGAAGGCACTCGGTGACCTTTTGAAGTCCAAATTGACGAACTCGGAAAAATTTGATGTCAAAATGACGTCAGGCTTCAATATCAACAGCGGTGTCCGAAGCTATATTCCAAAGGACCTTTGGTTTTCTGTTTCGCCACGCGAGAATGCAAAGGATCTCGCTGGTATGCCTCAACTCTTCATGATTGTGTCTGAGCGAGGCATTGAATACGGTTTTGGTGCATGTGTTTCGCCCAGTGATTTTTCTCAACAGACCGTCAAAGAAATTGTTCGAAAGGCTGCGCCAATTGTTTTTGAACAGTTGCCATTGCCAGAGACCGCTGAGGCTACTGGCATTCAGCACGACATCGAAGCGTCTGGCAATTGGTACTATCGATTCAAACATCGCTTGCCCCCAAGCCAGAGTGACTTCCCTAATCTAAAAGAGTGGACGCGGTATCTACGGTCAGCTGATGGGAAGAAGAATTCCGCCGGGACGATCAGTCGGTATCTTCAGGGCGATGCAGTAGATCAAGCCGACTTGACCGTTGAGATCACTGAAATGGCACGTCTTTTCGAACCTCTCATCGACAGAGTTTGGCAAAAGCCGTCCGATGTATCGCGATTGGAAAACCCGCAGACCACAGAATTTGCGCAATTGCTTTCCCATTTCATGAAGACTTATGACGAGAAGCGCACTGGCTCATTCGCGGTTGACGATGAACTTGGCTCAGCGATGCGAAACCTTAAGGCTTGGCTGGAGCAGGTGCCTGCGATCTTGGCCATGCCAACAATCAAAGTCAAACTAAGTGTTGGCATGGGGAATTGGACCAAGACGCCCTGGATTGGTCTTGCCCCGTTTTAGTTCCGGTCTCTTTCGAGCAATGTTTGCTATGAAGGAGATAAGGAATGGCAAAGCGATACACAGACGAGTTTCGGCGTGATGCTGTGCGAATGGCGACGACCAGCGGCTTAACGCGCCCGCAGCTTTCATCGGATTTAGGGGTTGGCGTCTCCACGCTGAACAAGTGGGTTCAGCAACATCAGCACGACGATCTGATGTCTGGGCCGCATGAGGATGTTGAGAAGGAAAACATCCGCCTTCGCAAAGAAGTCCGGCTACTGCGCGAGGAGAGGGAAGTGCTAAAAAAGGCGGCAATCTTCTTTGCAGGCGAAAGCCGGTGAGGTTCGCCTTCATCGACGCCTGGAAGGAAGCTTGGCCCGTAGAATTTCTCTGCCGTATCATGCAGGTCACGTCTCGTGGGTTTCGTGCGTGGCGGATACGCCCAATGAGCCAACGGCAGCGAGATGATATGGTACTTCTCGCCCACATCCGTGAGCAGCATCGGCTTAGCCTGCAAAGCTACGGACGCCCACGGATGACTGAAGAACTGCAAGAACTGGGGCTGAGCGTCGGCCACGGGCGTGTGGGCCGTTTGATGCGCGAGAACGGCATCAAGGTCGTCAGGACCCAAAAATATAAGGTCACAACAGATAGCGATCACACGTTCAACATCGCGCCCAACCTGCTGGATCAGGACTTCACTGCGGATGGCCCGAACCAGAAATGGGCCGGTGATATAAGTTACATCTGGACCAGCGAAGGCTGGCTATATCTGGCTGTCATCCTCGACCTCTACTCTCGCCGCGTCATCGGCTGGGCTGTCAGCAACCGCATGAAACGGGATTTGGCGATCCGGGCGTTGGACATGGCTGTGGCGCTACGGCAACCGCCCGAAGGCTGCATTCACCATACGGATCGCGGGTCGCAATACTGTTCCAACGAGTATCAGCGCCGCCTGTCAAAGCACGGCTTCAAGGTCTCGATGAGCGGCAAGGGCAATTGTTACGACAATGCGATGGTTGAGACATTCTTCAAATCCATCAAGGCAGAGCTGATCTGGCGCAATCGTTGGGACACACGCCGCCAGGCAGAAGGCGCGATATTCCAGTATATCAATGGCTTCTATAATCCACGCCGACGTCACTCATCGCTCGGCGGGAAAAGCCCCTTGGCATTCGAACGAAAGGCCGCATAAATGAGTTGAGAGACCGGAACGTAACCGTGACAAGACCAATCGTTGTCAGCCAGAACGATGACGTCCGGCACATTGTGGACGGCCAGCAGAGGATGACATCACTGTCGATCCTATTGATCTATTTGAACAACCTCCAGCAGGGCCAAGAGAAAACGGTCTCCATCCAGTCAATGATCTATGCCGACGATTTTGGCGAAAAAAAATTCAAGATGGATGTGCCTGAACGCAATGACTGTATGGAGGCATTGTTCAATAATACGCCCTTCAATACTGATGACGCATCGGAGTCAGTTCGCAACCTGACAGCCCGTTACCAAGACCTCGGCGAGCTATTCCCCGAGGAACTCCAAGGCGATGCTTTGCCGCTGTTCATCTATTGGCTGATGCGCAAGGTGAAGCTGATCGAGATCATCGCGTATGCGGATGAGGACGCTTACACTATCTTTGAGACCATGAACGACCGTGGCCTGTCCCTGACCCCGACTGATATGCTCAAAGGCTACCTGCTGGCCAACATCGACAACGTCGAAAAGCGGCTTGAGGCTGACAAGCTCATCAAAAAATATCTGGCGCTTTTTGCGGAACACGGCAAGGAAACCGACTCCGATTTCTTCAAGGCGTGGCTGCGGTCGCAATACGCACAGAAGATCAGGGAACGAAAGAAAGACGCCAAGCCTGAAGACTTCGATCTGATCGGCACCGAATACCATCGCTGGATCAGAAACCATTCCGCTGATCTGGGGCTGAACCAAAGCACTGACTTTTATCAGTTCGTTATGCAAAATTTCCGCTACTATGCAGCCCTTTATCTGCGGCTCTTGGATGCGGCCACCACACGTATGGACGGGTTGGAAAGCGTCCGCTATGTCGCGGATGCGGGGTTCACACTTCAACATCATGTGACCCTCGCAGCAGTCATGCCAGAGGATGACAAGGACACGGCCACCGCCAAGGTTGGGGTCATTGCTGGTTTTCTCGACTCCTGGCTAAACCTGCGCTTCTGGAATTTCAAATCCAATAGCTATTCCACCATGTCGTATGCAGTGTTCCTTGTGATCCGGAGCATCCGTGGCAAAACCCTGTCTGAAGTTCGCACCATCCTGCACGACCAGTTGAAGCACGAGATGTCCGAGATCGACTTTTCCAAACCGGTTCACCTGAGCCAATACACGTCCAAAGCGGTCCACCGCCAACTCGCCCGCTTCACCGATTGGCTGGAACAACAATCAGGTGTGCCAGGAAAATACGAGGATTACATCGTTCGGTCAGGCAAGAACGCGTATGAGGTCGAACACATTTGGGCCAATCACTATGACCGGTTCGCGGATGTGTTTGACCAACAGGGAGACTTTGACCGCACCCGCAATCATATCGGGGGGCTGTTACTGCTGCCCAAAAAGATCAACGCGAGCCTGAGCGACATGACCTACGCTGAAAAGCTGCCGCATTACCTCAAGGCCAACGCCCTGACCCAATCGCTGCACGAAGCGTTTTATGACAAGAACCCTGGTTTCCGGCAGACACTGCAAAGACACGGGCTTGAGTTCAAACCGCTGGAGGAGTTTGGGCTGACTGAGATGGAGAAGCGATCCGAGCTCTATTCCAGACTCGCCGCCCTGATTTGGTCGCCTGATCGGCTGCTGGGTGAATAGATAACGTAATGCTGGATGGACAATCCATATTTGACAGCTACAAAGACTGTGGCGTTGACTGGATTGGGCTGCTTCCTTCTGGCTTGAGCATCGTCAAAAACCGTGTACTCTTTCGAGAAGTTAAACAGCTTGGCAACGCGGATTTTCCGGTAATGTCGGTCTCCATCCACAACGGTGTTTCCACAGAGGAGCTATCTGAGGAGGAGTGTCCGGCCTGGCGGACCGCACCACAGCATCAGATTGCTATCGTAAATGGCGGTTTTGGGCCGGAAGAGGCTGTTGGATCGTAGATCTTTTTTGCTTATCCTTCATGGCTTACTTGACGCCCATACAGGTATGAAATACTAACGCTTTTGTCGAGCGGGCGTTGTGTAATGGTTAAGACCTCAGTTTTCCAAACTGAAGATGAGGGTTCGATTCCCTCCGCCCGCTCCAGAAATTCATTTCCGACACATTACCTACTAAGCCCGAAGTTCTCATTGATTAACCAATTCAATACATTTGATTAATCAGGTTTTGCGCCGCAGTTTTCCAAACTGAAGATGAGGGTTCGATTCCCTCCGCCCGCTCCAGTATCCCGTTGTGAAAATACTTCGTGCTGTGGTTTGCCGCAGATATGATGCCTTTGTCGGGCCTTGACCCCATGCGCCGTGCAGGCGATGACACGGGAGCATGAAAAGGAATTCCCATGGCTCGCAAACCCACGCCCGCACCCGCCCAAGAAGAACGCGAAAAATCCCGCGAACTGGGTGCCTTGCGTGCGCTTGCCCCGTTTCTGGCCCCCTATCGCGGCCTGATGATCGCAGCGATTCTGGCCCTGATCAGCACGGCGATGATTTCGCTGATGCTGCCATTGGCCGTGCGTCGGGTGATTGATAACTTTAGCAGCGGCGAGCAGTTGCTGGACCATTATTTTGTCGCGGCCCTCGCGATTGCGGCGCTTTTGGCGGTGGGAACCGGGCTGCGCTATGCCTTGGTCACGCGCTTTGGCGAACGGGTTGTTGCCGACATTCGCAAGGCCGTGTTCGACCGTGTGATCGGGATGAGCCCGTCGTTTTATGAACGCATCATGACCGGAGAAGTTCTGAGCCGGATCACCACCGACACAACCCTGATCCTGTCCGTGATCGGGTCGTCGGTATCCATTGCGCTGCGTAATGTACTGATCTTTAGCGGCGGGTTGATCCTGATGCTGATCACCTCGGCCAAGCTGACGGGGATGGTGTTGTTGCTGGTTCCGGCTGTGGTTGTGCCTATCCTGGTGCTGGGGCGCAAGCTGCGGGTGATGAGCCGCGAAAACCAGGATTGGATCGCAGCAAGTTCGGGCAACGCCTCCGAAAGCCTGAGTGCGGTGCAGACCGTGCAGGCCTTTACCCACGAGGCCGCCAGCCGCGCGCAATTCGCACAGATGACCGAAGCGTCCTTTGACGCCGCACGCCGCAGGATCAAGACGCGGGCTCTGATGACCGTCATCGTTATTTTCCTGGTCTTTGCCGGCGTTGTCGGGGTGTTGTGGATGGGCGCACGCGATGTGCGCGCGGGCGATATGACCCCCGGTGCCTTGGTGCAATTCGTGATCTATACCGTGATGGTGGCAGGCGGCGTTGCCGCATTGTCGGAAATCTGGGGCGAATTGCAGCGCGCGGCGGGGGCCACCGAACGTCTGGTCGAATTGCTGCAAACCAATGACGACGTGCGCGACCCTGCCACATCGACGGCATTGCCCGCCCCTGTCGCGGGCCGTATCGCGTTTGAAGACGTGCATTTTGCCTATCCCGCCCGCCCCGGCGTGCAGGCGCTGGATGGCGTGAACCTGACGATCAATCCGGGCGAAACCGTTGCCTTTGTCGGCCCGTCGGGGGCAGGCAAGACAACGATCATCCAGATGATCCTGCGGTTCTATGATCCCCAGTCGGGCCGGATCACCCTTGATGGCGTCGATCTGCGCGATGTGACGCGGGATACTTTCCGCCGCTCGGTCGCGCTTGTCCCCCAAGATCCGGTGATCTTTGCGGCCTCCGCGCGGGAAAACATCCGCTTTGGCCGCCCCGACGCGACCGATGCCGAAATCATCGCAGCCGCCGAAGCTGCGGCCGCACACCAGTTTATCAGCGCCTTGCCCGAAGGCTATGACAGCTACCTTGGCGAACGCGGCGTGATGCTGTCGGGGGGGCAAAAACAACGCATCGCGATTGCCCGCGCCATTTTGCGCGACGCGCCCGTGTTGCTGTTGGACGAGGCCACCAGCGCGCTGGATGCCGAAAGCGAACGCGCGGTGCAGGCAGCCGTCGACAAGCTGAGCGAGGACCGCACGACCCTGATCGTCGCGCACCGCCTGGCGACTGTGAAAAAGGCCGACCGCATTGTCGTGCTGGAAGCAGGCAAGATTGTCGACACAGGCACTCATGATGAACTGGTCGGCAAGGGCGGGCTTTATGCGCGTCTGGCCCGATTGCAGTTCACCGACGGTATCGCTGCTGAATAAAACACTTGTTAATCTTCCGTTAAAGTGGAAACAATCACGCGAATTGAAGCCAAAAGGAGATCAACATGGGTTTGTGGAGTTTCGTAAAAGATGCCGGCAAAAAAGTATTTGGCGGCGGCGATAGCAAAGAAGTAACAGGCGCTGCCTTGCAGGATGAGCTGAAGGAACTGGGCCTCGATGCCGAAGGTCTGGATATTCAGGTTGATGGGGACAAAGTTACCGTCAAGGGCAATGCTGTCAGCCAAGAGATGAAAGAAAAAGTCATTCTGGCAGTTGGCAACGTCGAAGGTGTTGCAGCCGTCGAAGAAGACATGACCGGTGGTGACGGTGACGGCACATTCCACACCGTTGAAAAGGGTGACACGCTTTGGGCGATCGCGGCCAAGACCCTTGGCAATGGCGCACGCTACGAAGAGATTTTCGAGGCCAACAAGCCGATGCTGAAGCACCCAGACAAGATCTATCCGGGTCAAATGCTGCGTATTCCAGCAAAGTAATCCGGCAGCCTTCCCGACCGGGAGTGCCAAATCGGACACATCAAAAGAGCGGCAGATATTTTCTGCCGCTCTTTTTTGCATTTTGCGCGCCAGAAACGCCGCTGACGCAACGTTCCAACACCGTCTGGCGCTTGCGAAATCCAAATTTAGCCATCATCCTTGGCGGCAGGGAATAACTGGATGCGGGCAAACCGCACCAAAGGGAGGATTACTATGTCATTTGCCGGGGTCGAAGACCGTAATGCAATCGAGGCAGAAATGCCGTGGGCTGACCGCGACGTCGCCAAAACCATGTGGAGTTTGCTCAGCAATACGGCTGGCAAATTTCCAAATCATAACGCCATCAGCTATCAGTTGTTTTCCGGTCCCAAGGACCACGCGGAAACGCTGACATGGTCGCAACTGCGCGGTCAAGTCGGGCGGGCGGCAAACCTGTTCCGTTCGCTGGGCGTTGGTCCGACGGATGTCGTGGCCTATGTGCTGCCGAACTGTAACGAAACGGTCATTACGTTGCTGGGTGGGTCTGTTGCTGGGATCGCGAACCCCATCAACCCGCTGCTTGAGGCCGAGCAGATCGGATCGATCCTGCGCGAAACCAATGCCAAGGTCGTGGTGACCTTGCGGCCCTTCCCGAAAACAGATGTGGCGCAGAAAACCGCTGCGGCTGTCGCCCTGGCCCCGAACGTAAAGCACGTGCTTGAGGTTGATCTGTGCCGCTATCTGACCGCGCCAAAGTCATGGATCGTCCCGATGATCCGCCCCAAGCAGACGGTCAGCAACCATGCGAAGTATCACAACTTCAACACCGCGCTTTCCAAGCAACCTGTCGAGCTGACCTTTGATGATCCGCAAGAAGACCGCGTGGCATTCTATTTCCACACCGGTGGCACCACGGGCATGCCCAAGGTCGCACAGCATAAATATTCCGGCATGGTCTATAACGGCTGGCTGGGTCACACGTTGCTGTACACCGAAAACGACAACATCATGTGTCCGCTGCCGCTGTTCCACGTTTTCGCCTGCCACGTGATCTTGATGGCGGCGGTAACATCCGGTGCACATGTCGTGTTCCCGACGCCGCAGGGCTATCGTGGCGAAGGCGTGTTTGACAACTTCTGGAAGCTGGTTGAACGCTGGAAGATCACCTTTATCATCACCGTGCCCACAGCCATTTCGGCCAAGATGCAGCGCCCGATTGATGCGGATATCTCCACCGTGAAAACCGCGTTTTCGGGGTCCGCGCCGCTGCCGCTGGAACTGTTCCGCCGCTTTGAAAAGGCAACCGGCATCACCCTGATCGAAGGCTACGGTCTGACCGAGGCAACCTGTCTGGTGTCGTCGAACCCGACCGATGGCGTGCGCAAGGTCGGCAGCATCGGGATCACCTTCCCCTACACGGATGTAAAGATCATCAAAGGCACCAATGATGGCCCGGTCGAAGCAGGCGTGGACGAGATCGGCGAGATTTGCATCTCGAACCCCGGTGTCTATGCGGGCAACACCTATACCGAAGCCGACAAGAACAAAGACCTGTATTATTTCGACAAATACCTGCGCACAGGCGATCTGGGCCGTATCGATGCAGATAAATACCTGTGGATCACGGGCCGCGCCAAAGACCTGATCATTCGCGGTGGTCACAACATCGACCCCGCCGAGATCGAAGAAGCATTGCTGGGCCACGAGGCCGTAGCCTTTGCCGGTGCGATCGGCCAACCCGATTCCCATGCAGGCGAAGTGCCTTGCGCCTTTGTCGAACTGGTCGGCGGTGCCTCCGTGACCGAGCAGGAGCTGCTCGATTTCTGCAAGGAAAGGGTTCAGGAACGCGCGGCGCAGCCCAAGCACATGACGATCATGCCCGAACTGCCCAAAACGGCTGTGGGCAAGATCTTCAAGCCTGACCTGCGTAAAATGGCGATCACCCGCATCTTTAACGAGACGCTGGAAAGCACCGGTTCTGCCGCACGTGTGGCTTCGGTGACCGATGACAAAAAACGCGGTCTGGTGGCACAAATCACCATGAATGGCGCATCCGAGGCCGATGTCGGCAAAATTCTGGATGTGTTCACCTTCGGCTGGGAAGCCGCATGAGCCAACCCGACTATCGCGTTCTGCTGGACGATGAAATCTGGGCCTATATGAACCGGTCCGATGAATTCTATCCACCAGACGCGGTCGGGCTGACAATCGAAGACCAGCGCGCGGTCTATAACAGGATGTGCGCTGCTTTTCACCAAACCCACCCTGACGGGGTAAAAACATGGGACGCAGCTTGTGCTGGCGTCCCATGTCGCTTTTACGAGGTCGGCGCATCCGACATCACGGTCGTTTATTACCACGGCGGCGGGTTCGTTGTGGGCGGACTGGACAGCCATGATGATGTCTGCGCCGAAATCTGTGCACGGTCCGGATACCGCGTGATCTCGGTCGATTACGGTTTGGCCCCCGAAGTGATTTTCCCCGGCTGTTTCAACGATGCCTATGGCGCGTTCGAGGCCATCGCCGCCGCTTACCCCGGTGACATTGTGCTAGCCGGTGACAGCGCGGGTGGTAATCTAGCTGCCGCTGTCGCCCATCATGCCCGTGGCCGCGTTGACGGGCGCATCAGGGGGCAGGTACTGATCTATCCGGGGCTTGGCGGGGACCGGACGCAAGGCAGCTATATCCGCCACGCCAATGCGCCCCAGCTGACGGTCGCGGATATGGAATTCTATCAAAAGGTCCGCTCCGGTGGGGAGCCGCCAAAGGATGATCCACGCTACGCACCGCTGCACGATACGGATTTCACCGGATTGCCGCCCAGCGTCATGATCACGGCCGAATGCGATCCGCTGTCCAGCGACGGCGAAGCCTACCGCGATGCCATTCTGGCGGCTGGCGGGCAGGCGATCTGGATCGAGGAGGCAGGGCTGGTCCATGGCTGCCTGCGCGCCCGCGTGATGTCACGCAAGGCGGCTGCATTCTTTGATCGGATCGTGGACGCGATCAGCCGACTGGGGGCAGGGGAATGGCCTGCAACGCGCCCCTAGCTTAGAAACGATTTCGCTTTCATGGTGTCGGCGACAGGGGCCCCGAGCCGGCCCAGAATGGTCGGTGCAAGCTGCAACTGGTCGATCACCGTATCCGCTGACGGGCCTGTCGCATCGCCAAAGTAATACAGCGCGGTTTCCTGCTGCAAGGCGCTGCGCCCGCCATGGTGGCCGCGTTCATCCTGCCCGTGATCGGCCGTCACGATGACCTCGTAGCCCATCGCACGCCACCGGGGGATAAAGGGGGCCAGCATCTCGTCCATCACCGCGCAGGCGTGATCCATTTCCTGACAATCGTGGAAAAACCGGTGGCCCATGCTGTCGAGCGTGCAGGTATGCAACATGCCGTAGTTCAGGTCGAACCGCTGTGCCAGATTGGTCAGCGTGCCGAACAGATCGACGTCAGACGGCGTCATCTGGTTGATCAGCCCATAGCCGGTCATGGTGTGGAAACGCCCGTGGTTGATCGTGTCGCTGTCGGGTTCATCATATTCGATGTCGCGGACAAAATCGAAAGGATGGCGGTTGAAGAACTCGGACCAGAAGGAATGCGCGACAGCCCCCGTGACACCACCAGCGGTACGGGTTTGCGAAAACACATCCTTGTGCTTCAGGCGGAATACATTGCCATTGCCGGTGCAGCCATGCTCGGCCGGGGCCACGCCCGTGTGGATCGACGCATAGCACGAGGCCGAGATCGACGGCAGCACGGCGCGCTGTTTCCAGACACGGGCATCGCCACTATCGACCCAACCTTCGAGGTTGCCGAACAGACGGCGGAAGTTGCGGTAAGGGACACCGTCAAGGATGATCAGCAGCAGTTTCTTGTCCATGGTCTGGTCCTACATTTGCGAGGTTGGTCGGAAAATTCGAATTTTCCGGTCCGGATTTTTTAAAAAATCCGGCGTCCCTAATTCCCGGCGCTTTCCATACGGCGGCTTTCGATGGTTTCTTCCAGCCAGCCGATTTTCATCTCCGGAACCGAGCTGAGCAGCAGGTCGGTGTAATCATCAAAGGGCGGTGCCAGCACCTGACTTTTCGGCCCGTAGCGCACAACCTTGCCCTGATACATCACCGCGATGCTGTCAGCGATGGCACGCACCGTCGCCAGATCGTGGGTGATGAACAGATAGGCGACGTCTTCGATCTTTTGCAGGTTCAGCAACAGCTTGAGAATGCCATCCGCGACCAGCGGATCAAGGGCCGATGTGACCTCGTCGCAGATGATCAGCTTGGGTTTGGCCGCAAGCGCGCGCGCAATGCACACCCGTTGCTTTTGACCGCCCGACAGTTCCGCAGGATAGCGGTCCTGAAAACCGTCGCCCAATTCGATCTCGTCCAGCAATTCCTGAATGCGCTTTTGCTTGGCTTTGCCTTTCAGGCCGAAATAGAATTCCAGCGGCCGACCGATGATGGTGCCCACGGTCTGGCGCGGGTTCATGGCGGTGTCGGCCATCTGATAGATCATCTGCATTTCACGCAGGTCTTCGATGGGGCGGGTCGCCAGTTCGGGGTTCAATACCCGTCCGTCAAAGGTGATCTGCCCGTCGCTGGGCGGCAGCAAGCCGGTGATCACGCGGGCCAGTGTCGATTTGCCGGAGCCTGATTCACCGACAACGGCCAAGGTCTGGCCGGGGTGGATATCGACGTTGATATTCTTGAGAACGTCGAAATTGGTGCCCTGATAACGCGCCGTCACATTCTCCACCCGCAGCACAGGCGTGTCAGTCGGGGTCTTTTCCTGATGGTCGATCGACCGGACAGAAACCAGCGCCTTGGTGTAGTCTTCTTGCGGGTGGTTGATGATCTGATCGACCGTGCCGTATTCGACCATATCGCCCTGTTGCAGCACCATGATGTGATCGCTGACCTGTGCCACAACGGCCAGATCGTGGGTGATATAAAGGGCGGCCACACCGGTTGCGGCAATCGCTTCCTTGATCGCGGCCAGCACGTCGATTTGCGTGGTGACATCCAGCGCTGTCGTCGGTTCGTCGAACACCACCAGATCGGGTTCGGGGCATAGCGCCAGCGCCGTCATGCAGCGTTGCAACTGCCCGCCGGACACCTGATGCGGATAACGGTTGCCGATGGTTTCAGGGTCGGGCAGGCCCAGCTTGGAAAACAGCTCGATCGCGCGCGCCTCGGCCTCGGCCTTGGTGAATTTATTCTGGAAGATGGCCGCTTCGGTCACCTGTTCCATGATCTTTTTGGCGGGGTTGAACGAGGCCGCTGCCGATTGCGAGACATAGGTCACTTCGGCCCCGCGCAGACGCCGCAGGTTGCGCAGGTTTTCCTTGAGGATATTACGCCCGTTGACCCAGACTTCGCCGCCGGTGATTTCAACACCGCCACGACCATAGGCCATTGCCGCCAGACCGATGGTGGATTTTCCGGCACCGGATTCACCGATCAGGCCCAGCACCTTGCCGGCCTCAAGGTCGAAATCCACACCATGCACGATTTTGATCGCAACGGGTTTTTCCCCGGGAGGATAGGCCGTCGCGCCGATTTTCAGGCCGCGGACTTTCAGCAGCGGTTCGGTCATCCCCGGCCCCCTTTCAGCGATGTGGTTCGGTTCAAAATCCAATCCGCAACAAGGTTGATCGAGATGCACAGCGTCGCAATCGCATAGGCGGGATACAGCGCCGCTTGGATGCCATAGTTGATGCCTTCCTTGTTCTCTTTCACGATGCCGCCCCAATCAGCCTGCGGCGGTTGAACGCCCAGACCAAGGAACGACAAGGTCGAGACGAACAGAACCGCAAAGATAAAGCGCAGGCCCATTTCAGCGACCAGCGGGGACAAAGCATTGGGCAGGGTCTCGCGGAAGATGATCCAGCCGATTTTCTCGCCACGCAGGCGGGCGGCTTCGACATAATCCATCACGGTGATGTCCACGGCCACGGCGCGCGCCAGACGGAACACGCGGGTGCTGTCGAGCAGGCCCATCAGTAAGATCAGGATCGGCACGGTTGTGGGCATGACCGACAAGACGACCAGCGCAAAGATCAGCGACGGGATCGACATGATCAGATCAACAAAGCGCGACAGCGTCTGATCCACCCAGCCGCCTGAAACCGCAGCAAAGAAACCCATGACAGATCCCAGCGTAAAGCTGAGGATGGTGGCCGCGGTGGCGATAAAGATCGTGGTTTGCCCGCCATAGATCATCCGGCTCAGCAGGTCGCGGCCGATGCTGTCGGTGCCCAGCAGGAACTCACTCGAGGAAGGCTCCCACACATCGCCGACGACTTCGGCCATGCCATAGGGGGCGATCCACGGGGCAAAGACTGCCATCAGGAAATAGATGCCGGTAAAGAACAGGCCGATCATTGCGGATATGGGGATGTTCTTCATGGGCGAAACCCTTTCGATGACAGGGTTCTAAAGTTCAGTGACGTTGCGGAGACTGGGTGTTTCGCTGCGCTTTTGCCTCGCAAGAACGATTGGTCGCGCACAGCGTATTTTTTCGGGGAAAAATGCACTGAACTCATTTGGGATGCCTCAGCCTTGGGTTGGCAAGGATCGACACGATGTCGGCAATCAGGTTCAGACCGATATAGACGGCAGCAAAGATCAGGCCGCAAGCCTGCACCACGGGCACGTCACGTTTGCTGACGTGGTCCACAAGGTACTGACCCATGCCGGGATAGGCGAACACAACTTCGACCACGACAACGCCGACCACCAGATAGGCCAGGTTCAGCATGACCACGTTGACGATGGGGGCGATGGCATTCGGGAAAGCGTGCTTGCGGATGATCTTGAGCATCCCCAGACCTTTGAGTTCAGCCGTCTCGATATAGGCCGATTGCATCACGTTCAGGATCGCGGCGCGGGTCATGCGCATCATATGCGCCAACACCACCAGCGTCAGCACCATCACAGGGATCGCAATCGCGTTCAGCTTGGCCCCAAGGGTCATGCTGTCGTTGATGATCGCCACTGACGGAAACATCCGCCATTTGATCGCCACCCAATAGATCAGCACATAGCCAATCATGAATTCGGGGATCGAAATGGTCGTCAGCGTCACCGCCGAGATCAGCTTGTCGGGCCAGCGGTCTTTGTAGCGCACCGCCAGTAGCCCAAGGAAGATTGCCAGCGGGACCGAAATAGCGGCCGCCCAGAAGGCAAGGAAAAGGGTGTTTTTCAAACGTCCGCCAAGGCTTTCCGCGATGTCGCGGCCATTGGTCAGGGCCGTGCCCAGATCGCCCTGCAACACACCGCCCAGCCATGAGAAATAGCGGGTGACGGCGGGGTCGTTCAGCCCAAGTTCGCGGCGCAGGTTCGCCAATGCTTCGGGGGTGGCA
This sequence comes from Sulfitobacter sp. SH22, assembly GCF_965641905.1. Lineage (NCBI taxonomy): Bacteria > Pseudomonadati > Pseudomonadota > Alphaproteobacteria > Rhodobacterales > Roseobacteraceae > Sulfitobacter > Sulfitobacter sp. SH22. The sequence goes on from NZ_OZ282573.1 coordinate 71,756, forward strand.
GATTGGCCTAATATGGATTGTGCCACGTCACCGGGCAAAATCGAGGTGCCTGCGAAAATCAGGACCGACGCGGCAAGGAGGAGCAGAAGGCCCAACGCTAAGCGTTGGGCGATCAGTTTCAATATCGGGTGCATCTAATGGTACCCTTAAGCGTCTTTGACCCAGCATTTGATCGGCGCTTTGTTGTTCATCAGCTCCGCGTTCGGGTCTTCGATCCAGCCGCCAACATTATTGGCAACACCGTCAACAAAGTCGTTGAACATTGGCAGGATCAGGCCGCCTTCGTCACGCAACATGCTGCCCATTTGGGAATAGATCGCCTTGCGCTTGGCTTCGTCCAGTTCGGCACGTGCCTCAAGCAGCATCGCGTCGAATTCAGGGCGCTTCCAACGGGTGTCGTTCCAGTCTGCGGTCGACAGGTACGCTGTCGAATACATCTGGTCCTGAACCGGACGGCCACCCCAGTAGGATGCACAGAACGGCTGCTTGTTCCACACTTCGGACCAGTAACCATCGTTAGGCTCGCGCTTGATTTCCAGCGGGATACCGGCTGCTTTGGCGGATTCGAGGAACAGCGACGCGGCATCCACGGCACCGGGGAAGGCACCATCGGCAACGCGCAGGATGATCGGGCTGCCATCGTGACCGGACTTGGCGTAGAATTCTTTCGCCTTTTCGATGGAATGTTCGCGCTGTGGAATGGATGCGTCAAACAACGGATAGGATGCGTTGATCGGCATGTCGTTCCCGATGGAGCCATAGCCGCGCAGGATTTTGTCGACCATTTCTTCACGGTTGATCGCGTATTTCAGCGCCATACGCAGGTCGTTGTTGTCAAACGGTGCCGTGTCGATATGGGCGATGAACACGTAGTGACCGCGACCGGACACGGATTTAACGCTCAGGTTCGGCGCACGGTCCAGCAGGGCCGCAACCTTTGGGTCAACGCGGTTGATCATGTTGACCTGACCGGATTGCAACGCCGCAGTACGCGCAGTCGCGTCGTTCAGCACCAGCACTTCGTTATAGTCGGTAAAGCCGCGGTTGTCGGCATCCCAGTAGTTTTCGTTGCGTCTAAAGCCGTGGCGCACACCGGGTTCGTCAACTTCGAGCGTGTAAGGGCCTGTACCGATACCGGCACCGGGGTTGTCCATGCCGCCATCGGGCTGGATCATCAGGTGATAGTCGGCCATCAGATAGGGAAGGTCAGCGTTGCCTACTTCGAGTTCGACGATAAAGTTGTCGCCATCGACCTTCATGCCGGAAATGCCGCGCATGATGCCCAAAGCACCCGACTGGCTGTCTTCGTTCGAATGGCGCTGCATGGTTTTCAGCACGTCCTCGGGGGTCATGTCCTTGCCGTTGTGGAACTGGATGCCCTTACGGATCTTGAACGCCCATGTTTTCGCATCGGCGGAGGCTTCATAGCTTTCGGCCATCCGGGGTTCTACAGAGCCGCTCGGGTCGACTTCGACGAGGGTTTCGTACAGGTGGCGCAGGTTGTCCAAAGGTACTTCGGATGCGGTCAGTGCCGGGTCAAGCGTGTTGGTGGATTCACCACCCGACGAGCCGATCTTGAGCGAGCCACCCCGGACCGGAGCCTCGTGCGCGGCGGCTTGGGCATTGCCCGCCAGCATCGAGTTCGCGACAGCAGCCGTCACACCCAAAGCAGCAGCGCGGCCCACGAATTCGCGGCGGGTCATCGTGCCTTTGGCCACTTGGCCGGTCATGTATTTCAGTTGATCATCCATGATCATATCTCCCTGTTTTGGTGATTTTATTATCTGCACCTACATTGAGGCATCTTTGTTTTTCTGCCTTACGTTTGCGCATTTTCTTTTTTGTCGCAAGGGTTAATACCTTGTAGTTTATGACGACTTTATTACATGAAGTGTCGCTTAACGCCATCCTCCAAGTCACGTTCATAGATCAGCTCGTCGTCTTGATACGCTTCGAGCCGCGCGGTCAGAAAAAAGGTCGTGGCGTCAGACCACATTCTCGAATGGGTTTCGGTGCGCAATCTGATGCCGTCCCGCTCAAGCTCTTCGGTCCAGTGACATGTGCCGGTCGCACTCAGCGGATCTGCGGGGTTGATGGTCCAGCGTTCGCGCGCGACAGACCCTGCGATCAAGCCGTGATCGGCGTCCTTTACCTTGCCGAAATCGTCCTCGATCACGAGCGATACATCGCCCGTGACCATATCGGTTTCCTGCCGCCGGATGTGGTTTTCGGGGCGCAAGGTTTCGGTTTCCCACGGGGCCGCAGCGGTGGGGGGCGGGAATGTATATTCGTCACCTCCGGTCGTGGGGCGTTGGGGCAGGGCAATGTCGCCTGCCGTCAGCGTCAGCGTCGCGGCATCGGGGCTGGGCCAGATCAGCGGCCAGTAAGCGGTTGAAATAGACACGCGTAAACTGTGCCCTGCCGGTACGCGGTAGGCGATGTGATCCAGAGCAAAGCTGATGTCTTCGGCCTTGCCCGGCTGCATTGCGGCGGGGTTTTCGGCGCTGTTTCGGTAGCTGAGATTCAGCACCCCATAGGTGATGCGCGCGCTGGCCCCGTCGGGGTGGATGTGGTTCAGCCGGACCGCGATCTGCCCTTGGGGTTTGTCGCAAGACAACCGCAAGGTGATGCGCGGCGCGCCGACGATGTCCATGTCTTTGGCCAGCGGTCCGGTGTCAAAGGTGGTGGAAAGCGCATCGTCTTGTCGCTGGTCGCCGGGCATTTCGGGGCCCAGCCAGATCGCGCAGTATTCACCGGCGCTGGCACCGCAATGGGCGGGTGACGCGACCGTCGCGTTCAGCGAGGCCGGTTCGGCGGCAAGCCCTGCGTCTGTCAGGTGCAGCGACTGGACCGGCAAATGCGATGTGGCACCGGTGTCTTCGGCAATCCAGCGGCCGGGGCGTTCCAGCACCCATGTCGCGGGGCGCATTCCGTCCATCAGATAGGCGCGATAATCGGGGTCGTCCTCGACGCCGGTGTCGATGTCTTTCAGCCAGCGGTCCCACCAGCGCAGCGCTTCTTGCAAGAAACCGATGCGCGGTTCGGGGATCGCGAAATGGGGGTATTTATGCACCCAAGGGCCCACGATACCCTTGGCACCGGGCAGGGCTTCTACCAATTGGGGAACCGCGTTTTTATAGGCATCGCCCCAACCGCCCACGGCCAGAACCTTGGCCTTGATCGCGGCATAATCCTCGATCACCGACCCCTGTTTCCAATAGGCATCGCGCGACTGGTGGCGCAGCCACAAGGATGGAAGAAACGGTTCGGCCTTTAGCCTTTCCAGCCACATTTCGCGCCAGTCGGCACGCAAGGCAGGGTCGGGCGCGCGGCTGGAATAGGCCCACATCGTCGCCCCCCAGCCCAGGTTTTCATTCAAAAGGCACCCGCCCTTGTAATGAATGTCATCGGCGAAACGGTCCACGGTCGAACACAGGGTGATAACCGCCTTGAGAGCTTCGGGATTATGGGCCGCCACTTGCAGGCCGTTAAACCCGCCCCAGCTGATCCCCATCATGCCGACATTGCCGTTGCACCAGCCTTGGGCGGCGAGCCAGTTGATCACCTCGATGCAGTCGGATTGTTCAAGCGGGGTGTATTCGTCTTCCATGACCCCCTGGCTGTCCCCATTGCCGCGCATATCGACGCGCACGCAGGCATAGCCGCGTTCGGCAAACCACGGATGGGTCAGCGCGTCTCGTGCCGTGGTGCCGTCGCGTTTGCGATAGGGCAGATATTCCAGAATGACGGGTACAGGCGCGCTGTCTGAATTTTCGGGTCTCCAGATGCGGGCGGAAAGGCGGCAGCCATCAGAGAGCGTGATGCCCAGATCCGGGTCTTCGATCAGGGCGAGCGGGGCGTTTGAGCTGGTTTTCATGCCGTCAGCGTTGCGGCGACTTGTTACGCTTGTCAACAAATTGCTGAAGGGGAACCCCAAGGCTTTCGACAATGATGAACGACCCGCCAATCCGGTCGGCAACAGGGCGCGGCTTGGGCTGTTCGGCGACTTTCCCGCATGGGTTGAAACTGTGGCCCCTGTGCACATAAAAATAAGTCGGTAATAAGGCAAAATGAATTTAAAGTTGGCATTTGGGAGCTAATAAATATAGAATGAAAAACAATAACATATTCGCGCTTAACGCGAGTACGATCAGGCGTCTGCACGGTTGGATTAAACGAACCGGCAGTCAATAAAATAACCAGGTGATCCGCAAAGAACGGGCATCGAGGTAGAGCGGTGGTATTATGAAGACGATAGATTTCGTCGTTCGCGATCAAGCGGGCGCATTGCAACGTGGCACGGTAGCCGATGGCTCCAAGTTCCATGTGATCCAGGCGCAAGCCGGACAGGAAATTTCCCTTAACTTGCGTCAAACCGATTTCTTGTCCCAGCAGCGGGCAGGAAATGATCTGGTCATGACCATGGCCGACGGGTCAGTCATTACAATTGAAAACTATTTTAACGAGACGGGCGCGGCAAACCGTCTGTTTGTCTCGTCCGATGGCTATTTGAACGAAGTCGCCTTTATCGAGGGCGAGGGCGGCAGCCTGCACGCGCAATACGGTCCGACCGAACAATGGGGCAAGTGGAGCCCTTCGGATGATCTGATCTATCTTGGCCGCACGGATATGGTGACGGCCCCCGGTGGCATGGTCGGCGGCGGCGACGACGAAGTGTCGATGCTTGCAGCGCCTCTGCTGGGCGCTGGTTTGATTGGCGGCGGCGGTGCTGCGGCTGCGACTGCGGCGGCGGTTGTCGGTGGTGCGGCTGTGATTGGCGGCGGCGGTGGTGGTGGCGGCGGGTCTGTCGCGGCCCCATTCGTGAACGAACCTGAATCGGCTTCTACAGTCGGGGGTGACGGCGCTGACAAAACGGTGACAGTCACAGGCGGTGGTGAACCGGGCGCTGACGTCGTTGTGACCATTGGCGACAAGCAAGTCGAAACCACGATCGGTGCCGATGGCACATTCGAAGCCGTCTTTACCGGCGACAACTTCCCGGCGGATGGCAATTACGAAGCCGTTGTCGAAGTAACCACAGGCGGGGCGACCACCACGCTGGATGGCCCGACATTCGTGATCGACACAACGGCCCCGACGATAACCGTATCTGAAGGCACGCAAAGCGTGTCCGACTACTTTAACGGTGAAAGCTTTGCCCAGGGTGTGACGATCAATGGCACCGGCGAAGCGGGGTCCACCATCGACGTTACCGTTGGCGGTGTGACGCGTTCCACCACTGTCGGCGAAAACGGCGCATGGTCTGTGACCTATGAAAGCGGCGCGTTGCAGGGCGGCGAATACCAATCCGAAGTCACGATCAAATCGACCGACCAATTCGGAAACTCTGCCATCACAACCGAAACGCTGGTTGTTGATACGGTGGCCCCGACGGTCGTTGTGACATCTGGCACGCAAGGGGCCGGCGACAGCTTTAACGCGGCTTCTTTTAGCAATGGCGTGACCATCAGCGGCACGGGCGAGCCGGGTTCCACGGTTGAACTGACAGTCGGCGGTGTGACCCGCACGGCAACAGTCGGCGGCAATGGCGCGTGGTCGGCAACATGGCAGTCGGGCACTTTGCAGGGCGGCGAATACGTCAGTGATGTCACGATCGTCACAACCGATACATTCGGCAACGCAACCACCACCACCGAAAAGCTGGTTGTTGATACAGTGTCCGAAGTTTCCGTTGCGGATGACAGCGCGGCGGGCGACGGCACCATCAACGCGACAGAGCGTGGCGATGGCGTGACCCTGACAGGCACGGCACAACCCGGATCGACGGTACAGGTCACCTTTGGCTTTGCCACCCATCCTGCAACGGTTGCGGCTGATGGCAGCTGGACTGCGCAATTTGCGACCAACGAAATCCCTGCGGGCGAGACAACGGCAACAGTCACCGCCGTTGCGACCGATGCGGCGGGCAACAGCTCGATCGCGACGGGGCAGATCGAAATCGACACCTTTGTTAACAGCCTTTCCTTTACCAATCAGGCAGGCGGGTCCGACGCGACCATCAACGCTGCCGAGGCGGGTCAAGGTCTGGTCATGACCGGCCGCGTCGAGGCGGGTTCGACCGTTTCGGTCCAGATGGGCAATGCAACGCATATGGCCACCGTCGACCAAAGCGGCAACTGGTCGGTGACCTTTGCGCCGGGCGACATTCCATCCGGCACCTATGCCAGCTCCATCGTGGCAACTGCGACGGACGAGGCAGGCAACAGCCGCAGCATCACGCAATCGGTTTCTGTCGATACCGAAGCAGGCCTGCTGACGATCAGCCCGACCCCGGTCGAGGGCGACGATGTGGTCAACGCGGCAGAAGCCAGCGATGGCGTGGCGATCTCCGGCACCGCGGATGCGGGCGCATTCGTGACCGTGACATTGGCGGGTGTTTCCCACACCGTCCGTGCTGACGCAAACGGCCAGTGGACATCCTATTATGCCGCAGGCGAGGTGGCCCAAGGGGTTTATACCGCCAACATCACGGCAGTCACGACCGATGCAGCCGGCAACAGCCGCTCTGCCACCGACAGCGTTCAGGTTGACACTCGCGTCGATAACCTGTCGCTGAACACGGTCGAGGGCGACAATATCGTCAGTGGCGCAGAGCGTGTGGCCAATGGTGGCGTTCTGGTGACCGGGACATCCGAAATCGGGTCGTCCGTGGTCATCACGCTTGGCAACGCATCTGCCAACGGCACGGTTGACGCCAATGGCAACTGGGCGGTGACCTTTGCACCCGGTCAGGTACCGCAGGGCACGATCAACACCACCGTTTCGGTCAAGGCGATTGACCGGGCCGGCAACTCTGCCACAGCGAGCCATGCCGTGTTGATCGACACGGTTGTTGATCCGCTTGATATGAACCAGGCGGGCGGCACCGACGGTGTTGTCAGCGCCCGCGAAGCCGCGATCGGCATTGATCTGAACGGTCAGGTCGAAGTGGGGTCGACCGTTGTGGTCAATTTTGACGGCACCAACTATACCGCCAATGTCGATGCTTCGGGCAACTGGAGCGTGACAATCCCGCCTGCGAACATCCGTCCCGGTACCTATGATGCAGATATCTCGGTCACGGCGACTGGTCTTGCCCCGTTTTAGTTCCGGTCTCTTTCGAGCAATGTTTGCTATGAAGGAGATAAGGAATGGCAAAGCGATACACAGACGAGTTTCGGCGTGATGCTGTGCGAATGGCGACGACCAGCGGCTTAACGCGCCCGCAGCTTTCATCGGATTTAGGGGTTGGCGTCTCCACGCTGAACAAGTGGGTTCAGCAACATCAGCACGACGATCTGATGTCTGGGCCGCATGAGGATGTTGAGAAGGAAAACATCCGCCTTCGCAAAGAAGTCCGGCTACTGCGCGAGGAGAGGGAAGTGCTAAAAAAGGCGGCAATCTTCTTTGCAGGCGAAAGCCGGTGAGGTTCGCCTTCATCGACGCCTGGAAGGAAGCTTGGCCCGTAGAATTTCTCTGCCGTATCATGCAGGTCACGTCTCGTGGGTTTCGTGCGTGGCGGATACGCCCAATGAGCCAACGGCAGCGAGATGATATGGTACTTCTCGCCCACATCCGTGAGCAGCATCGGCTTAGCCTGCAAAGCTACGGACGCCCACGGATGACTGAAGAACTGCAAGAACTGGGGCTGAGCGTCGGCCACGGGCGTGTGGGCCGTTTGATGCGCGAGAACGGCATCAAGGTCGTCAGGACCCAAAAATATAAGGTCACAACAGATAGCGATCACACGTTCAACATCGCGCCCAACCTGCTGGATCAGGACTTCACTGCGGATGGCCCGAACCAGAAATGGGCCGGTGATATAAGTTACATCTGGACCAGCGAAGGCTGGCTATATCTGGCTGTCATCCTCGACCTCTACTCTCGCCGCGTCATCGGCTGGGCTGTCAGCAACCGCATGAAACGGGATTTGGCGATCCGGGCGTTGGACATGGCTGTGGCGCTACGGCAACCGCCCGAAGGCTGCATTCACCATACGGATCGCGGGTCGCAATACTGTTCCAACGAGTATCAGCGCCGCCTGTCAAAGCACGGCTTCAAGGTCTCGATGAGCGGCAAGGGCAATTGTTACGACAATGCGATGGTTGAGACATTCTTCAAATCCATCAAGGCAGAGCTGATCTGGCGCAATCGTTGGGACACACGCCGCCAGGCAGAAGGCGCGATATTCCAGTATATCAATGGCTTCTATAATCCACGCCGACGTCACTCATCGCTCGGCGGGAAAAGCCCCTTGGCATTCGAACGAAAGGCCGCATAAATGAGTTGAGAGACCGGAACGTAACCGTGACAAGACCAGACCGACCATGTGGGCAACATTGATTCAATTAGCGACACGCTGGCGATTGATACCTATGCGCCAGACGGTCCGGTAATTGAATCCTACACCCGCGATGGCGACGGTATCCGCGCCATTTCGACCGAGCAAAGCGATGACAGCCTCGCGGTGCACCAGATCCACGCGGATAAATCCATCACCGAGGTTCAGGCCGATACGCTGGACAACGACTTCCTGAACGAGACGAATTTCTACTTCAACTCGGATGTTCCGGACGGGTCCGACCTGATCGTCACGGCGACAGATGCAGCTGGAAACTTCTCTGGTACCTATCTTGCGCTGGATGATGAAAGCGCAAATACGCAGCTTGGTCTGACCAACCCGAACCTTGCCAATTTCAACATCGAAACGGTGGACCTTCAGTTCGCAGAAGAAGCGCAGCTGACCATTACCGAGGCGGCGTTGGTCAATCTTTCCAGCAATACCAACACTCTGGTTGTGAACGGTCACAACGATGACACGGTCACAATCACCGGGGCAACACGCACCGGATCCGAGGTCAAGGACGGCCAGACCTACGATATCTATTCGCTGGGCACCGAAGGCACGTTGATGATCGACGACGACATCAATGTCGTAATCTAAGGCCGGCACAAGGCTAGGGCGCGGGGGGCAATGACCCTCCCGCGCCGACAAAACAAAAAAACCGGCACGTTAAGGGCAGGCGAATGGGGCAGAAACTGAATAGGGCAGGGGGCATGTGCGCAATGGCGCTGGCCCTGTCTGGCTGCATGTCAGACATCGGGGGCGGATTTGCCCCGGCCGATATGGTTGCGCGGTTCAAGACCCCCAATGCGTCGCAAAACATCAAACCGACCTATGCAGAAAAAGTGACCGCAGACAGCCAGATCATCCAAGGGCTGGCCCTGCGGTTTTCGGTTTTGCCAAAGGGCAGCGTATCGGACACGGTCGCCGCATCCGTATTGGCTGCCAACAGCCGCACGGCCGAAGCGGAATTGCGCGCAGCGACCTTGCGGTCCGAGGCGGCAAGCAAGAACTGGCTGCCCAAGATCGGTCCCCAGATCAGCCTGACATCGCTGGGCTCGCTCGCGGCCAATCTGGTTGTTGATCAGGTGTTGTTCGACAATGGCCGCCGCAAGGGCGAACGCGAATTTGCGGTCGCCGATGTCGAAGTGGCCGCTGTCTCACTGGCCCAAGATACCAACAAACGCGTGGCAACGGCGCTCAAGCTTTATACCGCCGCTGCCGAAGCACGCGAAAACGCGACGCTTGGCAAGGCGACGCTCAAGGATATGACCCATTTCGAATGGGTCATGCAGGAACGGGTCAAGGGCGGCGTGTCCGATATGTCCGACCTCACCATCCTGCGCCAGAAACTCTCGGAAATACGCGCCAGCTATGAGGCCGCGGTCGAGCGGGAAGCCACTTCGCTGTCGGAGCTGAACGCCATGTCGATCCAGCCGCTGACAGACCTGCGCGGCGTGCCTGAAATTCCCGTCGATGCCTTTGCGGGCGCGCCTTTGATCGTGGTGCGCGCCGAGGCCGAAAAAACCCGCTCCATTGCGGCCGCCAAGGTGGAACGCGCCGGAAAGCTGCCCGGTTTGTCCGCAGGCGGCACCATTGGCGAAGGCAGCAATCTGGGGCTGACCGTCAGTTCCGACCAATTGCTGGGCTTTGGCACCAAAGCATCGCTCGAGGCGACTGCATTGGCCGAGGAAACCTCGACCCGGAAGGTGCGTCAGGCGGTCGAGGATTCAAACCGCAACCTGCGCCGTCTGGAAAAGCAGATCAGCGCCAAAACCCGTCAGGCCGACGAAGCGGCGACCCTTGCAGCGCAGGCCAAGCGGAACCTGGATATCTTTCAAGAACAATATGATGCGGGCCAGCGTCAGGTGATGGATGTTGTCGGGGTCTATGAAACCTATGCCCGCCAGCAACAATCGCAGGTCGTGCTGAAATATGACGTGGTGCGCCTGCGCATCGAGATGGCCCAGATTCAGGGCGTGCTGGCCGACGGGAGCGCGATTTGACCCAGAAGCCGACCTTTACGCTGACAATCACCAACGGCAATCAGGGTCGCCTTAGGGCGGCAAACGCCCCGCTACCCAAGGCGGAAAACGTCAACCGTCTGGAAGACCGGCTGATGGCGCGCGCATCACTGGCCGCGACCTATGCGGGGCTGTTGGGGGTCGAAACCACCGCCCGCGATGTGTTCGAGACGATTGCCGCCAATACGGTCGAGGGCGCGCAGGCGGATCAGGAAGCCGACGCAATTGCCAAAGGCATGCAAAACGTTGGGTTGCTGACGCAGGTCAGCCGCGTTGATGGGGTGTCAAAGGATCTTTGGCCCGCTTTGGCCTATATGACATCGGGGCAGGTGCTGCTGGTCATGGGGCAGTCGCGGGGCGATCTGATCTTGTATGACACGACCTGCACGGACAACCGCGCGATGGTGCCGATCACTGATTTCAAGCCCTTCTTTGCCGGTCTGGTTGTCCGCGCCGAAGCGTCTCTCAAGACTGTCGCCAAAACCCACAAAACCGACAGCATCAAGGAACATTGGTTCTGGGGGCAGTTTCCGCGTTTCCGCCGCCAGTTGATCGAAGTCGCAATGGGATCGTTTGTGGCCAACCTGCTGGCGGTGGCCGTGGCGCTGTTTTCCCTTCAGGTCTATGACCGCGTCATCCCCCACCAGTCCGAGGCGACGCTTTGGGTGTTGGCTGCGGGTGCCGGTCTGGCGCTGCTGATGGAATCTTTCCTCAAGATGGCGCGGGCGCGGTTGATGGACGGGGCAGGTCGCCAGATTGAGCTGTCGGTCCAGGATATCCTGATGCGCCGCCTGCTGGGGATGCGGTCGGACCACGGCGGTCAGGCCCCGAACCAGTTGTTTTCCGCAATGCGCGAATTCGGGTCGGTGCGTGAATTCTTTACCGCCTCGACCATCGGCACAATCGCCGACATTCCGTTCATCTTTGTGTTTCTGTTCCTTGTGGCCAGCATTGCGGGCAACGTGGTCTGGGTGCTGGTTCTGGGTGGTATCCTGATGCTGATCCCCGGTTTCTTTTTGCAAAAGAAGGCGATCCAGCTGACGCAGGAAACCCAAGGCGCATCGGCCAAATCCTCGCGGTTGCTGCACGAGGCGATCTTTGAGCTCGACACGGTCAAAACCCAACGCGCCGAAGACCGCATCATGCGCCTGTGGACCGAGCTGAACACATTGGCATCGGTCAAATCCTCCGAGCAACGCAAGCTGTCGTCTTTCCTGACGTTCTGGAGCCAGGGCATCCAGCAGGCCACCTATGTGGCGGCTGTGATCGTGGGCACCTATCTGGTGTTTGCCGGGCAGTTCACTGTCGGGTCCATCATCGCCGTCGGCATCCTGACGGGCCGCACCTTGGGCCCGCTGACCCAGCTTTCGGGCACGATGGCCCGCTGGGGCAATGTCAAAGGGGCGCTGGACGGGCTGGACGCCATTGTCGCTGCCCCCCAGGACGCCGCCGAAGACCGCACATACCTGCGCCGCGAAAAGCTCAAAGGCCAATATGAACTGCGCGACGTGATCTTTCGCTACGAAGATGACGGCGCGCCCACGCTCGAGATCAAAGCGATGATGATCCAGCCGGGCCAGCATGTGGCCGTGCTGGGGGCCAACGGGTCGGGCAAGTCGTCGCTGCTGAAATTGCTCAGCGGGCTTTATGCCCCGACCGAGGGCCGTGTTCTGATCGACGGCACCGAAATGACCCAGATCGAACCGCGCGACCTGCGCCGTCTGATCGGGTATCTGGGCCAGGACGTGCGGCTGTTTTCGGGCAGTCTGCGGGACAACCTGAACCTGACCATGCTGGAACGCGACGACGACCGCCTGTTAGCGGCGCTTGACTTTGCGGGGCTTGGTCCTTTCGTCAAGAACCACCACAAGGGGCTCGACCTTGAGATCAAGGATGCGGGCGCGGGCCTGTCCATCGGCCAGCGTCAGTCGATCGGCTGGGCGCGGTTGTGGTTGCAAGACCCTGCCATCTGCCTGCTGGATGAACCGACCGCAGCACTGGATCAAAAGCTTGAAGCGACACTGGTATCGCGCCTGCACACATGGATGGAAGGGCGGACGGCCATCATCGCCACGCACCGCGCCCCCATTCTGGCGCTGACCACCCGCACGCTGGTTTTGCAAGACGGTCGCATGACAGTGGATGGCCCGAAAGACAAAGTACTGGCGCATCTGGCCGGCAAAACAGGAACTCTCGCATGAGCAATGCCAGCACCACCACTCTGGGCGCGCAGATGAACGACACTATGCGGGGGCCATCCATGGTGATCTGGCTGTGTGGGGCCACGGTGGTGCTGTTCATTCTATGGGCCGCATTCGCTTGGGTGGACGAGATCGTGCGCGCCGAAGGGTCGATGATCTCAAGCTCGCGCCCGCAGATCATCCAGAACCTCGAAGGCGGCATTCTGGCTGAACTTGCCGTGGGCGAGGGCGATATCGTTGAAAAAGGCGATGTTCTGGCGCGGCTGCATGGCACCCAGTTCCAATCCTCGGTGGATGATCTGCAAGACCAGATCAGCGCTTTTGAGATCCGCCGTATGCGTCTTGAGGCGGAACTGGCCGGGCAGTTCGACTTTGACGTGCCGGACGAGTTTGCGCAGCGCACCCCCAGCATTGTTGCCTCAGAGCGGGCGTTGCTGAAAGCGCGGCAATCCGATTTCGTGTCCCGCTCTGACGGGGCCAAGCGCGTGTTGACCGAAGCCGCCAAAGAACGCGAGCTGTTGGAAAATATGCTGAAGAAAAAGATCGTGTCGCTGATCGAGGTCACCCGCGCGCGCAAGGTCCATGCCGATGCGCGGATCAAGCTGGACGAGATCACCACCGGCACCGAACTGGACCGCGCGCAGGAATATTCGGACGTGTTGAAAGAACTTGCCACGCTCAAGCAGAACCTGAAATCCAGCACCGACCAGTTGAACCGCACCATTCTGACCAGCCCCTTGCGCGGGATCGTCAATAACCTGAGCGTCACAACCATCGGCGGCGTCGTGCGCCCCGGCGAGGAAATCTTGCAGATCATCCCGCTGGACGAAGAACTGTTCGTAGAGGCCCGCGTGAAGCCCGAAAACATCGCCGGTGTACGTCCGGGCCAAGAGGCGACGGTCAAGCTGTCGGCCTATGATTACACGATCTATGGCACGCTCAAGGGCACGGTAAAGCTGATTTCGGCAGATACGTTCAAGGACGAGCGGTCGCGCAATCCTGATGGCGATCCGCATTACAAGGTCACCTTGCAGGTCGATACGCAGCACCTGACACCGCGTCAGGCGTCGCTGCAAATCCGGCCGGGCATGCAGGCAAGTGTTGAACTGCACACCGGATCGAAGACGGTTTTGCAGTATCTGTTGAAGCCGCTGTATAAATCCAAAGAGGCGTTTCGCGAGCCTTGAGGCCGCGCATGGGGGCAGTCTGCACCGTCATCCATCGGACTTGGCCAATGGTGCAACAATCAACCGTCCCACAAGGATATTTTTGAGCCAGAGAAGAGGGGACCGCAGTTACGGGTTCTCTGTGTCGAGCCAGATCGTAACGGGGCCATCGTTGGTGAGCGCGACCGACATGTCTGCGCCGAATTCACCGGTTCGGGTGGGAATGCCGAGGGCGGTCATGCTGGTGATAAAGTCAAGATAGAGCGCTTTTGCGGCGTCCGGTTTCGCGGCATAGGAAAAGCCGGGGCGCGTGCCGCGCGATGTATCGGCGGCAAGGGTGAACTGGCTGACGATCAGGGCGCTGCCGCCGGTTTGCGCAAGGCTCAGGTTCATTTTGCCATCGTCGTCTTTGAACAGGCGCAATTTGGCGATTTTCGCGGCAAGGGTGGCACCGGTGGTTTGCGTGTCGCCCGGCATGGCGCAGACAAAGATCAGCAGGCCTGCGTCGATCTGGCCAATGATTTTGCCGTCTACGGTAACGGAGGCTTGGTCGGCCCGTTGGAGTAAAGCACGCATATCAGGATTTCCAGTCGATGATGTCGGCGGGGTCTGCCCGCTCGGTGCGGAACTGGTTGATCGGCGCATCCGTATCGGCATAGCCGAAGGAGATGGCGCAAAGCACCAGCCGGTCATCCGCGATATCAAGCTGTTCGCGGACCAGCGGTGCATAGGCTGCAATGGCGGCTTGGGCGATGGTCGCCACGCCAAGCGCTGTCGCGGCCAGGGTAAAGGCGGTCACAAACCCGCCGCTGTCCATCGCACCGTAGGGGCCAAGCTCGGCCGGGGCGGTGATGATGGCCACATGTGGCGCGTCAAACAGGGCGTAGTTGCGCAGCATTTGTGCGCTACGGCCTGCGCGGTCCGATTTGTCGATCCCCACCGCATCATAAAGCTGAAAGCCACAGCTGCGCCGACGGCTGCCGTAGACCCCTGAATATCCCTTGGGCCAGTCCAGATCGGGGGTGGGCGGCACCCCTTTGCTGGCGGCCTGCATCAGGGCCGTGCGAAACCGGTCTGTCGCATCGCCTTTGGTGATCGTGACCTGCCAGGGCTGCGCGTTGCACCAGCTTGGAACATGGCGGGCTGTGCCGATGATCCGGGTGATCACGTCATCGGGGACCGGATCGGCCAGAAAAGCGCGGCAGGAATAGCGCGCCTGCAAGATGTCGGTAAGCGTGTCGATCTGGGTCATTGTTGCTGCGCCATGAAATAGCCGATCACACCTGCGGCCAGAAGGCCAAGGATCACGGCAAAGGTTATCTTGATTGCGGAATAGGGGCGTTCGCCCTGCACATTACCGGTGCGGCCATTGACCACAAAGCGATACGTCTTGCCGCGGTATTTATACGCCGCAAGCCAGACCGGCAGCAGGATATGTTTGAAGGTGATATCGCTGATCTGGGTCTGGACGTTATGGATGCGCTGGCGGTCGCCGCCGATGTCGAACCGGACATCCCGTTCGATCATCGCATCCATGATTTGCCGCGCTTCGACAAAGCCGTCATCAAGGGTGATCGAATAGGCCTCGGCGCGGAAACCCGCCAGATATTCGGGTGCATAGGGTTCAAGGGCGGCCAGATCCCACGGTTCAAGCGCATCGGTAAATGTCTTGGGCAGGGATTTTGAGGCCAGCACCAGCACATCGTCAAAGAACCGTGCCACCCGACCGGAGGCGGGTCGCCAGCGGACTTTTGGCACCTGTCGCTGTTCGGGTTTGCCATCGCGCATCACGGTGACGGTTACGTAATATACCGTGCCGCGTTCGCCGGTATAGCTGGATTTCGTATCGGCGTCATAGGTCCAGTAGGGGACATAGATCCCCTCCATCCGGCGGCCCTTGCGGGCATATTCCTGCAACCCGTTCGGGGCGAACCAAAGGCGGCCCAGCCAGTTGGTCATGGCGTCTTTGGCCACGGTTTCGGTCAGCGCAAAGGGCAGAACGCCACGCGGCTTGATGTGACGGTTCAGCCCGGTATCAATCACCACAGGGGTGGCGCAGAACGGGCATTCGGTGGCGTGTTTGTCTTCGTCGAATTCGACTTGGGCCGCGCAATTGGGGCAGGTCGTGACGCGGGTTTCTTCCATCTCGGTCTGGGGCAACTGGCTGGCGATGGCGGCGCGGAAATCAAGTTCGGCGATCGGTTGATGGGTCCGCCGCCCCGAGATGGCTTCGGTGTTGCCGCAGTGATCACAGACCAGCAGATATTTGGCAGGATCGAACCGCAGATCGGACCCGCAGGTGTCACATGGAAAGCGGTGTTCCTCCACCGGGGCTGGCGGAGGGGGAGGTGGGGCAAAGGAGGGATTGTCAGGCATCACGGCGTCCTTTGGGCGTGCTGGGCCTAGACATAGCCTGACACGGGCTGCCTCACCAGACCCGAGTTATAAAAACCGGCGCGGCGGGCTTGCGGGGGATCGTCAGCGGTCGGCGCATCGGTTGGAAAAAAGAAAATCCCCCGGCGCGGAGGGCGGGGGATCATCCTGTTGCTTTGCAGCGCGTGGCCAATTCGGGCGGTTTGGCCACGCGCCGCAACATGGGTTAACCGGCGGGCGGCGGTGGCGGCGGCATGACGGTAAAGAGTTGCGCCAGTTCATCCACATCATCGGCTTTTTTCCAGCCGTCCTGACCAGGGGTCCAGACCAGTGTTTCGCGGGTCAATGCACCGTCGTGGGTCATCCGGCCAAGGGTCGCCTTGGAGAACGGGCCTGTGGTCTGGCCGTTTTCGGCCAGATGCCAGACCTTTTCGGCAGCAGGCGGTGGCGGTGGTGTTTGCACGGCGGCAGGGCGTGGGCCCCACGGGCCTGCCTGAGCCGCAGCGGCCTGACCGATCTGCATGCCCAATCCGGCACCCAGACCCGCCTGCATCGCGGCACCCGCGCCACCATCACGGCCCAGGGCCTCGGCGGCCTGAAACCGGGTGTACTGGTTCAGATCACCGATCAACCCCATCGAAGACCGCTTGTCCAACACCTGTTCCACGGCTGGGGGCAACGAGATGTTTTCGACGTAAAGTTCAGGGATCGTCAAACCGTATTCCCCAATCGTTGCCGAGATTTCAGCGCTGACCAGCTTGCCCAGCTCGCGGGTATTGGCGGCCATATCAAGGATCGGGATATTCGACATGGCGATGCTGCGCGAAAATTCCTGAACGATGATGTTGCGGATCTGATAGCTGATTTCATCCATGGTGAATTCGCCGTCGGTGCCGACGATTTCGGTCAGGAAATGCGCAGGGTCGGACACTTTGACAGAATAGGTGCCAAAGGCGCGCAAACGCACGGGGCCAAATTCGGGGTCACGCACGATGATCGGGTTCTTGGTGCCCCATTTCAGATCGTTGAACCGCGTGGTGTTGACGAAATAAATCTCGGATTTGAAGGGGCTTTTGAAACCGTGATCCCAATGCTGCAACGATGTCATGATCGGCATGTTGTTGGTCTCGAGCATATACAGACCGGGGGTGAACACATCGGCCAGCTGGCCTTCGTGGACAAGCACCGCCGCCTGACCTTCGCGCACGGTCAGCTTGGCCCCGTATTTGATTTCGTGGCCTTCACGCTCGAACCGCCAGACCATTGTGTCGCGGGTGTCGTCGGTCCAGTGAATGACGTCGATAAATTGGCCAGAGAGGAAATCGAGAATGCCCATAGGTGTGGTCCTTTCGGGAAGGTGGTAGCAATCTAAAGGGGGCCGCCCGTGAGTTCTCGGGCGATTGTGCGGACGATCGGGGTTGCCTCTTCGGCGCTTATGCCCGCTTCGAGACGTGGGTCGTACAGAATTCGTAGCAGATTTTCATCATGACGTGTCAGCAATGCAAATTCATCGTCATCGTTAAAGATCGACGGGCGCGCGGTGGGGCTGTCATTGGCCAGCCCCAACCCCTGGGCCAGTTCTTCGTGGATGCACGACAGCCGCATCAGCGACGGGTTTTCCGCACGGATCACCGCCACAGCGGCGGTATAGGTGCTGGGGTCGGTGCCCCCCGCATAGGCGGCAACGATGCAATAGGTATCGCGGCGCAGGTTCTGCAACGCGGTCAGACTTGCAGGGGTCACACCGGGGATGCGCCGTGCCGCTTCGGCCAGGGCGGCTTCACGGTCATCTTCGCCCGCGATAATCACCATGAAATTGGGGGCACCCCCCACGGATATCGGATGACCCGTGATGCCCGCCAACCGCCCGGCATAGGCGTTGACCGCCCCCATGTCGGTCTCGCGGGTTGAGGGGGGGACGCCATCGCCAAAAACCACGGCCATGCGCACCGGTTTTTCCCAGCGGCGCATCAACGTCTTTTCACCCCGCCCCGAAAATGTGGCGTTATATTCGTTGTAAAACGCGATCTGTTCAAAGTTCCGCACCAGCATGTCGGCGGTATAGGGCGTATCGGGGCCACCCCCATCGCGGCGCAACAACCCCTGGCTAAGCTGCGCTTGCTGGACCTGATTGAAATAGCTGCGCAGCTTGGCGCTTTCCTGCGAGGTCGGCTGCGCCACGACGGGCGCGGGCAGGGCCGCCTGAACGGTGGGGCGCGCAATGGGCTTGCGGACCGGTTCAACAGGCATTTGCCAGGCACAGGCCGTCAGCAGCAAACCTGCCGCCCCTGTCCCTAACCAACGTTTGAATTGACCGATCCGCACCACCGTTAACCGCGCCTCACCCTTATGCGGCGGGTTTCGAAGCCGATGCTGCTGCGAGCGTATCGCGCAGTTTGGCTTCCATTTCCTCAAGATCATGTTCGGCGGCAGCGCGTCTGGCTTTGCCTTCATCCGCGATCTGGAGCGATTCCTCGATCGTGCCGATCAGATCCGCATTGGCCTGTTTGACCGCTTCGATGTCAAAGACGCCCCGCTCCATCTCGGTGCGGATGATTTTGTTGCTTTCGCGCAGGTTTTTCGCGTTCGAGGTCAGCAGCTCGTTGGTCAGGTCATTGGCTTCGCGCACGGCCACGGCCGCCTCGCGGGACCGCTGGATTGTCACGGCCTGCGCCAGCTGCGTTTCCCAAAGCGGCACAGTGTTGACGAGGGTCGAATTGATCTTGGTGACCAGGGATTTGTCGTTTTCCTGAACCAGACGGATGGAGGGCAAGGATTGCATCGTCACCTGACGGGTCAGTTTCAGGTCATGCACGCGGCGTTCCAGATCATCGCGCGCGGCACGCATGTCGCGCAGTTCCTGGGCCTGGATGACCTGATCGTTTTCAGGCGCGGCTTTAACGGCGGCTTGCTTGGCAGGGATGTCGGTGGCATCAAGCTCGGCCAGCTTGGCCTCTCCTGCTGCGATATAAAGCGCCAGTTCATCATAGAACTGCAACGTCTTTTCATAGAGCATATCCAGCGATTTGATGTCTTTGAGCAAGGTGTGCTCATGGCTGAGCAATTCGTCGGTGACGCGGTCGATCTGGCCTTGGACCTTTTCAAACCTTGCGGTGAATTTGGCAAAGGGGGCGGCACGGCCCAGCAGGCGTTCCCACCAGCTGCGGTCGCGGCGGACGTCCAGTTCGGATACCGAAAAGCCACGGATGGTGGTGACGATGTTGCGCAGGCTGTCACCGGCGGGGCCGACATCCTTGTTGCGCACGTCTTGCAACATGGCCTGACTGATTTCTTGCAATTCGGCCTGTGCGGCGGACCCGAACGAAATGATCGACTGGGTTGCAGCCATATCGATTTCGGCCATGCGGCTCTTGATTTCCTGGCTCAGCGGGCCGTCGGCTTTTTCAAGCGGCACGATGGCATTGGCCGGCGCGGGATCGGCCAGCACAATAGCGTTAACTTCTTCGACCAGTGCAACAGTCTGGGTGGCTTTTTCGCGAACGATGTCGGACATTGTGGTTCTCTTTCTAATCGTTGGTGGACGCGCTTTATTTCAGGCGCACGCCTTCTCGGGACAGCCGCTCGCGCAGCACTTCAATCTCAATGTTCAGGTCGGTCTTGTCTTCCAATAGCGATTTTTGCGTTCTTGCGGCAAAGTTTTTGTCCAGATCATCCAGCAACGCAAGATAGTCGGCACGGGCCTGCGCGTCGCGTGTGTTGGCATAGATATCCGCGAATTTGATTGTCGCGTCGCGGGCCCCCAACAGATAAACCGACAGATACTTGCGCGCACCGGTCAGGTCGCGGGGGTCTTCCTCGACGGTGCGGATCAGGGTGCGGGCGGTGGTCTGGAAATCGGCCAGCCGCTCTGACGCCTGACGGTCTCCGGCGCGGGCAATTGCAGCGGTCATGGCGCTCAGGTGTTTTTCCGCCTCTTCGACCACACGGGCCACGCGGTCCTTTTGAAAGCTGTCGACCCCTTCCATGCCCTTGGAGGAAAGCGGATCAATGCCAAATGCAGATACATGCAGGCCAAGGGCGGCCAGCCCATAGATCACGGCGGCGGCAAGGCTTGGGTCATTCTTGTAGGCGGCCAGTGCAACGCCAATTCCGGTCAGCGCACTTGCAATCATCTTGCGGGGCAGGGCGGGGCGTTCGGCGACCTTGCGGGCCACATAGGCGGCTTGCGCCTTGAGCCCCTCGCGCAGCATCAGCGCCGCAGCGGTCAGAAAACCGGCCGCGACCAAGCCCAATGCCAGCCCCTGCGCACCGTCATTCAAGGACGTAAAGACCAACACGACAGCAGGGATAAACAGCACATTCGCGCGGCCCCCCACGGGGTCGACTTCGACACGTTTTGCAAGGGGTTTGGGGGCGGTGTCACCATTCTGGCTGTATTTGCCACCGTAACGCTGGACCATCAGAGCCCCCCCAGCCAGCCGGTCGCGACGCCGAACAACAGCACAATCAACGCAGCATAAGTGATCTTTTGAAACGGTGTTGGTACCATCAGGCCCTCTTTGGTTTGTCCGTGTTGGGGTCTCAACATGTTTTGTCCCGCGTCCAACGTCCGGGTCACAATTGTCAACAATACGTAAACAATCGCAAGAACCAGCGCCAATAAAATGGCAAATAGAAGCAATCGAGCCATCTAAATTCCCCTCTGAGCCGTATATAGGCGTTCTTTGGGCGGCTCGCTAGGGATTCCGGGGCAATGGCAGGGGCAGGCTGCCCTACGTCAACGCGGTTACGAGTTTCGCGTGCTTTTGACCCGCGTGCCGAATTTGCGCGGGGCAGGGCCATCTGACGCGGGGCGCGCAGGCTTGGACTTGCCGTAACCGGGCTTGGGCTTGCCGGGGATGGTTTTGCCGGTCGCGGTCTTTTCGCCCGGTTCTTTGGGCAGACCGGGGCGGCCGGGGCCGGGCATGCCGGGCTTGCGCGGCTTGCGCTTGACGATGTGGCTCGGCTTTTTCTTGATCGCGGTGCCGGTGTTGTCCTCGATCTCAAGGCCCAACTGGTCGCGCACGACCTTGCGCTTCAGCTCTTCGACTTCGCCGGGTTTCAACTCACCCAGCTGGAACGGGCCATAGCTGGTGCGGATCAGACGGTTGACCGACAGATGCACAGCCTCCATCGCGCGGCGGATTTCGCGGTTCTTGCCTTCGCGCAGGCCCACCGTCAGCCAGGCGTTCGCGCCTTGCTGACGGTCCAGCGTCACGGTCATGGGCTGGAACTGTTCGCCATCCACGGTGATGCCCTGGCGCAGGGGCTCAAGCGCTTCGTCGGACGGGCGACCGTTCACGCGAACACGGTAGCGGCGCAACCAGCCGTTCGAGGGCAGTTCAAGCTTGCGCTTTACCTCGCCGTCATTGGTCAGCAGCAGCAACCCTTCGGAGTTCAAATCAAGCCGTCCCACGCTCATCACGCGCGGCATGTCTTCGGGCAGATCGTCAAAAATCGTGCCGCGCCCTTTTTCATCGCGGTTGGTCGTCACAAGGCCGGTCGGCTTGTGATACAGCCACATGCGCGGCGGTTCTGGGTCGCCCACAGGTTTGCCATCGACGCTGATCTGGTCGGACGCCGTCACGTTCAACGCGGGCGAATCGATCTGGACGCCGTTGACGCGGACGCGCCCGGCTTCGATCATGCGTTCGGCTTCCCGGCGGCTGGCAAGGCCAGCGCGGGCCAGAACTTTGGCGATACGGTCACCGGCGGGTGTGCCGGCTTGAGGGGGCTGTGTGGGTTTATCTTGGCTCATAATTCAGCGCTTACCTTGTTTCGCGCCCTTGCGAAAGACCTGCATTTGCGGCCAAGTGAGCGGATGGCCTTTACTTCATATATGTCAGCCGCATTGGACGAAGCCCGCGCCGCCGCCTTGCGTGGCGAAGTGCCTGTGGGCGCTGTGGTCGTTGGACCGCAAGGCCAGATCGTGGCGGCAGCGGGCAACAGAACCCGCGAATTGAATGACCCCACCGCCCATGCCGAAATGCTGGCGATCCGGGCGGCCTGCGAGGCCACCGGATCGGAACGGTTGGGCGATCACACGCTTTATGTCACGCTGGAACCCTGCGCGATGTGTGCCGGTGCGATATCGGCAGCACGGATTGCGCGGCTGTATTACGGGGCCAGTGATCCCAAATCAGGGGGCGTGGCACAGGGCGCACGGGTGTTCAGCCACGCGCAATGCCACCATGTGCCCGAAGTATACGACGGGATCGCCGCCCAAGAGGCCGAAACCGTGCTAAAGGTATTTTTCACTGCAAAAAGAAAAGGATAGACGATGGCAAATCGAGACGAGTTAAGCCTTTTCGTGCGCGATGCGCTGGTCGCGGGCAAAAGCCGGCCCGATATTACCGGCGCGTTGATCGAGGCCGGCTGGAGCGAGAGCGAAATCAGGGAGGCCTTGGGGGCCTGGGCTGAAACGCCATTCACCCCGCCCGTGCCACGGCCTGTGCAAACGGTGTCTGCGCGCGACTTCTTTATCTATGCGCTGACATTCGGGGTGCTGTTGATCGGTGCCATCAATCTGGTGATCGTGCTGCAAGTGCTTGTCGATATGCTGTTCGAGGATGACAGCTATGTCGCCATTGAACGGATCAGGTTTGGCGTCTCCGTGCTGATCGTCACGGCCCCGCTGTATTTGTGGCTGACCTTGCGCGAGCGGCGGAAACTGGCCCATGATCCGGCTCTTTACCGGTCTGCCATTCGAAAATGGCTGACCTATATTGCGCTGCTGCTGGCCGCGGCCACGTTGCTGGGGGATCTGATCGCGACGATCTATGCCCTGCTGACGGGGGATTTTACCCTGCAATTCATGGCCAAGGCCGTGATTGTCAGCCTTGTCGCGGGCGGGATATTCCTGTTTTACGCTAATGCGATGCGGCAGGGGGAGCCTGAATGAACCGACTGTTGTTCATCGGGTTTTGTCTGGTGGTCGCCTTTGCGATCGGGGTCGGGCTTTGGGTGGTTGGCGGGCCGGAATATGCCCGCATGGTCGACCAGGATCGCCAGCGCGTGTTCGATCTGGATGTGCTGGCAGATCAAATCGCCTGCGTGGGCCAGCCCAAACGCGTCTTGCCGGACAATCTTGAAGAACTGGAACCCTGCTTTGGACGGCCGGACGCGAACCGGAATGATCCCGTCACGAACATGCCTTTTCGCTATACCGTTCTGGGGCCTGACGCATTCGAGCTTTGCGCCGAGCTTGCCATTGATCCCAAAGCCGCGCGCAGGACGTTGCCGTATAAAAACGACCTGATCCTGCGCAGCGGCAATACGGTTTGTCTGGTGCGCCGCAAAGCTGTTGCGGATTAGTCTTGGTGCGGATTGACGGTCAGAGTGTGATGGGCTGCATCACTTGCGGTTCGATCACATCCACGCCGGTAAGGCCTGCGATCAGGGTCTCGGCCGATTTTTCCAGCGCGCCGAAGGTCCGGTAATGGCAGGGGATTACGGTCTTGAAATCAAAGTATTTCTTGGCCGCATAGGCTGCCTGCGCCATGTCCATCGTGTAAAAACCGCCCGCGCTTAGGATGCCGATATCGGGTTTGTGATAGTCGCCCATCCATTCCATGTCGGCCATGATCCCCGTGTCGCCCGAGACATAGATCGTGTGGCCTTCGCCCGAGATCATGAACCCGGTTTCGGCACCCGTGTAGACCGGGCCGTTGTCACCCTGAACCGAAGATGAATGGGACGCAGGCACCATCGTCACGGACACTTTGCCACATTTGATCGTGCCGCCCTTGTTGAAACCGGTCGTGTTCTCGACGCCATGCGCGCCGAAATAGCCCATCAACTCGACCATCCCCGCAACCGGCGCACCGGTTTTTTCGGCAACCATCTTGAGGTCTTGAGTGTGGTCGAAATGGCCATGCGTCACCAGAATTTGCGTCACACCCGCCAGCGCGTCTGCGTGGTGTTCATCGCCTAGCATCGGGTTTCCGGTCAGCCAGGGATCAATCAAAATCACCTGATCTTCGAGTTCGATGCGAAAGCTGCCGTGGCCTAGCCAAATGATATTCATGTGTCATTCCTTTGTTTCATTACCGAGAGTTTAGCGTGTGTTGCCGCTTTGGGGAGCCTCCGGCGGGAGTTTATTTGGCAAAATGAAGCTGAGAGGGCCGGATTGGGCCAATGACGGCCTGCCCCGGACTTGCAGGGGGCAGCGGGGGGCGGTAAACGGCAGATAAAGAGATTAGGAGCGCCCATGTCCATTGACGAGACCACCGCCGCACGGGTGGCCAAGCTGGCCCGTATCAAGGTTGAACCAGACGCATTGCCTGCGCTGGCACAGGAATTCAACAACATCCTTGGCTTTATCGAGCAGCTGAACGAGGTGAATGTGGATGGCGTCGAGCCGATGACCTCGGTCACGCCTCAGGTTTTGAAGCGGCGCGATGATGTGGTGCGTGACGGCGATCAGCAGGCCAAGATTCTGGCCAATGCGCCCGACGCGCGCGAAGGATTTTTTGCGGTTCCGAAGGTGGTTGAATAATGGCTGATTTGAACAAACTGGGTCTTGCCGAAGCTCGCGATGCGTTGCGCAAGGGGGATGTATCGTCGGTCGAGCTGACCAACGCCTGTTTGACGGCAATTGAGGGGGCAGGCGCGTTGAACGCCTTTGTCCACCACACGGCCGAACTGGCTGGCGATCAGGCAAAGGCTGCCGATGCGCGGATCAAGGCGGGCGATGCGCCTGCCATGTGCGGCCTGCCGATCGGCATCAAGGATCTGTTCTGCACCAAGGGTGTGCCGTCGCAAGCCGGTTCGCGCATTTTGCAAGGGTTCCTGCCAGAGTATGAAAGCACCGTTTCGCAGAACCTGTTTGACGCGGGCGCTGTGATGCTGGGCAAGCTGAACATGGACGAATTCGCCATGGGGTCGTCGAACGAGACATCCGTCTATGGCAATGCGGTCAACCCCTGGCGGCGTGCGGGCGATGATGCGCAGCTGACACCGGGCGGATCGTCGGGCGGGTCTGCCGCGGCGGTTGCAGCGGATCTATGTCTGGCGGCAACGGGGACAGATACGGGCGGGTCCATCCGCCAGCCTGCGGCCTTTACCGGTACAGTCGGGATCAAGCCGACCTACGGCCGGTGTTCACGCTGGGGCGTCGTGGCCTTTGCGTCCTCGCTGGATCAGGCGGGCCCGATGACCAAAACCGTGCGCGATGCGGCGATCATGCTGGGTGCGATGGCAGGGTATGACGCCAAGGACAGCACATCAGCCGACCTGGCCGTGCCTGATTTCGAAGCGGCGCTGACCGGCGACATTCGTGGTAAAAAGATCGGCATCCCACGCGAATACCGCATGGATGGCATGCCCGAAGAGATTGAAAAGCTCTGGCAGGACGGCATTGCGATGATGCGCGATGCCGGGGCCGAGATTGTCGATATTTCGCTGCCGCACACCAAATACGCGCTTCCCGCCTATTACGTGATTGCTCCGGCCGAGGCATCCTCCAACCTCGCGCGCTATGATGGTGTACGCTATGGTCACCGCGCCAAGCTGGACCACGGCGACGGCATCACCGAGATGTACGAAAAAACCCGAGCCGAAGGGTTCGGCCCCGAAGTGCAGCGCCGCGTGATGATCGGCACCTATGTGCTAAGTGCCGGGTTCT
This sequence comes from Sulfitobacter sp. SH22, assembly GCF_965641905.1. NCBI lineage: Bacteria > Pseudomonadati > Pseudomonadota > Alphaproteobacteria > Rhodobacterales > Roseobacteraceae > Sulfitobacter > Sulfitobacter sp. SH22. The sequence goes on from NZ_OZ282573.1 coordinate 97,489, forward strand.
ACGACGCTTATTACAACCGTGCCCGCAAGGTACGCACGCTGATCAAGAAAGATTTTGAGGATGCCTTTGCGGCAGGTATCGACAGTATCCTGACGCCAGCGACCCCGTCGGCCGCCTTTGGTCTGGGTGAAATGACGGATGCGGATCCGGTGGCGATGTATCTGAACGACGTCTTTACCGTCACGGTCAACCTTGCCGGTCTGCCAGGTATTGCGCTGCCGACAGGCACCAGTTCGCAGGGCCTGCCCTTGGGGCTGCAACTGATCGGACGCCCCTGGGAAGAGGCCGATCTGCTATCAACCGCCTATGCGCTTGAGAAAGCGGCCGGCTTTGTAGCCAAGCCTGCGAAATGGTGGTAAAACAGCGCCAATTAAGCAGTCAATAAAAAAGCAGAGCCAATGATTAAACCTATTTCGCTTGTCGCAGCCTTGGGCATGGCCTTATCGGCGTGCCAACCCGCAATACCCGATAGCGGTCGCGGGGCTGGGTTTGATTCATTCCAAGCGCAGCAATTCAAACGTGACGCGGCCTTGGCCACAGGCGTTCAGACGGCATTGCCTGCACCGTCGGCGGTCAACGCGACACCGTTGAATGCTGTCGATGACGGCTCTGCCGCCTCCACGGCTGCCGAAACGGCGCGCGTGCTTGATGCGACGCGCCCGGGCGGCTTGGGCAACGATGCTGCGACCAACTCTGGCGTTGAACCCATTAATGCCAGCCCCGCGAATGCAGCACCGCCGGTTCTGAATGCCGAAGGGATTTCGCAGGAAAACAACTTTGACGCTGTCTCGGGCGAGCGCAGCATCGAAGGCGATGCGGCAATGATCGCGGCCAACCGGGCGCAATACCGCGTTGTCCAGCCCGAAGCATTGCCAGACCGTACCGAAGCAGGCCCCAATATCGTGGCCTACGCATTGCAGAACAAACATAGCGTGGGAACGTCGGTCTACACCCGCCGCGGATTTAACAAAGAACGTAAATTCGCCCGCGCCTGTGCAGAATACAGCCACCCGGATCAGGCGCAGATTGCGTTCCTGAGCGCAGGTGGCCCGGAACGTGACCGCGCCGGAATGGACCCGGATGGCGACGGCTATGCCTGCAACTGGGATCCGTCGCCTTATCGGCGCGCCATTCAAGGGTAAGCCCTTGGCGTGACGGAAATCATCAAACATCTCTCGCCAAATCAAGGGCCGCGCCGGGACGGGCTGCGGCCCTCGCTCGTTGTGATCCACTATACCGCCATGCAATCCACCGCAGATGCGCTGGAACGGCTCTGTGACCCCGCAGCCGAGGTGTCAGCGCACTATCTGATCTCGGGGCAGGGCGACATCATCCAGATGGTCGAAGAAGACCAACGCGCTTGGCACGCAGGGCAGGGCGAATGGGCAGGGCAGGACGACATCAACTCCCGCTCGATCGGGATAGAGCTGGACAACAAGGGCACCCATCCGTTCTCCGAGCCGCAGATACGCGCCCTTGAATGCCTGCTGCGCGGCATAATGGACCGCTGGGGCATACCACCAGAAGGGATCATCGGCCATTCTGATATGGCACCGGGGCGCAAGTCGGATCCCGGCCGCCATTTCGATTGGGCGCGCCTTGCACGGCAAGGTCTGGCAGAGCGGGCAAACGCTTCGGCATTGACCGCAACCCCAACCGAAGAGGCCTTTAAAGCGCAGGCGAAAAACGCGGGCTTCACAGCCGACGTGCCGATCGCAACGCTCCTGTCTGCAACGCGCCTGCGTTTCTCACCCTGGCTTTCCGGCCCGCTTTGCGCAGAAGACATGTGTTTTCCCGCGCCTCTGCTTCCAAATGGAAATAAATCCCCGCCGGAGGCATCCCCGGATCAAAACAGATTGACCCCGCAGGGCTCAAGGCGCTAGGCGTGCAGCGCGCGGAGGGCTGGATGGCCGCGGTCCTGGCAACAGGGTCGAGGAAAGTCCGGACTCCAAGAAAAAACGGTGCCGGGTAACGCCCGGGCGGGGCAACCCGACGGATAGCGCCACAGAAAACAAACCGCCAACCCCGGCGGGTCGGGCAACCGATACCACCGGGGCGGTAAGGGTGAAACGGTGCGGTAAGAGCGCACCGCGGGGATGGTAACATCGCTGGCACGGCAAGCCCCACCGGGAGCAATGCCAAATAGGGACCGCGTGCTGCGTCTGGCAACAGGCACAGCGGGGCTTTTTCTGCCCCAGCAGGTCCGGGTTGGCAGCTATAGCCCTGCAGGTAACTGCAGGGTCAGAGGAATGGTCATCCCCTGTCTTCGGGCAGGGACAAAATCCGGCTTATAGGCCCTCCGCGCATCTTTTCAGACCCCGATCGGAATTTTTTGAAAATTCCGCTACGGAAAATTCGAATTTTCCGGCTCCTTTCCGCATTGGTGGGGAAATAGCGGTTGACTCGGGGGCTGGCGTGACTAGAACCCAAATCTCAGGATTTCACGAGGCTTGGCCGAAAAGCGGCCTTCTCGTACTTGCAGGAGAACGACTATGGCGAAGCCAACCACGATCAAGATCCGTCTGAACTCGTCCGCGGGCACAGGCCATTTCTACGTAACAAAGAAAAACGCGCGTACCATGACCGAAAAGATGGTCATCAAAAAGTACGACCCCGTTATTCGGAAGCACGTCGAATACAAAGAAGGCAAGATCAAGTAAGATCTGCCCTTCTAACGGATTGCAGGACCGCACCCTTGTGTGCGGTCTTTTGCGTTTATTACCAGTGAACCTGCAGCACCTGCATCCAAAGGTGATCGGCATCCAAAGGTGATCCCATGCCCAAAGACGGCCATTTTATCAACCGAAGCAATTGGCTGCGTGCGGCAGTGCTTGGGGCCAATGACGGCATCGTGTCGATATCGAGCCTGCTTGTCGGGGTGACCTCGGCGGGGATGGTGTCTGAAAACATCGCACTGACGGGGATTGCGGGTCTCTCGGCGGGCGCATTGTCGATGGCTGCGGGGGAATATGTATCCGTCTCGGCGCAGGCCGACGTGGAATCAGCCGATCTTGAGCGCGAACGCATCGCCCTTGAGGACGATCCCGACTACGAGTTGGAAGAGCTGGCCGAAGGGCTGGCGACCCGCGGCGTGGAGCCGAAACTGGCGCTGAAAGTGGCGGCGCAATTGACCGACCACGACGCCCTTGGGGCCCATGCCCGCGAGGAGTTGGGCATGTTCGGCCTTGCAGGTCAGGCGAACCCGCTACAGGCGGCAGGTGCTTCGGCTGGGGCGTTTTTCGTGGGGGGTGCCTTTCCCTTGGCGGCGGCCCTGCTTGTCTCAACGATCTATAATATTCCGGCCATTGCGGCTGTCGCGGTATTGGCGCTGGCCCTTTTGGGGGCGGGTGGCGCGCGGCTGGGCGGCGCACCGATGCGACCCGCCCTGATCCGCGCCGTGGTCTGGGGTGTCGTGGCGATGGTGTTCACCGCAGGCGTTGGCCAGTTCTTCGACGTCGCCGTCTGACGCGCCCCTTTTGCACTTAGGCATAATGATCAGTCGCGTTTACACAGGCCCTGAAGGGCCCTAGCGGTCTTGCGGCGGGATGGCTTTGGTTGCCGCTGTGTTTGCCGCGATATCCTCAATGCTGTATTTCAGGCTGCGGCGTTTGTCAGACGCCGGTTGGTGCAGCAGACTGACGCCCCTGCGCCGGGCGGTTTTCGGGCGGATCGGACGCGGCACAAAGCCGCCCGCGCAGTTGGGGCAAACGTCGTGCAATACGTCCTCAACACAGGTGGCACAAAAGGTGCATTCGTAACTGCATATCCGCGCCTCAGCGGCGTCTGGCGGAAGGTCTTTGTCACACATTTCGCAATTGGGGCGGAGTTCCAGCATGGGGCGGTCCTTTCTGTGCGCGGGCTTATGCCTAACACACGCGATGACCTGGGGGCATGCAAGGGGCAATGGGGACCAGAGGGGGAACTGGCAGGCCATGAAAAAGGCCCGCCAGATTGCTCTGACGGGCCTCAATAGTCTCAAGCGTAGAAGAAACGCTTATTCGCGGTTGCCGAACAGTTGCAGCAACATCATGAACATGTTGATAAAGTTCAGGTACAGGCTGAGTGCGCCCATGATACCGGACTTTGCCAGCCACTCTTGGTCGCCGTGATGGGCGTGGGCAAGATAGGTGGCTTTGATGTTCTGTGTGTCATACGCGGTCAGACCGGCAAAGATCAGCACGCCGATGGCAGAGATTGCGAAAACCAGCGCAGGCGACCCCAGGAAGATGTTGACGACAGATGCAACGATCAGGCCGATCACACCCATGATCAGGAAGCTTCCCCAGCCAGAGATGTCTTTCTTGGTGGTGTAACCCCAGAGCGACAGACCGGCAAAGGCGATCGAGGTGATCAGGAAGATCTGAACGATCGAATATCCGGTAAACACCAGGAAGATCGAGCTGATGGACACACCCATGACAGCGGCAAACGCATAAAACAGTGTTTGCGCAGTCGCAGCCGAGATTCTGTTCATGGCGGCACCAAGGCCGAAGACAAAGGCAAGCGGCGCGAACATGACGACCCATTTAAGCGGCGACATGTACAGGGCCGAGCCCAAGGACGTCAGGTATTTGTCAGTACCGATCTGCGCAACGGCAGCTGCGGGGTCGGTTGTCACCGCAAGACCGGAAATTGCCCAAGCAGCAGCAAAGGTGATCAACATGCCAATCGACATGGTGCCGTACACCTTGTTCATGTGGGTGCGCAGCCCCTCGTCGATAGCGGCGGCGCGGGATCCGGCTGCGGACCGGATTGTATTCACGTCGGCCATGAAAGTCCTCCAAATAGGTCAAAAATTTACGGGATTGGTATTCCTATCCCGGTATTGGTTTGAATATCGGGTGACTTGCATTGGTTTTCAAGGCTTTTCGCACGATTATCCTTGGGTGGTTAAAATACTGCTACCGCATTCCGGCATCGACTGTTTCCGCGGGTTTTGGCACCCAATTCCCGCCGGTTGGCCGCCCGATTGAAAATTTGTCCGCCCGACCGTAATTTATCCCTTTGATTGAAATTTACGCAGCAATCTGACCCGGAAAACCTAATTTTCAGTGAATCTCAGTCCTGAGCGGCGGATTGCACGCGCAGAGCCTTGCCATAACCATCACATTTGTGAATGGTTCGCATGAATTCAATCGCATGGACAGATGAATGAGAAACCTTGATATCACCACGCTTCGATCCTTTGTCGCGGTCGCCGATTCAGGGGGCGTGACCCGTGCAGCAGGGTTCCTGCATCTTACACAATCGGCTGTTTCCATGCAGCTTAAACGGCTCGAAGACCTGCTGGGCCTTGAGCTTCTGGACCGCTCAGGCCGTACGATTGCCTTGACGGCCAGCGGCGAACAGGTGCTGACTTACGCCCGCCGGATGATCGCCTTGAATGACGAAATGATCGGCAGGCTGACCGATCAGGCGCATGAGGGGGTGATCACCCTTGGAGTGCCGCATGACATTGTCTATCCGACCATTCCCCAGGTGCTAAAGCAGTTCAAGTCGGCTTTTCCCCGTGTGCGGGTGCAATTGGAATCCTCCTATACCCGAACCCTGAAGGACGCGTTCGCCAAAGGCACATGCGATTTGATCATGACCACCGAAACCGCGCTGGATACCGGGGGCGAAACGCTGTGCACCAAGCCGTTGGTCTGGATTGGCGCGCAGGGTGGGGCCGCGTGGCGCCAGCGGCCGCTTAAACTGGCCTTTGGCAGATTTTGCACCTTTCGGCCCAATGTCGTCGAAGCATTGGACCGCCACGGCGTAAAATGGGACGTCATCGTTGAAACAGAAAGCGACCGCACCATCGAGGCGACGGTCAGTGCCGACCTTGCCGTGCATGCGATGATCGAAGGCACCGAACCACCCCACCTAGAGCGCGTGAGCCATCACGGCGCGCTGCCGAATCTGCCGGGCCAGAATATTAACCTTTACGGTGCCTTATCGACGCGCAACACGGTCCATGATTCGCTTGCGACAATGATCCGTGACATGTTCGCGTAAACGGGCTTCCAGCGGGGTTTATCAATGTTCAACGGCGGTCTCTGACAAATAACCAAGAGCGTTCGCCAAACCTTGCGCTGGTTTGTCCCTGTTTAACGATTTCGGATGGTGGTTCTAAACGGCTGAAAGTAAGCTGTTTTCCAAATGGCAAAAATTGAATTCCCCCGACGAGGGTGATTTTTGCCGAAAATTAAGCCAGATTACACAAAGTCATTTTGCACACATAGGTTTTAGTGTTAGAATGTTTGCACGTCATGGATGTATTTCCTTTTTCTTGGAACTGCCGCCAATAACGCCACTGGAAAATTGTTGGCGCACAAGCTATTTATAATCAGCCGCACAGGAGGTTTATTGTGGCTGGTTAATGATTTGAAATGTTCACAAGTAGGCGGGGACGGTCATGTTGACCCGCTTCCGTTAAATGTAAAAGTACAGCACCCCAGCGGGTGCTTACAACTGGAAAGAGTATTTTTATGCCACACAAAGTAGATGTTCACGTAGGGCAACGTATTCGACAGCGCCGCTGGTTGGCCGGAATGACGCAACAAAAACTTGCTGAACTGGTGGGGATTAAATTCCAACAAATTCAAAAATACGAAACCGGGGCGAACCGCGTAAGCGCATCGCGTCTGTGGGATATTGCGGATGCATTGGGAATTGAAGTCGCACATTTCTTTGAGGGGCTTGAAGTCGAAAAGCATAAATCCGCTTCCGTACCGGACAACATCCCCGCCGATCTGGTTGGCGATAAGGAAGCGATGGATCTGGTGCGTTCTTACTATGCAATTCCTGAAAACCAACGCCGCCGCCTGTTCGAACTGGCGCGCGTGTTGAGTGATGTGGCCTGACGCGGCATCCCCGCAGGGTTCTTGCAACGATTGCAATATAGTGGCAGTTCAATGCCATGAGCACACCAGACACCCTTGACCCCGATATCATGCGCGTTGGCCATTTGCTGGCCGATGCAGCGCGGCACGAGACCCTTGCCCATTTCAGAACGGCGGCGCTGTCTGCCGATAACAAACTGGCGCAAGGCTTTGATCCTGTCACCATAGCTGACCGCGCAGCAGAGCGGGCGATGCTGGACATTCTGGCCCGCGAACGCCCCGATGACGCGGTGTTGGGCGAAGAATATGGTGCCGTTGCCGGTACCTCTGGTCTGACATGGGTGTTGGACCCGATTGATGGCACACGCGGGTTCATGTCTGGCACGCCCACATGGGGGGTGTTGATCGCGCTGAGCGACAGTACGGGGCCGTTTTTCGGGATCATTGACCAACCTTACATCCGCGAACGGTTCATTGGCGGGCCGGGGCTTGCAACGGTGACGGGGCCAAGCGGCACCCATACCCTGAAAACCCGCGCCCCGCGTGATCTTTCCGAAGCGATCGTTTTTACCACATTTCCCGAAGTCGGCACCGGCATCGAAGGCGCGGCCTTTGCCCAAGTGGCACAGCGCGCGCAGCTGACCCGCTATGGCATGGATTGCTATGCCTATGCATTGGTCGCGGCCGGGCAGGTCGATCTGGTGATCGAAGCAGGCTTGCAAGCCTATGACGTTCAGGCACCCATCGCGGTGATCCAGGCCGCCGGTGGCATTGTGACCGACTGGCAAGGTGGTCCCGCCCATCAGGGGGGCCGGATTATCGCCGCTGCAAACGCCGAAATCCACGCGCAGGCCTTGGCCATTCTGGGGGCTTGTCCGGAATGACATCTGTTCTGATCCGCAACGCCGACAGCATCCTGACGATGGATGATACCCGCCGCGAATTGTCCGGTGCAGATATCGTGATCCGCGACGGTGCCATTGCCGAAATAGGGCAGGGGCTGACGTGCGAGGGCGAGGTCATTGACGCGGCAGGATGTGTCGTCACACCGGGCCTTGTGAACACGCATCACCATTTGTACCAGACGTTGACCCGTGCGGTTCCGGGCGGACAGGACGCGCTGTTGTTCGGGTGGCTGCGCACGCTCTATCCGATTTGGGCGCGGTTCACGCCGGACCATATGTTCACCTCGGCCCAGATCGGCCTTGCGGAGCTGGCGCTGTCGGGCTGTACGCTAAGTGCGGACCATCTGTACCTCTATCCCAACGGCACGCGGCTGGAAGACACCATTCATGCCGCCGCTGAAATCGGCATCCGGTTTCAACCGACCCGTGGCGCGATGAGCATTGGCGAAAGCGATGGCGGCCTGCCGCCCGATGCCTTGGTCGAAGACGAAGCTGCGATCCTGAAAGACTGCATTCGCGTGATTGACGCCTTTCACGACGCCAGCCCCGCGTCGATGTGCCGTGTCGCGGTTGCCCCCTGTTCGCCTTTCTCTGTCAGCCGCGATCTGATGCGCGATGCCGCAGCGCTGGCACGCGACAAAGGGGTGATGATGCACACCCATCTGGCGGAAAACGATCAGGATATCGCTTATTCTTTTGAAAAATTCGGCTGTCGTCCGGGGCAATATGCACAGGATCTGGGCTGGGTTGGCCCAGATGTCTGGCATGCCCATTGTGTCAAACTGGACCAAAGCGAGATTGACCTGTTTGCGCAGACCAGAACCGGTGTTGCCCATTGCCCCTGTTCCAACTGCCGTCTTGGGTCGGGCATCGCGCCTGTGCGTGCCATGCGTGACGCAGGTGTGCCTGTGGGGTTGGGCGTGGACGGATCGGCCAGCAATGATGCAGGCAATCTGATCGCCGAGGCGCGTCAGGCGATGTTGCTGCAACGTGTGGCCCTTGGCGCTGACGCAATGAGCGCCCGCGAGGCGCTGGAAATCGCAACCCGCGGCGGTGCCGATATTCTGGGGCGGCCTGAATGCGGGCGGATTGCCGTCGGCGCGCGTGCCGATATTGCCATTTGGGACGTCAGCGGCATTGAAAGCGCTGGCAGCTGGGATCCGGCGGCCTTGCTGATGGCGGGCCCGCGTGTGGTGCGTGATCTGTTGGTCGAGGGCCGCAGGATCGTTCAGGACGGGCAGGTCCAAACCATAGATTTGCAGGCCCAAGTAGCGCGGCAAAAGACGCTGGTCCAAGGGCTGCAGGCCCAGATGTGAAACAATTTGCGATAATATGTGCTGTGTTGGTGGCGATATCGTCACCGGTGCTTGCCAACCCGGCGGCGACGCAAGCCTTGAACGACTTGCGTGCATCAAGGGGCGTGGCACCAATTACCTATTCGACCCAGCTTGAGGCGGCGGCAAAGGCCCATGCGCTGGATATGGCCAAGCACCGCTATTTTTCCCACGAGGGACGTAACGGGTCATCGGTCGGCGACCGCGTGAAAAAGCAGCGTTACAAGTGGTGTTTCGTTGCGGAAAACCTGGCCAAGGGCCAGCGCGACCTTGGTCAGGTCATGCAAGGCTGGGCGACGTCTCCGGGGCATTATGCAAATATGGTCAACCGCAAGGTAGTATCGTTTGGCCTGTTTGAGGGGCCGGACCGCATTTGGGCCATGGTCCTCGCGGCACCTTGTTGAGCCAAGCCAGCGGCGTGGCTGCGCCACATTGTTTTTATGGGTGCCAGGGGGCGGGGTGAGCCCATAGTTTCAGACCGCCTGCGCGCAGCTATGTCGGATGCTCCGCAGGGAGTTTATTTGGCAAAATGAAAGGGGCTAGGCCCGTTTTTTGCCGCCGACCCAGACGTCGCGGATGGCGCGGTCATCGCCCATCATGATGGTGGCAAAGAGTTTGTCCCAGATGGTTTCCGCGTTTTTTGCCCTCTGTGCGATGGCGGGGGTGGAGGACAGGCCGAGCACGGTGATGTCTGCCTCGTGTCCTGGGGTAAGGCTGCCGATTTTGTCGTGCAGGTGCAGGCTGCGGGCAGATCCGGCTGTGGCGAGCCACATCAGCTGTGCGGCGTGCAACGGGGTGCCGCGCAATTGACCGATCTCGTAGGCTGCGGCCATGGTGCGCAGCATTGAAAAGGACGAGCCACCGCCGGTGTCGGTCGCAAGGCCAATTGGGATGTTGCGGGCAGCAAGCCCGGCCATGTCAAACAGTCCCGATCCGATAAAGGTGTTCGAGGTCGGGCAATGGATGATTGCCGCCCCGCTTTCGGCAATCTGGGCGATCTCGCGGGGGTCTAGGTGGATCGCATGGCCGAAGACGGCGCGGTCGCCCAGCAACCCGTGTTCCTGATAGGTGTCAAGATAGTCGCGCGCATGGGGGACAAGTTCGCGCACCCATGCGATTTCGTCGACCTGTTCGCTGAGATGGGTTTGCATCAGGCAGTCGGGCCGTTCCGCCCAAAGCGCCCCCAAGGCGGCCAGTTGTTCCGGCGTTGAGGTCGGTGTGAAGCGGGGCGTGATCGCATAGCTGGCGCGCCCCTTGCCATGCCAGCGGTCGATCAGGGTCTTGCTGTCGTCATAGGCCGTTTGTGCGGTGTCGCGCAGCCCGTCTGGCGCGTTGCGATCCATGCAGGTTTTGCCCGCCACGATCCGCTGTCCGCGTGCTGCGGCGGCGGTAAAGATGGCGTCGACGCTGTGCGGGGCGATTGTCGCATAGCTGCACACCGTTGTGGTGCCATGGGAAAGGGTCAGATCGAGATAGCGATCGGCGATCTGGCGGGCATAGTCCGGATCGGACAGGCGCATTTCTTCGGGGAAGGTATATTGGTTCAGCCAGTCGATCAGCCGTTTTCCCCAGCTGGCGATGATGGCCGTTTGGGGATAGTGTACATGGGCATCGACAAATCCCGGACAGATCAACGCATCGCCATAGTCGGTCACCACCGCTTGGGGATAGGCCTTGCGCAGGTCGGCGGCGGGTCCCACCGCGACGATGTGGCCCTCCTTGATCACAACGCCGCCCGCCGTGTCGATTGACACCGCGTCCTCCCAATTTTGGGTCAGCGGGTTTGCAGAGAAAACCAGAGTATGGCCGATGAGCAGGGTGTGCTGTGTCATGGTGCTACCTTAGGGCCTTGGAGGGGGAGGAACAATTGGTCCAGTGCCCCTTTTCGCACCATTGTATCCCTGCTTGGCGATGCTTATTGTCCGCGAAAATCACCAAGGGGTCGCGCAATGTCTGATGAAACGCAAGAACTTGAATTCAGCCCCGAAGTTGAAGACGAATCCGAGGCTTACAAGCTGAACAAAAAAGCCGTTGCCTCGATCCTTTATGCGGTCGAGATTGATGATGCCGAGCGCCTGACCGAGCTGATGGAGCCGCTGCACGCGGCGGACATCGCCGACCTTTTGGAGCAGATCAGCAGTTTCGAGCGGACCAAGCTGATCCGGCTTTATGATCGCGAGTTTGACGGGGAAATCCTGTCGGAGCTTGATGAATCCATCCGCGAGGAAGTCATCGGGATTCTGACGCCGCAGGTCTTGTCTGACGCTGTGCGTGACATGGACAGCGATGATGTTGTTGACCTGATCGAGGATCTGGAAGACGCGCAGGCCGAAGCAATTTTGGGCGCGTTGGAAGATGTCGACCGCGCCGCCGTCGAACAGGCGCTGGCCTATCCGGAATATTCCGCAGGCCGCCTGATGCAGCGCGAGGTCGTGATGGCCCCCGAGCATTGGACAGTGGGCGAAGCGATTGATCATCTGCGCAAAACCCCCGAAGAGGATTTGCCAGACCAGTTCTATCACATCGTGATGGTTGACCCGCGTCTGCACCCTGTGGGCAACGTGACCTTGGGCAAGCTGATGCGCTCAAAACGCGCGACCTTGCTGAAGGATATTCTGGAAGACACATTTCAGGTGATCCCCGCCATGCAGGCGGAGGGCGATGTCGCCTATGCGTTCAACCAGTATCACCTGATTTCTGCGCCCGTGGTCGATGACGAGGGGCGGTTGATCGGGGTGATCACCATTGATGACGCCATGTCGGTTCTGGATGAGGAACACGAGGAAGACATCTTGCGTCTGGCGGGTGTGGGCGAGGGGTCCCTTTCGGACCGTGTGATAGAGACGACCAAGCAGCGTTTGCCGTGGCTGGCGGTCAACCTGCTGACCGCGATTGCCGCGTCCATGGTGATTTCGCAGTTCGAAGTCGCCCTTGCGCAGATTGTGGCACTGGCGGTGCTAATGCCGATCGTGGCGTCGATGGGCGGGAATGCAGGCACCCAAAGCCTGACCGTGGCGGTGCGCGCGATTGCAACACGCGATTTGACCGGATCGAACGTCTGGCGGGTGATCCGGCGTGAATGTCTGGTGGGGTTGATCAACGGGGTCATCTTTGCGGTGATCATGGGGATTGTGGGCGTGATCTGGTTCGGGTCGCCCGCGCTGGGCTATGTGATTGCCACGGCGATGGTGATCAACATGGTCGTGGCCGGATTGGCCGGGACGGGTATCCCGATTATACTGGAACGGATCGGCGTTGATCCGGCCCTTGCATCGGGGGCCTTCGTGACCACCGTGACCGATGTGGTCGGCTTTTTCGCGTTCCTTGGCCTTGCGGCGGCGGTGTTGCTGTGACCGATCTGGCGGCCATCAAGGATGCGGCGCGCAAGGCGGGTTTCGCCCGGCGCAAACCGTTGTTTGATGCTGCCAATGGCGCGCAGGCGGGATATTTAAGCGAGGTGTTGGCTGGCTATCGTGGCGTACCTTTGTCCGGTTTCATGCCCATCCGCACCGAGATCGACCCGCGCCCTGCAATGGCCGAGGCCTCTGCCCATGGGGTGGTTGGCGTGCCGGTTATCATCGGGCCGGACCAGCCATTGCGGTTTTCGCGCTGGACGCCGGATGCCGCGATGACCGACGGGCCGTTCGGGGCACTGATCCCTTTGGTCGAAGATTTCTTTGAGCCCGAAATCCTGATCGTGCCCTTGCTGGCCTTTACCCGTCGCGGGGACAGGCTGGGCTATGGCGGTGGTTTCTATGACCGCAGCCTGGCGCAACTGCGCGCGCGGCGCGCGACGCTGGCGATCGGTTTTGCCTTTGCGGGCCAAGAGGTCGACGAGCTGCCCTTGGAACCCACAGATGAACCGCTGGATATGATCGTCACCGAAGCAGGCGTGATTGACATAAAAAGGTGATTTTGACGGGCTCCATACTTGGGGCGATTGCCCTTGCGGCGCTGCTGCTGTGGTCGGGGCCCCTGCGCCGCTCCACCGTCTGGGAGGCAATGACGACACCGCTGGCTTCCATCATCGGCAGCGGCTTTCTGGTTCTGGGGCCGATCCTGATGGCGCAGTTCGGCTGGCTTGCCCCGCCGGTCATGGCGGTCCTTTGCGTGGTGGCCTATCTGTTCGGGGGCGCGATCCGGTATAATATGCGCAGGATCGAAGCTGGCGAAGTGTTGGCACCGGGGCTTGAGGCGACATCCTCCTGGGCGCTGAGCTTTGCCTATATCGTGTCCGTCGCCTATTATCTGAACCTTTTCGGGGCCTTCGGGGTCAGTCTGACCGCGTTTGACAGCGATGTCGGGGCACGGGTGCTGACCAGTGCGGTCTATCTTGTGATCCTCTCTGTGGGCTGGACACGGGGGTTCGCCTCGCTCGAGCGGATGGAATATATCAGCGTCACGATCAAACTGGCGATCATCGCGGGGCTGCTGGTGGCGCTTTCGGCGTTCTTTTGGGGCAAGGCGCAGGCGGGAACGCTGGTGGTGATCCCGACGGAATTGTCGGGCTGGGCGGCGCTTACCTTGGGGTTTGGCCTGATCGTCACTGTGCAGGGTTTCGAGACCTCGCGCTATCTGGGCGACAGCTATGATACCGACACCCGTGTGAAGTCGATGAAATGGGCGCAATGGCTGTCTGCGGCAATTTACATGATCTACATCGTGCTGCTGGCCTATGTGTTCGAACGCCATGACCTGTCTTTCAGCGAAACCGCCATTGTTGACATGATGGGCATCGTCGCCCCGATCTTGCCCGTTCTGCTGGTCGTTGCTGCCCTGGCCGCGCAGTTCAGTGCGGCGGTGGCCGATACCAGCGGGTCCGGCGGGCTGATGTACGAGATGTCGGGCAGGCGGATCAGCCCCCGCATGGGGTATGTTCTGCTGACGCTGATCGGCTTGGTGCTGACCTGGGGGGCCGATGTGTTCCAGATCATCAGCTATGCCTCGCGGGCCTTTGCGGTTTACTATGCGCTGCAAGCGGCCATCGCGGCGCTCAGCGCGGGCAGACAGGGCGCAGGCCCACGCTGCATCGGCTTCGCCTTGCTGGCCGCATTGGGCTTTGCCATCGCGGTGTTCGGCCATGCCGTCGAAGGCTGATACCGCTGCGTCTTGGGCTGCGTTTTGGCAAAGCGGGCAAATTTCCATCGCACAGCCCCTTGCCCTTGGCCGCGCCTCGGCCTAACGCTGGGGGCATGAAAATACTCTTTCTTGGCGATGTCATGGGCCGTGCCGGCCGCCGTGCGATCAGTGAAAACCTGCCCCGTCTGCGCAAGGACTGGAAGCTCGATTTCATCGTGGTGAACGGCGAAAATGCAACTTCGGGCATGGGGCTGTCCGGCCTGCATGCCAAAACCCTGCTTGATGCGGGCGCAGATTGTCTGACGCTGGGCGATCATGCCTTTGACCAAAAAGACATGCTCAGCTTTATCGAACAGGAACAGCGCATTATCCGGCCGTTGAATTTTTCGAAAAATGCACCGGGCCGCGGCGCGCGCCTGTTCACGGCACAAAACGGGCGCAAGGTTCTGGTGGCGCAAGCCCTTGGTCAGGTGTTCATGAAACGGCCCTTTGACGACCCGTTTTCCGCGCTTGAGCCTGTGTTGAAATCCCATCCGCTTGGCGGTCTGGCATCGGCGATCATTGTCGACATGCATTGCGAGGCGACATCGGAAAAGATGGCGATGGGCCATTGGTGCGACGGGCGCGCCAGCCTTGTCGTGGGCACCCACACCCATGTGCCCACATCCGACGCGATGATCCTGCCCGGCGGCACCGCCTATCTGACTGATGCAGGCATGTGCGGCGATTACCATTCCGTTATCGGGATGGAAAAAACCGAACCCTTGCGCCGCTTTATCACCGGCATGCCCAAAGACCGCTTTACCCCCGCCAACGAAGAGGCAACCCTGTCCGGCGTCTATATCGAAACCGATGACCGCACCGGCAAGGCGACCCGCATCGTCCCCGTGCGCCAAGGCGGCAAGCTGCAACAAAGCGCCCCGTGACACGCGGCCAGATAGCCTTTTACACCGCGTTTCTGGCGGTGCTGGGGGCGGGCTGGGGCTTTACCCAACCATTGACCAAGATTTCGGTCAGCACTGGCTATCAGCATTTCGGGCTGGTGTTCTGGCAGATGGTGATCGGTGCCGTGTTCATGACGGCGATCAACGCGGCACGGCGCAAACCCCTGCCGTTCGGCCCGCGCTATCTGCGGCTCTACCTGATCCTCGCGGTGATCGGCACGGTGCTGCCGAATTCAGCCTCGTATCAAGCGGCGATCTGGCTGCCATCCGGTGTCCTGTCGCTGCTGCTAAGCCTGGTGCCGATGTTCGCCTTTCCGGTCGCGCTGGCCATGGGGCTCGACCATTTCAGCTTTCGCCGCCTTGGCGGGCTGGCCTGCGGGCTGGCGGGGGTGTTGCTGCTGGTGGCACCGGGCACGGCGATGTCCATGAACCTGCCGGTCATCTGGATCCTCATCGGGCTGATCGCGGGCCTTTGCTATGCGTTCGAGGGCAATATCATCGCCAAATGGGGCACCCTTGATCTGGACGCGTTTCAGGTGCTGCAAGGCGCATCGCTGATCGGGGCGGTTTTGCTGCTGCCCGTGACGCTGATGACCGGCCAGTTCATCGACCCGACCCCGCCGTGGGATCTGCCGCAATGGGCGCTGGTGGTGTCCGCGCTGGTGCATGTGGTCGTTTATGCCGGATACATGTGGCTTGTGGGGCGGGCGGGGTCTGTCTTTGCCGTTCAGGTCAGTTATCTGGTGACCGGCTTCGGGCTGATTTGGGCCAAGATCATCCTGTCCGAAACCTATGCGCCGACACTTTGGATCGCGCTTGCTATGATGTTTGCCGGCCTGTATCTGGTGCAGCCAAGGCCCAAAGCGGCGCTTGCCCAAGCGGCTGCAATCGGCGACACTGACCTCTGATTTATACCCCTCGGATAGGCTGGATACACCCCGAATGGATTTTCTCAATCTGTCGCAAAGCACCTCTGCGATCCTTGCGCTGACGATTGTTGTGGTCATGTTCATCATGTTCCTGCGCGAGTCCCTCCCGACCGAGGTGGTTGCACTGACAGGGGCCGCCGTGATGCTGGTCCTTGGCATCCTGCCCTATGACGACGCACAGGCGGTGCTGCAAAACTCGGCCCCCTGGACGATTGCGGCGATGTTCATCGTGATGGGCGCGCTGGTGCGCACAGGCGCGCTGGACGTGCTGACGCGGCTGGCTGAACGCTATGCAAAAACCCATCCGAAAACGGCTGTGGTGGGGGTGATTATCGCGGTCATGGCGGCCTCGGCGATTATGAACAACACACCTGTGGTGGTGGTGATGATCCCGGTTGTCGTGCAGCTTAGCCAGACCTTGGGCACCAAGGCATCCAAACTGCTGATCCCGCTCAGCTATGCCGCGATCATGGGCGGCTCGCTGACCCTGATCGGGACCTCGACCAACCTGCTGGTGGATGGTGTGGCGCGCTCCCAGGGCCTTGAGCCCTTTGGCATTTTCGAAATCCTGCCCATTGGCCTTGTGGTCTGTGCCTGGGGCCTGATCTACATGGCGGTCTTCGCGCCCAAACTTCTGCCCGCCCGTGACAGCATGGCGTCTATGCTGACCGACCGCTCGAAGATGAAGTTCTTTACCGAAGCCGTGATCCCACCTGAATCCAACCTGATCGGCCGTGATGTTCTGGACGTGCAACTGTTCAAACGCGAAGGCGTGCGGCTGATCGACGTGGTGCGCGGCGACCAGTCGCTGCGCCGCGATCTTGGCGCGGTTCAGCTCCAGGTCGGCGACCGCGTGGTCTTGCGCACGCAGATGACAGAACTGCTCAGCCTGCAAGCCAACAAGGAACTCAAACGCGTTGACCAGGTGTCGGCGGTTGAAACCTCGACGGTCGAAGTACTGATCACACCGGGCTGCAAAATGGTCGGCCGCTCGCTGGGCGCGCTGCGCCTGCGCCGCCGCTACGGGGTCTATCCGCTGGCGGTCCACCGCCGGAACCAGAACATCGGGCGGCAACTGGATGAACTGATCGTAAAAGTCGGCGATACATTGCTGCTCGAAGGGGCGATGGCCGATATTCAACGGCTTGCCTCCGATATGGATATGGTTGACGTGTCGCACCCCTCTGCACGCGCGTTCCGCCGCGGACATGCACCGATCGCTATTGCGGCCCTTTCGGGCATTGTTATTCTTGCCGCCCTGAACGTGGCCCCCATTCTGCTGCTGGCGGTGATTGCCGTGGCGCTTGTGCTGGCCACGGGCTGCATCGATGCAGACGAGGCCTTCACCTTCATCGACGGGCGGCTGCTGGCACTGATTTTTTCGATGCTCGCCATTGGGGTCGGGTTGCAAAACTCGGGCGCAATCAGCCTGATCGTCGACACGATCGCGCCGTTTCTGGGGACGCTCTCGCCGTTCTATGTGATCTTTGCGGTGTTCCTGCTGACCACAACCCTGACCGAGATCGTCTCGAACAATGCGGTGGCCGTGATCATGACGCCCATTGCCATCAGCCTCGGAGCGGCCCTTGGGATGGACCCGCGCCCGCTGGTGGTTGCGGTGATGATCGCAGCCTCCTGTGCCTTCGCGACACCCATCGGCTACCAAACCAACACGCTGGTCTACGGCCCCGGCGGCTACAGATTTACCGATTTCATGCGCATCGGCATCCCGCTGAACCTGACAATGTCCGTGATCGTCTCGGCGATCATCCCCCTCATCTGGTAGAACGCCTCGCCCCCCGTTCTCTGGCTCGGAAATATCCCGGGGGTGTGGGGGCTGGCCCCCACGTGGTGCTGTGTGTGAGGGCTGGCCCTCAATTTATGCTATGCGTGGGGGCCAGATCACAACGGCCAGAACACCAAAATCGCCGGAATGGACACCGCGACGACGATGATCTCAAGCGGCAACCCCATGCGCCAGTAATCCCCAAAGGAATACCCCCCGGGTCCAAGGATCAACGTGTTGACCTTATCTGGGGTATAGCATTATCCATTGAGTGTGACGCTGAGTTGCACCCAAGGTTTCTTCGTTATCTCTATGTTTTATGGGTGTTTTCCAGTGTTCACAGATGAGAGTTAACCCAAAGGGTCCGATGTGGACCTATAGCCAACTGGAGAAAACACATGAACCTGAACCACTTTGAGACACCCGAAGCCGCCTTGCAGTATGCCGTAGACACAGCCCTGTGGGACCTACGTGAAGACCTCGCCCGTATGACTGGGAGTGAAGCCGAAAGGTATAGCGATGAGGACTGTGCTGCTCTCGAAGACAAGATAGCCGACATTGAAGCTGTGTCCTTTCAGTGAGGCGAAGGGGGATCGGGTGGTTCGCTCGGTCCCATTTTACCCCTCTCCTGATTTACTCCATCACCGTTTGACCGCTTCGAGAGGATACGCCATGAACATGCACAACATGCCAGATCAACATCAGACCATCGCCTACAGCTACGTCAGGTTCTCCTCGGAGGGCCAGAGGGATGGTAACTCCATCGAGAGACAGACCAAGCGGGCGCAAGAATGGTGCCAGCGGGAAGGCTACAGCCTCTCAACAGAGACCTTCGAAGATAAGGGCGTTTCAGCCTTCAAAGGTGCCAATGCTGATGTAGGGAAGTTGGGTGCATTCCTTGAGGCCGTTGAGAAGGGGGCGATTGAAGAAGGCTCAATTCTCATAGTTGAGAACCTCGACCGCCTGTCACGTCAGCACTTTGACGAAGGGTACATGTTGATCAAGCGTATCACTCTGGCTGGTATCAATGTGGTCACCTTAAGTGACAACAAGATGTATCGAGCAGGGGAGCCGCTCTCACTTGGGGATGCCTTCATTATGCTGGCTGGTTTCGATAGGGCGAACCAAGAAAGCAGGTACAAATCTGAGCGGGTAGGGGCGGCGTGGAAAAGCAACGCTGAGAAGGTGGCCGATGGTAGCCGTAAGCGTACCACCAAGGTTCCCGCGTGGATCAAGTTCAAGGGTGACAGCCTAGAGAATGGCACGTTCACAGTCATTGAAGACAAGGCCGCTCTCATCCGAGAACTGTTTGAACGATACGCCAACGGTGAGCCAACCAGCGGTATGGCCACTGATCTTCGAAACAGAGGCATTCCCACGTTATCTGGGAAAGGCAACTGGACAGGTCCGCTTGTCTACATGTTGGTACGCGAAGTGACCCCCTACGGCACACTTCAGATTGGCAAGGGGACCAAGAAAGAGCGCGTGATCATCGATACTGTCGCAGACTATTACCCGCGTATTGTCGACGAGGAAATCGCCCGCCGTGTCCGTCACCGCATTCAGACAGGCGCTGCACCGCTCAAGGTGAAACAGCAGGGCCAATGTCGGGGCCGTCTGGTAGGTGTCTTGAAGTCTGACGAGGGCAACAAGGCCAAGGCCAAGAAGAACAACAGGTCGGTGTCCTACGTCGATTACGTCACCAACAAGTATCTGGGGGCTGTGTCCTATATCGACCAAGTGCTGATGGATGAGTGGCCAGAGATCGTCAAAGCCTTTGGCGTGGAGACAAGTGCAGAAGCAGAAGGCCTTGAGGGGGAACTCATGGCCGCTCAGGACAACCTCGAGTATCTCCAAGCCCGCGTGGGCAAACGCCCCAATGCAGCCTTAGACCGCCTTGTACTTGCAGCCGAAGCAGAGGTCGAAGAGAGCCTCCGCAATCTGGAGACCGTCTCAAGGTCAACTCGCGTTTACGGTTCGGTTCCCTCCGAGATCGTCCTTCTGTCCATTCCTGAGGCCAACCAATGGGTCCGCAAGCTGGTCGATGAGGCAAAGGTCTATCGCGATGGGAGGGGTGCCAGCCAGCGTATTTCGATCTGGATACGCTTGAAGAATGGCGTCCGTTTGTCGGTCGGGGACGCCTCGGTGGGTCTGAAATCGAGGGTCTGAAAATGTGTTTGTTTTCAGGTGGTTAAATTCCACCCCCCTTATGAGAAGACGTACGAGGGTAAATTCTATAGTTCCTCTATGGGCATTCCTCAGGTGTATCTCCAGTGAAGGGTACGTGTTGGTGAATGGTGATCATCCCATACCAACTACCTTATTGTGTATAGACGATCAGTATCAGGCCATGCAGGTAGGTCACACCCAATCCCAATCACCATAAGCAGACCCGTCCAGCGCCTTCATCGGTGACTGTGACCTTTTACGTCTGCACCCCAAACCCATAAGCAAGGAGGTCTGCCATGCACCATCCTTGCAGCAACCTCGCGTGTTCCGCAGCGATAGCCCCAAGCGATCTCAAAGCCCGCCGAGAGACAGGCTTATGTTGGCTGTGTCGTCGTCGATGGCAGATGAAGGGTATCCCCACAGGCGGCTACATACCAAGCGATGCACTCAGGGCCATCGCCAAGCAGACGCTCACCCAGATCAACCCGACCAAGGATGAACTCAGGAATGCCGTGAGGTTGGCCCGAGGTGTCCGCCACAGGGAGGGGTCGTGGGGAGACCGACCAATCTATTCCTACAACATGCTGATGGCACGGCCCCGCATCGCTGCATCACGTAGGTTGCCCCACATGCTGGTTGGTAGACGCAAGCCACCGGACGCGGTGTCGATTACAGTCGCTGCCATTCATTACCATCTGGCAGTCAATCACCTTGGGGTCGGCACAAGGTACGCCCGCTGGCTCTGTGGTGCATCGTTCATGCTTCGTCGCAACCTGATCAGACCCACAGGAGATACAGGGTCACTCAAGGGGCGTGAGGTGCGCCGCAATTACCGCCTTGAACACTCCGACTTCGAAGTGATTGGCACCCACGTCCTCAAGACAGCCAAGGCGCTGGGCGTCACCCGTGAGGTCGGCCAGACAGCGACAGTCATATACCTACAGGGCGTCGAGGATGGCACATTCCACCGCAGTGTGATCGTCCCGCGTAACTCACAGCCCACTCAAGGCCCCGGCGATCACCCATTTGACCACTACTTGCCCGATCATGTTCCGTGGTCTCCTCAGCACGGTCATGGACTGCGTAGGGCCTCTGGTAAGATCAACGGTCAATGGCCCGAGGGTGTTGATGCCCCAGCAGACGAGAGGACGCCCAACAGGCTCCACAGGGCCGCTGTGAGGGCATGGAAGGCTCCCACCTACACACCACAGCCCAGCGCCACCGATTGGCTCTTCAAGCAGCCCTGATCAACGCCAGTGCTCAACGCCAGTGCTCACATCGGCACCCCACAAAGTCAAAGGATATCACCATGCCCAGAGCGAACCCCAAGAAGCCACGCGAGGTCGTCACAAGGCGCTGTGGGGCCTGCCATGAAGACTTCGACACAACCCGCCAGAAGGCCACGAGATGCCCTCAGTGTATCTCTGAGGGCCTCAGGGTGCGGTATCGTAAATGCTTCGAGTGCAAGACCCCGTTCGTCTTGTTCGATGAAGCTCATATGAACTGCGCCGCCTGTGCAGAAGCACTGGGCATCGATCAGGATGAGCTTACCCCCGAGCAACTCGAGAAGCTCAAGGAGGCCGAGAGGCTCTCGAAATTCATAGAGGTCCGCGACAGACAACTCGAGTGGCTGACCCACCGTGGGAAGGCACAAACTGCCCCCTTCAACCATCAACCCAATCAATATGATCTGACCTCACTGGGGCTGATCTGAACAAGGAAATCCAATCCATGACCCAAGACAACAAAGGGTATCAATCCTCCGAAAACTACCAGCCCACAGGCGTAACCGTCCTGAGTGGTGGCGGCGCGTCCTTCAACCGCGAGGTCCAGACCGCAGACGATCTGAACGACAACGATCTCATTAACGTGGCCGGAATGCAGGTCACAGCAAAGCAGGCACGGGAGCTGGGTCTTCTGGGTCAGGTGTTCGACGAAGGGCTGAACGCTGGCTCCGCAAGGAAACGGACAGATACCCCAGAGCCAATGGTCGAGACCGTCAAGAAGTCTGAAACAGGATTTGCGACCTACGACGAAGCAATCGACAAGCTGAACGTACTGATCGACGCAGGTTCGATGACAGCCGCAGAGGGACAGGTCTACGATACCAGCCTAGCCGAGATCGCCTTTGCAGGTCTTCAAGTCGACCATGTCGTTGAAACTCTCAGTGGTCTGGCTGACGGGTCCATCGCTGAAGCCGATGTGCCAGCCGATGTACGCGCAATGGCGACACATGTTGAAAACGAAGTCCGACAGGCATCGACCAAGGCAGCACTCAACGAGATGGGCAAACCTGCCTTCGACCGTCTGTCAGAGATGGCCAGCGCCCATGCAGGTGTCGCCCAAGTCGTGGAACGATACGCCGTTGACCGCGCCCAAGGTAAACACGGGGGGATCACATGGGCCGAACTATATCAGGACTTGAACGAGCAACTCGGGAACACCTGAGACTATGACACCCCTCAATGAGATGTGTTGGGACGCTGACATAGAAGCCGCAATCCTCGACCTCACCCGCGATAAGATCAAGAACCCAGACTATCACTGGGCCACAGTCGCCCGTGTGGAAGAGGGCAGCGACCCAGTGTCCAACCAGAGGATCACCATGAGCCAACTCGAGGCTTGGGTGGTCCGCTGCAAAACTCCACCCACAGCAACACAGGAGGCCCCCGCCCATGCTGACCATCAGACCCGCCGCGTGTCGCCTTCGGGTGGACACGTTCCCCACCCGTGAACGGTTATCGACCACAGGCCTGAACATCTCCTACACCAACACCATCGCCGATGACCGGGTAGACGCCCACGCAATGGATTACTTCGATGCCTGCAAGGGCTATCTGGGGTGTACCTTCCACTACGTGATCCGGTTGGATGGGGTGGTCGAGATTGGTCGCAACCCCAAAACGCTCTCCTCACGTGGACGCAGCGCCACCCGTAGACACGACACGATCTTCATCGGCGTGGTCGGTGGCCTGAACCTCGAAGGCGGGAAACGGATAGACAGCATAACCGATGCCCAGCGCGAGGCAATCGCAGAGCTTGAGCAGGCCATCGCTGACACCCTCAACACCCCGTTGGACGTGATCGACTTCACCATTGAATGGACACGCAGGGAAGAGGCCGAGGCTGATAACGCCGCAGAGGAAAAGGAGAGAGAACTTGAAGAACAACTCGACCGTACTGAACAAGCAACCGCTCAGCTTTGCTAACCTGCTCCTCCTGACCGCGTTCAGGTTCTGTCACTTCACAGCAATCACCCCGTACCAGATCATCCCGAAGCGTATGCACTGAGCGTGGCTGACACGCTAAGTCAAAACCATCCGCACCGTGGAGATCGACGGGAACCCTTGGTTCGTCGCCGCTGACGTTTGCAAGGCGCTCTCCATCTCAAACATCTCAACAGCCCTCTTAAACATCGGTTCAACCGAAGTTCAAAGCTACCGTGTCCCTAACACCAAGGGACGGATGAACAAGATCGTAACCGAGAGCGGTCTCTACGACCTGATCCTCCAGAGCCGCAAGCCTGAGGCCCGCGAGTTCAAGGCATGGGTCACCGGTACTGTTCTCCCAGCCATCCGCAAGGACGGTGGGTCACAAACGACAAACTGAAGGACACCCCATGATAACTATAGAACTCTCTGAGATCACCCAGACGACAGGTCACAAGCGCTCCTACCCCAACATCGCTCGTAAGCTGATCCGAGAGGGAGCAGCCCCATCAACTGAGATCGACTTCATCCGTGATGGCAAGCGTTCGTTCCCTGTGAATACCCTCGCATGGTGGTCGAAGGTTCAGCACATCCAAGGCTGAACGAAGCCCCTCAGGAAACCCTAAGCCAACCCCTGACACATATCAAAACGAGGCCGACGAGGCCCATCAACCAAGGAACCAATAAGATGACAAACACACCCACTGAAACGACCACACCCACAGAGATGAATAGCTGGGCGATGGCGTGTAGCCTGCTGGTAGGCGTCCGCCAAGCCCTCGCTAAGGGTCAGGCCGAACATGCCGCAATCATTGCAGCAAATCCAAACCGCACATTCATTGCAGAGGCCCGTGTGGTCGCTGACACTGTGAATGTCCTGCGAGACGTCGAAAACACACTGGATTGGGAACTGTCCCGAACAGCCCGTTCGTCCAACTTGGCGATGCCTGAGCAGAGTTGAGGTGACCCTACTCGTCGGTTTCTAGTCCGTTGTTGGGCGTACCGTCTTGGCGATTGATCAGTTGCAAAATTTCAGCTTGTTGCGTTCTAACCGCTTCTATTACGCCTATCAGCCTGTCATTCTCTTGAGCTTGAACTGCAATCTCCGCAATCAGAGCGCCGTCTTCGTTTTCTTCGTCAGGCTCTGGAAGGTGACGAGGGGGGATGAAGTCCACATCTCCTCCTTTCGCATAGAAGTCGAAATATTTGGACACCGATTTCCGAAGAACGGCTTCGGTCTCGTGTTCGATCTGAAGCGAAACAGCACTCTTGATTTCTGCAATCGTGTCTTCGGTACCTGTATCTTGGACAAACGTCTGCTGACGCTTCAATTCGTCTTCAATGATCGTGTTGAGCCTTTTCTTGTGTCGAAAATCTTCGATGTCATTGGCGATACTCAGCACTTCACTAGCGACGCGACCTGCATTCTTAGCAATAATCGCGAGAACGATCGTCACCGATGCGACGGCAGTCAGCGTTACGATGACAGAACCATTACTGGCACCAACGACCTTCACCGACTGGGGGGGTTCTCCGACACTCATAGCTGCGCCTCGAGCGATGTCATACCAGTCAGCGCTCCACTTTTTAAGGCGAGAAACGTCATCTATTGACGCTCCATCCTTGAAGCGAACCCGTATTTGCGGGAGTTCCATTAGCACCATCTCGTCTGGGATGAACTCCAAGTCGAGCTTCTTTAAAGCGTCTTTGGCTGCAGAAATATCTTGATTTGCGGTTTGCAGTCTTTGGATCAGGCCCTGCAGGTCTGCAGCAGCGGAAGCAGGGTCAAAATCGCTCATAGTGACAATATCTGTGACGATGTGAGCACCCTTTTTACCAAGATATTGCAATGCGTCTAAGCGGCTCAAGAGATCGACTTCTTCATTCGTAAGTCGGTCAAAGGACATCTGCTCTAGAGCGTGGAGAAGAGTGCGGTGAGCTTCGCGAACAGGATTTTTTTGTTGCTGTGTCGCGTTGTGTTTTAAGACCTGATGAAGAGCGGTATACTTTTGTATGAGATCAGGAAGGGCCTCAGCGCTCCAAGTCCCTAGGTTAATTACTTGTGATACGTCCATAATGACCTCAATAAAATCTATTGGAGCAGAGTTAGGCACATACCAGCGTATAGGCAAGCGCTGTCGCCAGCCAATATGGTCGACAGCCAGCCAATATGGTCGACAGCCAGCCGATTAGTTTCTGTCCCAAAAAATCCGAGTGCCTTAATATACGTGAGCCTTCCACCTTTACCCCCCGTGGCCCCCTCGTGATCCCTGAGTTAACGCCAAGGGGACGGGGGTGCCACGCTGGGTAGGTAGCTCCTATGATCTATATGGCATACCCCTAGCGCAGCACTCAGTGAGGCTTATAGGAGGTCTCAGGGTGTACTGTGAGTGCACTTGAGAAGCATGGGTGCAGCAACGCATCCCCTCACTTTTTCCATACTACAAAGGCCAGAAGAACATGATCGAAGGTATCGCCACGACGATCGCAATGATCTCCAATGGCAACCCCATACGCCAGTAGTCGCCGAACCTATATCCACCTGCGGATAGAATTAAGGTGTTGTTCTTATGCCCGATCGGGGTGAGAAACGCACTGGAGGCCGCCACAGCGACCGCCATCAGAAAAGGATCGGGCGAGACATTCAAGCTCTGGGCCATCTGGATGCCGACGGGGGCGGCCACGATGGTCGTTGCCGTGTTATTGAGCACATCCGACAGGGTCATCGTCACGACCATCAAAACCGTCAAAACGATCCATGCGGGCATGCCTTCGGTTAGCCCGACCAGGGCACCGGCGATCAGCTGGGTGCCGCCTGATGTCTCCAGCGCGGCACCCAGCGGGATCATCGACCCCAGCAGCACGACGACGGGCCATTCGATATGGGTGTATAGCTCTGACAAGGGCACGATCCTGGCCAGCACATAGGCCACGACGACCAATCCCAGGGCCACGGGCAGATAGACCAGCCCAAAGCTGGCCGCCGTCACGGCCCCGCCAAACAACCCGATGGCCAGCCAGACCTTGCTGTTCTCGGTCACTGCCAGGCCGCGATCCGCCAGAGGCAATACGCCGAGCCATTCCACCACATGGGCCGCCGTGTCGCGGGGCACCAGCAGCAGCAGGATATCACCGGCGCGCAATTCGGTTTTGCGCAGCTGGGCAGTGATCTTTTTGCCTTGTCGGGAAATGCCCAGCAGTACCGACCGCTGCCGCCATGCCAGGCCGACCGTTTGGGCCGAGCGCCCGTTCAGGCGGGACTCGGCGGGCACGACCACCTCGATGATCTCTACGCCTTCGCCATCCGCATGCAGCAGGTCGTGGCGTGTGGTGTCGGCGACAAGAAAATTCAGGGTGCTGCGGAATTCGTCAAGCGCGTCTGGCGTGGCCTCCAGCACCAGCGCGTCACCGGCTTGCAAGGCCACGTTGCGGGCCTGACCGTAAACGCGCTGGCCCTCGCGGATCAGGCCAAGGATCACCACGTCGGATTTGTCGGCGACATCTTGCAGTTCGGCCAGACGTTTGCCGATTTGCTTGCTGCCTTCGGGCACCGTCAGCTCGGCAATATATTGGGACAGGTCTTCGGGTTTGAGCGCGCTATCGTCGCGGCCGGGGATCAAGCGCCAGCCGATCAGGGCAACAAAAGCCAGCCCCGCAATCGCCGCGATCCCGCCCACGGGGGCAAAGTCGAACATGCCAAATGGCGCGCCCAGCGATTCCTGCCGGATTGAGGCGATAATGATATTGGGCGGTGTGCCGATCAGCGTGACCATCCCGCCCAGAATTGTCGCAAAGCTGAGCGGCATCAGGCTGAGCCCCGGATTGCGCCCCGCCTTGCGTGCGGTTTGAATGTCCACCGGCATCAGCAAGGCCAGGGCCGCGACGTTGTTCATGAACGCGGATAAGACGCCGCCGATCAGCCCCATCAACGCAATATGCGCACCCAGGCGGCGGGACGCGTCTACCATGGTGCGGGTGATCAACAGCACCGCCCCCGAGCGGACCAACCCCGCGGATACGATGAGGACAAGGGCGACGATCAGGGTTGCGGGGTGGCCGAAGCCGTCGAATGCGTCTTTGCTGTCCACCACGCCCAGCACGACCGCGATCATCAAGGCGGAAAACGCCACCAGATCATAGCGGAAGCGGCCCCATAGCAGCATGCCAAAGACGGCTGCAAAAAGCGTAAAAAGGATGATCTGGTCTTGGGTCATTGGGGGGCGTGCCTGAAATTGGGAAGCGGGCTTTAGACCTAGCAGTCGCGATGGGGGCTGTCTGCCCCCAAACCCCCGAGGATATTTGTGAGCCAGAGAAGTTGGCGGGAGTCATGCGGCGTGGCTTGTTCGCGGGCAAACGCTGGCCTATAAGGCCACAGTTCAGGAATTACGCACACGAGGTTACCATGGCAGGCCACTCAAAATGGGCAAACATCCAGCACCGTAAAGGTCGTCAGGACAAGTTGCGCGCGAAGGTGTTTTCGAAGATGTCGAAAGAGATCACCGTTGCGGCCAAAATGGGCGACCCCGATCCGGACAAAAATCCGCGTTTGCGTCTGGCGATCAAGGAAGCCAAATCGGTTTCGGTGCCCAAGGACGTGATCGACCGCGCG
Source organism: Sulfitobacter sp. SH22 (assembly GCF_965641905.1). NCBI lineage: Bacteria > Pseudomonadati > Pseudomonadota > Alphaproteobacteria > Rhodobacterales > Roseobacteraceae > Sulfitobacter > Sulfitobacter sp. SH22. The sequence continues at coordinate 125,277 of NZ_OZ282573.1, forward strand.
ATCAAGAAATCTTCGGCGGGCGAGGGCGAGGATTACGAAGAAATCCGCTATGAGGGCTATGGCCCCAATGGTGTGGCCGTCATCGTCGAAGCCATGACCGATAACCGCAACCGGACGGCATCGGTGGTGCGCTCAACTTTCACCAAGAACGGTGGCAATCTGGGCGAGACCGGCAGCGTCGGTTTCATGTTCGACCGCAAGGGCGAGATCACCTATCCCGCCGAGGTTGGTGACGCCGACACCGTCATGATGGCCGCGATCGAGGCCGGTGCCGAAGATGTGGAAAGCACCGAAGACGGGCATGTCATCTGGTGTCTTGATACGGATCTGAACGATGTTGCCACGGCTTTGGAAGCCGAGTTGGGTGAATCAGATAGCACCAAGCTGGTGTGGCGTCCGACCACCACCACCGAAATGGATCTGGAAGGCATGGAAAAGCTGATGAAGCTGATTGATGCGCTGGAAGATGACGATGACGTGCAGCGGGTCACCACAAACTTTGAAGCCTCTGACGAGGTGATGGCGCAGCTTTAAGCCGCGCTGCATAATCCGACCTTTCCACAAGGCGCAAAAAAGCCGCCCCCGGTGACCGGGGGCGGCTTTTTCGTGACCTATCTGGTTTTGGCTTTAGCCGAACATCCGCGACATGCTGAAAAATACGCCTGTCATGCGGTTTTTTTCCACCTTTGCGGCGGGCTTTTGCTGGGTGATCGTTGTCAAGGCGCGTTTGACGTCGTTCAGGCGGGCCAATGCCTTTGAACCGCCGGCGCTTGCCTGAACGCCCAGAATTTTAGCCTGAGTGTGAAGTGCCGCTTCGATAAGCGTCAATTCTTCCTGGCTGATTTCCAGCTTCTGTTTTTCGTCTGACATGACATCGTTCCTTAATTGCATTGGGGGGCAGATAGGTCTTGTTGTTCGGTTTCGCTAGTAGTTACGCACCAGATCACGCATTTGTTTCATGCGCTGTTGAAAAAAATCGCTGTTAACCCGTGAAATCCGGCTAAACCACCGTTTTCGTTTGCGGATTTAATGTTTCATGTTAGGCAGACGGTCTGTTTCAAAGAGGTCGAGATGAACGCCTTTCTGCCCGGATTCGCATTAAGCCTGACATTGATTTTGGCGATTGGTGCGCAGAACGCTTTTGTTTTGCGGCAGGGTTTGCGCAAAAGCCATGTGTTCTGGGTCTGTCTGACCTGTGCTGTGTCCGACGCGATGCTGATTGCTGCGGGTGTCGCGGGGTTTGGCGCTTTGGGGCAGGCGCTGCCGTGGTTCGAACCGGTGATGCGCTATGGCGGGGCGGCGTTTCTGATCTGGTACGGCGCGCGCAACGCGATGTCTGCATGGCGCGGGGGGGCCGCACTTGAGGCCGAAGGGCTCAACACCCAGACCTTGCGCGGCACGATCCTGACGCTGTTGGCGCTGACCTGGCTGAACCCGCATGTGTATCTTGATACGGTGGTGTTGCTGGGGTCGATATCGGCGCAATATGATAACCGGCTGGCCTTCGGGGCAGGGGCGGTAAGCGCCAGTTTCGTGTTCTTCTTTGGTCTGGGCTACGGCGCGCGTCTGCTGAGCCCGCTGTTTGCCAGACCGCGCAGTTGGCAGATCCTTGACGGCTTGATTGCGGTGACCATGTGGGCGATCGCGGCCAAACTGTTGTTGATGTGACCTTGTGATCGCCCCCCGCTTCAGGAATGTATAGCCCATGAGCACCGCATACCCCCACCGACCTGTCGCCGGCATCTTTTGGATGGTTGTCACAGGGCTTTTGTTCATCTGCGTCACGGCATTGGTGAAATATATGGGGCCCAGGCTGCCCTCTGCCGAGGCGGCATTCATCAGATACGGCTTTGGGCTGGTGTTTCTGCTGCCCGCCATCGGGGCCTTGCGGGCGGCACATCTGACACGGCGGCAATGGGCCTTGTTCAGTGTGCGCGGCGGCTTGCACGGCATTGGCGTGATCTTGTGGTTCTATGCGATGACCCGCATTTCCATCGCCGAAGTCACCGCGATGAATTATCTTGCGCCGATATATGTGACCATCGGTGCAGCGCTGTTTCTGGGTGAGACGCTGGCAATGCGGCGGATGGTTGCGGTTGCGCTTGGCTTGATGGGGGCGCTGATCATCCTGCGGCCGGGGTTTCGCGAACTGGCTGGCGGGCATTATGCGATGCTGATCGCTGCGGTGGTGTTTGGCGGGGCCTATCTGCTGGCCAAGGTGCTTGCGGACGAGGTCAAGCCATCGGTGGTGGTCGCGATGATGTCGCTGTTTGTGACGCTCATGCTGGCCCCCTTTGCGCTGCCCGTCTGGATCGCCCCGACGATGCAGGAGCTGGGCATCCTTGCCACTGTCGCCTGCTTTGCCACGGCGGGGCATTACACCATGACGCTGGCTTTTGCTGCGGCACCGCTGACGGTCACCCAGCCGGTCACGTTTTTGCAACTGGTCTGGGCCACGGCCCTTGGCGCGGTCGTCTTTGCAGAGCCGATCGATATTTGGGTTATCTTTGGCGGCTTTGTCATTCTGGCTTCGGTGACCTTTATCACCTGGCGCGAGGCGATGTTGAACCGCCAGATCACCCCGGCCAGCCCTGCGACAAAACTTTAACCGTCTTTATCGTTGCGCAACGCGTTGGGGCGCATAGTGCCAGCCACCTGCGGGTTATTGACTCGCGGGTCAATAACCCTAAGTCTGTCTTAACAGCCGGAATCGTGGATGCCGGGAACGTTGAGGACCGACAATGCCCAAACTTGGAATGGAACCGATCCGGCGTGATGCGCTGGTCAAGGCGACGATAGCCGAAATCGGGGCCGCGCAGTCACTGGATGTTACCGTTGACCAGATCGCGCGCCGTGCAGGCATGTCAAAGGCCCTGGCCCATCACTATTTCGGCGGCAAGGATCAGATATTTCTTGCCGCGATGCGCTATATTCTGTCGGAATATTCCGCCGAAGTACGGCGCGAATTGCGCAAGGCCAATACCCCCATCGCCCGCGCCGAGGCGATCATCAGGGCCAGCTTTGACGAAAGCTGCTTTGATCCGGCGACGGTCAGCGCCTGGATGACGCTATACGCGTCGTCGCGCACCAATGTCGAAACCTATCGCTTGCTGATCGTCTATCAGGCGCGCCTGCGGTCAAACCTGACCCACGCGCTGCGGCCGATTTCGGCCCGGCCTGAACAGGACGCCGAAACCCTCGCCGCGCTGATCGACGGACTGTATCTGCGTGCCGCCCTGTCCGACAAAGGCAGTGCGCCTGCCGCCTGTGCGCAAGCGCTGTCCCTTTTGAACACCCTGATCGAAAGCAAACCATGACCAAACCCAATATCCTGATCCTGATGGTCGACCAGTTGAATGGCACGCTGTTCCCCGATGGGCCGGCAGACTGGCTGCACGCGCCAAACCTCAAGAAACTGGCGGCACGGTCCACCCGTTTCAAGAACGCTTATACCGCCAGCCCGCTCTGCGCGCCGGGGCGTGCGGCGTTCATGTCGGGCCAATTGCCAAGCGCCACGGGTGTCTATGATAACGCGGCGGAATTTCCGTCAAGCGTGCCGACCTATGCGCACCACCTGCGCCGTGCGGGCTATCACACCTGCCTGTCGGGCAAGATGCATTTCGTCGGTCCCGATCAGCTGCACGGGTTCGAGGAACGTCTGACAACCGACATTTACCCCGCCGATTTCGGATGGACGCCCGATTACCGCAAACCCGGGGAACGGATCGACTGGTGGTATCACAACATGGGGTCGGTCACAGGTGCGGGCGTGGCCGAAATCACCAACCAGATGGAATATGACGATGCCGTCGCCTTTGAGGCAACGCGCAAGATTTACGATCTGTCACGCGGTCTTGACGACCGCCCGTGGTGCATGACGGTCAGCTTTACCCACCCGCATGACCCTTACGTGGCACGCAAGAAATATTGGGATCTGTACAACGACTGCGATCATCTGCTGCCCGAGGTCTCTGATCTGGGCTATGACACGCAGGACGCCCATTCCAAACGCATCTTTGATGCCAATGACTGGCGTAGCTTTGACATTACCGAGGATCACATCAAACGGTCGCGGCAAGCGTATTTCGCCAACATCAGCTATCTTGACGACAAGATCGGCGAGATTTTGCAAACCCTCGAGGACACCCGCCAAGAGGCGATCATCGTTTTCGTGTCGGACCACGGCGATATGTTGGGCGAACGTGGCCTTTGGTTCAAGATGAGCTTTTTCGAAGGCTCGTCCCGCGTGCCGATGATGATCGCGGCCCCGCAGATGGAGCCCGGTTTGCACGAGACCCCCGTCAGCAATATCGACGTCTGCCCGACCCTGTGCGATCTGGCGGGCGTGTCGATGGACGAGGTGATGGAATGGACAACGGGCCAGTCGCTGGTGCCCATGGGGCAGGGGGTTGAACGTACCGAACCCGTCGCGATGGAATATGCCGCCGAAGGCACGCAAGCCCCGATGGTATCGCTGCGCTATGGCAAGTGGAAATACAACCGCTGCACGCTGGACCCCGATCAGCTGTTCGATCTGGACGCCGATCCGCATGAACTGACCAATCTGGCCGAAGAACCCGCCCATCAGGGCACGCGCCAGACCCTGCGCGCCAAAGCTGATGCCCGCTGGGATCTGGATGCCTTTGACGCCGATGTGCGCAAAAGCCAGGCCCGCCGCTGGGTGGTCTACGAGGCGTTGCGCAAGGGGGGTTATTATCCGTGGGATTACCAACCCCTGCGCAAGGCGTCAGAGCAATACATGCGCAACCACATGGACTTGAATGTTCTGGAAGAAAACAAGCGCTTCCCCCGCGGGGAGTAGACGCTTTCCGGCCCCGCGCGGGGCGCAGAACCGAATTGAGAGAGAACTATGCAAACCCAACCTACCGCCAGCCACTTTATCAACGGCTCTTATGTCGAAGACACCAATGGCACGCCCATCGAGGTGATCTATCCTGCGACCGGCGAAAAGATCGCAACGGTTTATGCCGCGACGCCTGCCATCATCGAACAGGCGCTGACGGCTGCACGTTCAGCCCAGGCCGCATGGGCCGCCATGACCGGCACCGAACGGGGCCGCATCCTGCGCCGTGCCGCCGATATCATGCGTGAACGCAATCACGACCTGTCGATCCTTGAGACCTATGACACCGGCAAACCCTATCAGGAAACATCCGTGGCGGATGCGACCAGCGGAGCGGATGCGCTGGAATATTTCGGCGGCTTGGCCGCGACGCTGACCGGCGAACATATCCAACTGGGCGAAGACTGGGTCTATACCCGCCGCGAACCCTTGGGCGTGTGTGTTGGCATCGGTGCGTGGAATTACCCCACGCAGATCGCCTGCTGGAAGGGCGCACCCGCGCTGGCCTGCGGCAATTCGATCATCTTTAAACCCTCCGAGACAACACCCCTTTCCGCGTTGAAAGTCGCCGAGATCCTGTTCGAGGCGGGTCTGCCTGCGGGGCTTTATAATGTTGTGCAAGGCATGGGCGACGTGGGGGCCGCATTGGTCACTGACCCGCGCGTCGACAAGGTATCGCTGACCGGATCGGTGCCCACAGGCCGCAAGGTCTATGCCGCCGCCGCAGAAGGGATGAAGCACGTCACGATGGAACTGGGCGGTAAATCCCCGATCATCGTCTTCGAAGACGCCGATATAGAAAACGCTGTCAGCGGCGCGATTCTGGGCAACTTCTACAGCTCGGGTCAGGTCTGTTCGAACGGCACGCGGGTCTTCGTGCATGCCGACATCAAGGAAGTGTTCCTCGGGCGTCTGGCCGAACGGCTGGAGGGCGCGGTGATCGGCGACCCGATGGACCCTGCCACCAGCTTTGGCCCGATGGTGTCGAAACGTCAGCTGGACATCACCCTTGGCTATATCGAAAAGGGCAAGGCCGAGGGCGCGCGTCTGGTCTATGGCGGAGAGGCGATCGACGGCAAGGGCTTCTACATGCAGCCGACCGTCTTTGCAGATGTGACCGACGACATGACCATCGCGCGCGAAGAAATCTTTGGCCCCGTCATGTCGGTGCTGGATTTCACTGACGAAGACGACGTGATGGCCCGCGCCAATGACACGGAATTTGGCCTTGCCGCCGGCGTGTTCACCCGCGATCTGACCCGCGCCCACCGCGTTGCGGCGAATTTTCAGGCGGGCACCTGCTATATCAACACCTATAACGACGCCCCCGTCGAAGCCCCCTTTGGCGGCATGAAGAATTCGGGCGTCGGGCGTGAGAATTCGAAGGCGGCGATCGAACATTATAGCCAGTTGAAATCCGTCTATGTGCGCATGGGCGATATGGAGGCCCCGTTCTAAAGCGGGTGTGATCCAAAGGAGCGCTGACGCGCATTCGATATTTGGCGCGTGATGCACCCTGAGCCCAGATTTTTGATCGGAGTGGGTGCAGGGGGCGGGCCGTCTGTTTGCTGAGAGGTGCTTGAGGGATCAGTCTGATCCTCAAGTCACCTGATCAATTTTAAGGTGCGAGTCCCATGCGCCTCAAGGACAAGCCGCGCAGATGCGCGGTGCCTGACGGCATCCTTGACCCGCCTGAGACTCACGAGAAGGAGCTGGGATGCAAGCCGAGTTTATTATTGTTGGCGCGGGAAGCGCCGGTTGTGCGATGGCCTATCGTCTGGCCAAGGCCGGGCGCAAGGTTTTGGTGATCGAGCATGGCGGCACCGACGCGGGGCCTTTCATCCAGATGCCGGCGGCCTTGTCCTATCCGATGAACATGAAGACCTATGACTGGGGTTTTTCATCGGAACCCGAACCGCATCTGGGCAACCGCCGTCTGGCAACCCCGCGCGGTAAGGTCATTGGCGGGTCATCGTCGATCAATGGCATGGTCTATGTGCGCGGCCACGCCGAGGATTTTAACCATTGGGCCGAACAGGGTGCCGATGGGTGGGGCTATGCCGATGTGCTGCCCTATTTCAAACGCATGGAACACTGGCATGGCGGCAACCACGGGGGCGATGCGGAATGGCGCGGCAAGGACGGCCCGCTGCATGTGTCACGTGGCCCGCGCAAGAACCCGTTGTTCAAGGCTTTTGTCGAGGCCGGAAAACAGGCCGGATACGAGGCGACCGACGATTACAACGGCGAAAAGCAAGAGGGCTTTGGCCCGATGGAGCAGACCGTCTTTGGCGGGCGGCGCTGGTCTGCGGCCAATGCCTATCTGCGGCCTGCGCAAAAGACCGGCAATGTCGAAATCATCCGCGCCCTCGCGCAGCGCGTGGTGATCGAGGACGGCCGCGCCGTGGGTGTCGAAGTGTTGCGTGGCGGCAAGACCCAAGTGTTGCGCGCAAGTGGCGAGGTCATCCTTGCCGCGTCGTCGATCAATTCGCCCAAGTTGCTGTTGCTGTCGGGCATCGGGCCTGCCGCGCATCTGGCGGAACATGGCATTGAGGTGGTCGCGGATCGTGCTGGCGTGGGCCAGAACCTGCAAGATCATCTGGAGCTTTATATCCAGATGGCCGCAAGCCAGCCGATTACGCTCTATAAGCACTGGAACCTTGTGTCCAAAGCCATGATCGGCGCGCAATGGCTGTTCACCAAGACCGGTCTGGGCGCGTCCAACCAGTTTGAATCGGCGGCGTTCATCCGGTCCAAAGCTGGGATCAAATACCCGGATATTCAGTATCATTTTCTGCCCATTGCCGTGCGCTATGACGGCAAGGCCGCGGCAGAGGGGCACGGGTTTCAGGCCCATGTCGGCCCGATGCGGTCAACATCTCGCGGGGCGGTCTCGCTTCGGTCGGGTGATCCTGCCGATGCGCCGAAAATCGTGTTCAACTATATGTCGCAGGACCGCGATTGGGAGGAATTCCGCAATTGCATACGCCTGACCCGCGAGATTTTTGCGCAAGACGCCTTCAAGCCCTTTGTGAAGGGGGAAATCCAGCCCGGTGCCGATGTGCAAACCGATGACGAGCTGGACGCCTTTATCCGCGACCACGCCGAAAGCGCCTACCACCCGTGTGGTACCTGCCGGATGGGACGTGCGGATGATCCGGATGCGGTTGTGGACCCCCAAGGCCGGGTGATCGGTGTTGAAGGCTTGCGCGTTGCGGATAGTTCGATTTTCCCGCGCATCACCAATGGCAACCTGAACGGGCCGTCGATCATGGTGGGTGAAAAGATGTCCGATCATATTCTGGGGCATGATCCCTTGGCCGCGTCGAATGACGAACCCTGGATCCATCCCGATTGGCAGACGTCCCAACGCTAGGCGGGCTGCGGTTCGGGAGAAAATTAACTAAAGTTAACAAATGTCATTGATTGGGGCGCTCAAACGCTCCAGTCATGGTGGATGTTAAAATTCTGTTTACACCTGACCCTTGCCTTGGTCATTTTTGTCCTCGGCCCCGCTGCACATGCTGCCGAAAAGCGTATTACGGGCACCATCCATGTCATTGACGGCGATACGTTTGACGTGGGCGGGACGCGCGTGCGGCTTTTCGGCATTGATGCCCCCGAAGGGGACCAGACCTGCACCGATGCGGGCGGGACCGAACTGCGCTGTGGGTCCTTCGTGACCAAGCAGGTGCGCGATGCCTATCGGGGCAAGCAGGCAGTGTGCAAACAAGTCGATACAGATCGTTATGGTCGCAGTGTGGCGCGCTGTATTGTGGGCAATGTGGATGTGGGGCAAAGCCTTGTCGCCAGCGGCTTGGCCTTTGCCTTTGCAGAATATTCCCGCGATTACGTTGCCGTGGAAAAGGCCGCGATCCGGGCGGGCCGTGGCATCCATGCCTATCGCCTGATCCGTCCTTCGGAATTTCGCGCGGGCAAACGCGATGCACAGACGGCGGCTGCCAAAACACCGGCGCAGGTGGGGCAGAACGGTTGCACGATCAAGGGCAACATCAGCGCCAAAGGCGCGCGGATTTTCCATGTGGTCGGGCAGCGGGATTATCAACGCACCTCGATCCGTACAGATAAAGGCGAACGCTGGTTCTGTTCCGCAAGCGAGGCCCGCGCCGCCGGGTGGCGCGCCGCGCGGCGCTGATCACTTCACCTGATAGGGCAGCACATCGCGCAGATCGGGATCGACGACCAACTGCCGTTCAAGCGGCGGCACAGACCGCTGGTGGCAGCCTTTGCGGTCGCAGATGCGGCAGGAAATCCCGATAGGTTCAAAGGCCGATGCGCGGCTGGTGTCCATCCCGTCGGCATAGACCATGGCCGCGGCATGGCGCACCTCGCAGCCCAGCGAAATAGCATACCGTCGCACCGGTGCGCCAAAGCGACCCGCCGGCTTCGAGATGTCCCGCGCCAGAGAGATATAGCGCACCCCGTCCGGCGTTTCGGCAAGCTGGCGCAGGAAACGGCCCGGTGTTTCAAACGCGCTGTGCACATTCCACAACGGGCAGGCCCCGCCGAACCGCGCAAATTGCAGCCGTGTGGCAGAATGGCGTTTGGTGATTGTACCGGCCTGATCGACACGCACGAAAAAGAACGGAATTCCCTTTGATCCGGGGCGTTGCAGCGTCGACAGGCGGTGCGCGACCTGTTCGATCGACGCACCAAATTGCCCCGCCAGAATTTCCAGATCATGGCGGCATTCCTGCGCCTTGGCCAGAAAGGTCTGGTAGGGCATCAGCGCGGCACCGGCGAAATAATTGGCCAGCCCGATCTTGGCGATGTCACGCGCGGCACCGCTGTGAAAACGGGCCAGATCAAGGGTCGCTTCAAGCAGGTCGTTCTGCCGGATCATCGCCGTCTGGAACAGCAGTTGAAACAGCTGGGTTTCTTGCGGGGCACGCGACGAAATGTGCAAAATCCCGGCGGCGGGTTCAAAGCGGCGCAAGGCAGGCACATCATCAAAGCTGACCGTGATGCCAACGGCTGTCAGGGCCGCAATCGCTGCCGACTTGAGGGTTTTTCCATCGCTATGGGCACGGGCGAAATGTTCGGCGGCGCGGTCAACTGCGTCGATGTAATTGTCGCAATAGTGAAAGAAATCGCGCACTTCTTCCCAGGGGCTGGGGGAGGCACGGGCATCTTCGCGGCCCAATGCCTCGTCCAGATAGGCAAGGCGTTCATGGGTCTGCCGATGGCTTTGGTGCAGCTTGATAAAGGCGCGCGCCAGCCCCGGTGCATTGGATGCGGCCAGTTGCAGATCGGCCAGGGGCAGGGTGTCGCCTTCGAACAAGGGGTCGGACAGGATTTCGCGCATGTCACTGACCAGACGCTGGCTGTCTCCGCTGGACAGTTCGGTCACGTCCATCCCGAATTCAGAGGCAAGCGCCAGAACCACTGTCGTGCTGACGGGACGGTTGTTGTTCTCCATCTGGTTCAAATAGGGCAGGGACACGCCCAGCTTGGCGGCAAAGTTCTTTTGCGTGCTACCAATCTTGGTGCGCAATTCGCGCAGTTTCGCGCCAGCGTACAGCTTTTGGGTTGCCATGCAGATCAGGGCCTTTGCAAATTTGCGATGTCCCCCGACCCTAGCTTTGCAAACTTGGCGCTGCAAGCGCCGTGGTCAGCTGATCCCCAACGCTTTTTCGCGGCGGATCACGACCAGGATCGATACAACCCCTGCCGCTGCGGTCAACAGCATGATCAAAAGCAGCGGATAGGCCCCTGTTTCCTTGCTGAGCAAAGACCCCGCGAGAATGCTAAGGCCGGCCCCGCCGCCGATCATGACAGCGCCGCCCAATCCCGATGCGGTGCCCGCCAGATGGGGGCGTACCGACAACAGGCCCGCCGTCGCATTGGGGATACACAACCCATTGCCCAGACCGACCAGCGTCATCATGCCAAAGAACGTCACCGGGCTGCCGTAGCCTGCCAAAAAGATCAGCAGCGATACGGACCCCCCGAGCGCATTGGCAAGGCACCCGCACAGCACCAGCGTGTTGACGCCCCATGTGGTGGCCATCCGCGCGGTGATAAAGTTGCCAACGAAATAGCCAACCGCAGGCGCACCGAAATAAAGGCCAAGCTCGGCAGGTTCCATGCCGAAGACTTCGCTGCCCACAAAAGGCGCGCCGCCCAGATAGGCGAAAAAGGCACCCGAACAACAGGCCGCCGCCATCGAGTATCCCCAGAAGCGCGGCGATTTGAGCAGTTCGGGGTATTCGCGGAACTGCTGGCGCATGGTCTTGCCCGACCGCACCGATGTTTCGCCCAGATCAAACCACACCTGCGCAAAAACGATCCCGCCAACAGCAAACATCGCCCAGAACGTCGCCTGCCAGCCGAATGCCTGATCCAGCAAGCCGCCAACGGCAGGGGAAATCATCGGCACCAGCGCCATGCCCATGGTCACATACCCGATCATCGACGCCGCTTTGTCTTGGGTGAACATGTCGCGCACGATGGCGCGGCTGAGCACCATGGTCACCGCGACAATGGCCTGCGCACAACGGAACATCAGGAAAACGCCGGTCGTGGGCGCATAGATACACCCCAGCGTCGCGACCATATAGATCACCAACCCCCACAGCAGCACATTGCGCCGCCCCAGATTGTCGGACACAGGCCCGATGATCAGCTGCAACCCCGCGCTGAAAAGCAGATAAAGCGGCACAGACAATTGCATCACCGCATATTCCGTCCCGAAATACTCGGCCATGGCCGGCAGGCTGGGCAGGAACATGTTCATTGCCAGCGCACCAATCCCGGACAACAGGATCAGCGTCGACAGATGCGGGGGGCTGGTTTTGTCCAGAAATTGGACGGTGTTATCGTCTTTCATGCAAATGCACTTATGCCTGTGGTTGTATGTTGTCTATGATCTTCCTCACACTTTCCAAATTTGCAGTTTGCACATATTGCTCTGTATATAATTTGCAAATTTGCTAAAAGGCGCTTTGGTTGTGCAGCCACTCTGGATAGTATGCGGGAAATCTAACAGAGGTGCGTCATGAAAGATATCCTAGAACAGCTCGAAGACCGTCGCGAAGAAGCCCGCCTTGGCGGGGGGCAAAAGCGCATCGATGCGCAGCACGCCCGTGGCAAGCTCACTGCCCGTGAACGGATCGATCTGCTGCTGGACGAAGGGTCTTTCGAAGAGTTCGACATGTTCGTAACCCACCGCTGCACCGATTTCGGCATGCAGAACCAAAAGCCCGCAGGCGATGGTGTGGTCACAGGCTGGGGCACGATCAACGGCCGCCTCGTCTATGTGTTCAGTCAGGATTTCACCGTGTTCGGCGGCTCGCTCTCCGAAGCGCATGCGCAAAAGATTTGCAAGATTCAGGATATGGCAATCCAGAACGGTGCACCTGTGATCGGCATCAACGATTCCGGCGGCGCGCGTATTCAGGAAGGCGTGGCATCGCTGGCGGGCTACGCCGAAGTCTTCCAGCGCAATATCGAAGCCTCGGGCGTGATCCCCCAGATCAGCGTGATCATGGGGCCCTGTGCGGGCGGCGCGGTCTATTCGCCTGCGATGACCGACTTTATCTTCATGGTCAAAGACACATCCTATATGTTCGTGACCGGCCCTGACGTGGTGAAAACCGTGACCAACGAACAGGTCACTGCCGAAGAACTGGGCGGGGCCTCGACCCATACACGCAAATCCTCGGTGGCGGATGCGGCCTTTGAAAACGACGTCGAAGCGCTGGCCGAAGTGCGCCGCCTGGTCGACTTCCTGCCTGCCAACAACCGTGAAAAGCCACCCGTCCGCCCGTTCTTTGACGACCCGAACCGGATCGAGGCATCGCTTGACACGCTGGTGCCCGCAAACGCCAACACCCCCTACGACATGAAAGAGCTGATCCACAAACTGGCGGACGAAGGCGATTTCTACGAGATTCAGGAAAACTTTGCCAAGAACATCCTGACCGGCTTTATCCGCATCGAAGGCCGCACCGTCGGCGTTGTTGCCAACCAGCCGATGGTGCTGGCAGGCTGTCTCGACATCGACAGCTCGCGCAAGGCCGCGCGGTTCGTACGCTTCTGCGATGCTTTTGAAATCCCGATCCTGACCTTGGTCGACGTGCCCGGCTTCCTGCCCGGCACCAGCCAGGAATATGGCGGCGTGATCAAACATGGTGCCAAACTGCTCTTCGCCTATGGCGAGGCAACAGTGCCGATGGTGACCGTGATCACCCGCAAGGCCTATGGCGGTGCCTATGACGTTATGGCGTCCAAACACCTGCGCTCGGACTTCAACTATGCCTGGCCCACAGCCGAAATCGCGGTGATGGGGGCCAAGGGTGCCACCGAAATCATCCACCGTGCCGATCTCAAAGACCCCGAAAAAATCGCCCGCCACACGGCGGATTATGAAACGCGCTTTGCCAACCCCTTTGTTGCGGCAGAACGTGGTTTCATCGACGAGGTCATCCAGCCCCGCATGACCCGCAAACGCATCGCCCGCGCCTTCGCATCATTGCGCAACAAGCAAAAAACAATGCCGTGGAAAAAGCACGATAACATCCCGCTCTAACTTCTCTGGCTCTTAAATATCCTCGCCGAAGGCATAGAATCTCTGGCGCGACAGGAGAAACGCGTGAAACCGTTCGTTGATCACACACAAAGACCAATGCCTGCACGGGCAGGGTTGGGGGCCAGATGAAACTGGCCGCCGCCCTGATCCTGGCTGCGACATCGGCCTTGGCGGTTGATGTGCCGTCTGGCCAGCCCGTCGATCTGCAAGAGGTTCTTGTGGATCAGATGGGCGATGAAACCTGGCTGCGGTTCAGGTTTATCGCCCCGCAGATCGCCCGAAACGGGGGCACCATCGGCTATGACGCGGCGGGGCCGGATATGAAGGTGCTCTGTGATACGCTGGCTATCCCCTACATGGCGCAGTATGCGCTGACGGGCGACGTGATTGTGATTTCGCTGGCAGACCGGGCGGTTGAATTCGGTGCGGCCGACGCCGGCGCGACACAGTTTTTCGAAGCATATCGCCTGAAAAATGGCACCTGTATCTGGGAGGCTTTGTAATGCAACCACAACATCTTGCGCGGCGGCCTGTGACCGGTCGCACAACTGCGGCTTTGGAGTCACAATTTCGCCGATTGAAACGCGACCCGTATCCAATGGGCCGCAACTGCGGTATTATTTGCCCAAGGAATACCCAAGTATCCCTTACCGTAAAAACGGGGTCGAATTGGCATGAGGCAGTGTCAGGCCCTTCAAACAGCGACAGGAGACTTAAATGTCCAAGAGCATTACATTGTTGGCCGCATTCGGCCTTATCGCAGCCGTTTCGGCATGCGCACCAAAGCAGCAAGAAGAATATGTTGTGGTTGCACCCGAGCCAATCTCGGTTGAGCCAGTATACACAGGCAAGTACAAGTAAGACTTGCCGGGGGCAGGCGGTTGCGCCTGTCCTCACCCATCCTGCCCAAACAACGCCGTGCATGATCCCTGTAGTCTGGGGGCCATCATGCTGAAACATCGCGGTTTTCCGGGGCGTATGCCCGGTTCGGACTTTCAATTTACGATCCGTCGCGCCAACCCCAAAGGGGTGACACCGCTGACCCGCCGCGAGCGCCGCTCGGATCGCAAGTCGGTTGACCGGCGTGCGGATACGGCCTTCATGGCTGCGCTTTGGGAATGTTTCGGCGACGAACCTTTCGAGCGCGGCAATCTGGACGCGGGCCGTTTGTCATGGCTCTTTGGTCGCGAGGTCGTCCCGGCCCAGGACCCCTTTGACCCCGAAGATTACGAAGCCCTGCTGGTCATCAAAGAAGGCCTTGCACGGGCGTCTTTCCCTGACGCGTTCGAGGATTGAAGATGATGTCTGCATGGGTCACATCGGCGGACAACCGCCCCGCAGCAAGCAGGATTTCGCCTCTGTTTCCGAACAGGCTTGGCAATTCGGTCGCTGAAGGGGAACATTTGCTCTACATGCGCGTTAAGTCACGTAATCTAAACGCAATGATGAGCAGATCAAAAGGACGCCCCCCATGTCATTCAAGAACATCACTCTTGCCCTCGCAGCCTGTGCAGGCCTTGCCGCTTGCGGTGACACCATTGGCGAACAAGCCCTTGGCGGCGGTGCCGTCGGCGCTGGTGCAGCCGTCCTTACAGGCGGCAGCTTGCTTCAGGGTGCAGCCATCGGTGCCGGCGCAAACGTGCTTGCCTGCCAGTCGGGTGCCGTACGCTGCAACTAATCTGACCGACAGTGCTGCCGCCCCCGGCAGCGCGTCACCATATCAAAATACCGACCCCGCTCAGCCTGTGCTGATGCGGGGTTTTTCCGTTTCCTCAAGACCCAAAAGGACAGCCCATGTTCAATAAGATCCTGATCGCCAACCGCGGCGAAATTGCCTGCCGTGTTATCAAGACCGCGCAAAAGATGGGCATCCAGACCGTCGCCATCTATTCGGACGCAGACGCGCAAGCGCTGCATGTTCAAATGGCAGACGAGGCGATCCACATCGGCCCGCCCCCTGCCAACCAGTCCTATATCGTGATCGACAAGGTCATGGCAGCGGTCAAGGAATCCGGCGCACAAGCGGTGCATCCGGGGTATGGTTTCCTGTCCGAGAACGCCAAATTCGCCGAAGCGCTGTCCGCCGCCGGTGTCGCCTTTATCGGCCCCCCAGTTGGCGCGATCGAGAAGATGGGCGACAAGATCACCTCCAAGAAGATCGCTCAGGAAGCGGGCGTTTCAACCGTGCCCGGCTATATGGGTCTGATCGCAGACGCAGACGAGGCGGTGAAAATCTCCAACGAAGTCGGCTATCCGGTGATGCTCAAGGCATCTGCGGGCGGCGGCGGCAAAGGCATGCGCATCGCATGGAACGACGAAGAGGCCCGCGAGGGGTTCCAGTCCTCCAAGAACGAAGCCGCCAACAGCTTTGGCGATGACCGCATCTTTATCGAGAAATTCGTAACCCAGCCGCGCCACATCGAAATTCAGGTTTTGTGCGATGCCCATGGCAATGGCGTGTATCTGGGCGAACGCGAATGTTCGATCCAGCGCCGCAACCAAAAGGTCGTCGAAGAAGCGCCATCGCCTTTTCTGGACGAAGCCACGCGCAAGGCCATGGGCGAACAGTCCGTCGCATTGGCCCAAGCGGTTGGCTATGCCTCGGCAGGGACCGTCGAATTCATCGTGGACGGCGACAAGAACTTTTACTTCCTCGAGATGAACACCCGTTTGCAGGTTGAACATCCCGTCACCGAACTGATCACCGGCGTCGATCTGGTTGAGCAGATGATCCGCGTGGCCAATGGCGAAAAGCTGACGATCACACAGGACGATGTAAAGCTGAATGGCTGGGCCATCGAAAACCGCCTATATGCCGAAGACCCGTATCGCGGCTTCCTGCCGTCCATCGGTCGTCTGACCCGCTACCGCCCACCGATGGAAATCGCGGCCGGACCGTTGCTGACGAATGACAAATGGCAAGGCGATGCCCCCAGTGGTGCGATGGCCGTGCGCAATGATACCGGCGTCTATGAAGGCGGCGAGATCAGCATGTATTACGACCCCATGATTGCCAAGCTGTGCACCTGGGCCCCAACACGCGCCGAAGCGATCGAAGCCATGCGTGTGGCTCTGGACAGCTTTGAGGTCGAGGGCATCGGGCACAACCTGCCGTTCCTGTCTGCCGTGATGGATCACCCGATCTTTATCGCGGGCGACATGACAACCGCCTTTATCGAAGAACAATACCCCGACGGCTTTAGCGGGGTTGAGCTGCCCGAAACCGAATTGCGCCGCATCGCCGCTGCAACGGCTGCCATGCACCGGGTTGGCGAAATCCGCCGGACCCGCGTTTCGGGCCGGATGGACAACCACGAACGCAAGGTGGGTACCGCATGGAATGTCGCCATTCAGGGGCAATCCTATGATGTCGATATCGACGCCGATCCCAAAGGTGCGACGGTCACCTTCGAGGATGGCCATGCCATGCGCGTATCGGGCGACTGGACGCCGGGCGATCAACTGGCCACGATGACCGTCGATGATGCGCCGCTGATCTTTAAGGTCGGCAAGATTTCCGGCGGTTTCCGTGTGCGCGCCCGTGGGGCCGACCTCAAGGTGCATGTGCGCACCCCGCGTCAGGCCGAACTGGCACGCCTGATGCCGGAAAAACTGCCACCGGACACGTCCAAGCTGTTGTTGTGCCCCATGCCCGGTCTGGTCGTCAAAATCGACGTCGAAGTCGGTTTCGAGGTTCAGGAGGGCCAGAACCTCTGCACCATCGAAGCGATGAAGATGGAGAACATTTTGCGCGCCGAGAAGAAGGGCGTCGTTCTCAAGATCAACGCAAGCGCAGGCGACAGTCTGGCTGTCGATGATATCATCATCGAGTTTGAATAGACCCGATGGCCTTTGACGCACCCATATTTCACCCCATCGGCCCAGCGGTTCACGCTGTGCCGGTGAGGTGGGCTATGGGGGCGTGTCAGTCGAATATCTTTCCGGATTTTTCCTTGGCATCGCGGATTTCACGTTGCCGGATCGTCATCTTGTCGATGCTGCGGGTGATTTCGCGCACGTCCCAAGGGCGCGGTTTGCGCAGTTTGATGTCGCCATCCTTGCCGACCAGCACCAGCATGAACCCGCGTGGCCGCATTTTCAGCCGCAACGGGCTGCGGGCGGCGGGGTCTGTATCGGTTAACACAATGACGTCGCGGGCCAGCAAATCTTCTTGCTGTTCCATTAACAATTCCATCTGCTCTTGGTATGCAGGGTCGTCTGGACTGTCTGCAAAGACCAGAACCGGCCTTTTTTTCCAGTGGAATTCACTCAAATCTGCCATATCTGCCGGTGCAAACAGCACCGGGGCGGGTGGTTCTGTCGGGGTTTGTGCGGACAGTACGGACGCAAACAATCCAGCAAAAACAAGGGCTATCACAGGTTCCATTTTCTCTCCTACTGCCTCTGATATAGGGGGTTTGCGCGCGATTGCGATGCGCAAATTGGCGCAAGCACATATTAAGCTTAACGCAACAGGTCTTCGACCATGAATGGGGTCATTCCCCTGAATGGATCGGTTGGGATGGTCCTCTTAAGAAGATTGGGCGATAAGCTGATGGATATTATTCTGCATGTGGGCGCACATCGGACTGCGACGACCAGTTTTCAAAGGTATCTGCGGGCAAACTCCGACGCGATTGGCACATCCGGCACCGGCGTCTGGGGCCCGCTTCGGACCCGTAAGGGGCTGTTTTCCGGTATGTTTCCTGGCCCCGCGATGCAGGGGCGGTCGCCTGACCGGGTGAAAGGGCGGGTGTCCCTGCAACTGTCGCGCGCGCGCGATGCCGGGGTGGTGCGGCTGCTGGTGTCGGATGAAAACATGATCGGCTCGTCGCGCCAATGCGTGCGCACGGGGGCTCTTTTCCCTGCGGCGGGGGACCGGATGGCGCGCTATTGCGCGGCCTTTGACGGCGCGATCACACGGGTTATGCTTAACATCCGTTCCCCCGAAACATGGTGGGCGTCGGCGGCGGCCTATGCGATATCGCGCGGCCACGGGGTGCCGGACGCGGCGCAGCTTGACCGCATTGCCACGTCTGGGCGCGGTTGGCGCGATGTGATCACCGATCTGGCCTGTGCCGTGCCGAATGCGGAAATCAAGATCGCCCCCTTCGAAGAATTCGCAGGCCGCCCCGACGCGCTTCTGTCCGAGGCGACCGGCGTGCAGGCACCGCGTGACCGTGACCACTATTGGCTGAACCGCGCCCCCGATCTGCCTGCCTTGCGCGCCATTCTGGTCGAACGGGGCCAGAACCCCGACCTGTTGCCCGATGAGACGGGCCACTGGAACCCCTTTACCGAAGCGCAGACCGACGTGCTGCGAGAAACCTATTCCGACGATCTGTTCTGGCTTGCTGCCGGTGCGGATGGTCTGGCCCAACTGACAGAAAATCCCGCCCGAAACAGAGCAGGCACAAGCCAGCCCACGGGCGACACTAGAAAAGGACACTCCCATGACAGCCGACAAAGAGACATGGCGCAATCTGGCTGAGGCCGAACTGCGTGGACGAACCGTTGACGATCTGACCTGGCACACGCTGGAAGGCATCGACGTTAGACCGCTCTATACTGCCGATGACGTTGCCGGACTTGACCACATGGGCGGGATCCCCGGCGTGGCCCCCTTTACCCGTGGCGTCAAGGCGACGATGTACGCAGGCCGGCCCTGGACGATCCGCCAATATGCGGGCTTTTCCACGGCCGAAGAATCCAACGCATTCTACCGCCGCGCACTGGCCGCTGGCCAGCAGGGCGTTTCCGTCGCTTTCGATCTGGCGACACACCGCGGCTATGACAGCGACCACCCCCGCGTCGAAGGGGATGTCGGCAAGGCCGGTGTGGCCATCGACAGCGTTGAAGATATGAAAATCCTGTTCGACGGCATCCCGCTGGACAAGGTGTCGGTGTCGATGACCATGAACGGCGCGGTTATCCCGATCTTGGCGAACTTCATCGTCGCGGGCGAAGAGCAGGGCCATGATAGATCGGTCCTGTCAGGCACCATTCAGAACGACATTCTGAAAGAATTCATGGTGCGCAACACCTATATCTATCCGCCCGAACCATCGATGAAGATCATCGGGGACATCATCGAATACACCTCTGATTTCATGCCAAAGTTCAACTCGATCTCGATTTCCGGCTATCACATGCAAGAGGCCGGCGCGAACCTGGTTCAGGAACTGGCATTCACTCTGGCCGATGGCCGTGAATATGTGCGCACGGCGATTGCTGCCGGCATGGACGTGGATAAATTCGCGCCGCGCCTCAGCTTTTTCTTCTGCATCGGCATGAACTTTTTCATGGAGGCCGCCAAACTGCGCGCCGCCCGTTTGCTGTGGTCGCGGATTATGGATGAATTCCAGCCCAAGAACCCGAAATCCGCCATGCTGCGCACCCATTGCCAGACCTCGGGCGTGTCCTTGCAGGAACAAGACCCCTATAACAACGTGATCCGTACCGCCTACGAGGCGATGTCGGCGGTCTTGGGTGGCACGCAGTCTCTGCACACCAACGCGTTGGACGAGGCGATTGCCTTGCCGACTGAATTCTCCTCACGCATCGCGCGCAACACCCAGTTGATCTTGCAAGAGGAAACCGGCGTGACCAATGTCGTCGACCCATTGGCTGGCAGCTATTACGTTGAAAAACTGACCAGCGATCTGGCCGAAGCGGCCTGGAAGCTGATCGAAGAGGTGGAAGAACTGGGCGGCATGACCAAGGCCGTGGCATCCGGCATGCCAAAACTGCGCATCGAAGAAGCCGCCGCCACCCGTCAGGCCAAGATCGACCGGGGCACCGACGTGATCGTGGGCGTCAACAAATACCGCCGCGAAACCGAAGACGCGATTGATATTCTCGACGTCGACAACGTGGCCGTGCGCGACAGCCAGATCAAACGGCTGGAAACATTGCGCGCAACCCGCGACGAGGCGGCGTGCACCGCCGCGCTGGCGGAACTGACCCGCCGCGCAAAAGAGGGCGGCAACCTGTTGGACGGTGCCGTCGAAGCCGCGCGGGCCCGCGCCACAGTCGGAGAAATCAGCATGGCAATGGAACGCGAATTCGGCCGTCACCGCGCGGAAGTGAAAACTTTGGCAGGTGTCTATGGTGCCGCCTATGAGGGCGACAGCGGTTTTGCAGAAATCCAGAAGGCCGTCGAAGAGTTTGCCGAGGGCGAAGGCCGCAGGCCACGTATGCTGGTCGTCAAAATGGGTCAGGACGGCCATGACCGCGGTGCCAAAGTCATTGCGACCGCCTTTGCCGATATCGGTTTCGACGTGGATGTGGGCCCCTTGTTCCAGACCCCGGCCGAGGCAGCGCAGGATGCGGTGGACAATGACGTGCATGTCATCGGCATCTCGTCGCAGGCCGCGGGTCACAAGACGCTGGCACCGCAATTGATCAAGGCGCTGAAAGACGCAGGGGCCGAGGATATCCTGGTGATCTGTGGCGGCGTGATCCCGCAGCAGGACTACAAGTTCCTGTATGATGCAGGGGTCAAGGCGATCTTTGGGCCGGGCACCAACATCCCCAACGCCGCGAAAGACATCCTGAAACTGATCCGCGAAACCCGCGGTTAAGTCGGTATCAAGCAATGAGGGGGCTTTCTGCCCCCTCAAACTCCTCTACCTTTAAGAATGAGGGGGCTTTCTGCCCCCTCAAACTCCCCCGAGGATTTCTGACCATTTGGAAGCTGAAATGAGAATCGAACTGGATCATATCGCCGTTGCAGGAGAGAGTTTGGGCGCGGCGACGGCCCATGTTCAGGATGCTTTGGGCGTCGAAATGCAACAAGGCGGGGAACATGCGGTTTTTCATACCCATAATAGGTTATTGGGGATGCAAGACGGGCTGTATCTTGAGGCGATTGCGATCAATCCCGAGGCCGCCATCCCGGACCGCGCCAGATGGTTTGATCTGGACCGGTTCACCGGCCCCGCGCGGCTGACAAACTGGATTTGCCGCTGCGATGATCTGGACGCTGCATTGGCGGCTTTGCCGGCGGGGTTTGGTGCCCCGGTCCAGTTGCAGCGCGGGGATTTGCGCTGGCGGATGGCTGTGCCGGAAACCGGGGTCTTGCCCTTTGACAATTGCGCGCCGGCCTTGATTGAATGGCAAGGCGACGCGCATCCGGCGCAACGGCTTTTGACGGCGGACTGTCGTTTGACTGCGTTGCAGGTGCACCATCCGGAAGCCATGACATTGGCAGCCCTTCTTGCGCCGTTTTTGCACGACAATCGGGTGCGTTTTGTGGAGGCTGATGCCGGTTTGCGGGCCGAGGTCGAGGTCGGCGGTGCCAAGGTCGTATTGCAATGACGATCCGTGCCGCAACCCAAGCCGATGCTGCCGAGATTGCCGCGATCTGGAATGACATGATCCGCAACACGTTGTTTACCTTTACCACCGAAGAAAAGACCGAAACCGGCATTGCCGCGATGATCCTGGACAGGCCGGGGGCGGTTTGGGTGGCGCAGGCGGAGGCCGAGGCGATCGCAGGTTTTGTCACCTATGCGCAATTCCGGTCAGGGCCGGGCTACCGCACCAGCGTCGAACATAGCATCGTGCTGGGTGCCGGCGCACGCGGGCAGGGCACCGGGCGCGCCTTGATGGACAAGGCCATTGCATCCGCCGCCGGGCAGGGGCACCATGTCATGGTGGCTGGTATCAGTGCCGCCAATGCCGGTGGTGTGGCGTTTCACACGGCCTTGGGGTTTCAGCATGTCGGGCGCATGCCGGAAATCGCCCGTAAAGGCGGGCAATGGCTGGATTTGATTTTGATGCAGAAAATGCTGAGCGCCCCCTGACTTCTGCGCTGCGGCGCAGTATGGTGGTGCCATGTCGATTTGGTCACGTATCACCGAAGCTTTGTCAGCGCTCACTGCAGGTGAGGGGTTGGCGGCTGTTTTCGACCGTCTTCGCAGCCCGCCCGAGCGGTCAGTGGCCTTTACAATCGCGGTGATCGCGCTTGGTGCAAAGATGGCCAAGGCTGACGGACAGGTGACCCGCGACGAGGTCACAGCGTTTCGCGAAGTGTTCCAGATTGCAGAGGCCGACCAGCAGGGTGCGGCGCGGGTGTTTAATCTGGCCCGTCAGGACGTGACCGGTTTTGAGGATTATGCAGGCCGCATCGCGCAGATGTTTGCCGACCAGCCGGAAATGCTGCGCGATCTGATCGAGGGGTTGTTCCACATCGCGATGGCGGACGGCATGTACCACCCCAACGAAGATGCGTTCCTGACCCGCGTGGCGCAGATTTTTGCCATGGACGACAGTGATTTCGCGTCTTTGCGCGCGCGGTTTGTGCCGGACACATCGCCGCTTCCGCATACGGTTCTGGGCATCGCGCCCAATGCAACCATGGAGGAGGCGAAGGCCGCATGGCGGCAGTTGGTTCGTGACAACCACCCTGACGCATTGGTCGCGCGGGGGCTGCCACCTGAGGCGATTTCGATGGCGGAAAAGCGGATGATCGACATCAACCGCGCCTGGGAAACTTGGTCGGGCAAGGCGCGCTGATGCGCATTGCGACCTATAATATTGAATGGTTCACCGGACTGTTCGACGACGATAACCAGCTGTTTAACGATGGCGGATGGTCAGCGCGCCATCAAGTGACCCGCGCCCAGCAAACCCAGGCCCTGGGGCGGGTGTTTCGGGCGCTGGATGCGGACGCCGTGATGGTGATCGAGGCCCCTGATAACAGCCGTAAACACGAGACCCTGACCGCGTTGCAAAACTTTGCCGCGCATTTCGATTTGCGCACGACCCATGCGGTTATGGGGTTTTCGAATGATACGCAGCAGGAAATTGCGCTGCTTTACGACCCTGCCAAGCTGACGGCCAGCCACACGCCGGGCGGAGAGGCGACCGGCCCCGATGGCGCAACCGGTGCGCCCCAGTTCGACGGTATCTTGCGGATTGATCTGGATATTGATGCCAGCGAAGATGCTGTTGTTTTCTCGAAGCCGCCGCTTGAGTTGAGCGTTCAGACCCGATCGGGGTTTGCGTTCCAGATGATCGGGGCGCATCTGAAATCGAAAGCGCCGCACGGGGCAGAGACCCCTGTTGATATCCTGCGCCTCGGGATCGCCAACCGCCGCAAACAACTGGCGCAGGCAATATGGTTGCGCAGGCGGATTGACGAACTGCTTGTCGCGGGCGCGCCGGTGATGGTCTTGGGGGATTTGAACGATGGTCCGGGTCTGGATTCGTTTGAGGACCTGTTCGGCCGGTCCTCGGTCGAGATTGTGATGGGCCACCGCGGGGAAGCAGCGTTGATCGACCCCCATGCCACCCGCGCCCTGTCACAGCGCATCGGGGCAATGCCGACAACTTCGCGGTTCTGGATCGCGCAGGAAAAGCGGTTTTTGCAGGCATTGCTGGATTACATCATGGTCAGCCCGGCGTTCATTGAGCGCAATGCCAGCTGGCGCATCTGGCATCCGCTGGATGACCCGGACTGTTGGGCGGATGAAGAATTGCGCGATGCGTTGATCACGGCGTCCGATCATTTCCCCGTGACAATCGAGTTCGACGACTGACCGCGCGTGCGATATCTTTTGCGGGGCGCACAAAGAGGTGTATCATCGGGCCATGAAACACATCGCGCTGATTTTTTCGCTGATCTGCCTGCCCGGTCTGCCGCTTGCCCAAGATTTGCCGGATGAGGGCCAGTCGATGATGGAGCGCGGGGTAGAGCTGTTTCTTGAGGGGCTGAAAAAGGAAATGGCACCGGCGCTGGAGGATTTGTCGGAGCTTGGCAAAAAACTGGGGCCGGCCTTGCAGGAGTTTGCCAGTGAAATGGGGCCCGCCTTTGCCGATCTGCTTGAAACGGTCGAGGATTGGAGCGTCTATGAGGCCCCCGAAATCCTGCCAAACGGCGACATTATCATCAAACGCAAACCTGATGTACCGGTCCCGCCGCCCGCGAAAATCATCGTGGACCAGAACCCGGAGTTCGACATCTAGGCCTTGACGGTTTTCAACTGGACCTCAGCGCCCAAGGAGGCGGCGAGAGAGTTCAAACGCGCCTCTGCGACCTCGCCAAAAAGCGGCAGCATGTCGTTGGTCAACCACAGTTCCAGCAGCTTCTTTTTCGGGAACCACTTCAGGGTCCCGCGTTCCTCGTCTTTGTTCATCCACAGCATCGCACCAAACCGCATGGCCTTGCCCAGAATTTCAGCCTCGTTGCGCGTCTTTTCATCGACCATTTCATACAGGTCTTCAAAGCGGGTGTTTTCGCGTTTGTTGGAATAGCGGTGCAGCAGGGCCAACCCCAGAAAAATACGTTCCGAATGTTTGAGCCCGCCGAGATTGGCGCGGGTGGCGTTGTCGAAACAGACCTCGGCGCGGTAATCGGGATGCGCCCGCCAGCTGACGTCATGCAGCAGACAGGCGGCTTTGATCAAACGTTTGCGCTGCGGCGAAGCGGATTTGAAAAGCGGCGCAATGAAATCGAACAACACCTTGCCGAAACCGGGGGTGCGGGCATCTTTGGCTTCGGCAAAACGGCAGGCCTCGATCAGGGGATCGCGGTCGCGCAAACGCTGGGGCATCTGTTCGTAAAGCATGCCCTCGCGGATGCCATAGCTGGAAATGGCGATGTCCTTGGGCTTGAAGGTCTTGACCAGCCGCGACAGGACTTCGGCGGCAAAGGGTACCAGTGCCATCCGGCTAGAGGACACGCCACTGATCAGGCGCAGTTCTTCGAGGTCGGAATTCTGGATGTGTTTCACGGTGGCGCGCACGGATTTGGCGGTCATGCGATATTCATGAAGCACATGCAGCGGATAGCCCCGACGTACCATATCAATGCGCGCAATCGCCCGCCACGACCCGCCGACAAGGAACAAACGGTCGCGCTGCGCGCCCATTTTTTCAGCCAGTCCCTGCATGACCTCTTTGATATGGGTTTGCCGTGATTTGGCACCGCCCTTGAGATCGCGCAGCTTGAGCGGCCCCAAGGCCGAGGTGACCCGTTTGCCGACGCGGCCTGCTGAAATCTCGGCCAGCTCCATCGACGATCCACCGATATCGCAGACAAGACCGTAAGCGCCCGGCCAGCCCAAAAGCACACCTTGTGCGGAAAGCCGGGCTTCTTCCTCGCCGTCGATGACCCAGATTTTCAGGCCGGTTTCACGCGCGACCTCGTCGCAGAATGCACGGCCATCCGACGCATCGCGCACCGCAGCAGTCGCCACGACCGTCAGTTCAGCCAGATCCATCCCGTCAGCAAGCTTGCTGAAACGTTTCATCGCCGACAACGCCCGCGCGCGCCCCTGCGGCGACAGATGACCGGTTTCAGCCATGCCAGCCCCCAAGGCGCACATGATCTTTTCGTTATAGAAATACGCAGGCGAACGGGCCGCGCCATCAAACACCACCAGCCGGACAGAGTTCGACCCCACATCGACAACCCCGACCCGGGCAAGCGCACGGGCGGAGGGATCAAGAAACAGCGGTTTTCCGAAAAGCCCCAGATCGGCGACGCCGGTTTCAGGGACAGGGGGGGGCGGATTGGTGTCTTGGCTATCTGCCACAAATGCTCCTGCGGGGCCTTGGTTCAGCTTCAAACTGGCCCAGTTGGGGGGGGAAGGTCAATCGCTAACGGTGCGAGGTGGGCTGTAAAAAGGCGAGGGCCTGCGGCCCTCATGACATTCTGGCGCGTGGGGCGAGGTGAGCCCGGGTGCGGCAATCGGGATCGCGGAGGAAGCCTGCGCCTTCGGCGAGAGTTTATCGGGCAAAATGAAAACGCTGTCAGTCTTCGGTATGGGTCAGTTTGGGCACATCTGAGGCCCCGGCGCTGCCGCGGCCCGAGAGTGAAGGGTTTTCCATGAAAAACCGGTGGCAGCTGAAGGCGAAAACCCCGTCTTGCAAAGGCGGGCGGGTAAAGCTGCCATCGGCGGACATCACCCAGCTTTGTGCTACATCGGCGAGATTGGCCGCCATGATCTGGCTGGTGATCTGTGCCTTGACGGTGGGGTTTTCGATTTCCACCAGGGTTTCGACGCGGCGGGTCAGGTTGCGGCCCATCCAGTCGGCAGAAGACATGAAAACGCGGGCCTTTTTATGGGGCAGGCCATAGCCGTTGCCAAAGCATACGATGCGCGAATGTTCCAGAAACCGGCCCACGATGGATTTGACGCGGATGTTTTCGGACAGGCCTTTGATGCCGGGGCGCAAGCTGCAGATGCCGCGCACCACGAGGCTAATTTTGACTCCGGCCTGCGAGGCTGCATAGAGGGCATCGATGACGTCGGGATCGACGATGGAGTTCATTTTTGCCCAGATCTCGGCGGGTTTGCCGGCGGCGGCATATGTTGCTTCGGCTGCGATCATTTCGAGCAGGCGGGGTTTGAGCGAGATTGGTGAGATGGCCAGATTGTCCAGCGTATCGGGTTGGGCATAGCCGGACAGGTAGTTGAACACTTTGGTGGCGTCGCGCCCCAGTTTCTGGTCGCAGGTGAACAACGACAGATCGGTGTAGATGCGTGCGGTGATCGGGTGGTAGTTGCCGGTGCCATAATGGGTATAGGTGACCAGCTGGTCGCCTTCGCGGCGCACCACGGTCGAGATTTTCGCGTGGGTTTTCAGGTCGATAAACCCGTAAACTACATGGGCACCCGCCCGTTCGAGCCTGCGCGACTGGCGGATATTCGCGGCCTCGTCAAAGCGGGCTTTGAGTTCGACCAATGCGGTGACGGATTTGCCGTCTTCAGCGGCTTCGCACAGGGCTTCGACGATGGGGCTGTCGCGCGAGGTGCGGTAGAGCGTTTGTTTGATCGCCACCACGTTGGGGTCGCGGGCGGCCTGGGTCAGGAAGCGCACGACCATGTCAAAGGTCTCGTAGGGGTGGTGCAGCAGCATGTCTTTCGAGCGGATTGCGGCCAGCATATCGCCGTCATGATCGGTCACCCGTTCCGGCACGCGGGGGGTGAACTGCGGCCACAGCAGATCGGGACGGCTGTCGATCACCAGTTCGGACAGATCGCCAACCCCGATCATGCCGTCGATTTCAATCACATCCTGGGGGCGCACGCGCAATTCGGCCATCACGACGTTTTTCAGCTTTTCCGGAGCACCGGCGGAATGGGTCAGGCGGACGACCTCGCCGCGGCGGCGGCGCTTGAGGGCGACTTCGAACTCGCGCACCAGATCTTCGGCTTCGTCTTCGACCTCGAGATCACTGTCGCGCAGGATGCGGAATTCGAAGTGGCCTTTTAGTTTGTAGCCCGGGAACAGGCCGGGGATGTTGAGCACCAGCAAATCCTCGAGCGGGAGGAACCGCTTGCAGCCTTCGGGGGCGGGCAGGGCCACGAAGCGGTCGATCTTGGCGGGGATCGGCAGCAGCGCTTGCAAGGGGCGTTTATCGGCGGTCCGTTCCAGTTGCAGCGCCAGGGCGTAGCCGGTGTTGGGGATGAAGGGGAAGGGATGCGCGGGGTCGATGGCCAGCGGGGACAAGACCGCGAACACCTGATTTAGAAACACATCTTCGAGATAGGCCAGATCGGCCTGATCCAGATCAGCGGCGCGTTCGAGCATGATGTTCTGCGCGTCCATTTCGGTCATCAGATCGACCAGCGTGTTTTGCTGGGTCAGCATCAGCTTGCGGGCGTCTTCGTTGATCAGCACCAGTTGTTCGGCAGGTGACAGGCCGTCAGCGGCGGGGGTCGTGTTGCCGGCTTGGGCCAGTTCGCGCAGGCCAGCCACGCGGACGGTATAGAATTCATCAAGGTTATTCGCCGAAATCGACAGAAACCGCAGGCGTTCCAGCAAGGGCACGCGGGGGTTTTGCGCCTCTTCGAGGACGCGCCAGTTAAAGCCCAGCCAGCTGAGTTCACGGTTATAAAAACGCCCCGGTCCAGAGAGGTCGAGATCGGGCAATGTCTCTGCTTGGGGGAAATCGGCCTTGAGGAAATCTGCTTGGTTCATAGCGGCCTTATGGCGTTGGATTACAACAGAATTATGACAAAAGGAATGGCACGAGTATCGCGCGGTTCAGGCACGGTTGTCCAGCACTTGTGCAGCAAGTGCGCGGGTCAGGGGTTTTTTCTGCGCAAGGCTGGCCGCATCAAGGGCAGCAACAAGCGCACCCGCTGCGGCAAAGGAGCGGTCCATGCGCAACAGCAGATAGGGGATCAGGTCGGGTTTCGGGGTGAGTTGCCGGTCTGCCAGCAGCTTGGCCATTACCGCCGTCAGCAGCATGTCATCGGGGGCATCAAGGGCGGCAGCACCGGCAGCGCCCAACCGGCTGGTGAGGTCCGGCAAGCTCAGGTTCCACCCCGCAACAGGGGGGGGGCCCGTCATCAACAGGCTGTGACCTTCGGCCAGAACCAGATTGTGCAGATGGAAAAGCGCGGTTTCCGCCGCCGCATTGCCCGCGATCGCAGGGACATCTTCGACAGCGACGCTGGTTTGTGCAAGTTGGGGGATATCAGCGGTGGCCAGATCGGCGGCATTGATGATCTGCGCACCGGCCATGGCGGCCCAGACATGGGTCAGGTGGGTTTTACCGGACCCCGCAGGCCCGGTCAGTGCCAGCTTGCGACCGGCCCAGCCCTGCCAGCCGTCAATCATCGCCGCTGCAATCGCGTTGGATGGTGCCACAAAGAAATCATCGCGACCCAGTGCGGTGCGACTGGGAAGAGCAAGGCCAAGTTGTTGTGCCATATCAGTCGACCCGTTCGTCCAAGGTTGCCTGTTCAACGCCTTTGTACAGCACGCTTTCGCGGTATTGTTCGGTCGCGAACCGTGTGACCACGCCAAGTGCGGCAGCAATGGGCACTGCCGCCAACATGCCGACAAAGCCAAAAAGCGACCCGAACATCGACAGCGCCAGAATAAGCCACACCGGGTGCAACCCGACAGAGTTGCCGACCAGTTTGGGGGTCAGGAAATTGCCCTCGATGGTTTGGCCCAGCACAAAGATCGCGGCGACCAGACCGATGGACAGCCAATCGCCCCAGAACTGGAACAGCGCCAGACCGATGGCCAGCACGCCGCCCAACATCGCGCCAAGATAGGGGATGAACGTCACCAGACCTGCGATAAACCCGACCACAAGGCCAAATTGCAGACCCACCAGCATCAGGGCGATGGCGTAATAGGTGCCCAAGATCAGGCAGACCGTGCCCATGCCGCGGATAAAGCTGGCAAGGGTTTTGTCGATGTCGCGTGCCAGGCGGCGGATCACGGGGGCATGGTCGCGGGGCAGCAGGCTGTCGATCTGTGCGACCATGCGGTCCCAGTCGAGCAACAGATAGACGGCGACGACCGGAACGATCACGAACAGCAGCAAGATGTTCAGCAGCGACGCGGCCGAGGCCAGGGCCGTGTTCAGCAATTCGCCGCCGCGTTCCTGAACGGTCGCACCGATGCTGGTGATCGACGTGCGCAAGGTCGATCCTTCGACAAGCAGGGTCGGGAACCGCTCTGTCAGGAATTCGGAGAAATTGCGGGACAGTTCCGGGGCGACCCCGATCAGGTTGATCGCCTGGTTGACCAATGTCGGGACCACCAGCAGGGCCATGAGCACAAAAATCAGGATGGCAAATAGCGTGATCACCGTGGTGGCCATCGCCCGGCTCAGCCCCATCAGTTCAAGACGGTCCGCAACAGGATCAAGGAAATATGCAATCGCGGCCCCGATCAGAAACGGCAGCAGCACATCCCCGGTGAACCAAAGGACCACAAGCGAGACCGCGCCGGCAATCCCCCAGTATTTCAATTGATCTCGAATGGGCAGTGCCATGGGCTATCTCCGAAGACGCGTTCTATTCACATTGCGCACTGGCCCCCGATTTTCAAGGGCAGAGGGCGGGCGATCTGGGGATATCCCCAACACATCGCGGTGTATTTTGGGGCAAGGGGGCCTCCGGCGGGGATTTTGGGCCATTTGGAAATTGAAAGGGGGAATTGATCTGCGACATCTTGGGGATGCGTTTTGAGGATGCATTGGCAGGTTTGGTTTCCGTGCGGGCAGACGCTTGACAATGGGGCGGCAGGCATTGCCACTGTGGTCAGCAAGGAGACCCGATATGCGCAGTGATTTTGACCGTGAACTTGAACAACGTCTGGTGCGCTATGCCGCGATTGACAGCCAAAGCGACGACACCAGCCCGACCAGCCCCAGCACGGAAATACAGTTGAATATGTCGCGCTTGCTGGTGCAGGAGCTGGAAGCGATGGGGGCGGCGGATGTCGAGTTGACAGAATATGGCGTGGTTCTGGCCACGGTGCCCGCCACGGTGGAAGGTGCGCCCGTCATGGGGTGGTGCGCCCATGTCGACACCGCGCCGCAGTTCAATGCAACGGGTGTAAAGCCCGTGGTGCATCGCGGCTATAATGGCGGGGATATTACCTTTGCCGATGCGCCGGAGTTGAAACTGTCGCCGGAAAACGCGCCCTATCTGGCCGAAAAGCTGGGCGAGGATATCATTACCGCAAGCGGCACGACCCTGTTGGGCGGCGACGACAAGGCGGGGGTGGCGATCATCATGACCGCCGCGCGGCATTTGCTGGAAAACCCCGAAGTGCCCCATGGCAAGATCCGGCTGGCCTTTACCCCGGACGAGGAAATCGGGCGGGGTGTGGATGCACGTCTGCCGGGCGATATGGCCTGCGATTTCGCCTATACGTTTGACGGGTCCAAGCCCGGCGAGATTGAATACGAGACGTTTTCGGCCGATGGCGCGGTGGTGACCGTGACGGGGGTGTCTGCGCATCCGGGCTGGGCCAAGGACAAGATGGTGAACGCGCTGCATCTGGCGGCGAAAATCCTGATGACCCTGCCGCATGTCACCATGACCCCCGAAACGACGGACGGGCTGGACGGGTTCATTCACGCGACCACCATCAAGGGCGGGTCTTCGGAGGCGGAGATAAAGTTCATCCTGCGTGATTTCGAACGCGAGGGATTGGCGCAAAAGGGCGCGTTGCTGCGCAAGGTCTGCGATGCGGTTCAGGCGTCGGAGCCGCGCGCGCAGATCCATTGCGAGATCACGCCGCAATACCGAAATATGCGCTATTGGCTGGAAAACGACATGACACCGGTGGAGCTGGCCCATGACGCGGTGCGTGCTGCGGGGATGGAGCCGGTGTCGGTGCCGATCCGCGGTGGCACCGACGGGTCGCGTCTGACCGAGATGGGGCTGCCCTGCCCCAATGTCTTTACCGGCATGCAGGAAATCCACGGCCCGCTTGAGTGGATATCGGTGCAGGATATGGCAAAGGCGTTGCGGGTGGCGTTGGAGCTGGCCAAGCGGGCGGTGCCGTCCTAGCGGTTAGTGTTTGTCGGGGCGGGGTTGATTGAGGTGGGGTTGATTGGGGCGCTGCCCCAAAGCCCGGGATATTTAAGAGCCGGAGAAGGAGGGGTGTTGGTGATTGTTTCCCTGAATGGTTTGGCATAATCAGGGCCGAAGCCAGTTTGAGAGGATCATCATGCGTCTGTCCCGTTATTTTCTGCCCGTGCTCAAGGAAAACCCGTCGGAGGCGCAGATTGTCAGCCACCGGCTGATGTTGCGCGCCGGGATGATCAAGCAATCCGCCGCCGGGATTTATTCGTGGTTGCCGCTGGGGTTCAAGGTGCTGCGCAAGATCGAAAACATCGTGCATGAAGAGCAGCAGCGCGCCGGGCATATTCCGATGTTGATGCCGACCTTGCAGCCTGCTGATTTGTGGAAAGAATCCGGGCGCTATGATGCCTACGGCCCAGAGATGCTGCGCATCAAGGACCGTCAGGACCGCGATATGCTGTATGGTCCCACTAACGAAGAGATGATCACGGATATTTTCCGCAGCCATGTCGGATCTTACAAGGATTTGCCGCTGACCTTGTACCACATCCAGTGGAAGTTCCGCGACGAGATCCGCCCGCGTTTCGGTGTGATGCGCGGCCGCGAGTTTCTGATGAAAGACGGGTATAACTTTGACCTGACGCAGGAAGACGCGCTGCACGCCTATAACCGTCATCTGGTCAGCTATCTGCGCAGCTATGAGCGCATGGGTCTGCAAGCCATCCCGATGCGTGCTGATTCCGGCCCTATTGGCGGCGATGATACCCATGAATTTCTGGTACTGGCTGAAACCGGTGAGTCGGAAGTGTTCTATGACAGCCAGATCACCGATCTGAATT
Source organism: Sulfitobacter sp. SH22 (assembly GCF_965641905.1). Lineage (NCBI taxonomy): Bacteria > Pseudomonadati > Pseudomonadota > Alphaproteobacteria > Rhodobacterales > Roseobacteraceae > Sulfitobacter > Sulfitobacter sp. SH22. The sequence goes on from NZ_OZ282573.1 coordinate 157,827, forward strand.
TCGGCGACCGCGAGATCGATTTTGATTCGGTCGATCAGTGTCAGGCGGTGCTCGAAGAGTTCACATCGCGCTATGCGCGCACCGACGAAACCCATGACGCGGATCTGTTTGCGCAAGTCCCCGCCGAGCGCCAGCGTACCGCGCGCGGCATCGAAGTGGGGCAGATCTTTTACTTTGGCACAAAATACTCCGACGCCATGGGTGCGACGGTTCAAGGCCCCGATGGCAAAGCGACGCCTGTGCATATGGGCAGCCACGGCATTGGCGTCAGCCGTCTGGTGGGTGCGATCATCGAGGCAAGCCATGACGACAAGGGCATCATCTGGCCCGAAGGTGTCACGCCGTTCCATGTTGGGATTGTGAACCTCAAGCAAGGCGACGAAGAGGCCGATACCGCCTGTCAGGCGCTCTATGACAGCATCACCGCCTTGGGTCTTGAGCCGCTTTATGACGACCGCAACGAGCGCGCGGGCGGCAAATTTGCGACGATGGATCTGATCGGTCTGCCCTGGCGGATCACGGTTGGCCCGCGCGGGTTGAAAAACGGGGTTGTTGAGCTGACCTCGCGCAAGACCGGCGAAAGCGAAGAGATGACGCCGGAAGTGGCCGTTGAAAAGGTCGCAGCGATCTATCGCGCGATTGGCTGACAGGGAAACGGGCGCATGCGGGGCAATCTGGGAAAGGATTTCGGATGATCTTGCGTGCGCTGACCCTGGCGGGCGGTTTGGCGGGCGGTGCTGTGACATCGCAATTCCCCGAATATTCGCAGCAATATCTTCAGCGTCTTGGCGGCGCTGTCGATGCGTTGGGGCAGGTGACTGCCGATTTTGACGCGTCTGCGCAGGCGGTTGGCCTGTCGCGGGATGCCGCACTGGCGCAGATGACGGGGACCGTGTTCATGGACCGCCGCCGCGCTGACATGACGACCACATTCCAGCGATATGACGCCCTGTCGGCCGCATTGACCCGGCTTGAGGGGCAGGGCCCGTTCATGCGCGCCTATTCCCTGCCGCAGATGCGCGATGCCCGGATCGCCAAGGCGGCGTGGGATGTGTACCAGCCTGCCGTGCCGTTGAACTTTGCCGGGATGGTGTTTGCTGGCGTGGGGTTTGTGCTGGGGGCGTTGGGGATCGGCCTGCTGTTGCGGCTGCTTGCCCTGCCGTTTCGACGCCGCCGCGCGACCGCCACCTGAACCGCGCCAGTGGCAGCTTTGTGACTGCGCATCGACCCATCACCGCTTGACCCGCTGACCACAAACCAGCAGGTTGCGCGCGACCTATCAGACCGGAGCCCTTTGATGGCCAAACCAGCCCAGACAACACCGCCTTTCGCCCCGTTCGAGTGGATGATCGCATGGCGCTACCTGCGCGCCCGCCGGGCCGAAGGCGGCGTGAGCGTGATGACCTGGATCAGTCTGATCGGCATCACCCTTGCGGTGTTCGCGCTGATTGCCACGCTGTCGGTGCGGTCCGGTTTCAGGGCTGAATTCGTCGGGACCATTCTGGGGGCGAACGCCCATGTGACCGTCTATAATATGGCCACTGTTGACGAAAACGGTGTCAGCCAGACCGGCATTCCCGATTACCTCGAGATGTCGGTGCGGGTTGCACAGGTGCCCGGTGTCACGCAGGCGGCCCCTTTGGTGCGCGGTCAGGTGATGGCGAACAAGGGGCAAGCCAACGCCGGTATCGAGGTTTATGGCATCGAAGGCAGCGATTTGGCCAATATCCCGCGCATTGCCAATCCTGAAACCGGCCTTGGCGATCTGGCGAATTTCGATCAGGGCATCGCCATCGGGTCGGGTGTGGCGCAGGCGCTGCGGGTCGGGCTTGGCGACCGGATCAAGATCATCTCGCCCAATGGTGTGAAAACCGCACTTGGCACCAGCCCGCGGATCAACGCCTATGACGTGGTCTATATCTTTAGCGCCGGGCGCTATGACATCGACCGCACCCGCGCCTATCTGCCGCTGGCCGAAGCGCAGTCATTCTTTAACCGCGAAGGGGTGGCGGACGAGCTGGAAGTCATGGTCGAAGACCCCGACAACGTCGATAATCTGAGCCAGGCCTTGCTGGCTGCGGCGGGGGATCGGGGCATGGTCTGGACATGGCGCGATGCGTCGGGGGCGTTTCTGGATGCGCTGGATATCGAAGACCGCGTGATGTTCGTGATCCTGAGCATCCTTGTGTTGATTGCCGCGATGAACATCGTGTCGGGGCTGATCATGCTGGTGAAAAACAAGGGCCGTGACATTGGCATTTTACGCACCATGGGGCTGAGCGAGGGCTCAATCTTGCGGGTGTTTTTCATCTGCGGGGCGTTTACCGGCATCATCGGCACGGCGATGGGGGTGATCCTTGGCTGTTTGTTCGCGCTTTATGTCGACCAGATCTTTGGTGTGGTGAACTGGCTGTCGGGCGGCACCGCATGGGATGCGTCGGTGCGCGGCATCTATTTCCTGCCCGCCAAGTTGCAATTTGGTGATGTGATGTCGGCGGTGGCCCTGTCGCTGGGCCTGTCGTTCATTGTCACAATCTTTCCCGCACGTCGTGCCGCGCGGATGAACCCTGTCGAGGCTTTGCGCTATGAATGATCCTGTGTTGCGCCTGTCGGGCATATCCAAGGCCTATAATGCGGGCCTTCCGAACGAGGTCACAGTGCTGCGTGGCATCGACCTGACCGTTGCGCCGGGCGAAGTCGTCGCCTTGGTCGCGCCGTCGGGCGCGGGTAAATCGACGTTGTTGCACATCGCAGGGCTGCTGGATACGCCCGACAGCGGGACCGTTGAGATCGCAGGCTTTGACATGACGGGGCAGTCCGATCGCAAACGCACAGGGGTGCGGCGGCGTGATGTGGGGTTTATCTATCAGTTTCATCATCTGCTGCCCGAGTTTTCGGCCGTGGAAAACATCGTTCTGCCGCAGCTTGCCAACGGGGTCGGCAAGGCCGCGGCACAGGCCCGTGCGCTGGAATTGCTGGGTCAGGTGGGGATCGCGCACCGTGCCAGCCACCGCCCTGCCGAATTGTCCGGCGGTGAACAGCAGCGCGTCGCCTTTTGCCGCGCATTGGCCAATGCGCCACGGCTTTTGCTGGCGGATGAACCGACCGGAAACCTGGACCCGACGACCTCGGATCAGGTGTTTGGCGCGTTGATGGAACTGGTGCGCAGCACCGGGCTGTCAGCCGTGATCGCGACCCATAACCTTGAACTTGCCGCACGGATGGACCGCCAGATCCGGTTGGACGCAGGGCGATTGGTACCGCACTAGGCGGGCGCAGTATCAGACCTGCTGCGTCAACCAGACCCCTGCACACATCAGCGCAATGCCCCCCATCCGCGCGGCCCCCAAGGGCGATACCTGCGCGCCGAACAAGCCGAAATGGTCGATGGCGGCAGCACTGAACAACTGGCCCAACAGCACATAAAACACCGCGTTACCGACGCCGAAATGCGGCGCGATAAAGGTGATCGACAAGACATAGAAGGCCACAAACAGCCCCGCCAGAAACAGATGTTTCGGCGCTGCGGGCATCTTGGAAAACCCCTGCGGATTGGTCAGCAAGGCCACGATCAGGCTGGCCCCGAAGGCCACGACAAACAACACTGTCGCCGCCGCTGCGGGGGATCCGATGCGGCTACCCAAGGCCGAATTCAAGGCCGCAAGAATTGGGATGCCGACCCCCGCCAACAACATAATGATCGCATATTGGGCCATCGGATTTCTCAATTTTATCTATTCATTTGACGCAGATCATGGCAAAGCGGCAGGTGAACAGCAAGACTTTGTCTGAGCTTTAAAAGGAAACAAAAATGCGCTTGCCCCTGATCACTCTTGTGCCTTGTGTGCTGGCCATCGCCGCCTGCGTCGAACCCACCATGCCAGAGCGGCCCGAGGGTGCTGCATTTTTTGCCGAGAACTGTACCGCGTGCCACGGCACATCCGCGCGCGGGGATGGCCCGCTGGCGGGCAACCTGACAACCACCCCGCCGGACCTGACCCTGCTGTCGCGCAACAATGATGGCCGGTTCCCGCAGACCAAAACGCTGGCCTATATCTATGGCGATCCGCAGGAAAACCACCTGACCCGGGTGATGCCCAACTTTGGCAAGGACATGGCGCTTGATCTGGTGCCGGTTGATCTTGACGGGCAACTTACGCCGACACCGCGCGTTCTGGCCGCCCTGCTGGTGTACCTCGAAAGCATCCAGCGCTAGTCGCAAATCCCGTTCAATTCGACCCCGTCCCACGGCATCCGCACCGCATAGGCGCGGCTTTGGGGCAGGGGGGCGACCGGCATGGCCTGTGAAATCAACGCATGCAGCCGCTTGGTGCGCGGCGCTTGGGGGGCCAGCGCACGGCAACAGACGAATTCCTCGACGATGGCCCCTTGCTGTTCAAAGGCAAAGTCATGGAACTTTGGCTCGGCTTGCAAATCAAACAGATAGGGATCAGCCCCGCCCCCGTGTTCCCGCGCAGCCCGCAGCGGCGAATAGCCCGTTGTGGCGCGGTTTTGCCACTGCCAGACATGGGTCAGCTCGTGGCTGAAAATCATCGCCGCAATCAGGCCGATCTTGTCGGGATAATCGGGCAGATAATCTTCCAGATACCAATCCTTGTCGAAGAGCACCGTGTTCCACAACGCAATGGCGGCGGGCTTGGTCGTGATGACCTCTCCCACCTTTTCGGGGGGCAGAATACGTTCGCGGCAGGTGGTGCGCGGGCGGGCCTTGCGGGTCATGGTCACAGCCTTGGACGGTGCCCCGTCATGCAGCCGCGCCTGCCGGAAATTCAGCGTGTCGCCCATAAGTGTCTGGGCAAATGCCTGTTCGTTATCCGTCAAGGGACGCCCGCAAGAGGCCAGCAACAGCAAAAGGATCAGGGCGCGTTTCATGATCCCAAGTTGAGTGAATTGCCGCCCCCCTTCAAGCAAATTCCGCGTTACCGCGCAAAGGTCGCCGTGGCCAGTGCGACGGGCTTGCCCGAGGGTTCTGCGATGATGGTGCAGCGGGTGAAGATCATCGACCGGCCGGCGCGCGTCACCTCGGCCTCGGCGCGCAGGGAATCCCCGCTGGCGGGGCGTAGGAACTGGGTATCAAGGGTGACCGTGCCGACGGGGGCCAGCGCATCCAGATGCCCCATGCAGGCCATGACCATCGCCGTGTCGGCCAGCGCTGTCATCGCCTGACCCGACACGATCCCGCCGGTGCGGTTCAGGTCTTTGGTGATGGGGATGGACAGGACGGTTTTATCCGCCCCGATTTCCGTGACCGTGGGGTAAAGTGCCATGACCCAAGGCGCAAAATGGTCGCGGAGGATGGTTTGGGCGGTTTCTGGCGTCATGATGCGGGTCCGGTGTTTGGGGTGGGGGAGGCGCGTGGGTTTCACCCACCCTACGATATCACGGGGCCTTGTCCACGGTGTCGGGGAAGATCACTCCAAACGCACCATAAGGGCCGCGCCCGACCTCGGGCCGAAGGCCGTCTTGCGGAAGGTCCGGTGGACCTTTCGAGGCCGTAGGGATGCGTCAGCATCGAGGGGGCACATAGTGCGCCCTCCCCGTGGGGGAGGTTGGGCGCGGCCCGAGGCGGAGCCTCGGGCGAGTGTCGGCAGGCGCAATAATAATAGGTTGCAGTCATCATCAGGCCTGACCAGTACCAATGCGCCTCTTGCCTTAGCGAGTCGCTGATAGGGTTTGAAAAACATGCAAAAAGGTTCAAAAAAACCTGTTTAGTTTATTCAGCCAATATATTCTGGGTGCTCTTGAATTGCCTTCTTAGCTTCTGGCTGGAGCAGGAAGGGGAAATGATCGCCACTTCCCGGAACACCCAAATTTGAACTTCTCGATAGAATCCCCTTGCCCTCTAGACCTTGCGCTACACCTTGCGACATCGAGAAGTGACGTGTCGAAACATCCTCTTCGATATAGGTTCTAAGCGCAGATTTTTCGTCGGCACTCAAGTTGGACAATTGTGCCCTTACGAATTTTCCGTATTTCTTTTTTTTATGCTGATCGACTACAAACTTGTAAGACGCTACTGAAATCTCGGTCCCAAGTGTTGCAGCAGAAAGTAAAAAAAGTAAACCAATGGCCGGTCTGTTGCTTGAGACAAGTTCACCCAAGCCAAGCGAGGCAATGAAGTTCGTAGGAGTAAAAAGAAGGCTCCCAGAAACTGCGATAAAAATTAGTGCAGCCCTAAGGGTGAAAGGTTTGAGTATTGATAGGCTGGAAATAAGCCCCTCAAACATCCAACTCCTCCACAAACTGCGCGTTGTCCTGGATATACTGGTAGCGCAGTTCGGGCTTTTTACCCATCAGACGTTCGACCAGATCGCCGGTCTCTCCGGGCACGTCTTCCTGCACGGTCACGCGGATCAGTTTGCGGGTGTTGGGGTCCATCGTGGTTTCTTTCAAATCCTTGGCGTCCATCTCGCCCAAGCCTTTGAAGCGTTGCAGGTCGATCTTGCCTTTGCCGCCCAGACCCTTTTCCAGCCACAGGTCCTTTTCTGCGTCATCAGACACGTAAACGCGCTTGGCCCCTTGGGTCAGACGATACAGCGGCGGGCAGGCCAGATACAGGTGGCCTGCGTCGATCATCGGGCGCATCTGGGTAAAGAAGAACGTCATCAGCAGCGCGGCGATATGCGCGCCGTCGACATCCGCATCGGTCATGATGATGATCTTGTCATAGCGCAGATCGTCCAGCACGAATTTGCTGCCCATCCCGACGCCAAGCGCCTCGCAGAGATCGTTGATTTCGGCGTTGGTGTTCAGCTTGCCCGATGCCGCGCCCAGCACGTTGAGGATCTTGCCCTTGAGCGGCAACAGCGCTTGGTTCACACGGTTGCGCGCGCCCTTGCCGGACCCGCCAGCCGAGTCGCCCTCCACGATGAACAATTCGGTGCCTTCGCGGGTTTTGCTGGTACAATCGGTCAGCTTGCCGGGCAGGCGCAGCTTTTTGGTGGCTGTCTTGCGGGCGGTTTCCTTTTCCTGACGGCGGCGCAGGCGTTCTTCGGCGCGCAGGACAAGGAAATCAAGGATCGCACCGGCAGATTTCGTATCCGCCGCCAGCCAGTTGTCAAAGTGGTCGCGCACGGCGTTTTCGACCATGCGCTGCGCGTCAACGGTGGCCAGCCGGTCTTTGGTCTGGCCCACGAATTCGGGCTCGCGGATGAAACATGACACCAGCGCACAGCCGCCCGTGATCAGGTCGTCGCGGGTGATGGTGCCGGCCTTTTTATTGCCGACCAACTCGCCGTATGCCTTGACCCCTTTCAGGATCGCAGACCAGAAACCGGCCTCGTGGGTGCCGCCTTCGGGGGTGGGGATGGTGTTACAATACGACTGGATGAACCCGTCGCGTGACGGCGTCCAGTTGATCGCCCATTCGACCTTGCCCGGCGCGTTGAATTTCTCGCGGAAATCCACTGTCCCGCCAAAGGGGGCTTCGGCATAGGTGGTTGATCCGCTTAGGGTTTCGTTCAGGTAATCGGCCAGACCGCCGGGAAAGTGGAAGGTTGCCTCGGTCGGGGTGTCGCCATCGGTCTGGGCGCATTTCCAGCGGATTTCGACGCCGGAAAACAGATAGGCCTTGGACCGCGCCATCGCAAACAGCCGCGCAGGTTTCAGTTTCAGCGCGCCAAAGATGTCGGGATCGGGGTGAAAGGTCACTGCCGTGCCACGCCGGTTCGGGGCGGCCCCGATCTTGACCAGCGGCCCTTGGGGTTTGCCGCGCGAAAATTCCATCGCGAACAGTTCACGGTTCCGCGCCACTTCGACCCGCAGATGGTCGGACAGCGCGTTCACAACCGACGAGCCAACCCCGTGCAGACCGCCCGACGTCTCGTACGAATCGCCCGAGAATTTGCCGCCCGCGTTCAGGGTGCAAAAAATGATCTCGAGCGCGGATTTGGTCGGGTCTTTGGGGTGCGGGTCAATCGGGATGCCGCGCCCGTTGTCGCGCACGGTGACATGGCCGTTCTCGTGCAGCTCCAGCTCGATCCATGTGGCATGGCCCGCAACGGCCTCATCCATCGAGTTATCGATGATTTCGGCGACCATGTGATGCAATGCGCGGTCGTCCTTGCCCCCGATATACATACCGGGGCGCAGACGGACGTGCTCCATATCCTCGAGCACCTCAATGGATGAGGCGTCGTATTCCTTGGCCGAGGGCTGCGTACCGGAAAGAAGATCGGACATAGGGGGCCTGCCTGTCTGTTGCTTTTTGTTAGGGTCTTACTATGCCAGAGCCCGCAGGGCGGGGGAAGGGCGGATGATGTCGTAAACCGGCGTTTTCGGTCGGAATGATCCTGTTATCAGCGCTACAAATCTACCCCAAAGCCAGGTTTCCCATGCCACAGACCACAACCCTACGTGACGTGCCGAACTGGCGTTACATGCTGCAGGAATGCGACGCGCTGTAACACTATCTGCCCGCAGGCGGCAGCGACAAGACCAAGACCCACCAGCGCAAGGCCCGCGAAGCGATTGCGCGGCTGATCAAAAACAACGCCGAAGTCCGCCTGCAACCGCGCACCGGCGCTGCTGGCCCATGCGTGGCTGGGCGAAGCTGCGGATTTGCACGATCAGAAAATGGTGTTCACCCGCCCGAAGAAATAGCGCGCAAGCGGCGCTTCAAAGCCAGTTCAAAATCGCGTCTGCGACCTCGCGTGGCTTTTGGTGGTGCAGCCAGTGATCCGCCCCCTTGATGGCAATGCGGGTCAGGTCGGGGGCATAATCCTCAAGCCCTTGGGTCGATGCGGGCATCAATGCCGTGTCGTCTTCGCCCCAGATCAGCAGATGCGGGCAGCGCACTTGCAACCGTGCCGGATCAAAGGCCAGCGCATCGTCTATCGCCTCTCCGGTGTGCCCCAGTTTCAGGGGCGAGGCGCGGTACCAGTTGACCATGCCGCGCAGGCCTGCCGCATCGCGCCATGCCGCCTTGTACCCCGCAAGCGTGTCCCCTTGCAGCCAATCCATATCCATATGCGCCGAAAACAACCCCATCAGTTTGGCGAAACCATCGGCGGCCAGAATGTCTTCTGACCCTTCGCGGCGCAGGAAATGGATGTATTGCGAGGCATCGGTTTGCGGCCCGCCCTTGGCCAGTTCGCGCTGGAACGGGGCAGGGTGGACGCCGTTCATGATGATCAGTTTCGACACCAGTTCGGGCCGCCCGATCGTCAGCGCATAGGCCACGGACGCCCCCCAGTCATGGCCCAGCAGGATCACCGGTTCGTCCCCGATCAACGCGGCCATATCCGACACCAGTTGCGACGTCTTGTACTGCGCGACTTGGGCCGGTCGCCAGCTTTGACCATAGCCGCGCTGGTCTGGGGCGATGCAGTGAAACCGCGTCGCCAGCAGCGGGGCCAGATCGTTCCACGCGCCGGAATATTCGGGAAAACCGTGCAGCATCAGCAGCTTCGGCGCGTCTTTGTCCCCCCAATGGCGGATAAAAAACGGGTGTCCGTTCAGCTCGACTGTTTCGGTCCAATGGGCTGTCATCTGGTTTCCCCTCCTCGAAAAATGCGTCTTATCGTGCTGGCAAATGTTCCAGCGTCAGGCCCAATGCCGTGCCTTGGGCAAACCCCTGCCAGCTGCCATCCAGAAACGGTGCCAGTGCCTCGCCGCGCAAATGCATCCCCATAAAGGCCGCTGCGAAGTGCTGGGCGATGTTGTTCATCCGCAGGGTATCCCACACCGCATCTGCATAATGGTCAAACGGGGCCCAGCCCAGCACATCGGACATGGCCCAGCTTTCCGACGGGGCCGGAATGGGGGCGGCGGCGTTATGGCCCGCGTTCTGAAAGCTTAACAAATAGCGGTCGCTGGCGGCACCCTCGAACAAGCCACGCATCGCGGCATAGTTCGACACATCATCTGCGGTGCCCGCCATCATCAGCATCGGCGTGTCCATCTGCGCGATACCGGCCGCATCCCACATGCCTTGCGCATTGCCCCAAGGGCCAATCGGCATGATGGCTTTCAGACGGGGGTCGCGCAGAGCCGCGTGGCTGTCGGACCCTGCCAGATGCTGCGCCAATGCGCCGCTGTCGCCCGCGCGCGGGTGATCCAGTGCGGTCGCTGCCAGCCCCGCGCCCCCAAATACCAACGCGCCGTAGCCGCCCATCGAATAGCCGACCAGCCCGACGTTTTCGCAATCCACCAGATTGCCCAGATCGCCGCCCAGCATCGCCATCCCGTCAATCACCCCGCGCTGGTCCAGCGGGCGGTTCACCAAGGTGACATCAAACGCCTGCTGGTCCTCATAGGTGCTGCCCGCATGGTCGGCTGCGGCCACGACATAGCCTTTTGCGGCAAGACTTTCGGCCAGATGACCCAGCAAGAACCGGTTGCCCGGATACCCGTGCGAGATCACGATCAAGGGCGCGGTTCCCTGCGCGGGCCGGGCATTGCGGCTGGCCGATCCGTGCAACAGGGTGGGGGTCACACCGTCACGCAACAGCGTGTGATAGACGGTGCCGGGCGATGTATCGGCATGGGCCGGGTACCAGATTTCTGTCGTCAGCGTCCTGCCTGCATGGATGTCGCTCTCGTGGGTGGTGACCCCGATGGGGCGCGGCCCGCGTGCGGCAAGGCTGGGCGCGTCGGGGCGGATAAGGTCGATACGATTGTGCATGGTTGGCCCCTTTGGTGATGCGCGCAGTGTGATGGGTAAACTGTGACGCGCAGCCTTGGGTTAGGCAAGCGTGACGCGGCGCGACGGTGCGCGGATTGAAAAACCCCGACCGTTTCAAAAAACACCCAGATGAACCGGGTCCGGTCCCTCTTTCCCTTGCGCAAATGCTGGCGTAAGGCTGGCAGATGACAACCAAAATGACATATCCCGGCCACGCCCGCGCAATCGCTGTGATGGGGTTGCCGCTTGTTGGCGGCCATCTGGGTCAGGTCGCTATCGGCGTGACCGACACGGTCATGGTGGGCTGGTACAGCGTCGAGGCGCTGGCCGCTGTGACCCTCGCCAGTACCTATTTCTTTGTTCTGCTGATCTTTGGATCGGGCTTTGCCTGGGGCGTGATGCCCATGGTCGCCGCGTTCGAGGCCGAAGGCGATGAGACCAGCCTGCGCCGTGCCACCCGCATGGGGCTGTGGCTGTCGCTGGGTTTTGCCTGTCTGGCGCTGCCCTTGATGATCTGGTCGCGTCCGGTGATGGGGCTGATGGGGCAAGATCCTGCATTGGCCGAAATGGTCGGCCAATATTTGGCGATTGCGGGGTGGGGCATCATTCCGGCCCTGCTGGTGATGGTGCTGAAAAGCTATCTTGCCGCGCTGGAGCGGACCCAAGCCGTGTTCTGGATCACCATTCTGGCCGCCATCGCCAATGTGCTGGCGAATTACGCGTTCATTTTCGGCAATTGGGGCGCGCCTGAACTGGGCATTCGCGGTGCCGCGATTGCGTCGCTGGGTTCGAACGCCGTCGCCTTGCTGGCGGTGATTGTCTATGTGTTGAAAGCCTTGCCCGAGCATCAGATATTTGTGCGCCTGTGGCGGCCCGATTGGGATATGCTGGCACGCGTGTTCCGTTTGGGTCTGCCCATCGGCTTCACCGGCCTAAGCGAAGTCGGCCTGTTCGCGGCATCGGCTGTGATGATGGGCTGGCTGGGCACCGTGGCACTGGCGGCCCACGGGATCGCCCTGCAACTGGCGTCGATCACATTCATGGTGCATCTGGGCATCAGCAACGTCGCCACGATCCGCGCGGGCAATGCCTATGGCCGCCGCGAGCCCGATCATCTGGCAAAAGGTGCGATCACCAGCACCGCCATGTCGGTCTTTATCGCAGCGCTGACGATTGTGATCTTTGTGCTTTGGCCCGAACCGCTGATCAACCTGTTCATGCAGCAGGACGAACCGGCGCGTGACAAAATCCTTGCAGTGGGCGTGGGGCTGCTGGCCATGGCCGCGCTGTTCCAGCTTGTCGACGGCGCACAGGCCGTGGCGCTTGGGCTGCTGCGCGGCGTGCAAGACACCAAGATACCGATGATCCTTGCCGGCATCAGCTATTGGCTGGTCGGTATTCCCGCGTCCTATCTGTTGGGCTTTGTTGCCGGGCTGGAGGGCATCGGCGTCTGGCTGGGGCTGGTCATCGGGCTTGGCGTGGCGGCGGTCTTGCTGAACCTGCGGTTCTGGGGGGCGTCGATGCGCAGCCTGCGTAGCGCCCCCGAAGAACAGTCCTAGGTCATCCGGTCGGCTTTCTTGCGCACAAGCGTGCTGCGCAAATCATGCATCGCCAGCAGCAACGCATCGGTCACCTGTTCAAGCTGGTCGTCAGTCGCCTTGGACTGCACCCATTGCGTGGTCAGGTTCAGATAATCGATGGCGCGGTGGATGTCGTCCATGTCGCGCTTTGCCAAAACGGCCATGCGTTCATCCATCCACGCCCGGATATGCGCCACATCCTCGTCCGACAACACGCGGTCGCCTTGGGTCTTGATCTCGCCATTGCGGATATTGGCGATGGCGATCTGGTCCATCTCGATCCGGCGCTGGCGATTTTCAGTATCAATCCGAAACACCGCCGCCCCGTTTTCACGAATACGAAAGTAATATTCTGGCAGTTCGCTCGACATCTAAGTGGTTCTCCAGACGGGCATTTGCGTAATCCATAGCCAATTCCGCGTTACAATTGAATGGCTAATAGATGAATTTTCCCTGAAGACATGGCGGGACCGCAAGCGCATTGCTTGCACCAAACGGTCCCGCGTGTCTCGGATCAGTCCGGCAGCCTACCCAATGCCGGACCCAAATCCCTTACTTCATCGCGGCGCAAAAGCCCTGAATCCGGCTGCATGCTTCCTTCAGCGCTTCGTCCGAAGTGGCATAGCTGATGCGGAAGTTCGGGCTAAGGCCGAAGGCCGCGCCAAACACCACCGCCACGCCGGTTTCCTCCAGCAGGGCGGTCGCGAATACCTCGTCATCGGTGATTTTTGTGCCTGCCGCCGATGTCTTGCCGATCAGCCCCTTGATGGACGGATAGACATAGAACGCCCCTTCGGGCTTGGGGCAGATCACCCCGTCGATCTGGTTCAGCATGTCGACAACCAGATCACGGCGACGCGCGAACATCTTGTTGTTTTCAGGGATGAAATCCTGCGTCCCGTTCAATGCCTCGACGGCCGCCCACTGGCTGATGGTGCAGGGGTTCGACGTTGATTGCGACTGGATTTTCCGCATCGCCCCGATCAGCTTTTCCGGACCTGCGGCATAGCCGATCCGCCAGCCGGTCATCGCATAGGCCTTGGACACACCGTTCATCGTCAAGGTGCGGTCATACAAGGCCGGTTCAACCTGCGCAGGGGTGCAGAATTTGAAATCATCATAGGCAAGATGTTCGTACATGTCGTCGGTCAACACCCAGACATGCGGGTGACGCATCAACACATCCGTCAGCGCCTTGACCTCGTCCCAGCTATAACCGGCACCGGTGGGATTCGACGGCGAATTGAAGATGAACCACTTGGTCTTTGGCGTGATCGCGGCTTCCAGCGCCTCTGGCGTCAGTTTGAAATCATTCTCGAGCGTGGCAGGCGCGATCACCGGTTCGCCGCCCGCCAGCAAAACCATATCGGGATAGCTGACCCAATAAGGCGCGGGAATCACGACTTCTTCGCCGGCGTTCAGGGTGGCCATCAATGCGTTATACAACACCTGCTTGCCGCCCGTGCCGACACTGACCTGCGCGGGAACATAGTCCAACCCGTTGTCACGCTTGAATTTTGCGCAAATCGCCTGCTTGAGCTCCGGAATGCCATCAACGGCGGTGTATTTGGTTTTACCGGCCTTGATGGCGGCAATCCCTGCGTCCTGAATATTCACAGGCGTGTCAAAATCAGGCTCTCCGGCACCAAGGCCGATAATATCGCGCCCTGCGGCCTTTAGTTCGGCGGCTTTTTGGGTCACGGCGATGGTGGGGGACGGTTTGACGCGTGCGAGTGTCTTGGACAGCAGTTCCATTTCGGCCTCAGTTTGATATGTATACGCCATACTCATAGGGCTGACCCCCGCACCGTTCAAGCAACAACGGTGTCAAAAAGGAGAGATGCAGTGACTGAGAATCAAGATTGGTATGGCCCGGATGCGGCCACTTTCGGGGACCGCGTCGCAGCAGCACGTGAAAACTCTGGGATGTCACAGGCCGCCTTGGCCAAACGTCTGGGCGTGAAACAGTCAACCCTGCGCGGCTGGGAAGACGACCTGTCTGAGCCACGCGCCAACCGGCTGTCCACTTTGGCGGGCATTCTGGGCGTGTCGATGATGTGGCTGATCAACGGCGAAGGCGAGGGGCTGGATGCCCCCGAAGAAGGCCCGTCCGCCGATGCCAGCGCAAGGGATGTGCTGAACGAATTGCGCGAGTTGCGCAGCGATATGTTGAAACGAGCAGAGCAACTGGGCCGTCTTGAAAAACGCCTGCGCACCGCTTTGCAAGGAGAATAAAATGGCCGAACTACGCGAACACAAGGTCAAACGGCTGCACATGCGTTCCATGCGGCGCGGAATAAAAGAGATGGATTTGATCCTTCCATCCTATGCCGCGACACGGTTGGAAAGGATGGATGACGCCACTTTGTCCCTGTATGACGAAATGCTGAGCGAAAATGATCATGATCTTTATCAATGGGTTACGGCGCAAACTTCACCGCCCGAAGCCTTTGCCGCGATGATCGAGGAAATCCGCGCCCACATCGCCGCCAACCCGCTTTAGCGCGCCTGTTTTGGGCCGCTCACGCGGCTCATGACAAGCATCTATCTGGTTTAACGATATATTTCTCTTTTTTGTTCAGGTTCCGGCAAAGCAATTCCAGTCGGAGAGAGATTATGAGTATCCAAGACCCAATCGCCCTGCCGGGTTCGCAAAAGGGGTTTATGGTCGGCTACCTAGAGGCGCTTAGCCTTGTGGAGCGATTGCACCGGCTTTTGCTGGATGTGATCAAGGACGAATTCGAACGGGTCGGCGCGCTCGAGATCAACGCCGTTCAGGCGCTGTTGCTGTTCAACATCGGCGACAACGAAGTCACCGCCGGAGAGCTGAAAACCCGCGGATATTATCAGGGCAGCAACGTCAGCTATAACCTGAAAAAGCTGGTCGATATGGGTTATATGCATCACCAGCGCTGCGAAATCGACCGCCGGTCGGTGCGTGTGCGCCTGACCGAAAAGGGCCGCAAAATCCGCGATGTCGTGTCCGACCTTTTTGCCCGGCACGCGGTCGGTCTGGAAAGCAAAGGCGTGCTCGGACCCGCCGGGGTGGAGGAAATAACCCACTCGCTCAAGCGGATGGAACGGTATTGGACGGATCAGATCAGGTATATCTACTGATCAATTTCTGTGCGGGGCGCGCATCAAATCACATTGCATTGCGGCCGTCTTTGGTCTGGACGCCTGAGCCTGACCACCCCATGATCCCGACACGCAAAACAGGGATCACACCATGCAACCGCTGCGCCTCGCTTCGTTCTCGACACAAAACAAGGGGGGCAACCCTGCGGGCGTCGTCATCGCGCCACAGCACCCTTCCGAAGACGAGATGCGCAAGATCGCGGCGGATCTGGGGTATTCCGAAACCGTCTTTGCCCATCCTCAGGGCGATGCCTGGCGCGTGCGGTATTTCTCTCCCGAAAGCGAGGTGCCGTTTTGCGGTCATGCCACCGTGGCTTTGGGGGCTGCATTGGCCAGTGCGCAGGGCAACGGCATGTTCAAACTGACCCTGAACGACACCGCCATCACCGTAGAAGGGCACAACCAAAACGGCCAGATGCACGCGGCCTTGCAATCTCCCGCGACCCATAGCGCGCCCGCTAAATCAGGTCTGACGGATGCCGCGTTGTCGCTTCTCGGCTTGCAAAAAAGCGATCTTGATCCCCGGTTTATCCCCACATTTGCCGGGGCAGGGGCCACACATCTGATCCTTGCCCTGAAAAGAAGGGATAGATTGGCCGCGATGTCCTACGATCTGGCAGCGGGTCGCGACCTGATGCGGGACCACGGGATTGTCACGATCGCGCTGGTCTGGGTCGAGGACAACCAGCGCTTCCACGTCCGCAACGCCTTTGCCTCTGGCGGGGTGATCGAAGACCCCGCAACCGGTGCTGCCGCCGCCGCATTCGCAGGGTATCTGCGCGATATCAAATGGCCGCATGGTGGCAAAATCACCATCATCCAAGGCGAGGATATGGGCGCGAAATCCATCATCACCGCCGAAATCCCCGATGAAAAAGGCGCGTCCATTCGCGTGTCAGGCGAGGTGCGGCAAATCTAGTCCAGCGACAGATCCGACACCGCCAACACCTCCAGTTCGCGCAGCAGCTTGCGGGTCATCGCGGCCTCGTAATCGTCAAACCCCAAGGCCGTTTCCACAAATGCATCCGGCCCGGTGATCACTTCGGCCCTGAAATAGGACGACAATTCGCCAATTTCGCCCTGACCTTGCCCCCCGAAACCGCTGCCATCCGCCCCGATGACCAGCGCATTCACCGTCACCCCGCGCGCCGAAATTGCGTCTTTCACGTCGCGGGGGCGGGGGCCAAGATTGGATTTTCCATCCCCCGAAATATCCAGGGTGCGCTTCCAACACGCGGGCTTTTCATCCAGATAAACCGCACCAAGGGCCATCGCCGTGCCTAACGCCGTCCCCGGCGACACATCGCGCCGCGCAGTTTGCTGCAAAGTCTCGATAAACCCGTTCAAACTGGCGGCATCCACCATCGTCACCCAGGGCGCAATCACCGCCTGATCCGACGGGCCGCTCCATTCATATACCATCACAGATACCGGCGCGCCGGGTGATGACAACAGCGCATCGCGCACCGCCACATTGTCAAAGGCGGCGGCCAAGCCGTTGATCTGCAAACGATACTCCTGCGCATCGACGGACCCCGACACATCCAACCCAAGCGCCAGCGCCTGACGGCAGGCGGCATGGGCAGGTCCGGCAAAAGACAGCGCCAAGATGCAGGCAACCGTGCGGATCATCCCGCCCCCGCTGGCGTATCCAGCGACCCGATTGCGGGCGGCGTCAATTCGCGCTCCAGCTTGATTTGCAAGGCGCGTCCGTAATCGTCAAACCCGTTGGCCACGACCATAAACGCCCCCGGCCCGTGCAAAACCTCGGCCTGATAGAACGCAATCAACCCGGTTTCGGCCTCGAAATCGGCGGCGTTCACCACCAGACCGTTCACCGTCACCTCGTTAAAGGGGAACTCGGAATAGGCCGCTTGCGGCCCGAAGCCTTCGTTATTCTGCCCGTCCCCCGCCATATCAAGCGTCTTGTACAAACAGGCGGGCGCGCGGTCCAACAGCCCCGCACCAAAGCCCAAAGCGTAACCCATCGCGGTTGGAAAGTCACTGTGGCTGCGGGTGCTTGTCGCCACGGTTTCGGCGGCGCGCAGCAGATCGGCCTGCGTGTCAATCAAGGTCCAATCCAGGATCAGCTCCTGGTTATAGCGGCCCGACCATTCGTAAACCGCCAGCGCCACCGGCAGATCCGAGGCGAAAAACGCCTGTGCCACAGCGTCCGACACCAACGCCGACGCGGTGCCGCCGCGCTGCAAACGATCTTCTGCCGCATCGACAGAACTGGATACGTCCAGGGCCAGAACCAACGCCAACCGGCACCCCGCCGCCGAAACGGCGACAGGGAAAACCAGCAATGCGGTGGCCAAGGACGCGACCCTGAACATCAGCCTTACCAGTGACCGACATTTTCCATGCTGGTCCACGGCTCTGCCGGTTCCAGCGCGTCACCTTCTTGCAGCAGTTCGATCGATACATTGTCGGGCGACCGCACAAAGGCCATATGCCCGTCGCGGGGGGGGCGGTTGATCACGATGCCGTTGTCTTGCAGAATTTTGCAGGTGTCATAGATGTTTTCGACAGTATAGGCGAGATGCCCGAAATGGCGGCTGTCATCGGGCAGGGCGTCATCGCCATCCCAGTTATAGGTCAGTTCAACATCGGCATGGCCGTCGTTCTGTCCGGGGGGGCACATGAACACCAGCGTAAAGCGCCCGCCTTCGTGGTCCATGCGGCGACGCTCGACCAGGCCAAGCAATTCGTAAAATGCCTTGGATTTTTCCAAGTCTTTTACGCGCACCATTGTGTGAAGATATTTGATCGGCATGGAGGTCCTACTTTCTGGTCTGTGACGGACGCTAAAAGAGGGATTGTACCCCAATTTGCAGTCCAAGATTTCTTGTCTCAAAGCGGGTGACGTTCGACGATGTCTGGCTCGCTTCCAATGTGAATTTAGGGGCAAAGCCGTAACTGTCAAAATCTACCATCAAAAGAGACGCAGAAACTGACGTTTTTACGTCGCGCCGTGCCTCGGCCCCGTAAATCGCATGGTCATATTGGCTGATGCTGCTGCCAAGCGCCAGTTGCCCCTGACCGCCAAGGATCGGTTTTGCATGGGTATAGGTCATGCCAAACCCCGCCTTAGTATGGGTCAGCGCGGCACTGTCGGTATCTGTGCGGCCGATCTGGGTGCTCCAAGACAGGGCGGACCCGCCTTCCAAAGGCCGAAACCACTGCGCGCTTAGGTCTGCTGTCACGCCCGACCGGCGGGCATTGTCCTTGCGGTCTGAATATCCCGCAGAGGCAGCCCAAGTGAATTGACGCCGCTCGGGGCGGGCATAGCTTTGCTTCCACATCACGCGCACTTCGTCAGCCAGCGGCGTTTCAGATGTCCACAACCGGCCAAAGCTGACAGCGACAGTCTGGCGCGGGGCATCGGGACCGGAAATGAAATCGCGCCCGACAGTGCCCTCTAGCCGCCGATACGAGAAATCCGACGCCTCAACCCCCGCAGGCACGGCGTCGTCGGTAAAGGTGACGTGGTTTTCTGTCCAGCGCAGGGCGATGAAATCGCGCTTTTTCTGGCTTTGCGACAAGGTATAGCGCAGGTTTAAATCGCTGGTGAATTCGACCCCCGACAGCGGCACAGCCGACGGATCGGTGAACACCAGACCGCCCAACACCAGCGTATTGTCGCGGGGCGCGTTGTTGACGTTATCGCTGGGGGTGACGGCAAATGACAGGTTGACCGACCAGGGGTTGGTCTTGCGCACAAATCCGTAATCGCGAATGGCGCGGGCGCGCAGGGCAGGGGTGGGGGCCACATGGGTGGCGCGCCGTAACCAGATTTGCGCACGGGTTTTCTTGCCCTCGGACGACAGCGCCTGCGCCATCGTGATGGACGCGCCATATCGATCCTGATCGGTCTTGGCCGACGCCCATGCCTGCCGTGCTGCCTTTTGCGCCTCGGGATAGCGTTTCAGCGTACGCATCGCCTGGGCGTGGATCAACAGGCCGGTCGTGTCCTGCGCATCACGTTTGAGCAAGACCGTCGTGATGTCGGCGGCCGCCTGCGCCTGGCCGCCCACTAGCAAGCGGGCGGCTGCAATGCGGGCTTCGTCGGGGTTCAATGTGGTTTGCGCCACACTGACCCCGGCCAGACAGACCCACGCCAGAAGCGGGGCAAGCCGCATCAGTCGGTGCATTCCGGCGCGGTCTTGCAGGTCACGACCACGCTGCCGACCTCGCGCATGCCTGCGCCTTCGACAAACACAATGCCCGCGATCTCTTCGGCACCGGGGCCGGCGAACACGCCGCTCCAATTGCCTGTCGCGCTGATTTCGCCGCCCTGATAGCCGTCATTCAAGGTCTGCGTGCCGCCTGTCACCTCGACGGCGGTGCCAGACTTGATCGTGCCTGTGGTGCGGTCGATCTCGCTGTTGGCAAAAGACACAATACCGTCGAGCGCACCCAACGGCTGACCCGCAGTGTCATAGAGCGTGCGGTTGCGCACCACCCCCCCCACGGCACCAACCTCGTCAAAGTCCCCAAAGTCGGCCGTCATCTCCATGCCACCTGTGACATAATACAACCCGGCCACCGGATTGTCGTTATCATCGGTGGTCCGAACGACACGCACCGCGGCATATTCACCCGAATAGGAATATATCCCGGTTGCAGGCACCGCCGTGTTGCCGCTGACCCGCTGCGCACCGGCCCCGCCGAAACCGAATTCGATATATGCGTTCGATTGCGTGGCCCCGGCCTGAGACAGGCCTGAATCAGACCGTCGGAAAACCGCGAAATACCGGAATTCGTTACTGTCGGGCGCGGGGTCGCTTTGGTAGGCGGCAAACCCGTTGCTAAAGGCCGTATCTTTGATCCGCACATAGGTGTTGTTGGGATCGTCAAACGGTATGTTGTTGATCGTCAATTCGTCCTTGTCAGCGTCATAGGTGATGCTGTTGGCGGTCAGATTCTGATTGTCGGTGTTCAGATAAACCGAACCGGGGGCGGTATCGCCCGCTCCGCCGTCTGTTGTGTCGGTCTCGCCATTAAACGGAGTGCCATCGCCACATCCCGCCAAGCCAAGACAAAGCACGAGCCCTGCTGCGCCTAATTTCATATCTGTCTGCCTCGAATTTTTTTTTAATTACGGCAACAGTCGTCAATCTTGGGGGCTATTGTCAACGATACTACACCCCTTGGGGGCATTTACCCGCAAAGTGCTACTTAAAAACAATACCGCATATCGCGGTTCCGAACTGGGTTTTGCGCATATATAGTGAGCGGCGAATCCCACGCCATTTGACAGGACGCGCCCCATGCCCATCAGCCCAGACCAACAAGCCGAAATTGACGCCCTGCGCAGCACCGCACAGCCCACTTTGCGTGCCGTGTCACAGGGCATGGAAGACCATCTTTACAAGGCGATCCCCGTCCTTGACCACGGGTTCGTGCGCGTCATCGACTATATGGGCGACGACGCCGCGATCTGTCAGGCGGCCCGCGTGTCCTATGGCAAGGGTACCAAATCCGTCCAGAACGACGAAGGGCTGATCCGCTACCTCATGCGTCACTGGCATTCGACCCCGTTCGAAATGTGCGAAATCAAACTGCACGTGAAACTGCCCGTCTTTGTTGCGCGCCAGTGGATCCGCCACCGCACCGCCAACGTCAACGAATACTCCGCCCGCTATTCGATCCTGGACCGCGAATTCTATATCCCCACGCCCGAACACACGAATGCCCAAAGCGTCGTGAACAATCAGGGGCGCGGCGGCGTGCTCGAAGGGGCCGAGGCCGCCCGCGTGCTCGAAATCCTCAAGACCGACAGCAACCGCGCCTATGACAATTACGAGGCGATGATCTCGGAAACCGGCCCTGACGGCCAACCCCAGGACGGTCTGGCCCGCGAACTGGCCCGCATGAACCTGCCCACCAACATCTATACGCAATGGTACTGGAAGGTCGATCTGCACAACCTGTTCCACTTCCTGCGCCTGCGCGCCGATGCCCACGCCCAATACGAAATCCGCGTCTATGCCGATGCCATCTGCAACGTCGTCGCCGACTGGGTGCCCGCCGCCTACAAAGCCTTCGAGGATTACCGCCTTGGTGGAGCTACCCTGTCCCATACATCCCTTGATTGTATCCGCCGGATGCTAAAGGGTGAGGAAGTCACGCAAGAGACCTCTGGGATGTCCAAGGGGGAATGGCGTGAGTTTATGGGGGTTATTGGTTCTAAAGATGGATGATTTTGTAGAAACACTCCTCCCCAGCCTACAAAAGAAATATACTCACGCCCTTTCAAATGTAGCTGACTTCGATCAACAGTCGAGTAGTCACGGTTTATCGGTGGACGAGGTGTTGAGAGCACGGCTTTGTTGCACAAATCCTCGGATGGGATTCACTGTATGAATCCAGCGTGATAACTGGAAGGCATGAGCAGTTGGACCCCTACCAAATATAAGACCACGAATTGGTCATCCTACAATGACAGCTTGAAGCAACGTGGATCGTTGTCGATCTGGTTTGATCCAGAGATGGTTTGGACGCCGCCGCCAAGCGGCAAGCGCGGTCGGCAGCAACAATTCAGTGACGCCGCCATTCAGACCTGCTTGACGCTGAAAGTCCTGTTTGGCCTGCCGCTTCGACAGACAACTGGGTTCGTCCAGAGCCTGCTGCGACTGGTCGGGCTGGATTGGGCCGCGCCGGATTTCAGCACCTTATGTCGACGTCAGAAAACACTGAACGTGAGCTTGCCGTATCGCGGGTCCAAAGGACCGCTGAACCTGCTCATCGACAGCACCGGTATCAAAGCCGAAGGAGAGGGCGAATGGAATGCCCGTAAGCATGGTGTCTCCAAACGACGCATCTGGCGCAAGATTCATATTGGAATCGATGAGGAAACACTGGAGGTTCGGACGGTTGAGGTCACCAGCAGCAACGTCGGAGACGCTCCCATTCTGCCCGAACTTCTGAACCAAATCCCGCCCGATCAAGACATCGGCAGCGTCACCGCAGATGGGGCGTATGACACGCGTAAATGCCACGAGGCGATTGCCGCCAGAGAGGCCCATGCAGTGATCCCGCCACGCAAGAATGCCAAGCCCTGGAAACCGACGAGCGCCGGAGCTATTGCCCGAAATGACGCGGTCAGTGCGCAGCGATACTTGGGTCGCACTCTGTGGCGACGCTGGAGTGGATACCATCGCCGAAGCCGCGTCGAAACGAAGATGCATTGTATAAAACTACTCGGCCAATCGCTAATGGCCAGGGACTTCGAAAGGCAGGTCGCGGAAATCCAAGTCCGTATCGCCGTCCTCAACCGCTACACCGCTCTTGGCATACCCATCACTGAGCCTGTAAGCTAAGTCCGTCTGGGGGAAGGGGAAAAACGTCCTTCACCCGATTTGTGCAACAAAGCCTGAGAGCACATTTTTCAGTCGTAGATTACTTTCTCAAAGAGGACGAGGGGGAGGGGATCGGAGGAATCGGCCCAAAAGACTCCGCCATGCTAATATCAGCGCTTTGCCGACCATATGTATCTTTTGGTGGTATTTCGAAATGGAATACAATCCACGAAAAGGCTGCCACGCTTTTTTTTGGGCTGATAATGAACCATCCCTTTCATGATGCGAATAAGAGAACTGCTTATCTTAGTACAGTCCACTATCTTTATATTAATGGGTTCATTCTTTCTGTTTCTCCGAAAGAATTAGAGGACCTTGCAGTTTTGGTAGCAGAGCGCGGCTTGAAGAAATACCGCCGCTTCAAAGAATTGCAGAAGGATGATGCTGACCCTGAGGTGAAGTTCATTGCATGGTACTTAAGAACAAACACGCACAAAATAGACAGGCAGCAATATTTTGTAACCTATAGAGAATTGGAAAAAATTTTAAAAAAATATCATGTATTTATGGAGAACCCTAAGAATAACTCGATAGATATTATGCGGTGGGAGGATGTTGAAGTTAGGCCAGGAGGCTTCTTCCAAAAGAAAAAGTTTACGAAGGAAGTACGAAGGGTTTGCTCCTTTGGCTTCCCAGGTTGGTCTAAACAAGTTGGAAAAGGCCGAATTGGCTACCTTCGAAATGAATTAGGCCTAACACCAGAAAACGGCGTTGACTCACAATCATTCTTTAACGGTATGGACGATATGAGAGTTTTGATCGGCGTTTATGAAGGAGCGCTTCGCCGCTTGGCCTATCGCTGATGCAAAACACCCGCTTTGACAGCAAGGGTTCGTTGGATTTCCATCAACCGTAGGGTGGGGATTTTCCCCACCTGACCGCAACGTGGGATAAATCCCACCCTACGCCCCCTTAACCAAAAACAAACCAACAATACTAACACCTTAACAACACCCACGGACACCCCCGCGACACCGCATTGACTTACCCTAAAATCCGCTCAAACTCCTCCCATGTTTGATCTCTCCAATCCCCCCGACGGGTTCACCGACAACCCCTTTCCCCATTACGACCAGCTGCTCGCTGACGCGCCTGTGTGTCCGCAGCCCGACGGGTCGTTTCTGATCTCCGGCCATGCCGATCTGAGCGTGATCTACCGTGACACCACCACCTATATCTCGGATAAACGCGCGGCGTTTGCGCCGAAATTCGGGGTCGGCTCGCCGCTGTTCGAACACCACACCACCAGCCTCGTGTTCAACGATCCGCCCCTGCACACCCGCGTGCGCCGCATCATGACCGCCGCCCTGACGCCCAAGGCGCTGGCGCGAATGGAACCGGGCCTGATCGCCATCGTCGACCAACTGCTAGACGCGATGCCGCGCGACGCCGATCTGGTCGAAGACTTCGCCGCGACCATCCCGATCCAGATCATCGGCAACCTGCTTGACGTGCCGCTGTCCGAGCGCGGCCCCCTGCGCGACTGGTCCCTCGCCATTCTCGGCGCATTGGAGCCCACGCTGACGGGCGCGCAACTGGAACGCGGCCATCAGGCGGTGCGCGATTTCAAAGCCTACCTGCAAGACCTGATCGCGCGGCGCAAAGCATCCCCCGGTGATCCCGAAACCGACGTGCTGACCCGTCTGATCAATGGCGACGATGGCGGGACGCTGTCGGAAATCGAGCTGATCCAGAACTGCATTTTCATCCTCAATGCGGGCCATGAAACCACGACGAACCTGATCGGATCGGGCCTTGCCCTGCTGTACGATCACCCCGATCAACGCGCCAGACTGTTGGCTGATCCGTCGCTGATCAACACGGCGGTCGAGGAAGTGCTGCGCTTCCGCTCCCCCAACCAGTTCGGCAATCGCGAGACGACCGCCCCCGTCACCCTTGGCGGTCACGCCATCCCCGCGGGCACCAACCTGCATCTGTGCATCGGTGCCGCCAATCGCGACCCTGCGGTGTTTGATGACCCCACGCGGTTCGACATCACCCGTCACCCCAACCGCCACCTTGCCTTTGCCGGTGGGCCGCATGTCTGCGTCGGCTTGACCCTCGCGCGGATGGAGGGGCGCATCGCGCTGGCGCGGTTCCTGAACCGCTATCCCGACTACAGGTTGAAACAGGGCCGCAAGCTGGGCGGGCGCATCCGGTTTCACGGTCCGGCCTATCTTCCCTCCCGGCTATTTCCCTAGATTTGGCCCGCTTTTGTTGCAAAAGGGCTAGACTTGATGGCCCCCAGTGGGCAAAGCTGAACAAAAGCGGAAAATAGACGAGGGATATGATGCGTTTACCAACAGCAATGATCGCCGGCCTTAGCATGATGGGGGCGATTGTCCTGCCTGCTCAGGTTTCTGCCGAAGCCAAAGTGTACCCATACCCCACCAGTGCAAACTACTGCCCGGCCGGCCTTCAGCCCATTACGATTCAAGGTGTGATCTGCTGCGGTACGCCAAACCAGACCATGACCTATCAGCAGGTCAAAGCGCATCCGGTCAAGAAGGTCCGCAAAGCGCATTACCACAAGCCGCGCCCTGTGACGTATTCCTGCATTCCGGGTGAAAAAGGCTGTAGCTAAACGCGGCAGCCCACAGGCATTTGAATAGCCCGGTGTTTGCGCATCGGGCTTTTTGCTGAAATGGGTCCAGGTGTGGGCCATCTGGCCGCCCTTGTCCGGCTGGCCGGAAAAAACAGGCAATCCTTTGCAAAACCGCGCCGTCGGGGCGAAATCTTAAGGACGAGATGTGACGATGATCATTTACGGGCTCAAGAACTGCGATACCTGCCGCAAGGCGATGAAATCCCTTCCCGATGCGCAGCTTGTCGATGTGCGCGTGGACGGCGTTCCGGATGATGTGATGCAACGCGCCTTTGCGCAATTCGGCATGGCGTTGGTCAACACACGCTCGACCACCTGGCGGGGGCTGGATGATGATGCCCGCGGGCAAGAACCGCTGACCTTGCTGGCGCAGCATCCCGCCTTGATGAAGCGCCCCCTGATCGCGACAGGGGAAGAACTGCATCTGGGCTGGGCCAAACCCGTGCAGGACGCACTTGGCGTTTAGGTCCGGCGCGCGACCAATACCTTGTCCAGCGACAGCGGCCCTGCGCCTTTGACAAACAGAACGGACAACAACAGCAGCCACAACGCGCGCTGGTCCAGAATGGTACCGTCCGGGATATGGTCGAACCAACGGCCAAGGGCATCAAGCTGTCCATGACCGTAGATATCGGTGGCCGACTGCAAGAACACAAACCCGATCATGCCAATCGCCGCCAGCCGCGTGAACAACCCCAATACAATCAGGGCGGGCAGCAAGAATTCGGCCATGGTTCCGGCGATGACGACCGCATGGTGAAAGCTGCTGAGCGCCGAGCTGTCATAGCCCACCGCTTCAAACGCTTTGGGCCAGATCTGGATATAGGCACCTGCGGAGGGGTTCAGTATTCCGCCAAATCCGTTGCCCAGTTTCGTCAGTCCGGAGTTCAGGAAATACACCATCAAAACGGCCGCAAACACCAGGCGAGCAAAGGTGGGCAGCATCCAGTTCTGGCGCATCAGACGGATAACGATGGCGTCGTACATATCAAACACCCTGTGCATATCAGATGGTTTCCTTTGCGCAAAAGGCATTGCTGGATAGGGCCACTGTCAGTGCGGCGGCCAGATCGAATGCGGGGATTTCAGCGGCGGTGGCGTCAACGGCATCGCCGAGGGTTTTGCCTTGTTCCAGATGCGCCAACCAATTGGCCCCACCGGAGGGCAGCAAGCGGGGTTCGGGGTCGAAATCGGGCCGGGTGATCAGGACGTCTTGGGCCTGCATCACGGGCTTTTCGGCACCCTCGACCATGTTGAAACGCCAGATGTCATAGAGCGGCCAAGCCGATCTGATGATCCGCGTGGCGGGCGCAAGCGTAAATCTATGTTGCATGATCGCGTCGGGCGACAGCTGCTGAAAGCCTACAAGATCAAAGGCCGGTGCATCCGCCGCATGATAGGAAGAGCGCATCGCAAGATCGAGCCGAGCGCTATCCGCAAGATAGCCGAGTTTCGCGACTTGTGGCAGGTGTTCAAGAAATCTTGGGAATTCGCCGCCATAGTGCATCATCAAGGGTGATGTCGGCGGGTGCGCGCGGACAAATACCGGGGCAAGGCTGTCAAAACTTTGCCCGCCCAGAATTTTGCGCACCAAGGGAAAGGCGGTTTGCAACGCGGCAATCAGCGAATGGGTGACATTATTGCGGTAAACGTCATAGCGTTTTCCGGCAGGGGTATGATGCGCGCCCTCCAGCCCTTGTGGCACGGGGGCAGACGGGTCAAGCAACCCTTGGCGAAAGGCGGATTGGTCTGTCATGCGGCCAACGCAAGGGCTGCGCGCTGTGCTTCGGCTTGCAAAACGGGCCAGTCAGGCACGTCGTTATCCCATTCGACCAGAACCGGCTTGGGGCCGGTCCGTGCAAGGGTATACTCAAGCAGCGCCCAGACCGGATCGACCACGGGTTTGCCATGGCTGTCGATCAACAGCGGCGCATCGGCATCATCGGTGTCTTCGTCATGGCCGCCAACGTGGATTTCGCCCACATGGGCCAGCGGATAGGCGTCGATATAGCTTTGTGCCGACAGGCCAAGGTTCGTGGCCGAGATAAAGACGTTATTGACGTCCAACAGCAGCCCGCAGCCGGTTTTGCGCACCAGTTCGGCCAGAAATTCGGTCTCGGACAGGGTGGATTCAGCAAAGGCCAGATAGCTGGATGGGTTTTCGAGCAGCATCTGCCGGCCCAACATATCCTGGACCTGGGCAATATGGCTGGCAACGCGGGTCAGGGTGGCACCGGTATAGGGAAGCGGCAACAGATCGTTCAGAAATTCGGCCCCGTGGGTCGACCAGGCAAGATGTTCGGAAAAGCTGGCCGGTTGCGCCCGGTCGCACAGCGTTTTCAGCCGGTTCAGGTGGTCGCGGTCCAGCGGGGTTTCGCCGCCGATGCTCAGGCCGACACCATGCACGGACAGGGCAAACCTGTCGGTCAATGCGCGCAGTTGGGCAAGGGGACGCCCGCCATCGCCCATGTAGTTTTCGGCATGGATTTCGATCCATTCGACGGGATCGGGGTCGCGCTGCAAGTCGCTGAAATGCTGGGGCTTATAGCCAACGCCCGGGGCGGCGGGCAGTCGGTCAAAGCGGCGTTGACTGTCGAGCATGACGCGCGCTCCCTTGGCTGGATATCAAAGGGGCGCAGGCAGCGGTAAACACTGCCTGCGCCGGATCGGTTTAGGCTGGCAAGTCGCGGTCAAGTGGCTCGAGCGAGCCTTTGCGCGCTGTGCCGTCTGCCATTTCCGGCAGTTCCATGGATTCGCATGTGCCTGCGTCAACCAGCGTCCAGGAGTTGCCTTGGAAATCGGTCACAGAGGAGCCTGCGCATGTTGTGCCCGGACCTGCTGCGCAGTCATTTGCACCCGCAAGTGCAACGCCGTAGCATTTTTCTTTGGCGGCGGCATCGGCGGGGGTGCTGTGGGCGGCCAAAGCTGCGGCAACGGCACCGGCGACGGCGAAAGTTTTCATCGTGTTGGACATTTCGGTGTTCCTCCTGATTGGATGTTCTGTCTTCGTAACTCATTTAAAGCCGTGTTGGTGCGACAAAGCTACTCACGTCGAAGTGTCTCACATGAACGTCAGGAAATCTGGTGGTTTTCTGTAATATTTGGCGGAAAAATGCTGAAAACGGCATTTTTCTTGAAACAATCCGTCACATCCGGGCGGCACATATGTCCGCCCGGACGGGTTTGTTACAGTAGAATTTAACGCAGATCGGGCGGGGTCGCCTCGATACCAAGTGCTGCTGCGACGTCGGCAAGCGACTGAACCGAGGTCTGTTTTTCGCCAAGACGCCGCACGGATACGGTTTTTTCTTCGACCTCGCGGGCACCGACGGCCAAGATGACCGGCACCTTGCCAACCGAATGTTCGCGGACCTTGTAGTTGATCTTTTCGTTGCGAATGTCAGCTTCGGCGCGGACACCTGCGGCGGTCAGGGTCTCGATGACCTCGCGCACGTAATCATCCGCCTCTGAGGTGATGGAGGCCACAACGACCTGACGCGGGGCCAGCCAGAACGGCAGCTTGCCTGCGTGTTCTTCGATCAGGATGCCGATGAAACGTTCAAACGATCCCAAGGTCGCGCGGTGCAGCATGACGGGGCGGTGTTTCGCGCCGTCGGACCCGACAAAGGTCGCGTCCAGCCGTTCGGGCAGCACGAAATCCACCTGATGGGTGCCACATTGCCAGTCACGGCCAATCGCGTCGGTCAGCACGAATTCCAGCTTGGGGCCGTAAAACGCACCTTCGCCGGGGTTGATTTCAGGTTCGATCCCCGCTTTGCGGGTCGCAGACAGCAGGGCCGCTTCGGCTTTGTCCCAGACTTCGTCCGATCCGGCACGGGTGTCGGGGCGGTCCGAGAACTTGACCTTAAAGTTTTCAAATCCGAGGTCTTTGTAGATCGCGGACAGGAATTCGATGTAGATCAGGGTTTCTTCCTCGATCTGGTCCTCGCGGCAGAAGATGTGGCCATCGTCCTGGGTAAAGCCGCGCACGCGCATGATACCGTGCAGCGCGCCCGAGGGTTCATAGCGGTTGCACGAACCGAATTCGGCCATGCGCAACGGCAGGTCGCGATAGGATTTCATGCCCTGGTTAAAGATCTGCACGTGGCAGGGGCAGTTCATCGGTTTCAGCGCGTTCACGGTTTTCTCGCGGGCGTGTTCTTCGTCGACTTCAACGATGAACATATGCTCTTGATACTTGTCCCAATGGCCGGATTTTTCCCACAGTTTGCGGTCGACGACTTGGGGTGTGTTCACCTCGACATAGCCGCCGGCGCGCTGTTTGCGGCGCATGTAATCCTGAAGCTGGGTGTAGATCAGCCAGCCGTTGGGGTGCCAGAACACCTGACCGGGGGCTTCTTCTTGCATGTGGAACAGGTCCATCTCGCGGCCCAGTTTGCGGTGGTCGCGTTTGGCGGCCTCTTCGAGCATATTCAGATGCGCGCGCAGCTTTTCCTTGCCGGTAAAGGCCACGCCGTAGATGCGTTGCAACATCGCGCGGTCGCTGTCACCGCGCCAGTAAGCGCCAGCGATGGACATCAGTTTAAAACTGTCACCGGGCACCTGGCCGGTGTGTTGCAGGTGCGGGCCACGGCACAGGTCTTGCCAGTCGCCGTGCCAATACATGCGCAGCGGCTCATCACCCGGAATGCTTTCGATCAGTTCGACCTTATAGGGTTCGCCCAGATCTTCGTAGTGCTTGATCGCGCGCGGGCGGTCCCAGACTTCGGTGCGTACGGGATCGCGGGCGTTGATGATTTCTTTCATCTTCTTTTCGATCACGCCAAGGTCTTCGGGGGTAAAAGGGTCGGCGCGGTCAAAGTCATAATACCAGCCGTCCTTGA
The DNA here is from genome assembly GCF_965641905.1 of Sulfitobacter sp. SH22. Taxonomy (NCBI): domain Bacteria; kingdom Pseudomonadati; phylum Pseudomonadota; class Alphaproteobacteria; order Rhodobacterales; family Roseobacteraceae; genus Sulfitobacter; species Sulfitobacter sp. SH22. The sequence continues at coordinate 188,006 of NZ_OZ282573.1, forward strand.
TCACCGGACCGATGGTGACGCGTGTGTCGGGCCAGATTTCCTGAACGGCGCGGGCCATGATGTGGGCAAGGTCGTGGCGCACCAGTTCGTTGGCCTGATCTTCGTCGGCCATGGTGTGGATCGCGATGTCTGCATCTGCGTCAATCGGCCAGGCCAGATCGAAATGCGCACCGTTCACGGTGGCACTGATCGCCTTTTTGCCAAGGGATTTGGAGATGTCATTGGCGACGTCGCCTGCAGTGATACCTGCGTCGTACTGTCGTGCATTGCCATCGGGAAGGGTGAGAGTGATCTGGGCCATTTGGGCCTCCTCGTCGGTTTGGCGCCTACGAGACGCCCGGTTGCGGGTTATATGCCCCCGCTAGATGGCCGCGCGGGGCAGGGTTGTCAATAACTTGGGGCGGCTTTGGAAACTTCTTGGCAGGCTTGCGCGTTGGGTCAAGATATTGACGCGACAGATAATATGACGGGAAGCGACAGAATGCAGGACGGATTGGCAAGCGCGGCGTTCGAGAAACTCTCGGGGGCTGAGGGTGAGGCGGACGATCTGTCACAAGGGGCGCAAAAGGCCGAAGCGCCAAATGCGTTGCGCCATGTTGCCAGCCTGTCGATGACCAAGATCGCGGACGGGTTGATTGACCCCAAGCTGATGTTGTCTTGGCTTTTGACGTCGCTGGGCGCACCGGCGGTGTTTGCCGGGGTCTTGGTGCCGATCCGTGAAAGTGGCGCGTTGCTGCCGCAGATGTTCATGGCGTCCTGGGTGCAATCGATGCCGCGGCGCAAGTGGGTGTGGGTGTTGGGCAGTGCGGGGCAGGGGATATTTGCCGCGCTGATCGTGTTGACCGCATTGACGTTGGACGGGGCCGCGGCGGGGTATGCCATTTGCGCGGCCCTTGGTGGGCTGGCTTTGTCGCGGGCGGCGTGTTCGGTGTCCTACAAGGATATTCTGGGCAAGACCGTCGGTCAGTCGCGGCGCGGCGCGATTACGGGGTTGGCAGGGTCGGTATCTGCGGTGGGGGTGGTGATCCTTGCGGTGCTGCTGATGTCGGGCCTGTTCGAGGACCGCCGCATCGTCATCGCCGCAATCGCATTGGCCGCCGGTCTGTGGGGCGCTGCGGCGCTGTTGTTTTCCACATTGAAGGAAATGAAAAGCGACCCGTCCAAGGGCGAAGGCGCGGATTTCGGCATATTGAAAAAGGATGCGAACCTGCGCCGCTTTATCCTTGTGCGCGGGTTGCTGGCGTCAACCGCATTGGCCCCGCCGTATTTCGTCGTACTTGCTGGGGGCGAGGACCAGTCCGCCCTTGGCCAGTTGGGCGCATTGGTTCTGGCATCTGCCCTGGCGTCTTTCCTAAGCTCTTATATCTGGGGGCGGTTGTCGGACCGGTCCAGCCGCAAGGTGTTGATGCTGACGGGATGTGTGGGGGCCGTGGCGATGCTGGGCGCTGTGGCGCTAAGCATGCTGGGGCTGGCCATGCAAATCTGGGCGATGCCGCTGGTGCTGTTCATCCTGATGATCGCCTATCACGGTGTGCGGCAGGGCCGGTCGACCTATCTGGTGGACATGTCGCCGGAAAACCAGCGGTCGGCCTATGCCGCCGTGTCAAATACGGTGATCGGCGTGCTGTTGCTGGTTGCGGGGGTCGCTGGCGGCGGTGTTGCGCTGATCGGGCCGACGGCAACGCTGGTTTTATTCGCACTTATGGCGATTGGCGCAGCGGCTGCGGCAATTGGTCTGCGCGAGGTCGAAGCTGCTGATTGAACCTTGGCGCGACAGGTTCTATGACTTGGCGGGTGGAACATGCATTCAAAAGGATGGCGAAATGTCCAAACATAACCGCAGTTTCGAGCTGACGATCAGCGATATCGACCTGATCGAGGCAGCCCTGCACGTGACCAAGCGCGACCTGTCGGCGGATGTCTATAACGGCACCCAAGAGATGTTGCCCGCCGATGAAACGGTGGAGTCGCTGCGCAAGATCGACGATCTGCTGGGACGTCTGCACAATCAAAAGATTTTCTACCGCCCCGCCAAGGGCCCTTATCTGGGCGGATGAACATGGCGCAGACCCTCGAGACCCCGCAAGGGCGCAAGCTGGCCTATCATCTGACGGCCGGTCAGGGGCCTTGCGTTGTTTTCCTGGGCGGTCTGAAATCCGACATGCAAGGCACCAAGGCGGTGTTCCTTGAGGACTGGGCCCGCCGCGAGGGCCGCGCGTTTTTGCGGTTTGATTATTCGGGGCATGGTGACTCCTCGGGTGATTTCACCGACGGCTGCATTGGCGATTGGGCCCAGGATACGCTGGCCGCAGTGAGCGCGTTGACCACGGGCAGGATCGTGCCTGTCGGGTCGTCCATGGGCGGCTGGCAATCGTTGTTGCTGTGCCGCGCGATGCCTGAACGGATCGCCGGGCTGGTCACCATCGCGGCGGCACCCGATTTTACCGAAGACGGATATTGGGCCAGCTTTACCGACGCGCAAAAGCAGCAGTTGGACACAGTGGGCCACGTCGAGCTGCCGTCGGATTATATGGAGCCCTACATCATCACAAAGCGGATGATCGAGGACGGGCGCAAGCAGCTGGTGTTACGCTCGCCGTTGCATCTGCCGTTTACGGTGCGGTTCTTGCAGGGCACGGCCGATACGGCGGTAAGTGTCGCAACGGCGGTGCGGTTGCTGGAACATGCCACAGGGCCGGACATGCAGTTGCAACTGGTCAAGGACGCCGATCACCGCTTTTCCGACGATCGCTGTCTGGGGCTGATGCAGGCCGCGGTCCAAGAGGTGTTGGACAAGGCTGTGGATGCGTAAACCCGCCAGCATGTGGAGCCTCGAGACGGTCGGGCGGGTGCGTCTGTCGAAACACTTTTACATGCGCGATTTCCTGTATTCCGAGATCAGCGGCTTTCATGGCATCCCCAACATCCCCGATAATCCCGATCTGGCGATTGAAAACGGGCGGGCGTTTTGCACCGCCTTGCTGGACCCGCTTGAAGAAACATTTGGCCGGATCGCGGTGCGGTCCGGTTATCGGTCGCGGGCGCTGAATGACTATGGCAACGCCAACAAGCTGAACTGTGCCGCCAGCGACAACCCGATTGAATGCCACATCTGGGACCGTAACAGCGGCGATGCGGCCATTGCGGGGGCGTCTGTCGTGATCCCGTGGTTTGCCGATAAATATGATCAGGGGCGTGACTGGCGCGATCTGGCGTGGTGGGTGCATGATCATCTGCCCTATTCCGAGATGTGGTTCTTTCCCAAGCTGGCGGCGTTCAATCTGGTGTGGCGGCCGGTACCCTTGCGCATGATCTCCAGCTATATCGCGCCAAAGGGGATGTTGCTGCGGGCAGGGCAGGCCCCGTCGGAACCGGTCGAACAGCGGCAGCAGCGGTACCGTGACTTTCCGCCCTTGCATGGCATTGCCTATCCATGTTGATGTGGGCAGCAAATCGGCAGGGCAGTGACATGTATTTCGCAATCAACACGATGAAAGACAGGGCAATTTATGGCTGAACCGCTTGTGCTTTTGCCCGGACTGATGTGCGACGCGCGGGTGTTCTGGCCTCAGATTGCCGAATTGTCGGCGACGCTGGCTGTGACGGTGGCCCCGATTACCCAAGGCGAAAGGATCGATGAAATCGCATCCGGTTTGCTGGATCTTCTGCCGCAGAAATTTGCGCTGGCCGGGTTGGGGCTGGGCGGCATGGTGGCGTTGGAAATCGTGCGCCGTGCACCCGACCGCGTCACGCGGCTTGCCCTGATGGATACCAGCCCCTTGGCGGGGACACCGCAAGGATCGGCCATGCGCGAGTTGCTGATCGTCAAGGCCAAGTCGGGGCGTCTGGCCGATGTGATGCGCGAAGAAGTCCCGCTGACCGCTCTGGCCCAAGGACCAAGCCGCGCGGCGGTGATGGATATCTTGCTCGACATGGCCGACACGCTGGGCGTCGAAGTATATTTGAAACAGGCCCGCGCCCTGCAACGTTGCCGCGATCAGCAAGCGGTGCTGCGCAAGCTGCGCTGTCCGACCCTCGTGATGTGCGGCGCGTCAGATACGATCAACACCGTGAAGCGCCACAGCTTTATGGCGGAACTTATTCCCAGCGGGTCTTTGCAGGTGATCGAAGGGGCAGGGCATATCCCGACGCTGGAACAGCCCGAAGCGGTGACAGACGCGTTGATCCACTGGATGCGCCAGCCCTACGTCTTGCAATAACGCAAAAGGCTCAGACAAGCCGGGCAGTGATCTCGGCGCGTTCGGCTTTGGGCACGACGTGAACCTCTTGGACGGGTTTCAGCGTCTCGGGGTCAAAAAACGGCGTGTCTTTCCAGCGGCCTGTGACCCGTGCTGCGGTCACGCGGCTGAACACACCCCAGACAAAACGCGCCATGCCTTTATGCTGCGGCTTGCCTTTGACCGTCTTGTAAAACGCCTTGGTTGTGACCCGGCCAAGGGCATCGGGCTGGGACAAAAGCGCCACGCGGATACTGGAAAACGCGATCTTGGGATTGCGCAGGGTGTTGCCGATCACCGACCCGCAGCATTTCGTGTGCCAGCGCAGAATATTGGTTTCCCCAAAGGAAAACACTGCCAGCTGATCCGCCCCCCGATCAAAGACGATCCGGTCGGGCGTGGTTTGGAATAGTGCGACAGAGGGCGTGTCGGGCTGACCCGAATAGACCTCGGCGGCGCGGCAATCCTTGCAAAAACATTCAAGGTGATTGCCGATGGCAGGGGATGCGCCGCGCAACGTTCCGGTGACCGTGCCACAAGAGCATGAAAACGGGACGTCGCGCGGTGCTTTGAACATTATGCGGCAGCGTTATTATTGGCTGGCTTTGCAGGTTTTTCCTGCGCCGCGCCGTTCTGGTTGGCATCAATGAATTTCAGCACCAGCGGGCGGATGTTGTCGCGCCAGCTTTTGCCCGCAAAGATACCATAGTGGCCGGCACCGTCTTCAAGATGGCTGGCCTTTTTGCTGTCGGGCAGACCGGTACACAGGCCAAGTGCTGCGATACATTGACCGGGGGCCGAGATATCGTCCTTGGTGCCTTCGACGGTTTTGACCGCAACGGTTGTGATCTTGCCGATGTCGACCTTTTTGCCCGCAACGGTAAAATTATTCGTGCCGATCTCGTTGTTTTTAAAGATCCGCTCGACTGTAGAGAGGTAGAATTCGGCAGGCATATCCATGACGGCAAGGTATTCGTCATAGAACTTGTTGTGTTTGTCGTGATCGCTGGCTTCGCCTTGGGCGACGCGCATGATCTGGTCGCGGAACGCCTTGGTGTGGGTTTCGCTGTTCATCGAGATAAACGAATTCAGCTGCAACAGACCGGGATATACCTTGCGACCGACGCCGGGGTATTTAAAGCCAACGCGCTGGATCGACATTTCCTGAAGCTGGCCCATGTGAACGCGGTCGCCAAAATCGGTGACTTCGGTGGGGCTGGCATCGGGGTCGATGGGGCCGCCGATCAGGGTCAGGGAACTGGGCTGTGCGCTTGGGTCTTCCTCGGCCAGATAGGCGGTCGCGGCAAGGGTCAGGGGCGCAGGCTGGCACACGGCGATCACGTGAACATCCGGGCCAAGGTGGCGCATGTATTCAACAAGGTGCAGCGTGTAATCTTCGACGTCGAACTTGCCGGCGCTCACAGGAATTTCGCGGGCGTTGTGCCAGTCGGTGATATAAAGGTCGGTATCAGGGATCAGGCTGATCACGGTCGAACGCAACAATGTGGCATAGTGGCCGGACATCGGGGCAACCAACAGGACTTTGCGTTTTGGCAGTTCGCGCTTTTGCACGACGAAATGCAGCAGGTCGCCAAAGGCACCCTGAATTTCTTTCTTGATCTCGACGGGGTGGTCCGCGCCGTCTTTGCCGACAACCGGCGGCAGGTTCCAGTCGGGTTTCGCAACCATCCGCGCAAAGCTGCGTTCGGTGACTTCACCCCAGGCGGCCATCCAGTCAAGTGCGGGGTTTGGAATGGCGGAAAATGCCGGATAAGAGGCAAAAGCCTGCGCGGTCGCACCTAACCATTGATTAGTGTTCCGCATTGTTTCCATTAGATCGTAAGATGCCATATACTTCATGAGGGGTCTCCTTTTGGTTGGCCCTGTGCTTGGGCACTCCGCCGGTCCCCTCCCAGTCAGGACGGCGCGATGCTGCAAGTGCAAACATAGGGAGGAAAAAGTTCAATGACAACAAAAACGAATGAACCGACTGAACCGGACGCTGCTGCACTGGCCCGGATGACCGAGAATATGAGTAAAGTTGAGGCTCTGGGCGCGCGGCTGTCGCAGATTATGCTGAACCGGGAGGGGCACCAGGCCAGTCTGGACGCGCCGAATCAAGAGCTGTTCGCCAAGGCCGCCCAATCCTATTGGAACGAGGCGGTACAGAATCCCGCCAAGCTGATCGAGCATCAGGTGTCATTCTGGACCAAATCCGTCTCGCATTTTGTCGAGGCGCAAAAGGCATTGGCCAAGGGCAAGCTGGAAGCGCCCGCCGATGCCCCGACCGACGACCGGCGTTTTGCCAATCCTTTGTGGAAATCCCACCCTTATTTCAATTTTGTAAAACAGCAATATCTGATCAATTCCGAGGCGCTGAGCCAGGCGGTTGCCGATGTGCCCGACCTTGAACCGCGCGAGAAACAGCGGTTGGGGTATTTCAGCCGCCAGATCATCGACATGATGAGCCCGACCAATTTTCTGGCCACCAATCCCGACGCGTTGGAACGCGCGGTGGCCACCGAAGGTGAAAGCCTGATCAAGGGGCTGGAAAACCTGATTTCCGACCTCGAGGCGAATAACGGCGAGATGATCGTCCGGCTGGCCGATGAAAAAGCGTTCGAACTGGGCCGCAACATTGCCACGTCACCGGGCAAGGTGGTGTTTCGCAACCGCATGTTCGAACTGATCCAATACACGCCCACGACCGAAAAGGTGCATGCCACACCGATCGTGATCTTTCCGCCCTGGATCAACAAATTCTACATTCTGGACCTTAAGGAACAGAACAGCCTGGTGAAGTGGATCGTGGATCAGGGGCATACCTTGTTCATGGTGTCCTGGGTCAACCCCGACAAAAGCTATCACGACGTCGGCATGGGCGACTATATCGAGGAAGGCTTCATCGCGGCCATCGAGGAAGTCAAAAAGATCACGAAACAGGATCAGGTGAACGCGGTGGGCTATTGCATCGCTGGCACCACACTGTCGCTGACATTGTCCTTGCTCAAGCAACGCGGTGACAAATCGGTCAAATCCGCCACCTTCTTTACCGCGCTTACCGATTTTTCGGATCAGGGCGAATTCCAGCCCTTCCTGACTGATGATTTCATCGACGGGATCGAGGCCGAAACCAAGGATAAGGGCATCTTGCCGTCCATCATCATGGCGCGGACCTTTTCGTTCTTGCGCTCGAACGATCTGGTGTATGGGCCGGCGATCAGAAGCTATATGCTGGGTGATACGCCGCCGGCCTTTGACCTGCTCTATTGGAACGGGGACGGGGCGAACCTGCCGGAACGCATGGCGATGGAATACCTGCGCGGCTTGTGCCAGCAAAACAAGCTGGCCGATGGCGGGTTTGACCTGCTGGGCCATCACCTTGAACTGGGCGATATCGACGTGCCGCTGCTGGCTGTCGGATGCGAAACCGATCACATCGCGCCTTGGAAGGACAGTTTCCGCGGGGTCCAGCAAATGGGCAGCAAGGACAAGACCTTTATCATGACCCAATCGGGCCATATCGCGGGGATCGTGAACCCGCCCAGCAAGGGCAAGTACGGTCACTATACCAACCCCGACATTTCACTGGATTACAAAGACTGGCTGGAAGCGGCCGAGTTCCATGCCGGATCGTGGTGGCCGACCTGGGCAAGCTGGCTGGAGAATCATCAAGGCGACGAAGTAGATGCACGCATACCGGGCGCGAATGGTCAGGAAATCTTGTGCGATGCCCCCGGAACATATGTCGCGCGAAAGGCAAATAGCTGATCTGATTGTTCTTTTCCCCAACGTCAATTATCTTATGCTGCGGTGCAGAAAAAACTTGAAATGCCGCACCGCAGCATATATATCAGTGTCATACCAGAACGAGCAGGCTCTCGCCGCTCTCAACCGAAAGAGGAAGAGACTATGACAAAGACACCAGATATCGCCGCCATGATGAAAGACGTTATGGGCGCATTCCCAGTTGATACAACAGCCATGAACGATGCGTTCAAAACAACGGCTACATTGAATGAAAAACTGTCCGGCGTTGCGCTGACAGCTGCCGAGAAATCTGCAGAAATCTCCAGCAAATGGCAGAAAGAAACTCTGGCCAAGCTGGCAGAAATGTCGAAAGCCAAGACCGAGCCAGCCGATTACGCAAAAGCAATGACAGATTTCACATCTGCCTCTGCCGAAGTTGCAGCCGAGCACATGGCCGCATTCGCCGAGATCGCAAAATCCGTCCAGATGGACACAGTCGAGCTGATGATGGCTGCGGGCAAGAACATGTCCGAAGAAGCAACAGCTGCCGTGAAAAAAGCGACAGACGACGCGACAAAAGCTACGAAAAAAGCCACAGCGAAGTAATTCGCCGTCAGGTTAGAGCACTTTCATGAGTGTTAGGGCAGGCTTGCAAAAGTCTGCCCTTTCTTTGTGCCCTTTCTTTTTGAAACGCGCTGCCCTAAGCTGCAATGCAGCACGCAATTTGGGAAGGATCCACCGTGGCCGACACAGACAAGCCTCTGCTTATCAAGCGCTACGCCAGCCGGCGGCTTTATAACACCGAAACAAGCGATTACGTCACGCTTGAGGATATTTCGGGCTTTATCAGGGATGGGCGCGAAGTTCAGATCATGGATTTGAAATCCGGTGACGATCTGACGCGCCAATATTTGCTGCAGATCATTGCAGATCACGAAAGCCGTGGTGAATCGGTTTTGCCGGTTGATGTGCTCAATGATCTGGTGCGCAGTTACATGTCACCGGGCGCAAGCGTTGTGCCGCAGTTTCTGAAAGCCTCCTTTGACATGCTGCGCGACGGCCAGTCGCGGGTGTTGGAGAACATCAACACGATCAACCCGATGTCGAAAATGCCCGGGTTTGATGTGATGCAGGCCCAGCAGGAAGCCTTTATGAAAGCCATGACCGGAAATATCCCGGCAGCATGGCCCGGCATGCCCAAGAAAGAGCCGGAGAGTTCTGCCAAAGCGGGCAAATCCGCCAAGGATCAGGACGAGAGTCTGGACGCGATCAAGCAGCAATTGGCCGACTTGCAGGAAAAACTGTCCAAGCTGAAGTGATCCTGCGGACGCACTGACGTGCGATTTCTATTTTTTGATCCGGATAATGCCTGAGCCCACCCAGTTAAAGGGTGGGCTTTTTGCGCAAGGCTGATGCCTCTGGCGGGAGTTTATCGGGCAAAATGAAAGGCCGTGTTCAAGCGGCTTGGGTACCTGTGGCGGTTTGAAGCGCGCCCAGAAGAACGTCGATCACCGCATCAAGATCGTTCTGGGTGAGTTGGACGGGCAGGCGGACGTCGCAGGCGGCCATCAGCATTTTACGGGTCTGTGGAAGCTCTGGCAGGTTTTCGATGAATTGCCAGTTCCAGAAGGCGCGGGCGTTATCGGTGCTTTGGCCAAAGACCTGCACTTTGACACCTGCCGCAGCACTGGCGGCGGCAAAGGCGCGGATGGTGTCATCGTCCAGCCCGACCATATTGAACTGGATCGAGTCAGGTGCGCGGGTTTCCGGGGCCAGCGGGGCAGGGACATTGATATGGGGGGAGGCGTTCAGTTTGGCTGCGACATAGTCGTGGTTGCGCAGACCGTCGGCAACGCGGCGTGGCAATTGCGCAAGTTGCGGGCGCACAAGGGCTGCGGACAGGTTGTTGAGCCGCAGATTGTAGAGCGGCAGTTTGTTTTGCCAGCGGTCGCAGGCGTCAGCGATGCCTTGGTGTTTCTTCCAGTTATGTTCATAGGCACCGGACATGATAATCGCGCGTGCGATCAGGTCGGCATCATCGGTGATCATGATCCCGCCTTCGCCGGCGTTGACCATTTTGTAGGACTGGAAGGAGAAGCAGCCGATCTTGCCGATCATGCCGATTTTCTGGCCGTGCCATAGCGTGCCGAGCGAATGGGCCGCGTCTTCGATCACCGGGATGTTTGCCGCGTCACACAGCGCCATGATTGCGTCCATGTCGGAGGTATGGCCGCGCATATGGCTGATGATGACGGCATCAACCGAGGGCAGCTTGGCTTCGAAGTCTTTGATATCAATGCGGTAGTTATCGCCGACTTCGCATAGGACCGGCTGGCAGTTGGCATGGATCACCGATGAGGGCACCGCCGCGAAGGTGAAGCCCGGGATCAGAACCCGAGCATCTTTCGGCAGATCCAGCGCCATCAGCGACAGGAAAAGCGCGGCCGAGCAGGAGGAGACTGCAAGGGCGTAGCGGCTGCCCATCATCTGGGCGAATTCTGCCTCGAGCAGGGACACAGGTGCGTCGGCGGCTGCAGTATAGCGAAACAGATCGCCGGTTTGCAAAAGCCGTTCGATTTCGGCGCGGGCCTCTTGCGGGATGGCTTCGGCGCGGTGCATGTCTGGCAGGCTCATATTTCAAAATCCTGAATACTTGTTTTCAGAATTGTAAAACAAGCCTGCCCTCAGGCCAAGCGAATTCAGGAAGGGGCCGTGTTAAACATTTGTGACTAGAGGCCCAGTTTATCGCGCAAGCTGTACCAGGTCATCGCCAGTGTCAGCAAAGGTGTGCGCAGTGCGGCACCGCCGGGGAAGGGGGTGGTGGGGATCGTGCCCATCACATCGAACCCGTCACTGTCGCCCATTATGGCCTGCGCCATCAGTTGCCCTGCGTGGGTTGCCGTCCCGACCCCGTGGCCGGAATAGCCCGACGCTGACAGGATGTTCGGTGCCACGCGCGCAAGATAGGGCAGCCGTTTCATGGTAATGGCAAGGGTACCGCCCCACGCATAATCTATTGCCACGTCTTTGAGCTGGGGGAACACGACCGACATCGGTTTGCGGACTTTGGCTGCGATGTCGCTGGGGAATTTGTAGCCATAGCTTTCGCCGCCGCCAAACAGCAGCCGCCCGTCGTGGCTGAGCCTGAAGTAATTCACCACAAAACGGCTGTCAGCCACGGCGACGTCGCGGGGCAACACATCGCGCACCCGGTCGCCAAGCGGTTCGGTGGCGGCGATGAAATTGTTGATCGGCATCACGCGGGCAGCGACCTTGCGGTTCAATCCGCCCAGATAGCCGTTGCACGCCAATACCACATGGTCAGCCAGGACCTGCCCGCCATCGGTCTGAACCGTGACCTTTGCGCCTTCCTTGATGTGGTGCACTGCAGAGCCTTCATAGATCCGTACGCCCGCCTTTTGCGCGGCCCGTGCCAACCCCAGGGCAAGGTTGAGCGGATGCAGATGGGCGGCCCCCATATCCAGGATGCCCCCCTTGTAATCGGGCGAAGGGCAGACCGATTGCAGGGCGGCACGGTCCAAGACCTCGATCTGGTCATAGCCATAGTGGTTTCGCAGATGGTCCGCATAGTCGTGCAAATGGCGCAGGTCGCTGGCGGTGGATGCGGTCCAGGCGACACCGGGTTTCAGATGGCAATCGATGTCATGCTCGGCAATCAGGCCCTTGACCAAGGCCTTGGCATCTTCGCCCAAGTCCCACAGCTTTTTCGCATGATCAATGCCCAGCATCTTTTCCAGCGTGTCTTGCTCAACCCGCTGGCCGCTGCCCAACTGCCCGCCGTTGCGCCCGGACGCACCGAAACCCACCCGCTGGGCATCCAGTAAAACCACGTCGCGCCCCGCTTGGGCCAGATACAGCGCCGCAGACAGGCCGGTATAGCCGGCCCCCACAACGCAAACATCTGCCTTGGTTGCCCCTTTTAGGGGGGGGAACTGTTGCAAGGGCGTGGCCGTGGCCGCGTACCAGCTGTCAGGATAGGCGGCTTTTCTATCATTCGCATAAAGCAGGTTCATTGTAAAAAGGGCTCCTTCCCCCGCTTCCAAATGGTTTTAAATCCTCGCCGAAGGCATCCGCCACCGGCGACCGGATCAAACGTTCATCAATAGGTGCTCGCGTTCCCACGGGGAAATGACTTGCAGGAATTCATCGTATTCGGCGCGTTTGACGATGGCATAGACCCGGGCGAAATCAGGGCCCAGAACCTTGTGCATCTCGGTGGCTTCCTCGAACAAATCCAGCGCCGATCCCAAAACCTGCGGGATGTCACCGTCGCCTTCATAGGCGTCGCCCTTGAATTCCGGTCTGGGTTGCTTCTTTTCCATCAGGCCCAGATAGCCACAGGCCAAGGATGCCGCGATGCCCAGATAGGGGTTGCAATCCATGCCGGCCAGACGGTTTTCAACCCGGCGCGACGAAGGTTTGGACAGCGGGACGCGAATGCCGGTGGTGCGGTTGTCGCGGCCCCACTCCAGATTGATCGGGGCGGCGTGGTCTTTGACGTAGCGGCGATAGCTGTTCACATAAGGGGCCAGCACGGCCAGCGCATCGGGCATGTGGTTCTGCATACCGGCGATGAAGTGGTAAAACGCTTCCGTTTCATCCCCGTTCGAATCCGAAAAGATATTCTGGCCGGTTTCGATGTCCAGCACCGAATGGTGCATATGCATGGCGCTGCCGGGTTCGTCTTCGATCGGTTTGGCCATAAAGGTGGCATAGCAATCGTGACGCAGGGCGGCTTCGCGGATCAGACGTTTGAAATAGAACACTTCATCCGCCAGCCGCACGGGGTCGCCGTGGATCAGGTTGATCTCAAGCTGGCCGGCACCGCCTTCCTGCGTGATGCCGTCGATCTCAAACCCTTGGGCTTCGGCAAAGTCATAGATGTCGTCGATCACCGGCCCGAATTCGTCAACGGCGGTCATCGAATAGGCCTGACGCGCCGCAGCGGGGCGGCCAGAGCGGCCCATCATCGGTTTGATCGCATGGGCCGGGTCCAGATTGCGGGCAACCAGAAAGAACTCCATCTCGGGGGCGACAATGGGGTCCCAGCCTTGCTTGTGATAGAGGTCAACCACGCGTTTGAGCACATTGCGCGGGGAATATTCCACCACATTGCCATCGCGGTCATAGGCGTCATGGATCACCTGAAGCGTCCAGTCGGCTGTCCACGGTGCGGCAGTGGCGGTCGACATATCAGGGCGCAGGATCATGTCTTTTTCGATGAACCCTTCGGCCCCTGCCGCTTCGCCCCATTCACCGGTGATGGTCTGGTAAAAGATGCTGTCGGGCAGGTGGAAATATTCCTGCCGTTCGAATTTCTTGGCAGGCACGGCTTTGCCGCGCGCGATACCGGGCAGATCGGGGATGATGCATTCCACCTCATCCAGTCGTTTGCCTTCCAGATACTCTCGGGCGGCTTGGGGAAGGTCGTCAATCCAGTCGGACATTATGGTCTCTCTTTTTTGAAGAATTCGGCAATATGTTTCGCGATATCCGCGTTATTCGTGGGGGCATCCAGTCGCGTGGCCGCGGCTGACAGTTGCGCGTCGGGAACCACACCTTTACCGCGGGTGCGGATCAGCCCGTCGATGAAATCGGCGTTGAATTCGGGGTGGGGCTGGATCGTCCAGATCTGGTCATCATACAGCAGTGCCGCATTGGCGCAAAACTCGGATGATCCCACGACCTGCGCCCCTTGGGGCAGGGCGGTGACCTGATCCTGATGCCATGCGTTCAGGGCCATGGGTTGACCGTTCACGGTGTATTCGGTGCGCCCGACAGACCAGCCGCCCGCGAATTTTTCGACCTTGCCGCCAAGGGCCTGCGCAATGATCTGGTGGCCAAAGCAGATGCCGACCAGCGGGCGACCGGCGTCGCGAATGGCAAGGATCAGCTGTTCTAGTGGCGGAATCCAGTCGTGATCCTCATAGGCTCCGAATTTGGACCCGGTGATCAACCACCCGTCTGCATCCACCGCAGAATCCGGAAACTCGCCATCGACGACCGACCAGATCTGAAAGTCGAAATCATGCCCGCCCAGCAGTTTGGTGAACATTTCACCGTAGTCGCCCAACTGGTCTTTCATGTTGTCGGGGGAATGGCCGGTTTGAAGTATGCCGATTTTCATCACGGTGCCCTTATACGGTGTCGAGATATATCTCGACCTGTTCTTGTGGGGTAAGCTCTTGCATATAATGGAGTTCTTGGCGTTTCGTCAGGACAAAGTTGCGGATCAGTTCGGGCGCGAAAATCCGCGCGACCTCGGGCGAGGCTTCGAATTTATCGATTGCGGTTTTCCAGTCGCCGGGAATCTGGGGCAGGTTGGCGGCATAGGCGTTGCCGGTAATCGGGGGCGGCGGATCAATCGCGTCTTCGATCCCGTTTATCGCGGCCCCCAAGACGGCGGCCAACATCAGATAGGGGTTCACATCGCCGCCCGATACGCGATGTTCGATCCGCCGTGCCTTGTGGCTGCCCGAAGGCACACGAATAGAGGACGTGCGGTTTTCATAGGCCCATGAAATACCTGTGGGCGCATGGGCACCCGGCACCATCCGGTCAAAGCTGTTGGCGTGGGGCGCAAAAACCAGCGACGATCCGGCCATCGCATTCATGCACCCTGCAATGGCGTGGCGCATGATGGCCGTGCCGTCAGGGCCGCCATCGTCAAAGATGTTGTTGCCGTTCTTGTCGAGCACCGAAAAATGCGTGTGCAGGCCGGAGCCGGGATAATCCTCATAGGGCTTCGCCATAAAGCTGGCGGCAAAGCCGTGGCGGCGGGCAAGGCCTTTGACCAGCATCTTGAAGAACCACGCATCATCGGCGGCGCGCAGGGCATCATCGCAATGCATCAGGTTGATTTCGAACTGGCCCAAGCCGGCCTCGGAAATGGCGGTATCGGCGGGAATATCCATTTCTTCGCAAGCATCATACAGATCGGTGAAGAATTCATCGAACTGGTCCAGCGCGCGGATCGACAGGGTTTCGGCGGCCTTGCGGCGTTTGCCGGATCGCGGTGACATTGGCACCTGCAATTTGCGGCCCGAATCGTCGATCAGAAAGAATTCAAGCTCGACCGCGCAGACAGGGGTCAGGCCGCGGTCTTTGAAACGTTCCACAACGGCGCGCAAGGCATGGCGCGGGTCACCGGCATAGGGGCGGCCATCCTCGTGAAACATCCAGATCGGCAACAGGGCTGATGGCGCATCAAGCCATGGCATCGGCAAAAAACCGCGCTCGGTCGGGAACAATACGCCATCGGCATCGCCGCTTTCAAACACCAGCGGGCTGTCGTCGATGTCTTCGCCCCAGATATCAAGGTTGAGGACAGACATGGGAAAGCGCGTGCCGTCTTCGACGACCTTATCGGCAAAGCGTGTGGGGATACGTTTACCACGGGCCTGACCGTTCAGGTCGGCGGCGGCCACACGGATTGTGCGGACCTGAGGATGTTTGCGGAGCCAGTTTTTCATAACACACCTTGTAAGCGGCGGGCATGAAACGGGTTTTTCGAAGGTCGAAAACCGGGATTGACGCCCACGCGCCAAATAATTTGATCAAAAGATTGATACTACCGTATCAGATTGGGACGCAAGCGAATTTTCCGAATTTGATTTTGCGGCAGGTGTTTGTTCAGCCGGCGGTTGATCAGCCCGAAGACGCCGATGATAACCAGCGTCAACATGATGAAATACATCGCTAAAATCGGATAGGGCACAAAGGGGTTGAACGTTTTGTCGGCAAAATAGCTGGCATAATACAGCGCATCGCCGCGCTGTTGCAGTGCGGGAAAGCCGGTAAAGAACACCAATGTGGTCGCGTGAAACAGGAAAATCGCTTCGTTTGTATAGGCGGGCCATGCCAGCCGCAGCATCGTGGGCCAGATCACCCGCTTGAAACGCGGCCAGCCCGACATGCCATAGGCATCGGCGGCTTCGGTATCGCCCTTGGGAATGGAGTGCAGCGCGCCATAGAAAATCTCGGCGGAATAGGCGGAGGTGTTAAAGAACAAGACCACCAGCGCGCCCAGCCAAGCCGAGGTGAAGGCGTCAAAAAACGGATGCACGGATTTCAGGCTGAGAAACAGGAAGTAGCCAAAGAAGAACTGGATGAACAGCGGCGAGCCGCGAAAGATAAAGATGAACCATTCCGCCGGTTTGCGCAGCCACGGGTTCGGATTTGCCTTGGCCACGGCAAGGGCGGTTGCCAGCATAAAGCCGGACACCAGCGCGAAAAGCCCGAAATAGACGTTCCAGATCATGCCCGACCCGATCAGGGTGAACTGTTCACACAAGGTAAAGTCATTTCGCGGCAGCAAGCGTTCGCCGATTCCCAGAGAGCGGAGGCCGTAAGCCTGAACGGTTTCCCAGCAGCTCATGTCAGTGCCTTTCGCTGGGCTTCGCCACCGGCTGTGGCCTGGCCGCGCGTCAACCGGCGCATGATGCGGTCCAGCACGATTTCGGAGACACGGGTGAAGCACAGGTAAAATACCAGCAGCGCCAGAAAATACCACATGCGCCAGTCGGGGTGCGGAAAGTCGGTAAAGCGTGGCGTTTTCGCCCCGCCCAGTTCACGCGCCCAATAGACGATGTCTTCGACGCCCAGCAGGAACAACAGCGGCGTCGCCTTGATCAGCACCATCCACAGGTTGCCCAAACCGGGCAGGGCATAGACCCACATTTGCGGCACCAACACGCGCCAGAAGGTCTGGCGGGGCGACATGCCGTAAGCCTCGGCTGTCTCAAGCTGGGCATGTGGTACGGCGCGCATGGCCCCGTAAAGCACATTGGCCGAAAACGCCCCGAACACGATGGCAAAGGTCAGCACGGCCAGCGAAAACCCATAGGCTTCGTGGATCCATTGCGGGGAATTGCCCAAGGGCATCTTGGCCGCCTGACAGACAATGAAATCACTGCCCTGGCGCAGCGGTTCGTCCCAGTCGGGGCATTTGATCTTGTGACGCAGGTATTCGATGCCCTGATCCAGCGCGATCACAAAGAAAAGAAAGAAGGCAATGTCGGGCACGCCGCGCACGATGGCGATATAGCCACGGCCCAGCCATGACAGCGGCAAAATCCGCGACCGCGCGGCCATCGCCCCGCCAAAGCCAAAGGCCATCGCCGCAGGGGCCGTCACGGCCAGCAGCAAAAGCACGGTGCCGAACGCCCCATAGAACGCCAGATGCTTACCCGTGGTCAGGTAGCAGGTCAGCCAGGACAGGCCAGAAAGCGTTTGTGGATCGGTGCAGGCAAAAATAACGAAATGTCCCAAAAGGTTGCGCCGTTAGATGGCGTCTTGGTTTTGGATAAGGGGCGGGTGTGACGCCGCCCCCCATAGGATCAGAATTCTGAAATCAGAATGTTTTCGCGCCTTCGCCAAACCATTTGATGATCAGCTTGTTCAGGCTGCCGTCGTCCTTCATGGACTGGATGGCCGCGTTAAACTTGTCTTTCAGCTCGGTGTCGCTTTCGCGCAGGCCAAGGCCGATACCGCCGCCCAAAGGCACGTCATCGCCAACAAACATCAGCGCACCTGCGGATTCTTCGACAGTCGGTGCCAAAGCGTCCTTGTCAGCGAAAACAGCGTCGGCTTCGCCATTGTTCACGGCTGCAACGGTTTCGTCATAGGTTGCGAATTCCAGCAATGTGGCACCGGATTCGGCAACGTGGCCGGCTTGGATTGTGCTGGTTTGTGCAGCAACAACGCCACCTGCGATGTCCGCGTCAGCCGATTTCGCCGCATAGGCGGATGCCGCTGGCGGGAAGTAGTTCTGCGTGAAATCAATGACTTCTTCGCGGGCGTCTGTGATGCTCATGCCGGCGATGATGGTGTCATAGTTGCCGGATGTGAGGTTCGGGATGATGCTGTCCCATTCGTTTGTGACCCATTCGCAGGTCAGCTCGGCGCGGGCGCACAGTTCGTCGCCGACTTCGCGCTCGAAACCGTCAACTTCGCCGGCATCGTTCAGGAAGTTATAGGGAGGGTAGGCCCCCTCGGTTCCCATGCGGATGGTTTTGCCATGGGCGTCGGCCATTGCGAAACCGGTGCTCAGCGCGAGGGCGGCTGTCGCCAACAGTAGTTTTTTCATTTTGAAGTCTCCCAACTTACTCGTTCAATTTACGACACGTGGCCCGGTGACAGGAACCCACGCAGACGTTCCGATTTGGGTGCGCCGAACAGCTGGTCCGGTGCCCCTTGTTCTTCGATCAGGCCCTGATGCAGGAACACGACATGGTCGGACACATCGGCGGCCAGATTCATGTCATGGGTCACGATCAGCATGGTACGCCCTTCGGCTGCCAGATCTTTGATCACTTTGATCACTTCCTGCTCCAGCTCGGGGTCCAGTGCCGACGTGGGTTCGTCGAACAGCAGGGCCTCCGGTTCCATGCACAGGGCGCGGGCGATGGCGGCACGTTGTTGCTGGCCACCGGAAAGCTGGGCGGGATAGACATCGCATTTGTCGCCGATGCCGACCTTGTCCAGATAGGCACGGGCCGATTTTTCGACCTCGTCGCGGTCCCGGCGCAACACCGTCAGCGGGGCCTCCATCACGTTTTGCAGAATCGTCATATGGGCCCACAGATTGAACTGCTGAAACACCATCGACAGGTTCGTGCGGATGCGCAGCACCTGTTTGGGATCGGCGGGGCGGCGGTTATGCGCATCGCCCTTCCACTTCACCGGTTCCCCGTTAAAGATCAGATCCCCTTGCTGGCTGTCTTCCAGCAGGTTGCAGCAGCGCAGCAGCGTCGATTTGCCAGAACCGGACGAGCCGATCAGTGAAATCACATGCCCTTTGGGTGCCGTCATCGACACACCTTTCAAGACCTCCAAAGCGCCGTAGGCTTTGTGAAGGTTTCTGATCTCAATCACAGGGGGCTGTTGTGTCACGAGGCATCCTTGTTGCGCTGGTTGAGCGATTAAAGGTTATTCCGGGGGGAATTTGCAATCCGGAACTTGGTTTTTGCCTAAATAAACGGCGTTGACCATGCGTAAAGCCAAAGGCTTGTGCAAACTAGCCGCGGTCTTCGATCCGCTGGCGGGCCATCGCGCTGTCCGTGTCGGTCACACCCAGCAGGTTTGTCACCAATCGCAGCAGGGCGTTTTCCTCGTCAGAGCGTGTGCCGTCGGCCAGCACGACCGCCCATAGCGTCTCGATCACGCCAAGGCGCGCGTCATAGGGGACGGCATCCTTGATGGCGCGGGTAAAGCGGACGGTATCGGGGGCTTCGGTCTCGAGCACTTCGGCCCGGGCGCGCAGGGCTTCGGCATCAGCCGGGGTCAGGCCATAGCGGTTGGCGGTGATCTGGTCGATACGCGCCTTTTCAGCCGGGGCATAGTCATTGTCGGACTTGGCAATGCGGACCAAAAGGGCGGTCAGGGCCAGACGCGCATCGGCATCGGGCATTTGGGCGGGTTCGGGCTGTGTCAGCCGTTTTAGGAAATCTGCAAACATGAGGGTGATATAAAGCCGCCGCCAACAAAGGCCAAGCTTACAATGCCTTGAGCGCGTTTTCGCGGGCGGCTGCCATGTCCTGATCCGTCAGCCCAAGCGCTGTTTCAATGGCAAGCAGCTGGATTTCTTCGTCTTCGTCGCGGCCGCCATCCGCCAATGCCACAGACCACATCGCATCGCCAAGCGCCTTGCGGTCGGCATAGGGCACTTCCTCGCGCAGGATGGTGGCGAATTCCGGTGTGCCGGGGGCATGACGTTCCAACGCTTCGCAGGTGGCGCGCAGTTTGGCGGCATCCAGCGGCTTGAGGTTGAACGTGCGCCCAAGGATACGGTCGATCTGGCTTACTTCGGCTGCCCGGTAGCTTTTGTCGGCAAAGGCCACACGCACCAAAAGCGCCCCCAATGCCAGTTGCGGCGTGGGTTGGGGCAGGGGTTTGGGATCAGGTTTGCGACGTGGGAACAGGCGTTCGAACATGAGTGCTCACTAGGTGGTTTCGTTCAGGGTATTTAACACTGATTCTGCCGATCTGTTCCGCAAGAATCAGCGATGCAGAAAGACTGATGTATAAAGGACGCAACCCTTAGGGTGCATAGCCTTCGATGATGACCAAGGTGCCGTCCGACACGCTTGCGCGGATGTCTTTGGCCGCCTGATAACCGGCGCTTTCATAGCAGGCGATTGCATCGGCAAGGCTGGGGAATTCGACCACAACGATACGGGGCCGCGACGTGCCTTCGCGCACATCCGCAGTGGCACCGCGCACCAGAAACTTGGCACCGTAATCGGCAAAGGGTTTCGCATTTGCAGCGCGGTATTTGTCGTAAACAGCCGCGTCATGCACGTCTACATTGGCGATCCAGTAACCTTTGGGCATGGTGATTCCTTATCTTGGAAGGGATTTGAATTTCCCGGCCAGCTTAGCGGCTTCTTCCTTCAGACCATAGGGCGGGTTTATCACGAACATTCCCGATCCGATCATGCCATGCCCCGGACGGGCAGGGGCAAAGCCGACTTCGTGGCGCAAGGCATCAGGATGCGCGCCCATCAGCGCGCTGAGCATGGGCTGGTGCAGCTTGGAGGTCAGGATCGGGTACCAAAGCGCAATCACTCCGACGTTCCACGCCTTGGCCAGCTTGCCAATGTGGCGGGGGATATCGACATAGTCGGTCTTGATCTCGAAACTGGGGTCAATCAGCATCAATCCGCGCCGCGGGGTCGGGGGCGTCAACGCAAAGGCCATGTCGAACCCGTCGCGGTAGTGGCATTTGACGTTGAAAGGCGACATCGCAAGATCAAGCGCGCTGAATTCACCGGGATGCAGTTCGGCCAGATGGATGTTGTCGGTCTCGCGCAGCAATTTCGCCGCGATCAGGGGCGATCCGGGATAGGAATCGGGGCCGTGATCCTGTGCGACAGCATCCAGCACACGGGTATAGCGATGATCCTTGCCGAACCAGCCGCGGGCGCGCCCGATGCCCTGCACCGCCTCGCCGGTCTTGAGGGCGGGCGCATCCGACAGGTCGTAAAGCGCGCGACCCGCATGGGTTTCCATATAGGTCAGCGGTTTGTCCTTGCGGGTCATATAGCCCAACATCCACGCCAAAAGGCTGTGTTTGTGAACATCGGCCAAATTGCCCGCATGGTAGATATGTTGGTAACTTAGCATATTCGGCCGCCTTTTTCGAGATTAGACGAGCCGGGACATTTCCTTGGCCGCGCGGATGAAATCCTTGAACAACGGGTGCGGATCAAAGGGCTTGGACTTGAGTTCGGGGTGGAATTGCACGCCGATGAACCACGGGTGATCCGCCCATTCAACGATCTCGGGCAGCTTGCCATCCGGGGACATGCCCGAAAAAGTCATGCCGACTTTCTCGAGCTTCTCGCGGTAGGCCGTGTCGACCTCGTAGCGGTGACGGTGGCGTTCATCAATCGACGTCTTGCCGTAAATCTGGGCCACATGTGACCCTTCTTTCAGCGTCGCGTTATAGGCACCCAAACGCATGGTGCCGCCCTTGTCATCGCCGACTTTGCGTTCGACCTTGTGATTGCCCTGCACCCATTCCTTGAGGTGGTAAACAACCGGTTCAAAACGCTTTTTGCCCGAGGATTCGTGATCGAATTCTTCGGAACCGGCAGTGGCCAGACCGGCCACGTTACGCGCCGCTTCGATCACGGCCATTTGCATGCCCAGACAGATGCCCAGATAGGGGACCTTGTGTTCGCGCGCATATTGCGCGGCTTTGATCTTGCCTTCGGTGCCGCGTTCGCCAAACCCGCCGGGCACAAGGATCGCATGGTATCCTTCCAGATGCGGGCCAACATCTTCGGCTTTGTCGAATACTTCTGCATCGACCCATTCGACCTTGACCTTGACGCGGTTGGCCATGCCACCGTGGGTCAATGCCTCGGCGATGGATTTATAGGCGTCTTCAAGCTGGGTGTATTTCCCGACGATGGCCACGCGGACCTCGCCTTCGGGGTTGTGCACACGGTCAGACACATCGCGCCAGACAGCCAGATCGGGTTTTGGTGCGGGCGAAATCTGGAACGCGTCCAGCACGGCCTGATCCAGACCTTGGGCGTGATAGGCCAGCGGCGCATCATAGATGGTTTTCAGATCATATGCGGCAACAACGGCTTCTTTGCGCACGTTACAGAACAGGGCGATCTTT
Organism: Sulfitobacter sp. SH22; assembly: GCF_965641905.1. Taxonomy (NCBI): domain Bacteria; kingdom Pseudomonadati; phylum Pseudomonadota; class Alphaproteobacteria; order Rhodobacterales; family Roseobacteraceae; genus Sulfitobacter; species Sulfitobacter sp. SH22. The sequence goes on from NZ_OZ282573.1 coordinate 210,149, forward strand.
TCGCGCTCTTTTTCGGGGATCGGATGCTCGGACCGGCAGACCAGAATATCAGGCGCGATGCCGATGCTTTGCAATTCCTTGACCGAGTGCTGGGTCGGCTTTGTCTTCAACTCTCCGCTGGCAGCCAGATAGGGCAGCAACGTCAGGTGCATGAAAATGCATTGCCCGCGCGGCTTGTCGTGGCTGAACTGGCGGATCGCCTCAAAGAACGGCAGGCCTTCGATATCGCCCACTGTACCGCCGATTTCACAGAGCATGAAATCAACCTCGTCATCGCCGATATGCAGGAAATCTTTGATCTCATTGGTGACATGCGGGATCACCTGAATGGTTTTGCCCAGATAGTCGCCGCGACGCTCCTTTTCCAGAACCGTGGAATAGACACGGCCTGAACTGATCGAATCCGTCTTGCGCGCGGCCACACCGGTGAACCGTTCGTAATGGCCCAGATCAAGGTCGGTTTCAGCGCCGTCATCTGTCACGAAGACTTCGCCATGTTCAAAAGGCGACATCGTGCCGGGATCGACGTTCAGGTAAGGGTCCAGCTTGCGCAGACGTACCGAAAATCCCCGCGCTTGCAGCAATGCCCCCAAGGCGGCAGATGCCAGACCCTTGCCCAGGCTGGAAACCACACCGCCGGTGATGAAGATATAGCGTGCCATGTGATCGAAGACCCCCGTGAAGTTCAAATTTGATGTGGCAAAAGCCAGCCAAATGAGCTGCGTAAAACCGCAGCACCACGGGACTTAAGGCTAACAGATTTAGGATCGGTAAGGCAAGGCCAAGTCGCAACATCCTGTTACGAAACTTGGCCTTGCCTCAAGCTGTTGTAGGGATTGATTAATCCGCTGTCGGAACCTGTGGCGTGTTATCGGCAGGTGTCGGCGGCAGCAGGCTGTCGCCTTCTGGCAAGGCCGGTGCGTCGTTCTGTGCAGCCGGTGCGGCACCCAAACGATCAATAACCGACGATCCGGCGGATTTCTCCGCGGCAATGATGGTCAGGGTGATCGACGTGATGATGAAAAGAGTGGCCAGCACCCATGTGATCTTGCCCATGGCAGTCGCCGCGGACCGGCCGGATACGGCACCGCCGCCGCCGCCGCCCATACCAAGGCCGCCGCCTTCTGACCGCTGTAGCAAGACAACGGCGATCAGGCCGAGGGCCAGAATGAGATGGACGATCAGGACAACGTTTTCCATGAATACCTACGGCTTTGGTTTGAACTTTGGAGGTATCTAGGCATGTTTGACCATGGGGGCAAGTAACGATTGCCCCTTGCGCGGCTCAAGGCGCTCCGGATGGCATCGGCGCGCTTGGCCCAGCGGCCAAGACGCGCCGCCCGCCATCCCGCCTATTCAGTCTTCGACGTCGTCGACATCTGCCTGGCCTGACACCGCGCGGCGCACGATGCTCCAGCTCAGTCCGATGCCCAGCACAAAGCTGAGCGCCAGCAGCCCCAGCCAGACATTGAAGTCGGAGTTGTCGAGCCTGAGCACCCCGTAATCGAATAGGACCCAGAGCCCGGCGGCCACGACCGCCAGCACCAAGATCATGCCAAGCCCGCCGATGGACCGAAGGGTGGCGCGCAGATAGATGACATATCCGATGAAAAGAAGCAGACCCAGCAGTACTGCGATAGACATGTTCATATGCCCGTAATCGCGCACCCAATTGATGTAGTTATAGTCGGTCGGGTTGAAGGTGATTGCGAGAAGCGCATAGGCGCAGAGCCATCTGATGATAAAACCCATTCAATTTGTTCCCTTGCTTCTCTGGCTTCCAAATATCCTCGCCGAAGGCATAAAAGTCTATGGGAGCTTCGAAAGAATTCGCCTTCGGCGAGGATATTTATGAGCCAGAGAAGCGAAGATGTCATTTTGCAGTTTCGGTTCCATGCTGGCGCGGCTATACCGACGCGGGTTTGCACCGTTAAAGGAATATCATCATGGCCAATGTTGTTGTCGTAGGCGCTCAGTGGGGCGATGAGGGAAAAGGCAAAATTGTCGACTGGTTGAGCGAGCGGGCCGATGTGATCGCGCGCTTTCAGGGCGGGCATAATGCCGGGCACACGCTGGTTATTGACGGTAAGGTCTTTAAGCTGAGCTTGTTGCCATCGGGCATTGTGCGCGGGGGCAAGTTGTCGGTGATCGGCAATGGTGTCGTTCTGGACCCTTGGCATCTGGTCAAGGAGATTGCGATTCTGCGCGAGCAGGGTGTGACGATCACCCCTGAAACCTTGATGATTGCGGAAAATACGCCGTTGATCCTGCCTATTCACGGCGAACTTGATCGCGCGCGCGAAGATCAGACCAGCGTTGCCAAGATCGGCACAACGGGTCGCGGTATTGGGCCGGCTTATGAGGATAAGGTAGGTCGTCGGTCGGTTCGGGTTGCGGATCTGGCGGATGATGCCACGCTTGAGCTACGTGTTGACCGTGCCCTGGTGCATCATGATGCGTTGCGCCGCGGGCTGGGGCTTGAGCCGATTGACCGGGATGCCTTGCTGGCGGCCCTGCGCGAGATCGCGCCATCGGTGTTGGAATATGCGGCCCCTGTGTGGAAAGTGCTCAACGAGCAGCGCAAAGCCGGGAAACGGATTTTGTTCGAGGGCGCGCAAGGTGCGTTGCTTGATATCGATTTTGGCACCTATCCCTTTGTTACGTCATCGAATGTGATTGCCGGTCAGGCCGCGACGGGCACGGGAATAGGGCCAGGGTCCATCGATTTTGTCCTTGGAATTGTTAAGGCCTATACCACCCGCGTTGGCGAAGGGCCGTTTCCGGCAGAGCTGCATGATGCGGACGGGCAGCGTTTGGGCGAGCGGGGCCATGAATTTGGCACCGTGACCGGGCGCAAGCGCCGCTGTGGTTGGTTTGACGCAGTACTGGTACGCCAGACCTGTGCCACATCCGGTGTGAACGGCATCGCCTTCACCAAGCTGGACGTGCTTGACGGGTTCGAGACGCTCAAGATCTGTACGGGGTATGAGCTGGACGGTGCGACGCTTGAGTATCTGCCAACGGCGGCAGACCAGCAGGCCCGCTGCACCCCGATTTACGAGGAAATGCCCGGCTGGTCCGAATCGACCGAAGGGGCGCGAAGCTGGGCTGATCTTCCCGCCAATGCGATCAAATACGTGCGGCGCGTCGAAGAGTTGATTGGCTGCCCCGTTGCCTTGCTGTCGACCTCGCCCGAACGGGAAGACACGATTCTGGTTACGGATCCCTTTGCCGATTAGGTTTGACTTTGGGCGGTGCGACATCACCTGAAGGGATGCGCACCGCAACAGGAGAGTGACAATGGCATTGAGTTACAAGGCGCGACGCAGGTGGTCGCTGGTCATTCTATTGATCGGATTGCCCGCCTACATCATCGCGGCTGTCGCGGTGATTGCGTTGTTTGACAGGCCGCCTTTCTGGATCGAGCTTGTGGTCTATGTCGGGCTGGGCATCATTTGGGCGATACCGTTCAAGTTTGTGTTCAAGGGGGTCGGCCAGGAAGACCCGCAAAAAGCCGACACCCCGAAATAGAAAACGGCCCCACATCGGGGGCCGTTTTTTTTCGTCTTGTCACACCTGGTTGGCGACAGATTTAGCCAGCGGCGCGTTCTTCGGGTTGGAAACCGATGTCATCGGATGCTTTGAACCGGCCGCCATCAAGCTTCTTCAGCTTGCCTGCGCGCAGCAATTGACGAAAGGATCGCAGCCCTTCTTCGCGGCTGAACTCTTCTTGTTCGACCTGACGCACGGTGTTCATCAACTGCGGACGGGAGAACTGATCCAACCCTTCGACAAAGGACATATAGGCGGCTGCGGCTTCCAACAGTTCGGACAGGGTGGATGCGCCCATGTCGGATGCGAATTCGGCAAAGCCACCATCGACGGATGTTGCGGATGATTCGACAGCTGCCACCGCTGCCACACGGCGGGGGCGCACGGGGGCTGCCGGTTTGGCCGCATTGGTGTCGATTCGCTGCTCGGCCACCAGTTTCAGGGGGGCAGGGCGTGCTTCGGCGGGGCGTTCCGTGCGCAGCGACGGGCTGGCCGGGCGGCGTGGTTTTACCACTTCGGCCAGATCACTGCGGTAAGCTTTGCCATCGGTATCCGGCGCATCGGCTGTGCCAAGGGCGATGTCGGCCTTTTTCGCGGCGACGGCTGCACGCAGATGCGAGATGGCATCGCGGCGCACGGCGCTTTCCGGATCGTCCATCTGATTGTCGGTTTCGGCCAAAAGGCGGCTCATGTCCGACCCTTTTCCATCCTCCAAAGACGGCAGTTTACGGCGCGGTTCCGCGTCTTGCGGGGCTTCGTCTGTGGCGACGTTACCTGACAGGCCAGCTTCGACTTCGGCCAGTTCGCGCGCCAGTTCGTCTTCCTCTTCTTTCGAGAGGGAGGATTCGGTTTCTGCGCCGGCGGTTTCTGTTTGGGCTGTTTCCTGCGCGGTGTCTTCCCGGATGCTCTCTAGGTCTTCGTCGAGGATGGATTCAACCGATGTTTCGTCGGCGTCGTCCAGATATTCCTCAAGGTCACCCTTGGCGAGTGCATTGTCCAGATCGGCGCGCTTGACCTTGATCACGCGGCCACGGGGGGCTGCGGCTTCGGGGGTTTCAAACAGGTTTTCAGCGGCAACATCGTCTTCGGTGGCGGTGTCATCTTCGGCAATGAGGCTGTCTTGCTGGTCATCTTCGGATGTGGTTTCGGCGTCAAGACGGCTCAGCAGGGCGCTGACGTCATCATCATCGTCGTCGGAAATTGCGGCCTCGGTTGCGTCATCGGCATCAAGCGCGGTTTCGATATCTTTTACAGCGTCGGCAACGAATTCCCGGTTTTCGACTTTGCGGGCCGGTTCTTCTTCGGCGTGCTCGTCCTCGGTATAGTCGGCCTCGATGACTTCGACTTCCTGACGGGACACGACAGAGCGGATGCGCTGCAATTTTGCGGCGATGCTGCTGTTGACCGGTGCCTCGGAAGGATCGCGAAGCGCGTCCTGATTTGCAGGTGCCGGGCTGGCGTGTTCGTCGAAAAATGCCTTGATATCCTCGTCGGGCTGACCGGGGACGATATCGACATCGCTCAGATCAACTTCTGGCGCAGCTTGTTCGGGCGCAGCAGGGGCAGGCTTGGAGATTTCAGCCTGATCGGCCACGGGGTGTTCTGCGGGCGCGGCTTGCGCTGGTGCGGCATCCGCCGGTTTGACCTCTGCAACAGGCTTGGCATCCGCTTGCGCCTCGGGGGCTTTCGCTTGCGCGGCGGCTTCTTTGGTCTGTGCGGCAGCGCTATCCAGGGCGTTCATTCTAAAGGCATCGTAATACCCCGACAGCTCATTCGGGCGACGCGGTGCAAAGGAGGTGGACACAATGGATGTGCCGCCCGCAACCGGAAGCATCATGCTGCTTAGCGGCGCGCTTGGGACCGGCGGGCTTGCGGGTTCTGCCTCCTCGCGGGCTTTCAGGACAATCTGGCCGTCCTGCTGATGCGCCACCACTTTGCGCGAAATTTCTTTCTGCGCGATATGGGCCAGCATTTCTGCATCCGGCTGCGGCGGCTCTGCCCCGAAATAGCGGTCTTCTGACGCAAGATCCCGGAAATACTCTGCGATCGCCTTCATTGTACCGAATGAATCGTCGAAGCCCTCCAACGTACACGAGAACGTGCCGTATGAGACCGTCAGAATTTTGTTGTTATTCATCATCGGATGCTCGTCCTCTGCGGTTTTGCAGCTTACTGTTTACCATAGTGTTCTAGACGAAAGCGGATCGAATCTGTGCCCAAGCCAGTATCATTTAGTGTCATCATTGTGGTCGTTTTCCAAAAACAGGGGAAAAAGCCTTGAAACGGCACATTGTCGCCAGCTTTGACCCAATCACGCTTGTCGGTGGTGGGGATGCGGATATCGAACAGCTTGCGGATGCACTTGATATTGCACCCGTTTGTGTGGCTGCCGATCGGGGGGCTGAATTGGCCCGCCGGGCCAATGTGCCGCTTCGGGCCGTTATCGGTGATATGGATTCCATCTCGGCAGACACTCTTTCGCAGATCCCCCCAGACCGGCAAATTAGAATAAGTGAACAGGAAACGACCGATTTTGACAAGGCCCTTCGCCATATTGACGCGCCGCTGGTCATCGGTGTCGGTTTTTTGGGCGGGCGTCTGGATCACCAGCTGGCCGCATTGCACATATTGGCGGTTCATGCGCACCGCCCCTGTATTCTGCTTGCCCAGACCGAGATTCTTTTCATCGCCCCCCCCGCAATCACGGTGCCTACAACAGCGGGGGATGTCATATCTATCATGCCGCTGGCCCCGGTGGCCGGGCGCAGCACGGGGCTGGAATGGCCGATTGACGGCATCAACTTTGATCCGCTGTCACGCATTGGCACCTCGAACCGCGCGACGGGGGCCTTCACCCTCGAGATGGCGCAGCCCCATGCGGTGCTGATCCTGCCGCGCCGGCTTATTCAGCCGGTTGCGCAAGCGCTTGTTTCTGTAGACGCCGTTGGATGGCCCCTTCGCGGATGATGATATAAAGCCCCGCGGCCATCGTGATCATGATGCCCAATGAGGCCAGCGGGTTCGGCAGATCGCCAAAGATCAGCAGACCGATAAAGGTCGCAATCGGGATTTCGAGATATTGCATCGGCGCAAGCGTGGCCGAGGGCGCATAGCGCAGCGACCAGGTCATCAACAGATGCGCCACACTGCCCAGCACCCCGATTGCCAGCAAAAGCGACCATTCCAACGCGTCGGGTGTGATCATTTCTACCGCCGCGATGTCCAGTTTCGGCCCGATCCAGATCAAGGGCAGCATCAGCGCCACCGCCATGGCCCCGCTGATGGCTTGCAGGCCGATCGGATCGGTCTGTTTGGCGATCTTGCGGGTCACCAGCATGAAGACCGAAAAATTGGCGGCGACAAACACCGGCAAAAGTGCGGGCCACCCGACCTCGGCAAAGCTGGGTTGCACCACCAGCAACGTGCCGATGAACCCGACGATGCAGGCCATGAGCCGTCTGCTGCCCACTTCTTCGGACAGGACATATTTGCCCAACAGCAACATGAAAAACGGCATCACAAACACAATCGCCACCGCATCGGCAAGCGGCAGATAGATCAGCGCGGTAAACATCGCGGCAATGCCCAGAATATGCAGCAAGGTGCGCAAGAAGGTCAGCCACAGCGTCATGCCCGTCATCCGCCACGTCCGATCCGTCAGAAAGACAATTGGCATGAGCAAGATCAGCTGGACCGCAAACCGCACCAAAACAACCTGGGCAAGCGGCACGGAAGCCCCCAGCAGCTTCGCCACAGCATCGCCAATCGGGGCAACAATGCAAAAACCAAGCATCAAAATGATGCCGATTAAGGGTCTGTCTGCATGTATCATTGGGTTGTTCTGGTTCAATTCAATCAACTATAGGATGTATTAAGGCTTTTTTAGCGTGAAATGCAAAAGCTTTCTTTATTTCGCATGGCGGTCAGTGGCCGGCTTTTCAGGCATCTAGGCAGCCGGCCTGTCCAGCAAGACACAATTGCGGCCCATATTTTTTGCGGCATAAAGCGCCTTGTCCGCGCGGTCGATTGCCGCATTTGAAATGTCGTCGCCAGCCAGGTCCGAACGGGAAATCAGGCACAATCCGATGCTGATTGTGACGGTCAATAACTTGGCAGAGCCGGGAATAACAAAGGGCGTGCGCTCAAACGCCTGGCGCAGCCGGTTGGCCACAGCGGTTGCCTCCGCTTCATTCGTGCCGGGCAGCAGCAGCAGGAATTCCTCGCCGCCGATCCGGGCCGCCATATCCGACGGGCGCAGATGCGTGCGCAGACGGCGGGCGGTTTCAACCAGCACAGCATCGCCTGCGGCATGGCCGTGTTCATCATTTATGCGCTTGAAATGATCCATATCGGCCATCATCACAGCAAAGGGCAGATCGTCTGAGGTCGCTTGCCGTGTCTGGCGGGTCATCTCGGCCAGGCCATAGCGGCGGTTATAAAGGCCGGTGAGCGGGTCAAATATCGCTTCGCGCAGGCCCAGTTCGACACTTGCGCGGATGCGGTCGATCTGGCGTTTGCGTTCCAGCAGGGCCGATAGCCGCAAATGCAGTTCTTTGACGTCAAAGCCTTGGGGCATCAGATCGTCCGCGCCCAGATCAAGCGCAATGGCCGCGACATCGGCGTTCTGGTCGGTTTGCACCACAATGATCCCGCAATGGCGGGTGCCCGCATTGGCGCGGATTGACGATATCAGGTGCATTTGATCGGTGACGCTGGTCTTGTCCGGTGTCAGCGCCAATACAAAAACGTCCGGCATCCCTTCGCCGGTCAGACGGGTCATCGCCTCTCCGACAGCGGAAACCGAAATCTTGTTCAGGTTATCCTGCCGCAGTTGCGCCGCCCAGATGTGGTTCAGCGCCTTGTCGGACCCGACAAGCTGGATATGCCCCGACATCTGGAAACACGCCGGTGGGTCGGCCAGACCAAAGGCGTGGCCGGTTTCGGCGCGCATCTGCCATTCTTCGGGGGAGTGATACAGACGGATCAGGCTGCGCACGCGGCTGAGCAAGAAGGCATCGACAAGCGGCTTGATCAGAACATCCTGCGCACCGCGCGACAAAAACCGCTGGCGCAAGGCGGAATCCCCCGTTTCGCCGATGGCGATCACAGGGGTGCGTTGTCCGCCTGCCTTCGGGGCCAGCCCGTCCAGAAGGGCCGTAGCGTCTGCATCACAAAGGTAGAATGCGGTTATGATAAGGTCCGGAGGGTCGTGATATGCCAGCGCCAATGCTTCGGCAACGCTGGTGGCCTGGCGCACATCAAAAAATGCAGTGCCCAATTTGGTCTTTAAAAGAATTCTGTTTGTGGCGATCGGATCAACGATCAGGATCTTGCCTTGCACTTGTTTTCCTTCCCCACAAAAATTATCAGAACAGGTGCTCTCTTGTTGATCGAATTAGTTAACAAAGTGTTGCCAAGAAATTTTACGTTAGGAAAAACCGCATGCTTACGCAGGAAGCCGCCGAAGCCATCGGGTTGCAGGCCTTGGCCTGGCTGGTGGCCAACGAAGACTTGCTGCCGGTGTTTATGGATGCAAGCGGGGCCAGCGCCGACGATTTGCGCACCCAGGCGACGGATCCCGGGTTTCTGGGGGCGGTGCTGGATTTCGTGATGATGGATGATGCCTGGGTCATCGCGTTTTGCGATACACTCCGGATGCCCTATGAACGGGTGATGCAGGCACGCCAGTCCTTGCCGGGCGGCGAACAGGTGAATTGGACATGACCATGATCAAAGGTATTCTTTTCGACAAGGACGGCACGCTGTTCGATTTCGCCAAAACCTGGGAGGCATGGGCACATGCGTTTCTGACCCGGCTCAGCAATAAAGACGCTGCACGCGCCACTGCGATCGGGGCTGTGGTCGGGTATGACTATAGTGCCAAACGGTTTTCGACAGACAGCATCGTGATCGCCGGTACCCCCGGTGATGTGGCCGGTGCGCTGGGGCAGCACGTTCCCGAACATTCGCGGCAGGGGCTGATCGACATCATCAACGAAGAAGCCGCACTGGCCCCGCAAAGCGAAGTGACCCCCTTGGTGCCGTTTCTGACGGTGCTGAAAGCGCGGGGATTGAAGCTGGGGGTGGCGACCAATGATGCCGAGGCACCAGCGCGGGCGCATCTGGACAAGGCGGGTGTGACGCATATGTTTGATTTTGTCGCCGGATTTGACAGCGGTTTCGGCGGCAAGCCCGAACCGGGGCAGCTGAACGGATTTGCCCAACAAGTCGGGCTGGCCCCTGCTGCCATTGCCATGATCGGGGACAGCACCCATGATCTGCTGGCTGCGAAAGCCGCAGGAATGACCCGTATCGGTGTGCTGACAGGTATGGCGTCGGCCGATGATCTGGCCCCCTATGCCGATGTGGTTCTGCCGGATATCAGCCATCTGCCCGACTGGCTTGACGCGTTGGATGCGCAACGCGGCTAGGCGGGGCAGACATGAGGCAGGCGCAAAAAACGACACTTCTCGTCGGTAATGGCAACGACCCCATGCGCAGGATCAGGCCTTCTGGAACTGATTTTCAGGAGGTTCACATGCCAGATACCGATCCGAAACGCAGAACCCGTGGCGGTGGCCGTGCAGGGGCCAAGACACGGCGCGGCACTTCCGTGATCGAACAGATGCCGTGGAACCCGCCAATTAACATCGACCGCCCCACAGGACCGCTGACCCCCGAAGGCGTCGAGGCGATCCATGACGGGGCCATGCGCATTCTCGAAGAGATCGGGATCGAATTCCTTAACCACGAGGCGCTGGATATCTTGCGCAAAGCCGGGTGTACGGTGAACGGTGAAAACGTCCGCATGGGGCGCGATTTCGTGATGGAATGGATCGCCCATGCGCCATCGCAATTCACCCTGACCCCGCGCAACCCGGACCGCCAGATCACCATCGGGGGCAAACATCTGGTGTTTGGCAATGTGTCATCGCCGCCGAACTATTGGGACATGTCGATTGGCACCAAGGTGCCCGGCACCCGCGCCATGTGTCAGGACCTGCTGAAGCTGACGCAATATTTCAACTGTATCCACTTTGCAGGCGGCTATCCGGTGGAACCCGTCGATATCCACGCCTCTGTCCGGCATCTGGACGTGCTGTATGACAAGCTGACCCTGACGGATAAGGTCATGCACGCCTATAGTCTGGGCAAGGAACGTGTCGAAGACGTGATGGAAATGGTGCGTATCGCGGGCGGACTGACCCACGAGGAATTCGACGCCACCCCGCGCATGTACACCAACATCAACTCCACCTCGCCGCTTAAACATGACATCCCGATGCTGGACGGCTGGATGCGGCTGGCGCGGCGCGGGCAGGGGTTGGTCGTGACACCCTTTACGCTGGCCGGTGCGATGGCACCTGTGACGATGGCGGGTGCCGTGGCACAATCGCTGGCCGAGGCGCTGTGCGCCGTTGTTTTGGCGCAGATCATCAACCCCGGATGCCCCTGTGCGATTGGCACCTTCACATCGAATGTGGATATGAAAACCGGCGCGCCTGCCTTTGGCACCCCTGAATACATGCGCGCCACCCAGATGACCGGGCAATTGTGCCGCTTTTACGATCTGCCCATGCGGTCGTCGGGGGTATGCGCGGCCAACGTGCCGGACGGCCAGGCCATGTGGGAGACCTCCAACAGTCTGTGGGCCGCCGTGCAATCGGGTACGAACATGGTCTATCACGCGGCGGGCTGGCTTGAGGGCGGGCTGATCGCCAGCCCTGAAAAGTTCATCATGGATTGCGAGGTGCTCCAGCAGATCCAGCGCTATATGGACCCGGTGATCTGCGCGACAGGCCCGGATGAAATCGCCCTCGACGCCATTAAATCGGTGGGCAATCAGGGGCATTTCTTTGGCATCCAGCACACGCAGGACCGCTATACCGAAGCGTTCTATCAACCGTTTCTGAGTGACTGGAAAAATTACGAAGGCTGGGAGGCCGCCGGTGCCATCTGGACACCCGAGCGCGCGCATTTGATGTTCAAGGAAATCGTTGCCAGCTTTGAAGCGCCCCCGATGGAGGATGCGATCCGCGACGAGCTGGCGGATTTTGTGGCACGGCGCAAAGCCGAAGGCGGGGCACCGACGGATTTCTAGATCGCGCAACAAAGTCGGGTTCGTCTAAATTTCGAAGTAATTCCGAATTATTTAAAGCGGCAAAAACCGTGGGTGCCTTGGCGGCTTTTGCAATATGTTAAGGGCCTTTTCCCATGATCCCCCGTGACCAATGGGAAGGGATGATATGCACGGCCTCATTAATCGAAGCATTCAAAATTATGTTTGTGACACTTTTGGCAATGACGTCTGGGGGCAGGTGACAGGCAGCGCCGACTTGGCCATTATCGATTTTGAGGCGATGATGAGCTATGACGACGACGTGACGACGCGGCTTGTTGATGCGGTTTCACTGGTGATGGGGCGGCCCATTCACGAACTGCTGGAAGATCTGGGCACCTATCTTGTCTCGACCCCAAAGCTTGAAGGGGTCAGGCGTTTGCTGCGCTTTGGCGGCGTCACCTTCGAGGAATTCCTGCTGTCGCTGGATGATCTGCCCGACAGGGCAAGGCTGGCGGTCTCGGACCTTGATCTGCCCGAACTGGAAATAGACGAACGTGGCAACGGTTGTTTCGAATTGCTGTGCCGCGGGTCCGTTTCGGGGTTCGGCTATGTTTTCGTGGGCATGCTACGCGTCATTGCCGATGATTACGGGGCCTTGGTGCTATTGGATCACGAAACCGGCAAGAATGGTGTGGAAAAGATATTTATCACTCTGGTCGACAAGGATTTCGCCCAAGGGCGGCAATTCGACCTGGGTGCGCGCCTGGGATGACATCCCTTGCGCAAGCCGGGATGCTGGACGTGCTGTGCCCCATGCATGTGCTAGTGGAAAAAGACGGCACCATCAGCCACGCCGGACCGACAATTCAAAAGATATGCAAAACCGGCGCTTTGGTCGGTGAAGCTTTCTTTGACCGGTTCGCCGTCAAGCGGCCAAAGGGCATTGTCACGATGGATGATCTGCGTCGCAAGGCGGGCAGCAGGTTGCACCTTGCGCTGGAAGACGACCCCGGCAGTGATCTGAAAGCGGTCTTGGTGCCCCATGATCACCGAACAGGCAGCATGGTGATCAACCTGTCTTTTGGCATCTCGATTCTGGACGGGGTGCGTGACTATGCGCTGAGCAATGCCGATTTCGCCGCAACCGACCTTGCCATTGAAATGCTCTATCTGATCGAGGCGAAGTCAGCCGCGATGGATGCGTCCCGCCGGCTGAACCTGCGACTGCAAGGGGCAAAGATTGCCGCCGAAGAACAGGCGTTTACCGATACGCTCACGGGGCTTAAAAACCGGCGCGCGATGGATCACGTGTTGGCGCGGCTTGTCGGTAATCAGGCGAATTTCGCGGTTATGCAGATCGACCTGGATTTCTTCAAGGCGGTCAATGACAGTTTGGGTCATGCTGCGGGCGATCACGTCTTGCAGGCGGTCGCACAGATCATGGTCGAGGAAACCCGCAACGCCGATACCGTCGCGCGGGTGGGGGGCGATGAATTCACGCTGATCCTGCCTGACGTCGCAACGGAGCAGATGTTGCTGGCCATCGGCGACAGGGTCATTGAACGGCTCAAAAAACCGATCCTCTTCCAAGGACAGGCCTGCAAGGTGTCGGCCAGCATCGGAACCGTCTGGATTTTGGAAAACCACACCATGGACGCCAAAGATATTTTATCCGATGCAGACGTGGCGCTGTACCAATCCAAAAAGGCAGGGCGGTCGCGCCAAACCCTGTTTCGACGCAACGGGGCCCGCGTATGATCAACTCTCCCGATCACCAAAGGTCCCAGCACTTGGGGGCTTTGGTGACGCGCTGGCTGGCCGTGCGGGGGGCGGCGCAATCGGTGATGCCTACGGCACTGCGACCGGCGAGTTCTACCTGTCGCCAAGGATATGCTTCGCCACACTTCGGCCAAGCGCATCGCAATTCGCCAAGCCTTGGGAAAACGGATGCCGCTTGAGGATTTGCGGCATGGCAAGGCAGTAGACCGCCCCCTGAACCTTGCTGGGCAGCGCCAGTTCGAATGGTTCCTGCACCTCTTGGTCTGGATCGACCATCGCACCAACCAATGAAGGGAAGGGCAGGGCGGAAACAGGGGCTGCGGCCTGTCCACGGGCATCAATCAGCGCGTCAAATTCGATCGCTCCGTCGATGGTCATGACCGAAACGCCACCTGACACCGTGTTTTCGAAAGCCGACTCTGATCCGGTGGGAATGATCTGAAGCACACCCGCATCATACAAGGCCAAGACCCGGCGCACCGAAATATGCGGCACCGCAGCATAACAGTCGCCAAAGACCGGCATCAGCATATCGTTGAACCTCTGCCAGTCGCTGTCGTTCAAATGCTCAAGGACCAGCTCGAAATTCTCATGCCCCCGCAAAAGCGCATATCTGTGATGCTGCGTTTCCTTGAGGGTCTTGGATTTGATCGCCGCGTTCAAGCTCTCTCGAAGCGCGCGTAGACCGCCCAGTGTTTCGCGATGATGGAAATAAGCATCGGCAAAGCCGTTGATCGTCTGAGCGTCAGGCCCAAGCTCGGCCATGTACTGTGGGGCCGCGTCGTTCAGTTCTTGCACCATCAATGCAAACACCCGTTCAAGCAGCCCGTCGGGGCCTTTTTCCAGCTCTGCTGAAACTGCGTCGGGGTGGATATATGTCAGCGGCTCATAGGGGAAGGGGTAATAGAAATCCGGTTCCGGCATGATTCCCTTATGCGAAACCATCGTGATCGAAAGATCCTCGTGCCCTGCATCGGGGAACCAGCTTACGTTATCGCCGTCTTCGATGAACCCGCCATGCGCGTTGCCAAGGGCGACGATCACATCAATGGCCGACAAGGACGACCCCAACACCCCGATCTTGCCTGCGGGTTGATCGGTGATGTTCGTATAGGGCCAGGGCGACACCAGATCAGCCTGCCCCAGTGTGGGCGAGGACGGCCAGGAATGCCCTGTCGCCACCACGACCTGATCAAAGGTGAAAACCGATTTGCCATGAGGGGTTTGGATATCAAGGCTCATGCCCGTGCCCGTCGGGGTGATGTCGTGGACCTGATGCCTTGGCAGGACATTGATAACATGCCCGGCGCTGCGGCCAGCATCACATAAATCGCGGAATTCCGATTTCATATATTCACCCAGCAAAACCCGGGGATAAAAATCGCGCGCGTCGATGTCGTCCCGCGCCATGTCCCAACCGTCTAGGAAATCATCGTCCTGGTCATGCAGCCAAGACACCAGCGGTCGGGTGATCGACGGAATCTCGCGGCTGAACGCGTTGCAATACATGTAGTCGGCATTCATGCCCGAACGGTACGGCATGCCACAGCCCATTTGGTCACTGCCCTCGAAAATGGTCAGCTCGAACAAGGCATCGCCATTTAGCAGACCCTTGGCCGTGTACATGGCCATCGGTCCTGCACCGATGATCGCGACCTTTCGTGCAGATTTCACATCTGATTTGCCCAACCTGCACGTCCCCGTTTTAAGCGCTGTCATCTGACAACCTTTCATGGGGGTGAAAGTTCCCTAGGCCATCCACAGAAACGTGCCGCAAGCGTGGCGGGTAAAGTCCGGGGGAGAGCTCAGTGAGGGGAGCGTTAGCGAGGAAAATCGCTGTTGGCGCTGGGCGTTGCAAGGTGATGTACCGCCCGACCAGATGATATTTGAACAATCGGGCGGGGTTTCCTGCGCAATAAACGCTGCAGCACCTGGTTTCTCGTGCAAGGAACAGACGCTGCGCCGTGTTGCAGCCCAATGGGAATGGGCCAACAAGATCAAATGTTTGGAAGGACAAGTGGCAGCCCGTAGGGGAGTCGAACCCCTCTTTTCAGGTTGAAAACCTGACGTCCTAACCGATAGACGAACGGGCCACTTAGCTTGTGAGCGGTTCATTAGGCAATCGCGCGAAAGGGCGCAAGTGCAAATTGCCAAAAAACGAAAAACTTTTACGCAGGGGCCGCGTCTTCCAGTCGAAGTTGTACTGATTGCCGTCCGCGCCAGCTATTGATGTCCAACCGGCCGGCCAGGTGAAACCGTGCACCGCCGTGGTTTTCAAGCGCCGGACCAAGGGGGCCGTCGAATGCACCAAAAGCGATGGCATCCATTTTGACGCCAGCACCGCCGCCGCCATCGCCAAAGCTGATTTTCAGGTGGCTTTCGCCGACGCGCTTGGCAAAACGAATCTGCATATCGGCAAAGACGTAGCGCGGGGCAGGGGCACCGGCACCAAAAGGGCCCGCCTGTTCGATTTGCTCCGCCAGTTCAACGGTGGCAGCGGCCGGCATCAGCATCCCGTCAAGGCGCAGATCGGCGGCACCGGCCAGATGGGCACCTTGCTTCTCCAGCAGCTCTGCCAGACGCGCCATCGCGGCGTCCAGCTTGTCTTCGGCCACTGTCAGCCCTGCGGCCATCTTGTGGCCACCGCCCTTGATCAGCAATCCTTCGGCGGCCAGCCGTTGGATCGGCGCGCCCAGATCAATGCCCGAAACCGATCGGCCCGACCCTTTGCCAATGCCATCCTCGAATCCGATCACAACGGAGGGGCGGTTTGACGCTTCCTTGAGGCGCGAGGCAACGATTCCCACGACGCCAGGATGCCAGCCCGCACCCGATGCCCAGACCAGCGGCGCGTCAAAGCCGCGTGCCTCGGCCTGATCCAGCGCCACGGCGCGCACGGCGTTTTCAACATCGCGGCGTTCGGTGTTCAGGGTATCGAGCCGTTCGGCCAAGGCGGCGGCCTCGTGAGGGTCGTTGGTGGCCAACAGGCGCGCGCCAAGGTCCGCTTGGCCGATGCGCCCGCCCGCGTTGATCCGGGGGCCCAGCAGAAACCCCAGATGATAGGACGCGGGGGCGGTGTCCATGCGTGCAATATCGGCAAGTGCGGCCAGACCCACGCGGTCGCGCCGCGCCATCACCCGCAAGCCCTGACGTACAAAGGCGCGGTTCACGCCGATCAGCGGGGCCACATCGGCCACGGTGGCAAGGGCAACAAGATCCAGCAGCGCCATCAGATCTGGCCCGCGCGTGCCGGCCTCGCGCAATTGGCGACCCGCCTCTACCAACATCAGGAACACCACGCCAGCGGCGCATAGATGGGCCAGCGCGCCGTCCTCGTCTTGACGGTTGGGGTTCACCACGGCGACCGCATCGGGCAGGGTTTCGCCGCCAAGGTGGTGATCCAGAACAATGACATCCGCGCCCACGGCGGCCGCAATCGGCCCGTGCGATAGGGTTCCGCAATCGACACAGATGATCAGGTCGTGCTTGGCGGCCAGCGCGGCCATGGCCTCGTCATTGGGGCCATAGCCTTCGTCGATCCGGTCGGGGATATAAAGCGTCGCCTGACAGCCCATGTCGCGCAGCCAGACCAGCAGCAGCGCGGCTGAACTGCCACCATCCACGTCATAATCGGCAAAGACCGCGATGCGTTGACGGGATTTGACAGCGCCCAGAAACCGCGTCGCCGCCTTTTCCATGTCGCGCAGGGAACGCGGATCGGGCAGCAGGTCGCGCAAGGAGGGGGCAAGGAACTGTTCGGCCTCGGCGGCGCTTACGCCACGGCGGGCCAACACCTGACACAAGGCCTGAGGCAGGGCGGTTTGCTGCAACAGCACCTCGGTGGCGCGTTCGATTTCGACTCCGGGGCCGACCCATTTGCGGCCCGTAAGGGACGCATCAACACCTAAAAAGCTCATGCATCCCTCGATCCGTTTTTATCCATTATTCACGCAGGGGCCCTGCGCCTGGTCTGCTTAGTGCTGGTCAGCCGGTGTGCGGTAATTGATCCGCCGCACCGAACCGGATTTCGACCGCATGATCAGCGTTTCGGTTGTCAGCCAGCCGGGTTCGCGTTTGACGCCGGGCAGCAAGGTCCCGCCGGTCACGCCGGTCGCGGCAAAGATCACGTCTTGGGTGACCATTTCATCGCGGGTATAGATGCGGTCCAGATCGGTGATCCCGGCCTTGTCGGCGCGGCCACGTTCGTCATCATTGCGGAACAACAGGCGGCCATACATCTGCCCGCCCATACATTTCAACGCGGCGGCGGCCAGCACGCCTTCGGGGGCACCGCCTGATCCCATATACATGTCGATGCCGGTGCCGGGTTCCGAACAATGCATCACGCCGGCCACATCACCATCCGAGATCAACCGGATCGCCGCGCCGGTTTCACGGACCTGCGTGATCATTTCCTCGTGGCGGGGGCGCTCAAGGATGCAAACGGTGATGTCTTGCGGGGTGCAGCCTTTGGCAGCGGCAAGGGCCTGCACGCGTTCGGCAGGCGTCATGTCCAATGTGACCACATCGGCGGCGTAGCCCGGCCCGATGGCCAGCTTGTCCATATACACATCAGGTGCGTGCAGCATGGACCCGCGCGGCCCCATTGCAATCACGGTCAGCGCGTTTGGCATATCCTTGGCGGTCAGCGTGGTGCCTTCAAGCGGGTCCAGCGCGATATCAACACCGGGGCCGTTGCCGGTGCCGACTTCCTCGCCGATGTACAGCATCGGTGCCTCGTCCCGTTCGCCTTCGCCGATGACTACAACGCCTGCAATATCCAGCAGGTTCAGCTGCTCGCGCATGGCATTGACCGCCGCCTGATCCGCCGCTTTTTCATCGCCGCGCCCGATCAGCTTGGCCGACGCCAATGCAGCGGCTTCGGATACGCGGGCAAGGCCCAGCGACAACATGCGGTCTTTGAATTCGGCGGAAGAGGTCATTTTTAACGGTCCTTTTAGAAATCAGTCTGGTTGAAACGGGGTCAAAGGTCTTCGATCCGCAGGGCAACGGGATCACTCGCCAGGACGCCTGTGCCTGCCATCGCGGTCAAGGCTTCATCCAGCGCGTTGCGGGTGGTTTTGTGGGTGACGATCAAAACCGGCGCATGATCGGTGCGGTGTTCGGTCTGGCGCATCCGGTCGATGCTGATGCCTGCTTCGCCCAATACGGTCGCGACCTTGGCCAGGGCACCGGGTTTGTCCAGCAGACCCATGCGCAGATAGAATGCTGCGGGGGCCTGCGACATGGCGGATGTGGCATCGGTCAGGGTGCTGGCCTTTTGACCAAACACCGGCCCCTGCCAGCCACGGGCAAGATCGCAGATGTCGGACAAAACGGCGCTGGCAGTCGGGCCTTCGCCGGCACCGGGGCCGCGCAACACGATCTGGCCAACGGCGTCGCCCTCAAGCACGATCATATTTGTGCCGCCGGACAATTGCCCCAACGGCGATGTATCAGGCACAAGGCAGGGCTGCATACGTTGCTCAAGCCCGCGACCGGTCATCTGGGCAACCCCCAGCAATTTGATCTTGTAGCCCATGCCAGCGGCCGCGCGGATGTCTTCGATGCTGACCCGCTCGATGCCCTCAAGGTGAATGCCGTTGAAATCAACGCGTGACCCGAATGCGATCGACGACAGGATCGCCAGCTTATGCGCGGCGTCGATGCCGCCCACATCCAGCGCCGGATCTGCCTCAAGATAGCCCAACCCGTCCGCTTCGGCGAACACATCCTCATAGGGCAGGCCCGCGTCTTCCATGCGGGTCAGGATATAGTTGCACGATCCGTTCATCACGCCCATCACGCGGGTGATCTGATTGCCGGCCAACCCTTCGCTCAACACCTTGATCACGGGAATGCCACCCGCGACCGCCGCCTCATAGCGGATATTCTTGCCTGCGGCCTCGGCCTGTTCTGCCAGTGCCTGACCATGGATCGCCAGCATGGCCTTGTTCGCGGTCACAACATCCTTGCCCGCCGCCAAAGCGGCTTCGGTTGCGTCCTTGGCCGGACCTTCGTCGCCACCGATCAATTCGACAAACACATCGACATCATCGCGCTTGGCCAATGCGACGGGATCGTCCTCCCATGCGTAGTCCGACAGGTTCACGCCGCGGTCTTTGCCCTTGCTGCGGGCGGATACGGCAGAAATGGTGATCGCGCGGCCTGTGCGTGCCTCAAGCAAAGCGGCCTGCTTGCGGATAATGCGCACAACGCCCACACCCACCGTGCCCAATCCGGCAATCCCAAGACGAAGTGGCCCAGACTGAAGCGGATGTGACATATGCAGTTCCTTTAAGATGATGCGCGGGCGCGCCAAGACTATTCTATGGCGGCGATGTAACGGGTTCAAACCCTACGTGCAACGCAGCCAGTTACAAATTTGCCTATCTCAGCCCTTGGGACAAACGCTGCTTTTCCACACCCGTCAGAACCGAGCCGCGCAACCGGGCCGCACGCGCCTGCAATCCGGCAACCCGGGCCGCCAAAGCCTGTTCGGTCTGGCCCGTATCAACCTGACCGGCAGTGGCCTGCGCCAAAAGCGGATCAACAGGCACCAAAGCGGGATATTGCGCGGCCAGCATTTCAGGCGTTGCACGGCTATCAAGGGCCGGAAACTGCGTGCAAGCGGCGGGCAGCAGCAGGGCAAGGGCGCAAAGGCCGGAAAGGGCGCGAGTGTTCATGGGGTCAATTCATGCACCAGCAACGGTTTTCGCGCAAGCGGGGTTTGCCTTTGAACGGTTGTTCAATTAGCCTTTGATCATGGCACGCACGACCGGATCACATTCAGACATCACCGGACCCAAAGTCCGAGAGGCCGCCTTGCGGTTGTTCGCGAAAAATGGCTATGCCGCCGTGTCGATGCGGGCCCTCGCGAGCGAGGTTGGCGTGCAGGCGGGCGCACTGTATAATTACACGCCCGACAAGCAAACGCTGCTTTTCACCCTGCTTTGCGCCCATATGGAAGAACTCCTGGAGGCATGGGAGGATGACATCGGGCTTTCCCCCCTGGACCGGCTGCGCAAATTCGTGGATTTTCACATCCGGTTTCACGCCGACCGCCCGGACGAGGTTTTCATTTCCTACATGGAATTGCGCAATCTGACGCCCGAGAATTTCAGCACGGTCGAAGCGCTGCGCCGCAAATACGAGGACCGTCTGGAAGATATCTTGCGAAGCGGTGCCGCGACGGGCGATTTTGCCATAGCTGACACCAAGATCGCGACCCTTGCCGTGATCGCCATGCTTACCGGGGTGAACACATGGTTCCGCGCCGGGGGCCGCCTGTCGCTGGATCAGGTCATTGCGCAATATTGGGATATGGTGCGCAAATCGGTGATGTCGGGGTAGGGCATGGCTGCCCGTACCCCGTTGATTTAATGGGCCGCTTTGATGAACGTGCCGTTGTTCAGATCGCGCATCGCCTGACGCAGTTCGGCCTGTGTGTTCATCACGATGGGGCCATGCCACGCCACCGGTTCATCAATCGGCGCGCCTGATATCAGCAAGAAACGCACCCCCTCTGGCCCGGCCTGCAAGGTCACTTCGTCGCCGGTACCAAAGCGGATCAACGTCCGATCGCCGCTCAGATCGCGGATGTTCACCTCTTCGCCGGCGATTTCCTTTTCCAGCAACACGCCAGAAGGTTTCGACGCATCTGCAAAGGCCGCCGCCCCCTCAAAGACATAGGCAAAGGCACGGCGGTAGGTGTCGATCCTGAAAGTCTTTTTGACACCGGCTGGCACGGTAATATCCAGATATTGCGGATCGGCGGCAATGCCATCGACGGGGCCGGTCTTGCCCCAGAATTCGCCGGTAATGACTTTGACGACGGTGCCGTCATCATCGGTGATCACCGGAATATCCTTGGCCGTGACATCCTGATAGCGCGGCGCGGTCATCTTTTGCGCGGCTGGCAGGTTTCCCCAAAGCTGGAAGCCATGCATCTGGCCGCGCGCATTACCGTGCGGCATTTCCTGATGCAAAATGCCCGACCCTGCGGTCATCCACTGCACATCGCCCGCCCCCAGTGTGCCGACATTGCCCAGCGAATCGCCGTGATCAACCGTGCCGGCCAGCACATAGGTGATTGTTTCGATGCCGCGGTGGGGATGCCACGGAAAACCGCGTTCGAAATCCTGCGGGCGTTCGTTGCGGAAATCATCAAACAGCAAAAAAGGGTCCAGCTCGCTTGGGTCCTGAAAGCCAAATGCGCGGTGCAGCTTGACGCCCGCCCCCTCAAGGGTGGGAACAGCCGCGCGGGTCTCGAGTGTGGGTCTGAGGGACATTGTCGCTCTCCTATCATGGGTTGGGATGAAGATAGGGTCGTGCCGCCTGTCTCGCAATATCGCAGTCGCGAACCAAATCTGTGCAAATCCGCACCTTTGCGCAGTCAGCGGGGCAGGTGTCGCAAACAGGCGCGACCTGTCGGGGTTGGGGCGGTTCACCTATCGTTAACTTTAAAGGGGAGCAGGCAGATGAAAGTTGGGTTTATCGGGTTGGGCAATGTGGGCGGCAAGCTCTCGGGCAGTTTGCTGCGCAACGGCGTGGACCTTTATGTTCATGATCTGAATGCTGATTTTGTGGCGGCCAAGGTGGCGGCGGGGGCCAAGGATGGCGCATCGCCTGCCGATCTGATGCAGACCTGCGATGTGGTGATCACCTGCCTGCCCAGCCCGGCGGCATCGGCGGCGGTGGTAACAGAAATGCTGCCCCATGTCGGCCCCGGCAAGATCTGGATGGAGATGTCGACGACAGATGCCGCCGAGATCAAGCGCCTTGGCGCTGAGGTGATCGCGGCGGGCGGTGCTGCGGTCGATTGCCCGGTTTCAGGCGGCTGTCACCGTGCCGATACCGGCAACATCAGCATTTTCGCCGCCTGTGACAGACCCACGTTCGATCGCATCCTGCCATTGCTGACGCTGATGGGGCGGCGCGTTTTGCATACCGGGGATATCGGCACAGCCTCGGTTCTCAAGGTGATGACGAATTACCTTGCGACCGTGAACCTGATCTCGGTCTGCGAGGCGATGACGGTGATGAAAGCCGCAGGCATGGATTTGGCGACAACCTATCAGGCCATCGCGATGTCTTCCGGCACGTCCTTTGTCCATGAAACCGAAAGCCAGCTGATCCTGTCGGGGTCGCGGGACGTGAACTTTACCATGGACCTGATCCAAAAGGATATCGGGCTTTTTCAAAAGCTTGCGGATGATTTCGCGGTTCCCTTGGAAGTATCCCCGCTGATCATCGACATCATGACAGACGGGCAAAAACGCTATGGGGAACGCGCGCAATCCGACCGGATAATAGAACGGCTGGAGGACGCGACGGGCCTGAAAATACTGGCGGACGGATTTCCACAGGAATTGGTCGATGATGAGCCCGAAGAACGCGGCTATGAGGTCACGGCGCGTTCATCTTTGTAAATTCTAATGTGATGGTGCAGCTGTGTCGTGCAAGGCATTGCGGCGGGTGGATTTCCCTTGATCTAAACCAAGGCAGATCAGGAATCAAAAGGGTCAAACTGTTAAGAAACCCCGCACCGCGCCCCACCGTTTTAACCTCCTGTTCAAGATTAATTCACGTTAATTAATTCTGACGCAAAGCATGAGCAAAGCGCGGCCAAATGCTTGCAAAAAATATATTTTCCGGGCGGCGGCCGATGCCAGTTCGCCCGGAAATGGGCTGCAAAAAGTTAATCAAGCGGACGCCCGATTTCAGCTGTCAAAGCCCACGAACCGCGCCACAGCGTCAACTGGGCGGCGCACCGATTTCACGTCATTCGCCGAGAAACTTTCATCCGGCCACCCAAGCGCCACACAGGTCATGATCACCTGATCGTCGGGGATTTGCGCATGTTCACGCACGACCGGCGATTGCATGATCCCCTGACCGTTGATGACCGACCCCAACCCTTTGCTCCAGGCGGCAAGCACCAGACCATAGGTCACCGCCCCCAGATCGAAATGCGCGATGGTGCCGTTGTCATCCAGCGACTTGTCGAAACACACGACGATGGACACGGGCGCATCGAACTGGCGGAAACCGCGCATCACCCAATCCTGACGGCGTTCCTTGTCTTCGCGTTCAATGCCCATGGCGGCGAAAAGCTGTTTGGCAATGTCGACCTGTCGTTCGCGGTGCACACCGGCATAGGCCCCGTGATCGCTGATTTCGCGGACCGGCGGCACCCCTTGCAACATGCGGGTGGAATTGCCCTCGCGGACGTTTTCGAGCGGTTGGCCCGTCAGGACGTGAAAATGCCACGGCTGGGTGTTCATCGAAGAGGGCGCGCGGTTGGCCAGCGCAATGATCTCTTCCAGCAACTCGCGCGACACCGGGTCTTTGGTAAAACCCCTGATGCTGCGACGCCCCAGCATTGCCTGTTCCAGTTCCATGATGTCGCTCCCTACGTTTCCTGACAGACGTCAGCGTCTTGCAAAGGGCGGGCGGGGTCAAGCGCCGCTTTGCGCGCTGCCGCTGCGTCAGATCAGCAGTTGGGCACGTTCACGGCCAAGCCGCCAAGCGAGGTTTCCTTGTATTTTTCAGACATGTCCGCACCGGTCTGGCGCATGGTTTCGATACAGGCATCCAGCGGCACCAGATGCGTGCCATCGCCGCGCAGCGCCAGTGACGCCGCCGATACCGCCTTGATCGCGCCAAGGCCGTTGCGTTCGATGCAGGGCACCTGCACCAGCCCGCGGACCGGATCGCAGGTCATGCCAAGATGGTGTTCCAACGCGATTTCGGCGGCATTTTCGATCTGTTCGGGGGTGCCGCCCATCACGGCGCATAATCCGGCGGCTGACATGGCGGCGGCCGATCCGACTTCGGCCTGACAGCCTGCTTCGGCACCGGAGATCGAGGCGTTGAATTTCACCAGCCCGCCAATCGCTGCGGCCGTCAGCAGGAAGTCTTCGATATGCGCCTCTGACGCGCCGGGCACGTGATCGAGGTAATAGCGCAAGGTCGCGGGCATGACACCAGCAGCCCCGTTGGTGGGCGCAGTGACAACCTGACCCCCGGCGGCGTTTTCCTCGTTCACCGCCATGGCGTAAACGCTCATCCAGTCGTTGATCGTGTGGGGTGCTTGCTGGTTCAGACCGCGTTCAGCCAGTAATGCGTCATGAATGCCCTTGGCACGGCGTTTGACGTTCAGACCGCCGGGCAGGATGCCACCGGTTTCCAGCCCGCGATTGATGCAATCGTTCATCACCTGCCACAGGCGTTTGGACCCGTCGCGCAGATGCGCCGCACCGCCGCGTGATTCTTCGTTCGCGCGTTTCATACCGGCGATGGATTTGCCCGACGTCTTGGCCATCTCAAGCATCTCGGCGGCGGATTTGAACGGGAAGGGCACGGGCGCGCCTTCATCCGTGTCCTTGCCCGCGGCCAGTTCCGCCTCGGTCATCACAAAGCCGCCGCCGATGGAATAATAGGTCTCGCGCAGGGTGACGTCGCCTTGGGCATCGGTGGCCATCAGCATCATGCCATTGGCGTGGCCGGGCAGCTTCAGATCATAGTCAAAGATCATATCCGTTTTCGGGTTGAACTTTAGCGCGCCGAAATCCGGCAGGGTGATCTGGTTGGTTTCGTGAATTTCGGCCAAGACGGCTTCGGCTTGCGCGTGGTCATATTCCTGAGGGGTGAAACCCGCGAGGCCAAGGATTGTGGCGCGGTCGGTGGCGTGACCGACACCGGTAAAGGCAAGGCTGCCGTGCAGCGACGCGCGCAAACCTGCAAATTTGAACGGTGACGCGCGCATCTGGTCCAGGAACCGCGCGGCGGCCACCATCGGCCCCATGGTGTGCGAGGAGGACGGACCAATACCGACTTTGAACATATCGAAGACAGAGAGAAACATCAGGTGGCACTTCCTTGGGGTGGGGTGGCGTATTGCGGTGCGGAAAACGGCGTGGGGCCAAGCCCTTCGGCCTTTTGGGCGGCAGCCGTACAGGGCAGGGTTTCAAGCGACAGGCACATCGCCTTGAGGTGGGGCAGATCATCCAGATCGAACCAGTCGTGGTCCTTTTGCACGGGGTACAGCACGCACCAGCGCAGCAAGGCGGCAAGGTAAAACTGGAGCGCCATGTCGAAAGGCCCCTGCGCCGCCCGTGCATCGAGCGATTTCAGATGACGTGCCAAGGCGGTTTGCATGGTGTGACGCAAGGCGGACTGATGGGCGGGATCGGGGCCTGCGTATTTTTCAGGGTAAAACGTCATGCGCAACGCCGGATGAACGGTGTTTGAGATGAAAAACAACCACTTGAGGAAATCTGCGCGTTTGGGGTTGTGGATTTTCGGGGCCAATTCGCCATGCCGGTCGGCAAGCCAAAGCAGGATCGCACCGGTTTCAAAGATCGCGCCATCGGGGCATTCCAGCACGGGGATCAAACCATGCGGGTTCAGCGCCAGATAGCCCGGCGACGTTTGCGCCGCTGTGGCACGGTCAACCAGAACGGTGCGATAGGGCTGGCCCAACGCCTCGAGCGCCAATCGGATGATAAGCGACGCGTTGTCGGGCGCATAATGAAGGATATAGCTGTTCATTTTGCTGTGTTAGCCGATTACGGGCGGGCAGAGCGATTGAAAACGACATATTCGCGCGCATTGCAGAAGGCAGCGCGGGAAAACGTGGCTGGTTTGGGCCGTAATGGGGCGCTACAGCGTGCTGCGGACACAAATTGCAGCATCGCGTAAACCTGTCGCGCCGTTGCGGGTTTTGAGGGGTCGCACCCACCGCCGTCAGAGTCTATAAGGGCAGCGATAAATCAGGAGTCGCTATCATGGCCGGAGAACTGTCACCAATTGACAAGGCGAAATTTGTAGCCGCGAAACGTGCCGCGCAATTTGTCGAAGACGGCATGCGCGTCGGGCTGGGCACCGGATCAACCGCTGCCTGGTTGGTGCGCTGCTTGGGCGAAATGGTGCGCGATGATGGTCTGCGGATCAAAGGTGTGCCGACATCGACCCGCACCGCACAGCTTGCCCGCGAAGTGGGAATCGAAGTCATCAGCCTGGACGAGGCGAAATGGCTGGACCTGACCATTGACGGTGCCGATGAATTTGACGGCGAACTGAACCTGATCAAGGGTGGCGGCGGGGCCTTGCTGCAAGAAAAAATCGTGGCGACGGCCTCTGACCAAATGGTGGTGATCGCGGATATCGGCAAAGAGGTCGAAACCCTTGGCGCATTCCCCCTCCCGATCGAGGTGATCCCCTTTGGCTGGCAAACGACCCAGGCCTTGGTCGAAGAAACGCTGATTTCGATGGATGTGCTGGGCCGTACGTCAACCTTGCGGATGAATGGCGACATTCCCTTTATCACCGACGAGGGCAATTACATCATGGATTTGCACCTGAACCGGATTGGCAATGCGCGCCAATTGTCGCTGGTGCTAAATCAGATGCCCGGCGTTGTTGAAAACGGGCTGTTCATTGATATCTGTGATGCCGTGGTCATCGGCTATGGTGATGGCCGCGTCGAAGTGCGCGACATCAACGAAGGTACCGTTGACCGTGACCGTATGGATTTCGTCGAGACGGATAACCTGTTTTCCGACCTGAACGACTAATAGATATTAAAGGCCCGCAACCAATGAGTGATTTCGATTTTGATCTGTTCGTAATTGGTGGCGGTTCGGGGGGCGTGCGTGCTGCGCGTGTCGCGGCCAGCGAACACGGGGCCAAGGTCGGTCTGGCCGAGGAAGACCGCTATGGCGGTACCTGCGTGATCCGGGGCTGTGTGCCGAAAAAGCTGATGGTGTTCGCATCGGGCTATGCCGGTTTGGCGGACGAGGCGCAGGCCTATGGTTGGGACATCAAGCCCGGCACCTTTGACTGGCATGCATTCCGCAAGCGTATGAGCGCTGAACTGGACCGTCTTGAAGCCGTGTACCGCAAGCTGCTGGCCGGGTCCGGCGTTGAAACCTTTGATGCGCGCGCCACGATCAAGGACGCGCATACGGTGGAACTGTCCACCGGCGAGGTGAAAACCGCCAAGCACATCTTGATTGCAACCGGTGGCCGCCCCGTGCGGCCCGATCTGCCGAATGCGGATTTGGGGATTGTGTCGGATGATATCTTTCATCTGGAACAGCTGCCCAAGTCGATCCTGATTGTTGGCGGTGGCTATATCGCTTGCGAATTCGCCTGCATCTTGCAGGGGCTGGGTGTCGAGGTGACGCAGTATTACCGCGGGGCGCAAATCCTGCGCGGTTTTGATGACGAAGCCCGTGGTCTGGTCGCTGAATCGATGCGCGAGAATGGTATCGACATCCACACCGGCACCAACATCGTTGAAATGGCGCTTGAACGGGACCGTGACGAAACCACCAACCCCGGCAATTTGGGCGCGGCCATGGGGGCCACCGTCGATCAGGCCGGAGAGTTGAACCGTCACAATGCTTCCGCCCGCGATGGGACACAGGGCCCGATCTGGGTCAAGTCCACCAATGGCCGCGAAAAAGTCTTTGACATGGTGCTGTTCGCCACAGGCCGCACCCCGATGACTCAGGATATGGGTCTGGAAGAGGTCGGCGTGACCCTCGGCCGGGGCCGCGAGATCAAGGTGAACGAATATAGCCAGACCGGCGTGCCGTCGATCTATGCCATCGGCGATGTGACAAACCGCGTGAACCTGACACCTGTCGCAATCCGCGAAGGCATGGCGTTTGTCCAGACGGTCTTTGCCGGAAACCCGACACCTGTGGATCACGACCTGATCCCGTCGGCGATCTTTACCCAGCCCGAAATGGGCACCGTGGGTCTGAGCGAGGAAGATGCGCGCGACGCTGGACCGGTCGAGATCTATGCGACCTCGTTCCGCCCCATGCAAACCGCTTTTGCCGAACAGAACCAGCGCGTGATGATGAAACTGATCGTGTGTCAGAATACCCGCGTTGTTTTGGGGTGCCACATCGTCGCACCAAATGCGGGCGAGCTGATCCAGCTTGTGGGCATCGCGGTCAAAGCGGGGCTGACGAAAGAGCAGTTTGACGCGACATGTGCGGTACATCCGACCATGTCCGAAGAACTGGTCACGATGCGCACACCAACGCGCACAGCTTGAAATCCGGGCATCTATGCCCAAGTTTGAACGAGACGAGACCGCATTCGCGGTCATAATAGGGAAGAGTTAATGGCTGGAAATACAGGCGGCCCTTGGGGCGGCGGAGGAAACTCAGGCGGCGATAAACCTGGCGGTGACCAGAACAAACCGACTGGACAACGACCAACTGGCGGGGGCCGTGGCCCCGGTGGCGACAAACCACAAATACCCGAAATTGACGAGCTGGTGAAAAAAGGCCAGGAACAGCTGCGCGTTCTGATGGGCGGCAAGGGCGGCAACCGGGGCACCGGTGGTTCCGGCGGCGGCATGGGCAGCAACGGCCCGCGTTTCACCCGTGGCACAATCGGTCTGGGTGCTTTGGCGGCAGTCGTGTTGTGGGGGATGGCCAGCTTTTACACCGTGCGCCCTGAACAGCAGTCGATTGAACTGTTCCTTGGTGAATTTTCGGGCATCGGCACCGAAGGTCTGAACTTTGCGCCTTGGCCCGTTGTCACTGCCGAAGTCTTTGACGTCACCACCAACCGCGCCGAAACCATCGGTGCCGGCCGTACCGGTGGCGACAACGAAGGCTTGATGCTGACCACGGACGAAAACATCGTCGATATCGATTTTCAGGTGGTCTGGAACGTGAAGAACGCGCAGGATTTCAAATTCTCGCTGCGTGACCCCACGGCCTCTGTGCGGGCGATTTCTGAATCGGCCATGCGCGAAATCATTGCGCAATCCGAACTGGCACCGATCCTGAACCGTGACCGTGCCACAATCGAAGCAACGGCCCGCGAGCTGATCCAAACCACATTGGACAACCGCCAGACCGGTATCAACATCATCCGCGTCAACTTTAACAAGGTGGATCCGCCCAGCCAGACGGTCACAGTGACCGATGACAATGGCCGGGTGTCACAAGAATCCGTCATCGACGCCTTCCGCGATGTTCAGGCCGCCGAGCAGGAACGTGACCGGGTTGAACGTCAGGCCGACGCCTATGCCAACCAGCGTACCGCCGAAGCACGTGGTCAATCCGCGCAATTGCTCGAAGCCGCCGAAGGCTACCGGGCGCGCGTTGTGAACGATGCTGTGGGTGAGGCAAGCCGCTTTGAGGCGGTTCTGACCGAATATACGGCAGCACCCGAAGTGACGCGCAAGCGTCTGTACCTTGAAACGATGGAGAAAGTCCTGGGCGATGTCGACAAGATCATTCTTGAGAATAACCAGGACGGAGGCGGGCAGGGCGTTGTTCCCTATCTGCCGCTCAACGAATTGCGTAGCTCGAACCGGGGGTCAAACTGATGCATAAGGCAAATCTCATTATCCCCGTAATCGTGATTGCAGCGATTGCTGTATTGTCCTCGATCTTTATCGTTGATGAACGTGAAAAAGCATTGGTGCTGCGCTTTGGCCAGATCAAGCAGGTGCGTGAAACCGCGGGCATCGGGTTCAAAATCCCGCTGCTGGACGAAGTCGTGCGTTATGACGACCGTATCCTGTCGCTTGAAACCCCGATGATCGAAGTCACGCCAGCCGATGACCGTCGTTTGGAAGTGGATGCCTTCGTTCTGTACCGCATCGGGGACATCCGCCAGTTCCGTCAGGCCTTGGGTGCCGATGGGGCCCGTCAGGCTGAAATCCAGCTCAACGGTATTCTTGATGGTCAGATCCGTGCGGTTCTGGGTTCGCAAGGTGTCACATCGAACACGATCCTGTCGCCCGAACGGTCGGCGCTGATGGATCAGATCCGCGAACGGTCTGATGCACGTGCGCAGGCTTTGGGTCTGGATGTGGTCGACGTGCGTTTGCGCCAGACCAACCTGCCAGAGCAGAACTTTGACGCGACATTGCAGCGTATGATTGCGGAACGTGCCCGCGAAGCGACCGATGAACGCGCCCGTGGCCGCGAGGCCGCACAGCGTGTGACGGCCCTTGCGGATCGTACCTACGAGGAAATCCTGTCGGAAGCCCGCCGTGATGCCCGCATCATCGAAGGTGAAGCAGACGCCGCGCGCAACAAGATCTTTGCCGAGGCCTATTCCAAGGACGCGGAATTCTTTGAATTTTACCGTTCGCTGAGCGCCTATGAAATAGCGTTGCAGGGCAAGAACTCGACCATGGTGATGTCGCCGGACAGCGAGTTCTTCAACTACCTGCGCTCTGATCAGGGCAGCCGCTCGGTCGAGGGTGAAGGCAACTAAAGCCGCTCTCGGTGATCCAAGATTTGAAAGGGCCAGCCATCGCGCTGGCCCTTTTGGTTTTTGGGTTCAGGGATGGGCGCACTCTTATTGTCGACCTTCGAGATGTAGCCTTCAGTCTAAGGCCTAGCGTCTGGTTTGAGCCCGATTACACCAATTCGGCGATGCACATGAACAGCGGCTTTAGTCTGGCACACTGCAACAGCTTAGGTGTTTCAAGATAGGATTTCCGTCAAAGAACTTTGATGGTAAAAGTTACATCATGAGAATACGTGATGAAATCCCCGGCGACGAAGCAGCGATATATACGCTAACAAAAATCGCCTTTGCACCAGTCGAAATGAGCGATGGCAGTGAACCGCAGATCGTTGATCGCCTTCGTGAAAGCGGTAACCTTGTCCTCTCACTCGTCGCTGTGGAGGAAGATCAGATCGTTGGCCATATTGCCTTTTCTCCGGTGACTCTATCGAGTTCTCAGGGACATTGGTTCGGCCTTGGCCCCGTTTCGGTTCAACCGGCGCGTCAACGTGCAGGAATAGGTCGGCAGTTGATTGAAAAAGGTCTGGAGAGGCTTCGGTCACTCGACGCCGCCGGTTGTGTCCTTTTAGGCGACCCGACCTACTATGGCCGCTTCGGCTTTTCATCTCCCGGTGATCTTACATACGGCGAGGTCCCCACGGAATACATGCTGGCGCTCGCATTCCAGACCGAGCGGGCCAAAGGCGAAGTGCTATACGCTTCCGCATTTGGAGGCTAACCGGCTTCTTGCCGATCTTCACTAAGAGGGGGCTTGAGCAAAGCATACCTTCGCCGAACGAACCTGAACCGTAACAAAGTTCGGGTAGCCCCCCAAACACACACTGAATCTTTGGTAACTTGATCTGCCCGCGCCCGATGCCTGTTGAATTGCGCGTGATCGACCCCATCTTTCAGCTTGCAGCACTGGAACTGCGGATGCACTCTGGTGTCAGGAAATGGGGGTCTTGTGGCCCCGCCCTTTGTTCAGGAGATGATGAATGCAGCCGAAGGCCGTATCCGTGTCAAAATCAATCGCCCCGTCGCCACAGTTCAAATGGCTGATGATGGGTATGCTGGCCCTTGCCTTTGTGCTGATGCAGACCGTCATGGCCTATGCCAAGCCGGAAAGCCTGGCACCGCTCGCTGAAAAGATCAGCCCCTCGGTCGTCAACATCACGACCTCGACCACGGTCGAAGGGCGTACCGGCCCGCGCGGCATTGTGCCCGAAGGCTCCCCCTTCGAAGATTACTTTCGCGAGTTTCAGGACCGCAACAACGACGGCCAGACCCCGTCGCCGCGCAAATCATCCGCGCTTGGGTCCGGGTTTGTGATTTCCGAAGACGGGTATGTCGTGACGAACAACCACGTCATCGAGGGCGCGGACGAGATCACGATCGAGTTTTTCTCGGGCGAGGAACTGACCGCCAAGGTGATCGGGACCGACCCCAACACCGATATTGCCCTGCTCAAGGTCGAAGCCCCGAACCCGTTGCCCTTTGTCACATTCGGCGACAGCAATGCCGCGCGCGTGGGCGATTGGGTGATCGCAATGGGCAACCCGCTGGGGCAGGGGTTCTCTGTCTCGGCCGGGATCGTGTCGGCGCGCAACCGTGCATTGTCAGGCACGTATGACGACTACATCCAGACCGACGCCGCGATCAACCGTGGCAACTCTGGCGGGCCGTTGTTCAACATGGACGGGGCCGTGATCGGTGTGAACACCGCGATCCTGTCGCCCAACGGCGGCTCTATCGGGATCGGGTTTTCCATGGCGTCGAACGTGGTGACCCGGGTTGTGGACCAGCTCAAGGAATTCGGCGAAACCCGCCGTGGCTGGCTGGGCGTGCGCATTCAGGATGTGACGCAGGACGTGGCCGATGCGATGGGTCTGTCGACTGCAACCGGTGCCTTGATCACCGACGTGCCGGACGGCCCTGCAAAAGATGCCGGTCTGAAAACCGGTGACGTGATCATGAGCTTTGCCGGCGTCGAAGTCCAAGACACCCGTGGTTTGGTCCGTCAGGTTGGCAACAGCGCCGTGGGGGCCGCCGTGCGCGTCACGGTCCTGCGCGAGGGCAAAACCCAGACGTTGAAAGTCACCCTTGGCCGCCGCGAAGACGCAGAAGACGACAGCACCCCTGCTGCCGACCCCGAAGAAGGTGCAGAGCCGCAAGGCCCCGAAACAGTGTCCATGCTGGGTCTGACCGTCACTCCGCTGACCGATGACATGCGCGAAGAATACGACGCGGATGAAAGCACCAACGGTTTGGCTGTGATCGAGGTCGACGAGGCATCGGAAGCCTTCGAAAAGGGGCTGCGCAAGGGCGACGTGATCACAGAGGCAGGCCAGCAAAGCATCACAACGATTGCGGATCTGGAAGACCGGGTGACCGAGGCTCGCGATGCAGGGCGCAAATCCTTGCTGCTGCTGGTGCGCCGTGCCGGTGATCCACGTTTCGTGGCGATCGGCCTTGATGAATAACCCTTGATCCTGGATCGACGGTTTTTGAAACCCGCCTTTGCCCTGCATTGGCGGGTTTTGCTTTGTCGGTCTGGCGACACCTTCCTAGTTGTTTCACATATCGAAAGTAGCTAGGTTTCTTTGAAAAAAGGAACTCTTGATGCCCGAAACCACGTCTGCGACCGTTTACCCCGAACGTCTTCACGCCCTGCGCAAGCAGACGTTGGCCGAGGCAGACATCACAAGCGTTCAGAACCAGGACCTGATCCAAAGCCGTCGCGAACAGATTTGCGATGCCGCGTTGGAGCTGTTGCTGGAAAAGGGGTTCGCGGCCACCACCATACGCGATATTTGCGCGCGCTCGGGTGTGAATCAGGCCAGCATCTATGACTATATCGCCAACAAGAATGACATCCTGCGCCGCCTGTTGAACCAGCTTTGGTTCCGCGAGGACGTGCCGACCCTGTCGGTGATGCTGCAAGATCAATCTGTGTCCCTTGAGGATGCGATTGAACAGTATTTCCGCGAATGCTGGGCCCATAAACGCAAGGGCACATTGTTGGCCTATCGTTGCGTGCCGCATATGCAAGCCGAAGATCGCCACGCGCTGCATGCCCGCGAATATGCCGCGATGAAGGATCTGGCCGATCAGCTGAGCCTGCGGCTGGGGATCGATACCGAAGACCGCCGCCTTGATATCGTGTCAAACCTGATGGTGTTTCTGTCGGCCTTCGGCCCCATGCGCGACTGGCTGAACCGTGATATTCCGAACGACCTGATTTTGCGCAGTGTCGCCGTTGGTGCCGCCGCGATGGTGCGGTCTTTGGTGGATGCAGACGCCAAGTAGGCAAGGTGTCACGCAGCAAGGCCCGCGCTAGGCCCTGTCACGTCTTGCGGGCGCGGATCACTGTATGGTGGCTGACAATCTGGTACCCTAATTCGGCGGCCACGCGGCCCATAAGTTCGGCGATTTCGGTGCCGGGAATTTCAACCAGATCGCCGCTGTCGACGTCAACCAGATGGTCGTGATCGGTGTGGGGCATCATTTCATAGCGGGCAGGGGCGTCATCCATCACCAGCTTGCGCACCAGACCGGCATTTTCCAGCACAGACATGGTGCGGTAAACCGTGGCGACCGATACCGTATCATCCAGCGCGCGCGCCTTTTCATACAGGTCTTCGACATTGGGGTGGTCATCGGTTTCAGACAGGATCGTCACTATTGACGCCCGCTGCGGGGTGACGCGCAGCCCTGCGTCGCGCAGCAATTGTCTGTAATCGGGGTCGTTTTCCAATGCGGTCACCATCCTTGCGTTGCCCTGACTTTATGCAAGTTTTTCCGTCCCTGCAAGTTTTTGCGAACTATTCTCATTCGCATATTTGACATCTGCGAATAATTCGCATTTACATGTAGCAAGGCAAATGGGGTATGGAGGCTTCGGTGAAGAAATCATTGTTATCGACGGTTGCTGCGGCAGTTATGATGGCGACCGGCCCCGTTTGGGCGGCGGATTTCAAGGTGGTGACAACCTTTACGGTTTTGGCCGACATCGCCCAGCAGGTGGCAGGGGACGCAGCCGAGGTGGTTTCGATCACCAAGCCGGGTGCCGAAATTCACGGCTATGAGCCGACCCCGCGCGATATTGTGGGGGCGGTCGATGCGGATCTGATCTTGTGGAACGGTATGAACCTCGAACTGTGGTTCGAACAGTTTCTGTCCAACCTTGGCGATATCCCGTCGGTGACTTTGACCGACGGCATTGATCCGATTTCGATCTCGGCCGGGGATTACGAAGGCAAGCCCAACCCCCATGCGTGGATGGGTCTGGATAATGCGTTGATCTATGTCGACAACATCGCCGCCGCTTTTGCGCAATATGACCCTGACAATGCAGCGACCTATATGGCCAATGCAGAGCGGTATAAGGGCGAAATCCGTGATACGATCACCCCGTTGCGCGACCGCGTGGCGCAGATCCCCGAAGACAAACGCTGGCTGGTCACCTGCGAAGGGGCGTTCAGCTATCTTGCGCGCGATTTCGGGATGAAAGAGCTGTATCTATGGCCGATGAACGCTGACCAGACCGGCACACCGCAGCAGGTCCGCAAGGTCATCGACGAAGTACGCGCCAATGATATCCCTGTCGTGTTCTGCGAAAGCACCGTCAACACCTCGCCTGCCAAACAGATCGCGCGCGAAACCGGCGCGGCCTTTGGAGGGGTCTTGTATGTTGACAGCCTCAGCACCGCCGAGGGGCCAGTACCCAGCTATCTTGATCTGTTGCGGGTAACAGCGCAGACCATTGCGGACGGGTTATCGGAAAATTTGAAGTGATCGGAAAACAGATATGACGCGCGCCGAAATCCAACACGACGCTGAGCATTTCCCGCCCCAAGACAGCGGCATCTCTGCGCATAATGTGACCGTGACCTATCGCAACGGTCACACCGCGCTTTATGATGCGAGTTTCGAAATCCCGCGCGGTACGATCACGGCATTGGTGGGGGTGAACGGCGCGGGCAAATCTACGCTGTTCAAGGCCATCATGGGCTTCGTGCCCGCCGCCGCAGGCGAAATCAGACTGCTGGGCAAAACGGTGCGCGAGGCCCTGCGCGAGAACCTTGTTGCCTATGTGCCCCAATCCGAAGAGGTCGATTGGGCCTTTCCGGTGCTGGTGCAGGATGTGGTGATGATGGGGCGCTATGGCCATATGGGGTTTTTGCGCCGTCCCAAGGCCGCCGATCACGCCGCCGTGGACGAGGCATTGCGCCGCGTGAACATGACCGAATTCCGCGACCGCCAGATTGGCGAATTGTCCGGTGGTCAACGCAAACGCGTGTTTCTGGCCCGCGCTTTGGCGCAGGATGGTCGGGTGATCTTGTTGGATGAGCCTTTCACGGGCGTCGACGTCAAGACCGAGGACCAGATCGTCGCCTTGCTGCGCGAATTGCGCGACGAGGGCCGTGTGATGCTGGTCTCGACCCATAACCTTGGCTCCGTGCCCGAATTTTGCGACCGCACCGTGTTGGTCAAGGGCACGATCCTTGCCTACGGTCCGACCGAAACGGTCTTTACCCATGACAACCTTGAACTGGCGTTTGGCGGTGTGCTGCGCCACTTTACCCTGGGGGGGGACGACCTGCATGAAGACGATGACGGCCGCGAACTGCGGATCATCACCGACGATGAACGCCCCTTTATTCACTATGGCGAGGCCCGGGTGAAAACCGGGGACGACACATGATCGACCTGCTGCTAGAGCCGTTCGGCTACGGCTATATGTTCAACGCCATGTGGGTGTCGGCCATGGTTGGCGCGGTATGTGCATTTTTGTCCTGCTATCTGATGCTGAAGGGCTGGTCGCTGATCGGCGACGCGCTGAGCCACTCTGTCGTGCCCGGCGTGGCGGGGGCCTATATGCTGGGTCTGCCCTTTGCGCTTGGGGCGTTTCTGGCGGGCGGTCTGGCGGCGGGGGCGATGTTGTTTTTGTCGGGGCGTTCGGGGCTCAAGATCGACGTGATCATCGGCATTATCTTTACCTCGTTTTTCGGGCTGGGGCTGTTCATGGTGTCGCTGTCGCCCATGTCGGTTAGTATCCAGACCATTATCATGGGCAATATTCTGGCCATCGCGCCGTCGGATATCATTCAACTGGCGATCATCGGGGTGGTGTGCCTGACGGTTCTGCTGCTGAAATGGAAAGACCTGATGGTCACGTTTTTTGACGAGAACCATGCGCGGTCCATCGGGCTCAAGCCGGACCTGCTGAAGGCGATATTCTTTATGCTGCTGTCGGCTGCGGTTGTGGCCGCGATGATGACAGTGGGCGCGTTTCTGGTGATTGCGATGGTGGTCACCCCGGGTGCCACGGCCTATCTGCTCTGTGACCGGTTTCCGCGCCTTATTATTGTGTCGGTGATCATCGGCACGCTCACGGGGTTTCTGGGGGCCTATGCCAGCTATTTTCTGGACGGTGCCACGGGCGGTGTGATCGTCACGTTGCAAACCGCGATCTTCCTGCTGGCGTTTGTCTTTGCGCCCAAACACGGCGTGCTGGCGGCGCGGCGCAAGGCGGCCCAGGCGTTGCAATCCTTGCGTCAAGAGGCCCGGTCATGATCGAGACCTTACTGTTCCCGTTCCAGTTTCCCTTCATGCAAAACGCCTTTTGGATCGTGCTGCTGGTGGCCCCGCCCACGGCATTGCTGTCGTGTTTTCTGGTGCTCAAGGGCTGGGCGCTGATGGGCGATGCGGTCAGCCATGCGGTGCTGCCGGGGGTGGTGCTGGCATGGATCACGGGCATCCCGCTGATCATTGGTGCCTTTGCCGCCGGTATGTCTTGTGCCCTGCTGACGGGGTATCTGAGCCATAACAGCCGGATCAAGCAGGACACCGTGATGGGGGTCGTTTTCTCGGGGATGTTCGGGATCGGGATCATCATGTACACGTCGATTTCAACCAACCAGCATCTGGATCACATCCTGTTCGGCAACATGCTGGGGGTCGGCCCGCAGGATCTGTGGACGGCGGGCATCATCTCGGCCTTTGTGACGGCGTTCATGGTGCTGAAGTGGAAAGACCTGCTGCTGCATGCCTTCGATCCGGCCCAGGCGCAGGCCAGCGGTCTGAGAACCGGCGTGCTGCATTACGGCTTGCTTGCGGTGCTGTCGCTGACCATCGTCTCGACCCTGACGGCGACGGGATTGATCCTTGCTGTGGCGTTGCTGATCACACCGGGGGCGATTGCGTTTCTACTGGTGCGCAGCTTTGGCCCGATGCTGATTGCATCGGTGGTGGTTTGCACGCTTTCGATGTTCGCGGGCACCTATCTTAGCTTTTTCATCGACAGTGCACCGGCCCCGACGATCGTGTTGATCCTGACGGCGGTGTTCATCGCGGCCTTCATGAACCGTCTTTACGTGACGCACAAAACCTCGCGGATCGCGGCAGAGGTTGACCCGCGCTGACAGACCGTCGCAGACTGCGAAAGATGCCGCAGGTATGTCAGGGGTCGCTTTGGCGGTAGGGCATCTGTGGCCAGTCCTGACGGAGGCCAGCCATGTCGATTTTTCCCCGCACGTTGTTCACAAACGAGCATGACCAGTTTCGCGACATGGTGCGCCGCTATTGCGAGGAAAAGGTAAAACCGCGTCTTGCCGAATGGGGCGAAAACCAGCGGGTTCCAAAAGC
This sequence comes from Sulfitobacter sp. SH22, assembly GCF_965641905.1. Taxonomy (NCBI): domain Bacteria; kingdom Pseudomonadati; phylum Pseudomonadota; class Alphaproteobacteria; order Rhodobacterales; family Roseobacteraceae; genus Sulfitobacter; species Sulfitobacter sp. SH22. The sequence goes on from NZ_OZ282573.1 coordinate 248,472, forward strand.
CGACTGGCAAGAGGCCGGTGCCCTTGGCCTGTTGAACGCCTGGCTGGCCGAGGACTATGGCGGCATCGGCCAAGGCATCCTGTTCGACATCATTGTTGCCGAAGAACTGGGCCGCATCGGGGCGACCGGGCCGGGGTTTTCGCTGCATTCGCTGATTGTGACGCCTTACATCAACAATCATGGCAGCGACGAGTTGAAATCGCGCGTGCTGCCCAAGATGGTGACGGGCGACATTATCGGTGCAGTCGCGATGACAGAACCGGGAACCGGCAGCGATCTCGCCGCCATCAAGACCCGCGCCGAACCCCATGGCAACGGCTGGAAGATCAACGGGCAAAAGACCTTTATCACCAACGGGAAAAACGCCGATATCGTGGTGACGGCCTGCATCACCGACCCCGACAAGGGGGCCAAGGGCATTTCCCTTTTTGCGATTGAGCGCGACATGGAAGGGTTCAGCAGGGGCCGTAATCTGCGCAAGATCGGGCAGCACGGCAACGACACGGCTGAATTGTTCTTTGAGGATGTGTTCGTGCCCGCGGAAAACCTGATCGGTCAGGAGAATAGGGGATTTAGCTATTTGATGCAGGAACTGGCGCAGGAACGGTTGCTGATTTCTGTACAATGTCAGGCCCGCGCCGAGGGTATCTTTGACCTGACCGTGGACTACGTCAAAGAACGCAAAGCCTTTGGCAAACGTATCCTGGATTTTCAGAACACCCGTTTTGCACTGGCTGCGGTCAAGGCCGAGCTCATGGCGGGGCGCGCGTTTTGCGACGCGTTGATCCAGCTGCGGATCGACGGCAAGCTGGACCCGGTTCAGGCATCGGCGGGGAAATTGCACCATTCGGAACTGTTGGGACGGGTTGTGGACCAGTGTCTGCAACTGTTCGGCGGCTACGGATATATGGAGGAATACCCCATCGCGCAGGCCTATGTGGATGCGCGGGTCGAGCGTATTTATGCCGGTACATCAGAGATCATGAAAGAGATTATCGGCAGGTCACTTGACGCAGACCGGGCCTGAAAACGCTGCGCTGTCGCCGGGGGCGGGGCCGTCTTGAGCGCGCTGACCCGGTCAGTTGATGGCCCTAAATGGCGTGACGAGGTCTGGGCGGCGATTCGTCCAAAATAAGGCGTTTGGGTCCCGATCGTGAACAAACGGTGCTAATTTTTGGGCATTGGTTCCAATGTGGCTTGAACATATCGTGATGAAGCCGCCGCAGGGCCCCGCATCCAAGCTTTTTGTCCGGTGTTTCCATAAATGACACAATGAACCGGCTGTTTTCCCCAATTTGCTAATTTTCTCTTAATATGTGGGGGTTTCACGGGGGAGGCCGCAAAGCGTGTTTCAGGGATATTGAAACAATAAACACGCGAGGGTTGATGTTACCCTTCCGGCACACTCTCTACCTATGATTTTATGACAATTTGCACTTAACCGTTATGGTATTTTTCCCTTCCAGCAACCTCTTGGCAAGGATATAAAGTAAAGGCCCAACTGGGGGGCAAAGTCTAAAGGTCACGGGGGCGGCCGCATTGAACGCGTACTTTTGTGTACGGGATAGATGTGTTCGCCATGCTGCTAAGCTGTCGAATGTTACATTGGCATAATTTGTGCCGTGTTAAGTCGCTTGCGACTTGTCTTCCCTTCAGAAGGGCCGAAGTTCACTGCGGGTCGTCGTTTGACCGCTGGAGTGCGCCTTGGGTTCATTGCGTTTGCTGCAATCTTGCAGCCCGTTCGGTTGACGGGTGGAGGAGAAGAAGATGATGACCAGATTTGAAAAAGTCGAGATGCTGAAAGCACCGATTGTACAAGCCGGAACCGACCACGGTCTGACCGGCGGCCCTGCCTGTGCATCTTCGTCTAATCACCCCATTCGCGTTAAAACGAAACCACATGTTTTTCCCATGAGCCTTGTCCACGGCACATATATTGCCCGTCTGTTTGCACGATTGCACCCAGTTGATTTGTTTAACCCATTAACCAGCGGCGGTGGAAGTTTTCCACGGTCGCGGCACGAAATTAAAGGCGGCGCACGGCGCGGCTTGAACTGAATACGCTTCGCCCGGTGACCGGGCCTATCACAGATACGAGGCGGACAGCTCAGTCCTAGCGCGCCCAACCAGACTTTGGAGACGACCAAATGACACTTTTTCTTGGCAGCCTGATTGATCTTTGTTTCGGCACAAAGACAAGCTCGACACCAACACCACCCCCTACTGGCAAGGATGGTATCGTTGATGGTTCCGGCAATAATGATCTGATCAACCTGGCCTACACGGGCGACCCCGACGGGGACCGCGTGGATGCGAACGACGCCGTCTTTGGAAATGTCGGATCGAACGACGATATCATTCTGGCGCGCGGCGGGAACGACACGGTTCTGGCTGGCGAAGGCAATGACTCCGTCTTTGGCGGGTCGGGTGACGACAGCATTCTGGGTCAAGACGGCAATGACGTGTTGTTTGGTGACGGGGGTGTGTCCAACCTGGAAGATGCGGCACGCGAAAGCTTTGAATGGTCGAAAGCGCCCGACCCAAGCGGCAACGGCACCTCCATCGACGAAGATGACAACCTCAAGGCGGGCTTTGTGCAAAACACAGGCACCGTGAATGTGACATTCGAGCTGAAGACCTATTCGCCCTATAACTACGCCACCCAAGAATACACCTACGACCAGCAGAACGTATCGGGCATTGTCGGGGACGGCAGTGCAATCAATCAACACAGTGCGTTTGAGACATTGGCAAATAATTCGGGCAAAACAGCCTTTGAATTGCGCTTTGATCAGGCTGTTGGGAATGTGTCGTTCAATATCAACGATATCGACAATGGCGGCCAGGTCAAAGTGCTCGCCTATGATGCGGCTGGCAATCTGATCGATGTCGATCTGACCGGTGGTTCGGGCGTTCAGCTGATCGATTCAGATGGCTTGTTCGGTGTCGACACAGCCAAAAGCCTGGGCGGTGACGAAGCGGCAACCGGCTCGAAATACTCGGTAAACGTATCCATCGAAGGCCCGGTTTCGCGGATCGAATTCATTCACACCGCGACCACCTCCAGCAACTCTGGCGTCAACGTCACGGATGTCTATTTCGACAACCCGGCCTCGTTGATCCTGGATGACGGCACCTTTGGTGACGACACGATTTCGGGTGGCGAAGGTGACGATGTGATCTTTGGCGACAGCGGCAGCCAGACGGCGACCGTCCGCGAGAACTTTGAATGGGAAGGCGTCAGCGGTGCCCAAATCGACAGCGGTTTCACCCAGGATACCGGCAACGTCACCGTTACCTATGCGCGCACTGTTGATTCCGGCAGCCACGAGTCGGACGCAGGAACAGTCCTGCTGAACACCGACGGCATTGTCTCGAACGGTGATCCGGTTGATGACAACAGCTCGCTCCAGTCGATCACAAACGGCTATGGCAACACCGGCGAATTCAGCTGGGACTTCTCGACAGCCGTGACGAACGTTTCGTTCAACGTCAACGATATAGACACCGATGGTGTGGTCAAGATCACCGCATTCGATGTGGATGGTAACCCGATTACCGTAAACCTGACCGGTGGCTCCGGCCTGACATTGCGCGACACCGATCTGGTGGCGGGCGCTGATACGGCTGACAGCAATGGCGGCGACGGTGCCGTAAACTCGGGCACATATAACCTGAATGTCGACATTCCCGGCCCGGTAAGCCGCATTGTTCTGACGCATACGCAGGATGGCTATACCAACTCCGGCATCAACGTGACCGAGATGTACTATGACGCACTAACAGGCGAAGTCGGTGCCGGTGACGAGGGCGGCGACGACGTCATCATGGGCGATGCCGGCAATGACACCATCTTTGGCGAAGGCGGCAACGACTCCATCGAAGGGGGCTCCGGCACCGACTATATCGAAGGCAACAACGGCGATGACACCATCGCTGGCGGCACGGGCAATGACACCATTTATGGGGACAACAACGCCGCAGGTTCCCCCACGCCAACCGGCGAAACCGTGCGCGAAAGCTTTGAATGGGACAAGGCTCCCGATCCAAGCGACAGCACCGCCGTTGATAACAACGACAACCTGTCCGGCGGCTTCACCCAGGACACCGGCAACGTAGATGTCGCATTCTCGGTCACCAATGCGTACAAAACACCTGAAACAACATTCTCGACCGACCAGCAAAAGGTCCATTCGATCACCGGCGATGCCGAGGCGACCAACCCCTACAGCTCGCTGGCATCGCTTGCCAACGAAGACGGAGAACGCGCGACCTACAAGCTTGATTTCTCCAAGGATGTGACCAACGTCAGTTTCCGCATCAACGACATCGACAACGCATCGAAAGTCGTGATCGTAGCCGTTGGCCCCGATGGCACACGCACGCCGATCGACGTATCCACCGGCGGTGGCATCACGGCGCAGAACCTCGATGGCATCGGTGGCAATGAAACCCTGATCAGCACCGGCGGGGAGGGGGCCGATACCGATCCGACCTACTCCGCCTTGGTGAACATCGCAGGTCCGGTTGATTACCTTGAGATCACCCACACAATGGTGCAAACCCTGTCCCCGGGCAATCTGGCCGCGATCAACATCACCGATGTCTATTTCGACGCGCCTGTTGATGCATCTGTTGGCGGCGCGGGCTTTGGCAACGACTCCCTTATGGGCGACGAAGGCGAAGATTTCATTGACGGCGGCGCTGGCAATGACACGATCGAAGGGGGTGCCGATAACGACACGCTGATTGGTGGCGATGACCGTGATTTGCTGACCGGCGGCGAAGGTGCCGACGTCATCAGCGGTGGTGCGGATCAGGATACGATCATCGGAGGCACGGCCGGCGATGTCGTTGACGGCGGCGCGGGCGGCTTTAACCCCGATGCATTGATCAACACCGATACGGATACGCTGGATCTGCGCAGCGTGAACTTCCGCCTGACCGACCTGACCCCTGACAGCAACGGCAACGGCCAGAACGGCACGGTTAACCTGTTTGATAGCGCGGGTAACCCTGCGGGATCCTTCACCTTTACCGAAATCGAAATCATCCTTGGCACCCCCTATGTCGGTCCGGTTGACGGGTTGGAAACGGGCGAGGTGATGAACCCCGGCTATACCGACGCGCAGGGTGACCAGATTGACGGCACCGACGGGGATAACGACACGATCTTTGGCAATGGTGGCGACGACACGATCAACAGCGGCAACGGCGATGACACCGTTGACGGCGGATCGGGCGACGATACGTTTGTTCTGACCGACGGTCTGGACAGCGACGTGATTGTGGGCGGCGAACTGGGCGAGACCGGTGGCGATACCATCGACAGCACCGGCATCAACGACAACCTGACCGTGGTTCTGAGCGCACCGGAAACCGGCACGATCACCGATGGCGTTGACACGACTTCCTTCGAGGAAATCGAGAACATCGCCCTTGGCGGCGGCAATGACACGGTCACCGGCTCTGACGGCGGCGACAACATCAGCACCGGCGGCGGCGACGACAGCGTTGCAGCGGGCGGTGGCAATGACACCATCGCAGGCGAAGGCGGCAATGACATCCTCGACGGCGGCGCGGGCGACGACCTGCTGGACGGCGGCGATGGCAATGACAGCATCGACGGCGGGATCGGCAATGACACCCTGTCGGGCGGCGCGGGCAACGACACCATCAATGGTGGCGACGGGGCCGACAGCATCAATGCAGGCGACGATGCCGACACGATCACGGGCGGTGCCGGTCAAGACACCATCGACGGCGGCGCGGGCGATGACAACATTGCCGCAGGCGACGACGCGGATGTGGTGATCGGCTCCACCGGCAGCGACACCATCGACGGTGGCGCGGGCACGGATAGCTATGACGCGGACGGCTCCCTGCCGGCCGAGCGGATCATCGTCAACGTGGATGACAGCGGCAACGGCACGGTCGAAAAGGTCGTCGACGGCACCACAGATACGGTGACCAGCGTCGAGAATTTCGTGGCCGGCGAACAGCTTGAGCCTGACGTGATCACCCTGACCACGGCGATCAACGCAGGCGATATCCCCACGGATATCATCGGGTTGGACGACAATTCGGTCGGGACCGTGACGGCGCTTGACGGCACCGTGACGGCCTTTGGTCCGGGCGAGGATTACCTGCTCAGCGATATTCTAAGCTATACCTCGCCGGACGGCATTCTGCCCGCAGTGGCACCGCTTGGTGACTTCAAAATCACCGCCGGTGACGAAGCAGGCCAGGTCGGCGACATCACCTTCGAGAACTTCGAAGAGATCAACTTTACCGTTGTGAATGATGGCACGATTGTCGGTCCGGTCGACGGGTTGGAAACGGGCGAGGTGATGAACCCCGGCTATACCGACGCGCAGGGCGACCAGATTGACGGCACCGACGGGGATAACGACACGATCTTTGGCAATGGTGGCGACGACACGATCAACAGCGGCAACGGCGATGACACCGTGGACGGCGGATCGGGCGACGATACGTTTGTTCTGACCGACGGTCTGGACAGCGACGTGATTGTGGGCGGCGAACTGGGCGAGACCGATGGCGATACCATCGACAGCACCGGCATCAACGACAACCTGACCGTGGTTCTGACCGCGCCGGAAACCGGCACGATCACCGATGGCGTTGACACGACTTCCTTCGAGGAAATCGAGAACATCGCCCTTGGCGGCGGCAATGACACGGTCACCGGCTCTGACGGCGGCGACAACATCAGCACCGGCGGCGGCGACGACAGCGTTGCAGCGGGCGGTGGCAATGACACCATCGCAGGCGAAGGCGGCAATGACATCCTCGACGGCGGCGCGGGCGACGACCTGCTGGACGGCGGCGATGGCAATGACAGCCTGGATGGTGGCGATGGCAACGACGTTATCTCGGGTGATGAGCCGGGTGTTGCCGGGGTGCCGGATGCCGATCTGCCTTTGATCTCGGAACCATTCGATCAGGATCCGAACCCGAATGACAACAAAGACACGATCAACGGGGGGGCCGGCAACGACACCATCGACGGTGGTGACGATGCGGATGTGATCGACGGTGGTATCGGTGACGATGTCATCGAAGGCGGGATCGACGACGATACCATCACCGGTGGCGAGGGCGACGATATCATCACAGATATCCAAGGCTCGGACAGCATCTTTGGCAACGATGGCAACGACTCCATCATTGCCGGTGTCGATACGTTCTCGGATTATCCGAACGACCAGCAGTTCATCACGAACCCGCTGACCGGCGCGACAATCCCGAACCCGTTCTTTGGCACAGGTGATCCGAACCCGGACGACAGCCGCGACTATGTCGATGGTGGTGCGGGCAATGACACCATCCGTACTGGCGATGATGCCGACACGATCTTTGGCGGGACGGGCCACGATTCAATCAACGCCGGTATTGACGACGACTTTGTAAGCGGTGGTGACGGCAACGACAGCATCATCGGCAGCCATGGCTCCGATACGTTGCGCGGCAATGACGGCAACGACACGATCTGGGGTGGCTTCGGTCCTGAAACCATTGCAGGTGTCGATGGTGATATCATTGACGCGCTGGATCCACAGCCGAACAACGGCAAGGATCTGATCGAAGGCGGTGCCGGCGACGACGTTCTGTACGGTGAAGACGATGACGACACCATCTTTGGTGGTGCCGACAACGACTATATCGACGGCGGGATCGACGATGACAGCCTTGATGGCGGTATCGGCAATGACACCATTCTGGGGGGGCAGGGCGATGATACCATCCTCGGCGCACAAGGCGATGATGTCATTGACGGCGGCGTTGGCAACGACTCCATCTTTGCGGGCAATGATCACGACAGCGTCCTGGGCGGCGACGGCAACGACACCATTGACGGTGGTCAGGGCAACGACACCATCGACGGCGGCACCGGAGACGACTCTATCACGGGCGGCTTTGGCGAAGACAGCATCCGTGGTGGTGACGGCAACGACACGATCTTTGCGGCTGGCGACAATGACACCGTAGACGGTGGCGACGGCGACGACAGCATCAGCGGTGTACGCGGTGATGACAATCTTTTCGGCGGCGAAGGTAACGATACCATCGACGGCGGCGAAGATAACGACGCGGTGTCCGGCGGGGCCGGCAACGACAGCCTGCTGGGTGGCTTTGGCAATGACGAATTGCTGGGCGGCTCTGGCGACGACACCATCAGCGGTGGCGGCGACAACGACACCATTCGCGGCGGGGCCGGCAATGACAGCATGCGCGGCGATGACGGGCAGGATACCTTCCTTGATGTCAACGGCGGCGACACCATCGACGGTGGCAGCGGGTCTGACCCAAGCGACTTTGACGTCATCGACCTTACCGGTTCGTTGAACGGCGGCGGGTATCGTCTTGAAAACATCACCCCGGATAATGACCCCGGTGATACGATTGACGGTGACAGCCCCAATGACGGTTTCGACGGGACGATTGTCTTGACGGACGCCGCCGGGAACGACACAGGCCGGTTGGACTTTACCAACATCGAAAGCATCGTCCCTTGCTTTACGCCGGGCACGTTGATTGCGACGGCAAAAGGCCAGGTCCGCGTCGAAGATCTGCAACCGGGCGATCGGGTTATCACCCGCGACAACGGTTTGCAGGAAATCGCGTGGGTCGGTCAGAAATCGTTGACGCAAAAAGACTTTATCGCACGGCCAGAGCTGAAGCCGGTTCTGATCAAGGCAGGGTCTTTGGGTGAAAACATGCCAGAGCGTGATATAATGGTATCGCCGAACCACCGGATGCTGATCGCGGATAAAGGAGCGTCGATGTATTTCGACGAGCCGGAAGTTCTCGCAGCCGCCAAGCACTTTGTTGGCAAGGACGGGATCTGTCACGTTGATGTATCCCAGACGAGCTACATCCACTTTATGTTCGAGCGTCACGAAGTCGTGCTGTCGGATGGAACGTGGACGGAAAGCTTCTATCCGGGTGACTATACCATCGACGGCCTTGGGGCAGAGCAGCGCGATGAAATCCTCGCACTCTTCCCAGAGCTTGAGACAGAGGTCGGCATGAAGGGCTACCGGACGGCACGTGCAACGCTCAAGAAGTATGAAGCCAAACTGCTTCTGCGTTAATTCAGGTTTTGGAGCCCGCTGGGAGGCGGGCTCCAAGGCAGCTACAGTTGATTGATGGGGCATCGGTGGGGAGCCGTTCCTGACAAACCGTCAGGCGAAATCAATCAATCCGAAACATAAACCACGCTGATACAATCAGAAGGCCGTTTCATCGGGGCGCAGAGTGCAGTTCTGCGCCCCGATTTTTGTGCATATGCATTTATTTTTCGATGTTTGCGCAAACATTCTTGCTTCTGCGTATGAACGATTTACCCTAGAGCTTCGGGTCGTCCTATGCGCCGCAAACTGCGAGGGCCTAAGCGCGATCACTCTGGGAGGAGAAAATATGACGGAAAATAAAAACCTTAACCGGCGGTCGTTTCTGACAAAATCCGCCGTTGCCGGTGGCGCTGCTGCTGGTGGTATGCTGGCTGCACCTGCCGTTCTTGCGCAAGCGCCGCTTGTGATCAAGATGCAGACATCTTGGAATGACGCCAACATCTGGCAGGACTTTGCCCGCGATTATGCGTCGCGCGTCGAGGAAATGTCGGGCGGCCGCGTCAAGGTAGACGTGTTGCCAGCCGGTGCTGTTGTTGCCGCGTTCCAGGTTCTGGATGCTGTGAACGACGGTCTGATTGATGCCGCGCACTCGGTTCCTGTTTACTGGTACGGCAAAAACAAAGCCGCGTCCCTGTTCGGCACGGGCCCTGTTTTCGGCGGTTCCGCAACGACCATGCTGTCGTGGTTCTATGAAGGTGGCGGTCAGGCGCTGTATAATGAACTGACGCAGGATATCATGGGTCTCGACGTTGTTGGCTACATGGGCTTCCCGATGTTCGCGCAGCCCTTTGGCTGGTTCAAAGAAGAAGTGAACACCGTTGCCGACTTGCAGGGCTTCAAATATCGCACAGTTGGCCTTGCGGCTGACCTGATGGCCAAGCTTGGCATGTCCGTGGCGCAGTTGCCCGGCGGTGAAATCGTGCCTGCGATGGAACGTGGCGTGATTGACGCGTTCGAATTCAACAACCCGTCGTCGGATAAAGACTTTGGCGCGCAGGACGTTGCCAAGAACTACTATCTGTCCTCGTACCACCAGGCATCCGAAAGCTTCGAATTCCTGTTCTCCAAGACCTTCTTGGAAGATCTGGACCCCGACATTCAGGCGATCCTGAAATACGGTGTCGAAGCGGTGTCGACGGCAAACACAGCCAAGGCGATGAACCGGTACTCTGCGGATCTGCAATTCTTGCAGAACGATGCAGGCGTGAACGTACGCCGCACCTCCAAAGAAATCCTCGATGCGCAGCTCAAGGCATGGGACGAACTGATTCCAGAACTGGAAACAGATCCGTTCATGAAGAAATGCCTGGACAGCCAGCGTGACTGGGTCAGCCGTGTCTCGTACTACGAGCTGATGAACGCGCCTGATTACGGGTTGGCTTACGAGCACTACTTCCCCGGCAAGATCAAACTTTGACCGCTAAGGTCTGAGTGGCGAAACGAACCTCGGCATTCTTTATGCCGGGGTTTTTATGCGAGGTAAGGGAGTATCATGTTATCAATTATTCGGTTCGCCGATAACCTCTCCGCTTGGTTTGGCAAATCATTTGCCTGGCTCATTTTGCTGATGTCGATTGGCACCGGTTACGAAGTGTTCGTGCGCTACGTCATGAACAACCCGACCGCATGGGCGCTGGATGTGTCGTTTATCATGTATGGAACGCTGTTCATGATGGGCGGGGCCTATACGCTGTCGCGGGGTGGGCATGTACGGGGCGATTTCCTGTACCGGCTTTTGCAGCCCAAGACCCAAGGCAAAATCGACATTGTCTTGTACATCGTGTTCTTCTTTCCCGGCGTTATCGCGTTGATCCTGGCCGGCTGGAAATATGCCGCCCGGTCGTGGCAATATGGCGAAGTGTCGGTCAACAGCCCCGCAGGCGTGCCGATCTACCAGTTCAAAGCGGTGATCGTAGCGGCGGGTATCTTGCTGTTTATTCAGGGCATTGGACAAGTATGCCGCTGCATCATCGCAATCAGAGACAACTATTGGGTAGAGGCCGACGAAGATGTTTTCGAGACCGAAGACCTTTTGATGCAAGAAGCCAATAAGGCCGAGAAAGACCATATCACATGACCGATCCGCATATTGCCCTGATGATGTTGGGCCTGTTCATCATCTTTGTTTTCCTAGGCTTCCCGATTGCATTCACGCTCATGGCGATGGGCATCGGCTTTGGCTATTACGCCTATTTCGATGCACGCCGCATGTGGCGCAGCTTTGACCGATTAGATGAAACCGCGGGGCAGTGGGACCAATGGTCAACCTGGTTCGAGGGGTTATTTAACAACCGAATATTCGATTTATTCGTGAACCAGACCTTTACGGTGATGTCGAACGAAGTTCTGACCGCCGTGCCGTTGTTTTTGTTCATGGGCTATATCGTCGAGCGGTCCAACATCGTTGACCGTCTGTTCACCACCTTGAACGTCGCGTCCAAAAACGTTCCCGGCTCCATGGGTGTTGCGGCGCTGATCACTTGCGCCTTGTTCGCGACGGCCACGGGGATCGTGGGGGCGGTTGTGACTTTGATGGGCTTGCTGGCGCTGCCTGCGATGCTCAAGGCACGGTATGATCCGTCTTTTGCGGCGGGCATCATCTGTGCGGGTGGTACCTTGGGTATTCTGATCCCGCCGTCGATCATGCTGATCGTTTATGCGGCCGCGACCAACGTCTCTATCGTGCGGCTTTATGCGGCGGCATTGCTGCCCGGCCTGACACTGGTGGGCCTGTATCTGGTCTATATCGTCGGTCGGTCGCTGATCCAGCCATCTTCGGCACCCCGACCCACTGACGACGAAGTGCCAGACATGCCGATGGGCAAACTGGTTTGGATGATCATCACTTCCTTTGTGCCGCTCGCCTTCCTGATCTTTGCGGTGCTGGGGTCCATCCTGTTCGGCCTTGCCACCCCGACCGAAGCGGCATCAATCGGCGCATTGGGCGGTATCTTTCTGGCCTTTATCTACCGCGCGATGACGTGGCAGCGGATGCGTGAAAGCGTCTATCTGACTCTGCGTACAACGGCGATGGTTTGCTGGTTGTTTGTCGGTTCCTATACCTTCTCGGCGGTGTTCTCGTATCTTGGCGGGGAACATGTGATTTCCGAGTTCGTTCAGGGCATGGACCTCACACCCATCCAGTTCCTGATCCTTGCACAGCTGATTATCTTCTTGCTGGGCTGGCCGCTGGAATGGTCCGAGATCATCATCATCTTCGTGCCGATCTTTCTGCCGCTTCTGGCCGTGTTCGGGATCGACCCGTTGTTCTTTGGGATATTGGTGGCGCTTAACCTGCAAACCAGTTTCCTGACGCCGCCCATGGCCATGTCGGCCTATTACCTCAAGGGGATCGCGCCGCCCGAACTCCGGTTGACGCAGATTTTCGCGGGGGTCATGCCGTTCCTGTTCTGCGTGATCCTGTCGATGGTGCTGATGTATATCTTCCCGTCGATCGTGTTCTATTTGCCGGAAATGTTCTATGGCAAATAAGGCCCAGCAATCGGATCGCACAGTGGCGTCACCCAGCGTGACGCTCCTGCGCGACCGTCTGGCATCCGGTGCGCTGGATGCCAGCGTCCTTGTCGAAAGCTATATCGCGCGGATCGAGGTCCGCGAGGCCGAGGTCGGCGCGTGGGCGTGGTTTGACGCCGATTTCGTTCGGGCGCAGGCCAAAACGCTGGATGCCCAACGCCGCGCGGGGCTGCCCTTGGGCCGTCTGCACGGGCTTCCGGTGGGGTTGAAAGACGTCATTGATACCCTGCGCATTCCGACTGAAAACGGCTGCGCGGGCGATGCGGGGCGGGTGCCTTTGCGCGACGCCTTTATCGTTGAACGCCTCAAGAAAGAGGGCGCGATCATCATGGGCAAGACGGTCACGACCGAACTTGCCTTCATGCATCCGGGCAAAACCGCCAACCCGCATAATCTGGCCCATACGCCGGGCGGGTCGTCGCAAGGGTCTGCCGCTGCTGTCGCTGATGGCATGGTGCCACTGGCGATTGGCACGCAAACCGGCGGGTCCGTGATACGACCTGCATCCTTTTGCGGCGTAACCGGGTACAAGCCGACATTCGGGGCGATCCCGCGGCGCGGGGTGCTGACCCAGTCGCCAACGCTGGACACCATCGGTGTTTTCGCCAGCGATCCGGCTGGTGCTGCCTTGCTGGCCGAAGTGCTGTTCGGCCATGATATCGACGACCCCGCAACCACGCTTGCCCCCACACCCGCGCTGCACGCCGCCGCCACATCCAAGCCACCGCTGGCACCTGTGTTCGGTTTCGTGCGCCCGCCCGGTTGGGAAGAAAGCGCAGAACCACAGCTGAAAGAAGCGTTCAACGAATTGATCGAAGCGCTTGGTGATCAGGCATTCGAATTGCCGCTGCCCTCGGTTTTCCAATCGGCGGCAGACCAGCGCAAGCTGATCAACTTTGCCGAAATGGCCTATCACTATTACCCCTATGCCCGCGACATGGGTGATACGCTGGGACAAGTGACCCGCGATGCGATTGCAGAAGGAAACGCGGTGCTTGCCCGCGATTACCAGTCGGCCTGCGATATGCCAAAGGTGCTGAACGCGGCCTTGGGCGAATTGCTGACCCGCTGCGATGCGTTGATCTGCCCGTCGGCAACCGGGCCAGCCCCGCTGGGTCTGGACACAACCGGCGATCCGATTTTCAACGGTCTGTGGACCTTTTGCGGCACACCTTGCATCAGCCTGCCGCTGCTCACCTCGCAAGAGGGGCTGCCGATGGGCGTCCAGCTGGTCGGGGAGCGTGGCAATGACGCGCGACTGATGCGTACCGCGCAATGGCTTTTCGACTGGGCCGATGGCGCAACACAATAAGGAATGACATGATATGAACCGCTTCCTCGCTCTTTTCGCCTTTTTCACGATCACTGTCTTCCTGCTGATTTTGGCGGTCAAGGTCCCCAGTCCGGACCTGGTGATCATCATCGTCGTGACCCTAGGGTTCGTGGCCTATGACTTTGCCACCTCAAGCAAAAACAAACGGGATTAACCATATGACCAAGCCGGTGATCTGGATCACACGCAGCCTTTCGGCGGCGACGCTCAACCGTGCGCGCCGCGATTACGAGGTTATCTGGGACCCTGCCGATGCACCGGGCAGCGCCGAAGATATCATCGCGATGAGCGCCAAGGTCGACGGGATCATCCCGTGCCATTCCGAACATTTCAGCGCGGATGTCGTGGCCCGTCTTGACCCGCGGCTTCGCATCGTCGCGAACCATTCTGTCGGCGTGGATCATTGCGATCTGCCCGCGCTGCGCGCCAAGGGGATCACGGTCACCAACACGCCCGGCGTGCTGTCGGATGCCACCGCCGAACTGGCGATGATGCTGATGCTGGGGGCCGCACGTCATGCGGTTGCCGGCGACCGCACGGTGCGGTCCGGCGCATGGGATTTCTGGTCGCCCGCCTTTCTGGTGGGCAAGCAGGTCACCGGCGCACGGCTGGGGATTATCGGCATGGGCGGCGTGGGCCGCGCTTTTGCCCGCAAGGCGCGCGGGTTCGATATGGAAATCCACTATCACAACCGCAGCCGCCTGTCCGAGGCAGACGAGGCAGGGGCCACCTATCACGAAAACCTTGATGATCTGTTGGCGGTGTCCGATTTCCTGTCGCTGCATTGCCCTGCCACGCCTGAAACGACCGGATTGATGAACGCCGACCGCCTTGCGAAGCTACCGCAGGGATGTGTGATCGTGAACACCGCACGGGGCAATCTGATCGACGAAGCGGCGCTGCTGCAAGCCGTCGAATCCGGCCATGTCGGGGCGGCGGGTCTGGATTGTTTCGTCACTGAACCCGGCGGCAATCCGGCATTTGCGCAGCACGAGAACATCATGATGATGCCCCATGTCGGCAGTGCCACTGTCAAGACGCGCGATGCGATGGGGTTCAAGGCGCTGGATAATCTGGATGCGTTTTTTCGCGGTGACACGCCACCGGACAAGCTGTGATCAACAAACCGTCAGGGGCGGGCAGGCGGCACCCTAGCTGTTGAAATTCGCCATCAACTGATGGAATTTTTCGCCCTGAACGGCCACGTGGTTGCGCAAAACTGTCGCGACCTTTTCCGCATCTTCGGCTTCAAGCGCCTCTACGATCTGGCGGTGTTCGGCCATAGACTGGCCCATGCGGCCGCGAAACCGCAGTTGCATTTTGCGGTAGGCGCGCAGCTTGTTCTGCAACCGCAAGGCTTGTTTTTCCAGATACCCGTTCGCTGACCCGCGATAGATGATCTGGTGGAATTTCTCGTTCTCGGCATAGTATTGCGCGTGGTCATTCTGGGTGATCGCCTCTTGGCAGCGGGCGTTTGCCTCGGCCAGTTGTTGCAATCCCTGCTCTGTCATTCTTGATGCGGCCAGCCGCCCGCAGGACGCTTCCAGCTCGGCCATCATCTCGAACATCTCCATCAGCTCGACGGGGCCGGGCTGGCGCACGAAAACGCCACGGCGCGGAATCTGTTCGGCGATTCCGGCGGCAACAAGCACCTGAAGCGCCTCGCGGACGGGGGTACGTGACACACAAAACTGTTCGGCAAGTTTCACTTCGTCCAGACGTTCGCCGTCGCGATATTTACCTGCAAACACAAGCTGTTCCAGTGTTTCGGCGATCTTGTCTGCGCGTCTGATTTCCATGGGTGCTTTGTAACAGCAGGCGAAAAACAATGCAATATGGAAGAAATTGTATACAAGAAATTTGACTTGGAATGCAAAACGTGGAAAGCATGACATCGTAGAACCGGGGCGTTTGACCTTGGTCACATTCTGGGAGGAATATATGAAATTTACTGCACTCAAGGCAGCCGTGACGCTTGCCTGTTTTACGCTTGGTTCGGCCGCTCATGCTGAAACCCTGCGTCTGTCCCACCAATGGTCGAACGCCGATGTGCGCAATCAGGTCGCACAGATCGTTGCTGATGGTGTCAAGGCGGCGGATGTGGATCTGGAGATCCAGATTTTCGGATCAAAGTCGCTGTTCAAGCCGCGCGAACAATACCGCCCCCTCAGCAGCGGGCAGCTGGATATGACCGTTCTGCCGCTAAGCTATGCGGGTGGACAACAGCCTGCGTTTAACCTGACGTTGATGCCCGGTCTGGTGAAAAACCACGATCACGCCGCCCGTCTGAGCGCCTCGCCCTTCATGGCCGCGCTCGAAGAGAAAATGGCCGATGACGATGTCATGGTTCTGGTTCACGGCTATCTGGCTGGCGGTTTTGTCGGCAAAGACAAATGCATCACCAAGCCCGAAGACGTACAGGGCCTGCAAACCCGCGCGGCGGGCAAGGCGTTTGAACAAATGCTGGCCGGGGCAGGGGCGTCCATCGCCTCGATGGCCTCGTCCGAGATTTACAACGCCATGCAAACCGGCGTTTTGACAGCGGCCAACACGTCGTCGTCTTCCTTCGTGTCCTACCGGATTTACGAACAGGTGTCGTGCTATACCCCTGCGGGCGATGTGGCGTTGTGGTTCATGTACCAGCCATTGTTGATGAACAAATCCAAGTTCGAGAGCCTGACAGAACCGCAGCAAAAAGCATTGCTGGATGCATCGGCCAAAGCGCAGGCCTTCTATCTGGAAGAAGCCAAAAAGCAGGATGCAGAATCCGAGCAGGTGTTCCGTGATGCGGGCGTAGAGATTGCGCAGATGACACAGGCCGACTTTGACGCATGGCGCGCCCTGGCGCAGGAAACATCGTACAAAGCGTTCGTGGCAGATGTGCCGGACGGTCAAGCGTTGCTCGATATGGCGTTCGCGGTCGAATAAACTTCTCAAGGAAGGCTGCACATTTGCGGCCTTCCTTGCACATCTCAAATTCTCAAACTTCTAAGGATGGTGTTATGGCGGGCCAAAGCTCGGCCGTCGCTGCGCGGACAGGGGATAATCTGTTCTTGCGTGTTGTGGCTGCTCTTTCAACGGTTGCAGGTTGGTGTTCGGCGGCGATGATCGTCGCTGCGGTGGGCATTACCTGTCAGATGATCTTTATCCGTTTTGTGCTGAACGGATCGACCGTCTGGCAAACCGAGGCGGTGATCTATCTGGCCATTGCGTCAACGCTGGTCGGTCTGCCCTATGTGCAGCGTTTGCGCGGGCATGTGAATGTCGATCTGGTCCCGCTGTCGATGGGGCCGCGTGCGCGCTATTTCATGGCGATTTTCACCTTGTCGCTGTCCACCGTCATGGTCGCGATCATGCTGTGGCACGGCTATGAATTCTGGCACCTGGCGTTTGAACGCAACTGGAAATCCGACACCATCTGGGGGGTCCGTTTGTGGATACCCTATGCTGCGCTGCCCATCGGATTTGCGCTGTTTTTATTGCAACTGATTGCCGACCTGATCGCGGTTATCCTGAAAATTGATAAGCCGTTCGGCTTGGAGGACAGCTAATGGATCCGCTTACACTTGGTGCGTTTGTCGCCTTTAGCACGATTATCGTTCTGTTTTCCGGTGTGTCTGTAGCCCTTGGCCTGCTGATCGTGTCGACCGGATTTCTGATGATCTTTGACGGGATGCGGTCGCTTGAATTGCTGCCCGAAATCCTGTTTGGAAAGCTGGACAACTTTGCGCTTTTGTCGATCCCGATGTTTATCATCATGGGCTCGTCTATCGCCTCCACACGCGCAGGGGCCGACCTGTACGAGGCGCTTGAACGCTGGCTGACCCGCGTGCCGGGCGGGCTGGTGATTTCGAACCTCGGGGCCTGTGCACTGTTTGCCGCGATGTCCGGGTCCAGCCCCGCAACCTGTGCCGCGATTGGCAAGATGGGCATCCCCGAGATGCGCAAACGCGGCTATCCCGACGGTGTGGCGGCCGGATCTATTGCGGCAGGGGGCACCTTGGGCATTCTGATCCCGCCCTCGGTCACGATGATTGTTTACGGCATTGCCACGGAAACCTCGATCGGGCGGCTGTTTCTGGCGGGGGTGATCCCGGGTCTGATGTTGGTGGCGCTGTTCATGGCGTGGTCGCTTTATTCCACCTGGAAGTCCGGGAACCGTGAATTGCTGGCGACGGGCAACTATACGTGGAAGGAAAAGTTCGAGATCCTGCCGCGCGTCCTGCCGTTTCTGTTTATCATTCTGGGGGTGCTTTACGCGATGTATGGCGGTGTTGCGACACCGTCTGAAACCGCCGCCGTGGGCGCGCTTTTGTGCCTGCTGATCGCGATGGTGATCTATAAGCTGTGGAACCCGCGTGACCTGTGGGTCGTGCTGCGCGACAGCACCAAGGAAAGCGTGATGATCCTGTTCATCATCGCCGCTGCCGGGGTGTTTTCCTATATGCTCTCAAGCCTTTACATCACGCAATCCATCGCCACCTGGATCGGCACTCTGGATGTGAACCCTTGGGTGTTGATGGGCTTTGTCAACGTATTCTTGCTGATTGCGGGCTTCTTTTTGCCTCCGGTCGCGGTGATATTGATGGCGGCACCGATCTTGTTGCCGATCATCACTACGGCGGGGTTTGATCCGATCTGGTTCGCGGTGGTGTTGACCATCAACATGGAAATCGGGCTGATTTCCCCGCCTGTCGGGCTGAACCTCTATGTGATCAACGGCATTGCGCCTGACATCTCGCTCAAGACCATTTTGATGGGGTCCTTGCCCTTTGTGGCCTGCATGGTGCTGGCGATCATCTTGCTCTGCGTCTTTCCCGGCCTTGCCACATGGTTGCCGGACGCGGTGATGGGGGCGGCGGTATGAGCTTTATCGCGGGCCTTTTCGCGTCGGTGTTTGAACGCAGCCATCGCAAGGCCATCAAGGACGAGGTCGAAGGCCATACAACGGCCGATCTGTGTCTCAAGCTGTTGGGCAGCCAGGGTGAAGTGTCGGGAAGCACCCTGGCCCGCCTGATCCTTGACCGCTACGGCGCGATGGATGCCGCCGAGAAGCTGGCGTTTTTCGAATTCATGACCCACGGTCTTGAGATCGACGCGCAGGCGGTCACTGAAACGCTCAAGACCTACAAAGACGCCCCGTCCAAGCAAAGCTACCGCGCCTTTGCCAGCGCCTGCGAACCGCGCCGTCAGGAATTGACCCGGCGCTTGAATCAGGTGCCGGGCGGCACGGGGCAGTTGGTGGCCATGCGCAAGGATTTGCTGGGATTGCTGCGCGATCACCCGTTGCTGGAACCGCTTGATGTCGATCTTCAACATCTGTTTGCCTCGTGGTTCAACCGTGGCTTTCTGGTGCTGCGCCCGATCAACTGGTCCAGCCCTGCGCAAATTCTGGAAAAGATCATCGCCTACGAGGCCGTGCACGCCATCGACAGCTGGGATGACCTGCGCCGTCGGGTGCAGCCCGCTGACAGACGGTGTTTCGGCTTTTTTCACCCCGCAATGCAGGACGAGCCGCTGATTTTCGTCGAAGTCGCGCTGACCAAAGGCACCCCGAATTCGGTCCAGAACCTGCTGGCAAACGGGCGCAACGCGATCAGCGCCGATGACGCGGATACTGCGGTGTTCTATTCGATTTCGAACTGTCAGGCCGGGCTTGCAGGCATTTCCTTTGGCAATTCGCTGATCAAACAGGTGGCAGCGGATTTGTCGCGCGACCTGCCGGGGCTCAAGACATTTGTCACCTTGTCGCCTATTCCGGGACTGAACAAATGGCTGGCCGCGACCTGCACCGTGATCCCGAAAGATGCGGAGCAAACGGCAGTGGCCGCCCATTACCTGCTCGAGGCGAAGCGCCCCGATGGCACCCCCCTTGACCCTGTTGCGCGGTTCCATCTGGGCAATGGTGCCATGGTACACGCAGTTCACGCAGGTGCGGATGTGTCGCCAAACGGGATGAAGCAGTCGAATGGCGCGATGGTCAACTATCTGTACGATCTGTCGCAGATATCAAAAAACCACGAACAATTCGTGAGTGAAAAAACGGTTGTTGCATCCGCAGACGTCCGCGCGCTAAGCGCCACCATAATGTCTGAAGCATAGGAATTTGAAAAATGGCTAATCCGCTTTTTGATAGTCTTTTTGGGAAACACGCTGGCAAGTCGCAGGTGTTTTTGCACCTGCCGGACGGGCAGACCATCACCTATGCCGACTTCCTGCGCATGGCCGCGCAATACGCCGGTGCCTTGACCAAATTCGGCCTTGTCCCCGGTGACCGTCTGGCCGTGCAAATCGCCAAATCCCCGCAAGCTCTGGCCGTCTATGCCGCCTGTGCGCAAGCCGGCGTTATCTTTTTGCCGCTCAACACGGCCTACACCCCCGAAGAGGTGTCGTATTTCGTTGAAAACAGCGGGGCACGGTTGGTGCTGTGCGATCAGTCCAAACACGCAGGCATGGTCCCCGTGGCCAAGGCCTGCGGTGCTAAACTGGCGACGATGAATGCGGACGGGTCGGGCACATTTGCCGATGTGGCAGCCACCATGCCCGACAGCTTTGCCACCGTTGACCGCAGCCTGGATGATCTGGCGGCGTTTTTGTACACTTCGGGCACCACCGGCCGTTCCAAAGGGGCGATGCTGACCCAAGGCAACCTGCTGTCGAATGCGCAAACCTTGGTGGCCGAATGGCAATTCACACAAGACGATGTTTTGCTGCATGCCCTACCGATCTTTCACACCCACGGCCTGTTTGTGGCGTCGAACATCACCTTGCTTGCGGGCGGCCAGATGATCTTTCTGCCCGCCTTTAACGTCGATCAGATCATTGAACATCTGCCCAAAGCGACGACGCTGATGGGCGTGCCGACCTTTTACACGCGGTTGCTGGGCGACAAGCGGTTCACCAAGGAACTGGTGGCGCATATGCGGTTGTTCGTTTCCGGCAGCGCACCGCTTTTGGCCGAAACCCATGTGCAGTTTGAAAAGCTGACCGGCCTGCGCATCCTTGAACGCTATGGCATGACCGAAACCAACATGAACACCTCCAACCCCTATGCGGGCGAACGGCGGGCGGGCACTGTCGGCTTTCCATTGCCGGGGGTGGAGCTGAAGATCACCGACAGCAAGACCGGTGAAACCTTGCCCCAGGGCGAGATCGGCGAGATCGAAGTCCGTGGGCCAAACGTGTTCAAGGGCTATTGGCAGATGCCGGAAAAGACCGCCGAGGAACTGCGCCCGGACGGGTTCTTTATCACCGGCGATTTGGGGCAGATCGACGAAGACGGCTATGTCAGTATCGTCGGGCGCAACAAGGATCTGATCATTTCGGGTGGCTACAACATCTATCCCAAGGAAATCGAACTGCTGCTGGACGAGGAAGAAAACGTGCTGGAATCCGCTGTGATCGGCGTGCCGCATCCCGATTTCGGGGAAACGGTCGTCGCGATTCTGGTGCCGTCACCCGATGGCCAGCCCGATCTGGATGCGATCAAGGCACATATCGCCACCTCGCTGGCGCGGTTCAAACATCCGCAAAAGATGATCGTGATGCCCGAACTGCCCCGCAACACCATGGGCAAAGTGCAGAAAAAAGCGCTGCGAGACCAGTTCAAGGACTTGTTTACAGGCTGATACAGTCGCGGCGCGCAGGTCACGGCTTGCCTTGATCCCGTGCGCCGCTATTTGACCTCTCATGGATCCAAAGACGCTTTCCCCCGCCCATATCGACGACATCGTGCAGATGGCGCTGTCTGACCATGTCAGCTTTGCCGATATCAAAGGCGAATACGGCTTGGGCGACAAACAGGTAAAGGCGCTGATGCGCGAAAGCCTGAAGCCCGGCAGCTACCGTGCGTGGCGCAGACGGGTGCGGGCCTTTGGCGACCGTCGCGAACAGTATAAATAGGCGGCTGTTAGCGGGCGTCCACCAAGATCTCGACAAGTTCTGACTGTGACAGGGCAAAGGGGTTTCCCTTCATCGACGACGCCCCGGCCGAAGCCTGCGCGATGTCGTCCAGATCGGCCTTGATCACGCCCATTTCTGCCAGCCCCCGCAGGCCCATCTTGCGCGACCATGCTTTCAACTGCGCCAGCCCCGCACCATCAGTGCCGTCGCCGAACTGAAGGTCGATCTGCACCAAAACCCAGATCAGGCGGCGGTGAAGCTCTGTCCCGGCCTCTGCCTTGCGCATATGGGAGGCCAGAACCGCCGGTAAAAGCGCGCCGCAGATTTCGCCATGGGGTGCGTTGGTTCTGCCGCCGATCACACCGGCAAAACCATGCACAGCCCCCAGACCGGCATTGGCCAGCGCCAGCCCGCCCCAAGTGCTGACCCGCGCCATATCATCCCAAGCAGCGGGCGCATCGTTTTCGACCAACTCCCTGATCGCGCCAAGGCCGGTGGGGATGGCCGACAGGCACAGGGCATCGGTCATCGGGTTTGCCTTGATCGAAAGATAGGGTTCGATGACTTGGGTAATGGCATCGAGCCCCGCCGCAAGCGCAACGCGGCGCGGGGCCCCTTGCATCAAACCGGCATCGACGATGGCAATGTCGGGGATCATCCTCTGGTCGCGCAGGCTGACCTTGATACCCTGTTCGGGCACCGAAATCACCGCGTTCTTGGTGACCTCTGCGCCGGTGCCAGCGGTGGTGGGCAGCGCGATCATGGGCAGCGGGGCGTGGTCAAGCGGGCGTCCGGTTCCCACGACCTCCAGATAGTCTTGCGGCGGGGCAGAGCAGGGGATCAGTGCCGCCAGTGCCTTGCCAAAATCAATCACCGCGCCGCCGCCCAAGGCGATAACGACATCAGGGGAAAACCCTTTGAGGTCGGCCAAGGCCCCTTCGATATCGGGCAGGCTGGGTTCGGTTTTGCAGGCAAGGGTCCGCACCGTCAGTCCGGTCTGTTTGCACCCGTCGATCAGCCATTTTGCCCGTCGCACGGTCGCCCCGTGGACCAACAGCACATTGCCCCCGAATGCTTTTGCCAAATCGGGGGTTTGCGCGCTTTGAGCCCGGCCAAAGTGGATCGCTTGGGGGCTGAAGAATGAAAACATGCGAAAGATCCTTGTGCAGTGGCGGGCAATCAGACGCTGAGCGTAGCCTGAACGGCCCGTTTCCACGCGCTGTATTTTTGATCGCGCAGGGGTTCGTCCATGTGGGGGGCAAATTGCGTCTCGCGGGCCCATGCGGCGGCAAAGCCTTGTTGATCGGGGTAAACCCCCGCCCGCATCCCCGCCAGCCACGCCACACCAAGGGCCGTGGTTTCGTGGTTCACCGGGCGGTCCACGGGGGCTGCGATGATGTCGGACAGAAACTGCATCGCCCAGTCATTTGCCGACATGCCACCATCCACGCGCAAGGTGGGCTGTACGCCAGTGGCTTTCCAATCTGCCGAAATCGCCTCGAGCAGGTCACGGGTCTGGAAGCCGACGCTTTCTAGGGCCGCCTTGGCCATCTCGGCAGGGCCGGTGCCACGGGTCAGCCCAAAGGTGGCCCCGCGGCAATCAGGGTTCCAATAGGGCGCGCCAAGGCCGACAAAGGCAGGCACAAGGATAACGTTTTGATGCGGATCGGCCTGTTCGGCCAGCGCTTGGGTCTGTGCCGCGTCCGAGATGATTTTCAACCCGTCCCGTAGCCATTGCACCACAGCACCGGCGACAAAAATAGACCCCTCAAGCGCGTAGGTGGGTTTGCCGTCCAGTTGATAGGCGATGGTCGTCAGCAAGCGGTTGTTCGATTGCACAGGCGTGTCGCCGGTATTGAGCAGCGCAAAACACCCCGTGCCATAGGTCGATTTCAACATGCCCGGTTCAAAGCAGGCCTGCCCGATGGTGGCTGCCTGCTGGTCGCCCGCAACGCCGTAGATCGGGACCGCACTGCCAAGGATACCGGCTTGTGTCAGGCCGAAATCGGCGGCGCAATCCTTGACCTCGGGCAGCATTTCCATGGGGATGTTGAGCAGGCCGCAGATGGTCTGGCTCCACCGGCCTTTGTGAATGTCATAGAGCATGGTGCGCGCGGCATTGGTGGCGTCGGTGGCATGGACGGCCCCGCCGGTCAGCTTCCAGATCAGAAAACAATCGACAGTGCCAAACAGCAATTCGCCCTTGGCGGCGCGGTCGCGGGCACCGTCAACATGGTCTAGAATCCAGCCCAGTTTGCTGGCCGAAAAATACGGGTCCAGCAACAGGCCGGTGCGTGCGGTGATCATCGGTTCGTGACCGGCATCGCGCAGGGTCCGACAGGTGTCGGCTGTGCGGCGGTCTTGCCAGACGATGGCGTTGTAAATGGGGGTGCCTGTTGTCTTGTCCCAGACAATGACGGTTTCGCGCTGGTTGGTGATGCCGATGCCGGAAATATCAGATGCAGCAATGCCCGCGCCTGCAATGGCATCGCGGCAGGTCGCGACGGTGGTGTCCCACAAATTCGCGGGGTCATGTTCAACCCAGCCCGATTGCGGAAAATGCTGGGGGAATTCTTGCTGCGCTTGGGCGGTCACAGCCATCGCGCCATCAAATACGATCGCACGGGTCGACGTTGTGCCCTGATCAATTGCAAGAATATAGGTCATGTGAATCCCCGTTGCGTTAGGTGAAAAAAAGCGGCCGGCACGAGAACCAGCCGCTGATCTGACCATCGGCTAATTGCCCCGACGGTTCAAGAAGTTGGGAAGGTCCGGGGCCAGTTTCGTGGCCCCGGAAAGGTCGTTTACTGCCAGGATTTGATCAACTCGTCATAGGAAACAGTGACGGGCGTTTCATCTTCGTTTTCAAGCTTCGGCTTTGGCGAACCGGGCTGCGACAGCCAGTACTCCGCATCCTTTTCTTCGTTCATCACCGGGCCAAGTTCACCCTGAACCCCTGCACGCTCAAGACGGATCAGGACTTTTTCCTGATCGGCGCAAAGGGAATCCAGCGCTTCTTGCGGGGTTTTCGCACCGGACATTGCGTCGCCGATGTTCTGCCACCACAGTTGGGCCAGCTTTGGATAGTCAGGGACGTTGGTGCCGGTTGGCGACCACTGAACCCGTGCAGGCGAACGGTAGAATTCGATCAGGCCACCCAGTTTAGGCGCGCGATCGGTAAAGCTTTGGTGCTGGATCGTGGATTCACGGATGAATGTCAGACCAACATGGCTTTTCTTTACGTCCACAGTCTTGGAGGTGACGAATTGCGCATAAAGCCAGGCGGCTTGTGCACGGTCCACAGGTGTGGATTCCATCAGCGTCCAGGAACCGGCGTCTTGGTAGCCGATCTTGGTGCCCTCAACCCAGTATGAACCGTGTGGCGAAGGGGCCATGCGCCATTTTGGCGTGCCGTCTTCGTTCATCACGGGCAGATCAGGTTCAACGGATGCTGCGGTAAAGGCAGTGTACCAGAACATCTGCTGGGCGACGTTACCTTGGGCAGGGATTGGGCCCGCTTCAGAGAATGTCATACCGGCAGCGGCAGGCGGCGAATATTTTTGCAGCCATTCGATTGCTTTGGTCACAGCGTAAACAGCCGCTGGCCCGTTTGTGGCACCACCACGCGCAACGCACGACCCGACGGGCTGTGATTTCTCGTTGACGCGGATACCCCATTCGTCGACGGGCAGACCGTTTGGTTCGCCCACGTCACCAACGCCAGCCATGGACAGCCACGCGTCAGTGTAACGCCAACCCAGTGACGGGTCTTTCTTGCCGTAGTCCATGTTGCCAAAGACTTCGCCTTCGACGCCAAGACGCGACAGATCGCGACCGGTGAAGAATTCAGCGATGTCCTCATAGGCAGACCAGTTGACCGGAACACCCAGATCATAGCCGTATTTCGCCTTGAAGTCGGCCTTGTTCTGTTCGTCGTTAAACCAATCGTAGCGGAACCAGTACAGGTTCGCGAACTGCTGGTCGGGCAGTTGGTAGACCTTGCCATCGGGACCGGTCGTGAAGGACAGACCGATGAAATCTTCGAGATCGAGGTTGGGGTTTGTCACAGCCGCACCTTCGCCCGACATCCAGTCGGTCAGGTTGCGCGCCTGCTGGTACCGCCAGTGGGTGCCGATCAGGTCGGAGTCGTTGATATAGGCGTCATAGATGTTTTCGCCCGACTGCATTTGCGTTTGCAGCTTTTCAACAACGTCGCCTTCGCCGATCAGGTCATGTGTGACCTTGATGCCGGTGATGGCCTCGAACGCGGGGGCCAGAACGTTGGCTTCGTATTCGTGGGTGCCGATTGTCTCGGAGACCACGTTGATGGACATGCCTTTGTAGGGCTCTGCCGCATCTACGAAAAACTGAAGTTCGGCTTCCTGGTCGGCGCGGGACAGCGTTGACAGATCGCCGATCTCGCTATCAAGGAATGCCTTTGCGGCATTCATGTCTGCGAACGCAGGCGCGCCAAGCATGCAAGCAGCAAGCCCGATCGCCGTGGTTCCTTTAAGTCGCAAGTTCATTGTTGTTCCTCCCTAAATTAGAACAGTGAAAGCAGCCCGGTTCTTGCACGCCGGGGTACCTGATCGACTACACCCAGCGAAAAACCGCGATGGCGTAGAAGAAACACACAATCAGTGCCCCCCATTGGGGTGCGCTGAGCAGTCCGAGCCAGGCCAGATTGATAAAGGCCGAACCCAGCAGCGTGATGAAAAGACGGTCACCACGGGTCGTTTCGATCCCCAAAACACCGTTGCGCGGCGTTTCGGGAAATTTGATTGCCAGCACGGTGAAGGTCACCAATGTGGCCGCAATGATTGCGAAGAAAGTGGCGGTCGGCCATGTCCATGCCATCCATTCCATTAGGTTTCTCCCTTAGACGCGCCCAAGGGCAAAACCCTTGGCGATGTAGTTGCGAACAAAATAGATGACCAAGGCACCGGGCAGGATGGTCAAAACCCCGGCTGCGGCCAGCACGCCCCAGTCGATACCCGATGCGCCCACGGTGCGGGTCATGGTGGCGGCAATCGGTTTGGCATCGACGCTGGTCAAGGTGCGGCTCAGCAGCAGTTCAACCCAGCTGAACATGAACAGGAAAAATGCCGTCACCCCGATGCCCGAGGCGACCAGCGGCGTGAAGATCTTGATGAAAAACCGCGGAAACGAATAGCCGTCGATATAGGCGGTCTCGTCGATTTCCTTGGGCACACCGCGCATGAACCCTTCGAGGATCCAGACCGCCAGCGGGACGTTGAACAGGCAATGCGCCAAGGCAACAGCGATATGCGTGTCAAACAACCCGACCGAGCTGTAGAGCTGGAAGAACGGCAGGGCGAAAACCGCGGGCGGGGCCATCCGGTTGGTCAGCAGCCAGAAGAACAGGTGCTTGTCGCCCATGAAGGAATAGCGGCTGAACGCATAGGCCGCCGGCAATGCCACCGCCAGCGAGATGACCATGTTCATCACCACATAGGCCATCGAGTTCAGATAACCGGTGTACCACGAGGCATCCGTCAGGATGGTCAGGTAGTTGTCAAAGGTCAGGTCCTGCGGCCACAGGGTAAAGCTGTTGAGGATCTCTGTGTTGGTCTTGAGGCTCATCATCACCAACCAGTAGATCGGCAACAACAAAAACAGCAGATACAGGCCCATCACCACGGCGCTGCCATTCACAGAAGGCAGACCAAGCCCGCGTTTCTGGGGGGACTGGATAAAGTCGGACATCAGTTGCCATCCCTTTTATCAAGGTTCGTCATGACGGTGTAGAACACGTAAGACACCAGCAGGATCACCAGGTAATACATGATCGAGAACGCCGCCGCGGGGCCAAGGTCGAACTGCCCCAGGGCCATCTTGACCAGATCGATCGACAGGAAGGTTGTCGCGTTGCCGGGGCCACCGCCCGTGACCACAAACGGTTCGGTGTAGATCATGAAGCTGTCCATAAACCGCAGCAGAATGGCGATCATCAACACGCCCATGATCTTGGGCAGCTCGATAAAGCGGAACACTTTCCAGCGGCTTGCCTGATCGATTTTCGCGGCTTGGTAATAGGCGTCGGGGATGGATTGCAGACCGGCATAGGCCAGCAAGGCCACCAGCGACGTCCAGTGCCAGACATCCATCACGATGACTGTGATCCAGGCGGCGGTGGAATCCTGCGTATAGTTGTAATCGATGCCAAGTGCTGCCAGCGTGTGCCCCAACAGGCCGATATCGACGCGGCCAAAGATCTGCCAGATCGTGCCAACCACGTTCCACGGGATCAGCAGCGGCAACGACATCAGCACCAGACACAGCGATGCCCAGAACCCTTTCTTGGGCATGTTGAGCGCGACAAAGATGCCAAGCGGAATTTCGATGGCCAAGATGATTAGCGAAAAGATGATCTGACGCCCCAGAGCATCCCACATCCGTTCAGAGCCAAGCATTTCCTCGAACCACTCAAGCCCCGCCCAGAAGAACTGATTGTTGCCAAAGGTGTCTTGGACCGAATAATTCACCACGGTCATCAGCGGGATGACGGCAGAAAAGGCGACCAGCACCAGCACGGGCAGAACAAGAAACCATGCTTTTTGATTGACTGTCTTGTTCATGATCAAGCCCCCATCGGCGCGATGCGCCAGCTGTCGGAATACACATTCACACCTGCGGGATCGAACACGATGCGGTTCATATCGGGCGTTATTTCAGCCCCTTCGGCAGCGATCACGTTGATCTCGGTGCCTTGGAAATCGGCGCGCACGATTTTGTGGCGGCCTACGTCCTCGACCCGTTTGATGGTGACGGGCAGGCCGCTGCCGCCTGCGTGCAAACTGGTGAACTCGGGCCGCACGCCCAGTTCGACATTGCCCTTTGGTGTGCCGAAACCTTTGCCCAGCGAAATCTCTGTCCCGCCCAGCACGGCCTTGTCACCATTCACCTGCGCGGGCAGCAGGTTCATACCCGGAGAGCCGATGAAATAACCGACGAACGTATGCTCGGGCGTTTCGAACAATTCCTGCGGCGTGCCCATCTGGACGACGCGGCCATCATACATCACGACGACCTTATCGGCAAAAGTCAGCGCCTCGGTCTGGTCGTGGGTCACGTAAATCATCGTGTGACCGAATTCATGGTGCAGCGATTTCAACTGCGTGCGCAATTCCCATTTCATATGCGGGTCGATCACGGTCAGCGGTTCGTCAAACAGCAACGCATTCACGTCTTCGCGCACCATGCCACGGCCCAGAGATATCTTTTGCTTGGCATCTGCCGTCAGTCCGCGCGCCTTGCGGTTCAACGTGTCTTCCATCCCGATCATCGCGGCGATCTGTTGCACCCGGTCCTTGATATAGGCCGGATCAGCACCCCGGTTGCGCAGCGGAAACGCCAGATTGTCGCGCACGGTCATGGTGTCGTAGACCACGGGAAACTGGAACACCTGCGCGATATTGCGCTGTGTGGTGGGGGCCATCGTCATGTCTTTGTCATCAAACAGGATGCGACCCTGACTGGGGTGCAACAGGCCAGAGATGATATTGAGCAGGGTGGATTTGCCGCAGCCCGATGCCCCAAGCAGCGCATATGCTTCGCCGTCGGACCAATCAAGGTTCAGTTCCTTGAGCGCAAAATCGTCTTCGGTGACGGGTTTGGGCAGATAGGAATGTGCCAGATTATCGAGGGTGATTTTTGCCATGTCGTGCTCCCTCAGGCTGCTGTTGCATAGGATGCAGGGGCGACCGACGTGCCGTCTTCTGCAAAAATATAGACGTGGGCGGGGTCCAGATAGACATCCAGCATCGTCCCGATCTTGAGGTTTTTGACCCCGTGGATCAGGCCAACCCAGTTTTCCCCGTGGTGATCCAGATGCACGAATGTTTCCGATCCGGTGATCTCGGTCACGTGCAGCTTGGCACTAAAGGACAGCGCAGTCGGGTTGGGCTTTGACAGCTCCAGATGGTTGGGGCGGAACCCGGCCAGATAATCGCCATCGCCAAGGGTTGCGAATGTGCCGGTGGCAGGGGCGGTTTGACCGTCGCCAAA
Organism: Sulfitobacter sp. SH22; assembly: GCF_965641905.1. Lineage (NCBI taxonomy): Bacteria > Pseudomonadati > Pseudomonadota > Alphaproteobacteria > Rhodobacterales > Roseobacteraceae > Sulfitobacter > Sulfitobacter sp. SH22. The sequence continues at coordinate 278,427 of NZ_OZ282573.1, forward strand.
AGACAGGCTGTCGGCGGATTTACGGACGCTGACGAAATTCATCGGCGGGTCGGAAAATACACGGGCTGTGGTTGCATTGACGGGTTGGCGGTACACGATCGGGGTGCGGTCAAACTGGGTGATCCGGCCTTCCCACATCGCGGCGGTATTGCCGCCGAGCAACAGTGCCTCTTCGGGTTCGGTGGTGGCATAGACAAAGATCGAACCGGCTTGCTCGAATATCTTCGGGATTTCGGCACGCAGTTCTTCGCGCAGTTTATAGTCAAGGTTGGCGAGCGGTTCGTCCAGCAGCACCAGTCCGGCGTCCTTGACCAAAGCGCGGGCAAGGGCGCAACGCTGTTGCTGCCCGCCCGACAATTCCAGCGGTTTACGGCCCAGAAACGGGGTCAGCTTCATCAGTTCGGCAGCATTCAGGACGGCCTGGTCAATCTGGTCTTTCGACTTGCCCAGCAACCGCATCGGGCTGGCGATGTTGTCATAGACCGACATCGACGGATAGTTGATGAACTGTTGATACACCATCGCCACGCCACGGTCTTGCACCCGCATTCCGGTCACGTCCTTGCCGTTCCAGATCACCTTGCCGGTGTTGGGCACATCAAGGCCCGCCATCAACCGCATCAGGGATGTCTTGCCCGCCGAAGTAGGCCCCAGCAGCACGTTCATCGTACCGGCGCGCAGTTCCAAATCCGTGGGGTGGATATGTGTCTTGCCGTTCACGACCTTGGACACACCCTCTAGAACGAGTGACATTAACCTCTCCCTTTTCGCAGCGATTGCTGCGTCTCGCTGGTGGTTTGCGGCGCGTTTTGCGCCATCCAAACATCCAGTTTTTCAATTTCTTGCGCCGTCATGCGCAGCCCCAGTTTCGAGCGCCGCCAGACCACGTCGGTGGCCTTGCGGGCAAATTCATTCTTGATCAGCCAAAGCACTTCCTGCGCGGTCAGCTTGGCCCCGAAATTCTGCCCCAGGTCGGCCTCAAGGGCCGCATCGCCCAATACCTCGAAGGCATCGGTTCCATAGGCCTTGACCAGACGGGTCGCCCAGGCGGGTGTCAGAAACGGGTACCGCGCCGCAAGCCGTGCGGTCAGATCGGCAACACCATCGACCGGAAAATCACCACCGGGCAGGGGCACGCCGGCAGTCCACGGCCCCGTGATTTCGGGGAAATACGGCGTGATTTTTTCAAGCGCGGTTTCCGCCAGCCTGCGGTAGGTTGTGATCTTGCCGCCAAAGACATTCAGCATCGGCGCGCCTGCGGTTTCATTTACCTTGAGCACATAATCGCGCGTGGCCGCCGTCGCCGATGTCGCCCCGTCATCATACAAGGGGCGCACGCCCGAATAGGTCCAGATAATGTCGTCGGTCGTTACGGGTTTCTTGAAATAGCTGGACGCGAAATTGGCGAGATAGGATTGTTCTTCGGGGGTGCATACCGGCTTGGTGCCGACATCGGTGTGTTCGGCGTCGGTGGTGCCGATCAGGGTGAAATCAGTCTCGTAGGGGATGGTGAAAATGATCCGCCCGTCTTCGCCTTGGAAGAAATAGCATTTGTCGTGGTCATAGAGCTTTGGCACCACGATGTGACTGCCGCGCACCAGACGCACCCCTTCGGTGGAATTGATCCGCACGGTGTTGCGAATGACGTCTTCGACCCAAGGGCCGCCAGCGTTCACCAACATCCGCGCGCGCACCACACGGGTTTCGCCATCCCCTTGGGGGGCCAGCGTGACGTGCCAGATGCCCTTTTTCTGTTCGGCTGACGCCACTTTGGTTTGGACATTGATCCGGGCACCGCGGGCTTGGGCGTCGCGGGCGTTCAGAACGACCAAGCGGCTGTCTTCGATCCAGCAGTCGGAATATTCATAGGCCTTTTCAAAGCGGTCCTGCAGCGGGGCCCCTTCGGGCGTGCCGCGCAGATCGAGCGACGTCGTGCCCTTGAGGATCTTTCGGCCGCCCAGATTGTCATACATGAACAGACCCAGCCGGATCAGCCAGGCAGGTCTGCGCCCTTTCATCCACGGCATCACGACATTGAGCAGTTTCGATGTGGGGGTGTCGCCCTCGAAGCGCATATCGCGGTGATAGGGCAGGACAAAGCGCATCGGCCACGAGATATGCGGCATGGCGCGCAACAGGGTTTCGCGTTCGATCAGCGCTTCGCGGACAAGGCGGATTTCCCAATATTCAAGATAGCGCAGCCCGCCGTGAAACAGCTTGGTCGAGGCAGATGACGTCGCCGAAGCCAGATCGTTCATCTCGGCCAGTTCAACACTCAGCCCACGGCCTACAGCGTCACGGGCGATACCGCATCCATTGATGCCACCGCCAATGACGAACAGATCGACCACGTCATGATGTTCGTGCTGGCTCAATGAAGCCCCCCCCGCATTCATTTTGCGTCGCAGCCTCCCAGCGTGCGATTGGCCACAAAGGAACACCTAAACCCGATAGAACGCAATAACGAATGTTCGTTTTTGTTCCTTTTTGCAGAACATGCTGGAAACAGGCGATTTTTCGGAAGGTTTATTTTCTGTCTTGGGCGGTTTGTTCGGATTTGCGACGATTCGAGCACTTGACGCTCGGGCAAGACTGCTGATTGTTGCAGGGGCGGCGCATTTGGCAGGGTAGGGCCTTGGCCGCAGGATCCGGCTGGTACCAAGGAGGGGGCGATGGTCTCGAACTTCAGGCAAAAAGAGATACTCGAGCTTGCGCGCAAGGACGGCAAGGTCATGGTCGACGACCTTGCCCAGCACTACGAGGTGACGGTGCAGACCATTCGCCGTGATCTGTCCGATCTGGCCGAAACCGGTCAGCTTGAGCGGGTGCACGGCGGCGCAGTGGTGCCCTCGGGTGTGGTCAACATCATTTACGAAGAACGGCGGCGGCTGAACGATGCGGGCAAAAAGGCCATCGGTGTCAAATGCGCCCAAGCCATCCCCGAGGGCGCGTCGGTGTTCATGAACATCGGCACCACGACCGAAGCGGTCGCGCGCGAATTGCTGGATCACGAAAACCTGCTGGTGGTCACGAACAACCTGAACATCGCCAATATTCTGGCCGCCAACCACAGTTGCGAAATCATCCTTGCGGGGGGCGTCTTGCGCCGCGCTGATGGTGGCATTGTCGGGGGGATGACCGTCGATATGGTGAAGCAGTTCAAGTTTGATTACAGCGTTCTGGGCTGTTCGGCGATTGATGCGGATGGGGATCTGCTGGATTTCGACGGTCAGGAGGTCATGGTCAGCAGCACTGCAATCCAGCGGTCGCGCAAGGTCATGGTCGTGGCAGATCACCTCAAGTTCCAGCGCACCGCCCCGCTGACGATCGGGACCTTGGGCGATGCGGATGTGTTGTTCACCGATGGCGCGTTATCGGCTGAACTTATGGCGAATTGCGCGGCATGGGAAACCGATGTGGTGATCGCATAGCGCGCGGTTTGGCTGACACCGAGGCTGGCACCATGAAAGGGCAGGGATGAAGGAACGCGACAACACCGGCTGGATCTTCGTGCTGCCCGCCGTGCTGGTACTGGGCCTTGTGGGGCTGGTGCCGCTGATCACCGTGGTGAACTATTCCTTCTTCGAGATTTTCATTCTGGATGCGCGGTTCTGGATCGGCATGGAATGGTACGAGGCGATCATCGGGTCGGGCCGGTTCTGGGCCAGCTTTGGCCGCAGCACCTTGTTTTCGATGCTGATCCTGAGCGTGCAAATCCCGCTTGGTATCGCCATTGCGCTGTGTATCCCCAGACGCAAGATGTGGGTCGGGATCACCCTTGCCGTGGTGGCGCTGCCGCTGTTGGTGCCGTGGAACATGATCCCGTCGCTGTGGCTGGCGTTGCTGAACCCGGACAGCGGCATTTTGGGGCGCGGGCTGGGGGCTGTCGGGTGGCCTGCGGATTGGAAACTGTCGATCCCGCATACTTGGGCCGTGTTGGTGGCGATGGATGTCTGGCACTGGACCAGCCTTGTGGTGATCTTGTGCTATAGCGCGCTGACGACGATCCCCGCGTCCCATTATCAGGCCGCCGCGATTGACGGGGCGGGCCCTTGGCAGGTGTTTCGTCACATCCAGCTGCCGCAGCTTTATCATGTGTTGCTGATGGCGGTTTTGCTGCGGTTCATGGATTCCTTCATGATCTATACCGAAGCTTTCCCGATCAATGCTGGCGGGCCGGACGGGGCCACGATGTTTCTGGCAGTCGACTTGGGCGAAGAGATCAAGGCCTTCAACTATGGCCCCTCGGCGGCACGGTCGGTGATCTATTTCCTGATCGTGTTGACCGTCGCCTACAGCTTTAGCAAAGCCCAATCCAAGCTTAGCGAGAGGCAAGCGGCATGACGGGCACCACAGGTCTGATACGCATCGTCAAAGCCGCCTTGTTGCTGGCCTTTGTGGTCTTTGTCAGCCTGCCGCTGGTGCAGATGACGATGATCAGCTTTGTCGCCACGCTTGGGCACCCCGATGCCGAACTGGGGGCGTTCACCCTGCGCAATTACCGTGGCATTTTCACCGACCCGAACCTGCGGTCGGCTTTCGCCAATTCCATCGCCTATGTTGTGATCAATATTTGCATCACCGTGCCGGTGGCGATCCCTGCCGCCTATGCGTTTTCGCGCCTGTCCTTTGTGGGGGACAAGCACTTGTTTCTGGCGTTCATCGCATTTCGCATCACCCCGCCCGTGGTGTTGACCCTGCCGATCTTCCAGCTGTTTTCATCGCTCGGGATTGTGAATTCCGTCTTTGGCATCGCGCTGGCGCATTGCCTGTTCAACCTGCCGATTTCGATCTGGATCTTGCAGGGGTTCATATCGGCAGTCCCAAGGGAAATGGACGAAACCGCCTTTCTTGACGGCTATTCGCGCCGTCGGTTTATCTGGAAGATCCTGCTGCCCCTGATCGCGCCGGGCATCGCGGTGACGGCATTCTTTTGCTTTATGTTCTCGTGGGTCGAGGTCGTGTTCGCCCGCATCCTGACCACCACAAACGGCAAGCCGATTTCGATGGCGCTGAACGCCTTGTTCGGGTTTCAGACCGATATCGGGTTGGTGATGGCGGTCACGGTCGCGTCGATGCTGCCGGGGGCCGCGCTGCTGTTTGCGATGCGCAGCCACCTGTCACGCGGGTTCAAGATCGGGCAGGTCTGACGTTCAGGTGATCACATCAGGCGTGGTCCGGCCAATGGTCGCGGCCATGTCGCTGACGTCCTGAGCGGCGGCCCAAACATCGGCAAGGGCCGCTTGGGTGTCCAGCGTGATGTCGCCATCAGCCCCTGAATACTGCTCAAGATACAGGCGGATGGTAGCCCCTTCGGTACCCGTACCAGACAGACGGAAAACCGCGCGCGCACCGCCCTCAAAGCCGATCCGCACCCCTTGGTTTTTGCTGACGGACCCGTCGACCGGATCAAGATACGAAAACTCGTCAGCGGTTTTCACCGTCAATCCGGCCAGTGTTTTTCCCGCCAGATCAGGCAGTTTCGCGCGCAGGTTTTCCATCAGACGGTTGGCCTTGTCCGACGCGACTGCCTCGAAATCATAGCGCGAGTAATAGTCGCGCCCGTAGGTCTGCCAGTGCTGCGTTAGAATGTCGGCGACCGATTGCTTGCGCACGGCCAGAATATTCAGCCACAACAGCACGGCCCACAACCCGTCTTTCTCGCGCACATGGTTTGACCCGGTACCGGCGCTTTCCTCGCCGCACAGGGTAACCTTGCCGGCGTCCAGAAGGTTGCCAAAGAACTTCCAGCCGGTGGGGGTCTCGTAGGCTGCGATGCCCAGCTTTTCGGCGACACGGTCGCTGGCGGCACTGGTGGGCATCGACCGCGCGATCCCTGCCAAACCGTCGCGATAGGCGGGGGCCAGATGCGCGTTGGCCGCCAGAACGGCAAGGCTGTCGGACGGTGTCACATAGGCCCCGCGGCCCACAATCATGTTGCGGTCGCCGTCACCGTCGGACGCGGCCCCAAGGTCTGGCGCATGTTCGGACATCATCAAATCCATCAGCGATTTTGCCCAGATCGGGTTGGGGTCCGGATGGCCTTTGCCAAAGTCCTCAAGCGGGATGCCGTTGACCACAGTGCCTGCGGGTGCCCCCAAACTGCCTTCGAGAATGGCCGTGGCATAGGGGCCTGTGACCGCATGCATGGCGTCAAACTGCATGGTGAACCCACCGGCGAACAAGGCGCGGATCGCGTCGAAATCAAACAGATCGGCCATCAGCGCCTGATAGCTTTCGACCGGATCAACCACGCGGATCACCATATCGCCCTGTCGGGTTTCGCCCAACTGGCCAAGGTCCACATCGTCAAAATCGGCGATCTTGTAGCGGCTGATGGTTTGGGTGATCTCGTATATCTGCGCGGTCAGTTTTTCAGGGGCAGGGCCGCCGTTGCTGGCGTTAAACTTGACGCCGAAATCCTCGTCGATGCCGCCGGGGTTATGGCTGGCCGACAGAATGAAGCCGCCATTGGTCTTGTTCAGCCGGATCAGATGCGACACGGCGGGCGTGGACAAGATACCGTTTTGTCCGACGATCACTTCGGAGGCACCATTGGCTGCGGCCATTTTCAGGATCGTCTGGATGGCCTGCTTGTTGAAATAACGACCATCACCGCCCAGAATGAGCCGCCCCCCGGCACCGCCGCCGATGGCATCAAAGGTCGCCTGAATGAAATTCTCAAGGTAGTTCGGTTCCATAAAGACGCGGGTTTTCTTGCGCAGACCAGATGTGCCGGGAAGCTGCCCTGCAATAGGTGTTGTCGGGGTGATCTGGCTGGTCATCGTGGTCTTCCTAGGCTTGGCAAATTCTGCCCCCTACTGCGCATCAGACCAGCAGCGCCGTCAAGGCGTGTCTTGGGGTTAAATTGGATGGTTTGTGGGAAATGGCTTTGTTTTGCCAATCGTGACGGGCCCGTGTTGCGGCTTTTCATCCCCCCGCAGAACCCGCACGTGGACGTTTTCGCGCCGATCACCTAATAGTCCCCTTAAAGGGCCGTTTTGCGCGGTCCCTCGATGCTGGAAATATGGGCTGCCAAGGGCGCATGAGCGATCAAAAGACGCGAGAATATGCCGGAACTGTCTGAAAACCCGAACGCTGCAAACACACCGCGGTCCCCGCCGATCAGGAGCAGCGCCTTTGTCACAAGGGCCGCGCGCCCGTCTGTGGCACCCATGATAGATTGAATGGCTTCGTCATTAAATTCATTCAGTTGAGGGGCGTTGTCTGCGCTATGTGTGCAACGTGAAATCGCGCTTCTAGCGCGCTTTGTCGGGCTTTTGACGGTTGCGAGGGATTGGTTGAACAGACGCGCGTTGGAAGCCGAACGGCTTAGGGAGCGCACCAACCCCGCAGGCGGGGGGGGGGGGGAGGTTGGCTTGCTGCTGGGGCGTCAGCAGCCCTTTCTTGCCGACCTCGGATCACATTTTGATGATCGACTAATCTGGTGACCAGTAAAAGCGGACCTTGTCTGCGCGCGCGGCGAATGTCTCGGATGCAGGGCAAAGTACCAATGCGTCGGACACGTTGTGAAAATATGGCACCGCAAGGCAGATACTTCTAGCAACACCTAAATGACCGTCACGCTTTTGATCACGCAGGACGATAGTTTCTTAAATTGTTATCAAACTGACTGGTCTAGCGATTATTTGAAGGCCTCTGGGTTGTCGAAACGGAGTTGTTCCGACGCCCAGTGACATAAATGCGCCCAACCCTAATCTTCGTCGTCAGCGGGTGGCAGATCATCGTCTGGTGGCGGCTGGTCCTCTGGAGGTACGGGTTTGCCGTAAAGGCCCATTTCCCAGTTCTTGTAAATCATATAACCAAAGGAACTAACCACGACAACTGCGACCAATGCAATACCCAGAGTGAATAGCGTATCCTCATTGTCACCGCCGCGACCTGCGCTCGTGGGGAAGTTATTGGGAGTTCTGGCAGGAAGCCTCCGCCCTTCCAAATAGGCAAGTTCCCTTGATCCGATACTGTTTATCCCAGGTGCCCGTGCGTTGACATACCTTGATATGTAATCACCTGCGCCATTCCCCACACTCCCCAAGCGTGCATCTGCTGCGCCGCTTTTGGGGTCAATACGCCACCAAGCCGCAACAGGTGTTGTATCCGTTGGGACACCAAAAATCAGATAGCCGGCGTCAAGGTCATCCTGCGCAGATTTTTCCGCCAGATTGATGACGTCTTCCGGCGTCAAACGTGAAAGTGCGCCGTTCAGAACAAGGCTTGTCGAGGCTACGGCTTGAACGGCATCAACTTCATTGCCGCGTGAGGCGATTTGAACCTCGGTTTCGATTGCTGACCGTACTGCCGCGTTCCAAAGTCGCAATGCCGCGATTTCCTTGGGATTTGGCGTCCGCGACGATGACGCAAGGTCGATGCCATCGATTGTCCAGTCGCTCCACGTGCTGAATGTTTCGGAACTTTTGGGAACGACGCCCCACGTCATGACGTTCGCATGCCCTGAAAACACACAGATGGAACCGTCGGCCGATTGCAGGTCACGGGTCGCCCGTTCCGCGCCGATTGCGATGCCCTGCGCACGCGTCCAGGCAAGCCAGGCCAATGTCTCGGCGCGGATTGTCCCGTCCTCGATGTTGCTGATGATTTGGGCCCGTGAAGCCATGGCGAACTCAAGCTGATCGGCAAATTCGGACGGGTCCAGTCCACCATGAGATACAGTGATATGGCGCACGCCTTCAAGTTCTTGTGCATAGCGCAGGCCTTTTTGCGGCAACCGAACTGCTTCTGCAGGTATAGACGCGGACCGCCTCGTTTGCGCGGAAAGCAGGTCAATCACGGCACGGCGCGCGGTCCGTGTTTCTCCCCCGGGGGCGGTTGACCGAATATCAATCCAAACAGCGGTAACGGGGCTTTCTTCATTGCCAACACTCAGTCCGCCCGAAGCGGAGGCGCCCGGTTGTGCAAAGTCCCGGCCGATTTCGGGTTGCCAATTCAAAATGAAAACTGGCTTGACCCGCTGTGCCAAATCGATTGCATCACCAAGCTTGTCGGCCAGCACACCTGCCAGACCCGCACCTGCCGGCATGAAACCAATCTGAATTGGCATCCCGACAGTATCTCGGACAACAAAGTCCTTTGTGAGAACTGATTGTTCCCGAAGATGTCCGTCCGTGAGGGTTTCAGTCACGACAGCAATCGTCACCATATGCGGATCGGCACCACCCTGTGACAGTGCGGCAGGCTGCGTGAACGCATCCCCCGCCACCATATCGGCAACTGACGGATCAAGGTCGCGCCAACCATCCGGGCCCCGGTATTGCACCCAGTAATGCTTGGTTCCGAAATTGTTGGAAAACGCGGCGGATGCATCGATGTCGCCCATTGCCGCGTCCAGCAAAGAACGATAATCGCGCTGCGCTCGCTTGATTGTCGGCTCGGTTGCTTCGGATGTAAGCCCCAGAAGCTGGGGAATATGAGGGTCTGACGTCAGTGATATCGCACAAACTCCGCTGCGCAAACGATCCGCGATTTCATCAGTCATCGGCGCTTCGGCGATCCGGGCATCAAGCCCCATTTTGCGCAGCAGCACCATTAACAATTCGGACTTGTCTTGCAGGCTCCCACCAGAGGCCGCGATGACCGAGGAGGGCGCGCGCAACGATCCTGCGTAGGGCTCCGTTCGAATTCTATCGCGCACATACATGAACGCAGCTTCGGGATCAGTTCCGAATTGCAGTGCCAGCTGATCGAGCGAAAGCAGCGTCAAGCCGTAACCGTCAATCATATTGATCAACGGATCGCGTTCATCGTCGCTTATCGCGGCATCTGAGGGCACTTCGGTGGGCAAAGGTGATGTGGCAACGCTGCTCGTCGGCGGTCGCAGCCACTCGGCCGGCCCCGTGCCCGCCGCTGCGACGCTTGGAAAGATCGCTTGATTAAAAACGATACCGACCGATACGGTGCAAGTGATTACTTTCGATAAGACCCCCCGTTTTGACGAGAACCACATTCTTATGAACCGTTTGGTCTGAGTACCACAAAAAAATTTAGGGGAGGCCATTGTGAAAATACCTTTTCTAAAATTCTTGTCGATAACAATTCTTTTCCAACTATCCTACGCTAAGCCTGCCGCATCCGATATCCAAGACAATTTGACGCTGGTTGGCATTCCGACAATTGCGCCCAATTTGGCCGAATTATCAGGCGACTTATCAGATGGGATGCAAGACCTGTGGCTTTTCACCGTCTCTCCGGATGATGCCTTGTCGCTTTTTTCGGCGCGCGTTGACGGGCTTGGGGATACGGGCGGTGCCATCGGTTTCATTGGCATCGAACGGAATGACGCAGACGAGGTGACGCGTCGCACGGACGTTTCACAGTCGGGCGCTGCGCCAAGCACGCGTGACGACGTATCGGCGCAGATCGGGCCGCTCATGTTGGAGGCAGGCGAATATATTCTGGGCGTCACGCCATTGATTGCGGGACAAGGGAACTATCGACTGCGGTTCGAAACCCAAAATGCGACCCAAACAACCACTGAGAACACGGGTTTGGCTGTCGGGCTTTGGCAGGGAGAGGTTTCTGATGACGCAGCCTGCTTCGCACTGCCCGACGGCGCTGCTGATTTGGCAGTCTGGGCACCCAAAGGCGCGGCCCTTACGGTCTGGATACAGGATATTGCGGGCGTCAAACATCTGCGCGCCAAAGCTGCACCTGTTTGGCAGGTCAGCGGGATCATTGTGGATAGCTATCAGCTTTGCTTCTCCGGGGCACCGGGCACGCCTTGGGTCGCACAATTGGCCCTGGCCGCCAAACCGGAGTCAGCAAGCGAACCTGATGATACGCCAGACATGCCACGGGCACTGCCCAACGGCGGCACAGTTTCTGGCCAAATTGATGCGCGCGGATCGCAGCGTGACACAGATACCTTTATGCTTCCTGCTGGTCCCGCCAGTTACCGGCTGCTGCTGACGGCACATGAGAGGCAGAAAATCGACTATGAGCTGCGCACCACTGCGGGCACATCTGTCAAGTCAGGGAGTGCCAGAAGCGCAGCGGACATCGCGCCAATCGTCGCAAAGGAGGACCTCGTTCTTTCGTTATCGGGAGACGCGGGCACGAAATACGAAATTTCATATTTTCCCTATCCAACTCCGCAGGACGGCGAGAAAATCGAACCAAATGACACGCTGGCAACGGCCACCATTTGGCCCCTGCAGACCCCCGCTACCGGAAACCTTATTAATGATGACAGTGATTTCTTTCAATTCCATCTGGATGACCCCGCCCAGTTATGGCGGCTGCAAGCGGACGGTGCGGGTGTCCGCCGCTTCACCGTCTATGATGTTTCCAATGAAGTGATCGCTGAGCGGCACGGCAACAACACCGATCTGCAAAGAATTTCCAACCTCTATATGATCCCCGGGCGCTACACCGTGAAAGTCGAAGGTGAGGGGCCGTATAGCTTGCGCATTCTTTCGCAAGGTCCGAGGCGCGACGATGTGGAAATCGAGCCGAACGATGATGCCCAGCGACTTGTCATCGGCCAAAGCCTGCGCGGACAACTTGACCCGGGTGATCGGGATGTTTTCAGATTTTCGGTGCGATCGACCGAGTGGTTGAACCTGCGCGTTTCACCGCCGCTTGGGGAAACCATTTCTGTCTATATGCGGGCCGAAGGCGGCGAAGTTTTTCGCAAGCTCTTGACGGGCGGCCAATCCACCATGGATTACACCCGTGCCTATCAGGCCGGTGACTACGAAATCGAGATCAAGACGGCCGGCGGCATTTCCGGACTTGATGACTACGTGATCGCGCTGCGTCCCTCTGACCAACCGTTCGGTCCGCTCAGGGATCGCGAGCCAAACGACTATGCCCATTCTGCGGAAAACTGGCCCGAAGATGGTCGGCTTGTCGGCAGCGTTGGCATCGTGCAGCAGGATCGGGATGCTTATCGGCTCCGCATTGTATCAAAAGGTGCAGACCTGCGATTTTGCGAGCTGCCCGCAGAGATTACAGTCTCTGTCCAGGGAGCAGACGGACGGGATGTCCGTCGAACGTCGCTGGAAAGGACGGACCAAGGGACTTGCCTGGTTTATGATGATTTGGCGAAGGGCGATCACATTGTCTTTCTAGAGCAAAATTCGAAAGGCTCCCGCACCGGAAACCCAACCGACTATGTTATTGCACCAACGGGGCAGGCGGCAGGCGAACAGGGTGCGCCCTTGCCACAAAGCCAGCTTGCGATCACCATTGATGCCGCGCCCCCGGTTCCCAAATCATTTGTCGAAGGGTTCGAACAGCATCTCCCCCTCGCATTTTCGATTGACGGCTATGATGCCTTGGCCTCTTTGTCGGCCACGCTTGCGGCGTCAGAACCCAATTGGGCAATCAGTGCGCTTGAAATTACCGATCAGGGGAATGGCCGTGCCTTGGTCAAAACCGAACTCATCGCGCCACCAGAACTTGGAGAAAGCGAAATAAGGGTTCATCTGGACCTGAAAAACGGGGGTGGTCGCGGCGTTATCTCTCAGGTTTTTGTGCCGACGCCACTTGTTCCCGTGCAATCTCCTAAACGGGCTTTCGCCGTGCCGGAGCCATTGCTTGGCGGTCTGAATATGGCATCTGCGCAACTTGGCGGACGGATTGTGGCACTCGATGGTGGCGACTTGGACGGGCGAGACCCTGACAAGGCGCGCGGCGCAAACGCGCTGATCGACGGGCTTGCAATTGCCAGCGAAGAATTCGGATTCCGGCATGTCGAAAACGGGCCCCTGTTCAACTTTGATCTTGGCGGTGACGATATCGTGCCTTTGGCAGGTCTGCTTTTGACCCCGCGCGGCGCACCGGGTGCCAGCCGGACGTTGAAGGACTTTTTTGTTGAAGCCAGCGCAGACGGTGTCACATTCGCCGAGGTCCTGCGCGCCACGCTGAAGGCTGATCAAGTCGAACAAGGATTTGTTTTTGATCAGACTGTTTCAGCGCGGGCGTTGCGGCTTGTTCCCTTGTCAAGTTGGACGAACGACAACAACAACCTCTCGCCAGTCCGGTTGGGCGAGTTCAAGGCAGTTGCCGTTCCGGGATGGAGCCCGGAGGGCGGGTCGCCCCTGAATATCGCAGATCCTGCTTTCGGTGGTCAGGTCGTTTGGGCCGACCCCGCAGGCCAGATTGGAACGGATTGGGACCGCGAACTGTTATTGGATGGAGATACACGGCCAAGTCTGGTGCGTGATGTTGACCGCATTTCAGCCGTGTTGGGGTTTCATCATTCGCGGGCCGCAAGTGTATTGGCAATCGACTGGACGCTGGACAGCGAAACGATGGCCGCCCCGAATGCCGGCACCACTGATGCGATCACGATCAGTGCAAGCGTTGAAGGTCCTTTGGGTCCCTGGGTGGAGGTCGCAAAATGGACGTCCGCCGGGCAGGGCGGCACCAGAATTGATTTTGCGCAGCCCATTTGGGCGCGGTATCTTCGATTTGACATGTCGACGAAAACCACGGCTGACTATCTCCGTATCCCCGAGCAGATCCGCGTCTGGGAAGCCGCGTCAACATCACGGCTGCCCTCAATTCTGGGCGAATGGGGCGAGTTTTCGCAAGCCTCTGCATATGAGCGCGACAATGCCGTTAGGCCAACTGTGCTTCCGGCCCCCGCAGGCGGTGCGACAGTTGCTTTGGCTGTGGCCCTGGAACAAGACGACAAGGTTGCGTCATCCGTACAGCGCGGGGTGAACGCCGATTGGTGGGGTATCACCCCGCCAGTTGGTGCAGGCGAATTGCGTGTGACGCTTGATACAAAGCAGCAGGGTGGCGCACATCCCAGCCTTTTTGACACCAATGGCAATGTCGTCGCACTCAGGCGCGCCACCGAGGTCGAGGCTGAAGCGCGCGGGTTGCCAATGCCGCTCTATCTTGCACCGATCGATGAAAATCTCCCCTATGATTTGCGGGTAGAAGAGCCGCTTCGCCCGATCGCCATTGTTTGGGACACCAGCGGATCGACGGTGCCTTACAAACCCGCGATGGACCGGGCGCTACGCGATATCGCCTTGTTGGCAAACCCTGATCGGGACCTGATTGGGTTCCTGCCTTTTGGCGGCTCTCTGCTGGGGGGCAGTTTGCTGGGCGACCCGGAGCTCCTTATTCGCAGGTTGGGAAATGAAACCGCCACTGGCGATTCCAGCAATGCAGAGGCTGCCTTGGTGCAGGCGGGTGGTGCACTGAAGGACCTCGATGGTGTGCGTGGCATTATCTTGATTACTGACGCGGCCACAAACAGGGATTTGCCCCTGTGGCAAACCCTAAGCGACGTGCGCCCACGCATTGGTGCGCTGGCCATTCCATCGACGGGCGCGTTTGGCCGCAACCCTGACCGCGAACGCGACCTGATGGAGAATTGGGCCCGCGCAAGCGGTGGCTTCTATCAATACATCTCGACGCAGGCTGATTTCAGCCAAGGGTTCGCGCGTGCCGTAGACAAGATGCGTGGCCCGAAGCCGTATCAAATCAGCATTTCGTTTGGCCCATTTGTGCCAGCGCCTGAAGGAAGCCTGCGTGCGTTTGAGATGCCCGCCGAAGAAAACAGCGACCAACGCACCACTTCCAGTGTTTTGATCTTGATGGATACGTCAGGTTCCATGCTGCAACGTATGGATGGCAAACGCCGCTACCAAATCGCGCAGACGGCACTTGCCCCTCTTGCGCAGCAAGCCAATGCGCGCGGCATTGCGATTGGGTTGCGGCGCTTTGGAATAGCACCCGATGCCTGCGACACAGAACTGCTGGCTCCCATATCACGCAGGTCGCCAAATGAATTCACCGACATGCTTGCTACGATCGTTCCGCAGAACAACGCGCGGACGCCGATCGCGGCCGCACTGGCGCAGGCTGGCGCGGATTTGGCAAATGCCGTAGGTGTCCCGCGTATCGTCATTCTGACAGATGGCGAAGAAACCTGTGAAGGGGACCCGGAACAAGTGATCAGCGACCTCGCTGCGCAAGGCATCGCTGTGCGGATCGACATTGTCGGCTTTGCGATCGACGATCAGGCCTTGTCCGCGACATTCACTGATTGGGCGCGTGTCGGGCGTGGGCAATATATCAACGTGTCAGACAGTGATGCCCTTGAGCGTGCGCTGCTCGACGTCAGTCAAAAACAGTTCCGTGTGCAGGCCGCAGACGGAACCGAGACGATAGGCACCGTTGGCGGCGATGCTCTGCCGTTGGCTGCTGGGCGCTATACAGTTGTTGTCGAGGGGCGCGACGCGCCACTTTCGGTCGATATATTGGCAGGAACAGAAAGTGTGATTGATCTGACCGAGTGACAGGTTTTCTCATGGGTGCGGTATCAAGAGCACCAATCACGTCGGCCGTCATTCACCAACGCGGATCAGATCCAGTGTCACTCCGAATCCCGCTTCGCGTCGATTTGAATCTCAAACCCGTCCGCATCATCGGCAACACGCGTCACAATCTGCGCGCTCTCCAGGCCATTGCCGCTAAACAGCAACCGCTGCTCGAACAACATGCTGGTATCGAGAGCATAGCCAGCATCCGCAAGAACAGTTTGCCATTCCGGGATCATGCCACTTGGGTCGTCAGAAACACTGACAATGAGCAGATTAGTCGACCCGATCGTCATAGTCTGGCTAATGTCATACGGGTCGGGCAGAACGATGCCAGCGGGTACCCAGTCAGGCAGAACTGCATCCTGCGCAGTCGCAAATGCGGGCAAGAGGCAAAGTGCGATGGAAAGTCGAGAGATCATTGTTAATTCCCTAAGTTACAAAGTCGATGTCGGTAGGGCTGATGTTTTCGCATCGATGCAGATGCATCACGCGCGAACCTATCAGCCAAGAAGTCGGTAGTGAGCGCGTCACCTTGCGGCCAGCAGATAAGCCGCGACCTGCGTCGCAACGGCCTTGGTGTCCTCCAATTCCGGGATCTCAACATTGACATGAATGACCATGTAATCGTCTGTGATCAGGGAAAGCTGGTCGCGGGCCTCGGACCAGACAGCTGCCACCCCCAGATACTCTAGGGGCACCGCATCTTTGTAGGTGGAAAGCACGCGGTCAAAATCCTGCGCGCTCTTCGCCTGTGCAAAGATCGTCATGAGCCTGTCGCCATCAGGTTTGCCGCCCATCTGCACGCGCAGGGCATCGGCACTGTCAGGTACACCCCAGATATAGGTGCAGGTCGGGTATGACTTTTTCTCGCACTCTGCGTATTTCAAGGACGCCTCTGCGCCAAAGGGGACCAAAGTCCGCAGGTCGGCTTCTGACATCGGCATCGGGATTTCGTCGGCCACCAACGGTGACCCGAGAAAGAGGAAGGTTGCAAAGCAGGTTTTCGCGCATAATTTCGGATTAAAGTTGATCACCATCTTATCTCCATGTTGCGGCCTGAATGCGTCATGGCCTTGTTCTTAAATAACGTTCAGCGGCTTCCGATATCGCCTTCCCAGACGGGTTTCAGCCGACGTGCGGGATCGGCGAAAACAGTGATGGATGATCCAACCGGCGGCAAATCGGCCAATGCCGCCGTCAGGCTGCGCCCCTCCAGCCCATCAGCGTCACGCCATTGAAAATGGCCGTTAATCTTCTTTTTCCCCTCGGCAACATGATCGGTTACCGTGGCGACCAAGGCGTCCCCAGTCTCGCGCAGCTTGATGCAGGCGCGCGCGCGGGTCACGCTGAAATTAAGGCCAATCATCCCTGCAAGGAACACACCCGCAGCAATCGCCAGCGTCAGCCAGAACCCGCTTGATAGCTTCTCCAGATCGACAGCGTTCGACGTCGGATCAGATGGCAGGTACCAAACGGTGATTGGCCCCCCGTCTTTCTGAGCCCCGTAAAACTCTTCGCTGACGTCTTGAATGCCATTGTTATAGGGGTCTGACGGTGTGGCGAATGTATATGACATACGAAATGTCTTGCTACCGCTCAGTGATTTGCCTCTGGTCGTGGCGTAGTCCGTCATATGCGTGACTTCACCGATGACTTGAACGCCGTCCGCGGCAAACTGCGACGCGGTTTGGTAGGCTGAAACCTTGAAGGCTCCAAGGCCAAGGCCCGCGATGACAAGTATCGCAAAAACCCAGCCTTGCCGGTGCCAGGCAAAGCTGGCCAAAGACCTCTTTTGATAGCTCATTGGTATTTCCTTGCTTACAAAATCAACGGGTCAACGTCACCGCACGCCAGCTTTTCACAGGTATCCCACCGGACACGGCAGAGGTGTGAAATATGCCGTACATCTGGTCAGGGCCAACAACCATCAGTCGCAATGTCATATCTATGTGGACGCCGTCGATGGTCGCCTGAGTATGGCCGATCAGACGCGCAAGTTTTTCGACACCGCACCCCATCAGCATCTCGACCTCTGATGACGACAAAAGCGGCGCGGGGGACCCATCTTTGCTGGCATCCGCCTCAAACTGCCAAGGTGGCTCATCCGCCCAGACGAATGGAATGGGTTGCTGTGCCTCAGGGTGGGTTCCGACCAGTTGGCCACTTGGCAGCATCTCGATGCCCATCGTATCAATATCACTGTCTGCCGGAAATGGCATTGTCATCGGTCCCGCCACGACGAATCCTGAATGGTGCGCAATGTTCCATGCGCCAACATACATAAGGCTGATCTGATCCCAGGCATCCGCTGTGCCATACCGACAGGCGATGTTCGGTTCGGCAGCCACCGGCGAAGCAGATAGGAAGCAAACCGCGAAAAATCCACGCAGCACCATATTCTTAAACATTTTTCAGGTCTTTCTAGGATGGGAAAACTTTGTGCGTTTCGCGTGTGCTTAGCACATTTTGCACAATTGTATGTTGTTTTGTTCCAACGATGTGGCAAGGTCAGGCAGCTGGGATACGCGGACGCGCAAGTTTACCAGACGAAACACGCTTACGATGCTTGCTGTGATTTTTCTTCCATTTCGGCAGAACCGCTATTCCAAGGAATATAAGAATGATGTTCCACATTCTTCGCGCAACCATTGCCACAATCGCGATCGTCATCGGGACTGCTGGCAGCGCGCAAACCGCGACTGACACCATGACGTTCACAATGGACGGATCAGAGGTCGAGTTGCTTGTATCGCCGAGCTTTGCACGTGCGCAGTCGCGTCGGGAAATTTCAAGTGCGGCAGATTACATCGACGAGATCGACGTCATTGGCTATCTTTTGGATGGAAACGCCATCGACAAGCAGGTGATGGTCAGATTTACGGTATGGAATTTACCCAATGAATTGCGCGTCGGAGGGGCCTACTTCCAAATAACAGAGCGTGGTAACGAAGGCGGCTGGACGACGCTTGATCTTGAAGAAAGGGCGGTCGTCATTTTGAACACCTATGAACGAACAGATGCCGGACTTTTGGTTGAAGCAACTTTTTCCGGTTACCCTGATTTTTGGCCAAACATTTACAAAAAGCCGCAAGAGCGTGGTCCGTTCAAAACTGCCAGCGGTCAATTCTCGATTTTCTTTCCTGCGGAATAAATTAATCACAGCCTTTTCCATAAGATGAGCAAAGCCATGACTGTAAAATACATGATCGCAGTACTGATCGCATTCGCCGGTGCGACAACAGCTTCTTCAGAAGGTGAAATAGGATCACCGATGGAAACCTGTGAAAAGGGCGCAATTGTCAAAGACACAATGGGTGCCACCGGCAGGATCATTTCAGAGATGGCGGGCATGTGCCTGGTGACGTTTCCCAACGGCACGGCAAACGTCAATCCAGGTGGCAGCAATATGCATCCGCCTGCGTCATTGATCAGGCGGGCGGCACTGAATGTGGTGGCGGAAAGCGGTGCGATTATCGGAGAATACCAATGCACAAACCCGTCTGACATGTTTCAATTCTATTTTGAACTTGCAGAAAACGGCACGTATACACTGCAAGAAAGTGCCGGAACCTACGAGAATTCGGATCGCAATTCGATCAATTTCATCGATGGCGAACTTGATGGCGCTTCTGGGTGGATGAACCAGGGGACCATGGGGTTAAGGGTCGCAAACAGTAACAACGAGTTGCGCTGCGTTCTCCAACAGTGATTGACTGTGCTGTAGGCTTGGTGCTGCCTATTGCACGACTGCATACACCAAAAAGCTTCGAACGCATTCTTCGCAAGAATGAGACGAAAACGGCTCCATGCGACGGGCTGTAAGTGCTGGTGCGCGGGACCCAAGTCGGCCAAGGCAACACGTTTTCTTGAATTGAACGGCAAGCAGACTTTCGAGGAATTGCAGAATAATTACGTTTTACGATAGTCTTTTGCGTCCTCCGTTGCGCCTAAAAAGGGCCGCTATCGGCAATTGGGTGTGGTGCAGCTGTCCTAAGACAAATGTTCCGGTTTAGCGATCCGCTGGAAGGGCTGAATTAAAGTGACACTATATCAACGGGTTAGGTGGCGTGGTAATGCGGGCGAGGTCAACCGGTTCCGAGGGGATATCGAGCCCGTGCACGGCTGCAGCGTGCGTGATGATCATCCTGATGACACCGATGTCGATGCCAAGCGTCACGGGACCGGCCCCTTTCTTGGCACGCTTGCGACCATATAGATCAGCATCGCGCGATCGATATGGCCGATCCGCTCGTTGCCAAGGCCGTTCTTCAAAGTAGCCAAGGTTGCAGCTTTACTTCTGCGGGGTGGTTTCCCAACCGTGCACATGTCGTCTATACGCAGGTCGACGAGACCGCCAAACGTCGCAAGGCGCGCGGCGGACGACTTGTTCGGTGACAGGCTCTGATCGACACGCGTTTGAGCCTGACGGGCCCATTTATAGGCGTCGCTTGAGCGGTGAAAGGTCTCGCTGGCGTGAGCAACCCTTGCGTCCGATCTGGACCCGGTATCCACCGGAGGGAAGCTTGCTTATAGTGGCCATATCGTGTGCGCTGAGTGTGCAATGAGTCGTCGAAAAGGGGCAAAGCGGGGGATATTGGGGCGTATTCCTGCGTAGCAACTTTGCCCCGCAACAGTTTGAATGTATAAAGAATGCAAATAAATCAACACGCTAGACTTTCTATTGCACCCATGATGGATTGGACCGATCGCCATTGCCGCTATTTGCACCGGCTGATGTCAAAGCAGACTTTGCTTTATACCGAAATGGTGACTTCGCCTGCTTTGGTGCGGGGCGGGGCTTTGCATTTGCTGGATCACAATGCGCAAGAACACCCTTTGGCGCTGCAATTGGGCGGATCGGACCCGGCCGAACTGGCCGAGGCCGCGCGGCTGGGGGCGCAGGCGGGCTATGACGAGATCAACCTCAATGTCGGATGCCCGTCGGACCGTGTGCAATCGGGCTGCTTTGGTGCTGTCTTGATGGAACAGCCCGCGCTGGTGGCCAAATGCGTGGCGGCGATGCGCAGGGCGGTGGATGTCGATGTCACGGTGAAATGCCGCATCGGTGTGGATGATCAGGACCCCGAAACCGTCTTGCCGGAATTTCTGGCGCATATTGTCGGCGCGGGCTGTGAACGGGTCACGATCCATGCGCGCAAAGCCTGGCTCAAGGGGCTAAGCCCCAAGGAAAACCGCGATATTCCGCCGCTTGATTATGACCTTGTCCACCGGATGAAGGGGCTTTTCTCGAACCTGCATATTTCGGTGAACGGCGGCATTACATCGCTGGATCAGGCCGAGACGTTTCTGGACGGAGGTCTGGACGGTGTGATGATCGGGCGCAGCGCCTATCACAGCCCCGCGGATATCCTGTGTCAGGCAGACCGGCGCATCTATGGTATGGGCGAAGACACCACCGCCGAGGCGGCTGTCGCACAGATGCTACCCTATATTGATGCCCATATCGACGGGGGCGGACGCCTGAACCAGATCACCCGCCATATGATGGGGCTTTTTGCGGGCTGGCCCGGCGCGCGGGTCTGGCGGCGCATGCTGTCTGAAAACGCATCAGGCCCAGATGCGGACCGTCAGGTTTTGATTGATGCGCTAGATGCAATGCAAACGCTGGCAGAGGCGCAAAAAGCGGTGTAGCACAAAGGCCAATCTTTTGAGGAGCCAGCGCCATGCCCGATACATCCCTTTTGATCCAAATGATCGTGCTGATCATGTTTATCGGGGCCTTTGCGGGGGTTCTGGCCGGGCTGTTGGGCGTGGGCGGTGGCATCGTTCTGGTGCCCGCATTCTTCTATGCGTTCCAAACTCTGGGCTATGACGGGCCGCAGTTGATGCAAATGTGTCTGGCAACGTCGCTGGCGACGATCATCGTCACCTCGCTTCGGTCGGTGCACAGCCACAACAAGAAAGGTGCCGTTGACTGGGACAACCTGAAGACATGGGCACCGGGCATTGTGATCGGGGCCGTGATCGGGATGCTGACCGTTGCCCAGTTGCGCACCTCGGTGTTGCAGGGGATTTTCGGCGGTCTGGCCCTGATTGTTGGGTTTTATATGGCGTTTGGCCGGTCTGAATGGCGCTTGGGGCAGGCGATGCCAAAGGGCATGGGCCGCGCGGCGCTGTCGCCCTCTGTCGGGTTTCTGTCGGTGCTGATGGGGATCGGCGGCGGAAGCTTTGGGGTGCCGCTGATGAGCCTGTTCAATGTCCCGATCCACCGCGCGGTCGCGACCGCAGCGGGATTCGGCGTTTTGATCGCTGTGCCGTCAGTGATCGGCTTTCTGATGGTTGCGTCACCTGAAAACAGCCCGCCCCTGACCATCGGCGCAGTCAACCTGCCGACCTTTGTCATCGTGATTGCAATGACCCTGATCACCACGCCCTTGGGGGTCAAACTGGCCCATGCGATGGACCCAAAGCCGCTCAAGCGGGTGTTTGCAGTGTTCTTGATTCTCGTGGCGCTGAACATGTTGCGCAAATCACTGGGTTTCTGATCTGCGGTCCTGCATCTGATGCCCTTCACAGCGCAGGGCTGCCCAAACTCCGGGCTGTTGTGCCAAATTTCGAAACAATGCCCGGCATTGGTTCACAATTACGCGTAAATTCCTCAGTTCTGCCCCAATCTCGCCTTAACTTGGGGGTTAGTTAAGAAAATCGGAAGCTAGAAATCCGACAGATGAGCCACGAGACAGAATCAGCGTGGCTCTTGATTGAGAGACAGAGCAATGACAGCGAAACTTGACACCAGAGGCGCAAATGTAATCGCCTTTACGCCAAAGGCCCCGGTATGCGGCGCTTGGACAGTGGCACAGCATTTTCAGGCGTCAGGCCATGTTGTTCCGGCAAATGACAACTATGGCCCCTACAAATGCGAAGGCGCACAAACCAGTGAACTGTTGCTGGAATTCCTGTACGGCGTCGCGCAGTAACCGACCTAATCTTGCTGTCTGGCCAGTTTAGCGGCCCGACCACCGCGCCGTTTTGAATGCGCGCCCGCCCGCGAGGGCAGTTCAGCCATCACCTGACGCCGTGCCTGCGGTGTCATCCGCGACCAGCCGCCAATTTCGTCGATGGACCGCAAACAGCCCGTGCACAGCCGCGTTTCGGGATGCACGACGCACAGCTTGATGCAGGGGCTCTCGATCTCGTCCCGTTTCCAGATATTATCCGTCACCGCATGTCTCCTTGGCTGCGCAAGACGCGCAAACGGTCCAGTACACCTTGCAGAATATACCCCGCCGCCACGTGATCGATCACCTCGGCGCGACGTTTGCGTGACGTATCCGCCTCCAGCAGCGCACGTTCTGCGGCAACAGTACTAAGCCGTTCATCCCAAAAGCCGATCGGGATATCGCCCAGCTTGTCGAAATTGCGCGCAAAGGCGCGGGTCGACTGGCAGCGTGGCCCCTCTGATCCGTCCATATTGCGCGGCAACCCAAGGATCAGCCCGCCAATGCGCCGGTCTGCGATGATCTCGGACAGGCGGGCGGCATCAAGGCCGAACTTCTTGCGTCTGACGGTTTCAAGCGGGGTCGCGACGGATAAAAAGCTGTCGGTCACCGCAACGCCGATGGTTTTCTCGCCCAGATCAAGCCCGATCAGGGCCTGCATGGGGGGCAGTGCTGCGGCGAACTCTGTGATGTCTTCGTAAATCATTGTGCAAGATTCGCCCGTTCGCCGGCGCGTTTGATCACGTCCGTTGCGGTTGGATCGTCGGCAAACACCTCGATCGCGTTGTCATAGATCGCCTGCGCGCGGTCGGTCTGACCCAAAACGCCAAGGCTGGAAATCAGCCGCGCCCAATCCTCGACGGGCCCACCTTGGGTGGCCAGCCGCTCTGACAGACCTTCGACCATAGACCCGATCATCTCCATCCGTTCGGCGGGGGTCATGTCTTGGGCTGCCTCAATATCGTCCTTGGACGGGCCGGGCAGGGCACTGCCGCCTATGTCGGGAATGGTGTAATCGACACCCGCCAGATCAGCGACGGGTTTGATTTGTCCCAAAATCGGTTCGATCCACGGCGCATCCGCAGGCCCGCGGCGCAACAACCCGTCCCAGATCCGGAACCCCTGATCCGGACGCCCGGTCTGGATCAACATCAACCCCCAATAATAGCTGGCAGTCCCGTTTTCCGCATCGCGGGTCAGCACGGCGCGCAAGACAGCTTCGGCTTCGGGCGACACATATCCCCCCGCAGCCATGATCAACAGCTCGCCATAATTCACGACCTCTTCGGTCGTCGCATCGGGGCCCTTCAAACGCACCACAGCAGATTGCGCATCAGCCGCAGCCGAGAAATTGCCCACCCGCGCTTCGTTTTGCGCCAGCAATGTCTGGCCTTGCACATCATTGGGCCGCTTTGCCACGGTTTCACGCAATTGCGTCAGCAAGGCTTGGTATTCCGGGCTCAGCTCCGGTGCTACCGTTACCTCGGGCATGCCCGCGATGGCATCGGCCTGACTGGGGCGGGTTTCGCGCAGGGTCTTCGCAAAGGCGATGCGGTCCTTGAGCGCCAGATCACCGTAGCCCGGTGCGCCCAGTCTGGAATACATAAACAAACTGCCCCCGACCAGCGCCAGCGCAATCACGGCCATCAGCGGTTTTGAGGGTGCCCCCCCGGCCTGCATCTGCGCCACGCGACTGGTATCTGCCGCCAGAATCCGCCGCGAGATTTCAGTCTTGGCGCGTGCCGCGTCTTCGGTTGAAAGAACACCGCGGGCCACTTCGCGTTCCACCTCGGCCAGCTGGTCGCGGTACACTTGCAGGTCGTGTTCACCCCGTGTCGGTCCCGGTACCGTCGCCCCCCGCCACAAGGCGCGGGTCAGCAAAACGGTTACAAGCACGGCACCAGCAGCGGCAATGATCCAAAAGTTCATGAGGGTAGGGTCCATTCATTCAGTCGGACGCACATCTAAACCGTGTTGGGCTGCGACAAAAGAGGCCATATTGCAGCACCCTGTTCAATGATTTGTCCGATTGCAGGGTATGTCGTAAAACTGATACATAATGCCGCGCAGGGTATCCTCTTTTTTGCCTGCTCACCCAGAAAGAACTCAACTGCGCGCAAGCGTGCGAATCCATGCCGGGGACCGTCTTTATGAAGAAGTATTCAGCCTTTGCCATCGCCCGCGAAGCGTTGCGCCACCATACAGGATGGACACGGGCATGGCGCGATGCGCAGCCCAAGAAACGCTATGACGTGATCATCATCGGGGCGGGCGGGCACGGGCTGGCCACGGCCTATTATCTGGGCAAGAACTTTGGCATCACCAATGTCGCGATCCTTGAAAAGGGCTGGCTGGGCGGCGGCAACACGGGGCGCAACACGACGATCATCCGCTCCAACTATCTGCAAGACCCCTCAGCGGCGATCTACGAAAAGGCCCGCAGTCTGTACGAAACCATGAGCCAGGATTTGAACTATAACGTCATGTTCTCGCCGCGTGGGGTGATCATGCTGGCACAAACCCATCACGAGGCACGCGGCTATCAACGCACCGCCCACGCCAATGCGCTGCAAGGCGTGAAGACAGAATTCATCGGCCCCGAAAAGGTCAAGGAACTGGTCCCGATCATCAATATCAACGGCCCGCGCTATCCCGTCTTGGGCGGGCTATGGCAGGCCCGCGGCGGCACGGCACGCCACGATGCGGTGGCCTGGGGCTATGCGCGGGCGTGTTCCGACATGGGCATGGACGTGATCCAGAAATGCGAAGTCACCGGCATCCGTTCCCAGGGCGGCAAGGTCGTGGGCGTTTCCACCAACCGCGGCGATATCGATTGCGATAAACTGGGCATGGTGGTCGCGGGCCATTCCGGCCATCTGGCGGATATGGCGGGCTTCCGGCTGCCGATCGAATCCGTTTCGCTTCAGGCGCTGGTGTCCGAGCCGATCAAACCTTGCATGGATGTGGTCGTGATGGCCAACACGGTGCATGGCTATATGTCGCAATCTGACAAAGGCGAGATGGTCATCGGCGGCGGCACCGACGGCTATAACAACTACACCCAACGCGGGTCTTTCCATCATATCGAGGAAACCGTGCGCGCGTTGATCGAAACCTTCCCGATGGTCTCGCGCCTCAAGATGTTGCGGCAATGGGGCGGCATCGTGGATGTGACGGGCGACCGCTCGCCGATCCTCAGCAAAACCCCGGTCGAGGGCGTGTTCATCAACTGCGGCTGGGGCACCGGCGGCTTCAAGGCGATCCCGGGCTCGGGCTGGGCGATGGCCGAACTGATGGCCAAAGGCCGCTCGCCGCTGACGGATGCTTTCGGATTGAACCGCTTTCAAGAAGGCCGGTTCATCGATGAATCCGTCGCAGCAGGGGTTGCGCACTGATGAAACGCGTACCCGTTGCTGACCTACTTGGCTGGACCGGAATATTGATGTGGTTTCTCACATCTATTTATCTAGCAAAAACGGGAAACGGCGACCTGTTTGCGCGGATGGGATCGGTCTCAGTTGCACTTGCGCTAATCTATTTCGGATTGCTTTCTCGTCCTATGGCGGCACCGTATGGGTATCACAAACAAAACGCTTTGAACGCTAAAATACAGGACAAAAATAGTAGAGGTGTTGGCTTAGCACTGGCAAGAACAACGCTCCTTGCACATTCTTTTAAAGTATTAGCTAAATCTAAGGATAAAGAACTTTCTCCAGAAATTGAAAGCATGCTTGGACCGCTTGACCATGCGAAAGCGGTTGTCGCACGAGACGAACTGGCTGAACATCTGTCTTTCGTTCAAAAGATCGATGCCGGTGAAAGTCAAGCGGAGTACCTCGACGCTTCCGCAAATTCGGTGAGTGTAAATCTCAGGCGAACAGAAGTATTCGTTGCATTTGTTGGTACCCTTCAATGGGGTTTTGGTGACTTATTCTTTATGTCGGAGCGTTTGCCATGATAACGTTGATCAACTGCAACTCTAAGGTTCCCGAAGAAAGACTTGACCTTTACGGACGCGAAGAAACGTATCTGATGCGGAATGGTCGATCGGTGTTCTCGCCTCTAATTGCAATTTGTCAGAAATTCCGGAACCATTCCGGCGCTCACGGTGTTGTGTCCTCATACAGATACAGAGTTTATGAAGGACGAGTAAAATGGCTAACCCTGACAACAATCAAGCACCCCACACCACTGTCAACAAAACCAGCGGAACCGGATCGGGCATCATCATCGGCATCCTTGCCGTGCTGGTTATCGGCTTTGGTTTCTTTTTCTTCTCGGGCGGCGATCCGTTGGATAACTCCAGCGATGTCAACGTCACGGTTGAAGGCGCAGGCGATGCTGTCCAAGGTGCTGCAGAAGCCGTCGAAGGCGCTGCAGAAACCGCGACAGGCAACTAAGCCCGCGACACCAAACATTTTTTTACCGACCAAAGTCGATCCCGTCACCGGGGTCGGCTTTTTTGCGTCCCGCGCAACCTTCCCAAGGAGCGTCCCATGCTGATCCTGACCTGTCCCAATTGCGGCATCACCGCCGAAGAAACCGAATTTCACGCAGGCGGCGAAGCACACCTGACCCGTTTTGGCCCCGGTGCCTCGGATGACGATTTTGAGCAATACCTGTTCATGCGCGACAACCCCAAGGGCGTGCATTTCGAACGCTGGCGCCACGTCTATGGCTGCGGCAAGTGGTTCCATGCGGCCCGCGATACCATGACGCTGGAAATCTTTGGTACCTACACGGCCCAGACCAGCACGGTGCCCCAGGATATCATCGACAAAATAACCGACCGCCGCCCCGACTGGCAGCCCCCCGAGACCGCGTAAATGCCGCTGTTTCATTTTGCCAAGAAAACTCCCGCCGGAGGCTCCGACGCCTGCCGCAAACACCAAGGTTTGAACTCATGAGCACCAGAATTGCCACAGGCGGCCGCCTGCTCAACAAATCCAACGCTGTCAATTTTTCGTTCAACGGCAAACAGTTGCGCGGATACGAAGGCGACACGCTGGCCTCGGCACTGCTGGCCAATGACCAGATGCTTGTCGGTCGGTCGTTCAAATATCACCGCCCCCGCGGCATTGTGGCGGCAGGCCCAGAAGAGCCCAACGCGCTGATGAACCTTGGCCGTGGTGGGCAGTTTGAACCCAACCAGCGCGCCACCACGACCGAATTGTTCGACGGTCTGGAGGCCGCGAGTCAGAACCATTGGCCCAGCCTTGAATTCGACGTGGGCGCGATCAACAAACATCTGTCGCGGTTCCTGCCTGCGGGATTTTACTACAAGATGTTCATCCATCCGCGCCCGTTCTGGAAGCACGTGTATGAACCGATCATCCGCCATTCCGCCGGTCTGGGCAAAGCGCCGAAAGAAAAAGACGCCGATAGCTACGAACATTTCCACGCCTTTTGCGATGTGCTGGTCATTGGCGGCGGTGTCGCGGGGCTAGAGGCCGCGCGCACCGCAGCGCTGGCCGGTGCCAAGGTGATCTTGCTGGAACAAACCGCCCATTGGGGCGGCCGTGCCCCCGTCGATGGTGGCACGGTCGAAGGCGCTTCGGTGGCGTCCCACATTGACGCGCTGGTCAGCGCCTTGTCGGGTATGGAAAACGTCCACATGCGCACCCGCGTGATGGGGGCAGGGGTCTATGATCACGGCTATGTGCTGGGCTATGAAAGCCTGAAAGACCACGCGCCTGCGGCCCAAGGGCCACGCCATCGTTTGTGGCGCATCCGTGCGGGGCATATCATCACGGCAACCGGCGCGATCGAGCGGCCTTTGTCCTTTGCGGGCAATGACATACCGGGCGTGATGCTGGCGGCTGCGGCACGTGATTATCTGGTCAATTTTGGTGTCTCTGTTGGCGATCGCACGGTTGTTGTCACCAATAACGACGATGCTTACCGAACGGCCATCGCCTTGGTCGAAGCAGGTCTGACAGTGCCCGCGATCCTTGACGCCCGTGTACTGCCCGAAGATTCCGCCCTGATGGCGCGGGCCAAAGCCTTGGGCATTCGCGTCATGATGGGCCACGCGGTGTCGTCGGTCAAAGGCGGCAAGCGTGTGACGGCTGTGACTGTGTGCAGCCAGGCGGGCGAAGGCGCGGTGTTGGAAACCATCGAATGTGATGCGGTTGCCATGTCCGGTGGCTGGTCGCCCGTGGTGCATCTGTGGTCCCATTGCGGCGGCAAGCTGGTGTGGGACACAAACCTTGCCACGTTCCGCCCCGATGTGAACCACCCGCCGATCGGTGTGGATGGTCTGGGGTTTGTGACAGCGGCGGGTGCTGCGGCGGGCTTCTTCGGGCTGGATGACATCCTGCACGATGCCCATGCCGCGGCAGATGGTGTTGTCACCACTTTGGGCTTCAAGCTGCCCGTTGATGCCGTGTCGCCAAATGCGGACCGCCAAGAGGAATCCCCCCTGGCCCCGGTCTGGATGATGCCCCACGGTGCCAACGTCAAACTGCGCGAAAAGACGTGGCTGGATTATCAGAACGACGTCAAGGTTTCCGATGTCCGTCTGGCCGCCCAGGAAGGGTTCGTCAGCGTCGAACATACCAAACGCTACACCACCCTTGGCATGGCCACGGATCAGGGAAAGCTCAGCAATATCAACGGTCTTGCGACCCTTGCGGGGGCCTTGGACGCCGATATTCCGACTGTGGGCACGACCACCTTCCGCCCACCGTATCACCCCATTTCCATGGGGGCGATCGGCGGCGAGGCGCGCGGTGATGTGTTCCAGCCGCTGCGCCGCACGCCCATGCACGCCTGGCACGAGGCCAACGGTGCCGAATGGGAACCTGTCGGCCATTGGCGCAGACCCTATTCCTATAGCCGCCCCGGCGAGACGACCCATGACGCCGTCATGCGCGAAGTCACCAACACCCGCACCAATATGGGCCTGCTTGATGCATCGACCCTCGGCAAGATCATCGTCAAAGGGCCGGATGCGGGCAAGTTCCTGGATATGCTCTACACCAATATGATGAGCACCCTGAAACCGGGCAAATGCCGCTATGGTCTGATGTGTTCGGAAAACGGGTTCCTGATTGATGACGGCGTGGTTGCGCGCATCGATGACGATACTTTCTTGTGCCATACCACGACGGGCGGTGCCGACCGTATCCACCAGCATATGGAGGAATGGCTGCAAACCGAATGGTGGGATTGGAACGTCTATGTCGCCAATGTCACCGAGCAATATGCGCAGATCGCCGTGGTCGGCCCCAATGCCCGCAAGTGCCTTGAAAAGCTGGGCGGGATGGATGTCAGCAAAGACGCGCTTGGCTTTATGGAGTGGGTCGATGGCGAGCTTGGCGGCTTCAAATGCCGGATCTACCGGATCTCGTTCTCGGGCGAGCTGAGCTATGAAATCGCCGTGGACGCGGGCGTAGGCCAGGCCTTCTGGGATGCGCTGATGGTGGCGGGCCATGATCTGGGCGTGATGCCTTATGGCACTGAATGTCTGCACATTCTGCGCGCCGAAAAAGGCTTTATCATGATCGGGGACGAAACCGACGGCACCGTGATCCCGCAGGATCTGGGGCTGAACTGGGCGATCTCGAAAAAGAAGGAAGACTACCTTGGCAAGCGCGCCCAAGAGCGCAGCCATATGGTTGATCCGACCCGCTGGAAACTGGTGGGGCTTGAGACGACCGATGGCAGCACCTTGCCCGATGGCGCTTATGCGGTGGGCGAGGGCGTGAACGAGAACAACCAGCGCAACATGATCGGGCGGGTCACATCGACCTATCATTCGCCAACGCTGGGCAAGGGCATCGCGATGGGTCTGGTCCTGAACGGCCCTGACCGCATGGGCGAGGTGCTGGAATTCCCCGGTACCGACGGCAAAACATACAACGCCAAAATCGTCGATCCGGTGTTTTACGATAAAGAAGGGGAGAAGCAGAATGTCTGAGCCCATTAGCGCGCTGAACGGTGCCACCTACACGCAAGGTATCGCAGAGATTTCCGCCCTTGATCCGATTGGCATGATCTCGATCCGGGGTGATCTGGCGGCGGGTTACCTGAAAAAACCGCTCAAGAAGATTGCCGGCGTCGATATCCCCGCCATGCGCAGCATCAATATGATCGGGGGCAAAGGTATTGCCTGGATGTCGCCCGACGAATTGCTGCTGATCTGCCCCTATGCGGATGTGGCGGCGAACCTTGAGGTCTTGCACAAATCCATCGGCAGCAATCACGCGCTGGCGGTGAATGTGTCCGACGCCCGCGCCGTGTTCCGCCTGAAAGGCGCACATATCCGCGAGGTTCTGGCAAAGCTGGCCCCTGTCGATACGTCGCCGGACGCCTTTGCCCCCGGCATGATCCGCCGCACCCGTCTGGCGCAGGTCCCTGCCGCGTTCTGGATGGTGGACGGTGACACAGCCGAACTGGTCTGTTTCCGCTCGGTCGCGCAATACGTGTTCGATCTGCTTAAAACCGCAGCGCAGCCCGGTTCCGAGGTAAAGTACCACAGCCACTAGGCTGTGGCCCGCCTGCCTGCCGGATCGCGCAGAAAAGCCCATGGATCAGGGAACATAAGGCCGGTTTGACATGTTGGGTTCCCAAGACGTTAGGTGAAACCCGCCTGAATGGTGTGTCTTGGGGGGACGATCTTTGTGTCCTGCCCCTTGACCTTAGGCCACGACGGGCTTCATGTGACCCAGATGAAATCAATCAACGGAGGCCCAAATCATGGCTTTTTCACTTCCCGATCTTCCCTATGCCCACGACGCCCTTGCATCCAAAGGCATGTCTGCTGAAACGCTGGAATATCACCACGACAAGCACCACAACGCCTATGTCGTGAACGGAAACAAGGCGATTGAAGGCACCGAATGGGCGGACAAGTCCCTCGAAGAGATCATCAAAGGCACCTATGATCCCAAAGCTGTCGCGCAAAGCGGCATCTTCAACAACATCAGCCAGCTTTGGAACCACAACCAGTTCTGGGAAATGATGGGTCCAAAAGGCAATGCAATGCCCGGCGATCTGGAAAAAGCGATCGTCGAAAGCTTTGGGTCCGTGGACAAGTTCAAGGATGATTTCAAAGCTGCAGGCGCGGGCCAGTTCGGTTCGGGCTGGGCGTGGCTGGTCAAGGATACAGACGGCGGCCTGAAAGTTACCAAAACCGAAAACGGCGTGAACCCCGTCTGCTTTGGTCAGACTGCATTGCTCGGCTGTGACGTGTGGGAACATTCCTACTACATCGACTTCCGCAACGCGCGTCCGGATTATCTGACAAACTTCCTCGACAACCTTGTCGATTGGGAAAACGTCGCCTCGCGCATGTAAGCGAGCGACCGTTTTAGAGTTCAAGCCCTGCAAACGCCGTTTGCGGGGCTTTTATTTGGCGCTGCCCGTGCCTTGTACCGCCACTGTCCGAGACAATTTTGCAACATCGGAAGTCGGCGGGTTTCTGACCATTAATGCCTGATCTTGGGGCATTGATGGCGCAAAGTCAGCCCATCGTCAGGGTCGCCTTTCTGGTGCCAGCGCTCCGCGTCCCCTAGGGTTTGCGCACTCGCACAGTTCCGTAAAACCGACACCGCACCAACAAGCAGATTGTGGATCGTTGGGTGAATTCCTTAGAAGACGGCCCACGACCCTGCCTTTGTTGCGTTAATCAAACGCAGTCTTCAACGCCGCCAGCGCGGATGGCGCATCGGGGACCGAGACGAAATAATCCAGCAGCGATTTATCCGCAAATCCATTGGCAACGACATGGTTCAGCAACTGCACCAAGGGGTCCCAGTAACCGTTTGTATTCACAAGGATAACAGGCTTTTCATGCAGCCCAAGCTGCCGCCATGTCAGCACCTCGAAGAGTTCGTCCAATGACCCCGCACCGCCCGGCAACACCACCACAGCATCACAGTTCATGAACATGACCTTTTTGCGCTCATGCATGGTTTCGGTGACGATATATTGGGTCAGATCGGTTTTCCCGACCTCCCATTTGACCAGATGTTCGGGGATCACGCCAAAGGTCACAGCACCCGCATCCTGGGCCGCGCGGGCGACCGCACCCATCAGGCCGACATCCCCGGCACCGTACACAAGCCGCCAGTTGTTATCGGCCAGCCCGCGGCCAACGGCCTGCGCATCCAGAATATATTCGGGGTCGGCACCGGGGCGCGATCCGCAATAAACGCAGACGGATTTTTCAAACATGGCAGGGTCCTTGTCAGCAAATGTGAAACTGCGATGCAGCTCTATTTTGACCCTTGTTACCCTGCTTGATACAAGGTCTCAATGCGGTGCGTTCAAAGGGAAAATGGTTATGTCGGTGTTCCAGTCACGTAATGCTCGGGTTTTGGGCGGGGTTGCTGCGGCAGCGATTGTGGTTGTGGCCGCGTATTTCTTTATCAACCGCGCCTATCCGGTCGTGGAAGTCGCGATGCCAGCGCCCGAGGTGACGCCCGAGGCTGCGCCGCAAACGGTGGCAACACCCCCCGCAGCCGCGCCAGAGCCGGCGGCCACCGCTGAAACGGCTGAAACTGCCGTGCCCCCCCAAACACCCAGCTTTGACGAAGTGCGCCGGGAGCCTGACGGCATGACGGTTATCGCGGGGCGGGCAGAACCGGGCAGTGCGGTCAAAGTCATCAGCAACGGGGCCGAGATCGCAACGACAACCGCCGACAGCGCAGGCAAATTCGCCACACTCGCGATCCTGCCGCCCGACGGCAAAGGGCAGGTGCTGAGCCTTGAGGCCGCAGTGCAGGAAACAACCGTCCAGTCGCTGGACGAGGTTATCCTTGCGCCACTATCACCGGCACCCTTGGCAGCGCCCGTTGTAGCCGAAACGGAGCAAGCGGACGAAGTAACCCCAGCAGCGCCCGTTGAACCCCAGCCCGATGCCGTCGCCGCCCAGCCTGCAACCGTTGAACCGACCCCCCTGACCCAGGCACCCGATGCACCCGCGCCGCAGATCGCGCTTTTGAAATCGACCGCAGACGGGGTTGAACTGTTGTCTGACGTGCCCCCCGAAGTCACGGGCAGCATTGCGCTGGACACGATCACATATTCCGAACAGGGCGAAGTGCGCCTTGCGGGCCGGGCCCAAACATCGGGCACCAATGTGCAGGTCTATCTGGACAACGCGGCAGTTGCGAAACTGGACGTTGACGAACAGGGCCGCTGGCGCGGTGACATCGAAGGGATCAATACCGGAATCTACACCTTGCGCGTGGATGAACTGGACCAGGGCGGTCAGGTCATCAGCCGTGTCGAAACCCCGTTCAAACGCGAAAGCGCCGAAACACTGGCGCGCGCCACCGCGAATTACGATGGCCCGATCAAGGAAGTAACCGTGCAGGAAGGGGCCACGCTTTGGGCGATTGCCCGTGAGCGCTATGGCGACCCGACCTTGTATCTGCGCGTGGTCGAGGCAAACCGAGACTCGATCCGTGACCCCGATCTGATCTATCCGGGGCAGGTTTTCGATCTGCCTGACTGATACAGGGCTGATGTCGCGCCGGCCCGCCGCAAGATCAATTTGACCATCGCACTGGCAACCGCCTGACTTGCGGCCTATGTTGTGATCCTAGCATTTCAGGATCATTCATGTCAGCCGATACCGCCCGCGCCCAGACCGGTGCCAATAAATCCCCCCATGCCCCGATGACCGAAGAAGAAATCGCCGACGCAGCCGAGCGTCAGTCGAACATGTTGGTTATCAAAAAGGTCGCACCTTACCTGTGGCCCGAGGATATGCCTTGGGTGAAAAGGCGCGTCGTTTGGGCGATGATCTTTCTTGTGGTGTCCAAGCTGATTTCGGTCCTCATCCCTGTTCTTTACAAAGGGGCCGTTGACGGTCTGGCAAACGAAGGCGTGCCGCTTTTGGCGCTTGGCGCGATTGGTCTGACCATCGCCTATGGTATCGCGCGGGCGATGAATGTGGGCTTTCAACAACTGCGCGATGCGGTGTTTACGCGGGTCAGCCAGCGGGCGTTACGGATGCTGGCGCTGGAAACCTTTCAACATATTCACAAACTTTCGATGCGCTATCACATCACCCGCAAAACGGGCGGTCTAAGCCGGATCATCGAACGCGGTGTCAAAGGCGTTGATTTCCTGCTGCGTTTCTTGTTGTTTTCCATCGGCCCGCTGATCCTTGAGCTGTTGATGATCGGCGTCATTCTGACAGTGCTGTTCGATTTCTGGTATCTGCTGGTCGTGGCCGTGACGATCGCGCTTTATGTCTGGTTTACCTTTGCGGTGACCGAATGGCGGGTCAGGCTGCGCCGCCAGATGAACGACCAAGACACCGACGCCAACCAAAAGGCGATCGACAGCTTGCTGAACTATGAAACGGTCAAATATTTCGGCGCGGAATCCCGCGAGGCGCAGCGCTATGACACCGCGATGGCAGGCTATGAAGAAGCCGCGATCAAGACAAACGTTTCACTGGCCTTTCTGAACTTTGGCCAATCCTTGCTGATCACGTGCGGCTTGGTCGGTGTGATGGTCATGGCGGCGATTGGTGTGCAGGACGGCACGCTGACGGTCGGTGATTTCGTCATGGTGAACGCCTATATGGTCCAGATCACCATCCCGCTCAACTTTCTTGGGACGGTTTACCGCGAAATCCGGCAGGCGTTGGTCGATATGGGGCAGATGTTCACCTTGCTGGATCAACCTGCTGAAATCACCGACAAACCAAATGCGCCCGACCTCAAGGTCGATGGCGGGCGGGTCACGTTGCGTGATGTGCGCTTTGGCTATGATCCGGACCGCGAGATCCTCAAGGGGGTGTCCATCGAGGCAGCACCGGGCGAGATGGTGGCAATTGTCGGGTCGACGGGGTCGGGTAAATCCACCATCGGGCGGCTGTTGTTCCGCTTTTATGATGTGCAAGGTGGCGCGTTGTTGATCGACGGGCAGGACGTGCGCGACGTGACCCAGACAAGCCTTCACAAGGCCATTGGCGTGGTGCCCCAAGACACGGTGCTGTTCAACGACTCCATCGGCTATAACATCGGATACGGGCGCGACAACGCCACCCAAGCCGAGATCGAAGCCGCTGCGAAATCCGCGCAAATCCATGATTTCATCCAAAGCCTGCCCAATGGCTATGACACGGCTGTGGGCGAAAGGGGCCTCAAGCT
Source organism: Sulfitobacter sp. SH22 (assembly GCF_965641905.1). Taxonomy (NCBI): domain Bacteria; kingdom Pseudomonadati; phylum Pseudomonadota; class Alphaproteobacteria; order Rhodobacterales; family Roseobacteraceae; genus Sulfitobacter; species Sulfitobacter sp. SH22. The sequence goes on from NZ_OZ282573.1 coordinate 313,827, forward strand.
GTCGGGCGGTGAAAAGCAGCGCGTGGGGATTGCACGGACATTGCTGAAAAACCCGCCGATCCTGTTGCTGGACGAAGCCACCAGCGCGCTGGACAGCGAGACAGAACACGAGATTCAGGACGCCCTGCGTCAGGCGGGCAAGGGGCGCACGGTGCTGACCATCGCGCACCGCCTGTCCACCGTCGCCGAAGCCGACCGGATCGTGGTGCTGGAGCAGGGCGAGATCGTGGAGCAAGGCAGCCATGACGATCTGCTGGCCCGCAATGGCCGCTATGCGCAACTGTGGCAGCGCCAGCAATCCGAGGATGCTAAGTGATCTGACCGGTGTGATCGGGGCAGGGGGCACCGGCCTTTGTGGTCGGTGCCATTTCGCGATCAAATTTCAGGCAACGGCCTGCCAGCGTTAGGCTGTCGTCCCGCCACACACGGGCTTGTGCAATTGCGCACAGCTCTGTCCCTTGAAACTTATTGTTTGCGTGATAATTAAAATCAGACGTTGCTGCATTGCAGAAATTTGCAGCGGCGCAGGTCTATACCCAATCCAAAAAGGAACGCCCATGCAAACCGGAATGCTCCGTACTGCTCTCATTCTTGGTCTGATCTGTGTGACCGGTCCCTTTGCCATCGATATGTATCTGCCCGCCTTGCCCGCAATCGAAGCCGCACTTGGCACGTCGGTATCGGGCGCGCAGTTGACATTGGTTGCCTATTTTCTGGCCTACGGGGCGTCGCAGTTGGTCTATGGCCCGCTGTCAGACCAGATCGGGCGCAAGAAAACCTTGATAATCGGGATGAGCATTTTTGCCGTCGGGTCCGTTGTCTGCGCAGCCGCCCCGTCAATCGAAGTGCTTGTGCTGGGCCGATTGATCCAAGGCATGGGTGGCGCAACGGTGATGGTGATCCCGCGGGCGATCATCCGCGATATGTACACCGGCGCACAGGCGACGCGTTTGATGGCGACGATCATGCTGGTCATCTCGATTTCCCCGATGCTGGCCCCGTTGGCGGGCAGTGGCATTGTGGCGGTGGGCAGCTGGCGTGAAATCTTTCTTGTGATGGGGATATTCGCGGGGCTGAGCCTGACGCTGGCCCAAGTAACGCTGCCCGAGACATTGACGCCGGAACGCCGCCGCAAGGTGAACATCAAGGAATTGTCGCGCAGCTGTGGCATCTTGCTGCGTGATCCGGTTTTTGTCGGCCTGACCTTTATCGCGGGCTTTGGCATGGCCAGCTTTTTCCTTTTCGTATCAAGCGCATCCTTTGTTTATACCGGCCAATATGGCCTGACGCCGACGCAATTCTCACTGGCCTTTGCGTTTAATGCGGTCGGGTTTTTCATCGCCACCCAGTTGGCGGGGCGTCTGGCGGATAAATGGGGGCTGGCCACATTGATCGGGCGCGGGGTCATCGGCTTTGCGACCTGCGCGACCGTTCTTGCCATGCTCGAACTGGCGGGTTTCCAAGGCATGTGGCTGCTGCTGATCGGCCTGTTTCTGGCCTATGCCTTTTTGGGCGTGGTGATCCCTTCGGCCATGGTTGCGGCTCTTGATGCCCATGGCCGGCGCGCGGGTATGGCATCGTCGCTCAGCGGCAGCATGACCATGCTGACCAGCGCCATTTGCATCGGGCTTTCGACGCCGTTCTTTGACGGGACGGCCTTGCCGATGGTGGTCAGTATCGCGCTTTGCGGGTTGGCGGCGGTGGCCTTGGTGATCGTGACCATGCCGAAACTCAGGCAGCAGCAAACAGACCTTGCCGCTGCTGCCTAAGCTTTACTCAGCGGCGCGCAGTTCAGCCGACGCGCTGGTTGCCGCCGCCGGGGCAGGGTCTTCGCCCCAGATCAGAATATCCGTCTTGAGCCGCTGTGCGTCCTTCTCCAGCGCCCAGTCCTGCGCTGCCTTGCTGGCACGGCCCAGCGACATCTTGGCCAAAAGCTGCGCGATCCAGCGGGCATAGGTCGTCGCCCACACGCGCACCGCCAGCAGGGATGGCGTCACCATCAGCGTCAGAACCGTCGCCACGCCAAGGCCAAAGACAACGGCGGTGGCCAGCTGTTTCCACCACAGGGCGGTGGGGCTGTCGATGGTGTAGCCGCCATTGGCGAAATCAAGGCTCAGGCCGAACATCATCGGTGCAAGCCCCGCCATCGTCGTGATGGTGGTCAGCAGAACGGGCCGGATACGGGCCTGCGCGGTGCGAATAATCGCCTCGATCCGCGGCATGTACTGGCTGAATTCCTGATAGGTATCAATCAGGATGATGTTGTTGTTCACAACAATCCCCGCCAGCGCGACAATCCCCGTCCCCGTCATGATGATCGAGAACGTCTGATCCATAATTAGCATCCCGATCAGCACCCCGGTCGTGGACAGAACCACCGCGACCAACACCAGAACCGAGTTATAGATGCTGTTGAACTGCGCCAGCAGAATGATGAACATCAACCCCAAGGCCGCCGTAAAGGCAGAGCTCAGGAAGGCCTGACTTTCGGCTTGATCCTCTTGGTCGCCGGTCCATTCGGTGCTGACACCGGCAGGCAAGGGGTTGGTATCAAGCCATTTTGTGATCTCGGCAATGCGCTCATTGGCGTTGATCGGCACCATCCGCAGGCTTGCCTTGTTCAGCCCGTCTTGCAGATCAACACCTGCGGCCGCGACGGTGCGGTTGGTGATCTTGAACCCTGCGCCGTCGATGGCGGTGATGTCCGCATCCGCCGCAGCAGGGCGCATGGTGGCAAGGGTGGTATCCGTTTCCTCGCCATTGATCACATCGGTTTTCACCAGCTTCATCAGGCCTGGGAACACATCGGCCTTGATATCAAGGTGGCGCTTTTGGTCGACGCGGTTGATCTCGGCCAGTTTGGGGACCGGCTTGCGGGTGATAAAGTTCGACAGCGGGATCAACCCGTCAGCGGTGCGCACCTTGAGGGTATCAAGGGTGCTGAGCACGCGGTCGGCTTCGGGCAGGCGGACCCTGATCTCGATCTCTTCGTCCGAGGTATCGACCCGCATGGTATCCAGCAACAGCCCGCGTGTGACGAGTTGCACCATCGCCCCGACTGTCAGAACATCGGCCCCGTATTGACCGGCTTTGGCCACATCAACGTCGATCTGCCAGTCAATGCCGGGCAGGGGGCGTGTGTCTTCGATCAAGGTCAGACCGGGGGTTTTGTTGAACTCGTTGCGCGCCTGTTCGGTGGCGACGACCAGATCCTCGAAACTGTTGGATTTCAACCGCAGATGCACGGGCTTGCCCGATGCGGGGCCACGGGCCTGCGCCAGAATTTCGATCTTGATCCCCGGTATCTGGCTCAGCTGCTCGGTCAGTTCGGCAATCACGATGTCGCCGTCCAGTTCAGGCTGCAAGGCGCGGTCTTCCCAGGGGATCGTTTCCAGCTGGATCTGGCCAATGCTGTCCTTTGGGGTCTGCGCACCGCCGGTGTTGCTGTCCAGCCCGCCCTTGCCCGCAAAGGCAAACGCGGTCGACACACCGGGATGGGCCAGCACGATGTCTTCGGCCTGCTTCATCACGGCGTCTTTTTCGGTCAACGACAGGTTGCCGCGTGCCAGAACATAGACGATCGCCTGTTCAGGTTCGGATTCAACAAAGAATTCAACGCCCTTGTTGTTATTGCCAAAGAAAATCATCGTGGTGCCGACAAAAACGAACACCACACCGATCACGACCAAAGGCATGACCGGATTGCCTGCAATCACCTCGATCACGCGGCCAAAGCGGGACCGGCGATAGCCAGCGTGGATCACATCAGGGGTTTTGCGAAACAGCTTGGAGGTGACCCATTTGCCGCCGCGCCCCATGCGGGTGAACAGCGCGAAAAAGCTGATCAACCCCAGCATCGCCCCCGACAGGCCCAGGGCCACCAAAGCGGCAAGCGCTGCAATGCACAGGAACACCACCGCAAAGGCGGGGATGACAGACCCAAGGATATCCAGCCCGTCCATCGCGCCAAACTGCGCCGAGATCACGGCGAACAGTGGCTGCATCAGCGCCATAGGCAGCGCCACCATGACAAAGGCCACAGGGATCAGCAGCAGATGCAGGTACAGGCGCAGGTTCGCGATGGCGGTCATGTTATCGGCCATCCAGCGCTCAAGCCGCCCGGTGACACCGCCCAGAACCGGCAGATAGACCAAGGCAACCACCAGCGATGCCGACAGAACAAAGATCAGCGTGACCGGCAACATGCCCATGAATTCACCCGGCACACCGGGCCAGAACAGCATCGGCAGGAAGGCACATAGCGTCGTCGCCGTTGAGGAAATGATCGGCCAGAACATACGCTTGGCGGCCGTCACATAGGCCTGCATCGGGCCTTCGCCTTGTTGTTGGCGGGCATCGGCATATTCGACGACCACAATGGCCCCGTCGACCAGCATCCCCACGGCGAGGATCAACCCGAACATCACGATGTTCGAGATCGAAATGCCCATGAGTGCGAGGAACGCGAAACACAGCAGGAACGAGGTCGGGATCGCAAAACCGACCAGCAGCGCCGCACGGATACCAAGCGCGGCAAGCACCACGATCATCACCAGCGCCACAGCGGTAAAGACAGAGCCCAAAAGCTGCTGCACCATACTGTCCACAATACGGCTTTGATCATTGGAAGTGCCGATTTCCACAGCCGCCTTCAGCCCCTCAGGCCAGTTGGCGGATTGCTCGGCCACGACTTCTTTGACGCGGGCCGAGGTGTCGATCAGGTTGAAACCTTTGCGTTTGACCACCTGCAACGCCAATGTTTTTTCGCCATTAAAGCGGGCGGTGCCTTCACGGTCCTCGAAGGTCAGGTTGATCGTTGCCAGATCGCCCAAGGTCACCACACGGTCGCCATTGGTTTTCACCGGCAGGTCGTAAACATCGCGCGGGTCGTCAAAGGACGACGGAATCTTGACCGAGAACGTGCCTTGATCGGATTGCACTTCGCCCGCTGCAATCAGCTGGTTGTTGTTCTGAACGGTGTTGATCAATTCGCCCGCCGTGACGTCATAGGCCTCCAGCCGCAAAGGGTCGATCAAGACCTCGAGCATCTCGTCGCGGTCCCCGGCAAGCCCGGCTTCCAACACCGCATCCATGCCTTCCAATTCATCCTGAAGTTCCCGCGCGACACGGGCCATCGTGCGTTCCGGCACGGGGCCGGTCAGATTGACGATAATGATGGGGAATTCGGAAAAGTTGATCTCGCGGATCGAATATTTCTCATACCCTTCGGGGAATTTCCCTTCGGCCGTGCTCATCGCGTCGCGCACATCGGCCATAATACGGGTCTTGTCCCAGCCGAATTCAAACTCAAGCGCGACACCGGCGTAATTCTCGGCGGCGGTGCCGGACATGGTTTTCAGGCCATCCAGATCGGACAGTTCTGTTTCCATCGGTTTGACCAGCAGGGTTTCACTGTCGACAGCGGAAATGCCGGGGAACTGCACCGATACGAACAGGGCAGGGATTTCGATGTCCGGCTCGCCCTCTTTGGGCAGGGTCGAATAGGCATAGCCGCCCACCACAAGGCTGAGCAGGATAAATGCCATAACCATGCGGGCACGGCCGGCGGCCCAATCGACGATGCTGCTCATTGGGTGACCTCGCGGTAGGTCGGCGCAACGGTCACGCCTGCGGTCACATATTCCTGCCCCAACACGATCACGTTCGACACATGCGGCAGACCCATGACCCAGATGCCCTGCGGGGTGTCGCGGATCAATTCGATCGGGACAAAGCCCACCACATCCGCGTCGTCAATCACACGAACACCAAGCGTGCCGTCATCATTCAGCGTCAAAGCGGATTGCGGCAGCAAATGCGCATCCACACCCGCCGAAGAAATGGCGATTTCAGCCGTCTGACCGTCACGGATGCTCAGGTCGGCGTTTGGCACGTCGATCTCGATGCGGAAGGTGCGGGTCGATGGATCGGACGCGCGCGAGATAAAGCTGACCTGACCGATGATTTCACGGTTACCAGCGGCCAGCCGCGCTTGGGCAGGAGCCCCCAGCGTGACGCGGTCGACTTCGGTTTCGGGCACAAAGCCGACCAGTTTGATCGGATCGAGCTGGATCACACGGGCGCACAGGCTGCCCTTTTGCAGCAGGCTGCCCAGTTCGGCGGTGTCGCTTTCCAGCAGCCCGTCAAAAGGCGCGGTCAATGTCAGGCGGTTGATTTCGGCCTCGGCCCCGGCGACGGCGGCATCCGCGGCTTCGATGCCGGCCTTTGCGGCGTTCAAACCTGCCTCGGCCGAGCTAAGGCTGGCGCGTGCGCTGGCCACGGCCGCCTGCGCTGTTGCCAGCTGGGTTGTCGATGAAAACCCGCCCTGGCCCAGCTTTTCGGCCGCGTTCAGCTTGATCAATGTCTCGTCCAGCCGGGCTTGGGCCTCGGCCACGCGTGATTCCGCTTCTGGCACGCGGGATTTTGCCTCGGCAAGGCGGGCCTCGGCCTCGCTTTTGGCCGCACCGCGGGTGCCCAGATCAAGCGCGCACAGGGTTTCGCCCGCCACGACATTGGCCCCTTTGCGCAGCGGCGGGGATGTCACCACAGCCGAGGTTTCGGACGCCACATCGACGGTGCGTGCAGCAGCGGTTTGGCCCCGCACGATAACGGCTGAATCCAGCTGGCGGGCCGTGCTGCGCAGCACCACGACCTTGACCAGATCTTGTTGTGCGATCTGGGACGGGGCGGGGGTGCCGGTCAGCGCGGGGGCGTTATCGGTAACACCGTCTGTTGCTGTCGCCGTCGAAACCGCCACATCGCCGGTGCGGCCCAACAATTTGTCGCGTTCAAAAATCGCCATATACATCAGAACGGAAACGACAATCGCCGCAAGAATTGGAAAAATACGCATAATGTGCCTTTGGCCTGTCGGAATGGAGTGGTCGATAAATCAGTCAAAAAATTTGTTAGGACATATCATGTCAAGTGACCAGTTCACATTGCCGTTTTCAAGCCAACTGTGACGCTGTTACCGGTTTGATGCATAGATAGGGTGCAACGATGCCCTTGGCAGTATCGCTGCTGCAGGTTAAGAGGGGCATTAATTCACGGTGGGACAGGCAAAACATGAGCGATACAGACAGCTTCATTGACGAGGTGAACGACGAGGTTCGCCGCGACCGTTTCTATTTTATGCTTAAACGCTATGGCTGGATTGCGATTTTGGCGGTTGTTTTGCTGGTGGGCGGTGCTGCTTGGAACGAATACCAAAAAGCCCAGGCCCGCGCCAAAGCCGAGGCGCTTGGCGATGCGATGTTTGCCGCCTTGTCTATCGAGGATGCACAGGCACGGGCTGCAGCGCTTGCGGCGATTGAACCGAATTCGGCGCAATCTGGTGCCTTGATCGGGTTTCTGACCGCCGCCCAACAAGCCGATGCCGGTGACAAAGCCGCAGCCATCGACACGTTGAATGCGGTTGCGGTGAACAATGACGTGCCTGCGATCTACCGCGAAATCGCCCAGTTCAAAGCGGTCACCCTGCAAGGGACCGACACGCCCGCCAGCGAACGCCGTCTCGCGCTCGAAGCCCTTGCACAGCCCGGCAACAGCCTGCGGCTTTTGGCAAGTGAACAATTGGCGCTGATCGAGATCGAGGAAAACAAACCTCAGGCCGCGATTGACCGCTATCAGGACATCTTATTGGACGCCGAAGTCACCACAGACTTGCAACAACGTGCCCTTCAGGTGATTGTAGCCTTGGGAGGCGAACCCGACATGGGGTCTGCGGCCCCTATGGCACAGCCTGATGTTTCTGATACAGCAGGTACGAACAGCAATTAACGTCAGCAATGGCGCAAAAATGATATGAGTTAAGAGCAAAGCGAGCAGGGCCATGACCAATCTCCACCGCATCTGTACAAGATCACCGCAAACCTGGCGGGTCTCGTTGGGCATGGGGGCTGTGATGGCGTCATTGCTTTTGTCCGCATGTTCCGAGCCCGAGGTGATTCTCCCCGGTGTGCGTGAAAATGTCCGCTCTGTTATCGAAAACAGCGACGGGTTCGAGGCTCCGGCCGATCTGCCCGTCCCCGAAAACACAAGCCGCGCGATTTCACTGCCCGCGATGACCAATAACGCAAGTTGGACGCAGGCCGCCGGCACACCTAGCACCCGCATCAACCACGCGGCACTGTCCACAGCGCCGCAACTGGCGTGGTCTGCCAATATCGGCAAAGGGGACAGCCGCAAGCAACGCATCACGGCGGCACCCGTGGTTGCGGGCGGCAAGATCTACACCATCGATTCAAGCGCTTTGGTCACGGCAACCTCTGCATCCGGCACGCCGCTGTGGTCGCGCGATCTGACACCCCCAAGCGACGGGCAGGGCGACGCCACAGGCGGCGGATTGGCCGTTGACGGTGATACGCTCTATGTCTCGCTCGGGTTCGGCACGGTAACCGCGCTGGATGCCGCAACAGGTGCCACACGCTGGGAACAAGATATCGAAGCCACAGGATCGGGCGCGCCGACTGTCTATGGTGATATGGTCTATTTCACCTCTGGCGATGACATGGGCTGGGCGTTGAACAAGAACAACGGCCGCGTGCAATGGCAAACCGGGTCCAGCACCGTGGTTGGCAACATCCTGACGACGCCAGCGCCTGCGATCAGCCCCGAAATTGCCGTCATGGCATTTGGCTCCGGCGAAGTCCAAGGCCTGTTTCGCAGCGGTGGTTTGAACCGCTGGAACGTATCGGTATTGGGCAAGCGCCCCGGCCGCGCCTTGTCGAATGTCTCTGATATCTCCAGCGGACCGGTCATTTCGGGCAATACCGTTTATGTGGGCAACATGTCTGGCCGTCTGGCTGCGGTCACGCTGTCGGGTGGTGAACGCCAATGGACCGCAAACGAAGGTGTGGTCGGGGCCGTCTGGCCCGCGGGTGACAGCGTGTTCGGCGTCACCGACCTGAACGAGCTTGTGCGCTTTGATGCCAGCACCGGCCAGCGCGTCTGGGGTGTGAAATTGCCGAATTTCGTCAAGGAAAAGCCGAAACGCCAATCCGAGATCGTCACCCACCACGGGCCGATCCTTGCGGGCGGGCGGATCATTCTTGCCTCCAATGACGGGGTGCTGCGCAGCTTTGATCCAACCAACGGGGCCTTGATCGGCACCGCTGAAATCCCCGGTGGTGCGACAACTGCACCGGTTGTTGCGGGGGGCACGCTTTATGTCGTGTCGTCAAAAGGGCAATTGCACGCTTTCCGTTGACCTTGAAATAGTCTAGAGGGCAGGCTTGACCTGACCTTCGGAGCCTATCAATGTCTTTCACCCTCGCCATCGTGGGCCGCCCCAATGTGGGAAAATCCACGCTGTTCAACCGTCTTGTCGGTAAAAAACTGGCGTTGGTCGATGACCAACCCGGTGTGACGCGCGACCTGCGCGAAGGTGCCGCACGTCTGGCGGATCTGCGATTCACCGTGATCGACACCGCCGGACTTGAAGAAGTTACCGATGACAGCCTTCAGGGCCGGATGCGCCGCCTGACGGAACGCGCGGTCGATATGGCGGATGTCTGCCTGTTCATGATCGACGCCCGCGTCGGCGTCACCCCGTCCGATCTGGTCTTTGCCGATATCCTGCGCAAGAAATCTGCCCATGTGATTCTGGCCGCCAACAAGGGCGAAGGCAAAGCCGCCGACGCCGGTGTGATCGAAGCCTACAGCCTTGGGCTGGGCGAACCGATCCGCATGTCGGCCGAACACGGCGAAGGGTTGAACGATCTTTATACCCATCTGATGCCAATCGCCGACAGCTTTGCCGAACGCGTTGACACCGACACCCCCGATACCGACGTCGACCTGACCGAGGAAGAGGCCGAACTGGGCGATGAAGATGCGCCCATGCCCGTGCCCACCAACACCAAGCCCTTGCAGGTTGCCGTGGTTGGCCGCCCGAATGCGGGCAAATCCACGCTGATCAACCAGATCATGGGCGAAGACCGCCTGCTGACCGGACCAGAGGCGGGGATCACCCGCGATGCGATCTCCCTTCGGACGGTCTGGGACGATGTACCAATGCGTATCTTTGATACGGCGGGCATGCGCAAAAAGGCCAAGATTCAGGAAAAGCTGGAAAAGCTGAGCGTCAGCGACGGCCTGCGCGCGGTGAAATTCGCCGAAGTCGTGGTTGTTCTGCTGGACGCCGAAATCCCTTTTGAACAGCAGGATTTGCGCATCGCCGATCTGGCCGAGCGTGAAGGCCGTGCTGTGGTTGTCGCCGTCAACAAATGGGACCTTGAGACCGACAAACAGGGCAAGTTAAAAGACCTGCGTGAAAGCTTTGAACGGCTGCTGCCGCAGCTTAAGGGCGCGCCTTTGGTGACGGTCTCGGCCAAAACCGGCCGTGGCCTTGACCGCCTGCACCAAGCGATCATGCGTGCCTATGACGTCTGGAACCGCCGGGTCACGACCGCGCAACTGAACCGCTGGCTTGCGGGCATGATGGAGGCGCATCCGCCCCCCGCGCCCCAAGGCAAACGCATTAAGCTGCGCTATATGACCCAAGCGAAAACCCGGCCACCGGGCTTTGTGGTGATGTGTAGCCACCCTGACAAGGTGCCCGAAAGCTATAGCCGTTATCTGGTCAATGGCTTGCGGGTCGATTTTGACATGCCCGGTACGCCGATCCGTATCTGGATGCGCGGCCAGTCTGACGCGAACCCCTATAAGGGGCGCAAAAAGGCCAAGCCGTCAAAACTGCGCAAACATACCGAAGGTCACCGCAAGGACCGCTAGGCGCGTCAGATTTTTTCAAAAAATCTGGGCCGGAATTTTTCTAAAATTCCGCGCGCCTCTCAGGCCGCACGCCATGATTTGAAGGTTGGCAGCAGCAGTGCGATAGAACCGCCTGCTGCCAGCGCTGCAACGCTGGGTGTCGTGGCATAGTTATGTAACACGATCGCAATCAGCGCCCAGATCACTGCAATCCCGTAGCTCGGCGCGCGCATCAGCGTCGATTGCACAGCGGCGGCAATCACGATGGCAAGGGTGACAAAGATCAGCCCTGCCGTTTCTGCACTGACCCAGCCATATCCCGCAGCCAACAGCCCCAATGACACGCAGGACGCCGCACTCAGCCAGCCTGCATAAAGCCCGACGGGCAGGGCGGCAAACCAGGGGTCATTCCGAGGTGCCTCGAACAGCGCCATCAACGCGCCAATCAGCATGGCCCAGATCAGGACCGATGCCCAGACCGGGCTGGCATTGGCGACAGCCAGCCAAAAGCACCCGATGAACAGCGAGACGGCAAGCGGCACGCGCATGTCATGCCAGACGAAATCCTCGCGTGCTTTCCACAGGCCCCAGCCCATGCCGATGATCAGCCACAGATAAATGACCCCCCAGATCGAAAACGCATAGCCCGCCGGCTGCACAGGTGGCGACACCTGCGGCACCGGGAACTGGTCGGGGTCAAAACCGGCAAAGCTGGTCACGAAAAATGGCGATGCGGCAAAGCCTATGGCCAGCAGAAAGGTAACAAGTGCAGTCAACGGGCGGGCCATCATGCGTCCTTTTTCGAAATGTCATTCAAGAAAGAACATAGCACAGCGCCCGTTGGTTCCCAGTGCTTATGACAAAGCGCCATCAACGCCCAAAACCGTCTTGCCGCCCAGATAGGGGGCCAGCACCTGCGGCAGTTTCACCGAACCGTCAGCTTGCTGCCCGTTTTCAAGCACCGCGATCAGGCAGCGCCCCACGGCCAGACCGGACCCGTTCAGCGTGTGCACGAACTGTGGCTTGCCGCCATCGGCGGGTTTGAAGCGGGCGTTCATGCGTCGCGCCTGAAACGCGCCTGTGGTCGATACCGAACTGATCTCGCGATAGGTGTTTTGCCCGGGCAACCACGCCTCGATGTCATAAGTGCGTTTCGCGCCAAAGCCCATGTCGCCGGTGCACAGCAGCACGGTGCGGTAAGGGACGTGCAAACGTTCCAGCAAATCCTCGGCACAGCGCAACATGCGTTTTTGTTCGTCGTCCGAGGTGTCGGGATGGGTGATCGACACCATCTCGACCTTTTCGAACTGGTGCTGGCGCAGCATACCGGATGTGTCGCGGCCCGCCGATCCTGCCTCGGAGCGGAAGCACAGGGTGTGGGCGGTCATGCGGCGGGGCAGGGCGGATTCTTCCAGCACATCGCCGGACACCGAATAGGTCAGCGTCACTTCGGAGGTCGGGATCAACCACCAGCCATTCGTGGTCTGATAGCTGTCATCGCCGAATTTCGGCAGCTTGTCGGTGCCATACATCGCCTCGTCGCGCACCAGAACGGGGGTCACATATTCGGTCAGCCCGTTGTCATCCACATGGGTGTCGACCATGAACTGCGCCAGCGCGCGGTGAATACGTGCCACAGCCCCCTTGAGCATCACAAACCGTGCGCCCGACGTCTTGGACGCCGTCTCAAAGTCCATCGAGGCGGCAACGCTGGCGATCTCGAAATGCTCTTTCGCGGTGAAATCAAGCGTGGGCACGTCGCCCCAGCGGTTCACCTCGACGTTGTCATTTTCGTCGGCCCCTTGGGGCACATCATCGGCGGGCAGGTTGGGGATGCGCGCCAGCTTGTCGGTCAGTTGCGCGTCCAGCTCCTTGGCCTTGGCCTGCATCTGCGCGACTTCGGCTTTCTTTTCGCTGACCAAGGCGCGGAGGCGTTCGAATTCGGCCTCGTCGCCCGATGCCTTGGCCGCACCCACCAGCTTGGAGGCCTTGTTCTGTTCAGCCTGCGCCGTTTCGGCCGCATTGATCATCCCGCGCCGCGCTTCGTCCAGCTCAAGGATTTCGCCCGTGACCGGCGCATCCCCGCGCCGCGCAAGGGCCGCGTCAAACGCTTCAGGATTTTCGCGGATGGCTTTGATGTCATGCATGGGTCTGTCCTTTGATCTTGAATCGCTTTCGGCGCTTTGAATGCGTTATGCCCGATTGTGGATCGCGGGGCCAGATGTGGTGTGGCGGGTTATGTGGGGTTGTCGGGGTCTTGTCCGATAGAGCGCTGGAAGGCGCGGTGTTGTTTGTTGAAGTCGGGATCACTCAGTTTCTCTTTGCTCCAGTCGACCGGCCAGCTTTCGTGATCGGGACCATGGCCGCCGGGAAGGATGACTGTGCCATCGCCAAACATGTTCAAAAGTTGATCAGGGTTTATCAAAGTGACCGAAAAATCTATTTCTCGTACCACTGCGCCTCTGAAAAAAGCATGAAATAGAATAGCTGATTCATCGAATTGCGCATATGCGAGAATGGCTCCTTGCAATCTGGCCGCCGTGAGATCCGCCCCCTGCAACTGCGTACCTATCAAGCGTGCCCCTAGCAGAGTTGTCCCTATCAGTTCCGCCCCCTGCAACTTTGCCTCATGCAGACGAGACCTCTGCAACTCAGCGCTACTAAGAATGGCTCCTTGCAACTTTGCCTCTATTAGATGGGCTCGCTGCAAATATGCCGCGCCTAACACTGCTCCCTGTAGCTTTGCACCATTGAGGATTACGTCGTCAAAGTGCGCGAACGACAGGTTTGCCCCCTGTAACTGGGCTTTGCTAAATAATCCGTCTGCGAAGTTTAATTCGTTAAGGTCAGCACCTTGTAAGCAAGTCGATCGCAGATCTAGCCGATATCCAATTTCGCTTTCCCCAATTCTTGCTGAACGTTCAATTTTGATCTGCCGGGGTTTGCGTCGACCAATGACTTCAAGGGCGACCTGAATATCGGTGCGGGGTTTTTGAAGAGACCTTGCCCAATCCCGCATTTCGGCCCCTTTTGGCATTTCTGCCTTTTCGGTTCCCTCGTAGTCCTCCACCTCCCAAACCTCGAACGGGTTTTTTGGCGTTTCGCGCAAAGGCGCATTTTCTCGTATATAGGCGCACAGAATTTCCATGATCTGGATATGATCGCGCAGGCTGTCTTGGGCGATGCGTTCCAGCGCATATATCGCGCCGATGCGCACTTCGAGATTTGGTTCGGTCGTTTCTTCACCCGCATCCTTTACCGTCTTTTCAGCGCCGAGCCCTTCGACAGCTTTCGAGATGCGGTCGGTGATCTGCCCCTGCTCTGCAACATCAACTTGCTTTTGCGCAACCACTGCCCGCCAAACCACAAATGGCGCACCAATCATGGCGACGATAATGCCTGTCAGGCCAAAGCTCGAACCTGCTCCCTGAGGGAGGCCACCAAACACAGCCGCCCCAAGCAGTTTGAACGCCGCAGCGATGGCGAGGGAAAATAGTCCGCAGACGATCAGCACGCCGATCCCAAACAGGAACGGTCCCAAGTAGCTGCGCTTGCGCCAGTCGAAGGGCTCGGCAAGGCCGAACCACGCTCTTATCGTTTGCTTTTCGTCGTCCAACGGCACACCCCCATATTCCCCACCACCATGCCGTGCAAAACCATCTGTCACAACCGCTCAAAACGTGTGCCGCCCTGCAAACCCTGCACAGAAGCCCGCCCTTGGCCCGTGGCGGTCTGAAATACACGTGAAGCCACCTTGCAAAGCCCCGCATCTGGACCTAGGTTCCGCCAAACTTCGACGGCAGGCCGGAACGGGCGTGCTCCCTCAATAAAAGGACCATCCCCATGCAAGGCATTCAGCAATTCGTGCCCCTCATTCTGATCTTCGCGATCATGTATTTCCTGCTTATCCGCCCTCAGCAGAAGAAGGTGAAAGAACATCAGGCGATGGTTGCGGGTCTGCGCCGTGGCGATCAGGTGGTCACCCAGGGCGGGTTGATCGGCAAGGTTGTCAAGGTCAAGGACGATGGCGAGCTTGAGGTCGAACTGGCCGAAAACGTCAAAGTACGCGTTGTGCAGTCGACCATCGCGACGGTTGTGTCCAAGACCGAACCTGCCAAATAAACTGCCCAACCGGCAGCGTTAAGAAGGGCTTAAGCCATGCTTCAGATTGATCTGTGGAAACGGGTGTTGATCATCCTCACCTGTGTGACAGGCCTGTATCTGGCGCTGCCGAACGCGTTCTACGGCCCCGTAGAACAGCATAATGACGCGCTCAAGGCGATGGATGTGGCCGGGTCCACCCCCGAGCTTGAGGCGCAGGCGGCCCTTTGGCCGGAATTCCTGCCCGAGCGGTTGGTGAACCTTGGTCTGGATCTGCGCGGCGGCGCGCATCTGCTGGCCGAGGTCAACGTGGCCGAGGTTTACGCCAACCGGATGGAAGCGGCATGGCCCGAGGTGCGCGATGTCTTGCGGTCGATCACGCCGGTCCGCCGCGTCGATGCGCCCGAAGGTGAATTGCGGGTCCGGATCAATGATCCCGAACTGCTGGCCCAAGCGCTGGAGGCGACACGCACGCTGGCGCGGCCTGTGCAATCCATCACAGGGGCCGGCCAGAATGATATCGTGGTTAACGGTGCCGATAACATCATCACCGTGACCCTGTCGGAGGCCGAAAAGCAGGCCACAGACGAACGGACCATGCAGCAATCGCTGGAAATCATCCGCCGCCGTATCGACGAGGTTGGCACGCGCGAACCCACGATCCAGCGTCAGGGGTCTGATCGCATCCTTATTCAGGTGCCGGGCATCGGGTCTGCTGCTGAATTGAAAGCGATCATCGGGACAACCGCGCAGCTGACCTTTAACCCTGTTGTGAACCGTGGCGCGGATGAAAATGCCAATCCCGGTCTGGGCAATTCGCTGCTGCCTGACGCCGAAGCCCCCGGTGTGTACTATATTCTTGAAACTGCCCCCGTTGTGACCGGCGAAGAACTGGTCGACGCGCAGCCCAGCTTTGACCAGAACGGCCGGCCCGCTGTCAGCTTCCGCTTTGACACCACCGGTGCGCGCAAGTTCGGGACCTATACAGCCGAAAACATCGGCGCGCCTTTTGCGATTGTTCTGGATAACGAGGTCATCAGCGCCCCCACCATTCAAAGCGCCATTCCCGGTGGCTCCGGCATCATCACCGGTAATTTCTCGGTCGAGGAATCAACCAATCTGGCCGTGCTGCTGCGGGCAGGGGCCTTGCCTGCGGGTCTGACCTTTGTCGAGGAACGCACAATCGGGCCGGAACTGGGACAAGACAGCATTGACGCGGGCAAGATCGCAACAAGCGTCGCGTTCATCGCGGTGCTGTTCTTTATGTGGGCGACCTATGGCCTGTTCGGGTTCTTTGCCAATATCGCCTTGTTGGTGAACGTCGCGATGATCTTTGGTCTGCTCAGCCTGATCGGGGCGACGCTGACCCTGCCGGGGATCGCGGGCATCGTGCTGACTGTCGGTATGGCGGTGGATGCGAACGTGCTGATCTTTGAACGTATCCGCGAGGAACTGAAAACCGCCAAGGGCCCCGCGCGTGCCATCAGTCTGGGATATGAGCGCGCGCTCAGCGCCATTCTGGATGCCAACATCACCACCTTTATCATCGCTGTGATCCTGTTCGTTCTGGGGTCGGGGCCGGTACGCGGCTTTGCCGTGACGCTGGGGATCGGCATTGTTACCTCGGTTTTCACCGCATATTTCGTCACCCGTCTGATGGTTGTGTTCTGGTTTGAACGCGCCCGTCCCAAGACGATCACGGTCTAGGAGACTGAAATGAAACGCATGCGTTTAATCCCCGACGAAACCAATATCGACTTTTTCAAACACGCCAAGCTGACCTTTGGGGCGTCTTGCGTGGCGGTGGTTCTGGCCCTTGCCGTGTGGTTCACGATGGGTCTGAACTATGGCATCGACTTCCGCGGTGGCACGACATTGCGCACCCAAAGCGAGACGGCTGTTGACGTGGCCGCCTACCGCGCCGCGATGGAGCCGTTGGGTCTGGGCGATGTGTCGATCTCAGAGGTGTTCGACCCGACAAGCGACAGCAGCAAACATGTGGCGATGGTCCGCATTCAGGCGCAAGACGGCGAAGAGGCCGCGACCCCTGAAATGATCGAAGCCGTTGAAGCCGCCCTGAAAACCGTTGCGCCAAAGATCGTTTTCACCTCG
This sequence comes from Sulfitobacter sp. SH22, assembly GCF_965641905.1. Taxonomy (NCBI): domain Bacteria; kingdom Pseudomonadati; phylum Pseudomonadota; class Alphaproteobacteria; order Rhodobacterales; family Roseobacteraceae; genus Sulfitobacter; species Sulfitobacter sp. SH22. The sequence continues at coordinate 330,756 of NZ_OZ282573.1, forward strand.
GTGGAATCGGTCGGGCCGAAAGTGTCGGGCGAACTTATCCAGACTGCCCTGCTTGCGGTTGGCGCATCGCTGGGGGCAATCCTGATCTACATCTGGTTGCGGTTCGAATGGCAGTTTTCCGTCGGCGCGGTTGCGGCCCTGTTTCACGATGTGATCCTGACCGTCGGCATTTTTTCGGCCCTGCAAATCCGGTTCGATTTGCCTGTGATCGCAGCAATCCTGACGATCATCGGCTATTCGATCAACGATACGGTGGTCATCTTTGACCGCCTGCGGGAAAACCTGCGCAAATACAAAAAACGCCCCCTGCGCGATGTGATGAACATCAGCGTCAACGAAACCCTAAGCCGGACCTTGATGACATCGGGCACCACCCTGCTGGCGCTGATTGCGTTGCTGGTTCTGGGTGGCGATGTGATCCGCGGTTTCGTCTTTGCGATCACATGGGGTGTCGTCGTGGGTACCTATTCGTCGGTTTATGTGGCGAAAAACGTGGTGCTGTTCCTGGGCGTGAAACGTGACTGGACCAAGAAAGACACCGGTTCGGGTCAATACGCCAACATAGATGCATGACGTCTTAGCGGCGGCCGGATCAACCTCGGGTCTGATCTGGCTGCTTTTGAGCGTTATCGCATCGGGGTTGGTACGCGGTTTTTCCGGCTTTGGCAGCGCCATGATTATCATGCCCGTCGCCGCATCGGTGCTAAGCCCCGTTCAGGCCATCATCTTCCTGTCCACAACCGAATTGCTTGGCCCGCTGCCAAATCTGCCGTCGGCCCTGCGCCAAGGGTCCAAACGCGATATCTGGCTCTTGCTGTCAGGTGTCTTGCTGGCCATGCCCGTGGGCTTGGTCGTTTTGTCCGCCATGTCACCCGATGTCTTTGGCTGGATCGTGTCGGGCGTCGTCATTGCACTGTTGATGCTGTTGATCACCGGCTGGCGCTATTCCGGCACGTTGGGTAAACCGCTGATTGTCGGGACCGGCGCTTTGGGTGGTTTCATGACAGGGTTTGCAGGTGTCGCGGGCCCGCCCGTGATCATGCTTTATATGGCCAGCAAATTGCCAATCGCAGCGATCCGAGCGAATTTCCTGCTGTATCTTGTCGGCGTTGATTGCCTGCTGTTCATCATGCTTTTGCTCAGCGGGCAGTTGGTGTGGCCCGTTGTTGTGCTGGGCCTTTTGATGGGCATCCCCAACGTTTTGGCCAATATGATCGGGGCGCGACTATTTAACCCGCAATCCGAGACGCTTTTCCGCGTGGTGGCCTATATTGTCATCGGGCTTTCCGCTATTATCGGATTGCCGTTGTGGAAAGGATAAGGTCATGCGCCTGAACGAGGTTGTGTTTAACGATGCCAAACCTGTCGAAGGGTATGGCCCCGGATTTTTCCGCATTGGCGGCACCGTGATCCACGGGCCGGTGATTACCGGCGCGTCGGGCACCCGGACATGGGGCGGGTTTGACGACGCCGACGCGCTGCTGGCACTGGCAGGCACGGTTGATATCTTGTTTCTGGGCATGGGGGCCGAGATCGCCCATATCCCCGCTGACCTGCGCCGCCAGATGGATGACGCGGGTCTGGGCCTTGAAGTGATGTCATCGCCCGCCGCATCGCGCACCTATAACGTCTTGCTGAGCGAAGGCCGGCGCGTGGCGTTGGCGATGATCCCGATCTGATATGACATTATGCATCCACGATCTGGCCGTCGCCCGTGGCGGCGTCCCTGTGCTGAGCGGGGTCAGCTTTGAGATTGCTCCCGGTGCGGCGCTGATCTTGCGCGGCCCGAATGGCGCGGGCAAGACCACGCTGCTGCGCACCATCGCGGGGCTGCAACCGGCGCTGTCGGGGCAGATCGACGGGGCGGATGAAACCATCGCCTATGCGGGCCATGCGGATGGCCTCAAGGCGATGCTCAGCGTGACCGAAAACCTGACCTTCTGGGCGCAGGTCTTTGGCAACAGCGATATCGAACCGGCGCTGGCTGCCTATCAGCTGGACCCGTTGCGCGACCGGCTGGCGGGCACCCTGTCGGCGGGGCAAAAACGGCGGCTGGGGTTGGCGCGGTTGATGGTCACGGGGCGGCCCGTGTGGGTGCTGGACGAACCCACCGTGTCGCTGGACGCGGACGCAGTTGCGATGTTCGCCTCCGCCGTCACGGCGCATCTGCGGGCAGGGGGCATGGCGCTGATCGCCACCCATATCGACCTTGGCCTGAATGCCGCCACCTATGATGTGGCCCCGTACCGCGCCAAAGCGGACCAGCGCAGCGGTGCCAGCGACGAGGCGTTTTTATGATTGCGCTGCTGCACCGCGACCTGATGCTGGCATTTCGCGCCGGCGGCGGCTTTGGCCTCGGGCTCGCGTTCTTTTTGATTGTCACAGTGCTGGTGCCGTTCAGCGTCGGCCCGCAATCCGAACTGCTGTCCACCATCGCGCCGGGGGTGTTGTGGCTGGGGGCGCTGCTGGCCTGCCTGCTGTCGCTTGACCGGCTGCTGGCCCTTGATTTCGAGGACGGTACATTGGATCTGCTGGCCACCGCGCCCCTGCCGCTGGAGGCCGCGCTGAGCATCAAGGCGCTGTCGCACTGGTTGACCACCGGGCTGCCATTGGTGCTGGCCGCGCCGGTGCTGGGGCTGATGCTGAACCTTGCCCCTGACGGGTATCTTTGGTTGATCGCGTCGCTCGCACTTGGCACGCCGGCACTGTCGGTGATCGGTGCCTTCGGGGCGGCCCTGACGGTGGGGATCAAACGCGGCGGGCTGTTGATGTCGCTGCTGGTGCTGCCGCTTTATGTGCCGACGTTGATCTTTGGGGCCGAAGCCGCACGTCGCGGGGCGATGGGGCTGGATGGCACCACGCCGCTGATCCTGCTGGCGGGCATCACGCTGGGCACGATTGCGCTGATGCCTTTCGCCTCGGCTGCGGTGTTGCGGATGACGTTGCGATGAGCGGGCCAACGCCTGAGGCGTTTTGCCCATTGAGTGCATCCTAGGGGAAGGGTAAATACCGAACATGTCATTGTGGGAATATGCCAATCCGGTAAAGTTTTTGGGCCTGTCAGCCCGTGTGCAACCCTATCTCTGGGCGGCAGCCGCGATCTGTGTGGTTGTGGGGCTGGTGTGGGGGTTCTTTGCCACGCCGGATGATTTCCGCCAGGGATCAACGGTCAAGATTATCTACCTGCACGTCCCTGCTGCGCTGATGGCAATCAATGCGTGGTTCATGATGCTGGTTGCCTCGCTGATCTGGCTGATCCGCCGCCACCACGTCAGCGCCCTGGCCGCCAAAGCGGCGGCACCGGTCGGTATTACCATGACGGTTATTGCGCTGGTGACCGGTGCGATCTGGGGCCAGCCGATGTGGGGCACATGGTGGGCATGGGACCCGCGCCTGACGTCATTCCTGATCCTGTTCCTGTTCTACCTTGGCTATATCGCCCTGTGGGAAGCCGTCGATGACCCGGACACTGCCGCCGATCTGACCTCTGTGCTGTGTCTTGTGGGGTCGGTGTTTGCGGTACTGTCACGCTATGCGGTCAAGTTCTGGAACCAGGGGCTGCATCAGGGCACATCCGTGCCCGTGGCAACGGGGGGACGAACGGTGTCTGACGTGTTCTTTTATCCGCTGGTGATCAGCATGGTAGGCTTTGGCCTGCTGTTTCTGGCGTTGGTTTTGTACCGCACCGGCACAGAAATCCGCCTGCGCCGCGCCCGCGCATTGCTCGCCCGCAGCAAGAAAGAAGCATGATGCCTGATCTTGGAAAATACGCCGCCGAGGTGCTTGCCGCTTACGGTCTGTCCCTGGTGCTGATGGCGGGGCTGATCCTGTTGTCCTTGCGCAAAGGCCGCCGCGCAAGGGCGGAACTGGCCCGGATCGAGGCGCAAAAAGATGCCTAAGATATCACCATTGATGCTTGCCCCGCCGCTGATCTTTGCCGCATTCGTGGCCCTCGCGGCCTTTGGCATGTTCAGACCCGACCCCGAAGGGTTGCCGTCAACTCTGGTCGGCCAAACGGCCCCGGCGCTGCCTGAACAGGAACTCAGCGGTTTTGCGCCCCCCGCAGCCGACGCCCTTGCAAGCGGCAAGGTGACGCTGGTGAACTTCTGGGCCAGCTGGTGCCCGCCCTGCCGCGCAGAGCATCCGACCCTGTTGAAAATGCAGGCCGACGGGATCGCGATCATCGGGGTGAATTTCAAGGACACAGCTGGGGCGGCAACCAGCTATCTGACTGATGACGGTAACCCGTTTCAAGGCGTAGCCTTTGACCCGCAAGGGCGCACGGCCATTGACTGGGGTGTAACCGCGCCGCCGGAAACCTTTATCATCGACGGGGATGGCACCGTATTGTTCCGCTTTGCCGGCCCCTTGGTCGGAAGCGACTATGAACAGCGTTTCCTGCCCGCGTTACGGGATGCTTTGGCAGAGTAGTCTGTTATTCCAAATGGACTTAAATCCTCGCCGAAGGCATTTCTTCCTTTGCGCGCCGGCCAAAAGAATTTCGCCTTTGGCGAGGATATTTAAGAGCCAGAGAAGCCCGGGGCGGGGCGGAGTGTGGCGAATTTTCTAGGTTACTTGGTAGGGGTGTTGACCCGTGAGACAGATTTTACAAAAGCGTTTGCCGAATGAGCAGGGCGGCGATGTGCGCTTGCCGGGGGTTGGACCTTGTGCGGCGAATGACTGGCTGCGGGCGGATGATGCTTACGCTGCGCAGATGCAGTACCGCGCCGAGCTGATTGCCCAGAGGCCCCAGGATGTATTGTATGAACCTGACACTGCGCGCGAGGCCAGTCTCGAGGTGTTGCGCGAGGCTTTGGGGATTTTGCCACAGCTTGGCTTTGCCGTTGAGGGGAGCCGGGTCATCTGCCCTGACGGGCGCGCGGTCGATCTGGACTGGGACGCGCCCCTGCGCAGTTTGGGGCATTTGGTGCAGGAAGACATTTGCATTTTGCAAAAGCGGGGGGATGAGCACGTTCTGGCCGCCGCTGTGCTGTGCTTTCCTGCGAATTGGCGTTTGGCCGAGAAAATCGAGCGCCCGTTGACGGCAATCCATGTGCCGGTCGAAGAATATGACGATAACATTGCCCGCCGGGTGCAGCGTCTGTTTGACGGGGTTCGGGTGGGCCAGCCGTTGTGGCGGTTCAACAGGTTGACCTATGCCGATGCCGATCTGCACCAGCCGCGCCGGCGCGAAGTGGGGGATGAAATGCCGTTTCTGAGGTCGGAGCGGCAATGTATCTTGCGCTTGCCCGAAACGGACGCGGTTGTGTTCACCATTCATACCGTCGTGGTGCGCGGCGATGTTACGCCTGTTGGACGCTGATCCAACAGGCGTGTGAGCTTAGCGCGGGTCAAGCACCAGATGTGGCTGCCCGTCCGAGGTCTTGCGCGGGGAAATCCCGTTTGCGCCCACCACGGCGTTCACCTGCCGTCGCAGGTTGCTGAACAGGGGCGAGGTCACCACGTCAACGGCTTGGTCAAAGCGAAGCGTCAGGGACCACATGCCGGAGCCGGAGAGTTTCGCCGCTTTCACCACGCCTTTGAACGGTTGGCCAAGATAGCGGCCCGAGGCGCGGTCGCCGGGTTTCCAGCCGATGGTCGGGGTGCTGGCTTGGGCGCTCAGGGTGTTCCAGTCGCGCGCGCCCCATTGATGGGCAACTATTTCCAGGGTCGCGGCGTGGGAAACGGTGTTTCCTTGCGCTGCCAGATCTGCACGCAGGCGTTTTGCCTGAGATTTCAGGACATCGGTCGGGGGGATCGGGGTTGTCATTTTAACACTCCTGCTCTCGCAAAAGTCGAAGGGGGTCCGCGTTACCCGTCAATCGGCGAGATTGAAGGTGTCGTGTTTCAAAGGGCTTCACCGGAATGCGGACGGCAGGGGCCTTTCCCTGACCCCCATATGGCGCGTTGGCGCGAAAGTTGCAAGGGACGCGGTTCGGGGCCCGGTTCGGATACCTTCGGCGAGGATTTTTGGCCATTTGGAAGGCAGGGGATGCGCACCTGTCCGGGTGCGCATTCTGGTGCCAGGTTAGGTTAGCCGTCGATGCGGGTACCCATGATGGCGATGGCTTTTTGATACACGCCGGCGGCGTTCCATTGCTTGATCACGGCGAAGTTTCCCTGACCTTCCTGATAGCCGACGCCGGGTTGCCAGCCCTTCTGGCGCAGGAAATTGGCGGTCGAGGCGAGGGCATCGGTCTGGTTATAGAAATCAATGCGCCCGTCGCCATTGCCGTCAACGCCGTAGCGCAGGGCATTGCCCGGCAGGAACTGCGTATGGCCCAGTTCGCCGTGTTTCGCGCCTTTGGTCGATCCGGTGATTGCGCCCATATCGACCAGCTTCAACGCGCCGATTGCGTGGGGTTCAAAGAAGGCGGAGCGGCGGCAGTCATAGGTCAATGTGGTGATGGCCGAGACAACAGCGCTGTCACCCATGAAGCCGCCGAATGCGGTTTCCATCCCGTGGATCGCGATGATGACCCCTGCCGGCACGCCAAAGCGGGCTTCCAAGGACTGGTAGAACGCGGCATCGCGGGCTTTGCGTTTGCGGCCTTGGGCGACGATGGTATCGGCCCCGCGCACCTGCATGAATTTCGACAAGGAGTATTTGAACGACTTTTGGTTGCGGTCTGCGGCGATGGTGCGCGAGGCGTATTGGGCATCGGCCAGGGCTGCCAGACCGCGTTTGCCAACCCCTGCGGCTGCTGCTTCTTTTGCGAAGGAGGATTTCCAGGCGTTAAAGCCGCCGCCGCTGTTTCCGCATTCTGCGGCAACCACGGGTGCGCAGAGGCCGGCTGTCAAAAGGCAGGCGGCGGTAATCGTTTTAAAGAAATACATAAAAAACCCCAAAGTGACTGAATTAAAGCGACATTAACCAACGGGGCCTGATCTGCAAAGTGAAACTGCCGTGATCAATGCACAAAGGGCGCCCCGCTTGGGACGCCCTTTGGATTTTCTTAACTTCTGTTGATTAGCAGCTGTAGTACATGCCGAATTCAACAGGGTGGGGTGTGTGCTCGTATTTGTGCACTTCTTCCATCTTGAGTTCGATGTAACCTTCGATCTGGTCCTTGGTGAACACGTCACCGGCCAGCAGGTAATCCATGTCGCTTTGCAGCTCGTCCAGCGCTTCGCGCAGGGACCCGCAAACGGTTGGGATACCGGCCAGTTCCTCGGCAGGCAGATCATACAGGTTCTTATCCATGGCTTCGCCCGGATCGATCTTGTTCTTGATGCCGTCAAGGCCAGCCATCAGCAGTGCTGCAAAGCACAGGTAGGGGTTGGCTGCGGGATCGGGGAAACGTGCCTCGACGCGCTTGGCTTTGGGGCTTTCTGTCCATGGGATCCGAACGCAGCCAGAGCGGTTGCGGGCGGAATAGGCGCGCAGAACGGGGGCTTCGAAGCCCGGGATCAGGCGCTTGTAGCTGTTGGTCGCCGGGTTGGTGAAGGCGTTCAACGATTTGGCGTGGGACAGGATGCCGCCGATGAAATACAGCGCTTCCTGGGACAGGTCGGCGTATTTGTCGCCTGCAAACAGCGGCTTGCCGTCTTTCCAGATCGACATGTTCACGTGCATACCTGAGCCGTTATCGCCATAGATCGGCTTGGGCATAAAGGTTGCCGATTTGCCGTAAGCATGTGCCACGTTGTGGATCACATATTTGTACTTTTGCAGCTCGTCCGCCTGATGCGTCAGGGTGCCGAAGATCAGACCAAGTTCGTGCTGGCAGGACGCCACCTCGTGGTGGTGCTTGTCGACCTTCATCCCGAGGCGCTTCATCGTGGACAGCATCTCGGCGCGCAGGTCTTGTGCTTCGTCGACAGGGTTGACCGGGAAGTAGCCGCCCTTGAGGCCGGGGCGGTGGCCCGTGTTGCCCATCTCGTAATCGGTGTCGGTGTTCCAGGACGCGTCGGACGCATCAACTTCGTAGGATACCTTGTTGATCGTGTTCGAGAATTTGACGTTGTCGAACAGGAAGAATTCGGCTTCGGGGCCCATATAGGCCGTGTCACCAATACCCGAGGATTTCAGATATGCTTCGGCTTTCTGGGCCGTGCCGCGTGGGTCGCGGTCATAGGCTTCGCCTGTGTCCGGCTCGACGATCGAGCAGTGCACGCAAAGTGTTTTTTCAGCATAGAACGGGTCAACGTAAGCTGTGTCGGTGTCGAGCATCAGTTTCATGTCGGATGCTTCGATGCTTTTCCAGCCCGCGATCGAGGAGCCGTCAAACATGAAGCCCTCTTCGATGAAGTCTTCATCGACCAGATCAGAAACGATTGTGACGTGCTGCAGCTTGCCGCGCGTGTCCGTAAAGCGAACATCTACGTATTCGATGTCCTCGTCCTTGATCTTTTTCAAGAAGTCCTTGGTGCTCATTGGATGATATCCTCTTTCTTGGAACCTTTGGTGGATTACAGCGCGTCTGAACCGGTCTCGCCGGTGCGGATGCGAATTGTTTGTTCGATGGTGCTGACAAAGATTTTGCCATCCCCGATCTTTTCGGTCTTCGCGGCGTTCACGATGGCCTCGATGGCGGCGTCTACCTGATCGTCATCCAGAACAATCTCGATTTTGACCTTGGGAAGGAAATCAACGACGTATTCGGCACCACGGTACAGTTCGGTATGGCCCTTCTGACGGCCGAAACCTTTGACTTCAATCACGCTAAGCCCCTGAACGCCGACGTCCTGAAGCGCCTCTTTGACTTCATCAAGCTTGAACGGTTTGATCACAGCTTCGATCTTTTTCATCTGAGGCCTCCCTGCCGATATGCGGTATTCAATGTTTGCATGAGCGTCATTTCACTATGCAAGGCGACGGTCTACCAAGCGTCAGGCGGAGTCCACATCGGGCGATGAAATTTCGAGCGGGTAGCATGAAAAATGTGCTGTGAGATTAAAAATTAGGCAGTTGTGAAATTGAAAAGGCCGGGGCAGGGGCAATTCGGTCGCGCGGCAGGCGTCAAGATGCGGGGCCTGATGCGTTTTCGGTGGAATTTACCGATGGCTGATTCCGCGGTTGGCGGATGTTCGGCGCAGTGCGGGGCATACCTGTGGGGCACACGAACGGGGCGCGAGGGTCGCGCGCGGCAGTTTGCGGGGGATGAGATCAACGGCTGCCCAATCCCTTGGGCAGCGGTCGTGTTATGCGGCGTCCAGGACTGCGCCACGTGCGCGGCAGGCATCTGCGGTTCCCAGCTCCAACCCGCCGGCATACAGAATATGCGGACCGTCGCAGAAGATCTGGATCAGGACCTGTTTTTGTTCGCCTTGGTCGATGATGAATTCACCATCCACAAGGGCGCGTGCCGCAACCAGGGCGCGTTCGGAATTGAACATCGCCTGCGCACGCCAGTCGCGAACCAGAACCATCTGGTCAGCCGCCAGCAGGGTGTCGGATTCAGGACGCGTATGCCCCAGCGATCCGGCTGCAAAAGCGATGGTATGAACTTTACGAGTGGTTCGTTGGATATGGGTGACAGTGGAAATCCCACAATCACGCGTAATAAGTTTGTCACCGATGCTCAGAACTTCCACCGGAATCTCCCCATCAAGGGTGAGCAAACGTGTGCCAGATATCAGGCCGCTATCGACGCTGACATAGGGCATATAATGGCCCGCTAGCGAATCCTGTTCGCTGACGCGCCCGACCGTATTCGGTTTCATGGGCGTCTCTTTCTTGCTTTACCTACCTCAGGTAATGAAGTGGATAAGGTAAAAAAGTGTTGATGTCTTGTGTTTTTTACACTCGCCTATCCCAAACTTGTTTGATAGAGACCGCGCAATGCGGGTGTGGCGGAATTGGTAGACGCACCAGATTTAGGTTCTGGCGCCTATGGCGTGGGGGTTCGAGTCCCTTCACCCGCACCAATTTATTTTTGGCCTATCGGCATTGGCTACTTGAGGCCGTTTGTGAACTGCCGCCTTTGGGTTTGGTTCCGAACTTTCCTCTTCATTCATATCATCACCATCCAACGTGACTGAATGCTGCCTGAAGCACGCACGCCGAACGCTTTTCCATGCGCTCGGTCTTTCGGATTTCTGCCGCTATTTGGGGGTGGGCCGCACTACCAGCGCCGTGAAATCCAGCGGCGGCAGTGCGGTATTCACTCAGTCTTGTGGGGGGCGCAGGGCGATGATGCGGATGTCGGGCGCGCCTTTGAACTCTTCGTTTTTGCGGATGAACCGGATCGCTCCGTTGGGCGCAATCCGCGCCAGCAGTTTTGCATCAGGGCTTTCTGCGCGCCAGTCCTCCAAGGAAAACTCTTCCGTCAGTCTGGTGGTCCGGAAGCGCCAGCCATCGGCCATCATCGCCTCAAGCTCGGCATGGGTGGCCTCGAGCGCCAAGGGCCGGCCGCCCAAGGTGCGCGGCAGCTGGTGGCGGGTGCTTTCAGACCGTTCACGCATCACCTGAAACACATTTTCGCGCCCAAATTCAGGGGCAAGGTCGGTGGTTACCAAGGTGTTATAGGCGTCATTATCCGTGGCTGCGATCAGCGTCGCATAGCTGACCAGTTCGACCCGCTGTTCCGCCGCTTCGGACAGAATATCGCCCGAAAACGTGTCGATGCCCGCTGCACGGGCCTTGCGCAGCCGGATGAAATTGGGGTCGGTCATCAGCACCGGCACTTCAGCCTTTCTGAGGGTTTCGGCCAGCGCGGTTGTCCAGTTGGCCCCGCCGATGATCACCACGCCCGGCACATCCGCACCGGCCAGGCCCAGCACCCGCGCAAAGGGCGCAAGGCTAAAGCCGTTAACCACAACCGTCACCGCGACCAAGGCAAAGGCCAAGGGCGCGATCAGTGCCGCGTCTTCAAAGCCGAGGTTGAGCAGACGGTCGCCAAACAATCCCGCAACGGCAACCAGCACAACACCGCGCGGACCGGTCAGCGCGACCAGCAGTTTTTCGCGAAACGGGATGCCCGAACCAAAGAGCGAGATAAAAACCGTCACGGGCCGCGCGATCAGAACGACCACCGCGACAAAGGCCGCAGCGCGCCAGTCAAGATTGCCGAGCGCGTCAACGTCCAGCCCCGCAGCAAGCAGAATGAACACACCCGATACCAGCAACACGGTCGCGTGTTCCTTGAAGCGGCGCAGTTCCTCATAGCTGGGCAGTTTGGAGTTCGCGATCACAATGCCCATGATCGTCACGGCCAGGAGCCCGCTTTCATGCAGCACCGCGTCGGATGCTGCAAAGACACCCAGCAACAGGGCAAACAGCACCGGCACTTTCATGTACTCCGGCACCCAGCCGCGCTTGAAACTACGCGACAGGCCAACGCCCGCGGCGACCCCTGCGGCAGTTGCCACAACGGCACCCAGCAGCAGATCGACCATTGCCTCTGACGCGGTGGTTGCGGTGTTCAGGGCCAGCACGACTTCGAACGCCAAAACGGCAGCCAGCGCGCCGATGGGGTCGTTAATGATCGCTTCCCATTGCAACAAGGTGGCAGGGCGGCGCGACAGGCGGGCGGTGCGCAACAGCGGCGCGATGACGGTGGGGCCTGTGACGATCATGATCCCGCCAAAAACCGCAGAGCTGGACCAGCCCAAACCTGCCACATAATGCAGCGACAGGGCCGACAAAAGCCAGCCCAAGGGCGCACCGATATAAACCAGTCGCCTGACCCCGCCCACCGCGTCTTGCAGCGTGTGAAAGTTCAGCGAAAGCCCGCCCTCGAACAGGATAATGGCCACTGCGATGGATATCATCGGGGCCATCAGCGGCCCGATATCGCGGGTCGGGTCAAAGATACCCAGAACCGGCCCGATCACAATACCGGCGACCAGCATAAGCACGATGGCAGGCATGCGCAGCCGCCACGCGATCCATTGTGATCCGACGCCGATTGCGCCGACCAATGCGATTGCCGTTACGGGGGTAAGCGCGCCAAGTGCTTCTGTTGCCACAATGGTATCCTTTTTTAATCGTTCATCAAATTAACATGAGAAGGAGAGAAAATAACAATAAAACTGGAGGGGCGTTCCGTTACGTCGGCACGACATAAGCTGCGGGACGCGGCACCGTCACAGCGCCTGTTGGTCTAATAGAGTGGTTTTGATGTCACCTTTGGCGGCGGGGGAATTGTGGGGTTTTCGGGCATGCTTGCTCTTTTCGACTTCGCAAGGGCAACGCATGTATCGCGCAATGGTTCCGGCCCGCAGACCTGTGCGGGCAGCGTTGCAAGGCGCGCTGTCTGTGGGACGCCTTTATAAGGCGTTGATTTCATGTAGCTAAAGGGTGGCTAGCCCCCCGCAGTCGCTACCACCGTTTTCCGCGGGTTTGTGTTGACGCGGCAGTGTTATCGCGGTTTTCATCACCCAGCTTGCGCCATCTTTCAAGCCGCGCAGGGTCGAGCGTACCCGCCCTGACCGCCGCTTGCACGGCGCATCCGGGTTCATGCGAATGGGTGCAATCGCGGAACTTGCAGTTTGGGCCCAGTTCGGTGATCTCGGCGAACAACATGTCCAACCCGTCCGATACATCGCTGACGTGCAGGGTGCGCATGCCCGGCGTGTCGATCAGCCATCCACCGCCCTTGATCGCATGCAAGGACCGCGAGGTCGTCGTATGGCGGCCCTTTGCGTCATCGTCGCGAATGCCGCCTGTCTGCTGGGCATCTTCACCGGTTTTGCCGGAAAGGGTATTCAGCAAGGTCGATTTCCCCACACCTGAAGACCCGACAAGGGCAACGGTCTGACCATTGCTGCACCACGGGGCCAGCACGGCGGCCGCGTCGGGCGTTTTGCCATTGACCGTGACCACATCAAGGCCGCGTTGCAGCGCCTTGGCCTGATCCAGAAAACTGGCGGTATCATCGACCTTGTCGGCCTTGGTCAGAACGATCACCGGCTTGGTGCCTGCCTCGTTGGCAAGGGCAAGGTAACGTTCCAGTCGGGCTGGGTTGAAATCATCGTTGCACGAGGTGACGATAAACAAGGTATCGAGATTTGCCGCGATCAACTGTGGCACACGGCCGCCCTTGGCCGCCCGTTTCAACAGCGACTGCCGGTCGAGCCGGCGCACCAGCATGTTGTCATCGGCGGCCAGCAGCACCCAATCGCCGACCGCGAAATCGGTGGTGTTGGTTTTGGGCGGCAACAACAGCCGCACAGGCCCGTCGACAGTCTCGGCTGACATGCGCGACCGGTGCACGGTTGCAATACGCGCGGGGCGCAGGGCTGCCTCGGACGGGTCCAACTGGTCCGAGAAGAACGCGGACCAGCCTAGATCAGCCAAGCAGAGTGCGGAGGGAATATTGTTTTTCACACCCATTGGATGATCGCGCAGACGCGATGATGCAAGGGGGTCTGATCACACGGCAGAGGTTTTTCAACACGTTTCACGGATTAAAGCGCCGATACTGCTGCGCAAGGTGCGGTACTGTGGCGGTATTCGATGCCAAGCGATCTAGTAAAACCACAGATTACGCACAGCGACATCGACCTTGAACGCGCGGCCTACGGCGACGATGCCCAAGCGGCGCAACGCTTTGGGATCAAAATCCGCGTCGGTGCGGTGGGCTTCGAGATCGGCAAAGGCAAATTCCAAGGTCGTCCATTCAGCCGGTGCCGTAAATGCGCTGCGAAAGGACTGCCACGGTTTTTCCAGATCGGTGGTGCGCAGGCGCAGATCATAGCGTTCCCCGTTGCCGCAAACGTCAATCTTGATCCCTGTCCACGCGCTGGCATCAAACGCACCGCCACCTGCTGCAAAATCAAAGGCCATTTGCAAGAAACCGCCGTTGTTTTCCAATGATACTTCACCCGTCAGCCGCGTCGCGGGTGCGCCTTTGACCGGCTCTTGCGAGATTTGACCGCGCGACAGCCCGCCCATGACGGCATCGGGGACAAATTCCCAACCGGGCGTGATCTGTTGCGTCATGATCTGGGGTCTTTCACTGGAAATTGCGTGGGTGCGTCGCCGGGCACCCAAGCGGGGTACTTCATCATAGCTAGTCCGAATGCGTCAGAGGACAAGAACCGGTCGAGCCAGCCGTGCAGATCAGGCCAAGGCTGCGCATCAAACCACGGCTTGTCGATAAAGGCGAATTGACGGACGAAGGGCGCAATCGCCAGATCGGCCAGTAGGGGGCGATCAAACAGATGCGTGTCGATCCGCGCATCAAGATCAGACAGGAAACGGCAGGCATCGGCGCGGTGCCGGTCAGGATCTTGGTCGGGATAGCGGGTGGCGTATTTGGTCCGGTCCAGCGCATGTTTAAAAGGGCCGTCGCAGCGGGCAATCAAATCCCACCCCGCATCTGGCATGGCGTGCAGGCGCTGTGGATCAGACCGCAGAAACGCCCAGATCATGATATCAAGGCTTTCGTCGATCACGTGATCAGGAAGGACCAGACAGGGGACGGTCCCGCTGGGGGAGGCCTCCAGAAAAGCCTGCGGCTTGTCGCGCAAGACGATTTCGCGCAGCTCGACCTGAACGCCCGATGCCAAAAGCGCCAGCCGCGCGCGCATGGCGTAGGGGCAGCGGCGAAAGGAATAGAACGTCGGCATCATGGCAGGATCGACAGCCACATCCACGCGGTCAGAACCGAAGCCACGGTGGCGATCAGGACCGAACTGGCCGCCACACGGCGCGCACGGCCATACATATTGGCAAAGATATAGGCGTTGAACCCCGGTGCCATGGCAGCGGTCAGCACGCCCGAACGGAACAGGTCTTGGGGCAGGGCAAAGCTGGACCCCAGCAGCCAGACAATCGCCGGATGGACCAGCAAGGCAATGCCGCAGACCATTGCAATCGCCTTGAGGTCGCCTTCGGGTTTGTATTGGAACAGCACACAGCCAAGCGCGAAAAGCGCTGCCGGCAAGGCGGCGCGCACGATCAGCGACAGGGCGTCGTCAATCACGGCCGGTATAGCGACGCCGCTGAAATTGACCAAGAACCCCGCGATGATCCCGATGACCAGCGGGTTGTGGAACATCGCATTGGTGACGTTGCGCGCAAGGCTCAGCCCGGATTGCCCGCGGTTGCGCACGAATTCCATCACCGTGATGCCAAGACCGTAGCAAAACGGCGAGTGCATGGCGATGATCGCAAAGTTGCCTGTCAGCGCATCGGCCCCGTAAGCGCGTTCGGTGATCGGCAGGCCCAGCAGGACCGAGTTTGAAAAGAGGCAGCAAAACCCGATGGCCACGCAGTCTTCCCAGTCGCGTTTGAAGATGAACCTTGCGCCAAAGATACCAAGGGCAAAACAGATCGCGGCACCGGAGTAAAAGCTGAACAGAAGGCGCGGGTCGAAGGAGGCGGACAGATCAAGATTTGCGATGGACTGGAACAGCAGGCAGGGGACGGCAAAGCTTTGGGCAAAGCGCATGACGCCGTCGATGCCCGCGACCGGAAACACGCCCCGCCAGACAGAGACATATCCGAAGCCGATGACCAGAAAGACGGGGAGAATTACATCGAGGAGTGTCTGCACAACGAAAGCCTTGGGGGTTTTTGCGGATCGCTGGGGGTTTCACACCCCCAGACCCCCGTGGAGTTTATCTGGCAAAATGAAATCAGGCGGGAAAGGTCAGCGTCATGCCGTCATAGGCGGGTTGGATGTGATCGGGGGTTTCGGCGGCGACGGTGTCGTAATCCAGATCATTGTGCATATTGGTCAGCACGGCGGTTTGGGGGGCCATTTTTTCGATCCAGCCCAGGGTTTGTTCAAGGTGGCTGTGGGTCGGGTGCGGGTCGCGGCGCAGGGCGTCGACGATCCAGCAGGTGAGGTTTTCCAGATGCGGCCATGCGGCGTCGGGTATTCTGGCCACATCCGGCAGATAGGCGACATCGTTCATCCGGAAGCCAAGCGCGTCGATGCCGCCGTGGTTGACCAGAAACGGGGTGAAGTTGAGGGGGCCGCCGGGGCCGTCGATGGTGACGTCGCCGTCGATCAGGTTCATGTCCAGAATGGGCGGGTAGGACGACCCTTCGGGTTGGATGAAGACATAGCCAAAGCGGTCGAACAGGGCCTCGCGGGTAGGGATATCGGCCCAGACGGGCAGGCGTTTGCGCATGTTGATCACGATCATGCGCAGGTCGTCGACGCCGTGCACATGGTCGGCGTGCGAATGGGTATAGATCACCGCATCAAGCCGTCCGACATTGGCATCCAGCAACTGGCTGCGCATGTCGGGTGAGGTGTCGACCAGCACGGATGTGGTGCCCGTTTCGCTGATCCGTTCCACGAGGATGGAGCAGCGGCGGCGGGCATTTTTGGGGTTTGTCGGATCGCAAGCGCCCCATTGCCCGCCAAGGCGCGGCACCCCGCCCGACGAGCCGCAGCCCAGAATGGTGATCTTCATCGTTGCCATTATGCTGCCCCGGTGAAGGCCGCGACCTTGGTAAACAGGCGGTCGAAATTGGCTTGGGTCTGGGCCGCGAAATCGGCGTAGTCGAGGCCAAAGGTTTGCGCGCCGCGCCGGGCGGTATGTGCCGTATAGGCCGGTTCATTGCGTTTGCCACGGTGCGGGGGCGGGGCCAGATAGGGGCTGTCGGTCTCAACCAGTATCCGGTCGAGCGGTGCGGCCGCAAAGATGTCGCGCAAATCGCTGCTTTTGGGGAAGGCGGTGATGCCCGACATCGACAGATAGAACCCCAGATCAAGGGCGGCACGGCCCAGTTCAGCGGTGCTGGAGAAGCAATGCATCACGCAAGGAAATGCGCCGTTGCTGTATTCCTCGCGCAGGATACGGGCCATGTCGTCATCGGCGTCGCGCGAATGGATGATCAGGGGCAAGCGCGTATCGCGGGCCACGGCAATATGGGTGCGCAGCGAGGTTTGCTGGATGTCGGCCGATTCAGCGGTGTAGTGGTAATCAAGCCCGGTTTCGCCGATGCCCACCATCTTGGGATGACGGGTCAGCGCCAGCAGGTCGTCATAGCTGGCCATGGGTTCTGTTGCCACGCTCATCGGGTGGGTTCCGGCGGCGTAAAACACCGGCGCGTAGGTTTCGGCGATGGTGCGCACGGCGGGTTCGTTTTTCAGCTTGGTGCAGATGGTGACCATGCGCGTGACGCCGGCCTGCACGGCGCGGTCGATCACATCTGGCAATTCATCCTGAAAATCGGGAAAATCAAGGTGACAATGGCTGTCGGTAATGGGGTAAATGTCGCTCATGCCGGTCCCGTTTGTTGATCATCTGGGTGCGGTTTGACCCATCTTGAACAGGGTATCTAGGACCAGTGCAGCAGGGTCAAGGTTGACGGCCATCCCGTGACGCGCGCGGGTGCCGATCTCGTGGGCGGCTTCGGCCCATGCGCGGCCCTGCGCGGGGGTTGCGGACAGGCGCGCAAGCACTGCCCGCTCGTTCGGGGCGGCTTCGGTTTCGGGGGGCTGGCCTGTGGCACCGCTACGGGCAAGGCGCAGCATCAACAGGTCAATCAGGGTAAACAGCAGCGTCAGTTTTTCTTCGGCACCGCGGGTGGCGGCGGCTTCGGCCAGAGCCAGCGCGCGGGACCGGTCCATCTGGGGCAGGGTGCCCAGAATGCCGACCAGTTCGGCATACATCTTGAGGCCGCCCATCAAGGAAAGCCCGAGCGCGCCACCGACAGAGCCGCCCGACAGCGCCGCAAGGGCCGCGGGATCGCCTTGGACATCCACACCCGATTGAGCCAGCGCCTGCGCCATCTGGTCGGGCGACAAGGTGCCCAGTCGCAAGGTACGGCAGCGCGATTTGATGGTGGGCAGCAAGCCTGACGGGCGGTGGCTGATCAGCAGGATAATCGCGCGGGCAGGGGGTTCTTCAAGCATCTTGAGCAGCGCGTTGGCCGCGTTGGGGTTCATCAGGTCGGCGTCATCCACGATCACCACACGGCGGCCACCATCTGCCGCCGACATATGGAAAAAACCGTTCAGTTTGCGGATGTCATCCACAACGATCTGTTTGCGCAGACGTTTGGTTTTTTCATCCACGGTGCGGGTCACGGATTTAAGCGCCCCTTCGCCACCGGCGGCAATGCGATGCGCCACCGGGTGGTCGGGGTCGATATCCAGACTGGTCGGGGTTTCGGGGGCAAACATGCCGCCCTCATCGGGATCAGGGGTTGCCAGCAGAAATCTGGCGATGCGCCAGGCCAGGGTTGCCTTGCCCACACCCCGAGGGCCGGTCAACAGCCAGCCATGATGCAATTTACCGGAATTGAAGGCGTCCAGAAACGCGGCTTCGGCAGCCTCCTGACCGATCAGGCGGGGGGTGTCGCGCGGGTGGTGCGTGCCGTCAATGCGGTCTGGCTGGGGGGTATCGTCGCTCATGTATTGCGTTTAACACGGAATGCGTCCGTTGGAAGAGGGCGCACTGCATAATTCGCGGATGCCTGAGCGGGAAAGCGGTGGATTATGCCAGCCGCTGTCGGGTCGCGGCCAGAATATCCTGTGCAACGGCTTCGATCGCTTGCGCGCCGTCAATCACGACAAAGCGGTCGCTGAATTCCTGCGCGAGGGACAGGAACCCTTTGCGCATGGCCACTTGCAGGCTTTCGCCGAAATCCTCGAACCGTTCTTCGGCGGTGTTGCGCGACAGGGCGCGCGACAGCCCTTGGGCAGGGTCCATGTCGATCAGGATGGTCATGTCGGGTTCAATGCCGATCATCAAGTCGTGCAACTGGTCAACGGTGCTGCGCAGATCGCCACGGCTCAGCCCCTGATACATACGGGTGCTGTCGGCGAAACGGTCGCAGATCACCACCTTGCCCGCATCCAGCGCAGGCTGGATGGTGCGTTCCAGATGGTCGCGCCGGGCGGCGGTGAACAACAGGATTTCAGTATGCGCCGACCAGCGGTCCGGATCGCCCTGAAGCACCAGCGCGCGGATTTCCTCGGCCCCCGGAGACCCGCCGGGCTCGCGGGTCAGGATCACGTCATGGCCCGATGCCTCAAGCGCTTGTTTCAGCAGTTTGGTCTGGGTCGACTTGCCCGATCCGTCAATGCCCTCAAAGCTGATGAAAAACCCCTTTGCGGTCACGAAGCGTCCTCGGGGCCTTCGTTAAGGCGGTTCAGCAGATGTTGGGCGGCGGCGGTCAGTTTCACCATGAAACCACCGGGGGCCACGGCCTCGGAGGCGACAAGCTGGGCGCGGACTTCGGGCAGATCGCCACGGGTCAGAACCAGTTCGCCCACAGGGTCACCCTTGGCAACAGGGGCGCGCAACGGGCTTTTATAGACCACTTCGGCAACCACTTGGCTTCCGCCCGAAACAGGGATCAACACCGATAGATCCTTGGCCAGTTCCAACCCGACCGAGCTTGCCGATCCGATGGCAACAGGAGCCCGCGCGATTTCAGTACCCGCCGCCCCCATCGAGCGTTGCGAGAACTGCCGGAAGGCCCAGTTTACAATCGCCTCGGATTCCTGTGCACGCGCGGCGGCGGTTTCCAGCCCCGAGATCACAAAGATCACCCGGCGATTGCCCTGTTTGGCCGACCCCACCAGACCATATCCGGCCTCTTCGGTGTGGCCCGTTTTCAGACCATCGGCACCGATACCAAGACCCAGCAGCGGGTTGCGGTTGCTTTTGTTTTGCGGCGCGCGGCCGTCAAACAGAAACTCGCGTTGCGAAAACAGCGGATAATATTGCGGGTAGTCATTGATCAGGTGCATCGCCAGCAACCCCAGATCGCGCATCGACATACGCTGCCCGGCGGCGGGCCAGCCGTTTGAATTGGCAAAGGTTGAATTGGTCATCCCCATTTGCTGCGCGCGCTGTGTCATTAACCGCGCAAATCCCGCTTCGGTGCCATCAGGGCTGAGCGCTTCGGCGATCACGGCGCAGGCATCGTTGCCGGACAAGACGATAATGCCGCGCAACAGATCCTCCACCGACACGCGGTCGGTGGTATCCAGAAACATGGTCGACCCGCCATAGGACATCGCATGTTGGGACACCGGCAGCTTTTCGGTCAGATCAAGCCCGCCATTGCTTTTGCCCCGTTCGATCGCCTCGAACGCCATATAGAGCGTCATCAGCTTGGACATCGACGCGGGCGGCAAAGGCGTGTCCGCATCCTTTGCCATCAAGACGGTACCGGTGGTCTGGTCAACCACATAGGCCGCCGTCGCGCGGGTCTCGAAGGCCAGCGCGGGCAGGGATAGAAAGACCAGCGCCAGCGTGGCAGCGAAGATGCGGATCATGTTAAAGCTCCTTTGGCTTTGGATCAGTTGGACACGGCATATGCGTCCGAGAACCCTTCAGCTTTGATGGATTTCAGCAAGGCGGTCAGCTCCGTCTTGGTGGCGGCGGGGCCGACCAAAACGCGCCAGAAGGCTTTGCCGTTAATTTCACTACGTTTGATGGTGGGCAACATACCGGCGCTGCGCATCTGGTTGGCAGAGCGGTCGGCATTTGCCTCGACGCTGAAGATCCCGATCTGGACATAAGGTTTTGCCAGATTGGAGGGCTGCGTCGGCGCAGGGGCGGGGGTCGCGGGGGCGGGGGTCGCGGGGGCCGCTTCAATCGCGGCAGCCGCAGCAGTGGCCACAGGGGCAAGCGCGGTTTCGGTCACGGTTGCCGGTGCTTCGACCGTCGCCTCAGGGGCTGAATCCTCAGCCGGCGCACCCACCTCTTGGCGGCGCAATGCGGTGACATTCAGCGGGGCAGGGGCACCGGCCAGCACATTCAAGGCCGCCGCCGCATCAGATGATATTTGCAGATTTGGCCCCGGCAGATCGCGTTCACGGCGGAACAACGCACCGATCACGAATTTCCCGTTGGCCTCGTTGCGGATGATCACGCGTTCGGGGTCTGTCACATCGGGGTGGGCGACCCAGACGCCGCCCAAACTGGGCCGTCCGTCCCAAAGCCCCTGATCTGTCACGGAAAACACATCCGGCGCTTCGACATCACGCTCCACGAGCTTGGTCGAGGTGGGTGCCGATGCCGTGTCGTTCTTTTGGCCCAGTCCAAACTGGCCGTTGGCATCGCACCCCGCCAGCGCAGTCAACGCCACAAAGCCCACAGTCGCCATCAAAAGCGGCCGCGCCTGAGAGAATAAAGAAACCTTACGCCTGTCCATACCCGTCGTCCTTGCCTGCGGACCCGGCGTTTTCGCCGTTGCCCATTCGCGCCGTGAATACGGCATGTTTCACGCCCCGTTGCCGAGGTCTTGGCGTCACACTAGCCTTTGCAGCCCGCGCTGAAAAGGCTGCCGCTGCAGGATCGGCAAAATTCCCCGCCGATTGTCGTGAACTGGGTGCATTTCGAGGTTTGCAGAATCGCTGGCACCCCTCTATGCGGTCTGTGCTGCGGAGGAGTGGCAGAGTGGTCGAATGCACCGGTCTTGAAAACCGGCGTGCGTGAGAGCGTACCGTGGGTTCGAATCCCACCTCCTCCGCCACTTACACTTACCGAAACCGATGATGGGCCCTTATGGGGTCATTTTTTCTTTTGGTTTCAAAGGGGTTTAGCCGTTTCGACCGCCCTTCGGAGACTGGCTAAATACCCAAAACCGGTCTCTGAACCCGCTTTGTCTCTAACCGACCGCCCTAGGTGTTCAGAAGGACGCATTCAAAAAGTATAGTATTTTCAATGTGTTGTTGTTTTTGAGGGAGCGCCCTTTTCGAAGTCTCAAGCGGTATCGAAATACGATGCAAACCGCGGGGCGGGACTAACGATGAAAACTTGCCTTTGTATCGCTGCACTCTATCTCACATTCATGAATAATATAGACGACTTACCGCCCGAGCATGTCAGTGAGATCATACAAATGGCTTTGTCTGATCACATTAGTTTTTCGCACATTCAGGCTGAATATGGGATCAACGACAAGCAGGTCAAAACTCTGATGCGTGATACGCTAAAGAGCGGCAGCTACAGGGCTTGGCGCAAGCGTGTGCGCGACTTTGGTGACCGGCGAGAAACTTATAAGTAGGTTTTGAAATTGTGGCTCGCCATATTGAAAGCAACGTTAAAGGCATGACGCATTCACCGCGTATAGTTTGGTTCAAGCGTGACTTGCGTGTTAATGATCACGGCCCGTTACTGGCTGCGGCTCAGTCAAACGCGCCGGTCATCCCACTTTACATTGTTGAGCCTGAATATTGGCAACACCCCTTCGCATCTTGTCGCCATTGGCATTTTATTCATGACAGCCTTTGTGACCTCGACTGAAGTGGTCCGGCAAAATTGGACAGCGTGCTAAGATGTATCCAACACTGATGAATGGATACGAGAATGACGAAGCGACGGAACTTTTCAGACAAGTTTAAGGCTGCTGTGGCGCTTGAGGCGCTACGTGGCGACAAGACGGTGCAGGAGATCGCAGCGAAGCGCCAGTTGCACCCTACGCAGGTGAGCACGTGGAAACGGCAGGCGATTGAAGGCATGGCAGGGGTGTTCTCAGACAAGGTCAAGAAGGCTGAGAATAAGGACGGCGAGATCAAGGACCTGCACGCCAAGATTGGCCAGCTTGCGGTGGAGAACGATTTTTTGTCACAAGGGCTGAAGCGATGAGCCCGTCTGAACGTCGCGATATGATCCGCAAGAAGAATTCGAAGCTCAGCTTGACGCGCCAATGCAAGTTGCTGAAGGTCAGCCGGTCATCGTTGTATTACACACCCGTTCCCGGCCAAGCATTGGGGCCATCTGCGCACCTCGAATCCCATCGAGAGCGTCTTCGCAACGGTGCGGCATAGAACGGTGCGCACCAAAGGCGCACTCTTGCAAAAGACCGCAAAACTGATGGTCTTCACCCTCATCCAGTCCGCATCGAAAACATGGCTGCGCCTCAAAGGCAGAAATCAGTTGCCAAAAGTCATCGAAGGAATCAAATTCAACGACGGCGTCGAAGTGAAGAATGACGCCAAAAACCGCGCCGCCTGATGACGCGCGTCACCCAAATTCAAGCATAGCTCGATTGATACCGATGGAGATGGGATGGCGTCGCTTTCGGAGCTGTTGGTTTCTTACCCAGAACTTACGGAAGAACTATTCCGCGAAAGCCGCCGCCCATTTGAGGTGTCCGACGCCTCGGTGCGGCCCGTCGAACCAGCCATTCGCTGCGAGTACAAATTTGGAACTGGTTGAACTCTCAGTCTGCCGGACGAAGCTGCCGTTGGAGATAGAGAGAGCCAGGTCTGCGCTCGACAGCTTGCGACGCAGCATTAAACTGGCTTCACCCAGATTGACACAGATGGAATGGCGGCACCGAAAGGTGCCGCCATATTGCTTAGATATTGCCTGCGCTAATTTCGCGAGCGATGTGATCAGCCTGCCGGATCGCCAACGCCACAATAGTCAGCGTCGGATTTTCGGCAGCGCCCGTGGTGAACTGAGACCCATCCGAGATGAACAGGTTTTCGATATCATGGGTTTGACCCCATTTGTTCACCACGCCGTCCTCTGGCTTTTCCGACATGCGGTTGGTGCCCAGATTGTGGGTCGATGGATACGGTGGCGTTGGGAAGGTCCGCGTGGCTCCGACCGAATCATAGACAGCTTGGCCTTGGGTATAGGCATGCTTGCGCATGGCGACATCGTTGGGATGATCGCTAAAATGCACGTTGGCAACAGGTAGGCCATGTTGGTCTTTGACATCCATGTTCAAAGTCACACGGTTGTCGGCCTGCGGCATGTCCTCGCCTACGATCCACATGCCAGCCATGTTCTCGTATTGATCCAGAGCTGATGCGAACTCGCGTCCCCACGCGCCCGGATCAAGGAAGGCCGCCATGAATGGCAGACCCAGCGACAACGTCTCTAGCTCGTACCCACCCACAAAACCGCGCGATGGGTCGTGTTTGGATTCGTCCTGAATAATTCCAGCCATCGTTGTGCCGCGCCACATCTTCACCGGCTTGTCGAAAACCGCATAGACCGACCCGGTCATATGCCTCATGTAGTTGCGTCCTACTTGATCTGAGGAGTTGGCAAGCCCGTTCGGGAACATCTCGGAGGCCGAATTCAGCAGTAGGCGTGGGCTCTCAAACGAGTTGCCCGCAACACAGACAATCCGCGCCTTTTGCATCTGCAGGGTGCCGTCTTTGTCAAAGTATTCGACGCCGGTGACCTTGCCGTCCTCGTTGTGCAAAATTCGCGCGACATGGCTGTTGGAGCGTACTTCGAGATTGCCTGTCGCTTCGCCTTCGGGAATGTCGACGTAGCCGGCAGACCATTTCGCCCCCCATTTGCAGCCCTGAAAACAAAACCCTGTTTGCTGACACATCATACGATCACGATTTTCATCAGAATTGATCGCCATACGCCCTGTATGGACCTCTTCATAGCCCAGCTTTTTCGCGCCAGCCTCAAAGACCTTATAGTTGTTGTTGCCCGGAAGGCCGGGACGATCACCTGTGCGCGTCACGCCCAGCTTGTCCTCGGCCATTGTGTACCACGGGTCCATCTCGGCAGGCTCAATGGGCCAGTCCAAAAGGTTTGCCCCCTGCACATCGCCGTAGGTCGTAAGCGCTTTCCACTCATGGTCTTGAAAGCGCAGGGAAGCACCTGCCCAGTGCTGCGTTGTACCACCAACCGATTTCACGATCCAAGCCGGTAGACCCGAGAAGTCTTTGGCCACGCGCCAGTCACCGCTGGTCGTGCGAGGGTCGAGCCATGCGAGTTGGCCAAAGCTGTCCCATTCATCGTTGATAAAATCCTCGGGCAAGTGGCGACCACCGGCCTCCAGTGCCACAACGCTGACGCCTTTTTGCGCAAGTTCATTTGCCAGAACACCGCCGCCTGCGCCTGTGCCGATAATGACGACAACACTGTCGTCGGATAGTTCAAATGGAGCTGTCATTTGTTGTCTCCTCCTTACAGCCAGTTAATGTCGTCAAAGCCGCGCTCGATGTAGCCACCGAACTCGAACGAGGCACCTTCATACCCAAAGATCGGCCAGACGGCCTTTTGGTTATAAAGTCCGGTCACCAGACCACCGCGGATTTGCTGGAAAAACCCGTCATCTTCGATGGAACGCAAAATATCAACGCGGTCGCGCTCCCACCCAGCAGCGAGATAGCTGTCATGCCCTGCGGCCTGAGCTGCGGCATTCAGCTTGGCGATGCCCTCTTCGATACCAGGCGCTGCCTCCACCGTGTCATAGCCCTTGACTGCGATGACGTAATATTCGTCGCCCACCTGATCGTGCGGATAGATATCGCGTGCCATCTGCACCAAGCTTGCCATGGTTTCAGGTTTGAGCGCGTTTGTCGTCATCGCCCAAGCGCCATTTGGTGCAGCCAGAAAGCCCGCCCCCACCACAAAAGACGCCCCTGCAGCACTCGCGCGCGACAGAAGTTGGCGACGTGTCAGCCCCTTCGGGATCTTCGTATCGGACATCATTGTTCCTCCCTTTGATGTCATTTGAAACGACCTCCCCGTTCAAGTACCTCGATTTGGTACCCGTCGGGATCGGCAACAAAGAAGAAGCGCGCGATGGTCTTTCCAGCGGGCGCGAATTCTACAAGATTTCGGGGGTTAAGGCCTGCCGCCTCAAAACGGGCATGTTCGGCATCCAGATCGTCGACTGAAACAGCCAGATGGCCATATCCGTTGCCAAGATCATAGGCCTCGGTCGTGCCCTTGTTTATTGTCAACTCTAACTCGAACTCAGTCTCGGAGTTGCAGAGATAGACCAGTGTAAAGTCTGGAAAATCCAAACGGTCCACGATCCTGAGCCCGAAAGCTGTGTCATAGAATTGAACTGCGCGCGCCTCGTCAATGACGCGGATCATTGAGTGGATTTGTTTGGCCACTGTGTTCTCCTGAAATCATCTAATTTGGATTTCAGGGTACTTTGGAAGGCATGGTGGTCGGGTAGTATGCGCTTACTACCATCGCGGATTTTTATTTGGCAGTGTTTGAGCTACTCGGCAGCGATGCTGTTGGGTGCTCTTTGTTTGGAAATTTCCATGAATTTCATGCAGGCACATCGCAATAATGACGTGAAGTTGGCAGGCTCGCCGCGTCGCTCCAAGACCTCTGAATGCAAGGTCGAGATGAAGATCGGCGTTGTCACGCCGTCCCGTGCCGCAATGTCATCGAGTGTTGCCCAGAACGCGTTCTCAAGGCGAATCGACGTGCTTTGCCCGTTCAAACGCAGCCGCCTCGTCGTACTAGAATACCGCTCAGGGTCTTGTCCCGCAAATACTTCACACATGTTTCCCTCCCAAAGCTCTTGCAACACCGATTTCATATTTCGTATACGAAATGAGAAAGGGAGTCCAGAATTCCCGACAAACAGGCCAAAAGCAGCCACTCAAGGAGCCCGTTGATGGATGAAATTGCCCTCCCTAAATCGCTGACAGAACAGACCTACGATATCTTGCTGAATGCCATCTGCGCGGGGGAGTTCGATCCGGGCGAGCGGTTGAACCAAGATGACATTGCGGGCCGCCTCAAAGTTTCGCGACAGCCCGTCAATAGTGCGATATCCATTCTAAAGGCGAATGGATTTGTCGAAGACACTGGCAAGCGTGGCGTCGTGGTCGCGCAGATCAGTGCGGAGCAATTCAGATCAATCTATGAATTTCGCAGCGCAGTAGAACCTTTCGCAGTACGTCTGGCCCATGATCGTAAACCCGGCAACGCAGAGGCGCTTTCAAAGGAATTACTTTCGCGCGGATGGAGCGCTGTGAAGTCCGGAGATTTGAGGCTCCAGATCCAGACCGACTTTGAGTTTCACGCCATGATGTACGATTGGTCAGGCAACGAAACGATTGCCACGGCAATGCGCAATAATTGGCACCACATTCGCCGTGCTATGGGTGTCGTCGTGCGGCAAGGCATTTCCGCCGAAACTTCTTGGCAAGAGCACCAAAAAATCATCGATGCGCTTATGAGCGACGATGTCGGGTCAGCAGAGAACGCGATGAGACGTCACATAGAAAAAGCACAGCACGAGACTGCCTCAATTCTGTCGCAGATTCACTAAGCCGGACGTTCGCCTCAACGCCGAAAGTCGGTGAGAAGGGCTCTGACCCGCCATCCGCCGCAGGATGCACGAAGGTCCGCAGTGGGACGTTTGTGTGCTTCAGCCAACTTGTACAGCTTCACCAAACACCACCTCCGCCTGATCCCTCCAGGGCAAAGCGGCGCATTCCGTAATCTCCATCAGCGTCACGGCTGTGACCTCGCGCTTATAGACCAGCCGCTTCAACACATCTGGCGCGAGATAGGCCAGCCGCAACTGTCGGCTGACATGGCGCTCAGCGAGGTTCACTGCGATTGCCAAGTCCAGAACAGTCCCGAACTCACCTGCCTCCATGCGCCGCCGCCAACCCCATGCCCTGCCGATGGCGCGCAGGATGTGCGGGTCTTGGGTCTGGTCTTCGCTCGGTAAGTAATCAGCAGGCGGCAGGATTTTCGGCCGCCCGTTTTTCTTGCGGATTTTGAGCGGCACGAAGACCTGGATTGTATCGGGGGTGCCCATCACTCCGCCGCCACCAGCGGACGCGGTGTCATCATCTCTCGCATGACGCCAGCAATCCCGTCAGTGCGAAGATCAATGACGAGGCCCTCAGCGGTCACTGTGACGCGTCGGACAAGCAGCTGAATGATGCGGGCCTGCTCGCCTGG
Organism: Sulfitobacter sp. SH22; assembly: GCF_965641905.1. Classification (NCBI taxonomy): domain Bacteria; kingdom Pseudomonadati; phylum Pseudomonadota; class Alphaproteobacteria; order Rhodobacterales; family Roseobacteraceae; genus Sulfitobacter; species Sulfitobacter sp. SH22. The sequence goes on from NZ_OZ282573.1 coordinate 358,278, forward strand.
AAACAGCTGCGCCCAGAGTTCCCGAAACTGCTGCAAGGCGGCAATGGCGTCAGCCTCGGGAATGTCATCCCTGTCCAGTTTGGCAATGACCTGTGCTGTGGTTTCAGGGGTGCGAAGGACGCGGCGGATTTCGGTAATGACGGCACCCTCGATTGTATCCGCAGGCAAGCGGCGGGGGATTCCGTCATCGGGCGTCTCACGGTTTTTCAGAAGGTCCATTGATACATAATAGCGATACCGGCGCGTGCCCTTCTTCGTGCTGGAGGGCGTCATCGCAGCGCCGGTGGCTGTGAATAGCAGTCCCTTCAGGAACGCTGGCGTTTGCGTCCGGCTGTTATTGGCGCGCGTACGTGGGCTTTCGCCGATGATGTCGTGGACCTGATCCCAAAGCCGCGCGTCGATGATGGCGTCATGCTCGCCGGGATAGGAGGTGCCTTTGTGTACGGCCTCGCCGCGGTACACGCGGTTGTTGAGCAGGCGGTAGAGGTAACCTTTGTCAATCAAGGTGCCCTTTTTGCTGCGCAACCTTTCGGAGCGTAGTTCGCGCGCCAGAACGGTGGCCGAACCGACCTCTACAAAGCGGGTAAAGATGTCCACGACGGTGTCGGCTTCCTCGGCATTCACCACCAGCTTACGGTCGCGCACGTCATACCCGAGGGGTATGTTGCCGCCCATCCACATACCCTTCATACGCGAGGCTTTCACCTTGTCACGGATGCGCTCGGCGGTAACTTCTCGCTCGAACTGAGCAAAGGACAGCAGAATGTTCAGCGTCAGCCGGCCCATGGATGTGGTGGTGTTGAACGACTGCGTGACCGAGACGAAGGTGACGCCGTTGCGGTCAAAGACCTCGACCAGCTTGGAAAAGTCCATCAGCGAGCGCGACAGGCGGTCGATCTTGTAAACAACAACCACATCAACCAGCCCGTCCTCGATGTCGGCCAGTAGCTGCTTCAAGCCCGGGCGCTCAAGGGTACCACCTGAGATGCCGCCATCGTCATATTGGTCACGCACCAGCGCCCAGCCCTCTGACTTCTGGCTGGCGATAAAGGCCTCGCAGGCCTCGCGCTGCGCATGCAGACTGTTGAACTCCTGCTCGAGGCCTTCCTCGCTCGACTTGCGGGTATAGATGGCGCAGCGCAGGCGGCGGGCGGGTTTTGTGGACACGTCCTTCATGCCTCACCCCGCTTCCGCTCACGAAGTCCGAAGAAGCGATAGCCATTCCACCGCGTTCCAGTAATGGCCCGCGCTACGGCCGACAGCGACTTGTAGCGTCGGCCGCCCCATTCGAAGCCTTCCTTCAGAACCGTCACTGTGTGGGCGACGCCGTCCCATTCGCGGATCAGCTTGGTGCCCACCACAGGGTTGCGGGGGTCAGCAATCTGCGCCTTGCGCGTCAGCGTGCCCTCTACCTCATCAGCCAGCATATCCAGCATGCGACGTGTCTGCTTGTCAGGGCCGCCGTAGGACAGCTCCTGGATCCGGTAAGCGAGACGGCTTTCCAAGAACGTGCGGCTGTTGTTGGGGGCAGGGGCGTTAAACAGCACCTGCCATTCGGCCTTTAGTTCGTTGACAGACATGGCTTTCAAAGCGGCCAAGCGCGCCAAGACTGGTTCGTATGTGGTCATGCAGATATCCTCTGAGTTGGAGTTGCAGTACCGCTCTGATCGCGCGGGAAGTGTAGCGAACTGTCTCCAGAATTCTCGGATAGATGGTCGCAATCGCTCTCCATGAGGCGCACGACGGCCTTGGCCAGCAAGCCGTAGAGCTCGGTTCGGCGCTCGTGCGCCGTCATGCGGTCTGGGGGCAGGGGGTTGGGGCCCGAGCCGCTACTTTGTGGCTTGTTTCTCATGAAATGCCTCTTCGGGTTCGACCCCAATAAGACGGCTGAAAGTCCCTTTTAACAAGCTAAACCAGAAGCTTGTCGACCTATGTCGGTTTGAGTCGGTCTTTGGCGGCCGCTCCTTTCAGACGCGGCGGCCGTACCAGCGAATCCGGCCGACGATGTTGACCTCGTCCAAGAGGCATTCGTAAGGCGAGTATTTGGCATTGTCAGAGGTGACGCTAATGCGCGGTGGCTCACTGGACGGAATATGTTCGATCCGCTTGGCCATCAGCCCCATGCCGTCGTGCAACACGAATAGGCCTGGCGGATAGGGTGACTTGCGTCCCATATCGACAAGGATCGTATCGCCATCATTCAGCGTGGGCATCATGCTGTCACCGGTGACGCGCAGGATCCTGAGCTGCTTTGCGTTTGCGTCAAGCTCATTTTCAATCCAAGACTGCCGGAAATGATACATCTTACCGGCTTGCTCGTCCTCGGCGTGCACGATCGTGCCTCCACCAGCCGAGGCCTTCGCCTTCACGCCCGAAATGCCAACAAAGGTCATGTCGGGTGAGTAGATCTTGGGCTCCTCACCCTCTAGGGTGCCATCACCGTCGATCAGCCAAGCAACATCAACCCTCAAGACATCTGCAACCTTCTGAAGTTTAGACCGGGTCGGACGCACAGATTTGCCGCGGATGATGTCATAGATAAAGGAACGGTTAAGGCCCGAGGCCTCTGCAACGGCCGCGGGGGTCATGTCGAGTTGGAAAGCGCGTGCCTTCAGCCGCTGCGCGATGTTCGTGACGATCATGGTTATCCCCAGTTGGCTGTGGACTTAATAGGATATGTATTCTGTTGAAAGCGGACAGTCAAACAGATACGAACAATACATGAACAAGAGGGGTGCTGCCAGTGTTGATTTCACGAGAATATTTTACGCTGAACGAGGTTTTGGCGGACTGGGGCATCTCCGAGTCGGAGCTGGGTTACGTTGTGGAGATGGGGCAACTTACCCTGTCGGTACGCATTTATGGCTCTTTCAGCGTGGCCGATCGGAAAGATCGCCCCCCCAAACCCAATCCCGACTTCGAGGGCGTGGTCGATCTCGACAGGCGCGACGCGATGCGCGTTTTGCGCAAGCAAGCCTGCCCGGTCGCCTCCTTTGTGCTGAATGGTGGAACCGTGATGACACCAGCGGGCGGCGCAGATTGGGTCGTCTATCGAGATGCCTTGCTTGTACGCGCTGACGAACGTGAGCAATTGGAAGCCACGGCAATGGCCGCTGATGCGCCGCATGCCAATGATTATGATCGGTTTTTGGCGTTTGAGCTTCAAGGAAAGCACTACCTGTTCACGGACATGCAGGCGCGGGCTTTGAACTATTTGTTCATCTGCGCCGTCACGGGTGATCCTGAACAGCGTGGCGTGCAGATCTTGGCGGCGGCCGGGTCTGCCTCGGTAAAGCTGAGTTACCTGTTCTCCAGTCGCAAGGGGTGGCGTGACATCGTCCATCCGGTCTCAGGTCGCCGAGGTTACTACATGTTGGAGCCGTCCCTGGTTGTGAGTATGCGTCTCGGTCACTGAGGGCTGATATCTTTACGTAAACGGGCCCGCTTCGAGCGGGCTTTTTCATGTCTTGAGCGGGTCGTGATTCGCGACTGTGCCCGATCGATCATATTCATTTGGTTGGTGTTCGGTCGGTGCTTGGTTGGTGAACGGTTGGTGTTGGGTTGGAGCACCGACCGAGATTTTCCGGGACATTGAATTTCCTACAAAAATTAAAATTGATCACCGACCGTTTGTGCCACGACCTCCAACCCAAGGGTTTGGCAATTTGCCCTCATCAACTGGATGAGGACGACGATGGAGCAAGAACACACTCTACTGAGCACGAAGCTCTTGTCTCGGCGCTGGAACATTGCGCCGCGTACTTTGGAACGTTGGCGCGCTGAAGGCCGTGGGCCACAGTTCGTCCGTATTGGCCGACATGTGCGCTATCGCCAGACAGATATCCTGTCTTTCGAGGTCAAGCATATCGAGGCAACGACCGTTGAGCAGGGTTTGACTGTCGTCCGGAGCGTCGCATGAGAGCCGCTGTCTTGACCAGCGCGTCGGCTGTTTCAGAAATCACGCTGATTGCGTGGGTTGATGTCGCCGAGCCTGGTGCGCGGCTGCTTTATCACCACGGTTTTTTGGTCGTCGACACGACCCCGAACGTTTCGTTGCTTGGCAAGGAAGCCTGCGAAGGCCTGCGGGCCACGGCTGACGCTGCGTATCGGCTTTCAGAACTTGGCCGCGTCCATCTCTACCAGGAACGTCTTGGTCCTGACCGCTTTGCCTATTTCGCCATCGCCCGCCCGCAAAAGGGCGCTGTTCCCTCTGCCTCTGTGAAGCAGCTGGCCGCTGCTGCCTGACCCATTCACCCCTCACCGAACACGGAGACCCTTTCATGACTTATCCCCAAAATACCCCGAGCGTGGATGACATGCTCAATATGCAGACTGGTGACCTGGCGCAGATGCCGGTGGAATTGCTGGCCGGTCTGCAGGCTGAATTGGCCCATGCAACCAAGCAACTGCGCATGGCGAGCGCGCGGTTCAACACGGCCCTTGAAGTGCGCTATGCCGCCCGCGCGGCCGAAGCGCGCAGGGCCTGCGGCAAGGACACCGGCACGGTGCGGCTCGCGGATGGTGATTACACCGTCGTGGCAGATCTGCCCAAACGCGTCGACTGGGATCAGGAAAAGCTGGCGGCCATGGTCGCGCGCATCCGCGCTGCAGGCGACGACCCCGCCGAATATGTTGATCTCTCCTTTAAGGTGCCCGAGCGCAAATACGCGGCCTGGCCAGAGGCCATCCGGCAGGGTTTCGAGCCCGCACGCACCGTCCGGCCCGGCACGCTGAAGGTCGAGATTGTCCCGCAGGAGGGCGATCAATGACGGCACTACTTCCCGTTCCCGAAAACGATCTAAGCCTTCCCGGCCTGATCGATCGCGCGGCCAGCATGCTCTCGAATGCTAAGACTTCGGCGGAGGTTCTGGAGGCACGCGAGGCAGCGGGCCTTGTCTATGACACGGCGAAACGTGCAGCACGTTTGGGCCGGGCCAAAGCCGCGCATGACGACCTGGTTGCGGCGGCACATCGTGCACAGGCCCATGCGCTGGAAATCGAAGCTGCCGCAAAGCGACGTCTCGCTAATGAGTATGATGCTGCGCAGGCTCGTGGCGAGGTGGCGGGCCACGGCCGAAGTAAGGTTGAACCTTCCAACGTTACGACCGCTTCCGATCTCGGTCTGCGGCGAGACCAGATCCATGACGCTCGCCTGATCCGGGACGCTGAAGCCGCTGATCCTGGCTTTGTACGACGGACACTCGACGAAAAACTGCAGCGCGGGGAAGAACCCACGCGGTCTGCGGTCCGCAAAGCAGCGGAAGAGCGGCTGCAACGCTCACTTGACCGGTTGCAGCGGGTTCAGGACAGCGTCCGCCAGATCGAGGCGACAAAGCCAGCTCCGCTGACGCCCGAACAGCAGGCCATCCAAATCGCGGTGTTTGGGACCCAGGAAGATCGGGCCATTCACGAACGCCTCGTGGAAATTGTCGAGCGGATCGACGAGCAGCCGAGTCCGTCGGAGGCGGTCCGCCGCATTCCGCCAGCGTCGCGCCACGCCGTTGAGACCGCGCCCGTGCGGCGCGCGGCGGCATGGCTCACCGACTTCACCACCCTTTACGAACAGGAGGTCCAGAATGGGACATATGCGACTGAATGATGTTGTAGCCGAGATTATCGGCGACGTGATGGCAGGCCATGCGGTCAACAAGCGCGAGGCAGCTGTCAAACGTTGGGACGATATTGATGCGGATGGTCAGTATCTGGCAGGCATTGACGGCGTTGTTACGCGGATCGATCAGCGTGCGCGCAGCCTCAAACTCAAGGCGGAGAAATCCGCCGCGCCCGCGCAGGCGGCCTTGCCGTTCCATCTTCCGGCTGCGGTGGCCATGGACATTGACGGCACCAGCCTTGTCGCCACGCGCCAGCTGTCGCGCGCCGGGTTTGAGCGTGCCATCGAAATCCGCCAGCTGCAGATCGCCAACGATCAACGCGCCCTTCGCGAATGGCGTAACGCGCTGCGACAGGCCGATCGGTTCTGGGCGGACAATCCGGACTGGAGCTTTGGGAGGTGTCTTGATGCGATCCTGACGCACAGCGTCCAGACCACCCCGTGTGATCGGGTGCCGACATGACCGGTGCGCTCCCCATCATCACCGCCGACCAGCGCATGGCAGAACACCGCGGCATCAAGGGCGTGATCTTTGGCCCGTCCGGGATCGGCAAGACATCGCTGCTCTGGACACTGTTGAACTCGACCACGCTGTTCTTTGACCTCGAGGCCGGAGACCTTGCGATCGAGGGGCTGGCCATTGATGCGATCCGGCCGCGGACCTGGACGGAATGCCGGGATTTTGCAGTGTTCATCGGTGGGCCCAACCCGGCACTGCGCGCCGATCAGCCCTACAGCCAGGCGCACTTCGAGGCGATCTGCGCGAAATACGGCGACCCAGCCGTGCTGGCCAAATACGACACAGTGTTCATCGACTCGATCACCGTGGCGGGTCGGCTCTGCTTTGGCTGGTGCAAGGGTCAGCCCGAGGCACTCTCAGAAAAGACAGGCAAGCCGGACGTGCGTGGGGCCTATGGGTTGCACGGTCGCGAGATGATCGCGTGGCTCACGCATCTGCAGCATACCCGCGGCAAGAATGTCTGGTTCGTGGGCATCCTCGATCAGAAGTTGGATGACTTCAATCGCAAGATCTTCGTGCCCCAGATCGACGGCTCGAAAACCGGGCTCGAACTGCCCGGGATCGTCGACCAGGTCATCACCATGACCGACATTGCAGACGGGGACGGAGCGCCTCAGCGCGGGTTTGTCTGTCACACTCTCAATCTCTGGGGTTTCCCGGCCAAGGATCGGTCCGGGCGTCTCGACATGGTCGAACCTCCGCATCTCGGAAAGCTGATGGACAAGATCCGGGGCCCGCTCATCCCTGCGGACCGCCGCCTTTCCTATGCGGCCCCGGAACCGCTGGCACCCCCAGCGGCGCAGGCCAACACCCCCTCCAACGACACCACCAACTGAAAGGACTTCACGCATGTCTCTCTGGAACGATTTCAACGACGCGCAATCAAACAGCAATGTCATCCCGAAGGGTACGCTGGCCAAGGTACGCCTGACCCTGCGCCCAGGCGGGTATGACGACCCCAGCCAGGGCTGGACTGGCGGCTATGCCAAACGGGGCAGCACAGGGTCTGTTTATCTTGATGCCGAATATACGGTGCTCGAAGGGCCCTATGCCAAGCGCAAGATCTGGTCGCTGATCGGCCTTTACAGCCCCAATGGTCCGAACTGGGCGAATATGGGCCGCAGCCTTGTGCGGGGCATCCTCAATTCGTCGCGCGGCCTCTCGGACAAGGACAATTCCCCCGAAGCTCAGGCGCGGCGACGGATCAACGGGTTTGCTGACCTCGATGGTCTGGAATTTGTCGCGCGGATCGATGTTGGCACGGACACCAACGGGGAGGACAAGAACGAGATCAAGAGCGCTGTCATGCCCGATCACCGAGATTACGCGCCGGTGATGGGTCATGTCGCGGTGCCGGGTATTGCACCACAAATGCAGCCATCGGCCACTTCTGCGCCACAGCATCAAGCTCCGGCTGCCACTTCGCAGGCACAGGGTCATCCGGCACCGGCGTCACAGCCACAACAGAAGCCCGCCGCACCGGGCTTCTCGGGCCGTCCGAGTTGGGCCGAGTGAGGGTCTGAACCATGCGATTGCGTCCCCGCCAGAAACTCTTCGTCGAGCGCAGCCTGTCTGCGCTCGGCACCCGCGACAACACGCTCGGCATCGCGCCGACCGGAGCGGGCAAGACGATCATGCTGTCGGCGGTCACCGGCGAGAGCATTGGAAACAGCCAAGCCAAGGCCTGCGTGTTGGCGCATCGAGACGAGCTGACCGCGCAGAACCGCGACAAGTTCGGTCGGGTCAATCCCGCCATCACCACCTCGGTGGTGGATGCCACCAGCAAATCCTGGGGCGGTCAGGTGACGTTCGCCATGGTGCCCACGCTGACGCGGGAGCGCAATCTGGCGGGTATGCCGAAGCTGGACCTGCTGGTGATCGACGAGGCCCATCACGCGGTCGCGGACAGTTACCGGCGTATTATTGACCGCGTCCGCAATGCCAATCCTGATGCTCGGATCTTCGGGGTCACTGCCACGCCCAATCGCGGCGACAAGAAAGGCCTGCGCGAGGTCTTCGACAATGTCGCGGATCAGGTGCGCTTGGGTGAGCTGATCGCATCTGGTCACCTCGTGCCGCCGCGCACCTTTGTCATCGACGTCGGCGTGCAGGAGAAGCTCAAGGCGGTGCGCAAGACCGTGTCGGATTTCGACATGAGCGAGGTGGCCGAGATCATGGATCGCGCGCCGATCACGGAGGAAGTGATCCGCCACTGGCAGGAAAAGGCCGCCGATCGCCCCACGGTGGTGTTCTGCTCTACCGTGGGCCACGCCGCGCATGTCGCCGAGGCCTTCAACGCTGCGGGCATTCCGACGGGCCTGATCCATGGTGATCTGCCCGGCGAGGAACGCCGCAACATCCTCGCGGCCTTTGCCCGCGGCGAAATCCGCGTCATCACAAACGTCTCAGTGCTCACCGAGGGATTTGATCACCCGCCCGTCTCCTGCGTCGTGCAGCTGCGGCCCAGTTCTTACAAGTCCACCATGATCCAGATGGTTGGGCGGGGCCTGCGCACTGTGGATCCGATCGAGCATCCCGGCGTGGTCAAGTCCGACTGCGTGGTGCTGGATTTTGGCACCTCGAGCCTGACCCACGGCACGCTGGAGCAGGACGTCGATCTGGAGGGCAAGACCACAAGCGGCGAGGCACCCTCGAAAACCTGTCCGTCCTGCACTGCCGATATTCCGCTGGCGTCGCGCGAATGCCCGATCTGCGGGGAGGTCTTGGTCGAGGATGGGGGTGAAACACTTGAAGGGGCCCTTGGCGGTGCGCTTTCTGGCTTTCTGATGACCGAGATTGATCTGCTGAAGCGCTCAAGCTTTGAGTGGGTCGATCTTTTCGACACAGAGGATGCGCTTCTGGCGACGGGCTTTTCGGCCTGGGGTGGGATCTTCTGGCTGGAGGGCCTCTGGTACGGTGTCGGTGGCGCGCGCGGTGTGCAGCCGCAGCTGCTGGGTATTGGCGAGCGCAGCGTGTGCCTGGCGCAGGCCGATGACTGGCTGAACGATCACGAGACCGATGAGAGCGCCTTCAAGACGCGCGCCTGGCTGAACCAGCCTGCCACGGAAAAGCAGCTGCAATATCTCTCGCCTGCCGCGCGCAGCGATTATGGCCTGACCCGTTACAAGGCCTCGGCGCTGATGACCTTCGGGTTCAACAAGCGCGCCATTCGCGGGCTGATCCTGAGCGCGGCCCCGACTGCGCGGGAGGCCGCATGAGCCATGTCGCGCAAATCGCATCCGCGCCCACAGAGGCTGCGGATCGCCCGGGTTTTGATCGCCTCTGGCATCCGCGCGGCACGCTCTGCGCCGTCTGCACATCCCGCACCCGCGGCTTCGGTTGGTTCGATCCGCACCAGCCGCGCGGCAAACGCACATACCGCTGGTTCTGCTCAATGCAGTGCCAGGCAGCCTTCAACCGAAAAGCGAAAAGAGGACTGAGCATGGTCGATTTTACCGAAGACGAAACCCAAGCGCTGCCTGCCGTGATGCGCGCGCTCGGCCTGGAAATGGAACGGATCGGCTGGGACCGCCCGCTGGGGCAGTTGAACCAGAACGAAATGCACCGGCTGATCGTCATCACCGTCGAGGCCTTTCGTGCCGAGATGGCCGAGATCACCAGCCAATCGGAGGTGCCGTTTTGACCCTCGATTTCAACCACAAACCCAGCTTCTCTGAACGCATCAACGAGACCATTGATGCGGCCCTGACGTCCGAGAATGCGGCAAGGACGCCCCGTGATTACCTCGGTGGCTCCCGCCTTGGCCATGCCTGCGAACGCGCCCTGCAATTCGAGTTCACGGCTGCGCCGAAGGACGAGGGGCAGGATTTCTCCGGCCAAGTCCTGCGCATCTTCGCCATCGGGCACGAGCTGGAAGAGCTCGCTATCCGCTGGCTGCGCGGCGCAGGGTTCGAGATTTATACGCAAAAAGGCAACCATCCAGATGGCGGCCAGTTCGGCTTCTCTGTCGCGGGTGGGCGCATCCGCGGCCACGTCGACGGCATCATCGCCGCTGGACCAGAAGACTTCGACCTTGCTGTCCCCGCGCTCTGGGAATGCAAGACGATGAACGCGAAGAACTGGCGCACCTGCGTCAAGGACGGGGTGACCAAATCAAAGCCCGTCTATGCCGCCCAGATCGCCGTCTACCAGGCCTATATGGAAGCAAGCGTGCCCGGCATCAGCGCCGCGCCCGCCGTGTTCTCCGCCATCAACAAGGACACGGCAGAGATGCACCACGAGTTGGTGCCATTCGATGCCGATCTGGCGCAGCGCATGTCCGACCGCGGCGTCCGGATTCTGCAAGCTACTGACGCGGGGGAATTGCTGCCGCGCGTGGCCGCAAACCGCGACTTTTTCGAATGCCGGTTCTGCTCCTGGGCAGAGCGCTGCTGGGGGCTGCCGACATGACGGATGCCCCAAAGGACCCGCCCGACACCCGAAAAAAACCTGAGGATGCTGACATGAGTACAGACCACGACGAACCAAAAAAACCATCGGCCGACACGGAACCCTCGGATCCCCCGAAAGAAAACCTGGTCCATTTCAACCCGTGGCGGGACTTCAACGACGCGGCGCCACAGATCGACGTGTTCGGCGATGAGCCGGACCCCGAGCAGATCGCCCAGTTCATGGAGGTGGTGTTCGGCTATTGTGACGGGCTGATCCCGGTGCGCAGTTTCATCGACAAGGGGCAGGGCTTTGATGGTCGCCCGCATAACATCTGGATTGATGCCGGTGAAAATGTCACCGACAAGATGACCACCTTTTCCAATTGGGCGGCACGCGAAGGCGCAGCCGTCTATGTCATCCCCGGCACTGTAGCCGCGCCCGGACAGGCCAAGGCCGCTGACATCCTGCAGATGCAGGCTGTGGTGGTCGATATCGACACGGGCGACATTGCCGCCAAGCGGGCGCATCTCGAGCGCCATCTCGGCTCACCCACGATGGTGGTGGAAAGCGGCGGTGTGACGCCAGAGGGCCAGCGCAAGGCGCATGTGTGGTGGAAGCTGACCGAGCCTGCCGAGGGCAGCGACATCGCGCGCGTGACCCGTATCCGCGGTGACATTGCCGCCAAGGTTGGCGGAGATATGCATTTTCGCTCGGCCCACCAGCCGATCCGGGTGGCAGGTTCGGTCTACTATAAAAACAGCCTCAAGACCCAAGTGCGCATTGTTGCGCTGAACGCCGATCTCGAGCGCGATCTGGGCGAGTTCACCGAAGCTGTCACCGACATGCCGCCCGCACCGGGCGTGTCGCTGCAGCCGGATTTCGCCACGTCCGACAAGCCTGCCGTCGACGATGTGCTGGTCACCCCGGTACGCGAGAGCGCGCAGGACGACTGGTCGCGCTTCGAGGGGGCCTCGGCCGCCATCGGGTATTTCATCCGCATGGTCCATGAGGGCCGGATGTCGAAAGACGAAGGTTGGGAGGGCATCTGCGGCTACAACGCCGCGATGCTGCGGCCGCAGTGGACGGTGGAGCGGCTGAAGCGCGAGTCCGAACGGCTCTGGGCCCGCCATGTCGAAAAATACGGACCGCCCTTGATCCGTCTCGACAGCGCCGCCCCTGCGCCAAACGAAATGCCTGCCTTCACGCTTGGCGCGCTGCTGGATGACGACAGCCCTATGCCTGCTGACATCATCGCACCTCGGGTGCTGACACCCGGTGGGCTGCTGGTGCTGGGCGGCGCACCCAAGGTGGGCAAGAGCGATCTGCTGATCTCCTGGCTTGTTCACATGGCAGCGGGCGTGCCGTTTCTCGACTTCACACCACCGCGACCTCTGCGGGTGTTCTACCTGCAGGCCGAGATCCAGTACCACTATCTGCGCGAGCGGATGAAGCAAATCAGCCTGCCGAAAGAGGTTTTGACAGGCGCGCGGGACAATCTGGTGGCCACGCCAAAGCTGAACCTCTTGCTCGATGTTGAGGGCAGTGTGCGTGTCGCGGCGGCCATCCAGCGGGCATTCCCTTCAGAGCCCGTTGACATTATCTGCATCGACCCGATCCGGAACCTTTTCGACGGTGGCCCCGAGGGCGGCGGTGAAAACGACAACACCGCCATGATGTTCTTCCTCAAAGAGCGGGTCGAGGTTCTGCGCGATCACATCAATCCCGACTGCGGTGTCATTCTCGCCCACCACACCAAGAAGCTGAGCAAACAGCAGGTCAAGGACGACCCGTTTCTGGCGCTCTCAGGTGCCAGCGCTCTGCGCGGGTTCTACACCTCTGGACTGATTTTGCACCGTCCTGATGAGGATGCCCGCGAGCGCAAGCTGGAGATCGAACTGCGCAACGGGCCAGCGTTGGACCCCAAGTTGATCGACAAGGTCAAGGGCGAATGGATCGAGATCAACCCGATGAACGAGCGGCTTGTACGCCAAGAAGCTGGCGCAAAACACGACGCCGAACGGGATCGAAAGGGCGGCGTGATTGTCCAGATGCTCAGTGAGCAGGCTGAACAGGGAAAGATGTTCACGCTCAGCCAGTTCGCGGCCAGCTTCGAGAACAAAGGCAGTCTTGGGGGGCAGACCAGCATCCGTGAACGCCTGCATGTGCTCGCCACCAAGGGCCATGTGAAGTTCGTGCGCGGTGAACAGATCAAAGAGCTCGGCCTCAAACGGAACCGGTCCAAGTTCGGGTATCTCTGCGTCAAAAATATGCAACTGCGGACCGACCTGGAAGTGGTCGACACCGAGACCGGCGAGGTGTGCCCAGCCTTCATTCGGGTGCTACCGTCCGACTACATGTGCCCTCAATCTGGAGCGATCTTGCCGGTTGAGAACCCGGACGTCTGGGTCGATCAGGACGGTGATGAGGCATGAACCCGGCACCCCAAAAGAGCCTGTCCAAGAACACGGATCGTCCGTGTTCTTGCCAAAACACGGGCCGTGTTTCTGATGTCCGTGTTCTGTGTTCTGGAATTCGTGTTGTAAAATCAACGTGTTACGCAGGAACACAGAACACGGATTGCAGTCTGTCATTTTCCAATCCGTGTTCTGGAAATCTATATTTGATTTCAATGGCTTACACAGGAACACAGAACACGGAATTTCCTACCCTAAGGGGTAAGTGTTCTCCCCGCTTAAGGCGGGGGAGACACCACCCACCCCTGGGCATTTTTTTGGGGCTAAAGTTTTGGTCCCAGAACAATCCGACGACGGCGGCCGGCACCGCCAAGCATCAACCGCCGTCGTCTTCCACCCGAGCAGCCCACCAGAAGAGGAGACCACTCATGGCTGATACGACTCTCGCCGATGCCACTCTCGGCACAACCCCGAAAACGCCCATGCTGCCTGCACAAACCCCGCGCACCATCCTGGCGCTTGATCTGGGCACCACCACCGGCTGGGCCATCCGTGGCTATGACGGCCTCATCACCAGCGGCACCGTCAGCTTCAAGCCCAGCCGCTACGACGGTGGCGGCATGCGCTACCTTCGGTTCACCAACTGGCTGACGGAAATCGACAGGCTGTCAGGACCGATTGGGGCGATCTATTTCGAAGAAGTCCGTCGGCATGCCGGTACTGATGCAGCCCATGTCTTTGGTGGGCTGCTTGCTGTGCTGACCAGTTGGGGTGAGTTGCGGGGCGTGCCTTACCAGGGCGTGCCAGTTGGCACCATCAAGCGCCACGCCACCGGCCACGGCAATGCGCCCAAACTGGCCATGATCGACGCCGCCCGCGCCCGGGGCTTCAGCCCGGCTGACGACAACGAGGCGGACGCCGTCGCGATCCTGCTTTGGGCCATTGAGACGAATGGGGGTGTCGCATGAACCGCCATCGTCAAATTGGTCTGGAACAGCGCGGCGGTGATGATGTCGGCCGCGATCCGCGCTGCATGCGCACGGATGAGTTGGAACAGTTGGGCCATGCCCGTGTGTCGCCGCTGCGCGCCCTGCGCTTGCACTGTCTCGATTGCTGCAATGAGTCCGCGCAAGAGGTGCGGCTCTGTACGGCGGTCGACTGCGCGAGCTGGCCGTTTCGGTTAGGTAAGAATCCGTGGCGTAGGAAGCTTGATCCCCAGGAGCGCGCCGCCTTGCAGGCTCGACTGGTCCGCAAAGGTGCATCGGAGGCGGCGGCGGCCCAGAAAACAGGGAGCGAAATCCCAGCCTCTGATTTTGATAGGCTAAGGGTGCCTAACGAAATAGCCGTCGATTTACCCCCCACAAAACGCGGTGTCGCGGAGGGAGGTGCATCATGACTGGCATGCAGTTCACCCCCAAGGGCTACGGCGGCCACCGCCGCAACCCCGAGCAGGTCAAGCGCGATGGCTGGCATGAGCAGGGTGTGCTGGCCGTCAGCGTTGATGACGATCGTCTGACATGGCCGGAGCGCGCACTGGTCGAACAGCTCGGCGCAAAACTCTACGGCAAACGCCCGCAGGGCAGGGAGGTGCGCCATGGCAGATGACTGGACCCGTGCCATGGTGGCCGATCGTCTGGAGCTGGCGGCGGACGTGATGCGCAGCCTGCCACCGGTGCGCCCACAAGGCTATGTCAGCGCCTGGCCGGATTACGTCTCAACCTTTGCCGATCAGGTGGGGCAGGAGCCTCGGATGAAACGGCCGCTGCCATCGCCGCGGATGATCACAGAAGCGGATGAGGCGCTGCTGTGGCTGCGGTGGCTGGACAAGGACATTGGCCAGATCCTCTGGGCGCGGGCCAATCGCAAGGCCTGGAAGGGGATCACCTGGCACCACGGGATCAGCCGGGCCACAGCCAGTCGGCGTCAGGAGTACGGGTTGGCGGTGATTGTCTGGAAGCTGAATGGCAGAACCGTGCCGCGCAAACGCTCGATGGAGTATGTGATCGGGCAAACAACGTGAGCGTCGGGGCGGTCAAGTTGTTGCCGCCCTGTCAACCCAGTTCGTGCAAGTGAGACACTTTTCGGTGAGACACCGCAAGCTGTGACAGATGCCGATTGAGAGGCTATAAGAACGATAAGATGACCGTCGTGTGGCTGAGAGCGGCGTGTCGGATTGAACGGGTTTGTAGGGGCGTAAATGGTGACCGGTTTGCAGAAAAAACTGTCTCTGGTCGATTTTGTGAGGCACGTAACCGATTGAAATTGAACGGTTCCTTCCTGTTTGTAACCGTATATGGGGGGGCGCAGCGCCGCGCTTTCCTAGTGACAGCACCAAAAACACCCGTTTCGTTTCGCTTTACACGCAAACCCAAAGAAACAAGGGCCTAAGGGCCTGCTAAACCCCGCCTGAAACGAAATGGCCCTCTGACCCCATTTCGCTTCGCGGACCAGACCCATTTCGGTTCGGCGCTTTTCCAAGGACATTCCAATGGACGTTTTAGACCTGCCGCTTGAGCAGATCATTCCCTATGCGCGCAACCCGCGTAACAATGCGCAAGCCATTGCCACGGTCGCTGCGTCGATTCAGGAGTTTGGCTGGCGACAGCCCATCGTCGTCGACGAGGCGATGGTGGTTCTAGCGGGGCATACCCGGCTGGAGGCAGCGCGCAAGCTCGGCTTCAAGTCCGCACCGGTGCATGTCGCCAAGGGTTTGACCGAGGCCCAGGCACGCGCCTTCCGGATCATGGATAACCGCTCCAGCGAGAACGCCGAGTGGGACAAGGACCTACTAAACCTCGAACTGGCAGATCTGATGGATGCCGAGTTCGATCTCGGCCTGACGGGTTTTACTGATGATGAATTGAACGCGCTGATGAACAGCCTTGAGGACGGCACCGGCCCGCAGGAGGGCGAGGACGATATTCCAGACACGCCGGAGGATCCGATCAGCCGCCCGGGCGATCTGTGGATACTTGGCAACCACCGTCTGCTCTGCGGTGACAGCACGGTGGCCACGGACGTGGAAAAAGTTCTGAACGGTGTCAAACCGTTATTACTCATAAGCGATCCACCCTATGGAGTTGAGTACGACCCGGGCTGGCGCAACAAGGCAGGTGCAGCCAAAACCAAACGTACCGGCAAGGTGCTGAACGATGACCGTGCGGATTGGCGTGAGGCCTGGGCGCTGTTTCCGGGCGACGTCGCTTACGTTTGGCACGGTGCTCTGCATGCAAGGGAGGTGATCGAAAGCCTAGAGGCGGCAGGTTTCACCATTCGCTCGCAGATCATCTGGGCCAAGGAGCGGCTGGTGCTCAGCCGGGGCGATTATCACTGGCAGCATGAACCGATGATTTATGCTGTCAAAAAGACCGGCAAGGGCCACTGGGCCGGGGACCGCAAGCAGACGACGCTGTGGCAGATCGCCAACAAAGATCAGGATGCCAAGACGGTACACGGGACGCAAAAGCCCGTTGAATGCATGCGGCGACCGATCCTGAACAACTCGAGCCCTGGGCAGGCAGTCTATGAACCATTTATGGGCTCGGGCACCACGCTGATCGCGGCCGAGACCACAAGCCGCGTCTGCTACGGAATAGAGCTGAACCCGGCTTATGTCGATGTTGCGGTGGAGCGGTGGCAGGCATTTACGGGGAAAGAGGCGATGCTGGATGGCAGTGATAAGACTTACAACGCGCTTAAAGCCGAACGCGAGGGCGCATGAAACAGTCTCGCCTCATGTCGCTGATCGAGGCGATCACGATTGTCATTGTAGGCTACATATTGGCTATTGCTACGCAGATCCTAGTGTTCCCGTGGTTCGGCCTCGAGGTCGCGTTCGGAGAACATCTGGCGATAGGCATGGCCTTCGTCGCCGTCTCTCTGGCCCGCAGTTATCTGCTGCGCCGTTTGTTTGCGCTGATCTAACCGCGCTAGCACGCTCACGATTGGAGCCATGAAAATGTCATCGTCTCTATGTTTTGCGATATTTGTACCTAACATCTATGATTGCGCCAGTATCTGTCCCACGGCAAAGCCCACCCGCCGCTCACCATCGCACAATTGATATCTCCATGACGTGGCGACACGCACCATGATGCTGTGCGTTTACCTCCTGCGGAACCGTCTGATCGACATTGCAAAGGGAGACCATCTACAAGGATATGCCCATAGCGGCTGACGCCCGTCGGAGTGCCCAAAAGATCGACCAAGGCATCACGGCTAGCAATCCCGCTTGCGTTTGGGCAAGGATGTCCAGCGGAGCAGCTGCTATCTAGTTCGCGCGCCGCAATCCCTGCAAGCCGCAGCCTGGGCCCTTCACTGCACCAAACGGGGCCGTCCCCATCCCAAACATGCGTCGGCGTGCAGGTAAAGTTCTGTCCGCGCGGAATAATAGGTACGTCAGCAAACGCCGCTGATGCGAAAAAAGCAGCAATCAGTGCGCTGAAAACAGATCTGTAAACCCAGATAGTCACCGTCATCTTACCTTTCTCAGGAGTATGTCAGCGCTTAGTATCATAGGCTGCAATAATCGAGAAACCCTGAATGGGCCTTCAGCGGCGGCACTTCGAGGCTATCGGGGTAGCAATGGCAGATCAGTTAAACCAGGCCGAGGTCTTTCAGGCAGCTGGCGGTATCCATCAGCTGATGCGTGGGCACTTCAACCGTGATGGTGAAACTGTCGGCGGAGGTGCTGGCGTAAACGCCACCATCGTCCATCAGGGCCATTTCGATCTCGTCGAGCACGACTGTGATACGACTGCGGTCAAACTGTTCTGGCAGGGTATGAATGGGGAGCCGAATGCTGGTGGTTTCCATGGGGGTTACTCCGCGTCCTCTTTGTGTGGTGTGGCAGCGATGTTCATCAGGGTCATCGTGAAAGGGTCCTAAGTTGCGTCTTTCTATGACGTAAGCTTCGCTCTACGGGCGCGCACTATCCAGTATAATCGCAGCAATTACATGGCTTTAATTCAAAAGTTAGTGTCACTTTATGTCCTCAGCCACCCAGCCCATCGGCGTGATCGCCAAGCTGCTTGATCTGTCGGAGCGGCGGGTCCAGCAGCTGAGCCGGGAGGGAGTGATCCCGAAGGCGGAGCGCGGGCAGTACGATCTGATCGGCTCGGTGCGCGGCTACGTGCGTTACCTGCGCGATCAGGCCGTTAAGGCTCAAGCGGGTGCGCCAGACTATGCGGCTGAGCGTGCCCGGTTCATTCGCGCCCGGGCCGACCTCGCCGAGATGGAGGCGGAGGAAAAGCGCCGCTCACTGATTGCTGCTGACCAGATTGAGGCAGCATGGATTGCTGTGCTGGCGCTTCTTAGAACCCGTCTTTTGGGGCTGCCGGACCGGTTGGCGCCACAGATTTTTGACCAATCAACCGTCGGAGATACCCGGAACCTGATCCGTGCCGCTATCCGCGAGGTGCTTGATGATCTCGCGCAGCCAGACATTGAATTTGAGACCGACCTTGACCTTGAAAGGATCGCCGATCCTGAAGCGGACGGTTCAGAGGGCGTTAGCAGTTCTCAAACCACCGCCGGACCTGACAATAAGTGACTGGGCTGACCAAAATCGACGGCTGAGTTCAGAGGCCAGCGCCGAGCCCGGACAGTGGCGCACGAGCCGCGCGGAATATCAGCGTGGGATCATGGATGCGATCTCGGATCCGGCAGCGGAAACCGTTGTAATCATGTCGAGTAGTCAAATTGGAAAAAGTGAGTCGATCCTTAATATGGTGGGCTTCCATATTGACCATGACCCGGCACCGATAATGGTGGTCATGCCAACGGAGCGGGATGCGGAAACGTGGTCGAAGGACCGCTTCTCACCGATGGCGCGGGATACGCCGTGCCTACAAAATAAGATCGCCAATCCGAGATCTCGGGACGGCAACAACAAGATCCTGCATAAACGCTTTCCGGGCGGACATCTGACGATTGTGGGTGCCAATGCGCCTTCGGGCCTGGCAAGCCGGCCAATCCGGCTGCTGCTGTGCGACGAGGTGGACCGCTATCCGTTTAGCGCAGGGGCTGAGGGTGATCCGGTTAACCTTGCGCGCAAGCGGACGGTGACCTTCTGGAACCGCAAGATTGTGCTGGTCTCGACGCCGACGAACAAGGGCGCGAGCCGGATCGAGGCGGCGTTCGAGGAAAGTGATCAACGCCGGTTTTGGGTGCCATGCCCTGAGTGCGGAACTGAGCAGGTTCTGACCTGGAGCCAAGTCCGGTGGGATAAGGCGACTGACGGCAGCCATTTACCTGACACTGCGCGCTATCACTGCGCACAATGCGATGCGGTCTGGCGCGATGAGACAAGGTGGTCAGCTATCTCCAAAGGCCGCTGGATTGCCGAGCAACCCTTTTCGGGTACGGCTGGGTTCCACCTGAACGAGATCTATTCGCCCTGGGTTCGTTTGTACGCGATGGCCAAGACTTTCTTATCAGCGCGCGCTGGCGGTGATGAGATGATGAAAACCTTCATCAACACCTCGCTGGGCGAGACCTGGATGGAAAGCGGCGAGGCGCCTGATTGGCAGCGCCTACAGGGGCAAAAGGAAGAATGGCGCTCAGGCACGGTGCCAGCGAGCGGTCTGTTCCTCACAGCCGGTGCGGACGTGCAGAAGGACAGGATTGAGGTTGACGTTTGGGCTTGGGGCAGGGGGCTGCAAAGCTGGCTGATTGATCACATTGTCATCGACGGCGGTCCGGGGGATCCAGCGTGCTGGCAGACCCTTAGCGATCTTCTTGGGCGAACATGGGTGCATCCCAGCAGCCAGCAGCTGACCATCGCGAAGCTGGCCATTGATACCGGTTACGAGACCAGCGCCGTTTATGCCTGGGCAAGGCAGGTCGGCTTCGGCCAGGTGGCCCCAGTGAAAGGTCTGGAGGGCTTCAACCGCGCTAGCCCGGTGACGGGGCCGACTTTTGTCGACGCGACCATCGGCGGCAAGCGTCTGCGGCGCGGTGCGCGGCTCTGGTCAGTGGCAACCTCAACGTTCAAGGCGGAGACCTATCGCTTCCTGCGTCAGGACAGGCCGACGCCTGAGGAGATAATAACGGGCGCATCGTTTCCGGCAGGCTCGGTGCATCTGCCCAATTGGGCTGACAGCGAATGGCTCAAGCAGCTGACGGCGGAACAACTGGTCACGGTCAAGAACAAACGCGGATTTGCAAAGCTCGAATGGCAGAAGATGCGCGAGCGCAACGAGGCGCTGGATTGTCGGGTCTACGCCCGCGCGGCCGCTTGGATTGCTGGAGCGGACCGATGGTCCGATGCGCGGTGGACTGATCTGGAAGCACAGGTCGGGATCACGGCGGAGGACATGGCTGAGGACGGGGCGGGAAACACCACGCCCGCTTCTCGGCGCGCGGGACCACAGCGGCGAACCGTGCGCTCAAGTTACATGAGGTGAAGGGGCTGGAAACGCAGGGTCATGTTGGCCGGGCAGGTTCAGTGCAGGCAGCATTTCTTGAACTTCTTGCCGCTGCCGCAGGGACAGGGATCGTTGCGGCCAAGTTTGTCAGGTGTCTTTGTGAGGGCCTCTGTCCAGGGGGCCACACGTAAGGCGTTGTCAACTTTGCGGGTCTTCTGCTGGATGAGAAACTCATCGGTATAACAGTGCCATTTCGACAACTCATCGATGGCATTGGTGATCAGGGCCTTCTGGTAACGACGGTTTGCGGGGGAAACACCTTCGTTGAGGGAGGCCTCCAGACCCTCGAGGAAATGCCCGAAGTCGCAATACTCTTTCGGGATCAGGCCCTGGTCGAAAACCTCGCGCACGGCCTCGGACATATCCTCGAGTCCGAGGGCGGCAATAGCGTCCATCCAGCCAGTGAGGAGGTCTACGGGTGCCTTGGGACAGCGTTGGCGAAAGGTCCGGAAATAATTCTCGATCACCGGGCGTTCAGCGTGGTGCAGTTGCGCTATCAAGACGAGAGCATTCATCAAGGACAGACGCGCGAATTCGTCAGCCTTCCTGTCCTCGATCGCGTCGCACACGGGCTGCAGGTCACCGTCGAATGTTCCAGCGATGACGCGAAAGCTTGTTTCGGTGACAGCGTCCCCGAGGAGATGGTCGATGACCTTGGTAGGACGACGGAGCATCTGAACCAACGGGCGATAGGCACGAGGATCCTGCCATTCGCCCAGCATGTGGAAAATCGGAATAAAAGCCATCAGATCAGCGTCTTTCATCGCTGGGATAGGCTGATGTGCGAGGCGGGTTACGAGATCGACGAAGACTGGCGCCATTTCTTCGCGCCGGGTGCCTGCTCCGGCCATGGCAGTTTTCGGAAAAATGTCGTCGCGCGCGAGATCGCGCATGATTTCGGTCGGGGTCATGGTTTTGCCTTCACTCGGGATTCGGTTGGCTAAATGAAACATATTCGCAGGATAGGTCAATTCAGATGCCGACATTGACGGAACTCCTTAGTCGCCGCGAGACCTTGGCTGTTCAGCGTTCCTCTGGCGTGGCCCGCGTCAGCTATGACGGCAAAACCGTGGATTACCGCAGCGTGGCTGAAATTGACCGGGCCATCGAGGCACTGGACCGCGAGATCGCTGCCGCCGAGGGGCGGCGCATCGTGCGCCATGTGCGCATAACGACCTCAAAGGGGCTATGATCCATGGGCCTGTTTGACCGGTTCCGCCGACCAGCCCAAGGCGGCCCTGCAGCCGTGCGCGCGCGTCTTGAGGGTGCAATGTCCAAACGCCGGTTGCGGGGCTGGAACCCACCGCTGGAAAATATCAACTCACTGGTCGCCTCAGGTGGCCCGAGGTTGCTGGCCCGTGCCCGGGAACTGGTGGTCACCAATGGATATGCGGCGAATGCCTGCGAGGCCTTTGCGTCTAACATGGTGGGGGACGGTATCAAGCCCTCATCGCTGATCGCGGATGCCAAATTACGCGATCAGGTTCAGCAGCTTTGGCTGGCCTGGACGGATGAGGCGGATGCCGATGGCTTGACTGATTTCTACGGTCTGCAGGCCATGGTGGCGCGCGAGATGTTCGTCGCAGGCGAGTGCTTCGTGAGAATGCGCCCGCGTCGTGCTGTGGATGGCTTACTGGTGCCGCTGCAAATGCAGCTGCTGCAATCGGAAATGCTGCCGTTTGAGAAAACAGGCCCGGCCGCAAATGGCAATCGCATCCGCTGCGGCATCGAGTTTGACCTGATCGGGCGGCGCGTTGCCTATCACTTCCGCCGCAGCCACCCGGGCGACAGCACCGATCAGCGCGTGGCGGTGCCGGAAACCGTGCGTGTTCTGGCCGAGGATGTGCTGCATATCTATCGGCCCATCGATGCTGGCCAAATCCGCGGACTGCCGCATGTGGCCCCGGCCATGGTGCGTCTGTTTCTGCTTGATCAGTATGACGACGCGGAACTCGACCGCAAGAAGACGGCAGCGATGTTTGCGGGCTTCATCACCAAGACAGCACCAGAAGACCCGATGATGGGCGAGACCGAGTCCGATCTCGACGGTGCTGCGATGGCGAGCCTTGAGCCCGGCACGATGCAGGTGCTGCTGCCGGGCGAGGACGTGAAGTTCTCAAGCCCTGCCGACGTAGGCGGCGGCTATGAGGCGTTCCAGTATCGCACACTTCTGGCCGTCTCGGCCTCGCTGGGGCTGCCGTATCATCTGGTCACTGGCGATGTGCGGCAGGCCAACTATTCGAGCCTGCGCGCCGAATTGGTCGAGTTCCGCCGCCGCGTGCAGCAGTTGCAGCACGGGGTGATCGCGCATCAGCTCTGCCGACCCGTATGGGCGCGCTGGCTGGAGACGGCGCAACTGGCGGGCCGGTTGGACCTGTCTGATCCTGCGGCTGCGCGGATGGTGCAATGGATCCCGCCACGCTGGGACTGGGTCGACCCGCTCAAAGACATACAAGCGCAGGTGCTGGCCATGGAGGCTGGTATCACATCGCGGCGCAAGGTGGTCGAAGCCACGGGCTACGATGTCGAAGAGGTCGACCGTGAGAACGCAGCCGATGCCGCGCGCACGAAGCAGTTGGGGCTCAGCTACAGAACCAGCCCCGGCGAGACCCAAGGTGCGCGGGCAACACCTGCAGGGCGGCCTAATCCGAGTGACGGGGCCGCCGGCGAGAATGGCGACAATGGCGAGGATGCGGCTGCGACCGATCCCGCTACCAAACAGGAGTAACACCATGAACAGTTGGTACACGATCCGTGCCCGGGCAACGGGCGCGGAAGTGCTGATCTATGACGAAATCGGCGCCTACGGCGTTTCGGCCAAGGGGTTTCTGGCCGAGCTGGGGGCGCTGCCAGATGATGCCCCCATTGATTTGCGGCTCAACAGCCCCGGTGGTTCAGTCTTTGATGCGGTGGCCATCTACAATGCGCTGACCCGCCATTCTGGCACGATTACGGTCTGGATCGACGGCATTGCCGCCTCGGCTGCGAGCTACATT
This sequence comes from Sulfitobacter sp. SH22, assembly GCF_965641905.1. Lineage (NCBI taxonomy): Bacteria > Pseudomonadati > Pseudomonadota > Alphaproteobacteria > Rhodobacterales > Roseobacteraceae > Sulfitobacter > Sulfitobacter sp. SH22. The sequence continues at coordinate 381,638 of NZ_OZ282573.1, forward strand.
GCCATGGCGGGCGACGAGATCGTCATGCCGGAAAACGCTTTCCTGATGATCCACGATCCGAGTGGCATCGTCATGGGCACGGCCACAGACATGCGTGATATGGCAGGAACGCTGGATAAGATCGCGGCCAGCATGACGCGGGGATACGCCGCCAAGTCTGGTAAACCCGAGGATGAGATTGCAGCCCTGCTGTCGGCCGAGACCTGGTTTGACGCAAAGGACGCGCTGGAAGCAGGTCTTGCCACGCGCATGGCCGAGCCTGTGCGGATTGCGGCCAGCTTTGATATTGGCAGATTCCGCAACGCGCCGTCTGTGCTGGCGGAGCTGGTCAATGCAGAAAGTGCGGCCATTGGCGACGACATCGTTCCAGAAGGGAACGAAGTTGCAGAGGATGACGATCCTCCGAGTGCACCCGATCCTGCGACCAAAGTTCCCACCGGGAACGTTGATCCGGTGGCCACCGCCGACGATCCATCGCGTTCAAATGGGCAGAGCGAGGGTGTTGCAGACGGGAACACCCAAGCGAACGGGGCAGGGAGCTGCGTTGGGGGCGCCAACACTGCGCCGGACGCCACGGCCATCCGCGCGGAGGCGATCTCCCATGCGCGCGCCATGATCGACCTCTGCCGCCTGGCAGGTCAGCCGGAAATGGCAGGTCGGTTCCTAGAGGAGGGTGCCAGTCTCGACGCAGTGCGCACCAGCCTGCTGAACGCGAAGGTCGAGGCCACACAGCAAATCACATCGCATCACTCCCAGCCTGGGCGCCTTGAGAGCATGCGTCCCTGGGGTGATGTCATTGCCCAAACCTTCAAGCTGAAAGGATAATCTCACATGAGCATATTGACCGAAGGCCCCCATACCGGTGGCTTCCTCATCTGGGAAGTGCTGCGCGACTTTACCCGTGAAACCGTCACCCTTGCTTCTGGCACAGGCAAACTCGCACCTGGGACTGTGCTGGGCAAGCTGACCACTGGCGGTAAATACACAGGCCTTGCGCCTGCCGCTACGAACGGCAGTCAGAATGCCGCGGGCATTATCTGGGACGCAGTCGACGCCACTGATGCCGATGCGCCGGGCGTCGTGATCCTGCGCGGACCGGCCATCGTGAACCGCCATGAGATCGTCTGGCCTGATGGTGCGACGGAGGCCCAAATCGCTACCGGCACTACGGCACTGGCCACGCTTGGTCTCATTTTGCGCTGACCCAAAGCGCGGATCCCTTTCACTGAACTACAGGAGGTTGCCGCATGGCCACCATGGACATTTTTGAAGGCGACGCCTTCAGCATTACAGAGCTCACGCGGGCTTTAGAAAACATCCCCTTCAAGCCGGCGATCTTGTCGGGATCGAGCCTTTTTGGATCACGTGGGGTGCGGCAACGCACCGTCATGATCGAGAGCCGAGATGGGACGCTTTCGCTGATCCCGTTCTCAGAGCGTGGCTCAGCCTATGAGAACCAAATCCCTGAACGGCGCAATATGCGGGCGTTTGTTTGCCGTCAGTTCAAGAAGCAGGACGTGCTTTGGGCCTCGGAAATCCAAGCGATCCGCGACTTTGGCTCGGAATCTGCGACCCAGCAGGTGCAGTCTGAGGTGGCGCGTAAGATGGCGCGTTTGCGTAACGATGCGGAGGCAACGTTTGAGTTCCATCTGTTCAACGGCATTCAAGGTGTGGTGAAAGACCCACGTGATGGGGCGACTGTTGCCAACTACTACACCGAGTTTGGTATTACGCCTGCCGCGGAGATCGATTTTGATCTCGATAACCAGACACCGGGGTCTGGTGCACTGCGCAAGCGCTGCCAAGCCATGATTGAAAGTGTGGAGGACACGCTGGGTGGTTTGGCCGCGGGACAGATACAACTGCGCGCGGAATGCGGCTCTGCTTTTTTTGCTGATTTGGTAGCCCATAAAGAGGTGCGCGAGACATATCTCAATACGGCCGCCGCTGCAGATCTGCGGGGCAGGGTGGGCGAAGAGGTCAGCTTTGGCGGCATTACTTTCCGACGCTATCGTGGCGGTCTTGGCTTTGGTGTACCGACCGACAAGGCATATTTTTACCCTGAGGGTGTGGAGGGCCTGTTTGAGATCTACTACGCGCCTGCCGACACGTTCGAGACGGTAAATACGCTCGGCCTGCCGCTTTATGCGCGTATGATCCCTGACCGCGACCGAGACGAATGGGTGCGCCTTGAGATTGAAAGCAACCCGTTGCCAATCTGCACCCGGCCGCAGGTGCTGCGGACAGCGAAGCGAACCTGATGACTGCCTTTGACGAGGCGGTCGGGGTGCTGTTTGCTGACCCGAACATTGCTGTGGAAATTTGGCACCGCGACAGTGAGGGTCAGTTTACCCGTGCGCAGGGCATTTTGCGCCGGCCAGATGAGATTACTGACTTTGGGTCGTCGCGGCTTCTCTCGGATACCACCCGGATTGATGTTCGGGTCGCCGACATTCCAGACCTGCGCCCGCAGGAGCAGATCCTGATTGGGGATAAAACCTTCCTGATCCAGGGTGAACCGAGGCGTGACCGCGAGCGGTTGGTCTGGACGCTTGAGTTGTGTCCGGCATGAGGCTCGGGCTCGATATCAGTCCCGATCTCGTTTCTGTCATGGCGGCCGAGATCAAAGCTGGCGAAAAGGCCGTGAGTGCTGCGATGCGTGAGGCCGGGTCTGATCTGAAATCAGCTTGGCGCGGCCAGATCACGCAGGCGGGTCTGGGGAGGCGGTTGGCGAATTCGATCCGGAGCCAAACCTATCCGAGATCTGGCGAAAGCTTGAAAGCAGCAGCGCTGGTCTGGTCCAAGGCACCGATTATTGTCGGAGCCCACGACACCGGCCCTTCGATCCGCTCGAAGAATGGGTTCTGGCTGGCGATCCCGTTGCCCGCTGCTGGCAAGTCCCTGCGCGGCGGTCGGATCACGCCCGGCGAATGGGAGCGGCGACGCGGGTTGCGCCTGCGCTTCGTCTATCGCCGCATGGGTCCGAGCCTGCTGGTGGCAGAGGGGCGGCTGAACACGAAGGGTCAGGCGGTGGTGTCGCGCTCAAAGACTGGGCGCGGCAAAGTCACCGCGCCGATCTTCCTGCTTGTGCCGCAGGTCAAGCTGCCGAAGCGACTGAACCTTGATCGGGACGTCGAACGTGCTCTCGAAAGGGTGCCGGGGCTGGTCGTCGCGAAATGGGTGGAGGAAAAGGCCCGTCGCTAAAGTGCGAAACTCGTTGAATTTTCTCGGGCCGAACGTATGATTTTGGTGATGCTGACCTAAAGGGAACTTGCGCTTGTTGAACACGATGCTTCCTGCCCTGCTTTTTTCATGGGGGACTACAGTACTCCTCTTTCGCTGGCTACAGAGAGTGGAGTCGAATTGGTTTCGTTTTCTTTTAAGGATACTGATGTTTTTCGTAGCTTTTCTGATTGGAATGATCGGAAGCTTTTCTGTCTTTTTTCTTTCGCTTTGGGCGATGTCAGGGATGCCGTTTCCTGAATTTTTGAATGCACCAACTGGCGCTGGTCAACAGATCACATCTTGGTTTCGTCTTGGTCCATCCGGCGCTCTTTTCGGCGCCCTTATTGGCCAGTTTCGAAAGTGGAGACGAGATTGAGTCCTATCGATTCAACTTCAAGGACCGTTTTCTGGATAATTGGCACGAACAAGTACCAATCCGGTCACTGTGTGTTCCTGATACTAGGGTTGCTTGTGGGCTTACTGTTCTCGGCCGAGCATGCATGGGCCCAGCAAGAGGGAACTTGGTATCGTGACCAAGACTTACGGACAAGCTTCTACTACTCGGACAGGTTCGTGCCAGAAGACCCAGCTGAGCTGTCCACCCGCTTTGTTGTGAACTGGCGTGCGCGACAGTCACGCGGTCTTATTGCGACTTGTTACCTCAAGGCAGTACCTACAGAAGTCGATGAGCTGACTGGCAGGGAATATTTGGAAACCAATTCACAGGATTTCACTGCCTCTTGGGTGAGAAATACAGAGCGTCGTGCCAGCGCGGTTGAAGTTGTGGAGTCGAGGCCAGTCCGGATTGATGGCCTACAAGCTCTTTATGTTGTTATGGACACCCGTATAGAAAATTTTGATACGACCGATGATCTCCGTACCTTTTCATTGATCACCTTTTGGGAGGGCCATGAGGTCGTGCTGGAATGTGGGACGAGTATCAGGTCAGTTGTCTTGGGAAGCCTCCCTGATGATCAAGCAGCTGCTGCTATCTCAAACGTCGAGGCCGAAATACAAAGAACACTGAGAACACTTCACTTCCAAAGACACTGAAATCCTATCGATTTTGTATTATCGAGGTTTTGATCTTGCCCACCCCCCGCGAAACCATTCTGACCGCGCTCTACGCTCGGCTTTCTATGCTGCCGGCCAGGGCGCTGCGTGGTGATGTGTTGCCTGAACGTATCCCGACTGAGGGGCTGCTGATCTTGCGCGACGGCGAGCCGGGAGAGCCCGAGGTCACGCTGTCGCCGCTGCGCTACCACTACCAGCACCGGGCTGAGATTGAGGCGGTCGTGCAGGGCACCGACCGTGACGCCGCGTTCGACACTTTGACCGCTAGCATCGGCGTAACGATCACCGCTGACCGCACGCTGGGCGGGCTCTGCGACTGGGTCGAAGCGGAGGCACCGCGTCCGGTCGATCTGCCCATCGAGGGAGCGGCGAGCCTGAAGGCGGCCGTCATCCCGGTTGTGCTGCATTATTCCACGGCTGATCCACTCAGCTGATCCCGACAACCCGAGGAGAACACTATGGCACGAGCCCAAGGGGCGCGGGCGCAAATGGCGCTTGCGTTCGAGACTACATATGGAACCCCGCCGGTCGGCGGTTTCACGAAGATGCCTTTCGCCAGCACCTCGCTTGGCGCGGAGCAGCCGCTGCAGACATCGGAACTCTTGGGCTACGGCCGGGATCCGCAGGCCCCGATCAAGGATGCGGTGACGGCGGACGGCGATGTTGTGATCCCGATTGATGCCGAGGCCTTTGGCTTGTGGCTGAAGGCTGCTTTTGGAGCACCAACAACCAGCGGCTCCGAGGCACCCTATAGCCACGAGTACCGCTCCGGAAACTGGTCCCTGCCGTCGCTCTCGATCGAGACGGGAATGCCGGAGGTGCCACGGTTTGCGATGTATTCGGGTTGTATGGTCGATAGCCTCAGCTGGCAGATGGCGCGGTCCGGATTACTCACCGCCACCGCCAGCATCGTGGCGCAGGGCGAGACGATCGCCACGAGCAGCGCGGCAGGAACGCCCGCCAATATCGCGCTGAAGCGCTTCGGACATTTCAACGGGGCCATCACGCGGAACGGGGCCAACATAGGTAACGTTGTCTCTGCCGACCTTACCTATGCCAACAACCTCGACCGCATCGAGACGATCCGGGCCGATGGCAAGATCGATGGTGCGGACCCGTCCATCGCGGCGCTCACCGGCAATGTTGTCGTGCGCTTCGCTGACCAGACGCTCGTGACACAGGCGATCAACGGCGAGGCCTGTGAGCTCGAATTCTCCTACACGCTGCCGACGGGTGAGAGCCTGACCCTGACTGCCCACGCGGTCTACCTGCCTCGCCCGCGGATCGAAATATCAGGACCCCAAGGCGTGCAGGCGACCTTCGATTGGCAGGCTGCCAGCGACGCGGTCTTGGGGCGCATGTGCACTGTGACGCTGACCAATGATCGCGAGGTTTACTGATGGCGCGCCGTCGCATTGGGCTGAGGGGTATGGATCGGGTTCTCAAGCCGCAAGATACTCCGGCCTTCGACAAGGACTTCGGTCAAGGTTGATCTGACCGCGTGGGATGTGGCTTGCAGGCTCAGCTTGGAGAGCATGATTGTTGTTTCGTGCAAGCGTTCCTCAGCACGTTCGGCACGGAGGGTTGCGGCATGGAGCTGCGCGGCAAGCTGTTCAATTTGGTCTTTCAGGCTATCTCGCTGGAACCTGGTGATTTCCAAGGCGACTGCGGTCACCATGAAGGCCTTGTCTTCTTTGCTACTCTTCTTCGCCATGGTCCCTCCACTCGCTGCGATTGCCATTCAAACATTGAACGAACATGCCAATCTTGACCAGACAGCACGTCCATCAAGATAAAGTAGGAGACTACAATATGCTACGCCTGAACCTGTCGAACGAACCACGCTGGCTTGATCTGGGCCATGGCGTTCGACTGCTGGTTGAGTCCCTGACCACAGCGGTCATGCTCGCCGCACGCAGTGATCCCGTGATCATGGCCGCCACCGAAAACGTGCAAGGCAGTACCGGTGCGAACAATGATGATCTGGCCCTGATTGTGGCGAAAGCAGTCGCGCGCATCGTTGTGACGGATTGGGAGGGCGTCGGCGACGAAGACGGCAAAGCGCTGCCTGTCACGCCCGCAGGTATTGACGCACTCCTGGAACTCTGGCCGGTATTTGAAGCCTTCCAGACCAGATACATCGCAGGCGCGCTCATTCTGGATGCGGAAAAAAACGTCTGACCGCTCTCGCCGACTGGGAGTTCGGCGGGGGCGGTGAGTATTGCGCGGCGTGTCCTTCCATCTGCGCAGAATGCCCAAGGCAGCAGAACGCGCCACAAACTTACGAGGGCTGGCAGATATGGGATCTGGTTCAGCGCCTTGGCGGGCAAATGCGGGTTGTAGGCGGTATGAGCGGCGGTGCCGTCATCGGCTGGGACATGAGCGCGGCCCTACAGCTCGGGGCGGCCGTTGGGCTTTCGCCCCTTATTATTGCGGAACTGTTGCCCCCTATTGAGGCGGTGATGGTACGCAAAACCAACGAAGAGATCGAACACCACCATGGCTGAGAAGAAGGTATCCGTCCGCCTCTCTGCAACCGGTGGCCGCCAGGTCCGTGCCGAGTTGGAGGGCGTCGGCGAAGCTGGCAAGCGCGGCTTTGGCCGCCTGAGCCGCGAGATGGAACAGGCCAATGCGCGTATGGCCGCTTTTGCGCGCCGGGCGCGCATTGCGGCGACGGCTGCCGCCACGGCGCTCGCTGCCGCCGTCGTCTCGATGACCCGTTCGACCGTCGCTGCTGCCAACGAGATCGGTCAGCTCTCCCAGGTGGCCAATGCCAATACAGAGGTCTTCCAGCGCTGGTCGGCCGCCTCGGCCACGGTGGGCATTGAGCAGGAAAAACTCGCCGATATCCTGAAGGACGTGAACGACCGGGTCGGGGACTTCCTGCAAACAGGAGGCGGCCCAATGGCGGACTTCTTTGAGACCATCGCCCCCCGTGTGGGCGTGACCGCGGACCAGTTCGCGCGGCTTTCGGGGCCAGAGGCGTTGCAGCTTTATGTCTCCTCCCTCGAAAAAGCAGGCGTCAGCCAACAGGAGATGACTTTTTATCTCGAGGCTATGGCGTCGGATGCCACACGCCTTATCCCCTTGCTGCAAAATGGCGGGGCGGAGATGACGCGACTGGGCGCGCAAGCGCAGCGTCTCGGGGCGGTGCTCGATGCAGACGCCATAACGGCGATGCGCAGGTCAGAACTGGCCCTGGTCAGCATTGGCCAGGTGTTTACGGGCGTGCGCAACCGGATTGCGGTGGCACTGGCCCCTTCGCTTGAGGCGGTGGCAAATGCCTTTGTCGCGCTGGCCTCATCGACAAGCCCGATCAGCCGGGCGTTTGACGCGGTGCTGGCCAATCTCGACAGGCTTGCGATCCATGCCGGCACATTCGCCACCTTTATTGCGGGCCGTTGGGCGGCGGCGATGGCTGTGGCCGCGCTGTCGGTTCGGGGTCTGGCCACCACGCTGGTGGTCCTGAAAGGTGCGCTCATGCGCACCGGCATCGGCGCGCTGATCGTCGGGGCTGGCGAGTTGGTCTATTGGTTCACCCGGCTGGCGTCTGGCGCAGGCGGCTTTGGCGAGGCCATGCGTCTTTTGAAGGATGTGGCCGTTGAGGTCTGGGACAGGATCAAGATGGGGGCTTCAGCCGCTGGCGCGCGTGCCACGGCGATGTTCTATGATCTGAAAGCAGATGCCGCTACGGGCATGGCCGGGGCTATCGAGAGTGTCGTGGGATTTGGCAACACAGCGGCCAACACCTTTGAAGGCGCGTTGCTGGCCGTAAAGGAGATCTGGTCGCTCTTGCCAGCCGTGATTGGGGATCTGGTGTTCACAGCCGCCAACCGCATGCTGGACGGGATTGAGACCATGCTGAACGGCGCGATTCGCCGGATCGACGCCTTTACCGGCCGTATTCGTGACGCGCTTGCGGCTGTCGGTATCGAGACCAGCTTTGGTCAAATCGGCGATATCAACCTCGGCGACATTCCGAACCCCTTTGCCGGTGCATCAGCCGATGCGGGGACCGCAGCTGCAGATGCTTTCCGCCGCGCCTTCGAGGACAACCCGCTGACCGCGCCTGATCTTGGTTTAGACGGTATCGCCGCAGAGGCACTGGCCACGGCCAATACCTATCGGCAAGCCGCTACTGACCTTACGGCGGGTGCCACGGCCCCGCTGACCAGCTGGGGTGCGCTGCGTGATGCGGTTGCAGGCACCGGCGAAGAAGGTGCTGCCGCCCTTGATGATGCCACGACCTCGGCGGATCGTTTAGCTGATGCCATGGGACGCGCGGGCGGGGCCACTGGAAATGCGGGCACCAAGATTGTCACCGGGTGGAAGGCCGTCTCGGAAGCGCTAAAATCTTATGCCACAGATGCGTTGAACTGGGGCAAGGGCCTTGGTGAAACGCTGACGGGGGCCTTCACGGGGGCCGAGGCTGCCTTCCGCAGCTTTGTGGAAACGGGCAAGTTCGACTTCAAGGGGCTGGTGCGCTCGATCCTCGCTGATCTGGCGGTGCTCGCGTTCAAGCGGGCTGTCCTTGGTCCAATTGCCAATGCGTTATCGGGCATCTTTGGCGGCGGATCAGTAGCGGCGGCGGTCTCGCACACCGGCGGTATCGTCGGACTGTCAGGCCACACGCGGCAAGTTCCTGCACATGCCTTTGCGGGTGCGCCGCGCATGCACAGCGGTGGCACCGTGGGGCCGGTTGGTTCCTGGGCAGGTCTCCGCCCCGACGAGGTCCCAACGATCCTGCAACGTGGCGAACGTGTGTTGAACCGGCGCGAAGCCGCCAACTACGGGCGCGCGGGGACCTCAGGGGCTGGCGTGACCGTCAGCATCGATGCCCGTGGGGCACAGATGGGTGTGGCGGAACAGATCGATGCCAAACTGCGGGCGGCCATCCCGGAAATCGCCCGCATCGCAAAAGAAAGTGTCGCTGACGGGCGGCGCAGAGGTCAGGAGATCTGATGCCGATCCCGGTTTTACCACTGACATTGGTATCGTCTGTGGAACGGCGGCTGGCCACCTCTGTGGCCGAGGCCCGCTCGCCTTTTACCGGTACGTCCCAGATCCAGGATTGGGGCGCGTCCTGGTGGGAGTACCAGATTGAGATGGCGGTCACGCAAGGGGCGAATGCGCGGCGGCTTTCGGCCTTCTTCACGGCCCTTGGTGGCTTGCGGGGACGGTTCCTGTTCCCCGATCCGTCGATCGAGGTGCCCATCGCCGTCGGCAATCCTTATGTCACCGAGGCCCAGTCGGCCAGGACGTCGACGTTACAGACCGCGGGCTGGGGTATTGGGCTACGGGCGGGGGATTTCTTCCAGCTTGGGTCTGATACGACAACACGACTTTACCAGTTGACCGAGGATGTGACGGCTTTGGGCAGCGAGGCCACGCTCGCTTTTGTGCCGCCGCTCCGTACCGCAGTTCAGTTTGGTGTGCCCATCGGGCTTGATGCACCCTCGGCACTGCTGCGACTGACAGCGCCCGTGCCAACGGTCATCGCTCGCGCTGACCAGCATCGGTTTACGATCTCGGCCCGGGAGGCTTTGTGAAGTGAGCCGCGAGATCACCGCAGCATTCGCCACAGCGCTGGCTGACCAGAACCTGCGCCCCGTGATCTTCTTTGAGGGTCAGTTCGCCACCGGCTGGGTGCGGATCTGGTCTGGCTTGGGCGAGGTGAGCTGGAATGGACAGACCTGGGCCGGTGCCGGATCGCTTTTGGGCCTCGGCTCCCTTGATGAAACCGGCGAGGTTGTTGCCGGTGGCACCGCTGTATCACTCTCAGGCGTGCCGCTGGACCTTGTGCAGATGGCCATCGAGGAAGCGCGCCAGGGCTTGCCGGGCCGGATCTGGCTTGGGCTTTTGGCCGAGAATGGCAGTATCATCGCTGATCCGGTCCAGGCCTTCTCCGGCCGCCTTGATGTGCCGGAAATCAAGGATGACGCAGACACGTGCATGATCACCATCAGCTACGAGAGCCGGTTGATTGATCTGACTGTGGCGCGCTCCTGGCGCTACACCCATGAAAGCCAGCAGGTGCTTTATCCGGGCGATCTCGGGTTTGAATATGTGACCGCCATCCAGGATCGCGAAATCACCTGGGGGCGGGGATAGGTCTTGGCATTGATCAGGGCACTTTGCCGCGTGGTGTCGCGTTCATCTCGACAAGTTGTGGGTATCCAGCCCGACAGCGGCCTTGCATATTCGTTACACTTGGGCGGTTCTCGGGGCAGTCCCGAGAAATGATATCGAGCGCTGTTGGTAACTGCGTGTTGGTTCCCACGAGCTCGCAAAAACGGTCCTTGGTGTAACGTCCGAAGCGCCCGCACACGGGGCAACTGATCTCGACGTGGTCATATGGAAAATCAAATGCGCGCATGACGCAACAATGACCTGAAGGCGGGACACAGACAAGGAGTCCGAACATGGCGCGCGTGGAAAACTGGCCGCAACGTCTCATGACGCTGATTGATATGGCCCGGATCAGACCCTTCATCTGGGGCCTGCATGATTGCCCGACCTTTGCCTTTGAGACGCGGATGATCCTGACGGGTGGCGAAGATATCGCAGCATTATGGCGTGGACGCTATACCACCGCGCTCGGTGGCGAGCGTGTGATGCGGCGGTTGGGCTGGTCCTCGCTCGAGGACATGGGGCGTGCGCTCCTGGGAGAACCCCGCCCGGCAGTGCTTCTCGCTCAACGCGGCGATATCGTTCTGGCCGATACGGGCCTTGGCTTTGGCGTTTGTATTGGGTCCACGGCAGTCGGCATGGCCCCCGAGGGGCTGGTCGTGGTGCCGCTCACATCTTGCCAGCTCGCCTGGCCCATCTGATCCCGGACACATCCCATGCCTTTTATCGTGACAGCCGTCGCCGCGATTGCGGGGGCGATCAGCGGGGTTTTGGCCGCAGGTGGGATCGGCGCGGCGCTTTTACGGATCGGCGGCACGCTGCTTCTCTCCTATGCGTCCCAATCCCTGATGCCAAAACCACAGACCACACTGCAGCCGCGCACTGTGACGATCCGCGAGCCCGTGGTTCCACGCGATCTGGTTTATGGCCGCACCCGCAAGGGGGGCGTGATTGTCTTTCTCCATTCCTCAGGGGCAGACAACAAGTTCCTCGATCTGGTGATTGTGCTTGCGACCCACCGGGTCAAATCCATCGGGGCCATCTACTTTGAGGGCGAGATGGCCCTTGACGCTGCCGGCGTGGCGCAGGGCCGTTGGGCGGGAAAGGTCGCTGTCGAAAAGAACCTTGGAGAGGCCAATCAGACTGCGTTCGCTGAGCTGAAAGCAGCGCTGCCCGACAAATGGACCGAGACCCATCGGCTGAGAGGGTGCGCTGCAATCCGTCTGCGGCTCACTTATGATCAGGATGCCTATCCCGGCGGCATTCCGAACATCACGGTCGACGTTGAGGGCAAGAACGACATCTGGGACCCAAGGACCCAAACGGAAGTCTACTCGCAAAATCCTGCGCTCTGCCTGGCCGATTACATGGCGAACGGCACCTGGGGCATTGGCGCGCGCATCGGGCAGCCTGATGGAATCGATGAGCTGTCGCTCATTGAAGCTGCGAACATCTGCGACGAAACGGTACAACTGGCAGACGGTGAAACGGAGGCGCGTTACGCCTGCAATGGGGTGATCACGCTGTCCGAGGTCCCGAAGACGATCATCGAAGGGATGCTCTCGTCCTTTGCCGGGCGCTGTGCTTTCTCGGGCGGATCCTGGCGCATCCACGCAGGTGCCTGGCGCGCGCCTTCGGTGGTGCTGACCTCGGATCATGTCCGCGAGGGTGGGCTGACCTTGGCGACCCGCGTGACAATGTCTTCGAACTTCAATGGCGTGCGTGGCCGGTTTGTCAGCCCGGAGAATGACTGGCAGCCCGACGACTTCCCGGCTTATGCGTCGGATGTTTATCTCGACGAGGACGGGGGCGAGCAGAAATGGCGCGACATATCGCTTCCCTTCACGATCTCGGCGTCAATGGCGCAGCGGCTTGCGAAGATCGAGCTCGAGCGTGCGCGGCGGCAAATGACGGTGCGGCTGTCGGGGAAACTCTCGGCCTGGGCTGCCACCGTGGGCGATGTGGTTACGCTGTCTTACGCGCGTTGGGGCTTTGGCGCGAAGCCGTTCGAGGTGCATGGCGTTAGTCTTGATCTAACGTCATCAGGGGACGGTGCGCTCCTGCTTCCAGAGCTTGTCCTGCGAGAAACCTCGCCCCTTGTCTATGATTGGTCTGCCTCTGAGCAGCAGATTTATGCTGCAGCCCCGCGCACCGCATTGCCCAATGCCTATGACATTCCGGCTCCGGGGCAACCGACGGCGACTGAGGATCTCTATGTCACACGCGATGGTGGAGGGTTGAAGGTTTTGGCCCACGTTGCCTGGGAAGCCGCTCCCTCGGGCTTTGTTGCCGCCTATCAATTGCAGGCGCGGCAGGGCGCAGGGGAGTGGCTGGATTATGGCCGCACCGATGGCACCAACCTCGAGATCCGCGACATTGCCCCCGGGGCATGGCAGTTCCGCGTAAAAGCAATATCGGTCTTGGGGGTCTCGTCCGCTTGGCAGGAGGCTGCCGTGGAAATTCTTGGCCTTACTGCGCCCCCGGCCGGGTTGGAGAATATCACGCTGCAGACGGCGGGTGGTCTTGCCATCCTGAAATGGGCGCGCTCGTCTGATCCGGATGTACGGGTGGGCGGCAATATCGTGATCCGGCACTCAAAACAGGCGACGGCCACGTGGTCTGACAGCTATTCGATGGACCGGGTGTCGGGCGGCGAGGCCATTGCAGTTGTGCCGCTGAAGCCGGGCACATATCTGTTGCGGGCTGAGGACAGTGGCGGGCGCGCAGGGCCAGAGACGCGGGTCTCGACCAAGGGCGCGCAGGTGTTGGCCTTCTCGACACTGGCCTATCTGCAAGCTGATCCTGGGTTTGCCGGGGCAAAAACGGGCCTGCAGGTTGTGGGCTCAAATCTGACGCTCGCCACGACGACCAGCGGCGGCATCACCCAAGCTGCTGCGATGGAGGGCCAATATGGCTTTGCCGCCGGGCTTGATCTCGGCGCAGTGAAACGGGTGCGCTTGCGCTCGGAAATCGGTGTGGCAGCGCTTGCGCTCAATGACCGGATCGATGCGCGCACGGCGCTGATGGATACCTGGGCTGATTTTGACGGCGCGGCCGGTGCTGAAATCGATGTGCTGTTCGAGATCCGCGAAACCGATGACGATCCAGGTGGAAATCCCACCTGGGGGCCTTGGGGGCGTCTCGACAATCATGAAATCGAGGCGCGCGCGGTGCAAGCGCGGGCTTATCTTACGACGAGGGACGCATCCTACACGCCCACCGTCTCGCAACTGCGGCTTTATGCCGATGAGGTGGCATAATGACCCAAACGTCGAACTTCGTCATTGCCAACGACGCAGGCGCTGCCGTGCGGGCCCGCATCAACGAGGTGATCGCGGCGCTGCAATCGACCAGTGCGGGCGCTTCAGCTCCCTCTGCCACCGTGGCGGGTATGCTCTGGGTCGACACCTCGGTCTCGCCACCTGTTTTGCGCCGGCGCAATGCCACGAACACAGGCTGGGACGCACTTCTGGATGCTGCGGGCAATCTGGCGGGGCTGGCCAACACGGCCATGGCCCGCAGCAACCTTGGCCTGGGGACCATGGCGACCAAATCGGCCGCCGGTTACGACACCGCAATCGCGGCAAAGGCAGAGCTCGCTGGGGCGACCTTCACCGGCGTGGTGACGGCACCGAACTTCGTGTCCTCGTCGGACGCGCGATTGAAATCCGAGGTCGAGACCATCGCTGACGCTCTGACCCTTGTCTGCGCGCTGCGTGGCGTGCGCTTTACCATGGGTGGTGCGCGTCAGATCGGGGTCATCGCCCAAGAGGTCGAACCGATCCTGCCCGAGGTCGTGCACGAAGACACGGGCGGCCAGCTCTCGGTCGCTTACGGCAATATCACCGGCCTTCTGATCGAGGCTGTAAAGGAACTGACTGCCCGTGTTGTGGCGCTGGAGGAGGACCGCGCATGAACGATGGTGGATTTATCGATACGATCAATGCGGTCTTCGGCGGTGCTGTCACGACGCTGATCGGGGCCTTCACGGGCCGCCTCATGTGGCATTCCGGTGAGGTGAAACTGGGCAACCGCCGTTTCTTTGGCAAAGAACTTCTTTGGGAAATTCCTGTCGCTGTTGGCATGGCGCTCATCGGCGAGGCGGCGGCCCACTATATCGGTCTCTCTCAGCCCATCTCGACAGGGTTTGTGGCGACGCTCGCCTATCTTGGACCCCGAGGGGCCGAGGCGCTGCTTGCCGCCTGGCTCTGCCGCAAAAAATAAGCAGCCCGCCAACCAACCAGCTTCATTCACGCTGTCCCACCTGGGGCGGTGTTTTACATTATACGGGAGAATACCATGACCGCTTTCGACATCGCCCGGGGCTACATCGGTATGACCGAAGGCCCGGGCCCTGCCGACAACCCCAAAATCCTTGAGATGTATGCCTCGGTCGGTCACGACTGGGTTGAACACGATAGCGTCGCCTGGTGCGCAGCCTTCGTCGGGCACTGCCTCGAGTGGGCGGGGATCCGCTCGACCCGCAAACTGACCGCGCGATCCTATCTCGATTGGGGTGTGCCGGTCGAGGTGGCGGACGCCCTGCAAGGGGACATCGCTGTCATCCCGCGCGGCAAATCCAGCTGGCAGGGCCACGTGTTCTTCATCGACCGGATCGAGGGCGCTTGGGTCTGGGGGCTCGGAGGCAATCAGGATGATGCGGTCAGTATAAAGCGCTATCCGGTCTCAAAACTTCTCGGTATCCGGCGCGCGGGTGACGTGACCAGCAATGCAACGATGTCTGTGCGCGACGTGCAGTCGCGCTTGCGATCGCTTGGATATCATGAGGTTGGCGAGTTGGATGGCAGGATCGGCCCACGAACGCGCGCAGCCATCTTGGCCTACCGTGATGACAACAGCCTGCCACTGAATCCGATCATCGATCTCGCGCTGACAGAGGCACTGCTTGTGGCAAAGTCCCGCCCGGTCTCGCCCGAGCGGGCTGTTGGCACGCCTGAAAGCTCACGGATCGTATCTGCAGTCAATGCGCAGATTGCGCTTGGGGCCGCGGGTTCTGCCGGGCTTGCCTTGAACGATATAGCGCCTTTGATCACTAAAGCCGAAGATGGGCAGGACCTCGTGAGCCGCATCCTTAACCTTGTCGGGCTCGGGTCTTACGCAGGCATCGTCATGCCAGCTCTGGGAGCTCTGATCTTCGTCGCGGTGATCTGTTTTGCCCTGAAAGCCAGGGCGGCCCGGATTGAAGATCACCGGACCGGGAGGACACCATGATGTTGATTGCCCGGATTTTTGTGACCCTTCGCACACGCATGGCTCTATGGGGCGGCCTCATAGTGATCTTTCTTGCTGCCTTGCGTGTTGCCACGCGTCAGGGGCGGCAGGCGGCAGAGGCCGAGTTTGTTATTCGCGCAGCTGACGCCCGCATCCGGGCACTGCGCACATCCCTTGAGGTGACCCATGAGATTGAGACCCTGTCTGATGATGAGCGTAATCGCCGTCTTGATCGCTGGATGCGGGATTGAGGGGCTGCATGGCTCGGACTGTGACTGGGCCGTGCCGATCCGTCCCTCGCGAAGCGATCAGCTGACGCATGGCACCGCGCGCCAGATCCTCACCCATAATGAAACCGGCACAGCGCAATGCGGGTGGATGCCATGACCCCTTCTGAACTCCAGGAAGGCCCGGTCATCCTGATCGGCTACGAATACCGCCTTCAGCTTCAGGCAGCGGCCGACCTCTTCCCCGAGGCTGCAAGCTTCACCGGCCAATTACGCAGCGCGGTGAATGACAGCGCGATCCTTGCCACCATCTCCACTGAAAATGGCGGGGTGCTGCGCCACAACGAGCGGACAATCGAGATCGTTCTGGTCCCGACTATCACGGCAGGTCTCAGCCCCGGCAGCGTGACGCTTGATCTCGTGCGCACTGATCTCGATCCGGATCAGCATCTCGGCGTGCTTCTGGAAATCCCCGTGGTCTTGCCGGTGACACGGGGGCTTTAGGCCATGACGAATGCGCTTGATCTGCGGCCTCTCACGGGGCCGATCCGCATTGACATCAGGTCCAGCACCCGGATTGCGCTGCGCCTGTCCACTGGGCCAATCGGCATCCGCCTGCTTGGCCAGCCAGGCCCGCAGGGGTCAACCGGGCCGCAGGGCGACAAGGGTGATCAGGGGGACCCCGGCATCACAATCCTGCCCACCGACACCCCCATCAACGGAGGATTTTTCTGATGGCGAATACGATCCAATTGAAACGACGCGCCTCGGGCGTGGCGGGCGCGCCTGCGGCGCTGAAATCCGGCGAGTTGGCCCATAACGAGGTCGACGATACGCTGTATGTGGGCAAGGGCGATGACGGCGCAGGCAATGCCACTGCCATCGTGCCTCTCGGGGGCAGTGGCGGCTTTCTTGCCCTTGTCGGGACGCAGACGGTCGGTGGTGCCAAAACCTTCTCGCTGGTACCAAAGTCCAGTCAGGACGCAAGTGCTGCCACCGATCTCGTGCGCAAGTCGCAACTGGATGCTGGCCTCGCCGCGAAAGCCGCGCTCAGCCACAGCCATGCCATCGGCGATGTCACCGGTCTGCAGGCCACGCTCGACGGCAAGCTCGGTGCGTCGGCGAACGCTGTGTCTGCCAGCAAACTCGCAACGGCGCGAACGATCTCCCTGGCAGGCGACCTATCGGGTTCCGTCAGTTTCAATGGCACTGCGAATGTGACGCTCACCGCGGCCGTTGCCGATGATAGCCATGCCCATGTCATTGCCAATGTAGATGGATTGCAGGCTGCCCTTGATGCGAAGGCCTCCCTGGCCTCACCGGGGCTGACGGGAACGCCGACAGCGCCGACTGCGGCCTCCAGCACAAACACGGTTCAAATCGCAACCACAGCCTTTGTGCAGCAGGCCATCGTCGATTTTGGTCCCGGCGATATGCTGAAATCGAGCTATGACGCGGACAATGACGGCAAGGTCGATGCGGCAGAGGTGGCGGATGCAGCACCTTGGGCGGGCATCACGGGAAAGCCGACGAGCTTTACCCCTGCAAGTCACAGCCATCCGATCTCTCAGGTGACCAGTTTACAAGCTGCGCTCAATGCCAAGGCCGCTCTGGCCTCGCCTGCATTGACTGGCACGCCGACGGCTCCAACAGCCACGGCTGGCACGAACACGACGCAGATTGCGAGCACGGCCTTCGTTGCCGCCGCCATCGGCGCGCTGATCGATGCGGCACCTGGCGCGATGGATACGCTGAACGAATTAGCAGCAGCCCTCGGGGATGATCCGAACTTTGCCACCACGGTGACCAACGCCCTTGCAGGAAAATTGGCATCAGCCTCAAACCTTGCCGATCTGCCGAATAAGGTAACGGCAAGATCAAACCTTGGGCTTGGCTCCATGGCCACGCAGACGTCGAACAGCGTTGCCATCACCGGCGGTGCGATTAACGGCGTAGCGCTCGATGGCGGGACGTTCTGACCATGGCCAATACGCTTCTTGTCAAACGGACGACCGTGGCCGGGCGGGTGCCAACGACAGCGCAATTGGCTGCAGGTGAGTTGGCGGTCAACGTGACCGACGGCAAGCTATACCTTAAAAAAACCACCAGCGGGGTCGAGAGCATTGTCGATGTCACAAGCGCTGCACTTACCGACGCCGAACTCTTTGCCAAGGTCACCGCGCAAGACGGCCCGGGCTCGGGGCTTAATGCCGATTTGCTTGACGGCCACCATGCCAGCGCCTTTGCAAGGCTATCGGGGGCGACTTTCACCGGCGTGGTGACTGCCCCGAACTTTGTTTCCTCCTCGGACGCGCGGCTCAAATCCGAGATCACCCTCATTACAGATGCCCTTGCCAAGGTGCAGGCACTCTCTGGGATCACCTATCGCATGCACGGCAGCGAGGGCCGGCAGATGGGTCTGCTTGCGCAAGAGGTGCAGCGCGTCGCCCCCGAAGCGGTGATCGAGGCCGAAGGCGTGCTGCGTCTGGCTTACGGCAATCTCATCGGCCTTCTCGTTGAGGCCATCAAGGACCTTGCAACGCAGGTCGATCAGCTGAAAAGGACGACACCGTGATCGAGACCGGATTATTCTCAATCTACAACTGCGGGGTGCCGCTGCATTATGCCGTGGACATCAAGCCTGGCTATGCGGGCTTGGCTGTTTTTGAAGTGGTGACCCAAAGCACCCGGACGGACGAACTCGGGGCAATGCCTTGGGCGGACCTGCGCACCCATCTCGAGACCCCACCCAGCTTTGGTAATAACGCGGGCTTCGTTGATTTGGCCTACGATGAGGTGCTGATTTCGGATCTGCCAGGGACGGCCCATGGCGGCATCTACAAGGGGCGCTCTTACATCTTTGAGAACGGGATGCGCGGTGTTGACGAACTTGTCGACTACTCACTCATCGACATCGCGCTTGGCCACAACCGCAAACCGCTCCCCTGGCGCAACCGCTTTGCGCAATCCGCGAGAGAAAAGGTTGATCTGTCGTTCCGCCACCGGGCCCGTGCGCAGATTGCCAATGCGCTGGTGCTCTTCATGCCGGTCAAAGCAGCGTTCGATCAGGTGCGGATCGAGCTTCTCTGCGATCAGGATCCTATCCTTCTGAATGGGACAGCCATCACAGGACGGGTTGATAATGCGTCGATCCCCAAGGACGGCCAATGGTTCAAGCAGTTCTATTTCCACGCCGTCGCGACTGAGAAGATCACTGTGCCTGTGGGGGGGAGGGCAAACGTGCCGATTGCGCTAAAGTGGAACGGGAATGGTGCTTCTTGCGTCCACGCGCTGACGCTGAAGCTTGAGAGCGACGCGGGCTATCTGCCAAAGCGGCGGCTCACCACAGATGCATCTGGAACCGGTATCTTTGGTGTGGACGCATTGGGGCTCGCGGCAGGCGACCAGATTGCGGTCAAGATCAACACGGAACATTATAGCGCGATCGGCAAGATCGTCGTGGAGGTGGTGTGATGGAAATCCAGACCACAACCGAATTGCAGATGATCTACCCGGCCTTTGTGATGCACAAACATTGGGATATGCCCGAGGGCTTCAATGACCACCTTTATGGCTTGGCCGTTGAAGACGCGACAGCAAACCGGCTCCAGGACGCGGGCGATGGCCGCAATGTTGGGGATCATACCAACCATCTCGGCCATCTGCGGCATAACTTCCTGATGGATTGTCGCGATCCTGCCATTGTTCTGCTGGCGCAGATGGTCTCTGCCGCTGTGCGTGAATATCTCCAGCTGGCGTATGGCCATGATCACACCGGTGAAATCCGGATGATGTCGGATACGTTCTGGCAGCGCCGGGCTGCGCGCGAAAACCTAGGCATTCACGCCCACACTCATCATCAAACCGACATCGTCTGCACGTATTACCCGCGGGTGATGCTGGACGCCGACTGCCCGGACACGTCTCTCCATCGCGGGGCGGTGCGGTTTTACGATCCGGCCAATGTGGGCAAGCGGCTGTGGCCCTGTCGCAACCCCGAGGCCTATATCGGTGGCTGGTATGCGGTTGAGCCGCGCACAGGGTCAATGCTGGTCTTTGAAGGGCATGTGCCCCACGACAGCACCTATTTTGAGGGCGAGGAACGGATGTGTATTCCGGTGCTCTGCTCGCTCACACTTCCCAATTCCCACTGCAAGACCGGGCTCCAGGAGATCCTGGCACATCAGGCGCAAGGAGGCAGCCATGGCTTATAAGGTCGGAACCACCATCGTGATCGACGACAGCGGCAACGTGCCCTGGAGCCGGATCTCCGGGGCCCCGGCAGCGGGCTTGCCCGCGGGCGAATATACCAAGACAGCGACAGAGACCCAGTCGACGGGGTCTGGCAACATCGTCTCGACCACCTTCAAGGGGCTCGAGTTCCAGAGTGACATGACCTACCACGAAATTGTGTTGAACACCTACACCAACTGCAACTGTAACTGCGCGTGCGATTGTCGGTGCTGAAGGTGAAAACGCACATCACGTCGTTTGAGCTCTGGCCGACACGGGTTGCGATCTTCGAGGCTCCAGTGGACTGGGAGGTGAACAAGCAGTTGGCGGATGCGGCGATAACGGCCGCACATGTCACTGATGACACTGAGATTTTAACCGCCGCCAAGCGGCGTGTCCGCGGCATCCTTGATAAGACTGCAGCTGGTCAGGCGCTGAAAAGCCATCTCTTCGCCTGCGCCCGCACAATGCTCGGCCCCTGGGCATGTTATCTCGATCCCGATCATTGCGAAAACCGCGCCCTCGTCATGATGCCCGGCAGCTTCATCTCCACCCATAAGGACAGCCGCGAGGGCGATCTGACCTGCGTGCATTTCCTGACGGGGGAAGGCGGGGGGCAGCCGGTGAACAGCGCGGGCAATCCCCGCTTCGTGATCGAGGATCCCTCGCGCTACTTTGACGAGGGACGGTTGCCATTTGAGGCACGGCATGGATTCTCCGTCAATCCACGGCCGGGGCTCTCGGTCTTCTTTCCCTCCCATATTCCCCACAACCAGCACCCCCATGAGGGGCGCGCGCCCCATGTGCAGATCGTTGCGAACTTCCGCGTCAATCTGCCCGTGGCGATTGAAGAAAGGCTTTTTGACTGATGTGGTTTGATTTGACGCTAGAGGCACGCGACGGCAGCCGCCATCCCGCGCGCTACAACCCGCACACCTCCGAGGCCGAGGGCTTGGCCTTGCCGGTCAAACCCGGCACCTTCGCATCCGTCCCGCGTGTGGCCAAAGACCAGCCCCTCGGCAAGTCCCGCGCGCCGCGTGTTCTCAAAATCCAGCTTGGCCTGTCATGCAACTATGCCTGCAGCTATTGCAGCCAGGCGTTCCAGATCGCGGATGCCACTGTCTCGAAGCTGGCCGATGTCGAGCACTTCCTGACCGAACTTGATGGCTGGATTACGGAGGCCCCTGAAAAGATCGAGCTTTGGGGTGGGGAGCCGTTTCTCTATTGGGCCAAGATCAAGCGGCTGATCCCGGCGCTGTCGGAGCGCTTCCCTGGGGCGCAGTTTTTGGTGATCACAAATGGATCGCTGCTCGACACTGAAAAGTTGAAGTTCATCGCGCAATACGACATCTGTGTCGGCATCAGCCACGACGGACCCGGGCAGCATCTGCGCGGACCCGATCCGTTGGATCACCCCGAAAAGAGCCGCTGGATCAAAGCGCTTCTTGCCGAGCGTCCGGGCAAGACGTCGTTCAACGCGGTGCTGACGCGAGACCATCATGATCTGCAGGCGCTGAAGGCTTGGTTCGCCGAAAAGGCTGGCCCCGACGTTCCCGTGGGGCTCGAGGGCGTGGTGAATGTCTATGACGCTGCGACCGCCATCGGGACGGGACGGTTTGAACCCGCGAAGCTGAACAGCCTGACCTGGTCGATCTTCGAGGCCTTGGTTGAGGACCCGAACGCCTTCGGCCTCGGAGAGCGTGTCTACGAATTTTACAAATCCATCACCCGACGCAGGCCGATCGAGGCGTTGGGTCAGAAATGCGGGATGGATCGCGAAGACACCATCGCCGTCGATCTGCGCGGCAATGTCATGACCTGCCAGAATACGGGTGCCAAGGGCGCGCATAAGATCGGCCATGTCGCTGACTTCGATGCCATCGCGCTCGATACGGCGACGCATTTTGCGCACCGCAAAGAGTGCATGTCTTGCCCTGTCGTGCAGCTCTGCAAAGGGTCCTGCATGTTCCTCGAGGGAGACTTCTTCAAGCAGAGCTGCGCCAACGAGTTCGCGTTCAATATGGGCATCATGATGGCCGCAGTCTGGCATCTGACCGGGATGGTGGTGGTTGGGGTGAAAACACAGGCCGGGCAGATGTCGATGGAAGCGCCTGACGCCTCAACAGCCCGCGTGCCCAGTCTGTAATCCTCGTTTACAATGTCAAAGAACGCTTGGTAGATTCGATAGCCGACCAAAACCGTCGCACAAAGCAGACGAAAAGTCGTTGCCGGAAATGGGCACAATTGTGCACCTCGTCGTATGCGCAGGCTCGATGTCTACACATGAACGGCGCGGCCTTCGATATCGCCATGTCGAACCACGACCCAGTGACGTTTGAGGCGGCGGCGCGCGCTGTCGGCTTCCTCGGGTTCGGCTTCTATCCGCGCTCCGGGTTCATCCATGTCGATCTCGGACCCACCCGCCAATGGGGCGAGCGGTTCGCAATCCGAGCGACCGCCTTTGCCGAGGACACGCTGCCCGCGCGCGAGGTGCTGGCGAAAAGCCGCACCATGAAAGGTGGCGGGGCGGCAGGTGTTGCGACGCTGGGCGCGGCCGGGGTCGAGGTCGCGCAGAGCGTTCTTGCCGAAACTCAATCTGCCGTTCTCCCGCTGGTCCCCTATCTGGATACGCTCCGCTGGGTGTTCATCGCTGTGGCGCTCATTGGCATCGCGGTCACGATCTACGCCCGGCTCGACGATTGGAAGCGGGGACGGCGGTGATCGCCGGTCTGCTCACAGGGTTCGCCGCCATCCCGTGGATACGGACGGCGCTGCGCCACGGCGCCATCGCGCTCACAGTGCTCCTGTTCCTGTTTGCACTCCGGCGCTCCGGTGAACGCACGGGCCGCCTCGCCGAACGTCTCGAAAACTTGGAGGAAACCAATGATGTTCAACGCCGGATGCTGGAAGCGGCGGCTCGCCGTCCTCGTGATCGCAACGAGCTTGCTGACCGGCTGCGCGACGGACGTTTCTGACGCTGTGAGCCTCGGGGCTTGTCCGCCTGTCGTCGGGTACGGCAGGGAATTCCAGGCGCGCGCGGCAGAGGAGCTGGCCCTTCTGCCGGAAGGGTCGGCCGTCGTCGAGATGATGGGCGATTACGCTGTGATGCGGGATCAGGCGCGCGGCTGCAGATAGAGTCAGCGCATCTTGGTCTTCAGCGCAGTCTGCAGAGTATCGATCACTCAGAATGCTTGATATCCTTTTCGCCAATTTCAAGCTGCCTGTTGTCCGAGAGCAGCCAGGTTCTGAGAAGCCCAACCGTTGCCGCCAATTGGTCGGTCTTGCGCAGTGAACACTCCCACACCGTTGCGACCCTTCATCCTGCCTCTATCAACTGGTCCCGTATGGCGGCGTCTCGGATTACATTCGCGTCGAACTTCGCCTGCCAGAACTCGGGTCGCGTCGATGGAGTGGTTGTGTAACGACAGCCCTTATGGCGGTGCCAGAAGCAGCCATGCACGAAGACGATTGCGTGATGCTTCGGAAACACGAGGTCAGGTCGCCCCAGGACATTTTTCGAATACAGTCGGTAACGGAAGCCGCACGCATGAAGTGCCCGCCGAAGCACCAGTTCGGGCTTCGTGTCCTTCCCCTTGATCCCGGCCATCATCCGGGAGCGGGTCTGTTTGTCTACGATATCGGTCACGTGCACCCTGGTCTTCGATCTGGAACCTAGTATACACTGACTGAATGAATTTCGTCAGGAGTTTGATTTGTCAGCCACTTTCGGCATTGTCGATCTGTTCGCCGGTCCAGGCGGACTTGGCGAGGGCTTTGCCTCCCTCGTCGAGGACGGACATGCGCCGTTCCGGATCGGAATCTCGGTCGAGAAGGAGGCATCGGCCCATCGCACCCTGACGCTGCGCGCGTTCCTTCGTGAATACCAGGCTCTTCACGGCGCCTTGCCCGACGAGTTCATCGATTTCCATGCGGGGCTTGTCCCCGAGCCGGATTGGTCAGCAGTCGACGCCGAAGCGTGGCAGCTTGCCATTGATGAGGCTCGTGCACTCGAACTCGGCACTGAGGCTGCTGCGACGGCGATTGACGGTGCCATCGCGAAGCTACGCAAAAACTATGATGATACGATTTTGATCGGCGGACCGCCCTGTCAGGCTTATTCCCTGGTGGGGCGCGCCCGGGCGAAGGGCAAGATCGGCTATGTGCCTGAAGAGGATGAGCGGCACTACCTGTTCCGAGAGTACATCCGCGTGCTCGACGGGCTTCGTCCCGCGGCTTTCGTGATGGAAAACGTCAAGGGCATGCTGTCCTCGACTGTCGAAAGTCGGCTTGTCTTCGAGATGCTGATGGAAGACCTGTCGTCGCTTGGTACGGGCCAAGGTCATCACTACGATCTGCTGACGGTCCGGGTGGAAGATGGAAAAGCCAGCCTGCAAGAAGCAGGGCGACCGTCTGATTTTATCGTGCGCGCCGAGGAGTTCGGGGTACCGCAACGACGCCACAGGGTCATCATCGTCGGAATTCGGTCCGATCTTTCTGGCAAGGCTGCGCGCGCCGAGATTGCCGTCTCGGCTCTGACGCGGACGGTCAGCGACGTGATCGGGACGATGCCCGAGCTGCGCAGCGGCATTAGTCGTGGTCGGGACGATTCATCGGCGTGGCGAAAAGAGGTTGTCGAAGCGGCGAAACTTCTGGCCAAAATCCATAAGGGGAAGGAGACCGCTCCGCTTCGGGAGGCATTCTCATCCGTTACCAAGCGAATGAAGTCGGGCTCGCTGAGCCGTCGAACGGCGTCATACCTGCCGGATGGTTATGGCACTTCAAACGATGAACTGCTGCGCTGGCTTGAACGGCCAGAACTGCGCGCCATTGCCCAGCACGAAACACGCGGGCACATGCCCTCGGATCTTGGACGGTATCTGTTCGCCGCAGTGTTCGGAGCAGTGCGCGGCTACAGCCCAAAGGCTGCCGATTTTCCGCTCACGCTCAGCCCGGATCACCGGAATTGGCACAGTGGCGTCTTCAATGACCGATTTCGTGTCCAACTGGCCGACGCCGCCGCGACTACGGTAACCAGCCATATCTCCAAGGATGGGCATTACTTCATCCATCCCGATCCGATGCAGTGCCGCAGCCTGACCGTCCGCGAGGCCGCCCGGCTGCAGACCTTCCCCGATGACTACCTGTTCTTGGGCAACAGGACCCAGCAGTATGTCCAGGTCGGAAACGCAGTGCCGCCGTTTCTTGCGCGACAGATTGCTGACCTTTTGCTAACTGCATTGACAGGTCAGCGAGACTAATCTGAAACCTTCACAGATAACTTTACGCCGAGCTCGTCGGCGATTCGTGTAAGTAAATCCTTTTTATGGGAAGTACTTGAGTGCGTCATCACATAGTATCCGTCGATATTTGCAGTATTGTATCGTTCAGACGGAGTATCTGAAATCAAAGGTTCACGATTTACTTCAAGTCCGAGACTTTTTACCTGTTCAACGCCCATTTCGATTATTGCTTTTGCGAATGTCTCCGCTGCCGTCTTGCTGCTGATGACGCGACCATCATCCATGATTACGATTAAGCTCTTTCTGGGCGATTTCCTAGGTGTATCGCTTGAAACCTCATTTGAATCAAGCTCCTCCGCCTCACTGAGTATAGGGACCATTTCTGAAATCCCGCTCCAATCGGATCTAATCTCGACGACCTTCTGACGAAACGTCTGCAGCCTTCTTCCAAGCTCGGCTCTCTTCATTGCCTCTTCATACTGAGACAGACCAAATAGATGTGCGCCTTCTGTGTTGAGATGTGCAATTTCGTGTTCGAGGTCATCAATTAGTTTTTCAAGGGTGGACGTAATTTGATCGTTATGCATTCCACGCTCATCCATTTTAATTTTTCTCGTTCTTCTGTTCAATTTAGACGCAGGGGTAACCCTCGCCGCAGAACTAGCGCCTTTGTGAGTCAGGCGACGAATAGTGTCTCCCGATTGCACTAATCGGACCTCATGCTCTGACGGCAGATCACTCGGCGGAACCCAATCGGCTTCTGCGGGATCAGGGAGTAGTCCATAAACAGGAGAGAAACTTCCAGTTGCACCATTTAGAATATTGAATTCATCCTCGCCTGCGTCGATTGAAGTGACATCAGCCGTATTGGCAAGAGCGATGATGCTGGATGCGATGCGCTTCAACTCACCGGGACGTTCCGAGAACTCATTCCAAAGAATGGCTTCAAGTTGGTTGCCACGCTTGAGGCTAGTCCGACCACTTTCGGTATACAAAGGGTCATGTGCGGCGAAATTACGCAATTTCATTTCTACGGCACTGGCACTCCTCAACGGCACTACCGTGCTTGTAAGGCCGAGTGTTTGACTGACTTTGGCAATTTGTGCCACCAGATACGAAATGCCTTCCGAATTAGGTCGTGGATCTTCATTACGATGGTCAAGATAGTAGTCGAGCGCGAGGATCAACTCTTCGCGTGTCCAACTCGGGTTTCGTTTCCCATCTCTGCTTGTCATCATGGTTTTCGTTTCCTGCATCTTGAAGAATTCTTTACGAGTTCGTTCTCAGCTCGGGGATTGTTGGCGATGGTGCGGCATAGTCGGCGCTTCTGACTTTCGCCCATGTATCTGCGCGTTTCGCAACTTCCGAGAGCTGTTGGCCCGGGGCGATCCGGTTGAATTCCGCGTTGACAACCACCGCCCAGTCCCAGAGCAGGTCGCGCAGACCAACAGAAACATCCTGCCGCATCCATATCTGCTCGAGGTCTAGCCTGCTACTGAGCTTTTCCGAAACAACGGCAACGACATAGGTGGCAATGTTCACATAGCCTTGGCGAAAAATCTCCTTTGCATCTTTCGTTTTTATCATGCTTTCGATCGCCTTGAACAAGATGACCTTCGCAATCATCGCGCGAAACCACTTCGCATCGAGCGGGCTGGGAACAACATTTGGATCTTCGTCGAGTGCAGCCATAAGTGCTGCGAAATTCTTTTCGCCTCCAAGCGCGACCTGGTTGGGCTTTCCGCGCCAAGCTTCATGGTACTTGGCAATGTCGTTCTTGGTCAGTTTGCGCCTTGGCGGGATCATCTCCTTCAGCTTGCGCCGTTTGGCAGGCGTGGTGCCCTCTCTCAGCAGCATGACGTTATAGGCTCCGGCCGCCCGCTCGTAGAACCAACGAGTAGCTCCATCCGGGCACCAAGTGTCGTTCGCAAGTTTTTCGAGCTCTCGATGGAATGGGCGATTTGCCGAGAGATCGGACATTTTCACTGCGTTCTGGCTGTTGGCATAACGTGAGACGTTGCTGATCAATCGTTCACGCGCTTCGTCTTGAGACCCCTTGAGAATTATGATCTTCGCCGGAACCATGACGTGGCTCAAATCTATGGTGCGATCGTCGCGCGACGCGAAATAGATACTCGAGGTTGTCTGGCCACCGTTCACGATCTGCAGCCCCTTCAGGAATGACAGACCCAGATTGCCGTCATCGGAACGCTCGAACGCAGCTTCGTCGCAAACCAGGACAAGGCCGTTATTGAATGCGAGAAAGTGCTCCGGTTCCTTTCGTAGCGTTTCAACTATGCCCTTGTTCACCGCACGTTTGTTTCCGAGGAAAGTGCGGATGTTGGCTTCGAGCAGCGTCGTACCGAAACGAAGATAAAGATCCCGAATAAGTTGCCCGGGAATAGCCGTTAGGGCGTATTCGTAATCTGCGTCAGGGTCAGGGACGTGGACACAGGGCAGCGGTCGACCTAGCGACTGAACGAAACTGACTGCAAGTTCATCTCTTGGTTTTCCTTCGGTGTGTCGAAACAGCCGCTCGATATCCATCGCCTCGACGGCCACCATCTTCTGATGAACCTCCTTGTTCGAGAACCGCTTGGTCTTGGTTCGCCCGTCTGTGATCACGAACACCCGAAGTCGATCGATGTCGTTCCATCGGGAACGGATGGTTGCAACGAGGTCCCTGACAGGGTGGGTAGGATCAATTTTCGTGTCGAGCTGGCCGCTTGCAGCGCGAAAGAGAAAACGCACGCCTTCACTGGCGGTTCCAGTGGCATCTGAGTCGCGGAGATCGTTCAATTCGTTAGTCCCGAAATAGTGGGTCACGAACAGGTCGAGCGCCGTTTCATCTGAGCTGAGGGCATAACCGGTGATGCGCAGTCTGGCGTTGCCGACCTTACCGTTCCAATGGCAAACGGTCGGCGCGTCGCATATCCCGGTTTCCGCCACATGCTCCATCACCATTTCGGCAAAGACGAGTTCCTCCGAAGGAAAGGGGCCCTCACCATCCGCCACGCGTTCGGCGATGATCGTCTGCAGGTCAGATCGAAAATTGTGGTGAAATTCTTCAAGGCTCATGTCATTCCAGTCCAAATTCGTTGATAAGATCGGTAATGCCGACGGAGGCGACTTCCAGAGCATCGAGATCGAGCACATATGCAGCTGAACGGATGGCGACTGGCAGGGCAGCACGCGTGAGGCGCGGCATGTCACCTTCCGAGCGAAATCCCCTCGTATCCTTCAATGTCAGCGTTCGGCCATAGAGCGGCGCATGCTCGTCGAGGTACCCCATCACCATCAGCAAGGCTTCGAAGCCGCGTTGCACTCCAGCATGCTTAAATCTCTCGCGGAGTTCGGAGACGAAATCGACGAGCGAAAAACCGTCCGTGTTTTCTTCAAATCGAAACCCACAAAGAAAAATGGGCGCCCGATTACCATCCAGCTGCTCTATGCTATTGATCCGGGCAAGGAAGCTGCCGGTCCGAACCGTGCTCTTCACTTCGATCGCGCCGCCGCGTACGTGAAAATCCTGCGCTGCCCTCAATGGTCCCTGCCAGCAGTCGAGAGCACCGGCTCCCAAGGAGGTGTCCGCGAGCAATCTGAGCATCCATAATTCGCCGAGAAGGCCGATCTGTGCATCGGGTGAGAGAGGGCGGTGCGTTCGTGCCATGAACGCCTGCCACTCCCGAACCCGTTCAAGGAAGGCCTCTATCACATCACGATTGGGCGTGCCGGCTGCGGCTTCCAGTGTTCGCAAGACATCGATGACCATGATGGCGAAGATGTCCGGCGACCCTTCCGGCCGTCTCACCAAGGCGATGGCCGTCTTTCCGGCAACGACAGTCTGACCCTCGATAATGGCGACATCGAATCCCTTGCCTTCAGGCAGCCGTGCCGGGTTCACTGACCACGAGCTGGGAAAGGAGACAATCAACGCTTCTCGTCCAAGGGGAAAGTGGCAGCCTGCCTCAACCGAGACAGCGCCCATCCCGGTGAGGTGAACAAAGCGCCAGTCTTCACTGGCTTCCTGGCGCGCGAGTGCTCTCCATGCCCGTGCAAGCCCCTCTTCAGTCCACCCAGTCATTGAGGCCTCCCCAGAGAACGCTGTTGGCGATGTACCTTGAGTTAGAGACCCTTCTCTCGGAAGTGCTCGATGGGAAACTGATTGCCCAGGCTACTACGGGGTGGGCATCTGCGAGTTCTGGAACCTCAGCACCGGCAGGATCGAGCAGGTAGAGCATCAGCAGGCCGCGTTCTCGTCGAGCCGGAATACTCGCTTCAACCACGCCGTTTCCGAGAACGTGACGGATCTGCGGACCTCTGGGTTCGGACGGTGGTTCCTTACCTTCGTTTCGATCCGTATCATTACGCCAGGTTTTTCGGCTGAGTTCGAGGGCGGCCTTCCACTCTGCCTCTGTCAGATCTATGGCTTGATCGCGGGGGGAAATGAGAGTTTTGATAGAGTATCGATCCGCATGCTCAGCTGCTCTGCGGCGATCCAACATTTTGACCGACGCGCCACCAACCGACTTTTCTGTTCCGGGCTGATCTTTTCCGATCAGGGCCACGGTCCAGTTCGTAAGTTCCTGATCTTTGTTCATTTCCTCGATGAAGTCTGCGATCAGTGGGCTCATGATCCGGAAGCTGGCCGCGTGGGTCCTGTACTCACGGAGGAACGAGATCACGCTGAGTGCCGACACATCTCGCCACAGGTGACCGTTCCACTTCTGACCGTCGGGCACGAAGTGCTGGTGGTTCAGGTCCGTCGATGGGCCAAGTGCGCTGATGAAGCGATCCGCGGCATTGAAGTTTGCCGCGATGTCGTCCTTCCGATTCGGAAACACGATGGTCTGCAGCAGATCGCCGGAATAGGTTAGCTGCATCGCGCGCGCGTTTCGCATCTTTGCCCGCGATGTTACGGTCAGCACGGAGTGGGATTTCACGCGCAGGCCGAACTGCTTGGGCGTAGCACCGGCCGCAACCATATTGTCAAACTCTTGGCGTAGCTCTTCGGCTGCATCGGCGATATGGCCGAACCACTCCACCATTTCTTGGGATGTGTATAGGCGGCAGACATCGAGGTAGCCGTCACGATATCCGAACCACCGACCCATTTGCATAAGTGTGTCGTACATGCGGGCTGTTCGGAGGAAGTAGCTTGTACAGAGACCTTCGAGCGTCAGACCACGCGCCAGCTTGTCGCCTCCGATGGCGATCACCTTCAGGCCGGTTGCCTCATTCTCGGCATAATCGAGAGCGTCTTTCGCCGTGCCATTGATCTCGCGCACGCGGATGTCCGACAGAACGTCCGGCAGAACGGCACGAATGTCCGTCCAAGAGAAGTCCTCCAGCGTCTCCCCTTCGACAAGGGCATCTCGGATCCCTCGCATGCCGGGTAGGAAGGTCGCTTCATATTCCTCGCGCATGGATGCTTCGAGAGAAGAGAGTTCGATGCCGCGGGTGTATCGGCCTTTCATGTCCCTCACGTAGGTGGCTACCTGATTGAAGACTTCATTCTGCACCGAGGTGAAGCGGGTCACGTGGATGAGCATAGAGGAGTGCTTGTCGCCGTGTCCGCGCAGTTTCCGCAGGGCACAGGCATAAATGAAGGACCGGATTGCTTCCGCGAGCGAGTCCGGCACGCGATCTTCGCCCTTCCAGCGTGGCCGATGCCCATTCTTGTGCGGCTTCATTTCGGGCGACGTTGTCGACTTGCTAGGCATCCAAGGCTGGAATTCATCGTCTGATAATGTGCGCACCAGTGGCAGGTCGTCTGGCGTGCTTGAAGCGGACCCGAACACGCGCCCCGGTCCAACGTAGTTCGACGGTGCCGCAAGGTTGGTGATGAATGCCGACGGGAACAGGTCGGGGCCGTGCTCCTGCGTCTCACCTCGCTCGTGAATGAAGATGTTTGCAAAGGGTGTCGCCGTGTAGCCGACGTATGCCTTGCGTGCGAAGTGGTGCAGAATCGCCCGGATCAGCCTGTTGATAGTTTTCGGTTGATGCTCGAGATCCGGATTGCCAAAATCATCCACGACGTCTTCGCCCGTATCCACTGAACCATGATCGGACTCGTCGTCGATTACAAGAATTGGCAAATTGGTGACCAGCTTGCGACCTGTTACGGGATCGATGTGATTGGCGACGCGATTTCGGATCCAGTGTAGCAAGCGCTCCAGGACTGTCTTGTTCTTCTTGACCACGAACAGCCACGGTCGCTGTTCGGGACTGATATTCATTTTGGCGGCGACAGCCGTATTGAAGTCGCCCTTGTCACTTCGATTGGTTGCGGCATTGGGACGGACGGATGTGTCGTTGTCGATCAGCCCGACCCCGACCGCGGGAAGCTCATCGGCATCCGCGATCGTGGCAAAGCCGAGGAATCCCTCGTCGAGGCGGATCTGGGTCTGAGCTCTCAGGTTATTGTGCAGACCGGCAAGCACGATGATGATCTTGTAACCGGCGTCGGCAGCCTTGCAGATCAGACCAGTGTAGTTCCCGGTCTTTCCAGACTGCACGTGGCCGACCACCAGACCGCGACGATCCCAAGCGCCTTCACGGATCGGATCCTCGAGGTTTGACAGGACTTCATCGGTGGCAACGTCGAGGGCGTCGAGGGCCGTCCACGGGATACGCGTCTCCATGTATTCGGAGTAGCGTTGCCAGTATGTCCAGCCCCTTTTTCTTTCAGCGTCGAGCCAGGGAATATGGTTCTCTCCGCTTGAGAGGGTGGCATTCTGGCCAACGGTGCGGCTTGATCGACGGATCAATTCGTCAACGAGCGCGTCCCGATCGACGAGGGCAAAATCGTCTTCCATCATGATCGCGAGCTTGGTCAGCTCCTTTTCGATCATTTCTGGCGTGACTGGACTCTGAGCCCGCTCTGCGGCGAGGCGAAGCATATTCTGCGCCATCGAGAGTATTGAATCAAAAGCCTTCTGATTGGAAATCGTCATTGTTTATCTTTCACTTCAAGGGATGAAACCAGATCGAGGTGCCTGTCGAATGGGGGCGTGCGACCGAGCCGTTCGCGCGCCTCAGCAGGACTGAGACCACGAAATTCCACGAGTGCTTCAAACATCGAGGACAGCGTCTCCATCACTTCGTTGTCGGGTGCCCCGGCGAAGCCTGTCCTCGGCGTCTCCTTGTCTTCTGCAGTATCCAGCCAGATGCGCTGAACTGGAACTGTCTCCTCGATGAGCCTGAGAACAGCGAGGATGTCCGGCTTGAGCGATCCGGCGCGCTTCAGGATCGAGGCGACGAGGTCATGGTCACGGGCAATCCGGTAGGATGTACCTTGTGCGGAGCGCCGCACTTGCCAAGCTTCAGCAACAGCGTTCGAGCGCGTGCCCGAAACAGGCGTGATGTGACCCCGGTGGGCGAAGACCCGTCTCGCGGTATCTCGCGTTTCTGATGCCAGACGGTGAAGCTGAGACCGCAGACGTACCGGAGGACTGGCTGTCGACTTCAGGACATTGATCTTCCATTCGGCGTCCGCGCTGTTCGGTATGTCGAGACGGATTCGGGCAAGCCTGTGGGCTTCATCGCGCGGCCATGGCTTGCCTCCATCGCCCAGGCCCAGCCAGCCCCCAGCGAGAAGGAGACGCTTGTTGCGGTAGACGTAGAAACCCTCCTGCTGCGTCCAACCTCCGGGCCCAGCGGCGATTTCCTGTTCTGCGGGCCTAAGCATGTCGCGATGCGGCAGGACGTGGCATTGAACCGTCACACCCGTGGTGTGGAGGATGCGATACTCGGGGCTTTCAAGTGCCTTGCCAGGATGTCCCATCAGGTATGGGTCCCAAGGCTTCATACCTCTACCGTTGAGAAGGAGGCGAAGCTTGGGCTGCTGGCCATCCAAGAGACGATGAAATGTCATCGCAAGGTGCGCCTCGACATGATCGGCGAGCTCGATCATATCAGTGGCGGCGAAGCCATCGGTCACGATACGGTCCAGCTTCTCCCAGAGGACGATGGTGCCGTGGTCCATCTGCTCAAGCGGCGCAAGCAGATGCTCAGATCCTTGCGCAGGCCCTTCAAAGAGTGGCCATTCGGCGCCCGGCTCTTGACCAATGAGGTCAAGATCCCAGCGCAGACACACGACAGGTCCGCCATTCTGCCGACTGGCTACAGTCAGTCGTCGAGCCTGCGAGAAACTCGCTGTCTTCAGGCCCAGCCCGAAGCGCCCTAGGTCGCTGGCGGCGCGTTCTGCCCGCGGATCGCGTGCGCCGAGCCGCATCCCTGCCTCCAGAGCCGCGTCGTCCATGCCGTCGCCGTCATCAACGATCCTTACCCAGCTCTCCAGACCAGCCCATTCGAGATGAATGGCCACCTCGCCTGAGTTCGCAGCGATGGAATTGTCGACCAGATCGGCAAGTGCAGTAGGAGGCGCGTAGCCGAGCCCCCGAAGGGATTCGAGCATCGAGCCAGGATGAGGAGGAGCATTTCGCACAGTCATTGGCGTTGTTCCCTGCCGGAGTCTGCCAGACCGAGGCGGCTCAACTTACCAATTACTGCATTCCGGCTGGTTCCCCCCAGCTCCTCCGCAATCTCACTTGCACTCATGCCAGCCGCCCAAAGCTCCTCAAGACGAGCTACACGGTATCTCGTCCACGACATAAGTTGCCGCTTGCTGTTATCTGTTTCGGATGCCCCATCTTTTTCTGTGTGCTGCACAGAAGGGCCTTTCAATCCGCGACTGCTGTCGTAGCCTAGCAATTCTTGGAGACGACGCTTGCGGCCCGGATGGGAAAGACGATCGAGGGCCTTTGCCTCGATCTGTCGGATGCGCTCGCGCGTCACACCATAGATCTGGCCAATCTCCTCGAGTGTCATGTCGGAGTCGCGATCGATCCCAAAGCGCATCCGGATTATATCTGCCTCGCGCTCTGGCAGTTCCGCCAGGGCGTCTATGATAATTCTTTCATTCTCCGCCTGATCGAATGCATTCGCGTCCTCCTGTTCGGGCAATACTTCGTCCCAGTCGTCGATGCTTTCGGGATATTCGGCCGTTCGGGGGATCGAGCGAAACTGACTCACCTCGTCAGTTGTCCATTCCAGTTCAACGGCGAGATCGCTGTCGGAAACTATGCCGTCAGCCCGCACGTCGAGCCTTTCCAAAGCGAGGTCGAGCCTCGCGATTTTCTCTTTCCGATGAACGGGGATACGGATCGCTGCGCCTTCGTCAGCGCGCCATCGCATGACGGCCTGCCGCATCCAGTAGGAGGCGTAAACAACAAAGCGATAACCGCGCTCTGGATCAAAGCGCCGTGTGGAACGTTGAAGACCCATGAACGCCACTTGGAAGACGTCCTCAGGGTCTTCGCCTTCCTCCACGTTTCGAGCAGCAAAGCGCCGCACGTAAGGCAGGTGCTCGTGGATGAGGCGCTCGTTGGCGGCCTCAAAAACCGAGATCTGTGTATCCAGCCAGTTGGCATGCTCTGGGTTAGCATTGCTTTGTTCGAGCGAGCTGACGAGCTCCTTGTGGAAAGCCAGAGAGAGATCGAGCGACTCGAGCGCGGCGAGTGCCTGCCTTCGCCGTTTACCGTCCAACACGCGACCATTTGCCTGCCAGAACTTAAGGGCTTCCGCAGCTGCCATGACTTCGGCCGTCTCGGTGTGGCCGGGGCGTGAGGGGATAATGGTCTTCAGTGAGACAGAACCTGGGTCTCGGACCCCACCCCCGATGCTGTCGA
Organism: Sulfitobacter sp. SH22; assembly: GCF_965641905.1. Taxonomy (NCBI): domain Bacteria; kingdom Pseudomonadati; phylum Pseudomonadota; class Alphaproteobacteria; order Rhodobacterales; family Roseobacteraceae; genus Sulfitobacter; species Sulfitobacter sp. SH22. Next base: position 416,690 of record NZ_OZ282573.1, read on the forward strand.
CGACATCGAGGATCGTTTGGACAGCAGATTCGGAGGCGAGAATTCCCAGCTGAAGCTCTTGCTTTGCCCGGATCATGGGATCCAGCAGTTGCAGTTCGTCGGACTTGTCCATGACGAAGCGTTGCGTTCCAGGCAGCCGCGTCGATCGCGTTAAGGCTGCCTCGATTGCTTCAGCCAGTTCGTCGGAGGATGTGTCCGATCTGGCGTCCCAGAGCCCGACAATATGCCCGGAACTCTGATCGACCGGGTCAAAACCTGCAGCCTCCAGATTGCGCAAGAGGTTGGTGCGTAATTCCTCGAGATCGCCATTGCCTTCGCAAAGTGCGACGAGGCTCTCGATATCGCTGAATGAGCACCACCCCTTTGCCAAAGTTTCCTCGGCCCAAGTGATGCAAATCTCCGGATCGATCGACAGTCGCGTGCCGGTCTGAACGACGGCGCGCTTGACCGATTGGCGCCCGCGGTTGCGGACCTTCAGGAAGTCATGCTCTGCGCCAAGATCCGTGGTTACGGCGGCGGCACCGATGCCTTCTCCGGCAATCGATGCAGGTGAAAGGTCAAGATCCCAATCTCCGTCCTCATCGTCCGAAACCACAGGTGCCGGACTGACGAGCGCCACGAATGTCCCCGAAACCGTTTCGCTCGCGGACTCGCCGAAGAACTCCTCTGGCTCTTCCTCGGCCTCGAAACCAAGCAAATCGTCAAGGTCATCCAGCTGGTTGGGTGCCGGCGCAGTTTGCGCAATTTCCGGGCTAGGCCGTTGCTCTGGCCCCGCAGAGAGCTGCGCAGCAACATTCGGGGGTACTTCGCTAGTTGTTTCGGAGCTGCTAGTTTCCGCACCCTCCTTTTCCCACAAGCCGAGACGAAGCGCCTTGCTCAGCACTGCATTACGGCTTACCCCGCCTAATTCCCTCGATATCTGGTTCGCGCTCTGGCCCTCGAACCACATCCGTGTCAGAAGCTCGACCCGGTCGTCAGTCCAAGAAGTGTCCGCACTCATCTCTTGGCGACGCCGACCAACGTCATCCGGCTCTGTCTCATTGACTACTGAGAGATGAGTTGGGGGAATGGCCTCAATCATGTCCGCAGTAGTCTCGAGGATTGGGTTCTCCTCGCGCGCTTCGAGGCTTTCGAACTCCCGCGAGTTCGTAACTAGCGAAGACAGAAGCTGCGATGCTAGCCTATGGCCCTCTGCATGCGCCACGTCAGCGGGTGTCTGCCGTTCATGGTTCAGTGCATCGGGATCGGCGCCAGAGCGAATGAAGAGATCACAAAGCGCAAGATTTCCCATCCGTGCTGCCAAGTGAAGTGGAGTATCTCCCTTCGGGTCGGTCGCACGCAGGCGAACGGACGCGGCGAAATCGGCAAGTTTCTCGAGCTTTCCTTCGGCAATCAGCCGAATTTCGAAAGGGTTGAGAAATTGGATTTCAGGCTCACTCATCGGCTGGTCACGACTGCCGAGTATACGGGACAATTTATCCAGGATTTTCATGAACGGCCTCCCTGTTGAGAAGCACGATCTGCTGATCCTGCGGCTTTCTTGCGTCGGGATCAATATCCAGCCCGAGACGCCTGAGCGCATAATAGAGCAGCGCGCGCCGGACCATGATCTTCGCCTTGCCCGCACGCATCCCGTAATCGAGCGCGATGACCTTGGCCTGGGTTCCTGAAAGCGCGGGGTGTGGACCGATCTCCAGTGTGATCTTTGTGTTCCAGTCGCGATCTTCTTCCGCCGACACGCTGCTCTCTTGCGATCCACGAATTTCAAGCATCCGTGAGAGCAGGAAGTCCTTGAAGGCTTCGTCGGTCAAGCAAAATGCCCGCGTGTGCCAGCGAAAGCCATCGAACCCGATGGCATGCGGAGCAATCCAGCGCCAACGCGGCTCCGGGCTCGAGAGGGATTGGTATTTCACCTCGATGGCCTCTGAACGGCGGATGGCTCCGACAACTGATCGCAGTGTGACAGGGTTCACACCGCGTGCGGGCGTTGGCGCAGCGTCATAGGATGGCAGTGCGGAAATCCAGGTATCGTCGTTGTCCATAATGCCATCCGCCAGAGACCGCAGCTGTGCGAGGTAGCGGCTGGCATCAGGTTTCAGGAATTGGGCGGAATACTCTGGGCCACGGACATAAGTCCGCGCGCTCTTGTTGTAGACCATGTTGTCTGGAGCGAAGCCGATGTAGCGGTTCAGGTCGGCGGACGCCTGGTTCACCGATAGCCCGAACTGCTCCATCAAATCGCTGCGGTTCACATGCCCCTCCCAAAACAATCGAAACTCGATGAACTCGAGGCGCTGCGCGACTCCCCAACGAAGCTCCGACTTGTCGTTATCCACTTTGCACTCCCAGCTCGGCGCGTTTGATTAATATGCGCGCCCATTTTTTGTGCTGATTGCACGCTAGCGGGGAGTCCTGTAGGGTTCAATCGAAATGCTTCAAAAGATTGTCTTTTGTGCCGTTCCACCGTCTTGGGAGGGGCGACTGCTTTATCCCTCGGCTGGTTGCGCCTCCATGGAACTCTAGACTTCACGTTCGAATATCTGCTGACCCACAGTTCTTATCGCGCGGCGAACAGAACAAAATGCAGTGAATGGACGCTTCGATTGCTGATCCATCAGGGCTTGGTTCACCAACGACACCCGTGCATACTCCTTCGAAGCCAACACAAATGAATATTTCGCATGCAACTTTCTAAATCAGACTACATGCTGTTTCTAAAGCATCCTGCCTGGCTCTGGATTAAGAAGCATGCAAAGCATCTTCTTCCGCCGATCGACCCGGCTCTTCAAGCTCGTTTTGATGAGGGGCACGCGTTTGAACCTCACGCTGAGGCGCTTTTCCCTGACCTTGTTCGCCTCGGATTTTCGGATTTTGCGGGCTATCGATCTCTGACGTCTCTGACATCTAAAACTTGGCAGGAGGGGGCGAAAGCGGTCGCACAGGGCCGGTATGAGGATGGCCCGATCACATGTATCACTGACATCGTGAGTTGGGATGGCGACGGCTACGTTCTGACAGAGATTAAGAGCAGCACTTCAGCCAAACCTGAGCACACATTCGATCTAGCATTTCAGCGTGTTGTCCTCGAGGGCGCTGGCTTGCCTATCTCGCGCTGCGAGGTAGCACACGTGAATCGCGACTACGTCAGAGATGGCCAGATTGATCCAAAGGATTTGGTCGCCATCACTAATATCACAGAAGCAGTTGCCGGTCAGATCGAAAACACGCGTACGTGGATAGACCATGCATTAAAAGTGGCTGCTAGTGATACGATGCCAGATGCGGCCCCAGAACGGGCACGCTTGAAATCCTACGATGAATGGCTGGAAATCCGCGAGAAGCTTGATCCACCTCTAGCGCCAGACAGCATCCATCGTCTTCCGTTCATCAATGCGGAAAAATCCTCCGCTTTGATCGAGGCTGGGATCACTTCGATCGATGCAATTGACGATCCATCTGTCTTGGGAAAATCGACCCGGCGATACTTGGCTGCGCGGGCCCAAGGGTCACGGACCATTGACCGTGACGCGCTGGATCGATTCTTGGGCGGGATAGTCTATCCAGTTTATTACTTCGACTACGAGACAACACAGAGCCTGCTGCCACCGTGGAACGGAACACGTCCGTACCAGCAAGTACCGTTTCAGTATTCCCTGCATATTCAACATGAACCCGGCGGCGATATCGAGCACAGAGAATATTTGCACCGTGATGAGAGCAACCCGATGCCAGCGCTTCTAAAAAGGATTAGAGAGGATGTCGGTGACGTAGGCTCCGTGTTGGTGTGGTACGAACCCTTCGAGAAGAGTCGCAATACTGAGATGGCTGCAGCTTTTCCGGAGCACGCAGCGTTTCTGAGTAACTTGAACGCGCGTGTGATCGACCTCATGCAGCCGTTTTCGGACGAGACCATCACCGATCCTGCGTTCATGGGCAGTGCTTCGATAAAGAAGGTCCTTGCGGCTCTGGTTCCTGAACTTGCATACGACGACCTCGACATCAAGGAAGGTGCAAGTGCATCCCGTCTGTGGAAAGATGTTACGCTGACCAATCCAGAAGCCACGGAACGTGATAAGGTTTATGCTGATCTAGTTGCTTATTGCACTCGTGACACCTGGGCGATGGTTGCAATTCATAGGGCGTTGATGGCGTAGTAAAAGTCATCAGGCGCCTATTTGCGGTCCAATATAGCTTAGTAAACACGGAATGAGTTTTATGCGCAGAGAAATTCTTAAATTTCATGACAGTAACATGGCCAGGCAGGAATGGAATTGGACTTGCTTCATGGAGCGATGTGAAAACGGATCCTTTTCCCTAACATTGAAGCAAGAACTAATTGAACCGGAAGACGCTGATGAAGCATTCGCCATCGACCCAGCACTTGGGTTGAAAAGAGGAGCAGATATCTATCAAGGGCACTGTCAAAAGAAACTGACTTGAACAGGGTAGGGCGGTTTCGTAGCATTTGCGGATGACAAAACCTTCGCCATTTCGCTATTTCAAAACATCACCAGAGATCATCCGCCTTGCGGTGATGATGTATGTTCGGTTCCCGCTGTCGCTCCGGAACGTGGAGGATCTTATGTCCGAACGCGGCATCGACATCAGCCATGAAACGGTTCGATTTTGGTGGAACCGCTTTGGTCCGTTGTTTGCTGCGGAGATCCGTCGGAGACGGGTGGACCGAATGCGTTCGGGGACACATTGGCAATGGCACCTTCCTTTTTATGCGTGCGATCACGATATGGCCGGCCACCGACCAGCAATGTACCCGTGCTGATCACTCGAAGCCTGCGCGTGAGTTGGCTGCCAGACCCGCTCGAACCGAATAACTCGCGAACACAATTCTACATAAATGATTTCAATGGGTTACGATGAGAGAGAGTTGGGTGCCAGGTTGGCTTCCTCCGCCACAAACCATTCGCGAACCCGAGACGAGGCCCGAGCGAGGGCCTTTTTTCTTTTTGGCTCAAAGGGGTTTAGCGAAGCCATCCGACTTTCGGAGACTGGCCGTTGGCCCGAAATTGGTCTCCGAACGCCCCGCGTCTCTTTTCACCCGCCCTTCACCGAAATCGAGACGCATTCAAAAATGCGCGTTATTTCAGGTGCTTGCCAAAAATGGATTGCGCCGCAGTTGAGGTCGGTTGAACCGCTATCGAAACGAGCAGAGACACCCGAGGGCGGCGTGGTTGTGCGGGGTGATGTGGGGGGTTGCGCAACGAACTCAAAATAGGTCACCCGGGAAGTTGCACCTCACCCTCATTCAACGGACGCAAGAGGTCGAATATCTGGTTCCGAACCCAGGTGTGAAGCGCGTTCTTGCTTGATTTCTGATGCCACGCCCCGATGATCAGCGACGGTTCAACATGCATCGGTGGGACAAAGATATCGAGCCCCAGTCCGTTTGCCAGCTTTAGCGCCAATTGCCGGGGACCAAGCGCGATCAGGTCGCTTTCGCTATGTAGTGAATCGTCGGCCAGGCTGCTATGGATCGAGACACCAAAACGTATTTCGACAGACTCTTCAGACCTTATGACGGGAATAACAATTGAATCGTAGCGCGCCTGTCGAACGTCTTCACGACTTGTGGAACAATACCAACGGACTCGATGCTGCACAGGTGGTCGAACGGCGCGCGACTTTCGGGCCAAACAGCATCGTCGCAGAGAGTTCTTCAGGTTGGCTGGAAATCGTTCGCAGCACAGTTAGCGATCCGATGATCTGGTTTCTCATCGGCACTGCCATACTGTTTATCTGGCTCGGAGATTTGACAGAGGCGGCTGTCCTTGGGGCGGCCCTTATTCCAATCGCCGGCATGGACGCTTACCTGCACAGACGCACGCAGGCATCGACTGAGGGGCTGCGGGCGCGGCTGGCCTCTCAGGCCCGGGTTCTGCGGGAGGGGCGTGAGCAGGATGTGCCTTCGGAAGACCTCGTTCCGGGCGATCTCGTGATCGTGTCGGCGGGCGCCTACTTCCCGGCAGACGGGCTTATTCAGTCCGGTGATGCCCTGCAGGCTGACGAGTCGACTCTTACGGGCGAAGCGCTCCCCGTTCGCAAGACTCCGCTGGCTCCCCGGCCGGTCGGAACCGGAAGCGTGAAGATCGACGGGGAGCATTGGGGCATGGCCGGAACCCGTCTTCTGACGGGCGAGGCCCGCGTGGTCATCGCGCTGACCGGGACCGAGACGCTTTATGGAGAGATCGCGCGGCTTTCCCGCGCAACCCAAGTCGATCGGACGCCACTTCAGGACGCGATCGCCCGGCTGGTGCAGATCCTGCTTGTCGTCGCATTGCTCCTCTGCGTCATACTTGCAGGGATCCGCTACGCTCAGGGTTATGGCGCGGTAGATGCACTTCTGAGCGCGGTCACCCTCGCTATCGCCGCGCTGCCCGAGGAGTTCCCGGTCGTCTTCTCGTTCTTCCTAGGCCTTGGCGTCTACCGCCTCGCCAGAAAGCAGGCACTTGTCCGACGCGCTGTCGTCGTCGAGAATATCGGTCGGATTTCCTGTATTTGCACGGACAAGACCGGAACGCTGACCGAGGGGCAGCTGACGCTGCATAAAGCACACCCCACCGAGGGGCGTAGCGGTGACGAACTGCTTTCGATCGCCGCGACGGCCTCCCGCGCGGAAACCGCCGACCCACTGGACCTGATCCTTCTTGAAAGCGCACGGCCCCGGGATGGCAAGGTCGATGCCATCTTCCCCTTTACCGAGGACAGACTGCGCGAGGTTGCCGTCCTGCGCTCACCTGAGGGCAACTGGATCGCCGCGATGAAAGGCGCACCCGAGACAGTGATCGGAATGACCACACTGTCGGAGGAAGAACGCGACCTGTGGCGCCAACACACACAGGAGCTGGCTGCCTCCGGCCACAAGGTGATCGGGGTCGCCAGCAGGTCGCTTCACGATTGGTCGGGGGAAGAGCCCGAGACCGACTTCGACTTTGCCGGCCTGCTCGCCTTCTCCGATCCGGTACGGCCGGGTGTCGCCGATGCGGTGCGCGAAGCGCAAGATGCGGGTATCCGCGTCATCATGATCACCGGAGACTATGCGCGCACAGCCGCAGCTATCGCCAAAGAGATTGGCATCGGGGCGGTGGACCCACGGGTGATCGATGGAAAGGACCTGGCGACGCATCTTGACGGGCAAGAGGCAGAGATCGATTTCGATGTCGTCGCCCGATGCACACCGTCGCAGAAGCTTGCCTTGGTTCAGGCGCTGCGCGCCAAGGGAGAGATGGTCGCGGTGACTGGCGACGGGGTCAACGACGCGCCAGCCCTTCGCGGCGCGGATGTCGGGATCGCAATGGGTGAGCGAGGCACGCGGTCGGCGCGCGAGGTCGCTTCTATCGTACTTCTGGATGACAACTTCGCCACGATCGTTGGTGCTATCGCCGAAGGACGCCAGCTGTTCACGAACCTCCGCCTCAGCTTCGCCTATCTGCTCATGCTGCACGCGCCGCTCGTTGCGACTGCAGCACTCATCCCGCTCATGGGATATCCGCTGCTGTACCTACCGATCCACATCATCTGGATCGAACTCATCCTCCATCCGACGGCCTTGCTGGTGTTCCAGAACCTGCCGTCGCAAGGAGCGCTTTCGCGCCGGAGCAAAGGAAATCGACTGAGCTTCTTCGCTCCGCGGGAATGGGTAACGATCGGCCTTGTCGGTGCCGTCGCAAGCGCGGTCATCCTCGGAGGATACATCCTCAATCTCGGCGAGACTGTCGATGTCCCTCACGCGCGATCGATGGCAATGGCTTCCCTCATCATCGCAGGTTCGGCCATTACTGCGGCCCTGACCCGGCTTCGTTCCAGATCCGCCTGGATCGCGACGGTGGCTCCTGTCCTGTCGGCCTTTGGAGCGATTCAGATCGAACCAGTCGCAAGTGTTCTCCACCTTTCCCCGCTCCATCCCGTGGACTGGGTAATCGCGGTGTTCGGAGGGGTGATCATCAGCGCTGGTGCCGCTTTTCTCAATCAGCGGCAGGATCGTGGCACGCCAGATGCCAAATTGCATAAAGAAGGGTAATCTCGCTCGTCAATGCCGACCCTTAAGGGTAGTATTTCAGACCAAAGTTTGTACTGCGGCATCCGGTAGAGAGGGCTCTGACCGGCCATTTGCTGCAGAAAGTACGAACGTCCGCTCTATCTGGAACAGGCGCGGCGCAAGCTTCGTTGAAGCTCAGAAGTCAGCGGTCAATCGAACACGCGCTGTTCTTGTTCCAGCCAAGCATCACCGGCTAGAAAGCACAGATCATAAAGGCTGACCGCCGTTGCCTCGCGCCCGCATGTCAGCTGTTTCAGCACCTCCGGCGCGAGATAGGCGAGCCGCAACTGTCGGCTGGAAATGGTCATAGACCCCTGAAGGCGGCGTGGTTGTGCGGAGTTTTGCGTAAGAACTACCGCACCGAGAAGTACACCTCCGCCGGAAGGCTGCCCTCAAAATAGAAATTGCCCCCTTCGTTGGGTTTAGGCTAAAGGTAGGTTGTAGAACTACACTAGGAGATGAGCCAAAATGCCCGATGGTACAAACGATTTCGAACTTCAAATTTCGCCGGAGTTCCTGGCAAAAGCCGAAAAAGATCTGATGAAAAGCATCGAAATGTATGGCGACTCCAAAGTCTTCGAGGCTTACAATCGCGGTGGTGGACCAAAAGGCGCATATGATCGACACTACGACAAGAGCACTCGCTGACAATTGAGTGGTCATCGTTGGAACAAGTACCTGAAATAGGAAGCTTGATCGTCAAGCTAGCGTCGCGCTGTAATCTTGATTGTGACTATTGTTATATCTATCACGGTCATGACCAATCATGGCGTGACATGCCGTTCCGGATGAATGACTCTACTCAAGCTGACCTTGTAGATGCAATTGAGTATCTTTACCGGCACCAAAATCACCCTCCACTCGTGGCTTTTCATGGCGGAGAGCCTTTGCTGATCGGCGTAACTCGCTTCTTGTCGCTTGTAGAACGGATTTTGGACAGAGTGCCTGATGCAAGATTGACGATTCAGACCAACGGGACGATCTTTAGTCCCCAACTGGAAGAGGCCTTACGGCAGTTTAGTCAAAATCTGACGTTCTCCATATCTGTTGATGGTTTTGTAACTGAAAATGACCGTCACCGTCTCGACCTCAGAGGTCGAAGTCGCTACGCACAAATTGAAAAAACGATTGTTTCAGCTCGCCAAGCCGAGGTGCTCGATAGCATCTTGATGGTGTTGGATATTAAAAACGCACCTGAAGAAACTTTTTCCTTTATGAAGTGGGCTGGTGCAAAATCTTACAATTTGATTTTGCGCGATGGCGACCATGAGGCCCTGCCTGAGGGAAAGACTTCCGTTCAATCGACAGAGGTGGGGCAATGGGTTCTCAGATTCGCTGGATTGTATTTCCAACATAAACAGGCATTTCGCGTTCAGTTGCTCGACGACATCTTGGGGGCACTTCTTGCGCGACAGTTTCACTCTGAAATGCAAGCTCATCGCCGATCAAAAATTGACCTAACGATCGAGACCGATGGTGAGATCAAACTCGTAGATACTTTGCGCGTGAATGCTGCAGGAAAAGACTGGGCTGGTGGCTTTAAGGTCTCGGCCGCGGGCTTGGAAGATTCTCTCCACTCTTTGGAGGTTGGTGCTCATATTGCCGAAGAAGCACGCTATGCAAGTGAATGCCTATCTTGCACCTATTTCGATCTTTGCGGCGGTGGTTATTTGCAGCATCGATGGGGCGGCGGCTCCTACAAGAATCCTTCGGTTTATTGTGAAGATTACAAACTGTTGTTCCGCGCGGTTGAAGGAGCCGCAGCATGATGAACCCAATTCTAGTAAACCTGCCTGAGGGTGGACGCTTTGGATCTGCGATAACCCAGGTGTTCTCTCCAGAAATTTACGACAGCCTTCATAGGGAGGTTCGAAAAATCGAATGGGAAGAAGCGCAACAGTATTTCTATAGACAGAGAGAACGCAATCTTGCAGAAATGCCCGTCTTTCAGGACATTTTTGATAGAAAATTCCGCTCACAGGTTGCAAGTACGGTCGGAGCATACTTTGCCGAAGTAGTAGATGAGGATTTTGATGTCGCCGCGCACAAGATGATTGCAGGTGACTATATCGGTGTGCACACGGACGAGAACGATCTAGGCGAAACATTTAGAATGACGGTAACGCTTAACGAAAACTGGAAAAAGGAGGATGGTGGTATCCTTCTCACATTAAAGAGCGGGAAAGTCACGGATGTCGATGGTGCTTGGTTGCCTTCTCGGAACAATGGGTTCATTTTTGGTATCTCTGAAGTTTCACACCACGCCGTTACGCCCATATCTGCGGATAAACCACGCTACAGTTTGATCTTCACTTTCAAGCGCGCATTCGGTAGATCTGCTTTAAGTGTATGGAACTTTTGGTATCCATTCCCTTTAAAATCGGACATTGATGAGGCTCGATACACTGCCGGAAAGATGAATATTTCCGTAAAAACCTTCGATAGTCCGTATTCATGTTATGTGTTTGGCGATAGCCGAGAACTTAGCGCCTTCATGGATGGTAATCTGAGAAATGCCCCGCGGGGCTTCACCTATGCGGATAGTACATCACGTAACGTTGACGAGTTTGGCGAGCAGCCTCGGGGCACAGATAAGCAGAGAATCGAGAAGATCTCGAAATTCAAGCGGCTGCCTCCGATCTGTTTAGTCCGCCGCCACTCCAGTGAGTACATTCTCGTGAACGGTAGCCATAGATTGAGCCACGCGGTTGATAGCTCTAACCCAATATGCGCTATCGTATTCGATGAGTTGTTAGAATAAACGGCTTCAATGGAAGCCAGGCAAATCAGAGTGTTGCAGATTGCAAAGTGCGCGTGACGGTTCGACTGCATCCTGAATGGTTCCACCGAGCAACAAGCAAGGCTCAGTAATTAAATCTTCACGGAGACATCTAGGTCGTTTGACATAATCTGCCCATCTGCGATTAAAAAGCGGATCAGCCTATTTGACTTAACAACGTCGAAGTCATGGTATTCAGCAAAACGATCGTTACTCAGAATGTATGTATTCTTGCCGTTCTCTGCTAATTTTAGCAGGTATTCATCGGCACCTGTCTTGGTCGGCGCGACGTGGGTTTTTACCAAATTCCCCAAACCCTGCTCGACCCCTTGATTGTCGGTTTTCAACAAGGAACGAATGGATGCATCGAACACCACAGTGGTCTTGTAACGGTCACCTAGCGCCGCCAGTAAAGCAGAAATTCCCCTGAGGCCTATAAACGATTGGCCCTCATAACATGCGTTGTTGCCGTCGATGAGAAGGTGGCCAATCTGTCTGTCGGATTTTCGAAGTTCGTCATGAATTCGGCGCTCCAGCTTTGGCAAGTTCCTCTCAAGGCTGCTGATCTTACTTCGTCTGTCGTAAATCACCTTTCCAGGACTTCCTAAGCCAAATTTGGCTTCGCATTCTGCATGAATTATCGCACGCCCTCTCTTGTCAGATGCCGCACTGAGTTTTTTGTCAAAGCGATTTGCAGCGTCTATCTCATCGTTCAATTTGGAGAGTGCAGACTGTAAACGTTCATATTCCTCAATGTGAGGACGAATACTATCTTCGATTAGCTTTAGATTTTCACTGGCGGCAGAATGCTCGGACTGGGCCCGTTCAATTTCTGGCCCGAGTGCTGAAATTTTCTTTTCTGAGCTTTCAATATTGAAGTTCTCATTTTCTGCAAGCCGCTTCCTAGCGACACTTGCGTCCGAGCGTGCCTTGGACTGCGCTTCTTGATCCTCATTGAGGCGCTTTTCGATCAAGGATATGTTTCGGAAAAGGCGGTTCGCTTCTTTTCGAACTTGCCTTTGCTCGGCGGTAAATAACTTCCAAAAAATGAGTGGATTGCTTTTTTCTGAGCTAACCTCGTGGAGGTCGTGTGCCAGCTTGGATTTCCGTTCCTGAGCTTCTGAAATCTCTTGGGATAGGTTCGAGGCTGCATCATCAAGATTGCGGATTTTTTCCTTCTCAAGTTCAGGTACGAAGGATTTATGATTATCCACGGCGCGTCGGAGCTCGCGCTGGTTCTTCCGAAGAGCCTCGACTTGATCGGCTAATTTGGACAAACGCACACGTCGTTGTTGAAGCGGGGCAAGAAAGTCTTTTGTCATCATGTGTTCAATTTATTAATGTGGTCTTCTCGGTGCAAACGATTTCGCGGGAGCCGTGCGAACTCAGTGGTGATTGATACCTGCTTTGCTGACTTCAAAAGCACCTATCACTCAATGTTTGGGCGCACATGTTCAAAAATACAAGCTATCAGCCCGCTAGGTTTCAAAAACTTTTCCCATCTGCTCCCTCCAAGCCTTCCCCGCCAGAAGGCACAGATCGTAGAGGCTGCCCGACGAAGGCTCACGCCCGCAGGTCAGCCGCTTCCGGACCTCCGGCGCAAGGTCGGCAATGGTCTTGCCCCGTTTTAGTTCCGGTCTCTTTCGAGCAATGTTTGCTATGAAGGAGATAAGGAATGGCAAAGCGATACACAGACGAGTTTCGGCGTGATGCTGTGCGAATGGCGACGACCAGCGGCTTAACGCGCCCGCAGCTTTCATCGGATTTAGGGGTTGGCGTCTCCACGCTGAACAAGTGGGTTCAGCAACATCAGCACGACGATCTGATGTCTGGGCCGCATGAGGATGTTGAGAAGGAAAACATCCGCCTTCGCAAAGAAGTCCGGCTACTGCGCGAGGAGAGGGAAGTGCTAAAAAAGGCGGCAATCTTCTTTGCAGGCGAAAGCCGGTGAGGTTCGCCTTCATCGACGCCTGGAAGGAAGCTTGGCCCGTAGAATTTCTCTGCCGTATCATGCAGGTCACGTCTCGTGGGTTTCGTGCGTGGCGGATACGCCCAATGAGCCAACGGCAGCGAGATGATATGGTACTTCTCGCCCACATCCGTGAGCAGCATCGGCTTAGCCTGCAAAGCTACGGACGCCCACGGATGACTGAAGAACTGCAAGAACTGGGGCTGAGCGTCGGCCACGGGCGTGTGGGCCGTTTGATGCGCGAGAACGGCATCAAGGTCGTCAGGACCCAAAAATATAAGGTCACAACAGATAGCGATCACACGTTCAACATCGCGCCCAACCTGCTGGATCAGGACTTCACTGCGGATGGCCCGAACCAGAAATGGGCCGGTGATATAAGTTACATCTGGACCAGCGAAGGCTGGCTATATCTGGCTGTCATCCTCGACCTCTACTCTCGCCGCGTCATCGGCTGGGCTGTCAGCAACCGCATGAAACGGGATTTGGCGATCCGGGCGTTGGACATGGCTGTGGCGCTACGGCAACCGCCCGAAGGCTGCATTCACCATACGGATCGCGGGTCGCAATACTGTTCCAACGAGTATCAGCGCCGCCTGTCAAAGCACGGCTTCAAGGTCTCGATGAGCGGCAAGGGCAATTGTTACGACAATGCGATGGTTGAGACATTCTTCAAATCCATCAAGGCAGAGCTGATCTGGCGCAATCGTTGGGACACACGCCGCCAGGCAGAAGGCGCGATATTCCAGTATATCAATGGCTTCTATAATCCACGCCGACGTCACTCATCGCTCGGCGGGAAAAGCCCCTTGGCATTCGAACGAAAGGCCGCATAAATGAGTTGAGAGACCGGAACGTAACCGTGACAAGACCAGTGCGGCTCCAGCCTTACAAATACGACAGTCGAGTTTTCGTGGATGTCCAGCAGATCATCCCGCTCCCGGAGATGGCGGAATACCAGGTCCGAGTAACCGAGAAGAAGCGTAAGGAGCGAGAGGCGCGCTCGGACACCCGAGACTGGACCAGCTACGATATAATTCTCGGTGAACGTAAGATATCTGGGTTGCGCAAGCGGCATGCCATCTATCAAACGTTCCGCTACCTCGTCGAGCAAGGCGTCGCCCCGAAGAAGGTTGCAGAACACCTTGGGCGGTCTATTGATCGTGCTCTCGTTTCAGTCAATGGCAAAGTGAGTGCGAACGAATTCTATCTCCTTGCACAAGAAAAGCGGCAAAAGATGGGACGTAGTTTTGATCGCACCCGGTTTTTCTGTGGCGATGAGGAACTCCTCCACTTCGAGAATTGCACTTACGCTTTTATTAATCAGTGGGGCGGATCAAATTGGCTTCAGGCAATGAAAAACCTTCGTGACGCATTCCCTGATCAGAGAATCCAGTTCGCACCATCCGAATAGTAGCGACAACCGTTTGCCTCTTCGATGGGTTGACTTACGGCCCTTATATTTTGCTTAAGTGAATGTCCGGTTTGACGGACCGTACCGCAGCATAGTCTGTTGTGATTACATGTCTCCTTTGGACCGATATCGTGGGTTTTGGACAGCTCTTGGATGTCGTTTGTGCCGCACACCAGAGGGTCGTGGTAATATTGCTCGTTCCCGATCTCCATCATGTGCAGGATCACTTGCGCGTCCTTTGGGTCATTCTTATCCCAGCTGTTATTGAGGGCTTCGCGCGTACGCGCCAAAGCCACTGAGGACACCAGCTTCACCTCAAAGCCTGCGGTTGCCAGATGGTACGCCAAGGCACGGTGATAGTTGCCGGTCGCCTCAAAGGCTACACGAACTGGGCGTCCGTATTCCTTAAGTGCGGTGACGAGGCGGTTGAAGTCGGCGAGTTCGTTCAAAACAGTTGAGCGACGTCGCCGTTTCTTATCTGGAATAGCAATCAAAACTTCATGCCGGGCCTTGGCGATGTCGATGGCCACCAAAACAGGGGCATCTTGTGCAACAATCATCTTGGTCATAGTCGGTCTCCTTTACGGTGTGGTTTGTGCAAAACCACTGTAGGGACCCGAGACCCGGCTATGACCACCTGCTGCGCTATTTGAAGGCTGCGCAGGCGGTCATAGCCTCTCAATCAGCGTTATTCCGAAGGTGTTACGGCACTGAGTTCACCAGCATGACAATCCTCAAATGGGTTCAGGAGACAGGCATCGACTGGCACTATATCGCGCCAGGAAAGCCTCAGCAGAACGGCTTCATCGAAAGCTTCAACGGCAAATTACGGGACGAATGCCTCAATGAAACGCTTTTTGGCACATTAGGTGACGCACGCGAAACGCTCGAAGACTGGCAGGAGGATTACAATTGGCGCAGGCCACATTCAGCATTAGGCAACCTGACGCCAATGGAATTCTTGCAGCGAAAGACGATGGACAAAATGGCCGCCTAAGGTCACAGATTTAGCCCCAAGGACTCCGCGCAAAGCTGGAGGGAACTTGGGGCACAGGTCAAATGGTCAAGGGGAAGTCCTGGAAAGCTTTGTCACAAAGCGCCGAAATCGCAGAGCCGCATTGAAATTCCTTAGAAAAACGATGAAACGCCATGGTCGCCCACATATCTTCGTCACCGACAAGTTACGTTCCTACGGCGCGGCGATTAAGGAGATCGGCAACGCTGAACGGCAAGAAACCGGCCGCTGGCTCAACAATCGAGCCGAGAATTCGCACCAGTCATTTTGAAGGCGAGAACGGGCCATGCTTCGCTTTAGACGGATGCGAACCTTGCAAAAATTTGTCGCCGCCCACGCCTCAGTCCACAATCATTTCAACGCGGAGCGCCACCTTTACAGCCGATCAAATTTCAAGCTGAACCGCGCCGCCGCTCTGGCCGAGTGGCGCGGTCTCTGCGCAGCCTGATAGATTGAGGTTGCTGAAGAACAGAGACCGGTTCGCATTTGTCTGACAGTACCGGTCTATGGCACCGTTGGGTCAGGGCTGTGGGTTGCGCCCTGACGTATCGGCCAGATATTTTCCATAGGCCCAACCGGAAATGCCCTGCCATTGCAGCGCGCACCAAGGTTTGGAAAACCCTCTTTGCATTTGGCAATCCGCGACGGTGACGCCCACGGCCGTCGGGGGCAGCTCTGCGATAACGGCGTATTTTGTGCTGGGGCCTGATCTGACGTTCAGCTTTTGATCAAGCGGGTGGTTCACGACATGATACTGCCCAGCATATCTGGATTGGCTATGCCCGCCGGTACCACGGCGCAGATATTTCTCGAATGAATAGCCGCTGATGCAGCCATAGGTCACCGCACACCATCCAGAAGAAGAGCACGACCCAAGGTTCACCCCGTTTGCATTATAGGGCAGCTCTCCGACCACGGGGAAATTTTTGCCCCCCTCGGCACGCACAAAAAGCGTGTCATTGGTGCGGATACTTTGGACGGATGCGCCTGCGTTTAACGCAGGGCAGGACGTCCGAATGCCGCTCATTTGCGGGTTGGGTTGCGGCGCGGGTGGGGCCGGTTTAGGGGTTGGTTTCGGCGCTGCGGCAAGTTCAAGCACCTGTTTGCGCGCCTTGGCGCGGGCCGCGAACTGGCCATTGGAAAAGGCAAGGATATAGGTGTTATAGGCGCTGATCGTGTCTTGCTGCTTTGTCACTTCCCAGAATTCGCGGTCCGCAATATCAAACAGCAATTTTTTCGCATCGGCGGTTTTCGCGTGGTTTGGATAGCGCGCGATAAAGTCTTCTAACGCGCTGCGGGTCTGGCTTTGAACGGCGGCCAGATAGACGATCAAGGGGTCTTCTTGGCGGGGTTGCGGTGCTTCGGGTGCTAGAATGGTGGGCGGGGGCACATAGGCGGCATCCTGCGGGACAAGATACACCAGATCCTCTGGGGGTTGGATGCGGTACATCGGCTTTTGACGCCCGCCTGTCTTGTCTTTGACAACTTTGGTCACCCGTTGGAATAACGCGCCGACCTCAAGACCGGGTTGATCAAGCAGCTCAAGCAGTGCTTCGGTATAGGGGCTGTGCATGCCGGTGCCGTCATCTGCGGTATCGCCAGCCTGTGCTGCAAAGCTGACCAATGTGCCTGCTTCGCCGTCCAAAGACACAGGGGCCAGCCCGCGTGAAACCGCGCGGGTGCCGTTTTTGCGGGTCATCGTGTTGGCAAAGGGATTGTCGCGGCAGGCATCCAGCATGATCAAACCCAGCTTGCCTGCATTGCGCACGGTCGTCAGCACACTGTCCAGCGACAGGGCCTCGAACTGGGCGGTGGCCTCGCTCGTCATTTTGGCATCAATGGGAATAAGATAGTTGCGCCCGCCCATTTCGATGCCATGGCCCGCATAAAACACCACCGCCAGATCGGCGCGCAGGGCTTCTTCGGCAAAAGCGCCCAGTGCGACCCGGAAATCCTGCCCGCCTAGGTTTTCATGCAGGAACACGTCAAAGCCAAGCGTGGTTAATTTGGCGCTGATCGCTTTGGCGTCGTTTTGCGGATTGGGCAGGCGGGTGGCGTGCTGATAGTCGGAATTGCCGATCACCATGGCCACTCTGCGTTCTGCCAAGGCCGGATTTGCGCCTATAAAAATAATAATAATCAGGGCGATACGCAGCATATTTAATCCTCTCGGGTGAACAGGCCGGTCAGACCGGTCTGGCAT
Organism: Sulfitobacter sp. SH22; assembly: GCF_965641905.1. NCBI lineage: Bacteria > Pseudomonadati > Pseudomonadota > Alphaproteobacteria > Rhodobacterales > Roseobacteraceae > Sulfitobacter > Sulfitobacter sp. SH22. The sequence goes on from NZ_OZ282573.1 coordinate 434,123, forward strand.
TCACCTTGGCTAAGGGCCAAAGACAAACGGGTGTCTTGGGGGGCTGTTTTACTGTTCAACTCTCGCAGCAGGGCTTGCAGGTCAAGTGGCGGGCGGGTGCAAAAAACCGCCACCAGCTGATCTGCACCCACAGGTGGTGCCACCCGAAACCTGACGGGAAACCCCTGCGCGCCCACATCGACGTTCTGACTGTCGCGCAAGGGATGCAAATATTGCACGGCCCCATCCGAGGCGATGTTGAACAAGGTTAAAAACCCCATGTCGGGCCGGGGCGGGGCAAAGGTAAAGCCGACGATTTCGCCCACTCGGTGGGCGGTACTGCTTTGAGCGGTTTGAATATTAACATTTGCCACAGCGGGGCGCTTGGAGGCGCGGATGCTTTGCAAGGCGCGGGCACGGGCGATCATGCGGTCGGCATCGCCTTGGATCGTCGTGATCCGGTCGCCGGTGTGGTTCAACACATCCCAGCCAAAGGCATGTTGCTCAAAGGTTAACACCGCATTGCTTTGCACCGCGACAAAGCTGTTGTCGACCAAACCGGGCGGCACCGACCCGATAATGCGAATGGGCAATTTGCGACTTAGGTCTTGGGGCGCAGGGGGTGGTGCGATTGCGCCGATCGAAAAGGCTTGCGTGCTGTCGCCACGGGGCAGGATGCGGGGTTGCTGGGTTTGGTTCATGTGGTCAAACACACGGTCTTGCAAGAAACCGGACAGCTCGCTCCGGGTAACGATCCCATCTTGGTTAATATCTGCCGCGCCGTCCAAGGCTTGGGCAAAAAACCACGACAGCGCGCCATGTGCTTTACCGTCAAAACGTGTTTCCGTCACCAAACGGTCTTCGGACGCGGTGGCCAGAATTTGGGTCACATTTGGCAATTCATCGGTGTCGCCACCATCGACCAAAGGCTGGATTTCGGTCTCAATGGGATCAACTGGGATGTCCCACACACCGCCGCTTCTGGTCAGACCCATATGCGATGTTTTCACGTTCCGCGTGAGGCCAGCGGAATGACAGCTGTCCATGACCCAGATGATATTAAACGCAGGCGATTGGGATAGCAGCGCGTGCAACTGGTCATCGGATAACCGACCAATCCGGCTGTTTTGGGGATCAAATTCGTGAAACATGATCGTCTCGTCCAGCCCGTCCGAGGTTTCGTCGAACGGTTCGGAGACTTCTTTTTCTTGCCCGCCATGGCCGGAAAAGCTGACGATAATCGTATCACCGGCGGTGGCTTGGGCAGTCATTTCCTCCCATCTGGCCAAAAAGTTGGAGACTGTCGCCTGATCGTCGATCAACACGCGCCTGTCAGGCAGGTCAATGCCCGCACTGCGCATGGATTTTGCGATCAATTGTGCGTCATTTACCGCGCCTTCGAGGTCAGACAATTCGCCGGGGGGCGGCGGAAAGGGCTGGAAATGCAAATAGTCATCAACCCCCACCACCATCCCAAATTGCGCCGCAGCAACGGGCAGGGCGCAAAGACAGCTGACCACGGCGGCCAAGCAACTGGGAACCAACAGGTTATTCATGCAAAACCAGCTCGACCCGGCGTGCGATCTTGCGCCGTTCTTCGTCGGAATAGATCGTGTAATCAACCAAAACCGGCGGCTCGCTTTCGCCCTTTCCCGCGACGGCGATATAGGCCTGAACGCCTTTTTGCTCTAAGAACCGTTTGACCGTTTGCGCGCGGCGCAGCGACAGATCCAGATTTGACGCCTCGGATCCGATTTCATCAGTGTGGCCCACAACCGTCAGACGGTAGACGTTGTTTGAGCGCAGAAAACTGGCAAGGGTTTCGGCCTCGCGCCGTCCATCCCCGTCGATCTGGTCAGAGCCGAATGCGAAACGGATCGGCAGATATACTGTCTCGACCGACCCCGCGACGGCATCCGCGACCGCATAGGTTTCTTTCGGTGCATTGGCGTAAATATCCGCCTTGGGGGCCACGGCTGGATCGGCTTTGGGGGCGGTGCCGGCCTTTTCGATCTGAATGCCGCGCATAGCAGATTTCAACACACCCGATGCCTGCCCGCCGCGGGTGACACTGGATGACATACTGCCCGAAAGCATCATGTTCTCTTGGGCCAATTGGGAAATCCGCTTGGCCACAGGGACCAGCCGCCCATCAGGGGGGGTGAGCGTCGGATCGGTGATCGTGTCGAGTGCGGTGCCGTACATCTGTGCGGCTTGTGCGCGGTCTCCACGTTTGGCGGCCAGATCGCCACGCACGGCCTGAATGGCCCAATGCAGTGTAGGAGCTTGGGCCAATGTCTGCTCGGCTTGAGGCAGATCTCCTGCGCCCATCTGCCGTTGGGCAATCCCGGCCATGGCTGCGGATGCTTGGGCTAATGCAGCGCTTTCGGTGGGGCGATTACATCCAGCGGCTTTTATCTGGCTCACGGCATCCACGAGGGCGGGCAGGGTGCCCATACCGATCTGGTTTTTCAACTGTACCAAGGCGTCTTGGCAGGTGGCGGCAAAGCCACCTCCGGGCCAAAGCACCAAGGCAAGGGCGATGATCGAGGTTGGGGTCCGGTTCATTTTTCTGCCCCTATTTCAAGACGTTAAAGGTAACGTGATTGGTTGCACTTGCGCCATTGTCTTGGGCAACCTGTGCGGCGGCCTCGATCGAAATGCCGCGTGTCAGGGGCAGCGAACGCTCTTGAGAAAATCGCAGCACTTGTGCCTGATCCATGCGTTGTCCTGCCAGCCCGCCTTCGCGGCAAAAGGCCAGCATTGTCTCGCCCGTGCCGGGGCTGTCAAAGCGGATTTGCAGGCCTGACTGCTGGTAGGGGATGCGGCGTTGCTCTCCGGCCTCAAGAAACTGCGGCCCGAGTATCGCCTGGGGTAGCTCTTCGATGTTTTTAGCCTCTTCAACATAAAAGATCTGCAATTCGCAGCGCTTGTTTGCCCGCACATCGAATTCCAGAAGATCGTTGACATAAACCGTGGTCGCCGGAACCGATAGCGCAAGGGTCAGAGGGTCTTGGGGGCGGCTGGGGGTCGGGTCATAGGTCAGAGGTGCTGTTTCTGCCGCACTATAGGGGTTTTGCGATTTGGCCACCGCTTGGCCCACGGCCTGTTCCAGACTGGCGGCAAAGCTTTGCTCGGGTTGCGCTGCTGCGACTGCGCCGCCGTCATAGCGATAGGGGCGCAGGTCGGTCAGGCGGGGCAAGATTTCGGCGTAGTAGGTTTCGATCTCAGAGCGGTGTATTTTGGCCCCGCCGTCCAAGCGCCCCAACCAATCGGCCAGCACAACGGTCAAGCGCGGGTCACCCAAACGGCCCGCACGGGCGCGCAGGGTTTGCACATCCAGATGGAATTCGCGGGCAAGCCCGTTCAGGTCAATTGCGTTAAAATGCTGATCCGCCAGATAGGTAAAGATTTCCCCACCACCCACACTTGCAGGCGCAGCAAGGCTGGTCAGACGCCCTGTTGGGGATTTTTCGGTCGCGTTAAGCTGGGACAAAGCCCTGAGAAACGTCTGACTGTCGGTTTTGTAGATTTCGCTGAGTTTCCCATTCTCGACATACATGTCCAGCAAGACATTCATTTCATCGCGGCCATAGCGCTGCGATGACATCAAAACATCCCGCAGCTGGTCTTGTTTGGCGATCATGCCATTGGCATGGCAGTCAAAACAGGACCGGGCATTTTCGATCTCGACGCCTTTGCCGATGGGTTTGGTGCGGAACGACACAATAGAGGCAGGCCCCACCAACAAACGGTCCCCCTTGTTGGTAGACAAGTAATAGCCCTGCAGCCCATTGGCCAAAGAAAAGATCATCTCGCCGCCATCATGTTCAAAGGCTTCGGTGCCCGATGCGGTGCGCGACATGCCCTCTGGCCCGTCCGGGTGTAGCGTCAAGGATTGGCGCCCGCCATCCCCGGCAAAGTCATAGGATTTCCAGTAATACCTGCCTCGCGGCAGATCGAACCGTTCCAGCATCCGGTTGTGATCCGACACGCCCGATGCACCGGGCAGCATGGCGGCACGGATAACGCGGCGTGCTTGGATTTCGCGGTCGACGTCAAGGCCGATGCGCGTTTCCAGATCCTTAATCTGGGATGTCAGCCCCAAGAACATGTCGTAATAAGGGGCCTCTGATCCGAAATGGGTAAACCAATCCGCCCGCATGATCGGCACGGAGGCAGCGGTGGCCTGCGCGACAATTCCCAGCAAGGGATCGGTGCGCGGATCAATGCCATAAGGGTAGGTAACGGCCAGATCGTCCCACGCGGCTTGCGTGAAATCAGAGCGGCGCGCCGTATCGGTATAAACCCCGGTCGAGATTGCGTTCCAGATTTCTGGGGTCCAGCCATAGTCGCGCATGTCGACGCGCACAATCGTCCCTTCGGTTCCCTCCAGCGGGGTGACGGGCACGACGCGCGGCCCGGTCGAGACCGAGTTGACGAATTTGTTGAATGCCGCATGAAGATAGAAAACCGGGTTACGCTTGGCACCGGTCACGTCGCAATCAACGGCGGCCAACGGCGTGTTGGCAAAGCTAAAGTAGCGATAAAAGGCGCGGTCACGTTCGTCTATCGCGGAAATATCGGCCACAATTGCCAGCATGCGTTCATTGCGCGTGCCCCCCGCAAACAGTGGCATCTCGATATTGGCGTTCATTGCAGGGGCGGCCACGGCTGCCACGGTGATTGGGGTAGGTGCCGCAGCGCCAAGCCCGTCAATCCAGCGTTTGAGCACATCAACCTCTTGGGCGTTCATTTTCTGCCCCAAAGGCATGCGGTTCGATGCAATGGATTCGTACAATGGCGAGGCTTCGGCATTGCCGGGGATCACAATCCGTTTGTCAAACGGCATGTCCGCGATATCCCCCGTGGGAAAGACCGCGCCATAGGTTTTTCCCGGTGCGTGACAGGACCGGCAATAGGTTTCGATGACCTGATCCGCCTGTGCGGTCAGTTCCGGGCTGGCACCGCTGGGGCGCGATTCCGCGGGCGGGGTCACGGCGGCAACGGGGGTAGGCGATTGCGCCTCGCAATAGGCGTCAATGCGCGAGACAAGCGATTTCGCTTGGGTCAGATCAACCAGCCCGTCGCTCTCTTGGCTGCCGGCGACCGCATCGGTGGCAAGCCCCGTGTCGGCCTGTGCGATCTGAACCGGCGCGGTTCGCGCAAATTGCGACGCATCCACCGGTTCCCCCGTGAGATAGGCATACATCGCGGCACGATCAGATGCGTCCAGCTGGCGGGTCAAACGCGCAATCCGGCGCATGGATTTCGCCGCCATCGGTTTTCCGTTCAGCTTGCGCGCCTCGGTCATGGCACCAACGACAAAGGCTTCGGCCCCGAAAACCTTCAGCCGCTCGGCCGAGATATCGGGCGCAAAATCCCCCAATAATCCGACTTCGCCCTGATAGGCGCGCGAGGCGTCGATCTCATATTTGAACCCAAGGCTGGTATCGCGCGGCGTATGGCATTCGGCGCAATGGCCCACGGCCTCGACCAGATATTGCCCGCGCTGCATTTGCGGATCACTCATCGGGGTTAAATCGGCGCGCGCGCTCGTCCAGAAATCAAGGATTGTCTGGCTAAGATAGCTGATATTATGGTCTTTAGACGGCGTATCAGAGGGGGCAAGGGTCGCCAAATGCGCCCGCAGATCCAACACGTCTTCGGGGGTCATCCGCGCGTAAGAGCCAAAAGGAAACACCGCCCCAAAATAGGTCCGCCCCTCGGGAGAGACACCTTTGGTCACCGCATTCAGGAAATCGGCATTTGTCCACGCACCGATGCCGTGGGTTGGGTCTGCGGTGATATTAGGCGGGTAGAGATCCCCGAATTTGGTTTGAATGGCCTCACCTCCGGCCAAAATGGTATCGTCGCCGTCGACCCCATGGCAGGTGGCGCACCCTCCGGCGGCAAAGATCACGGCCCCGTTTGCCAGATCGGGTTGATAATCAGCATAGGCTGTTTGATCGTAAATTTCGGTCGCAGCAGCATGGAACGGCGCGAGGGCACTTGTCATAACTGCCGCTAGAAAAAGGGATTTCGGGCGCATCTTGGCCTCCTATCTAAACTCAAATTCTTCGAAATTGACCGAAGAGGGCGCTTTGCCTATGGCCTTCAGATCCTGGATAATTGATCGGCGCATTGGCGCGGGGCCGCAAAACCAAAAGCCGGTTTTGGGCATCTCAAGCTTTGTTGTCTCGACCAGCTTGGCCGCATCCATGCGCCCGTCCTCAGAGCTGACATGCAGATGCAGCCGGAACAGGTCACTGCGTGATTGGGCGGCTTGCAGACGCTCAAGACCGACAGCTTCTTGTGGTTTTCCAACGCAATAGACCAATGTGATGTTACGGGTGTTTTGCGCCGTCAGGCTGTCGGCAAAGGCCAGAAACGGGGTGATCCCGATGCCGCCCGCCAGCCAAAGCTGTGTTTCTTCGCCGCGCTGGTAGTCAAAATTGCCATAGCCGGCCTCGATCGACATCCGGTCCCCCACAGCAACCGCATCACGCAGGTGCGCGGTATAATCGCCAAGGGCGCGAATGGAAAACTGCAGGCTGCCATCCGCGCCGATCCGCGAAATCGTAAAGGGGTGCGGTTCGCGCAACCCCTTTTTAGCAAAGGAAATCACCGCAAAGCCGCCTGATCTAAGCTTGGCAAAGCCGCGCCCCTTTGGGGTCGCATCAATGATCGTGGCCGCGGCATGTTTTTCAACCCGCGAAATGGTGAATTTGCGGGGCCGAAAGGGGGCAAAAAACTGGGTATAGAGAAAGGAGCCAATGCCAATCACCGCAGCCAGATTCAGATATTGGGCCGCGACTGAATTTGCGTTGAACGGCACCGCAACAAAAAGCTGATGCAAGCTGAGTGCGATGAATACCACCCCCATCAGCCTATGGGCAATGCGCCAGATGTGATAGGGGATCAGATCGCGCCGCATGCGGGGCAGTTTCTTGATCCAGCTCAGCAGCAAAAGCGGTACCAGCACAAGGAACGCTATTTTGGCGATGTCGACGGCCGTCTTGGCAAGGCCCGAGGCCACGATCTGCCCCTCAAGGTCCATGCCGACAAATTTGTGAAACAACACCAGCGGCAACAGCGAGATGCCAATCCATTTATGCGCTTTGTAAAGTCGGTCCAAACCGCCCACCGCGCGTTCGACGAATTTTGGTCGGGTGGCCAAAAACAGTGCGGCCGCCATCAAGGAAAAGGCCGACGCCCCGGCACAAAGCGCCATCACGCTTTGGGTGTTGGAATTGCCCGCGCCAAGCACAATCAAAAGGGACGGGATCAGAACCGCCAATGTAAAAATTATCGTTGCAAAAATCAAAACCAGCCGCCCTCATTTCCGAATTTTAAATAGCGCATTCAAACCATCAAAATAGATGTCCGGCTTTCTCTTAGGATAACGAAGGGGGAGTATATCTCAAGCAGAATTCATTTTCCCCCGCTCCCAAAGGGCCTTGATCGGGTTTGGGCCGCGTTAATCAATCGGGGTCAAATGGTTGACGGATGGCCAGATTACTGGCGTACTAAGGGGCATCACATTTTTAAACATCCAACATTCAGACAGAAATAGCGAAGGATTATGCGTGTTTATAAATGAGCTAAAATATCGATTTCTTTCACTTTTGGCGGTTGCAACATTTTGCGTGGGCGTGGATGATGCACGGGCGGGCACATTGACCAAGGTCGGATCGCAGGCCTGCGATTACCTGTTTTCCGGCCCGATTGAGACCGGCGATGCCGCGCAGTTCGAAGGCATTGGCCGCACGTATAGCGGGGAAAAAATCTGCTTTGACAGTGAGGGCGGCAGCCTTTTGGAAGGTCAGCGGATTTTCGACCGGATTTGGGAATATCAGCTGGTCACCCGCGTAGAGGCGGGGCAGAAATGTCTGTCAGCCTGCGCGATTGCGTTTTTGGGCGGCAGCCTGACCCAAGGCACGGCAGTGATCCATTTTATGGACCGCAAGATTTCTCCGGGCGCGCAGCTGGGGTTTCACGCGCCATCGCTAGGGCTCGATACCCAAAACAGCTATAACAGTGCGCAGGTCAACAAGGCCTTCGAGATCGCGCTTTCTGCTGCCGAGGGTCTGTTTCGCATCAAGGCGACCGAGCTGCATAGCGTCGAGCCGATGTCGGATTTTCTTTATTACCAGATCCTGCGCACACGGCCGGATGACATGTATTACATTGATACAATTGGCCGGGCTGTAATGGCGAACATCCCTTTGCAAAACATTAGCTACCCCACAAAAGTGACCGAGCGGATGATCGGGAACATTTGCGATTCCGCCTATCTTTATCACGTGGAAGGGCTGGTTTCTGATCTGTCTATCGAGGCCCATTATCAGAAGACCCGCGAGGGTAATTACGGCGGACCCCGCGTCCTGTTGCAGCGAAAGGGCGACAGGTATCTGGGCGTTGTGCGGGATTATCAAACGGAGGCCAAGTTTTACGAGCGGGTTTGCAAGGTTGAGATCGACAGCGATGGCATGAGAAGCACGTATGATTTCCCCGAAGATAAATTCAACGTCTCTTTTGGTTTCCTGCAATCGGTTGAGGATGTTGCAGAATACGCCAACGTAGATTGGGCCCGCGAGTTTGGACCCGACAGCCTGAGAGTAAGCGTGCCGGCGTGGTACATGCTTGATCCTGAGGCGTCGATTGCATCATTGGAAAAAGGCGGCGTACAGCGGCGCGCCGCCGCCGTGAACGATACCAGCCGCGGGCAATGCGTTGTTTTCTCGGGCGGGCGCATGATCGACAGCGAGCCGTGCCAGCGGATCAAATCCGCCTTTGAGGGCGATGCGTCGCATGTTGTGTCGACATTCATCTGGCCCTCGGGCAGCAAAACTGTGGCAGAGGCGATCACGCGTCGCGGCATCCACAAGATTAACGGGGCCGAAACCACGATCAAGCGCGTTGCCGCAAACGACACCACCCATCCTTTTCATGCCAGCTTTATCGGCGAAATGCGCCGCAGCAGCGCCCAAAGCTTTGAGGCCGACTGCTGGACGAACCCGTCTTCTGGCAACATCTTTTGCTTTCAGCTCATGCGTTAAGGGCACTCACCGATAAAGGATCCACTATGCAGCTAATTCCCTCCCTAAAAAGGATCCTGTCCACCTTGGCCCTGATCGGGTTCGCCTCGGCTTGTTTTGCGGAACAAAGGGTCGCTTTGGTGATCGGCAATTCAGGCTATCAAACGATTGGGCGGCTGCAAAATGCGGGCAATGACGCCAGATTGATCTCCGACAGTCTGGGGCGCATGGGGTTTGATGTCTCTGTGCATCTTGACCTTGGCGAAGACGCGATGGGGGCTGCGATTGACGCCTTTGCCGAGGCGGCGCAATATGCCGATGTGGCGGCGGTGTATTTCGCCGGGCACGGTCTGCAAAAGGATGGCGAAAACTATTTGATGCCCACCGATGCCGTGCTGCGGTCCGAGGCCTCGATTGCCCGCGAGGGGATTTCATTGGCGTCGCTTCTTGAGGTCCTTGAGACTGTCCCGATCGGGTTGCTGTTTCTGGATGCATGCCGCAACAATCCTTTTGCCGAACAGGTTCTAAGCCAAGCGCGCGCCGAGGGGCGCAGTGCAGGGATCAGCCGGGGGTTGGCCGTGGTGCGCCCCTTAGGGGATACTTTGGTGACTTTTGCGACCTTGCCGAACACAACTGCATCTGACGGGGCGGGGCGCAATTCGCCGTTTGCAACCGCCTTGGCCCGCCACATACAAGTGCCCGATACCGAAGTGTCGGTCTTGATGAAACGCGTCACACGCGATGTGATGGAGGCCACCAACGGCGAACAACGCCCGCAACAGCTGTCTCAGATGCAATCGGAATTCTATTTTGCCCGCAGCGATACCGGCGCAGGTGAAACTGATGATTTGCGATCTTTGCTGACGGTTTATCCAAACCGGGTCACGGTCGATCAATCGGTCTCTATTGTCGCGGACCTGCCGCGCAGCTGCGTGCCCTTCTTTTTCAACTTATCGCCTGCCCGCAAACTGACCCCGATCCCGCGCCAGTTCTTTAAAGTGGTGGAAATGCAAAACGGGTTGTTCCGGTTCGAGATTTCACCCGTGGCCGACAATCGCCTGACGGTCGAGGCTTCAGATACCAAAGGCACCAACCGTTTGGGCTATTTCTGCGAACCCGCAGAAAAGATGGAGAATGACCAAATCGCGCAAACCTTGCGCGCTGTGATTTCCCAAATCGAAAGCGGGGTCGAGGACGGCATCGTCGCCCCCTTGGGCAGCGACATCCAGTTTCAGGCGCGTGGCTATATCATCGAATGACCGGCGGCGTGGGTTATGGGCCGGTAAAGGGGCGCATTTCCGCGTTGAATTCAGTTGCGAACCGCGCGCTGATCCAGCCGGACCCTGTGCTGTGGCGGATGCGGTACCACACGCCCTGACCGTCATCGACCAACTGGCACCCTGCCACCTTGACCTCTGCGCCAGCGGGCAGGCCGGTAACCACCTCTGCCTTGAGGCTGGGGCTGCGCCGCATGTTCACATCCGTCACAATCGTACGCTGCCAGTTTGACAGATCGTCAAACGGATCATCGTCATACCCCGTGCTAAAGTCTGATTCCCATGTTACAAACTTGGTTTGTAATTCGCCGGAATTGCACATCAAACTATCTGCCAGCAATCCTATGGTGATCAACCCCGCAGGCTCGCGGTCGGTAGCGCACCATGCCTGATTGTTGAACTCATCTGCTTTTGTGCCTATGCAATCTCTTTTCTGGCTGCTGTCTGCGACGCTGATCAAAACGGTTTTATCAGGGCGCTGCGCCACATAGCAGCTTTCCCCCGATGCCATGAACCCCGCGATCGTCCGTGAGCCGCGCAATTCTATCATTTCATCAAGGCTGATTTCACGGCCCGTCGGCCCATCGCCGTTGATGAACAGATAGCTATAGGTCACAAGCGTTTTTGGCAGCCGTGTTGACATGATCAAGGTCCGGCAAACTGCATCTACTGTGCGCATATCCATCGCATAGCTGTAAACCGGTGCCGACAGGATCGAACGAGATACCGGGGTGAACCCCATGCTAAGACTGCGCTGCGCCCCGCGAAGATAAAAGAAACTGTCTGCCTCACGATGTGCCAACGCTTTTTCAAGCAGCAGGGGCGGGTTAATATTGCCCTTGATCAGCTTGGTATAGACCGCCACGACGCTATAGGTCAGGTTCATGATTGTTTTGACATTTGCGGTTTGCGCGGCCTGATCCTCGGGCAAGGCCCCCATATGAAAGCCCAGCTCGGCCCCGTCTTCGATAAAACGGCTGTCGTAGTTATAAGCCCCCACATCCCGCGTTGCCGCCGCGAGCGAAAAAGCCAAAGCGCAGGCGGACAAACAACTTTGTCCTTTCAGTACATAGACCCCGGCGAGGCTGGGATCTTGGGAGGACAAATTATATTGCAGCATCTCGCCCATCTTGATCCCTTCGAGGAAATTACCCCCCGGACTGTTAAAGACGATGCGCACCCCCGGATAACCTGCGGAGGCCATGAGGCTTTCTAATTTATCTGCGTCACCCTTTTCGATCACGCCCGACACGGTGATGTTTTTGAGCGTTCCCGAGGGGCCATCAAAGTCATTTTCTGACTGGTCCGCTGGCGGGTAGGGCAGATAAATTTCCTGCAAACTATCAAGATAGGCACCCAATTCAGGGCGAAATTCGATTGTGGCGGCAGTAGCGGCCGGCAGACCGATAAGGGCCGCAAAACCGGCGGCAATGGCGCGTCTGATAAATGACATGGCGGGCTCCTGCTGGGGATCAGAGGGGGGGCTATTTGGGGACAAGAACCAGTTGCACCCTGCGGTTTTGCGGCCCCAAAGGGTCTGCCGGGTCTTTCAGGCGCGAAAAGCCGATGCCAGAGGCGGCAAAATTCTCTTGGGACAGGCGGGCGCTGGCTTGAACTAAATTCGCCACCGATTTTGCCCGCCGTGCCGACAGTTCTTGATTGTAAGCGGCCGATCCTTTGGCATCGCTATGGCCGACAAAGAGGAACGTATAATCCGCAAAGCGTTCGTCCCTGAGCACTTCGGCCAATTCAAACAGTCGGGTCATCTGATCGGGGCGCACATCGTCGGAATTATAGTCGAACAGAATTTCCATATCGATCGACGGCAACGGTCCAGCGCTTTGGGATGTGGTGGTTGCGGGCAAAATGGCGGTGCCGGCATTGCTTTCAACCTTGAGGTTCACAACATCTTCCAGTGAAAAATCAGACCCGGCCTTGAGGTCCGAATTCGCGCATCCCGCTGCATCCAGCAAACACTCACCAAAGCTGGCGGACCTGGCTTTAGGGGCTGCGGTAGCCGTTGGCGCAGGCTCTCCCAGATCAAATTCCTCTAGGGAAATTGTCGATTGGGCATGCAGGCTGGTGGCAAGGAAACATGCAGTCAGGCCAAGGATAATCGGGTGTCGCATTTTATACCTCATCATAGTTCAAAATCTGCATGCCCATAGCAGGGTGTCACTGGTAGAAACTTTGGAAAAATTCGGTCTTATTCATGGGTTTTTCATCCAAAAAGCAGAAACGGTTTCCGCTTGCGGGGTTTTTCCAGCACGCGATCAACGGGTCATTGTTACCCATATTGCGCGCTATCCGGTCGATGATATTGCGATGCGCCACATCATCCTTTGAAAAAAACACTTCTCTTTTGGTCTCAAGCCCGTTGAGCAGGTGCACAGCACGCCCATCTTTGGTGGCCCCGTTTTCAACCACGGTTTTTGCCCCCGATGGCCAGACATAAATATCTGTTTGGTGCTCGTTCAGGGTAATGTCGTCGAGCTTTGCGCTGCGCGACAATGTGCAAGGGTCGTTGTCGAGCAAGCTGGTTTCCTTGAGAACAATGCAGCGTCCGCTCAGAAGCTGGCTGCGTTCTCGTGTGGTGTCGCTGCGCAGCTCGACCTTGTTGTCGTCAGCCAGCGCAAGGCTGGCGATCTTAACGTTTGGATCATAGGTTTGGTAGGGCCAGATATGAACGTAATTTGCGGTAATGCTGCCATATCCCGACGGGGTGCTGCGCCCTTTGTCACCGGGCTTTAGCGGGTGGAATGTCGCTGTGCAGCCCGTAGTACCTTCTTGCTGAAAGCCGTCTTGCATCGTGCCGATCCAGTGGTCGTTATATCCCCGTTCAAATGAAATCTCGCTGCTCGAGGGCATGGAATACCATGCTTTGTCATCTGCGGCGTTATCAATATGGGCACAAACCGTGGCCAACCCCGCCTTGGTCAAGCGAGCCGGTTCAATTACCGGGGCAATTGCAATCCGCCAGCGGGCAGCCTCATCAATTGTATCAATCAGGTACATATCCTGCGCAGGCGTGCCCAACATTACGGTGGCCAGCGAGGTTGGGAAATTCACCTCCAAAGACATGTCCAACACCGCCGCAACGCTTTTGACCGCGATCAGATAGGCCCGTTTGACGGTGCTTTCGTCATATTCGCCTTGAGGCACGCCCAGATCAGGTGCGTGAAATCCCAGTTTTCCCAAAGGATGCACCACCCGGTTGGGCTGATCGGCCATATCATTTTCATAGCTGGCCAAGCCCCCCATGAAGGCAATAGCACAGGCCGAAAGGCAAGATTTTCCGCGCCCCACTGCCGATCCGATCTGGTTGTCATGCAGCAGTTTGGCAAGTGCGACACCTTCGATCAATGAGCCACCAGGGCTGTCAAAGCATACGCGAGCCTTGCCGGCTGACAGATCATCATTACCGTCTTGAAACTGGGTAGAATAGCGATTTTGCTCGATCAAAGGGCGCAGTTTTTCAACATCACCTTTCTCAATCGTGCCAGATAGCTGCGCAATACACCCCATAACCGGTTCTGGCTGCGCGCTGACGGTCGCCGCTTGGGCATTGATGCCGCCAAAACACAAAGCGACAGTCAGGGACATCAATTTGCAAAGGCGGTGTAGGGGGGGCATATCCGTCATGAAGGCTCAACAATTTGCAAAACAATACCATAAGCATTGGGAATTCTCGCAAATATTGCAAGGTTTAGATGATTTGCGGGGATTTGCCCGCCACAGCCACGCAAATAAAACTGGCGCAAAGGCTGTTTATGATGACTTTTTTGATGGCGTGGATGCCCCCAACTACCGGCATCTTGATATGCCATTATGAGGCACTGTCAGAAGAAAACTTGTGAGGCGGGCAGCGCGAGCACTTAGCTTGGCGCTGTCAGAAGAAAATTTGCTGAGGCGGGCAGGGCGAGAAATTAACGTCGCTGGATGACAAAATGCTCCCCCTTTCGGTACTTCAAGACGAGCCCCGAGATCATCCGTCTGGCCGTGATGATGTATGTTCGGTTTCCGCTTTCGCTTCGGAACGTGGAGGTTCTTTTGCACGAGCGCGGCACCGACATCAGTCACGAGACGGTTCGATTTTGATGGAACAGATTTGCCCGATATTTGCCGCTGAAATTCGCAAGAATAGGGCTGGCCAGATGCGCGCATATTCAAACTGGCAGTGGCACCTGGACGAGGTGTTCGTGAAGATCAACGGCGAGACGCACTATCTTTGGCGGGCCGTGGATCACGAAGGGGAAGTTCTGGAAAGCTTTGTCACGAAGCGCCGTGATCGCAAGGCAGCATTGAAATTTCTCAGGAAAATCATGAAACGCCGTGGTCACGCACATATCTTCGTCACCGACAAGTTACGTTCCTACGGCGCGGCGATGAAGGAGATCGGCAACGCTGATCGGCAAGAAACCGGCCGCTGGCTCAACAACCGGGCGGAGAATTCACACCAGCCATTTTGAAGGCGAGAACGGGCCATGCTTCGCTTTAGACGGATGCGAACCTTGCAAAAATTTGTCGCCGTCCACGCCTCAGTCCACAACCATTTCAACGTCGAGCGCCACCTTTACAGCCGATCCAATTTCAAGCTGAACCGTGCTGCCGCTCTGGACGAGGTCTCTGCACCGCCTGACAGATTGAGGGTGCTAAAGAACAGAGACTGGTTCGCATTTGTATGACAGCACCACCCAGATTGCTCTACTGCACACTCTGCGTGTGCGGCTGCCGATGCTAGTGCGCAGAACATGGCGTCTCAACAACGTCAACTAGGGTGTACCCGAGATTCAAACACATTGATATGTATCAATATCATCTAGTAAAGACGTTGATATGTGTCAAAGTTGCCGAGTTAAGGTGACGCTATATCCATAGCCCTAGGCCCAAGTTGGACAAAGGATTCTGCTCTGAATGACACAAATGCGGACCGCGCTGATGGACCATCTGCTCCAAGGTTGGCAGACATGTCGCGCTCAGCGCAGCCTTATGCTTGGTGCGGCGCTGCTTCTGGCGGTTTTTGTGACCCTATTTCGCGGGTGGGTCCTGTCCGGTGACATCCCTGAGGGTGGCCCCATCTGGTGCCTTCTTTGGCTTCTGGCTGCAACCCACGAGGACTATCTTGTCGTTGGCCTCTTGCTTGCGGCGGGGGTGATCGTCGGACCTGTTTTGCCCAATGGGACGGCGCGCCGGATCTGGGGCTGGATATGGGTGACATTGGCCCTTGGGCTTCTGGTTCTCGGCTTTACGAACATTTTTGCCGTGCAGATCCTGGGAGGGCCAGTGATCCGGGACTGGATCGTGTATTCCGACATTGGCAACACCGATGTGATCCTGGATTCGGTGTTCTTCATCGCCACGTCGTCCCGGATTTCGACCCTCGTGGCGATAACAATCGTTTTTCTATTGGGTGCATACGGGTTGCGAGCCAACTTCGTCGCAACGCAGAACTGGCTTGTTTTGCCCGTTGTCTGGATCGCGCTTCTTGGCCTGCCGATTTTGATGCCGACAGTGGCGATGGGCGTGGGGGGCGGCAAGTTGGCCAACCCGCTTCTGGCCCTCGTCGGATCGTATCTGGGTGCGTCCGACACGCCTCTCCTAGGCTTATCGGACGCGGCGCGGCGGCAAGATCCACCCGATCTCGGGATTGCCGATCCGATCACGCGCCCCGAAGTCGCCAGCGGTACGATCCGCAATGTCGTCGTCATCGCCATTGATGCGGTCTCGACCCGCTATGTTCAGGGATTTGAGGGGACCTATCCGAACACGCCGAATATCCTGCGCTACCAATCCGAGGGGATGCGGTTCGTGAACGCCTACGCCCATGTGCCAGCGTCAAACTTCTTTCTCGTGACATTGCTGGCCGGTATTGTGCCCGAGCTGTCGCGCGAGAGCATGACCTTTGAGCAAAGCGCGCTGGATCTGCACACGCTGTCCCAGGCCGTCTCGGCACAAGGGTACAGAACGGGCTTCTTCAACTCGAGCGACAACCGGTTTCAAAATACCGAGGCGTTCGTGAAAGATGCCGGGTTTGATCTTGTCCAGGATTATCGGAACTGGACCTGTGAACAAGGTGTTTATGAAACGAAGGAATTTGCGCAGCAATTCCTGAACACGTCGAACGATCATTGCACGATCAATGCGCTAACAAACTGGATTGGCAGCGATCCCGGCAGCCCGTTCTTCGCCGTCATGCGGACGGGGATGTCACACTACCCCTATTATCCTGGCGACGATCCGCAGCGTTTTGTCGAGGACACTAACCGGAACAATTACATCAACGCCATTCGAGTGAGCGATGCGGCGTTCGGACAGCTGATGGCGTTTCTGGAAGAGGAAGGACTGGCGGAGTCCACGCTCGTGATCGTTCTGGGTGATCATGGCGAGGCCTTTGGCGAACACGGCACGGCGGGGCATGCTTCTGGCATCTATGAGGAAAACGTGCATGTGCCTTTGCTTTTCGTGAACCCGGTCGCATTCAGCGGTGAACAGATCAAGCAGATTGTTGGTCTTTCCGAACTGGCACCGACCATCGCCGATCTGCTCGGGATGCCGCCATCCCCCTATTGGCAGGCCCGGAGTGTGTTCGCCCACGGCAGAGCCGATGGTGTGTTCTTTTTCTCGCCCTGGAACGGGTTTCCCATCGGTTTCCGGCAAGGCAGTCGCAAGTTCATCTACAGCGCCAATACCGAACAGAGCTCGCTGTACGATCTTGAACAAGACCCGGGCGAAACCGTCGACCTCTCCCTTCAAGACCCCGATGCAGATGCCGAGGCGCGGCAACTTGTGGCCGAGTGGATCTCTTATCACACAGGCTGGATCGAACGCGCTGTCCGGGAGCGATCCGCCTTGGCGGGTACAAGTGCGGTGCCCGAAGGGCCAGGGCAATTGGTTCTCTATGCCTCGGGTACGTCCTACCTGTCGCCGCCACAAGCCGACATCTATCTTGACGGGGCGTATCTGGGTCGGGCGACCGTCACGCGTGCGCCCTCGAATGCGGAAAACGCTGTCCCTGTCGAGCAGGTGGCAGCCGCGGTCTCGACCTTCCGATTTGACGTTCCTGAAATCCGGTGCTCCAGCCAGATCGAGATCCGGTTCGTCAACGATGAATGGGAAGGCGAAGGACAGACCGGCGATACCGATTTCTATGTCGCGGGGCTTGAGTTCGCCGGCCGAAGTTATGCGCCTGGCGAGTTGCATGCCCTGGCTGAACGTGTCGGAGGATTACGGCAAGGGTATTTCACCTTTTGGCGCAACGGGGCCGCCAAACTTGATGTGTTCCTGCCAGCTGCATGCGTCAGCGAACAGCTTGCCGACACCAATGTAGTATCTACGGAGTGACCCGGAAGGTCTTGTTAGTTAAAACCAGCTTGAGGCAAGCTGATCGGTTTCGTGGCGTAATCGGGTGACAAAACGCTCCCATTTTCGCTCCATCTGAGCTTGGCTCAGCCAATATAAATTACTCATCAAGCCCCCTTTGGTTCGGGGACAGTGAATCATGCAGGTCGCGTAGCCTCAAGCCGACTAATGGGTCCTGAGCCTAGCTCAAAAGTACCATCTTGAGCGGCACGTCGCATGCGGTTCCGCCGCAGCTTGACTACAGAATACGGGTTGAATGCCAATCCAATTGGCTAGTGTTCATTCCCATTTGCGGCATTAGGCTATCCTCAGGCAGGCACTGTCAGAGCAAAATCGGTTGAGGCGGGCAGGGCGAGAAATTAACGTCGCTGGATGATAAAACGCTCCCCCTTTCGCTGTTTCAAGACGAGCCCCGAGATCATCCGTCTGGCCGTGATGATGTATGTTCGGTTTCCGCTTTCGCTTCGGAACGTGGAGGTTCTTTTGCACGAGCGCGGCACCGACATCAGTCACGAGACGGTTCGATTTTGATGGAACAGATTTGGCCCGATATTTGCCGCTGAAATTCGCAAGAATAGGGCTGGCCAGATGCGCGCATATTCAAACTGGCAGTGGCACCTGGACGAGGTGTTCGTGAAGATCAACGGCGAGACGCACTATCTTTGGCGGGCCGTGGATCACGAAGGGGAAGTTCTGGAAAGCTTTGTCACGAAGCGCCGTGATCGCAAGGCAGCATTGGAATTCCTCAGGAAAATCATGAAACGCCGTGGTCGCCCACATATTTTCGTCACCGACATGCTACGTTCCTATGGCGCGGCGCTGAAGATCATCGGCAATGTCGACAAACAGGAAACCGGCCGCTGGCTCAACAATCGAGCCGAGAATTCGCACCAGTCATTCAGACGAAGAGAGCGGGCCATGCTTCGCTTTAGACGGATGCGAACCTTGCAAAAATTTGTCGCCGTTCACGGCTCAGTCCACAACCATTTCAACGTCGAGCGCCACCTTTACAGCCGATCAAATTTCAAGCTGAACCGCGCCGCTGCTCTGGCCGAGTGGCGCGGTCTCTGCACCGCCTGACAGATTGAGGTTGCTGAAGAACGGAGACCGGTTCGCATTTGCCTGACAGCACCATTTAGCGATCATTTTCTGGCTTTTGGTCTGTCTTTGACAAGGTCGCATCTACATTGACGCCTATACGTTCTCCAAGTTTCTGTAAGGCGGGCAGGGAAACAGCCATATCCATGATAGCCTCAACGGTTTGATTGATCGGCGAGGTCGCGCCTGCGCCGGCTGTACGCTCAAAGCCGCTCATCTGGTTGATTGAAATCCCGGTGATCTTTTCCGCAGGCTTGACCATTTCGGCCAAAATTTTGGGGAGCGCTTGAAGCCTTGCGAGTTCCAACTCCATCGCAACTTGCGCCTCGGAACGCGCGTTTTCTGCATTGATCTGGGCAAGGCTCGCTTCTGTTTCGGCCAGCTTCACTGCCTTGAGCGCCTCTGCTTCTTCGCGTTTGGCAGCCGCCTTGTCAGCCGCTGTCGCCTTGTCACTGGCGGCCATGATTTTTGCGCGGGCGGCTGAGGCTTCTGCCTGCTCCTGCGCTGCAATCAAGGCCAGCGCCTTGCGCCTTTCGGCTTCGGCCATTTGGCGCGCGGTCTGCACAGCCTCGGCTGCTTTCACGGCATCGATACGGGCAGAGTCTGCTTCGGCATGCGCGCGGCTTTCTTCTTGGGACTTTGCAGCAAGGGAAATTGCACGGTCTTGTTCGGCCATTTCAATAGCGAGCGCCTGAGAGATTTCGGCAGTTCGCAAAGTCTGTTCCTTGGCAATATCTGCCGAGGCAATATCCTGCTCCATCTGAATGCGCGAATGCGCGGAAGCGCGTTCGCTGTCTGCTTTGCGTGCCGCGATTTCCGAAAGCTGCGCGGCGACAAGGGTCTCTATCTCTTGGGTCTGGGCGATTTCAGCACGGCGTTGATCAAGGTTGATCTCAAGTTTGCGCCGCTCGGAAACCATAGCCGCGCGTGCGACGCTAACCTGACTGTCGCCTTCGATTTCGGCCCGTTCCTTTTTGGACTTTGCGATCACTTCGGCCAGTTTGCGCATACCGACGGCATTGAATGCGTTGTTTTCGTCAAGCGCTGCAAAAGGGGTCTGGTCCAGCGCCGTCAGGGATACGGAATCAAGCTGCAAGCCGAAGTTTGCCAGGGTGTCTGTCAAGGCCTCGCGCACCTGTTTGACAAAGCTGGCGCGGTTTTCGTGCAGTTCGTCCATTGTCATTTGGGCGGCCACAGACCGCAGTGCATCAATCATCATGCCATCTATAAGACCTTTGAGCTGGTCGGGCTGAAAAACCCTTTTGCCCAAGGTTTGTGCCGCACGGGTCACGGCATCATCATTTGGTGTGACGCTTGCATAGAACTCGGCCCCGACATCGACGCGCAGGCGGTCTTTGGTGATCAGCGAGGATTCACCGGATCGGGCAACGTCCATGCGCAGGGTTTGCATGTTCACGCGGTTGATCTCGTGGAAGAAAGGGACCGCGAGCGTGCCGCCGTCGATGATGACGCGCCTGCCACCAAGGCCGGTGCGCACAAGTGCGACTTCGTTTGTTGCGCGTTCGTAAAAGGACGCCGCCAGGGCGATGATGACCGCCGCAACAATGAGAATGATGATGATCCAAGCCAGTGCAGACATGAGTTGGCCTCCCTTATGATGACAGCCCGTGCATGTCGCACAGGATGTTTGATGACATACCGCCGTCGGCGGGAATATTGGTGCCGCGGATCCATGTTGTCATGTCAGACAGCAGGAATGCGACGATTGGTGCAAGATCTTGTGGTGTGCCGGGGCGGTCCATGATGCGCGCATCTTCTTCGGCGCGTGCCCCCAGGGTTTCCAGAAAATCGCCCAGGATGGGTGTATCGACCGGACCAGGGCTGACGGTGTTCATCCGGATGCCCCGATCCCGCCAGGTCCAGCGGTTTTGCATGGTCCATGCGATCAGCGCTTCTTTGGAGAAGAAGTAGCTGCGCCCGCCTGCGTTGGTGATTTGGTGGTCCGACGCGAAGCGTGCCGCGTCGTCAACATGGACGGTCTCGCTGGCGCGGATCGCAGGAATGGCATCCGGCCAGCCAAACCCCGCAAGCGAGGCAAGGTTTACGATGCTGGCCCCGTCGTTCAGTTTTGGCAGGAGCCCAAGCGTCAGATGTTTGAGGCCGAACAGGTTCACCGCGAGCACCTTGTCAGCCGGGGCTGTTGGCGGCAGGCCTGCGATATTCGCGATCCCGTCAATGCCTTTTGGCAGGACATCAATCAGCGCATCAATTGTCGCGCCGTCTGACAAATCAGCACGGTAGAATTCTTCGACATGGTCAAACCGTTTGGTCAGATCAATGCCCAAGACCTTCGCGCCCATCGCGGTGCAAACCCGCGCTGTCTCTAATCCGATGCCGGAGGCGGATCCGGTCACAACAATCGTTTTTCTCTTCAACAAGGGTGCGCGTTCCCAGCTCATCTTAAAATACCGGCGGGAAGGGGCGACCGCCACGGTCAAGCGTGATCCAGCGCGTTTCGGTGAAGGTTTCCATCGACCATTTGCCCCCGTGTTTGCCCACGCCAGACGCTTTGCTGCCGCCGAAAGGCACATGCGGTTCGTCGTTCACAGAGGAACAATTGACATGGCACATGCCCGTTTCCAACTTGCGCGACATCTCGAGCGCACGGTTCTCGTCGGCGGTGATAATGCCGGAACTCAGGCCATATTCGGTGTCGTTGTTCAGCGCGATGGCTTCTGCATCGGTCCGGAACGGCACAACGACGGCCACAGGGCCAAAGGTTTCATCCTGCCAGACTGCCATATCAGGGGTCACATTCGTCAAGATGGTAGGTTCGACGAACCGGTCCCAGACGCGACCGCCCAGCACAGCTTTGGCACCCTTGGCGAGGGCGTCTTCGATCTGGAACTTTACGCGTTCAACTTGCCGGTCATTGATGAGCGGACCGATTACGTTGGATTTGTCCGCCGTATCGCCTGTCTTCAGCTTTGCTGCGCGGGCGACGAACTGGCGGAGGAAGTCCGGGTAGATGCTTTCATGGACGAGAACCTTTTCGACGGACATGCAGATCTGGCCTTGGTGCATGAAGCTGCCGAAGCTCGCCGCAGATGTCGCGCGATCCATGTCGGCGTCTTCCAGCACGATGAGGCTGTCCTTGCCGCCGAGTTCGACGCAGGCTTTCTTGAGATGCGCGCCAGCTTTGGCCGCAATTTGGCGACCTACAGGGGTGGACCCGGTGAAGGAAATACCTTTGACCTTTGGGTTCTCGACCAGTTCATCCCCCATTTCAGAGACCCGGTCACGCGAGCAGGTCACAACGTTGAAAACGCCCTTCGGGATGCCAGCCTCTTCCATGACCTCGGCAAAGAAAAGGCCGCCTGCATAGGGCGTGTCTTCGGAGGGTTTCAGGACAATTGTGTTGCCCGCAGCGAGCGGGAAAGCAAAGCCACGGGCGGTCAGAATGCCGGGCATGTTCCATGGGCTGATCACGCTGACGACGCCCATGGGCACACGTTCGACCATTGAGACCTTGCCATGTTGCGAGGGCAGCATCTCACCGATGGCATTGTAGCACATAGCGGCAGCAGCCCGGAAAACATCCGGCACATAGCCCGCCTCGAACATCCCTTTGCCGAACCAGCCGCCGCCTTCGGCTTGGGCGGCAGCGACGTAGTCCATCTTGCGTGCTTCCCACACGTCGGCGGCCTTTAGCAATATCCTCGCGCGATCCTGAAAATGCAAAGCCGCCCATGCGGGAAAGGCGGTTTGGGCTGCGGCAATGGCTTCGCGTGCCTCAAGGCGTCCGCCTTCGGGGATGCGGGCCCAGACGTCGCCTGTGGACGGGTTGATGTCATCGAACGTAGGGCCGGACGACACCCAATTTCCACCAATGAACATCCCTTTTATCTGCGTCTGGGAATCAAGCATCCTATTTCCTTTCAAAGCCACTGCCATCGGGCTGGCGGCGATACACTTCAACGCGCGGGGCGCGGTAGACTTCGATGACGGGGCGCGCTTTGGGCTTTGGCGCGTGGTCCGGTGCTGAAGGCGCACCATAGCGGTTTTGCAGTGGTTCCACTTTCGGGCGCTTGCGGGCGTCGCGCGCGCCGCGCTCAATCTCTGCAAGGGTTGCCGCCAGACGATCCTGCGGGATTTCAGCGTCTATCGGACGCGTCGGGTCAGGGCGCTTTTGCGCTGCGACAGTCACACTTTGACGGCTGGCTGCGGCAACAAGATCAGCCACGGAGCGACCCAAAATCACGTCAGCCGATTGCGTTTGCTGACTGCGGGGGCGGATCGTAAATGCCTCTGTCACCGTTTGGGGCATATCTGTCGCGGGTTCTGGTGTGGTCGCTTCTTCGCTGCTGCCGACGCCGAGATAGGCAGCCTGCACTGCCGGATCACGCATCAGGTTTGCGGCGCTGTCTTGATGCACAACATGGGCGTTCTCGATCAAATAGCCCCGATCCGCGATCGCCAGCGATTGCTTGGCATTTTGTTCGACCATCAGCACCCCGATGCCAAGGTCGCGAACCCGCGCAAGGTTTTGAAACAGCTCTTTGGACAAAAGCGGCGACAGCCCAAGCGAGGGTTCATCCAGCGTCAGGATTGTCGGATTAGACATCATTGCGCGCCCGATGGCGACCATTTGCTGTTCGCCGCCTGACATGGTTCCGACGATCTGGCCGGAACGCTCGGCGAGCTTGGGAAACAAGCTATGGACACGTTCAAGCGTCATCTTTTCATCATCGCGTGCCCGCGCCGTATAGGCTCCGAGGGTGAGGTTCTCACGCACAGTCAGATCAGGAAAGACACCGCGGCCCTCGGGGACAAGCGCAAGGCCCGCATCAACGATCTTATTGGCGGCAAGCCCTGCAAGATTGGTTCCATCAAGACGAATGTCACCGGCAACGACCCCCTCACAAATGCCGCTGGCGGCCTTGAGCAGTGTTGATTTGCCCGCCCCGTTGGCCCCAAGGATGACGACGATTTCACCCTTGGCGACGTTGACGGACGCATTTTCCAAAGCGCGGTGCTGGCCATAGCGGACGGTTACGTTTGACAGTTCAAGCATCGTCGTCCCCCAGATAGGCGCGAATGACCTCTTTGTCGGACAGGACTTGCGCGGGCGTGCCTTCCGCGATCTTGGTGCCTGCCGCCATGACGACACAGCGATCACATAAAGACCGGATTGCATCCATGACGTGTTCAACCAGAATAATCGTTCGGCCTTCGTTGCGTAGTGACTTGATCAGGGTAATGCCGATCTGCAGTTCGGTCGGGTTCAGACCCGCGAGCCATTCATCCAGCAGCAACACTTTGGGATCGCCGGCGAGGGTTCGAGCAAGCTCGACCCGTTTGGTGTCGATATACGTGAGCTGGCCAAGCGACATGTCGCCTTTTCCGCCAAGCCCTACCTTTTCGAGTAGTTGTTCCGCATGGTCCTGCGCATCCTGTCCCCACCGGCGACGGTGGCCGAACACCGCCCCCGCCACAACGTTCTCGCGGACATTCATGGATGGCAACAATCGGACCAATTGGAAGGTCCGGCTGACACCTTTGCGGTTGATGGTTTGGGCCGGAAGGCCCGATATCCGGTTCCCCCAAAGTGATATGTTGCCCGAAGTCAGCGGCAGCAGGCCTGATACAAGGTTCAATGTGGTGGATTTACCAGAGCCGTTCGGCCCCAACAAACCGACGACCTCGTGTTCGGCGACATCGAAGTCCATGGCGTTGACAGCAACAAGGCCGCCAAAGCGTTTGGTCACACCGCGCAAAGAGAGGACAGGTGTTGCCATGTTATGACCGCTCCTTTGCGTTGACACGATACATGATTTTGTCGAGCAATCCCACGAAGCCACCCGGCAGCAGATAGACGATGACCAGGAAGGCGACGCCGATTACCAATGTGGTTTGATTTGGAAAATTGGAGGAAACCGCCTCAAGCAAGAACGTGAAAGGGATCACGCCGACCAATGGACCCCAAAGCCGGGATGCCCCCCCCAGAAGCGCCATGATCACCACCTGGAACGAAAGGATCGGCGCAAAGGCAAGCGATGGTTCGATGTAGACATAGCGCGGCGCAAGGATCGCGCCGGTCATGGCCGCGACGGCTCCGGGCACCATAAAGAGCAACACTTTGGCGCGGGCGGTATTGATGCCTGAATGGTCTGCGACGGTTTCGTCATCACCGATGATGCGCAGGGCAAACCCAAGGCGCGAGCGTCCGATCAGCCAACCTGTCAGAAACACAACCGCAGCAAGACCCAGAAGCCACCAATAGATGCCTGCTTCGTCGAGGTCCGTCAGGACGTAGAGACCTTTCTGGCCGGTATTGTTCTGCACCCATGTGATGACCTGCCGGACCAGTTCTGCCAGCCCGAGCGTGAAGATCACAAAATACACGCCGGAGAGGCGCAGCGTCGCGAGACCGACGAGTGCGGCCAGCACCGCACCGATCAGGCCCGCAAGCCCCACCAGAGACCAAAAGGGGAGGGTTTCGATGCCCAATCCGGTCACATAGGTGCCCACCCCAAAAAAGGCGGCAGTGGCCAGGCTGATGTAATGGGTCGGGCCTGAGAACAGCGCCCATGACGTCGCAAGCGTCGTGAACATCGCAATCGTCACGCCAAGCCCCAGCCAATAGCCGTTGTCGCCAAACGGCAGGAGCGCGCAGATCGCAAAGGCCAGTGTGGCAAAGCAGAGGTTGCGAATATCGGTTCCGGTCAGGCTCATGTCCGCTTCTTTCCGAACAGGCCCTGTGGGCGGAACAACAGGATGCCCAAGAACATGACATAGGCGGCGGCGAGGGTCAGACCGGGGTCAAGGAGGCTGGCGACGATCGTTTCAAGAATGCCAAGCAGCAAAGCGGCGATGATCGTGCCGCGCACGTCGCCGACGCCCCCCATGATCACGATGATCAGGGCTTTGAGGGTGAAGACCACACCCGTCGACGCATCAAGCGTCAAATAGGTCGAGATGAGTGCGCCGCCCACGGCTGTTACTGCGCCGCCAAGGGCAAAGGCGAGTGCCGAAAGGTTCTTGACGTCAATCCCGACCAAACGGGCCGACGCCGGGGCCGTAGCAATGGCGCGGATCGACAAACCGGGGCGCGAATGGTTGAGCCAAAGATAGAGCGCGCCGCAGATCAAAACCGCCATGACAAAGGACAGCACACGGTTCGCGCCGTAGGTATTCCCAAGAAGTTCAACAGGCACGGCCATAAAGCTGTAAGAAAAATAGTCGCCGCCGAAAAAGCTCAGCATCAAGCCGACGCCGATAAAAGATAGGCCAAAGGTCGCAAGGATACTGTCGGTCTCTAACTGCCCCCGGTTCTTGGCGCGATTGACCAAAGGTTGCAGCATCACACGGTAGATCAGCCAGTTCAGCGCAAACGCCAGCGGGGCGACCAGAAAGATCGTCAGGATCGGGCTCAGCTGCGTGGAGGTATAGGCGATAAAGGCGAAATAGCCGCCTGCCACCAGAATTTCACCGTTGGCCAGATTCATGATCCGCGCAACACCGTATTGCAGATTCAGGCCCATCGCAATCAGCGCATAGGTGCCGCCCAGCAAGATACCTGTGATCAGAATGTCCAAGGGGATGTTCCTTTGTTGATCGGTTTGGGGCGGCGCACAGGCCGCCCCGTTTGGGGATTACTCCCAGCCTTCTTTCAGGATGACAGGCACAGTGCCGTCGCGACCGCGCGAGGCGACGCCTTTGAACACACCACCTTGCCACTGACCCACGGTCCAGAAATCAGGGTTCGAGTTGTTTTCGTCGAAGCTGATCGGACCAAGGATCGTGTCAAACGTGCTGTCCTTGAGGTGGGCTGTCACAGCTGCGCGGTCCAGACCAACAGCTTCGATTGATTGCGCCAAAATCTCAAGCGATGCGTATGTCGTCGCAGAGGCCCAATAGTCGGGCTTTGATCCGGTCACGGCCTCATGCGCCGCCGCGTATTCCATGAAAGCCGGGCTTTCAGGGTTTACACCACCAGCACCCAAAACACCTTCGGCAGCAGCGCCAAAACGGGCACCATATCCCGGGAACGGGGTGGCCACGGCAGTATAGAACGCCTTGACGTCAAGGTTTTCGATCATCGCTTGTTCGGTCAGCCCAAAAGTATCCGGCGGATAGGACCATGCGATAAAGGCATCGGGTTCAGCCGCTGCCGCACCTTTGATGACAGGCGACAAATCCTGTGTGCCAAGCGGATAGGATGTTTCATAGACGATTTCGAAACCAGCCTCTTCGAACAGCGGTTTGGCGGCAGTCGCCAATTCGATCCCGAACGCATCGGCCACGTTGACCATGGCCACTTTGTCACCCATCTGACCCGCATCGCGCATTTCGCCGAGAACTTTGACGACATCGGCGGCAAGTGCGGTGGTTGTGCCCAGTGTGAAGAACATATTCGGGAACTTCGCGGACAGGTCCGCCTGCTGGTCGGTAATGGCCGACACCGCGATCTGTGGATAGCCGTAGCGATCAAACAGCGGGGCAGCAGCAAGGTTCAAACCAGTCCCATAGGGTGCGATAATAAAATGTGCGTCGTCTTGTGTTGCCAGACGCTGCACGGCTTTGATCGTCTCGCCGGGGTTGGTCTGATCGTCATATTCGATCAGTTCGATCATCATTTTTTCGCCATCAACGGTCAGGCCGCCGGCTTTGTTGATCTGGTCGACCCATAGATAGATCGAAGGCCACTGCGTGACTGTCGCGCCACCAGCAAGCGGGCCGGTTTTAGGCGCAACGGCACCAATGCGAATTGTATCTGCGCTGGCAGCACTTGCCGCAAAGGCGCTTGCGATTGTCAAAGCACTGACAAGTTTCAAAAATGGTCTGCGGTTCATTGCGTATCCTCCATTTTGCAATTGATCGTTTGGGCAGGTGCCCGTCTTCTTCAAAGTGTTGGTGTCTGTCCTTCTTGATGGGTGGCGATCCAACGCAGTTCAGTAAATTCGTTGATTGCCTGTTCGCCGCCAAAGCGGCCATACCCACTGTTTTTCATGCCCCCAAACGGCATTGACGGATCATCATGCACGGTCGGTCCATTGATTTGGACAACGCCGTATTCGAGCCGGCCGGCGATTGCCTGCGCGTGATCAAGGTCTGTGGTAAAGACTGCTGCGTTCAAGCCGAACTCTGAATCATTGGCGATCGATACGGCTTCTTCGGCGTCATGGACCCGCATGATGCTGGCCAACGGCCCAAATGTTTCTTCTCTGAAAATGCGCATATTCGCGGCAATCCCATCCAGTAATGCGGGCTGCATGACACAGCCATCGATCTGGCCACCCACCAAAAGCCGCGCACCTTTTGATACTGCGTCTTCGATTAACCCCTTCACCCGTTGGGCAGCGTCTGCAGAAATCATGCGGCCCAGAACGGTCACCTCCTGCACCGGATCAGCAGCTTTGATTTGCTGTGTTCGGGCCTGCAGTTTTGCCACAAAGGCGTCGGACACTGACTTCACGACAATGATCCAGTCCGTAGACATACAAATCTGGCCCTGGTTAAAGAAGGCACCAAAACAGGCGGCTTCGACAGCGGCATCCAGATCGGCATCGTCCAATACGATCAACGGCGCTTTGCCAGATAATTCAAGCAAAGCAGGTTTGAGATAGCGCGCCGCCTCCATGGCGACATCGCGCCCGACACGCGTGGATCCGGTAAAGTTGATCCGCCGAATACACGGGTGGGCAATAAGCTGCACCATTGTGTCGTGGGCGTCTTCGGCGTGGTTGACGATGCACGTCAAAACGCCGCCAGGCAATCCGGCGCTGTTGAGGATTTCAACCAGATGTTTGTGCGTCTTTGGGCAGTGCTCCGAGCCCTTCATCACGACAGTATTGCCGCAGATCAACGCACCTGCGACCGCCCGCACCCCAAGCGCTATGGGGGCGTTCCAAGGCACCATTCCCAGCACCACACCCGCCGCTTGCCGGCGTAAGATAGAGTGTTTCCCCGTCAGCGGATCCACAAGCTCGCGATCCTCAAGCATCGGAGCGAGGCCCGCAACATGCGCAAGCATCCCGATTGCGAGATCGATGTTGAATTCGGTCCATGAGCGCGACGCGCCAACCTCTTCAGCGGCGAGGGCGACAAAGTCGTCACGATGCGCATCAAGTGCTGCCATCATTTTCTGCAAGGCCACGGCACGCTCTGTGACGGGCCAACGCGACCAAATTGGAAACGCAGACGCGGCAGCATTCACCGCAGCGTTGACCGCCAAGGTCGTCTCACTTGTGCCAGTTATCACACCAAGCTTGGAAGCCGGACGCTGCATTTGATTCTCCCCCCCTCAGCCCACGTGAACGAACCTCCATAAGTTCACGCAGCCGGCCCGCATGTGCGGCGCTAAATCAAACATAGACGAAAGGAGCAGTGAAAAAATATTGATATCCGGTCTTTTATTGTCAATATCTGGTTATGAAAAACAGGTTCAACGCATCTGCACCCCTGAGTGCACATCAAACGACGGTCCATGCTGAGGTTTTCCGCAGCGGGCTGGACGATCGGTTTTTGGGTGGATTGGTCAATTTCCCTGGCCGGACATCCCAATGTATTATGGTTCTGTCCGGCAGTGCTGTCCGTCTTACACCGGACGGCGAAGAGACGATCATCGGGCCTGTCATCAATTGGGGCCCTAAATCGCCCGATACGCGTGTCAAGGCACGGGCGGGCAGTCACGGCATTATCATGACCCTTGGTGATGCGACCTTGAGCAACGCCATCGGGCATAAACCCGAAGCCGCAGCATTGCGACTGATGTCCGCGCGCGAATTCACGCTCAGCTTGAACGCAAAGCCTGAAATCTCGCAAACGATCACAACCTGCTTTGATGCGATTTTCAAAGAACTGGATGCGGGGCAAACAGGGATGGAGACAGTGATCGAGGCCCAAATCAGGATCATGCTTGTGTCACTCTGGCGGGCTGGCGTGAATGAAATGATCGAAGATCAAAGCTACAAAGCGACAAATCTGACGCTCGAGAGGTTCCGCCATCTGGTTGAGGCACATTTGCGCGAACGCTGGCCGGTCCATCGGTTTGCCGCCGAATTGGATGTGTCACCGGACCGGTTGCACGACATTTGCACGCGGACATTGGGAAAGCCGCCACAACGTCTTATCCGCGACCGCCTGACTTTTGAAGCGCAGGCCTTGCTCCAGCGCTCGCATCAAACACTTGATCAGATCGCCGACCATCTTGGGTTTTGCAGCACTTCGCAATTCAGCGCGTTCTTCAAAGCCGAGGCAGGTGTTCCCCCGGGGTCATTTCGACGGGCAAGCACACAGCAAGGCGGCAACGCAAAATATACCCAAGTAGGCAGCTATGCCGATTGGCCGTAGGGGTAGAAACAAGCCAATGCCGCGCAGGACGCGCTTGTCCAAACTGACGACGGAGAATATGAAATCCGAACCCGCAAACTCTCGTTATGAACGAGGGAGCCTCGGAGGGCAGGTCATGGACTTTGTCACGGTCAGCAGCGGGTGGCGTTTGAAGCGCATTTCAACCCTGCTCTCTAGAGCCAGTCAAGCGAGCAGGGGCAGCGGGAATTTGATCAGGCGCTTGCCACCCTCTATGGCGTGGTCTTGTTAGGGTTGGAAGTTGCACCGATCACCGCGACCACCTCTCTCTATTTTTTCGCGCCATTCATGTAGAGAGAATGCTGGCTTTTCTTAATGTAAGTCCACGCAATAAAACGACTTGTTTTCTGCCCCTGTGCCATATCGACGACTTTG
This sequence comes from Sulfitobacter sp. SH22, assembly GCF_965641905.1. Lineage (NCBI taxonomy): Bacteria > Pseudomonadati > Pseudomonadota > Alphaproteobacteria > Rhodobacterales > Roseobacteraceae > Sulfitobacter > Sulfitobacter sp. SH22. The sequence continues at coordinate 464,586 of NZ_OZ282573.1, forward strand.
AAATCAGCAACCTTGGCCTTTCTCAAAATTCTGGAGAGCGGCTGGAGGTTGTCTTTTTTCGACACCAGGGAGCTGAACCAAAGGCACTGGTCGGCGAACTCTTTGCTTTGCTCAACCATGGTCGCGATGAACTTTATCTCGCCACCCGGACACCAAAGTTCGGCGTTCTGACCGCCGAAATTGAGCTTTGTCGAAGCGCCCTTGCCAAGGTTGCTCCACTTGCGTTGCGTGCCTTTATTGGCTTTTTCGATGGAGGCATGGAAGGGCGGGTTGCACAGGGTGATGTGAAACGCATCTTGCGGCGCGATTACCCCGCGAAAGATATTCTCGCGCATGTTTTGCTGTCTGAGGGTGATCTTCAGCTTGTTGAGTTCGCAAATCTGCCGGGCCGACGTGATCGCGGCGGGGTCAATATCGGTGCCGGTAAAGTCCCAGCCGTATTCGCTCTGGCCGGTGAGCGGGTAGACCAGGCTCGCTCCTGTGCCGATGTCCAACGCCTTGATACCGGGCCCGCGCGGGATTTCGTTATTGTTGCTGCTGGCCAGCAAATCCGCGAGATAGTGGATATAGTCGACACGACCGGGGATCGGTGGGCAAAGATAATTTGCAGGGATATCCCAGAAATTGATAGTGTAATGCGTCTTGAGCAGGGCCCGATTAAGCATACGAACCGCGGCTGCGTCTTGAAAATCAACAGTCGTCTGACCGACAGGGTTAGGGATCGTGAATGGCTCAAGCTCGGGTGAATCCGCCACGAGACGCCCGAAATCGTACCCTTCTTTGTGTTGATTGCGGGGATGCAGATTGGTTTTGGTGGCCATGGGGAAGCCTTCTTTGAGGTTGCTGTACGTGACTGGCCAGGCCGTTCGTTCGTCTTAATCCCTTAAGCGGAAATAGTAAAATTGTTAGGGGGTGACCGGCGGCGGGGTGCTGACGCGACAACGGGGCGGGGGCTTCAGACCAACCTTTTCAACACGGGGCGGGGTCTTCGCATGCGTCTGACAGCACGCTATTCGGGCATTCCGGCCATCCGCAGACCGTCAAGATACCGGTTGGTGCTGACGGATTCGAAGAATATGTTGCGCGCATTGATCGCGGTGATCGAATCCCTTGGATTAAGCGCCAACGCCGTCGCAACAGAGTGCTGTGCGGCCACGGTTTGCCCTTGATGGGCATATGCGGCGGCCAAAATCCTGTGCAAGGTCGAATAGCTGGCCGTCACCGTCAGACCCTGTTTTGCATATCCGATTGCCCCCACATCATCCCCGGCCTGAAGCGAAGCCAGTGCAAGCCCGCCCTGAATGGACAAGGCCCACGGGCTTTGCCCGCCCAGCTTGCGCGCCTTGTGAAGGCAATCCAGCGCCGCAGAATAGTCGCCGATCCAGATATAGGCCCAACCGCTTAAGGTCAGCGTGACGAAATCCGAAGACGATTGGCGCAACGCTTGCTCGCAGATGATGCGCAAGGCGGTCGGATCACTGCTTTGGGAATAGGTTGTGACCCCCAAGGCCAAATTCAGCAACGGATGATCTGCCGCCAGTGGTGCCGCGGCCTTGCACCATCCGGGAACGCAGGCGGCATAGGGCTGGCTTACTTCGTCATAGCCCATCACAACGGCAGACAGATACGCCACCAGCGCCAATGCCAGTGCCGTTGGCTGATCGGCATCCTTTTCAATCGCCGCATTCGAATATTTCAAGGCCGAGGCAAAGGCGTCGGGGTCCAGCCGGTCAATGGCCAACTGGCCGCGCAATTCGCATTCACTGGCGGTCATCTGGTCAATCGACAACTTGTCCAGCTTGCGGCGCTCGGCGTCAAACGTCGTGGCCAGCACGCGCCCTACCACCGTCGCGCAGGCCCGATCCTGCCAGTCAAAGACGTCATCCAAGGTGCCGTCAATCTTGTCTGACCACATCTCGAGCCCCGAAGGATCAATGAACTTTACCTCAAGCCGGAACCGCGTGCCTTGGGTGCGAATACGACCGCTGAGCACATAGGCCGGCGTGCAGACATCACCCGTACTGACCGACAGCCAATGGGTCGCGTTGAGAAAGGTCACCAGATCACCGGTCAGCGCATCGGCAAGTTCGGGAAACGCGATGCGTTCATCAGATGTCTCCAGCGGGCGCACCACGATACGCAGCCCGTCCCGTGCAGGCAGTGTCGACTGTGCCGGGGCGTGCAACGAACCGCTGGTCCAGATCCGGATAGGCTTGGCGATATTCTTGAGCGCGCGTTCACCCGCATCATCGAAAGACGGCCTGAGCGTGCCGTCAAGAATACCGAATACCGCATCCGAAATCGCAATGCTGCCGGGGTTTGCAAGTTGTTCAAGCCGCGACGCGATGTTTACGCCGTCGCCATAGATGTCATGTTCGTCCTCGACGACATCGCCCAGATGAACACCCAGCCGCAGGCGGATTTCAGGCCCCCCCTGAAGCTGGCTGACGGTCTGCAATTGCTGGATCTGCAAGGCACAGGCCGCGGCATCGCTGGCGGCCCCGAACAGGACGATCCAGCCATCCCCCATGTTCTTGACCACGCGCCCGCGTCTGGACGCGACAACGGGGGCGAAAATCTCGGCGCGCAAGCGTTTCAGGGCAACCAGCGTCGATTTGGCGTCATCCCCCATCAGCTTTGAGTAACCTACGACATCTGCAGCTAATACAGCGACAAGATTGCTGTTCATCGGGTATCCTCTCGGGCAGAACGCCTGCCTATGATAAATTTGCGGGCCAAAAATATGGCCGCTGAAATAGTTACGTGACCCGATCTGCAAAATAGCAGAGGCTTTTCCCTGATTTTTCGACCATATGTGTATAGTATTTAATAGACCAGCAGCTTTGCGCGGGTCGTTCGGATTATTAAAGTCGCCCGCCCGCATCTCCAAAAAATTTAGATGACCAAAGGAATTTTTCACCCATGTCGAAAACCAGTTGGAGAAGCATTCAACGGCAGTTGAAGAATTTGCGGTACGAGCCGGGACCGATTGACGGCGTGCAGGGGGCCAAGACCGTTACTGCGGTCAAAGCGTTCCAAAGCGTCAAGGGACTTGTCGCGGACGGGATCGTCGGGCCCAAGACCCGCGATGCCCTGTTCGGTGCCGCGGGGGTGATCGACCATTCCGTCATGACATGCGCGAGGCTGGCTGAAATCGCCTATACGCTCAGACCCAGGCAGACGACGCCGGGCGATTGGAAGCTGGAGAAAGAACACAAGCTTACGGTCGTGAAAAGTTGCCCTCATGCCAATGTCGAAGCCTATATGCTCAGCAACGGCTGTCTGTTGATACCGGGCAGCAATTCCTTTGCCGATTATGTGTGGTTCAATCTGCGCGTCAAAAATGCAGGGTCCAAGAAGCTGAGCCTGAGCTATATGCATGCCAAGAACGACGTGTTTTCCGCAGGCTCCAAGCAAGGGGCGTCGCGCACGTTCTGGCATCAGGGGTTTCTGGCCCATGCCAATATTATCTATAAATGGATCGGAAATGACCCCGCCAATTGGCCCAGACTGATCATCGGCCATTCACTGGGGGCGGCATCGGCGCAAATCCTGTCAAAGACATTTGTGACGCCGGCGATCGGCTTTGCGGCCCCAAGGTTGCGGAAAACGGCCGGGGCGGTCAAACACGACAACCTGTCGCTGTCGATCTGTCGCGATGATGACATCGTGTGCAGTTTGCCGACAGGTTTCCATCATACGGGGCAGACAAAGGTTCTGTACCACAAGAACCGCAAAAGCGGCCTGAACCACAAGATGGAATGCTATATTGATGCGTTGGAAAACCAAAAGTCCGGCCTTTCGGTGCCCTCAGTCTGGAACCCATGAAGGTACCGTTTTCCCCAAGCCCGCCGTTTTCCCCACGCCCGTCGTGTCAGCCCAAGCCGTCCTGACCGCCCTCAGCACCCGCTGAGGTCAGACGTGCCATCCGGCATCATTGTCCTGCACAATCGGGCATCGTCAAAAGATACCCCGGCAAGGTTCGCACCAAGAAACACGGCCCCCTCCAGCTCGGCCCCCGCAAGCACCGCGCCGCTCAGGTTGGCCGAAATCAGGTTTGCCTTTGTCAGGTCGGCTCCGGTGATGTTGGCACCCGCAAGGCTGGCCAACTCAAGATAGGCCTCGGCCAGGGTGGCCCCTGAAAGGTTGGACATGTCCAGATTTGCCTGCGTCAGGATCGCGCCCGAAAATTTCGCACCCGACAGGTCGGCCCCGCCAAGGTTTGTACCCGTCAGATACGCCCCCGAAAGATTGGCGTTCGCCAGATTGGCCCCGGTCAAATCTGCTGTACCAAGGCTGGCCCCCTCAAGGTTAACGCCGCTCAGGTCAGCGCCGCCAAGATTGGCCGCCCAGAGCTTTGCCCCCGACAGATTTGCCCCCGCAAGATTGGCACCTGCAAGATCGACCCGCTTGAGGTCGACCCCCGACAGGTCGCATTGCTGGCACTGTTTGGTTTCCAGCAGTTGCCCGACATCGGCCTCGTCGAAAGCCGCCGCCTGTATTGGAAGTAACGCCACCACAGCCGCCGCCAAATATAATCCCTTCATCGCGTTTCCCTCCATCTGTTCACCTAGATAACCATATGGGCGAGGGGGGCGTTAGTGTTTTGACCTGGGTCAAGCGGGCCGGTTATTATCACAGGTCGCCGGATATCCCGGCCCCAAGCCCCACCAGCAAAGCGTTAAGATATGTAGCCCGCGACCGCCTGCAACAGTTTATAGGCGGTGCGCGCGTCATGGCCGACAACATCCAGAAAGGCATCTGCCCCGATGCGCAGACAGGTCAGATCGGTCGCCGCCCGCATGTCCAATGCGCGCGGTTCATTGCGGATCAGGCCCAGTTCGCCCACCAGTTTGCCGGGACCGGATGTCGTGACGAGCAGATCATCGTCATCCCCCGGACCGGGCAGCAGCAACTCCGCCGTGCCTTCGGTGATCAAAAACGCCCCGCTCGACGGACCGTCGTCTTTGTGAAACACATATTCCCCCGCCTTGGCGGTGTACCAGCGCGCGCTAAAGGCCAGCAGGCGCAGTTGTTTGCGTTCAAGCCCCGAAAACAGGTCCGTCTGTTCAAGCGCGCGCAGCTTGCGGGCCAGATCTGCGCTGACGGTGTCATCCTCTTGGGGGGTCACATCGCTGCCGATCGTGGAAATGCGCCCCTGTTGCAGAACGAATTGTGCGTCAAATCCGCTGACCTCGTCAAAGCTGGGCTGGAGGCAGATGATGGTCGTCTGGGGCAACAGGCCGCGTAAACGGGTGTGCAGGTCTGCGCGGATGGGGGCGTCAAAACTGGTTAATACATCGTCGAGGATCAGCACATCAGGGCGCTTGATCGTGGCGCGGCTGATGGCCAGCGTTTCCGTCAGCAGCGCAGGCAGATTGGTGCCCCCCAACGTCAGCGGAATGTCAAAGATCAGATCCAGAACCAGCCCTTCAAGCTCTGCTTCATAAAGCGCATCCACTGCGACGCGCCGCAAGGCATCGCCCTTTCCGCCGGCGGCTTCGGTCATCTTGCCAAACAGCACGTTTTCCAAAACGGTCAAACCGGCGACGGGGCCATCAATGGTGATCGCGCTCATCAATTCAGACAGGCTTTCCTGAAGCGCCGGGGAATGGGCGCGGCGTATTTCCAGCACCCTGTTGATGATCTTGTCCGGAAAGGCAGAGCCCAGCTTTTCAACGGAAATCGCAAAAGTCACGGCCAGCAAGGACGCTTTGTCCGCCACGCTCAGGACGGCACCTTCAAGTTGCTTCACCCTCAGGTCAACGGCGGCCTCATAGGTCGCGATATCAAGGCCAAGCTTGCGAAAAAGTGGATGATCAGACCCGTCGACGCCAAAGGTCTGGCGCAGAATATCGACCGTATCGACGGCAATTTGCAGCAGGTCATGTTCGATATTCAGGGTGGTCAGCAGGGTGATGAAATCCGTCTGACCTGCCAAGAGGGCAGGGGTGATGCGGGTTTTGGGCGTTGCAAAGATCAGGTTTTCAGCGACAGGCAAGGTGGGATTAAAGCTGTCTTTGTCAAAGCTATGAACATATCTGTCCAGCTTGGCCGCTTTCAGTTTTTCGGCAACGCCCGATCGCAAATCCACCACTGCGGCTGCCAAAAAAGGGTAGGCTTTGGCGTCAAAACGCTGGTCCAGCCCCCGCGAAAACAGCGCCTTGTCAATTTGCATCCCCTTGATCAGCGCCAGCCACCATATGCGCAGCTCCCCCTCGTTTTCCATCTGAAGATCCGCCAGATCGAACCACAGGGCGTCCGAAGCATCGGTGCTGTTGCCCGCTTTCGCGCTTTCGATCGCCACGGGGGCCAAAGGGGTGCCGGTGTGGGGCCGCAAGCGAAGCGGGAGGATGACGTTATCACTGAAGCTGCCCAAAAACATCACCGGGCGGGAGGTCGCATAGCCCACGCGCTTTGCAATCGTCGCCTGGTGCAGTTGTGATAGCGGTTGACCTGCAAGGCTGATCGCCCCTGCCGAGGGCATCACCTCGCGCGTCAACACATCGGCAAAAGCACGGCGGTCCTCGTCGCTGGGCGCGGTGATTGCAACGGTACTGCTGGGGGCAAAGGTCACGTTGATCTCTTTCAGCACGACATTTCCGTCGGCGTCTTCAACGCTGATGTTGTTAAAACTGACTTCGCCAACCAGTGACGGAATTTCACCGGGATCGGCCGTAAACAATTCGGGGTCAATCATGCCGTTCGGCGCAAACCGTTCGGTAATTGTTTGCCAACGCAGCGCCATATCCTGCGATTGGTTGTAATAGGTCAGCAATTCTTTCCACGGGCTCGACAGGTCTTTGTAGGCGGCAAGTGCGGCGACCAGCGCCCCGACGGAGATCTGCCCTTTGATCGCCAGATAGCCCCCGATGGAATAGAAAAAGAACGGCGTCAGCTGGCCGATGAAGTTGTTGATAAACTTCATGAAAAACTTCTTTTGAAAAATCTCGAACCGGATCGCGTACAAGCGCCCCAGCCGTTCCGAGATCAGCGCAAGCCGGTACCGCCAGCCGCCATTGACGCGCAAGGTGCCGGCACCTGCCGCCCCTTCGCCAATCTCGGCCGCCAGCGCGCGGATCTGGATCACCCGTTTTTTGTTCAAAAGGTTAATCTGTTGTTGCAACCTTGGGATCACCCATGCCTGCAACGGGATCAGCGCGCAGGCCGCAATGCCAAAAGCAAAGCTTTGCATGAACAAAAACGCTAAAATCGTCAGCATTTGCCCGGCCTGCAACACGGGTTGCGCGATGGCATCCCCCATCAGCCCGCCCATGGGTTCAGATTCCGACGTGACCATCGACACCAGTTCGCCCTGACTGGTGCGTTCGAAATAGGGCGCTGGAAAGCGCAGGATGCGGGCGATCAGCGTATACCGCAAACGCCGCAAGAGCCGTTCAGCCAGCACTCCCTTCATGGTGTTTATGCGCATTTTCATCAGGCCATGGGCAAAGACCGATACCAAGAAAACCCCGCACAGGATCAGCAGAAACGTGATCTGGCCCAGGTCTATGCCAAAGAAATTGACGGTGTCGGCAGATGCCCCAATCGCATCGTTGATGATGCGTTTGGGCAGTTCAAGCGTGAGGAACAAGAGCGGGAATAATGTCAGCGTAACGGTCAGCAAGATCAGTTGATCCCGCTTTGAGTATTTCCAAATGAAAGAAAATAAAGATTGTTCGATATGAAATATCCAATCTCGAGCAGGATAGACGCGCAGGTCACCAGTAAAATTACTATAGCTTAATTTTGGCTTCTTCGTAAGGGGCAGACATTCTGCGGGTCATGCGGTCGCGTGAGGATATGGAACCGCGGCCCTTCGGGCGGCTTTGCAGCGTTCTGGCGGCAATTTGAGCGCAACATCGCGCAAGGCGGGCAGGGCAGGCGGTGCGCGCTGCGGGCGGTGAACTCGCGGGCCCTATCGCTATTCCAAGGAGCACCTCAAGACCAACGTCTGGCTTTGTTCATGTCCCGCATTCGCGTCGAAACGCTAACGGCTTACCGCCCTAACGCGGCATCGGGATCAGCCACAAGGCGGTCGGGTTCTGGTGCAGCAGATGTGGCTATCGTGTACAGCTTGGATTTGCGGCGGCATGTTTGACCGAATGTGGCAGGCACCACATGGGCAATGGTGTCAGGGGGTGGTGTTCATGAAGATGAACGGCAAGATGCAGTACCCGTGGCGGGCGGTTGCTAAGGACGGTGTGATGCCGGACAGCGATGTCGCGAAGGCCGTAATTGATGCAGTCAAAGGAGCGGCAAAAAACCGTTCCAGGTTTCGAGCGTTCAACATCCGTTTCTTGTCAGTGCGGTAAAGTCAAAAGAATCCAGCCGCTCTTTTTCAAAAAGCGATGTTATGTCGGGCATTTTTTGCAACATGGGAACGCCATCCACATAGGTCACCTGCTGCAAGGCGCGCAGAAAAAGCGCGATAATCCGGTCGTCGCTAAGTTCGCTTTGCATGATGTGCTTCATCGCGGTGATTGTCTTGTCATGGACCGCATCCATTTCGCTTTGCAGCACTTTTGTGGCGTGTTTTTCCAACCGCTTGGTTGCCGATTTCATCATCATTTCCAGCGACATGGCATCCAGATCGGCCTTGTCGACATAGTCTTTGCAACCGTTCTTAATGGCTGAGACCGCGATCTCGTGGGAAACGTCGCCGGTGATCATGATCGTGGCCGCTTGCGCATTGTCGGGATGTTCGCTGATGACATGCCTGGCCTGCAGGCCCGTCTCGTTGGCAAGATGGTAATCAACGAAAATTACATCATATTTTCGCCGGTCAAGCGCCTTGCGCATTTGCTCCACATCACTGGCAGTGTCGATGGAAAGAAAAAGGCTCGTGCGGCGGCATTGTCGCTTGATATTTTCGCAATCAAACGCTGAATCATCCACGATCAGAACCTTAAGCTCCTTACTTGCGTGGGGGAGGGTGTCGGCCTGTCCTCCTTCGCCGTCTTGACCGGTATTCATGCGAGCCCTTCAATGATTATTCTCAAACTTCCTGCAAGCTGACCCAATACCGTTAATAGATTATCACCAATCGTTGTGTTTCTCAAAATTGGTTGGTCGAATTTTATCTATAGGTCCGGGATGCATTAAAGTTTTGGTAATCTGGAGACCGTAGCGTTCACGACAGGTGTCAGGAGAAGTGAATTTAGGTGTTGGATTTAATGTCAGATGTGCGGGGGCTTCAGATTTCAGGGGCGACGTTTGTATCGCATTTCGTTCATGATCTTAGGGCCTGTTTCAGGGCGATTGAAACCTTGCCCGACTGGATCGAAGAGGATCTTGAATCTGTGCAAGAACAGGTTCCGGACGATGTGTTCCAGTACCTGAAAGAGATCAAGGTAAACGCACGGCGTGCCGACCGGTTGATCAATGATATGAGGGAGTTATGCGAAGTTGACACCCGAGCCGAGGCTTGCGTTGATCTGGAACTGGGGACAGCGATCCGGGCATATCTGCTTGAGAACCCCATGCCTGACGGCTTTGAAGTGAAACTGGATTTGGCGGATCAAAAACTGAACCTGCCGAAAGCGGGTTTTGACAGCGTTTTGGCTGCATTGTTGGGAAATGCTGTCAAACATTACGGGGCTGATCGCGGGACGCTCTATATTTCCAACACCAACACCCATGGCGCTTTGGTGGTCGGGGATGATGGCGTCGGAGTGGCGCATGATTTCAGGAGCCGGATTTTTGACCCGTTTACAATGCTCAGACCGCGCGATGTTGTCGAAGGGAGCGGCCTTGGCCTGACGATTGCGCGGCGCAGGGTCGAAGGCTGGGGCGGAACCCTGCGCGCCGTCGATCATCCGGTGATCAAAGGTGCCGTATTTGAAATCAGATTTATGGATCTGACCTAGTGTGGAGGATATTCAGTGCAAAAAGTGGAGGTTTTTAGCGCATCGGACCCATATTAACGGAGCAATATCGTGACCTGACCAGGTGCTTGGAGCCAAAAGACCGGAACAGCCCGGATCGACATGTCTAAAGGCTGGCCCGCTTTCTATCGGGCATATTATTTCAGCCCTGAATCAAGCGTCTTGGTTGGTCCATGTCATAAGTCTCTTTTGCTGCGGGAGGATCTTTGGCGAGATAGGTTCGGATCGCCATTAAAGTGATGAAAGGAACATTAACGATCTGGCAAATCACGGCTCATCAAATCACCCTCCATATGCGCCCAAGCCGACCGCAGGCCTGCAAGCAACTGGGCGTCGCGTGATATCAATTGCGGCTGCAAACCCTGCCCAACAAGGGCGGCCTTGTACAGATCAGAGAGTATCCCATCGCCCAAAACCACAACATTCTGGCCCAGCCAATAGGGGCGGGCACCCGACAGTTCCAGCCCGATCAGCGCCCCCATCAGGCGCGACCAACCCGCGCTGTTTGCCGCGCCGTTTAACGCTGCATCCGCTGAGATATGTGCCAGGTTCGCAGCGAAATTTTGCGGGCGCGCCATGATGTCCTCAACCGCCTGGCCGAACGCCGCTTCGTCCAACGGCCCCTGAGATGCGCAACCGGAAAAAGGGAGGTTCTTGACGAGAGTATCGGCCAGAGCGGGCGTTAGAAAACTTTGAAAGCTGACGATCTCGCCGGCGCTGACATGGGACCAGCGGGCGTGGGATGCGACAGTGCAAACCACACCGTCGAATTTGGGGTCCTGCAACAGCATCCCGGCTATGGCCGTTTCGCAGCCCGACATCAGATCCGCCGGCTTGGCCTGGCGCAGGCCCGGGACGACATGCAGCACCAAACGGGGATCAGCGACTTCAATCTGGAACGTTCCGTCCATTGGCACAGCCGGCACAGACCGAAGCAGGTCAACCGGCATATCGGGCAGCCCCGCACAGAATACAGGGGTGGGGTGGGCCAGCGACAGATAGGGGGCAAGAAACTCGGCCAATGTGGAAAGGGTATTATAGGCAAGGTCCACCGGCCCTGCATGTTGCGCGATAATTTTTCCATCCACACCGACGACCGATACCAGTGGATACTCCGCCCCCCATGTCAGGCCGATCCATTCTGTCTTGCGCATCTTTGCGAACCTTTGCTGTTGGGGCGCGGTACCCGTGATATTTGAGGGCCACTTGGCAGCGCGCCCATGGTTGACCCTTGGCTAACCCCCGCGCGATCCCGGTGCAAGGCTTGGAGCCACAGGTTGGATAGCCCAGAAATCGGGTTGCATCGGATGGGATGTTAGCGCTCTAATGCGCCATCAAATATCACATCACTGGGAGTGACCCGTCATGAAAATTCTCGCCGCCACCACCGCGCTTACGCTTAGCCTTGCCACCAGCCTGTCAGCTTCGGGCTGCGAGGAAGTTACTTTTTCAGACGTGGGCTGGACCGACATCACGGCCACGACTGCCGCGACAACCGTTGTTTTGCAGGCCTTGGGCTATGAAACCGATATCAAGATTCTGTCCGTTCCGGTGACCTATACCGCGATGGCCGCCGGAGACGTCGACGTGTTTCTGGGCAACTGGATGCCGACAATGGAAGCCGACATCGCCCCTTACCGCGAGGCGGGCACCGTTGATACCGTGCGTGCCAACCTGAACGGCGCGAAATACACATTGGCCGTCAACAAGGCCGCCGCCGATATGGGCATCAAGACTTTTGCCGATATCGCCGCCAATGCCGACACGCTGGACGCCACGATCTATGGCATCGAGCCGGGCAATGACGGCAACCGCCTGATCCAGTCGATGATCGACGGAAATGCGTTTGAACTGAAGGATTTCAAGGTCAAGGAATCGTCAGAGCAGGGCATGTTGGCACAGGTCAAACGCGCCACAGCCAAAGGCGAACCGATTGTATTTCTTGGTTGGGAACCGCACCCGATGAACGCGAATTTCGAGCTGACCTATCTTGAAGGTGGCGATGATTTCTTTGGCCCCAACCTGGGCGGCGCATCGGTCTTTACCAACACGCGCGCAGGCTATGTCGAAGAATGCCCCAATGTTGGCAAGCTGTTGAACAACATGGAATTTACGCTGGCCATGGAAAACGAAATCATGGGCGCAATTCTGGATGAGGGCCAGGAACCTGCGGATGCCGCAACCGCATGGATCAAGGCAAACCCCGCCGTGCTGGACGCCTGGCTGACAGGCGTCACCACGAAAGACGGTGGCGATGCGATGATGGCCGCCAAGACAATCGTCGAGTAATGCGCCGCACATGATCACAAAGGGCCTGCCGCCGGGTGGGCCCTTTTTCGTATAGATTACCCCCCTTTCGCGGAGACACCCGATGAACTGGCTCACCGACAATAAAATCCCGATCGACGACGCAGCAGAGGCGGCATTTGACTGGCTGCTGATCAACGCAGGCTGGTTGTTTGATGGTCTTTCTGTCGCGATGGAATGGTTGATTGATGCCATTTTATGGGTGCTGCAAACGCCGCATCCTTTGGTGATCATCGCGGCTTTTGCGGCCGTGACGTGGTTGATCCAGCGCAACTGGAAAACCCCGTTGATGATCGTTATGGGCTTCTTGTTCATCCTGAACCAAGATTACTGGGAGGAAACCACGGAAAGCCTGACACTGGTCCTGTCGGCCTGTGTGGTCTGTATGGGCGTGGGCGTGCCGATCGGTATAGCCGCCGCGCACCGCCCGAAACTTTACCGCTATATGGCCCCGGTGCTGGATCTGATGCAGACCTTGCCGACCTTTGTGTACCTGATCCCCGCGATTGTGTTTTTCGGCATCGGCATGGTGCCGGGCCTGATTGCAACGGTGATTTTCGTGCTGCCCGCGCCGATCCGTCTGACCCAGCTTGGCATCGCGTCGACGCCGAAACCGCTGCTTGAGGCCGCGCAAGCCTTTGGCGCGAAGCCCAGCCAGACCTTGTGGAAAATCGAATTGCCCTATGCCCTGCCGCAGATCATGACGGGGTTGAACCAGACCATCATGCTGTCGCTGTCCATGGTTGTGATCGCGGCGCTTGTGGGGGCGGATGGATTGGGCGTGCCGGTTGTGCGGGCGCTTAATTCCGTGAACACGGGGCTTGGGTTTGAATCCGGGCTGATTATTGTGGTCGTGGCAATCATGCTGGACCGTATGCTGCGGGTGACACGGAAATGAGCGCTGACATGAAAACCGCCCCGCAAAATGCCGTTGAATTTGACAATGTATCCATCGTTTTTGGCGATAAACCCGAACGGGCGTTGCCTTTGATGGACGCTGGCAAAGACCGCGCCGAAATCGAGGTCGCAACCGGTCAGGTGTTGGGGGTCCACAACTGTTCGCTGGATGTGAAATCGGGCGAAATCCTTGTTCTGATGGGGCTTTCCGGCTCTGGTAAGTCGACGTTGCTGCGGGCGGTCAACGGGTTGAACCCGATGGCGCGCGGGACGGTGCGGGTCAATGATGGCAGTTGGTCTTGCGATATTGCCGCCAGTTCGGCCACTGATCTGCGCCGCGTGCGCCGCGAATGTGTGTCGATGGTGTTTCAGCAATTCGGCCTGCTGCCGTGGCGGTCTGTGCGCGACAACGTGGCATTGGGGTTGGAACTGGCCGATGTTCCCAAGGCCGAACGCTATGAACGTGCCGACAGGCAGCTTGCCCTTGTGGGGCTGTCCGATTGGGCCGACCGCAAGGTTGGCGATCTGTCGGGCGGGATGCAGCAACGTGTGGGTCTGGCCCGCGCCTTTGCGACCGAGGCTCCGATTTTGCTGATGGATGAACCGTTTTCGGCGCTTGATCCGCTGATCCGCACGCGCCTGCAAGACGAGCTGCTGGATTTGCAACGCGAATTGAAGCGCACGATCATTTTCGTTAGCCACGATCTGGACGAGGCGTTCAAACTGGGCGGGCGCATCGCGATCATGGAAGGCGGGCGTATCGTGCAATGCGGCACCCCTCGCGAGATTTTTTCGAACCCCGCATCGCCCTATGTCGCGGAATTTGTTGCGAATATGAATCCGCTTGGCGTTTTGACCGCACGCGATGTGATGGGCCCCGTGGGCGGGGAAGGTGCCCAGACAGTTGCCGCCGAAACGCCGGTGGATGATTTGATCCACCAGCTGGGCGACACCGTGGCAGAAATCGCGGTCGAGGAAGACGGCAAGACCATCGGCACCGTGACAGCCGCCAGCATCATCGAAAGACTGCAAACGCGCTGACCCCTCGATAGGCCTTTGGCCTACCTAAACAGAGCACAGCCTTAAAGCCTGCGGTCATTTTTTTTGACCGCAGGGCCAAAAAATTTGTTAGTATACCATTAATACAGGTAACGATTTTTCCGGTTTTTTTCCCGGCAGGGCATCGCAGTTTTCGCGGCCCTTTATTGTATTCTTAATTATTAGGGGGCCTTCTTTTATGGCAACGCATGATAGCAAAACGCATTTCGCCAAAGTCGTATCTGCGCTTCACGCGCAGGCGCAGACGAACAACCGCTTGGATTTATTGAATGAAACGGGGACGCCGTCCCTGGCAGGCTGGTTCATTGGCCCGATGGGCGAAAATGAATCCGTGATGCAGCAGATGGTCGGCAAAGCGGTCGCGGCCAATGCGGGCGCGCGGCGCGAATATGGCCAGCAGTTTCGCGATCCGGTCTATGTGACCGACGAAATCAAAGCATCAGCCGACTATAAAACCACCATCGAGGCGCTGGAAACCCAGCTTGATCACATGTTGCACGCCTTGCACGGCTCAATTCCGCTGTCGAGCTATCGCAACCAGTCGCATATGTATTGGGATTGCACGATGCCCGGTTTCATCGGCTATTTCGCCGCGATGCTGTACAATCAAAACAACGTCGCAGCCGAAGCGTCGCCCGTGACCACCTTGCTGGAAATCGAGGTCGGCAAGGATTTGGCGCGGATGTTGGGCTATACCGTTCCCGAAGCCGAGACCGTGCCGCCGGGCACCATCGTCCCTTGGGCCCATATCACCTGTGACGGGTCGGTCGCCAACGCAGAAAGCATGTGGGCCGCGCGCAATCTGACCTATCTGCCGGTATCGCTGGCCAATGCGATCAAGCGTGAACCGTCGATGGCCGCAGCCAAGGATTTGACGGTCACGCTGGTCCAAGGCGGCAGCGCCAAACTGATCGAACTGGACAATTGGACGCTGATGAACCTTGGCGTGGACGAGGTGATTGGCCTGTCCCCCCGGCTGCAATCCGATTGCGGAATTTCGGCGGATACCATCAAGGACGTGTTGGACAAATATTCGGTGCAAAACATCGGGCTGGCCGATATGCACCGCACCTATCTCAAGGACGTGACCCAACTGCCGGTGATCATGGCCCCCAGCACGCGGCACTATTCGTGGCCCAAAGGGGCGGCGCTGTTGGGCTTGGGGGCGAACCACGTTCAAAACACCCATGTCGATCTGGATGGCCGTATGCGGATGGATCATCTGCGCGAACAGATCGAAACCTGCTATCAAAACCGCCGCCCCGTGCTCGAGGTGGTCGCCGTTCTTGGCACGACCGAGGAAAGCTCGGTTGATCCGCTGGCCGATATCGTGGCCCTGCGCGAGGAATACCGCAAAAAAGGGATGGAGTTCACCATTCACGTGGATGGCGCATGGGGCGGGTATTTCGCGTCAATCCTGCGCAAACCGCGCAATCCGTGGCCCAGCAACGAACAAGGCGCGCTGGAACACACCCCCGCACTGGTGATGAGCGACTATGTCACGCGCCAATACGAAGCGTTGCAACATGCCGACACGCAAACCGTTGATCCGCACAAGGCGGGTTTCATTCCCTATCCGG
This sequence comes from Sulfitobacter sp. SH22, assembly GCF_965641905.1. Taxonomy (NCBI): domain Bacteria; kingdom Pseudomonadati; phylum Pseudomonadota; class Alphaproteobacteria; order Rhodobacterales; family Roseobacteraceae; genus Sulfitobacter; species Sulfitobacter sp. SH22. Next base: position 480,316 of record NZ_OZ282573.1, read on the forward strand.
CGGGGGCCATGTGCTATCGCAACGGGGCGATGCGCGATCTGATCGCCTTTACCGCGCCGGTGGTGTTTCACGGCGGTGTCGATCCCACGGTGGGGGTCTATGGCATTGAGGGGTCCAAACCCGGCGCGGCGGCGGCGGGTGTGTATCTGTCGCACGCGATCATCCGGCCCGATCAATCGGGCTACGGCAAATTGCTGGGAAAATGTATCTTTAATTCCAAACGCTTCTACGCGCAGTTGATGGCCGTCGCGGGCGAAGATGAATGTTTCAAGGTGGTGCCGTTCCAACGTCTGCCCGCCGAAAAGCAAGGCAAGTCCAAGGCCGAAATCGCCGCCCAGCTTGCCCTGATCCGCGATGAAATCGTGCCGCGTGAAAATGACGATCTGCTGGCCTATTTTGCCGACAATCCCGATGCTCAAACACTGTTCCGCGAGATGGGGTCGGATCAGAACATCGTCACCTATGCGTTGAATTTCCGCACTGCGGACGGCTGGAACACCGATGTGGCACTGGCCAATGATTTCAACACCGCGATGTTTCAGGCGCTCAGCATCGGGGCCTATAACGGGGGCGAGGTGCCGAGCCAGCCGATGTTCGTCACCTCCTCCAGCTTCGAGGTCGGGGATTACGGGCAGGAGTTTGTCGATGCCTTTGGCGCGCGGCTGTCGCTGGCCCCCACGAACGGGTCGGGGATCAACTTTCTGGTGTCCACAACCCAGGACCCTTGGGTCACGGCCACGGAAAAAGGCAATTGGCTGCCCATGGTGCTTGAAGCGCTCAAAGAAACGGCGCTTGAGCAGACAAAATTGATCGTGGCCAAAAACAACCTGCAACCATGGGCGGGGGGCTGAATAACGAGGTTTGCGGCATGAAACCAAGGGGTGTCCGGTGCACCGTTGGGGGTGCATTGATTGCCAAGCCATGGAAGGGTTGGCCCGAAGAAACGATTAAGGGTTTCCACAGGGCCGAACATCCGGCACATCATGAGGCAGATTAACGGCTATGGGGTAGCATTAGCTAGGGTAAACAGATCAGTACAGTTCAACTGGGGAGAGTGGGAACATGTTAAAGATTGCAACTGGTGCAAGTGAGGAAGTCGATACGATCGACGCTGTCGAAGAGGCGCTCGAGATCGCATTGGCGGGTATGGACGGGGTTCAGCCCAAGGCCGGGCTTGCATTTATCGGCATCGACGTCGACGCCGACGTGCTGGTCAAAGCCTTCGCAAAAGCGCTGCCCGGGGTGGAGCTGGCTGGATGTACCACCGATGGCGAGGTTGCCGGCCCTGACGGGTTTTTGGAAGACAGCGTTGTCATCACCCTGTTCGGGTCTGACGAGGTCGATTTCACCGTTGGCATTGGCCATGGCGCATCGGCTGACCCGAAAAAAGCAACGGCAACCGCCGTGGCAGATGCCCTTTCAAAGACCGATAAAAAGCCCGCGCTTTGCGTGGCAATGCCCGAAGGCATCGGCCCTGACATCAGCGAAATCGTTGGCGGGTTGCGCGCGGCCTTGGGCGAAGATTTCCCGATTGTTGGCGGGGCATCGGGCGACCAGATGCGCTTTCAGGGGACCAAGCAGTTTTGCAATACCGATGTCGCGTCAGATTCAGTGGCTGTGCTGATCATGTCCGGCCCGCTGGTGTATTCTTGTGGTGTGGCAACGGGCTATGTGGCGCTTGGCAATCCTCACAAGGTGACCAAGGCTGAAGGATCGACAATCTACGAGATCGACGGCAAGCCCGCGATCAACCTGTACAAGGAATATGTGCAGGCGCAATCGGTGCACTTTCCCTTGGCGGTGTACAGCGACGAGCGGGATGATTTCCTGTTGTCGTCGCCTCAGGCCTTTGACGAGGCAAGCGGTGCGGTCACCTTTGTGAACCCTGTCGCGGTCGACAAGGATGTGCAGCTTGCGACGGCATCGCGCGACGAGATTGTCGCGGCCGCCCGGACCGCTGTGGAAAGCGCTTTCAAGGGGTTCCCCAAACAAAAGCCGGACGCCGCGCTGTTTTTCTCTTGTGCGGGCCGCCGTGCTGCATTGGGAACGCGGACCAAGGAAGAATACGAAAGCTTTGAAACCATCATCGGCGGGGCCTTTCCGACCGCAGGTTTCTATACCTACGGCGAAATCGGTCCAGCGGGCAATCAGGGCAGGGCGCTCCAACATACCAACGCATTTCTCGCGGTGCTGTTGGGTACCGCGCCTTCGACCTGATCTTCGTGCATGACGTCCGATGTCCAACACCGAAAGGGTTCCGACCCTGAAAAACTGCTGCGGCGGTTGGAAAAGCGGCTTGCGAAGTCGGAAAAGGACCGCGCCGAGCTTGAGGAGCTGATGGATGGGTCGCAGGCTTTCCAGCGCCGTGTGATCATGGATATCGAGGCCCAGAAGAACCAGATCGAGCAGCTATATGCATCGCTTGAGGCTGAAAAAGAACGGACGGAGCATTTGCTCCGTTCGATCATGCCCGAAACCATCGCCGAAGAACTGAAAGCCAGCGGAAAGGTGCGCCCGCGCCACATCCAGTCTGCCACAGTGATGTTCACGGATTTTGTGGATTTCACCAAAAAAACAGAATCGATGGACCCTGTCGCGCTGGTGGGGATGCTAGACCGTTATTACGGGGCGTTTGATGATATCGTGGCCCGGCATGGTGTCGAAAAGGTTAAAACCATCGGTGACGCCTATATGACCGTGGCCGGTGATCTGAACGGATCGGGCGAGATCGACCACGTCGCCGCAACCTGTGCCGCCGCGACGGCGATTTTGGCCTATGTGCAAAACAATCTCGATCAAACCGCCAAGGACGAAGTCGCCGGTTGGGGGGTGCGTATCGGGATTCACACAGGCCCCATTTCCAGCGGGGTGGTGGGGACCAAGCGGTTGAGCTTTGATATCTGGGGCGACACGGTGAACACGGCCGCCCGCATGGTCAGCGCGTGCCATGTGAACACGGTATTTCTGTCAGCCGATACCGCCGCGCTGCTGAAAGCCCCCGAAAGGGTCGTGCGCGGCGGCGATATCGAGGCCAAGGGCAAAGGCACCTTGCAAGCCTATCGGTTGCTTACTTCATGAAGATCGGGAAAACCGGTTCAATCTGGTTGCCCGGTTTGAACGCCTGATTGATGGAAGGTGCGACATAGGGAAAGCGGTCGCTCATCCGTTGGGTGCCGATATGGGGCAGTTCGACCCCGTCGGCGGGCTCCATGAACGGGTTCAGGTCATAAAGCGTCCAGAAAATCGCATCTTCGCGCAGGTTGCGCCCGTTCGGATAGCCCGGTGCCGCTGACGGATCCCATTGGATCATATCGGGCAAGTAAAACGCGACCTTTTCGGCCAGCTTGTCTTGGCTGACCTCAAGCTGTTGGAACCGGTAGGTAAATTGTTCGCCGTAATTGGCCCCGTCCTGATCGGGCGTGGACGCATTATAGGCGTTGTTCAGATCGCCAATGGTGGGATATTTCGCGGCATTGCGCGGGGTGTAATATTCAGGGTTATACCCCGTTGGCGCATCCACCAGATAGATGCCCTGAATGCCCGCGCGGCCCATGCGGTCCACCGTATTGCCGGTCCCGTCCGCGACCGTCACCCAGTAATTCAACGGGTCTTTGCCCAGATCGGGCACCTCAAGCACGATCAGCGTCATATCGGTGCGCCCGAATGCCAGCTCGGATGACCCTTCGGCGGGCAGATGGTCACCCCCGGCCAATGCCTCTTTGATGGCCAGTGCGACAGGGGCATCCACGGTCAGGAAATCGAAAAAGAACGGATCACGCCGCGGCCCGACGAACAGCAATTCATCCATCTTGCCACTGACCACCTGGAGGTCCTGGTTCAGGGCCGTGGTCTGGCCGCTGCCATGCACGGTGCCGGTCCATTTGGCGTCCTGTGCCTCGGCTCCGATGGCCCTGCGCAGTTCAACCGGTTGCTGTTGACCATTGGTCGGCTGGCCCACCTTGATCTTATAGGCGATGTCGGCCTTGGCATCGCCGTCCGTGTCGAGGTTGAAAATATAGATCAGGTCCGGCGACAATGTGATCTTGTCAGAGGGCAGGGTGCCATCGGCCCCCGAACCTGACAGCGGATTAAGCGTCATCACCATGGCAAGCCCGCCGGTTTGCGGGCCCTGAAACAGGAAAGTGTCGCCAATATCGGCCTGCGGGTTTTGCTGGGTAAAAGGTGAATCGCGGTGGTCCGAGGCCAGCGCAGGGCCGCAAAGCGCCGCAAGGGCCGTCGCGTAAATGAAATGTCGGGTGGGTGGGGCTACAAATCTCATCGGCTAATCTCTTCCAAAATAAATAAGGATCGCAGAAGTGCCCATAGGTTAACAAATATTAACAGACCTGCCTATAGCGCCGCTGCGGGATCGGCACAGGCCGGCCTAAGGCCCGTTTGATGGCGATGGAAGTCCGGGCAGCCGCAGCCCGACCCTTTGGCCCCCGTTAGCCTGCGCGCCGCGGCTAGGGCAGGATCATCCGGATGCCGGGGATCTGCTGGATGCGCAGCACATCCTGATCATAGTTCTCGGTCATTTCTTCGACCAGATCATCGGTCCAGCCGACCATGTCCAACTCTTCCTCGATCGCGTCTTCCATGGCAAACTTGTCAAGAAACGCGGAAATCACCCGCTGCTCCTGAGCCCCCGAAATCTCTGGATGCGCCTCCATATAGGACCGGAACCGTTTCATGCCTTCGGTGGTCATGATCGTTTCAAGCAGGTCGAATTCGTTCTTCATCTTGGCCGCTTCGGGCAAGCCGGCCATTTCGTGCATGATCTTGCCCCAGATCAGCGGCGCATCTTCGTTACACCAGACCGTCACGGCAATTTCAGGGGCCGAATCGTGCAACAGCTCCAAAGTTTCCGACCACCGCACATCCGCCGGGTCCCTGTTGCCCCAGAAATGCGCATCGGAATTATCTAACGACACCCCATGCAAAATCGGCAGCAAGGTCGCAGGATTGCGAATCCCTATGAAAAGCTCGATCTGATCATTCGGGAACAGCTGAACCATACGCATCATCCGCACCGGTGCGGCCGGATAGAGCATGCCTTCGACCATCGCGGTTGCGGGGGTGCGGAAAAAATTCGCATCCGACAAAATCACGCGCTTTGCTTCGGTGTCTTCCAACACCGCATCCAGCAACACATCCCGCGCGCCTTCGGCAACAGAAGACTTGTACATCGCATTCAAAGTATCGCGAAACAGGCCGCGATAGGTGCTGGGCCCCGGTACAAATGTTCCGTTTTTGGACAATGTTTCGGCATTTGCCAGCAAACTTTTCAGCAAACGTTCTTCTTCGGTGTAATGCGCACCTGCGTGCAAAACCAACTGCATGGATATTAAGCTCAACTTCTATGGTGTACCCAAGCCAATACCCGTTCTTGCCCGATCTGTAAAACTGCAAAATATCTGCAATTTCCCCTCTTGCGCCCCGTTCAGCAATCTTCTAAACGAACGCCCAGTGCCCCTATAGCTCAGCTGGTAGAGCAATTGATTTGTAATCAATAGGTCCGCGGTTCGAGTCCGTGTGGGGGCACCAGAAAATCTTCAAAAGTCGCATATATTACAACGCGTTAGAAGTCTTTTGGTTGCTTTCTAGGTGACACAAAGGGTAACACACATGTCCGTTGTAGTCTTAGAATTTGGAGCCTTGACCGTTATGGCCAAGTACATCTTTCAGAAGAGTGGGGGTGGACCTTGGTATTTCAGGCGACGACTGCCCGATGACATCCTTAAGCACTACCCAGCCAAGAAGAACGGCTACCTCATCTTTTCCCTACAAACGAAGGATGCGGCTAAAGCGGCCCAGCTAGCCCATCGGCAAGCCTTGGAGCAGGATGCACTTTGGGCAAAACTTCGAGATGGATCAGTCGCTGAGGGACCGGATTTGGTCCGCGCAGCAAATGCCTTACTGAGTTCCTTTGGCCTTAAGGCAGGTCAGTACGTCGAATACGATAAGGCTGGGCTTGAGCCGGACAAGTTTTTAGACGATTTGCGCTATCAGGCAGACGCAAGAGAGCCGGAAAGCAACACCGCAAGTTGGGCTGATGATCTTCCCCCACTGCATCGGTTGGCAGCGGATTTGTTTTACGGGAAGAAGCAACCTGTATTTTTGTCATCTGCGATCAAGGAGTTTCAGGAACTGAAGGGTGAAGATCCTGCTTCAAGAGCGGGTGCACTCAGGCGACGGGTAGTGTCAGAATTCATTGCTGAGTTTGGTGATCTTTCAATTGACCATTACACCAGAGAGAACGCCAACGACTTTGTAAAGTTTCTGGCGAAGAAGGGAAACAAGACTGCCACGATCAAGAGGCGTCTTAATTCGATTCGGCCAGTCTTTCGCCAAATGTCCCGAGAGCGGGAACTTGATGACAGACGGATATTCGAAGCCATCAATATTCCGAACGAAGGTGACGATAAGGTTGACCGACTTCCTTTTTCGAAAGACGAGATCAGCCTGATCCAGAGAGCCTGTCTGGAAAAGGATGATGAGATGAGATGGGTGGTCGGATTGCTTTCGGACACGGGACTGAGGCTGGCAGAAGCCATCGGGCTTAGAGAAGAGGATATACACCTTGCCGCACCCGATCCTTACATTTCAATCCGCCCAAATGAGGCGAGACGGCTTAAGACGAAGGGGTCAGAGCGGAAGGTGCCTCTGGTTGGGGTATCCCTATGGGCAGTGAAGAGGGCAGTCGCGCACGCTTCCGACGGGTATGTCTTCCCTAGGTACATCGACTTTGGGAAGAAGCCTTTGGCCAACAAAAGTACCCATGCCTCCAACTCTTTGTCGAAGTGGCTACGAACGCTCCGGATTGCAGATAGCGACCGAAAGAGCACCCATTCATTCAGGCATAGCCTTCAGGACAGGCTGAAGGAGGTCCAGACCCCGCAAGAGTTGCGCAATGCAATAGGTGGTTGGACGAACAAGGGGATCGGGGAGGGCTACGGTACTGGTTACACGGTCGCGGTCCTTTCTGAACACATGAAAAAGATTGTGGTTGTAGACACAGCGGAGACAACAACTCATGGGCGCTGAAGCAAAGCCGAAGATCGATCCTGAAGTTCTGCGTGAAGCAGAGTTTGCTGAGCTAGAACTGATTCCGCATTCTGACGAAGCAATGGCGCTGGAGCGTGCTTTGAGCAACCAGACCCAAACCTACCTGTTCTCAGAGGGCATCAGGAAGAGGAAGTTCAAAGAGGATGCTCTCGCACGGTTCAAAAGCACATTGTCTGCACTCGTCGCTGATCTGCTTGTTGCAGCGCTTAACGAAGAGGCCGATGGATTTTGTTTTAGGCCCAGCAATCGGGCTGGCTTCAAGGATACCGTTGCCGAAAGCCGTCACTATGAAACCCTCAAGTCAGCTTGGTCAGACCTCGGACTGATTGAGGTGATTGACGGCTTCAGGGGCAGCAGCGATTTTGACAGTGAAAGATACCATCCCGAAACCTCCTCCTTCATGTGGGCAACTAGACTGAGGGCGAAGCCTCTCCTTCTGGAGATGATGTCTGGATACGGCATATCGCCAACAACTGTGGGTCAGCACTACAAGATTGCACAGGCTCAATTTGCCCCGATCATTGTGAAGGCCGAAAAGTCTCAGGGTGAGAAAAGCGGTAAGGTGCTTGATCCAGACGACACGGCTAAGCTGTGCCAACTCAGAGCCGACGTAAATGAGATCAATGAATTTCTGTCCGCTTGGCAGTTTAACTTCGGCCCAGCGCCCTTACTCCATCGGATATACAACGATGGCAATCTGTACGACTTCGACTGGAACTATGGTGGGCGATTTTACGGACCGCGTTATTGCTACCTGAATTGGCCTTCCGATCTAAGAAAGGATATCACCATCAACGGTGAACCAGTCTATGAAATCGACATATCAGCATGCCAACTAACGTTGATCTATGGCCTCCTAAAAGAGCCGTTGGACTTGACCTTGGACCTTTATCAAATCGAAGGATTGGCTAGGGATGACGTAAAGAAGACAATCAATCTGATCATCGGCCTTGGAGAGGTGCCAAGCGATGACTGGGGCAAGTATGACAATACCAAGTTCAACCAGATCAAGCATGCGGTATTGGGCAAGCACCCGATATTGACGAAGCTAGAAGACAGTCAGCTAAGTTCCATACGGCTACAGGCTGTTGAGTCAGACATAATTTCCGATGCAATGCTTGCCCTTGCTAGGGATCACCTTATTCCGGCCTTGCCTGTGCATGACTGCTTGATCGTAAGGCGGACCGATGCAGCAACGGCGGCAAGGGTAATCTCAGACTCGTTTGCGAAGATTGCCGGTATCAAGCCCAGACTCAGCCATCCCGTTTTGGCTATTGGTTGAAGGGCGTCCCTTAGGTGTTCCTAGGTTGATACCTTGATTAGGAATCTGATTGAATACAGCGTCAACGTTCCCTGAAGGTTGGTCCTTGGACATTACGCCATAACTATGAACGCTAATTTTTGAAAGTTCATGTATTTGGTCAGAGGCCTCAGACGAATTGTCTATCTGTCTGCATTCATGTGACCGAATAATCAGTTGCCTCCCATGGACTGATCCAAAGCAGAAACCACAGGCCCAAGGCGCTGGGCGATAGTGATGATCTTTGACGGATAAAACGTCATTTCACGATTCATACAGAGCTGTTAAAGGGGTTAGCCTGCAACACCCCCATGGATACATGAGAGCGCACTCTAAGGCCCCTTAGAGAGTCCTTGTGGGCATACCTTTGCCGACTCAGGTCTTTCAATGCTGGCCAACGAGAAACGGCGACAAGAACAACAGCAATAACCCCTCTTTTTGAAGTCGATTTTGGCAGACCCCCAGCCCTTCGTCTGAATTGTTGGTTTTGTCTTGGGTCTGCCCAGCGCTTTTGAGACTTCTCCCTAATCGAGCTGGAGGACTTGGTGGGTGCTAGTCAAGAAGTCTACTATGCGGAAAAGCCTGCGAACAACTCATTGGCTGGGAACCAAATTACTTTTGCAAACAGAAGATTACCTGCTACGATATTTTATGGAAATTCTCGAACAATTAGCAATGGTCGCGCCACAAAAATTGGATGAACTGGCAGCGCTGCATTGGTTCACTCAGTCTGAGAGGATTGATTATGATGAAATCTTGACTTGCGAAAGCGGGCTTGTGGCAGAGGAGCGCCCCGACTTTCGATTGCGAATTGGTAACAAGACTGTAGGCCTTGAAATTACAGTCGCCCAGCGGCCAATTGCCGAAGGAAAATTTTCTGCACAACAGATCGAGGCAGCACAGAACGACTTTGCCAAGGCTCTTGAGCAAGCAATGCGGCCCGCACTTCCGGTCATCGTTACCCTAGCGTTCAATGACGAAATAGCGGTTGTGCCTAAGAAATCTAAAGCGGCACTTCCTGTGATTGTCGATAAAATCGAAGAGTTAACGCGCTCTATGGAGCCTCGATCAGGCGTCATGCTCGTACGCATTGAGGATAAAGTCGCGCACTATCCGAATGCACACGTGTGTCCTGAAATCCCTGAGTTCTTGCAAAATATCGGCTTTTACAATGACGGACAGAATTTTTCAGCCGTTACAGCCTCGCGGGGCGGTATTACCGAGCCCTTTACGGAAGCAGATTTAAACCCAATACTCCAAAAGAAACACGAAGCGCTGAAGGGCTACAGACGGTGCGATGAGCATTGGCTTGTCATTGTTTCGGGCATGGTGCCGCCTATATTTCCAACGAAGGAGCGCCCAACGATCCTTTTGCCGTCTTCCGCGACAAATTTTGCAGATGCGGAAATCGTAAGGCCAATTCGCTCCGACTTTGATAGAGTGTATTTTTTCAGGAGCCCGACCCACGCATTGAATCTTACTGAGGCACCTTAGTAGGCCAGTGGCTTCCCTTGGGCCCGAGGAATGAGCAATCGAAGACGGCGTGAACTCCTTAAGTTGTTGCTTTGACTAAATAAATTGAGATTCATAGAGGGCTTTCCAACGCCCAATCCTAGCAACCTTACCTCAAAGCCTGACATACCCGTCTGGCGGCCCTCCCGAAGCCTCTCAGGGCCATCTATGGATTTGACTGGAGCTCATAAACGCAGTCGGTGAAAATCGACATTAATAACAACACCAATAGCCCCCGTTTTTGAAGTCGGTATTGCTGGACCCCCAGCCCTTCGCAAATGAAGGGCGTTTTGATAATGGGTTTCGCCCAGCGCCTTCACGTCTGCCAATAGACCATGCCCATGTGTCAGGCCCCAATGGTGTCGCTTTGTACTGACAATGGAGTTGGTTTTAGCTTTTGGCAGGTGGTCTGCCTCAACTCCTTAAACCCTATTGTCAGTTAAGGAGAACATCACGATGATGATCGGATACGCACGCACATCAACACTAGAGCAGAACGCATCCCTAGAGGCTCAGACAGAGTCACTGAAGGCCATCCCGTGTGATCGGGTGTACGAGGAGCAAGTCAGCTCTGTGGGCCTCAGGGAGCAGCTTAGGGCTGCTGTCGACTACACCCGTGAAGGGGACACCTTAGTCGTTACAAAGCTGGATCGTTTGGCCAGATCAATCAAACATTTGGGGGAGATCCTTGAGGAGCTTGAGGGCAAGGGTGTTGGCCTTAGGATACTGGCCCTTGGCTTAGACTCAACCAATGCAACTGGAAAGCTGATGCTGAACGTTTTGGGGTCTGTGGCCCAATTCGAACGGGAGATGATGCTGGAGAGGCAGCTTGAAGGCATCGCTAGGGCGAAGGCGCTGGGCAAGTACAAGGGAAGGAAGCCAACGGCGATGATTCAGAAGGAGAGTGTTCTGGAATTGCTGGCTCAGGGTCTAGGGAAACGAGAAGCTGCCGAACGGCTTGGGGTTTCTGAAAGATCAGTCTACCGGATCGTCAAGGGTACCTGAGTGTTTTAGTGGGATTGATGGAATGAACAAGGAGGTGTTATAAGGTGTGAATAGCCTTTTAATATAGCGCTAGCTCCGAAATCGATTGCATCTTCACAGAAGCCCAATTCTTTAAAGTATTATTAGAGATATTAGTTTTATAATTTCTCTAATACTATACGTTATGAAAAGCTTCCAAGAGTGTCTCTTTCCATCTCTCTCACCTCACGAGAAACAAAGCGATTAAATATCCGTCTAATCTCAGCGTCTGATTTTCTGTCCAAGTTTCTAAATCTATCTGGAAAAACGCGATTTAACAAAGAAACAATATCTTCTCGCGAAAAAATATCAAAGTTCTGAAAGTACTTACTCTGTTTGTGGTTATATTTTACTTCGTGATAGGATTTTATCAGTTTCTTGCAGCGATCATAAGTCGAGCTCCCAAATTTAATATTGATCGCCTTTTTTACTTGGGCGTCAATTCGAGAAAGTAGCTGCTTGTCATTTATTTGAGAAAAGTAAAACATCCAACCAACATTACTTTCATTCAGTCGACATCCAGATACCCGAAGATTCAATCTCCAAATTGATCTCTCCAAGCTGTCTTCCGTGGCGGAGGCAATTATACGCATTAGGCTGCTAAGCAATTTCTTTTCGGTGCTTTTTCGGACAGATATTTTTGTCCCACAAAAATCATATCCCAAATACACCATACTTTCCAAAACGGAGGTGATCTCCGATTTTCCGCTGCCGATTGGGTGGGTATTTAACTTCTTTTTTCGCTTCAAGTCCTTAGCTATTAATGCAGCAAAGTGCTCTGCTTCAATCTCTGAAGTTATGCAAAGAATATCATCAACGTAACGGTGGTAGCTTAAGCCAAGGATATTGCCAAATTTCTCATCTATGCTCTTCAAATAGATTGACGCTAGTATATTGGAGATACTTAAGCCCTGAGGCACTCCAACTTTGTTTACCTTTGCCTCAGCTATTGCTGCACCAGTTGGCGTTTTAATTGCAGCTTCAATCAGCATTAGCGGGGCTTCGGATCGAACTCTGTTTCGAATATTCTGCATCAATATTTTATGGTCAATTTTATCGTAAAATGACTGTATATCAAGCTTTACAAATTTGTCGGTTGCTATTGAAGTCTGGGCAGACTTGATAGCTGAAGAAATTACTTGATGTGAGTGTTGAGGGCGAGCGCCATTAAAGCACTCTGCCAGAAAATTGTTGAGTGCGCGTAGTGTTAACTTATCCCTTATAGTTGGAATGGAGACCTGACGTGGCGGGCTTTCAGCATTTTTTATTATCAGTTTCTGCCGAAAAGGTGAGAATTTATACTGTCCACTCAACGCTCGGATCGAGATAAGGGCTACTTCACTTTCTCGATTTTCGTAAAACCGATCATAATTTGTTCCATCAACACCCCGTGCGCTGCTAGTGTTCAAATGGGTGTCTATTAGTTCAAGCAGCATCTCTCTTGAGAAATGACTTTCAAAAATATTTTGAGAAGTAATGTTCATTGTCCGCTTTCATAATTTAGCTATTAACAGGTTAATGCATCAATGAAAACGTGGCTAAAGCTACTGGCGTCAGAGCGAAGGCGGATGCAAAAAGGCGTGATGTAATCCATGAGGTAGCATATTTAATACGAAAAAAAATGGAAAATTCAATATTATTTCCATTGGGGTCTGTAAGGTTTTGTTTTCGGCTAAATATACTTGAAACTGCAATAGATAAGTAGTCTGATGTGGGGCTTTGTTGCACAAATCCTCGGATGGGATTCACTGTATGAATCCAGCGTGATAACTGGAAGGCATGAGCAGTTGGACCCCTACCAAATATAAGACCACGAATTGGTCATCCTACAATGACAGCTTGAAGCAACGTGGATCGTTGTCGATCTGGTTTGATCCAGAGATGGTTTGGACGCCGCCGCCAAGCGGCAAGCGCGGTCGGCAGCAACAATTCAGTGACGCCGCCATTCAGACCTGCTTGACGCTGAAAGTCCTGTTTGGCCTGCCGCTTCGACAGACAACTGGGTTCGTCCAGAGCCTGCTGCGACTGGTCGGGCTGGATTGGGCCGCGCCGGATTTCAGCACCTTATGTCGACGTCAGAAAACACTGAACGTGAGCTTGCCGTATCGCGGGTCCAAAGGACCGCTGAACCTGCTCATCGACAGCACCGGTATCAAAGCCGAAGGAGAGGGCGAATGGAATGCCCGTAAGCATGGTGTCTCCAAACGACGCATCTGGCGCAAGATTCATATTGGAATCGATGAGGAAACACTGGAGGTTCGGACGGTTGAGGTCACCAGCAGCAACGTCGGAGACGCTCCCATTCTGCCCGAACTTCTGAACCAAATCCCGCCCGATCAAGACATCGGCAGCGTCACCGCAGATGGGGCGTATGACACGCGTAAATGCCACGAGGCGATTGCCGCCAGAGAGGCCCATGCAGTGATCCCGCCACGCAAGAATGCCAAGCCCTGGAAACCGACGAGCGCCGGAGCTATTGCCCGAAATGACGCGGTCAGTGCGCAGCGATACTTGGGTCGCACTCTGTGGCGACGCTGGAGTGGATACCATCGCCGAAGCCGCGTCGAAACGAAGATGCATTGTATAAAACTACTCGGCCAATCGCTAATGGCCAGGGACTTCGAAAGGCAGGTCGCGGAAATCCAAGTCCGTATCGCCGTCCTCAACCGCTACACCGCTCTTGGCATACCCATCACTGAGCCTGTAAGCTAAGTCCGTCTGGGGGAAGGGGAAAAACGTCCTTCACCCGATTTGTGCAACAAAGCCCTGATGTGGAGTGATTTGGGTAATAACTCAATGTGTTGATATATCTAGCATTAAGGCTGCCCTCCGTGCCTGAATCTTCAATGCGGAGCCTTTGCAAGTCGAGGTAGCATGAGCGATGTTGAGCGGCAACTTCTCCAAAGCTGAATCCGAATATTAGAAGCGATATTGAAAGGGTGCAGATAGTTGTAAAAGTTAATATGTTTTCGAAGCTGGAAACATTGGTTTCATTCTGGAATAGCGCAATAAAAATAGATGATAATGCAAATAAAGCTAGGGTAATGTGAAAGTAATATTCCAAATATCTGTTTCGGATCTCAGCGTTCATATGGCAACGTTCAGTGATCCAAATACGGTTCCTCAGTTTGTCTATTTGATCTTTTTCCATTTAGTCTCCAGATTTGGACGTGCGGGCGCAACAATTCATAGATTTGATCCTCTTGCGAAGATAGATGAGACATGAGCCCCAACCAGTTTTCACTGTTTACTTACAAAGACTACACGAAGGTAGCCGAGCCATAGGCTACCCGCCCGCACGAAATTCAACGCTAGTTAAGTAATTGGTTGTTTTCAATAGGCATACTGCTACTTTTGCGAGTTTTTGTCGTGGTCGAGTACATCTTAAACAGCTTCCGATGCAGAGCGGCTACTGAGGACTGTATGCCCATTCAGGCTATGTTGTTAGCTCATCATGCGCGGGGCCTTGAAGGTAACACATTAAGTTACACGGAGGAAAATGGTGGCTTGAAGTTATCCTTACTATCAGTAGCTTAGGGGAATGAACATCTTCACCACTCGCCGTGTGGGGGCACCACTCATCTTAAAATTTCGCTTAACAAACAACGCATAGAAGCGTTTCTGCAGCCTTCGTGTTGGTGCACGGTTCGGCTTGCGCGTCCGGACGCTCTGCGACTAGGTATTTTAGGATTAAAATATATATGCTTGAAGAAAAAAGCGACTCACTCTACCGTCACGGTTAACGACACCAATCGGGAGAGACGGGATGCGTGCAATATGTCTGGGGGGCGGGCCTGCGGGGCTGTATTTTGCGATCTCGCTCAAACTGCGCCAACCGAATGCAGATGTCACCGTTCTGGAACGCAACAAGCCTGATGACACCTTTGGCTGGGGTGTGGTTCTGTCAGATGAAACGCTTGATAACCTTGAACAAAACGATCCTGTCAGTGCTGCTGAAATCCGCAGCCATTTCGCCTATTGGGATGATATTGCGCTCCATCACAAAGGGCAGGTGATCACGTCCTCCGGTCACGGGTTTTGCGGGATCGGGCGCAAAAAGCTACTGCTGATCTTGCAAGACCGCGCCCGTGCCCTTGGCGTTAACCTGCAGTTCGAAACCGAAGTGAAATCGGCATCCGCCTATATGGATGACTATGATCTGGTCGTGGCCTGCGACGGGTTGAATTCAAAAACACGGCTTGAATTTGAGGACACATTCAAGCCCGATATCGATGTGCGCCGCTGTCCCTTTGTCTGGATGGGCACGCATCAGAAATTCGACGACGCCTTTACCTTTATCTTCGAGAAGACGGACAAAGGCTGGGTCTGGGTTCATGCCTATCAATTCGATCCCGATACGGCGACTTTCATCGTGGAATGCTCGCAGAAAACCTATGATGCCTACGGCTTTGGCGAGATGACCCAGCAGGAATCGATCGCCACCTGCGAGGAAATCTTCAAGGACCATCTGGGCGGTCACAAGCTGATGACCAACGCGGGGCATATTCGCGGGTCGGCCTGGATCAAATTCCCCCGTGTGTTGTGTGAAAAATGGAGCCACGAGAATGTCGTTCTGCTGGGCGATGCTTCGGCTACGGCGCATTTTTCCATCGGGTCGGGCACGAAACTGGCCTTGGAATCCGCAATCTCGCTGGCGAAACATGTGACGGATGATGCGGATCTGGCGACCGCCTTTGAAAAATACGAGGCCGCGCGCCGTTTGGAAGTGCTGCGCCTGCAATCGGCCGCGCGCAATTCGGTCGAGTGGTTCGAGGACGTGGAACGCTATCTTGATCTTGATCCGGTGCAGTTGAACTATTCGATGCTGACCCGCAGCCAACGCATCAGCCATGAAAACCTGCGCGCCCGCGATCCGAAATGGCTGGGCGGGGCAGAGGCGTGGTTCATGAAGCAAGCGGGCGCAGGCACCAATCTGCCCGCCCGCGCGCCGATGTTCGCACCCTTCCAATTGCGCGATATGACACTGGAAAACCGCATCGTGGTATCGCCCATGGCGCAGTACAAGGCGGTCGATGGCGCGCCGACCGACTGGCATCTGATCCACTACGGCGAACGCGCAAAAGGCGGGGCGGGGCTGGTTTATACCGAAATGACCTGCGTATCGGCGGACGGGCGGATCACGCCGGGTTGTCCGGGGCTGTATGCACCATCGCACGAGGCCGCATGGAAGCGGCTGACCGATTTCGTCCATGCTGAAACAGATGCGAAAATATGTTGCCAGATCGGCCATGCGGGCCGCAAAGGATCGACGCAGGTCGGTTGGGAAAAGATGGATGCGCCCTTGCCGTCGGGCAATTGGCCGTTGCTGTCAGCCTCGGCGATCCCGTGGTCGGATGAAAACGCGGTGCCAAAGGCAATGACCCGTGCGGATATGGACGCCGTGACGGCACAGTTTGTCGCCGCAGCCGAAATGGCCGACCGCGCAGGGTTCGATATGATCGAACTGCACGCGGCGCACGGCTATCTGGTCTCGTCCTTTATCTCTCCGCTCTCGAATACGCGTGATGATGACTATGGCGGCAGCCTTGAAAACCGGATGCGCTATCCGTTGGAGGTCTTTGCCGCGATGCGTGCTGTCTGGCCCGCAGGCAAACCGATGGCGGTGCGTATTTCGGCCAATGACTGGGCGGGCGATGACGGGGTAACCCCTGAAGAAGCCGTTGAAATCGCAGCGTTGTTTGACGCGGCAGGGGCGGATATCATTGACGTTTCAGCCGGACAGACCTCGACCCAAGCCAAGCCAGTCTATGGCCGCATGTTCCAAACCCCGTTCTCGGACCGGATCCGCAACGATGGCGGGATCAAGACGATGGCGGTCGGCAATATATTCGAGGCCGATCACGTGAATTCAATCCTCATGGCGGGGCGGGCCGATCTGGTCTGCCTTGCGCGGGCGCATCTGGCCGATCCCTATTGGACCTTGCATCAGGGGGCCGCAATTGGCGACCGTCAGGCGGTCTGGCCAAAACCCTATGAGGCGGGACGAGATCAGGCGTGGCGCAATGCCGACCGCGCCGCAGAAATGGAAGGGCGTGTCTGATGGTTAGAGTACTTGTCACAGGGGGCGGATCGGGCATCGGGCGCGCCATCGCACGGCATTTCGCGCAGGACGGTGCACATGTCACCATCGTGGGCCGCCGGATGGACGCGCTTGAGGAAACCGACGGGGGCCGCGGCATGACGTGCCGCATCCTGGATGTAACCGACGAGGCATCGGTTCAGGCGCTGTTCGACGCGCCCTATGATATCGTGATCGCCAATGCAGGTGCCGGTAAACCCGCCAAGCTGCGCGACATGACGCTGGCCGACTGGCAATCGACGCTGGACGTGAACCTGACCGGCACCTTCCTGACCTTCCGCGCCGCCTTGGCAGGGATGCAGGCAGGAGGGCGTCTGATTGCCATCGCCTCGACCGCCGGTTTGCAGGGCGGGCCCAATATCTCGGCCTATGTGGCGGCAAAACACGGGGTGATCGGGCTGGTGCGCGCACTGGCCAAGGAAGTCGCCCGTGACGGCATCACCTGCAACGCGGTCTGCCCGGGTTTCGTGGATACCGATATGGGGCAGGCGGCGGTGAACAACGTGATGACCCGCTTTGATATCCCCCGCGAAAAGGCGGAAAAACTGGTTGTCGGCGGCAACCCGATGCGGCGCATGATCACCACCGACGAAGTGGTGGCGGCTGTGGCATTTCTTGCCTCATCCGGCGCGTCGATGGTCAATGGCCATGCGCTGTCGGTATCGGGCGGCGAGATATGAGCAGCCCGTCGAAAGATCGGCTGCGCCTGTGGTTGCGGTTGCTGCGGCTGACCCGCCACGTGGACGGGCACCTGCGCGACAAACTGCGGGTCGATTTCAAGACCACCCTGCCGCGCTTTGACGTGATGGCCGCCCTGTCGCGCCACCCCGAAGGCCTGAAGATGAGCCAGCTTTCAGGTGTGTTGCGGGTGTCCAACGGTAATGTCACCGGTATCGCGGATCGTTTGGCCGACGAAGGGCTGGTAGAACGGGTTCCTGTCCCGGGGGACCGCCGCGCGATGACCTTGCGGCTGACACCGGCAGGCAATGTGGAATTCGCACGCCAGGCCAACGCCCACGAGGGCTGGATCAACGAGATGCTTAGCGGGATCAGCGCGGCAGATGCCCGCGCCATGGCCGCGCAATTAATTGTGGTGGCGCAAGCTGCTGAAAATAAGGAAAAAATAAATGACCCAAGCCATGCGTAGCGACGTGAAACACTTTCTCTGCGAAATCAAGGACGGCATCGCCACGGTCCGTCTGGACCGCCCAGACCGCAAGAACCCGCTGACCTTTGACAGCTACGCCGAACTGCGCGACTGGTTCCGTGATCTGGTCTATGCCGATGACGTGGATGTGGTGATTTTTGGGTCGAACGGCGGGAATTTCAGCTCGGGCGGAGATGTGCATGACATCATCGGGCCGCTGACGCGCATGAACATGAAAGACATGCTGCGCTTTACCCGTATGACCGGCGATCTGGTCAAGGCCATCGTGAACTGCGGCAAACCGGTGATCGCCGCCGTGGATGGTATTTGTGTGGGCGCAGGCGCGATCATCGCCATGGCATCCGACCTGCGGCTGGCCACGCCCGAGGCAAAGACGGCGTTTTTGTTCACCCGTGTCGGGCTTGCGGGCTGTGACATGGGGGCCTGCGCGATCCTGCCGCGCATCATCGGCCAGACCCGCGCGGCAGAGTTGCTCTATACCGGGCGGTCCATGTCGGCGGAGGAGGGCGAACGCTGGGGCTTTTTCAACCGTCTTGTGGCAGGCGATGCATTGGAGGCTGACGCGCTGGCGCTGGCGCAGCAAATCCAGTCGGGTCCAAACTTTGCCCATATGATGACCAAGACGATGCTGGCGCAGGAATGGTCGATGTCGATCGAACAGGCGATCGAGGCCGAGGCGCAGGCGCAGGCGATCTGCATGCAAACCGGCGATTTCGAGCGCGCCTATAACGCTTTTGTCGCCAAGCAGCGGCCCGTGTTCGAGGGGAATTGAGCGGTGGTGTTTGATGTGAGGACGGGAGCCTCCGGCGGGAGTTTATCTGGCAAAATGAACAGGGGGGCGGGGCGTCATGTCTGACCGCAGTTTTCTGGATTGGCCGTTTTTTGAGGACCGGCATCGGGCGTTGGCCGATGATTTGGATGTCTGGTCCGCGGGGGCTTTGGCCGGCGTGGATCATAGCGATACGGATGCGGCGTGTCGGTCGCTGGTGGCGATGTTGGGCGGGGGCGGTTGGTTACGCTATTCCGGTGCGCAGGGCGGTGAGGCGCTGGATGTGCGCAGCCTGTGCCTGATCCGCGAAACCCTGGCGCGGCATGACGGGTTGGCCGATTTTGCCTTTGCCATGCAGGGGCTTGGGACCGGTGCGATCAGTCTGTTCGGGACCCCTGAACAGCAGGCCGAGTGGTTGCCCAAGACGCGGTCGGGCGCGGCGATTTCTGCCTTTGCCCTGACCGAGCCGCAGTCCGGTTCCGATGTCGCGAATTCTACCATGACGGCGACGCGGGATGGGGATGACTATGTTCTGAATGGCGAGAAGACCTGGATTTCCAATGGTGGGATCGCAGATGTTTACACGCTTTTTGCGCGGACCGGAGAAGCGCCGGGCGCGCGGGGGCTTTCTGCCTTTATCCTGCCCGCCGCTTTGCCGGGGTTCGAGATTGCCGAGCGCTTGCAGGTGATTGCGCCGCATCCTTTGGCGACCTTGCGTTTCACCGATTGCCGCGTGCCTGCGTCCGCCATGCTGGGCGCACCGGGGCAGGGGTTTGCCATTGCGATGTCGGTCTTGGATGTGTTCCGCTCGACGGTTGCCGCGGCCGCTTTGGGTTTTGCCCGCCGGGCGCTGGACGAGGCATTGCAGCGTGTGACAACGCGCGAGGTGCAGGGCAAGCCGCTGGCGGATTTGCAGATGGTACAGGGCCATATCGCGGATATGGCTGTGGATGTGGATGCCTCGGCCTTGCTGATTTACCGCGCCGCCTGGCTAAAGGATCAGGGCGCGCCGAGGGTCACCCGCGAGGCGGCGATGGCCAAGCTGTTTGCCACGGATCACGCGCAACTGGTGATCGACAAGGCGGTTCAGCTGTTTGGTGGTGACGGGGTCCGTCACGGGATGATGGTGGAAAGCCTGTACCGCGAAATTCGTGCGCTGCGCATCTATGAGGGTGCATCGGACGTGCAGCGGGTTGTTATCGCACGCCAGACCATTGGCGCGATGTAGGGAGAGGTGGACATGCAGCCGTCAGGACATTTCGATAGGTTTTCACGCGACAACCTGCCGCCCAAGGACAGTTGGCCGGACCTGCTGCTTGACGGGTTCGACTATTCCGATCGCTTGAATATCGGTGTGGAACTTACTGATTCAATGGTGGAAAAAGGGTTCGGTGATCACACTGCGCTGATCGGAAATGGCCGCCGCCGGACGTATAAGGAACTGACGGACTGGACCAACAAGCTGGCGCGCGCGATGGTCGAGAACCTGGAGCTGAAACCCGGCAACCGCGTGTTGATCCGGTCGGCGAACAACCCTGCGATGGTGGCCTGTTGGCTGGCGGCGACCAAAGCGGGGGCGGTGGTGGTAAACACCATGCCCATGCTGCGCGCCGGAGAGTTAACGGCGATTGTCGACAAGGCCCAGATCAGCCACGCGATTTGTGATACGCGGTTGATGGATGAAATGACGGCCTGCGCCAAGGGGTCTCAATACTTGAAATCGGTTGTGGGGTTTGACGGCACCAGCAACCATGACGCCGAACTGGACCGGCTGGCGCTTGAGAAACCCGTTCAGTTTCACGCGGTTGATACGGCTGTCGATGATGTGGCGCTGCTTGGGTTTACCTCGGGTACGACGGGCAGCCCCAAGGCGACGATGCATTTTCACCGCGATTTGTTGATCATCGCTGACGGCTATGCCCGCGAGGTTTTGCAGGTCACACCGAGCGATGTGTTCGTAGGATCGCCGCCGCTGGCGTTTACCTTTGGCCTGGGGGGGCTGGCGATCTTTCCTTTGCGCTTCGGTGCGGCAGCGACCTTGCTGGAAAACGCGTCACCGCCGAATATGATCGAGATCATCGAGAAATATAAGGCGACTGTGTGTTTCACGGCCCCCACCGCCTATCGCGCGATGTTGGCGGCGATGGACCGTGGTGCCGATCTGTCAAGCCTTCGGGCGGCCGTCAGTGCGGGCGAAACCTTGCCCGCGCCTGTTTACCACGATTGGCAGGAAAAAACCGGCAAGCCGATGCTGGACGGGATCGGCGCGACCGAGATGCTGCATATCTTTATCTCGAACCGGTTTGACGATCACCGCGCGGCCTGCACCGGCAAGCCCGTCGCCGGATACGAGGCCAAGGTAATTGGCGAAGATGGTGCGGAGCTGCCGCGCGGAGAGGTCGGGCGGCTTGCCGTGCGGGGGCCGACAGGGTGCCGCTATCTGGCCGATGGCCGGCAGGCGGTTTACGTCCAGAACGGGTGGAACATCACCGGTGACAGTTTCAGCATGGACGCCGATGGATACCTGCATTTTGCCGCGCGCAACGATGATATGATCATCTCGTCCGGGTATAATATTGCGGGTCCCGAGGTCGAGGCGGCATTGCTGTCGCATCCTTTTGTAGCGGAATGTGCCGTGGTCGCGAAGCCGGACGAGCAGCGCGGCTCCATCGTGCAGGCGCATGTCGTTTTGACCAAAGGCGCACCAAAAGATACAAGCACAATCAAGCTGTTGCAGGATCATGTTAAAGCGACCATTGCGCCGTTTAAATATCCACGGGACATCCGTTTTATTGATGTTCTGCCGAAAACCGCGACAGGGAAAATACAGCGTTTCGCGCTGAGGGAAAAAGAATGAGCAGTTTTGAAGAGGCCTCAAAAGGGGCAAGAATGGATTTTGCCAAGGACATGTCCTATGGCGATTATCTGGGGCTGGATGCGATTTTATCCTCGCAGCATCCGCTAAGTGATGCCCATGACGAGATGTTGTTTATCGTGCAGCACCAGACGTCCGAGCTGTGGATGCGGCTGGCCATTCATGAATTGCAGGCGGCCCGCAGGGTGATGCTGTCGGATGATCTGGCGTCGGCCTTCAAGATGCTGTCGCGCGTGGCGCGGATATTTGAACAGCTTAACAGCGCGTGGGATGTGTTGCGCACGATGACCCCCAGCGAATACACCGCGTTCCGGCCGTCTTTGGGCAACTCCAGCGGGTTCCAGTCGCACCAATACCGGCTGGTCGAATATCTGCTGGGCAACCGCAACGGCGCTTTGATGCAGGTGCATAAACATAAACCCGATGCGCTCAAGGCGTTGCAAGACGAACTGGCGCAACCCAGTCTGTATCAGGTCGCAATTGCGCATCTTTGCAAGGGGTTAGACCATGCGCCCCTTGCCGGCGATCCCGGCACCACAAACTGGGAGGCCCGCCCGGCGGTTCAGGATCTGTGGCAGCAAGTCTATGAAAACCCGTCGAAACATTGGGCGCTTTACGAATTGGCGGAAAAGCTCGTTGATCTTGAAGATTACTTTCGCCGCTGGCGTTTTAACCATGTCACGACCGTAGAGCGGATCATCGGTTTCAAACGCGGGACGGGGGGGACCAATGGTGTAGCCTATCTGCGCAAGATGCTCGAAGTCGAACTTTTCCCTGAATTATGGCACGTAAGAGGAGCGCTTTAAGTGGCTGATATACTGAATAAAGAGGCGTTTTTCCTGCCCGGGGGCGTGATCTATCTGGATGGAAATTCGCTGGGGCCGCTGCCGCGCGCCGTGCCTGCACGGGTGCAGGCGATGATGGCGGATGAATGGGGCGAAATGCTGATCCGCGGCTGGAACAAGGCCAACTGGATGGAGCAGCCTTCCCGCGTCGGCAATATGGTCGCGCGCATCATCGGCGCGCCGGACGGGTCCGTCGTCATGGGCGACACGCTGTCGATCAAGGTGTTTCAGGCGTTGTCATCGGGGCTGAAGCTGCGCAAGGACCGCCGCGTGATCCTGAGCGACACGGGCAACTTTCCGTCTGATCTGTACATGGCCGAGGGGCTGGTGAAGCTGCTGGAGCAGGGCTATGAGTTGCGCACCGTGGCCCCGGAAGAGGTGGCGGATGCGATCAGCGAAGACATCGCCGTGGTGATGTTGACCGAGGTGGATTACCGCACGGGGCGCAAACACGACATGAAGGCGATGACCAATCTGGCGCATGCAAAGGGCGCTGTGATGGTCTGGGATCTGGCCCATTCGGCTGGGGCTTTGCCGGTGGATATGGCTGGATCGAATGCTGAATTTGCTGTGGGCTGTACCTATAAATACCTCAATGGCGGCCCCGGCGCGCCCGGTTTCATCTATGTCCGGCCCGATCTGGCGGATAGCGTTGAACCTGCGTTGGCCGGATGGTTGGGACACCGTCAACCCTTTGAATTTGATCTTAATTACGCCCCCGGTAACGGGATCGAGCGGATGCGCGTGGGCACGCCCCCTGTGATCCAGCTGACCGCCCTCGAGGTCGCGATGGAGCTTTGGGCGAATGTGGACATGAACGATCTGCGCGCCGCGTCGATCGCGCTGCAAGAGCAGTTCATCGCCGAGATCGAACGTGATGTGCCTGCGCTGACGCTGGCCAGCCCCCGTGATCCGGCGATCCGGGGCAGTCAGGTGTCTTGGCGCTTTGAACAAGGCTATGCCGCGATGCAGGCCGTCATTGACCGTGGTGTGATCGGCGATTTTCGCGCGCCTGATATCATGCGCTTTGGCTTTACCCCGCTTTATATCGACAGCGCCGACGTGACTGCGGCGGTCAAGATCGTCGCCGATGTCATGAACAACAATCTGTGGGACGACGATAAATATAAAGTAAAGTCGCGGGTTACTTAAGCCCGCACTGCTTGACGGCCAGCCCGCAAACGTCACTGTGAAACGACCAAACGAGCCCGTCTAAAGAGGCTCAACACTTCAACGGAGAGAGTTATGAAACTGAAATCACTGATTGCAGCGGCCTCGATTGCCGCATTAAGCGCCGGGATGGCCTATGCCGAAGCCCATGGCGGCAAGGTCAAGGTCGGGATGATCACGACCCTGTCAGGCGGCGGTGCGGGCCTTGGGCTCGACGTGCGCGACGGCTTTGTGCTGGCGGCCAAGGGCAATGAAAACCTGGAGCTTGTGATCGAAGACGACCAGCGCAAGCCGGATATCGCGGTGCAACTGGCCGACAAGCTGATCCAGTCCGAAAAGGTCGATGTGATGACCGGTATCATCTGGTCCAACCTTGCGATGGCCGTGGTGCCAGCGGTCACCGCACAGGGCAAATTCTATCTGTCACCAAACGCGGGTCCGTCGGCGCTGGCCGGCAAGGGCTGTAGCCCCTTCTACTTTAACGTGGCGTGGCAGAATGATGCGTTTTACGAGGCAAGCGGGTCATGGGCCAGCGAGAATGGCATCGAAAAAGTATTCCTGATGGCACCCAACTATCCTGCGGGGACCGATGGCATGACCGGGTTCAAACGCACCTTCACAGGTGAGGTCGTTGACGAGGTTTATACCAAATTGGGCCAGACAGACTATGCCGCAGAGATTGCACAAATACGCGCATCAGATGCCGATACGGTCTATTTCTTCCTGCCTGGGGGCATGGGAATTTCATTTATGAAACAATATGCCGGATCCGGTGTGGATAAGAAAGTAATGGGCCCTGCGTTCAGTTTTGATCAGGGAATCTTGGGCGCGATCGGTGATGCGGCCTTGGGTGTCAAGAACACATCGCACTGGTCCAAGGACATCGACAACGAGGCGAACAAGAAATTCGTTGCCGATTTCCAGGCAGAGTATGGCCGTTTGCCGTCGCTTTATGCGGCACAGGGCTATGACACGGCGTTGTTGTTGCAAAGCGCGATGGGCAAAGCCGATGTGAAAGACGCCGCCGCCTTTCAGGCCGCATTGGAAGAGGCTGATTTCGCATCGGTACGTGGTGCGTTTGCCTTTGCACCAAACCACCATCCGATCCAGGATATCTACATGCGCGAAGTCGTCAAAGAGGGTGACATCGTGACCAACAAGATCATCGGGGTCGCGGCCAGCAACCATCAAGATGTCTATGGTGCAGACTGCAAAATGTAATCCAACGTGCTGCGCCGCTCTGTCGGCGCAGCACATTTTGACAGGTCGATGCCTGCAATATTCACCTGAGGAACGACCTATATGTCCCTGATATTATTGATCGAACAGGTTCTGAGCGGACTTCAGTTCGGGGTAATGCTATTCTTGATGGCTGCCGGTTTGACGTTGATTTTTGGCGTCATGGGGTTGATCAATCTGGCCCACGGATCGCTCTATATGGTCGGTGCCTTTGCCGCTGCTGCGGTGGCGGGCTGGACCGGTTCCTTTGCGCTGGCCTTGGTCGCCGCACTTGCTGCCGCCGCTGCTGCTGGTGCGCTGGTCGAACTGCTGGTGATCCGCCGCCTTTATGAACGCGACCATTTGGACCAAGTGCTGGCCACCTTTGCGTTGATCCTTATTTTCTCGGAAGGGACGCGCTGGCTTTTCGGCTCCTTTCCGCTGTTCCTTGATGTGCCTGCGGCGCTGGCCGGACCGGTGATGTTGCCGGGGGGCATTCTGTACCCGCTGTACCGGCTGGTGATTATCGGCGTGGGCTTGCTGGTGGCCTTGGGGCTGTTCTGGCTGATCGCCAAAACCCGCATCGGCGTCCAGATCCGCGCAGGAGAGGCCGACCGCGAGATGATTGCCGCATTGGGCGTTGATATCTCAAAGCTTTATACCTTGGTGTTTGCCCTTGGTGCCGCGCTTGCCGGGCTTGCCGGTGCGTTGGTCGGCGCGATCCAGTCGGTGCAGGTCGGCATGGGCGAACCTGTGTTGATCCTTGCCTTTGTGGTGATCGTGATCGGCGGCATCGGGTCGATCAAGGGCGCGCTGGTCGGATCGTTGCTGGTGGGCCTGACCGATACCTTGGGGGGCGTGCTGCTGCCGCCGCTTCTGGGGATATTCATGCAGGCATCATCGGCCACGTCCGTCGGGTCGGCTGTCGCCTCCATGGCGATTTACATCTTGATGGTGGGGGTGTTGCTGTTCAAACCCTCCGGCCTGTTTGGAGGGACGTAACATGACCCGCGAAACCTTTCTGAACGTCATTCTATTCGCGATCCTGCCCGTTACCGCACTGGCCGCCTTTGCGCTGGACGAGCCGTTTATCATCACCCTGGCCACCAAGGCCGCAATCCTTGCCTTGGCGGGGGTTGGCCTCAACATCGCACTGGGTCTGGGCGGTCTGGTCAGTTTCGGCCATGCTGCCTTTTTCGGGCTGGGGGGCTATGCGATGGGCATCCTTGCCAGCCACGCCCAAAGCTATACGCCCCTGATGGAAACCCCGTTTCTGATCGAAGGCACCAAATCGATGCTGGTGATCTGGGGCGTGGCCATCATCGCAGCAGCGCTTGCCGCCCTCGCGATTGGCGCGCTGAGCCTGCGCACCACGGGCGTTTACTTTATCATGATCACGCTCGCCTTTGGGCAGATGCTGTATTATTTCGCGATTTCATGGCCAGCCTACGGCGGTGAAGACGGGCTATCTATCTATATTCGCAACGATTTTCCGGGGTTGAACACCCTTGACCCGATCCAGTTTTTTGCCATCGCTTTCGGGGTCCTGGCCATTGTCCTGTTCGGCGCGGGCCGTCTGGCCAAGGCCCCCTTTGGGCTGGCGCTATCGGCTGCGCGGCAAAACGCGGAACGGGTCGAAACCGTGGGCCTTACGCCGTTTCGTATCCGGCTGGTGGCCTTTGTGATATCGGGGGCTGTGACGGGGCTGGCGGGGGCGCTGTTTGCTGATCTTAACCGTTTCGTCAGCCCCACGATGTTCAGCTGGCACACCAGCGGGGAAATCATGATCTTTGTCATTCTGGGCGGGGTGGGGCGGTTGTTCGGCCCTGTGGCCGGGGCCGCGCTGTTTATTTTGCTGGAACATACATTGGGCGGCATTAGCGAATTCTGGCAGGTCTATCTGGGGCTGTTGTTGCTGGGGGTCGTGCTGTTTGCGCGCGGTGGTCTGATCGGCACGATTGCCGGACGCGAGGTGGCACATGACTGATCCTTTGCTGAAATTATCCGACCTTAACAAAAGCTTTGGCGCGCTGAAGGCGACGGATAATGTGTCGCTGACCCTGATGCCGGGCGAAATCCACGCCCTGATCGGCCCGAACGGGGCTGGCAAGTCAACGCTGATCAAACAGGTTGCGGGCGGGCTGCGGTCTGACAGCGGTACGGTGGAATTTGCAGGCCGCGACGTGACCCCTTTGGGGACAGTGGCGCGGGCGCGGGCAGGGCTGGGTCGCACCTTCCAGATCTCGTCGCTCGCCATGGAATATACGGTGCTGCAAAACACTGTGCTGGGCGCATTGGGCCATGACGGGGCTGTCATGCGGTTTTTCCGACCCGTGATGAAAGACCGCGCGCTGGTCGATCGCGGCATGGCAGCGTTGGAGCGGGTGGGGCTGGCCGATCAGGCCGCCAAACGCACCGCCGATCTGTCCCACGGTCAACGCCGCCTGCTTGAGGTCGCTGTCGCCCTGACGCTGGACCCCAAGGTGTTCTTGATGGATGAACCGATGGCGGGGCTGGGGGCTTCGGGGTCGAAACGGCTGACGGGGTTTTTGGATGATTTGCGCGCACAGGCCCCGATCTTGCTGGTTGAACATGATATGGACGCGGTTTTCGCCCTTGCTGACCGGATCAGCGTTTTGGTCTACGGGCAGGTGATCGCCACGGGCACTGCCGATGAAATCAAACGCGACGCGGCCGTGCGCGAGGCCTATCTGGGTGCGGAGGATGCGGCATGAGCTTGTTGGAACTTAAGGGAATCACGGCGTCTTATGGCCCGTCCCAAGCCTTGTTCGGCGTCGATCTGGCCCTTGAGGCAGGCGAGGTTTGCGCGCTGATGGGGCGCAATGGCATGGGTAAATCCACCACGATCAAGGTGATCTGCCGGATGCTGAAACAGTCAGGCGGCACGGTGCATTTCAATGGCCGCGATATAGGCCCGTTGCCCAGCTACAAGGCTGCGCAGGCGGGTCTGGGTCTGGTCCCCGAAGGGCGGCGGTGCTTTGGCCCGCTGACCGTTTACGAAAACCTGATCGCCGCCGCGCGCCCCGGCCCGTGGGATTTCGAGAAAGTCTGCGCCCTGTTTCCCCGTCTGGGCGAACGCTGTGACCAGATTGCGGGGTCGTTGTCGGGGGGCGAACAGCAAATGCTGGCGATTGGCCGTGCGTTGATGACCAACCCCACGCTGCTGCTGCTGGACGAGGCGACCGAGGGGCTGGCCCCTGTGGTGCGTCAGGAAATCTGGGCCGCTGTTGCCACGCTCAAGTGTGACGCGGGACTGGCCTTGCTGGTTGTCGATAAATCACTGGCCGAACTGCGACAGATCGCGGATCGCGCTGTCATTCTGGAACGCGGTGCCTCTGTCTGGTCGGGGCGCATGGATGCCCTCGATAGCAGTGTGGCCGATCAATATCTTGGCGTCTAAGCGCCTGTCTGAAAAGGAAATTCAATGTCTCATCAAGTGATCCAGCCCGAAGGATGGGCACCGGCCAAAGGCTATGCCAACGGAATGCTTAGCGCGGACGGGCATCTGTTTGTGGGCGGGCAAATCGGCTGGACTGCCGATCAGAAGTTCGAGGCGCATGATTTCATCGGGCAGATGAAACAGGCGTTGCGGAACATCCGCGCGGTGGTCGAGGCCGCAGGCGGCGTGCCCGAAGATATCATGCGCCTGACCTGGTATGTGACCGACAAGGCCGAATATCTGGCCGCCCAAGCCGAGGTGGGCCGCGCCTACCGCGAGGTGATGGGGCGGCATTTTCCCGCCATGGCGATGGTTGTGGTCGCGGGCCTGATCGAGGATGAAGCCCGCGTCGAGATCGAGGCGACCGCCGTTATTTCAAAGGCCTAGCGCCGGAATACAGGTGCCAGACCGGCCGAGAGGGCAAAAAGCAGCGCCGCGACGCTGACCATGCTTGGCCCTGTCGGCGTGTCAAAGGCAAAGGACGCAGCCAGCCCGCCCAAGGTTGCGATCATGCCGATGATCGCTGCCATGATCGCCATCGTCTCGGGCGTGCGCGAAAACGGGCGCGCAGCGGCGGCGGGGATGATCAGCATTGCAGCGATCAGCAGCGCCCCCACGACCTTGAGCGCCACGGCAACCGTCAGGGCCAGCGCCAGTGTCAGGATCAGCTGTTCGCGTTTGGGGTTCAGCCCGCTGGCCGTGGCCAGATCGGGGTTGAGTGTGGCCGATAGCAGCGCCTGCCAACGCCAGACCAGCAGCGCGATGGAAACCGCAGCACCGCCCCAGATCACGGCTAGGTCGCCCTTGGTCACGGCCAGAATTTCCCCGAACAGATAAGCACTTAGGTCAACGCGCTGGTTCGGCAGCAAGGACACCGCGACCAAACCGATGGCCAGCGCACCATGTGCCAGCACCCCCAGCAAGGCGTCGGTGCTGACATTGCGCCCGTTCAGCCCGGCCACAATCAGCGCCATCGCCAGCGCCACAACCAGAACGCCACCAAAGATCGGCAGATCCAGTGACAAGGCCAGCGCCACGCCCAGCAGGGCCGCGTGCGATGTTGCATCCCCGAAATAGGCCATGCGCCGCCAGACCACAAAACACCCCAACGGGGCAGCGGCCAGCGCCACGCCAACGCCCGCAAGGGCTGCGCGCAGTACGAAATCATCCAACATCAATGGGCCCCGTCGCAATTGCTGTGATCATGGGTGTGATCATGGGAATGGGTGTGTTCATGCCGGTACAGTGCCAAGGCCCCTTGGGTGCCGGTCCCGAACAGGGCGCGGTATTCGGGGGCATCGGCGACGATCTCGGGCGTGCCTTCGCAGCAGACATGCCCGTTCAGGCACAACACGCGGTCCGATGCGGCCATCACCACATGCAAATCATGGCTGACCATCAAAACCGCACATCCCATCTCGCGGCGGACCTCTTCGATCTGGCGATAGAAGGCAGCAGCACCGGGCTGGTCCAGCCCTTGGGTCGCTTCGTCGAGGATCAGGATGTCGGGGGCATTCAACAAGGCGCGGGCCAGCAGCACCCGCTGGAACTGCCCGCCCGACAGATCAGCCATCTGCCGTTTTGCCAGATCGCCCACACCCGCCTTGTGAAGCGCGTCATTCACGACGGTACGAGGGTGGCGGTGGGGCAGGTTCAGAAACCCCTGAACGGTCAGGGGCAGAGTCGCGTCAATTTGCAGCTTTTGCGGCACATAGCCGATGCGCAGCCCGTCGGCGCGGGTGACTGACCCGCTGGCAGGTTTCAGCGCCCCGATCAGCGCGCGCAGCAAGCTGGATTTGCCGGACCCGTTCGGCCCGACGATGGTGACGATCTCGCCTTTTTCGATGGCGATGTTCACGTTTTCCAGAACGGTTTGCCCGTCCAGAACAAGGGTCAGGTTCTGCGTTGAAATCAGGCTCATGCGGCGTCCTGCGGTTGGCAGGCGGGGCACAGGCCCTGCGCTTCGACGACGGTGTGTTCGATCTGGAAACCGGCGGCGCGGGCGGCATCACCCAGACGGCCTTGGGTCAGGGCCGTGCCGCTTTCGGCAACAGACTGGCAACTGCGGCAGATCAGAAAAGCGGGGGCGTGGTCTTTGCCCAGATGGGTGCAGGCGATATAGGCATTCAACGCTTCGATCCGGTGGGCAAAGCCGGCCTTGACCAGAAAATCCAGCGCGCGATAGGCGACAGGGGGCTGGGTGCCCAACCCTTCGGCGGACAGATGCCCCAGAATATCATAGGCCCCAAGCGCGCGGTGCTCGGCCAGCAGCAGTTCCAGCACCCGGCGACGCACGGGCGTCAGACGCAGGTCCTGGGCGGCGCAACGGCTTTCCGCCTTGGCCATGGTTTCGCTGACACAGGCGTGGTGGTCGTGGGTCTCAAAGCCGATGGTGGTCATTTTGCCTCCGCTACAGGGTGGGGTATTGATATGTTATAACATCTGATCTAACAAGCGTTATATTATAACATTTGGAGTGCCGCCATGCGCCGTCTACTGCCCGTATCCTTCTTGCTTTTGTCGACAGCCGCCTGGGCGGATGTGCCGCGCGTGGCGACCGATATTGCGCCGGTACATTCGTTGGTGGCGCAGGTGATGGCAGGGCTGGGCACGCCTGACCTGACGATCCCGCCGGGCGCATCCCCGCACAGCTATGCCATGCGCCCGTCCGAGGCGCGCGCGCTGGCAGGGGCAGATCTGGTGGTCTGGGTCGGCCCGTCGCTGACGGCGTGGCTGGGCGATCCGATCGAGACTTTGGCCGCCGATGCGCTGCATCTTGAGCTGGAGGATGTCGCAGGGACGTTTGTGTTGGAGAACCGCACAGGGGTCGCGTTCGAGGTCCATGATCACGCGGATGACGACGCGGGGCATGACGATCAGGCGGACGACGCGGGGCATGACGATCACGCGGATGAGGCAGCCCACGATACACATGATACCCAAGAGGGCCACGACCACGCCGCCGGTGCCATTGATCCGCATCTCTGGCTTGATCCGGTCAATGCCTCCCTGTGGCTGGGGGCGATTTCAGATGCGCTTGGCCAGATTGACCCCGACAATGCCCAGACCTATGCCGCCAATGCCGCCAAAGGGCAGGCCGAACTGGCCGGATTGCAAACCCGTATTCAGGCCCAGCTTGCCCCGGTGCAGGGGCGTCCTTTTGCGGTCTTCCACGATGCCTATCACTATTTCGAGGCGCGTTTCGGGGTGGAGGCCAGCGCCGCGTTGTCGCTGAGTGACGGCAGTGCCCCCAGTGCCGCGCGCCTCGACGATGTGCGCGATGTGGTTCAATCGATCAACGCCGTCTGCGTCTTTACCGAACCGCAGTTCAATCCCGGCCTTGTCGCTGCGCTGGCCGACGGGCGCAGTCTGAAATCCGCGCCGCTTGATCCTTTGGGGGCCGGGCAGGCCCCGGGGCCTGCGCTCTATGGCGAGGTGATCCAGGGGCTGGCGGCCGCCTTTACCGGTTGTCTGGCCGAGTAAGGCACCTAGACGGACATCCAAAGCTGGAACAGGACGCCTGACGTCAGTGACCCGACCAGTGCGATTGCGATGTACAGGAAAAACACGGGCCGTTTGACCAGGGCCCAGACGGCGATGGCGGCGGGCAGGGATGTCACGCCGCCTGCCACCAAGAACGCCAGACCCGCCCCGGGTGCCATGCCTTGGCCGATCAATCCGCCCACCAGTGGCAGCGCCGCATAGCCGTTGAGATAGGCCGGCACCCCAACCAATGTGGCCACGCCGATGGGGGCAAAGCCGGTACCGCCCAACATATTTGTGATCAGCTCTGCCGGAACCCAAGCCAGCATCAGGCTTTCCAGCAAGAACGCCAGTGTGAGCCATTTAGCCAAGAACAACGTGGTTTTCACCGCCTCGCGCCAGAACTTGGTGACACGGGTGTTGTCTTGCCAGAACGTCCAGACCACAGGCTGCACGCTGCGCACCTTTGACGCGCCGCAGCCGCCATTGCCGACGCCGTCGCGCAAGGGGTCGGTCAGGCCGCCCGCTTTGGACATGACATGCACCACGATGCCCCCAAAGACGCCCAAGCCAACGGCGGCCAGCGTCTTGGCCACGGCAAATTCGACCCCCAGCACGCCGGTGGTCAGTATGAACATTGACGGGTCCATCACCGGTGATGCCAGCCAGAACGCCATGACGGCGGACAGCGGCACACCCATCGCCAGCAAGGCCGCGATCAACGGGATCACCCCGCAGGAACAAAACGGTGAAAGCCCGCCCGCAATTGCGGCAATCATGATCATAACGGCGGGCGATCCGGTAAAGGCCCGCGCAATCAACCCGTCGGCCCCGGTCGCCCCAGCATAGGCGGCGATCCCGATTGACAGGATCAGAAACGGCGCGACATTCAACAGGTTGTTGGCGGCGAACTGCGCGCTGGTGACGGCCTGTGGCGGGTTCACAAGGAACAACATTGCCAGCAGGGCCGCGCAAAACAGCCAGACCCGTTCGTTTGTCCAGATGCGGTGCAGCAGATCGACGCCACGGTTGCGCGGGGGAAGGGTGATATCGCTCATGCGGCTTGATCCTTGCTGAGGGTGACACCGACGCAGCATTCTGACGTCAGGAAGGCCACGGTTTCTTGCATCGCGTCGAAATCCACGCGGTTGACGATCTGCCGCCCCTGACGGGTCTGGAGCACCAGCCCCGCATCCACCAATGTGCTCAGGTGATGGGCAAGGGTGGACGGTGCGGCCCCAAGATGCTGGCCGATCTCGCCCACGTTCAACCCCTCATGGCCTGCACGCACCAGCAGGCGAAAGACGGTCAAACGGGTTTCATGGCCAAGGGCGGCAAGAGCGCGGGCGGTTTTGATGTGATTTGTCATGGGATCAAATAAAACTATAAAACTAGTTTTGTAAAGATGATTCGATACGTTGTTCTCCGCATCCATCCGCCACAAGAAAAACGCCCGAAGCGGGGGCTTCGGGCGTTACTCCTGCTTAAATGGGGGGCCTTCCTAAGCGTAAGGGGCAGTTATACCGCGATTTTTCCGCCCCCTTGTTTGGTGATAACCACCACCGCAGGGCGCGGCGGCATGGCGGGGTCGAAATCGGGCCAGCGGGTTGCCGGGTCTTCAAAGGTGCTGTTGCGTTCAAACCCGGCAAGGTTCTTGGTGCCATCGGTGCCCGGATGCTGCACCGCGACAAACAGGGTTTCGCCGTCATCGGTAAAATAGGGGCCGCACATCTCGCCGCCCACGGGACAGCGGAAGAACAGCTTGGACGTGCCGCGCGCCTCGCCTTCGGTTTCGACCGCATAAAGCCCGTCGGATTTGCCGGTCTTGTTCCAGCTGCCGCCCTGATCGGTGCTGACCCAAAGCCGCCCGTCCGCGTCAATGGCACAGTTGTCGGGGCTGCCGAACCAGCCGTTTTCCGATGTTTCAGGGTTCCACTGCGCGCCGACTTCGGCCAGCGATGGATCGCCGCATTTCACCAGGATCGACCATGTGCCAGCGGTTGCCGCGTGGTTGCCGCCGTCTTCCTTGATCTCGATGATGTGGCCAAAGCTGCTTTTGGCGCGGGGGTTAGCAGCGTTCACATCGTCTTGCCCGCGTTTGGAGTTGTTGGTCAGCATGATATAGGCCGTGCCATCGCCGCGCGGTTGCGCGTCTTCGGGACGGTCCATCGGGGTGGCACCCAACAGATCGGCGGCGATGCGCGTGTCAATCATCACGTCGCCTTGGTCGTCAAAGCCGTTTTCTGCGGTCAACGGACCTTCACCGTGGATCAGGGGCAACCAGACAACGGTGCCGTCTTCGTCAAAGCGCGCCACATAGAGCGTGCCGTCGCTGAGCAGTTTGGAATTGGCGGCGCGGTCGTCCGATACCTTGCCACCCGAGACGTATTTATACTGATAATCAAAACGGTTGTCGTCGCCCATATAGACCACCAGACGGCCATCGCTGCTGACAGTCGTTTCGGCACCTTCATGGCGGAAACGGCCCAATGCAGTGTGCTTGATCGGGGTCGAGGTCGGGTCCATCGGGTCGACTTCGACAACCCAGCCGAATTTATTTGGCGCGTGGGGTTCTTTATCGATGTTGAAGCGGTCGTATTTCTGGCCCCAAGCATACCACATCCCCGGCACGCCATAGCGTTTCTGCGAGGCAGCTTCGCGGCTGGCGGGATCAATCACCGGCTTGCCGTCGGCATCCAGATTGTCGGTCCAGTAATAGCCGTGGAAGTTTTCTTCGGCCATCAGCCATGTGCCCCAAGGGGTCAGACCGCCGGCGCAATTGTTCAGCGTGCCGATGACCTTGGTGCCTGTGGGATCGTCGTTGGTTTGCAGACGCTTGTGCCCTGCGGCGGGGCCGTCCAGCGTCATTTCGGTATCCAGCGGGGTGATGCGGCGGTTCATCTTGCCGTCGCGCACAACCTGCCACGTGCCGGAAGCATCCTTGGCGATTTCGACAACCGACCCGCCATGCGCGGCCATTTCGATGTCGATCAGCTCGGGCGTCATGCCGGAGAACTCAACGCTGTCCTGACGGCCCAGACCGGGGAACATGACCTCTTCGTTGGTGTATTCGTGGTTCACACATAGCAAACCCCGGCGGCCATCGTCAGTGAGCGGCACAAAGCCGACATAGTCGTTGTTATAGCCGAACTGTTTCAACTGCGCGGCGGCGGTCTGGTTCATCACGTCGAATTCAGGTGCATCGGCGGTGATCGGATCGCCCCACCGCAGCAAGACCTGCGCGTCATAGCCATCGGCGACGTGGTGGTTTTCGTCGTTGCCCCATGTCAATTCGTCAAAGGCATAGCGGCTGCCGTGGCCGGCGGCGTTTGCCTGATGCGGGGCCACCAACGCCGAGGTGCCGAACAGCGTGGTCGTCGCCGTCACGCCCAGCATCCCGCGCAAAATCTCGCGGCGGCCATAGCGGGCGTTGATCACATCGCCAATCGTGCGCTCAAGGTTGGGGTTTGTGGGGATGTCGTCAAAGGCTTCAAAAGCCTCGGCCTTGTTGCCGATAGACGGGTCTTCAAGGATATCATGGCGTGTCATGGCTGCTCCTGCATGTGTGCTTTGATC
Organism: Sulfitobacter sp. SH22; assembly: GCF_965641905.1. Lineage (NCBI taxonomy): Bacteria > Pseudomonadati > Pseudomonadota > Alphaproteobacteria > Rhodobacterales > Roseobacteraceae > Sulfitobacter > Sulfitobacter sp. SH22. The sequence continues at coordinate 515,880 of NZ_OZ282573.1, forward strand.
TCCCGCGGAACATCGGCGTGTTTTGTCACAGGGATATGCATGTCCGATGAAAGTTTTGTGACAGGATGCGCGGGTTCGGGTCAAGGCCGCGAGCACGGCGGTTCAAAGCGGCGGCGATGCGGAAGGTGCTGCAAGAAAAAAAATGCGTCCAATTGTCATATGATTTTCAACATAAGGATCGGGATCGGCGCAAACCCCGCGCGAGCGTTGTGACCGCTTTGGCGGCAAACCCCAAACAGCCGCGGAATCACCGTTGGGGCGTAAAAAACCCATCCCACGCCATATTTTTGCCCGCCTTTGGGGGCAAACCGCCGCAAACAGTCGAATGCGGCGGCGCAGCCCGGTGGAAACGGAGAATACAGATTTGTCATGCCCGCCGCCCGGCCCAAGGCGGCGCGGGGGTAACTGGATGGGACACCCCCCCTTGAACCCCAAGTAGGGCGAGACTAATCTGTGGGTAACGGTTTCGCGGGTATGGTCCTGCGGACAGCACAATCAGGCAGGCTTTATGAACGATCCATATGATACCTACATGAACACGCTTGTCCCGATGGTGGTCGAACAGACCAGCCGGGGCGAACGCGCTTACGACATCTTCTCGCGTCTGCTGAAAGAGCGGATTATTTTCCTGTCGGGCCCTGTGCATGATGGCATGTCCTCGCTGATCGTGGCGCAGTTGTTGCACCTTGAGGCGGAAAATCCGTCGAAAGAAATCTCCATGTACATCAACAGCCCCGGCGGCGTTGTGACATCGGGCCTGTCGATCTATGACACCATGCAATACATCAAACCCAAGGTGTCCACGCTCGTTATCGGGCAGGCCGCTTCCATGGGGTCTCTGTTGTTGCAGGCGGGCGAGCCGGGCATGCGTTTCTCGTTGCCCAACAGCCGCGTCATGGTCCACCAGCCCTCTGGCGGGTATCAGGGGCAGGCCACAGATATCATGATTCACGCGCAAGAAACCCAAAAGTTGAAAACGCGCCTGAACGAGATCTACGTCAAGCACACCGGCCAGACCCTCGAGAAAGTCGAAGCCGCCCTTGAGCGGGACAACTTCATGTCCCCCGAAGAGGCAAAAGACTGGGGTTTGATCGACGAAATCGTCGAAAACCGCGGCAAAATGGACGACCCGGACGCCGATAAAAAAGGCAAGTAAATAAGGCGTGCGCGGTACATGATTTTGCGATTGTGGACCGCGCATCGCTAGCCTAAGCTGTTCCGGAGCAAAAAATAAACTGCACTGCCGACAGGCGGGCAAGATCACAAGACAGGCCTGAAAGGGTTGAAATGGCTAATACGACCAGCGGCGATAGCAAAAACACTCTCTACTGCAGCTTTTGTGGTAAAAGCCAGCACGAGGTGCGCAAGCTGATTGCGGGGCCGACCGTATTCATCTGTGATGAATGCGTTGAGCTGTGCATGGACATCATCCGCGAGGAAACAAAGGCATCCGGCCTGAAAGCCACCGATGGCGTGCCGACTCCCAAAGACATTTGTGACGTGCTGGATGACTATGTCATCGGTCAGGCGATGGCCAAAAAGGTGCTGTCTGTTGCCGTGCACAACCACTACAAACGCTTGAACCACGCCCAAAAAGGCGGCGATATCGAGCTGGCGAAATCCAACATCCTGCTGATCGGGCCAACCGGCTGCGGCAAGACGCTGCTGGCGCAAACGCTGGCGCGTATTCTGGATGTTCCGTTCACAATGGCCGACGCGACCACCCTGACCGAAGCCGGTTATGTGGGCGAAGACGTTGAGAACATTATCCTGAAACTGCTGCAATCGTCCGAATATAACGTTGAGCGCGCACAGCGCGGCATCGTCTATATCGACGAAGTCGATAAAATTACGCGGAAATCCGAGAACCCGTCGATCACCCGTGACGTATCGGGCGAGGGCGTACAGCAGGCACTGCTCAAGCTGATGGAAGGCACGGTTGCATCCGTTCCACCACAAGGCGGCCGCAAGCACCCGCAGCAGGAATTCCTGCAAGTGGACACGACCAACATCCTGTTCATCTGTGGCGGTGCTTTTGCCGGACTTGACCGGATCATTGCCGCACGTGGCAAAGGGTCGGCCATGGGCTTTGGTGCGGATGTGCGTGACAAGGATGCCCGCGGCGTCGGCGAGATTTTCACCGATCTGGAACCCGAAGATCTGTTGAAGTTCGGTTTGATCCCGGAATTCGTTGGCCGTCTGCCGGTATTGGCAACGCTCGAAGATCTGGATGAAGACGCGCTTGTTACCATTCTGACCAAGCCCAAGAACGCGCTGGTCAAGCAGTACCAACGCCTGTTCGAGATCGAAAACACGCAGCTGACCTTTACCGAGGATGCGCTGGCGGCAATCGCCAAACGTGCGATCCAACGTAAAACCGGTGCGCGCGGTCTGCGCTCCATCCTCGAAGACATCCTGCTTGATACGATGTTCGACCTGCCCGGCATGGACACCGTGACAGAGGTTGTGGTGAACGAAGAGGCCGTGATGTCTGACGCGGCACCGCTGATGATCCACGCCGACGCGGAAAAAGAACCGGCATCAGCCAGCTAAGCCAACCGGCCAGAAACCGCATAAAGATTGAACAAAGCGCGCCCTGACGGGTGCGCTTTTTTCGTTTGACGGCGGGTGTTTGGCGGGCTTTTGTATTTGGCATCTTGACGGCAGATCGGCTATTGGGTCTGACTGGCCTGCATATGTTTCACAAAGGACAAACCATGACACAGCGTATCTTTTCGGGTGGCGAATTCGAGGCCAAGATCGGCTATTGCCGCGCGGTCGTTGCAGGCGGGTTTGTGCATGTTGCAGGCACCGTGGGGCAGGGCGACACGGTCACCGACCAATGCCGCGCCGCTTTGGCCACGATTACGGGCGCGTTGAAAGAAGCGGGCTGTTCCATGGCCGATGTCGTGCGCGTGAACTATTACCTGCCGGACCGTGCTGAATTTGAGCCCTGCTGGCCGATCCTTGCGGAAACCTTTGGTGCCACACCGCCCGCAGCCACGATGATCGAATGCGGCCTGATCGACGACAAATACCGCATCGAAATCGAAGTCACCGCACTGGTCCCAACCGCTTAACCCAGACTTGGAATGGGGCGCTCGTTCGGGCTGCCGTTAATGTCGCGGGCATTATGCTTGCGCCATTGACCATAAAGGGCCGTCAGATGCTCGTATGTGTTGGGGTTAACCTGTTGCATGCCGGCAATCAGATGTCTGGAATCATCCACCAGATTGCACATGATGGATCGATAAGTCTTAAACAGCATCTCTTGATCTAGTTCTCCCTCTACCAAGCAGACCGCTAGAAATTCGTAAAAGTTGAGTATCCCAACAACCGCTGAGGCGCTGTTTCGGCATCTTTCAGCCTCATCCACTTCTGCTTGATCAAATGGGTTCGTGGCATAAGCCAACCTTGCCGTATTCCAGTTTTCAAAAGTAATATCGGTGTATTCTGGAAAAGAATGTTGCCGGTTTTTAAGCATTGCAACAAACTCCCCATTAAACCGAGCGTTCATAAGTAATGTAACAGTATGATGTCTACGTTGGGAAATTTTGGATGCGCGTGCGGTCAAAATATAGGTGGTGATCGCGGCAGCCAGCGCTATCGCCGCAACGGATAGGCTTGATACCTGTAAGAAGTCTGAAAATAATAGTCCCGATTTTAATGGGAACATACTGTATAAATCTGAAATGACATCTACGCCAACAGAGGCCAATAAAATTGCAAAAATCACAAAAATGGCGGACGCTAGCATAAGGAATACGGCCGCGAAGACGAGATAACCGAGGCTTTTGGGTGAATATCTCATAGTAGGATCGCTTTCCTTCTTTAGGGGATTTTAGCAAGATTGTGTTAAAAGAAATATCTTAATGAGGCAGATTTATTAAAACTTGATGCAACTGTTCGTAAAATAGCCAAAATTCAAGCCCTAGTCGAAAATAGCTACACTAATGTTTCTGCGCTAGAGTTCCAACATGAACATGCTAAAATTGTTAATGCATCTGAGCCAAGTTCGTTGCTTAGAAACCTACGCGGACTAGACGTTGCCCCACCAATCGGGCATAGACAAAACAAAGCTTCAGGAGACCTAAATGGGCATTCTATCTTCTTTCTTGCGCTGCGTTACTTGGTGGAACGGCCAGACGCTGAACACGCAGCTCTTTACGTGGCGCAAGGGCATCAAGGTGGGTGACGATGCCCAAGGCAATATTTACTACCGTAACGCCGATGACAGCAAACGCTGGGTGATCTTCAACGGAGAGATCGAGGCGTCGCGCGTGAACCCCGATTGGCACGGCTGGCTGCACCACACATGGGATCAAACCCCTGTCGACCGCCCGCTGGTGCACAAGGCATGGGAAAAGTCGCATCAGGAAAACCTGACCGGCACGCCACTGGCCTATGCGCCAGCAGGGTCGATCCGTCAGGCAAAACCGGCAGATCGGGGCGATTACGAGGCCTGGAGCCCGGAATAATCCATGCGCAAGATTCTGATTATGTTGGCGCTGCTGGCCGCCCCGGTTCAGGCGCAGCAGGTGACCAGCGCCAATGGTGCCGTCCTGCGGGCCCTGGACAAGATATCGGGCACCACGAAAGACTACGAGATGGTGCGCGGCCAGATCATCCGTGTCGGCAACCTCGAAGTTCAGATGAATGATTGCCGCTTTCCGTCTGGCAACCCTGCGGGCGATGCCTTTGCAGAGCTTGAGATTAGGGAAGAAGCAAGCGAGAACCGGCTGTTTTCAGGCTGGATGATCGCGTCTGCCCCGGCATTGTCGGCGCTTGAACACCCGCGTTACGACATTTGGGTCATCCGCTGCACGACCTCCTGAGGGGTCGCAGGGGCGGGGCCGCTAAAATCTGCTTCAAGCTGCTGTGCGGCGTCGAGTTGGCGGTGATAGGCATCGCGGGTGATCTCTATCGCGCCAAGTGATGCAAGATGCGGCGTCAGGAACTGCGTATCAAACAGCGTGAACCCACCCCGTTTCAGCCGGTCGATCAGGCAGGCCAAGGCGATTTTTGACGCGTTATCGCGGCGCGAAAACATGCTTTCCCCGAAAAACGCGGCCCCCAGCGTGACCCCGTACACCCCGCCGACCAGTTCATCACCGTCCCACACCTCAAGGGAATGGGCCGCCCCGCGGTCATGGAGCGCTTGGTACAGGGTGAAAATCTCGGCGTTGATCCATGTGTCTTCGCGGTCGGCACAACCGCGCACCACATCGGCAAAGGCGGTATCAATGGTGACGGTGAATTTGGTGCGGCGCATGGCGCGCGCCAGACTGCGCGAGATGTGAAATCCGTCGATGGGAAACACCCCGCGCAGCCGCGGATCGACCCAGAAAATATCCGGGTCGTCGCGGTGTTCTGCCATGGGGAAAATCCCCACGGAATAGCCTTTTAACAGCAGGTCCGGCGTCAGGTCAGGCATTGCCCAGGTTGGTTTCAAGCCAATGTTCCAGCCAGTGGATGTTGTAATCCCCTGTCAGCACATCTTTTTCTTCCAACAGCGCGTGAAACAACGGGATCGTCGTATCGACGCCATCCACGATCAATTCACCCAAGGCACGTTTCAGGCGCGCCAGCGCTTCGGGGCGGTCACGGCCATGCACGATCAGCTTGCCAATCAAACTGTCGTAATAGGGCGGGATCGAATAGCCGTCATACAGCGCACTGTCCATCCGCACACCAAGGCCACCGGGGGCATGGTACTGCGTGATCTTACCGGGGCAGGGCGAGAAGTTCGGCAGTTTTTCGGCGTTGATACGCACTTCGATCGCGTGGCCGTTGATCTTGAGGTCTTCTTGCTTGAACGACATGTCCATGCCGGAAGCCACACGGATTTGTTCGCGCACCAGATCGACGCCAAAGATGGCTTCGGTGACAGGGTGTTCCACCTGCAAACGGGTGTTCATCTCGATGAAATAGAACTCGCCGTTCTCGTACAGGAATTCGATGGTACCCGCACCGATATAGTTGATGTTGGCCATCGCGTCGGCACAGACCTTGCCGATACGGTCGCGCTCGGCTTGGCTGATCGAAGGGCCGGGGGCTTCCTCGAATACCTTTTGGTGACGCCTTTGCAGCGAACAATCGCGTTCACCCAGATGCACAGCGCGGCCTTTGCCATCGCCGAACACCTGAATTTCGATGTGGCGCGGGGTGGTCAGATATTTCTCGATGTAGACTTCGTCATTGCCAAAGTTCGATTTGCCTTCGGCGCGGGCGGTCATAAAGGCGCGTTCCATGTCGGCCGCGGTTTGCGCGACTTTCATGCCCTTGCCACCACCACCAGCCGTGGCCTTGATGATAACAGGATAGCCGATTTCTGCGCCGATGCGCTTGGCGTCATCCAGTGTCGGCACACCACCGTCAGAGCCGGGCACGCAAGGCACGCCGAGTTCTTTCATGGTATCCTTGGCAGTGATCTTGTCGCCCATGATGCGGATATGCGCGGCTGTTGGGCCGATAAAGGTCAGGCCGTGGTCTTCGAGAATCTGCACAAAACCGGCGTTTTCAGACAGAAAGCCATAGCCGGGGTGGATCGCTTCGGCACCGGTGATTTCGCAGGCAGCCACGATCGACGGGATCGACAGATAGGATTGCTGGGACGACGGCGGGCCGATGCAGACAGATTCGTCGGCCATGCGCACATGCATCGCGTCGCTATCCGCAGTCGAATGGACGGCGACCGAACCGATGCCCATTTCGCGCGCGGCGCGGATCACGCGCAACGCGATCTCGCCCCGGTTGGCGATAAGGATTTTCTTGAACATGGGTTTTCGCCTTATTCCAGGATCACCAAAGGTGCGCCAAATTCCACGGCTGCACCATCATCGACCAAGATACGCTTGACCGTGCCCGCACGCGGGGCGGGGATGTGGTTCATTGTTTTCATGGCTTCCACGATCAACAACGTGTCCCCTTCGGCGACGGTTGTCCCGACGCTGATAAAGGAAGGGGCACCGGGTTCGGCTTGCATATAGATCGTACCAACCATCGGCGACACAACCGCACCCGGATCGGAGGCCGGGTCCATGTTTTCGGGGGACGCAGGCGCAGGTGACGCCATTGCAGCCGGTGCCGGAGACGCCATCAGTGCAGGGGCCGCATGCATCTGCTGCGGGGCCACGATCTGCTGAGGCGGCTTGCGGCTGACCCGCACATTCAGGCTGTCGTCTTCTGCATAATCACGTTTGACTTGAAGCTCGGTCAGGTCGTTTTCGTTCAACAACTCTGCAAGCGCACGGATAAATGCCACATCTGCGTCATGGGTGTTTTTAGTCATTTTGTTCCTCAGCCAGTATATAACGCGGGGCGCGAATGCCTGTGCCCCAAAGTTGACGTCTTATAGGACATGGGCGCGGTTATGGAAAGCTACCAGTTGCCTAAGGGGCAGGGCCTTGCCAAACTGCGCAAAACGAGGGGGCATCGGGTATGAACTTGGCACATTGGCTGGCGCGCAGCGCGCAGACGGGCGGGGATCGCCCTGCGCTGTTTCAGGGGGAAACCTGTGTTGCAAGCTATGCGGAATTTGACGCGCGTGCGCGGGCGGTGGCGGGTTGGTTGCGCGGGCAGGGCGTGACCCCCGGCGACCGCGTGGCGATCTTTATGAAGAACACGCCGGACTATCTGATCGTGTTCTACGGGATCTGGTATGCTGGGGCCGCCGTTGTGCCGATCAACGCCAAGCTGCACAGCCGCGAGGCGGACTTCATCCTTGCCGATTCCGGCGCGCGCGTGGTCTTTGCCAGTGCCGGACTGGCCGAGGGTTTGGGCGAGGGTTCGGGTCTAAGCAGCGATGTGATTGTCACCCCTTCGGCGCGTTATGATGAAATTCTGACATCCGCGCCGGTTGACGCGGTGGCGAGCCGTGGTGCGGATGATCTGGCATGGCTGTTTTACACCTCGGGTACGACGGGCAAACCCAAGGGCGTGATCATCACCCACGGCATGGCCCTGTCGATGGCGCTTTGCTACGGCGTGGATGTGGATCAGGTTTCGGGCGATGATACAGCGCTTTATGCCGCCCCGATGAGCCACGGCGCGGGGCTGTACAATCTGATGCATGTGCAGGCCGGCGCGCGCCATGTCTGCCCCGCTTCGGGCGGATTTGAGGTGTCGGAGATTCTGGATTTGGCAGCACACTTTGGGCGGGTTCACATGTTTGCAGCCCCCACGATGGTGAAACGGCTGACCGACGGGGCGCGGGAATTGGGGCGTGACGGCACGGGGCTGCGCACGATCGTCTATGCGGGCGGGCCGATGTACAACGCCGATATCATTGATGCGGTTGATTATTTCGGGCCGGTCTTCGTGCAGATTTACGGGCAGGGCGAATGCCCCATGGGCATCACGGCACTGCCGCGCGCGGCTGTTTCGGATCGCACGCACCCCGGATGGCGGGCAAGGCTGGGGTCGGTCGGGCGCGCGCAATCGGCGGTGGAGGTGCGGATCGGCGATGCGGATGGCAGGCCCGTCGCCGATGGCACCGCGGGCGAAATCATGGTGCGCGGGCAGACGGTGATGCCGGGCTATTGGAACAATCCGGCCGCCACAGATGCAACGCTGCAAGACGGCTGGCTGATGACGGGGGACGTGGGGATGATGGACGGCGAAGGCTATGTCACCCTGCAAGACCGCAGCAAGGATGTGATCATCACCGGCGGCTCGAACGTCTACCCCCGCGAGGTCGAGGAAATCCTGCTGGAACATGGCGGGGTGATTGAAGCATCGGTTGTGGGGCGTGCCCATGCTGATTGGGGCGAGGAAGTGGTGGCCTTCATTGTGGGAACGGCACCTGAGGGCGAGCTTGACGCGTTGTGCCTTGACCGCATTGCGCGGTTCAAACGGCCCAAAACCTATGTCCGGGTCGATAGCCTGCCGAAAAACAACTATGGCAAGGTGCTAAAGACGGAACTGCGGTTGCTGTTGAAACCCTAAAGGGGCAACGGGGGCGGAAAATTTCGAATTTTCCGGACCGGAATTTCGAAAAATTCCGCCGCCCCCCGCTGCCGGTCGCTTTAGATGGCGAGGTATTCGGCCCGCAATTCGGCATTGTTCAACACTTCTTCGGCGGAGCCGTCAAAGACCACGCTGCCGGTGTCCATGATCACCGCACGGTCCGCCAGTTTCAGCGCGCGCACGGCGTTTTGTTCCACCAGAATGGTCGTGATCCCTTGGGATTTGATCAAGCTTAGTGTCTTTTCGATCTCGTCCACAATCACCGGGGCCAGACCCTCGTAAGGTTCATCCAGCAGCAGCACCTTGATGTCACGCGCCAATGCGCGGGCGATGGCGAGCATCTGCTGTTCACCCCCCGACAATGTCACGCCTTCTTGTTTGCGGCGTTCTTTCAGGCGGGGGAAAAGTTCATAGATGCGTTCCAGCGACCAGCCGATGGGTGGGGCGATCTGCGCAAGTTGCAGGTTTTCCTCGACCGTCAGGCCGGCGATGATCCTGCGGTCTTCGGGGACCAGTGCCATGCCGTTGGCTGCGGCCTCGTGGCTGGCCATCTTGTGCAGCGGTTTGTGATCCAGCCACACTTCGCCCTTGCGCAATTCCGGGTCGCCGATCTGCGCGATGGTGCGCAACGTCGATGTCTTGCCCGCGCCGTTGCGCCCCAGAAGGGCGAGAATTTCGCCTTCGTGAACGTTAAAGCTGACACCTTGCACGATATAGCTTTCGCCATAATAGGCATGGATATCCCACACCGACAGATAGGCGGGGGCGGTCGCCGCGTGGTTGGCGCTATTGGAAAAATCGGGGGTCGTGTTCATAATTCTATCCTTACGAGGGGTGCGGGTCCGAGCCCCGCCCAACGTCATGCAGCGTCTTGAGATTCGCCCAGATATGCTTCGCGGACCTTGGGGTGGCCCTTGATGTTATCGGGGGTGTCTTCGACAAGGGGCGTGCCTTGGGCCAGCACGGTGATCCGTTCGGCCAGCGAGAACACCACATGCATGTCATGTTCGATGATGGCGATGGTGATGTCGCGCTCCTCTTTGATCTGTTTGAGCAGATCAATGGTGTTGTTGGTATCGGCGCGCGCCATGCCGGCTGTCGGTTCATCCAGCAGCAACAGGCGGGGGTCTTGCGCCAGACACATCGCGATCTCGAGCCGGCGTTTGTCACCACGCGACATGGAAGCCGCGTGCATGTGACGTTTATCCGCCAGTTTCATCTCGACCAGCATTTCCTCGGCTTTGTCGATCACATCGCGTTGGCTGCCGACAGAGCCGTAGCCGTTCAACGCAAAAGCCCCGTCACGTTTGGCAAAACACGGGATCAACATGTTTTCCTGCACGCTGAGATCGCCAAAGATTTCGGGCGTCTGGAAAACGCGGGAAATGCCCATCTGGTTGATCTCGTAGGGTTTGCGCCCCAGCACCGACCGCCCGTCGAACATAACCGATCCGGTATCGGGGATCAGTTTGCCGACAAGGCAGTTGAGCAGGGTGGATTTGCCCGCGCCGTTCGGTCCGATGATCGCATGGACCGTGTTTTCGGCAACATTCAGGTTCACATTGCCTAGCGCTTGCAGACCACCAAAGCGCTTGTTGACGTTTTTGACTTCAAGAATATTCATCGCGTCCGCTCCTTATTCTGCAGGGGTTTTTGTGCCGTCAGGCGTGTTGGTATCCGCTTTCTTGCGGCGGAACAGGCGACCGATGCGTTGACCGCCCTCGACCAGACCACCGGGCAGGAAGATCACAACCAGCATGAACAACAGACCCAGTGTCAGGTGCCAGCCTTTGCCCACGAAGGGGTGGATAATCGTGATGATAAAGTCCTCGATCCCGTCAGGCATGAAGGAAAACCAGCCATGCAGAACGTTGTCGTTGATCTTGGAGAAGATGTTTTCAAAGTACTTGATAAAGCCCGCGCCCAATACTGGCCCCAAAAGGGTACCGGCACCGCCAAGGATCGTCATCAGAACCACTTCGCCCGAGGCCGTCCACTGCATCCGTTCGGCCCCGGCTAGCGGGTCCATCGCGGCCAGCAAACCACCGGCAAGACCGGCATACATGCCCGAGATGACAAAGGCCGCCAATGTGTAGGGCTTGGTGTTCAGGCCGGTGTAGTTCATGCGCTGCTGGTTCGATTTCACGGCACGCAGCATCAACCCGAAAGGCGAGCGGAAGATGCGGATCGAGATATAGAAGGCAACGAGCATGAGCAGGGCACACAGGTAGTAGCCAACGGAGAAGGTGAAGGACCAGCTGCCAACATCAATGGTGGCCGCGGAGTTCATCTGCGCCCCGAAGAGGTTGGGGTAGCTTGGTGCATTGGCCCCGTCCAGAATGCGCGGATCACTGAGCGAGATTTGCAGGCCGGTTTCACCATTGGTGATCGGTGTCAGCACCGAATAGGCCAGGTTGAACGACATTTGCGCAAAGGCCAGCGTCAGGATCGAGAAGTAGATCCCCGAACGGCGCAGCGACACATAGCCGATCACGACCGAGAACAGGCCCGCCACGATCACCGACAACAGGATCGCTGGGATCACGTTCATCGACAAAAGCTTCATCATCCAGACGGCGGAGTAGCTTCCCACACCCAGAAAGGCGGCGTGGCCGAAGCTGAGATAGCCGGTCAGGCCAAACAGGATGTTATAGCCGATGGCGAAAATCCCGAAGATCACAAAGCGTTGCATCAGGTCGGGATAGCCCGCGTTGAATTGCGCCATGCCGGAATCAGCCGGAAAGGGGTTGAGCAGGATCGGTGCGGCCATGGCAAGAAGAGCCACCAGCAACAATACCCCAAGGTCTTTTTTGTTCAGTCCAAGCATGGCTTATTCCTCCATCACGCCTTTGCGGCCCATCAGGCCCCGTGGGCGTGTCAGCAAGATGATAATCGCGACAACATAAATGATGATCTGGTCGATACCCGGCAGGATATTCTTGACTTCGTTCATCGAGGCAAAGGATTCCAGGATACCCAGAAGGAAGCCCGCCAGCACCGCACCGGGCAAAGAGCCCATGCCGCCGACAACAACCACAACAAAGCTGAGAACCAGAAAATCCATGCCCATATGATAGTTGGGCGAGTTAATCGGCGCGTACATGACACCTGCCAATCCCGCGACTGCGGCGGCGATGCCAAACATGATGGTAAAGCGCTTGTCGATGTTGATCCCCAAAAGGCCGACGGTTTCGCGGTCTGCCATACCGGCGCGCACAACCATCCCGAAGGTGGTGAACTGCAAGAAGGCAAAGACGCCACCGATGATCACGGCCGAGAAGGCGAAATAGATCAGGCGCCAGTAGGGGTAGATGATCGCGTTGGGATCAAAGCCCAGCAGCACGCCGAAATCGAACGACCCGCGGAACGCCTCGGGGGCGGCGGTGGGGATCGGGTTTGCACCGTAGAAATACTTGATCACTTCCTGAAGCACGATCGCCAGACCAAAGGTCACAAGGATCTGATCGGCGTGAGGGCGCTTGTAGAAGTGTTTGATCAGACCGCGCTCCATGATGAAGCCGATGGCGATCATCACAGGGATGGCAAACAGGATGGACAGCGGAACGGACCAGTCGAGCATCCATGCACCGGCGCTCTCGCCGAACCATTCTTTGATATAAAGGACATCGTCGTACTTGGGCTTGCCCAAGAAATCAGTGCCTGACGGCTCGGAGGCCAGATGGCTCAAGCTGAAGATTTTGCTAAGTGTAACAGCACAGAATGCGCCGATCATAAAGATCGCGCCGTGTGCAAAGTTGACCACACCCAGCGTGCCGAAGATCAGGGTCAGACCAAGCGCGATGAGCGCATAGGCTGAGCCTTTGTCCAACCCGTTTAGAAGTTGCAAAAGAATGGCGTCCATCGCGGGGCCCTCGAATTTTTAATGAGTGAAAGGCGGATCAGACCGCCTGCAAGAAAAGGCGGAGGTATCCCTCCGCCTTAGACTTGTACTTACGCGCCTGGGTTACAGTTGCCCAATTCGCCACCCGCAAACATCGGGTGATCGACATCATAGGTAACCTGCTCGGCTGGTGTTGCTTCAACGATTTCCACCAGATCGTATTCGTTTTCTGGGTTCTCTTTACCCTTCACAACGACAACGTCCTTAAAGCACTGGTGATCGCCGGCACGGTACAGCGTCGGGCCGTTGCCCAGACCGTCGAATTCAAAGCCTTCAAGAGCTTCGACAACGGCACATGGGTTGAACGAACCAGCGCGGGCAACCGCATCAGCATAAAGCAGCGTCTGTGCATAGCAGGTCTGAGCAGCCTGGCTTGGCGGGAAGCCGTACTTGGTACCGAACGACTGAACAAAGGCGTTTGTACCTGTGTAGCGTGCGCCCAGCTGGTCTTCGAGCTTCCAATCCCAGTTCTGCGAACCAACGATACCGGCAATGTTTTTGCCTGCACCACGAGCCATCAGCTCGGAGTAGAGTGGAACAACGATTTCGAAGTTCTTGCCGTTAACCTGCTTGTCGCGCAGACCGAACTGAACAGCGTTGGTCAACGAGTTAACCATGTTCCCGCCGTAGTGGTTCAGAACCAGAACATCGGCACCGGAGTTCAGAACAGGTGCGATATAGGAGGAGAAGTCAGTCGCGGCGAGCGGTGTGCGCACGTCGTTGATGGTTTCCCAACCCATTGCCTCGGTTGCGGCCTGGATCGATTCCTGCTGTGTCCAGCCCCATGTGTAGTCGGCTGTCAGGCTGTAGACCTTGCGGTCGTCGCCATAGAGGTTCTTGAGAACCGGTGCCAGAGCGGCAGCAGACATGTAGGCGTTAAAGAAGTGACGGAAACCGTTGGCCTTCTTGTCTTTGCCTGTTGTGTCGTTGGAGTGGGTCAGACCCGCCATGAAGATCACGCCGGCTTCTTGGCACAGGCCCTGAACAGCAACAGCCACACCGGAGGACGAGCCACCGGAGATCATGATTGCGCCGTCTTTCTGGATCATCGACTGCGCCGAAGCACGTGCCGCGTCGGATTTTGTCTGTGTGTCACCGGTAACGAACTGGACTTTCTTGCCCATGATACCGTTGCCTTCAAGCGCCTTGGAGCTGAAGGTTTGCAGCATGCCGCCGTCGCCGCCACCGTTCAGGTGCTCGACCGCGAGCTCGAATGCGCGCAGTTCGTCTGCGCCCTCATCCGCGTAGGGGCCCGATTGTGGAACGTTAAAGCCCAGCGTGACCGTGTCGCCCTGTGGCGCGTTGGTAAAGCCGGAATGCGACGCAGCGCTAAGATACGTCGGCAGTGCAAGGCCAGCGCCGGCAACGGCACCGGTCTTCATAAGACCACGACGTGTCAAATTCGAAAATGACATGTATTTCCTCCCAATTGTTGAAACCGCGTCATGGTTATTTTCCATGTACACGATGCACAGAGGTGCAAAGACGATATGAGGGGAAAACTGAAAACCAATCAATAAGCCCCTTGATAAAAACACTTATTCTGTAAATATATTCGCAAACAAGGCGAGGAAGTTGTAAACTTTATGATGTTGCATTGCAGAAAGCCGTTGAAATTGCGCGCTAATTCGGGATCTACAGCCTTTGTCGCGTGAGGCGTTGACCGGCAGCCGTATTCGCGAGCGGCGGATCATGGCGGGGCAGAAGCAAGCCGACCTTGCCAATGTCATCGGAATCTCGGCCAGCTATCTGAATCTGATCGAACACAACCGCCGCAGAATCGGCGGCAAGCTGTTGTTGAACATCGCCGCAGCACTTGGGGTCGAGCCGACGGCCCTCACAGAAGGGGCCGAAGCCGCGCTGATTGGCACCCTGCGCGAGGCGGCGGTTGATGCAGGGCTCAGCGGCCCCGAGGTCGGGCGCGCGGATGAATTCGCCGGGCGTTTTCCCGGCTGGGCGGATGTGCTGGCCAACACCCAACGGCGCATTGCAACGCTTGAGCGGACCATCGAAACCCTGACCGACCGTCTGGCCCATGACCCCCATCTTGCGGCCTCCATGCATGAATTGCTGACCACGGCGGCGGCGATCCGGTCCACGGCGTCGATCCTGGCGGATACCAAGACGCTTGAACCCGAATGGCGCGACCGTTTTCACATCAACATTGACCAGGACAGCCGCCGTCTGGCCGACAGTGCGCAGGCTTTGGTCGGTTATCTTGAGGCGGACCCCGAAACCACACCCGCCGCCAGTTCCCCCCAAGAAGAGGTCGAGGCCTTTCTGGCGGCGCACCGGTTCCAGTTTGCCGTGTTGGAGCAAGCCGGCCATGACGAGACCGCGATCGAGGCGCTGGCCCAGGCCGCGCCCGAATTGAAAAGCGTCGCGGCCCGCCATATCGCGCGCACGGTCTTGCAACAGGTCGCTGTGGATGCGGATGCCTTGCCGATTGCGCGGCTCGCAGAGCTGATGGAGAGCCTTGGCCGTGACCCGATGGCCTTGGCGCAGCAGCTGCATCAACCGGTCGGCCGCGTGCTGCGGCGGATGGCCGCAATGCCCGATCTGGGGGCCGGTTTGCTGGTCTGCGACCGGTCCGGAACGGTAATTTTCCGCAAATCCATCGAAGGTTTCGTGGTGCCGCGTTTTGGCGCGGGCTGCCCGCTGTGGCCGCTGTTTGCGGTGTTGGGAAACCCCGGCGTCGTGGTCAAGGAACGGCTGGCGCAATTGGGCCGCAGTCACGCTGAATTCGACTGTATTGCCGCCTGCGAAGTCCAATCCGCGCACAGCTATAATGCGCAGCCCTTGGTGCAGTCGGTGATGTTGATTTTGCCCGCGCAGGGGCTGGCGGCGGGGCCCAGGCTGGATGTGGGGGCGACCTGCCGGGTCTGTCCGCGCGACCACTGTCCGGCACGGCGCGAACCATCGATCCTGAACGACGGCGTCTAGTATCCCGTGTATCGGCGATGTTAGCGCCAACAGTGTTTTGACAGTCCCGGCAATAAGGTGCATCCTTCAAACCGGTGTCAAAGATCGCTTTTCAAAGCGGCAGGCACCTTCAGGGGAGGGATATGTCGATGGCAAAGCACGTGGTGCTCGTCGAGGATGAAACAAACATTGCAGAGGCGATCCGCTTTTTGCTGGGCCGCGAGGGCTGGCGGGTCGAAACATTGGCCAATGGTGCGACGGCAGTCGATGTGATCCGCAAGGCCCGCCCCGATCTGGTGATGCTTGACGTGATGTTACCCGGCAAAAGCGGGTTCGAGATTTTAAAGGAATTGCGCGCCGATCCGGGATTTGCCGATCTGCCGATCCTGATGCTGACCGCGCGCGGGCAGGCCCGTGACCGCGAGATGGCCGAAGGTGCCGGTGTCAGCCGCTTTATGACGAAACCGTTTTCGAATGCAGAAATGCTTGAGGCGGTCCAGTCGCTTACCACGGCGACGCCGACCCCGTCATGACCACCAACCGGCCCGGATCGCCCCTGTTTCTGGCACGGCGCAGCTACCGGTTTCGCCGCTTGATGGATGCCGTGCGGCTGCTGCCGGTTCTGGCGCTGGCCTTTTGGCTGGTGCCGCTTTTGTGGCCGGTCCCTGATCAGGCGTCCGATCCGGCGGTGACCACGTCTCATGCGCTGCGCTATATCTTTGGGGTCTGGTTGGGCATGATTGTGCTGGGCGTGTTTCTGTGGCGGCGGACCGCGCGCCAGATTGCCCGGGAAAACCAAAGCTGATGGTGTCCCTGAACCAACTGATTGCGGTTTGCCTGCTGTATGTTGTCGGGTTGTTTGCAGTTGCCTTTGCGGCTGAACGGGCGGCGGTCAAAGGGCGGGGCGACTGGCTGTTGCGCTCGCCTTTGGTCTATACCTTGTCGTTGTCGATTTATTGCACCGGCTGGACGTTCTACGGCGCGGTTGGCTATGCCGCGCGGTCGGGGCTGGAATATGTGACGATCTATCTGGGCCCCAGTCTTGTGATGATCGGCTGGTGGTGGCTGCTGCGCCGCCTTGTGCGCATCGGGCGGTCCCACCGCGTGACATCGGTCGCGGATCTGATTTCATCGCGCTATGGCAAGTCGAACCTGTTGGCTATTCTAGTGACGGTGATGGCCGTGATCGGCGTGACCCCTTATATTGCCTTGCAATTGCAGTCGGTTACCTTGTCCCTGTCGATATTTGCCGCCCCGCCAAACCTGACCGGAGGGGCCGGCGACCCGATCAACACCGCGCAGGCCGCGTTTTGGGTGGCGGTGGGGCTGGGGCTGTTTACCGTCCTGTTCGGCACCCGCAACCTGAACGTCAACGAACGCCACCACGGCGTTGTCATCGCCATCGCGGTCGAAGCCATCGTAAAGCTGCTGGCGCTGATTGCCGTCGGTATCTTTGTGGTCTGGGGCCTTGCCGGCGGCGTGACCGAGGCGATGGCACAGATCGACCGGTCTGACATCGGAACATGGCAGGTGGATGGCGGGCGGTGGGCGACGCTGACCTTGCTGGCGGCCGCCGCGCTGATCTGTTTGCCGCGGATGTTTCAGGTTCTGGTCGTTGAAAACGACGACGAACGCCATCTGCAAATCGCCAGCTGGGCCTTTCCGCTGTATCTGATGATGATGAGCCTGTTCGTCGTGCCGATCGCGGTGGTCGGGCTTGACCTGCTGCCCGAAGGGTCGAACCCCGATTTGTTCGTGCTGAGCCTGCCGTTAAGCCAGGGGCAGAACAATCTGGCGATGCTGGCGTTTCTGGGCGGGTTCTCATCAGCGACGTCGATGGTGATTGTGGCGACCCTCGCGCTGTCCACAATGGTCAGCAACCACATCGTGATGCCGATCTGGCTGGCCTTCGGGCAGGGCACCGTGCAGCAGTCGGGGGACGTGCGCCATGTGGTGATCCTGTCGCGGCGGCTGTCGATCCTGTTTATCATCGCACTTGGCTATTTCTATTACCGCGCTTCGGGGGGCAGTGGCGCGCTGGCGGCCATCGGGACGATTTCCTTTGGCGGGGTGGCGCAGTTTCTGCCGGTTTTGCTGGGCGGTGTGTTCTGGCGCGGGGCAACCCGTACGGGGGCGGTTTTCGGCCTGTGCATCGGCTTTTCCGTGTGGGTGTTCACCATGCTCTTGCCCAGCTTTGGCCCCGACGGAGCGCTGTCTGCACAGACCTTTGAGCAGGGGTTGTGGGGGCTGGCATGGCTGCGCCCCGAGGCGATGTTCGGCGTCAGCGGGCTGGACCCGACCGTGCATGCCGTGGTCTGGAGCCTGTCGCTCAACACGCTGGCTTTCATTTTTGGATCACTGGTCAGTTTCCCCTCTCCGGTGGAGCGGTTGCAGGGCGCGCAATTCGTCAACATCTTTGACCATTCAAGCCCGACACGCGGCTGGACCGCCTCCGAGGCCGGAACCGAAGACCTGATGATCATGGCGCAACGCATTCTGGGGCCGGTCGAGGCACAGGCGTTTTTTCGCGCTCAGGCGCAGTTGCAGGAAAAAGCCGAAGGATTGCCGGAACCCACGCCGCGCTTTGTTCAGGCGCTGGAGCGCGAGCTTGCGGCATCGGTGGGGGCCGCAACGGCCCATGCGATGGTGGCGCAACTGGTGGGGGGCACATCGGTATCGGTGCGCGACCTGCTGGCGGTTGCCGACGAATCCGCACAGATGCTGGAATATTCCAGCCAACTCGAGATCAAGTCGCGTGAATTGTCGGATACGGCGGAAAAACTGCGCAGCGCCAATGACAAGCTGACCCAGTTGTCGCATCAAAAAGACAGTTTTCTCAGCCAGATCAGCCATGAATTGCGCACGCCCATGACGTCAATCCGGTCGTTCTCGGAAATCTTGCGCGATGCCGAAGCATTAAGCCCCGAGGAAAAGACCCGCTATGCGTCGATCATCCATTCCGAGACGATCCGCCTGACGCGGCTGTTGGACGATCTGCTGGGGTTGTCGGTTCTGGAAAACGGGGCCGTCACGTTGAACCGGCAAAAGGGCGCATTGCGCGGGGTGCTTGACCTTGCCGTGACCACGGCACAGGCGGCAAATACCCGCACGATCAAGATCATTCGAAACCCCGCCGACGAAGACGTGATGCTCGAGACCGATCTGGACCGGCTTGCGCAGGTGTTCATCAATCTGATCACCAATGCGCAGAAATATTGTGTCTCTGACACGCCGGAACTGGGGATCAACGTCATGCTGCAAGGCGATCAGGTTGCGATTGATTTTATTGACAACGGCAGCGGCATTGAAGTGGCATCGCGTG
Source organism: Sulfitobacter sp. SH22 (assembly GCF_965641905.1). Classification (NCBI taxonomy): domain Bacteria; kingdom Pseudomonadati; phylum Pseudomonadota; class Alphaproteobacteria; order Rhodobacterales; family Roseobacteraceae; genus Sulfitobacter; species Sulfitobacter sp. SH22. Next base: position 534,992 of record NZ_OZ282573.1, read on the forward strand.
CGTTGATCTTTGAGAAATTTGCCCGCGTTCCGGGACAGGGCGGCGAAGGGGCGGGTTTGGGCCTTGCGATCTGCCGTGAAATTATCACGCGTTTGCAGGGGAATATCACCTATTTGCCCGATGCGCAGGGCACCGGTTTTCGCGTGACTTTGCCTGCGGTGCCGCGCAGCGGTGCCAGTGATAATATTGATGCCGCCGCATCTGCATAAAGGTCATCTTTACCATTAACCGTCTAGACCTGACCTAATGGGGTTTTGAGTCCGGCGGAGTATCCAGTGACGGAGCAGCAACAATCAGTGATGCGGCGCAAGGCGCATGCGGGGCGGGCTTTGCACCAGTCGCGCACTGTTTCCGTGCTCAAGGCGCTGCGGCTGACCCTGTCCAAAGTCGGCAATGATCTGTTTTCGCTGCCCGTGGCCACATTGGGGGCGACGCAGGAGATTATTGAAAACGATGCCTGTGTCGACGTGTTTCAGGACGATCATTTGCTGATCCTGCTGGATGGCCCGGCCGGTGCACGCGGGGCGGTCATGGTTGCCCCGGCGCTGGTCGGGGGGCTGATCCAGCAGCAAACAATGGGAGAAGTGCATCCGGTCAAGGGGGACGGACCCGCGCGCGCCATGACGGCCACGGATGCATCGCTGATCGAGCCCTTGATCAACAGCCTGTTGGAACGCGCGGCCCCTTTGCCCGAAACCGAAGAAGAACAGCGGATGCTGACGGGGTTCCGGTTCGGAGCCAAGGCGCAGGATGTGCGCTTGCTGATGCTGGCGCTGGATGCCCATGAATTTCATATCCTGCGTTTTACGCTGGATTTGTGCAAAGGGGCGCGGCAGGGCGAAATGCTGTTCTGTCTGCCGGTACCTGCGCCACCGCCCAAGGTCGAACAGACTGACCCGGACGGTGAAGACGGTGCCGTGTCGGGCACAAGAAAAACCCTGTGCGAGAATGTCTTGGGCCTGAAGGCTGATTTGATCGTGTCACTGACGCAGATCAAGATGTCGATCCGGGCGGCAGGGGCATTGCAGGTCGGGCAGGTGCTTGATCTGGGCCATGTCAGTTTTGACACGGCACAGGTGCGCACACGGCAGGGGCGGATATTGGGAGAAGGCGTGCTGGGCCAGAAGGATGGCCAGCGCGCATTGCGTTTGAAACACCGTGCGAAAAAACAGGATGCGCCAAGACGAAGGGAGACTGACGGCAATGCATTGCGCGACGAAGGCGCACTAGATGCACAATTCGAAGATTTCTATAGCGTGCAAGACCTGCCTGCATTGCCTGAGCATCCGCAGATGCCCGATGCCGGCTTGCCAGACTTCGGATTGCCGACATCAGGTTTCCCGACGTCAGGAATGCCAGACAAAGGGATGCCAATGTCAGGCATGCCGGATCTGCCAACGTCAGGGTTGCCTGATATGCCAATGTCAGGAATGCCGGATCTGCCATCGTCAGGAATGCCGGATCTGCCATCGTCAGGAATGCCGGATCTGCCATCGTCAGGGTTGCCTGATCCTGAAATGGGCTTTGCCAACGCCCCGATGCCCGACATGTCGGACCTGCCGGGTTTCGAGGATGAGGAGGGGGAAGGAAATGACGCAAACCCGATCAGCCAGTTTCAGACCGGCTGATCGAAAAATTATGCGTGCTAGTCGCTTAGGCGTATGACGCGCTTAGGACGCCGCGCATGTGGGACAGATCATAGCCCCCCGCACGCGCGGCTTCGATCAGCTCGTCGGCAGGAACTTCGCCAGCCTGACCAAGCGCCCAAGCAATGGTAGAGCGTGTCCCTGACGCGCAATAGGCCAGCACGGTTTCGTCCAGTGCCGTGCTGATCGCGCGGTTATTGGCGATGACATCAGGTGTCATCGTCTGATGGGTCAGCGGCTGATACGCAAATTTGATCCCCGCAGCCTCGGCGGCGGCTTTGATGGCCTCGTGCTGATGGCTTGGGGGCACTTCCGCATCCGGGCGGTTGCACAGGATCAAGGTGATACCTGCCTCGGCGATCGCGGCCATGTCGGACGGATCAATCTGAGGCGAAGCAAAGAAGCGGGGGGTGATTTTGCGCATATCCATAGCTTGATTTAACCAGCTCAGCCTTTGCTGTCCAGCAGTGGTGACACTTTGGGGGCAATCAACATGCCCGCCAGCATCGCGACCAGAAAGACCAACCCTGCAACGCCGCCAAAGCTCAGCGATGCGACAGCCGGACCTGGGCAAAGCCCGACCAGACCCCAGCCCATACCGAACAGAATGGCACCGATGATCAGCTTGCGGTCAAACTTTGCCGGCGCGGGCGCAGGGAATTCGCCGCCAATCACGGGTTTGCGGTTGCGTGTCAAAACCCAGGCAACGGCCATTGGCAAGATCGCGCCGCCCATAACAAAGGCCAAAGTCGGATCCCAATTACCGAAGAAATCAAGGTACCCCTGAACTTTGACCGTGTTGGTCATATCGGCAAGGTACAGGCCAATGCCGAACAGGGCACCGGACAAAATGGCAAACATATTCCGCATCTTACAGTGCTCCTGTCATGGCGCGCAGGGCAGCAACCATCACCGCGCCCGCAAAGATATAGATCAAGGTCGACACGATCCCGCGTGGGGACAGCCGCGAAATACCGCAGACCCCGTGGCCGGAGGTACAGCCGCCGCCGATCCGTGTACCGACACCGACCAAAAGGCCGCCAATCACGATCAAGGCATAGTTATCGGTCACGTTGGTTTCCCCAGGAACTCCCGTAAACAGGATCAGTACCGCAGGGGCGATAAGCAGCGCCGCGACGAAACATACCCGCTCGATCCAGTTGCTGCGGCCCGACCCGTCAACCAGACCACCGATAATGCCGCTGGCCCCCATGATGCGCCCGTTGCCCAGCAAATAGACGGCACCGCCGCAGCCGATGATGAGGCCGCCAATCAGGCCCCAGATCCAATCCATCTCAATCATATTTTATTCCGATCACACGTTAAGAAAGGGCGCAAAGCGGCCCGCGTCGCCATAATACATAAAGTTTTTTGAATGTGTGGCAAGAAGCAAATCACAAAGACTGCGATTAGCCCAGCATGATCCCGATCACGACCATCATCAGCCCGATCACCGACAGAAACAGCGCGCCAAGGTTTAGCGGCAGCGCTTTTTGCAAGACCAGCCGCATGTCATCCTCGGGCAGATTGGCGCGTTTTGCGCGCATCACGGTGACGATACACCAAACAAGGCCAAAGAATCCCACCAGCGAGATCAGCGCGCCGGCCCAGATCAAGATGTCGAACAGAGAAGTTGATGCATTTTCCATGAGGCGCGGGCTACCTCAATTGGCAAGGTATCGCAAGTGTGGCTTGCGGCAGGGCAGGTGCGGCGTTAGTCAGGGCGCTGACCCTTTCCAGACACAGGACCCCGCAATGAGCGACAGTGCCACCAACCCCGAATCCGCCGACGTCGTTGGCGATGCGACCTACCGCGTCACTGCAAACGAGCTTCGCCAGTTCGTTGAACGGATCGAACGCCTTGATTCCGAAAAGAAAGATCTGGCAGAGCAGCAAAAAGAGGTCATGGCCGAGGCGAAGTCCCGCGGCTATGACACCAAAGTGCTGCGCAAGGTGATTGCCCTGCGCAAACGCGACAAGGACGATATCGCCGAAGAAGAAGCGGTGTTGGAGATGTATAAAGAAGCCTTGGGCATGTGATGTGCCAACGGGGGGGGGGGTGGAAAACGACCCGCCCTGACACGCCAGAGCCAAATCCGCTTGCGCCCAAGCGCAGGCCCAAATAGAAGAGCGGAAATTTTTCCGCCCGCGCCAATAATCGCGCGGCCTTACCCTATGGAGCAAACATGCAGGTCAACGAGACGCTGAACGAAGGTCTGAAACGCGGCTATGCCATCACTGTGACAGCAGCTGAACTGGAGGCCAAGGTCAACGAGAAGCTGGCCGAAGCACAGCCCGAAGTCGAAATGAAGGGCTTTCGCAAAGGTAAAGTACCTATGGCGCTGCTGAAAAAGCAGTTCGGCCAAAAGGTTATGGGCGAAGCCATGCAGGAAGCCATTGATGGCGCCATGCAAGAGCACTTTGAAAAATCCGGCGATCGCCCTGCGATGCAGCCTGATGTAAAGATGGCCAACGAAGACTGGAAAGAAGGCGACGATGTCGAGGTCACAATGACCTACGAAGCACTGCCCGAGATCCCCGAAGTTGATCTGACCTCCATCACGCTTGATAAAATGGTTGTCAAAGCTGACGATGCGGCCGTTGACGAAGCGCTGGCAAACCTTGCCGAAACCGCACAGGATTTCAAATCGCGCAAAGCTGGCGTGAAATCCAAAGACGGCGACCAGATCGTGTTCGACTTCCTTGGTAAGGTTGACGGCGTTGCGTTCGACGGTGGTGCCGCCGAGGATTATCCTTTGGTTCTGGGCTCCAACTCCTTTATCCCCGGTTTCGAAGAGCAGCTGGTCGGTGTTGTTGCGGATGAGGAAAAGAACGTTACCGTTTCTTTCCCAGACGATTACCAAGCGCCTCACCTTGCTGGCAAAGAAGCCGTGTTTGAGTGCAAAATCAAAGACGTCAAGAAGCCTGTTGCCGCCAAGATCGACGACGAGCTGGCCACCAAATTCGGTGCCGAAGACCTTGCTGGCCTGAAAGGTCAGATCGCCGAGCGTCTGGAAGCCGAATACATGGGCGCATCGCGCGCTGTCATGAAACGTGGTTTGCTGGACGCGCTGGACAAGCTGGTCAGCTTTGACTTGCCACCGTCCTTGCTGGATGCCGAAGCGGGCCAGATTGCGCATCAGCTGTGGCACGAAGAGAACCCTGATGTTCAGGGCCACGACCACCCGGAAATCGAAACCACAGAAGAGCACAAGACTTTGGCCACACGTCGCGTTCGTCTTGGCCTGCTGTTGGCAGAGCTGGGTCAGAAGGCCGAAGTTCAGGTAACAGACGCCGAAATGACCCAAGCGATCATGAACCAGGCGCGCCAGTACCCGGGCCAAGAGCGTCAGTTCTTTGAATTCGTTCAGCAAAACCAGCAAATGCAGCAGCAGCTGCGTGCGCCATTGTTTGAAGACAAAGTCGTTGACTATGTGTTCGAGCAGGCAACTTTGAACGAAAAAGAAGTGTCCAAAGAAGATCTGCAAAAAGCCGTTGAAGCACTGGAAGACGAATAAGTCTTACCGCTTTGATACGCTGAATTAGAAAAGGGCCATCCGGTTGGGTGGCCCTTTTGCTATTTGGCGGGGGCGGAATTTTTCAAAAATTCCGGGCCGGAAAATTTGAAATTTTCCGGTCAGCCTTTGCGCAGGCCGGTCTCTACCAGCATGTTTCGCCGTTTTGCTTCGTAATAGTAGCCGCGGGCGTACCATTTGATTGCGGTCGCGTGATCGCCGTCTGCCAGCAGCCATGCACCGCGCAGATATTTGACACCGTATTTCAGGTTTAGGTCTGGGTTCAGCAAGTCGTCAGCGCTGCCCTGAAACCCCATCCCTCGGGCTGTGGCAGGCAGGATCTGCAACAGCCCGAAATAGGGCCCGTTGCGCGCCTCAGGGCGGTGTGTGCTTTCGCGGATGGCCAGCTTGTGGACCAGCGGGCGGGGCACGTCGTAGAAGTCGGCCCATTTGTTGATCAGGCTGCGCAGTTCAGGCGTCTCGTTCGGATAGAGCTGCATTTGCGGGGCCGGGGCGGGGGGCGCTGGTGGCGTAGTGGCACAAGCAGCAACGCCTGTGCTGCATATGAGCATCAGGCACAAAAGACGGCGAGAGATGTTTGGCATTTGAAAACTCTGGTTTTTGCTTTGGAGACCCTACATCGGTTGACGTGCGCTGCAACCTTGGCGGTTTGCATGGGCAAATGGTCGCCGAAACTGCCCCTGAATGAGCGTAGAAGCGCAGATGGGTGAGCCAAGAGGGCAGGCCCTACGAGGGGCGGCCAAAAGAAAACGCCGCCCCCGAGTGATCGGGAGCGGCGTCAATTTTTCTTGGACGGGGAGAGACTTAAGCTTTCGCTTCGTCGTCTTCCTGCGCTTCAACAGCTTCGGCCAGATCTTCGTCATCATTCGCGGCAGAGCCGATATCGTCGAACAATTCAGAGATTTCGAACTCTGCTGCGGCTTCTTCTTCCGCGGCCAGTTCCTGGATCGATTTGCCTGCGGCCTGAAGTTCGGCCTCTTCAACGGAACGTGCGACGTTCAGCTGAATGGTGGCTTCGACTTCGGGGTGCAGATTGACTGTTACATCGTGCAGGCCCAGATCTTTGATCGGGTTGCGCAGAACGACCTGCTTGCGGTCGACTGTGAAACCTTCGGCTGTTGCAACGTCGGCTGCGTCACGTGTTGTAACCGAACCGTACAAAGCACCCGAATCGGAAGCGGAACGGATCACAACGAACTGCTGACCGTTCAGCTTGTCCGCCATGGATTCGGCTTCTTTTTTGGTCTCGAGGTTTTGCGCCTCAAGCTGTGCTTTCTGGCCTTCAAAGGCTTCGATGTTGGCTTTGGAAGCCGACAGCGCTTTGCCTTGTGGCAGCAGATAGTTGCGTGCGTAGCCTGGCTTTACGTCCACGACTTCGCCCATTTGACCAAGCTTGGCCACACGTTCCAGAAGGATAACTTGCATGTGCTTTCTCCTTACTTAACGGCGTAGGGCAGCAAGGCGAGGAAGCGGGCGCGTTTGATGGCACGGGCCAATTCACGCTGCTTTTTCGCAGAGACTGCTGTGATGCGGGATGGTACGATTTTGCCGCGCTCAGAGATGTAGCGCTGCAGAAGACGTGTGTCTTTGTAATCGATTGCCGGTGCGTTGTCGCCCGAGAAGGGGCAGACTTTACGACGGCGGAAAAATGGTTTTGCGGCCATGGTTTATGTCCTTTCTTTCAAGCTGATGATCAACGGCGCTCGCGGCGTTCGCCGCGCTCGGGGCGTTCGTCACGTTTTTGCATTTGAACGGATGGCAGTTCCTTATGCTCATCAACTTTGATGGTCAGAACGCGCATTACGTCGTCGTGCAAACGCATCAGACGCTCCATTTCCTGAATTGCGGTCGCAGGGGCGTCCGAACGCAGGAAGGCATAGTGGCCCTTGCGGTTTTTGTTGATCTTATAGGCCATCGTTTTGACGCCCCAGTATTCGCTGTCGACGAGCTTGCCGTCGTTGTCAGCCAAAACTGTGCCAAAATGTTCGATAAGGCCTTCTGCTTGCGTGTTGGACAAGTCCTGACGCGCAATCATAACATGCTCATAAAGCGGCATGTGCACTCCTATTTATATCAAGGCGCATTTCATAGGCGAGGCAAGAGCGTTTTGCGGCCTCACCACGAGAGTCTGCGCGGTTCAAAAGATGATGCAAAACGAAGGGTCGATATACACGGTTTCGCGTGCGGGGCAAGGGGCAATACAGACGGCCAGGCGGGCGGGCTTGCGCATTTCGTGCAATTGCCCGGTGTCTGACACGATGCTTCCTTTTTACGGCCTTATTTTGCCGCGATCTCTGGACCTAAGGAAAGGTCGCATCGGACAGGTGGCCAACAAGAGGCAAAGGGTAACATATGTCAGCAACATCCGATTTCATGACCGGCAGCGCAAGCTATCCGGGGGCAAACGGGTCTTCGGACGGGCTTCGGACCATTGTTTGCATGTTGCAACGGCTCTTGGGTATTTCGATGATTGCGGCGGCATCGGGGCTTTGGGTGTTGCCGGGCGCGGATTTCAGCGGCGATGTGATGCTGATGAAGATGGGCCTGTCGACAATTGCGCTGCTTTTGGGGTTCTGGCTGGTCTTCGCAGTCCGGCCCACCGCCCAGACCGAGGTCGAACTGGATGTGTCGCGGTCCGAACTGCGCATTCTGCGGCCCGGTGCGATGGGGGCCATGTTGGTGGTGTATAGCAGCAGATTTGATCAATTGGGCCGGGTCGAGAACTCCGAGAATGTGTTGAAGTTCTGGGATCAGCAGGGCGAATTTCTGGCTGATGTGCATGTGACCGAACCGAAAACCATGGATTTTCTGGTTTCGGGTCTGCTTGACGCAGGGGTCAGGCTTTAGAAACGGCACCAGGTCTATGCGGCCAAAAACCGCGCGAAACCTGCGCCGTGTTGTACCCTGACTGTTCATTCCTGCGCAGACAGTGTTTGACCTTGATGGATTGTTTACGTGACCATAAGTCGCAATTGTGGGTCATACATAATTGCAACCTGGAGTATCGCCATGACTTTCAAATCCGTTCTTCTTGCCTCTGCGCTCGCGTTTGGGGCCACATCTGCATTCGCTGCCGAGAAATACGTTCTTGACGCCAGCCACAGCCAGATCGTTTTCACCTATAACCACCTTGGTTTTTCCACCACCACATCCATGTTCAGCGGATTTGACGGCGAAATCATGATGGACGCGGCAGAGCCTGCGAATTCTTCCGTGTCGGTATCGTTTCCCGTGATGGACATGATCACCGGCTGGCAGGCCCGCACCGATCACTTCATGTCCGATGACTTCTTTGGCGCAGCCGACGGCGACATGGTGACATTCGCATCGACCGGTATCGAAGTAACTGGCGAGACGACCGGCCTGATCACTGGCGACCTGACCATGAACGGCGTGACCAAATCGGTTGTTCTGGACGCAAAGCTGAACCAGATGGGCGACCACCCGATGGCGGGCAAGCCTTGGGCCGGTTTTGATGCCACAGCGACTGTTCTGCGCTCTGACTTCAACCTTGGCAAATTCGCGCCATTCGTCAGCGACGAAGTGCAAATCGACATCTCGATCGAGGCAATGAAGGCTGAGTAAGCCTTACTACGATCGTTGAAATTGAAAACGCCGGGGCAATGACCCCGGCGTTTTTATGTCTGGATGGTAGGTGTTGTTATTGCGCGGGGCGGGTGGCGGTCAGTCTGATCTCGATTGTGACCTCAAACCCCAAGGTTGCCGTGTCGGTCACATCCTGACCGATCGCAAAGGCGCGGCGGTCCAATGTGGTGGTGCCGCGCATCACCGCCCGGTCGTCACTGACCGACAGGGTAAAGGGCAGGGACACCGGCACCGACTGGTCCTTGATGGTGAGCGTGCCATCGGCCAGATAGCTGTCGGAGGCGACATTGATATCGGCCTCAAACGTGGCAGTTGGGAAGTTGTCGGCGTTAAAGAAATCAGGGCCCATCGCCTGACCGGTGACCGACCCCATGGTGAGTGACGGGATGGAAATGGTCGTCGTGACCGTGCCCGCCTTGCCGATTTGCACGGTTTCGTCAAAGGCGATGGCCGAGGTCCAGTCAGCAAAGCTGCCTTCGACGGTTGAGCCGAACTGGCTGACGGAAATGGTGATTGTGCCGTCCTCCACCGTCCATTCGGAGGCCACCTGTTCCAATGCCGGTGCCTGGGATGCCTCTGCGCCTTGCTTGTCGCCCGCAATGCCCAGGCCGAACCCGACAACCAGGGCCGCGACCCAGATCGCAAGGGCGGTCAGGAAGGGCGCGCTGCTGTGGTGTTGTGCGGGCATGGGGCCGATGGGCGGCTCTCCGGGGAGCATGCGGCGCAGGGTCGAATCGCGGTCGATCACGTGATGCTTGAGCGCGCCTGCGACATGCAGGACGACTGCGCCAATCAGGACCTTGCCTGAAATTACATGCACCGCGCCAAACAGATGTTCGATGGAGGTGCTTTTGGGGACCAGCGGCAGGTTCTGGCCAAACGGCCACCAGATCGGCGCGAAACCTGACGCCGCGGCGTGGCTGATCCAACCGGCAAGCGGCACAATCACGATCGAGCCATAAAGCACCCAATGCACGGTTTCAGCCAGCCAGCGTTCCAGCTTTTTATCGGCGTTCAACAGGCCGGGTTTGGGTTGGCTGATGGCCCAGATGATCCGCAGCAAGGCCACGAAAAACACCGTGACGCCCATGGTTTTATGCAGGGAAAAGAACCACGCTTTCTGGGTCAGCTGGATCTGTGTTTCATGGGGGAGATCCTCGGCGAACATGCCGGATGCAATCAGCGACAGGATCAGCAGGGCGGTCAGCCAGTGAAAGAATTTCGTAACGCCGCCGTAGCGGATTGCTGTGTTGCTAAGGGCCATCTTGGTCTCCGGTTTCATTCGGGTTCACTGTAATTGATTCCAGGTGCCAGACAATCTGGATATCCGCACAGGGGCGGTGCAGGCTTGTTTGCGCGCAGCCCACGCGGTAAAGCCGTTCCAATGAAAAACGGGGGGACCTTATGAGCATTGCATTCGTATATCCGGGCCAAGGCGCGCAAACCATCGGTATGGGCCGCGATCTGGCAGACGCCTATCCGGCAGCCAAGGCTGTCTTTGACGAGGTCGACGAGGCGCTTGGCGAGAAGCTGTCGACATTGATCTGGGAAGGTGACGCCGAGGCGCTGACCCTGACCCAAAACGCGCAACCTGCGTTGATGGCCACATCGATGGCGGCAATGGCCGCGTTGAACGCCGAAGGGATCACGGTCGAGAAAGCCGCCTATGTTGCGGGCCATTCCTTGGGGGAATATGCAGCACTTTGTGCGGCGGGCACGTTTTCGCTGGCCGATACCGCGCGGTTGCTGCGCATCCGTGGGCGCGCCATGCAGGCCGCTGTGCCGGTCGGGCAGGGGGCAATGGCCGCGTTGCTGGGGCTTAGCTTTGAGCAGGCCGAACAGGTCGCAGCCGAGGCCGCCCAAGGCGAAGTCTGTCAGGTCGCCAACCAGAATGATCCCGCGCAGAATGTTGTATCGGGCAGCAAGGCCGCCGTTGAACGCGCGCTTGATCTGGCCAAGGCGGCAGGGGCAAAGCGGGCCTTGTTGTTGCCTGTCTCTGCACCGTTTCACTGTGCGTTGATGGCCCCCGCAGCCGAGGAAATGGCCGGCGCGCTGGCCGATGTGACCATGCACGCGCCAAAGGTGCCGGTGGTTGCGAATGTGATCGCGCAAGCTGTCAGCGACCCGGACCAGATTCGCAAATTGCTGATCGAACAGGTCACCGGGCAGGTGCGCTGGTTGTCGTCGGTTGAATGGATGGGCGCGCAGGGCGTGACCGAGATTTGGGAGATCGGCGCGGGCAAGGCCTTGTCCGGCATGATCCGCCGCATCAACAAAGACATCGCTTGCGTGAATGTTGGCACCGCGGCAGATGCCGCTGCGATGAACCAGAAATAAAGGACGGGTATATGTTTGATCTGACAGGAAAAAATGCGCTTATCACAGGTGCGTCCGGTGGCATTGGTGCGGATATCGCACGCAGTTTGCATGCGCAGGGTGCGACCGTCGGGCTGTCTGGCACACGGACAGAGCCGCTGGAGGCGCTCAAGGCCGAGTTGGGCGAGCGCGCCCATGTGCTGCCCTGTAACCTGAGCGATATGGACGCGGTCGAAGCCCTGCCCAAGCAGGCGATCGAGGCGATGGGATCGGTTGATATTCTGGTCAACAACGCCGGTATCACCCGCGACAACCTGTTCATGCGCATGTCGGATGATGAATGGAATTCGGTGATCAACGTCAACCTGACCGCGACCTTCAAGCTGTGCAAAGGCGTGATGCGCGGCATGATGAAATCGCGTTGGGGCCGGATCGTGAACATCTCGAGCATCGTGGGGGCGACGGGCAACCCCGGTCAGGCCAATTATGCCGCGTCCAAGGCGGGCATGGTGGGGATGTCGAAATCACTGGCCTATGAGGTCGCCAGCCGTGGGATCACGGTCAACGCGATTGCGCCGGGGTTCATCACAACGGCGATGACCGAAAAGTTGACCGATGATCAGAAAGCGGGAATCATGGCGCAGATTCCGGCGGCCCGCATGGGCGAGCCATCCGAAATTGCTGCCGCTGTCGTTTATCTTGCCAGTACGGAAGCCGCCTATGTCACAGGAACGACCTTGCATGTGAACGGTGGTATGGCCATGTTGTGACCTCGCGCTGCAAAGCGTTTGCCAAAGCTGCGTCTTATGCTAAAGGAGGCGCAGATTTGAATTTGGGAAGGCTTGATTGCCCCCCATGCCTTGTGTCAACAAGGACCATAGCCGCCCTTCGGGGCACGATCCAAACGGGCCTTTCGGCTTTGGGCGGAAACAGAAGAGGGCAAGAGTTGCCCGAATGAATGAGGACTGATTATGAGCGACGTCGCAGACCGCGTAAAGAAGATCGTTGTAGAGCACTTGGGTGTTGAAGAAGACAAAGTTGTCGAGAACGCATCGTTCATCGACGATCTAGGCGCAGACAGCCTCGACACTGTTGAGCTGGTGATGGCGTTCGAAGAAGAATTCGGCATCGAAATTCCTGATGATGCGGCTGAAAACATCCAGACTTTCGGCGACGCCGTAAAGTTCATCAAAGAAGCTTCCTAAGCTTTGCGCCGTTGACCCGCCTGGCGGGTTGGTCGGCAGAATAATTCTGAAACGGCGTTCTTCCACAGCGGAAGGGCGCCGTTTTTCATTTGCGCGGTTGGTTCTTGCTTGTCTCAGGGGGCGGGCTTGGGTGACAGTGGGGGCACAAAACAATCAGCGTGAAAGCAATTCACCATATGTCCCGAGCTGTCCCGACGATCAACACTGCCAGACTGACCTTGCGGGCCATGCGCTCAGAAGACTTCGCGCGCTATGCCGAAATCTGGGCCACGCCCGAGGTTGTCACCCATATCAGCGGCAAACCCTGGCCCAAGGCGCGGTCTTGGGACGCGTTTTTGCGCAATGCGGGGCATTGGCAGATTGTCGGATTCGGGCAATGGGCGATCCAGCCGCATGGCACCCGCGAAATGGCCGGGCAAACCGGATTTTTCTTTGGGTCGCGCGGATTCGGGGATGATTTCGACCCTTTCCCCGAGGCCGGTTGGGTCTTGGCCCCCGATGCGCAAGGCTGCGGATTGGGGCTGGAGGCTGCGAAAGCTGCCCATGACTGGTTTGATCGCGTGGTCACGGGGCGCACGGTTTGCATGATTGATGTGCAGAACAAAGTGTCGCTGCATCTGGCGCAGGCCTTGGGTTATGTCGCGCTGCGCGAAGTTGCGGTCGAGGGCACGGATGTGTGCCTGATGACGCGCAAAGGCCCGCCCGTCTGAAATCGAAGCGATGCATCGCGTCTTGAAATTCGACACGCTGCCAAGGTATAGCCGGTTAACGCACAAAAACACCAAGGGGCTTGGATATGCGCAGAGTAGTGGTGACAGGTTTGGGGCTAGTGACGCCGTTGGCCGATGGGGTCGAGGCCAGCTGGTCCAGAATTTTGGACGGTCAATCGGGCGCAGGGCCGATCACGGGCTTTGATGCCAGTCGTTTGGTCACGCAATACGCTTGCGAGGTTCCTCTTGGTGATGGCACCGACGGCACGTTCAATGCCGACAAATACATGGAGCCGAAAGAGCAGCGCAAGGTTGATACGTTCATCATGTTCGGTGTTGCCGCTGCCCAGCAGGCGATCGAGGATTCAGGTTGGTTGCCCACCGACCGCGAAGATCAGGAACGCACCGGTGTTCTGATCGGGTCGGGCATTGGTGGTCTGAATTCCATCGCCAACACGGCCATCATGATGCATGAAAAAGGCCCGCGCCGCGTCAGCCCGTTCTTTGTGCCCGGCGCGTTGATCAACCTGATCTCGGGGCAGGTGTCGATTCGCTATGGCTTCCGTGGTCCGAACCATTCGGTTGTGACGGCCTGTTCCACCGGGGCCCATGCCATCGGCGACGCAAGCCGTTTGATCATGCATGGCGACGCCGATGTGATGATTGCAGGCGGGGCCGAGGCCGCGATTTGCGAAATCGGTATTGCCGGCTTTAACGCGTGCAAGGCCTTGTCGACCAAACGTGGCGACGACCCCAAGAAAGCCAGCCGTCCCTATGATGCGGACCGTGACGGTTTCGTCATGGGCGAAGGGGCGGGCATTGTGGTGCTGGAAGAATACGAGCACGCCAAAGCGCGCGGTGCCAAGATTTACGCCGAAGTGCTGGGCTATGGTCTGTCTGGCGACGCTTATCACATCACTGCACCTGCCGAAGATGGTGACGGCGCTGAACGGTCCATGCGCAGTGCCTTGCGCGGTGCGGGGCTTGAGCCAAAAGACATCGACTATATCAACGCGCATGGCACATCGACCATGGCGGATGTGATCGAGCTGGGCGCGGTCGAGCGGATGTTGGGGGATGCTGTCGGCGGCGTCACCATGTCTTCGACCAAATCCGCCACGGGGCACCTGCTGGGGGCCGCCGGCGCGATCGAGGCGATTTTCTCGATCCTTGCGATCCGTGATCAGGTGGCACCGCCCACCATCAACCTGGACAATCCTGCGGTCGAGACAAAGATTGATCTGGCACCGAACAAGAAGGTCGAGCGCAAGATTGATGTCGCGCTGAGCAACTCGTTCGGGTTTGGCGGCACCAACGCGAGCGTGTTGTTCGGAAAGATTTCCTAATGTGGAGACATATTGCGTCTAACGCAGTGACGTTCCTGATTTTGGCGCTGTTCCTTTTGGGGGGCGTCATTATCTGGGGCCGGGGGCAGTATGACGCGCCCGGACCGCTGTCGCAGGCGATTTGTTTGCAGGTCGAGCGTGGATCGAACATGCGGGCTGTCGGCGATAACCTTGCCGAGCAGGGCGCGGTGCGTTCGGCGTCGATTTTCCGGCTTGGGTCCAAGTATGAAGAAAAGACCAATGATCTGAAGTTCGGCAGCTATCTGATCGAGCCCGAAGCCAGCATGAAAGAGATCGTGGACACGGTCACACGGGGCGGGGCCAGCACCTGCGGTACCGAAGTCGTGTACCGCATCGGGATCAACCGGATCAGCACGCAGGTGCGCGAATTGGATCCGGCAACCAGCCGTTTCGTGGAGCGGGCCGAGTTCACACCCGGTGTGGATGAGGTGCCCGAGGTTTACACCCAGACCAAAGCCCAGGCCGACACGCGGTACCGTATCGCCATGGCAGAAGGTGTGACCAGCTGGCAGGTGGTCGAGGCGTTGAAGTCGATTGATTTGCTGGAAGGCTCCGTTGATGCGGTGCCTGCTGAGGGGACGTTGGCACCGGACAGCTATGAGGTGCGGCAAGGTCAGGATCGCACTACGGTTTTGGCGGCGATGCAAGCCTCGCAAGAGCAGCGTTTGGCAGAGGCATGGGAAGCGCGCGACCCCGGTCTGCCGATTGAAACCCCCGAAGAAATGCTGATTTTGGCGTCGATCATCGAAAAAGAGACTGGTGTGCCCGAAGAACGTCGGCAGGTGGCAAGTGTGTTCATCAACCGTTTGAACCAAGGGATGCGGTTGCAGACCGACCCCACGGTGATCTACGGGATCACCAAGGGCGAGGGTATTCTGGGCCGTGGTTTGCGCCGCAGCGAGCTGCGTGCAGAGACGCCGTATAACACCTATGTCATTCCGGCATTGCCGCCCACGCCGATTGCAAACCCCGGTCTTGCGAGCCTGATGGCGGCGGCGCAACCCGTTGAAGAAAAATATGTTTTCTTTGTTGCGGACGGCACGGGCGGACATGCTTTTGCGGTGACGCTGGAGGAGCATAACCGCAATGTCGCAGCCTGGCGCGTGATTGAAGCCGAGCGTGGTGCAGCAGCGGCGGGCAACGCATCAACGGGGGGAGACTGACCTTGGGGTTGGCCTTGTGAGTGGGGTGGGGATTTTAAGAATTCCTTAACCATCGTAAGGGGTTGGAAGGTTTCGGTAACTTTGTTTTCCTTGACTTTGCGACCGCTCTGACGTAGATATCTAGGCATGCTAGACGAAATGGGCAAACGGCCCCGGATTAATTTCCGGTGGCCGTTTTTTCGTGTTCGCTCGGATTTGGAGGTTCCAAACGAGAGGTAAGAGCAAAATGACTATGATTACCCCGGAGCAAGAGATTGCGACGAGCGAAGAGCATTTCAAAGCGCTTCAATCGGCAATCCGCGACCTGCGTCGTGAAATCGAGAGCCTGAGAGAACAGGCCACATCCGGGGAGGAACTGAACGAAACTGCGGCGTCAAAGGCACTGGGTAAAGCCAGCGGCATGGTGGCGACCTGCGTCAAAGTGGAGAGTTATCTGAATGACTGTAGGAACAGACAAGCGGGCATTGCTCGAGGGGGGTATGCCCTTGATCTTGACCGGGCACGGGCTGAGATCGGGTGCAAGCTGGATCGGCTCCGCCGATGCGGCGCTGCAAGACCAGTTTCTGAATGAACTGGATGAGGGAGAGCTTATGGCTCTCCCTTTTTTATTCGAGTTCTGGGCGATGCCGCATCAGCTGCCGCCCGAAGGCGCGTGGCGGTCTTGGGTGATCTTGGGCGGGCGGGGTGCGGGCAAAACCCGTGCCGGTGCCGAATGGGTAAGGTCGATGGTCGAAGGTGCGCGGCCCCTGGATGCGGGGCGGTGCCGCCGCGTGGCGCTGGTGGGCGAGACGATCGAGCAGGTGCGCGAGGTGATGATCTTTGGGGATAGCGGCATTCTGGCCTGTTCGCCTGCGGACCGCCGGCCTGATTGGGAGGCGACACGCAAGCGGCTGGTCTGGCCCAATGGTGCGGTGGCGACGGTGCATACGGCCCATGACCCCGAAGGCTTGCGCGGGCCACAGTTTGACGGGGCCTGGGTTGACGAATACGGTTGTGCCGCGATAGACAAGGGCACCAACCAGCCGAATAAATTTCTGGACCTCAAAAGCTCGGAGAGCAGCCTGCCGCACCATTCGACCGGCGCGCGGGACGATCTGCTGCAAATGCAATATCTGCGCGCCTTTACCGACTATTGGTCGGACCCCGCGCATAATCCGGTTTCGACAGAATATGGCGCACCGATGATTGATATGTCGCGTGCATTTGTCTGGGCTTGGGATACGCGGCCCTATCCGTATTTTCCCAACAACCGCAATCTATGGAGCGACGGGCAGAATTATGCGCGGGGGCACTGGCTGAACGGGCGGTCGTCCTCGCAACCGCTGTCGGCGGTGGTCGCGCAAATCTGTCGCCGTGCGGGGCTTGAGGCGTTTGATACGTCGGCGCTTTATGGTGTTGTGCGGGGCTATGCCGTGGATCAGGTCAGCGATGCGCGGGCAAGCCTGCAACCGCTGATGTTGCGCTATGGGTTTGACGCGGTAGAGCGGGGCGGTGTGCTGCAATTTGTGATGCGCGACGGGTTGAATGCTGTGCGTCTGGATCGGACCTTGCTGGCGGTCAGCAATGATTTGAACGGTAGCATGGAGCAGACCCGCGAAGCACAGGCCGAAATCGCCGGCCGTGTACGTCTGCGGTTTGTGCAGGCCGACGGGAATTTCGACACCCTCGCAGAGGAAGCGGTTCTGGCGCAGGACGCAACCCACGCAATCGCCGCGTCCGAATTCAACATGGCCCTGACCCGTGCAGAGGGGCGTCAGGTGATCGAACGTTGGTTGACCGAGGCGCGGGTGTCGCGCGAAACGGTCCGGCTGGCCTTGCCGCCCTCGATGCTGTCCGTCGGGGCTGGGGATGTGATCGAACTGCCCGCCGACGGGGAGGAAGCCGACGCGCTGTACCGCATCGACCGTGTCGAGCAGGGCGAGCTGCAATTGGTCGAGGCGGTGCGGATTGAACCC
This sequence comes from Sulfitobacter sp. SH22, assembly GCF_965641905.1. Lineage (NCBI taxonomy): Bacteria > Pseudomonadati > Pseudomonadota > Alphaproteobacteria > Rhodobacterales > Roseobacteraceae > Sulfitobacter > Sulfitobacter sp. SH22. Next base: position 552,496 of record NZ_OZ282573.1, read on the forward strand.
GAAGTCTATGATCCCGCCCCGTTTGATGACGAACTTGCCGCGCTCAGGCCGTTTTCAGCGCCTGTGCCGGTCACCGCATTGTTCATGGATCTGCCGTTGCTGCGCGGGGACGAGGTGCCACACGCGCCCTATGTCGCCACAACTGCGCAGCCTTGGCCGGGCAGTGTCGCGGTTTACGGGGCTGCTACGGACGAAAATTATCAATTGAACAAAGTCCTGCCAATCCGCGCGACAATGGGCGTCACCGAAACCGATATGGCCGCATCGCGTGCGGGGGTTTTGGATCATGGCAGCGTCTTGCAAGTGCGGCTGACCAGTGGCGCGCTGGAAAGCGTTGATATCCCGGCCTTGCTTGGCGGTGCAAATCTGGCGGCGATCGGGGATGGAACGGCGGACAACTGGGAGGTTTTCCAGTTTGGCGAGGCGGACCTGGTAGCCCCGAACACCTATTGGTTGACCAAACGGCTGCGCGGGCAGGCGGGGTCTGATGCGCTGATGCCGCCTGTCTGGCCTGTGGGATCGCAATTCGTTTTGCTGAACGGCGTGCCCTCGCAACTGGCCCTAAGCCCCAATTTGCGGCGCATTGTCCAGAATTACCGGATTGGCCCTGCGCGGCGCGGCTATGATGATCCGTCTTATATCCACCGTTCCCAAGCCTTTGATGGCAATGGGTTGCGGCCACTGCGCCCCTGTCACCTGCGCTGCACGACGACCCAAAGCGGCAAGACCTTTGACTGGATCAGGCGCACCCGCATAGACGGGGACGGGTGGGACACGATTGAGGTGCCCTTGGGCGAAGAAACCGAGCAATACCTTATCCGTGTGTCGCAAAACGGGCAGGTCATCCGCGAGACCCGAACCAATGGCCCGACCTGGCATTATGATGATTCCGTGCAACTGGCCGATGGTCTGGCGGGGGCGGCCCTGATTTCGGTTGCGCAGGTGTCGGCCAGCTATGGCATAGGGCCCGCGGCGTCGGTGGTGATCTGATGTCGTCCCAAGGGAGGCGGGGTTTGGATCATGGATATTGATACGGGTGATCAAGGCTTTGCGTTTGGCACTTTGCGCGGAAATGATATATTGTCAGGACAAAGAAGGATATTGTCATGGCAGAACCGCGCAGAAATATTGCATCCGTTGACCCTGTTTGGGATCAGATCCTGACCGAAGCGCAGAAGGCTGTGCGCGATGAGCCGTTGATGGGCGGCTTTGTCCATGCGTGTATTTTGCACCATAAATCCATCGAAAAAGCACTGTCCTACCGAATTGCGGCCAAGCTGGCATCGAATGAAATGTCGATGATGGTTGTGCGTGAAATGGTGCAGGAAGCCTATGCAAGTGATCCATCGCTGATCAAAGCGGCCCGTGCCGATCTGGTCGCGATCTATGAGCGCGATCCTGCGTGCCACCGTTTGTTGCAGCCGATCTTGTATTTCAAGGGCTATCAGGCTGTTCAGGCCTACCGGGTCGGGCATCACCTGTGGATGAAGGGCCAGTATGATCTGGCGTATTTTGTTCAGATGCGGGTCAGCGAGATTTTCGGCGTCGACATTCACCCGGCTGCCAAAATCGGCAAGGGCATCATGATCGACCATGCGCATTCTGTGGTGATCGGGGAAACCGCTGTGGTGGGCGACAATGTGTCGATGCTGCATTCGGTGACGCTGGGCGGGACGGGCAAAGAGGAACAGGACAGGCATCCCAAGATCGGAGATGGTGTGTTGATCGGTGCCGGGGCCAAGGTTCTGGGCAATATCACCGTCGGGCATTGCAGCCGGATCGCAGCGGGTTCAGTGGTGCTTGAGGCCGTGCCGCCATGCAAAACCGTTGCCGGCATTCCGGCGCGTGTCGTAGGCGAGGCGGGCTGTGACCAACCTTCGATCTTGATGGACCATATCATCGGCCCGCAAGGCGACTGAGGTTTTTACCGATCCGCTGTAAGAAAATGGAAAAGCCGGGATCAGATGATCCCGGCTTTGTTTCTATTATAAGAGGGGGGCTGTCTGCCCCATCCCTTTGAAAAGAAGAAGGGGGGCTGTCTGCCCCCCAAGCCCCCCCGAGGATTTTGGTCCATTTGGATTTGGGGTCAGGCCAGCATGGTCATGGGGTTCTCAAGGTTGTCCTTGATTGCCGTCAACAGCTGCGCGCCGAGGGCCCCGTCGATAACGCGGTGATCTACTGACAAGGTGACCGACATCACGGTGGCCACTGCCAGTTCGCCATCTTTTCCGACGACAGGTTTTTTCACGCCCGCGCCAACGGCGAGGATCGCGCCATGGGGCGGGTTGATGACCGCATCGAAGTTATCAATGCCGAACATGCCAAGGTTGGAGATCGCAAAGCTGCCGCCCTGATATTCATGCGGTGCAAGTTTGCGGTCGCGGGCACGGGTGGCGAGGTCTTTCATTTCAGCCGAGAGGGCCGAGAGCGATTTATTCTCGGAATCTTTCAGCACAGGGGTGAACAGCCCGCCGTCGATGGCCACAGCCACAGCCACATCTGACGGTTTCAGTTTCAGAATGCGGTCACCGGCCCAGACTGCATTGGCATCGGGCACGGCTTGCAGCGCCAGGGCGCAGGCCTTGATGATGAAGTCATTGACCGACAGTTTCACGCCGCGGGTTTCGAGTTGTTTGTTCAGGTCAGCCCGGAACGCCATCAGGGCATCCAGCTGGATGTCCCGGCGCAGATAGAAATGCGGGATGGATTGTTTGGCTTCGGTCAGGCGCGACGCGATGGTTTTGCGCATGCCGTTGAGGGTGATTTCCTCATACGCGCGGCCTTCGTACATTTTCATGACGGCGTCGGCGGATGGGCCTGCGGCGAGCGCGGGTTTGGCGGCTGCTGCGGCTGCGGCCGGGGCTGCTGCTGCGGCTTTCGGGGCGTCGGATTTGGACAGGCCTTCGACATCGGCTTTGACGATGCGGCCATGGGGGCCGGAGCCTGTGACTTGGGACAGGTCCAACCCTTTGTCCGCAGCGATGCGCCGCGCCAACGGGGTTGCGAAAATGCGGGTGCCGTCGCCTGACTTAGGTGCCGCAGGCGCAGTAGGTGCCGCAGGGGCAGGCGCGGATGCCGCTTGCGACGCAGGGGCAGGGGCGGATGCGGCGGCGGGGGCAGAGGCTGCACTGATGTCGCTCGCGCTTTCGCCGTCTTCCAGCAGCACAGCAATCGGCGTGTTCACTTTCACGCCTTCGGTGCCATCCGCGACCAGGATCTTGCCGATGACACCTTCGTCGGTGGCCTCGAACTCCATCGTGGCCTTATCGGTTTCGATTTCGCACATCACATCGCCAGAGGACACGGTGTCGCCCTCTTTGACCAGCCATTTGGCCAATGTGCCTTCTTCCATTGTGGGGCTGAGGGCGGGCATGAGGATTTCTATGGGCATGTGGTCCGCTCCTTATTTGTAAGTGACTTTTTTGACCGCTGCGATCACGTCATCCGTGGTCAGCAGGGCCAGCTTTTCAAGGTTCGCTGCATAGGGCATGGGCACGTCCTTGCCTGTGCAGTTGATCACCGGCGCGTCCAGATAATCGAACGCTTCTTGCATGATCACGCTGGTGATGTAGTTGCCAACAGAGCCTTGCGGCCAGCCTTCCTCGACGGTGACGCAGCGGTTGGTCTTCATCACCGATTTGATGATGCTGGCGGTGTCCATCGGGCGCAGGGTGCGCAGGTCAAGGACTTCGGCGTCGATGCCTTCGGCGGCCAGTTTCTCAGCGGCTTCAAGCGCATAGGTCATGCCGATGCCAAAGCTGACGATGGTCACATCGCTGCCTTCGCGCCAGATGCGGGCCTTGCCGAACGGGACGGTGTAGTCTTCGACATCGGGGACATCAAAGCTCTTGCCGTACATGATCTCGTTTTCAAGGAACACGACGGGGTTCGGATCGCGGATCGCGGATTTCATCAGGCCTTTGGCATCGGATGCGGAGTAGGGCATCGCCACCTTGAGGCCGGGGATTTGCATGTACCATGCCGCGTAATCCTGGCTGTGCTGTGCGCCAACACGCGCCGCAGCACCGTTGGGGCCACGGAACACCATGGGCGCACCCATCTGGCCACCGGACATATACAGCGTCTTGGCGGCAGAGTTCAGGATGTGGTCAATCGCCTGCATGGCGAAGTTCCAGGTCATGAATTCCACGATCGGACGCAGGCCACCAAAGGCCGCACCCACACCAATACCGGCAAAACCATGTTCCGTGATCGGGGTGTCAATGACGCGCTTGGCACCAAATTCATCCAGCAACCCTTGGGAGATTTTGTAAGCGCCCTGATATTCGGCAACTTCCTCGCCCATCAGGAACACGTTTTCGTCGCGGCGCATTTCTTCGGCCATACCGTCACGCAAGGCTTCGCGCACGGTCTGCTTTTTCAGCTTGGTACCTTCGGGCCAATCGGGGGTGGTGTCGGTTTCGGGCGCGGCGGGCGCTTTGGCCTCTGCGGGTTTGCTTGGCGCTGAGGGGGCAGGGGCCGCCGCTGGCGCATCAGATGAAACGCTGTCAGCGGCAGAGGCATCTTCGCCTTCTTCCAGCAGCACGGCAATCGCGGTGTTCACCTTGACGCCTTCGGTGCCTTCGGCGATCAGGATCTTGCCGATCACACCTTCATCGACGGCCTCGAACTCCATCGTGGCCTTGTCGGTTTCAATCTCGCACATGACGTCACCAGAGGACACGGTATCGCCCTCTTTAACCAGCCATTTGGCCAGCGTGCCTTCTTCCATGGTCGGGCTCAGGGCGGGCATAAGAATTTCGGTTGCCATTTATTATGCCTCCTGCGGGACTTCAGTTGCGTAAATATCTGTCCAGAGCTCTTCCGGGGCGGGCTCGGGGCTGGTCTTGGCGAATTCGGCGCTGTCGTTGACGATCTTCTTGATCTCTTTGTCGATCGCCTTCAGATCGTCTTCGCTTGCGTATTTATTCTCGAGCAGGATGTTGCGGACCTGTTCGATCGGGTCACGCTCGTCGCGCATTTTCTGCACTTCTTCGCGGGTGCGATACTTGGCCGGGTCCGACATCGAATGGCCACGGTAGCGGTATGTCTTGATCTCGAGGATATAGGGGCCGTCGCCGCTGCGCGCGTGTTTCACAGCACGTTCGCCGGCATCCTTGACCGCCAGCACATCCATGCCATCGACCGCTTCGCCGGGGATGCCAAAGGCCTTGCCACGTTCCCAGATTTCCGCGCTCGAGGTCGAGCGTTGCTGAGAGGTGCCCATGGCGTATTGGTTGTTCTCGATCACGAAGATCACCGGCAGCTTCCAAAGGGCCGCCATGTTGAACGTCTCGTAGACCTGACCCTGGTTCGCGGCACCGTCGCCGAAATAGGTAAAGGTGACGTTGTCATTGCCTTTGTACTTGTCGGCAAAGGCAACACCCGCGCCCAAGGGCACGTTCGCGCCCACGATGCCGTGGCCGCCGTAAAACTTTTTCTCTTTCGAGAACATGTGCATGGAACCGCCCTTGCCGCGCGAATAGCCACCTTCGCGGCCCGTCAGCTCGGCCATGACGCCGTCAGGGTTCATGCCACAGGCCAGCATGTGACCGTGGTCGCGGTAGGTGGTGATGCGGCTGTCACCTTCTTTGGTGGTGGCCTCAAGGCCGACAACAACGGCTTCCTGCCCGATATAAAGGTGGCAAAAGCCGCCGATCAGACCCATGCCATAAAGCTGGCCCGCCTTTTCCTCGAACCGCCGGATCAGCAGCATGGTCTTGTAATAGGCCTTCAGCTCATCGGCACTGGCATTGGTTTTCTTGGTCGGTTTCTTGGCAGCCATGAGGCAAATCCTCCGTAACGTTGTCCCGCGCACGCGCAAATTAGTTTAGCGTTAAACTATCTAATAACGGATTCGAACATTGATAGCGAGAGGCTTTTGCCCGGAACCTTAAAACTGTGCTGTCAGGCACATTTGATTGGCACGATCACGGGCGGTGCAAAAGACGGGGGGTTAGCGGATGACGATCTCGTCGGTGCGGATCATGCCCAGAACCTTGCGGGTCTGTTCGTCCAGCAAATCAAGGTCGAGATAATCGTCCGACAGGCGCGCGGTCAGGTTTTCCATGCGCGTCACATCGGTCTGGACCTGGGTCAATTGCAGCTTGAGGTCTTGCGCGTCGGCCACGATCTCGGCGCGGCGAAACAGGCCGAAATTACCCTGCACGGCGGCGAATGCGAAATACAACGCCAGCCCGAAAGCGATCGAGAAAAACAATAGGGTGCCGAATGCGGGGCGGGGGGGTCGGTTCATCTGGGTCTGCCTCAAACCGTCTCTTGGTGGACGTGGCACCAGTATGACACAGGCGATTCGCAAAGGGAATCCCCTGATTCGCTGTTAGCGGAATTCTGTTCACATCGGGGTGCCGGAATTTTCAAAAAATTCCGGCCCGTTTTCTTTGAAAGAAAACGGCTAGCCCCCCAAAGCGGCCACACCCGGCAAGGTCTTGCCTTCCATCCATTCCAGAAACGCGCCACCGGCGGTCGAGATATAGGTGAAATCATCCGCTGCACCGGCTTGGTTCAGCGCCGCGACCGTGTCGCCGCCGCCCGCGACCGAAATCAACGCGCCATCGCGGGTCAGTCGTGCTGCCGCCTGTGCCGCCGCCACGGTCGCGGTATCAAAGGGCGCGATCTCGAAGGCACCCATGGGGCCGTTCCAGATCAGCGTTTTCAATCCGGCAAAGGCGTTCTGGACCAGTTCAACAGTATCGGGTCCGGCGTCCAACACCATCTGGTCGTCGTCGAGCACGGTATCGGGGCCCAGCTGGACCACCTCGTGATCCGCACCCGCCGCAAATTCGCGTGCGACCAGCCCGTCCACAGGAAGCAAGACGCGGCATCCGGCTTTGTCGGCTTGCGCCATGATGTCTTTGGCGGTGTCGAAAAAATCAGGCTCCGACAAGGATTTACCAAGCTGCGCACCCATTGCGGCCAGAAACGTATTCGCCATGCCGCCGCCGATCACCAGCAGGTCGAGCCGGTTCACGAGGTTTTCCAGCAACTCGATCTTGGTCGACACCTTGGCCCCGCCCACCACGGCACCCACGGGGCGTTCGGGCTTGGCCAATGCCGCCTCAAGCGCGGAAAGTTCGGCTTGCATCAGGCGACCTGCACAGGCGGGCAGCAACCGCGCCAGTCCTTCGGTCGAGGCATGGGCGCGGTGCGCCGCCGAAAACGCGTCGTTGCAATAGACATCGCCCAGACCCGCCAGACGTTGCGCGAATTCGGGATCATTGGCGGTCTCGCCGGGGTGAAAGCGGATGTTTTCCAGCAAAACCACATCGGCGGCCGCGATTTCCTCGGTGCCGGTCTCGGCTGCTTCGAGCGTTTCGGCCAGCACCACCTTGCGGGCAAGGGCAGCCTCAAGCGCGGGTTTCACAACCAGCAGGCTCAGGTCTTGCACGCGTTTGCCCTTGGGGCGGCCAAAATGCGCCAGCAGCAGCGGTTTGCCGCCTTTCGCCAGAATGTCATGCACCGTGGGCACGATCCGCTGGATGCGCGTGTCATCGGTGACCCGTCCGTTTTCGACCGGTACATTGATATCAACCCGCACCAGAACCCGCTTGCCGCGCAGGTCCATGTCATCCAGTGTTTTCCAGCTCATCTGTTTTCCCAATCCAATCCGCAGTTGGCCCTGTGTTTTGCCGTTATCACGCGCGGGGTCAATGCACCTGCTTGGCAATTGCTGCAAGTCGTCTTAGGTAACAGGCAACGATTTACCAAATTTACGGATAGGAGAGCGGCATGGCCGAGATCAAAGACCCAGAAAACACGATCCTGATGGAACTCAAGGGCGGGACCGTCACAATTCAACTGCTGCCGGACCTTGCGCCAAAGCATGTCGAGCGCATGAAAGAACTGGCCCGCGCGGGCAAGTATGACAACGTGGCCTTCCACCGCGTCATCGAAGGGTTCATGGCGCAGACAGGCGACGTGGCCAATGGCAACATGGAAGACAACTTCAACCTGCGTGCCGCGGGCACGGGCGGGTCGGATTTGCCAAACGTACCGGCTGAATTCTCCAAGGTGCCCCATGCGCGTGGCAGTATCGGTGCCGCACGTTCCGCGAACCCCGACAGCGCGAACAGCCAGTTTTTCATCAACTTCAAGGACAATGACTTCCTGAACGGTCAGTACACCGTTTACGGTCAGGTCATTTCCGGCATGGAACATGTTGATGCGATCACACGCGGCGAGCCGCCTGCGAACCCTGACCGCATGATCAGCGTGAAAGTTGCCGCAGATGCGTAAGCTATTTGCAGCAGCTGTCACCACCGTCCTGATGGGCAGCGCGGCAGTCGCCAGCGGGCTTGAAATCACCGTCGATGGCGAAGCGCAGGGCGTGATCAGGATTGACCTGCTCGAAGACGTGGCCCCCCAGCATGCGGCCCGCCTGACGGCATTGGCAGCAGCAGGGGCCTATGATGGCGTGGTGTTTCACCGCGTGATCGACGGCTTCATGGCGCAAACCGGCGATGTCGAATTCGGCAAGGCCGGTGGCGACACCGGGCGTGCAGGTATGGGTGGCTCTGACATGGACGATCTGCCGGCCGAATTTTCGGACCTGCCGTTTGACCGTGGCATTGTCGGAATGGCGCGCAGCCAGAACCCTGATTCCGCGAACTCGCAGTTCTTTATCATGTTCGACGAAGGTCACTTCCTGAACGGGCAGTACACCGTTGTGGGTAAGGTTACCGAAGGGTTGGACGTGCTGGACGCGATAAAGCGTGGCACAGGCGGCAATGGCGCTGTCGTGGGCACCCCTGATATGATGAAAACAGTCACCGTTACCGACTGAGATCATCGTTAGAACGATTTGATGGGGCGGGCTGCAAAGTCCGCCCTTTTTCGTTTATCCGAGGCTTTGGAGGCCGGAAACGAAAACGGCCCGATTGGCGCGGAGCGCTGATTACCCAGAAGAGAAGACTTTGTTCGCGTCAATGTCAGTTCTAGAAACGCGGCGATACAAACAGACGCTCGGGTGATGGCCAAGGATAAGCCAAGGGTCATCGCAAGACCGTATCTAAATCCGAAAAAAAGGGGCCGCATAAAGCAGCCCCCTTCAAAATTAATATGGCAGCAGATCAGAAGATGGCGCGTGCGATACGGATCAACTGCAAAGTTTCAAATGCGCTGTCCTGCAAAGTCACCAACTCACCATTCACCACGGCATAGTTGTAACCCGGCGCAAGCTCCGGCAGCTTGTAGGTTTGACGCAATTCGCTTTGGGTCAGCGCGGCGGTAGGTGCCACACGCAGCCCAGCAGGAAGGTTTTCAACCCGCGCCATATCATTGATCCGCAGCAGCGACGTGTAATCTTTGTCACTCAGCAAAACCGGTTTGCCGTCTATCAAAGCATAGCGATTACCTGCTGGTGCGGGACGAAGCCCGTAGAGCGATGCAATCTGGTCGGAACTGAGGAGCAGGTTATTGTCATCAAGAGACCCGTATGGCTCCAAGTAGTCTCCTCGCTGCTCAAGATAGAGTTCGTCAAGCCGATCAGCGTCATACGCTACCCATTCGTCATAGGTCACGCCTTTCTTGGCAAGCCCGGGAGGCACGCACGGTGGGTCCTTCTTCGCGAGCCCCGGGGGGCAGTTGCGATAGGTCAGGAGTTGCTCGTCCGTGACATCGGGGAAGCTGATTTGGGAACCCAACAGCACAAGCGGTGCGGCACCAAGAAGCACGGTCATGTCACGGCTCTTGGGGGCAGGCACCTGCAGGATTTCATTCGAAATCCGCACACGGTCTTCTTTCGACCGTTTGACTTTAGCTACGATCTTGTCGGGCTTGTTTGCTTTGTCGGGCGTATTGGATTTTTCGGCTTTTTGATTGTTCGGCTTGGCTTTTTTCGATGTCGAGTTGGGTTCTTTGGGCTTTTTAGGTTCTTTCGGCTTTTTGGGTTTGTTCCCGTTAGACTTGTTCTGATCCTTATCAGCCTTGTCGTTTTTGACTTGGACGATCTGGTCGTTCAGGGCTGAGTGCAAGGTCACAACGGAAACTTCAGAAGCTGAGGAAAGCGCAGAAACTGGAAGCGCAACACTGGCCGCAAGAGCGGGGGTGGTTGCGCATGCAAAGATTGTTGCAAAAGCGAGGGGAGCGTATTTCATTGAAAGTCCTTCATACTCGGTGTGCTGGATCAAACAGATTATTCTGATCCTCAAGACTTTGACTGTCGAGGCGAACAGGGCCGATGTTCCATTCTACCACACCAACGAATGCTGCGGCGTAATAGTTCCACCGTATCTAGCACGCTGACGAAATTGACCCACTGACGTAAGTCAAAATCCGGCAGATAGCCGGACCTGTTCATGCCACGGTATGTTGACCATTCACCCTATTTCCTCCGCGTAGTGATGCCATTGGAAGAAGACGCGGGAGCGGTCAATCACGGCTCGAACGCGCCCTTCGCTAAGGATGGCCCCCCCAAAAAGAAAACGGGCACCGCAGTTGCCTGCGATGCCCGTGAAAATCTTGTCAGCGTGAAAGCTTAGGAAGCCGGGTTCGGCTTTTGTACCGGGGCGGATTTCGAACCGGGGTTCAACGGATCGTCCTGACGCTGAACGGAGCCTTCGAAATGCGCACCGCTTTCGATCGCGATGGTCTTGTGGATGATGTCGCCCTCGACCCGTGCGGTCGATGTCAGGCGGACCTTGAGGCCACGCACACGGCCAACGATACGACCGTTGATCACAACATCATCGGCAATCACTTCGCCTTTGATGGTGGCGGTTTCACCGATGGTCAACAGATGCGCGCGAATGTCGCCCTCAACAGTGCCTTCGACCTGAATGTCGCCGGTTGTCTTCATGTTGCCGGTCACGTGCAGATCGGACGACAGGATAGACGCGGGCGGCTTGGCCTTTGGTGCGCTTGCTTTGAATTCATTCGCCTTGGGTACGGCAGGTGCCGCTGGCGCAGAAGAAGATGCCGACGTGCCGGACGCTGGTGCGTCTTGCTTTGGGGCGGGATCGTTGATTTTGCTTTTAGAAAACATCGTTTGCAGCCTTGATAAAGATCATGGGATTTACAGCCTTGCCACCAATACGAACTTCATAGTGAAGGTGAACACCGGTTACCCGTCCTGAGGCCCCCATATCACCTATATGCTGTCCGCGCGATACCCTTTGGCCAACTTTCACACGCAATTTTGACAAATGCGCATATCGTGTCTCGACGCCGAACTCATGCTGTATCTTGACGAGCCGGCCATATCCTGAGCCCCAGCCTGCATGTGTTACAACACCGTCCGCCGTTGAGTAAAGCGGTGTGCCCGAACTTGCGGCAAAGTCTACGCCGCTGTGCATGCGGCGTCCGCCGGTCTTTGGATCGCGGCGAAAGCCGAACTGGCTGGTAAAGCGGAATGCGTTTTTCACAGGGTTCGCAAAGGGCGCTTTTTGCGCCGCGATCCGGTACATGTTCAGCCGGTCCATCTGGTTCAGCAGACGGTTGGCACGCAGCGTATCGGCTGTTTGTTCTTCGCCACGGGTGGAAAAACTAAGCGGCATCAAAGGGCCACCCTGACCGGAATATCCCCGGCGCACGGTTTCCAGCATCCGGTCTGTGGGCATTCCGGCACTGCGGAACATCTTGTCCAGCGGGGCCACGGAAACGGTCATGGCTTCCTCGAGCTGGCGGAAAATCGCATCGTTCTGGTCACGCATCACGGCCAGCTTCTGGGTCAGGTCCTCGGCCTGGATCAGTGCGTCCTGGGCATCAATCACGACCTGATCGCGTTCCGCGGCGGTGCGGGCAAGGGCATCTGCAAGAATGCTGATCGGCGCGGAAGACCCCGAACTCTGTGCGACCGCAGTGCCACCTTCGGCGACGCTGCCCTCGATGGCGGCCAGTTTCACACGGGCCTCTTCGCGTTGTTTCATTGTGTCGCGCAAGGTGGATTGGATCACTTCGATCCCGGTCTCAAGCTCGCGGCGGTGTGTTTCGGAGGCCAGCAATTCCGATTGCATGACCGAAATCTGTTTCAGCGCGGCGTTGAAACGTTCCTGCGCGGCCACCGCTTCTTCGGCGCGGCCGTTGCGCTGTGCGGAGAGATCGGACAGGCGGGCCTGATAGGTGCTTTGATCGCGTTTCGCCTGTTCGCGGAAATTACCCGACCCGATGCTATCCATCAGCAGGATCGCCGTGGCGATGATCGCCCAGGCAACCAGGGCGGTACATCCGGCAAAGGCGACAAGTTGGGTTCCGGGTCTAAGGCGAATAAAACGGGTATCGGTGTCTGATTTCAGAAAGACGCGTCGCTCTGGAAAATAATTTTCCAGAACCGAATGGATTTTAATCGCCAACCTCGTTCGCACGTTTTGGTATCCCTTGTTCCGTCCTTGTTCCATGCTTCAGCGCTCTCGCCTGCCGGGGCCGGCGCTGTTAGCATCAGGTGTGCTTAGCCAAGGGTGTCCAATCGGGCAAGCCTGTTACCCCTGAATGGGCGCCTTTTGAATTATTTGTCCGCAAGGGTGGCGAAAATCCGCCTATTCAATGACTTGTTCAGCACCATTCATTCGAATTCGGGTCATGCGGTTTCGGTGAGGGGCCAGTAGAAATCGGGCGGGATACCCGCTTCGGCACGCTTTTCCTCGTTGAACGGGGGTTTCAACAGCCCGTGGAAATACTTCCGGACCAGCGCGTGAAAGGCGTCTTTCGGGTCCATCTCGTGGCGGCCGCACAGAAAATGAAACCTTATGCGAACTATTGTATGAAGGTATACAGAAAGACAAGGATTGCTGATTTTTCAATTAGTTACGGTATCCAATTTCACACAGCCTATTCTGTGGCCTTTTCTATTTGGCTTGAACTAATAATGCATATACAGTTTACCGAATTACTTAGGTTTTACATATGATTAATGACTATGGATTGGTTAGCATAGTGAAGACGCCAGGCTCAGCCTTCCCACGCTTCACGTTGGCGGAGGCGGACTACGACAGTGATCGGTCCGGTTACTTCGTGTTGGGCGGTTTCGCGGTTCGAAACAACAATGGCGTAGTTCTGGGCCCGAGCATGTTCCTTCGCGCTACCTCGAAGGATCGTCTGACTTGGAAGTCGGCGCGATCGTGGGCGACTGACATCAAGCAATGGGTGCGGTTCGTTGAGTTCGTACAGGTGGGTCAAAAAGACCCCCCCTACGAATTTGACCTAATGAACGTCGACGAAAATACGCTCAAACGCTATGGTGAGTTCTTGATCAGATATGCAAAGTCGCGGGCAGGCCGTCAATTGTCGACCGCTACCGTACGCAACAAGCTCTGGCGTGTTTGCGCCATGCAGCAATGGTTTGCGGAGAATAGGTGGTTTTATGGGAATCTCGGGCCACGAGTCGAGGCCAAGGCCTTTTCGCGATCTGCGCGCCCCACTGGATTTCTCGCTCATGTTCATAGACGAAAGGCGATTGGGCCGTCAAAAATGGGGCATATGGGCTCTCAGTTCGCGCTTAGTGTAGAGGCGCGGCAACCCGATCATCTGCCGAGGGCGCTTACGCAAAGCGATCTGCGAGCTGTTGAAGGCGCGCTCAAGGCTCGCTTCAGAGCGGTTGCGGAGCTTTCTCCTCGGTATGACCAGTGTGTTCGTGACGAGCTTATATTCAATATCAGCCGGTTCGTCGTGGTCTTGTCACGGTTACGTTCCGGTCTCTCAACTCATTTATGCGGCCTTTCGTTCGAATGCCAAGGGGCTTTTCCCGCCGAGCGATGAGTGACGTCGGCGTGGATTATAGAAGCCATTGATATACTGGAATATCGCGCCTTCTGCCTGGCGGCGTGTGTCCCAACGATTGCGCCAGATCAGCTCTGCCTTGATGGATTTGAAGAATGTCTCAACCATCGCATTGTCGTAACAATTGCCCTTGCCGCTCATCGAGACCTTGAAGCCGTGCTTTGACAGGCGGCGCTGATACTCGTTGGAACAGTATTGCGACCCGCGATCCGTATGGTGAATGCAGCCTTCGGGCGGTTGCCGTAGCGCCACAGCCATGTCCAACGCCCGGATCGCCAAATCCCGTTTCATGCGGTTGCTGACAGCCCAGCCGATGACGCGGCGAGAGTAGAGGTCGAGGATGACAGCCAGATATAGCCAGCCTTCGCTGGTCCAGATGTAACTTATATCACCGGCCCATTTCTGGTTCGGGCCATCCGCAGTGAAGTCCTGATCCAGCAGGTTGGGCGCGATGTTGAACGTGTGATCGCTATCTGTTGTGACCTTATATTTTTGGGTCCTGACGACCTTGATGCCGTTCTCGCGCATCAAACGGCCCACACGCCCGTGGCCGACGCTCAGCCCCAGTTCTTGCAGTTCTTCAGTCATCCGTGGGCGTCCGTAGCTTTGCAGGCTAAGCCGATGCTGCTCACGGATGTGGGCGAGAAGTACCATATCATCTCGCTGCCGTTGGCTCATTGGGCGTATCCGCCACGCACGAAACCCACGAGACGTGACCTGCATGATACGGCAGAGAAATTCTACGGGCCAAGCTTCCTTCCAGGCGTCGATGAAGGCGAACCTCACCGGCTTTCGCCTGCAAAGAAGATTGCCGCCTTTTTTAGCACTTCCCTCTCCTCGCGCAGTAGCCGGACTTCTTTGCGAAGGCGGATGTTTTCCTTCTCAACATCCTCATGCGGCCCAGACATCAGATCGTCGTGCTGATGTTGCTGAACCCACTTGTTCAGCGTGGAGACGCCAACCCCTAAATCCGATGAAAGCTGCGGGCGCGTTAAGCCGCTGGTCGTCGCCATTCGCACAGCATCACGCCGAAACTCGTCTGTGTATCGCTTTGCCATTCCTTATCTCCTTCATAGCAAACATTGCTCGAAAGAGACCGGAACTAAAACGGGGCAAGACCATCGGGCTTCGGGTCGAGAATCTACCTGATCTCCAGGCTGGTAAGATATTGGCACTCAGGCTGAGCCACCTGCGAGATACTGATACGATAGCAATGCCACTGATCGGAAAGGGTCGCCGCAAGATCTCTCCTCCTTTCCCTGTAGCCCTTCTTCGGCAGATGCAGGCATATGCTGAAACAGCGCGAGACCGTGCAGTGAAGCGAGGAAAGGAGAAGGACCGCGGTCAACTCTTGGTGGCGCATGTCGGCTCAAGGACCGGTGCAGCGATTGGTATTCGAGCGATCCAGAAAGCCGTGAGTACTCTTTTTGTGGAGGCCGGGCTTTCCAAGCCAGAACTGATGCGCAAGGACGATGGTGCAGCGGTTAAGGACGATCAGGGGAGGTCTGTATATCTGGCAAAGTCACTGTATTCCATCCATGCATTGCGACACACATGCGCCATGCAAGTCTACTATTCGTATTACGCGGCCACAGGAGATCGCAAGAAGGCCATGAGCGCCGTACAGGGCCAGCTCTGCCATGCTGATATTGCAACGACCGAAATGAAATATGCAGAGCTTAGTCGCCGTTTCTCAACGTGGAGCTCGTTTTCCGACGGGCTGGATAGAGAGCGATCCGCGACTGAATCTTTTATGGCGGACGCGGACTATCTGGAGTTGTTGGAATGAGTGACCGTCAATTCGAAGCGGGTTTAACCAAACTGAACGAAGAGCAGCAGAGCCGGAAAAATACGAAGGACACCGCCCCCTCTTGGGAGAATGCGCGGATATTAAGAAAACCGGGACTCCAGCTTGCTGTTCGCAATCCGGAAGGCAGCGCCAATCCATACACCATAATCAAAATATCTTTCATCTCCGATTTGGGCCTCCAAGGCGTTTTGGAGAAAGGGGTTTTGCAACTTGCGAGCACGAAGAAGCTATCCTCTGTGTCGCAGAACTTGCGGGACTTGAAGAGCGGTTTCTGCGCGTTCCTAAAGCAAGAAATTAATGGCTCGAATGCAACCCGGGAGTTTTTTGGGGCGGCTAAATTTGCTGCAGATGACCTCACGAAGTTTGCGCAATACTTGCGATCTGCCGAGCTGAGCAATTCATCGCGTGATGGTCGAGCGCATGCGTTCAAGAACGTGATAAAAGCATACTTGACGGTAGCTTCCTACTCTGACCCTGACTTCCTCGCGATCGAGGCGCTCTCGAAGACGCCCGCCTTCAAGTCCCTGCCAAAAGACGCAAAGTCCAACACGGGTAGCATAAAGAGCAAGGCAAAGGACGCCGAGAAGTTTTTGTCGTATGACCAGATGATAGCCATTCATGATGCGGCGGAGGCTGAAGTCAGGAAAGTGACGCTGGAATGGCGGCACATGCAAGGACTTATCCGCCAGGGGAATACTCTTCTTGACGGCGGGCGTTCATGGGAAGCTTCTGACCTGAAGACCAACCTCCCTTTACTGCTCGCCGTCACCGGGCGAGAGTTCCCAACATTACTCCCCCCCCTAAAGGAAATTCGGAAGACACACCCGCATATAGAAGCGGCACTAAGGAGTTTGAGCAATAGCGAGATCACTGGGTTGGCTTTTGCCAAGAGAGCCCTTTATGCGGGGGCATCTCAGCTGCTTCCGTTTTTCATTCTGCTCCTGTTTATTACCCGATACAACAAGGGCGTCCTGGACAACCTTAGTTGGTCCGATATAGCCGATCGTGGCGACGTCTTCGCGTTCGCGCCATTTAAGCCACGAGCTCATTCCTTCCAGACTCGATCTGAACTTGCGGGCGATGCAATTGATCCACTATCGCTGCGGTCGATGCTGAGCGTTATCAGTTCTATGACCGAACGCCTCAGGCGAGCGTCCCCGAACGCGGAAAGTGATCGGGTGTTCCTATACATGCCAGATAAAAGTTCGGTGGTTTCCGCTGGCCTCGGAGGTGTACTCAATCAAAGGGAAATGGGAACCTTTCGGACATTTCTAAAGAGGAATTCGCTCGATGACTTCACCATTTCGAGTATTCGAGCCACGTTGCTGGATGCCATCACAAATGGAGGTGGAGGGATCAATGAGGCAGCCAGAGAGGGTAACCATTCCGAAACGATAACCACACTTCGACACTACACTTCTATCCGGACCGCCGAAGGCCGCCGCATAACGCTCGCCGAATCGACACTCCAAATGGAAAGGTGGGCAGACACAAAAGGCAAGATGGACCCACGGCACCTTACCAGCAAGGCTGACCTAAAATCAGCAACGCCAGGATTTGGATGCCTTAACCCTTACGAAAGTCCGCTCGCCGACGAAACGGTCGGGCGCCTCTGTCAATTAGAAGGCCACTGCGCCAGATGCCCGAATGCGATTCTCCGGAGCGATAACCCAACTCTTATCGCGTACGTCGTTGCGTACGCCGAGGCGGCAGCCAAGGCGACCCATTTGTCGCCCATAGTATTCGATGAGCTGCTGAATGGATACAAGCAGCTGTTCAAAGAGGTTCCTGGCGAAGTTTTGAAGATGGCACTGCAGTTGCCGAAGCCAGAAGCACAGGTCAAGTAGGGGAATTGCGATGCAGAGTTCACTACTTTTGAAGCCGTTGGATCGAGAAATCCTAAGGCGGATTGACGCTGTTCACCAAGACAACGTGCCTGTCAAAGACTGGCGGATTTCATCGACGTCTGTATTTGGGGACGATGAGTGGATCATGGAGGGTACTGCACCGCTAAATGAAAGAAAGGTGCGGTTCGCCTCTGCTTTGCCCTTAAATCAACCCGCGCTTACTGAACCAGGTTATGAAGGCCTCTTGCTTGACGCCAAGCTGTTAATTTGGAACGCTGCGGTAAAAGAGAATGGCTTCTCGTCTGGAACTAAGCCTGGTTCCACCTTGCGCTACCTGCGAGCGATTTTCGCGTGGATGATGCGGGAGAACCTCCCGGATTTTAGCTATGTTACACGCGACCGGGTGTGGGCTGCCGGCGTAATTGATAACCCGCGCACATTCGCAGGCTCACTTCTCGAACACATCGGCGGAGACCCGGAGCAAATCGTTCCCTCGACGCCCACAAACTACTTGAATATGTTTGCCATGATTTTCAGGCAATTCGACATACTCCAGGCGTTCGACAGGCCATGTCTACCTGAACATCCTTTTGACACTGGGGAGAGTTCTTTGGTGGCTAACGAAATTGGGCGAAAGGAAATGGATGAATGGCGTCCTGTCCCTGACGAAGTTCTCATTCCTTTACTGAACGCATCCGGAGATTGGCTCGGGCAAAGAGCTGAAGATGTGATCGAGGTCACGGACATTTTTTTGACCGCTAAACGGTATCATGCCGGTCGCGGTGTAGGTGGTCAGTATGCAACCTCAATCGCTAAGAAGGATCTGGCCAAATTTCAGTTTTCGGAGATTGATGGCGTTCCGTGGCATAAACCTCTCGACAATAATCGTGACGAAAAAACAGAACTGGACAAGGATACCAGTGTTCTACAGCTCGGACGGTTAGTCCGCCGTGTTCAGGCCGCGGCGATGATTGCAATTCAACAGAGTTCCGGAGTGCGCGCAGGGGAATTGCTCGAACTTCCTTCGGATATCCGAGAAGATGGTACTGCCGCTTGTATCGAGGAGCGACCAGTCGCCTCAGGTGCGAAGACTCTCGTAATCCTTCATTCGATAACCACCAAGATTAACGAAGGCATACCAGAAGCTCATGAATGGATTGTTGGCGTCAAACCGAACTTGCCATTTGATAAGCCCCCAGATGTTCGGGCACAGCGTGCAGTGGATATTCTCGTTCGGATAGGGAACCTACTCAAGACGCCCAATACTAATCCGGAGGTGTCGAAATCTCTTATGGTAACTTGGAGAAATTCAGGCTTACCACCTGACGGTTCAAACCTGTGGAAAACGACGAACGCAGGCCTTAACGATGCCATCCGTCAATTTCTTGCTCACACATGCAAGGATGAATTGGCGGCGCTTCCGGACGACTCGCCGAAGCTGGTGCAGGATGGTTGGCTCGGAGAATGGCGGGACTCAGGTGGAAGCTTGCTCCACAGTCATCAGTTGCGCAAGGCCTTTGCCAACTTCGCGTATTCAATGGAGCCCAGCCTGAAAGAAGAGATCCGGATCCAGTATGGTCACATGTCCATTGCGATGACGGGGCGATATACGAACAACGAACACCAGATAAGGCAAATGAACGAGATGGAGGCGCAGCTTGCCGCTGAACATATCGTTGCTGCTCTTTCTGAAACAGCATTGGCAGGAAAAGGTGCTGAAGAGATCAAGCATAGAGGCGATTGGCAAGAACTGCGCGATCACTTCGATCAGGCCAATCCGGAAGACCGACATCAAGTAGTCGCAAAATGGTTGCTCGAAACACGTCGTTTGATGGACGAAGAATACCGGGTTGTTATCGATGGAAAGCGCGAACTAAGGAAGGCCAAGCGCAGTGCGGTTTCAAATGCCGCTCACGGGCTCTGCGCTGCGGTTTCTATTCGATCAGACGATATGGAGTGTAGGAAAGATGGCTGTTCGACGCACAGCATATTGGATGGGTTGGGGGCAGATAAACGGTATCGGACACCAAGCAGATGTCTCGGCTGCATAAACTACCTCGTTTTGCCTAAGCATCGTCCTTTCTGGGAGGATAGGTTCCGGAGATCTCAGGAAAGCGTAGCGTTCATGAAGGCCCAGAAACATCCTCTGTCGATGTATCAAACACAGCAGAACGCTGCCAAGCAATCGCATGCGTGGCTCAAGCAAATCGGAGCGACTGACGAGGAACTCAAAAAGATCACCGAGGAATGTGTCGAGTTAGCTCGGAGGAAAGTCACCAATGATTAAGCGCACTCGCAAGAAAAGCGTTAAGCCGGAAGCCGTCAAAGCCGATTTTCATGCGGCCTTGGACCGTCTGATCGAGGGGAAGCCCAAGTCGAAAGATTTGAGAGCCCAGGCAGCATTGGGCAGATTAAAGATCAACACTACCAATCTGGCGAAGGAGGCAGGGCGATCCGCGGCACTGATTTGGCGTGATAATTATGCAGATGTAAAAGAGCGGCTGGAAAGTCTGTCCGCACCGAACCGAAGCATAGACGTTCCTCCAACAGTGTCAGCAATCCGTGAGTTGCGAGAAGCGCTCAAGCAGCAGGTGGATGAGGCGAAACGCCACTGGGTCGATACCGTAGAATTGCACGCGAGACTGGCGGAGCAAGAAACTGTTATTGAGACGTACCGATTGGATATCGAACGGATCTCGAAGGATGCACACGAGTTGCGTGTCGAGAATGCTAAGCTGCGAGGACAGATTCATGGGAAAAACGTCTCAGCCTTCCCAAGCAAGAAAAAGTAACCGCTCGGCGGGCCGTGAAGCCGCTGAACGTGTTCGCTTGCTGATCGACAAATGCGCTGCCCAGGGGGGAATTTTGCCCGTCAAAAACGGAGCGCTTTGGCATGCCGAAATCAAGCGGCAAGCCAATTTGAGCAATGGTCAGATTGACGGCAACAGCGAAATCAAAGCGATGCTGCAAGCGCACGCTGACCTACATGAAGTGCAGTATTCTCGTCGTGGTCGTGTTGCCCCTGAAGAAGACACTCCACGTGAAGTAGCTGATGCTACCTTGATGGTACCCATCGAGCGTCTGCGCGATGCGCAAATGCGTCTTTCGGCGGCTGAGCGAAAAAATGCGGAATTGAGGGCAGAGAATGCACGCCTTCGTAGCCAGCTTATGCGGGGCGACGAAGTTGCAGAGTTAATTGCTTTGGGCGGTCGCATCGAGCCAGGAGAGCTTGATCTTTGACATTCCAACCGATCAGTTTAGCAACCGGACTTCCTGCGCGCCCCTCCCTGTTCGCAGAGTATCTGGCTCGGGACCGAGCTTTCGAATACATCGGTCCGGCTCGCGCGAGCGCGCTATTCGAAACTCTCGGATCGGATTTGCGAGAGGCCATTCTTTCGATAGATGACCGTGTTGTTGACATCATCGGTGAGGCGCCGGCGATCAATGCTGCGGCGGTTTTGGAGACGCGACTGCCTGAGGCAGAGTTTCTGACATGGCTGACAAGCGTCGGGGCAGACATCCCTATCTACAAGGCCATAAGCATAGCGAGAGCATGGGGCAAACAGGGCACAGAGGCCGTAAGGCAGAACCCATACCTGCTGCTTGCTGTGAGTGATTGGAAAACCGTCGACCGAGTTGCAACAAGCGCAGGGGTCTCAAAGCAAGACCCGCGCCGTCAGATTGCCGCCATAGAGGCAGCTCTGATGGGGCAGGGCGGATTGAGTAGCGGGTCTACACTCATGACTATGGAGCGCGCTCTACGACGCGCTCAGAGGCTTTCTAAGCACAGGATCGATCCAGAGATCATAGACCGTGCTGTCGACGCAGGAGCTGCTGTTGCACTTGGAGGGGCGCTCCAGCCACCAGGTGCAGCACACATGGAGGCTGAGTGTGCACTCTTGCTGGCGAAGATTGCCCCCCAGGCACCGTGCTCTGGCATCACGGAGGCAGACGCGCTGGAAAGACTCGTGGATGTATGTGAGGCAGGGCAGCCATTCCCCCTTACAGAAGCTCAGCGCGAGGCTGTCAGAATGTCTCACCGGCATCGCTTGTTGGTCCTGGCAGGCTATGCAGGGTCAGGTAAGACAACAGTTCTAAAGGGCATTTGCAATACGCAGGAGTCGATTGGCAAGGTACCGCTGATCATTACCCTGTCGGGACGTGCTGCGCAGCGCGCATCTGAGGCGACTGGACGGCGGGCGATAACCGTAGCCCGTTTTCTCATCGAAATGAAAAAATCGAACGGCCCGTTGGGGCCGGACCACGTCCTGATCGCTGACGAGGCGAGTATGCTTGGGGTCGTTGAGCTATGGCGTATGCTTCGGCGGATTGGTGAAGGTTCGCTCGTCCTTTGCGGCGATCCTGCCCAGCTGCCGCCTGTATCTCCAGGCGTTGTGTTCCACCATCTCGCGGCCGATCCACATATCCGGAAGGTTGTCCTCGATCGGGTCCACCGGCAGGATCAAAGTTCGGGAATTCCTTCGCTCGCAGAAGGAGTCCGAAATGGCTCCATCGCAGACCTGCCATCCTTCAAGGGACCTGAGCCTGGCGTTTCTTTCCAGCCATGCGCCCGAGAGGTTTTCTGTGATGAAATCCTGCGGATTGGCATGGAGCTTTCGGGCGGTGGGGATAAGCGCTCTACTATGCAGATCATTGCGCCGACGAACCGGGAAATCGGACAAATCAATGCCTATTTTCACAAGAGAATACTTCGGAGGAAACCAAATCTATGGCCAAAAACTCGGCATATTGCTGAGGGCGAACCGGTCATTTGGACGCAAAACGATCCAAAGCGGGGTCTGACGAATGGCGCTTTGGGCCGCATCATCATGATCGATGGGGATGTGATTCATGCGAAGATCGACGGCGCCATGCATGAACTTCAGCAGCAAGATGGACAGTTTCTCCAGCTCGCTTGGGCCATCAGCGTTCACAAGGCGCAGGGAAGTCAGTGGTCACGCGTGATCATCCCAGTTTACCAAAGCATGATCGTGGATCGCTCCCTGATCTACACGGCGCTCACGCGGGCGCAGGAGCAAGTAATTTTTGTGGGATCTTTCTCTGCAACTCGCGGTGCTGTTGAACGCAGACCGACGGCAGAGAAGCGCAACTGTGGGTTTGCTGCATGGCTGAAATTGGCACGAGGGTCGTCCGACTGCCGGTAGCCGGAGGCTTTCACAGACGCCTTTCCACTGGGCATATCATATGCTGCAAGTGGCCCGTCAAACCTCCCGCTCGTTGCGGGAGTTTTGGGGCCGAGTCCACACGAGCTCCTGTCAGGTGTCGAGCATAGCATCAGGTTGATACTGGTCCCAGCCATCCGGTGCTAAGAAGCCATCAAACTGTTCCTTGGTGACCAGTGCGTACTCGAACTGGTTGCCGACTGCCAAGAGTTCGGCAGCCTCTTTCTTTGCTAACACGACTGGATCATCTTTCTTCCAGTTAGACTTCACCTCAATTAGGTGTGCCTTGCCATCATCCCGGTAAACCAGAAAATCGGGATGGTAGTTGCAAACTGTGTGGGACTCTGGGTGGATGTAGTAGACCTGAAAACCGGACTGGCCATGCACGAGCATGCCAGTGAAGTAAATCTTGTCGGTCCGCTCATCCTTAATCACCCGCTCGAAGAACTCGACTTCGGGGGCGCTATCAAAGCAGTATGCATCCAAGTGGAACGATTTTGATCTTGTTCCATCAAACTTGGGATAGTCGCGTCGTTGAACCAAGTGCTCCTGAGCTTTGAAAGTGAACTCTGGCAACCTGTTGGAAGCATCGTTGTAGCCACGGATCAATTCTACTTCTTCTTCGACAGACTTCTGGAACTTTTCCACCTCGAAGAACGCATGGAACAGATGGGGCACCAAGATATCGTAGATGACATCATTAGCGGTGTTGACCGCTGTCAGCACCGCATCCAAGCCATCTTTTGTACTTTCCAGCGCGTCCTCGATGTCAAACGCCGAGATGGCGTCGCCGGAGAAGTAGCGGGCCAACTCACCGACCAGGGTCAGGCGTGAATAGGCTTTGTGAGACTGGCGGTCTGTAATGTCTTCAACCGATGTCGGCTTGTCTTTCAGGTGGGTGCGTCGCTCGACCTTGATCCGAAACTGTTCCATCGCGTCTTCTGACAGATCAATCTCAAGCGCATCCGGTTCGTCCTTCTTTACGGTGCTATACAGTTCCCGATGTCGCTTCATCTTGATGACGACTGGGGGCGGCACGGCGGTAATCTCAACCGTCACTGACGTGTCGTCCTTCTTCGGGCCAAGCTCATCCGTTGTGACACGGAAGTTTTGCTGAAGCTCGTCATCCAGGATCGCCTGGTTTTCGGCAGACAGATAGATGCGCCCTGTTTCCTGATGTGGACCGATGGCTCGAAGGCAGCGCATTGTGGATTGTAGAACAAAGATGCGCGACTTTGGCTTGCGGTAAAGCGCCACGCCGAAAAGTGAACGACAATTCCACCCTTCACCACCTTTGCCGACCAGCAGGATGAACTGTTTGTTTGATCCTTCAGTATCCAGGCGATTGAACTCACGAATGTCTTCGTTGGTGGTCAGACGAGAATCCCCAACGTTCCGCAGGATTTTATCGGAAGATACACCAAGGTCTGCCAGGACCTTCTCAATTGCCGGCTGGAGGTCTTTTTCCAGCTCCTCAATAGTCGATGCGAACAATGCCAGCTTGGGCAACATGCCTTCATGGCGAGTTTCACCAAGTTCGGTCCAGAAGTCCGTGATGACCTCACGCACAAAATCGTCTGACTTGATCGAACCCGTGTACGAAAAGAAATCCGGCTGCTTGAGGTATTTGTTGTCGATGGCAGGCTTCAGCCCATAAGCATAGACCACCTCCGGCATGATGCGGTCTTTGACGTATGGCGTACCTGTGAAGTTGTAGCAGCCTACCACGCTGCTCTTCCGGGCCTCCAGGGCCCTTGCAAGCTCGTCAATCGTTGTCCGCAACGCAGACGGCTGTCTGGCCTGCCCAAGGTCCTTTTCCAATGAAGCCCCCATCGAATGGTGGGCCTCGTCCACGTAGATACCAAGTTGCGGCAACCTGG
Source organism: Sulfitobacter sp. SH22 (assembly GCF_965641905.1). Classification (NCBI taxonomy): domain Bacteria; kingdom Pseudomonadati; phylum Pseudomonadota; class Alphaproteobacteria; order Rhodobacterales; family Roseobacteraceae; genus Sulfitobacter; species Sulfitobacter sp. SH22. The sequence goes on from NZ_OZ282573.1 coordinate 576,947, forward strand.
CGATACGCTGGAACCTTGCATTCACAGCAAGGTCTGCGTCGGTTTCAGGGGCGTCCTCACCCAGCATCTCGTAAAGGTCACCATAAACTTCGGACAAGGTGCCCTTCTTCTCTGCAAACAGTTTGTCGGTGGCAGTTGGTTTGGCCGTCTTCCGCTTCAGGATGATCTTCTGTGTGTTCGAAATGATGATATTGAACGATGATCCATCCTGGGCTCCAATGGTCGAAGCTGTGTCATCCAAGAAATGGAACTTGAGGTTGGTGCGCAGGAAGTTGGCGTACTCCGGGGGGACCACCAGCGACAGGTCGAAGGTCTGTATTTCCTTGAGGGATTGGAGCACCGTCTTGTCCGGTGCGAACACCAGGGCGTTCCGGCAATACTTTGTGTCCTTGCCGAACTTGTTGGCCAGCAGGAACTCATAGAAGATCGTCGTCGCCATGAGGATGGTTTTCCCCAGGCCCATAGTCAGCGCGAAGATGTAGTTGGGGTAGCTCCTGGCCCGTTCACTCATCTTTGCGAACAGCGCGTCGTACTGATCTTCCCCGATGATCTCTTCGAAGCCGAGCAGCATTCCCTGACCCTGCTTGGACCCATCGGCCTTCACCAGCCCGTCGAAGATACCTTCGCCCTTGGCCCACTCTTTGAACAACTGGTGGACGTGGCGGTTCTCGCCGAACTCCTTGAGGAAGACATACATCTCCAAAGCTTCGAACTGGGGGCGGCGCAGATAGGCATCCGTGCGCAGGTCGGGGTCGTTGAAGTCCAACAGGTGCTTTGACAGCTTACGATACTTCTGCCGCACCCGCCCTTTGTTGGTCTGCACAAAGTGGTAGAGGGCATTGAAGAACGCGAAGTCCTGGTTGATTTTCTTCTTAGCCATTTTCGATCTCGCCTTCCCAGGATTCTGAAAGAAGGTCGGTGATCTTCACACGGATGGTCGATGCGTCTTCGGGGATCGGATAGCGGCCCGTGACCAATGCATCCTTCTCCGGCGCATCAATGAGTTCGGGGCTGAGGACGGCACCGTCATAGTTCCAATCCACCTTGATTGTCTCAACCAATTGCCGCCAGTCTTCGACCGCATCGGTGTCCATCGACAGCTTCTGGAGTAGGTTGAGGGGGTAGAAACCTGCAATCTCAAGGTGACCGTCTTTGATGACCAGCTTGGCATCTGACTGGCGTTTGAAGTGCAGGTTGGCCTTGTCACGGATCAGGTCAACGACCTCGACCTCGATGTTGAAGGGTTTGGCGGCTTTGACAAGTTCTGGGCCGATGTCCGGCTCGTGGCCCATACAGACCAGCATGATCCGATCCACTATCTTGGACGGGGCCTCGGCCTGACGGCGTTCATAGGCTTTGAAGTCCATACCATTGATGACCTCGTTAAGGTCCTGACGGGTGGCAATCCGGTTTACGGGCATGATCTTGACCAGGAACTGATCGCGCTGACCATCAAAGACACTGCTGGTGGGCAGCGGCTGAAGCTCCATGGCTTCCTTGATCAGTTCTTTCGCCTCAACAGGGTTGCGAAAAATGTCATAGTTGTTGACGTTGTAGACTTCGAAACCCGTATAGTGTCTGGGCACGTCTTGCGCATCAAGTAGATCGGCTTGCCCCGATTCAATTTCTTCGCGTCGTTTGTTCAGCCTGTGGACTGTGGTCTCAACCGCTCCCAAGTTGATATCAGCTCCGATGAACTTCCGGCCTAACTTCATTGCGGCGGCTTGGGTAGTACCGGACCCCATGAAGCAATCGAACACCAAGTCGCCTGGATTCGTTGTGGAGTGGATAATCCGCTCTAAAAGTTCTTCCGGCTTTTGGGTGGGGTAGGAAGTGTTTTCACCAGACCATGAGTCGACAAATTGTAGGTTTGTCCAAAGTGAACTGATTGGCAAGCCAGGCATCTCGTCGAGATATTGCTTGTAACGCGGCATGCCATTTTCAGTATAATATAAGCGACCATCGTCATGCAATTTTTGCATGTTTACTTCCGTGTATCGCCATGCCCTTGTATGACCATTCCAGTCATAACTCGGGCCGCGCCCCCCGGGTGCTGTTGTTGAACGAGAAAGCCATTTTCTTCCATCATCATCTGAATAGCGGTAATATGTTGAGATGTAATCTTCGGAATAGGGCTCGTAGGTCGGATTCCAAGTGCCTTCATTTCCTTTGCAGAAGACAAGAATGGTATCATGAACTGTCCCCAAAGTCTTAGCGTCGCCATGACCATGGCGGCGCTTAAAGATAATCTCATGCTTGAAAGCTGATGGAGAAAATACTTCTTCCAGCAGTGACCTGACATGATGGATTTTACGTTGATCCAGATGAACGAAGAGGTAGCCATTGTCTTTGAGCAATTCACGCAGCAATATGGCCCGCTCGTAGATGAACTGGAGATAATTGTCATTGGACCAGATATCTCCATACTGCTTCTCTTCAAACGCAGAGTGATCTCCTTTCGCATTCGCAGACTTCAATTTCACCGGCTTTTTGTAATCTGCTTTACTATCAAACGGCGGGTCGATGTATGCCAAAGAGATCGATCCACGAAAATCACGCAATAGATGTGACATGACTTGGAGATTGTCGCCCCAGTATAGCTTATTACTCCATCCATCAGATGAATCACCATAAGTCTCTTTACGTTGCGCTGGAAAATACTGCGTTCCGGTGAATGGACGTTTCCCAGTCCAACGCAACTCAGGAAAGCCTCTTATGGGTTGAAGATCAAATTCAAAGCTCTCAAATGATTCCTGCTTATCGGCCATTGCCAAAATCCCCTACGCTTTACAAAACGTCATGTCACAGAACGCCTGAAAGTCACAATTTTTGCAGAGCCGTTCTGGCCGCTCTGATATGCCGTAGTTCTTTTCCACGATGTTGTGGATGACGGAATCAACTTTGGCAATTGTGCCTTCAACATCAGTGGTCTCGCGGTTGAACGTTATCCGTGGGTTCCCTGCCTCTTCACCCGTGTAATACAGCGTCATTCGGCTGACCTCTACCTGGCGTTTCTCTTCCAGCAGGTGGGCATAAATTTGAAGCTGGCGGCGATAGCGGCTGAGCCGATCCGCCTCATCAATCAGGTCCGGTTTCTTCTCTGACTTGAAGTCGATGATCTCATACGACCCATCATCGGCCTGAACAAGGTCCACGGTTCCCGTCAGAATGTAGTCGTCCTTGAGCAACGACAATTCTACCTCTGCATCCCGCAGCCGGTGCCAGTGTGCCCGTTCCCGATCCACATAGCTGGTCACGTGGCGCTTGGCGATCCTGAGCACGGGTTCGGCGAGGTAAACCCGTTCCTTCTTGGTCAGGTTGGCATAGTTCACATCAAACCAGGACGTGATCTGGTCTGACGTTACCTTGCCTTCCTCGCCCCGCAGGACGGCCTTGTGGATGTCTTCGATGGTCTGGTGAACCAGTGTGCCAAACAGGATCGCGTTGGTTCGCACAGGGGCAAATTCGAGGTCTTTGAACAGGCGGTACTGTTGGGGGCACCCCTCGAACACCAACACGTCGGATGTGAACGAATAGCTCTGCTTGATGTCCACCTCTTTGACCTCGGCCAGGTCGATGGTGGCAGGGTCAAACGTCAGCGTATTCCAGGGCTTCAGGTCGTCGTACACGGGCCGGAAATAGGCGGCAGGCACATTGCGCTGCCCACGGCCCTTGGGAGTGTTCTCTTGGCATGTCAGGACCAGCATGTTCTGGGCACGGGAGAACGCGGTGTAGAACAGTCGCCAGAAGTCGAAGGTCTTGATCCGGTCCATGGGCTCGAATGGGTCGCGCCCGCTGAACTCCTGTTCCAGCATGACCTCCATGTCGGTGTATTGCTTGCGGGGTACAGCATCCAACGATCCGACGATGACAATCGGGAACTCCAGCCCCTTGGACTGGTGGATGGTCATGAACGATACACAGCCTGATGGGGCGTATTCACTCTCATCCTCATATTCTTCGATGCCGCCATCCCAGAGGAACCGGAAGAAATAGTTGAAGAGCATTAGTAGGTCACGCTCCAGGCGGTCAGGCCGGATCACGATGACGTTGTAGAGATATTCGTACTTGTTCAGGAGGCGCGAAAGTTTGGAGAGGTTCCTCGCTGGCCTGCTGTCCCTTACGCCACTATGGGCGATGCCTTCATCCAAGAAGCGACTGAAGGTGGGGAACTGCATCAGGTCGTAGAAGAGGCCGGAGAACGGGTAGTTCGTGTTTTCGGACAACGACAGGTGCGACTTTGCCATACCTGCTGCCCATGCCATGATCTGTGGGTCATCGCCCGACTTCAACTGCGCGATGAAATCGCCAAGGCAGGCGTCATAGAACTCCCAGACTTGCAGGGTCATGCCTTCACGGGTTTGCCGGATCGATCCGTATTGCGGAAACAAGAACAGAAGTGCCCCTATCAATAGGCGCACTTCCGTCCGTTCAAAGAACATGTTCGAGCGCGGCGCATAGATCGGGATGCCAGCGACTTCCAGATCGTTGGCAAAGGCAACAACCTTGGCATTACGCACCGAACGGAACAGGAATGCGACCTGGTTCCAATCCTTGATAATCCCTTTGGAACGCATTTCTTTTAGGAAGCCAAGCGTTTCATCCGCCCAGTTATCGCCCCCGTCATCTCCTGAAACCTTGAAGACAGTTGGATGGGCTGGTTGCGCATTTTTGGCAGGCTCGATGGTCTTGTCGAACCGGAAACTTGTATCGCCTTCTGACCAGTCCGCCATATCCATCCACTTGTTGTAGAAGTCGATGATGGGTGGCTCTGATCGGTAGTTCTTTGTCAGCCTCACCTGCTTGCAAAGGCCAACTGGAAATCGTGAAGGAAACTCCAGGATGTTGCGGATCGATGCCCCGCGAAACCTATAGAGCGCTTGATCATCGTCCCCGACGACACAGAGGTTCCGGTGCCCCTCCGCAAGTTTGAGAACGATGCGTTCCTGAATGGTGTTTGTGTCCTGGTATTCATCGATCATCAGGTAGTCGAAACGTCCCTGGATTTGCTCGCAGACTTCGGGCTCATCAAGCAGGCGCAGCATTTCGACCTGGATTGTCGAGAAGTCCAGGTAATTGTATTCTGACAGGAGACGTTGGTAGATCTTGTAAGCTTCGCCAGACGCCTTCATCTCCGGCGTTTCACTTGCAGCAAGGCTTTCAGAGGTAATGCCTTCTTCACTGATTTTGTTGAGCCATGCCATCAACACGCCAGCGAAGCGCCAGGACGACTGTGGCCCCCTGAGTCCCAAGGCTTCTTCAATCCCATCAATGCCACGGAACTCGCCCGCTTGCTGAAACAAGAAGTATTGCTGATCGAACTGATCGAGAACCGTATAGTTCTTCTGGATACGCGTGTAGGCTCTGAACTCTTCTATCAGCTTCAGAAAGATCGAATGAAGTGTGCCGACAGTCAGGTCGAGTGGATTGCCCAGGTTCTCGATGCCACCCAGCCGTGATGTGATACGGGTGACCAGTTCCTTCGCTGCTTTCTCTGTGAAGGTTGATACCAAAACCCGTTCTGGCTCGATTTTTTTGGTACGCAGGATGTTTGCAACTCTCTCAACCAGACAAAAGGTCTTCCCGGAGCCAGGTCCAGCAACTACCAGCAAAGGCCCATCAAGTTCATCAATGACTTGAGTCTGTTCAAGGTTGGGAGCTGTTCTCATGGCAAACGGTCCTCATGCTTTCGTGACCCAATATTCAACGGCTTGACGTCCCATTCCAATGGCTCAGAACATACGCTCTCGAAAAAATATTCTGCATTTATGATTTGATGGCCTGTCAGGAAAATGGGAAGTGAGCACTGGTATCTCTCAATGTGGATCGCCTCAGGTAGAAGAACTGGTGCGGCCAAGTGTTTTCAACCCAAGATTTCAACATTGGCCTCAAGGACAACGGTTGGTTCTCCTCTGGGACCTAAAGATTGTAGCTGGATAACGACTGTAGACACTACTTGCCTAATGGGATCAAGATGCCTTCATGTCGGTCGATGGAGGCTATCCTTCTTCAAAATATGCCATATTGGACAATTTCGCAGTATGCACCTAACGGCTAACTGGCTGAATCCTTCAATCAGCCTGGCCGCCCCACAGTTCAAAAAGATCGACATCACTGCTATCTGGTTCTTGCTTCTTTGAAAGTTTGTCAATTTGCATAAGCATAGGAATTTCAAAACTGGTACCCGTCACGACGCAGGCACCTTGTGGGAGTGTCGGTATCTGCCCACGAGAGAGGCTATCCAGGGTCGATATCGTATTTTCCAAAAGCGCCAGGTCTCGATCATTTACAAGGCGATGTATGAAGTAGTTATGGAGTTGAGAAACAACAGTTGGTGAGATATCTGCCGGGCGTTGACTGGCAAGCGTCAGAAATACTCCGAATTTCCGACCCTCTTTGATAATTTCCTCGAATAACTCAAGGCGATAGTCTTTCCAACTTTCTGCTTCGCGGTTCGATTGCTGAGAAAGTATGTTGTGTGCCTCATCGATGATCAAATGAAGGGTAGTCGAGGGTGGACTCGTCACAATGTTTCTATGCTGCTCATAGTAGTGCTTCGCGATAAGAATGGGCAGGATTTTCTTCACGTCCTGCTTGCATTCCCGCAGAGAAATAACGGTTACGAGCTTACTATTATCATCGCCGACTTCACCAACTGAAATGACTCTCGAAAACTCTTCTTTAAGGGCATCGATTCTCCGCAAGAGCGGTTGGATGTGTTCGTATTGCGCAGAGCCGAATTGGGCGTCGTTAATCAACTGAAGACCCGCGCGAACCTGCAGTTCCGAGAACCCTTTGAGGTCATGCAAATTAAGCTGAGAAATTTTCGGCGCGAAGATTTGGCTGAAATGCAGTTCGTTATCCGGGTACCGAGTGCCTTCTTCCAGGATAATATAAAAACTACGATTAGTATTGTTCCAGCCTACCTTGCCTATTAACTGAGCAAAATCCTCGGCATCGGGTATGTGCCTAACAAGAGATTTAATTTGTTCAAGCGCCTCAACGCTGGGATCCGTTGAACGCAGGACCTGTGTTATTGTTTTTTGAGCATAGTTCGTTAAGCTATCATGAAAGTCGATGAACCTCGCGCGCCCAGATATAGTCCGCTTCAGAAATGGTTTTTGCGTGTTAGTCGTGGCTTGAAAGAGAATACCAAGCGTTTCGGCATCCCAAAACTCATCATCGTGAATCCTAAATCGGTCCCCATCGCGATGGCGCGTTGTTAATCGTATAACTTTCTTGTGGTCTGCTCCAACAAGTTGTCCCTGGGTATATTCCCCGTTGAAATCAAGGAACACAAACTTGCTGGTGTCCCCAATGCTTTCCGTCCTGTTCGCGAAGAGTACAGTGAACAGCTTTGTTAACGTATTCGATTTCCCGCTACCTGTATTTCCGAAAATGCCTAAATGTGACTTGAAAATTTTTTGCCAGGGAAGAGAAACCGGTAAATCTTCTTTCAACAGCTTTCCTATGATGTAACTGTCGGAGGGGTCCTTTTCGAATATGCTGCTGACCTGTTGTTCAGATAAAAGTCGAGCAATATCTCCAATCTTGGGGAGGTATTTTATACCATCCTTGAAGTGATCATCCTCAAAATAACCAATTGGGCGGAGTTTTAACTTTCGTGTGTATATTTTCTCGCTGGCTTCAGTTTCAAAATGCCGCTCATCCAAGTACTCACCTTCGACAGTGCAGACAATCTCGCGAAATCCATGTGAAATAGATACGAACTCCCTGATAGAGACGCCTTTGAACCTTTTGCCTTGGTAAAAATGGGTCTCATGATTTGAATTTTCGAAAGCTCTAATGGAAACTTCGACTCCCATTACTGCAACGACTTCGCCGATTTCAATGCTCATGATTATACACTCGGTGATTTAGTTGTGAAAACTTCATCGTTGAATGCTGTGAAGTTAAGATCACCATCTAAAAGTACCAACTCTACGTTCGCAAAGCCGAGGAACTTCTGTTCCATCGAGTCTTTTTCTGCGGCGTCGAAGCAACAAACGTACATATGAAGGGATGGGTTCGAGAGTGATCTCTTTACGAGGTTAAGGATGTGCTCATCTGCAAACGAAAACCCGAATGCTATGAAAACAGTATCTGGCTTCTCAAGCTCATAGCTTAGCAGCCTCAACATTTGGTAATAGTGTTCTTCGAAAACTGTTTCGTGAAACTTCCATTTCGTCGGGTTTACAATCGGAAGCGCCTTGTACGATTTTGCAAAGTTTTCATTTTCGGTGCCAACGATCTCCGCATGAGGGTTGAGGTCAGTATCGCACTTGGTTCCATCCATCAAACAATCGCAAAAATTTTCGTCCAACCGAAGTGGAACGCCTTCTACCCGCTTCCTGGCTCTCTCGACGTTGTAGTCTACCTCGATTTTGTCGCCATCTTTGTACCAGTAAACGCTACCATGTAGCTCAATAAGGTTTATTTGAGGGACGCTTTTAGAATGACGGTCGAAGACCCCGTGGTCTTGAAAGTACCTACTGAAATTTCGAGCATTCAGGGTGCGTTTGACGAATCCATCAGTGCCGTTGTTAAGGTGGAAATCAAACGAACCTTGCCTCAAGAGTGCTTCTGCGGTGTGGGCAATCATCCCATCGTAATTGGTAGTGAAGATGTTGGCGCGCTTCTTAACACTCTTCTTGCTTAGTATACTCAAAATCGTTTCAAGAAACTGGCTATAGTTTCTCGTTGTAGTGTTTGGCGTTATTCTCTGGTGGTCGTAAGCTGCGGCAGGAAGAATGACTTGGTGTACATACCAAGAAAATAGATGTGCGAGAAAATCGTCATTTCCTTCGTACATAGTTGCCAGCGTCTCTACGGTATGCGCTGCCTCGGAACCATGCTGCTTAATCTCCAGAGAAAGGGTAGGCAGCAAGCCGTAGGATGCCCCAGAACCAACTAAAAAATTCAGGTTCTTCTCGTAGATATCTGATTTATTGATCTTCGACAAAATGAATCGCCCTTTGTTTATCGCAGATAGAACAGCATTTTTGAGAAGTGACAGCACGCGCTTTCAGGCGAGCTATAGCGGAAAGTCGATTTTGCCCGTGAGAGGTAGCATATCATAGTGTGTTTCACGCCGCCGCAATCTTCTTCTGAGAAGAGGAAATGTCACATGACAAAGACTACTGTCACGGCTTTGTCCTATCAGCAAGGATTTACAGCTGTTCCTTTGACCGATATCCTGCTTACCGGTGTGTGGGATTTAATCCAAGATGCACCTGCGGAGCGCCAGCATTAACGGTGTCCCAGAGCAGTTTAGATAACGTGTTTATCGCGTGTGCAGTTGTATCCTCTCTGGGGGAAGGTGTCGGCTTGCTTCCCAGGATGAACTATTCGATGCGACTTCCCGTTGCGAGGTTCCAGTAGCCGTTGGCTTCATCCGGAACAGATCTGAGTATCCTGATGCACCAGCGGCTTCATGGCATGTTCGAACGTCGCGCGCTTGCGGTATACTCACATGAATACCGGTATAGAGGTTCAAATACTGAAACATACCGGATTTTTGCCGTAATTATAATCGCCTAAAGGTTGTGTGGCGAGTATAGAAACAGGCCGAGCCCAGATGTCACAGCCGGTGGTCCGGTTCGACGAACTTTGCTACTTTATTCAGCATTTCGTCCGCTCTACACCCGATGGCTCGGCAAAGAACAATCAACTCCACAACATCGATCCGGCGCTCTCCACTCTCGATCCTGGCGATCAGCGACTGATGACAGCGGAGCTTCTTTGCCAAATCACTCTGTGTCAGGCCAGCCGCCTGTCTTTCTGAAATGAGTTTTTTGCAGAGCGCTTGCTGCCCTGAGCTACGGATCGTGCCTGACACATGGGTGTTCCTTGTTGACGAGGAAGCACTAATCCGCGAAAGATGATTATCTAAAATTCAGATAATCATGAGGACTCAGGATGCACAGCCAAAGTGGAAAAAACGACGTGTTGATCAACGCCTCCATCGCTGCCCGACGAGCCCGCGACCAAGAGCTGGAAAAAGGACTAAAGGACCAGTCACTGGTAGAGCTCTTTAATGCAATTCTCGACCACGCCTTCCTGTTGCCGCTCATGGAGCTGAAGCTCAACAAATGCACCTCGTTCCAAGGGGGGCAAATCCTAACGCTACAAAACCTGGCCCTACCCTACTGCTTCAGCAGCACGACGCCGCTTATTTTTGGGAAAACTTTCATTGCTTTGGAACTGACTGAGATAGGTGAAAACGAATTTAGACATGCATTCGAGCATCTGCCAAATGGCCGACATTTGGCGTATTTTGAGGAGACGCTCTCGTCCTATTCATGCGTCGACGCCGGGACGGGAATTTGTGGAACACAGTCCTTCGTCGAGCGCGCGATCACATCAGCAGATCAAGCTTTGATTGAGCGGATGGTCGATGCTGAGACCGGAGCGCATTACTTCCCCTCCGATGAGCTTGCCAAGCTGTCGGGAATGTTTGGTCCCATGCGTGAAGCTGGCCATCCGTCGGCGGCAAGGAGCGGGGTTGTCGATTTGGCCAGCAAGAGAATTCTATAATCAGTGGTCGCTCTGTGCCGCCACCATAGCTCGACAACGGCGGCGTCTGAAGCCGTGATCACCAGCCAGGCAAACCAGGCCGACAGAGTCAGGACATTGAATGACTTCGAAAGATATTGAGAAATTTGCGGTGCTTGATTTCGAAGCATCCAGCCTTTCCGACAAAAGTTGGCCGATCGAAGTCGGTATATCCTGGATTGCCGAAGGAAAGGTCCAGACGTGGTCCTCATTAATCCAGCCGGATCCCAAATGGGACCTCTCAGACTGGTCACCCCAGAGCGAGGCGGTCCACAACATTCCGTTCCTGAGCCTTAAGAAAGCACCCAAAGCCGATCGTGTGGCAATGGATCTAATCGAAAGAGCTACGGGGCGCACTCTAATCTCTGACGCCCCGCGATTGGAACAGTACTGGCTGGAACAACTTCTCGGCAAGGACGCCGAAGCACCATCCCACCTGATCGAAGATTACCATGCGGTCAGCTTCGCTTTGTTCGACGGCTTTGCTTTGGATGTTCTGTACGAAAAGCTTGAACGGACAACAGTACCGCATCGCGCCGGACCCGATAGCGCCAGACTGGCTTCTGGATGGCTGAGAGCTTGTGAGCTTCAAAGACCGCGAGAAAGGGCCGATACTTCAGGAAGACCGCCGAATGGCCTCTGATTATATGACATTTGCCGACTTGCCGGTATCCATCTTGCGTCCACTCACATTGCCGGAGGTCTCAGCCATCGTTAATGCCAAACGCGGCACCATTGCTCGTATGATTAGTAGCGGATTTATCCCAAAGTCTGCTCTGACGAGACCTAAGAAAAATAGTCCTCGAACTGCGGCACCGCTGCTCAAGCCAATCGCGTGTCCAGTGGCCTATTTTGGCCTTACAACAGGCCGTTTTCTGAGCGAAAAGATGCGCCATCGGATGATACGAGAGATCGGTGGAATTGCGAGTGGCCGTTGTGTCAATCGTCCCTTTGAGGAAGGCGTACTGCGCATCGACTTGCCGAAATCGATCTCGGAAACGGTGTTAAAGATGGTCGACTTGGCCGCTGCAGAAGCAAACGTCGTGTTCGATCCTGAAATGCGAGGAGGGATGCCAGTCTTACGGGGAACACGGATTGGGGTTTATGAAATTGCTGATCTTAGCACAGTCGATCCAATTCATAACATTTTGGTGAATTTTCCGAGCCTCACTGAAAAGCACCTGGAACAAGCGATCCTGTATGCAAAAGCGCACCCACTCAAGGCATAAACAAGCTGGCTTTTCGACCTCAAGGCATCGCCAGATACGCCATCACCAGATTAATGCGGCTGAAGATCATTTTTGCGTGATCGTTCAGTTCGGCACCGAATATACACGGCCTGGTCGAAGGACTGCTTTTTTGAGTGGCTGCGGTTTCCTTCTCGGAGAGCGCGTCAACACGCTAAGAAGGGCATTCTCAATCAAGTGCCACAAATGATCTGGTTCAACTCGATCAGGACTTTAGGTCCTGCCGAGGCGGATTACATATTTATCACGGCAGTACTGACGATCAGGACCGTGCTCAACACGATCATAACCGAACACCTGGCCTCAGTCTTCCGCTAATGTGGCGCTGGCGTTCGGGCTCATGCGGCTAATCAGATGGAACATCAGACGACGGCTTTCGCCGCAATGAGGGCCGACCGCTCTCTTCAAAAAGGGCCGTAGGGCGGTCCTCATTGCATGCCGCGGCAGCGGCATCACTCAGGCGTATACAGGTTGACCATATACAGATGTATTTATTGACGTGCTATAAGTATTTGATATGCTACAGAAATTGTTCATACATATACAAAAGTGTTTCGTATAAGCAATCACTTCGACCCATAGGCCACATGGGCCACTTCCTCGGCATAGATCGTCTCGAGCGCCTCGACGGCCTGGGTGGCTTTGGCCTGTTTGAAAATCTTGATCATGTTGGGCGTCACATCCAGCCCGCGCGCCTCGAGGACCATCGGCACAACGGCCAGGCGGCCCATGAAATCATCCGCCGTATCTTCGGCTGCGCGCCACATGCCAGCATGGGCGGGCAAGGCCCCGTAATGGCTGCCCAAGGCCTCAAGGCAATCGCACATCAGATTGAAATGCTTGGATTCTTCATCCGCAGATTTGACCCAGTCATCATAAAAACCGATGGGCATTTTGATGTCCGTAAACCGCGCGATGATGTCCCAATGCAGGTCCACGGCGTTCAATTCGATATGGGCCACAGCATGCAACAAGGCGATGCGCCCCTCGGGGGAGCCGGGCTTGCGGTGGGGCACGTCGCGGGGCGACAGCAGTTCGGGCTTTTCGGGCCGTGCGGGCTGCATCGGCGGGTTGGCCGTGCCGATTTCGGGCTTTTCACCCGTGGCGCGGGCCGCACGCCACTGGGCCGCAAACTGATGCGACAGGGCGGTCTTCTCGCGGCCATCTGCGGTGCTCAAGACGGCTTCGGCCATTTGTGCCAGCGGCATCATAGCGCGCGCACCGCTTCCAACACTTCTTCGACGTGACCGGGCACTTTGACCTTGCGCCAGATCCGCGCGATGTTGCCTTGCGCATCAATCAGATAGGTCGCGCGTTCGATCCCCATGGATTTCTTGCCATACATGTTCTTTTCAACCCAGACGCCATAGCTTTCGGTCAGCGTGCCATCGTCATCGGTCAGCAACGGCACGGTCAGTTCATGTTTGGCGGTGAATTTGTCATGCTTGGCCATCGTGTCGCGCGACACGCCGAAAACCTCGGCTCCGGCGTCCTTGAACGCTTGCAGGTGCTCGGAAAAGCCGACGGCCTCTTTGGTGCAGCCGGGGGTGTCGTCGCGGGGATAAAAGTACAAAACAACGGCTTTGCCCTTGAGCGCCGACAGGGTCACCTCGCCGCCGCCGGTGACGGGGGCTGTAAAATCGGGGGCGGGCTGGGATATTTCTGACATGGGTCACTTTCTATTGTCTTGGAAGCCTTATCTTAGGGTGGCATAGTAGAACGGCTTGGCGGAACTTAAAGCCCCAGAGCCCTGAAAACGGACGATCATGTCAGACGAAACCGCCAGCACACCGGCAAAAAAAACCAAACGGCTGTGGCAGGCGACCAAATGGTCGTTGTTGTTCATCGTGATTTGCGTGGCTGCCGTGGCGGGAACGGCGCTGTATCTGATCCGCAGTCCCATAATTGTGCCGCAATGGGTCGAGACCCGGATCGAGGCGCGGCTGGCGCAAGATTTGCCGACAGCGCGGGTCAGATTTGGCGAGATGGTGTTGATCGTGGATGACGGCTGGCGGCCCCGCATCCGGTTGCAGGATGTGTCGGTCACAAATCCCGAAGGGGCCGAACTGGCCGCCTTCCGCGAGGTGCGCGCCAGTTTTTCAACCCGCGCCTTGATGGAAGGGCAGATCAAACTGCGCGATCTGGCGCTGTCGGGCATCGTTGCGGATTTGCGCCGTGATCAGGATGGCCGCGTCGCCTTGCGGGCAAGTGCGGGCCAGGCCCCGGCCGAGCGGCGCGCCGCCACCATGCCGCAGCTGATCGGTCAATTGGATCAGGCGCTGCTGATGCCCGCGCTCAGCCGGTTGCGGTCGATCGACGTGCGTGCCTTGACCCTCAGCTATACCGATCTGCAATCCTCGCGGGTCTGGACAGCGGATGGCGGGCGTCTGCGGATGACCCGCGACGGCGATATCCTGAGCGTGACCGCCGATCTTGCGGTGTTGGGGGGCGGCGCAAACGTGGCCACGCTGGCGGCGAATTACACCAGCGTCCTGGGCGATACCGCCGCGCAATTCGGCGTGACCTTTGATGGCGTCGATGCCGCAGACATCGCGGTGCAAAGCCCGGCCTTTGCGTGGTTGAACGTCTTGCGCGCGTCGATTTCGGGGTCGGTGCGCAGCAGCATCGACGACGACGGTGCCTTCGAGCCGCTGAACGCCACCTTGCAGATCGGCAGCGGCGTGGTGCAGCCCAATGCCAATGCAACGCCGATCCCCTTTGACGGGGTGCGCAGCTATTTCAGCTATCACCCCGACCAAAAGCTGCTGCAATTTGATGAACTGTCGGTCCAGAGCCAATGGGTGTCGGGGCGCATCGAAGGCGAAGCAACCATCGGCGCGTTGAAGAACGGCAAGCTCAGTGATCTGACCGCGCAAATCCGACTGCGGGATCTGGTGGCCAATCCGGCCGAAGTTTACGCCCAGCCCATCAGCATCGACGGGGCCGATCTGGACCTTCAGATCAAGCTCAACCCGTTTCACCTGACCCTCGGGCGCATGGATATCCACGACGCCGATACAACGCTGAACGTCAGGGGTGATTTAACCGCAGGGCCGGACGGCTGGCAGGTCGCACTCGATGCCGGTCTGAACGAAATCTCGCCCGAGCGGGTCATGGAACTGTGGCCCGAGAAGGCCAAGGTCAAGACCCGCAAATGGGTGGCGGAGAATGTCTATGCGGGCAAGCTCAGGAACGTCGATGTGGCCTTTCGATTGCAGCCGGACGCGCGGCCGCAGACCTATCTGGCGTTTGATTTTCTGGAGACCGAGGCGCGGTTCTTGCGCAGCATGCCCAATATCACCAAGGCCAGCGGCCATGCCAGCCTGCTGAAAAACCGCTTTGTCGCAAGTGTGGACAGTGGCCGGATCACTGCCCCCCAAGGCGGCGAGATCGCGATCAGCGCCTCGTCTTTCATCATGCCTGACGTGACGATCAAGGACGCGCCGCCCGGCATTGTCCGGCTGAACACCCAATCCTCGAT
Source organism: Sulfitobacter sp. SH22 (assembly GCF_965641905.1). Classification (NCBI taxonomy): domain Bacteria; kingdom Pseudomonadati; phylum Pseudomonadota; class Alphaproteobacteria; order Rhodobacterales; family Roseobacteraceae; genus Sulfitobacter; species Sulfitobacter sp. SH22. Next base: position 592,229 of record NZ_OZ282573.1, read on the forward strand.
CACCTCGGTGCTGTCCTTGCTGAACCTGCCGCCGCTGAGCATCATGGACAAAGCCAACCAGCCGGTGACTTTGGCCCAAGGGACGGCGGACCTGTCCGGCACGATTGCCTTTCCGATGAAAAAAGGATCGGACCCCAAGCTGACCGTCTTTGACATCAGCGGCGATCTGCTGGACCTGCGCAGCGATGTTCTGGTCAAGGACCGGACCCTTGCTGCGGAAAAAATGAACGTGGTGGTGTCAAACAGCAACATCACGATCAAAGGGCCGGGCAATATTGACGGTGTGGCGTTTGACGGCGGCTGGTCACAGCCCCTGGGCCGCGCCGGTGCCCCCAGCGAAGTGCGCGCCGATATCGTGCTGAACCAAAAAGCGCTTGATACCTTTAACATCAAACTGCCCCCCGGCAGTGTGTCGGGCCAAGGGCGCGGCTGGTTTGCGCTGGATCTGGCCAAGGGGCGCGCGCCTTCGTTTTCAATCACTTCGGATATGAAAGGGTTGCAGCTGAACGTGCCGCAACTGGGGTGGAGTAAACCCGCCGCGGCCACGGGATCGCTGCTGGTGGCAGGCAAGCTGGGGCCGGTCCCCCAAGTTGATCTGATCGAGGCGAAAGCCGCAGGGCTGGCGGCCAAGGGGTCGGTCAAGCTGGCCAGTGGCGGCGCATTGGAGCGGGTGCGCTTTGACACGCTGACTGTCGGACGCTGGCTGAACATGCCGGTCGATCTGTTGGGGCAGGGGCCAAACGCGCCCGTGCAGGTCGTCGTGCGGGGCGGCAGCCTTGATCTGCGCAAGGCCGAATTTGGCACATCGAAGCCCAGCGGCATCAAAGGCCCGCCGATGCTGGTGCAGCTTGACCGGCTTCAGGTCACCGACAAGATCGCGCTGACCAATATGCGCGGCCAGTTTGATATGGCCTGGGGGCTTGACGGGCGGTTTACCGCGAACCTGAACGGCGGCACCCCTGTGTCGGGGCGCGTGGTGCCGCAAAACGGGCGCAGCGCGATCCAGCTGAATTCGGCGGATGCGGGCGGGGTCTTGCGCTCGGCGAATATGCTGACACAGGTGCGCGGCGGAAACCTGTCGCTGACCCTGGTGCCGGTCGGGTCGGGCGGCGCGTTCGACGGGCGCGCCCAGATCACCGATGTCAGGATCAAGGACGCCCCCGCGATTGCGGCCTTGGTCAATGCGGTGTCGGTTGTCGGGCTGGTGAATGAATTGAATGGCGATGGCATCTATTTCGATACGGTCGAGGCCGGGTTTCGCATGACCCCGAACCGCATCACCCTGGCGGAGGCAAGCGCCACGGGCGCATCGCTGGGCATTTCGATGGATGGCGTCTTTGCCACCGATACGGGTCGCATGGCCCTGCAAGGGGTGATTTCCCCGGTGTATCTGCTCAACGGGATCGGCAGCTTTCTGACCCGCAAAGGCGAAGGCTTGCTGGGGTTCAACTATACTCTCGGCGGCACGCCCCAAGATCCGCAAGTGTCGGTAAACCCGCTCTCTGCACTGGCCCCCGGTTTCCTGCGCGAGATCTTTCGTGCGCCGCCCCCCGATTTGCCGCCGGTCGACGGGGTCAGCGGGTTGACCTTGCCCGCCACACCTGCTGCGCCGGAAAAACCGGTTGTAGCACCTTATGAGGGGCGCTAAGCGGCTGCCATGAAACTAAGCGATTTTGATTTTGATCTGCCCGACGCGCTGATTGCCACGCGCCCCGCAGTCCCGCGCACCTCTGCACGTTTGCTGGTGGCCGAGGGCCCCGTGCTGCATGATAAAACAGTCAGCGATCTGCCCGACTGGCTGCGCGCGGGCGACCGGCTGGTGCTGAATGACACCCGCGTTATTCCCGCACGCCTGAACGGGCTGCGCCACCGCGCCAGCGCCCAAGGGCCGGTGCAGGCCCGTATCGAGGTCACCCTGCTTGAGCCGCGTGCCGAAGGGACCTGGGCCGCTCTGATCAAGCCGTTGAAAAAGCTGAAGATCGGCGAAGAGGTCGTGTTCAGCGATGATCTGCGGGCGACGCTTGAGGCGATCGAAGACGGGCAGGGGCATCTGCGGTTCAACTGCGCGGGCGATGATTTCGACGCGGCGCTGAATGCCGCCGGTGCCATGCCGTTACCGCCCTATATTGCCGCCAAACGCCCCGCCGATGCGCAGGACATGACCGATTACCAAACGGTTTTCGCCCGCAACAAAGGGGCCGTGGCCGCCCCAACCGCATCGCTGCATTTTGACGACGCGCTGCTGGCGCAGCTGGCGGCGATGGGGGTCGACTTCACCCATGTCACGCTGCATGTCGGCGCGGGTACGTTCCTGCCGGTCAAGGTAGACGATATATCTGACCACAAGATGCACAGCGAATGGGGGCAGGTCAGTGCTCAAGCCGCCTCCGAGATTGCAGCCACCAAAGCGGCGGGCGGTCGGATCATTCCCGTGGGCACCACGGCGCTGCGCCTGATCGAAACAGCAGGCCGCAGCGGGGCGATCCAGCCGTGGGAAGGCGATACCGATATCTTCATCACGCCGGGGTTCACCTTTAATGTCGCCGATGCGCTGATGACAAATTTCCATCTGCCGAAATCCACATTGATGATGCTGGTCGCGGCTTTGATGGGGCAGGACGCGATAAAAAACATCTATTCCCACGCAATTGATTCAAATTACCGGTTCTTTTCCTACGGTGACGCATCATTGCTTTTGCCCGAGGCGCAAAAACCCGCCTGAGTGTCGTACAAGGGGATGACATATCCCTCGAACAGGATCAGGGAGGGACAGAACGGAAGATGGGATTCGATAGATGCTAAAGGTTTTCGCAAGCGTATGGGCGCTGTTGCTGGGTATGTGCTTGCTGATGATCGGCAACGGCATGCAAGGCACACTATTGGGTATCCGCGGCGGCATCGAAGATTTCTCGACCTTGCAGATGTCGATCGTTATGTCGGCCTATTTCGCGGGCTTCCTTGGCGGGTCGCGCATGGCCCCCGGCATGATCCGGCGCGTCGGTCACGTGCGGGTGTTTGCCGCTGTTGCGTCGATGATTTCGGCAGTGATGATCCTCTATCCCACATTCCCCAACATCATCGTCTGGTCCTTTGGCCGCGTGCTGATCGGGTTCTGCTTTTCGGTGGTCTATGTCACGGCAGAAAGCTGGCTGAACAACGCGGCCACCAATGAAAACCGCGGGCAGGCGCTGTCGCTTTATATGATCGTGCAAACCGCAGGCATCGTGATCGCCCAGGCCTTGCTGCTGACAGCGGACCCGTCCGGCTTTGTCTTGTTTGTTATTCCATCGGTGCTGGTCAGCCTTGCCGTGACGCCGATCTTGCTGGCCGTCAGCCCGACACCTGCATTTGACACCACCAAACCCATGAGCCTGCGCAGCCTGATGACCGCTTCACCGCTGGGCTGTGTGGGGATGTTCCTGCTGGGCGGCGTGTTCTCGGCGCAATTTGGCATGGCCTCCGTTTACGGGGCCGAAGCTGGGCTGAGCGTCGCGCAGATTTCGGTCTTTGTGGCGGTGTTTTTCATCGGGTCGATGCTGCTGCAATATCCGATCGGATGGGTGTCCGACCGTATGGACCGCCGCCTGCTGATCGTCATCACATCGGTTGTCGGGTTTCTGGGGTCTGTTCTGGGCATGATGATGGGCCATATGTTCCCTGTTTTGCTGTTGTCGGCGTTTATCGTCGGGGGGATGTCGAACCCGCTGTATTCGCTGCTGATCGCCCACACGAATGACTTTCTTGACCTCGAAGACATGGCGGCCGCATCCGGCGGGATGTTGTTTATCAATGGCTTGGGGGCGATCATGGGGCCGATTATCACCGGTTGGATGATGGGCACAGCACTTGGGCCGGGGGGCTTTTATCTGTTTACGGCCGTCTTGTTCGCAGTGCTTGCCGTTTATGCGTTCTACCGTGCCACTGTACGGCCCACAGTCGCTACCGATGAAACCAGCCAATACGTCCCGTTTTCGGCCGCCACAACCGCCCTGGCGGTCGAGGTTGCGCATGAATACGCCGTCGAAAGCGACCAAGCCGAAGAAAGTGCCGCCTAAGAGTTGGTTTTGTGACGTTTTTGTTGCAAAACTTGTGTTTCAAAGTTGTTATATTTCTCATTACCTATGTTCAGGGAACGGCTAGGCAAAGGAACGCAATGTGATTGGCCCCGATGATATTCTGAAATTCTGGCTTGATGATGCCGGACCAGACAAATGGTACATCGTTGACGAGGATTTCGACCAAGTCATCCGTGACAAGTTTCTTGAGACATGGGAAGCCGCCTGCGAGGGCAAGTTCTCACTTTGGCTCACCTATCCGGCGGGGGCCTTGGCCTATATCATCCTGACCGACCAGTTTCCCCGCAACATGTTCCGCGGGCAGGGCCGTGCCTTTGCATCGGACCGTGCGGCGCTGGCTGTCGCCAAATCATCGATCCACAAGGGCTGGGACATGCGCATTGACCCGCCCGCGCGGCAGTTCTTTTACCTGCCGATGATGCATTCTGAAAACCTGATCGATCAGGACCGCTGCGTGCGTCTGATGTGCGAACGGATGCCGCACAGTTCCAGCAACCTGCTGCACGCCCGCGCCCACCGCAAAGTGATCCGCGAGTTTGGCCGCTTTCCTTACCGCAATGACGCGCTGGACCGCCCCTACACGGCGCTGGAACAATCCTATATTGCCAATGGCGGCTATGGCAGCACCGTGCGCGCGCTGGAAAACGAAGCTGCCTGACGCCTCTGATCGGGGGCATCGGAATCTCGCGGTTGCTGTGCGGGAAAATATAGTTTACCGCTAAACTATATTTTCTCTCCCATGCTGCGAGGTTTCCCTATGGCTGAAAAATCCTTTGATCTGATTGTGATCGGTGCAGGGCCCGGCGGCTATGTCGCTGCGATCCGCGGCGCACAATTGGGGCTGTCGGTCGCAATCGTCGAACGCGAACATCTGGGGGGCATCTGTCTGAACTGGGGCTGCATCCCGACCAAGGCGCTGCTGCGGTCTTCCGAAGTGTTCCACCTGATGCACCGCGCGGCCGAATTCGGGTTGAAGGCGGATAACATCGGCTATGATCTGGATGCTGTTGTGAAACGGTCGCGCAAGGTTGCGGGGCAATTGTCGGGCGGCATCGGCCATCTGATGAAAAAGAACAAGGTCACCGTGTTCATGGGCGCGGCCAAACTGGCCGGCAAGGGCAAGGTTTCGGTCAAGACCGACAAGGGCAGCGAAGATCTGACGGCCAAGAACATCGTGCTGGCCACGGGGGCGCGCGCACGCAACCTGCCGGGCCTTGAGGCCGACGGCAAACGCGTCTGGATGTACAAGGACGCGCTGCAACCGCCGCATATGCCGAAAAAGCTGCTGGTCATCGGATCGGGTGCCATCGGCATTGAATTCGCCAGTTTTTACAACACCTTGGGTGCTGACACCACGGTCGTCGAAGTGATGGACCGCATCCTGCCCGTCGAGGATGAGGAGATCAGCAAATTCGCGAAAAAGCAGTTTGAAAAGCAGGGCATGAAGATCATGCAAAAGGCTGTCGTCAAACAGCTGGACCGCGCGGCTGACAAGGTCACTGCCCATATCGAAGTGGGCGGCAAGATCGAGAAGCAAGAATTCGATACCGTGATCTCCGCCGTGGGCATCGTCGGCAACGTCGAGGATCTGGGTCTTGAGGAAATGGGCGTCAAAGTCGACCGCACCCATGTTGTCACCGATGAATATTGCCGGACCGGCGTTGACGGGCTTTATGCCATTGGCGACATCGCGGGGGCCCCGTGGCTGGCGCATAAGGCGTCGCACGAAGGTGTCATGGTGGCCGAACTGATCGCGGGCAAACACGCGCATCCTGTGAAACCTGAATCCATCGCGGGCTGTACCTATTGCCACCCGCAAATCGCGTCCGTAGGCTATACCGAAGCCAAGGCCAAGGAACTGGGTTTCGACGTCAAAGTAGGCCGCTTCCCCTTTATCGGCAACGGCAAGGCGATTGCCTTGGGCGAACCCGAGGGCATGATCAAAACCGTGTTCGACGCAAAAACCGGCGAATTGCTGGGCGCGCACATGGTTGGGGCCGAAGTGACCGAACTGATCCAGGGCTATGTCGTTGGCCGTCAGCTTGAGACAACCGAGGAAGACCTGATGAACACCGTCTTCCCGCATCCGACCCTGTCCGAGATGATGCACGAGGCCGTTCTCGACGCTTACGGCAAAGTCATCCACATGTAAAAACGACCCGCGCCATTCCGTTCTGGACGGAGTGGCGCACCCCTGCCATAGATTGCATATGGTAAGTCTAAATCGCGTCGTCATGGGCCCGGCATCCCGCCGGATGATCCAGAACCTCATCCCGCAGCAGCTTGATGTTGCTGAGATTTCGGGCAAATGGGGCGAGATGTTCGATTTCAAATCCTACGAACAATTCCGCTATCCCGAATATGACATCTGCGCCGGTCCGATCATGGACAATCCGCAGGACCGCCCCCGCAAATTTGATCTGATCCTTGCCAATCAGGTGTGGGAACATCTGGACCGTCCCTATGCCGCCACAAAAAACGTCCGCCGGATGTTGAAAAAGGGCGGCCATTTCTGGGTTGCCGTGCCGTTTTTCGTGCCATTTCACGCGGCCCCTGCGGATAATTCGCGCTGGTCTGCGCGGGGGCTGAAGAACCTGCTGATCGAATGCGGGTTCGACGAAGACGCCATTCAATCCAGCCAATGGGGCAACCGCAACGCCGCCCTGCGCAACATGGAAGAAAAATGGCCCCCCGAATATGACGAGGCCACGGATGATATCTCCAACGACCCGGATATGCCGATCTGCGCATGGGCCTTGGCGCAAAAGACCTGAAGCGGCGGTGGTCGTCTCGTGAAAACACCATTTCCGTTGATATTCGCCCTATGGGGCGCGGGTCTGGGTGCCGCTGCGCAATATGGCAAGGTCAGCGTAGTTTTCGACGCGCTGCCTGCGGTCTATCCGGGGGCAGGGGCCGCGTTGGGTTTTGTGGTGTCGCTGGTGGGGCTGGTCGGCATCGTCTTTGGCGTGGTGGCGGGGTTGGTCGTGGCGCGGGTGCGCTACCGGCGGGCCTTGATCAGCGCGCTTTGGATCGGGGCGGGGGTGTCGGCGTTTCAGGCGCTTTTGCCCGACCTGCCGCTGCTGCTGGCCAGCCGCGTGATTGAGGGCGCGTCGCATCTGGCCATTGTTGTCGCGGCCCCCACCTTGATCGCGCAACTCAGCGCGCCCAAGGATCGCGGGTTGACCCTTTCGCTCTGGGGGACGTTCTTTGGGGTGGCCTTTGCCGTGTTGTCGCTGCTGGGGCGGCCCTTGGTTGCGGGCTGGGGAATACCGGCATTATTTGCAGCGCATTCGGCGTATATGGCTGTTTTCGCGGTGCTTTTGTCCGGCTGGCTCAAACGGCTTCCGCCCGAAGGGCCGCAACCCTTCCTGAACCTGCGCCAGATCATGCGCGATCACGGCACGATCTACCGCTCACCTTATATCAGCGCACCGGCTGCCGGTTGGCTGTTCTATACCTTTTGCTTTGTGTCGATCCTGACCGTCCTGCCGCCCTATCTGACCCCGGAGTTGCGCAACCTGATCCTTGCCGCCATGCCGATTGTCAGCATCATCGTCTCCATGACGATGGGTGTGTGGCTGCTGCGCCATGTGTCAGCCGTGCGCGTGGTCGAACTGGGCTTTGCCGGGTCGGCGCTGTGTCTGGCGTGGCTATGGGCGGTTCCCGGCGCGCCTTTGGCCTGTCTTGCCCTTGCCGCGGCATTGGGGCTGATCCAGGGGGCCAGCTTTGCCGCGGTTCCGCAGTTAAACGATACTGCGGCCGCCCAAGCCCAAGCGAACGGGGCCATGGCGCAAATGGGCAATCTGGGCAATACGCTGGGAACGCCGGTCATCGCCTCGGTGCTGTTAAGCTTTGGCTATGCTGGCATGCCGGTGGTCGCGGGTCTGGCCTGTATCGGCGGGCTCTGTGCGCACCTGATTTTGGGCAGGCTGCGCAACCGCATGTAACGTTCCCGATGTGTTCTGATTTTTCCATTGGAGAATCCGCAACGCGCCCCTATGTACAGAGTCTTAACGGGGGTGTCTGATGGCTGAGCTGAAATACATCGAAGTGCGCGGCGCGCGCGAACATAATCTAAAGAACATCGACGTGGATATTCCGCGCGATCAGTTGGTGGTGATCACGGGCCTGTCAGGTTCCGGTAAATCTTCGCTCGCTTTTGACACGATATATGCCGAAGGGCAGCGCCGCTATGTCGAAAGCCTAAGCGCCTATGCCCGCCAATTCCTTGATATGATGCAGAAACCTGATGTGGACCACATCAGCGGCCTGTCGCCGGCAATCTCGATCGAACAGAAAACCACGTCGAAAAACCCCCGTTCGACCGTCGGCACGGTGACCGAGATTTACGATTACATGCGTCTGCTGTTCGCCCGTGTCGGCACGCCCTATAGCCCCGCCACCGGCAAACCCATCGAGGCGCAGCAGGTGCAGGACATGGTCGACCGCATCATGATGATGGAGGAGGGCACCCGTGCCTATCTGCTGGCCCCCATCGTGCGCGACCGCAAAGGCGAATACCGCAAGGAATTCCTCGAGCTCCGCAAGCAGGGGTTCCAGCGGGTCAAGGTAAACGGCGAATTCTTTGAACTGGACGAACTTCCGACGCTGGACAAGAAATTCCGCCATGACATCGACGTGGTCGTGGACCGCCTTGTCGTGCGCGAGGGGCTGGAAACACGTCTGGCCGACAGCTTGCGCACAGCGCTTGATCTGGCCGATGGCATTGCGATCCTCGAAACCGCGCCCGCCGAAGGCGACCCCGAACGCCAGACCTTCAGCGAGAAATTCGCCTGTCCCGTCAGCGGCTTCACCATCCCCGAGATCGAACCGCGCCTGTTTTCCTTTAACGCGCCCTTTGGGGCCTGCCCGTCCTGTGACGGTTTGGGCAAGGAGCTGTTCTTTGACGAACGGCTGGTCGTGCCGGATCAGAATCTCAAGATTTATGACGGCGCGTTGGCCCCGTGGCGCAAGGGCAAGTCGCCCTATTTCCTGCAAACCATCGAAGCCATCGCCAAACATTACGAATTCAACAAAAGCACCAAGTGGAAAGACCTGCCCGAAAAGGTGCAGCAGGTGTTTTTGCACGGCTCCGGCAAGGAAGAGATCAAGTTCCGCTACGATGAAGGGGGCCGCGTCTACGAGGTCAGCCGTGTCTTTGAAGGGGTGATCCCCAACATGGAACGCCGCTACCGCGAGACCGACAGCAACTGGATCCGCGAAGAGTTCGAGCGCTACCAGAACAACCGCCCCTGCGGCACCTGCGAAGGCTACCGACTGCGCCCCGAAGCGCTGGCCGTCAAGATCGGCCCCGTCGATGGCACCCCCGACCAGCGTCTGCACGCAGGTCAGGTTGTGCAGATGTCGATCCGCGAGGCATTCGACTGGTGCAATGCCGTTCCCGACCAGCTGAGCAAGCAAAAGAACGAGATCGCCCGCGCCATTCTCAAGGAAATTCGCGAGCGGCTCGGATTCCTGAATAACGTGGGATTAGAATACCTTACGCTGGCACGTTCAAGTGGAACGCTCAGCGGTGGGGAAAGCCAGCGCATCCGTCTTGCCTCGCAAATCGGGTCGGGGCTGACGGGGGTTCTCTATGTCCTTGATGAACCCTCCATCGGCTTGCACCAGCGCGACAACGACCGTCTGCTGCTGACGCTGAAGAACCTGCGCGACCAGGGCAACACCGTGATTGTCGTCGAACATGACGAAGAAGCGATCCGCGAGGCCGATTATGTTTTCGACATCGGTCCGGGGGCCGGTGTGCATGGCGGTCAGGTGGTCAGCCACGGCACGCCCGAACATGTGGCCAACGACCCGAACTCTTTGACCGGTCAATACCTGACCGGCAAACGCGAAATCTCGGTGCCGGCCAAGCGGCGCAAGGGCAACAAGAAAAAGATCAAGGTCGTCAAAGCCACGGGCAACAACCTGCAAGACGTCACCGTTGACTTCCCCTTGGGGCAGTTTGTCTGCGTCACTGGTGTGTCGGGCGGCGGCAAATCGACCCTGACCATCGAAACCCTGTTCAAAACCGCGTCGATGAACCTGAACGGGGCCCGCCAGACGCCCGCACCCTGCGAAACGATCAAGGGGTTGGAGCATCTGGACAAGGTGATCGACATCGACCAACGCCCCATCGGGCGCACCCCACGGTCGAACCCTGCAACCTATACCGGGGCTTTCACGCCGATCCGCGACTGGTTCGCGGGCCTTCCCGAAGCCAAGGCGCGCGGCTACAAGCCCGGTCGCTTCAGCTTTAACGTCAAGGGCGGGCGCTGCGAGGCGTGCCAGGGGGACGGCGTCATCAAGATCGAGATGCATTTCCTGCCGGATGTCTATGTCGAATGCGAAACCTGCAAGGGCAAGCGCTATAACCGCGAAACGCTCGAGGTGAAGTTCAAGGGCAAATCCATCGCCGACGTGCTGGATATGACCGTGGAAGACGCGCAGACCTTCTTTCAGGCCGTCCCCTCCATCCGCGAGAAAATGGATGCGCTGATGCGCGTGGGACTTGGCTACATCAAGGTGGGCCAGCAGGCGACGACCCTGTCCGGCGGCGAGGCGCAGCGCGTCAAGCTGTCAAAGGAACTGAGCAAACGGTCCACGGGGCGGACGCTGTATATTCTGGATGAACCCACCACCGGCCTGCATTTCGAAGACGTGCGCAAGCTGTTGGAAGTGCTGCATGAATTGGTCGATCAGGGAAATTCGGTCGTGGTGATCGAACACAACCTCGACGTGGTGAAAACCGCCGACTACATCATCGACATCGGGCCCGAAGGCGGCGATGGCGGGGGCCGTGTGGTGGCGACAGGCACCCCCGAACAGGTCGCCGAGGTCGCGGAAAGCCACACAGGCCACTACCTCAAACCGATGCTGGCCCCGCGCAAGGTTGCCGCCGAATAAAGGCACCGTTCATTTTGCCAGATAAACTCCACGGGGGTCCGGGGGTGTGAAACCCCCGGCCTTCCCCTCAGAAACTCATCCCCGATTGCGTTTCTCGAAACGCGGCAGCATGGCCGAGAAATCCTTGCCCTTGCCATCTTCATCCTCGACGAATTGGGCATAAAGCGCGCGGGCCAGTTCACCCATCGGCGTGTCGGCATTGGCCATCTCGGCGGCCTGTTGTGACAATCCCAGATCCTTGAGCATCAGTTCAGCCGCGAACCCCGGCGCATAGCCGTTATCGGCGGGCGACGTCGGGCCGACACCGGGGGCAGGGCAATAGGCATTCATCGACCAGCTGTACCCCGACGACGTGCTGACCACGTCGAACATTTTTTGCCGGTCCAGCCCCAGCTTGTCTGCCAGCGCAAAGGCCTCGCAGGTGGCGATCATGGTGACGCCAAGGATCATGTTGTTGCAGATTTTCGCAGCCTGACCGGCACCCGCATCACCGCAATGCACGGCCTTCTGACCCATGATATCAAACAGCGGCTTTGCCTTGGCAAAGGCTGCTTCGGTGCCGCCTGCCATAAAGGTCAACGTGCCGCCAGCCGCCCCGCCGATGCCGCCTGATACCGGAGCGTCAACTGCCAGAATACCCGCATTTTCAGCGGCTTCCGAGGTGTTCTTCGCGCTTTCCACATCCACGGTGGAGCAATCAATAAACAGCGACCCCTTGGTCATATGCGGGATTGCCTGCGCTGCCACCTGCCGCAGGATCGACCCGTTCGGCAGCATGGTGATCACCACATCCATGCCTGCGACAGCACCTTCCAGATCACTGGCCACGGCAACGCCCTCAGCCTTGGTGCCGGCAACGTCGAACCCGGTAACCGTGTGCCCGGCCTTGGCCAGATTGGACGCCATCGGCGCACCCATATTTCCCAACCCGATGAAACCGATATTTAACGTGCTCATGTCATTTTCTCCAGTTTAAGGGCGTCTTTGCCCAAGGGTTGCAGCATCTTGGCGACTGCGGCTGTGGGAACATTCATATCCGCAAACTGCCAGCTTGGATTGCGGTCTTTGTCGATGATTGCCGCGCGGATCCCCTCAAGGAAATCGCCATGCTCCATCGCGCGGAAGGTAAAGCGGTATTCAAGATCGAGGGCTTTCTCGATGCTCAGGGACGGGCCGCGCAGGCGGTGCAGGGCCTCTATGGTGCTGGCCATGGCAAGCGGGCTCATCCGGCCCATCTTCTTGAGGGATTCTTGCGCAAAGGGGCTGTCCTTGACGTGCAGATTGGTCAGGATATCGCTCAGCGTTTCGCCATCAAAAAGCACGTCAATTTCGTCTTGCTGTGCGGCCAGCGGCGACGCGGGCGGATCGATTTTGGCCGCATCAAGTGCCGCGATATCGCCTGTGCTCTCCAGGGTTTCAGTGACCTTTTGCCAGTTTAACTCCGGGATGTAACTATCTGCAAAACCGGCAAAAATGGCGTCTGCGCCGGACATGCGTGTGGCGGTCGTGCCCAGATATTCGCCAATGCGCCCCGGTGCCAGGGCCAGCATCAAGGTGCCGCCAACATCGGGCAGCAACCCGATGCCGCATTCGGGCATGGCGATCTGGCTGGTTTCGCCCACAATGCGGTGCGACCCGTGGCACCCAAGGCCAACGCCACCGCCCATGGTGAACCCTTGCAGGAACGACACGACAGGCTTGGGATAGGCGAAAATCTTGGCGTTCAGGCGGTATTCATCGGCCCAGAACTTTTGCCCATAGGCATAATCGCCCTTGGTGCCGGTGGCATAGAGTTCGGCAATATCCCCCCCCGAACAAAAGGCACGGTCGCCAATCGCGTCCAGCACGATCAGATCAACCGCGTCATTGTCGCGCCACGCGTCAAAGGCGTCTTCGATGGCCAGACACATCTCGTAGGTCATGGCGTTCAACGCATGGGGGCGGGTCAGGGTGATCCGACCAGCGCGACCCGTGATGCGGATAGAGATATCGCTCATTTGTTTTTCAACATGTCACGGGCGACAATGACGCGCATGATCTCGTTTGTGCCTTCAAGGATCTGGTGAACGCGCAGGTCACGGACGAGCTTTTCGATACCGTAATCGGCTAAATATCCATATCCGCCATGCAGTTGCAGGCATTGGTCAACGACCTTGCTGCCGACCTCGGTCACGAATTTCTTGGCCATGGCGCAGAACTTGGTCGCGTCAGGCGCGCCGTTATCCAGCTTCCATGCGGCTTGGCGCAGGAAGGTGCGGGCGGCTTGCAGCTCGATCTCCATATCCGCCAGACGCCATTGCAGCCCCTGGAACTGGTCGATGGACTTCCCGAACGCCTTGCGATCGCCCATGTAATGCAGGGTCGAGGTCAGGGCAGTCTGTGCAGCACCCAGTGAACAGGCGGCGATGTTCAAACGGCCACCATCCAGCCCCATCATCGCATATTTGAAACCTTTACCCTCTTCGCCTACCAGATTTCCGGCAGGAATGTTGCAATTGTCAAACTGCACTTGGGCGGTTGGCTGGCTGCGCCAGCCCATTTTATCCTCGAGACCGCCAAAAGACAGGCCGGCTGTGCCGTCTTCGACATAGACCGTGGACACACCCGCTGCACCGTCATCCGACGTGCGGACCATGGCGACATAGGCGTCGGAATATCCGCCACCCGAGATAAACGCTTTGGTCCCGTTCAGGGTGTAGCCGTCATTGGTGCGGTCGCATTTCGTCTTGAGCGCGGCAGCATCCGATCCGGAGCCTGGTTCGGTCAGGCAATAGCTAAGCACGGTGTTCATCGACAAGACGTCGTCCATGATCCGCGCCTTCAGTTCATCGCTGGCAAAGCTGTCCAGCATCTTGGCGCACATGTTGTGGATCGACAGGAAGGCCGCAACGGAGGGGCAGGCCATGCTGAGCGCCTCGAACACCAATGTGGCATCAAGCCGCGTCAGACCGGAACCGCCGGCCTCCTCGGAGACATAGAGGCCGCCAAAGCCAAGCTCGGCGATCTTGGGCCAGATTTCCTTGGGGATGGTTTCGTCTTTTTCCCATTGGCGCGCGAAGGGGGCGATATGTTCCTGGCCAAAGCCATAAGCCATATCGAAAATGGCGGATTGTTCTTCTGAAAGTGCGAAATCCATAGCGATGATCCCTCCCAAGACCTGTCGAATTGAACATATGTTTAATTATAACGAGGGCTGCGCAGGGCGCAAGCGGTCTGCGGGGGCCGAAACCCCCGCAGAAGATGGATTATTCCATCGGTTTGAAGTTGAACTCGCCGCCTTCTTTAATTCCGCTCGGCCAGCGCGAGGTCACGGTTTTGGTGCGTGTGTAGAATTTGAACGCATCGGGGCCGTGCTGGTTAAGATCTCCAAAGACGGATTTCTTCCAGCCGCCAAAGGTGTGATAGGCCAGCGGCACAGGGATTGGCACGTTGATGCCGATCATGCCCACGTTGATGCGGTTCGCGAAATCGCGCGCCGCATCCCCGTCACGGGTAAAGATCGCGGTGCCGTTGCCCATCTCGTGATCCATCGCAAGGCCAAGCGCCTCTTCGTAGGTTTTGGCACGCACAGTGGACAACACGGGGCCGAAAATCTCGTGCTTGTAGATGTCCATGTCTTTGGTGACGTTATCAAACAGGTGCGGCCCGACAAAAAAACCGTCCTCGTAGCCCTGCAACTTAAAGTCACGCCCGTCGACAACCAAGGTCGCGCCTTGGTCGATGCCGGTTTGAACCAGACGTTCGATGTTGGCCTTGGCCGCCGCTGTCACCACAGGGCCGTAATCGACATCCTTGCCCGATGTGTATGGCCCGACTTTCAGCTTTTCGATGCGCGGGATCAGTTTTTCGATCAAACGGTCGGCTGTTTCATCGCCCACAGGCACGGCCACGGAAATCGCCATGCAGCGTTCGCCGGCAGCACCGTAACCGGCACCGATCAGCGCATCTGCCGCTTGGTCCAGATCGGCGTCCGGCATGATGATCATGTGGTTCTTGGCACCGCCAAAGCATTGAACGCGCTTACCATTCGCGCAACCCGTGCCATAGATATATTCGGCAATCGGGGTGGAGCCGACAAAGCCCACGGATTGAATGACAGGGTGGTGCAGGATCGCGTCGACCGCTTCCTTGTCGCCGTTGACGACCTGAATGATACCTTTGGGCAGGCCTGCTTCTTCCAGCAGTTCGGCCAGCATCAACGGAACGGACGGGTCACGCTCGGATGGCTTGAGGATAAACGCGTTGCCGCAGACGATGGCAGGGGCAAACATCCACATCGGGATCATCGCGGGGAAGTTGAACGGCGTGATGCCGGCGGAGACACCCAAAGGCTGGCGCATGGAATACATGTCGATGCCGGGGCCGGCGCTGTCGGTGTAGTCGCCTTTGAGCAATTCAGGCGCGCCGATGCAGTATTCGACCACTTCAAGGCCGCGCTGTACGTCGCCAGCGGCATCGGGCAGGGTCTTGCCATGCTCACGGGAAAGCGCTTCGGCCAGTTTGTCCATGTCGCGGTTCAGCAGATCGACGAATTTCATCATCACGCGGGCGCGGCGCTGCGGGTTCACGGCGGCCCAGGCAGGTTGTGCGGCCATGGCGTATTTCACGGCCTGGTCCATCTCGGCTTCGTTGGCGAGGGGGCATTTGGCCTGAACTTCGCCTGTCGCAGGGTTGAAAACATCGGCAAAACGGCCTGACGTGCCTTTGACATGTTCGCCGTTCAGATAATGGGTGAGCTCTTGCATGGGAATCCTCCGGTTATGTTTGTGGGCACGATAGGCTTGCAAAAATGATTGGGAAAGGGGCATGAAGTCAAAACTGTTTTGCATTTTTGCAAGACGGCCCTGCGGGATTTGACGGCGGAAGGGGGCCAGCCCCCGTCCTTCGGACTCCCCCGGAGTTTGTTTGGCAAAATGAAAAGGGAGAAGCGGCGATGTTGGGGAATTGGGATGACTTGCGTCTGTTTCTGGCCGTTGCGCGCGAACAAAGCCTGTCGGGGGCGGGCAAGATCTTGCGGCTTGATCCGGCGACCCTGGGGCGGCGCATGGCGCGGGTGGAAAAGGGATTGGGGGTGGTTCTATTTGTGAAATCGCCCACCGGATATGCCTTGACCGAGGCCGGGGTGCAGTTGTTGGAGCGGGCAGAGGCGGCCGAGCAGGCCATGCGCGTGGCCACAGCCGAGGTGGCCGAGCCGTCCGACAGGTTGCGGGGGCAGATCCGGATCGGGGCGCCGGATGGCTGCGCGAACTACCTGTTGCCGCAGGTCTGTGCACGGCTGATTGCGGCTAATCCCGAATTGGATATCCAGATTGTTGCCTTGCCGCGGGTGTTCAACCTGTCGCGGCGTGAGGCCGATATGGCGATCGGGGTCAGCGCCCCCACGGCGGGGCGGTTGGTGGTGCAAAAGATCACCGATTATCAACTGCATCTGGCCGCATCCCGGACCTATCTGGATGCAAGCGCTCCGATCCGGACCCCCGCCGATCTGCAGGGGCACCGGTTGGTCGGCTATATCCCCGACATGATTTTCGACCGCGAGTTGGATTATCTGACCGAATTGGGCATGACCCGCGTTCCCTTGGCGTCCAATTCGGTGTCGGTGCAGGTGAATATGATCCGGCAGGGCGGGGGCGTTGGAATCGTTCATGATTTCTGCCTGCCTGCCACCCCCGGCGTGACGCGTATTCTGACATCCGAAGTCAGATTAAGCCGCGCATTTTACCTGATCCGGCATGAGGATGACCGCCGGAATCAACGGTTGAGCCGCTTTGCAGAGGAGTTGGCGCAAGGGGTGCGGGCAGAAGTGGTAAGACTTGAGGCAAATACTTGACAGGCAACAGTATTAAAGGGAACCTAGGGTCCAGAGCAATAATATTGCGGAGGGTTCCAAAATGCTTGTGTCTCAAATCCTGAAAACCAAGGCGGATGACAGTGTTACAACGGTCAAGCCGGATATGCTGATCGCGGAGGCTGCCAAGATGCTGTCGGACAAGCGGATCGGTACGTTGGTCATCTCGAGCGATGGCAAATCACCCGATGGCATTCTATCCGAGCGCGATATTGTACGCGAGCTGGGGCGTCAGGGTGGGTCCTGTCTGAATATGACCGTTGAGAGCCTGATGACACGCAAGCTGGTGACCTGCACCAAGGACGAGCGGTCGGACGCTATCCTGAGCAAAATGACCGAAGGGCGGTTCCGGCATATGCCGGTTTTGGAAGACGGCGCGTTGATCGGGCTGATTTCGCTGGGGGACGTGGTCAAGGCCCGTTTGATGGAGCTGTCGATGGAAAAAGACGCCCTTGAGGGGATGATCATGGGGCATTAGCCCCTACGTCTCTTTCCCATTATCCAAATAGGCCGTTGCATTTCAGGCGCTTAAGTGTTTGCCTGCCGCGGAAATTACGACACAAGAAGACTGGATTTCCCTATGCGCGTTGGCCTTTATCCCGGCACCTTTGACCCGATCACCCTGGGCCACCTTGATATCATCCGTCGTGCCGCGACATTGGTCGACAAGCTGGTCATCGGCGTTGCGATCAACCGTGACAAAGGCCCGTTGTTCGAGCTGGAAGAGCGCGTTGCCTTGATCAATTCGGAATGTGCGGCCCTGTCAAAAGAGACCGGCACCGACATTGTGGTGCACCCGTTCGAGAACCTGCTGATTGATTGCGCCCGTGATGTCGGCGCGCAGATGATCATTCGCGGGCTGCGGGCTGTCGCTGATTTTGAATATGAATATCAGATGGTTGGCATGAACCGTAAGCTGGATGACAGCATCGAGACGGTGTTCCTGATGGCCGAGGCAGAACATCAGGCGATTGCAAGCAAGCTGGTCAAGGAAATTGCCCGGCTTGGCGGGGACGTCAGCAAATTTGTGACGCCCGCCGTCAATGCCGAGCTGAAGAATCGTTTCTCCAGGGGGTAGCCCCTAGAGGAATTTCGCGATCACGCGGGATGTATCCAGCATCCGGTTCGAAAAGCCCCATTCGTTATCATACCACGCCAGAACGCGCAGCTGTGTGCCGTTTTGAACCGAGGTCTGGTCGGTCGCTACGACGCAGGAATGGCTGTCGTGGTTCAGGTCGATGGACACCAGCGGTTTGTCGACCATGCCCATGATGCCCTTGAGGGCACCTTCGGATGCGCTGCGCAGCACCTGGTTCACTTCTTCCACAGTCACCTTGCGCGCAACTTCGATCACCAGATCGACGCAGGACACGTTCGGTGTCGGCACGCGGATCGCGGTGCCGCCGATCAGACCGTCAAGTTCCGGCAGAACCTTGCCCAAAGTCTTGGCCGCACCGGTGGTGGTGGGGATCATCGACAGGGATGCAGCACGGGCGCGGTACAGATCGCTATGGGCTGTGTCATGGGTGGGCTGGTCGCCGGTAAAAGCGTGGATCGTTGTCATGTGGCCATGCACAATGCCGAAGGCGTCGTTCAGCGTTTTGGTCAGCGGGGCCATGCAGTTGGTGGTGCAGGATGCGTTGCTCATGACCGTGTCATCGGCATCAAGAATGTCGTGGTTCACACCGTAAACAATTGTTTTCATGGCGTCTTTTCCGGGGGCCGAGATCAGGACCCGTTTCGATCCGTTCGCAAGATGCTTGGCGGCACCGTCGCGGGTCACAAAAATGCCGGTGCATTCCAGCGCGATGTCCACATCGCCCCAGGGCAGGGCTGCGGGGTCACGCTCTGCTGTGACGCGGATCGGCCCTTGGCCCACATCCATGGTCCCGTCGCCCAAGGTTACCGGACGGCCATAGCGGCCATGAACGGAATCGAATTCAAACAGATGTGCGTTTGTCTCAAGCGGGGCCAGATCGTTGATTGCGACCACTTGCAGGTCGTCGCCCCCTTGTTCCATCAAGGCGCGCAGCACGTTGCGGCCAATGCGGCCAAAGCCATTGATTGCGAGTTTCGTAGCCATTGGGGCGTCCTCCTGAGTGTGATAGCGCTAACATCGCGATAAAACACTGAAAGTCAACCGAAGCGGGGATAATCAGGGACGGGATTGTTGAAAAGACGGGTAAATGCGGGACGCAAGTTTCCGATTAGCGCCAGAAAGCGACCCATTCGATCAGGTCCATGAACTTTTTCGTCAGAAAGATCAGGTGTTCAGTGCCGAAATAAAACGTGTCCACAACCAAACCGATGGTCAGCAACGCCGCCAAAACCAGGGTGATCGGGGTGTTCATTTTGCATCTTCCTTGCGCGGGGCCCTGACTTTAAACGACAGGACCCCAGATATGACAGGGCAAGGCGGGTGCTGCAAGACTTAGCCAAGTTTGCCCATGGCGACGGCAACATCGGCCATGCGCACAGAGAAACCCCATTCGTTATCGTACCACGCCAGCACGCGCACCATGCGGTCTGCGACGACCATGGTTTGATCGGGGGCAAAGATTGAACTTTCTTCGGTGTGGTTAAAGTCGATGGAGACTTTCTTTTCGGGGTCATAGCCCAGCACGCGCTTCATCGGCCCTTCGGCGGCGGCACGCATGGCGGCGTTGACTTCGTCGACGGTAACATCGCGCGAGGCACGGAAAGTCAGGTCAACCGCGCTGACATTGGGGGTGGGCACGCGCATGGCGGTACCGTCCAGCTTGCCCTTGAGCGCGGGCAGAACTTCGCCCAAGGCAGCCGCCGCACCGGTGGAGGTGGGGATCAACGCCATGGCCGCCGCGCGGGCGCGGTACAGGTCATCATGGCGGCGGTCCAGCGTGGGCTGGTCGCCGGTATAGCTGTGGATCGTGGTCATGATGCCATATTCGATGCCGAATGCATCCTGCAAAACCTTGGCCATCGGTGCCAGGCAGTTGGTGGTGCAGGACCCGTTTGAAATCATCGTGTCCGAGGCCCGCAATTCATGGTCGTTCACGCCGTAAACGATTGTGCGGTCGACGTTTTTGCCCGGTGCCGACAGCAGTACACGTTTTGCGCCGCGCTCAAGATGCACCTTGGCCTTTTCACCGTCGTTGAATTTGCCGGTACATTCCAGAACCACATCGCAGCCGTCCCAGTTCAGCTCTTCCATCTTGTAGGTCGACATGACCTCCATCGGGCCACGGCCCAGATCAAGCGTGCCGTTGCCGACTTTTACCTCGTTTGGAAAGCGACCATGGACGGAATCGTATTTGATCAGATGCGCTGCTGTCTCGAGCGGGCCTGTTGCGTTGATGCGAACCACTTCGATGTCATCGCGGCCCGACGCTGCGATATGAGACAGGGTGCAACGGCCAATCCGGCCAAATCCGTTAATACCGACTTTGATGGTCATGGGGCGTCCTTTGAAAAATACGGGTGACGTTGCGCGCTCTATAACGGCAGCTAGGCCGTGACTGAAAGGGTAAAAGCTTATAATTTCCGTATGTTAGCGTTAACCAGGGATGTTAGCGGTAAATGTCACAGGGTGTTTGCCTTCGCGGGCGACTGGGTTAAGTTTACACCTGACTGAATTGGAGAATTTTGATGAGTGGTTTACTGGCGCTGTTGGACGATGTCGCAGCGATTGCCAAGGTGGCGGCGGCAAGCGTCGATGATGTGTTCGGCCAGGCTGCCAAAGCCAGCGCCAAAGCTGCGGGCGCGGTGATCGACGATGCGGCCGTGACGCCGAAATATGTGCACGGTTTCGAGGCCAAGCGTGAATTGCCGATCATCTGGCGGATCACCAAGGGATCGTTGAAAAACAAGTTGGTGTTTTTGCTGCCGGCAGGTTTGCTGCTGTCGAATTTCGCGCCTTGGGCCATTCCGCCGCTGCTGATGTTGGGCGGTGCCTATCTGTGCTTTGAGGGGGCCGAGAAAGTCGCCCATGCCTTGGGGGTTGGCGGGGCAGGGCACGAGGAATACCCCGGCAAGGAAGAAACGATAGAAGACCCCGCTCATCTCGAAGAACAAAAGGCCCAAGGTGCGATCAAGACCGATTTCATCCTGTCGGCCGAGATCATGACGATTATCCTGTCCAACCTTGCAGTCACGAATTTCTGGATGGAAGCGGCGGCACTGGCTGCGGCTGCGGTGATGATTACCGTGGCGGTCTACGGGTCGGTGGCGCTGATCGTTAAGGCCGATGATGTGGGGCTCTACATGGCGAAAAACGGCAACCTTGGCCCGACGCGGGTCATTGGCCGTGCGGTGGTGCGCGGTATGCCGAAATTCCTGACCACCCTGACCATTGTCGGCACTGCGGCGATGCTGTGGGTGGGCGGTTCGATCATCATCCACGGCATGGAGGTGTTGGGCTTTGACACGTTGGGCCACCTGATCCATGACGCGGCTGCCTATGTCGGCCACCTGGTACCCGCGAACTATACCGGCGCTGTCGAATGGATCGCCAAGGCCGCGATGGACGGCGTGTTCGGGCTGGCCCTTGGCCTGATCCTGATCCCCGTGGGCGAGAAAATCGTCACCCCCCTGTGGCGCACTGTGTTCAGCGGCAAAAAGAAAGACCCCGCAGCGGTCTAGCCTTCTGCGGGGAGTGGTGGGTGTGGGGAACGGCGGGGGTGAGCCGAATGCAGACCTTGATCGTTTGGTGTTTTCGGCCAGGGTTTCGGCAGATAGACGCAACAATACTAGATGAGGTCAGTTACTCCGAAGATCAAAATGCAACCGCTGGCGGTCCCTAGCCAAAACAGGGCAACCAAGGCTACCCGCCATGGTTTCGATCTGACACCCGAAACAATCAGACAAGAAGGTATGTACCAAAGGACCGAGAGAAGCGCCCCGAGAAAGACGAACAGTACAAAAAACAAAAAGGACTCAGGCAGTAGTGCAATCGCGAGGCCGATAGGAACAATCGGCATAAACTCTGCATTCCATATGTGCATGGTAAAACCCAGAAATGCTGCAACAATCAGCCGGCCCCGGTTGGGTTTCAAAACCGACCCCATTCGGCGGCGGTTCGCCATGAAAAGGACAAGGATCGCCGAGACCGCCAGCCCGAAAGTCAGTGATAGGAGTGCCGCGCTAAGAGGTTCAGGAACGAAGAACATTCTTGGAAGATTGCTAAGCCGTGGCATCCGATAGAAAACGTAGACGAACCAGACGGGCAGGCCGATTGCGAGAGACAACAGGATCGCTCGTTGCACTGGCTTCAAGGGTGCGCGTCTGTCCATGAGTCTGCAGCTCCCAATGGGCGTGACCAACATGGTCTGGCACTTTTAATCCTAGTTTAATTAGCTGACAGAGGACAGAATATTCATCTTGTCGCCGCAATGATCGCGAAAGTCCGTTTGGACAACTCAGCAAGGGTCTTTGATGAACTGACTAGTTCGGTAGGCAGCTTTGTCCGCTCACCAGACATAGACAGGCTCCGCGAAACCTCTTGCGTGCACACTCCCGAAGAACTCTGTGAAAGCTTCACGTCCTCTGCGATCCTTTGCAGAATAGGGCTGCGTGTTGCAACTGCACCATTTAATGCGCAGCGGTCTAGAACAACCTGAAAACGCAAAAGGGGGCCATCGCGGCCCCCTTTTTTAATCTCTGAACGCGAGGCCGGGTTACAGCAGCGCCTTGGCTTTGTCGGCGACGTTCTGTGGCGTGATGCCGAACTTTTCGAACAGCTCTTCTGCGGGGGCAGAGGCACCGAAGCGGTCCATGCCGACGAAATCGGCCTTGTTCCATTTGCCGCGCTCGCCTGTGAGCCATTGATCCCAACCCTGACGCACGGCAGCTTCGACGCCGACACGCACCGGGCCTGCGGGCAGAACCTTGCGGCGGTAGGCTTCATCTTGCTCGGCGAACAGTTCCATGCAGGGCATGGACACAACGCGGGTGCCGATGCCTTGCTCTTGCAAGATATCACGCGCTTTGAGGGCGATTTCGACTTCGGAACCTGTGGCGATCAGGATGACCTGACGTTTGCCTTCGGCATCGGCCAGCACATAAGCACCCTGTTCGGTGAGGTTCTTGTTCTTATGCTCAAGACGCACGGTCGGCAGGCCCTGACGGGTCAGCGACAGCACCGATGGGGTCTCTTTCGACGTCAGCGCGATTTCCCATGCTTCGGCGGTTTCAACCGTGTCGGCGGGGCGGAATACATAGGTGTTGGGTGTCGCGCGGCTGATCGCCAGATGCTCAACGGGCTGGTGTGTCGGGCCGTCTTCGCCCAGACCGATGCTGTCATGGGTCATGACAAAAACGGTTGGTATTTTCATCAACGCGGCCAGACGCATGGCAGGGCGCGCATAGTCAGTGAAACACATGAACGTGCCGCCGTAAGGGCGCACGCCGCCATGCAGCGCCATGCCGTTCATCGCCGATGCCATGCCATGTTCGCGGACACCCCAATAGACGTAACGCCCACCACGGTTGTCGATGTCGAACACGCCCAGATCGGCGGTCTTGGTGTTGTTGGACCCGGTCAGGTCAGCCGAACCGCCCACGGTTTCGGTGTACAGCGGGTTCAACACCTCGAGCGTCTTTTCGCTGCTGGCGCGGGTGGCCAGTTTGGGGGCGGAATCGGAGATCTGCTTTTTGAACGCCTTGATGGTGGCGGACAGTTTCTTGGGCGCGTCACCGGCCAAGGCGCGGTTGAATTCCTCGCGCTTGGTGCGGGACATGGCGTCGAAGCGCTCTTCCCAGTCTTTGCGTGTCTGCGCCCCGCGCGATCCGATGGCTTCCCATGCGGATTTCACATCGGCGGGCACTTCGAACGGGCCGGTTGTCCAGCCATAGGCGGCTTTGGCAGCGGCCATCTGGTCGGCATCGGTCAGGGCACCGTGGCCCTTGGAGGTATCTTGTGCCGCGTGACCCAAGGCGATGTGGGTTTTGCAGGCGATCATCGATGGCAGATCGGAAGCGCGCGCCTCGGTCAGGGCGGCGTCGATTTCGGCGGGGTTGTGGCCGTCGATTTCGACGACATGCCAACCGGCGGCCTTGAAACGGGCCACCTGATCCACGGTGTCGGACAGGGTGACGGGGCCATCGATGGTGATGTTGTTATTGTCCCACATCACGATCAGTTTGCCCAGCTTGTGACGGCCGGCCAGCGCGATTGCCTCGTGGCTGATGCCTTCCATCAGGCAGCCGTCGCCAGCGATCACATAGGTAAAGTGATCGACGATTTTCTTGCCGTATTGGGCGCGCTGGATTTCTTCGGCCATTGCAAAGCCCACGGAATTCGCAATCCCCTGACCCAAGGGGCCGGTGGTTGTTTCAATCGCATCGGCCAGGAAATTCTCAGGGTGGCCCGCAGTGCGCGCGCCCATCTGGCGGAAATTCTTGATCTCTTCGAGGGGGAATTGCGCATCGCCCACCAGGTACAGCAGCGAATAGATCAGCATCGATCCGTGGCCTGCCGACAGGATGAAACGGTCACGATCCGGCCACAGCGGGTTGGAGGCATCGAATTTCAGGTGCTTTTCAAACAAGACGGTCGCGACGTCCGCCATGCCCATCGGCATACCAGAGTGGCCGGAATTGGCGGCGGCAACGGCGTCCAATGTCAGGGCGCGAATGGCGGTCGCTTTGGACCAATGCTCAGGATTTGCTTTCGCAAGTGCGTTCAAGTCCACGGTGGCTGCTTCCTTATCAGGGGGAGGTTTGAGGTTGCCGGATCAATACCAGCCACCCCGCAAAGATCAAGGGCAACCGCCCTTGCTATTTTCCCGCATGAAAAGCCTGCCGCAAGGTGTTGTTCTTAAAGGGGCAGTATTTCATCCAGCGTTTGGGTAGGATTAGCTGCAACAGCGTTGACCACCGATTCGATGGTTGGCAAACTGCGACAATTGATTTGCGAGGGACATTGGGCATGAGCGACATAGAAGAATTGCAGGGCCGAATTCTGGCTGCGATGGAACGTGCGTCGCGCGGATTGGAGAAACTTGGCACGGCCAAGGAAGGCATCCCCGACCTGTCACAAGAACTGGAAGACGAACGCCTTGCCAATGCGCAGCTGACCGAGCGTGTCAAAATCCTCAAGCAGCGGCTCGTGACCGAAACCGCAGAGGTGCAGGCCACGCTGGACGCCGCACAGGCCCAGCTGGCACAAACGGAGGAGGTCCAAGCCCGCATGGCCAAGCTGGATGTCGAATTGCAGCGGGTGCGCCGGGCCAATGCGAAATTATCCGCAGCCTGCGCGGCCTTGCGTGATGCAAACCAGGAAGGCGTCGGCGATCCTCATCTGATCAACAAGGCCATGCTTGCCGAACTGGACGCCCTGCGCGCCGCCCGCACCGCCGAAATCGCAGAGGCAGACGCAATCCTGTCTGCCCTTACCCCTCTCGTTGAAGCCGCGCAGGAGAACGCCTGATGCCCGAAGTCACTATTTCCATCGGCGGTCGCCAGTTCGAAGTCGCGTGCCAGGAGGGCGAGGAAAGCTATCTGCACGCCGCCGCCAAGATGCTGGACGACGAGGCACAGGTCTTGTCCGATCAGGTCGGGCGGATGCCCGAGGCGCGGATGTTGTTGATGGCAGGCCTGTTGCTGGCCGATAAAACCGCCAGCGTCGAAGACCAGATCAGCGAAGTTCGCGCGGAACTGGCTGAACGCGAAGCCGAACTCGAAGGTTTGCGCAATGTGGTGGTCGAACCCGAACGCATCGAGGTGCCGGTCATTCCGCAATCCGTAAACGACGGGCTGGCCGAAATGGCCGCCCGCGCCGAAGCATTAGCCCAAGAGATTGAGGACAAGGCTGCGGGTTAACCCTGAGCCAGCACCACATAGGCGGCATAGCCCAACAGCAAAACCGCGCCTGTCCGCCGCCCGATCACCGCCCGCTTGAGCAGCAGCGCGGTGATCAGCAGCGACACCGCGATCATCACGGGCAGATCGAAGCTCACGAAACGATCGGCAACGGGGATCGGCTTGATCACAGCGGTGACGCCCAGAATACCCAAGACGTTAAAGATGTTGGACCCGATCACATTGCCGATCGCGATTTCTGACTGACGGCGGAACGCGGCGACAACGGATGTGGCCAATTCGGGCAGGGACGTGCCAACCGCCACGATCGTCAGCCCGATAAACGCCTCGGACAGGCCCGCGTCACGGGCGATGGAAACCGCCCCGTCGACCAGAAACCGCGCCCCCAAAACCAGCGCGACGAGCCCGGCAATGATCCAGATGACCGACAGGATGGCGTTGGGTTTCGGGCTGTCGTTGCCGATATCTTCCGCCACATCACCGGGCTGTAGATAGGCCCAAACCAGATACCCGATCAGCCCGGCCAGCAGCCCTGTACCCGCGACCCGGCCAATTTCCCCCATCAGGAAAACCGGCACCAAGGCAAGAGTTGCAGCGATCATCACACCGGTATCGCGGCGCATCGTGGCACCGGACACACGGATCGGCCAGACCAGCGCCGTGACCCCCATAATAAGCGCGATATTGGCGATGTTGGACCCGACAATATTGCCCACGGCGATATCAGGCACGCCACGCCACGCGGCATTCACAGACACCAGCAATTCAGGGGTCGAGGTACCAAACCCCACCACGGTCAGACCGATCAGCAGGGGCGACATTGCCAGCCTTAGCGCGATACCGACGCTGCCGCGCACCAATGCGTCGCCGCCCAGAAACAGGCACACAAGCCCGGCCGCAACATAGATGTAATCCAAAATGACAATTCCCGGGGCAATCCATCCGCCCGCAATTCAGATAAGGATCGGCGGGCCATGGGTACAAGGGGGGGAATGGGGGTGGCCAAAATAATTATCGCCACGGCAAAGCGCGGTAACACGCTGCAAGTTTTTTTGGGGGGGCAGATTGGGGGGGCCAGAAAAGTGGAAAAAAAGGGCCGGCGCGTCTGTCGCGCCGGCCCCCGTAAAATCAGCCGTTGGCTTCGCGGATTTTATCGGCGGCGTCCTGGTCGAACTTGATACCGCTTTCGGTAAACAATGCGTCCAATTCGCCGGACAGGGTCATTTCGGTGATGATGTCACACCCGCCGACGAATTCGCCTTTGACGTAAAGCTGTGGCACGGTGGGCCAGTCGGAAAAATCCTTGATGCCCTGGCGCAACGCTTCGTCGGCCAGCACGTTCACATCGGCAAATTCGACTTCCATATAATTCAGCACACCTGCAACGCGGGACGAAAACCCGCATTGCGGCATCGACTTGGTGCCCTTCATGAACAAGACAACGTCATTGGCTGTGATGGTTTCTTTGATCTGGGTAACTGTGTCGGTCATTTCGATTTGTCCTTTGGTATAAAGCGTTTGGCGTATTCTTGCGGGTCGCGGGGGATGCGGTAACTGGTTTGATGTCCGCCCCCGCCACCGCCAGAGTGATAGGTTGTTTCGATCTCGTGATAGCCCGTGCCGGGTTTCGATCCGCGTTCGGTGCCGCGGGTGTGACGCAATGCCTGAAGGCCGCGCAGCACCGCCACGATCAGCACCAGAACGCTGAGAATGACCACAAGGACCGGGTCTACCATATCAGTCAGGTGCCTTGGTGGTCAGGGCCAGCGCGTGCAGATCGCCGCTGGGGCCATCCATCTTGCCCTTGAGCGCGGCATAGACGGCACGTTGCTGCTGCACGCGGTTTTTCCCGCGAAAGCTTTCGTCGATGACCATCGCAGCCATATGCACCCCGTCGTTGCCTTCGACTTCGATTTCGGCATTTGGAAAGGTTTTGCGCAGAAGGTCTTTGATTTCACTGGCTTGCATCGGCATTGGTGCGGCTCCGTTCGGTTATGATTGCCAAGATGTAGTAGTGCGGGCGGCGGCGTGCAAGTTATCTGATTGAGCGATGGGCCGTCGCGCAGTACATATGTGGAACTGCACCGCATCGCAAAACCGGAGACAGGCCAATGGATATCTTTGAAGACGCACCAGAACGGGCCTATGCATGGGCCCAGGCGGGCCGGGGTGCCGCGCTGGCCACGGTTGTTGAAACCTGGGGGTCTGCCCCGCGCCGTGTGGGCGCACAGCTGGCGATTTCCGGCGATGGCAAAATGCAGGGCTCGGTGTCGGGCGGTTGCGTCGAAGGGGCCGTGGTGATCGAGGCGCTTGAGGCGATCGAGGAGGGTGCATCGCGGCTGCTGGAATATGGCGTGAGCGATGGCGATGCCTTTGCCGTGGGGCTGGCCTGCGGCGGAAAAATCCGCGTGCTGGTCGAACCGATTGGCAATGACGGCATGCCGTTTGATGTTTTGTCCGATCTGGTCAAGGCACGCGCGGCGCGCCAGCCTGTCGGATACGAGGTGTCACTGTCGGGGGGCAGTGCGCGTCTGGTGCGCGACGGCTATGAAGCCCGTTTCCGCATGGATCGTTCCGGCGTCGCTGAAGACGGTGATACCTTTATTGCGATCCACAACCCGCCGCTGCGGCTGGTCATCGTGGGGGCGGTGCATATCGCGCAGGCCCTTGCCCCGATGGCGCAGATTGCAGGGTTTGACGTGGTGGTCATCGACCCGCGCGAGGCTTTCGGCTCGCAAGCCCGCTTCCCCGAGGCCCGCGTGATCAACGACTGGCCCGATGCCGCGTTGAAACAGGTCGGCGTCGATTCCCGCAGCGCCGTTGTGCTGCTGACCCATGACCCGAAACTGGATGATCCCGCCTTGCACATCGCGCTGCGGTCTGATGCGTTTTACATCGGTGCGCTCGGGTCCACACGCACCCATGCGTCGCGCGTCGACCGGCTGTCTGCGGCAGGGTTCAGCGCCGAGGATATCGCGCGGATTGCAGGGCCTGTGGGTCTTGATATCGGCGCATCCGGCCCGCCCGAGATCGCGGTGTCGATTTTGGCGCAGATGGTCCAGAGCCTGAGAAAACCGTGAAGTTCGGCGCAACCCCCACAACCGATGCCAAAGGTGCCTTCCTCGCCCATTCCGTGGCCCTGCCCAAGGGGCGGCTGCGCAAGGGTGTTCTGCTTGAGGATCACCACATTGCCGATCTGCTGGGCGCTGGCATCGACCGGATCACGGTGGCACGGCTGGCCGCCACGGATGTGGATGAAAACACCGCCGCCGCGCAACTGGCGCAGGCCTTGCTGGCCGATGCGCCCGATCTGGACGGGAATCTAGACCGGCATCTGGAGATGACCAACGCCTTTACCGGCCGGGTAAACCTGCTGGCCAAAGGGCCGGGGGTGGCTGTTCTGGATGTCCCCGCACTGGAGGCCGCGAACGCCGTGCATCCGATGATCACGCTCGCCACAGTGCCGCCGTTTCAGCAGATGGCGGATGGCGGCATGGTCGCCACGATCAAGATCATCTCCTACGGGGTCGATCAGGCCGACCTGACCCGCGCCTGCGCAGCGGCCCGCGGGGCCATCCGTCTGGCCCCCCCGAAGCTGCAAGATGCGACATTGATCATCACCGAGATAGAGGGCGGGGCAGGGGACAAGGGCCGCGAGGCCATCGCCAACCGGCTTGTCGCGCTGAATGTCGCGCTGAAGAATGTGGTGATGGTGCCCCATCAGACCGACGCGTTACGCGCGGCGATCACGGCGGCCGACACTGAGTTGGTGCTGATCCTGACCGGATCGGCGACCTCTGACATCGACGATGTGGCCCCGTCTGCCCTGCGTGCGGCAGGGGGTAAGGTTGCGCGGTTCGGGATGCCGGTTGATCCGGGCAATCTGCTGTTTCTGGGCAATCTGGGTGACCGGCAGGTGATCGGTTTGCCCGGCTGCGCACGATCTCCTGCCTTGAACGGGGCGGATTGGGTCTTGTCACGGATCGTCTGCGGCATTGCGGTCACGGACCGCGATATCGCGGGCATGGGCGTTGGTGGGTTGCTCAAGGAAATCGTGACGCGACCGCAACCGCGTCGCGGCTAAGTCTTACCGAAGACGTGCAAAATTGTGCATGTTTTCAAGCGTCGCGAAAATTTTGGTTCTCAACCGCGTGGGGGCGTGCTTAACTCGGTACAACGAGAACAAGAATACCTAAGGGAGGAACTCTATGACACAGGTCAAAATGACCGTTAACGGCAAAGCCGCGTCTGGCGACGTCGAAGGCCGGACCTTGCTGGCGTCGTTTCTGCGCGACAACCTGAAACTGACTGGCACCCATATCGGCTGTGATACCAGCCAATGCGGTGCCTGTGTGGTGCATGTGAACGGCGAAGCGGTCAAAGCCTGCACCATGCTGGCGGTTGAAGCCGACGGCGCTGACGTCAAGACGATCGAATCCATGGCAAACGCAGACGGATCGCTGAACACGATCCAGCAGGCGTTTCAGGATCACCACGGCTTGCAATGCGGTTTCTGTACGCCGGGTATGGTCATGTCTGCATCTGCCTTGCTGAAAGACAATCCAAAGCCGACCGTCGCCGAAGTGCGCCATTATCTGGACGGCAACATCTGCCGCTGCACCGGCTACCATAATATCGTCAAAGCGATCATGGCCGCATCCGGTCAGGACGTCAGCGCATTGGCGGCTGAATAAACCGAATAAAAAGCGGCGCATCTGCACCTGCGAGGAGGCAGGGGCAGGCACATAAGCCGCATCAAAAAGGCGTATCCCTGTGGTTCTGGGTGGCGCCACACCAACAGAATAAACCTGCAAACGCGATGGTGCCCGACACAAAGTGGCACCCCATAGGGAGGATTTACTATGCCAAAGGATGGCGGAATTGGTGCCAGCAGCAAGCGGCGCGAAGACATCCGGTTTCTGACCGGAGAAGGTAACTATACGGACGATATCAACCTGCACGGTCAGGCCTATGTGTTCTTTCTGCGCTCGGATATCGCGCATGGGATCCTGAACTCGGTTGATACATCGGCGGCGGAAACCATGCCCGGCGTCGTCAAGATTTTCACCGGTGCGGATTTCGAAGCGGTGGGGTCGATCCCTTGTGGCTGGCAGATCACGGACAAGCATGGCGAAGTCATGCAAGAACCGCGCCACCCTGTTCTGGCCCATGGCAAGGTGCGCCATGTTGGTGAACCGATTGCCGCTGTTGTGGCTGAAAGCTTGGCCGAAGCACGCGATGCCGCCGAAGCAATCGTGCTCGACATCACCGATCTGCCCGCCGTCATCGACATGAAGGAAGCCGTCAAGGAAGGCGCGACCAAGGTCCATGACGATCTGACGTCGAACCTGTGTTACGACTGGGGTTTCGTCGAGGAAAACAAGGGTGCCGTTGATAAGGCGTTCGAAGAAGCCCACCACGTGACCACGCTGGAACTGGTCAACAACCGTCTGGTCGCGAACCCGATGGAGCCGCGCGTGGCCGTTGGCGACTATGCCCGTGGCACCGGCGATCACACGCTATATACCACCTCGCAAAACCCCCACGTCATCCGTTTGTTGATGGGTGCATTCGTGTTGGGCATCCCCGAACACAAACTGCGCGTTGTCGCCCCCGATGTGGGCGGCGGTTTTGGCACGAAAATCTTCCACTATCAGGAAGAAGCGTTCTGTACCTTCGCCGCCAAGGCCTGCAACCGTCCGGTCAAATGGACCTCCAGCCGGTCGGAAGCCTTCATGTCGGATGCCCATGGCCGCGACCACGTGACCAAGATCCAGATGGCGCTGGACAAGGACAACAACTTTACCGCTTTGCGCACAGATACTTACGCCAACATGGGTGCCTATCTGTCGACCTTCGCACCAAGCGTTCCCACATGGCTGCACGGCACCTTGATGGCGGGCAACTATAAAACGCCGCTGATCTATGTGAACGTAAAGGCCGTGTTCACCAACACCGTGCCTGTCGATGCGTACCGCGGCGCGGGCCGCCCCGAAGCAACCTATCAGTTGGAACGTCTGGTCGATAAATGCGCGCATGAACTGGGCGTCGATCCGATTGCCCTGCGCCGTCAGAACTTTATCACCGAATTCCCCTATGCCACGCCCGTGGCGGTGGAATATGACACCGGCGATTACGTGGCGACCATGGACAAGCTGGAAGAGATTTCCGACATGGCCGGTTTCGCCGCCCGCCGCAAAGCCTCCGAGGCCAAAGGCAAGCTGCGCGGTTTCGGCGTGAACTGCTATATCGAGGCCTGCGGCATCGCGCCGTCGAACCTTGTGGGGCAACTGGGTGCGCGCGCCGGTCTGTACGAATCCGCCACCGTGCGGGTGAATGCAACCGGTGGTCTGGTGGTCATGACCGGATCGCACAGCCACGGCCAGGGCCACGAGACCTCCTTTCCGCAGGTGATCGCGGAAATGATCGGCATCCCCGAGGATATGATCGAGATCGTGCATGGCGATACGGCCAATACGCCAATGGGGATGGGGACTTACGGGTCGCGTTCCCTTGCGGTGGGCGGTTCGGCCATGGTGCGGGCAACGGAAAAGATCATCGCCAAGGCGAAAAAGATCGCATCCCACCTGCTGGAAGCCTCCGAGGGTGATATCGAGCTGAAGGACGGTGCGTTCAGCGTCGCAGGCACGGATAAATCCGTGGCCTGGGGTGATGTGACTTTGGCGGCTTACGTGCCGCATAACTACCCGCTCGAAGACATCGAGCCGGGTCTGGAAGAGACGGCATTCTATGATCCGTCCAACTTTACCTATCCATCCGGTGCCTATGCCTGCGAAGTTGAGTTGGACCCTGAAACAGGTCATGTCACCATCGAGCGGTTCTCGGCGGCAGATGACTTTGGCAATATCGTCAATCCGATGATCGTGACGGGTCAGGTTCATGGCGGGTTGGCACAAGGCATCGGTCAGGCGTTGATGGAAAACTGTACCTATGACAGCGATGGCCAGCTGCTGAGCGCGTCCTATATGGATTACGCAATGCCGCGCGCCAGTGACCTGCCGTTCTATACGGTGGATCATTCCTGCCAGACGCCTTGCACGCACAACCCCTTGGGCGTGAAAGGCTGCGGCGAGGCAGGGGCGATCGGATCGCCACCAGCGGTGGTCAATGCGGTGCTGGATGCGATGCGATCGGGGGGCAAGGATGTGGGGCACATCGACATGCCCGTGACGCCCGCGCGTGTATGGGCAGCGATGAACAGCTGATTTGAGAGGACGGGAGTGGGGGCCAGCCCCCACACCCCCGGAGTTTACTTGGCAAAATGAAGAGGGGAGTAAGGGCTATGGCGCGCTCTCTGATTGGAAGGACGGAAGATGTATAATTTCGACGTAGAAAAGCCGACCAGCATCGCGGATGCGGTCAAGGCCTTGGGGCGTGAAGAAGCGCAGCCGATGAGTGGCGGGCAGACCTTGATCCCGACGCTTAAGGCGCGTTTGGCGATGCCGTCGGTTCTGGTGTCGCTGAAAGGCATTGCAGAGATGCAGGGCATTTGCACCGATGATGCGGGGCGTATTTGCATTGGCGGGGGCACTGTGCATGCGGTTGTCGCCAAGGAAGCGGCCGCGCAATACCCCGCCCTTGCGGGGCTTGCGGCGCGGATTGGCGACCCTGCCGTTCGCAACCGTGGCACAATCGGCGGGTCGGTTGCCAATAATGATCCCTCTGCCTGCTATCCGGCGGCGGTTCTGGCCAGTGGTGCCACCATCGTCACCAATGCGCGTGAAATCGCTGCGGATGATTTTTTTGAGGGGATGTTTGCCACCGCTTTGGACGAGGGCGAGATCATCACCGAGGTGAAGTTCCCGATCCCTGAAAAGGCGCATTACGAGAAGTTCATCCAGCCCGCGTCGCGGTTTCCTTTGGTTGCGGTCTATGTTGCCAAGTTTGCGGATGGTGTGCGTGTGGCGGTTACCGGTGCATCGGAAAACGGGGTGTTCCGTTGGACCGAGGCGGAGGACGCTTTGTCTGGCAATTTTAGTGCCGATGCGGTTGCCAATTTGAAGATCGACGGGTCAGGCATGATCGGTGATCTGCACGGGACCGGTGATTACCGCGCCCATTTGATTGGTGTCATGACGAAGCGGGCCGTGGCTGCGCTGGCCTGAACCTGCTGGTGATGTGATTTGGGAAAGCCGTCTTTGAGCGATCAAAGGCGGCTTTCCGCTGTCTTGCAAATATCCGCTGGAACCAAATGGCCGGACATGTGTTTTACAACAAGCGCTGCCCGAACGGCGTTCGAGTGTAATTCCGTAAGGATATGAAATGTTTAGACTTCTTAAATCAACGACCTCTTTGACGATGTGCGTGGCGCTCGCGTTGCCCACGGGCGGGTTCGCGCAATCAACGTCTGCTGCATGTGCGGCCGAAGGCAGCGAAGCCGTGTTCCCCTGTGTTCTGCCGGATGGCACCGAAGTGCTGGATGCGCAGCAGTTGAGCGATCAGCTCCAAGGCACCGTTTCTGGCGTTCTGGACACGACTGGCGCGGTAGAAACCCCCGCCGCAGAGGCTGAAGTATCGGCGCAAGCGCAGGCAGAGGCAGATGCACAAGCCGCCGCAGAGGCTCAGGCTGCTGCGGATGAACAGGCCGCCGCGGAGGCTCGGGCGGCTGCTGAAAAAGCGCAAGCGGATGCGGATGCTGCCGCGGCGGCAGCGCAGGAAGAAGCCATTGCGGCGCAGATCGCAGCCGATGCAGAGGCGAAGGCCGCTGCCGATCAGGCTGCAGCAGATCAGGCGGCGGCACAGGAAGCGGCACCTGCTGCTGACCCTGCACCTGCAGCCGAGGCCGAAGTGACCACAGAGGCGCAGGCCGAGCCTGCACCTGAGACACAAGCTGAAGTCGTGGTAACCCCAGAACCGGCGGCTGAGGCCGAAGCAACGCAAGCGCCTGCTGCTGAAGTGGCACCCGCCGCACAAGCCGAAGCAACACCGACCGAGGCTGCGCCAACCGAAGAGCAGATCGCAGCCGAACTGGCCGCGCAGCAAGCTGCCGAGGAAGCACGCCAGGAACAGCGCGCCGCTGAAGCTGCTGCTGCTGCCGAAGCTGCCGCCGCCGCAGACAGTGGTCAGGCCGAAGCGCAGGTAGAGACAGAAGAAGTCACTGCCGAGCAGACCCGCAGCTCTGACGAGGAGTTTTCAACACAGGTGACAGGGCAGGCGGCAGCACAAGCTGCTCCGCAAGAAGACAAAGGCCTGAGCAAGTTTGAAAAGGCGCTTTTGCTGGGTCTCGGGGCTGTTGCCGTTGGCGCGGTGTTGAAAAACGGGTCCAAGGTTGTGAGCAATTCGGGTGACCGTCTGGTTGTCGAAGATGCCAATGGCGATCTGCGCGTGTTGAAAGACGACGATGCGCTGGTTCGTCAGGCCGGGGACGAAGTGCGCCGCGAGACGTTTAACGACGGGTCCGCCCGCACAACCGTGATCAAGCCCGATGGCAGCCAGGTCGTGACCATTCTGGGCCGTGACGGCACTGTCTTGCGCCGCATCAACATCGACCCGCAGGGCAATGAATATTTGCTGTTCGACGATACCCGCACCGAGCGTCGCATCGTGGTGAACGAACTGCCAAAGGTCGAGCAAAGATACAGCCTTGCCAGCGAGCAGAACGAAGAAGCCTTGCGTTTGGCGCTGGAAACCCAGATACGCGGCGAGCAAGCGCAGCGGTTCTCCTTGCGGCAGGTGCGTGACATCCAGCAGGTGCGCGCGCTGGCACCGGAAATCGAACTGGACGCCGTGCGCTTTGCCACCGGGTCAGCCGCGATCTTGCCAGAGCAAGCCAAAGCATTGGCCAAGATCGGGACCGCGATCAGCAACGCCATTCGCAATGATCCACGCACGGTGATTCTGGTCGAAGGGCACACCGATGCGGTGGGCAGCGAGAGCTATAACCTTGCCCTGTCCGACCGTCGTGCGGAAACCGTTGCCTTGGCACTGACCGAGTATTTCAACGTGCCGCCAGCGAACCTGATCACCCAAGGCTACGGTGAAAGCGCGCTGAAAGTGCGCACGCTGGACGCGGAACCTGCGAACCGTCGCGCGGTCGTGCGGAACATCACCAGCCTGCTTCAGCAGTAAGCGGCAGCTTAGAAACGAAAAATACCCCCGCGAGAAATCGCGGGGGTATTTGCGTTTTGATACCAAAAATAGGGGTTACTTGCTGGGCAAGGGGCCGATCAGCATAACCATCTGGCGGCCTTCCATCTTTGGAAAGTTCTCGACGCGGCCGACTTCTTTGGTGTCTTCGGCAACACGTTCCAGCAATTCGCGACCCAGGTTCTGGTGGGCCATCTCACGACCGCGGAACCGCAGCGTGATCTTTACCTTGTCACCATTGTCCAGAAACTTGAACACGTTACGCATTTTGACCTGATAGTCATTGGTATCTGTGTTCGGTCTGAACTTGACCTCTTTGATCTCGATGATCTTTTGCTTTTTGCGGGCTTCCGCTTCGCGCTTTTGGGTCTCGTATTTGAATTTGCCGAAATCCATGATCTTGCACACGGGCGGATTGGCATTGGGAGAGATCTCGACCAAGTCCAAACCCGCTTCCTCGGCCATTTCCATGGCGCGACCGGGCGTGACAACCCCGACGTTTTCGCCGTCGGCACCAATCAGGCGGATTTCGTTAGAGCGGATATTTTCGTTAATGCGCGGGCCTGTGTCTCTTTGTGGCGGCGCGTTATGGGGTCTGCGAGCGATGATGAACGTCCTTTGATTGTTCCTAATTCTCGAAGTCAGAAGGTAAACGCGCCACCGTCCTTCTTCAAGCCGCAAAATGCGCTATAGTTGCGCAAAAATAGCCAATTACGCTTGCAACTAGGCATTCCAAGCCCCATTTGACGCGACAAGCACGCTTTTAGCGTGTGCGTGGAAAAAACCGCTATTTTTAAAGGGACACCAAACATCATGAAAAATCTAGTCTGGATCATCATTGCGGCCTTGATCGCAATCGGGGGGTACATGCTGTATTCCGGCCGTTCGGTTCAAGAAATCGCAACCGAAGCCGCCGACGCGGTCAACGCACCCGCCGCTTTGGAAAGCGCAACATCCGCCGTTGGCGAAGCTGTTGAAGCAACCGAAGGTGCCGTTGCCGAGGCAGTAGATGCCACAGCGCAAGCCGCTGATGCCGTAACAGAGGCCGCATCCGATGCCGCCACTGTGATCGCCGACACTGCAACAGCTGCAACCGAAGCCGCAGCCGAAGCGGCATCCGATGCCGCAACTGCTGTGACCGAGACTGCAAAAGCAGCAACTGACGCCGCCGCTGACGCCGCATCCGATGCCGCGACAGCAATCGCCGACACTGCAACAGCAGCAACCGAAGCCGCAGCCGAAGCGGCATCCGATGCCGCAACAGCCGTGACCGAGACTGCAACCGACGCGGCACAAGCCACTTCCGAGGCAGCCTCTGACGCGATGGAAACCACAGAAAACGCGGTCGACGCCTCTGCAACCGCAACCTCCGATGCCGCAGCCGAGGCGACAACCGCAGCTGAAAACACTGCCGCTGACGCCGCAGAAGCAACAGCCGAGGCAGCCCAAGCTGTTGAGGCCGCAGCAGAAACTGCCGCTGTCAACGCCGAAGCCGCTGCCTCTGCCGAGGTGGCCGTTGCGACACCGGACGCGCTGACAACTGTCGCAGGTTTCGACCTTGACGAGGTTCAGGCGCTTGTTGATCAATCGTCCTTGTCAGAGTTGCACAAGACAATGCTCAAGCGTGGCCTGATTGCTGCCCAAGACGACCCCCAAGCATTGGAAGCGATCCTGGGTCGTATCCGCACTGCCTTGAACATGTGATCTGAACCGATCAGCTGAAAACAACAAAACCGCGCCTTCGCAAGAGGGCGCGGTTTTTTCTTCTCTGCAAAGGGGGGGGCTTTTAGCCGACAAAGGCCTTTTCCACCACGTAATGCTTGGGATCGGAATTGGCCCCTTCCTCAAGGCCGAACCCTTCGAGGACTTCCTTGATATCCTTGTTGAACCCCAGACTGCCGCACACCATGCCACGGTCGGTTTCGGCATTGATGCCGTCAATTCCAAGGTCCGCAAACACGGTGCCGTCTTGCAGCAAGGTCGTGATGCGGCCCATTTTGGGGCTCTGCTCGCGGGTGGTGGTGGGGTAATAGACGATCTTGGCCAGATTATCCTTGCCGATCAGCTCGTGCATCATCTCGTCGTTCTGGATTTCGTCGATCAGGCTGCGGCTGTACTCCAGTTCGGCCACATCGCGGGTGGTGTGGGTCACGATGACCTGATCAAAGTTTTCATAGGTTTCAGGTTCGCGCAGCAGCGATGCAAAAGGCGCAAAGCCGGTGCCGGTCGCAAAGAGCCACAGGCGCTTGCCGGGCAACAGCGCGTCATGCACCAACGTGCCAACGGGCTTGGGGCGCAGGATGATCTCGTCACCGGGCTGGATGTGCTGCAATTTCGAGGTCAGCGGACCGTCTTGCACCTTGATCGAATAGAACTCCAGCTCTTCGTCCCAAGACGGGGAGGCGATGGAATAGGCGCGCAGCAACGGCTTTTGCTTGCCGGTCTTGGGGTCGGGATCGCCCATCAGCCCGATCATCACGAATTCACCCGACCGAAAGCGCAGTGACGCAGGGCGTGTCACGCGGAACGAGAACAGGCGGTCCGTCCAATGTTTGACGGAAGTAACGGTTTGGGCGTCTGGCAAGGTCGGAACGGGTTTTGCGTCAGTTTGGGTCAAGGCTGTCTGCTCGGTCATGATTTCATCGACAGGCATCTGGCCCGCCGTCCTTTGTATAGGGGCAAGTGGGGGGGAGGGAAAAGGCCGGTCTTAGCTGCGCAGCCGCGACTGATAGTCATGGTCGCGCCAATTGGCACGGGCCAGCCACTGATCCTGCGGCTGACGCGCGGCCAGATCATCGGGGATCTCGACCTCGTCAAATCCGGCGCGGCGCGCCATCGCATATTGATCGGCCAAGACATGACCACGGGCGCGCAGCCGTCCGGTATAGCCGCGCAACCGCAGGTTCCGCGCGATCGTAAAGCCGCGCCCGTCCGCCGAGCT
Source organism: Sulfitobacter sp. SH22 (assembly GCF_965641905.1). Classification (NCBI taxonomy): domain Bacteria; kingdom Pseudomonadati; phylum Pseudomonadota; class Alphaproteobacteria; order Rhodobacterales; family Roseobacteraceae; genus Sulfitobacter; species Sulfitobacter sp. SH22. Next base: position 630,906 of record NZ_OZ282573.1, read on the forward strand.
GGGGAAATCGATCCGCACCATTTGCAAGCTTGAGCTGATCTGGATGTCTTCGGGACGGGCGTCGGACGGCACATCAAGCGAGGTCGCATCATTGGCGCATCCCAACGCGGTGAAACCGGCTGCCCAGTCGTCTGTGATAAAGCCGTTATCGGTTACCAGTTGTGTCATGTCTTTGCTCCTATCCGCACCATTTTACCGTCGACAAAATGGATGCCGCATTCTTCTTTTTCTGTGTTGCGCCAACGCCCTGCGCGGGGGTCTTCGCCCGGCTTTACCTTTGATGTGCAGGGCGCGCAGCCGATGCTGGGATAGCCTTGGGCGACCAGCGGGTGTCGCGGCAGGCGGTTTTCGTCAATGTAGTCGGACACGTCCGAGGCCTGCCAATGGGCCAGCGGGTTCACCTTGATCCGGGCCGGCGCGTTTGGCGGGGTTTCGACCTCGAAAAACGGCAGAGACGCGCGGGTGCCCGACTGGAACCGTTTGCGCCCCGTGATCCAGCCGTCATATTCCTTGAGGGCGGATTGCAAAGGCACCGTCTTGCGAAACGCACAGCAGGCATCCGTATCGCGCAGATGCAAGGTGCCGTCGGGGTCTTTCTCGGCGATATCGGCGGCCCGGATGGTCTGGATGTTGCGCAGGCCCAACCGTTCCGCCAGCTCTTGCTGGTAGACGAGGGTTTCTGCGAACAGCATCTCGGTGTCGATGAACACGACCGGCAAGTCGCGTTTCACCATGGCCGCCACATGCAGCAAGGCCACCGATTCCGCGCCAAAGCTGGAGACCAGAGCGAGCTTTGGCACGTTTTCAATCGCCGCGCGCAGCACGTCTGTGGCGCTGTGATGGCGCATGCTGTCGTTCAGCACACCAACTTTGGCGGTCAGCTGCGCGACGCGATCCGGCCCTTCGGGGAGGATTTTTTGTCCATTTGGAACAAGGGTGTCACGCGGCATTGGCACGGGCTTCCGGATAAAGGGCGGCCTTGAAAGGGGCCAACCCGAGACGGCGGTAGGTTTGCAGGAAGGTTTCCGCAGGGTCGCTGCGCAAATCCAAATAGCCGAGGACCAGACGTTCGATGGCGGGAATGATCTGGTCAGCCGAGAATCCGGGACCGGCGCGTTCGCCAAGGGTTGCGTCTTGGGTGCCGTCGCCACCAAGAGTGATCTGGTAGTTTTCGACGCCCGCACGGTCGAGGCCGAGGATGCCGATATGGCCCACGTGGTGGTGACCACAAGCATTGATGCAGCCCGAGATCTTGATCTTGAGCGGGCCGATTTCGTGTTCCAGCTTGAGTGCGTCAAAGCGGGTCGCGATTTCCTGGGCGATGGGGATCGAACGGGCTGTGGCCAGCGCGCAGTAATCCATGCCGGGGCAGGCGATGATATCGCTGATCAGGCCGATGTTGGCGGTGGCGAGTTTGGCGTCTTTCAGCGCGGCGTGCAGGGCCGGCAGATCATTGCGGTGTACATGGGGCAGGATCACGTTCTGCTCGTGGCTGATGCGCAGTTCGTCATGGCCGTATTGCGCGGCAAGATCGGCCATCACATGCATCTGGTGCGAGGAGGCATCGCCGGGGGTGGCACCATGCGCCTTGAGGCTGATCGACACGATGGCATAGCCCGGCGCGTGGTGGTCTGATAGGTTCGTATCGGCCCAGCTGCGGAAGACCGGATCGCTGTCATAGGCTTGGGTATAAGCGTCCAGTGGGGCGGTCTTGAAGGTCGGTTTGGCGAAATCCGCCTCGATCCGCGCAAGCATCTGCTGGTCGACGCCGGTAAACTGCGGGCGGATCAGCGCATAGCGTGCGTCGACGCGGGCGCGGATGTCGTCGATGCCATTTTCATGGACGGTGATCTTGATCCGGGCTTTGTATTTATTATCGCGGCGGCCCAGCAGGTTATAGACCGAAACCACGGCTTCGAGGGTGGGCAGCAGGTCTTCGGAGGCGACGAAATCATAGAGCACCTTGCCGATCATCGGGGTGCGGCCAAGGCCACCGCCGACGATCACCTGAAAGCCGAGCACGCCGTTCTGTTCGACGATCTGCAGCCCGATATCATGCGCTTTGATCACGGCACGGTCATGCGGTGCGCCTGACACGGCGACCTTGAATTTGCGCGGCAGGAACTGGAATTCGGGGTGATCGGTGGACCATTGGCGGATCAGTTCGGCCACGGGGCGCGGGTCCGCGACCTCGTCTGCGGCGGCACCGGCAAAGTGGTCCGCAGTCACGTTGCGGATGGTGTTGCCGGAGGTCTGGATCGCGTGCATGTTCACCTCGGCCAGCGCATCCAGCATGTCGGGGACGTCGCGCAGTTGCGGCCAGTTGTACTGGATGTTCTGGCGCGTGGTGAAGTGGCCATAGCCCTTGTCCCATTTATCCGCGATATCGGCCAGCTTGTGCATCTGCGCGCCGTTCAGCGTGCCGTAGGGGATCGCCACGCGCAGCATATAGGCGTGCAGTTGCAGATAGAGACCGTTCATCAGGCGCAGCGGCTTGAATTCATCCTCGGTCAACGATCCGTCAATGCGGCGTTCAACCTGTGCGCGGAATTGCGCGTTGCGTTCGGCCAGAAAGGCATCGTCGAATTCGGTATAGCTGTACATTACAGGGCCTCCTGTTTGCCGTGGGCATAGTTTGACGGGCCTTTCGCGCGGAACGCTTCGCGGAAATGCACGGGCTTGGGGGCGGCGCTGGCATCGACATCGGCCAGATAGACGCCGACGACCAGACCGGTCTGCTGGCTGGCATCGATCATGCGCAGATCGGCATCGGCCTCGTCGGTCAGCACCTCGGCATGGGCCAGATCGCGGGTCCAGCCGGTGGCGGTTTGATAGATCACGTCGCCTTCAAGCAGGGCGTTTGCGGTGACAACTTTGGGGGTGAAGGGCTTGGCCATTATGCCATCTCCTCTTGCAGGATTTCCGTTGAGGCCAGTGCCGCCGCGCGCGGGGCAAGGCCGTAGAATGTGAGCGCGGGGCCGTTCATGTCCGCGTCTGTCAGATCGACGGGCAAGCGGCCCAGCGTGGTTTCCAGAATGCGTTGCTCGGGCCGCGAGGCGTTTTCGATGACGGTGACGGGCGTGGTGCGGTCGGCACCGTGCATGATCAGGCGACCCTGGATAAAGCGGGCGGATTTTTTGCCCATATAGATCGCAGCGACTTCGCCCGGGCGCGCCAAAGTGGCCCAGTCGTGATCGGCAAAGCCTTTCATGTCGTGGCCGGTCAGGAACCGGACGGATGCGTTGCGGTTGCGTTTGGTCAGGCTTTGCCCGATGGCGGCGACGGCAGCCGAGGCTGATGTGATACCGGGCACGATGTGCCAGCCGATGTTATGTGCATCAACTGCGTCGATTTCTTCGTCAAGACGGCCAAACACGGTGGCATCGCCGGATTTCAAACGCACAACTTGCGCGCCGTTTTGGGCATGTTCCACCAGCAGATCATTGATGGTTTCCTGCGATGTGGAGGGGCCAAAGCCCTCCTTGCCGACGTCGATCATCAGCGCCTCGCGGCGGGCGAGTTCGAGGATTTCGGGGCTGATCAGTCGGTCGTAGATAACGACATCGGCCTCGTCCAAGGCGCGGCGGGCCTTGAGCGTCAGCAATTCCGGATCACCGGGGCCACCGCCGACAAAGGCGATATGGCCGGCGCGCGCGGCACGGGTCAGGTGGTCGGCCAGCAGGGTATCAAGCGCTTCGCCAACAGCCGCTTCGCCGTCAGCCACGGCACGGGGGCCTGCGTTAAAGTAATAGTCGCGCCAGAAATCACGGCGGGGGCGGCCAAAGGGCAGGGCATCTGCCATCTTGCGAAACCCTTTGCCGATGCGCGCCAGCGTGCCCAGCGTCGCAGGAAGGCGTTCCTCAAGATCGGCCTTGATCGCGCGGGCCAGCACAGGGGCCGCCCCTTCGGTGCCGATGGCGATGGTGACGGGGTCACGGTCAACAATGGCGGGGGTGATAAAGGCGCTGTCGTGCAGGTTGTCGACGATGTTCACCAACGCGCCCTCGGCCCGCGCGATGGCGGCGGTGCGGGCGTCTTCTATCGCGTCTTCGTCGGCGGCATAGAACAGTTTCGCGCACAGAACATCGCCAAGGCGCAGCGCGCGTTTGTGCAACGTGATGCGGCCAGCCTCTGCCCATTGCACCAACTCGGGCGCAGGGTCGGCGGCATAAACGCTGATCTTGGCCTGGGACTTCATCAACAGGCGCAGCTTGGCCAGCGCGGCCTCGCCGCCGCCTGACAACACAATGCGTTGCCCCTTGGTCGATAGGAAGATTGGGAAATGATCCATGGTACTGTCCTTGCGCTTGGCTTGCGGTATATATAGGAAATAATTCCGATATGGCGCTAGATGTCTGGACACATAAGAACATACGTTCTATTTCATCAGCCAATCAGAACAGAAGACCACAAACCAAAGGATAGGCAGAATGGACGTTCGTATAGACGAGGTAGATCGGAAGATTTTGGCGCAGCTTCAACGGGATGCGAGCCAGTCTTTGGACGATATTGCCCGTGAAGTCGGGTCTTCCAAGACGCCTGTCTGGAACCGGATTCGCAAATTACGCGAGGCAGGTGTGATCGGGCAGCACACTGTCGTGCTGGATGCGGAGGCCTTGGGCTTTGAGGCGTGTTTCTTTGTCCTGATCCGCACGTCAGAGCATGAAGCCGACTGGCAGGCGAAATTCCTCAAGGCGCTGCAAGACCGCCCCGAGGTGCAGGAAGCACACCGTCTGGCGGGCGATATCGACTATATCCTCAAGGTGCGGGTCAAAAACGCGCGGGCCTATGACGCGTTTTATCAGGCGCTGATTTCAGAGGTGCGGGTGCATAACGTCACAGCGCTTTTGTCGATGGAGCAGATTAAGTCCACGACGATGCTGCCGCTGTAACGCGCGGCTAAATTTCTACCATCAAACGTTCAAGTTTGTGGAAATGATAGCTGTCTGCATAGCGCGGCGGTTCGGTCAGGCGCAACTGTGGCGCGTGGTCGAACAACGCGCGCAGGCCAATCTGCATTTCAAGCCGTGCCAGCGGGGCACCGACGCAGAAATGCAGGCCCCCGCCAAAGGCCGCATGGGGCTTCACGGGCCGCGCGGGATCAACGCGGTCAGGGTCGGGATAGACCGCAGGATCACGCCCCGCAGCCCCCAGCACCAACGCGATTTTCTTGCCTTTTTCCAAGGGGATGCCGCCTAGGTTTATGTCTTCGTAGGCAAAGCGTTCGAACACATGCAGCGGCGGGTCATAGCGCAGGATTTCTTCGGTCGTGGCGGCGATGGTATCGGTCTGAAACGCCGCCAGCGGCGTTTGATGGGTCAGCGCGCAGGCGACCCCGTTGCCAAGCGCATGGACGGTCGCCTCGTGGCCCGCATTCAGCAGCAAGATGCAGGTGCCGATCAGCGCGTCGGTGCTGAGCTTTTCGCCTGCTTCCTCGGCGGCGATCAACTGGGTGATCAGATCATCGCGCGGGTCGTGACGGCGCTGGTCGACATAGCCGCGCAGGAAATCGCTGAAATCTGCGGCGGCCTGATTGGCGGCGTCTTCGACAGCGCGGGTGCGGCCGACCTGATAGATCGCGACCATCGCATTGGACCAGCGCAAAAGATCGGGCCACATGGCTTCGGGTACGCCCAACAGCCGCGCGATGATACGCACGGGCAGTTGCGTGCAAAAGGCGGGGATCAGATCAAACGGCCCTTGGGGCAGATCGGCCAGCAATTGCGCGGCGACCGCTTCGATTTCGGGGGCCAGTCCGGCAATCCGGCGCGAGGTAAAGGCGCGCAGCACAAGGCCGCGTAAACGGGTGTGTGTGGGGGGCTCAAGCTCCAGCATCGAATGCTGGTCGACCGCGTGAAAATCGGCCAGATGCGCAGGGACGGGTTGGCGTTGATCGGCAGGAATTTCACGCCCCAACCGTCTGTCGCGCAGCAACGCCTGAACCGTGGCGGCATCAAAAGCGGCCAGCATGTTATAGTCTTCCCAATACAGCACCGGGCCTTCGCTGCGGGCGCGGGCATAGGCGGCATAGGGATTTTGCACGAAATCAGGGTCTTGCGGGGATTGGCGAAAGGTTTTCATGATCCGCAGGAATACTGCGCCCTCTGGTCTTTGCAAGCGTGTCTGTGCCAAATTACCAAGATGAACACCGGATTTGGTCGCCGCTTTGCGACATGGCTGATATTTTTGACAATTGTTGCGGCCCTGTCTGCGGGGGTCTGGCGCTATGCCTATTGGCAAGGGCTGGACCAGCTCAGCGCACGGGGGCGGGCCGATTTGTCGCTCGCCAGTGACCGTCTGGTCGGGCAATTGCAACGCTATCGCGATCTGGCGGTGTTTCTGGCGGATCACCCTCAGGTCAACGATGTTTTGGCCGATAAACTGCCCGGCGCTGCACGTGATTTCCTGCAGGATGTGGCGGATAAATCGGCAGCACTTGATGTGCGTGTGGTCGATGCCAACGGGCGGGTTATGGCATCCCCGCAAAGCCCCCCCGGAGAGGTCTTGCGCGACCAGCCCTTTGTGCGCCGTGCGTTGCGCGGGGCGCTTGGCTGGGGGCATGGGCCAAGTCTGCCGCTGACCGATCGCGCTTATTTTCATGCGGCACCGGTGTTTGACGATGCGGGTCTGGTCAAAGGCGCGGTGGTGGTAACGACCGACCTGAACGGCATCGACTATGACTGGCGCGGCAGTAATCCGGCTGCGTTTTTCACCGATGAGGATGGCGTCGTGCAGATCGCGAACCGGTCGGAAATGCTGTTTTGGCAGCGCCCCGCGGGCAAACCGGGCCTGATCCCCCCTGACGGTTCCGTTCCGGCGTTCGAGGCCGGGTGGATCAAGGGCCATGAAATCTGGAAAATGGGGTGGGGGCCGTATCTCCCGGATGAAGCGCTGCATCTGACCATGCCCTTGCCGGTTGTGGGTTTCATTGGCGAGGTGTTGCTTGATGTGGCCCCGGCGCGGCGCTTGGCGGCGTCGCAGGCAGCCGCAGTGGCTGCTTTGTGTCTGGCCTTCGGGGCGTTGTTGTTTCTGGCCACCGAACGCCGCCGCGCCCTGTCGCAGGCAAATGCACGGCTGGAACGGCGGGTCGCCAAACGCACCGCTGCGTTGAACGCCAGCAACACCGAATTGCGCCGCGAGGCGGCAGAGCGCGAAGAGGCGCAGGCGGCGCTCAAGCGGGCGCAGGCCGATCTGGTGCAGGCGGGCAAGCTGTCGGCTTTGGGGCAGATGTCGGCGGGGATCAGCCACGAGCTGAACCAGCCGTTGATGGCGATCCGGTCATTTGCGGAAAACGCAGGTCAGTTTATGGCCCGTGACAAGCCCGAGCGCGTGGCCGAAAACCTGTCGCGGATTTCGCAGATGGCCGAGCGTATGGCGCGGATCATCCAGAACCTGCGGGCCTTTGCGCGACAAGAAAGCGTGCCCCAAACCCAAGTGGACGTGACGCGGGTCATTGCCAGTGCGATTGAGCTGACCGAAACCTATCTGGCCAAGGCGGATGTGTCGCTTGAATATCGCGCGCCTGAAAATCCGGTGTGGGTGCGCGGCGGCGAGGTACGGCTTGGTCAGGTGTTTGTGAACCTGATAACCAACGCGGCAGACGCCATGACGGGGGCACAGACCCGCAAATTGACGATCCGGATCGAGCTGGACGACGCCGTGTCGGTGCAGTTTCGCGACACCGGTCCGGGCATAGAGATGCCGGACAAGATGTTCGACCCGTTCTATACCACTAAATCTGTTGGCGGCAGCAGCGGCATGGGGCTTGGCCTGTCGATCAGCTATGGCATCGTGCAAAGCTTTGGCGGGCAAATTCGCGGCAGGAACCTTGACGAAGGCGGGGCAATGTTTTCTGTGCGGCTTGAACGTGCAGACATGATCGAGGATGCGGCATGAGCAGAACCGTTTTGCTGGTTGATGATGATTCCCATGTCCGCGAGGCCTTGGCGCAGACGCTGGAACTGGCCGATATCGACGTCATCGTGGCGGGGTCTTTTGTCGCGGCAAAAGACCGGATTACCGCTTCGTTTGACGGCATTATCCTGTCAGACATGCGGATGCCGGGGCGCGACGGGTTTCATTTACTCGATTACGCGCAGAATAAAGACCCCGATCTGCCGGTGATCTTGCTGACCGGCGAAGGCGACATCCCCATGGCCGTGCGCGCGATGGAGGCGGGGGCCTTTGATTTTCTGGAAAAACCCTGTGCGCCCGTCGCCCTGCTGGCGGTGATCGAGCGGGCGTTGAAAACCCGGATGCTGGTGTTGGAAAACCGGCGTCTGCTGCAAATGGTCGAAAGCGGCGATCCGGCAGCGCGGCTGATCTTTGGCAGCTCGACCCTTGCGGAAACCTTGCGGGGCAAGGTGCGCCGTGCCGCCGCCACCGATGCCGAGGTGCTGGTGATCGGCCCCTATGGATCGGGCATTTCCAAGATCGCCGAGGTCATTCACCTGTCTTCCGCGCGCTCAAAAGCCCCGTTTGTCAAACGTGCAGGGGGCGGGCTGGCCCCTGCCGATCTGACCGATGCGCTTGCCACAGCGGCGGGTGGCAGTCTGTTTCTGGACGAGGTGACACAATTGCCCGCGCAGACCCAGTTGACCCTGATCGAAGCGCTGGAAGGCGGGACCGAGATGCGGCTGATCGCGGGCAGCACCCATGATTTGTCCGCGTTGGTCGGCGAGGGACGGTTTCACGCCGATCTGTACTACCGGCTTGAGGTGATGCCGGTGCGGATACCGTCACTGGCAGAGCGGCCCGAGGATATTCCGATCCTGTTCCGGCGCTATGTGGATCAGGCGGCGGAACAATCCGGCCTTGCCGTCCCGCCGATCTCGCCTCAGGTGATTGCGGATCTGATGGCGCAGGACTGGCCGGGCAATGCGCGCGCCCTGATGTCGGCGGCGATGCGGTTTGTCATGGGGGTGGCCGAGGATACGGCACCGGATGCGGAACTGGGACTGGCCGAACAGATGGCGCAGGTCGAACAGTCGCTGCTGCGGGCCGCGCTCAAGCGGGCGGGGGGGCAGGCCAGTGCCGCGGCCCTGACGCTGAAACTGCCGCGCAAGACATTCTATGACAAGCTGACACGCTACGGGATTCGCGCCGAGGATTACCGCACCTGAGTTTGTGCGGTTTTCCGCACAACCGCCAAAAGCACCGTGCGGCTTTTCGCACATCGCCAGATCGCCATTCTGCCGGCCAATCGGCGAAAATCCGCTAAGCGGCGAAAAACATTGCGCTTTCCCGGTTGAAAATCTGGCCGCCTCGACAGGCTTGTACGGGTCGCGGTTTGGCGTTCTACTCTTTCCATCGCAGTCGGTCACCCGATTGCCGAGACCCTAAAATCAGTTCTCTGGGAGGAGACACCACATGAAATTTCTGACAACAGCCGCAGTTGCGCTGACCCTTTCCGTGAGCGCAGGTGCCGTATCTGCCGCATGTGACGACGGCGAAATCCTGATCAAGTTCAGCCACGTGACAAACACCGACAAGCACCCAAAAGGCATCGCTGCCACCCTGCTTGCCGAGCGCGTAAACACAGAGATGAACGGCAAAGCCTGCATGGAAGTGTTCCCGAACTCGACATTGTACAACGATGATCAGGTTCTCGAAGCCATGCTGCAAGGCGATGTTCAACTGGCCGCACCTTCGCTGTCCAAATTCGAACAGTTCACCAAGCAATTCCGCATCTTCGACCTTCCGTTCATGTTCAAGAACATCGAAGCGGTGGACGAGTTCCAGAACTCCGAAACAGGTCAGGCGATGAAAGCCTCGATGGAGCGTCGCGGTCTGTCCGGTCTGCAATTCTGGCACAACGGCATGAAGCAGATGTCTGCCAACAAGCCACTGAACACACCATCCGATGCAAACGGTCTGAAATTCCGCGTTCAGGCATCTGACGTGATCAAGGCACAGATGGAAGCGATCGGCGTTTCCCCGCAGCCAATGGCGTTCTCCGAAGTATATGGCGCGCTGCAAACCGGCGTTGTGGACGGTCAGGAAAACACCTGGTCCAACATCTACGGCCAGAAGTTCTTTGAAGTTCAGGACGGTATCACCGAAACCAACCACGGTATCATCGACTATATGGTCGTGACATCGACCGATTGGTGGAACGGCCTGCCAGACGACGTGCGCACACAGCTTGCCACAATTCTGGAAGAAGTCACCGTAGCGCGTAACGCGGCCGTGGGCGAAGTCGACAGCAACGCACGCCAGGCGGTTCTGGATGCCGGTTCGACCATCATCGAGCTGGACGCAGATGCACGCCAGGTCTGGGTTGATGCGATGATGCCGGTTTGGTCCGAGTTCCAGGCAGATGTTGGCCAGGAAAACATCGACGCTGCCCAAGCGATCAACGCAAAACACTAAACGTTTAAATGAATGTCCCGCCTGTAATGGGCGGGGCATTTTTTCATCTGGCCGCCAGGGCACCCTGCACACCTGCCAGCTTTCTGCATTTCAGCGGAGTTTTTCATGTCATCTGGATATCAACCCACATCGGCCTTGGGCCGGATCGTGCACGAGTTCGAGGAAACGGCGATTGCCGTGATCTTGGGCCTGATGACGATCATCACCTTCATCAACGTCGTCTTGCGCTACGGTTTCAACACCGGCCTGATCTGGGGCCTCGAAGCGGTGACCTTTCTATTCGCCTGGCTGGTTCTTTTCGGAATGAGCTATGCGGTGAAAGTCACAGGCCATCTGGGCGTCGACGCCGTTATCAACCTGTTCTCATCCCCTGTACGCCGAGTGCTGGCCTTGATCGCTTCGGTCGTCTGCATCTTCTACGCGATGCTGTTGCTGAAAGGCGCATGGGATTACTGGGCACCGTTTGCGGGGCTTGATGCCACATCGGGCCGCTGGTTCCCCACCGGGTTTGAAAACAGCCGCGATCAGGCGTGGTATTCGACCGTCGATATGCCGATGCCCGACTGGCTGCGCTTTATCGAGGCGTCGATGAACCAGGGCGAAGCCTATGAAAAACTGCCGCGTTTTATCCCCTATGCGATGCTGCCCTTGGGCATGGCGTTGCTGCTGTTCCGTTTTATTCAGGCGGGCGTGCGGATTTTCACCGGAGTCTCAACCAGCCTGATCGTCAGCCACGAGGCCGAGGACGATATCGAGGCCGTCAAACATATGAACGCGGGAGATTAACCGGATGGAAGTCCTCATTCTATTTCTGATGATTGTCGGCTTGATGCTGCTGGGTTTGCCCATCGCTGTCAGCCTCGGCTTTTCATCCATCATATTCCTGCTGGTGCTGTCGGATTCGTCGCTGGCGTCGATTGCACAGACCTTCTTTCAGGCGATGGCGGGGCACTATACCCTGCTGGCGATCCCGTTCTTCGTGCTGGCCTCGTCCTTCATGTCGACCGGGGGGGTGGCGAAACGGATCATCCGGTTCTCCATCGCGCTGGTCGGGCATTTCCCGGGCGGTCTGGCGATTGCGGGTGTTTTCGCCTGTATGATGTTTGCGGCCCTGTCCGGGTCGTCGCCCGCCACCGTGGTTGCCATCGGGTCCATCGTGATCGCAGGTATGCGTGAAACCGGCTATACCAAGGAATTCGCGGCAGGCGTGATCGCCAACGCGGGCACCTTGGGCATCCTGATCCCACCCTCCATCGTGATGGTTGTCTATGCATCGGCCACAGATGTATCCGTGGGCCGTATGTTCCTGGCGGGTGTGATCCCCGGCTTGATGGCTGGCTTCATGCTGATGCTGACGATCTACATCATGGCGCGGGTCAAGAAACTGCCACAGGGTGAATGGCGCGGCTGGGGCGAAGTCTTTGCCTCGGGGCGTGAAGCGGGCTGGGGCCTGATGCTGATCGTGATCATTCTGGGCGGCATCTATGGCGGTATCTTTACCCCCACCGAAGCCGCCGCTGTGGCCGCTGTCTATGCGTTCTTTATCGCCTGTTTCGTCTATCGCGACATGGGGCCGTTGCACACCAAAGGCGAGGGCAGCAATACGTCACTGCTGCGCAAACCGCTGGCGCTGGTCACTGTGTTCTTTCACCGCGATGTTCGCGATACCCTGTTCGAGGCCGGCAAACTGACCGTCACGCTGATGTTCATCATCGCCAACGCGCTGATCCTGAAACATGTTCTGACCGACGAACAAATCCCGCAGCAGATCTCGGCCGCGATGCTGAGCGCGGGCTTTGGACCGATCATGTTCCTGATCATCGTCAACGTGATCTTGTTGATCGGCGGCCAGTTCATGGAGCCGTCGGGCCTGTTGATCATCGTTGCACCGCTGGTGTTCCCCATCGCGATGGAGCTGGGCATCGACCCGATCCATCTGGGCATCATCATGGTTGTGAACATGGAAATCGGGATGATTACCCCCCCCGTTGGTCTGAACCTCTTCGTGACCTCGGGCGTGGCGAACATGCCGATGATGAATGTGGTCAAGGCAGCACTGCCCTTTACCGCCGTCCTGTTCGTGTTCCTGATCATGATCACCTACATCCCGATCATTTCGACCTGGTTGCCGACGTTGATGATGGGGCCAGAGGTTCTGGTCCGCTAGCAAGCAGCGGATTGAAAACAGAAAAATGGCGGCATGTCAGATCGACGTGCCGCCATTTTGCGTCTGTGGTGCCGTGAGTTTATTTAGCAAAATGAAATCAGGCCCGGGAGAGGGCCTTGATGATCGGGGCGAAATCAGCGGCCTTGAGGCTGGCACCGCCAACAAGGGCCCCATCGACATTTTCAGCGGTAAAGATTTCGGCGGCATTGTCGGGTTTGACCGAGCCGCCATAGAGCAGGCGGATCGCATCACCGGTTTGCTGGCCAAATCGGCCGGTCAGGCGGGCGCGGATGAAATCATGCACCTCGATGATTTGATCGAGGGTCGGGGTCTTGCCCGTGCCGATGGCCCAGATGGGTTCATAGGCGATCACGGTATTTTCGCCCGTGGCATGATCGGGCAGGGAGCCTGCCAATTGGCCAGCGATAACATCCAGGGTCCTGTCCGCCGTGCGGTCTTCGCCGCTTTCGCCGATGCAAATAATGGCGGTCAGCCCTGCGCCCCATGCCGCGCCCGCCTTGGCGGCGACATCGGCGTCTGTTTCAGCGTGCAGATCGCGGCGTTCCGAATGGCCAAGGATCACGTAAGTCGCCCCGGTATCCGCCACCATCCCTGCCGAAATATCACCGGTAAAGGCTCCGGCGGGTTGCGCGTGGCAATCTTGGGCACCAATCGCGATGGCAGTGCCGCGCAGTTTGTCACAGGCGGGATAAAGCAGGGGGGCAGGCGGGCAAATCAGGGTTTCGGCATCGGCCGGGGTCACCTGCCGGGCCAGTTCAACCAGTTCGGACAGCGCGGCAGCCGTGCCATTCATCTTCCAGTTTCCGGCGGCAAGTTTACGACGCATGACGATATCCCTTTTGTTCTTTTACAACGGGATAGCAGCGGGGCCGGAACGGGGCAACGACTAGGGTGTCTGTGACAGCGCTAACACTGCATCAGTTGCAGGGCGATCAGCCGAATTTGATTGATTCACCGCAGCCGCAGGCTTCGGTCACGTTGGGGTTGCGGAATTTGAAGCCGGATTCCAGCAGCGAGGTTTCGTAATCAATCTCGGTGCCAAAAAGGAACATCTGCGCCATCGGGGCGATCAGCACCCGCGCGCCGTCCTGTTCGACGACCTCGTCATTGGCGTCGGGTTCGTTGACGTATTCCATGGTGTATTCCATGCCCGCGCAGCCGCCCTTTTTGATGCCAATGCGCAGCCCTGCATGGCCTGCCTGCGTCATCAGCTTGCTGATTTGCGTGGCGGCTTTCGGGGTGATTGTGACAGCTTGCTTACCGGGGATCGCGAACATCATTGATACTCCTGTTACGGCAAAGATAGGGGGTTGTGGGCGCATTCTCAAGCGGTAGCGGTGAAATTGACCAAAGCCGCGCTGCATTTCGGAGGCGCGGGTGAGAGGCGGCGTGGCGGGAGGCCGCTGCAATTGCCTCAAACCGCCTGCAATTGTGGTCCGCAGGTCGGGTGCCCTGGAATTGAAAACATCCGGGAGCTGTGTTGCTGCCGGATGTTGACATCATGCGATGGTGCTGTGAGGGGCCTGCAAAGCGGATCTTACATGAACCCAAGCTCGAGACGGGCTTCGTCAGACATCATGTCCATGCCCCATGGTGGCTCCCAGACCAGTTCGACATCGACGGTTTTGACGCCGGGCAGGGGTTCGACCGCATCGGCAACCCAACCTGGCATTTCACCGGCAACAGGGCAGCCCGGCGCTGTCAACGACATCTTGATGTTCACTTCGCTTTCGGGATTTATATCAATGGTATAAATCAATCCCAGCTCGTAAATATTGACCGGAATCTCAGGGTCATAGACCGTGCGGCAGGCCTCGACGATCTGCTCGTACAGCGGATGGTCGGTGGTAGAGGGCGCAATCAACGGTGCCCCTTCAAGGGGTTGGGTGCTGTCGGTCATCGGGGGCCTCGCTTCTATTTCTGACACTTTATATAGGGATTACTGGGCCCAGCGTCCAGAGGGGCAAATCCCTAATCATCCCTTGCGTTTGCGCACCGGTTGCGGCTTCACGCGGGCCTCGATCATACCATAAAGCATCCCGACGATATCCTTGCCGGTCGCTTTCTCGATTCCCTCGAAACCGGGTGATGAATTCACCTCAAGCACCTTTGGCCCGGTTTCGGAGCGCAGCAGGTCAACGCCCGCCTTGCCCAAGCCGAACGCCCGCGCCGCCCGCAGGGCCGTATCGCGTTCCTGCTTGGTGATCCGGACCACTTTGGCCGATCCGCCCCGGTGCAGGTTCGATCTGAAATCGCCCTCCGCGCCGGTGCGTTTCATCGCGGCGACGACCTTGCCGTCAATCACCAGACAGCGGATGTCTTCGCCGGCGGCTTCCTTGACGAAATCCTGCACCAGAAAATTCGCCTTGAGGCCGCGAAAGGCGTCGATCACGGATTCGGCGGCTTTCTTGGTTTCTGCCAGAACGACACCTTTGCCTTGGGTCGATTCCAGCAGTTTCACGATCAGCGGCGCGGTGCCGACAAGCGCCATCAGGTTCGACGTGTCCTTGGGCGAGGCGGCGAATGCAGTGGTGGGCATGCCGATCTTCTTGGAGGCCAACACCTGATGGGCATGCAGCTTGTCGCGGCTGGCCAGAATGCCGGCTGATCCGTTCACACAATAGGTGCCGATGGTTTCGAACTGGCGGATTACTGCACAGCCATAGGGCGTCACAGACGCACCGATACGCGGGATCACGGCATCATATCGGGGCAGGCGTTTGCCGTCATAATGCACTTCGGGGGCCATCGCGTTTATCGCCATATAGCAGCGCGTGGTGTCAATCACCTCAACCGTGTGACCGCGCGCCTCGCCAACCTCGACCAGACGGCGGGTCGAGTAATTCTCGGCCTCACGGCTTAGAACGGCGATGCGTAGCGCGCGTTTGGGGGCGGTGTGGCGCACGGCCGCAGAATGGTAAACGTCATAGCTCAGCTCGGGCTGAAGGCGCTTTTCTGTGGCGGAAATGGTGATGTGATCGGTCAGCGCCTGCCGGCCCAGCAACATCCGGCTGGCCATGCCTGCGCGATTGGTCAGGGTGATATCAATCGGCCAGCTTTGCCCGGCAACATCCAACGTGGTCGAAATCACATAGCGCAATTCGGATTCGCCATTCGACGAAGTCACCTCGCGGCGGTCGATGATGGGGGCAGAGCAGGTGATGACGATATCTTCGTTGCCGGCAACCGGATGCACATTGAACCGCACCTTTGGTTTGGCGTCCGAACCGAAGACTTCGATATCATGGGCATGCAGCGACGATGTCTTGGCACCGGTGTCGATCTTGGCTTTGATCGCAGGCAGGCCAAGGGATGGCAGGGCAATCCATTCTTCCCAGCCGAAATTCAACTCTTCCATACCACATACTCCGCCACCGATGAATCAATGCTGCCGCCTAGCAGGTCACCTGGCGCTTCTCAAGGCGTGACGCGGTGCTTCCAAATGGTAAATCATCCCGGGGTTCGGGGCAGAGCCCCGGGACGCTGGCAAAACATGATACCGACGATGGTCTAACCTTCGTTAATATCGCGTGTCACAATCCGCGCCCCGCTGGATTGTTTGCGAAACACCAGCCGCAGGGCGATCCAGCACAGCAGCGACAGCCCTGCAAAGGCGGCCAGCAGCAGCGATGTGCCTGCCTCAGGCAGCAGGAAAACAACAGGTACCATCGCCAACGCCCCAAGGGCAAAGCCTAAGAAAATATTGCCGGGCAGCAGGATTTCGATCAGCCCCAGCAACAGCGCGATGGAAACCCAGACCCACCAGAATGTCAGATAATCGACCAGCATCAGCCGCGCCCTTTCAGCAGTTTGAACGCATCGCCAAAGGCTTCAAGCGCTTGGGCGGGAACAACAATCGTCTGGTTGCCCGCACCGGCCCCAAGCGCGTTCAACGCCTCGACCTGTTTCAGGGCGATCTGGTATTGCGCGGCCTCCAGCCCGTTTTCGCCAATGGCTGTGGCCACGACCTGCGTGGCATAGGCTTCGGCGTCGGCCAACACGCGGCGGGCCTTGGCGGTTTGTTCGGAGGCATAAAGCTCCGCATCGGCGGCCAGCTCCACCGCGCGTTTCTTGCCTTCGGCTTCGGTCACCTGCGCGCGCCGCGCGCGTTCGGCGTTCAGCTGTTGCATCATCGCGGCGCGGGTGGCGGCATCCAGATTCACATCCAGAATTTCGGCACGGGTGACTTCGATCCCCCAGTTATCCACGGCATCTTCGACCAGCAGCTTGATCGTGGTGATCAAGGCGGTGCGGTTCGATTGCACCTCGTCCAGATCCATCTTGCCGATCTCGGCGCGCACGATGCCTGCAACGGTGGTGGCGATGGCGGAATCGATATCGCGGATACGGTAGACGGTCTTTTCGGGTTCGATGATGCGGTAGAATACCGAGGTATCGACCTGCAGCAACACGTTGTCGCGGGTGATCGCGTCCTGGCTGGCGGTGGGCAATTGCCGTTCCAGAATTGAAATCTTATGCGCGATCTTGTCGATGAACGGCACGATCATATTGATGCCCGGCCCCATCACCGCCCGCAGCCGCCCGAACCGTTCAACCACATGTTGTTCGGATTGCGGGACGATCTTTACCCCTTTAACAACCAGAATAATCAGCAAAAGTGCCAGAAGAACCAGCGGAAGGTTGCTTTGCAGCAGATTGATAAGGATGTCTTCGATGGGCACGGGATGCTCTCCTTTAAGATGCGCGTGGGGGCAGTTTCCGCGATCTTGCCACAAAAGCAAAGCGCCATCGTGATTGCACGCGATTGCGCGACATCTTATAGGCGCTGTCATGGAAAAATTCTCATTTGATCTTCAGGCGCGCGACGGGTCAGCCCGGACCGGCGTCATTTCGACCCCGCGGGGCGATATTCGCACACCTGCGTTCATGCCCGTGGGCACGGCCGCCACCGTCAAGGCGATGATGCCCGAAAGCGTGGCCGCCACCGGTGCCGATATCCTGCTGGGCAATACCTATCATTTGATGCTGCGCCCCACGGCCGAACGCATTGACCGGTTGGGTGGGCTGCACAAATTCATGAACTGGCACAAACCGATCCTCACGGATTCTGGCGGCTTTCAGGTGATGAGCCTGGCCGACCTGCGCAAGCTGACCGAAAAAGGTGTGACCTTCAAAAGCCACATCGACGGGTCCAAGCATGAATTGACCCCTGAACGCTCGATGGAAATTCAAAAGCTGCTCGGGTCCGACATCGTGATGTGTTTTGACGAATGCCCTGCCTTGCCCGCCGACCGCGACCGGATCGCTGACTCCATGCGCCTGTCGATGCGGTGGGCCGCGCGCAGCCGTGATGCCTTTGGCGACCGGCCCGGTCATGCGTTGTTCGGCATCCAGCAAGGCGGGCTGGAACAGGATTTCCGCGAGGAAAGCGCCAAGGCCTTGGTGGACATCGGATTTGACGGTTATGCCGTGGGCGGTCTGGCGGTGGGTGAAGGGCAGGAGGCGATGTTCGGCTGCCTTGATTTTGCGACTGACATGCTGCCTGTGGACCGTCCGCGTTATCTGATGGGGGTGGGCAAGCCTGACGACATTGTGGGGGCTGTGGCCCGTGGCATCGACATGATGGACTGCGTTTTGCCGTCCCGTTCTGGCCGGACGGGGCAGGCGTTCACGCGGCACGGTGTTGTGAACATCAAAAACGCCCGCCACGCCGACGACCCGCGCCCGCTGGACGAAGACTGCACATGCCCGGCCTGTTCGAACTACAGCCGCGCCTATCTGCACCACGTGTTCCGCAGTCAGGAGATGATTTCGGGGATGCTGCTGACATGGCACAACCTGCATTACTTTCAGGAACTCATGGCCGGTATGCGCGGGGCGATTGCCGCAGGCACGTTTGACGCATGGCAGGCGGGTTTTCATGCGCAAAGGGCGCAGGGCGATATAGAGCCGCTTTGAAACTTCAACCGGTCGGGTGAAAAATAAACATGTGAACCGGTCCTTGTCGTTGCGCGTCTGTTGGTTAGTTGTTGAAGACAAGAAATGACAAGGAAGGGACATATCCCATGACGCAAAAGCTTTTCACCCCGCTCAAGGTTGGCGCGATCGAGGCCAAGAACCGTATCGTAATGGCCCCGCTGACCCGCAGCCGCGCCGACAATGACACCGGCGAAGTCGGCGATCTGCATGTCGAATATTACGCCCAACGTGCGGGTGCCGGCATTATCATCACCGAAGCCGCCCAGATCAGCCCCGAAGGCAAAGGCTATATCAAGACCCCCGGTATTTATACCGAAGGTCAGGTCGCGGCATGGAAGAAGGTTACTGATGCGGTGCACAAGGCGGGCGGCAAGATCGTTATCCAGCTGTGGCATGTTGGCCGGATCAGCCATGTCGACATCCAGCCCGACGGTCAGAAACCTGTCGCCCCATCCGCCATTGCCGCGAATATGAAGACCTTCACCGGCGAAGGCATGGTGCCAACCTCCGAACCGCGCGCCTTGGAACTGGACGAGATGCCGCGCATTGTCGCCGATTATGTTCACGCGACCAAGATGGCGAAAAAGGCCGGTTTTGACGGGGTCGAGGTGCATGGTGCCAATGGCTATCTGCTCGACCAGTTCATGAAGACCTCAAGCAACAAGCGTGACGATGCCTATGGCGGATCGGTCGAGAACCGCGCGCGTCTGCTGCTCGAAGTGCTGGAAGGCGTGACAAATGCCTGGGACGGGGCCCATGTCGGCCTGCGCCTGTCGCCGTTTTCGCCCGCCAATGACATTGCCGATGAAAACCCCCAAGAGACGTTCGAATATGTGATCCGCGCGTTGAACAAGTTCGGATTGGCCTATTTGCACATGGTCGAAGGATCGACCGGCCAGTCGCGCGACGTCAAGGAAGGCGAGGATATCGCCAAGCTGCGCCAACTGTTTGACGGCGTGTATATGGCCAACAACCTGTATGACCGCGATATGGCGATCGAGGCGGTTGAACAGGGCAAGGCCGATCTGGTCGCCTTTGGCCGTCCCTATATCGCCAACCCCGATCTTGCCAAACGGCTTGAGCTGAACGCGCCGCTGAACGAAGGCGACACCAAGACATTCTATGCCGGTGGCAAGGAGGGATATACCGACTATCCCTTTCTGGAAGAAACCACCGCAGAATAATGCCCTGATTTCCGGCCTGATGCTTTTTCAGGCCGGAAACACCTTTGCAAAGACCCTTTTGACCGGAAATTAACTGATCCGTGCTTGTCTGTCCGCCGATGGCGGTTCATTCTGGCAAAAAACCCCAAATCAGATGGCCCTGCCTCACGCGGTCATGGCAGAATGGGGATTGAAACAGGCGGGTAGGGTCCCCAAATACCCTACCTAGAACAGGAGACGATCAAACGGTTGCCTAGCTTAGGGGCCAGTATCGTCTTGCAGTAAAAGGAAAAGAGCATGTTAGAGCCTCTGAACGCATCGTATCCCGTGTTGCCCCTGCGCGACATCGTGGTGTTCCCTCATATGATTGTCCCGCTTTTCGTGGGCCGCGAAAAATCGGTGCGTGCGCTGGAAGAAGTCATGGCCGACGACAAGCAGATTCTGCTGTCCAGTCAGGTTGACCCCGGCATTGACGACCCTGATGCAGACGGTATTTTTCAGACAGGTGTGTTGGCCAATGTGCTGCAACTGCTGAAACTTCCCGATGGCACCGTCAAGGTGCTGGTCGAAGGGCAAGCCCGCGTCCGCATCACAGAATACCTTGATAACGATAGTTTTTTCGAGGCAACGGCTGAGTATCTGAGCGAAATCCCCGGTGATGAAACCACCACACGGGCGCTGATCAAGACCGTCGCCGAAGAATTCGAACGCTACGCCAAGGTCAAGAAAAACATCCCCGAAGAAGCGCTGGCCGCCGTGTCGGAAGCGACTGAACCTGCGCGGCTTGCCGATCTGGTTGCCGGACACCTGGGCATTGAAGTCGAACAAAAGCAGGATCTGCTTGAAACGCTTTCCGTGTCCGAGCGTCTTGAGAAGGTTTACGGCCTGATGCAGGGCGAAATGTCTGTCTTGCAGGTCGAGAAAAAGATCAAGACCCGCGTGAAATCCCAGATGGAGAAGACACAGCGCGAGTATTATCTGAATGAGCAGATGAAGGCCATTCAGACCGAGCTGGGCGATGGCGAGGACGGCAAAAGCGAACTGGCCGAGCTGGAAGCGCGCATTGCGAACACCAAGCTCAGCAAGGAAGCCAAAGAAAAGGTCGATGCCGAGCTGAAAAAGCTCAAGAACATGTCGCCCATGTCTGCGGAAGCCACCGTTGTGCGCAACTATCTCGACTGGATCTTGTCGATCCCGTGGAACGTCAAATCGCGCACCAAAAAGGACCTGGTCAAAGCACAGCAGGTGCTCGACGATGATCACTATGGCCTTGAAAAGGTTAAAGAACGCATCGTGGAATACCTTGCCGTGCAGCAGCGGTCTTCCAAGCTGAAAGGCCCGATCATGTGCCTTGTCGGCCCTCCTGGTGTGGGTAAGACGTCGCTTGGTAAATCCGTTGCCAAAGCCACGGGTCGCGAATTCATTCGCATCAGCCTTGGTGGTGTGCGTGACGAATCCGAGATCCGCGGTCACCGCCGGACCTATATCGGCTCCATGCCCGGTAAGATCATTCAGGCGCTGAAAAAGGCGAAAACCAACAACCCGCTGATCTTGCTCGATGAAATCGACAAGATGGGTCAGGATTTCCGCGGCGATCCCGCGTCGGCAATGCTCGAGGTGCTTGATCCGGAACAGAACTCCACATTTGTGGATCACTACCTTGAGGTCGAATATGACCTTTCAAACGTGATGTTCCTGACCACGTCCAACAGCTACAACATGCCGGGCCCGTTGCTTGACCGGATGGAGATTATCCCGCTGTCGGGCTATACCGAGGAAGAAAAGCGCGAGATTGCCAAACAGCATCTTGTGCCCAAGCAGATCAAGAACCACGGCCTCAAGGCAAAGGAATTTGCCATTGATGACAGTGCCTTGACCAGCATGATACGGTATTACACCCGCGAGGCAGGCGTGCGGAACCTTGAGCGTGAAATCGCGAAAGTGGCCCGTAAATCGCTGACCAAGATCGTCAAGAAAGAAGCCGAGAGCATCACGGTAACGGGTGACAATATCGAGGATTTCCTTGGAGTTAAGAAGTACCGCTATGGTCTGGCGGAGCTTGAGGATCAGGTCGGTGTCGTGACCGGGTTGGCCTATACGTCGGTTGGTGGCGAATTGCTGCAAATCGAGGCATTGCGCCTGCCGGGCAAGGGTCGGATGAAAACCACAGGCAAGCTGGGCGATGTGATGAAGGAATCCATCGATGCGGCCAGCAGCTATGTGCGGTCGATCAGCCCGTCAATCGGGGTGAAGCCAACAAAGTTCGACACGATCGACATCCACGTGCACGTGCCCGATGGCGCAACGCCCAAGGATGGTCCGTCGGCTGGTCTGGCGATGGTGACGTCGATTGTTTCCGTGCTGACACAGATCCCCGTGCGCCGCGACATCGCCATGACAGGCGAGGTGTCGCTGCGTGGCAATGCAATGCCGATCGGTGGTTTGAAGGAAAAACTGCTTGCTGCATTGCGCGGCGGGATCACGACCGTTCTGATCCCCGAAGAGAACGAAAAGGATCTGCCGGATATCCCGGACAACGTGAAGGAAGGCCTGAAAATCATTCCGGTCAAACATGTGTCCGAGGTGCTTCAGCACGCATTGGTCCGGCAGCCCGAACCCATCGAATGGGATCAGGAAGCCGAAGACGCAGCGGCCGCCGCTGCCTTGGCCAAGAAATCCCAAAACGGGGACAATGCAACCGCGCATTGAACCCTTTGATATGGTCCCGAAAGCCGCCCCTGATCACAGGGGCGGCTTTTTGCGTTAAGGCAGGGCGAAAGGCCTAAATATGGTGTTACACGTGGCGTTAACCGCAAGGATTGCTGGCTTTTGCAGCGCGATCACGCTATGAAATGGTATCTTAACCAATAAGGCAGTGGAAATTCCCATGAGCAGCGCAGTGAAATCGACGAAAGTGAAATCAGCCTCGGCCAAGCCGTCTGACGCTTCGAACGTGAAAGCCGACAAATCGCCAAAGGCACAGGCTGCCGCCAACGCGCGCCCCGATGGCACCACAAACGCCGATGCCCCGCACGCTGTGATCATCGGCCCCGTCATGCGCAAGAAAGAACTGATCGACGCTGTCGTGGAACGGTCCGGCGTCAAGAAAAAAGACGCCAAGCCCGTTGTCGAGGCGATGCTGGAAATTCTGGGCGAAGCCTTGGCCGATAACCGCGAGCTGAACCTTTTGCCGATGGGGAAATTCAAGGTCGTGAACGAGAAAGACCTTGGGAATGGTAAAATGATGCGCGTGAAAGTGCGTCAGGTGACCCCGACGGACAAGCCAAAGGACGCGGATGCAGCCACGGATGAAACCGATATTTAGGCCGCGCTGCCGATCTTTCGATTTTGAAAGCCCTCGGTTCTGCCGGGGGCTTTTTGCGTTTGCGCGTCCCGTGCGGCCCTACGGCATCAGAACCGATGCCCGCGCGTAGGTTGCGCTGTCCATGCCCAGATCGTCATAGACGACTTGCACCTTGACCGAACTGACCGACCCCAAGGGAAAGCGCATATAGGGCAGGCCGTCGCTTTGCAGAATGGCGGCGGGCGCTGCGCTGTCCAGATGGCAGGCGGGCAGGGGCCAATCCGCCAAAGGCGCATCGTTCACAGACAAGGCCAGCGCAGACAGGCCGCAGCGCCAGGCCCATAAATGGGTAACATAGACAAGGTCCTGACCGTCGTATTCCCTGACAGCCACCCAACTCCCCTTGGTCGCGGTCAAGATCGGCCGCACCTCGGTCGCGGTCAGGAAGTTGCCACTGGGGGCCTGATCCTGCGCGACCAGACCGTCCGGCACAACGGACATGTCGAATTCCTGCGCAAGCACAAGGTCTGGCATCCCCGTGACCAGCGCGACCAAAGCAAAACTTGATAAATATCTCATGAACACCTCCCCATCTGCGCGAAAAACCATAGGCAAGGACAAGGCTACAGGCGGCAGGGCCCGCAGGCTAGCAAAACCGAGGGCGGGATGTGCTATGCTTGCCAAGCGGGTGTGCGGGGGGGGGCAAGGCTTGTCACCGGACGCAGATCAAACGCGCGTAAAACACAGGCTGGATCAATAGGTTACGAGATTTTGGGAGGGGGGAGGAATGGTGGGTCGTGAGAGACTCGAACTCCCGACATCTTCGGTGTAAACGAAGCGCTCTACCAACTGAGCTAACGACCCGTGAGCGTTCTACTATCCAAGCCCAACTGGTGTTTCAACCCCATTAATACGCTGATTTGAAATTTTCTGTAAAACTTTGTCACTTTGTCTGTGCAGGGGCAGGATTGGCAGGACGGGCGATATATTTTCGGCAATCTGCTGCCAATTGCACGCAGGCGATCTATGTTGCTGAGCGGGGGGCATTGGCGTACTGCGGTCTTCTGGCTTTAGCGCCAAAATCCCCTTAACGGCGGCAGTGACACCGGTAATTTTGCTTGGAAAGCCTTGTGATGATCCTCGATATTGATGTGCAGCTTGACTATCAAATCAACATGGCGACCGATCTGATCCTGCAGATTCAGGCATCCGGCTTTGCCGATCAGACTCTGCTGCGCGAAAGCTTCCGGCTCAGCGACACACTTCAAAAGGTGCATATCCCGGGCGAGGCCAATCTGGGCGAGCGGATGTTGATCCGGACGGACCGGAATTTGACGTGCAGCTATCAGGCGCGGTTCCAGGTGAACCGCCCGACCTTGGCGATCGAAAACCTGCCCGCAACGCCGCCCCACCAACTGCCCAGCGATGCGGTGCGGTATTTGATGCCATCGCGCTACTGCCAGTCGGACGAGTTTCAGAACTTTATCGCGGCGGAATATGGACACCTGAGCGGCGGGGCCCTTATCGGGACCTTGCGTGACTGGATATTCGAGCGGTTTCAATATGTTCCGGGATCAAGCACCGGTTTGACAACGGCGCTGGATACTTTTGTGCAACGCCAGGGCGTGTGCCGTGATTTTGCCCATGTGATCATTGCGCTGGCGCGCGCGGCGGCGATCCCGGCGCGTTTCGCCAGCGTTTATGCGCCTTATGTGACGCCGCAGGATTTCCATGCCGTCGCCGAGGTGTTTCTGGATGGCACATGGCATCTGGTTGATGCCACGGGGATGGCCGCCCCCAATCAGATCGTGCGCATCGGTGTGGGCATGGACGCCGCCGAGGTGCCGTTTCTGAGCAGTTTCGGACCCGCCTATATGAGGGTGCAGACCGTCGATGTTCAGGTCGTGCAATAGCCAACGCGATCATGGTGTCGGCAGCGTGGGAAATCCGCGTATGATCTTGTGATCTGTCCAGTTTCTGCTTGTCATTCGGGCCGGAAAACCCGACCGTTCCTGCCAGGGACGGGGAACGGGAACGCGCAGCTTTATGGTTGATATTTGGGATGGGTTTAGCGCTGCGTTTTGGTTGATCGCGAGTTTTGATGCCGAGTTGTGGGAGATCAGCCTGAGGTCGCTTCGGGTGACCCTGACCGCGCTGGTGATCGCCTCGGTTATCGCCATCCCCTTGGGCACCTATCTGGCCGTGCAGCGGTTCCGTTATCGGCGTTTCGTGATTTCGATGATCAATGCGCTGATGGGGCTGCCTCCGGTGGTGGTGGGGCTGGTCGTGTACATCTTGTTGTCGCGGGCTGGCCCGTTCGGGGTGCTGAACCTTTTGTTTACTCCGACGGCGATGATCATCGCGCAGGTGGTAATTATCACGCCCGTGATTGCGTCCATCGCCCATCAATCCATGCGTGAACTATGGGCCGAATATCATGATTTGCTGATCTCGCTGAACACGTCGAAATGGCAACGTATTGTGACGTTGATGCGGGACGGGCGGCGCAATTTGCTTACGGCTGCGCTGGCCGGTTTTGGCCGCGCCATAGGCGAGGTCGGCGCGATCATGATTGTGGGCGGCAACATTGATCATGTGACCCGCGTGCTGACTACCGCCATTGCGCTTGAGACCGGGAAAGGTGATTTTGCCTTGGCTCTGGGCTTGGGCTTTGTTCTGATTGGTCTGGCGATTGTGGTGAACCTCGCGATCCACACCCTGTCGCGCACAGAGCGGGAGGGGCAGTGGTGAGCGTATTATTTCCCCTGACGTTACAAGGTGTTGCGGTGCGCAGGCAGGGCAAGCGGATCATCGGGCCGATTGATCTGGTGCTGAACCCGCAAGGGCCGACAATCGTGATCGGGCCAAACGGATCTGGCAAAACCACCTTGCTGCGCGTCATGCACGGGGTCGAGCGGATCAATGCGGGGTCGGTGAGCTGGGCCGCGCAAGACCGGTCGAAACATGCGTTTGTGTTCCAGTCGCCGATTGTCTTGCGGCGGTCGGTGGCTGAAAACCTTGCCTATCCCTTGCGGCTGGTCAGAACGCCCGCCGCGCAGATCAGGGAAACCGTTGCATATTGGCTGGACCGGATCGGGCTGGGATCGGTGCAAAACAGCCCCGCGACCCGTTTGTCAGGAGGCGAGCGGCAGAAACTGGCCATTGCCCGTGCCTTGGTGCGCAAGCCCGATGTGCTGTTTCTGGACGAACCCTGTGCGAACCTTGACGGCCATGCCACCCACGAGATCGAGACCCTGCTGCAAGAGATTTCAGCGGCTGGAACGCAGTTGGTGATGGCCACCCATGACATGGGGCAGGCACGGCGGCTGGCGCGGGATCTGGTGTTTGTGCTGGACGGCAAAATTCACGAAACCGGGCTTGCATCGGAGAAATTTGCAGCCCCGCAAACCGCCGCGCTTGCCGCGTTCCTCAGAGGAGATATCGTAAGATGAAACGGCTGTTAACAACGGTTGCCATGCTGCTATGGGCGCAGACCTCTGGTGCCGAAGAAATGCGCATGGCGGTCACGACATCCTTTGATAACTCGGGCCTTGCGGATGTTTTGCTGCCTGCGATCAAGGCCGATCTTGATCTGGATGTGCGGTTGTTGGTGGTGGGTACCGGACAGGCGCTGCGCCTTGGCGAAGCGGGGGATGTTGATGCGGTGTTGGTCCATTCCAAGGCCGCCGAGGAAGAATTCGTGGCCGCAGGTCACGGCACCCACCGTCGCGAGATCATGTATAATGATTTCGTGTTTGTCGGCCCGAAGGCTGATCCGGCTGCAATCGTGGACGCCGCCAGCGCCGCCGATGCGGTACAGCGGATCGAGGCGGCGCAAGCCCCCTTTGTCAGCCGTGGTGACGACAGTGGCACCCACAAAGCCGAACAGAAAATCTGGGCCAGCGCAGGCTTGGACATTGCAGGGTTTGGCGATTGGTACCGTCCGGTCGGGGCAGGGATGGGGGCGGCGTTGAACACGGCGTCGGGCATGAACGCCTATATCGTGTCAGACCGGGCCAGCTGGTTGAACTTTGGCAACAAGGGCGATCTGGCGCTGCTCTATTCCGGTGATCCGGCCCTGTTCAACCAATATGCGCTGCTACCCGTTAATCCTGATAAAAATGACAGTATTCGCAATGACTTGGCGGTCAAACTTGAAGCATGGCTGACCAGCCCGCGCGCAGCGGCACTGATCAACGGCTACAAGATCAACGGCGAGGCGTTGTTCGTGTTTAACGCAACGCCTTAATGGTCGTGATCGTGATGATGATGCCCGTGATCGTGTCCATGATCATGGGGTTCATCTTCGTCCAGCGACCCGTGGACGGCGAATTGCATGATGTCCGCCTCTTGCGCGGCGATGGCGCGGTAGGTTTCCTTGACCCCTGCGGGGGTCAATTCGCGCGACACGGTCAGCAGGGTATTGGGCGCGTGATCCTCTGCCAGTTCGGCCATCTGCGCGATTTCTTCGAGCGCGACGTTTTTGGCCGCCTCAAGGCTTGGCGCGCCATAGATATCGACGAAATGCTGGGCCAGCAGATTGGCAAGCACATCCTTTTCGTGGGGTTCAACCTGCGTCACCGCGACAAAACTGACCCTGCCAAAGGTTTCGATCCCCATCCAGCCGTTGGCAAAGGCCTGCCGCGCCTTGCCGACCAGATCGCCTTCGCCCCAGTTCGAAAATTCGAACCCGCCGGAAACGCACCATTCACCGGTGCGGGCAGGGTTGTGAAAAACACGGGTGTCGCTTTCGTCAAAATGGATCGCGCGGGCTAGTTTCATGCGGGCCTCGTCAAGGTTGCGGTCAGCGGTATCAATACGGTTTTGCTGTCGATTTTCAACAGCAGGCCCAGATTTTCATCAAGCCCGATATAAGTGCCGGTGCGGCCTGCCACGGTCATTTCGCCCTCAAGGCCATGGGCAATGCCGGACCAGTCGGAATGCAGCTTGGCCATGCCACCATCGGCCCAGTTGTTGATACCCACAAGCGTATGGCGCACCCAGGCTTCAAGCAACTGATCAGGGGCCACATCGGCGCAGCCTTCGGCATAAAGCGCGGTCTGGTCAGGGGTCAGGCCGGTATCATCGCTATCGGGCCAGAGCGACAGGGTCAGGGCGACCACCAGCCAGTCGGGCTCGATACCAGTGTCGCTACCGGATGCCGCCATGGCTAGGTGACCCGCACGCCCGCCGTTAAGGTAAACGCCACCGTCCCAGCCCAGATGTACGCCGACCTCGGGCGGGGCCAAAGCGCCAAGCGCATTTTGAAAGCCCACGCCGCACACCGGCAGCATCGCCGCCGCATCGGCAAGTGGAACGTCCGGGGCAAAGACGATGGCAGCCCGCAGGGTGGTAGCCCCCAGATCAAAGATCACCAGCCCCGCATCGCAGCCCACTTCCGCCGCCGCACAGGCCAGCGCAAAGGGATCGCCGCCCTCTGCGTCCTGACCGGAAAACAGCGGTGGAAATTCAGGCCGGGTCATGCATGGCCTTGCGCGATAAGGTCTTTCGCCACCTTGCGGAACGCCATGGCTTGGGTGCTTTCGGGTTTGGACACCACAATCGGCGCGCCGCCATCCGCCGCCAGACGGATGTCGATATGCAGCGGGATTTCAGCCAGCAAGGGCACGTTCAGCTTTTCCGCTTCCTTGGCGACACCCCCATGGCCGAACAGATGTTCTTCGTGACCGCAGGCCGAACAGATATGGGTCGACATGTTTTCGATCATACCGATCAGGGGCGTGCCAAGCTGGTTGAACATGTCGATGCCTTTGCGGGCGTCCAGCAGGGCGATGTCCTGCGGGGTCGACACGATGATCGCGCCGTTCAGTTCGGCCTTTTGGGCAAGGGTCATCTGCACGTCGCCGGTGCCGGGGGGCAGATCGACGATCAGCACATCCAGCGCGCCCCATTGCACCTGCGTCAACATCTGCTGCAAGGCACCCATCAACATCGGCCCGCGCCAGACAACGGCCTGATCGTCATTGGTCATCAGCCCCAGCGACATCATGGTCACGCCGTAATTGCGCATCGGCAAAATCGTTTTGCCATCCGGCGATGCGGGCCGGCCCGACACCCCCAGCATGCGCGGCTGTGACGGCCCGTATACATCGGCGTCCAGCAATCCGACGCGGCGGCCTTCGGCGGCCAGCGCGCAGGCCAGATTGGCCGCGACCGTGGATTTGCCCACGCCGCCCTTGCCCGATGCCACTGCGATGATCCGGTCAATGCCCGGTATCTTTTGCGGGCCCGACGGGGTCGAACTGCGCGATGCCTTGAGGTCGGGCGGCGCTTTGGGCGTGCTATGGGCCGTCAACACGATCGACACCGATTTAACGCCGTCCAGCGCCTTGATCTGGGCCTCGCCCGCGTCCTTGAGCGCGGTATAGGCCGCCGCGTGCTCGCCGCTGACCTCCATCACGAAACGCACCACCCCGTCATCGACGGTCAGTGCCTTGACGATACCGGCCTCGACAATGGAGGAGCCGCTGATCGGATCGGTAAGGTCTGCCAATATGGCCAGAACCTGTTCTCTTGTAACTGCCACCTCAGGATTGTCCTTCGATTTTGCCGGTGACGACATGTTCCATGTCCAGCCCGTCGATGGTCAACACCATCTTGGCCTCAAAGCTTTTGCCCGTGGTGTCACCGGCCTTGCGCAGCGCCTCTTCGATGGCTTGCTGGGATGTGACGCCAACCTGCTTGAGGAATTTGCGCATCGACATGTTGAAATCTTCGCTCATCTGGATGTCTCCTGTATCCTTGACCGCATTGCTTCGGGCCGCTTAGGCTGGCGCGAGCGCGGGGGTGGGGTGATGATTGTGAAACGGTTTTTCTGGTTGGTTCTGTGCCTGTTGTCCCTGGCCACTGTGCCCATAAAGGTCTTGGCGCAGGATCGCGGATTTACCCTGTCTGCGCCAGACGAAATCACTCAGACAGGTTTTCTGGACTATCTGCTGCCGCGTTTCGCGCTCAAGCACGGGGTGAGGGTGACACAGGTTGACGGCGGGGCGGATGCCGTGATCG
Organism: Sulfitobacter sp. SH22; assembly: GCF_965641905.1. NCBI lineage: Bacteria > Pseudomonadati > Pseudomonadota > Alphaproteobacteria > Rhodobacterales > Roseobacteraceae > Sulfitobacter > Sulfitobacter sp. SH22. The sequence goes on from NZ_OZ282573.1 coordinate 660,898, forward strand.
GCGACGCTGGTGTCGCGGTTTTCCAAGCGGGGGATCGGGTCTGGCATCTGGCCGACACCGGCGCGGAAGGCCCCGCGCTTTTTGCCAGCTGGCTGCTGTCGGATATTGGCAAACGCACGATTGAGGGGTTCAGGATCGACGGCACGCCGGTTTTCACGGCGGTCACTGAACAGGCAGTCCAAACCACGCGCAGCTATGACGGTGACCCTGTCGCGGGCGAAGACCTGTCGCTGGTGCATTGTGGACGGTGCCACGTGGTCAACCATGCCAACCGGATGAAGGGGATGGGACAGACGCCATCCTTTGCCGTGATGCGCAGTTTCAGCGACTGGCAGGATCGTTTCGCCAGTTTCTATGTGCTCAACCCGCATCCCAGCTTTACCCAGGTCAAGGGCATCACCCAGCCCTTTAGCGCCGGTCTGCCGCCCGCGATTGTCCCGGTCGAGATGACCCAAGGCGATCTTGAGTCGATCATCGCCTATGTCGCGACGGTCAAGCCTGCGGATCTGGGCGCAGCTTTGCAAAATCAGTGATCCTTGCGCTTTGACAGGTAATCATCGGTGGTGCGGGGGCGGGGGCGTTCCTTGCCTGCAAAGGGGTTGTTTTGCGAATGATACTGCGCATTGATCCGGCAGCCGTCACACATCTGGATCATCCGCGCGGTTTCGGGATTGGCGAACATCGCATGTTTGCCGGCCAGTTTCTCGACGATCTTTTCGACCGTTGATTTGACCCCGAACAGCGTCCCGCATTCCACACAGCCAAAGGGTTCTTCTTCGTTCAACACCACCTGTTGCAGGGCCATATCGGTCAGGTTCAACTGCGGTTCCAGCGTGATGGCGCTTTCGGGGCAGACGTTGGTGCACAGGCCGCATTGCAGGCAGGCGTCTTCCTGAAAGCGCAATTGCGGCATGTCGGGATTGTCGCCAAGCGCCCCTGAAGGGCACAGCGACACACAGGCCAGACACATCGTACAGGCATCGGTATCCACCACAACTGCGCCGTAAGGGGCACCTTGGGGCAGGGCCAGAACCCCCAGATCGGGGTTCAGCGCCTTGGCGGCCAGACGGGCGACCTGACGGCGGCTGCCGATGGGCAGGATCGGGTCGGTCGTGGCGGGGGTTGGGGTTTGGCCGAACAGATGATCCGACAGCGCATCGGGGTCGGTGATGTCCAGCAAGGCGGATTGATCCGGTGCAATCGCATTGGCCAGCGCAAGCTGCGGGTCAAGGGCGTCGCGTTCGGTCTTGGGGCCCAGCAGGATATCGACACGGGAAAAACCGCTGGCCAGGGCGGCGAGCATTTCGGCATGGCCAAAGCCGGACAGCGCGCTGACCTCCATCGGGATCACATGGGCGGGCAGGCCGCGGCCAAAGCGGGCGGCAAGGCTGATCATTTCGGCACCGTGATCGTCATGCACCAAAAGCGCTGCGTCTTTGCCACCCGAGGTCCGATAGGTCCGGGCCAGCGCGCTGATCCGGCGGAACATGTGGTCGGGCGGCGGCACGTCATAGCTGATCGCACCGGACGGGCACACCGCAGCACAGGCACCGCAGCCGGCACAGATCATCGGGTCGATGGTAACGGTTTCGCCGGCCGACAGGATCGCCCCGGTGGGGCACACGTTCAGGCAGTTCGAACAGGCGGGCTTTTCCGCGCGCGAATGGGCACATAGCGTCGGTTCCATCCGGACATAAAGCGGCTTTTCAAAGGTGCCCACCATCTGGCTGGCGGTGAAAATCGCATCCGCAACGGCAGTCTGGCTGCCCGGATCCGCACGCAGATACCCATCGCGTTTTTCGGGGGCAGGGAACATCGCCAGCCCGCCCGACAGATCAAGGATGATGTCGCATTCAGACCGGGCACCGTTTTGCGGGGCGGTCAGGGCAGGGGTGCCACGGCCACCGGTCAGGCTTTGCTGGAAATTGTTAATTCGGACTTCGAACCGGCCCAAGGTGCCTGTGGCTTTGTCCAGGCTGCCGGTGACGACATCATAGGCAGAGGTTGGCAGAAAGTCGGTGCCCGGGGTCAGCAGCACGGTCACCGCCAGCGTATCGGAAAGCTTTTGCGCCGCGGCGATGGCGGTCTCTTCGGCACCGATGATCAGGCAGGTGCCTTCGGTGATGACATCCACAGATTTCGGCGAAGGCGGGGCAAGCAGGGCATCCTTGATCAGCGCCGCCATCTTTGCCGTGGCCGAGGCGCTGTCGTCTGACCAACCGGCCCGGTCGCGAATATCGACGCATATCGGCTCTGGCGCATCCAGCTCTTCTGCAAGGGCGGTGAAACGGTGCGCTTCTTGTGCGCAGGCAATCACCACATCCCCCGCTTTGATGGCTTTGGCTGCGGTTTCGATCTGCGTTGTACACAGGCTTGTATGGCACCCCGAACAGGAGGTGCCGGTCAATTCGCCCAAGGCGTTGAAGTCGACGTGTTGTGAGCCAAGGCAATCACAAACCAACAATGTCTTTGTCATGATATCCCTTTTCGCTGGACGCGGATTGCTGCTCAGCTAGTCAGGAAATGACTGGACAGTAAACCGCTAATCGGGGTCACAACTGCCTGTGATTGAGTTGCAGATGCAGCAATTCATCGGGGAAATAACATTGTCATGCAAGCGTTTAGTCGGAAAGCCCTTTAAACGTGGGCGCAGGGTCATGCGGCGGTGCAGCATGGCGGTCTGGTGGCGTAAAATAACAAAAAAAGCTTTGTTGTTTTTTCGATCTTGCGCCATCATGATCCCAGCCAACCGAGGAGAGATACTTGTCGCGTAGCTACCCAAACTCAGTAACCATTCCCGTGGGCGTCGTCGTGCGGCGCACGCCGGGCGTTACGCGTTGGGCCAAATACGCCTGGGCTGTAACGGATGTTTTGCCGGGTGCCGCAGCTGCGGATTGGAAGGTTCTCAGGACCGAAGGCGATGTTACCGAATACCACGCAGCCACCTTGCCCCTGACGCTTTATGTCTCGGATGCCGAAGCCTATGCGCATGAGCTGCAAGCGCGGGTGCCCTCCATTTACACGGTGCTGCGCCCGAACGAACAAAGCGGGGGCCTGCCGTGGTCCGTCGCCCTTGTGACCGCATCCCCCTACGAGGCGCAGGATTACTGCGATCCGGCCGAAGAACTGGTCGAGAAGCTGCCGCTGCCGCACGGGCTGTTGGCCTGGGTCGTCGAATTCGTGGAAAAGCATTACGAGGAAGAAGCCTTTGTCAAACGCCGCCGCAAGAACGCGCGGGTTGACCAGACCGATGACGGGGTGGGCGATGCGCGCATCCGGCAGGCCACCGATGTCTATCGCGCCCCGCGCCGCCGCGAGGTGATCAATTGAGCGCGGCACTTTCATCCTGGTCACGCAGGCGCGCCGCTGTTGCCGCAGAGGCCGAAGCGCTGAAACGCGAGGCCGAAGACGCCGTTGTCGCAGAGCAGCAGGCGGAGCTGGCCGAAAAGACCGATGCGGAAATCCTTGAGGAACTGGGCCTGCCTGACCCTGATGCCTTGGTGATGGGCGATGATTTCAAGGCGTTCATGGTCAAAACCGTCCCCCAACATCTGCGCAAACGGGCCTTGCGGTCGCTTTGGCGCAGCAATCCGGTGCTGGCCTGTGTGGACGGGCTGAACGATTATGACGACGATTACCTGACCGGCAGCACGGGGCAGGGGCCGATCAAGACCAGCTATCAGGTCGGCAAGGGCATGTTGTATCATTTGCTTGAAATGGAACGGCAGGCGGCTAGTTCGAATACCGAAGACACAGCCGTTGATGCAGGTGGCGAAGACCTTGATGAAATCGAAGACATCGAAGAACTGCCAATGGGTGATGACGGGGTATTTGTCGCGGCTGACGCTGGCTTTGACGCAGATATGACCGACGCCGAGACAAGTATTGAAGAAGACGAAATGGAATTCGCGGCACCGGCCCCCCGGCGCATGCAATTCCGTATCGAAGGAAAAACCGCATGAATGTTGCCGCACCTTTGCCAGATGTGACCCAAGAGGATCGTCTGCGCGCGGATTTGTATAATTACCTTGGGGTGATGCTGGCAGGTCCGCCGGACCAGATGTTGCTGGACCAGACCGCAGGTCTTGAGGGGGACGACACCCCGTTGGGGCAGGCCATTCAGGGTCTGGCGCGTGTGGCAAAGGTGTCCAAGCCGAAATCGGTCAGCACGGAATTCAATGCCTTGTTCATCGGTCTGGGCCGCGGGGAACTGCTGCCCTATGCCAGCTATTACCTGACCGGATTTCTGAACGAAAAGCCGCTGGCGAATTTGCGCAGAACCATGGCCAGCCTCGGCATGACCCGCGCCAAAGACGTGTTCGAACCCGAAGACAACATCGCCTCCTTGATGGAGATGATGGCGGGCATGATCGTGGGGCGCTTTGGCCGGGTCGCGACACTTGACCAACAACAACAGTTTTTTAACGCTCATATCGGAAGCTGGGCCGCACATTACTTTGCCGACCTGCAAGCGGCCAAATCGTCGGTTCTGTATGGATCTGTCGGTGCCGTCGGGGCTGCCTTTATGGATATCGAACGCGAAGCATTCCGCATGGCCGCCACGGATCGGTGATGCACAACACTGGTGGGGACGCCCACCGAACAACAGGAAGGGAAGACATCCAATGACGGACAAGACCAAAGGCGCAAGCCGCCGCGACTTTCTGAAATTTGCTGGTACAGCGGCCCCCGCCGCCGTTGCCGTGATTGCAGCCGGTGGGGCAACCCAGGCCGAAGCGCAACCCGCAGACCTGTCATCCGAGACCATGCAAGATACGGCACACACCCGCGCCTATCTTGAAAGCACGCGTTTCTAATAGCCAATTTCACACCGGCACCCGGCCAATGTGCCTGCACGGTGAGCGACATAGAATGATCCGGCAAAGGCCGAAAAAGGGAGGAATACCATGCTGAGGAAAAAGACCAACGGGTATACCCGCAGATCAGGCCGCGCGCCGATCGTGGTAAATAACGGCAAAAACACCATCGACAGACGGGGGTTCTTGCGCGGATCGGGCCTTGCCATTGGCGGGTTGACGGCCATCGCGGCCACCGGCGGCTCCGTCTCCAAAGCCACCGCGCAAACCGCCGCCACCCGCGCGGTTGAAACGGTAAAATCGATTTGTACCCACTGTTCGGTCGGCTGTACGGTTATCGCCGAAGTCGACAACGGCGTCTGGACCGGGCAGGAGCCCGGTTGGGACAGCCCGTTCAACCTCGGGGCACATTGTGCCAAAGGGGCTGCTGTTCGTGAACACGCCCATGGCGAACGCCGCCTGAAATACCCGATGAAGAAAGAAAACGGCGAATGGGTGCGCATCAGCTGGGAGACCGCGATCAACGAGATCGGCGACGGCATGATGAAAATCCGCGAGGAAAGCGGGCCGGATTCAGTTTACTGGCTGGGCAGCGCCAAGCATAACAACGAACAGGCCTATCTGTTCCGCAAGTTTGCCGCCTATTGGGGCACCAACAACGTCGACCATCAGGCGCGTATCTGTCACTCCACCACGGTTGCGGGTGTGGCAAACACATGGGGCTACGGCGCCATGACCAACAGCTACAACGACATCCACAACAGCAAGGCGATCTTTGTGATCGGTGGCAACCCTGCCGAGGCGCATCCGGTGTCCTTGCTGCACTTGCTGAAAGCCAAGGAACAAAACAACGCGCCGCTGATCGTCTGTGACCCGCGCTTTACCCGCACGGCGGCCCATGCTGACGAATATGTCCGCTTCCGCCCCGGTTCTGACGTGGCCCTCGTTTGGGGCATCTTGTGGCACATCTTTGAAAACGGCTGGGAAGACAAGGAATTCATCCGTACCCGTGTTTGGGGCATGGAAGAGATCAAGACCGAAGTGTCCAAGTGGACGCCAGAGGAGGTCGAGCGTGTGACCGGTGCCCCCGGTACCCAGCTTGAACGCGTGGCGCGCACCCTGGCGAACAACCGCCCCGGCACCGTGATCTGGTGTATGGGTGGCACGCAGCACACCAATGGCAACAACAACACCCGCGCGTACTGCATCTTGCAGCTGGCCCTTGGCAACATGGGGACAGCAGGCGGCGGCACCAACATCTTCCGCGGTCACGACAACGTGCAGGGTGCGACCGACCTTGGCGTTCTGGCCGATACATTGCCGGGCTACTACGGTCTGTCAGCGGGCGCTTGGGCACATTGGGCCCGCGTTTGGGAAGAAGACCTTGAGTATCTCAAGGGACGTTTCAGCCCGGAAACCATTGGCGACACGCCGATGATGAACCTGACCGGCATTCCGGTAAGCCGTTGGATTGACGGCGTTTTGGAAGACAAGGAAAACCTCGACCAGCCCGATAACACCCGGGCGATGGTTCTGTGGGGCCACGCGCCCAACTCTCAGACCCGTCAAAAGGAAATGAAGACGGCGATGGAAAAGCTCGACATGCTTGTCGTGGTCGATCCGTACCCGACTGTTTCGGCTGTTTTGCAAGACCGCACCGACGGGGTTTACCTGTTGCCGGCCTGTACGCAATTCGAAACGCGCGGGTCCGTCACAGCGTCCAACCGGTCGCTGCAATGGCGCGACAAAGTGGTTGATCCACTGTTTGAATCGCTGCCGGATCACAAGATCATCGCCATGTTCGCCGAGAAATTCGGCTTTCATGACAAGATCTTCCGCAACATCGGGATGGACGAGGGCGGCGAGCCGAATATCGAGGACATCACCCGCGAATTCAACCGCGGCATGTGGACCATCGGCTATACGGGCCAAAGCCCCGAGCGGATGAAAACCCACATGGCCAACCAGCATACGTTCGACCGCACAACCCTGCGCGCGGTTGGTGGCCCGGCTGACGGCGATTACTATGGTCTGCCTTGGCCATCCTGGGGCACCCCCGAGATGAACCACCCCGGTACTGCGAACCTCTATGATATGTCGCTGCCGGTGGCCGAAGGCGGCCTGACCTTCCGCGCCCGTTTCGGTGTGGAACGTGAAGGTGAAAACCTGCTGGCCGAAGGCGTATTTTCCGCCGGTTCCGAGATCGAGGACGGTTACCCCGAATTCACCATGCAAATGCTGCGTGATCTGGGCTGGGATGGCGACCTGACCGATGCGGAACGCGCGTCAATCAACTTTGTTGCGGGTTTCCCTGATGGTGACCCAAGCATCGGTGCCGCATCCGATGACGGCGGCAGCACCGCCAACCAGGAAGTCGGTGAAACCTCGCAGACCGGTGCAATCCAGTCGGATTACGCACAAAAGACCGGTGGCGTGAACTGGAAGACCGACCTTTCGGGCGGTATCCAGCGTGTCGCGATCAAGCATGGTTGCGCCCCGTTCGGCAACGCCAAGGCCCGCGCCGTGGTCTGGACCTTCCCGGATCCGGTGCCAATCCACCGCGAACCGCTGTATTCCAGCCGCCGCGATCTGGTCGCCGATTATCCAACCTACGAGGACAAGAAGTTCTGGCGCGTACCCACCATGTACGCCTCGATCCAGGAAAAGGACTTCTCGAAGGACTATCCGATCATCCTGACTTCTGGCCGTTTGGTCGAATACGAGGGTGGGGGCGACGAGTCGCGTTCGAACCCGTGGCTGGCCGAATTGCAGCAAGACATGTTTGTCGAAATCAACACACGCGACGCCAATAATCTGGGCGTGCGTGACGGGCAGCAGGTCTGGGTCGAAGGCCCCGAAGGCGGCAAGGTCAAAGTTATGGCCATGGTCACCGAACGGGTCGGCGAAGGCGTGGCATTCATGCCGTTCCACTTTGGCGGGCACATGGAAGGCGTTGATCTTAGGGATAAATATCCTGAAGGTGCCGATCCTTATGTCTTGGGCGAAAGCACCAATACTGCACAAACCTATGGCTATGACAGCGTAACCCAGATGCAAGAGACCAAGGCTACTCTTTGCAAAATCTGGACAGCGTAAGGGAGAGATAAGATGGGAAGAGCAAAGTTCCTCTGCGACGCTGAACGCTGCATCGAATGCAACGCTTGTGTCACCGCATGTAAAAACGAACACGAAGTGCCTTGGGGCATCAACCGCCGCAAGGTCGTCACCATCAATGACGGCAAACCAGGCGAACGGTCGATTTCGGTCGCTTGTATGCACTGTTCGGACGCGCCTTGTATGGCCGTTTGTCCGACCGACTGTTTTTACCAGACAGCCGACGGCGTGGTCCTGCACTCCAAAGATCTGTGTATTGGCTGCGGTTACTGCTTTTACGCGTGCCCCTTTGGCGCGCCGCAGTATCCGCAGGCGGGCAACTTTGGTTCGCGCGGCAAAATGGACAAATGTACCTTCTGTGCCGGTGGCCCAGAAGAAAACAACTCCACCGCGGAATTCCAGAAATACGGCCGCAACCGTATCGCGGAAGGCAAGCTGCCGATCTGCGCCGAGATGTGTTCAACCAAGGCGCTGCTTGCCGGTGACGGCGATGTCGTATCGGGCATCTACCGCGAACGGGTTGTGGCACGTGGCTTTGGCTCCGGCGCATGGGGCTGGGGCACGGCCTATGATCAAAAGGGCGGCTAACCGCTTGTTTTGATATGACTATCAAAGGGGCGGCCTGCTACGGGACCGCCCCTATTTGTACCCTCGAATGGGAAAGAAAGGGATATGATGATGCAGCGCCTTTTTGCCGTTTTAATGATTTATCTGTCCATCGCGTCCGGGGCCCTGGCCCAGGACAACGTGCCACCGCAGACAAGCACTGTTGATACCAACCCCGCAGTTTCCACCCTCGAGGATATCTTGCGCCGTCAGGAAGGTCTGAAAACTTCTGATGACGCCATCCGGTCGCACGAAATTGGCGACCCTGCCAACGCCAAGCCCGGCATCGACCAGCTTGGCACGCTTGGGGGTGCGTCTGACGCCGATCTGTGGCGCGCCTACCGCTTTGGCGAGGCTGACATAACCACCCAGGCACGGGTACCAGCGGCCACGACCCTAATTCAGGACGGCGGCATGTGGTGGCTGGATTTCCGTCGCGGGCCATTGCAGACCATTGCGATTTACCTTTTGGGCGGCACCCTGCTGGCGCTGGCCTTGTTCTATCTGATCCGGGGGCGCATCCGGATCGACGGCGAAAAGACCGGGCGCACGCTGCTGCGGTTCAAGGCCTTTGAACGCTTTGGCCACTGGATGCTGGCGTCGTCCTTTATACTGCTTGGTCTGACCGGCCTGATTACATTGTTCGGGCGCAAGGTGATCATCCCCGCCTTTGGTCACGAGGCGTTTTCCTCTGTCGCGATCGTCAGTAAGTGGGTGCATAACAACGTCTCCTGGGCCTTTATGATCGCGCTTGTTTTCGTGTTTGCCATCTGGGTCATCCACAATATTCCCGACCGCACCGACCTGCGCTGGCTGGCCAAAGGTGGCGGCCTTTTGGGCGGCGGGCATCCCCCTGCGAAAAAGTTCAACGCGGGCCAGAAACTGATTTTCTGGGCGGTGATCCTGTTGGGCGGGTCGATTTCCCTGTCCGGTTTGTCTCTGCTGTTTCCGTTTGAATTCAACCTGTTCGGCCATACATTTTCGTTGCTGAATGGCTGGGGTGTGCCGGGCTGGTTCGGTTATGCCGATCTGCCGTACCCGCTCGCTCCGCAAGAGGAAATGCAATACGCACAGCTCTGGCATGCGCTTGTCAGCCTGATCCTGACCGCGATCATTCTTGCACATATCTATCTTGGGTCTATCGGCATGGAAGGCGCGTTTGACGCGATGGGCAAGGGCGAAGTCGAGGAACAATGGGCCCGCGAACATCACAGCATTTGGGCCGAGGAAATCGTCGGTCCAACGTCGACAACCCGGAAGGAGCCGTAGGATGAAAGCGTTTCTGATCTCGCTCGTGGCCCTTGTGGTCATTACCGTCGGGGCCAACCGGATTTTGCAGGTTGTGGGCTTTTCCAGCGCGACGGCGGCTACGTCATCGCAAAACGTGCGCCTGTCGGACTAGGACCGTCAAAGGCGGGCTGGCTGTCCGGTTGATCTGGTTCCCAATCCGGGTTGTGCGCGCCTTTGCCAAAGAGGGGATGGTCGTTTGCCTTGTGCGCAGGTCACGCCATGCAGATGCGCTCGAGGCATAGGCGCAGCCCATCCGCGATGATGGGGGCGCTGCGATTGCCATGCCCGCGAACGCGCGCGACGCGCACAAGACAAGATGGTCACCCAGATCGACCGCATCGAAACCGATGTCGCCCCGCAGGAATTTGCGGTGTTCGACATCGGGGCAAACGTCCGGTTCACGGTCACCGACACCACTGCGCGGGTGTATCGCAAGGTCTGTGAGATGGCCTGTTTCACCGGTTTTCTGACGGGGCGCGAAGTGGCGGGCAAAATGCGGACAGGGGGGCGGGGCAGGATCATCTTTACCGGCGCATCCGCCAGACTGCGCCCCTTGCCGAAATAAGGCTGGGGAGGGTCTAGCATGACCAAGACCTTGGATTTCCTCTTTGATTTCGGCAGCCCCGATGCCTACCTTGCCCCTAAGGTCCTGCCGCAGATCGCCGAACGGACCGGCGCGCGCGTGAATTATATCCCGTGTTTGCTGGGCGGCATTTTCAAAGGCGCGGACACCCAGTCGCCCATGCAGGCCGATGCCAATATCCCCGCCAAAATGCAGTATGAACGCCTTGAGATGCAGCGTTTCATCACCCAGCATGACCTGTGGCGGTTTGCGTTCAATCCCGACCTTCCGGTGAACACGTTGCCCCTGATGCGCAGCACCGGCGCACAAGACCCGTTTTCAGCACCCCAAAAATGTTTCTTTTCGCGGCCTGCGAAAAACATATTCAAATTGACTTATATCAATTCCGCGAGTCGCCCCTGAGGGTAATTGTTCTTCATAAATTAACGTGAAGTGGAGAACTGCACATGAAAATTCTTAAGTCATTGAAGTCGACATCAACCGGACTTGCTTCAGGCGTTTCGGCGTTTGCGGTTGCTGCCGCGCTGACCGTAATCGTTCCGATCACATTTCCTTCGGAAACAGGTGCCTTCGCATTTGCCCAGCAAAGCGGACAAGGCGGCGGCAATGGTCAAGGCGCTGGCGGCTCTGGTAGTGGTGCCGGTGGTCAAGGTGCAGGCGGATCTGGCAGCGGTCAGGGTGAACCGGATTCTGACTCTGAAGGCAAAGGCCCGAAGGCGGGCAGCTCTGGCGGGTCACAAGGCGGCAAGCCTGTCTGGGCGCAAGAGGGTATTCCAGAGGTTGAACTGGGCCGGTTGAATGTGGCGCGTTCGCCCGATCGTATTCTGGCAAAGGCGGTCGAGGAAGAGATCTCTAAACTGACGCCCGAAGCGATTGCGTTCTATTCGATGTCGCTGGACCAAATGATCACGGCGCTGAAGACCGATTTTGACAATGTGACGATGATCGACTCTCCGGTTGCGAACCTTGGTCTGCTGAAAGACGTGATGGACGGCACTTCCTCGCTGACCGCCGAAGGGGTGGTAAACACAGCTGATGTTCTCGCTGCCGTGTTCTTGGGCTCTGCCTCGGACAAGACGGTCGAAATCACTGCGGATACAGCAAGCGCTGTCGCCACGATCCTTGGATACAACCTTTCTGACGCACAGGCTGAATCGCTTGCCGCTGATGCAGAGGCCATTCGCGAAGCGATCCTTGAAGGTCACGGTTAAGCCGAGAGGCTTGTAAATGGCGCGCCGGGCTGGACTAGTCAGTCCGGCGCGCCTTCACTGCGCTTGTCGCGGTCCGGATTTGCACGAAATAAAGTCGAGAGTGTCGCGTCGTCCTGACGCCATGCTGAGCGCCTTTTTCGCATGTCACATCGCCGTTGAAACGATGCACATCAAAACCGCATTCCGGGACAGGCCCGGTCACTAATGAACAAACTAAGGGTATAATATCATGCAGAAATCCTGGACTAATAACCAAACGCGTTGCTCCGTTGTCAGGGGTGTTTCAATGGTAGCGATTGCTGCCGTGTTAGGCGTTGCACTGCCGATGACATTCCCAGACGGAACAGGGTCGGTTGCCTTCGCCGCAGAGAGCGGCAGTGGTGGTCATGGTGCCGGAGCCAGTGGTGGCGGGCATAGCGGGTCTGACGGTCATAGTGACGAAAGTCATGAAGACAGCGACGGCCATAGCGATACCGGGGAAGATTCCGAGGGTCATAGCAGTGGTGGCAAAGGCAAAAAAGGCACTGCCGGTGCTCAAGGCAAGGGCGGACCTAGCGCTGACTCTGACGGCAAGGGCCCAAGGGCTGGCACTTCGGGTGGGTCGCAAGGGGGCAGGCCGGTTTGGGCCAAAGAGGGCATTCCAGAGGTTGAACTGGGCCGCTTGAATGTGTCGCGTTCGCCCGATCGTATTCTGGCCAAGGCGGCTGCCGAAGAAATCTCGAAGCTGACACCTGAAACGGTCGCGTTCTATTCGATGTCGCTGGACCAGATGATTACGGCGCTGAAGACCGATTTCGACAATGTGTCGATGATCGACTCTCCGGTGGCGAACCTTGGTCTGCTGCGGGACGTCTTGGACGGTTCGTCAGATCTGACCGCGCAAGGGGTGGTGAATACGCCTGATGTTCTTGCCGCTGTGTTCTTGGGGGCGGCCTCTGATAAAACGATCTCGATCTCTCCCGAGACGGCATATGCCGTGTCAACAATCCTCGGGTTTGAACTAAGTGAAGCCCAATCCCAGGCTTTGGCGAAAGATGCCGAAGATATCAGGGCAGCGATACTTGAAGGACACGGTTGAGAATAAATCGTCGTCTAAAAGAAGGCCAAGCTTGCGTTTTGCTGGCTTGGTCATATCGTGATACGTGATTTTGATTGTTTGAAACTGGGAAGTATAATGAAGTTATCGCTAGGAGTGATGGCCTTTGTGGCTATGGTGACGGTTGCGCAAACTGCGACGGCGCAGCAAGAACTCAAAGCCTCGCCCCTTTATGGTGGCGCTTGGTTGACTGGTCCTACGAATGCCTATCTTCGCCTTGGTGTCGGGGTTGATCAATCAGGCATTCATGACGGCCAATGGTCGCCTCCGGGTGCCGCGCCGGTTGGGTCAGACCCGGTCGTCTTCTTTGATCTGTCAGAGCCTGATGGCGTTGCCGCTACCATCGCGGTCGGACGGCAGTTGCGTCTTGGTGTCAGAGGCGAGATCGCGCTGACAGCATTTGGCAGCAGAGATATTTCGGGGCCATGGGCCTTTACCGTGCCCGCGACTGCAGGCCCGCATGCGGACGTTGCGACGACCGTTAAATCGACTGCGCTGATGGCCAACGTTGCCTATGATATCCCCAACATGGGCAAGGGGCGTTTTGAATTTCAGCCCTATCTTATGGCGGGTGTGGGTCTGGCAACCAATAAGATGGGCAACTGGACACGGACCAACGCGGCCGCAACCCAGCCTTCACGTAGCTTCGAAGGGGATAGTAAGACCAATCTGGCATGGAGCCTGGGTGCCGGTGTTTCATGGAATGTCGGGAAAAACGCGAATGGCCCGATCAAGATGGACCTGACCTACCAGTATTTCGCGCTTGGGAACGCGCAAGGCGGCGGCACGCCCCTTGCGGGAAGCGGTACGGAGTCTCCGGTTAATCCGTTGGAGTTTGACATCAGCTCTCAGGTTGTTTCGGTCGGGGTGCGCATCCCTTTGAACCTTAGATAAAAAAAGCGCCTTCCGTCTTTGCACGGGGGGCATCGCCATCCCGGAAAGATGTGAATTTCTGCGCCCTCACGAGGGTGTCTTGGGAGGGGCGGGGGCATCATGGCTGCATGATTTGCGGCGCGAGTGATACCCGCTCCATCCAAATGCACAAAGCGACCACTTCGATGCGATCCTCGCTTTTTATGCAGATCCCATCCATGTCTTGACCTTTGCAGATCCGAATTCGGCCTTGAGCGATGGCTGATTTACGGCTGTTCGGGGGCTGCATACCAAGGAATAAAAGCGCTTCAATCTATGGTGGTGGGCGGGTGCATGCGCTCGTGCCACGATCTAAATTGTTGCTATACTTATAAAACCTTACTAACGTTTCCTCAATTAATTGTGATTTTACTGTTTTTAGGGAACTAAACTTCATGCCCAACCCGTTATTTTATAAGAACGTTATACCACTTAGCACCGAAATCCATAAAAACCTGAAGTTTTCGACCAAGTCGCAGCCATTGGGATTTGCACGGGACGCGAACCTGATTCCCGCACTTGTGGATGAATTCGATCTGGCGCTTGACGACCTTCCGATCGCTTTTCTGCCCGCCGCTGACGTTCCGTCCGCCGTATTTGTCACCGGCCTGAAGCCGGGAATGAATGTTTTCATCTCCAAAGACGGTCTGTGGGACGGGAAATATGCGCCGGCCTATTTGCGCCGCTACCCGTTCATCATCGGTGACGTCGAAGGTGGCGATCCGATCTTGTGTGTCGACGACACCTATGAAGGTCTGAACGAGAAAGAGGGCGAGCCGTTTTTCACAAAAACCGGAGAGTCCGAGGAGACGCTGCTACGCGCGCTGTCGATTTCGCAAAGCTATAAAACCTCTGCGGACCGCACCGATGCCTTTACCAAGATGCTGCACGAGATGGGGCTGTTCCAGTCGATCTCATTGGATGCGGTGATGCCCGATGGCGAAAAAACCAGCGTGCATGGCCTGATGGTCGTTAGCGAACAAGCATTGGCCGCATTGTCTGATGCAGATTTGGGCAAGCTGAACGCTGCCGGATTTTTGAAACCTATTTACAGCCACTTGTTGAGCCTGAGATCTATTTCGAGATTGGGACAACAGTTGGATATGCCTTCGGTAGCTGCGGAAGAGTCCGTGCCTGCGGGAGAAACAGTTCAATAATTTTGAGCTAAGTTTATTTTAAAGCTGATGAGTACCGCCTTATTTTTCAGGCGGTTTTAGATTTGTACGTCGTGGTTGCCGTCTTGTTGGGGAGTTCACGAGACGATTTTTGCCACGGTGTTTTTTAGGGGAAGATTATGGTGCATTTCTGCGTTTTGGCAAAGTGGGCGCGTGTCTCGCTTGGTGCTTTGGCAGTTGGGATGGCTTTTGCGTCCGTTGGGTATGCTGCAACTGAAACTGACAGCGCAGCAGCCCAGCAGGCAGAGCAAGCGCCCGTTGCCATTAACGGCTTTCGCTCCGCCACATTCGGCATGGACAAGGCGGCGGTTATCGCGGCAATCACCAAGGATTTTGGCCTCACCGAAGCCGATATCGCGCAAGGCCAGAACACAGTCGAACGCACAGAGCTGTTGACCGTGAAGGTGCCAGACCTGCTGGAAGGCGGGGGCACGGCCCAGGTGTCCTATATTTTCGGCTACACCAGCAAAGCGCTGATCCAGGTCGGCGCATCGTGGAATGCCACAATCGACCCCGCCATGACCGACGCCCAACTGGTTGCCAACTCTGACGTTCTGGGCAGCCATTTTGCCGCCGGTAATTACGCACCCGGTTCGCTGACAGCCGCAACGGCGGTCGAAAACGGAATCTTGCTGTTCCGTGGGCTCGATCCCGAAGGGCGTTCCGCAATTCTGTTGCTTCAGGGCAATTACGAAGAAGACACAAACGGGCGCAATGCGCTGAAGCCTACGGGGCTCGCGCTGCTGTATTCGGTCAATC
Organism: Sulfitobacter sp. SH22; assembly: GCF_965641905.1. Classification (NCBI taxonomy): domain Bacteria; kingdom Pseudomonadati; phylum Pseudomonadota; class Alphaproteobacteria; order Rhodobacterales; family Roseobacteraceae; genus Sulfitobacter; species Sulfitobacter sp. SH22. The sequence goes on from NZ_OZ282573.1 coordinate 676,461, forward strand.
CGGACACACCCGATATTTTCCGCATTAAGGATGGTAATTTCTGATGGACCAGTTTTTCAAAGTTTCCAAGCAGACCATTCACCCCCTCAGGAAAACCAAGACAGTAGGGTCCAAGCTGGCCAGGCTCATGGCGGGGGCCAGTCCCATTGTCCTTGGCGCGGTTGTCACCGCGGTTCTGCCAAGCGGCGCGCGCGCTCAGGCGGTGAATGTCGGGGGATTGACGTCGAACAATATTGTTGCCGACGGGCGAACCAAGACAACGATCAAGGTCACCGGCAACCACACGAAAATCAGAACCGACACGGTGTCAGCCGGTGTCGGTTTTAACACGTTTTCGGACTTCCAAGAAGCGGCAGGCCAGCGGGTTGATCTTTATGTGCCGGATCGGGCGGGAAGCCTGGTTAACATCGTGTCCAACGGGGCGGTTGTTATCAATGGCGAATTGAATTCCTACAAAGACGGTAAAATCGGCGGCAATATTTTCTTCTCCAACTCGAACGGCTTTATTGTTGGCCAGTCGGGTCGGGTGAACGTCGGCTCTCTGACGGTGAACACACCGACTAAAGCCTTCCTTGATACCATTGTGCGCGCAGACGGGTCGATCAACAACGCGGTCGCAAACCAGCTGATGCGCGGCGAAATTCCGATCTCGCCGAACGGGGTGATTTCGATTGCGGGCCAAGTGACCGCCGAGGGCGGCATTACCTTGCAAGGCCATACGGTGATGGTCAACGGGCGCACCGGACCGCTGACAGGCGACGACCTTGGGCAGCGCATGATCTTTGGCGCGACCGTCAATTCTACCGGTATGGAAGAGGGCGGCGCATTGGTGTCGCGTGGCGGCCAGATTTCGATCATTGCAGCGGGTGACGCGACAATTGGCGGGCGTGCTTCGGTATCGGCAGAAACCAGCGGTCGCGGCGGGAATATCTCGGTGAAATCCGGCGGCAACACGCTGGTTCAGGCCACGGCCGAGCTGAGCGCGGATGGTGCCGGGCTTGACGGCGACGGCGGTGATATCGTGTTCATGGCAGGCCATAGCCTCAAGACGGAAAGCGGCGCATCCTTCAGCGCGCGCGGTGCGGGCTTTGGCAATGGCGGCTTTATCGAACTCAGCGGCAAATTCGCCGAGATCGGCGCAGGGCGCTTTGACCTTGGGTCGGATTTCGGCAAAGCCGGTGACCTGTTGTTTGACCCGATTGATCTGGTCATCGACGGCGCGGGCAGCATCCTGAGCTTCGGGGCGACGATCACCCTTCAGGCAGACGAATCCATCACCATCGCCTCGGCGGGTATCTTGGATTCCACCGGTGGCGGCGGTGCGGCGGGCAGTATCACGCTTGAGGCACCCAAGATCACCTTGGCCAACGGGTCCACGGTCACTGCCGGGACAACAGGCGACGTGACCCTGACGGCGGTCCGCACAGGCGGCGGCACGGCTGAGATCATCATTGGTGACGGGGCAGGTGCAGCGCCGATCCTGCACGGCAACAACATTACCCTGAACGCGACATCGACGGTCGACAACTTTGCGCTTTTGGTGGCTGTTCCAACCGCCACGGCAAAGATCACGATCAACAGCGGTGACATCGTGGCGACCGGTGCGCTAAACGCAAATGCAACGGCAACCGCGAATGGCGACCTGTCCACCGTCGCACTGCCGGTCGGGGTGGTTGTGACCAATTCCGCCGCCACGGTCGAGGTCGGCGGCACCAGCGACATCACAGCCGACAGCGTAGCTTTGTCTGCAAAATCGACCGTCACATCGAACATCCCGACTGAATCATTGGCACCGGCCAACAGTGCCGCAGATGGGGCAGTGGCCGTATCGACCATCAACAGCACCGCGATTGCGCGCATCACCGGCGATGCAAAGGTCAAGGCGACCAATGCCATTGATGTGACGGCAATGAACAAGATCCTCTCGGTCGCCAATGCAACGCCGCAAGCGGCGGCATTCGGTGCCAGTGTCGGGGTCAGTGTCATCAACGCGATCACCACAACCGAGCTGAGCGGCAATGCAAATGTTACGGCCGGCAGCCTGAACCTTGATGCCTCCACGGGCGTTGATGTCACGGTCAAAGCCGTCGCAGGGGCAGGCGGTGCGACAGAGCCGTCAACAGGATCGCAAGCCGCGACATTCCTGTCCGGTGCCAAATACGGTGATGACGCCAGCACAAGCGAGGGCAAGCTTTCGGTCGCCGGCGCATTGGCGATTTCCGATCTGACCTCGACCACAAAATCTGCTTACGATTCAACGACATCTGCCACGATTTCGGGTGATCTTCGGGTTGCCAGCAGTTCCGAAAACAACGTCGACGTAACAGCCGATGGCACGGCGGTTAAATCGGCAAACGGGGTTGGCGTCGCGATCGGCATCAACATTGCCAAAGTCAAAAATGACGCGATCATTGCAAGTGCGGTTTCAGCGGGCAGCATTCATTTGTCGGCGCTGTCCGACAATCCGCTTACCTCAAAGATCGGAAATTCGTTCAAGACGTCTTCCACCTCGGGTGCGGGGTCTTCGAATGTCGGGGTTGCAGGGTCTTTCGCGCTGAATTTGATCGACACGCAAACCACGGCAACCATCGGCGCGGGCGTTGCGGTGAACATCACCGGTGGCGGCGCTGTCGAGGCGACGACCGACAACAAAACGGATTCCGAAGTCGCGGCGACACCCGCCAGCGGCGGTGCCACAGGCGACACGCTGGGCCTTGGTGCTTCGGTCGGATTGAACATTATTGCCAACCGGTCGCGGGCCGAAGTGGCCGATGGGGCAACGGTTACAGGGGCAGGCGCACTGACGCTGTCGGCATCGGCAACCCATGATATTATCACCACAGCCGAGGCAGGCGGATCGGGTGGCTTTGCGTTGACGCCTGTCTTGGCGCTGTCGATGGTCAACAATTCGACCACCGCACGGTTGGGCACGGGGTCCGGCCTGTCAACAACTGGCGCAGTGTCGGTTGCAGCGGCGCAAAACGCGTCCACAACCACCACGGCCAAGGCCGATGCCGCCGGTGCAAAAGCAGCCGTTGGTTTGTCCTTGGCGCTGGCGCTGGTTGACGATCAGGTGCTGTCCACGACCGACCGCAATGTCACGACCACGGGTGCAGGCGGCACCGTCACGTTCAGCGCCATCGGTGCGTCCACCTCCGAAGTCACCTCTGCAGCCAGCGCCCAAGGGGCCGCCGCGGCCGACGATTCAGGCGCAGCGCCTGCGGGCGGCGAAGCCGATGTAGACAGTGCTGCGACCACGCAATTGACCTCGGCCTCGAACAAGCAAAAAAGCAAGGGCGTTGGCGACACCAAGCAACGCGGTGCCACGGATACGGCTCTGGCGGATGGCGACAGCCGGTCTGCCTCGACCAGCGAAGGCAAGATTTCCGTCGCGGCGGGCGTGGCGATTAACGTGCAAAATGCGACCGTGTCGGCCATCGTGCCGGATGCCACGGTGATTTCGACAGCGGGCATGTTGACCCTGCGCAGCGCCAGCAATGCAACAGGCAAAACCACAGCAACTGGTGCCGCCGTTGGCCAGAAAGATGCGGCGGGCAACACGCCTGACCCGTCCAAGGTTGGCATCGGTGCCGCAGTCGCGGTGAATTCGGTCAAGGTCAAGAACGACGCGACCTTGGGTGTCGCAGCCCACACCGTGGGTGGCTTGACGGTCGAGGCGCTGAGCCTTGATGTGGCCAAACTGATGGCGAACCCTGCCAGCACAGACACGAAGTCGGATGAATTCCTTGCCAGCGCCACGTCGGGTGCGGGCGGAAGCAAAGTCGGGGTTGCCGGATCGCTGGCGCTGAACCTGATTGATACGCAAAGCACCGCCCGGATTTCGAGTGCGGCCAGTGTTGCCATCACCGGTGCGGGCGCTGTTACATTGAAAGCAGATAACCAAACCACAACCACCGCCGAAGCCAAACCCGTTGGCGGCGGCGCATCGGGGTCTTCCTTTGGGATCGGTGCATCGGTTGGTCTGAACATCATCGCAAACCGGTCCGTTGCCGAATTGTCTGATTCCGCCACTGTAACAGGGGCCGGTGCGGTGTCTGTTGACGCCTCCGCGAAACATACCGTCACCACAACCGCCGAAGCAGGGTCGTCCGGGGGCTTCTCTTTGACGCCTGTTCTGGCGCTGTCTTTGGTAAATAACACAACCACCGCGCGTTTGGGCACGGGGGCAACCCTTGCAACCACCGGCGCGGTTTCGGTTTCCGCCACACAGGATTCAACCGTCACGACAACGGCCAAGGCCGCTGCGGCAGGCACCAAAGCGGCCATCGGCGCATCGCTGGCGCTGGCCCTGATTGATGATCGGGTATTGGCGACAACCGACCGTGATGTCAGCGCAGCAGGCGCGGCAAGCTCGGTGACGTTCAACGCGATCGGTGTGTCTTCCTCGACGCTCTCGGCCACGGCAACAGCTTCGGGTGCCAAAGAGGGCGATGATGCCAATGCCGCCCCCACCAGCACCGGCGACAGTGTCGATAAAACAGCCACGACCAAGCTGACCTCGGCTTCTGACAAGCAGGGCAAGGCCAAGGTCGGTTCGACCGATCAACGCAGCGCCACATCGACTGAGGCTGGCAATGAAAGCGGGCGTTCGGCCAAAACATCCGAAGGCAAGGTTTCAGCGGCCGCGGCAGTTGCCGTCAACGTCCAGAAATCTTCTGTCACAGCGGTCACGAATGACGGGGTGAACATTACCTCTGGCGGGTCGCTCAATATTTCATCGGCCAGCAACGCCAACGGCTCTGCAACCTCGGACGGGTCTGCGGTCAAGGGCGCGGATGGTGGTCAGTCAAAGGTCGGTATCGGCGTGGCCGTGTCGGTCAACGTGATTACGGCCAAGAATACCGCGAAACTCGGGCAGGGGACCCATAGCGCTGCGGGCGTGAATATCGCCGCATTGCAAGGTGCAGCGACCCCGACCGACACGATATTCGCCAAGGCGACATCGGGTGCAGGCGGCAGCAAGGTCGGGATCGCAGGATCGCTGGCCTTGAACATCGTCAATGTGGAGACGACTGCCTCCATTTCAGGCGCTGCAAGTGTTGACGCCAAGACAGGGACGTCCAGCATCAAGGCCGAAGAAAAAATGCTGGCGACAGCAATCGCGGCCCCCAGCGACAAGGGCGGCGCGGGCGCGTCGGTCGGGGTTGGCGCATCGGTTGCGTTGAACCTGATCACAACCAACACCACGGCCGAACTGCAAGACGGTGCGACATTCACCAACGGGACAGGCCTTGAGGTTGACGCCAACACCGACATCGACACGGTCACGGACGCCTCTGCCGGGGCGGCGGGCGGTATCGCGGTGGATGCATCGGTGGCATTGGCCATGTTGGACGAACGCACAACCGCACGGGTTGGCACGGGCAACGGTCTGGGCATGGGCGCGGGGGCGGTTACGATTTCTGCCACCAACACGGGCGAAAACACGGCCAAATCCAAGGGTGAAAACAAATCCTCCAAGGTCAGCGTTGGTGCATCTGCGGCCCTTATTCTGGGCAACGGCGCATCTGATGGCGCGCTCGAGAACACCTCTTTGACCAGCGCTGTTCTGGCGCGCGACCTGACGGCGGGATCATTGGCGATTTCGGCAACTTCGGCCCGCACCTATGACGCCACAGCAAGCGCCACGGCCGAAGGCGGCAAGTTCAACCAGACGGACGAGAAAAAGAACGAGACCACAGGCGGCACGTCAACATCCGCAAACACAATGGACAAAACCAAAGGATCGCAGCGCGATTCAAAGGGTAAGTCAAGCGGCTCCAAGCTGACCGTCGCCGCCGCCGCAGGGATCGCGGCCGCGCAGGACAACGTGTCGGCAACATTGGGCGACGTGACCTTGAATGTGGGCGGGGCGGTGTCCGTCACGGCCAGCAACCAGATTGGCATGGCAACATCCGGCAGTGGTCTTGCTGCAAATCCCAAAAGCGACACCGGCATCGGCATCGGTGTGGGGCTGGGGATCATCAACAATAAAACCGCCGCGACCGTCAGCGACGGGGCCACAATCAATTCCCCCGGCAGCGTATCGATTTCTGCGACATCGCGCGAAAATGCGGATGACGGATATGGCGCGAAACTGACCGCACTTGGCATCGCTGGTGCTACCGGCAAGAAGGTGTCCATTGCAGGGGCTATGGCGGTCGGCATTTCGACCGGCGAAACCAAGGCGGCGATTGGCAACAACGTCAAAATCACCAATGGCGGCGCGGTTTCGGTCAAGACCGAGAACACCAGCCATCTGGCCGCCAAGGCGCTTGCGGGCGCTGTCGGGTCCAGCGGGACAGGGATCGGTGCATCCATCGCAGTTGTGGTTGCCGACAAGGATTACACGGCCTCGATCGGGACGGGCAGCGACATCACGGCCAGCGGCCTAAGCGTCAAGGCGTTGAATCATAAGATCGATTCCCCAACGCTGTTCAAATTCACCGATCTTGACGATCTGAAAACCAAACTGACCACGGGCCAGTTGCTGGGTGAAAACAACTATTACGTCGAGGCGATCGGCGGGTCTGCGGGCAGCAAGACATCTATCACCGGATCCTTTGCGGTGATGGTGTTCAGCGATGATGTGTCAGCCACAATCGGCAGCGGTGCCATCAATGCGCGCAACAATGATGTAACCCTTCAGGCGGATAACAAATTCCTCGCCAAAGCCCTGTCCGGCGCGATTTCGGCCAGTGGCGGCACAGGTGTTGGCGTTGCAGGATCGGTCATCGTCAGTTCCGGAACGACCATCAGCAAACTTGGCGATAATGCGGTTGTGACAAACGCCGCGCGCTTTACCAACAGCGCGATTGCAGCCCAGGACATTCAGGCCTTTGGCGTGTCGGTCGCCGCGGCGGCAAACAATGCCGTGAATGGTGTGGCCACCGTGATCACCTCGCAAAACCGCGCCGAGGCCCTGATGGGGGTTGGCGCGCGTGTGACCGCGTCCGGGGCGGTCAACCTGATTGCCGACAATGATTTCAGCATGTTCAGCCTTGCAGGCGGGGCCGCCGGTGGCGGATCGAACGGGGTTGGGGCATCCGCAGCCGTGGTCACGATCAATAACGTGACACGCGCGGCGATGGCCGCTGGCACAAGCGTTGCCAACCGCGCCGAGATCAACACAGGCGGCGCGATTGCCATTTCGGCGACCGCAAATGAAACCGGCACGGTGATTGCCGCAGCGGGTGCCGCAGGCGGCAGCAATGCCGTGGGTGCAGGTGCAGCCGTTTACGTTCTGGATACCACAACCGAAGCGTTGGTCGGTGCCTTTGGCAAAGTGGGCAATGCCCATAACGCCGGATCGCTTGATATGACCGCGCGTGATGTATCGACCTTGCTGTCGATCGGTGGTGCGGCCTCTGGTGGGGGCAGTGCGGGTGCCGGTGCCGGTGTCGGCGTTGGTGTGATCGGCAAAAAGACAGCCGCCAAGATCGGCGCGTCTTCGGTTGTTGCTTCGGGCAATGTCGTGCTGGATGCCAAGAACGTGGAAGACCTGTCCGCTATTACGGTTGGCGTGGGGATCGGCGGGTCTGCGGGCCTTGCCGGCGCGATTGCGGTCTATGCGGTGACCACAGAAACAACTGCCGAAATCGGCGATACGGCCAGCGTTTATGCCGATGGCAACGTCGCGGTGCTGGCGGATGATCAGGTCAGCATCGATATGCTGGATGGTGCAATTGCGGGCGGCGGATCGGCGGGCATTGGTGCGTCGGTCGGTGTCACGGTCATTGATGCCACAACCCTTGCAAAAGTCGCGGATAACGCGCGGGTCACGGCCCTTGGCAATGGCGGCACGCAACAGTTCACCACCGGCTACCGGGGTGATTTCCAGGCCTATGGTGGGTCGGGTGGGTTCCAGTCGGCTGATGTCGGCACACGCACGGCATCTGCCGGAGCAAGCCAGACAGGTTTCGATCTGCTGACCAAAGAACGCAAATCGGTTGCCATTCTGGATGCGGCAAAGGGCGTTATCGTAAACGCCTCCGGTGTCAGTTCTGTACGCTCGATGGCGGTTGCCGGTACGGCGGCGGGCAGCGTTGCCGTGTCGATTTCGGCAAGCGTTCCGGTCATCACCATGAGCACCCAAGCGGTGATCGGCCTGAACGCCCAGATCAACAAAATGGCCGGTGTTGCGGATGCCTTGCAATCGGTTTCGGTTGCGGCGGCCAGCGATGTCTATGCGCTCGGTTTCTCGGGGGCGGTTGCGATTGGCGGGTCCGTCGGCGGCGGCGCGGGCGTGAACGCGATGATCGTGAACACAACCACCAAAGCCACAGTTGGCGGCGGTACATCCGATATTGCCGCGATGGATGATATTCTGGTGTCGGCCAAAGCCACCGAAGACTTCGGGATCTGGGCGATTGCGGGCAGTGGCGGCGGCGTTGCTGCGATTGCGGGCAGCGGGTCGGCGCTTGACCTGACCACCGAGACGACAGCGACACTGGGCGGCAAAGCCGTGGCGCAGGGCAATGTTGACGTTCTGGCACAAGATATCACCCGCACCGGCATGATGGCCGGTTCCGTTGCAATTGGTGGCACCGCCGGCGTTGGTGCCGCAGTGGGGGTCATCCTTGTCGACAAGACCGTGACCGCGTCGATCGCCAGCAGTGCAGATGTGTCGGCCTATGGCGGCAATGGCACGCGCGATGTGTTCAACGGCAGTGGATTTGGCGCAAAAACCGCGTCACGTGGTCTGAATGTCCAGGCGGAGTCCGAGCAATCTGCACTGGCGCTTGTCGTGTCGGGCGCAGGCGGGCTGTATGCAGGGATCGCGGGTGTTCTGTCGCTTGATCTGGTCACCGTGAAAACAGCGGCCTTTATCGGGGCCAACAGCAAGATCAACGTGGCGAACGGCAGCGGTCATGCGGCCCAGGACGTCGTGATCGCAGCGCGCGATTCAACCACGTCTTCGGTGGCGGCAGGGGCCGTTTCGGGTGGGCTTGTCGGGCTTTCGGGTGCGATTGACGTTGGCGTGTTCAAGACAACCACAGCCGGTTATGTCGAAGACGGTGTATCGATCAATGCCAAGAACGACGTGCTGATCAGTGGTTTGTCCAACAAGGCAGGCGACTCCAAAGTGGTCAGCGGATCGGGCGGCGTCTTTGCCCTTGCTGTGGGTCTTTCGGTCTATAGCTACGGCGATGGCGTGGCTTCGGGTGGCGAAGCGGATAAGCAATTGAGCGACTCCAGTGATGGTGCCGCGGACATGGATAAGGTCAACACACAGGCACAGGATCAGGCCAAGAACGATGTGGTGTTCGACCTTCTGAAATCGTCGGATGATGACCGGGTCAAGGCAATCAACGCCTCGGCCAAGGCCAAGCGTGACACGATTGATGTGGCCAGTGCGGCCTCGACCCTTGCGGTACCGGGTGGCACTTCGGCAAGTGTTGGCAATGTGCTGATCAATGCGGGTGGTGACGTTTCGCTGAACAGCTCGGATGAGCTGGAAGTCGACATCACCACGGGCGGCTTTGCTGCTGGCGGCGGCGCGGTTGGCGCGGGTATTGCGGTGTTGAACGTGAATACCGGCAGCACGGCACAGGCCGTTGGAACCGGTGCTGATGTACACGGAATCCTGCCGCGCATTACGGCGGGCGGTGGCGTGAACATCAACGCCTTCTCCAGCCATATGTTGACCGGCGACAGCTATGCCGGGACCATTGCAGGGACGGTCGCGCTCAGCGCGGATGTTATCGTGGTCAATGACACATCACGCACCAAAGCCTTTGCAGACGGGCAGAAAATGACCGTTGGCGGCTTGGTCAATGTGGGTGCCGATGCCAAACGCACGGCCAAGCTCAAGGGCTTTGGCGCGGCGGTCAGCCTGTTCGGGGTTGGCGCTGGTGCATCTGTGGCAACCGCAACGATTGGCGGCGCGATTGATGCTTATATCAAGAATTCGGACATCGGGGCAGGGGCCGTCACGGTGAGTGCATCTTCCGATGACAAAGCCACCGCAGAAGCGATTGCCGCAAGTGGTGGCCTGGGTGCCGCGATTTCCGGGGCTGCGACGATTGCAACGATCGACCCGACTGTCACGGCGACAGTCGATAATGCCATTCTGACGGCCGGCAATGCCGTTGAGGTGCTTGCAACCGCCAAATCCGAGGCCAGCACAGATTCCATTGGTGTGGCTGTCGCGGGCGGTCTGGCCGTTGGCGGATCGGGTGCCGACACGACAATCGCCACAAAGGCCAAAGCGTCGATCATCAACGGCGCAAACATCACCGCAGGCAGCATCAAGGTTGCCGCACTTACCTCCACCCCAAGCGCCAAAGCGAAATCGCTGGGCGCGGCAGGGGCGCTGGTCGGGCTTACGGCAACTGTATCGACCGCAGAAAACAAGGCTGAAACCCTTGCGAATGTGACAGGCAGCACGCTGAAAGCCACGGGCCTTGTGAATGTCGATGCCACGTCTTCGACGCTTCAGAATGCCGATGCATCTGGCCTTGCGCTTGGCTTTGTCGCCGCCGGTTTCAACGATTCAACGGCGAAATCCAATACAAAAACCCAAGCCACCTTGACCGGTCTGACCTCGCTCAAGGCGGGTTCCTTGACCGTGAACGCCAATGGCACGGATGATAACACGGCTGTGGTTGTCGCGGGCAGTGGCGGCCTTGTGGCGGGGTCCGCCGCATCTGGCACGACACGTGCGGATAGCAATACCAAGGCGGCCATTGACGGTACCTTTACCGCCGATATCACGGGCGGTGACGCGCAGCTAAGCGCCGCACACCTCAGCAAATTCGGCGGCACTGTCGACAGCACGCAAGCCTCCCTTATTGGGGGCAGCGGTGCTGCGATGAAACATACGGTTGTCAGCGATGTCGACGCGCATCTTGGCGACGGGATGAGGCTGTATGCGGCGAACCTGACCATTGATGCACAAAACCGGACGGTGAACCCTTTCGCAGCCGGTGGTGCCTTTAACGTCAATTCCGCGTCGGGCGGTCTTGCCAATCTTCCGGCGGGCGGCGCCACGGTTACGATCCATCACAACACCACAAATGCGTCGATTGGCGCAAATAGCGCGGTCCATCTGATGACCTCGGGCGCGTCGGCCCTGTCGACGCTCAAGATGAGCGCGATGAGCGATATTGTCTCCCAGCAGAAGGTCAAGATCGACTCGGGTGGTGCGATTGCATTGGCCAATGCCGACATCAAGACCGGTGTGATATCGAACACCTCGCTGAGCGTTGGTGATAAGGCGCAGGTGATCGTCGATAAGGGCGACGTGGTGATGAACGCCTGGAGTGCGGCCGACATCGACAACCGCGCGGCGGCCACGACATACGGCCTTGCCGGGGCACCATCGGGCGACATTGACGTCAACTATACCGGCGACAACAAAGTCACCATCGGTGCAAACGCGCTGCTCGAGGTCTCTGACGGGGTGAACCCTGTGGATGGCACGGCACCGAGCCACGGCACCATCGCGATCACGGCAGGGCAGGATGAAGCGGGCGTTGATGGCCAGCTGAATTTCAACGCGGTTCTGGATATCTTTAACAAGACCGCGATCCCAATTCCGGCATCCCCGAACCCGGTTGTGACCGTAAGTTCGACCGGCACCGTGGATATCCTGAAAAGTGACCCGACCCTGACCGAAGGCGTGCGCGCCGCAGGCGATATCACGGTCAGCGCAAGCCGTGGGGAAATTGATGCCAAGGCAGTTGGCACGGGCAAGGATATCTACCGTGAAGCACTGGCAAAAGTGGCAAGCGCTGTTTCCAACGCGTTCGGCGGCGGCGATGTGACCTTTGATTACCATGGCGGCACGACCCATACGAATGCAGGCAAATCGCAGATCACCGCCGATGGTGTGATCCAGACCGGTATCCAGCGTTACAAAACACTCACCTTGCGCTATGTGGACACATCATGTGATGCGGATGCATCGGCCTGTCTTGCTGCGGACCCCGGATCGAATATTACCTATAAAGCCCCCGTCAGCGCGCCAGTGGGCACCAATATTCTGGATCGGGTTGCCGAACTGGATGCACTGCTGACAGACTACGCTTCCGATCCGATTGCAAAAGCGGCCTATCAAAGCGAAATCACCTTCTTGCAAAGCAAGCTGGTGGATATCGGGCTGGGTGAATTTGACGGAACTGGCAAATACATTCCCGGTGATTACGCCGGCCCGTCTCCAAAAGCTGCGCGCCTCAAGGAAGTTGCGATTATTGACGACAACATCTCGCTTGTGCGCAACGACCTAAGCGCCGCAGCCTATCTTGGTATTGAGGGTGATTATGTTGATAACGCCAATCTCACCAGCACAAGCTATGATGACGCAAATTTCGGTCTGACCAAAAACGGCGCAACGACGCTGACCACAATCAGCACCATCACGACCTATACTGGGACGGGCAGCCAGGCCACGTTCGTGAACAACACAAACACAGCCTTGACCCAAGGCAAGGCCGCAGCAGACAAGATTGCAACGGCCAAGGCCAATAGCGTCGCGGCGCAAGGCATCATCACCGCCAAGACAACCGAGATCAGCCAGCAACAGGCAGCTTTGGCAGCGGCGTTGATTGTGGGCGATACCACTGCGGCTACGGCGGCAAGCCTTGCCATTGGCAATGCCAAGAATGTCATCAAGTCAAACCTTGATACGATCACTGCCAACAACCTTATCGTGTCGGCGCAATCAGTGATTACCAAAGACCGCGCGGCGACGGCACAATCTAATCTGACCTCGTTGTTGAACACGACAATTACTGCATCTGCCAACAACCTCGCGGCAGCCGAAACGAACCTGACAACGGTAAATGCAGCTGCTGGATCGACGGCAGCCCAGAAGACAGACGCGTTGAATGCCAGAAATACGGCTCAGGCAAACCACGACGCTAACCTTGCCAAGCAGACAGCCCTGTTGCAAGAAAGCGCCACAGTGCCGACGCAAAACGGCGCGCTGACACGGGTGAACAAGGCCGCAGCAGGCATGGTCGGTGTTCAGACCGTTTTGAACACGGCCGTGACGGCCGTTAACGGCAAGGTATCGACGCTGAACGCGGTCACTGCGACCCCGGCAGATGCGACGACACCGAACAAGTCGCTGACGCAATATATTACGGTTTGGAACGGTCTATCCGCCGATTATGCGGTCAAATCCAACGAGGCCGCGACCGCGTCGAATTCAAGCGGCACGCCGACGGCGTTTACCATTGAGATCAACGATGCAGCCGCACGTTTGGGCAACCTGTCGTTCAATGCGGATGTCTTGAAATCTACCGCAACTTCCGCTGCCAGCAGCACGGGATATCTGAACGCGCCAGGTGACGCCAAGATCGTGATCCGCAACCAGACGTCCAACACGCTGAAGCTGAACAACCTGATCATTCCTGATTACGACGCTGGCAATGTGCGTCTGAATGGCGTGTTGGTCTATGACAATGACGATATCACCCGCCTGAACGCCGGTGGCGTCGCAGGCAATTTCAAGAACATCGAAACATCGCGCAATTCCAGCCGCGGTGCCGTCGAGATCTATTCGGAATACAACACCGAGGATTCCGATTACTACGTACCGGGGTCCGCCAAGGCCCAGCTTGCCAACAAGCGCCTTGCACCGGATATCATCCTGAAGACAGGTGCCGTGATCGAGAACACCCGCGGTGCGGTGAAAATCGACAGCGCATCGGGCAACATCTATATCCGCGGCAAGATCAACGCGGGCTCGGTCGATATTCTGGCCAGAAACGGTGATTTCGTCTCCAGCTATGTCAACGGGTTCAACCATATCGGCGGCGACCCGGCCAGTTTTTCGGACCCCAAAGACGCAACCGAAGCAGGCAAGGGCATCACCGCAAATGGCTCGGTATCGATTGCGGCGCGGTATCTGAACATCAACAGCACCATCCAAAGCGGCATTGCCAATTGGAAGCTTGATCTGGACGGGGCACCGAAATTGACGGGCGCACCCGAATTGGTCGGGCGCACGCAGGCGGAAATTAACGCGCTTGTCACCGCAAACAAAAACGCGACCGTCAAGGAACTGAGCAAAGATCTGGGTGGCGGGCTGATCCTTAGCTTTGTCCCTGTCGGGATCGACCCCGAAGAACTGGCCTTGGTCAACGCGCAATATGAGGGTGAACTGGCCAAGAACCCGGACGCGTCGCCTGTGCGGACGCTGACAATCGGCGGTGTGGCCACACAGGTCAACATCAAGGATTACCTGTCAGGCCAGATCGAAGGCCGTCTGGAATTCGACAAGACCTTTGCCGATAACTACACCGCAGCCAATGGCGGCGACGGCATCTTCTCGGTGATTTCGACCAGACCGGACAACAACATCGGCGCGTCTTATGACGCCAAGAACAAACAGTACCTTGTGAACGGGGCCAGTGTACGCGGCGGCTATATCCAGCTGTTCGGCCAGATCATGAACACCTCGGATGGTGCCGGTAAGCTGAATGTTCTGGATGGTTTCGGCAAAATTGATATCACCAACACTGGGAATATTCCTGTTGTGCTGAAATCGCTTAGCACGGGCGAAGACCCAGCCGGCGATCTGCGGGGCACCAAAGGCAAGATCGAGATCACCGATGTCATCGGGGTTAATGTTACGGACCCTACCAATCCGGTCGTGTCGATCCGCAAGACGACCTATGAGCGGGAATATACGCCTGGCGCAACGGGCGGTGTCGTAAAAAGCGTGTCGCAGACCGGCACGATCAACAATGCAACGGGCGCATTGGTATTCACGGGCGGCGTCGTCGCAAAAGACGGCACAGATCGCGATGCGACCTTTAATCCCGAAGCCAACCAACGCTATGTCTGGACCACAGGCGAGACTTTCTCGAAAACCTCGAACTACTCCAAAACCTCGACCGAGTTGTTCGGCTCGTCGGATCTGACGGTGGCGAGCATCAATAGCCTTACCCTCGATAGTAACCCGGCCCGCTTGAGCATTGCCCGGCTGGAGGATGGTACCTATGTCACGACCGTCAATACGAAAACCGGTGGGGGACTGACCAATAAGAACGGTGCCTATTTCCAAGAGCCGCCATCTACCATCTCAAAAAATACCGACCTGGCCAATGCAGGGACCCAGTATACCACAGCGAACGACACCACCTTTACAAAGAACGAGTTCGAAAACACCGGCTCCAGCTCACGCAGCTGTAACTGGTGGACACTGTGTATCGTGTCCGAAAAGACATATTATGCAAAGCTGACGCAGGAATATACGACCATCACCACGGAGTCGCTCAGAGCGGATTACCCGATCGCGGTCGAATTCATCGGTCAGGACCAAGGTTCGATCAACATCACCTCCGGCAGCGATGTCATCCTCGACGGCAACCTGACCAACGTTGCGGGCACCACCACGATCACGGCAAACGGAACGGAAAGCTCAATCATTCAGGGCACGAAAAACTCCCTGCTGAGCGCGCAAACCGCGATCCTGAATGCAAGCGGGTCTGTGGGTGGCATCAAGAAGCCAACCGATCCGGTAAATGCACCCGGTTTGGCACTGGCGGTGAACCTAACAGGCGCAAGCGCCGGTAACGGGTATTTCACGGCCAATGCTGGCAACGGCAACGTCTCGGCGATCAGCCGCGGCGACATTATTGCGGGCCATATCACGGCGGCAGGCACGGCAACCCTGGACGAGGCCACCTCGCGCGGGAATGTCAGCCTTGTGTCCTTCGGGTCGATCCTTGCCAGCACATCCCCGGCACTTGCTGGTGCTGGCGGGTCGCTTGTGCAGGGCTGGCGCGCCAATCTGACGGCCTTGGGCGGATCTATCGGTGAAACCCCCGACTATGATCCCGCCACATGGGACGCGGCAAAAGAAAGCAAGCTGCTGCGCGTGAACACCGGCTTTACCAGCGACCAGTCTTTCCGTCCGTTCAGCGAAACACCTCAAAATGCGGTGCTGGGTCTGACGGCTGTTGCAACTGGCGACATCGGTATCCGTTCAGGAAGCTGGGCCGGCAATACGGATGGTTCGACGACTGACGGTACCATGCTGGTCAATCAGGCCTTGTCGCTGGGGGGCAATGTCACCCTCGCGTCCAAGGGTCAGATCCTTGACAACAATCCGGTCGAAACCATTGATACCCGCACTTACAACCAGTTGTTGGGGTATTGGGATAGCCTTGGCTTGCTGGATAAATCCACCGGTCGTACAGTAACGGACGGTGCCGGCGTTGTTCAAAGCGTCGATGCCATCGGCAATAATAACGCGCTCAAGCAAGAGCAGACCATCAAAGCGTTCGAAAACGTCAAAACCAAGCAATACCATCAATATTGGGAAATCCGCCAAACCCAGGCTGACCCAACGGTATTTGATGCCGCGTTCACCGTAAAAGTCGACCCGACATCAGCCCAGCACAAGGCGCTGACCAGCTATTACGGCGACCAGATCAAGGCGGCCAATCCGGCCTATACAACGGCGCAAGTCGATGCCGAAGTCGCGTTGAAGATCAGCGCCTATGAAACCGAACAAACCGAGAGCTACCGCAAACTGGACGCCACGGTCGGCTCCGAAACCGGCGGTGTCTATGTCGAGGGGCACAAGGTAGGTGCCACCACGGATGAACGGGCGCAATTGACCAGCGGGTCGGTCTGGACCGAGCGCGAATTGGCGTTCTCCATCGCGCCGGGTGCCTTGAAAACGGTCACGGGGACGAACCCGGTGATCAAGGATCCAAACGTTTCGGGTCGGACAGTCACGATCCTTGCCAAAAAGGGCATTGGTGAAACCGTCAAAGACAGCACAGGCAATCTGGGTGTCTCCATCCGGTCCAGCCTTGATCCGGCGCTTTTGACGCCAGATCAAAAAGTCGCTTTGGCTGCCGCAGAACGTACCGACCTGCTGCTGACCATCACCACGGCGGGCGGCGATGTCGAAATTCCGCTTTGGGAAGATTACGACACCCTTAGCGCAACGCAGAAAGCAGCATTTGATGCGGCGGCTGCGGGGCAGGTGTCGCCTGAAAACACCTTGCTGACCGTGCTGAGCAAACGTCCGTTGAACTTTGCTGCGGCCGAAAAGCTGAACCTCGATGTGGCAACCGCCGCGGGGACCGACGTGAAAAGCGACATCGGCAAGGCCTTCCTTGCGTCGCGCAGCGGTGCCTTGTTGGGGGCCGTGACCACAAAAGGCGAAACCCGCATCAAGGTGCGCAACGGCATCACAAACGCGGCAAGCGGCAGCATGATTTCGACAGGCAACCTGATCCTGGAATCGTCACAAGGTGGTATCGGGACTGACACCGTTCCGGTACGGCTTGCATTGAACGCCGGTGCCACAACTACGGCACGGGCGCAAAACTCCGTGAACCTCGAGTTTGCAAACGGTGGTGCCATCGACACGATCTATTCGCCACAGAATGTGAAACTGAACGCCTTGAACGGATCACTGACCAATGCGAACGGCGATCTGCTGATCAACATTCTGGGCACCGAAGTCGAATTGACGGCGGCCAACGGGACCATCGGTGCGCCGGGCAATGCCTTGAACGTCGGGGTGAACCCAAAAGGCAAGATCACCGCAAATGCCCAAGGCAGCATTGATCTGAACGGGCCGTCGGGATCGAAATTTATCGTGACCGAAGCCAAATCAACAAATGGCGGCGATATCACGCTGAGTGCTGCGGGCGAAAGCGTCATCGACGGTGTCGTTGACACAGCAGGTGCGATCATCCTGACAGCGGGCGGGCGTCAAGTTCTGGGTCAGAACGCGCAAGTCACATCCGGTGCGGGGGCAGCGTCTGTTGACGCGGAGTCGCTCAAGATGTTGAACGGTGCGGCGCTAACAGCCGCAGGCAAGGTCGCCATCACCACGGTCGGGGATGCGCAACTTACTGCGGTCAAATCCTCCAGCGGTGCGACGGATGCGGTCAATATTGATGCAGGGGGGCAGGTCTTTGCCGGTACCCTTGCGGGACGTGCCTTTGACATCAGCGCCACAACAGCGGGCGCAGGGGTCAAGATCGTCGCGGGTCAGGGTATTGGCGACAAAACCCGTGCCAATGAAACAGCCGATGATGACACGGTTACAGATGTTGCAAATCCATTGCGTATCGTCACCGGTCTGCTTGACGCTTCGGCGGCAAACGGATCGATCAGTGTTGACGCGCTGAGCGATATCAAACTGACCGCGCTGACCGCAAACCAAGGCGGGATCACGGTCACAGGTACAGGCGCGATGGATATCGTTGATGCGACCGCTGGCGGAAGCCAGAGCTTTGTCGCGCAAGACGCTGTAACCTTTACGAAATTGACAGCGGCTGGCCTGCCAACTGATGTTGGAAACATCGGCGTGACGTCGGTCAACGGGTCGGTCACCGGTGGTGATATCGATGCCAACGGGTCAAGTGTCATCAACGGCAATGGCGTGGTCTTTGACACCATCATGGCAGGGGGCGATTCCACCATCACCTCCAAGGCCGGGGCGGTCAGCGGCACGGACATCACCACAACCGGATCAAGCGAGATCACGGGCGACGGTGTGACCTTTAACGCCATCCGGACAGGGGTTGATTCAACAATCACATCGACCGGCGATATCACGGGCGATACCGAAATCGCGATTGGCGATGTGACCAATACCGCAGGGGCAGGCGGTTTGCCCGGATCGTTGAACATCCGGGTGATCGGCGGGCGCAATCTGTATCTGCAAGCCACCAATGAATTGAACCTCACCGATGTTCAGGTGGCCGACACGATCGAGCTGCGCGCAGACAAGATTAGCGCGGCGGTCACACAGACCCCAAGCGGCCCAAGCCCGTTGAACATGTCATTGACGGGGGCGAATGACACGGTCGGCACCTCTGCCGCCGTGACGGTTGATGCACCTGCCGGCATTATCGTGGATGACCTCAAAGTGGTCGATACAACCTTGATGACAACGGCAACACGCACCGAGATCAAGAATGCCTATGTGCCGGGATCATTGCTGCTGACATCGCCGATCCAGACGATCAAGGTTGATAATCGCACGCCAGTGCCGCAATCGGGCAGTAACGTGCAGGTCTTTGTGCCGTCCTTCGGCTTTGGGTTGACCCTTGATGACAACACGACCTCAACAAACGGCATCGTGGTTCAGTATGACACAACATCAAAACTGATCGACGTCTTGCCAACACCACTGGGCGGCATCAGTTTGATCCGCGATACGGTTCGCAATATCCAACAAGCGGATGATCCTTTGATCCGTTCCTTTGGGTCCGTCGCCGTTGATGAGGAAGATACATTGGATCTGGCGCAGTTTGACGGCGAAGTCGTCGTTATCAACGGCGTAGAGTACATGATCTTTGTGCGCGGCTCGGGTCCGGCAGTCATGCTGCGGGTCCAGTAACGGATGAAGAAAATGAAACATAAAACAATCGAGCATAATCAAAAAACGTCTCTAAAACCCAAAGAAGGTTACTTCATGCAAAATAGCATCCGTACCATTCTCTTTCATGCATCCGCAGCGGCCCTGATCGGTGGGGGGATGGCTTTGCCAACGCCCGTATCCGCCCAGGTTACCGCGCAGCAAGCCAACATCCAAAGCCGGATTGCCGATGAAAACCGCCGCCGTCTTGAACAGGAAGACGCAGGTTCGAGCACGCGGCAGTCGGGGCCGGGGGTTATTACAGACGAGATCAACCGCCGCGATCTACCGCCGAGCGGCGGGCCAACCGTATTGCTGCGCAGCGTGACCATCGGGCCCGAGTCTGCCTTTCTGACACAGGAAGAACTGGCACCGATCGCGGCGAAATACCGTGGCAAGCGGGTGGATTTCTCGCAGATTTCCGAACTGGTCCGGGATGTTAACGATCTATACGCCGAAAAGGGTATCGTCACCGCGGCCGCGATCTTGCCGCCGCAGAACCTGAATGCAGGCAACCTCGAGATCCGGTTGGTCGAAGGGCAGTTGGGCAATGTGGCTTTGGTCGGTGAACGCACGTCGACAGATGAATTTGTCTTTGACCGTGTGACCCTTGCCAAAGGCACCACCGTTGATGTGCCCACCGCCAGCAAGGACATTGAACTTTTCAACGCGACCAACCGCGCCCAGCTGCGGCTTTTGTTGCAGCCCGGAGCCGAGTTTGGCTATACCGATCTGCTGCTTGGCATCACGGAGCCGCCCAAAACCGAGCTCGAGGTTTACGTGGATAACCAAGGCGTTACCTCCACGGGAGAAGTCCAGCTGTCGGCGCTTTACCGTCGCTATGGCATCATGGGCAATGACGATACGTTCCTGACCTATCTGTCCTTCAGCGAAGGCAGCTCTTCGGGCACTTTGCGCTACGAGTTTCCGATCAACACCTATGGCACACGTCTGGCCGCAAGCGTCACGGCGTCCAACATTGCTGTTGTTGCAGGGCCGACCACGGTGCTTGATATCAGGGGCAAATCCAAATCGGCAGACCTGAGCCTGTCGCACCCGTTGTTCATCAATGACCGCTGGACGGTGCTTGGCACGGCATCGGCCTTTGCCGGAACCAGCACATCTGCATCCGCAGGGGTGCCGCTTGTGGACAGCAAGACCGTCAAATACGCGCCCGGCGTCACCCTGTCCTATCGCGGGGATAACGGGTCGGTTGCCACACAAATTCAGGGCGTATTCGCCAAATCAACGGATAATATCGCCAGCACCGACCGCGATATCTTTCTGCTGGCGGGGTCGTTCAACGGACAATACCGTTTTGCCAACGGGCTGACCTATGTGGGCTCCGGGGCATGGCAACATTCCAACGACAAGCTGTTGCCCGGCAACCTGCTGTTCCAGATCGGCGGCCCGACAACGGTGCGCGGCTATCCGGCAGATGGTGTTGCGGGCGATAGCGGCTATTACGTCAGCTCGGAACTGCACAAACAGTTCGAGGTGAAGGGCAAGCCCTTGGACGGGTTTGTCTTTGCCGATTTCGGCGAGGTCTATTCAACCTTCCCAAGCCACACCACATTGATCTCGGCAGGGCTTGGCGTGAACTACAGCTTCAGCAAATACGCAAGCGGCACCTTGTCGATTGCGGCCCCGATCAAAGAGTCGCTGACCAACCAGTCCGACTATGTGATCTCGGGGATGCTGACGCTTAGCGCCTTCTAATCGTCTAACCACAGTTTGCATGTTGCGGGCTTGGTCAAACCCGCTGTGGCCCGATCGCCGCCATTACCCCCGTCGCTGTCGCCAGCGGCGGGGTGTGCGTTTCTGGCCCTCGTTTTGGGCGGATCAAGGGTTGCGTTGGACATCCCTGTGCCTGACACGTTATTCTCGGATCATGCTCCAATCGTGTTGCAGCCAGCTTTTCAAAGGAGATCACCATGAACCTACCTTACGAATCCGCCCATGAAGAATTGCATTACATCAATCGCTCGGGCTGGTTACGGGCATCTGTTTTGGGGGCCAATGACGGCATCGTATCGGTTTCATCCCTGATCGTCGGTGTTGCGGCGGCGGACCCAAGCCCGAATGCGATTTTGGTGGCCGGGGCGGCGGGGCTTGCGGCGGGTGCAATGTCTATGGCGGCTGGCGAATATGTGTCGGTCAGTTCGCAATCGGATGTGGAGCGCGCCGATATCGCGCGTGAAAAGCAGGCCCTGATCGACACGCCGGAAGCCGAAGAAGCAGAGCTGGCTTCGATCTATCATGCCCGTGGACTGTCGCTTGAAACAGCCAAATTGGTGGCACGCGAACTGACCGAAAAAGACGCGCTCGGCGCGCATATCCGCGACGAGCTTGGCCTGTCCGATGTCCATGCGGCCAATCCGATGCAAGCGGCACTTGCGTCGGGCTTCACCTTTACCATCGCCGCGGCGCTGCCGCTTATCGCAGCCATTCTGGCACCTAGTGACAAGATTATCCCGACCGTGGTGATCGCGACCTTGATCTGTCTTGCCGGTCTGGGTGCTTTGGGCGCACAAGTCGGCGGCGCGCCCAAGCTGCGCGCGACGGCCCGCGTCTTGTTTTGGGGGGCCGCTGCCATGGCCATCACGGCCGCTGTGGGGCATCTCTTTGGGGTCAGCGTTTAAGGGCGGCAATCGGGGGGCGGTAAACCCGATCAGACCGCCCCTTCAGATCCCCGCTGGGGCAGTCACCGTTGTCAGCGTTGCGGTGGTTAGAAGGATAAGCGCGACAAGGACGGCTTCGATCGCGATGGAACGGCGCAGTTTTACCGCGGCGTCCTGATCCTGGCGCAGCAACGCGGGTGTCAAAAGCAGCTTGTTCCAAGCCGCCAACCCCAGCAGCGCCGTAAAACTGCCGATCTTGAGGATGAAAAGCTGCCCGTAAGCTGTGGTGATCGCGGTCAGGGGGTTGCCCGTCAAAAGCCATAAGGTGACCACGCCCGACACCGCAATTACCCCGACAAACCAGACGGCAGATTGGCCGAAACGATGGGCAAGCATCCCCGCAGTTGCCCGATCCGTCCCCGCAAGCCGGTAAAGCGGCGCAAAGGCTCCGATCCAGAACGCCACGGTCACAATGTGCAGGGTGATCAGCAGGCCAAGTACGATGCGCGGTTCGGCCAGCGCGTGCCCCCGAAACGCAAAGGACGCGGCAACCAGCACTGCGCCGATCACCGACAGGGCAGTTCCGATGCGCGCGGGGATCAGCAGCGCCAGAACAAGCGCCAGCCCGAGGAGGCGCAGGGCAATGCTTGTCCCCAGCGGGCTTTGCGCGACCATTGTCAAAATCATCGGGTCAAAAGCACCCTCCCAGGTGCCGCCCATCAAAAAGCTGGCCCGCAGGGGCAGCCGCGCGACTGACAAAACCGCCGCGGCAAGCGCGCAGAACACCGCAAGGCGCACAAGCCACCCGCGCTCAACGGCGGGCAGGGGGCGCAATGAGACGTAGGACAACACGGACCCCGCCGCAGTCAGGGACGTGGCATAGACCAGCGCCTTGACGCAGATCGCGATCCAGATCAGCGCGTCGGCCCCTGCTATTGCATCCAACATGGCCTTCTACTCGGCGATGTTAAAGCTGAACTGGCCCTGCATGGGATGCCCGTCCGCTGCCAGACCGCGCCATTCCACCGTGTATGCACCCGCCGAAAGCGCGGGCGGTGTGGCGGCAAAATCGCTGACGGGTTGCATGTTATCGCTGCGTGTCAACGCGTGGTCCGTACCGTCTTGGTCGCGCAAGGAAATCAGGGTCACGCGAAGGGGCATGTCAAAGGTCATGGCGATGGTTTCGGGCGATATTGCGAGGACCGCACCATCCGCTGGCACCGTCGCCTGCTTTTTGGAATGTGCGGCGGTCTGGCCCGCTGCAAAGGTCAGGGCAAACAGGAAAACCGCGGCAAGTGTTATGGGGCGTCTCATGGCAAATTCCTTTTAAAACAGTCTAGTTGATACCGTTAGCACGTTGCACCGCGCGAACATATGCCACGATTGTGCCGATGTCTGCGGCGGTCAGCCCCTTGACCGGGGCCATGTCGCCGAAAGTCCAGTGGTGCGATTTTACCCCGTACAGGGCGGCCCGCTCAAAGGATATATCGCCGTGATGACCGGGTTCGTAAATCTTGTGGATCAGCGGCGGGGCGATGCCGTCACGTCCGGCACCGTTGGTGCCATGGCAATCCGCGCAGCTGGCGTTGAATGCGGTTTCGCCCATCTTCTCGCGCGTGCTCAGTGATGCAGGCAGGGTTACGGTGACCATAGGACCGCCCGGCGTGGTTTCGGCCACCGGTTCTGACGCTGTCGGCCATAAAAGCCACAGGCCCCCAAGGGTCGCAACGGCGGCGGTGATCACGGCGATTTTGATGCGCATTGTGCTGTCTTCCATTTCACTCAAAGGGGCGCTGGCCGGAGAATAACCCCGGCCAGCCGCGTGTTTGTTTATTCCGGCATCATGGCGTTGACGGCATACATGCCATCCGCGCCCTTGATCAGCATCAAGATGACCTCATCGCCTTGCGCAACACCGTCGATGACGGCGTCGGGGGTCAGGGCCATGTCCATCGTCATCGCAGGCCAGCCGATTTCGGGGATCGGTTCGTGGCTGACATTGACGGTGCCGTCACCGATGGCATTGACGATGGCCTTGGCGTGAACCGCGCCTTCGATCTGTGCGTCGCTCATCGGCATGTTGGAATGGTCCATGGTCGAATGGTTTGTTTGCGCCATCGCCATGGGCGCGGTCAGGGTCAGTGCAGAAATCAAGAGAGAGAGGGTTTTCATAAATCGTCCTTTCGGGTTGGGGTGTTATTCGGCGGGGTGGGCAGCTGCGGCGATGCCGTCTGGCTGCAACAAACTGCGGTTGACCCGTTTCAGGGCCAGCCGCTTCCAGATCACAAAGATCGACGGAATGACGAAAAGCGTAAGCAGCGTGGCGGTTGCCATACCGCCCAGCATCGGGGCTGCGATGCGTTGCATGATTTCCGATCCGGTGCCGGTGCCGTACATGATGGGGATCAACCCGGCAAAGATCGTGGCAACGGTCATCACCTTTGGGCGCACACGCAGCAATGCGCCCTCAAAGACAACTTCCTCGACGTCCAGCGGGGTCATCGCCCGCGCTTCGGCTGCGGCCAGTTTGCGGCGCTTTTCCCATGACAGGTTGAGGTAGAGCAGCATGACGATAGCGGTCTCGACCGCGACACCGGCAAGGGCGATGAACCCCACCAGAACGGCGACCGAGATGTCAAAGCTCAGATACCACAAGAACCACACGCCCCCCGCCAATGCGACGGGCAGGGCGGCCAGAATGATGCCGACTTCGATCACACGGTTGAATGCCATGAACAGCATCAATGTGATAATCAGCAAGGTTGCAGGCGCGACCAGCTTGAGCCGCTCTTGCATGCGCTGGATGTATTCATACTGCCCCGACCACGTGATCGAATAGCCGGCCGGCAATGTGACACCGGCGGCCACGGCGGCGCGGGCTTCGTCGACATAGCCACCCAGATCGCGGCCCGCGATGTCGATGAACACAAACCCCGTGCGCCGTGCGTTTTCGGACCGGATCATGCCGGGACCGTCAACGATGCTGATCTCGGCCAGGGCCCCCAGAGGGACATGCGCCCCCGACGGCGTGACCACCGGCAGATCGCGCAAGCGTTCGGGGCTGTCGCGCCAGTCTTGCGGATAGCGCAGATTGATCGGAAAGCGTTCCAGCCCCTCGACAGATTCAGACACCTGCATGCCCCCGATCGCGGTTTGCACCACGTCCTGAATGTCGCGCACGCTCATCATAAAACGGGCGGCGGCGTCGCGGTTGGGGTTGATCTCGATGAACCGCCCGCCGATGGGACGTTCGGCATAGGCCGAGGTCGTGCCGTCAATTTTGGACGTGATGCGTTCGACCTCGATCCCGATCTGTTCGATCACGCCAAGGTCGGCACCAGATATTTTCACCCCCACCGGTGTTTTGATGCCCGTGGCCAGCATGTCGATCCGGTTCTTGATCGGCTGTATCCACACATTGGTCACACCGGGGATCTGCACGACGCGGTCCAATTCGGCGCGGATCTTGTCCATCGTCATGCCCGCGCGCCATTGCGCTTCGGGTTTCAGCTGGATCGTCGTCTCGATCATGGTCAAGGGGGCCGGATCGGTGGCGGTATCGGCGCGGCCCAGTTTGCCATGCACGGTCAGCACCTCGGGCACGGTCGCGATCAGGCGGTCGGTCTGTTGCAGCACCTCACGCGCCTTGCCAATCGACACACCGGGGTAAAGCGAGGGCATGTACAGAAAATCACCCTCGTTCAGCTCGGGCATGAATTCGGTCCCGATGCGCTGCAAGGGCCACGCCATCGACGCCACCAGCACACCTGCCAGAACGGTCGTCGCCCACGGCCACGCAACCGCTGCATCCAGAAAGGGGCGGTAGACCCAGATCACCAGCCGGTTGAGCGGGTTCTTGCGTTCGGGGATGATCCGGCCGCGCACGAAATACCCCATCAGCACCGGCACCAGCGTGATCGACAGGATCGCGGCAGCGGCCATGGCATAGGTCTTGGTAAAGGCGAGCGGTTTGAACAGCCGGCCTTCCTGGCTTTCCAGCACAAACACCGGCAGAAAGCTGACCGCGATAATGGCGAGCGAAAAGAACAGCGCGGGGCCGACTTCCTCGCAACACTCGGTCACGATGCGCCAGCGGTTCTTGTTGGTCAGCTTTTCGGTCTCAAGCCTTCGGTGCATGGCTTCGATCATCACAATCGCCGCATCCACCATTGCGCCAATCGCGATGGCAATGCCGCCCAGCGACATGATATTGGCATTCACCCCTTGCAGCTTCATGATGATAAACGCCGCAAAGATACCCAAGGGCAGCGACAGCAGGATCACCAGCGATGATCGCAAATGCAGCAAGAACGCAGCGCAAACCAGCACAACCACGATGAATTCTTCGGTCAGCTTGTGTTGCAGGTTTTCAATCGCGCGCTCAATCACGCCTGCGCGGTTATAGGTCGTCACGATCTCCACGCCCTCGGGCAGGCTGGCGCGCAAGACGTCTATGCGCGCCTCGACGGCCTTGATCGTGGTCAGCGCATTGCCGCCCCACCGCAGGATCACCACGCCGCCCACGGCATCGCCTTCGCCCTCGAATTCACCCACACCGCGTCGCATTTCCGGCCCAAGCCGGATGTCGGCCACATCGCCCAGCGTGATGGCGGCACCGCGCGCGTTCACGATCAACGGCGCTTTGGCGATGTCGGCCAATTCGTCAACATAGCCGGTCGAGCGGACCATGAATTCGGCCTCTCCCATCTCGATCACGCTGCCGCCTGTTTCGCGGTTTGCGCCCTGGATGGCGGCCCTGACCTGTGCCAGCGGGATGTCATAGGCGCGCAGTTTGTTGGGGTCGACCACGACCTGATATTGCTTGACCATGCCGCCGATCGTGGCCACCTCGGAGACACCATCGACGGTCTGTAATTCGTATTTGAGGAACCAGTCCTGAAGCGTGCGCAGTTCAGCCAGATCATGCCCGCCGCTGCGGTCGATCAGGGCATATTGATAGATCCAACCCACACCGGTCGCATCCGGCCCAAGCTGGGGGGCCACCCCTTCGGGCAGATTGGCGGTGATCTGGCCCAGATATTCCAGCACCCGCGTCCGCGCCCAATACAGATCGGTGCCGTCTTCAAAGACGACGTAAACATAGCTGTCGCCAAAGAACGAAAAGCCGCGCACGTCGCTTGCCCCCGGCACGGCGAGCATCGCGGTGGTAATGGGATAGGTGATCTGGTCCTCGACGACCTGCGGGGCCTGACCGGCATAGGACGTGCGCACAATCACCTGCACGTCCGACAGATCGGGGATCGCATCCACAGGGGTCGTGCGGATGGCCCAGACCCCCGCCACAGCCATCATAAGCGCCAAGGCAATCACGATCACCCGGTTCGCGATAGAGGCGCGGATCAGGGCGGCGATCATTGGGTCGCCCCCGACAGTTTGGCGAACCCGACCAGCGTCATCGAGAAATCAGGATTGCGGCTGAGAAGCAGGTTGATTTCCTGACCCAGCGGCAGGCTGGCCAGATCGACCAAAGGATCAACGGCAAAACCCATCGTCATGCCGGGCATCCCGATATCCATCATCGGCCCATGGGTGATGTTCGCCATCCTTGCGGCCGGATCAACGGTATTGATCGTGCCTGTCACCTCGATTGGCGGGGCGGCAGGGTCGGCTGCCGACAGGATCATGGTCATGCCATCAGGGCGCGCGAATGTCAGGGTCATTTTCTGGCCGATGGCCAGAGCAGCCGTATCCAGCGCGGGGTCCACGGCGAAGCCCATCGTCATGCCCGGCATGCCGATCTGGGTCATGGGGCCATGGGTGATCGTCGCCATTCCGGTGGCGGGGTCTATTGCATCAATCGTGCCGGAAACCACGATGGGTGGGGCCGCAGGTTCAGGCGTTGGTTCAGCCACGGCTTCAGGCATCGCGTCGCTGCGCAGGGCAACAATGGTGAACAACCCGTCTTCGCCCTTGGACAGGTCGAATTCCACAGGCTGGTCAAGCGGCACATCGGCGGCATCAATTCCCGCGACATCCATGTCCATCTGCATCGCAGGCCAGCCCAAGGCGGGAATGGGGTCATGGGCCATCGTCAGTTTGCCGTCGCTTGTCACGGCCAGAACACGCCCCATGCCAGTGGCAGCAATGCCATCGTCGCTGCCAAGGGCGATCAGGCTGAGCAGGCCATCGGCACCGCGCGCGGCCTGAAAGGCAACGTCCTGACCCGCCGCAAGCCGATCAAGGGCTAGGTCGGCACGGATGGCAAAGCGCGATGTCATGGCAGGCCAGTCCAGCGCCTCGAGCGCGCCGTGGCGGATCGTGGCGACCCGCGTCTTGGCGTCAAGCGCCACCAATGTGCCGGTGCCGCGTGCAGGTGTTGCATCGGTCGGGGCCATGCGCATCAATCCCGCATTCAGCGCGCTTTCGCTGTCGATCAGGAATTGCGCAGAGGCCACAACCTCTTCTCCGGCGGCAAGACCCTGTACAACTTCGGTCCGGCCCCCTTCGCCGAAACTGTCGCGCAGGCCGGTGGTGATCAGGCGGGGTTTGAACGTGCCTTCGCCGGTTTTCAGGATCACGCGTTCGGCCGACCCTGTGCGGATAATCGCTTCGGTCGGGACGGTCAGCGCCATGCGCGACTGGTTCGGTGTCAGGGTGACGGTGCCAAACATATTGGGACGCAGCAGGCCATTTGCATTGTCAAAGCGCAGACGCACCGGCAAGGTCCGCGTCTTTGCGTCAAGTTCGGGATAGATATAATCGACTTTGCCCTCAAAGACCTGCCCGTGCAGATGTTCGAACTGCGCCACTGCCTGCATGTTATCGGTCAACCGCGCGATATCGCGTTCAAACACATCAACGACCAGCCAAACCGCACTGGTATCGGTCAGCGACATCGCCCTCACGCCGGGTTGCAAATACATGCCCTCTGCGGCCTCGAGCGAAATGACAACACCGTCCTGCGGGGCAAGCACTTGGATATTTCGGGCGATTTCGCGGCTGGCTTCAACCTTTTTGATCTGCTGTTCGGACATGCCCAGACTGCCGAGCTTGCTGCGGGCGGCGTCAACAATGCGGCGGTCACCGGCCTCGAGCGCGCGGATCAGATCCCCCGAGGACGACCCGATCACCTGCGAGAACATCTCGAACAGCACATCGCCTTTGCGCACCGGATCGCCAACAGCACGCAGGTTCAGCTTTTCGATCCAGCCGTCAACGCGGGTGTGAACATGGCTGGTCAGGTGTTCGTCATAGCGCACAAAGCCCACGGTTTCGATGCGCGGCGAGATTTCAGCGGTCTGTGCAATCGCCGTGCGCACCCCGATGGCGTTGATCTCGGCGCGCGACAGCGTCACTTCTGCGGGATCGCCCGACGGTTCCTGCCCCGCCATCACAGGGATCAGATCCATCCCCATCGGTGATTTCCCGGGGCCGGGTTGCCGGAAATTCGGGTCCATCGGGGCGACCCAATACAAGATTTCATCCGCTCCGTTTCCGGCCATTTCGGACGGGTTCAGATACAGTCTTTCCAGAAATACGCCACCTGCCACACCGACAGAGAGTGCAAGAACACTCAGGGCTGAATATCGTCCACGCATGGTCACCTCGACACCGGCCTCGTTCGCGAAGCCGTGTTTGATCAATCACAAATGTGCTGCCCGCAAAGCAGGGGCAGTCACCCGAAATTCATCAAATCTGTTGAGGAGGGCGGTCTTTTGTCTCGCGGGGGAATGAGGGCAGGCCGCTGTGATAATCACACGGCTGGCCATTCGTGAGGAATGCGTCTGACGCGACCGAGGCGACAGGCAGCGAGGCTTCCTGGAAGCAGCAGACCGAGGACATGCAATGCACCGGATTTTCGTGATCGCTGTGGTCTGGTATCGTACTCTGCGCGGCAGGTGCCATCGACGAATGATCCATCGCCGAATGATCCATCGGACCGGATGCCATCTGGTGCAGCGTTGGCGCGTCCTGCGAAGCCACAGCGGCGCTTGGCAAAATGGCATTCATCAGCAAGGCAAGGACAAGGACCAACGATCCTATCCCGCGCAGCTTGGACCAAGGTCCTGATTTGTGCAAATCACCATTCATGCGCTCTTAATCTCTTTGGCGCGCGCGGAATTCAAGTGAGAACTTTGTGATCAAAGGCGGCGGGGGTGAAACATTTCGCGCGATAGGCAGCATTTTTCCGGCCAAGTTGATCTGTGTCAAAGACAAATTCAGATGGGCGAATGTATTTGGCGCATCAATCAAGGGACGTCGGAGACGTTCAAAGGGCCTTGGCACAGAGCAAAGCCGCGCCTGATCCACCCCCGTCCCAAAGGACACCGAGATGAAACATACTTTCGCTGTGAACCTTGGCCCCGCCAAAGCCGCGTCGGGAATTCTGTCAGGACCATCAGCGTTTCGCCCGGTTTTTCATGAATTTGCGGGGCGATTGCCCAGCCGACGAGGCATGGAATGAGCGATAAAAGCGATACAGGACTGCCCTTGGAAATCATCAATCATAACGGGGGCAGCCCCGCAGGCGTCGCGGCACGTGGCTGGTTTCGCAAACGCTATCTGCTGGTGCTGCTGGTGCCGGTGTTTCTGTTTACCGGTGCGGTGATCGGGATGTATTTCCAGCCGCCGGGCCTGCAAAAATTCTATGCGCTGACAGGGTTGCAGCCGGGCGGCGGGTCTGCGTCCCCGATCGCGCTGCCGCCCGACATTGATCTGCCTCAGGACATGGTCGAAACCATGCGCGTGACCGATGTGGTGGGGCTTGCGCGGCTGATGCCACGCGGCGATGTGTCGGTCGTGGCGGCTCCGTTTGGTGCGGGCGATGCAAGGGTGGCGGAACTGCTGGTGGCCGAAGGCGACAGGGTCGAAAAAGGCACGCCGGTGGCGCGGCTGGACAATCACGACGTGCTGGCCGGTGCGGTTCTGCTGGCCGAGGCCACGGTTGCCATCCGCGAGGCCGCGCTGGTGCAGACCCGTGCAAGTGTCCAAAACAGCCGTGACGAAGCGCAGGCGGCGCTGGATCAGGCCCGCAGCGCGGCAACCGAGGCGGAAACCGATCTGGCCCGCACCCGCGCGCTGTTTGACCGCGGTGTTGCCACCCGCAGCACATTGGATGCGGCATCGGCGGCCAGCCAGCAGGCATCGCTTGCGGTTGCCAAAGCCCAAGCGACCCTTGCGCGTTTTGCCGCCGTGGCGGTGGACCAGCAACCCGATGTGATCGTGGCGGCGCGCAATCTGGATGCGGTCAAGGCCGATCTGACCCGCGTGCGGCGTGATCTGGCACGCGCTGATGTGCTGGCCCCGATCAAGGGGACGGTGTTGAACATCCACGCCACAGCGGGGCAACGCCCGCCCGCAGACGGCATCATGGAAATCGGCGATACCGATCACATGATGGCCGAGGCCGAGATTTATCAGGACCGGATCGTTCAGGTTCAAAAGGGCCAACCGGTGGAGCTGGTCTCGACTGCGCTTGGCCGGACATTTCAGGGGCGGGTCAGCTTTATCGGGCTGACGGTCGGACGGCAGGGGTTGGTGTCGGATGATACGGCGGCCAATACCGATGCACGGGTGATCCGCGTGTTGATCGAACTGGATGCGGCGTCATCCCTGCTGGCATCGCGCTTTACCAATCTTGAGGTCATCGCCCGTATCGACACCCACGCGGCCGTGGTGAAATGAAACGTCTGTTGCGCGCGATCCTGGGACGTTTGCCGATTGGCTGGCTGCAATTGACCCACAGCCGCCCGCGCTTTGCCGCCGCCCTTGCCGGTGTGGCCTTCGCCAATGTGCTGGTGTTTGTGCAACTGGGGATCATGAATTCGATGGCGACCGCGACCATGAAGCCTTACGGATTTTTCAACGCCGACATCATGATATCGTCTGGGGATGCGAATTCCATGACCGAGGGCGGCAATGTCGCACGGCAATGGTTGCTTCAGGCGCTTGGCGATCCGCAGGTGGTTTCGGGCGCGGGGCTCTTTGTCGGAAACGTATCATGGCAACGCCCGACCAAGACGCTGGGCCTGACGACCTATGGGCTTGACCCGACGATCGGTTTTTTTGCCCCCGCAATCGCTGGCAAAGCGGCGGTTTTGCAATTGCCGGGGGCGGGGTTGCTGGACCGGTTCAGCCGTGGCCTGCCCAAAGACGTGGCCGCCGCGATCCGCCCCCAGACCCCGCTGTCCTTTGAGGTGTCGGGCGAAACATTGACCCTGTTCGACACATTCGCAGGGGGCGGGGGCTTTGGCGGTGACGGCTATATGATGCTGTCCGACCAAAGTTTTTTGCGGCTTTTTCCGGCGCGCACCTCAGCGGCCCCCGATCATATCTTGTTGCGCATCGCTGCGGGGGCTGATCCCGACACGGTTGCCGCGCGTTTGGCGGGGCTGATCTCGGACAAGAGCTTGCGGGTGCGCAGCTTTGCCGCCGCCGCGCAGGAAGACCTGTCCTACCAGCAAACCAAACGGCCCACGGGGATCATATTCGGCTTTGGCGTGATCATCGGCATTCTGGTGGGGATCGTGATCGTCTATCAGGTGCTGTCCACTGATGTGTCCGACCACATGCGCGAATACGCGACCTTCAAGGCGATGGGATACAGCCATCGTTTCTTCCTTGGCATCGTGCTGGAGGAAGCGCTGATCCTTGGGGTGTTGGGGTTTATCCCGGGTTTCCTTGTGGGAACGGCGATCCTGACCGGCATGGCGGCGGCGACCACGCTGCCTTTGCAGATGACCTTTGGCATGGCCGCATCGGTGTTTGTGGGCACCGTGATCGCCTGCACCTTGTCGGGGGCCATCGCCACGCGGCGGTTGGTGCGCGCTGATCCCGCCGATCTGTTCTGATGGGGTATCGCAATGGGCAGCAATGATCCGATCGCCGTCACGGGGCTGAACCACTGGTTCGGCACAGGCGAGGCCCGCAAACAGGCGGTTTTCGATGTGAACCTGACCGTGGCGCGCGGCAGCCTGACGGTTCTTGTGGGGCCATCGGGGTCTGGCAAGACCACCGTGCTGACGCTGCTGGGGTGCCTGCGCGAGGTGCAGGACGGGTCGGTGCATCTGTTGGGGCATGAATTGCACGGCGCGCATCCGACGCTGCTGACGAGCCTGCGCCGAAGGCTCGGGTTCATCTTTCAGGCGCATAACCTGCACGAAAGCCTGACCGCGCAGCAAAACGTGATTATGGGGCTGGATGTTCATGGCAGATTGTCCGCCGGTCAGGCCGAAGCTGCGGCGGACCATGTGCTGGACCTGGTCGGGCTGGGGGACCGTCTGGCGTATCTGCCCGCCAATTTGTCAGGCGGCCAGAAACAACGGGTCGCCGTGGCGCGTGCCTTGGTGGGCAACCCCGATGTGATCTTTGCCGATGAACCCACAGCCGCGCTGGACCGTGAAAGCGGCGCGAATGTCGTGGCGATGATCAAGCGCCTTGGCCATGAACGCGGCACCACCACGGTCATGGTCACCCACGACAACCGCATCCTTGATCAGGCCGACAGGGTCATCACCCTGGAGGACGGGCGCATTGTGGATGATACGCTTTAGGGTTTTGTGATGCCGCCAATTCATTCCCCCGGCCTGCGGGCGGATGAATTTTACCCGAATGGATTGCGTTTTTTGATTTTGCTCAATCGGCGCGACGTCTCGCTTGTTAGACGATGAAGAGCCTAGCCAGTAATAAGGAGACTTCACATGTCCTACCAAGACTTTCTTCCTGCAAATTGGATCAGGAACCAGAACCCCGCCGTTAACCCCTTTTTCGCCCTGCGCAAAGAAGTCGACAGCCTGTTTGACGATTTTGGCGACGGCATTTTCACCGGTGCGAACAAGGTGTTGGTGCGCTCGAACGTCAGCGAGACCGATAAGGAATTCACCATCACCGCCGAATTGCCCGGTCTGACCGAAGAAGATGTCGATGTGTCCGTGACCGGCGACCGCATCGTCATCAAGGGCGAAAAGAAAACCGAGAAAGAAGAGAAAGGCGACGAGGAAGGCCGCGCCTATCATCGCATTGAACGCACCTCGGGATCGTTCGAGCGCATGATGACATTGCCGTTCACGATCGACCCCGACAAGGTCGAGGCCGTGGTGAAAGACGGCGTTTTAAAGGTCACAATTGCCAAGCCGCCGGAAGCCGTCACAAAGACCAAGAAAATCAATGTGGGCTACGACAAGTAGATTTCCGGGGGTGGCTGCGCAGGGGCGGGGCCACCCTAATTCAAGGACAATGCTACAGGTCGGGCATGGGTCGGCAGAGAGTTGCATTCTGCCAAGGGCCACACGCACGGCCTGCAACCGGCGGTTTGGTGTCGCAGCGCAACCATGCTGAACACCCCGATTTTCACAAAGGAACGGACCCATGTTTCACAATATCCTTCTGGCATATGACGGCTCTGACAACGGGCGGCGGGCTTTGGAAACGGCTTGCGAGTTTTCCAAAAAACTCGGGGCTGACCTGAAGATCGTTCACGTCCTGATGCACGGTCGCCCGCCGCAGGAACTGGTCCGGATGGCCGAGGTCGAACATCTGGTCAAGCAGGTTCAAACCAGCCCATCGCTCCAGCTTGTGCTGCCCGACGGGCGGCCCGCCGAGATGCTGCGGCAGGGTGCCTTGGATGGTGGGTCAGCGCGGGTGATCTCGGCGTTGGGGGACCAGTTGGTCGCCAATGCAAAAGAGCGCTGCAAAACACTGGGTGCGCAAAACGTCACCGGATCGGTGCGGTTGGGCGACCATGCCGAAGAAATTCTGGATGCCGCGAACGAGGCGGGGGCCGATATGATTGTGATCGGTTCCAGAGGGTTGGGGAAAATCAGAAGCGCTGTTTTGGGAAGTGTTTCGCAAAAGGTAATTCACAACGCCACGCAGACGGTTGTGGTGGTCAAGTAACCCGATTTCGGGCGCGCGCCCGGGGTCGGGTGGTCAACGCAAGGGGTCTCGGCTAATCAGTGGATGCGCCAGATTTTGCGCAGCTTGCTGACGCTGGTTTCGGGAATTTTGAAATAGCGCGCGATTTCGCCATCCGACAAACCCAGATCAACAAAGGTTTCCAAAACCCGTCTTGGCATTGCGCCAAGCTCGGCGATATGCGGGCAGATCCTGGGCGGTACTTGTGCATGCGGCGATGGGGCCGCATTGCCGGATTCCAGTCTAGAAATATGGGAAGTGTCTTTATCATTCATGTGCAGGTCCCACGGCAGCCATAATCAGGATACAAATTGCAGTGAATCCTGTCTGCGGAATGATCAGCATCAAAAGCCTGGAATTTCGCGCGGGCAAAGGCAGGATATTGCCGACGATCTTCAACGCAATTGGCAAAAACCGGCGCGTTTTGCGGAGATATGCCCTTGGGCGGGGGCTTTGGACGCGGTTATGCCCCATTGATCGCGAAATGGTCCTCAAGCTGTTGAGGCGCGGATGCGCGGGGGCTGGCCAGAGTTGCCAAAGCAGCACCCCGGACCACAAAGGGATTGGCTGACAGGCACGCAGAGTGGTCGACAAGCGGCTGATATCTAGTTAAAATATCCGGTAACCTAGACTTCTCGGAATTGATGCCTGTCAATCGATATGCGCGTGTTCCAAGCCTCCACTTTACCGTGTCCTGGTTTTTCGAGATAGTGTAGCAAAGCAGCACGATGCCCTTGGCAGGAGTTTGGGAAGTTATGGCGCGAAAGTCCAAGCAAACAGGAGCGCAGGGCCAATCGACGCCTGCGCGTCCGGCTGTTGCCAAAGCCGTGGCAAAACCGGATGCGCGCACCACGATCCCTGTGGTGGGCTTGGGGGCCTCTGCCGGGGCGTTGCAAGCTTACAGCGCGTTTTTTGACGTTATTCCTGCCGACACAGGCGCGGCCTATGTTCTGGTCCATCATGTCGACCCGGATCACAAAAGCCTGATGGCTGATCTTTTGACAAAACACACCAAGATGCCCGTGGTGCTGGCCGAGGACCAAAGCCCCATTCAGGCAGATCATGTCTATGTCATTCCGCCCAACAATTACCTCGAGATCAGGCAAGGCGTGCTGCATCTTTCGGAACCCACGGACCGTCGCGGCACGCGGTTGCCGATCGACCTGTTTCTGAAATCACTTGCCAAAGACCTTGGCAAAAACGCCATCGCTGTCATTCTATCGGGAACGGGCAGTGACGGGTCGGCGGCCATTCGCGAGATCAAGGAACACGGCGGCATCGTCTTGGTGCAAGACCCCGTCGAGGCCGCGCTTGACGGGATGCCGCGCAGCGCGATGGCGACCGGGGCGCCCGATTATATTGTCGAGATCGACAAGATGCCCGACATTATCACCAATTACATCCGTCATCCCTTTGTCCAAAAGGATAAGGCGCAAAAAGCCCTTGGCGACAATGCCAAAGGGTCGTTGGGCCAGATCATCAAGGTTCTGCAAGCCCATTCGCCGATTGATTTCAACGTCTACAAGGATGGCACCTTGCTGCGCCGGATCGAGCGGCGCATGGCGCTCAGGCATATTACGGATTCAGAAGAATACCTCGCGCTTTTAAAGGAATCCTCGGAAGAGGCGCAGGGCCTGTGCGCGGATCTTTTGATCAGCGTGACCTCGTTTTTCAGGGGCAAAGACGCCTTTGACTACATCGAAAAAACCCTGCTTGACGGGCTGCTTCGGTCGCACGAGGCGGGAAAGCCGCTGCGGATATGGGTGCCAGCCTGCGCCACGGGCGAAGAGGCATATTCACTGGCGATGCTAGTGATCGAAAAAGCGTCGGCATTGCGCAAGGATGTGAAGTTGCAGATTTTTGCGACGGATGTCGATGAACGCGCCCTCACAACAGCCCGCAACGGGGTGTATCCGGATTCCATCGCTGATGATGTATCAGCGGCCCGGCTAAAACGGTTTTTCACCAAGGAAGACCACAGCTACCGCGTGTCGCCAGAGCTGCGCGATGCAGTCGTTTTTGCCAATCACAACATCCTGTCTGACGCACCTTTTTCGCGGCTTGATCTGGTGTCGTGCCGGAATTTGATGATCTATCTGACGCCCGGTGCGCAGGAACGCGTCATCAAGATGTTTCATTTCGCGTTGAATGACGGCGGTATCCTGTTTCTGGGGATGTCCGAGACAACGGGCAGTCAGGACGCCTTGTTCGAGCCGATGTCGAATAAATACCGTGTCTATATTCGGGTAGGCCACGGGCGCAGGCGCGGCGTCGATCTGCCGATTGTGCAACGCTCTTTTCACAGTGGCGTATTTGCCCAGAAACGGAACCTCGTCCCCGTCGGGGGCGATAAGCTGTCTGAGCTAAGCCGCAACCTTCTGGTCGAGCAATATGCCCCCGCGGCCGTTCTTATCAACGCCCAGTCCGAGGCGCTGTATTTCGAGGGGTCAATGGATGAGTACCTTCGGGTGCCATCGGGCGAAATAAGCCGTGATTTGTTGGCGATGGCGCGGCAGGGGCTGCGCGCCTCCTTGAACAACGCCATCCGGACGGCGCGCACAGACGGCACAGCGGCCAAGGAAAGCGGCACAATCACACGGGGCAACAAAAGGATAGGGGTCACGATCCAGGTCCATCCTGTGACTTTGGACGATACCACGCTGTTTCTGGTGACCTTTGCCGACCAACCCAAACGCCCCCTTGCGCCCCCCCCTGACGAACGCAACGCAGAGGCTTTTCGCAGGGTCGAGCAAGAGCTTGAAACCACCCGTTCAGAGCTGCGCACAACCATCCGCGATTACGAGCTGTCCACCGAAGAGTTGAAGGCTGCCCACGAAGAGGCAATGTCGATGAACGAGGAGTTCCAGTCGACCAACGAAGAGCTGGAAACCTCGAAGGAAGAGCTGCAATCGCGGAACGAAGAGTTGACTGCGCTGAACACCCAGCTTCAGGAAAAGATCGACGACGAACGGCGGGCATCGGACGATCTGAACAATCTGTTGTCCAGTTCGGGCATTGCAACGCTGTTTCTGGACACTGACTTTAACATCATGCTGTTCACGCCTGCGACGCGCGAATTGTTCAACCTGATCAGCAAAGACACCGGGCGTTTGTTCAGTGACATCACTGCCAAGGTCAAGGATCCCGATCTGCTCAAGGATGCCGAGAAAGTTCTCGAAACACTGATCCCCGCCGAACGCGAAGTCGAAAGCGATGACGGGCGGTGGTACGTGCGGCGCATCCATCCCTATCGGACACAAAGCGGCAAGATCAGTGGCGTCGCGGTGACCTTTTCCGAAGTGTCCGACCTCAAGGCCTTGCAGCGCGAATCCATGGCCGCCCGCGAGTTTTCCGAAAGCATCATCAGCACCGTGCGTGAACCAATGCTGGTGCTTGACAGCGGCCTGAATATCCTTGCTGCCAGCCGTGCGTTCAACCGTGTGTTTGCCACCAGACCGGCTGATATTATCGGGAAAAATCTGTTTTCCATCCAGGACCGGCAATGGGATGCGCCAAAGCTGCGTCAACTGATGGAAAACGTCCTGCCCCAGAAAACGACGGTAGAGGCCTTTGAACTGGCGTTGAATGTCGGTGATCTTGGAAGACGCGAGATGATCCTGAACGCGCGCAAGGTGGTGGGATCCCCTGCGGAGGAGGCGGCGATCCTGCTCGCCGTCGAAGACGTCACCGAGAAGCGATCCAACGAACAGGCCATTCTGGATCGCGAGGCACGGCTGAGCGCCATTCTTGATGCGGCCCCCGAGGCGATCCTGACAATCGACGAGCAGGGCATTGTCGGCACTTTCAGCACCGGAGCGGAGGGTATTTTCGGCTTCAAGGCCTCGGAGGTGCTGGGCCGGAACGTCAAGATGCTGATGCCAGAGCCCGACCGCAGCGATCATGACGGTTATCTGGAGCGCTATGTCAAATCCGGAGAAAAGCAGACCGTCAGGTTAGGTCGCGAGATGGATGCCCAACGCAAGGACGGCACGCGGGTTCCGATCCGGCTGACCGTGTCCGAACTGAAGATTGACGGTGCGCGCCATTTTCTGGGGATCATCCATGATCTGACAACCGAAAGAAAACGCCAGGCCGAATTGCAGCGCGCTCAGAAGATGGAGGCCGTGGGCCAGTTGACGGGCGGTCTGGCCCATGACTTCAACAATCTGTTGAC
Organism: Sulfitobacter sp. SH22; assembly: GCF_965641905.1. NCBI lineage: Bacteria > Pseudomonadati > Pseudomonadota > Alphaproteobacteria > Rhodobacterales > Roseobacteraceae > Sulfitobacter > Sulfitobacter sp. SH22. Next base: position 715,474 of record NZ_OZ282573.1, read on the forward strand.
GGTCGTCATTGGCAATCTCGAACTTCTTGAGATGCGCATAGATGACCCTAAGCTGCATGAGCTGGTGAAAGAGGCGTTGGAGGCATCAAATATGGGGGCTGCCCTGACCAGCCAGTTGCTGTCTTTCGCGAAAAAGCAGTTGCTTGCGCCGGAAAATATCGCGCTGAACGAACTGATCAAAAACATGCTGCCGATCCTCACAAGGACGCTGGATGAAAAGATCGAGATCAAAAAGCGGCTTGCCAATGATCTGGCTGCGACGGTGGCGGACCCCGGTCAGATCGAAAGCGTGATCTTGAACCTTGCGCTCAATGCGCGCGATGCGATGCCCGATGGCGGGACACTTACCATTGAGACAAGCAATGTCACGCTGGATGAATCCGATGCCGCAACGCAGGTCGATGTGACGCCGGGTGATTACGTCTGCCTGTCTGTGACCGATACGGGCGTCGGGATGACACCGGAAACACAGTCGCATGTGTTCGAACCCTTCTTTACCACAAAGGGCCCCGGTGCCGGGTCCGGGCTGGGGTTGAGCATGGTATATGGTTTTGCACAACAGTCGGGCGGGCATGTCACGATCCAAAGCAAGATCGGCGAGGGCGCGACCTTCAAGCTGTTTCTGCCCGCCACCGACGGCCCTGCGGCCGATATGGAAACCCATCCTTTCCAGCAAGCTTCGCAAACCGGGACCGAGACAATTCTTGTGGTTGAAGATGACAAAAACGTCCGCCGCCTGACCGTGACCCGCCTTGAGGAATTGAACTACAAGGTGATTGCGGCCCCGGACGGACCAAAGGCCATCGAGATATTGAACAAGCGCGATGATATCGATCTGGTCTTGTCCGATGTTGTCATGCCGGGCGGGATGACGGGCTTTGACGTCGCCAAGCAGGCTTTGGCTTTGCGGCCCGGCATCAAGATTTTGCTGACCACCGGCTATGAAAAAGGGATTGAACCGAACGGGGAAAGCGGCGGAATTGACCATCCGATATTGCGTAAACCCTACGCTTTGCATGAACTGGGCCGTACATTGCGCGAGCTTCTGGACTGAAGCGAGGATCGTCGTGGCTGCGCGTGTGGGGGCAGGGGTATCGGGGCACTTAGGGTGTGAGGGCTGATTGCCACGCGCCGGCGCACATGCTTTCGATTTCTGCGCGCGACATGGGTCTCCCCTCGGGCCCGAAGGCCGCCAGTTTCGCATCCTGCTTGATCAGAAACGCAACGGGCCGTTTCTGTGCGGAAACGAAAACAGCGCCCTTCGCGTGGCCAGTCATGACGCGACATTCGGCCAGCACAGATATCCGCAACGGGCCCAGTGTCATCGTCTGATCCAGAACCACAGTCATCGGCGTGGCCCGTATATCTGCCACGCGAACCCCAGGATCGGAACGCATAGGGCCGCCAACGTGACGCGAAAAACCGTCGTGAGGCAACCGGACAGGCAGGTTTCGGTGAAATCCGGCCGCAAGTCCAGCGACACCGATCGGGGCAAAAGACCTGAATATTTCAGGGGCATTAACAGCCCGTAAACCTGCCCGGTATCGGCAGGGTCGCCAAGACCAAACTCTGCATCGACGTGAAGTTCTACCAGATGGATGCGCCGTAAAATATCCCTTATCAACAACGGGATGTGCCGGATTGCGGCGCGATTTGCGCGCCCGAATTCCGGCCTTTTATGATGCTTTGACCTGGCCGGTTTCGCAGCCGTTTCGACGGCCATGGCTTTTGGCAGCCCCCCGGTGAGCCGGATGCGGGGGGCCAACCCGGCCAAGGCCCGCAGCTCTACCCGGTAGGACAGGTGCGGCGATGTGGTCAGATGCACGCTGGCCAAGACCGGGGTGACCACGGCCAGAACGACCAGAACCAGCATCACCAGCACGAGCCATAGGATGATCGTGATCAGCGACGCCATGGCGGGTCAACTGGCGTCCGGCTTGCCTTTTGAGGTCGCCATCTTGCCCAAAACATCGGTGGCGGCCTCGGCGGCGATCTGGGTGATATTGGTCAATGCATCTTTCACGGATTCAACACGGGCACCGTCTTGGTCAAAGATGATCGCACCAAGGGGTTTGATCCCGCCACCTGCACCCGTTCCCGCCGAGCTGCCCGATTTCTGGGTGGCACTGCCGCCCGCGCCAAACCCAAAGCCATAGCTGACAATCGGGATAACCGTCGCGCCTTCGCGCTCTATGGGGTCACCAAGAACGTTTTTCGCATTGAGCAGTTGGTCCAACTCCTGGACCGTGTTTTTCAACAGTTTTTCAACGTCTTCCATCAGCCTCTCCTTTGTAATTTTTCCTATTCTTCCTGCAATTCTTCGAGATAAAGGGCGAGCGACAACATCTGGCCGCGCACGATGACTTCGCTGCCGTACATCCCGCCATCATCAACGGCGTCGGCTTTAAACAGGTTGCCCCAGAACGGCATTTCCGACCCGTGCGCCCGAATACCCGAACGCCCGTCAATGGTCTGGATGACTTCGAGCATCGGATAGATACCGTCGTTTCTCTGGCTCAGTTGACGCAGGTTGGGAACGGGAACATTCATGAATTCGGCCAGCGACCCGTCTCCGGCGGCTGTTGTGCCATGACAGACCGCGCAGGCGTTCATGTACAATGCCTCGCCGGATTCATCTTGGGCCACGGCACCGGTGGTGGCGGCCATTCCCAGAACAACCGCTGTGATTAAAGCATTTCTGACTCTCATCGGGGTTTCCTCCTTGTGATGGTTTGTGCCGGTTTCGAGTCTGTGCAGATGGTCGAATAGGTCCGTTTTCCGGGGCGTCTGCTACCAAGGCGCAAGGCAAACTGCGCCTTGGTAAAAACTAGCCCGTCTGCGGATCGACGCGATTGACATACATCAAACGCGTCGGCGTGATCCGCTAGGGGTATTACTCCTTTGGCGGAGTGCCGGGGCGCGCGCTGACAGTCACATGCGCCGGCCGGATAAGCCGCTGCCCCATCGCAAATCCGTGACGATGCAAAAGCAGAACCTGACCCGGCTCGGTCTTGTCGCTTTCTTCCATTTGCAGGGCCTCATGCAGCACCGGATCGAAGGGGGTGTTTTTGGGGGCAATCTGCCGGACGCCAAGCGCCCTGAGGCCGGTTTCGAAGGCGGCCTTGGTTCTGTTCAGACCCTCCAGCTGTGCCGATCCCTGCGGTGTGTCGGCATCGGGGCTGGCGCGTGCGGCCTCGATCGCCATGCAGATGTCGTCATAGGCGGGGGCAAGGGCTTCGACGGCAAGGGCAACGCCATGTTCGCGGCCATCCATTCGGGCCGCGTCGGCGCGCTTGCGGGCATTTTCTGCATCGGCAAGGGCACGCTTCCACTTGTCCGTCAGCTCCGCGATTTCTGCCGCGTGATCGGGAGTGGCGGCATGGGATGTACCTGACGCAGATGTGTCAGTGGTCGGGGTGTTTGTGTTCTTTGCCATAGCGGGTTCCTATCGTGATTTTGGGATGTGCAGATCAGCGGATAAGCAGAAATAGACGGGCCGATCCGCGTTGAATGGTAAGGGCAAGCGCGCCGTCGATGGACGCAAGTTGCTGGCGCAAGGCGGCAACTGACGCGACGGGGACCTGATTGGCCGCCAGAATGATATCGCCTGCTTCCAGCCCCGAGCGGTCCGCGCGGCTGTCGACGTCGACTTGCATGACAACAACACCGGAAACATCGCCATAAAGCGGATCGCCTGATTGCAGGTCACGCAATTTGGCCCCGGAAAGCCGCCCCGTCGCAGGTTCACCAAACTTTGGCCCGAATTGCGGGCCTTTGTGCAATGCCGCTTGCAGGGTCAGCAGTTCGCCGTTGCGCAGGATGCCGATTTCGATGCGCCGACCCAACCGTTTGAGCCCGATCTGGCTGCGCAGATCGGCAGAGCTGGCCACGGGGCGACCATCGACAGACACGATCACATCACCGGGTTGCACGCCCGCCGCTTCGGCGGGGCTGTCGGGTTCGACCTGCGTGACCACGGCACCGGCACCGGCATCCACGCCCAAGGCCTCGGCCAGATCGGGGGTGAAATCCTGGATCATCACGCCAAGCTGGCCACGCTGGACCTCGCCGAATTCGATAAGCTGGCTGACGACGGCATTGACCATGTTTGCAGGCACCGCGAAACCGATCCCGACATTGCCGCCCGACGGCGCGATGATCGCCGTGTTGATCCCGACCAGCCGACCGTCCAGCGTCACCAAGGCCCCGCCCGAATTGCCCGGATTGATCGAGGCGTCGGTCTGGATAAAGTCTTCGTAGCCTTCGATGTTCAGCCCGCTGCGCCCCAAGGCACTGACGATCCCCGATGTCACCGTCTGGCCAAGGCCAAAGGGGTTTCCGATCGCAAGGACGTAATCGCCCACTTGCAGCCGGTCGCTGTCGCCCATCTCAAGCGCGCTCAGCCCTGCCGCTTCGATCCTCAGCAGGGCGATATCGGTGCCGGGGTCGCTGCCGATCAGTTCTGCATCGACCTGGCGTCGGTCCTTGAGGGTCACGGTGATCCGTTCCCCGTTTTCCACGACATGGTGGTTGGTCAGCACATAGCCTTTGGCGGCATCAAAGATCACCCCGGAACCCGCGCTCATTTGCCGGCGCATCTGCGGCTGTTGCGGCAAAGGCTGCAAATCGAAAAACCGCCGGAAAAACGGATCGTTGAAAAGCGGGTTCTGATCGGTTGATTGCTGGCTTTCCACCGAAATATTGACGACCGCAGGGGTTACCTTGGCCAGCAAGGGGGCCAGCGTCGGCAGCCCCTGGTCATTGCGGTAAAGCGGGAGATCTGCGGTTTGTGACAGCGCTGGCGCGGCAAGGCCCGAGGTGAAAATGCACAGTGCCAGCGCGATGGGGCCAAGCCGGGAAAGTCGAACAGGCATTGCGTTTCTCCTTTGATATTCCAGTCTGTGGTCCAGCAGGATGCGGACCATCACAGGCCAAAAGGATAGGTTTCGTCTTCGGTTGTGTTTGTCAGGGCGGGCAGCGGGCTGAGGGCCTGGGTTTTGTCAAACCACACAAAGGCGTCATATTGATCGGGCAGGGACGCGGGGCTGTAATGGCTCGCGCGTTCGGTTTCGGGGCGGTAGATCACGCCGATATAGCGCTCCAGCCGCGGGGTGCTGAGCAGCCGGTAAAACGCGCCGGACCGGTCTTTTGCGAAGTCCCACAAGAAGCGCTCGTGACCCACGTCATGGCACAGCGCCTCGTAGCTGTCGCCACGGGGCGGGCGTATGGTCTTGATCTCCATCGGGGAGTCCCATTCGGATGCGGCAGCAACCGTGCCGGTGGCGGTTCCGAAACCGATCAGGGCGGCATCGCTGCCATATGCCTCGCGGCACAGCTGACCGATGTTCAATTCGCCCCGGCTGCGGCCCATGTCCGAATACCGCGCATCGCCGATGTGGGAATTATGCGCCCAGACCACGATCTTTTTATCGGCTCCGGCATGGGCCTGAATTTGGCGCAGGGTCTGGTACATATGCTGGTCGCGCAGGTTCCAGGACACTTGCGATCCGTAATACATCGCGCGGTAATACCGTTCGGCATTGGCCACCAGCCGCGCGTTTTGCGCCGCATCAAAGAACTGGTCCCCGTCTTTGGCACTGTAGTCCAACTGCTTTTTCAACAGATCGACCAGAATCTGCGTCACGGGTTTTTCGCACATGGAAAACCCCGGCGTCAGGGCCGCCCTGCCATAGGCGGAGGGGTTATGCGACCAGGCAGACAGGCATGAATAGCGCGAGCGGGCAATCTCGGCGGCCCCTTCGTCGACGCGGTCAAGATAGCTCAGCACCTCAGCCATCGAGGCGTTCATGTTGTACAGATCAAGCCCATAGAACGCGACCTGATCCTTGGCGTCCTTGGTGCCGTTATACTGGTGCAGATAGCGGGTGAAGGCGTCGAATTCGATGTTGCGCCACATCCACGTGGGAAAGCGCGCGAATGCCCCGCTTTTGATGGGCTGGTGGCTTTTGTGGCGGATATAGCGGTTGACCACGGCGGCATCGGGCCAGTCGGCTTCGACGGCAACGATGGAAAACCCGTGTTCTTCGATCAGCCGCCGGGTGATGGCGGTGCGGGCGCGGTAGAATTCAGATGTGCCATGGGATGCCTCGCCCAAAAGCACGACGCGTTTTGATCCGAAGCGGTCGAAGGCCTTGGCGAAATCGGGGTCGTTGATCGGGGGCAGGGGCTCTGCTGCGGCGGCAAGGATGGCCGGTGCGGACGCCGGTTGTAGCGGGGGTGGCGGCGCGGGCCGTTTTGCCACCTCTGCCCCAAGATGGGTCTTGAACCACAAGGCCGCATGATCAACGGCAAGGTCCAGCGTGCCCTGCTCTTCGAACAGATGGCTCGCACCCGGCACGATCTCCAGCCTTTTCGTACAGATCAGCGCGGCAAGAGCCTGCTGGTTCAGCTTGATGACATCATGGTCCAGACTGCCCACAACCAGCAACGTCGGGCTGATGACTTGCGGCAGGAAATCCGAGGCCAGATCAGGCCGGCCGCCGCGTGATACCACCGCAGACACCCGCCCCTTGAGCTCGGCCGCCGCGACAAGGGCCGCACCACCGCCGGTGCTTGCTCCGAAAAGGCCAAGCGGCAAATCTTCGAGGTCGGGTTCAGAGGTGATCCAGATCGACGCTTCGACCACGCGGTCCGCCAGCAGCGGAATGTCGAACACATTGCGGCGGTCTTGTTCTTCCTCAGGGGTCAGCAGGTCGAACAAGACGGTGGCAAACCCATTTTCGTTCAGCTTTTCAGCCACATATCGGTTGCGCGGGCTGTGTCGGCTAGACCCGCTGCCATGGGCAAACAACACGATGCCACGCGGATTTTTCGGGACCGTCAGATCACCGGGCAACCCAAGCGGCGGGATGGCCACCTGCCGTTTGTGCATCGGGGCTGCGGCGGGCTGCGGGTTGTTTTTCAGGTTGGTCGATGCCTGTGCCAGCAGGGCCACCGTTTCGTCGTCGGTCAGTTGGTGAAAGTCGCGGTAAAAGCCGCCAACCCCCTGAAAGACCGTGGCAGGATGCAGGCAAATGATGTCGTCGGCCTGATCCGATATGTCATCCAGCGCCTCTGTCGGGGCGACAGGTAGGGCAACGACGATCCGCGCCGGTTTGCTGCGTTTCAGCCCGATCAGCGCGGCCTTCATCGTGGCACCGGTCGCCAGCCCGTCATCGACGACAACAATTGTGCGCCCCGTCGGGTCCAGCCTTGCGCGGTCACCTAGATACCGGTTTTTCCGGCGGTCCAGTTCGGCGCGTTGCTGGGCGACGGCCTCGGTCAGATAGGCATCGCTGGCACCGGACAGGCGCTTGACCTCTTCGTTGATCACGATTTCCTCGGTGGCCCCTTCGACGATCGCACCAAGGGCGACTTCGGGGTTTCGCGGGGCACCGATCTTGCGCACCAGTATCAGATCCAGCGGCGCGTGAAGCCATTTCGCGACCTCGACGGCGACAGGCACACCGCCACGGGGCAGGGCATAGATCAGCGGGTGATCAAGCTCCATCGCGTCCAAAACCTTGGCCAGTTGGCGACCTGCGTCAGTGCGATCCGTGAATGTGCGGGCAATATGTTCCATTTTACCGAGTCTAAGACAAGAACTGCCGCTCGGGATTGAGTTAGATCAATCGACAGGATCGCTGGAAACGCCCGTCTGCACGGGGCGCAAGCCAGTGGTCGGCACTCTTGCACGGGCCCGTCAGAGGCTATTGCCCTTCGAGCCAAAGCCGGTGGGCGAAACTGCCCTCGGGGGGCGTTTCTGCTGCGCGATGGCGGATTTCGTTATTCCAAAGATGCACGCCAAAGGTCCGGGGCGAAAAGAAATCGGCGCAGTCGACCGCCGGATCGAACATCTTTTCAATATCGGCCACGGTAATCGGGTAAAACCGGTCGCGGCCCAGAATATGTTCCTCAAGCCCGTGACGCCAGATCAGTGCAGTCAGCGCTTTGGGGCCAAAGCTGCCCCAGGGCAGGTAACTTGGGTGAACATCCTCACTGCCCCATTGCTTGGCCAGGCGCGCGCGGTGGTCTTGGAACACCCATGGCGGAATGGAATAGGGGGGCTGATAGAGTTTGATCAGATCGGCCAATATCCGGCTGTCTTTGGGCAGTTTCAGAACGGCAGTATTCACGGCACCGTCGATTGTCCGGTTGTGCTGATAGCCGAACACAAAGGGCATTCTGGAAAAGCGAAACGGCTTGAGGCAGTAAAAATCACAATCGACCCATAACCCTTTGCCCAACCGCTGCAATTCGTACCGAAACAGGTTTGAGAATAGCGCGGGCGTGCCTTTGGCCTCGGGCAGATCATCCCCTTGATAGGTGATAATGGCAGTCTCGGGCAGAATTTCGGCGGCATCCTCCAGCTGGACCCCGTCCGGAACGCCATCCAACTCCCCGTAGGCGTAAAGGCGGAATTTTATCCCCTTGTCCAGAAAGGAACGCATGCAGGCCCGCTCGATCCAGGTCAAACGGCCGCCATGCCAGAACGAGTTGACGATGCCGTCCCGCCGGTTCCATTTCACTTGGATTCTTCGCAACTGTGGTCTCCTATTCAAAGGGATCATGTGCGATCACCCTAGCAGATTTCTTCAGACGCACGCCCGCCAAGTGTTTCAACAGCTTAGCGGGTCTTCACAAGTGAAAAAGGAAGAGCCGCGCGGCTGGGGTGTTTTATTAGTAGACTTGCCTTGATGGCCTTTGACGTAGGGCAATTTTCAAGGTGCCCGACAGACAGGGTTGGATCGATGCGTTTCGGAAAAAGCGCCGCGATGAGCCGCAGTGCCGGTTGGTGGGTGTGACCAGATTTTAAGGTCTTTTCCAGCGGATCAAAGGAGATGATGGTGAGCGTGACACACAAAAGACAGCCCTAGTCAGCTTAGCCGGTAGCTTATCCGGCGATAAGGAACGGTTACGTGTCCATCTCGAAACCGAGACCAGGCGCTATTCTGGACCGATCAGTCCTTGCGGCATAGTGGGGGCCTTGGCCTTGATCTTTGGCCTTGGCGTTATTGTGCACAGGAAAATGTCAGGAAGGTCGTCCGGGAGGGCGGCGTTTCCTTTTTGAATGGAGCGGAAACGCCTGCGTAACCAAAAAATAAAAGGGCTTAGCGAATAATCGCTAAGCCCTTGAATTAATTGGCTCCGACGGTAGGGATCGGAGCCATTTGCAAGCCCCTCATAAGCCTCTGGTTTCCAAGGCTTAAAGTTGCGCCCATCCGACGGTGGTGCCGCAGTCTGGTGTAGCACTTTTAGGAAAGTTTGAGGTCGAAAACAAGCCAAACCGGGCAGGGGGAAGAGTGCACTTTCCCGACCTTCCCTTTAGTCTTCTTTTTTATGGCACCGTGGTGGAGCGGCGGAACGCTCCGGACAGCAGAGTTTTTCTGTATCTTCAATTCAGGGGGTTAATGCCAAGTATCGATCTACCCGAATGACGGCCCGTCGTCACCCAACTCATTCCGGGCGGAGATCAGTCGATCACGAATGGCACGAATTGATCTTCCTACGCCAAGCTTATCGGCAACCTCGCCGACAAGCTTGGCTATATCATCTACAAGTCGATCAAGAATGTTCTCGCGCCGAACCACATCTTGTTCACGCGCACGCAGATCCTTTTCCTGGCAATCGATCTCTTCTTCACGCGCATCCATCTTTTCTTCGACCTGATCAAGGACACGTTCTTTGACTTTCAAGGCAGCGTCATATTGGCTGACCTGTTCAAACTTGGCGTTCAGCGCTGACTTGGCCGCATTGTATTCCTTTATCCTTGCTGCAAGCCTACTTTGATAAGTGGTTAACCTTTTGGCTTCCGCCTCGTTCAGCTTTTCTTTCTGTTCCAACTTATCCACACGTGCTCTCATCTCCATGACACGAGCATCGAACTGCGCCAGTTCTTGGCGCTTGGCCTCAAGTTCAAGCGGTAAGTCTTGGTGCAATTGCTTCACTGAACGGTTGTAGATTTGGCTGGGCTTATCCCCACGAGCAATACGCACAGATTTGAGGACCCCTCGTTCGATGCCGGGTGCGTGTTTTTCCATGACTTCAGCCGCAATATCTTGAAGTCGTGATCCCTTCATGACCCTCGACATTGGCACACCATCTTGATCGCGGCAGTCCCAAACGGCGTGCGCATGCGGCGCTGTTTCATCGGCGTGAACGACCAAGCCGCGAATGGTTGTGCCGTATTCGTCAGCAATACGCTGGGCTATTTCGAGATATGCGGCATCTTGTTGTTCTATCAAAAGCGCTTCAAAAATTGGTTGAGCGGCGTGGCCAAAGGTGATGATGCCAATGGTCGCCACGGCTGCGTCAGCCCGCATCGCGCGGCTTGGGCCGGTTTTCTCGCGCAGCTCCTTTGCCCGCTTGGTGATAGCCGCTGGCATTGGCAGGTCAATCAATATCCGGTTCAGATGCGAACGATCGCTTTCGACGTAACTTGGTTGTTGACCGAGGCGCAGATCATGACGGCGCTGGTTCTTGTATCTGGATCGATGTGCATGCTTTACGCGAATGGAAATGGCTTTTGATTTTTCTTCGGCGGTCATGATCAGGCACCTTTGATTGGATTGTCTTTAGAATCCGTCAAGTGCGTGAAAACTCAAAAACAGTTTTTTTGATTTATAACCTACTAGCAGTAACCACCCCGATGGGATGCTTACTGCTCTCCGGTAAAGGGGCGCGTTGCCCCCTTTTGAAACCCCAAACCAAGGGCGCTTCGCCCCTTTGGAAACCCAGATATTGGCCGGTCCTGATGCTTAAAGTTGAGCGTTATTGAAGTGGTTTTCTGGCACCAAGGAAGCTAATTTGCTCAGTTCTAGATGACACGGGGGGCAAGACCACGGGGGATACCGTGCGCGACGTCACAAATGGCCCAAACCGTTCACCCCGCCACGCCTCTAAGAAGACCACGATCTTTTAAGCGCCTTGCAGATGCCGCGAACCTCCCCATATTTTCTGAATTACCTCAGTGTGGAGTTCGGAAGACCGAGATGGGTTATATTAAGACAGCGGTGCTGATGGCCGCAATGACCGCGCTTTTCATGGGCGTAGGCTACCTGATTGGTGGCACAGGGGGCGCAGTTATCGCCCTTGTCGTAGCAGCTTTAATGAACGTGTTTACCTGGTGGAACTCGGACCGCATGGTCTTACGCATGCACAACGCCCAGCCGGTGACACCGGGCGATCGGCTGGGCCTACACGCATTGACCGCCGAACTTGCAAAGAAGGCAGGCCTGCCTGAGCCCAAAGTCTATCTGATCGACACGCCCCAGCCCAATGCCTTCGCTACAGGGCGCAACCCAGCGAACGCGGCCGTGGCAGTGACCTTGGGCCTTCTGCGCAGCTTGACGCGTGACGAACTGGCCGGGGTGATTGCCCATGAGCTGGCGCACATCCGTAATCACGACACCGCAATCATGACAGTCACCGCGACCTTCGCCGGTGCCATTTCGATGCTGGCCAACTTTGCGCTTTTCTTCGGAGGCTCTCGCGAGCGGCTGGGGCTGATCGGCACACTTATGATGATGTTCCTCGCCCCCATGGCAGCAGCGCTGGTGCAGATGGCGATCAGTCGGACACGGGAATATGCCGCTGACAAGGCAGGGGCCGAGATCTGCGGGCAGCCTCTCTGGCTGGCCTCTGCGTTGGAGAAGATCGCGATGGGCGCGGCCCAGATCGACAACCAAGCGGCAGAGCGCAACCCGGCGACGGCACATATGTTCATCATCAACCCGTTGCACGCGCACAAACACGATAGACTCTTCGCGACGCATCCTGCGACCGAGAACCGCGTTGCCGCACTTCGGGCGATGGCCCCGCAACCAAGACGACCTTCGGGTGCCGCAGATCAGCAAATCTCCGCCAGTCGTGTTCCCAAAACTAAGAAGCACAGGCGAGCAGGTCCTTGGACCTGAACAAGGCCTTGTCATGAGTGATCAGCGGCGTCTCCAACCAACTTGGACATGCCACAGCAATAATCTCATTTCCAACCGCCTCGGTCTGCTCTCGGCCCATTGCTGCCTTTCATCGACCGTTTAGATGCCGCGGCGCGGCCCGTCGAATCTGCCGTTCGCTGTGACTGCATAATCTCCGGGGTAGTGAACTCACGTTCTGCGGACGAAGCTGCGGTTCGCGTCACCAATTCGATTGTCCGCTTCGGCAATGACAATGCCAATGATTTCCTCGCCAATATGGAACCGGCTCAAAAAGAAAAGATCATGGCGATGACAAGATCCCAGGCACGGCTCTCTACACCTCATTGAGGTCCGACGGGATGACGAAAATCCAGGCTGGATCAAAGAGAGGCGGCGCAATGTGCTGCCTTGTTTTCGTGAATTTGAAAAATCTGACATCTCTGACAGGGCATTTTCTCGTGCCCGAACCCTTCGGAACCAATCGCGCGGGTTGTCAGCATGATGTCGCCCTGGTAGCGCTGTCGGACAAATTGGAATTGGTCCGACAGCGCCATTCAGCACGCGTAGCGTGTCCGGTTCGTCATCTTCGTCTAGGTGCTTTACTAGCTACCTAAGTGTAACAACCGGTCCGAAAATCCGCGACCAACTCTCAGCTTGGCGGGACGACTGCTTTATATGTGCTGCCATTCTTCTGGAACCCAAGCGAAGGCCCCGTCTTTTTCTTCGACATGACCGATACCAGGGAACGGCAAATGGGTGCCCGCAACGGCGATCTTGTCGGCAACCACCATATCCAAGACGCGGCGGCGCGTCTCGGCGGCCTGCACGCCATCTGCGTCAAAGGCGATACCGGCATCAGGGTGGCTAAACTGCAGCGACGCCAAAGCTGTGCTGTCTCCCCATATGACCAACTGATCAGAGCCATCCGACACACGGACCCCACTGTGTCCTGGGGTATGCCCCGGCATTGCCAACGTGGTGAGGCCGCCACCAAGATCGGTATTGTCGCCAAACATTTCAGTTCGCTGAGTGTAGGCCTCGCTGACAGCACGTGCCAGGGCAAAGAAACCTTGGGACGACTCCGGCGCACCCGACGCGATCGTCTCGTCCGTCCAGAAGGCATGATCGGTTTCGCTGACATGCAACGATGCATTCGGGAAGACCGGGCCATTATCTCCGATCAATCCCCCGATGTGATCCGGGTGCATGTGGGTCAACACAATGCGCGTCACGTCTTCAGGTGCAACGCCAAGCGACTCCAGCGATGTGAGCAACCGGCCTGCTGATGGTCCAAAGGCACCGCCAGCACCAGCATCGATCAAGCTAACCTGGTCTCCTTGGCGAATGACGTGAGTACTGATTGCCAGCGGAATCGGATTCGCGGGGTCAAGATAGGCCGCCTTCATTCCTTCCGCGATTTGCTCGTCCCCGAGGTTCGTGACAAGATTCTGATCGAGCTTGAAATACCCGTCCAGCAATGTCGTCACGCGCAGATTGCCGACCATACGATCATAGAAGGTTGGAAGTGGTGCCGTTGCATGGGCCGCGGCTTGCAGGGGGTGTGGGCGTCCGGCGGCAAGAAGGGCGGCCCCACCCGCGGCACCCAGAATCAATCCACGGCGCGAAAGGTCGAAAGAAGTCATGAGTTATTCCTTGTTTCATATGCAGAACTTCAATTCTGCGTTTCGTTGCTTTTAATCAAATAGGTCTAAATTTCAGATGACCACCCACCGAGAGCATGGACTGACCAACGGCCCTCGGACGAACAGCGGACATCTTACGGATTTGCGGCACACCACAACTCGGGCTCACTGCCGCCATTCGCCGCATTTGCACAACAGAAAAACGGGCTGATGCCCCTAGCGCCCGCATTCTTCGCGCTGCTCTTTAGATCTTGCACTTGCAGCGAATGGCCGCAATCCGCCGCTTGTGCCGGGGGAACACGAACGGCCCACTGCGGACCTTCGTACATGATGCAGCGAACGGCAGGTCTGAGCCCATCTTGCAATTTTTCCGCAGCGCAGCGAATGTCCGCGCATTATTAAAAGGCGAACCGATGTTTAGGATACGAAAGAACCGGGAGTTTGAACGAGCTCTGCGAAAGTCATTGCCAGAAGGCTTCGAATTGCCTGACGAGATATGGCATCTCATTGAGTGGCTGGAAGACAAAAAACAGAATTTCCGATATCGGAATACCAACTCGCTGTTCATGCCCACCATGCCTGTGGAAAGCATGGATCAACTTTGGTCGCACCTTGCCTTCGTCATAGAACCCGACCTAGTTCGCCACTGGTTCGGAAAAAGTGGCCTAGAAGAGTTTCTTGTGCCTTTCGTCAAATGCGGGGCGGATGGTAGTCACTTTGCTGTTTGGAAGAATGGCGAATATTTTGAGTTCGTGTTTTTGGGTTCGGAGGGTGAAGCCTTCAAAATAACGAGTCGTGTTCAGGAATTCATCGTTCTCATAACCATGGGCTATTTCAGCATAGAAGATAGAAACTCTCTGGCTTCCACCCCTGCAGACAACTACGCTGAGTTTTTCGATAGTGAGTGGCCTGACCCCGTTGAGATCAAACGGCATATTCAGTCGAAGTACGGCGTCAGCTATCCTGAGACTGGAAGTGGCGTGATGGCCATTGACGAAGATGATCCGTTTCAAAAGTGGGTAGAACACACGCTTAGTGGCCTCTGACGCAAACCGGTCATTGGCGCAGCCGCAGCGAAAGCACACTAAGTCCGCACAGCTGACCTCAATGCATAGTGCAGCGAAAGTCCGGTTTCCGCCCATCTTTGAGGGCGCTAGCATTTGCACGGAATAGTAACATTGGGAATAGCCTCAATCGCCCTCGAAAGCTCAATCGTCGGCGATCCCTTGCGGTAAAACTTGTCATGCACGTCTTTGCCTTCATGCCCGATGAGATCCCGGACAACTTTGTCCTCAACGCCTGCGTGATCAAGTTCGTTCTGCACGTAGTGCCGGAGGCTGTGAAACGAAAGTTTTGTGCCGTCCGCACCCAGTTCCTGATCGACAATTTGCCGCATACGACGGCCAACCTTGCGCCCAAAGGCATCGTTCCCAGCTTCATAAAGATCCGGAAAGAGACTGTTTTGCTTTGCATTTCTTGCTTTTTGAACATGATCCAAAAAACCGAGATTGATCAAGTGGGAGTGGATAGGGATCAATCGACGTGAAGACAGGTTCTTGATCCGGCGCAGTTCGGAATCCTCGATGGAGAAGCATGGAATACCGTCGGCATCGACAATATCCGATGGGGAAAGGCCTGCGATTTCCTCGCGACGTGCGCCCGTGTATGCGTCAATGAGCGGGCACCAGTAGATCCCATTCTTGAAGATATCGCGCCCCGTTTCGGTCTGGTGGCGTTCTGACCGTGATCCTGTCCAGACGGGGTTGCAAAAGACCTTACGGAGCTGCTCGACGGAGAAGGCATCGCGTTTGTCACGGGCGCGCACCGTTTCCTTGCGGCGCAGTTTGGTGGGTTTCAGGTTCGGATCGACCGGCAGATTGTCGTCGCGTGCCCATTCCGCGATTTGGTTCAAATGGTCTAGATGCCGGTTAATTGTGCCAACCGAAAGTCCAACCTTTTCAGGAGGAAGCGATGCAGCCTTTGCCATGACCTCATCCCGGGTCATCGCCTGATCCTTGGGGCTTTTGCCCCAGCTTTTAGGCATTGTGGCCAGGCCAGCGCGGAAGGATTTCACATCGGGCTGGTGAATTTCGGTGATGTCATCCAGCCCTGTCAGCATCGTGAAGAGAGCAGCAAAGCTCTGATACTGGCGCAGAGTCTTTTCCTCGATGCCTTCCGTGCGCTTGATGGCGTTCATACGCTCGACCACGGCTGTGAGGGCAGGGGAGGGTAAATCGGTTGCGGTCGGCCCGTCCGGCGCGAGCTTGGGCTTTGGGGCCGCTTCCAGGGCTTCTCCGGCCCATGCTTTTGCCTTCGCTGATACAAAGAGGTCCTTCAACATGGCATAATCCAAGGCCGAGAGCGTTTCTTGCCCTGTTTGCTCTTTAAGGACACGCAGCAGCGCCTGCCTGCGTGCTTCGCTGCCCAAGTCCTTTCTGATCAGGTCAATGTTGTTGCGCACCAGATCGGACGCATCTGCCGGAACCATGTGGTTCAGGCCATCGGTGGAGACGCGCGCCCAAGCCTCTGCCATGGCCGCATCGTGGCGAGCGTCGTCCGTGGGATCAAGGCTATCCACGCGGCTGAGCATGGTCAGCTGCGCGATCTTCGCCCGTTCCTGGCGAATGACCTCAGACAAGAACGCCCGACCATGTTCCGGCGTGATGCGGCTTCCGACAATATGCTCCATGATCCTGTCACTCTCTGCGCTGACTTTCCGGGCCAAGATAAGCGCATGCCGACGATCCGTCGTCCCCAGGGAGAGCTTGATATCAATGATTTCTGTGGAAAACCGCCGGGTTTTACGACGCCATTGATAAACATCGCCGCGTTTTGACAGGTGAGGTTGCGTGTTCATTTTCGTTCCGTTCTTTGTAAACGGATGGGACGCAACTGGCTGAGGTGGTGGAGCACTGCGGTGCCGCAGTTAAAAACCATTTCCCTCAAAAGATCTTATAAAACAAGTTCTTATGAGGGAAATGGCTCCGACGGTAGGGATCGAACCTACGACCAATTGATTAACAGTCAAGCGACGATATTTATTCACTTGGTGCACGTTGCTGCGGTTCATCAGTAAAAACAGTAGTTTGCACCCACTTTGCAACGATAATCAATCGGTTGACAGTGCGCCAGAATGCGCCTTAGTGACGTAGTGCGTTGCAAAACGTTGCAAAAATTGGAGCACGACAGATGACCACCGCAATCGACTTCACCAAGCCCGCACGCCTGTTGAAAATACCACCGGGCATGTATCGACACGACGGCGACCGCTTTCCGGGCCTCTACCTGAACGTTGGCAAGACCAAGAGCACTTGGTACATCAAACGCCGCGTCGATGGGAAAACGAAGTCGATCAAGATCGGCGCGTTCCCGGCGATGGACGCCCCCACGGCCTTCAAGCAGGGCGACACCAAGACCGGGGTTGCCAAGAGCGACATTCAGACGGTGCGCGATGGCTGGCGGTTCTGGTGTGACACGTCGCAGGCGCAGGGCGGGATGTCCGATGCACACCGGGAGCGCATGACCCGCCAGCTTGAGATGCACGCGAAGGAGATCATGGACAGCAACGTGGCCGACGTGACCTCGGCCAATGTGCAGGCTGTCCTCAACCGATTGATGGCTGACGGCAAGAAGGCGACAGCGCGGGCGGTGCGCATCGGCATTGGTAATGCCTTCAACTTCGCGCCCGTCGTGAACCCAGTCGGCCAGAAGAAGACGCGCGTCGCCAAGAGCGACGAGACAGAGGCGCAGTGGACGGCGGTCGCGCGGCAGCATGACCTCGACGCGGACGACTGGTCGGTGATCTGGGAGGCGATCATGGTGCGGCGGGAACAGAACGTCATTGTCGGCACGGCGGTCGCCGTCATGTTCCTGACGGGCATTAGGTCCGAGAACGTCTGCTCGTTGTCGTGGGATCAGGTCGATCTACAGAACAAGACGATCCACCTGACCAAGATGAAGAACAAGCTGGCCCGCACATTGCCCGTCATGGATACGGTGATCGACCTGCTCAAGGCGATCCGTCAGTCAGGCAGCGAGTGGGTGTTCCCGGCGTCGTCGGCCACGGGCTACATCACGGACCCCAAGGGCACGTTTGCGACTGTAGGCGACGAGCGCGTCCGCGTGTTCCTGCCCCATGACGGGCGGCGTCACTTCATGCAGGCGTCAGCCGAGGCGTTCTTGCCCGACTACGTCGCCCACTTCCTGCGCGGCGACAAGAAGGCGGGCGAGGGCAGCGACATGCTGATGAAATACCTCAAGCGGATGGGCAACCGCCGCGCCGTCGAGGACATTGAAAAGGTCTACTTCGAGCGGATTAAGGTAGAACCTTCTTTCGATATTGTTTGTTAACCGCTCCTGCACTAAGTTGAAGGTGCACCAATGCAACGTCGTGAGACGTCGCGCGCCATAACGGCGGGTGCCAGCATATTGCTCAGGGGATCGGCGCCTGAGCATGAGGGCTAAGCCGAAATATCAACGGGCGCGAAGAGCGCAACATGGCCCACCTGTTCACGACCGGACAGCAGGAACCGTTGATATGTCTAAGGACCAACTGTGCGCAATCGAGTCGCGCCTTGAAGAACTCGAAACCCGACTAACCCATCCCCGCATGATGACCCCACTCCAAGTTTGCGACTTCCTGCAAATCTCGGAACGGGCGCTCTATGACATGAAGGAGCGCGGCGACGCGCCGCCGGCCATCTACTTCAGCCAGCGGACAGTGCGCTACGACCTGCACGAGGTCATGGCGTGGGCGAAGCAAAAAGAAGTGGGGCATGGGTGATGGCGACGAAAGCAGATACCGTCGTCTTCGCTCAAGCGGAAGCAATACGGCAATTCACGCTGGGCCAGAACAAGCGCGTGGAGGCGTGGCTGGCCGATAACTGGGAGCGTGTTGGGCTGACAGGCCCTATCAACAAGAGCACCGTGTCAAAGGCGCTGTCGTCGATGCCTGTGGTCAAGCCGGTCGCTGACGCGCTGGACGTGCTGTTCAGCGAATTGCGCGACGATCCGTGGGCATGGTGTCAGCCGCCTACGCAGATCGAAGACATGCCGCGCTATGCGCCGCTGAACTGGTGGTTCAAAACCCTACGCCTCAAGGATGGTCTGTCATGGACGCGCTTTGAGCGGATGCCGTCGAAGCCGCTGACGGATGAAGATCGCTCGTGGGTGCAGGAGCGCCTCGACGAATGGTCAGATCGGCTCAAGGCTGCCTGCGATCAGTTCAAGATCGACCGGGCGCTCGTTCGCGCGCTCGAGGCTGACGAAGACCCGGAGTTCCAAAACTGGCACAAGATCGACGGCGAGTGGCGGATGGGTAAGAAACCACCGCGCGAAACTGCCGAGAAGGACTTACGACGACGCGTCGGCAATGCGGGCCTTTACGGGCGATCAGAGGACGAGATCGGGCTGGCATGGGCGCTCGCAGATGCGACGATCACACTGCCGGATATAGTCGAGGCGAAGCTGACATACTCGAGGCCTCGTGTGGTGTCTGGTGTCACGCATTTCTCGGAGCCAATTGAGCCGTGGAATGGTCAGGAGTTCGATGGCGTCGAGATTGCAGAGTTCGTTTACGACAAACCATATACGGACACCGAGGCCTACACGATCAAGCACAGGGTTCGCTTCTACTGGGCTGGTGATCGCTACAAGGTCGAAGACGTGGAACCGTTCGCGGAGGTCAAAGCTGTCGATGGCTGGCGGGCCACGACGGCGCAAGAGCGCGACCTGTTCATGACGGGGATCAAACGCAAGCACCTGACGCGCGGCGAGATCGACTCTATGCGGGATGAATGGATCGAACGGACATGGGAAGTGCAAAAAGCGGAGCCGTCTTTGCGCGAGCAGTTCCCAGATGGCGTTCCGCGATCTTTCACTGAGGAGGCGTTCAAGCGCGTCTTTAGAGAGATCGACGAAGAAGCGGCAGCCGACGAGCAACGCGAGGTCGCTCGTCAGCGGATGGCGTTCATGCGGCAACTGCGCCGAAGGTAGGGAATAGCTCATCCACGAGTTGGCGACGCGTCGCGTCGTTCACGCGATCCCGCAGCCAAGTGTCACAGGTTGCGGGGTCGTTCAGTGCGTTCGCACGGGCGAGGCGGTTGATCAGGCGCGGATGGGCGCTTGGGGGGAAGTCGAAAGGCATGGTCGGGTCTCCTTGCCGTTGCTGTGCAATGATCATACGCGCCGCAGCGATGCTTCTTCGACCGCGATTGCAGGTAATACCTATAACTTGCTTGGGAGACGGCACTGCGTCTTGGGTTATCGCACGCACTGGCGCGTGCGCGCGTGAAACAACGACGGTGGTGTAGATGTTACACCGACGTTTTTGCACGAGGGGCATTGAGGGGAGGCCTGTGCAGGGTGCAGGGTGTGCAGGGTCGTCATGAAAGCAAGAGAGTTGAGGGGCAGAAGGCTTGCAGGGCTGATGCAGGGAACGGCGTTCTTCGGGAGTGATCACTCCAATTCGATGATGTTGGTTCGCGCGCGCACGCGTGTGTATAGCCTTGGCAAATATCAACCGGTCGAGGATGGTATTTCTTGGGTCGCCTGCATTTCCTTGGCCCTGCCTATCTCCCCTCGAAATCTCCGACTGCTTGTTGCGAGCTAGTCGCAACTGAACCTCGCGAAACAGACCGATTGATCCTTAATCAAGTGTCAGCGCGCGAATATCACTGGAATTACAAGCGGATGATCTGCTGCGCCGCAGTTTTTGCAACGCGCTTTGCAACATAGGCGAAAGACCGACCGAAAAGGTCACTGGAATATCCGCAGATCAACCGCGCCAACGCACATGCAGCCAACGCTATTGCCCGACACCGTGCCAGAGCCGCGATCTGCTGAGGCACACGCGGTCGTCTCGGTCAATTCCGACACAGTGTGCCCGACGACCGATAGCGTGCGTCTCTGAGGCGCTGCTGCGGTGTTATCGTTGAACGCTTTTCAGCACCTAACATTCCCCCAACAACACCTCGTTCTGTCCGCATCCGCCCCAAAGCGACGTGATACGCATCATCTGTCGGACCCTGTGATGAAACCGCGCGCCCGAGGGTGGTCCGACGTTTCCTGCTCCCCTTGGGCGCGCATCATCGCAGAAGGACCAGCCATGCAGATCACCGCAGCAATCGACGACGGCACAGCCACGTTGACCGTCACGACCGTTTCCAACAGTTCGCTCTTGCAGGTCAACGATGCCGAACACTTGGCCGACGACCTCGAGCAGTTCCTGACCGACCCCGATGCCGACGCCATCGACCGTCACTATCGCGTCGTGCCGCGCGACTTCGGCGTGAGCGTCCAGACCGACAAAGGCCGCTTCATGCTGCCGTGGCGGCACATCATGACGGCGGTGAACGGCCTGCGCGCCTGACGCCCTGCGATGCTGCCCGACCTCCCCCGCACGCCCGAAGCGGCCTTGGTCACGGCGATCCTGATGCAGGCCTATCGCGACATGTTCGTGACCGTCCGCACGGAGAGCAACGCGTCCTTCACGACGCAGTCGGATCAGGATCAGGCGATCACCTTCCTGACCGACCGCGCGGGCGCATACGCGCAGCATCGGAACGCCCTCTGCGCCCTGATCGGCTGGGACGGCGATGTGCTGGCCGCGCGCATCCGTGCGATGATGGACGGCGACGACTTCGCCCCTCCCACGCCCGACGCAACCCCTGCCACGGTCGAACGCCACGCCGCCGCTGTCGAACGCCTGCGGGAACGCTGGCACGCCCTCAAGCACCCCCGCCGCGCCGCCTAGCGAGACCTGAAATACACGACCAGCACCTTGTTCTGGCGGTCTACAAGCCCCGGCAGCACCAATAAATTGATCTCACGAGCGCAGCGGTGCGTCGCTCCTTCTGTCCAAACCGGATTGAGCGCGGCGTCCCGACACCGCGCTCAATTTCGGATGGACATAGGAGCACCAGATGCCTGACGACACGACCGCCGCCCTGCAAGCCCTCATGCAGCAAGTCACCAAACTCACCGAAACCGTCACCGATCAGGCAAAGCGCCTCGACGATCTGCACGCCTTCAACAGCCGCGTGCTGGACGAAAAGAAGGACGTGCAACGCCAGCTTGACGCCCAACCGCCCAAGAAGACCCTGATCGACGTGGTGAACGAGGAAACCCGCGAGCGGAAGATGCGCGCGGCCAATCTCGAAAAGGGCGACGACGGCAACTGGTATCCCAAAGGCGTGCGCCCAGCCCACAGCCTGACCCGCGAGGACGCACGCGACCCGCGCAAGTACGCAGCGGCAAAGGAGGCAGCGCAGAAGGCTGGCGCGACGCTGACCGTGATCGACGACGGCGATGATCCGACGATCCGCAACACAGGCCAGGGCGATGTGGTTCAGTCGAAGACGTTCACCTTCGACGATACCCACGAGCGCGTCCGCTACATCCGCGCCGACATGGAAACGGGCAAGGGCATCGTCGGTCGCCGTATGCGGGCAGAGCAGGACGGCTACACGATCAAGACCTTCCGCACAGCGGACGACCTGCCGCCCCATGCCCGGACCAAGTTCGAGTTGATGGAGAAAGCCGCGAACGCGGAATCCTGATCATGGCACAAGGCGGAAACAAGTTCTCCGGGCGCAAAGCGATCATCGACATGCGCTCGGACAAGAACGAGATCATCAAGGACATTGTTCTGGAGCGTCGGCCATTGGCCGAGATCGCCCGCCGCCTTGGCGTCGATTACTCGACGGTGCAGCGGTATCGGGACGACAAGATCACGGAAGAAATGCGCCGCTCGATCCTCGCGGAATCGCGGATCGACACCATCAAGGCCGACACCGAAGTGATCAATCAGGACCGCATGGACGTCGCCATGACCTACGAGTCCTTGGCGAAGCGGGTCGAACGGCTGATCACGAAGGCAGAGCAGAACGAAGACGATGCCTTCGCGCTGACGGCGATGGAGGGGCTGCGTAAGGTGCTGCGCGACATTGCCACTATGCAGGGTAAGCTGGCGACCAATCTAACCGTCAACGTGTCCCTCGCGGAATCGAAAGAGTGGGTCACGCTGCGCCGCATCCTGAATGAGGTCGTCGAAGAAGTCCCGGAGGCCCGCGAACCGCTCCTGCGTCGGATGCGCCACGAAGTCCTGTCCGTCACGCGCGAAGAAGGGGGCGTCCTGTGACCCATCGCCAATTCGAAGGCTGGCACTCCTACGGTCGTCGCGTCGCCGCTGCAACGAAAGCTGCCAATCGCGACTGGGTGCGCCTGCCGTATTGTCGGAGTGTCATGCTGGCCGAAGGCGGCAAGCTGTTCTTCACGGGTAAGGCGTGTAAACGCGGACACGTCTCGCCGCGCAACGAGCACGGTGATTGCACGCAATGCCACCTCATGCGCCTCGCGGAGCGCCGCGATGCCTTTTGACGCCCTTCACGACTGGTGCAGCCTCGTTGAACGCGACCTCGATCCCGGCGCGGAAATGCTTCACTTCCTGCGGCAAGAAATACCTGACGCTAAGCAGGTCGATCCTTGGCAGATCGAGGCCATCACGTCGAACGCGCAGACGGTCGCGCTGCTCGTGTGCCGTCAGGCAGGCAAGTCCTGCGTCCTCGCAACGCGCGGCGTCCGCGAGTTGAAGAACGGCGGCACGACGATCTGCCTTGCCCCTGCCGAACGTCAGACGCGCGAGATCACCCGCAAGGTGCAGCACTACCTGCGCGCCACTGACCTCGTGGTCGAGCGGGCGACGCAGACCGAGATTGAATGCTCGAACGGCGGGCGGTTCATCGCCGTGCCTGCGTCGGGCGCGACAATCCGGGGCTATACGGCGGACCTGCTGCTCGTGGACGAGATGGCGTATCTGCCGGGGGCAAACGGCGGCGAGGATGTCGTGGTCGCCCTCCTTCCGATGCTCAAGGACAACGGGCAGACCTTCTACGCGAGCACCCCGGCAGGCAAAGCCAATCTGTTCGCCAGCCTGTTCCTCGAACCCAAGGACAACGTGCATCGCATCAAGGTGCCCGGAACGTCGATCCCACGCCTTGCATCGCGCGTCGAACGCCTGCGGTCGCAACTGTCGGCCACGCGCTTCCGTCAGGAGGTTCTCTGTGAGTTCTTGAGCGACGGGCTGTCGTACTTCGACTTGAGCGCGATTGAGAACGCCACATCACAGGAGGCCGCGATATGCCCGAGATTCTGAGTGACGAAAACGCTCAACTTAACCTTGTCCACATGCCCGATGGGCGCGTGATCAATGAGACCAACATGGACCCGGCCATCGAGAGAGTGACGGGATTTGTCAGATACTTCGTCGGGGCAGACCTTGGGCAAGCGAACGACTTCTCATCTGCCGTGGTCTTGAAGGATCAGCAGTTGCCCATCTATAACGGCACGCGCGTCGTCCTTGGGCCGCGCGAGCGCACGGTCGTCTTCGCGGACAAGTTCCGGGGCGTGTCCTACGTCGATGTGGTCGATTACCTGATCCGACTGCGCAACGCGCCGCCATTCGGTGGAAAGTCGGAGCTGATCATCGACGGAACATCAATCGGGCGGGTCGTGTCGGACATGATGTTTGAGCAATCCGTCGATCATACAGCCGTCCAGATGACGGGCGGTCAGGAGTGGCGGCGCTCGGGCCGATACGTCAACGCCTCCAAGACCCTGATGATCGAGAACCTCGCCGTCCTGTTCGCATCCGGCGACCTCAAGTTTGCCCACGACCTGCCGCTGCGCTCCGAGATCGAGGAAGACCTGGCCTCGTTCACGACGCAGACCACAGCCGCCGGGAACCAGATCATCACGCAGTCGCGGAACGCCTCCGGTCACGGCGACACAGGGATTGCCCTGATCGTCGCGGCCTTCGCCTCGCAGTATCTCGTGCGCCAGAATATCCGCGTCTCGACCCTGAAAGGCTGGTTCTAACCTGCGCTGTCGTCGCGCTCGTGGCCTTCGCGCCTGCCGTTGCCCGACGAAGCGCACGAGACGCGGGCAAACACCCCCGAAAAATCGCCCGCTGACGGGCGTCTCGGTTTTTTGGGCATCATTGCGCCTGCCAGCCTGCAACACGCCTTAGACGCGCGCTGCTGGGCGGTGGATCAAACCGTGGGTCGTCTTGCGCCAGAGCGACGGGGCGACGATCAACTCGACAACGGCAATCATCAGCGCGACGACGTGCAGGCAGCAGTAGACAGGCATCGCCATCGCATCACGGACGCTGCGACCTGACCGATAGGCCGCTACCATGAAGGTGATGATGGTCAGCGCGTAGCCCACAAACAGCATGACGGCGAGCGGACCATCTGGGTTCGAGATCATGACGGCAAGGCCGATGGGGTGCGACGCGATGCACAGCAGTTGAACGGGCAGTTGCAGCGCGAAGGCCAGCCTTGCCCGCCACGGCAAATCGTCGTTCCAGTGAACCATCGTCGTTTGGCAGAACCCTTTGAGCCAGCGCGACCGCTGCTTGACCCAGCTTGTGACCGTCACGGGCGCTTCCTCACCTGTCGCAGACATGACGGTGTGGAACGTGTAGTTGCGAGCCAGTCGCAAAGACAGGTCGGCGTCTTCGGTGACGTTGTGGGCATCGAACGCGCCGACCTCCATCAAGGCATCGCGGCGCAGATACTGCGACGTTCCACCAAGGAGGAACGGCAGGCCAAGCCAGTCGAGCATTGGCAGGACGCCGCGAAACAGAACGGCATACTCGAGCGCCCAGAGCCTCGCGATCAACGGGCCATCATGGTCACAGGCGAGGACAGCCTGCACGACGGCACAGTCGGGGTCAGCGACCATCCGCGCGACGGCGCGCCTTGGTTGATCTGGCGCGGGCCTGTCTTCGGCATCGAAGATCACCACCACGTCGCCGCGCGTGTGAAGCAGGCCGTAGTTCACGGCGCGAGGTTTCGTGCGCGGCTTGCCATCCGGGACGACGAGGACGCGATACGGCCAGAAGTCGAGAACCGCGCGCGTCTCGCGGTCGTCCGCCTCGACGAGCAGCACGATCTCGGGCGACGGGTAGTCGAGCGCGCGCATCGCGCGGGCGAGTTCTGGAATCACCGACGGCTCGCGATAGACGGGCAGCAGGATCGTCAGGGACGGCCAGCGGTCAGGCTCTGGGTTGTGGTGATCCCGCCACGCGACGAAGGCCCCAAGACGCAGGAGCAGCATTGACGCGAACAGGGGCGCAAGCAGCCAAGCCGCAGGCTCCCAGATCAGCGGTAGCGCGGCGACGATGAAGATGGACACGGCAACCCACGGCTCCTTGATCGAACGCGCGGAGTGATGCTCTGGAACGGAAGAAGCCGCCCAGTGGGCGGCTTCGTCGGTCTCTTGGAATGTCTGGTGCTTCATCCTGTCCACACCTCGCCAAGGTCGGACACGTCGCGGATGGTGCGCTGATCACCGGGGCGCAGACGTCGCGGACGTGACGACACAGCCACCCGCTTCATCTCTGACCGCGTGCGCGCCCGTGCCGCGATCTGGAGGGCCTGCGAGTAGGAGGTGCAGCGAATGCAGTAGAGCGCGCGACCGTTTCTCGCCTCGCCCCAGCCGGACAGGAACGAGTCCTGCATGTTGACGAACCACGTCATGAGGTTTCTCCGTTGCTAGAATCAGAAGGCCCGCCAACTCGGCGGGCCTTGGGTCTGGTTTGCTGTCAGCCTGCGGCGAGAAGCAGGAGCGTCAGCCAGCCGACGCCTTCGACGAGGCCGCGGAACACGCGCCAGAGGCGGCGCAGCCACGATGGGCGGGCAGCCGTCTGCTTGTCTCGACCCAGCGCCTTGATGGCTTGCGGCACAGACACGCGGAACCACTCGCGCTGATCGCTGACACGGTAGCGGGCAAGGACCGTATGAGCGTCGCGCTCAGCCGCCCGCACGTCGTCAACGGGCCATGCCTTCGCGACGGTGTAGGGCGCGGGTGATCCCGTATCGTGCAGTTCGGCTGCGCGTTCCTCTGGGGTTCGCGTCGTCATGCCAATCTTGCAGAGGTCGGGCATCGCCGGGTTGGTCAGGATGTATAACCAACCCGGCTCGATCACGCGGACGCTCATTTGCAAGCAGCCACGAGTGCGGCGGCGCGGTTCGTGTCCGCATCGTGCGCCGGGATGCGCTTCACGCCCTTGGGCATCAGCAGATAGTATTTGCCCGCCTTGCGCTCGACGCCGAGGCCGAGTGCGCCCATGTCGGTGCGCAAGGCCGACGACACGGTGTCCTTGTTCCAGCCAAGCGTTTCCATCAGTTCCTCGATGGTCGCGCCCTTCTTGAGCGCCTCGGCCATCAGATGCCGCTTCGATCCCGCCTTCGTGGCTTTCACGTCTTCGGGCTTGCCCGGTTCGATCATCACGCGGTCAGCGAGAACGCGGGGCTTGGGCGCGGCTTTGGGCGCAGCTTTCGCCTCAATGCCTTCGGCCATCAGATCGAACGCAACGCGGATGCCGTCGTCGGCCAGCACCTGTTGCACAGGGCCTTCGCCGTTCACGCCCTCGTCGGTAATCACGATCAGGGCCTTCGTCGAGAGCGAGGCAATCACGCCTTGCACCTGCTTCTGGGTCAGACCCGTGCGCTGCGCGATCTCCGGCACGTCGCCCCACGTCATGTTGTCCGCGAGCATGTCGTCCAGCGTCTCGGCACCATTCGCGTCGATCCCAGCGTCTAGGTAAGCCACGAGAACGCGCTTCTCCACCTTGGTCAACTTAGGCGGCTGCGCCTCGATCATTGCGACGAGGTCGGCCTTCGCGGTCTTCTTGAGTGCGGAGGCCGTCAGCGGCTTCGCCAGCATGTCGTTGAGGGCGGTCTTGGTCTGGGTGTTGAGGTCGGTCATGTCTGTCACTCCGTTGATGTGTTCCCGAAACGTTCCGGGCATAACTGAGTTATCGGACCTGTCCCCGGCGCTGCTCAACCGGAGATTGTGGCGCTATCCGTTGTTTGTTTGAGACACCGCTTGGCAATCGACTCCCGAAAGGTCGCGCAGTAGGGTGCCCAAAACGAATTGTTGAGGGGTTACAGGCGGATGGCACTACTGCATGACAAGGTGGCGCAGCTTCGGGCGCAACGAGGGCCGATGCCCGACGCGTTGCAGGGCGTGACGAAAGATAGGATTCGGGCCGTCCTGCAATACCTCGACCTTGGGTCGAACGCCGACCTAGTCGATTGCACCTTCGCGATGCTCGACGACGAGACGGACAGTTGGTTCACCAAGGCACCCGCCGGGGCGAAGGTCGCTGACGGCGCATCGACTGCACACCTCGCCTGCCATATCGGTATCCTTCAACGTGGTAGCGGCAAGCTGGACCGAGAGGGGCGCGACTACTGGATCAAGCCGCTCCGCGAGTTGGGCGGCTTCGAAGCGATCACGCTTGAGAAAGGCGAGTTCATCCCCGGACACGTCAAGGCAAAGTCGCCCAACTCGTGCTACCGTCTCGACGAGGCGCTAAAGGCTGTCCTGAAGGCCCCTGACGACGCATGGCGGGAAATGCTGGCGCAATGGGCGCGGGACGACGTGTCGCGCGAGCGCCGCGCCTTCCAAGCTGAGATGGCCGAGGCCGCGCGCAAACTGATCGACTCCGGGCACGCGCATCTGATCAAGGCAAGCGTCGAGAATTACGCGCCGCGCTTCCTCCCTGGCTACCAACTGCTCTACGTCGATGATGCAGACGGCGACCGCGTATCCGATGCGGAACGCGCGAAGATGGCAGAAGCCGGGGTTGGCCTGACTTTGGAGGACGCGATGCCCGACGCGCTGCTCTGGAACCCGGACACGGACCATCTGTGGGTGATCGAGGCGGTGACGAGCGACGGCGAGGTGGACGCGCACAAGGTCGCGCAGATGAACAGGCTGGCCGAACGCTGCGGCAAGTCGGGCATCGGATTCACGACGACCTACCGGACGTGGAAGGAGGCTGCTGCGCGCCAAGGCACGCATCAGAACATCGCCTACGACACGTTCATCTGGATTCAGGGCGACCCGGCCAAGCAGTTCAAGGTGACGGGTTAGAGCAGGTCGTCCATCGTCGTTTCGCCACGGCCCAGCGCCTCAAGCTGGTCTCGGCTCGGATAATGCAGGTTGCGCAGGTCAGTCGCGTTGACCTGCGTATGCCCCGAGAAGATGCGGAAATACTGGTCCACGGCCTCCGAGTTCAGGAAGGCGGCGAGGCCTTTGGCAAGGTCAAGCGGTAGGCCTTCGCCGCCCTCGTGGAAGTAGTTCAAGTGGTTCTCGAACCCAGCGCGCCCGCCGTCATAGATGGAAGCTACAAGGCGGCGCTTTTCTTCCTTGGCCGTGAAACGCTTGGTCAGGACGTAGATGCCTGCGGGCGTGATCAGCTTCGCCGTGTCGTCGTTGTCGGCCAGCGCGTTGTGCTTGCGGAAGTCGGGTATCGGCCAGCGGATGCCCCCGTCATGGAAGTGCTGCGGGTAGATCAGCGGCACCGTGTCGTCGCCCGGCTCCTTGCGCAGGTTGTCCCGCGTGCGGAAATCGACGACGCGCCCGGTCGATACCTTGATACCAAGGTCCGCAAGGATGCAGGGGAGAGTCTGAACGCTGTCCGCAAGGTCGTTGCCCGACACAGGCAACCGGATGAAGGCATGGCGATCAGAGGGGCGCACGATGTCCGTGAACGGCACGGCGCGCGGGTCGGTGAGGTCAGTCGAGAGCGAAACGTCGCCTTGCGCGCAGCCCTTGCGCACGCGGAAGATCATGTTCTCCTGCAACACGTCGTCATCCTTGAAGGAGGATCGACGGGACTCGAAGACATGCAGGTTTGAGATTGCGGACCCGCCCAGCAGCAGGCGGCGGAACGCCTCATAGTAGGACCCGTTACAGAAGGAGCGCGGCGTGATGGCGACGATCTCGCCGCCGTCGTCCATCTGCTGCAAGGCGACGGCGACGAAGGCAGTGTAGAGGTTCACTGTCTCGATCCCAAGGGAGCGCAGACCCAGCCGCCATTCCGAGGTCTGATTGATCTTGCCGTAGGGCGGGTTGAGGATGGCGCAGTTATAGGTGCGCTGCGCCTGTAGCAGCGGCTCCGACGATTGCAGGATGTAGTCGCCGCGTATGACCTCGCTCGTGAACTTGATGCCTGCCGCCGCGCACTGCTCAGCGCAGGCGTCAAGCGTGCCGTCGAGAATCGACGCAAGCTGGTCGTCCACCTCGTAGCAGGTCACGTCAATCGACTTGGGTGGGGTATCGCGGGAAAGTGCCTCCGCGACGAAAGCGGCGGTAAGAGCGCCCATGCCTGCGCCCGCATCGAGCAAGCGCACGTCGGGCGGCACATCGAACATTCCGGCCATGAAGGACGCGATGCGACCGGGCGTCATGAACTGCCCGAGTTTCGAGCGGCGCTTTGGGTCGAGCGTGGGAGATACTTCGAGGCGGGTCTGGTCGATAGATTCTAGGAGCAATTGTTCTTCCTTTGTTTTCGCCCATCATCGCATCAACGTGCGAGTCTGCCAACCAAAAGGAAAAGCCCGCGACCGTGAAGTCGCGGGTATTGGATCACGCAGCTTTAAGCCGCATTGGCAGCATCGTTGATGCTCATGCCGAGCGAGTGGATATGCTCGTCTAGCTGATCCTTGTAATACGTGATGATTTTGACGTGAGCTTCGCGGCTCAATCCCTCGAATACTCGGTCTGGGATGACTTCTCCTTGGAACCGGAAGGTTCCGTCGCCGTCGATTGAGAAGCTATCGACATCGTGGCAGAGAATGTCGTCGAGCGCTGCGATAGTAAGATCCCGCATAGGGGTCTCCCGTGGTGGCGAGTGAATATAGAGGGGAGCACCTGCCACCTGCGGAGCCCACGCCTCATCCGACCGCTTGCGCGATAGAATTCGTCATGTCTGGAACTCCGTTGATAGGCAGTCGCGAGCATTGCCCATCGACTGCACGAACCAACTACTACAGATTCGGCACGGTGGTCAACATCTAAGTTGCTGAAAAGACAGGGCGTTTAAACGGGCAGTGTTCCTGCCGCATGGCTTACTCCGGTGCTTGCGGCGAACCCGGTGGGCGGTTTCGAGGCTGGTGTGCCCGATCATCGCCCGCGTTGCAAAATCGTTGCAAAAACGAAAAAAGGCGATCCCGGAGGATCGCCGTTTTTTGTTTACAACCAAGTGGTTGATTGGCTCCGACGGTAGGGATCGAACCTACGACCAATTGATTAACAGTCAACTGCTCTACCGCTGAGCTACGTCGGAACGGTCTGGGCGATATAGCAGTGGTATTTTGTGGCGTCCAGTGGGTTTCGGCAGTTTTTTCAGCTTTTTCCAAATTGATTTCAAATCAGTCGAAATTTGGCGTCTCCTGACAAGGCACCGACAGGGGAAACGCGGTTTTTTCCGGTAAGATCAACAAGATGCGCAAGGACGTTGCGGGACGCGGCCCCCAGCAGCGCGGGGGGCGTTTCGGTGTAGATGAGCGTGGCCAGCATATGGGCCGTGGCGGGGCCGGCGGTGAGGGCGGCCAGAATATCGGCCTCCCGGGATTGGCGATGTGCGACGAGCCAGGCCAGACGGTCATGGGGGGTATCAACAGGGGCTCCGTGGCCCGGATAGAACACCCGCCAGCTTTGTTCATTCAGCCTTGTGCAGGAGGCCATGAAATCGGTCAGATCGCCATCAGGTGGCGACACAAGCGAGCTGGCCCAGCCCATAACGTGATCTGCGGTGAAACACGCGTCTCTCCAGCCCAGACTGATGTGATTGCCGATATGTCCGGGGGTGTGGATCACGTCCAGCGACCATGTATCGCCCTCGATCTGGTCCTTGTCAGCCACGATCCGGTCCGCGCGAAAATCGACGTCGATGCCTTCGCCGCCGCCAATCTGTGCGCCTTGGGCCAGTTGCGCCATGACGGCAGAGCGCCCGGCGGTCGCATCGCCAAAGGCAATAACCGGCGCGCCGCTGGCTTGGGACAGATCGCGCGCCAGGGGGGAATGGTCCAGATGGGTATGGGTGACGATGATATGGCTGATGTGCTGGCCTGGCTCGATGGCGGCCAGAATCGCGGCCAGATGGCGCGGCGACGCGGGGCCCGGGTCGATCACAGCCAGACCGCGCGTGCCGACAAGATAGGTGTTTGTCCCGCGATAGGTCATCGGCGAGGGGTTATCCGCCACAATCCGGCGCAAACCGGGTTCCAGACTCTGGGCAACGCCTATGGGTGGGTCAAATTCGTCGGGGGGGAGCATGGTTTGGCCTTTCGCGGCGGGAGGGGGCTGGCTAAGGTCTACAACATGTTCTTTGTCTGGCTCAAACGATATATGCCCCGTGGCATCTATGGGCGCGCTGCCCTGATCCTGCTGTTGCCTGTGGTGATTTTGCAGCTGGTGGTGACCGTGATTTTTGCGCAGCGCAATTACGAAGGTGTGACCACGCAAATGACCATCACCGTGCTGCGCGAGGTGGCATTGGTTCTGAACGTCGCCGCAGATGCACCATCGGCGGATCAGATTGCCCCGATGGTCCGACAACGGCTTTCCCCTTTGATGATGCAGGTGGAACCGGTCATGCCGGAGGAGCAGGTGCAGCAGAACCAGCTGTCCTGGTATGATTATTCGGGCCGCGTCATGATCGGCTTGTTTCAGGAACGCCTTGCTGAGTTCCGCACGCTGGATCTGACCGATCCGGGGCGGGTGCATCTATTTGCCGACACAGACCATGGCCCGATCCAGATCAGCTTTGACCGCGGGCGCATTTCAGCGTCCAATCCGCATCAGCTGTTTGTCTATACGTTTTCCTTCGGGTTCTTGATGACGCTGATTGCATTCCTCTATCTGCGCAATCAATTGCGTCCGATCAAACGGTTGGCCCGTGCTGCCGAAGCCTTTGGTAGGGGCCGCCACATCCCTTATACCCCTGCCGGCGCGGTTGAATTGCGCGCAGCCGGCAGTGCGTTTTTGGACATGCGCGCCCGGATCGAGCGGCACATCGAACAGCGTACGCTGATGTTGTCGGGGGTCAGCCACGATCTGCGCACCCCCCTGACGCGGATGCGGCTGAGCCTGTCGATGATGGAGGACCCCGAAGCCGGGCCCTTGCTGCAGGATGTCGAAGACATGCAGCGGATGCTGGATGAATTCCTTGATTTCGCCAAAGGGGCTGCCGAGGGCGAGTTCGAAAAGCTTGATCCCCACGCCTTGCTGAAATCTGCCGTAGCCGAGGCCCAGCGGGCAGGGCGCAACGTGACCCTGTTATCACCCCAAGGTGACGGATCAGGCACCGTGCGGCTGCGCAAAGGCGCGATTTTGCGGGCGGTGGACAACCTGATCTCCAATGCTGTGCGCTATGGTGCAAAGGCCGAGGTGTCGGTGCTGCTGACAGACAAGACCTTGCGCATCCGCGTAGAGGATGACGGCCCCGGTATCCCCGAAGACCGCAGGCTGGATGCGGTGCGTCCGTTTTCGCGGCTTGATCCCGCCCGAAACCAGAACAAGGGCGGTGGCGTCGGGCTTGGGCTTGCCATTGCCACGGACATCGCGCGCGCCCATGGCGGTGTGTTGCGGTTGGGGGTGTCCGAGGATCTGGGCGGGTTGCGCGCCGACATTGTTATCGCACGCTGACAGCCGGTGCCGAACGCGCTGACCCGAAGCCCGCGTGACGTATCCATCCTGTGACTTGTGGAAAACAACCAATGGATGTGTGATTCTGGGGGCGTCAACCCTTGGGGGTTTCAACCAAAGCTGATAAATACCCCCCTGAACAGGGAATATCCTTTTATATTTTCACAGATTAGCGCAATTTTCCTCACGATGGGCTGCACTAAGTATTTAATAAAATCAGATACTTAAGGGGTCACTCGTGCCCGCCCGATGGAAAGACACAAAATTGCCGATTTTACGCCCGCAATTCGTCTTGCGCCTGCTAAAGAGTGACCTTGAGGAACCTGAACCCATTAGCAGCCCGTCAATTTGGACGGCGATACTTTAGCAGGTCTCCCGGAGGGTCTTACACGTGATCAATAATTTCAGAGACTATATTTCATCAAAGGCATTCATTCTGGTTGCCGCTGTGGTCATGCTGAGCGTGTCCGGGATCGGGTATTCGATCATCAAAATGGACCACGACAGCCACTTATCCTCGGTCAAACGCGATGTGGAGCAAGGGCTTTACGCTGCCACCGAACAAATCCAGCTTCGGTTCTTCGAGACCGTTCTGGTCGCGAAAAACGTCGAAAGTATCCTGAGCATGTCCGGCGGGATTGTGGAAACCCACATTTCGCGGGTAGTGGAAGAATTCCAAAGACATAATCCGGCAATCATCGCTGTCGCCTTGGCCCCCGGCTTGGAGATCACGCACAGCTTTCCACAAACCCAAAACAGAAAGTCGATCGGTCTGAAATATTGGCAAGTGCCCGCCCAGATGACCAGCGTGGCAAAAGCCTACCGGACCCAAAGCTCCGTTGTGTCCGGGCCTGTTGCACTTGTACAGGGCGGCACCGGTTACATCCTGCGCTATCCTGTATTCTTGCAAAGCCCTGCTTTGAAGTCCGACAAGTTTTGGGGTATCATTTCAATCGTCATTAACGCGGACGGGCTGCTGAACGCCAACCAGCATGATTTCGGCAATGCCGAGAAATACGTCTTCGAACTGAATGAACTGCGCACGCCGCCGGAGGTCTTGTCGTCGCTTGATGTTGCGAAAACTCCGATGCGGTTCCAACCGGTTGTGACCGAATTCAGCATACTTGGCAGCAAGTGGAGAGCGACAGCGATTCCTGCGAACGGTTGGCCCGCCTATTCGCCAGAAAGCCGCTATTTGGTGGGGTCCGCATTCTTCTCTGCGCTGGTTCTGCTGGTGGTTCTTTTGGCCTATCGCAAACTTGCGGTGAAGAAAGAAAATGCACATTCCTTGCTGGCCGAAGCCGTGGGTTGCATCAACGAAGGCTTTATCGCCTTTGATGACAAGGAACGGCTGATGATCGTGAACCAGAAGTATCTGGATTACCATACCGATATCGCCGATCATGTGGTTACCGGAATGACGATGGAGAGCCTCGTAAGGCTGGCCGTCGAAAATCAGGATATTCTTCATGATATGGAGGATAAAGAAGCATGGGTTGCGCAGCGCTTGGAGGACTTCCGCAA
Organism: Sulfitobacter sp. SH22; assembly: GCF_965641905.1. Classification (NCBI taxonomy): domain Bacteria; kingdom Pseudomonadati; phylum Pseudomonadota; class Alphaproteobacteria; order Rhodobacterales; family Roseobacteraceae; genus Sulfitobacter; species Sulfitobacter sp. SH22. The sequence continues at coordinate 750,062 of NZ_OZ282573.1, forward strand.
TCCGGGCGATTCATTCCTGCAAACAATCGGGAACGGGTATTGCCTTAAGGTGACTGAGGCAAAGACACCACATGGTTATACCGTGGGCATCTGGACAGACGTGACTGCTGAAAAACGCGCCCAAGAGGCCGCAGAGGCCGCCGACCGCGAGAAAACAGATTTCCTTAACAACGTCTCGCATGAATTGCGCACACCTTTGACCGTGATTTTCGGGCGCGCGACATTCATGCGCAACAGCGAAAAACTGCCCCATGCCAAGCGGCTGTTGAGCGCAATCGAGGCGGAGGGCACCACGCCCGAAGAATTGGCCAACGCGGTTACGAATTATCAACGCTTCGTATCTGACCAGGGTGCAGGGATCGCAGATTCGGCCCAGCACATGATCCGTCTTGTCGAAGACCTGCTTGATTGGACAAAGGTTGCCCGCGGCAAGCTGGACCTGGATATGGAGCGTCTGCAACTGGATGAGCTGTCAAGTTCCGTGGTGCAGGATCTGAAACCCAACGCCGAGGCGAAAGGGCTGTCGCTGACCTATTCCGGTGACTGGACCGCCGAAGCCATGGCCGACAAAGTACGGTTGAAGCAAATCTTGTACAACCTGATCAACAACGCGGTCAAATTCACCGACAAGGGCAGCATTCACCTGTCGATGGAAAAAGAGAACGGCTTTGTCGTGTTCAATGTGACGGACACGGGCCATGGCATCTCCGAGGAAAACCTCGAACGGGTCTTCCAGCGTTTCCAACAGGTTGATGGCTCCATGACGCGTCAAAGCGGGGGGCTGGGCCTTGGTCTTGCGATTTCCGAACAACTCGCAGCACTGCACGGCGGCACGCTTTCGCTGACCAGCACATTGGGTAAGGGCAGCACCTTTAGCCTAAGATTGCCAAGCGCCGAAGCCGACGTCAGCCTTGAGAAAGTCGCATGAAAGTCGCGTAAAACGGGCGCGGCTTTGCAAAGCGCAAGGTTGGTGTCTGTTATGAAGATTATTGTGGCTGGAGCGGGTAACGAGAATCGAACTCGTAACTAAAGCTTGGGAAGCTGCCGTGATACCTTTTCACCATACCCGCGCGCCATGACCCTGATTTAGGTTGTGGCGCGCAGAGCGTCAAGTCAGGACTTGGTGGCGGTGAAAAAGTTAATCTCGGCGGGGATGGCATGACCGTCAAATTGCGCAAATGCATCCGTCATGGCCGCTTGAATGCGGGATTTCGCAGGCGCGTCTGCATCGAAATGTTTGATCGTCCCGGCAGCAGGGCCGACATGCATCGACAGCGCCGCGATTTCGTGGGCTCCGCCGGGCAGGGTAAAGGCCATGTTTTCGGCGACACCCATTACATCGTTGAACCCCGCGCGCGCCAGCATGGCGCATGTCCGGTCGATGTCGCGCAACGCAAAAGGGCCGGGGGCATCGGGATCAGATTTTGGCGGCGCGCCCAGTTCGGCCTTGGCGATCTGCGCGGGCAGGGTGAACCATGGATTCGCGGGGATCTGGCCCCATGTGGCAAAGCTGAGCCCGCCGCCGGGTTTGATCGCCCGGCCGATGTTTTCAAACGCCGCAGCGGTATCGGCAAAAAACATCACCCCAAACCGCGAGATGACGTGATCGAATTGCGGCATCTGAAACGGGTGATCCGCCGCATCGGTCAGTTCAATACGGACCCAAGGCTGTGCCGCTGTCCGTTCTTTTGCGCGTGCAACCATGGTGGCCGAGATATCAACCGCCATGACATGACCATCGGGGCCCACAGCATCGCCCGCAAGCAGCGCCGACCCGCCGGTGCCGCAGCCGATATCCAGAACCCCATGGCCGTTTTGCACCCCTGCACGGCCAAGAACCCCGTCCAGAACCGGTGCCAGAAACGCATCCAAGGGGGCCTCGTAGGCGACCCATGTTGGCCCGGCATTATTGGTCCAGAAGTCTTCTTGGTCGTGATTTGCCTGTGACATGGGGTGCTTTCTGTAGCTGTTTTATCCGCGCCGGCGACGACGCCCGCCGCCCGCACCATCGCCGCCACTGCCGCCGGTGTTAAAGGTGGCCGTGGGCAGGGTCACGATGCTGTTAAGGATCGGGAAAGGTTCAACCGCGTTCGGAATCGCCGATGCGTTCACAAAATGCTCCTGAAAACGCGGCTCGATTGCGGTCTCGATCTTGTGGATATTGCGCACGGTCTCCTCGATCTCGGCCCGTGTGGTGCTATTGAGCAGGGCAATCCGCGCGCCGGTTCCTGCGGCATTCCCCGCCGAGGTGACCTTGTCCAGCGGCGCATCGGGGATCATGCCCAACACCATCGCGTGTTTGGTGCTGATATGCGCCCCAAAAGCACCGGCCAGCACGATACGGTCCACCTTGTCGACGCCGAACTTGTCCATCAGCAGGCGCGCACCGGAATACAGCGCGGCCTTGGCCATCTGGATTTCGCGGATATCGCGATTGGTCACGGTGATTTTCGGCCCGCCATTGGCCGTGCCGTCATAAACCAGATAGGAATTGGTGCGCCCGTCAGCAAAGACCATCGGCGATCCGGTTTGTTCGGCCGTGCCAATCAGGCCGGGGGCATCCACGATGCCGTGAATGCGCATCTCGGCCACCATCTCGATGATGCCGGACCCGCAAATGCCAGTCACACCGCTTGCGCCAATCGCGGCGTCAAAGCCCGGATCGTCAGACCACAAATCGCTGCCGATCACCTTGAACCGTGCGATCTTGGTCACGGGGTCAATCTCGACCCGCTCGATCGCGCCGGGGGCGGCACGCTGGCCGCTGCTGATCTGCGCACCCTCAAAGGCTGGTCCGGTGGGCGATGAACAGGCCAGCACCTTGTCGCGGTTGCCCAGCAGGATTTCGGCATTGGTGCCCACATCGACGATCAAGACCAGATCGTCGGATTTATCCGGTGCCTCTGACAGCGCAACGGCAGCGGCATCCGCCCCGACATGGCCTGCGATACAGGGCAGGAAATATATCCGCGCTGACGGGTGAATGGTCAGGTCCAGCTCGACCGCGCGCATCCGCAAGGCATTGGACGTCGCAAGGGCAAAAGGCGCTTGGCCCAGCTCGAACGGGTCGATGCCCAGAAACAGGTGGTGCATGACGGGGTTGCAAACAAAAACCGCATCCACGATCAGGCCTTTATCAACGCCACCTTCGGCGCAAATCTCGTCAAACAGGGTGTTCATGCCCGCACGCACCGAACGGGTCATCTCCTCCGCGCCACCCTCGTTCATCATGGAATAGCTGACCCGGCTCATCAGGTCTTCGCCAAAGCGGATCTGCGGGTTCATTACGCCTGACGACGCCACGACATCGCCGGTTTGCAAATCGCACAGATGCGCCGCGATGGTGGTAGACCCCAGATCGACAGCCAGCCCATAGACAGTCCCCTCGTAGAAACCCGGCCACAGATGCATGATGCGCGGCGGGTTCTCGTCATCGCCCAGATGCACGGCAACAGTGACCTTCCAGCCGCCCTTGCGCAGAATCTTCTGCATCACCTGCAAGATCTGCAAATCCGCTTTCACATTCTCAAGCTGCCATTGCTCTTTCAACGCCGCGCATAGCCGCTCCAGATCGCCCGAGGGGTCATGCATGTCGGGCTCTTGCACTTCGACGTAAAACAGCTTGGTTGACGGGTTCAGCACAATGTCACGGGCCTCGGCGCGCTTGCGCACCACTTGCTTGTGCACCTGGCTTTCGGCGGGCACGTCAATCACGACATCGCCCATCACCTGTGCCTGACAGCCCAGCCGCCGCCCGTCGATCAAACCGCGCTTGTCCTTATAGCGCTGCTCGACCGAGTTCCATTCGCTCAGCGCATCATCCTGAACCGTCACACCATGCTTGGGAAACTGTCCATACCCCGGCGACACCTGACATTTCGAACAAATGCCGCGCCCGCCACAGACCGAATCCAGATCGACCCCCAACTGGCGCGCCGCCGTCAGAATGGGGGTTCCTTTTGGAAAATGCCCGCGCTTGCCCGAAGGCGTGAATACCACCAGTGGATCGTTGCTCATCAAATCTGTCCTCAAAACCTTTGCCGCAACATAGCGAAGGCTGCGCCAGACGAAAGCCAAGATACGTCGCAAAATGCCGCATCCGCGCCCTCGCTTCTCTGGCTCTTAAATATCCTGGGGGTCGACCCAAAGGGTCGCCCCTTGATCACGGCGCGCCTTTGGCGCAACGGGCAGAGCCCCAACCGCCTGCAATCGAAACAAACCCTAAATGTCCCGCGCACCACGTGCATGAAATATGAACCCCAGAAAGTTCAACAACACCTGCGCCGCCAGAATGCTGGTCGATCCCGTCGGGTCATAATCCGGTGCCACCTCGACCAGATCAATGCCCACGATCTCGTGGCGCTTGGCTGCGGCCTGCAACAGTTCCAACACTTCGTAATACAGGAACCCACCGTGGGAAGGCGTGCCCGTGCCGGGCGCAATCGACGGGCAAAACGCATCAATGTCGACTGTCACATACAGCCGCGCGCCCTCTGGCACATGTGCCAAGACGCCCAATGTGCCCATCTTGCGCGCCTGCCGGACCGAAATAATATCCGACCCCATGGCGCGGGCATCATCATAGCCTTCGCGGGCGGTCGAGCTGACATTGCGGATGCCGACCTGCGTCAGCCCCGTCACATAGTCCTGCTCGGCGGCGCGGCGCATCGGGTTGCCGTGGCCATGGCGCACACCGTGGCGTTCATCGACGAAATCCAGATGCGCGTCGATTTGCAGGATATGAATGTCGCCTTGCCCGTCGAATGCACGGATACACGGGATATTGATCGAATGATCGCCGCCAATCACCACGGGCAGGGCACCGGCATCCAGAATGGCCCGCACGCCGGCTTCGATATTGGCATGGCTTTGTTCTGTATCGGTATGCACGATATCCGCATCGCCGATATCAACGATGTTCACATCCCCCGGCAGATACACCGCATCGTCTTCGTGATCATAGGCCCCCGCGTGGCCAAAGCTGAACAGGGTGGACGCCTCGCGCACCCCGCGCGGGCCAAACCGCGCACCCGCCCGCCATTGGGTGCCCGCATCAAACGGGGCCCCCAGTATCGCGACATCGGCATCCAAGGCCGCCCAATCGGGCTGATATGGGCGCTTGCCAAAGGTCGAAATGCCCACAAAAGGCAGATCAAGCCTGCCGCCCTCATATCCGTGATTTGCCATTCTGACGCTCCTTTGAAACCGGTTTGGCCCAGCTTTGACCGGGCTATGCGGTTTTGCAATGGTGCTGCGCGGCAAATGGCCCTTTCCAATCGGTACTATCCGTGAAATAGGAAACCGCCAAATGAACCCATGCAACCCGAGGTGCAATTATGGAGATTCGTGAGGCTCTGACCTTTGATGATGTACTACTGGTGCCAGCGGCATCGAGCGTGTTGCCGTCGACGGCTGACACACGCACATATGTGACAAATTCGATCGCTTTGAACATCCCGCTGCTCAGCTCGGCGATGGACACAGTGACCGAAAGCCGCATGGCGATTGCCATGGCCCAGGCGGGCGGCATGGGCGTGGTGCATCGCAACCTGACCATCGCCGAACAGGCCGAACAGGTGCGCCGCGTCAAACGGTTTGAAAGCGGGATCGTTTACAACCCGATCACCCTGCGGGCCAACCAGACCCTTGCGGACGCCAAAGCATTGCAGCAGCGCTATAACGTCACCGGTTTTCCGGTGGTGGATGAAAAGGGCCGCGTCGTGGGCATTGTGACCAACCGCGACATGCGTTTCGCCACTGCCGATGACACACCGGTGCATCTGATGATGACCGTCGACAAACTGGCCATCTTGCACGAACCCGCCGACCGCGAAGAAGCGATCAGCCTGATGAAGGCCCGCCGGATCGAGAAATTGCTGGTGACCGACGGGGAGGGCAAATTGACGGGTCTTCTGACCCTCAAGGACACCGAACAGGCGGTTCTGAACCCCACCGCGTGCAAGGACGGTCTGGGCCGTTTGCGCGTGGCCGCAGCAACCACCACGGGCGATGCCGGTTTTGAACGGTCGCAAGCGCTGGTCGATGCGGGCGTGGATATGATCGTGATCGACACTGCGCACGGGCATTCCGAAGGCGTGGCCATCGCGGTCGAGCGCGCCAAAAAGCTAAGCAACGAAGTACAGGTTGTGGCGGGCAACGTCGCAACGGGCGAGGCGACCCGTGCCCTGATCGGTTCGGGGGCGGACGCGGTCAAGGTTGGCATCGGGCCGGGCTCTATCTGCACCACACGGATGGTGGCGGGCGTTGGCGTTCCACAGCTGACGGCGATCATGGATTGTGCAAAAGCAGCCGGTGATATTCCGGTGATTGCCGATGGCGGCATCAAGTTCTCGGGTGATTTTGCCAAGGCAATCGCGGCGGGTGCGTCTTGTGCCATGGTCGGCTCGATGATCGCCGGCACGGACGAATCCCCCGGCGAAGTTATTCTGTATCAAGGGCGTAGCTTCAAAAGCTATCGTGGCATGGGGTCGCTTGGTGCGATGGCCAGCGGCTCTGCCGATCGGTATTTCCAGAAAGATGCGGCCAGCGACAAACTGGTCCCCGAAGGGATCGAGGGTCAGGTCGCCTATAAAGGCTCTGCCGCGGCAGTGGTGCATCAAATGGTCGGCGGTTTGCGCGCGGCGATGGGATATACCGGCTGTGCGACCGTGGACGAGATGCGCAAGAATTGCTCTTTCGTGAAGATCACCGGCGCGGGCCTGAAAGAGAGCCACGTCCACGACGTGCAAATCACCCGTGAGAGCCCGAACTATCGGGTTGGCTAATGGCTCACCGGTCTCGCTTTGAAAGGCAACTAAACGTGGCAGTTACATGACCCCCGGCGCGCGCGTCGCAGCGGCGATCGAAATCTTGAACGCGATGGCCGATGGCCAACCGGCCGAGCAATCCCTGACCCGTTGGGGCAGGGGCAATCGCTTTGCGGGCTCCAAGGATCGCGCGGCAATCCGGGATCATGTCTTTGCCGTGTTGCGCCAGCGCCGCACCGCTGCCCAACTGGGCGGAGGCGAGACTGGACGCGCCTTGATGATCGGCATTTTGCGGGCGCAAGGCACTGATCTTTCTGCGCTTTTCAACGGTGTCGGCCATGCGCCACAGCCCTTGACCGATGCAGAGCAGGGTATCGAAACCGAGGCTGACGAAGCAATCGAGTGGAACCTGCCGGACTGGATTATCCCCCAGTTCAAGGCGTCGCTCGGCCCCCGCGCCGAAGCCGTGGCATTGGCCCTTCAGGCCCGTGCCCCGATCACCTTGCGGGTGAATACAGCCAATATCACGCCCTCTGCCGCTGTGGTAGAACTGGCCGAACAGGGCATTCAAACGCGCGCTAATCCTCTGGCCGAAACTGCATTGACCGTCACCGAAGGCGAGCGGAAAATCCGCAACTCTGTCAGTTACTTGGAGGGCAATGTGGAGCTTCAGGACGCGTCCAGCCAGGCGGTTGTCGCGGCGATTTCCGGCACAGGCCGGATCTTGGATTACTGTGCGGGCGGCGGCGGCAAGGCGCTGGCCTTGGCAGTTGACCCGGCTGCGACGGTGATGGCCCATGATATCGACCCGCGCCGGATGCAGGATTTGCCCGCCCGTGCCGACCGCGCAGGCAGGACGATCCGCCAGATTGAAGCCGACATGCTGGCGAACGAGGCCCCGTTTGATGTGGTCTTGTGCGATGCGCCCTGTTCGGGCAGCGGGGCCTGGCGCCGGTCGCCAGAAGGCAAATGGACCCTGTCCGCGTCACGTCTGGACGAGTTAACTCAAATTCAAGACAATATTCTAGACGCCGCAACGGCATTGACGGCCAAGAACGGCGTTCTGGTCTACGCGACCTGTTCCGTTCTGGCATGCGAAAACGAAGACCGTATCGCCGCATTCCTGGCACGCAACAGCGGCTGGTCTGTCGGGTTCCAAAAACGTTTTGACCCGAATGACGACGGTGACGGGTTTTTCACGGCACACTTGAAAAGAGATTGATGAGGTATATGATCAACCTGAACGTGTTTATCGGGTTGAGCTTCATTAATTGACGGTACCTTAACCTTCCTGGACGTAAACCGTTTGTATGTTTATGCGAGGGGAGGGTCGTTTTTGTCAAAATTGAACAGCGTTACCTTAGTCAGACGCAGGCGGATGCTGGTCGTCTTTATCGCTGCCATTTTGACCTTTGTTGCGGCCTTTGTGGCGCAGCAACCCTATCTGACGCGCGTTTTCATCTCTGCCGGTGCGGCGCTTGGATGTGTCGCGGGGATAGGTTTTATTGCTGATATCCTGACGGAAAAACGGATCGGTCGGGATGTGCAGGCTGTCTCCGACTTTATCGCAAATGACGCCAGCCCCAGTGTTTTCGCGACCGAAGACGGGCTTGTCACCGCGCAAAATCCAGCAGCGTCCCTCCTGTGCAAGGCGAACCCGACCACGACTGTCGCTGCCTTTCTGTCAAGCCTGCTTGCAAGCCCCTCGGCGCATGTGTTCCGTCTTCAGGACCGCGCGGAAATAGACGGAGCGGCACGTGAAGATATCATGACCCGCACTGGCCCGATGCGCCTTTCGACCCACCGCGTGGCAACCGGTTATTTGTGGCGCCTTGAAGCCGTTCAGGAAAAAGGCCCCGCGCGGTCGCGTGACTTTGAACAGTCCTTGCCGATGTTGATGGTTGGCCGGTCGGGTGCCGTTTTGTTCATGAACGAAGCGTCCCGCGCCCTTATCGGTACCCGGGTGAAAACACTGGATCGTTTGTTCAAATCATTGCCTGTCGCCCATGGCGATCTGGCCGAGGTGACGACGACACAGGGCGAAACAAAGATGCTGGTCGCGGAACTGGATGCGGGGGCAGGGCGTAAGGCATTGTATTTGCTTCCCGCTTACGCACCGCGCGCTCAGGATTCAGGGTGGAACGTGTTTCAGGAACTGCCCATACCCTTGGTCAAGATTGCCCCGAACGGCGCAGTGCTGTCCTATAATCAGCTGGCCGCAAAGCTTGTTGGCCCGGGGTTGCAGCCCGATGCGCTTTTGGCATCGCTCATGGAAGGGCTGGGTCGGTCGATCAATGATTGGCTGACCGACACCTTGGAAGGCAGGTTGATCCAGAAATCGGAATTCCTGCGGTTGAAACGCGACGATCGAGAGACTTTCGTGCAGGTCACCCTGAACCTGGTGACCGATCAGGGGGCCCCCGCGCTGATCGCGGTCCTCAACGATGCAACCGAATTGAAAACGCTTGAGGCGCAATTTGTGCAAAGCCAGAAAATGCAAGCTATCGGGCAGTTGGCCGGCGGTGTTGCCCATGATTTCAACAACCTTTTGACAGCGATTTCAGGGCATTGCGATCTGTTACTGTTGCGCCATGATCAGGGGGATCCTGATTTCAGCGATCTTGTCCAGATCGACCAGAATGCCAACCGCGCCGCCGCTTTGGTGGGGCAACTGCTGGCGTTTTCGCGCAAACAAACCCTGCGGCCCGAAACATTGAATCTGCGCGACACGCTGGCAGACCTGACACATTTGTTGAACAGGTTGGTCGGGGAAAAGGTGACTTTGACGCTCAGCCATGATCCGGTTTTGAAACCCATTCGGGCTGATAAAAGGCAGCTGGAACAGGTTCTTATGAACCTGGTGGTCAATGCGCGCGACGCAATGCGGGAAGGCGGGGAGATCAAGATCACCACCGAATGCGTCAAGTTGCAAAGCCCGTTAAGGCGCGACCGCGCCACCGTTCCGGCCGGGCAATATGTGACCTTGCAAGTGTCGGACGAAGGTGTCGGTATTCCCGAAGATAAACTGCAAAAGGTGTTCGAGCCGTTTTTCACCACCAAACGCACTGGCGAGGGGACAGGGCTGGGCCTGTCGACAGCCTATGGCATTATCAAACAATCTGGCGGGTTCATTTTTATCGACAGCACCGTCGGAGTCGGCACCATATTTACCCTTTATTTCCCGGTTATGGCCAATAGTCTGACCACACCGGCCAAGCCCGCCGTCGTGTCGGCACCACCAGCCGGTTTCGACGACGGGATCATCCTGCTGGTCGAGGACGAAGCCCCCGTGCGGGCCTTTGCCAGCCGTGCACTGCGGATGCGCGGCTATACCGTGCTCGAGGCTGAATCTGCCGAAGCTGCGCTTAAGACACTTGAGGATGAGACGCTGAACATCGATGTCTTCGTCACCGATGTCATCATGCCGGGCATGGACGGGCCCAGCTGGATTCGCAAAGCGCTGATAGACCGGCCCGGTGTTCCTGTCGTTTTCGTATCGGGCTATGCCGAAGACAGCTTTGGTGCCGAACAGACAACAATCCCTAATTCGGTGTTTTTGCCAAAGCCGTTTTCACTGACCGATTTAACAACAACCGTACATAATCAAATGCGGTGACCGGCAAATCGCAACTAGGCGATAGAATCGTAAAGCGCGAATTCGTCCTCGAATTTGCGGCGAAACCGTTCTTCTATATCCGGCGACAGCGTCAATTCCATCTCGGGAGAGACGTTTTCACGTTTAAGATCAAGGGTTACGCCAAGCCGATCAGATAAAAACTGCTGTAGTCTGGGTTGATCTTCATAGCGGAAATAATGGGTGATCCCGGTGCCATTCGGTTGTGCGGCCATAAAGTTCAGCTGACTGCCGACATCGGCGAATCCGGGTTTTTTGCCTTTCATATAGGCCAGAATAAACTCGTCAAAGGTGACATCAAACGTCGCATTGGGTTTGCCTTGCATGAACGGCCGGCGGCGGTACCGGTACCAACTGCCCAGCCAGCTGATCGGCTCGCGCATGACGGCCATCAGCTCCAGTTCTGCATCGCACACCTTTAAAAACATCGGCCGGATGAATCGGTTGTAGCGGTAGACAGGGGCATGTTTCAGCATCGGCGGTTCGGAAATCACCATATCTGCACGCGGGGCCAAGGCAGTTTCATAGGCCGTCGTCCCGGTCTTGGGGACGGATAGAAAGGCAAGGCGTTCTTTAAAGAAAACAAGCATATAGACGATATTCCAAACTCAATTCAGCCGATCTTGTCCCAGTAAACCACATGTTAATCACTTCGGATAAAAGATGGAACATGAAACAAAACGATTGAAATGTTCTGCTTTTGGTCCCATACGGAACATATAAGGAACAAAACCCAGGTGGCACAGGCAACGATTGCGGCTTGATGACCACTGTGACAGTAAAGGGATACCCTAAAATGGCAACGGCAGATCTTTTGACAATGGACAACAAGAAACAAGCTGAAAAGCAAAAGGCCCTTGATAGCGCGCTGGCACAGATTGAACGCCAGTTCGGCAAAGGGTCGATCATGAAACTTGGTGCCGAAGGTGCCATTCAGGACATTAAATCAAGCTCAACCGGCTCGCTTGGCCTTGATATCGCATTGGGAATCGGTGGTTTGCCGATGGGCCGGATCATCGAGATCTACGGCCCCGAAAGCTCGGGCAAGACCACGTTGACGCTGCATTGCGTTGCCGAGCAGCAAAAACAGGGCGGTGTCTGTGCATTCGTTGACGCGGAACACGCGCTTGATCCGCAATATGCGAAAAAACTGGGCGTCGATATTGACGAATTGCTGATCTCGCAGCCCGACACGGGCGAGCAAGCCCTTGAAATCGTTGATACTTTGGTGCGTTCTGGTGCCGTGAACATGGTTATCATCGATTCGGTTGCGGCGCTGACGCCGAAATCGGAACTCGAAGGCGACATGGGCGACAGTTCAGTCGGTGTTCAGGCGCGGCTGATGTCACAGGCGATGCGGAAACTGACCGGGTCGATCTCTCGCTCGAACTGCATGGTGATCTTTATCAACCAGATCCGGATGAAGATCGGCGTTATGTTCGGTTCTCCCGAAACGACATCGGGCGGTAATGCGCTGAAATTCTATTCCTCGGTACGGCTTGATATCCGCCGCATCGGTGCGCTTAAGGATCGTGACGAAGTTGTCGGCAACGCCACGCGCGTCAAGGTCGTGAAAAACAAGGTCGCAGCGCCGTTCAAACAGGTTGAATTCGACATCATGTATGGCGAAGGCATTTCGAAAATGGGCGAACTGCTCGATCTGGGCGTCAATGCCGGCGTGGTTGATAAATCGGGATCATGGTTCAGCTATGGCGACGAACGCATCGGGCAGGGGCGCGAGAACGCCAAAACCTTCCTGAAAGAGAATGAAGCCATGGCGCTGGATATCGAAGATAAAATCCGCGCCGCCCACGGGCTTGATTTCGCGGGTTCAGACAAGGATGACATCGACATTCTTGAGGCATAATTGCCCCAAAACTGGATTTCAGACTGGGCGTGCCAACCGGCGCGCCCTTTTTCGTGGGATGGGCCTGTGGACAGTGCCCCGCCGCAGGGTTATTTGAATGCAACGCATTTTTGCCCCTCGAAAGGCCCCGCATATGAAGACGCTTAACGATATCCGATCAACGTTTCTTGGCTACTTTGAAAAGAACGGCCACACGGTGCTGCCCTCCAGCCCGCTGGTACCGCGCAACGATCCCACTTTGATGTTTGCGAACTCTGGCATGGTGCAGTTCAAAAACCTGTTCACCGGTGTCGAAACCCGCGATTACAAACGTGCCACAACAGCGCAAAAATGCGTGCGCGCTGGCGGAAAGCACAATGATCTGGACAATGTCGGATATACCGCGCGCCACCATACCTTCTTTGAAATGTTGGGGAATTTCAGCTTTGGCGACTATTTCAAAGCCGACGCAATTGCGTTTTCCTGGGAGCTGATCACCAAAGAACTCGGGATCGACCCCAACCGGCTTTATGTCACGGTCTACCATACCGATGACGAGGCCGCGAACATTTGGAAGAAAGTCGCAGGTTTGCCTGACGACCGCATTATCCGCATCGCAACGGATGACAACTTTTGGATGATGGGCCCGACCGGCCCCTGTGGCCCGTGTTCGGAAATCTTTTATGACCACGGCGACCACATCTGGGGTGGCCCTCCCGGCTCTCCGGAGGAGGACGGCGACCGGTTTGTGGAAATCTGGAACCTGGTTTTCATGCAATACGAGCAGTTGGAGGATGGCACCCGAAAGCCGTTGCCGAACCAGTCGATCGACACAGGTATGGGCATCGAACGGGTTGCCGCGCTGTTGCAGGGCACCAACGACAACTATGCCACCGACCTGATGCGCAACCTGATCGTCGCAAGCGCCAATGCGTCCAATACCGACCCCGACGGCCCCGGCAAGACGCATCATCGCGTGATCGCGGATCACCTGCGCTCCACCTCTTTCCTGATCGCGGATGGCGTGATGCCGGCAAGCGACGGGCGTGGCTATGTCTTGCGCCGGATCATGCGCCGCGCCATGCGTCACGCGCATTTGCTGGGCATTCAGGACCCGCTGATGCACCGTTTGGTGCCTGAACTGGTGCGCCAAATGGGCGGTGCCTATCCCGAACTGGGGCAGGCCCAAGCGCTGATCACGGAAACACTTCTGCTTGAAGAAACCCGTTTCAAAAAGACGCTCGATCGCGGCCTCAAGCTGCTGGACGATGAATTGCGTGATCTGCCCGAAGGCGCAAACCTGTCCGGCGATGTCGCGTTCAAACTCTACGACACCTATGGTTTCCCGGTCGACCTGACCCAGGACGCTCTGCGTGAAAAAGACCGCGGCGTTGATCTGGACGGCTTTAACGCCGCGATGGGCAAGCAAAAGGCGCAGGCCCGCGCCGCGTGGTCCGGTTCGGGTGAAGCCGCTGATGCGACCGTCTGGTTTGACGTGGCCGAGGCCGCGGGGACGACTGATTTCCTTGGCTATGACACGGAAACCGCTGAAGGTCAGATTGTGGCGCTGGTTCAGGATGGCGAACAGGTCAAGACCGCCAAAGCGGGTGACAAGGTGCAGATCGCCCTGAACCAAACGCCGTTTTATGCCGAAAGCGGTGGTCAGGTGGGCGATACCGGTCTGATCAAGACGGAAACCGGCAGCGTCACGGTCACGGATACGCGTAAAACGGCCGGTGTATTCATTCACTTTGGCGATGTGACCGAGGGCACGGTTTCCCCCGGGCAGGCGGCTGTGCTTGACGTTGATCATGCCCGCCGCACCGCCATTCGCGCCAACCACTCTGCAACGCACTTGCTGCACGAGGCCCTGCGCAACGCGCTTGGTGACAACGTGGCACAGCGCGGGTCCTTGAACGCGGCAGACCGTCTGCGTTTTGATTACAGCCACAACCACGCCATGACCGCCGACCAGATCGCGCAGGTCGAACAGGAAGTGAACGCCTATATCCGGCAGAACGCGCCGGTCGAGACGCGGATCATGACCCCGGATGACGCCCGTGCCTTGGGCGCGCAGGCGCTGTTCAGCGAAAAATATGGCGACGAGGTGCGTGTTGTGTCGATGGGCCGTGAGGCCGGATCGGGCAAGGGCGCGGACAAGGCGACCTATTCGCTGGAGCTTTGCGGCGGCACCCATGTGCGCCAGACCGGCGACATCGGCGCGTTTGTTGTGTTGGGCGACAGCTCCAGCAGTTCTGGCATCCGTCGGATCGAAGCCCTGACCGGCAACGAGGCGCTGACCTGGCTACGTGCCCAGGAAGCCGCATTGTCGCGCGTGGCATCCGAGCTGAAAACCTCGACCGCCGATGTGCCAGACCGGGTGCGGGCGCTGATCGATGAACGCAAGCAACTCAGCAATGAGGTCGCGCAATTGCGCCGCGAGCTGGCGATGTCCGGTGGCGGCGCTTCCGCCCCTGAAACACGCGATGTGAACGGCATGACGTTTATGGCGCAGGTTCTGTCCGGTGTAACGGGCAAGGATCTTCCGGCTCTGGTCGACGAATACAAAGCCAAGCTTGGCAGCGGCGTCGTGCTGTTGATCGCTGACGCGGACGGCAAGGCGGCCGTTGCCGCAGGGGTGACCGCCGATCTGACCGGGCAGGCCTCGGCCGTGGATATCGTCAAGGCCGTTGTCGCGCAATTGGGCGGCAAAGGCGGCGGTGGCCGTCCTGATATGGCCCAAGGCGGGGCGAAAGACGTTGCAAACGCAGACGCGGCCATCGCGGCGGCCGAAGCCATCTTGAAAGGATAACCCCATGCCAGCACTCTGGATCGCCCATGTCACCGTCACCGACGAAGACGCCTACGGCAAATACGCCAAACTAGCAGGCCCCGCGATTGCGGATCACGGCGGCAAGTTTCTGGCCCGCGCTGCGCGTTTTGTGCAGCTCGAAGGCAAGGAACGCCCACGCAACGTCGTGGCCCGCTTCCCCTCGCTGGAAGAGGCCGTGGCCTGCTACAACTCGCCCGCCTACCAAGAGGCGCTAAGCCATGCCAAAGGGGCGTCTGAACGCGAACTGATGGTTGTCGAGATCGAAGACTGATCCCAAACCACCCCAGTTTATAAAAATACAATAGGCCCGCTTTGGCGGGCCTAATTGCTTTTCCGACACCCCAATTTCAACACCTCACCAACCACAATAAAAAAGGAGGGCCGCAAAGCCCCCCTTCCGAATGGTCTGAAATCCCGGGGGTCCGGGGGCTGGCCCCCGGTCCGGTGATTAAATCATGCAGACTTCGACATCCGCTTGCGCTCGTGCGGGTCAAGGTAGCGCTTGCGCAGACGTACCGCGTTTGGCGTCACCTCCACCAGCTCGTCGTCATCGATATAGGCAATCGCCTGTTCCAGTGACAGCGTGACAGGCGTTGTCAGACGCACGGCTTCATCGGTACCCGACGCCCGGACGTTGGTCAGCTGCTTGCCCTTCAACGGGTTCACTTCCAGATCGTTGTCACGGCTGTGTTCGCCGATGATCATGCCCTGATAAACGGCTTCTTGTGCGCCGATAAAGAACTTGCCGCGGTCTTCCAGTTTCCAAAGCGCATAGGAAACCGATGTGCCATTCTCCATCGAAATCAGAACACCGGCGCGACGGCCCGGGATCGGACCTTTATGCGGGGCCCAGTCGTGGAAAACACGGTTCAACACACCGGTCCCGCGGGTATCGGTCAGGAATTCACCGTGATAGCCGATCAGGCCACGCGATGGCACCAGGGCGATGATGCGGGTTTTACCGGCACCGGCTGGTTTCATCTCTGACAGTTCGCCCTTGCGCGGACCGGTCAGTTTTTCGATCACAGCACCCGAATATTCGTCGTCCACGTCGATGGTGACTTCTTCGATGGGCTCAAGACGCTCGCCGTTCTCGCCTTCGCGGAACAGAACCTGAGGGCGCGATACCGACAGTTCAAACCCTTCGCGGCGCATGTTTTCGATCAGAACACCCATCTGAAGTTCGCCACGACCGGCGACTTCGAAGGCTTCGCCACCGGGGGTGTCGGTGACTTTGATCGCAACGTTGGATTCGGCTTCTTTCATCAGGCGGTCACGGATGACGCGGGACTGAACTTTCTTGCCGTCACGACCCGCCAGCGGGCTGTCGTTGATGCCGAATGTGATGGTGATTGTGGGCGGATCGATCGGCTGTGCGGGCAGGGCGGTGTCCACGGATGTGGCCACGATGGAATCAGCCACGGTCGCTTTGGTCATGCCTGCGATCGATACGATATCACCGGCTTCGGCAACGTCGATGGGCTGCTGGCTCAGGCCGCGGAACGCCATGATCTTGGTGACGCGGAAGTTCTCGATCAGCTTGCCGTCACGCGACAGCGCCTTGACCTGCTCGCCTGTTTTCAACTGGCCGGTTTCAACGCGGCCTGTCAGCATCCGGCCAATGAACGCGTCCGCGCCCAAAGTGGTTGCCAGCATGGTAAACGGCTTGTCGATGTCTTTCAGCTGCTTTGGCGCAGGTACGTGCTTGACGATCAGGTCGAACAGCGCCGACAGATCCTTGCGCGGGCCGTCCAGTTCCATGTCGGCCCAGCCATTGCGGCCCGACGCGTACATATGCGGGAAGTCGAGCTGTTCGTCATTCGCACCAAGGCTGGCGAAAAGGTCGAAACATTCGTCCAGCGCGCGGTCGGGTTCGGCATCGCCCTTGTCGACCTTGTTGAGGACAACAATAGGGTTCAGGCCCAGTGCCAGCGCCTTGGAGGTCACGAATTTGGTCTGTGGCATCGGGCCCTCGGCCGCGTCAACCAGCAACACAACACCGTCAACCATCGACAGGATCCGTTCGACTTCGCCACCGAAATCGGCGTGGCCGGGGGTGTCAACGATGTTGATGCGCAGGCCCTTCCACTCGACCGAGGTCGGCTTGGCGAAAATCGTGATGCCGCGCTCGCGCTCCAGATCGTTGCTGTCCATGGCGCGTTCTGTGGTCGCCTGGTTTTCGCGGTAGGTACCGGATTGTTTCAGAAGTTCGTCCACCAGCGTCGTTTTGCCGTGGTCAACGTGAGCGATAATTGCGATGTTGCGCATGTCCATTGGGGTATGCCTTTGATAGGAAAGAGGGCCGCGCGCACTGTTGCACCGCAGCATTTGCGCCGCGCATACCGTGGTGCGCGCCAGAAAGCCAGCCCTAATACCAAACCAAAGGCGCGCTTCGGCAGGATTCAGTGCGTTGTGGTGTTTGAAAACAGGTGGATCACCAAAATTCCGGCAATGATCATGAACAGACCCACCAGCGCAGGCAGATCCAGCTTCTGCCCGAAAATCACATAACCGATGCCCGCAATGCACACGATGCCCAGACCGGACCAGATCGCATAGACGATGCCGACGGGCATCACCTTGAGCGCCAGCGCCATAAAGTAGAACGAGATCAAATAGAAGATCACCACCCCGACCGAGGGCCACAAACGGGTGAACTGCTGCGAGGCCTGAAGCGCCGTGGTGCCCATCGTTTCTGACACAATCGCGATAAACAGCCAGAGGTAATGCATTGTTCTAAAACCTTTTCAAAGGGGCAGGGCCGTGGTCTCCTTGATCTCTTCCATCACGAAACTGGCGGAAACATCAACAAGCGATACGCGCCGGATCAGCGATTGATACAAACGATCATACCCCGCCATATCCGCAACGCGCGCCCGGATCAAATAATCCAGATCACCGGTCATGCGGTACACGCCCTGAATTTCGGGCATGGCTTTTGTGGCCTTGGAGAATGCGTCGAGCCAGCCGGGTTCATGGGCATTGGTGCGGATCTGCATGAACACGGTCAGCCCCAGCCCCAGTTTTGCGGCATCCAGCAGGGCCACCCGTGCGGTAATGACGCCGCTTTCCTCAAGGGTGCGAATGCGCCGCCAGCAGGCATTGCGCGACAGGGCGACGCTTTCGCTGATCTGGTCAAGCGATTGATCCGCGTTACGTTGCAATTCACCCAGGATACGGCGGTCTATGTCATCAAATGTCCTCATGGGGGCATCATTAATGTGAAAATATCCCACGACAAGGGGATTTTCAGTGATCTTTGGGATAAATGCACGGGGTGTTTTGGGTATCTTCCTCAAAAGCCGGTAAGCAACAGGAACATCCCCATGATCTCACGCATCTTTCTTGAACATCCCGCCAAGGTCGACGAAACATTTCTGGAGCATATGGCCTTTGCGCTGAAATTTGCGGGTCTGCTGTTTGCAGCGGCAGGCGCGGCCTTGGTTCATGCGCTTGTGCCATGCCTCTTCGAAAAGACCGCCAGCGGGATCATCGCAAAGCTTTATGCCAAGACCCATAATCGCGGGGCCTGAGATCAGGTCGCGATATAGCGGTCCCTGCGGTGGTTGAAGGTGATGATCATGTTCAGCACCACAGCCCCCAGCAGCGAATAAAACACCACCGAAGCCGGAAACAGGAACATCGCGGCGGTGAAAATCACCGCGTCGGTGATCAGTTGCACCCAGCCCGCCTTGAACCCTGTGGTATCTTGTACCAGCAGCGCAATGACACCCAGCCCACCAAGTGATCCGTTGTGACGGAACATCGCCAGCAGCCCAAGACCCACGAGTGATCCGAAAATCACCGCACCCAAGGCAGGATCAAGTGACTGGATCGTGAAGCCCAAGGGCAGCAGCGTGGTGACAACAGACAAAAGCGTAACTGAAATCAGCGATTTGATCGTGAACGCCGCCCCAAGCCGTTTATAGGCCAGAAAATAGAACGGCAGGTTGATCGCGAAAAACACGACGCCAAAGGAGGTGCCCGTCAGATAGGCGATAATCACCGCCAGACCCGCCGTCTGCCCCGTGATCAACCCCACGGAGGTCAGAACATGAATGCCAAGCCCGCACAAAAACACCCCAAGGCTCAGTCCTTGGATATCGTCGACCAGATTGTGATGGGGGCTCAGAGGTTTCTTCATCCTCTTGAGGTAGGACAGCTATGTTGACCTGTCTAGGGGGTGTCCCGCAGAATTTGCGGCAGCGCAGCGAAACCTCGCGTCATATGGAAGTTCTGCACAAAAAAAGGGCCACCCCGATCGGAGCGGCCCTTGTGATCTTATCCCTTCAAGGCCTTGTTCAGGTTCTCGTCCACCTTCTCAAGGAAACCCATCGTGGTCAGCCAACCCTGATCGGGGCCAACCAGCAGCGCCAGATCCTTGGTCATGTGGCCCGATTCCACCGTATCAACGACGGTTTTTTCCAATGTCTCGGCGAAACTGGTCAACGCCGCATTGCCGTCCAGTTTGCCGCGATGCTTGAGACCACCGGTCCAGGCATAGATCGACGCGATGGAGTTGGTCGAGGTTTCCTCGCCCTTCTGGTGCTGGCGGTAGTGGCGGGTGACGGTGCCATGGGCGGCCTCGGCCTCGACCGTCTGGCCATCGGGGGTCATCAGAACCGAGGTCATCAACCCAAGCGAGCCAAAGCCCTGAGCCACAGTATCGGACTGCACATCGCCATCGTAGTTCTTGCAGGCCCAGACATAACCGCCGTTCCATTTCATCGCGCAAGCGACCATGTCGTCGATCAGGCGGTGTTCATAGGTAATGCCAGCCGCCTTGAATTTGTCTTGGAATTCAGTCTCGTAGATGTGCTGGAACAGTTCGAGGAACCGTCCGTCATATTGTTTGAGGATCGTGTTCTTGGTGCTCAGATAGACCGGCCAGCCAAGGTTCAGACCATAGTTCATCGACGCGCGGGCGAAATCGATGATGGATTTATCAAGGTTGTACATCGCCATCACAACGCCTGAATCCGGTGCGTCAAACACCTCGCGTTCGATCTCCGTGCCGTCTTCACCGACGAATTTCAACGTAAGTTTGCCCTTGCCGGGGAATTTGAAATCAGTGGCTTTGTACTGGTCGCCATATGCGTGGCGGCCCACGACGATCGGCTTGGTCCAGCCGGGCACAAGGCGCGGCACGTTCTTGCATATGATCGGCTGGCGGAAAATCACACCACCCAGAATGTTGCGGATCGTCCCGTTGGGCGAGCGCCACATCTCTTTCAGGCCGAATTCTTCGACGCGCGCCTCGTCCGGGGTGATGGTCGCACATTTGACGCCAACGCCGTATTGCTTGATCGCATTGGCCGCATCGATGGTGATCTGGTCGTTGGTCTCGTCGCGGACCTCCATCCCCAGATCGTAATATTTCAGATCAATGTCGAGATAGGGCAGGATCAGCTTTTTCTTGATAAAATCCCACATGATGCGGGTCATTTCATCACCGTCGAGTTCGACAATCGGGTTGTCTACCTTGATCTTGGTCATCGCAAGAGGTTCCTTTGGCTTGGCTGTCTTGGGGCTGGGTCACCCCCTCTGCTTTGCAGCATCAGGGTAAACGCAGCGTGAATTTCAATTATGTATGTGCGGCAAACCAGGCGGAAACCCGTGTGCGGGCATAGTCCCACAAGCCCGGTGCGCCTGTATTGATCTTGGTTCCGACCTTTTCGATGAACTGGTCATGGGTCACCTGATATTCGATCCAGCTGCCGCCGCCCGACGCGAGGTTTTGCATCGGTGGCTGAAAGCGGTCAAGCGACTTGGCGAATTGTGCGGTCGGGGTCTGATTGGCCTCGAATTCCTCCCAGGCTGCGCGAAGATCGTCGCCCAAGTCCTTGGGAAGCAGCCCGAATATCCGATCAGCCGCCGCTTGTTCCTGCGCTTCCATGTCAGTGGTATCATAGCTGCCAAAGATCGGATTATCGCCCGCGTCGATTTCGACCAGATCATGAAGGATCAGCATTTTGATCACCCGGATCATGTCCACCTCGGGGCCGGCCTGATCGGACAGAACCAGGGCATAAAGCGTCAGATGCCAGCTGTGTTCGGCGGAATTTTCCGACCGCGACCCGTCACACAGCAGGGTGCCGCGCATGACCGACTTGAGCTTGTCCGCCTCGTTCAGAAAGGCGATTTGCTGCTCAAGCCGCCTCGTCATTCCTGCGCGGCTTTCGCCTTATGGGCCGCAAGCGCTTTTTCCATAAACGCACGGCCCTGAAACGTCGCCATCCGGGTGCGGATCGCTGTAACAAAGGCTTCTTCCATGGTCTGGGAGGACGCCCCGAGAACGGAAGCGACCTCCATAAACAGGCGTTCGTTTCCGGTCTCGCGTTGAACAGCCAGACATTCTTCGGCCAGTTGGTTGGCCATATCCGTGACGTTCTGGTCGGCCATTAGCGTGTCGTCTCGGTCAGGCGGCGTTTCACGTAATCGGTGGTCGAGGTGATCAGCGTCTCCATATGCGGCTCTTCAAAGAAGTGGCCGGCACCCTCGATCTGTTGATGGGTGATGGTGATGCCTTTTTGCTCGTGCAGCTTGTTGACCAGATTAACGGTGTCAGCAGGCGGTGCCACGCGGTCAGCCGTCCCGTTGATCACCAGACCCGAAGCCGGGCAGGGCGCAAGGAAGCTGAAGTCATACATGTTCGCAGGGGGGGCGACCGAGATGAAGCCGGTGATTTCGGGCCGGCGCATCAAAAGCTGCATACCGATCCAGGCACCGAACGAGAAACCTGCAACCCAGCAATGCTTGGAGTTGTTGTTCATCGATTGCAGATAGTCGAGCGCCGACGCGGCATCGGACAATTCGCCGATACCCTGATCATATTCGCCCTGGCTGCGGCCAACGCCACGGAAATTGAACCGCAGGACCGTGAAGCCCATTTTATAGAAGGCATAGTGCAGATTATACACGACCTTGTGGTTCATGTTCCCGCCAAACTGCGGGTGCGGATGCAGCAAAATCGCAATTGGCGCGTCGCGCTCTTTTTGCGGGTGGTAGCGGCCTTCGAGGCGGCCTTCGGGTCCGGGAAAAATTACCTCGGGCATGGGCGTCCCTACATTGGGTTCTAAAGATCCAGCGGAATAGTTGACGAATTCCCTAAGACATCTTAGAACGGTTCTAACTTGTCTGATCCCAGCTTTTCTGGGGGTCAGGCACTGCACTTAGGCATTTAAGGCGTCGCCGTCAATCAAACAGGCGATTTTGGCAAAGGAATCATTGCGATGAAGCTGTCGACCAAGGGGCGTTATGCCATGGTGGCGCTGACCGATATTGCGCTGCAACCCGCCGGCGCATTGGTGTCACTGGGTGATATCGCGGATCGCCAGTCGATTTCGCTGCCCTATCTTGAGCAGCTTTTCGTCAAGCTGCGCCGCGCCGAGCTGGTTGCATCCGTGCGCGGCCCCGGTGGCGGCTACCGGCTGGGCCGGCCTGCGTCGGATATTCGTGTGGTCGATATTCTGGCGGCCGTCGATGAAAAGGTCGATGCGATGCATGTGGGCGCAGGGGCATCGGGCGGGTCGTCGGGCAGCCGGGCGCAATCCTTGACCAACCGCTTGTGGGAAGGGCTGAGCGCGCAGGTCTATGTGTATTTGCACCAGACGCGTTTGTCGGATGTGGTGGCCAACGAGCTGGCCCCATGCCCTGCGGTGCCGAACCTGTTTGCGGTGGTGGATGAGGAATGAGGGCGATGGCCGCGCAAGCGCGATTTCTTTTGTTAAGGAATGAGGGACGCTGTCCCTCAAACTCCCTGGGATTTTTGACCATTTGGAATGGGCAGTGAGGGTATATCTGGATCATAATGCGACCACGCATTTGCGGGCCGAGGCGCGGGCTGCGATGATTGCGGCGATGGATGTGGTTGGTAATCCGTCCAGCGTCCATTCCGAGGGGCGTGCGGCCAAGATGCTGGTCGAGCGGGCGCGGGCGCAGGTGGCGCAGCTGGTCGGGTGTAAAACCACGCAGGTGATCTTTACCAGCAGTGCGACCGAGGCGGCGGCTTTGGCTGTGGCGCAGAAGGGGCGGCACGGCGGTGTTTTCGGCGCGCTTGCAACAGAGCATGATTGTCTGGGCGTCTGGAGCGAGGTCGCGGTTGATCCGGCTTTGGGTGCGGCGGGGGCCGGGTTGGTTGCGGTTTCAGCGGCCAATAGCGAAACCGGACTTCTGGGGGATGCGGGCCGGGTGATTGGCAGCACTGATGCGTATTCGACCATTTGCGATATCACGCAATTGGCTGGCAAGATGCCGGTGATCTATCAAGACGTGACCCCGTCCTATGCGATTTTATCGGCCCATAAGATGGGCGGGCCGAAAGGCGTGGGGGCGTTGATCAACTTTACCGCCCATGACCCCGAACCGATTTTGCGCGGCGGGGGGCAGGAAATGAACCGCCGGTCGGGCACCGAGAATGTCATCGGGATTGCCGGTTTTGGTGCCGCTGCCGAGGCGGCGGGCCGTGATGTGGCTGCGGGACGGTGGGACGAAGTGGCCGAGTTCAGAAATATACTGGAAAACGCTATTGCGGCTGCCTCTGATCAGACTATTTTTGTCGGGAATGACATGCCGCGTCTGCCGAACACCACCTGCATGCTGACCCCCGGCTGGAAGGGCGAGACCCAGGTGATGCAGATGGATCTGGCGGGATTTGCTGTTTCGGCCGGGTCGGCCTGTTCAAGCGGCAAGGTGAAAGCCAGCAAGGTCTTGCAGGCGATGGGCTATTGCGACGGCGATGCGGCAAGTGCGATCCGCGTGTCGCTTGGCCTTGAGACAACACAAGAAGATGTACAGCGCTTTGCACAAGCCTGGGCAGTGAAATTCGAGAAACACAAGATGCGGGCGGCGTGATGCCCGAAGCGAGAGGAATATGAGCGTGGACACTACGATAGTAAAAGACGGCGTCGATCAGGAAACCGTTGATGCGGTGCGCGAAGTTGGCGGTGCCTATAAGCACGGCTGGTCCACCGACATCGAGATGGATTATGCCCCTTTGGGTCTGAACACCGATATCGTCAAGCTGATCTCGGAGAAGAACGAGGAGCCGGAGTGGATGACGCAGTGGCGTCTGGACGCCTATGAGGTGTGGTTGACCAAGAAAGAGCCCGATTGGGCGATGGTCGATTACCCCGAAATCGATTTCCAGAACCAGTATTACTATGCGCGCCCCAAATCCATGGCGGTCAAGCCCAAGTCGCTGGATGATGTGGACCCGAAGTTGCTAGCGACCTATAAAAAGCTTGGCATTCCGTTGAAAGAGCAAGCGCTTTTGGCGGGCGTTGAGGGGGCAGAGGAGCTGACCGATGCGCCGCGCAAGGTGGCCGTGGATGCGGTGTTCGATTCCGTATCCGTCGGCACAACCTTTCAGAAGGAGCTTAAGGCGGCGGGGGTGATCTTTTGTTCGATCTCCGAGGCGATCCGCGAGCATCCCGAGTTGGTCAAGAAATACCTCGGCTCGGTCGTGCCGGTGAATGACAATTTCTATGCCACGCTGAATTCGGCGGTATTTTCCGACGGATCGTTCGTTTACGTGCCGCCGGGCGTGCGCTGCCCGATGGAGCTGTCGACCTATTTCCGCATCAATGCTGAAAACACCGGCCAGTTCGAACGCACGCTGATCATCGCCGACAAGGGGTCTTATGTGTCCTACCTTGAGGGCTGTACCGCACCGCAGCGCGACGAATCGCAGCTGCATGCTGCCGTGGTCGAGATCATCATCGAGGAAGACGCCGAGGTGAAATATTCGACCGTTCAGAACTGGTACCCCGGTGATGAAAACGGCAAGGGCGGGATTTACAACTTTGTGACCAAGCGTGCCGATTGTCGGGGTGACCGGGCCAAGGTGATGTGGACGCAGGTTGAAACCGGCTCTGCCGTGACGTGGAAATACCCGTCTTGCATCCTGCGCGGCGACGACAGCCAGGGCGAGTTCTATTCCATCGCCATCGCCAACAACATGCAGCAGGCCGATACCGGCACCAAGATGATCCATCTGGGCAAGCGCACCAAGTCGCGGATCGTGTCCAAGGGGATCAGTGCGGGCAAGGCGCAGAATACCTATCGCGGGCTGGTGTCGATGCACCCCAAGGCCAAGGAATCGCGCAATTATACCCAATGCGACAGCTTGCTGATCGGCTCTCAATGCGGGGCGCATACCGTGCCTTATATCGAGGTCAAGAATAACAGCAGCCGTGTTGAACACGAGGCGACCACATCCAAGGTGGATGACGACCAGCTGTTCTATTGCCGCAGCCGTGGCATGGACGAGGAAGAGGCCGTTGCCCTGGTTGTCAACGGGTTCTGCAAGGACGTGTTGCAAGCGTTGCCAATGGAATTCGCGATGGAAGCGCAGGCGCTCGTTGCGATCTCCCTTGAAGGATCGGTGGGGTAAATCGGGATGATGCGCAAACTGACATGGGACGTGGCGATTGCTGCACTGGTGTTCTGGGTGTTGATCACCTTTTTCAGGGCGGATGGCCTGTCGTTGGAAGCGTTTAAATCGACGCTGCCGTCGGTGCTGATCTTTACGATGATCTATGCCGCGATCCGTGTCGCGCTGGTCGTGTTGCGCAAGGGGAAAGACGAATGATCCTGACCACAACGCCAACCATCGAAGGGCGCAGCATTGCGGCCTATCAGGGCATTGTCGTCGGCGAGACGATCATGGGGGCCAATATCGTGCGCGACATGTTTGCGCGAGTCACTGATATCGTCGGCGGACGTTCCGGCCAGTATGAAAACAAGCTGCGCCACGCCCGCGAGGCCGCGATGGCAGAGCTTGAGCAAGAGGCGCGTGCCAAAGGGGCGGATGCGGTTGTGGGCATTGATATCGACTATGAAATCATCGGCGACAGCATGATGATGGTGTCTGTATCGGGTACGGCGGTGCGGCTGGCCTGATGACTGTTGCTGTCGATACCAACCCTTTGTCCCTGCATTGGTGGAAGGCGGTCCCGAATTTCGGGGACGCGATCAGCCCTGTGGTGCTGGCCCATGTGTCGGGCCGCAAGGTGGTTCATGCCGGTGTGAACAAGGCCGAGGTCTGGGGTGTCGGATCGCTGTTGCAGGTGGTCAAACGCAGCTATACCGCCAAGAAAGACATGCGCCCGACGATCTGGGGGACGGGGCTTTTGCATCCGGTTCATGGCACCAAGTTTACCAAACACGTGAATATCGCGCTGGTGCGCGGCCCGATTACGGCGGCCCTGCTGGATCTTGAGGTGTCGCGCTTTGGCGATCCGGGGCTGTTGATCAGCGATGTCTGGCCACAGGATCGGGTGCCGAACGGCAAGATCGGGATCGTCCCGCATCACACGCTGATGGAGGATCTTGTGCTGGCGGCCCTGTTGGACAGCGACCCGAAATACCAGCTGATTGACCCGCGCGGCCCTGCGCAAGACGTTTGTGCGGCAATTGCGGCCTGCGACCATGTCTTTGCCTCGTCCCTGCACGGGTTGATTGTGGCGGATGCTTACGGCGTGCCGAACACCTGGCTGGCACCAACCGGGCAGTCGCGCCTGAAATATCTGGATTATGCGGCATCGGTCGGGCGGGTCATGGCCGCCCCTGTGATGATCGAAGATATCCCCATGCTGGATTTGCCAAAACCGGACGCAAAACCACCCTATCAGGCAGGAATTGATGCCTGCCGAGACGCTCTTTATGCCAGCTTTCCCAAAGCCTTGCGGGCCGGAGTTGATGCATGAAACCGATCAACGAAACGACCGCAAGCGCGGGCTTTTCATTCACCAAATTCGCTGTCATTGCAGCGCCAACCTATAAGTAAAGGAACCTCCCATGCTGAGCATCAAAGGCCTGAAGGTCAAACTGGAAGACGAAGACAAGCAAATCCTGAAAGGTGTCGATCTGGAGATCGAAGCCGGCAAGGTGCATGCGATCATGGGCCCGAACGGGTCGGGTAAATCGACGCTGTCCTATGTGCTGTCGGGCAAAGACGGCTACGAAGTGACCGGCGGCTCTGCCACCCTCGAAGGGGTTGATCTGCTGGACATGGAACCCGAAGACCGCGCCGCTGCCGGTCTGTTTCTGGCGTTCCAATACCCCGTGGAAATTCCCGGTGTGGGCAACATGACATTCCTGCGGACGGCGGTGAACGCACAGCGCAAATCGCGCGGCGAAGAAGAAATGACCGCTGCCGAGTTCCTCAAGGTCGTGCGCGCCCGCGCGAAAGAGTTGAAGATCGACGCGGAAATGCTCAAGCGTCCGGTCAATGTCGGCTTTTCGGGTGGCGAGAAGAAGCGCAATGAAATCCTTCAGATGGCCATGCTCGAGCCAAAGATGTGCATTCTGGATGAAACCGATTCCGGTCTGGACGTTGATGCGATGAAACTGGTTGCCGAAGGTGTGAATGCCTTGCGCACCGAAGGCCGCGGTTTTCTGGTCATCACCCACTACCAGCGTCTGCTGGACCACATCAAACCGGACGTTGTGCATATCATGGCGGATGGCCGGATCATCAAAACCGGTGGTCCCGAACTGGCGCTCGAAGTTGAAAACAACGGATATGCGGATATCCTTGCCGAGGTGGCGTAATGGCCGAAGCAGCAGTAAAACAAACCCCGACCGACGCGATGATTGCGACGCTCGACATGCCGCAAGGCGGGTGGTCGGATGCCGCACGCCGCGACGCCTTGGCGCGGGTCCAAACGATGGGCCTGCCCGGACGCCGCGACGAATACTGGAAATACACACGGCCTGATACGCTGGTTCAGGCGCAAGCACTTCCGGCTGCCTTGCGCGATGGCGATGACACCGTTTTGTTCGACACGGTTGACCGGCTAAAGATCGTCTTTGTCGATGGCGTTTTTGACGCGGAAGCTTCCGATGATCTTTCCCTGGACGGGATCACGATCGAACGGCTTGCCGATGCGACATCCGATCTGCATTGGGCGCGTGACGTTTATGGCGTGTTGGAAAACAACGGTCAAAATCCGGTGCCGCGCCCCTTGGCCGCGCTGAACACGGCCTTTGCCGCCGATGGTGTGCTGATCCACGTGACGGGCAAACCGTCCAAGCCGGTCAACATTATTTATCGCCGGACATCGACCACAGCCGACGCGATGCTGCATAACTGCATCAAGCTGGATGCCGGTGCCGAAATGACTTTGCTGGAAAACGGCCCTGTTGCCGCGCGCTTTAACGGTGTGCTTGAGGTCGAAGTGGCGGATAAGGCGGCGTTCCACCACGTGCGCGCCCAAGGTCGTGACCATGAACAACGCGCTGCGACCCACATCTTTACCCGTCTTGGCGCGGAATCGACCTTCAAGTCGTTTACCCTGACTGCCAACGGCGTGATGACGCGCAACGACTGCGTGATCGAGCTGACCGGCGATGATGCGAATGCGACAGTCGCAGGGGCCTGCGTCGGCGATGGCGGAGATTTCCACCACGACGACACGGTTTTCATCACCCATGACGCAGTGAATTGCGAAAGCCGTCAGGTTTTCAAAAAGGTGCTGCGCAACGGGGCGACGGGCGTTTTTCAGGGCAAGATTCTGGTCAAGGCCGGCGCACAAAAGACTGATGGCTACCAGATCAGCCAATCTTTGCTGCTGGACGAAGACAGCCAGTTCCTCGCCAAGCCCGAGCTTGAAATTTACGCCGATGATGTGGCCTGTTCGCACGGCTCGACCTCAGGGGCGATCGACGAGGACGCGTTGTTTTATCTGCGCTCGCGCGGCGTGCCCCACGGCGCGGCAACCGATCTGCTGACCTTGGCATTCCTGGCCGAAGCGGTGTTGGAAGTCGAAGACGAAGCCCTGCGCGAAGAAGTCACAGCCCGGCTTGCGTCATGGCTTGAGCGGCACGCAGCCTAATGGCCGCGACGCGCGAAATCGTTGCAAGCTATCGCAACCCGGCAGCCGTCATCGTACGGCTGCTGGGGCAGGGTACCCGCGAGGACCGCAACCTGATCTATCTCATGGTGGCGTGCCTGATCTTTTTCGTGGCCCAGACACCGCGCCTTGCCCGGGAATCTTTTATCGACGGCACTGAACTGAACATGCTGCTGGGGGCATCCCTGATGGCATGGCTGTTTGTGGCGCCGTTGATGTTGTACGGGCTGGCCGGTGTCACCTTTGTGATACTGAAAATTTTGCGCGGCAACCCGACGGGATACGCCACACGTCTGGCGCTGTTCTGGGCCTTGCTGGCCTCCAGCCCCGTTTTGCTGTTGCACGGGCTGACGGCGGGCTTCGTCGGGCCGGGGATAGAGCTTCAGATCGTGGGGCTGATCTGGTTTTGCATCTTTTCGTGGTTCTGGATCAGTGGCCTGCGCGTCGCATATAGGCAATCAAAATGAATAATACCGACCTGCGTCAGTTGCTGACCAATCTTGTGGTTCTGTCCTTGCGTGAACCGCGCAAGGCGGCTGAACAAATCATTGGCTGGCAGCTTAACCGTGAAACGCTGTGGACCGCGCTGGCGCTGGCTGCGGCCGTCAACACGCTGATCTTTTCGGTCTCTGTTGTCTTGCAGCCCTCTGCCGCGATGCCCGCGTTTTTCACCAGCCCGCTGGCCATGTTCGTCCTGCTTGCAGGGGTGCTGGTTGTCACGACCCACGGCCTGTACTGGACGGGCCGCGCCATTGGCGGGACCGGTGATCTGGGCGACATGCTGTCGCTGGTCGTGTTCCTGCAAGTGCTGCGGATATTGGCGCAGATCGTGATATTCGTGGTGATGTTCGTAGCACCGGGCCTGTCGCTGCTGCTGTCTTTGGCAACGGGGATCATCGGGCTTTGGATACTGGTGAATTTCATCGCCGCTGCCCACCGTTTTACCAGCATGGGCCGCGCCATTGGCACCTTGCTGATCGCCATGGCCGCGATTGTTCTGGGCCTTAGCTTTCTGTTGTCGATCGTCGGCATCGCCGCACAAGGAGTAGTGCCAAATGTATGACGTAAGCAAAATCCGCAGCGACTTTCCGATCCTGTCGCGTACTGTGAACGACAAGCCGCTGGTGTATCTGGATAACGGTGCCTCAGCGCAAAAACCGCAGGTCGTGATCGACGCAATCAGCCATGCCTATTCCCATGAGTATTCCAATGTTCACCGTGGCTTGCACTACCTTTCTAATCTTGCGACCGACCGTTATGAATCCGTGCGCGGCACCATCGCCAAATTCCTGAATGCCGGTGACGAAGACGAGATCGTGTTCACCTCGGGCACCACCGAAGGCATCAATCTGGTGGCTTACGGCTGGGCCATGCCGAACCTTCAGGCGGGCGACGAGATCATCCTGTCGGTGATGGAACACCACGCAAATATCGTGCCCTGGCATTTCCTGCGCGAACGTCAGGGCGTGGTGATCAAATGGGTCGATGTCGATGCCTCCGGCGCGCTGGACCCGCAGGCGGTGATTGACGCGATCACCCCCAAGACCAAGCTGGTGGCGGTCACCCATGTGTCGAACGTGCTGGGCACTGTCGTGGATGTCAAAGCGATCACCGCAGGGGCCCATGCCAAGGGCGTGCCGGTGCTGGTGGACGGCTCACAAGCGACTGTGCACATGCCCGTGGATGTCCAAGACATCGGCTGCGATTTCTACGCGATTACCGGTCACAAACTCTATGGCCCGTCGGGATCCGGTGCGATCTATATCAAGAAATCCCGCATGGCGCAGATGCGTCCGTTTCTGGGCGGCGGTGACATGATCCGCGAAGTGACCAAGGACAGCGTGACCTATAACGACCCCCCGATGAAGTTCGAGGCCGGCACCCCCGGCATCGTCCAGACCATCGGCCTTGGTGTCGCGCTGGATTACATGATGGGCATCGGGATGGAGAACATCGCCGCCCACGAGGCCACCTTGCGCGATTACACGGTGGAACGGCTTGCCGGTCTGAACTGGGTGCAGGTGCAGGGCACCACGCCCAACAAGGCCGCGATCTTCAGCTTTACGCTGGACGGGGCGGGGCATGCCCATGACATCTCAACCATTCTAGATAAAAAAGGCGTGGCCGTGCGGGCAGGGCAGCATTGCTGCGGCCCGCTGATGGACCATCTGGGCCAAACCGCCACCTGCCGCGCGTCTTTCGGCATGTATAACACGACCGCCGAAGTCGACACGCTGATCGAGGCGTTGGAACTGGCCCATGATCTGTTCGCGTGACGCGTCGCTGATTTGATCAGGGTCGATTTTGTAATTGCAGGGGGCGGCGTGGCTGGCTATACCGCCCCCAGACGGACCCATAGCTCAGCTGGATAGAGCGCTGCCCTCCGAAGGCAGAGGTCGCTGGTTCGAATCCAGCTGGGTTCACCATTTTCCTGATATTTTGTAAGATTTGCGTCTGTTGGGGCTTTGCTTTTGATCGCGTATTATTTGCAAAGTGGACATATGTGTAGGCGTGTTTTGATCTGCGCACGTAGAAAGAAGCTCTAGGTCCGCTTTGAGTCCATATCCACCGGAGCTTCACATCAAATAGGAAGTTTTGCGAAGCATCAGGGATGTTTTGGATACTGAAGTGGCGTCACACCCTCACGAATCTGGCATCATCTGCACGTACTAGGCCGAACCGTTCCGGTTTTTAACAGATCATTAATTGGAGCCGGAACGTGGGGGTATTGGGACGTAAGAACTTTGCGTCTCATCGGAATAATGCCCCTGATATTGCTAAGCTTGCTCCAGGCTATCTTTTGAGTTTTGATGTAGTCTGCGTGATGGTCCTGATCGTCTCTCATAAACTCCCGCGCTAGTAGATAGCTTCCATTATGTGTTTGAGAAAGTTCTTCAAATGCGTCTATTGCAGGCATCATCTGAGATGTTTTCTTGAAAAGGTCATAATACATGTTGCCGAGCATTCGATCTGGGAGTTGCCTGCTTTGATTAAATCGATCCCAGTAAGGCTGAGGCAGCGATATGGAAGGTGAAATGAAGGACGCATAGACGCTCATAAAACCTTGGGATTTAATTAGGCTTTCTGCTTCAAGGATTCCTTCTGCAGCTTCATCAATGATCCGCTTGAAATCGTATATGCCCTTTGATGCAGCCATGTGCCTGCAGATGAAATTCACATCTACAGTGCCAAAGTTAAGAATAACATTTGCTTCGCGAGGTATTGGTTCAAGTATCTTGGTAAGGTACTGCTTATGCTTGTCTTTTCCGAGTGAACGGGCGCTCCACCCGCTGGCCCAGTAGGGGAAATAATTGGGTGCATCTCCAAATATATAGTCGAACACTTCTGAACTGCTCGATCCCAAGACAACCAAGGGCTGCCCAGTTCTTTCGCCCCCTAAAGAAAAATTCTTAAATATTTTCTTGAGCATCATAGTGATGTCCTTAGCTGCTCCCAAGTTTGATACTGACAATGGGAATGAATCTCAACACGGTTCGAAAGGCTGCGCCGACAACGGCCTGAGTTCATTCGCAATGGTATTATCTGTTGAGACGACACGTTTGAAAGCATCCAGCCGGTCGTGGAGGGCCACTAAGGCCTGCATAGCCGCCCTCAAAAAACCCACACACCGTCAAAGAAAAAGCCCCTGAAGGACCATCGTCCTCAGGGGCTTCAACTCAAATCGCGGTAAGTTAGACCTTACCCCCGACGGCGTCCGCCGACACGGCCTGCGCGGCCGCGGCCTTCTTGGCCGGCTTTGGGCGCGACTTTGTTGAACTTGATCCATTCGGTGCCGTTCGGGTCGCGGTCATAGAGGAAGTTGGCAGCGCGGATGGCTTCCATTTCCTTGCCCGGGGTCGCTTTGGTGGACCCCAGGCCGAACAGGGTCACGAATGTCTCGTCGTCGATATCCTCGGGCAGGATGATGCCAGCGGCCATGATCAGCGCCTTGTGTTCGGCGATTTTGGTCTGATTTACGGGCAGGGTGATCGGGTTCATGATCGCCGATGTCATGCCGGCCCCCATGGCCATGGGCAGGAACGCGTTGTTGATGCCGTGACGGTTGGGCAGGCCAAAGCTGATGTTGGAGGCACCGCAGGTGGTGTTCACGCCCAATTCCTCGCGCAGGCGGCGCACAAGGGTGAATACCTGATGACCAGCCGTTGCCATGGCACCGATGGGCATGACCAGCGGGTCAACCACGATATCATGGGCGGGAATGCCGAAATCAGCGGCGCGTTCCACGATCTTTTTGGCGACGTTGAAGCGTACATCGGGGTCTTCGGAAATACCGGTGTCATCGTTAGAAATCGCCACAACCGGCACGTTGTATTTCTTGACCAGCGGCAACACCAGCTCAAGGCGCTCTTCTTCGCCGGTGACCGAGTTCAGCAGCGGGCGCCCTTCGGCAGCGGCAAGGCCGTTTTCCAGCGCGCCGGGGACCGAGCTGTCGATGCACAGCGGGATGTCGACCACACGCTGCACGACTTCGATCAACTGGCGCATCAACGTGGGTTCGACAAAGTTGTTATCCGCATAGCGGGGGTCTTCGGCCATCTTGTTTGAGAACACAGCGCCGGAGTTCACATCGAGGATGTTGGCACCCGCAGCCGCTTGGGCAATGGCGTCTGCCTCGACACGGCTGAAATCATCGCGCTCCAGTTCTTCGGCCAGAATTTTGCGACCCGTGGGGTTGATGCGTTCCCCGATGACGCAGAAAGGCTCGTCAAAGCCGATGATCGCTGATTTGGTTTTGGATTCGACGACGGTTCTGGTCATGGTTGTTCTTTCTGTAAGACGGAAATTATACGGCGTTGGCAGGTTGCGCTGCGGTACCGCCATTTTCAATGGCCCAGTTTGCATTGGCTTTGATCCCGCCCAGCGGGAAGAAATGCACATGGGTCACGTTAAAGTCGGGGTTGGCGGCTTTGTGGGCGGCCAGTTGGGTGATCACATCTGTCGGCTCGTAGGGCAACAGCAGTTTCGTCACATCCATCGCGCGTTTTTGCAGCACCTTGAGCGACGGGCCGACACCGCAGGCGATGGCGAATTTGATCAGGGTTTGCAGCTTGGCCGGGCCTGCGATGCCGATGTGGATCGGCAGGTCGATCCCTGCGTGTTTCAGGCTGTCGGCCCATTCGATGATCGGCTGTGCGTCAAAGGCGAATTGGGTGGCGATGGCCATTTTTGCATCTGTGCGTTCGGAAAACCCCTGTTTCCAGCGCAGCGCATCATCGACGCGCAGGCGGCCTCCGTCGGTGTCGATGTCGCGGTTGCCTTCGGGGTGGCCCGCGATGTGCAGCCGTTCAAACCCGTGCTTGTCGAACAATCCGGTGTCCATCAGCTGCATGCTGTCGCTGAAATCACCATGCGGCGTCGTAACGCCACCGGCCAGCAGCAACGCCTGTTTTACGTCGGCCTCGCCCTGATACATGGCGATCCAGTTTTCCAGCGTGGCCTTGTCCTTGATGATCCGCGCGGGCATGTGCGGCATCACCTTAAACCCGTCCGCATTCAGACGCGCGGCGGTGGCGACCATATCCTCAATGGGCGTGCCCTCGATATGGGCGATATAGACACGGGTGCCCGCGGGCAGCAGATCGCGAAAGTTTTCAACCTTCTCGGCGGTGCGCGGCATCACTTCGATGGAGTAATCCTGCAAGAACGCCTCGACCTCCCGGTTGGGCATGTCGGGGGCAGGGGCTTCTTTGCGTCGAAAATTGAGAAGAGCCATGAGCGTGTCTTTCATGAAGGGGATCAACTTTGGAACTCGGGTCGGGGCATGGGGGTCAGGCCCAGCCGTCTTTTGCAATCAGCGCCTTGATGCGGTCGCGGTCGTATTCGGCATCAATGCGGGCGGCTTCGGCATCGGCAACGGCATCCGGTTCACCCTCGACAGTGTAAGGGTCCGCCTTGCGCCATTCCGCCAGATAGGCATCGGAATCTTCGGCACCGATTTTCATGGCGGCGCGGTCAATCGCTTGTTCGAACCGTTCGGGCAGCGCCCGTTTCGATCCGCGACGGCCTTTGCCGACAATCACCTGCGCTGGAATATCACGCCAATAAACGATGGTAACTTCTGGCATGATCGATTCCCTTGATTGCACTAGAGTTTTTCTAGCGTTTGTTGATCTGTCCCCGTCGCCGTTTTTCGACACTCAAAACGGCGTCTGCGACGTAGCCACAGTACACCGGCATGTCCCAGGGGGCGAGGGGACGAAGCCCTCATAATTCTCAAGATGGTTGTGAGGTGCATCACATGCAGGCGCTACAAACTTGGTGTTTCCCGCTTGCTCATGGGCGTGGGAAACACTACCTTAAGGGCAACTCGTAATGAAAGGCGCAAACCATGGCGCCACAGCGTCCCAAAGGTGCGGGCGCGCTCGATATACCGCCGGCTCTGAGCCCCGCGCCAGTTCCGCCCAGATCGACCGAACTCTATGCGGCCCTTGATCTGGGCACAAATAGTTGTCGCATGTTGATCGCTCAACCTAAGGGGAGCGGTTTTCATGTCGTCGACAGTTTCTCGAAGTCCGTCCAGCTTGGGGCGGGGCTTGAGAAGACCGGGCGATTGTCGCGCGGATCGATGACGCGTACCATTCAGGCATTGCGCATCTGTCAGCAGAAACTGCGCCGCAACAAAGTGCGCCGGATGCGTCTGGTCGCAACCGAAGCCTGTCGCCGTGCCAGCAATGGTGCGGAGTTCATGGCGCGGATCCAGCGTGAAACCGGCCTGAAGCTGGACATCATCAAACCCGAGGAAGAAGCCCAACTGGCGGTGATTTCCTGTGCGCCGCTGGTGAACCGCAAAACCCACAACCTGCTCGTCGTCGATATCGGCGGCGGATCGACGGAACTGGTCTGGATCGACATCTCAAAGGTGCCTAAGGCAGACCGCGCGCGGTCGATTATGCGGCTGCATGGCGGGTTCAATCAGGCCAAGACCGGCATCCCCGAGGCCCGCGTGGTTGACTGGATCAGCGTGCCCTTGGGCGTCGCCACCTTGCGTGACCAGTTTTCCGATGTTGAAGACGACGCGGCACGTTTCGCCTTGATGAGCTGGTTCTTCGAGGAAAACCTGCAAAGCTTTACCCCCTATCAATCCACCCAGTCGCAGGATCATTTCCAGATCGTTGGCACATCGGGCACGGTCACCACTGTTGCTGCCAGCCATTTGGGGCTAAAGCGCTATGACCGGACCAAGGTCGACGGCCTGCGGATGAGCAGTGCGCAGATCGACAAGGTCATTCATTCCTATCTGGCGATGGGGCCGGGGGGGCGACGTGCCGACCCGCGTATCGGACAAGACCGTCAGGCGTTGATCATGTCGGGGGCTGCGATCTTGCAGGCCTTGATGCGGTGCTGGCCGACCAATAGATTAAGTGTTGCAGACCGTGGTCTGCGCGAGGGGCTGCTGTATGCCCAGATGAGCGCGGATGGCGTTTTGGAAGAAGGACCAAACTGATGGACAAGACACCAAGCGGCAAGACGCCAACCGGAAAGACACCGACAGGCAAGACATCAGGTGGCAAAACCCCAACCGGCAAGAACACCTCGGGGCGCGGTCAGCGTGACCTGAAGGTCAAGGTGAAGTCGGCCCGTGGCCGCAAGCTGAGCTCGACCCGCTGGTTGCAGCGTCAGTTGAACGACCCCTATGTGAAACGCGCCAATGCCGAAGGCTATCGTGGCCGCGCGGCCTATAAGATCATGGAACTGGATGACAAATTCCGCTTTCTGGTTCCCGGTGCGCGCATCGTCGATCTGGGGGCTGCCCCCGGCGGGTGGTGTCAGGTCGCGGTGAAACGTTGCAACGTCTTGGGCGAAAAGAAGGGCAAGAACGTCGGCACCATTCTGGGCATCGACCTGCAAGAGATGGAGCCGATTGCGGGCTGTGAATTGCACGTGCTTGATTTCATGGAGGACGATGCCGACCAGATCGTCAAAGGCTGGCTGGGTGGCAAGGCCGATGTGGTCATGTCCGACATGGCGGCGTCCAGTTCGGGCCACAAACAGACCGACCACAACCGGATCATCGCCCTATGCGAGGCCGCGGCCTATTTCGCTTTTGATGTGCTGGAAGAAGGCGGCACCTTTGTTGCCAAGGTTTTGGCCGGTGGTGCCGAGGGCGATTTGCAAAAGCTGCTGAAACGCCGCTTTACCAAGGTCTTGAACATCAAGCCGCCCGCAAGCCGTCAGGACAGTTCCGAGAAATTTGTCGTGGCGACCGGTTTCAAGGGGCCTTTGACCGATGACGAGGAACCGGGGCAGGGGTGAATCACCTGACGCCCGACCGGATTTCGTGCTGATCCGTGGTGCGGACAAATTGTCCGGTTTCGCGAATTTTCACCCCATAGGCGCGATCACCCCTTTATTCCGCAAGCCGTAGTACTATCTCAGACGATCGGCTGTTCGGCGCAGGGTGATCGCCGCGTATTTCCTGCGGGAAAATCATTGAAAAAGCGGTCGTTTCGGCGAAAATTCGGAAATTAAGGGCTGGTTGTTTTCGCACTGCTCGCCGATAGTTGCGGCCATGTCTTTATTTTTGATTATTGCCCTCCCGTTTCTTGGCGCATTGCTGCCCGGTCTGATGATTCAGGCCGGCCGTCAAAGCTGCTTTATCATCACATTTCTGGTGACCGCCTCTGCGGCGATCGGGCTTGCGACCCACGCGCCCGCCGTTCTGGCAGGGGAGGTCGTGACCGCCCAGTTGAACTGGTTGCCGTCGCTTGGGCTGAACGTGAACCTGTTCCTTGATCCGTTGGGCCTGATGTTCGCGGGGTTGATCCTGGGGATCGGGCTGCTGATCATCACCTATGCGCGGTTCTATCTGTCGCGTGACGACAATATGGGCGAGTTTTACACCTATCTGCTGCTGTTTCAGGGCGCGATGGTCGGGATCGTTCTGTCTGACAACATCTTGATGTTGCTGATTTTCTGGGAACTGACGTCGCTGTCGTCCTTCCTGCTGATCGGATTTTGGAAACATACTGCCGACGGGCGCCAAGGGGCGCGTATGGCGCTGACGGTGACCGGCATGGGCGGGCTGGCCTTGATCGGTGGCATGATGCTTCTGGGGCAGATCGCGGGCAGCTACGACCTGACCACGATCCTTGAAAGCCGCGATCTGATCCAGGCCTCGCCGCTTTATGTGCCGGCGCTGATCCTGATCCTGATCGGCTGTTTCACCAAATCCGCGCAATTCCCGTTCCATTTCTGGCTGCCCCACGCGATGGCGGCCCCGACACCGGTTTCGGCCTATCTGCATTCGGCCACCATGGTGAAGGCGGGGTTGTTCCTGATGGCGCGGCTGTGGCCTGTTCTGTCTGGCACTGACATCTGGGTGATTTTGGTTTGCTCTGCCGGTTTGATCACGATGGTCCTAGGCGCGGTGATTGCTCTGTTCAAAGACGATCTCAAGGCGCTGCTGGCGTTCTCGACCGTGTCGCATCTGGGGTTGATCACCTTCCTTTTGGGGACGGGGACCGCCTTTGGCGCGATGGCGGCGGTGTTTCACATCCTGAACCACGCCAGCTTTAAGGCCGCCTTGTTCATGTCGGCGGGCATCGTTGATCACGCCCTGCACACACGCGATATGAAACGGCTGGGCGGCTTGCGCCGCTTGATGCCGCTGACTTTTGCCGTGGCCACGATTGCCGCGCTGTCGATGGCGGGCATCCCGCTGCTGAACGGGTTCCTGTCCAAGGAAATGATGCTGGAAGAGGCGTATCACACCACGCTTTTCGGCTCGCCTTATCTGGTGGCCGCCGTGGCGACACTGGGCGCGCTGTTCTCGGCGGCCTATAGCTTTCGCTTTATTGCCCATACGTTTTTGGGCCCCGTGCGCGATGATTACCCCCACGCGCCCCATGATCCGCAGGTCGGTTTGCTGCTGCCGCCAGCCTTGTTGATCATTCCGGTGATCGCCATCGGTGTTGCACCGTTTCTGGCAGAACCCTTTGTGAAGACCGTGACCCAAGCGGTGATCGGCAATGCCGCCGAATTGCCTGATGCGCATTTCAAGATCTGGCATGGTCTGGTGCCTGCGCTTTGGATGTCGGTGATTGCTGTGGTCGGTGGTCTGATCCTGCTGGCGGCATTTGCCCCGCTGGCAAAGCTCTGGGCTGCCACGCCGCGCCCCGAGGCCAAGGCGATCTTTGACCGGATCATCGCTGCCGCTGTTGCCTTTGCGGATGTCTTTGCGGACCGGCTGCACAACAGTTCCTTTACCCGCTACGCCGCCATATTCACCACATCCGTGATCGCCGTTGCGACCCATGCGTGGTTTACCGGCGTCAACGCGGCACCCACCCGCGAAATGCTGGCGATCACGCCGGTTGCCTTTGCGGGGTGGCTGATGCTGATCCTTGCCACCGGATTTCTGGTCACCGTCCATCGCAACCGCCTTGCGACGCTGATCCTGATGGGGATCGTCGGGTTGATGGTGTCAGTCGGGTTCAACTATTTCTCGGCCCCCGATCTGGCGCTCACGCAAATCTCGGTCGAGGTGGTGACGATTGTGCTGTTGCTGCTGGCGTTGAACTTTTTGCCCAACGTCACGCCGATTGAATCGACAGTGGCACACCGCACCCGCGATATCGTGTTGTCGCTGGCAGGGGGCATCGCGGCAACGGGGCTGATCTATACGATGCTGATGTCCGATTTCCCGATCGCCTCGATCTCGGAATACCATCTGGCCAATTCCTATAAGGGCGGTGGCGGTACCAATGTGGTGAACGTGATCCTCGTTGATTTCCGTGGCTTTGATACCTTTGGCGAAATCATCGTGCTGGGGATTGCAGCGCTGGTGATCTATGCCCTGACAGAAGCCTTGCTGGCGGGGCCTGTGCGCGCGCGGTTGCTGAACCGTGGCTATGAAGAAGCCCGCGCAGGCGATGCGCACCCGTTGATGATGGTTGTCTTGACCCGCGTGTTGATGCCCGTGGTGTTGATGGTCGGTGTCTTTATCTTCCTGCGCGGCCACAACGAACCGGGTGGCGGGTTCATCGCCGGACTGGTCGTGGCGATTGCGGTCTTGATGCAATATATGGCCAGCGGGTTCAGCTGGGCGGACCGGCGCCAGCGCTATCCCTATCACGGGATCATCGGGGCAGGGGTGCTGTGTGCGGGTCTGACCGGTATCGGCGCATGGTTTGCCGGCGCGCCGTTCCTGTCCTCGGCCTTTGGTTATTTCCGCATCCCCCCGATGGAGAAATTCGAACTGGCAACCGCGATGGGCTTTGATCTGGGTGTCTTCCTGGCCGTGGTCGGTGCGGTGATGCTCTCGCTGGAAAGCTTCTCGCGGCTGGGACGTCGTGCCGGGATCGAAGAAAGCGACTATGCGATGGATATCGACCCGTCCCGTACCGAAACCTTAACGGGAGGGGAGAGCTGATATGGAGCTTTTGCTAGCAACAGCGATCGGCGCTTTGACGGCTGCGGGTATCTATATGATCCTGCGTTTGCGCAGCTTTCCTGTGATTATCGGGACATCCTTGCTTAGCTATGCGGTGAATGTGTTCCTGTTCGCGTCGGGACGGTTGGCGTTGAATGCGCCGCCTGTTCTGCGCGACGGCGTCGAAGTCTACACCGATCCGCTGCCCCAGGCCCTGGTACTGACGGCGATTGTGATTTCCTTTGGCATGACGGCCGTGATCGTGATGATCGCTGTCGGGTCTTACCTCAGCTCGGATGATGATCTGGTGAACGACCCCGACGCGGATCACAAGAAGGGAGATGCGGCATGACCCATTGGCTGATCCTTCCGATCCTTGTGCCTGCCATGCTGGCCGCGATGCTGGTGCTGGTGGCGCGCTATCACCTGACGATCCAGCGGGTGTTCTCGGTTGCGGGGGCACTGGTGTTGCTGGGGCTGGCGCTTGGTCTGTTCTGGCAGGCGTCTGACGGCACCGTCAGCCTGTATTTGCTGGGCAACTGGTCTGCGCCCTTTGGCATCGTGCTGGTCGCTGACCGTCTGTCTACCTTGATGGTGCTGCTGACCTGCGTGCTGGCCTTGCCTGTCTTGCTTTATGCCATCGGGTCGGGCTGGGACGAACGCGGGCAGCACTTTCACCCGCTGTTCCAGTTCCAGCTGATGGGCATTATCGGGGCTTTCCTGACCGGCGACATCTTTAACCTTTTCGTATTTTTCGAGGTTCTGCTGATCGCGTCCTACGGGTTGATGATCCATGCGGGCGGGCCAAAGCGGCTGCGGGCAGGGACGCAATATGTGCTGTATAACCTGTTGGGATCGACCCTGTTCCTGTTTGCGCTTGGCACGCTTTATGCGGAAACCGGCACGTTGAATATGGCCGATCTGGCGGTGCGTGTGGCGACGCTGGATGCGGCCAATAGCGCGGGCATTCGTGTGGCCGCCGTGATGTTGCTGATGGTCTTTGCGGTCAAGGCCGCGATCCTGCCGCTGCATTTCTGGCTGCCTGCCAGCTATTCCGAGGCACCTGCGCCCGTGGCCGCCCTGTTTGCGATCATGACCAAGGTGGGGGCCTATTGCATCATCCGCATCTTCACGCTGGTCTTCCCCCCCGATCTTGAGATCACCCAAGGGCTGTTCGATCTATGGCTGATCCCTGCTGCCTTGCTGACCGTCGCGTTGGGCATGTTGGGCGTGTTGGGGGCCAAACGCGTTGACCGCATGGTCGCGTTTTCGGTGATCGGGTCAATGGGGATGCTGCTGGCTGCGGTGGCGGTGTTCACGCCCACGGGTGTCACGGCCGCGCTTTATTATGCGATCCATTCCACCTTTGCCGCTGCGGCGTTGTTCTTGCTGGTCGATGTGATCCGGTCGCGTCGCGGTGCTGCCGGTGTCAGCTTTGACGTGGCCCCCCCGATTGTGGGCGGTGCACTGGTGGCGGGCATGTTCTTTGTCGCGGCG
This sequence comes from Sulfitobacter sp. SH22, assembly GCF_965641905.1. Classification (NCBI taxonomy): domain Bacteria; kingdom Pseudomonadati; phylum Pseudomonadota; class Alphaproteobacteria; order Rhodobacterales; family Roseobacteraceae; genus Sulfitobacter; species Sulfitobacter sp. SH22. Next base: position 791,887 of record NZ_OZ282573.1, read on the forward strand.
ATTGGCATGACGGGTCTGCCGCCGCTGTCGGGGTTCATCGGCAAGCTGCTGATCCTGGATGCGGCGCGGGCGTCTGACCTGATGTGGTGGATCTGGGGCACAATTCTGGTCGGCTCGCTGGTCGCGGTGGTCGGGTTTGCCCGTGCAGGCAGCGTGGTGTTCTGGAAGGCCCATCAACCGGTTGATACGGCCGAGGAAATGGCCGAACCCGAAGCCGTGCCAGCCTCCGTATTGCCGATGGTGTCGATCGGGGCCTTGCTGGCTTTGCTGATGGCGCTGACTGTTGCCGCGGGGCCGGTGACGCGGGTGTTGCAAGCGACCTCGGCGCAGCTGTTCAACCCCGAGGCCTATATCGCTGTGGTGCTGACCACGCCGGGCAAGCAGATCAACGATGACCACGGGGGCGAAAAACACGGGGGCGATGACCATGGGGCCGAAGAACCCAAGCCCGCCGACAATGCCGATGCCATAGCCCCGGCAGCCGCGAAAAAGGATCACTGATATGCGCGCACGTCTGTTTCCGCATCCCCTGTTGACCGTGTTGCTGGCGATTGTCTGGTGCCTGCTGGTGAACGAGGTAAAGCTGGGCACGGTTGTGTTCGGCATCCTCCTTGGTCTGCTGATCCCGATTGTGACCGCTGCCTATTGGCCTGACCGCCCGCCGGTCGGACGGCCGATCAAACTGCTGTCCTATCTAGTGCTGGTGATCTGGGATATTCTGGTCGCCAATGTCGTGGTGGCGATGATCGTGCTGTTCAAAAGCAACAAGAACATGCGCCCGCAATGGGTCGTGATCCCCCTTGATCTGCGCACCCCCGAGGCGATTACGATGCTCGCGGGCACCATCACGCTGACACCGGGCACCGTCAGCGCAGACCTGTCCGATGACGGCAGGGCGTTGCTGGTCCATGCGCTGGATGCCGAAGACCCCGACGCGGTGCGCGATGACATCAAACAGCGCTACGAGCGCCGACTAAAGGAGATTTTCGAATGATCCTGATGGCTTTGAACTTTGCATTTGTTGCCGTGGCATTGTCACAGCTTTTGGCGATGCTGCGCCTTGTCAAAGGGCCCTCGACCGGGGACAGGATTTTGGCGCTGGATACGATGGTGATCAACGCAATCGCGCTGATTATCCTGCTTGGGATGCGTCTTGGCACCCAGGTCTATTTTGAAAGCGCGTTGATCATTGCGATGCTGGGTTTTGTATCCACCGTCGCCATCGCGCGATTTGTTTTGCGGGGTGATATCATTGAATGATCTTGGCATGATAACCGAAGCCATCATTGCCGCATTGCTGGTGATTGGCGCGTTCTTTACCTTGGTTGGCTCCATCGGGCTGATCAAGCTGGACAATTGCATGTCGCGCCTGCACGGGCCCACCAAGGCCTCGACACTGGGGGTCGGGGCGCTTTTGCTGGCGTCGGTGGTCTATTCCTTCAACACCGCCGACGGGTCCGTCCACGAGATTCTGGTGATGGCGTTCCTGTTCGTCACAGCGCCGATTTCGGGCAATTTCATCGCCAAGGTGAACATGCACAGCCTGCGCGGCAAACAGGCCCTGCCACCGCCGCCCGATGACCATGTCTGGGGCACCTATTCAGAAAAATAACCATCAGCCCGCGCAGAAATGTGCGGGCTTTTTTGCAGGCTGTCGGCGTGCTGTTGGCCTTTGGTTGGTGGGGCTGAAATTATTTTCACCAAAACCCGACATCTTGTCAAAACCATGCTTGACGGGCGCAGGGCCAGACCCTATGACCACCCAACGCTTTGAAGTTTACGACAAAGCGTGCAGTGGGCGGTTGTAGCTCAGTTGGTTAGAGTACCGGCCTGTCACGCCGGGGGTCGCGGGTTCGAGCCCCGTCAACCGCGCCACCGCTGCATTTTTCAAAACATGCGCAGTCAGTTCACCCCCTCACGGGGTGCTGGCCGCGTGCGTTTCGACTGTTTGCTGGCCCTGAAAATACATCCGCAGCCTGCATGAATTTATTCCTGACATTTAGCGCGTTAATCGCTTGACCCCTGCGCGGGCTTGGCCTATTCCGCCCTCATCGCGCGGTTGTAGCTCAGCTGGTTAGAGTACCGGCCTGTCACGCCGGGGGTCGCGGGTTCGAGCCCCGTCAACCGCGCCACTATCTTCCCCTTCATTGGGTGCGAAACGGACCACCCATCGGGTGGTCTTTTTCGTTTGTGGGGTGGGGGTCGCATTCAGCCGATATAGCGCAGCACCTGCCTGATTTGGGGCGCGGCATCGCATAGGGGCGGCGCGGTAAACCGGCACCGCCCCAAGCGTCGTTTTACGTCAAGGCGTCCAGAATCCGCGCCCAGCTGCGGATGCCTTTGTGGAAGCTCTCCATATCGTATTTTTCATTCGGAGAATGGATCGCGTCGTCGTCCTTGCCAAAGCCGATCAGAACCGGCGTGGTGTTCACGAGTTTTTGGAAATGCCCGGCAATCGGGATCGATCCGCCGCAACCGACATAGGCTGCGGGGATTTTCCATTCGTCGGTCAGCGCGTGGCGGGCTTTCTCAAAGGCGGGGTCGGTGGTTTCGAACACCGATCCGCCGCTGGCCCCGTGCGCGTGAAAGCTGACTTTGCAATCGGCGGGGATCATATCGGTGACCATTTTGCGGAAACTTTCGCGGATGGCGTGGGGGTCTTGATCGCCCACCAGACGGAAGCTGATTTTCGCATGGGCCTCGGAGGGCAGCACGGTCTTGAAACCCGCGCCGGTATAGCCGCTCCACATGCCGTTGACCTCGCAGGTGGGGCGCGACCAGATCATCTCGATCGGCATGCGGTCTTGTTCGCCGGCGGGCTGTGACAGGCCCACATCGCCCAGGAATGTGGCATGGTCAAAGGCAAGGCCCTGCCACTGCGCCTGAATGTCATCGGGCAGTTCGGGCACGCCGTCATAGAAACCGGGCACCGTGATGCGGCCCGTGTCGTCATGCAAGGACGCGATGATCTTTGCCAGGACGCGGGCAGGGTTCATCGCCACGCCGCCATACATGCCCGAATGCAGGTCCAGATCGGGGCCGGTGATGGTGATTTCCTCGCCCAGCAGACCGCGCAGCATGGTCACAATCGACGGCGTTTTGGACTGGAACATGCCGGTGTCGCAGATCATCGCATAATCGGCTGTCAGCTCGGCCGCGTTTTCTTTCATGAACGGGATCAGCGACGGGGACCCTGATTCTTCCTCGCCCTCAAGGAACATGGTGATGCGGCAGGGGAAATCGCCGTTGGTGGCCTTCCATGCGCGCAATGCCTCGACGATGGTCATCAACTGGCCCTTGTCATCCGCCGCACCGCGGCCCCGGATCACGCGACCTTTGGCGGTGTCTTCGATGGCGGGGTCGAACGGGTCGCGCTTCCACAGGTTCAGCGGGTCAACGGGCTGCACATCATAGTGGCCGTAAAACAGGATATGCGGCTTGTCGGCGGGACCGTCCACATGGCCCACCACCATCGGGTGGCCAGGGGTGGGGCGTTTGGTCGTTTCAATGCCGATGCTGTTGAGGTCTTCGACCAGCCAGTCGGCGGCGCGGTCACAATCAGCTTTGTAGGCGGGATCGGTCGAAATCGACGGGATGCGCAGCAGATCAAGCAGGCGATCGGTGGCGGCATCCAGATCGGTGTCGATCCGGGACAGAACTTCGCTAAGGGACATGGGGGAAACCTTTCATAAACATGGATTTTGCCGCGACCGTATCAGGGGCGCGCGCCATGTCTAGGGGTGCCCGTGTCAGTCGGCAGGAAAGCGGGTCAGCGCGGAATCGACCAGATCGGTGATGTATTTCTTGGCCAGTTCGGGCCGGATCGCGATGATCGTGGGCCGCGTGGCCAGCGACACAACCCCGTGCACCGACGCCCACAGCACCAAAAAGAACTGGCGGTGGATGTCCAATTTCGGGTCCGCTTCGCCAGCGGCGATCAGCATGTCCAGCAGCCCGCCCTGAAAATCACGGGCCTTGTCGTCTATTTCAAGCTCGGCGCGATATTCGAACATCAGCGACCAGCGGCGCGGTTCGGCCATGGCAAAGTCGAAATAGGCCTCGCCCAACGCAACAACGCGGGACCGTTTGTCGGGGGCCGCAGTATCAACCGCCGCCATCAGGCTGGAGGCCAGCATTTCGGCGCTGCGCGCGATGACAGACCGGATCACCTGATGCAGATCACCAAAGGCGTTATAAAGGGAGCCGACCGACACCTTGAGCTCTTGTGCCAGACGGCGCGCCGACAGGCCTTCAACCCCTTCGGCCAGAATAATCTGTTCCGCGATCAGCGTCGCGCGCGCGCGGATATCGGCAAGGTTGCGTTCGCGTCTGGATAGGGTGGGGGTGGGTTTTGGTGACATGGGGCGGGTGTGGAACAGGTCGGGCCCCATGTCAATTTGCTTGGATGCCAATTTGCCTAGATCCCGACGGCACGGGTCGGGGACAGGGTGTAGGATTTCGCCACCAGCTTGTTTTGTTTCATAAAGCGCAGGATTGATCCAAAGGTGGCGGTCCGGATTTGGGGGCCGTGGTCCTCGGTTGTCAGCGCCTTGGAGGCGAGCGGCGCGAAGCTCCGTTTCAGACCGCCAATCTTGATCACCTGCGGGGTGAAATGGGCGGTGATGTTCGATTTGATCTGCGCGGCATCACCAGTGTTGTAAAGCGCGGCCATCAGCACATCCAAGGTGTGTTCCGTACAGTTCTGGAACTGCCGCGTCTGGGGGTTGGACAGAACAGAATAGGATGTGTTGTGGAGCTTGCGATAGGTCGGGCTGGCGATCACCTTAAGCAATTTGCGTTGCAAGCGCGGATCGGGGATGATGATGCCGGCCTCAAGCGCATGGGCACCGGCAAAGAAGTCGGCAGGGCCATCTTGCACCAGACTGCTGCGCATTGGCCTATCGGCGTCTTGATACAGGTTATAGACACGGTAGCCCTGATAGCTGGACCCGTCCGCGCGCTTGATCTGCGAGAACACCCAGAATGCCACATGGGTATAGGTCACCCCTTGGGGAAGTTCGGAGGCACGGCGGCCTTTGCGGGCGACGATGGCGACACTGGCACCGCGGGCAGCCAGATCGACCTGCACCTTGTCTGAAAACGCGGCGACCTGTTCGGCTGGCAGTAGCGGCTTGCCCGCCTGACTGCTGCCCGCATCAACCGCTGCGGGCTGAACCGCGCACAGCGTCAGGGCCAGCGCCGTGACAAGCGCCTTCATCGTTTTGCCCCATATGTGCCGTCGAGCGTCGGGGGGCCATCAGGGGCGGGGGCCAATGTAACGGGTGTATCCAGGCTTTCGATTATTTGCGATCCGGCAGTCATTGCACCGTTGCCCGCACTTTGCAGGGCTGCGCCCGACAGGGACAATGTCGCGCCCACGACCATAAGCGGGACCGCAGCAACAGTTGCCGCACCAGAGACCACGGCCGCAGAGCCATGGCTGGCGGCGGCGGCGCTGTGGTTGGATGCCCGCGCGCTGTGTTGGGTGCTGCTGCCAGCAATCGCCATCGTGCCTGAAAGGGTCAGGGCGGTGGCGATCTGTACGATTTTCTTGAACATGTGATTCTCCAATTCATGAACAACGTTCACAAGTGATAGGGGGTAAAATCGGCCCTGACAAAGGAAAAATGAACACTGTTCATAAAAATGATGAACGGCGCACAAACTTGATCTCGATCAAGGCATGAAAGGAGGAGGGGGCATATTACCGCCAAATTCGCCGGGGTTAAGGAACCCCTGCGACAATGCGGACAGATTAAAGCATTGAACCGAGGGTGTTAGAACTGTATTCATTCTAAAACACGAATATGGCGATTGGATCCTACGCCTTTAAGGTTCAGTCGAGCGTGAGGAGGAAGGCGCGATGGATTATACCAAACAGCTTGATCAGGCGATTGATCGTCTGCACGAGGAAGGGCGGTATCGCACCTTTATCGACATCGAGCGTCGCAAGGGCCAGTTCCCTCATGCGGTATGGACCCAGCCTGATGGTTCCGAAAAAGACATTACTGTTTGGTGTGGCAACGACTACCTTGGCATGGGTCAAAACCCTGTGGTTCTGGCCGCCATGCACGAAGCCCTTGATGCCACAGGCGCAGGGTCGGGCGGTACGCGCAATATTTCCGGCACCACCGTTTACCATAAACGCCTTGAGGCCGAGATCGCTGATCTTCATGGCAAGGAAGCGGCCCTGCTGTTCACCAGCGCCTATATCGCCAATGACGCGACGCTCAGCACCTTGCCCAAGCTGTTTCCGGGGCTGATCATCTATTCAGACGCGCTGAACCATGCGTCGATGATCGAAGGCGTGCGGCGCAATGGCGGCGCAAAGCGCATATTCCGTCACAACGATGTCGACCACCTGCGCGAATTGATCGCGGCTGACGATCCTGCTGCACCAAAGTTGATTGCATTTGAATCGATTTATTCGATGGACGGCGATTTCGGCCCGATCGAAGCGATTTGCGACCTTGCTGACGACGTCGGCGCATTGACCTATATCGACGAAGTCCACGCCGTTGGCATGTATGGCCCGCGCGGTGGCGGCGTTGCCGAACGCGACAACCTGATGCACCGTCTGGACATCATCAACGGCACATTGGCCAAGGCGTATGGCGTGATGGGCGGCTATATCGCCGGCTCTGCAAAAATGTGCGATGCGATCCGTTCCTATGCGCCCGGCTTTATCTTTACCACCTCCTTGCCTCCGGCTGTGGCGGCAGGGGCGGCGGCATCCGTCGCCTTTCTGAAAACCGCGCCGGAGCTGCGTGAAAAGCATCAGGAACAGGCAAAAATACTCAAGCTGCGGTTGAAAGGGTTGGGCCTGCCCATCATCGATCACGGCAGCCATATTGTGCCGGTGATTGTCGGCAATCCCGTCCACACCAAGATTTTGTCCGACATGTTGCTAGAGCAATATGGCATTTACGTGCAGCCGATCAACTTCCCGACTGTGCCGCGCGGCACGGAGCGTTTGCGCTTTACCCCGTCGCCCGTACATGGCCCGCGGGAAATGGACGGATTGGTCCACGCGATGGACGGGCTCTGGTCCCACTGTGCGCTGAATCGTGCCGAATTGGCGGGGTAACTACGTTTTTTCTTCATAGCCCGTTGATTTATGTTAAAGATAAAGAAAGAAACAGCACAGCTCGAATCGTGAAAACGGCCCGGGTAAGTGTAGCAGGCACGTAAGCGACGGGGCAAACATATGATCGGGCGTTGGATTTCCAAGGCGAATACGGACGAGCAAGTTGAAGCCCGTGGCTTTGATGCGTATGATTTGCGATTGGGTGATCTGATGCGGGGCGAACGCGCCACATTGGGCAAATCGCTGCTTGATGTTCAGCGCGAACTGCGGATCAAAGCCTCTTATATTGCTGCCATCGAAAATTCCGACCCTGATGCATTTGACACCCCCGGTTTCATCGCCGGTTACGTGCGGTCCTATGCGCGTTATCTGAACATGGATCCCGATCAGGCGTTTTCGTCTTTTTGCCGCGAATCCGGTTTCGCTGTTGCGCATGGCATGTCTGCCGAAGCATCCGTAATTAAAAAACCGACCCGCGAAGAACGGATGACACGTTCCGCCGACAATGATATTTTCAAGCGCCCCTCGACCCCGTTTACCCCCGTGGGGGACAGCCTGCTCAGCCGGATTGAACCGGGTGCCTTGGGGTCTGTGCTGGTTTTGGTCGCGTTGATCGGTGCCATCGGTTTCGGCGGGTGGAGCGTGCTGAAAGAAGTGCAGCGCGTACAGGTTTCGCCCGTTGATGAGACACCTGTTGTTTTGTCCGACCTTGATCCTTTGGCAGGGGCGTTGAACCCTGCGCCTCAGGCATCCTCGAACACAGTGACTGCCGAGAACATGGCCATCCCGCGCACGGATACGCTGGACCGTCTCTACCGCCCTGCGGCGTTGGATGTGCCGGTTCTGGTCGCGCGTGATGCGCCGATCGCGTCAATTGATCCGCATAGCGTCGGCAGCTTTGGCGCGCCGACTTTCGACAGCCAGCGGATTGCATCGGTTACAACGTCAACCGATACACCCGACAGCACGATTGCCGTGCCGCAGGTTGTTGAAGGCCCGGCACCGGAATTGCGTTTGGTCGCGGCATACCCGTCCTGGGTCCGTATCCGCGCAGCGGATGGCAAAGTGATCTTTGAAGGGATCATGAACAAGGGCGACAGCTGGGATGTTCCTGCCACGCAAGAACCCCCAACCTTGCGCACTGGCGAATCCGGCGCGTTGTATTTCGCCATGGACGGCCAGTATTACGGCCCCGTTGGCGATCGCGGTTCTGTGACGTCGAACCTGCCGTTGCAGCGTCAGGCCTTGGCCGAAGTGTATGAACCGGCATTGCTGGAAGAAAACTCGGCGCTTGCGACCATGGTTGCCGAACTTCAAAACACCGCGACAAGCCCGACAGAATAAGCCAGATGCCATTGCAAGCAGGGCCGCGCCTGAATAGGTTGCGGGCAACGCTGATCTATTGCCAAAGGTGCTGCCCATGTCGCTGAATCACATCCGTCCTTGGCGTAATATCTACCGCCGCAAATCCCGCCAGATCATGGTGGGCAATGTGCCGGTGGGGGGCGATGCACCGATTACCGTGCAGACCATGACCAACACCCTGACCACCGATATCAAAGGCACGATCGCACAGATTCAGGCGGCTGCTGAGGCGGGTGCCGATATCGTGCGGGTGTCCGTCCCGGACGAGGCATCCTCAAAGGCGCTCAAGGAAATTGTGCGCGAAGTATCGGTGCCCATCGTGGCCGACATCCATTTCCATTACAAACGCGGGATCGAAGCCGCCGAAGCAGGGGCCGCCTGTCTGCGGATCAACCCCGGTAACATCGGCGACGAAAAGCGCGTCAAGGAAGTCATCAAAGCCGCGCGCGATCACAATTGTTCGATCCGTATTGGCGTCAACGCAGGGTCGCTGGAACGGCACCTGCTCGAGAAATACGGCGAACCTTGCCCCGATGCGATGGTCGAAAGCGGGCTGGATCACATCAAGATCCTGCAAGACAATGATTTCCACGAATTCAAGATCAGCTGCAAAGCATCCGATGTGTTCATGGCTGCCGCCGCCTATCAGCAACTGGCCGAAGCCACGGACGCGCCGATCCATCTGGGCATTACCGAAGCGGGCGGGCTGATCAGCGGCACGGTCAAATCCGCGATTGGCATGGGCAACCTGCTGTGGATGGGCATTGGCGACACGATCCGCGTCAGCCTGTCTGCCGATCCCGTCGAAGAAGTCAAAATGGGCTTCGAGATCCTCAAATCCCTTGGCCTGCGGCATCGCGGTGTGAACATCATCAGCTGTCCGTCCTGTGCGCGGCAGGGGTTTGACGTGATCAAAACCGTCGAGGCGCTGGAAAAGCGGCTGGAACACATCAAAACCCCGATGAGCCTGAGCATCATCGGCTGTGTGGTCAACGGGCCGGGCGAGGCGCTGATGACGGATGTCGGCTTTACCGGCGGCGGCAACGGGTCGGGCATGGTGTATCTGGCGGGCAAGCAAAGCCATAAGCTGGGCAATGAGGGCATGATCGAACATATCGTCGAACAGGTCGAAGCCCGCGCCGCCGTGATCGAGGCCGAAGAGCAAGCGGCAGAGTGATGCGGCACCTGCGTTTCGGTGAATTAGCCATCGACACGCAAAACCGCATTTCATACTAATAGCCATGGCTGAAACCCCCGATCACACCCCCAAATACGCCGAGTTTTTTTGCGGTGGCGGGATGGTGCGTGCCGCCTTGCACGACCGGTGGAATTGCGTGCTGGCCAATGACATTGATGCGATGAAATGCAAGGTTTACGGGCAGAATTGGGGCGTTCAAGGGCTGCACGAAGGCGATATCGCCGCCCTTGATGATGACCTTTTGCGCGAACAGATTGATCTGTACTGGGCCTCCAGCCCCTGTCAGGATTTCAGCCTTGCGGGCAAGGGGCGCGGGTTGTCGGGCGCGCGCAGCGGCGTATTCGCCCATTGGGCCGACAAAATCACCGTTGCGATCAAGGCGGGGTTTGCGCCGCGTATCATTGCTTTCGAAAACGTGGTCGGGCTGGTCTCACGCAATGCAGGGGCAGACCTGAACACGGTCCTCGCGACCTTTGTGCGCCTTGGCTACAAGGTTGGCGCGCTCGAGATCGACGCGCGGCGTTTCCTGCCCCAAAGCCGCCCGCGGTTGTTTGTGGTCTGTGTGCGCAACGATATCGACATTACCGGTCTGACGGTGCCCAAGCCGTCTCATGCGTTTCACGGCAAGAAGCTGCAAAAGTTTCTGGGGGCGGCCTCGCGGCCTGTGCGGTCGAACTGGCTGTGGTGGAAACTGGATGATGCCCCCGCTGCCGATCATCTGCTGGATGATGTGCTGGAAAAACGCACACCGATGCCGTGGTTTTCCGAAGCCGACACGGATCGCTTGTTAACTCTGATGTCGCCGCCCAGTCTGGAACGGTTGCGCGTGGCCCGCAAGGCGGGGCGCACGGTGGTTGGCACAATCTACAAACGCGGGCGGCCCGATGTGGATGGCAATGTGCGTCAACGTGCTGAACTGCGCACCGACGGGTTGGCAGGCTGCCTGCGCACGCCTGCTGGTGGATCATCGCGGCAAATTCTGTTGTTTATCAAGGGCAACCGCACCCGTGCGCGGCTTGTTTCCTCGCGCGAGGTGGCACGATTGATGGGGCTGCCTGACAGCTACCGGATGCCCGACACCTATAACAACGCCTACCGCGTGGCGGGTGACGGGGTGGCGGTGCCGGTGGTGCGCTATCTGGATCAGGTGTTATTCGCGCCGATCCTTGCCCGCCGCAGCCTAGAGGCCGTTGCATGACAACCGCGCAGAGCTTTCGCGGCACGGCGCTTAGCGCGCTGACCAACCAGATCGGGGTCTATGCGCTGTGCGATCTGGACCAGCAACCGATTTATGTGGGGCAATCGGTGGATGGCATTCGCACGCGGGTGCGCAGGCATCTGACCTCGGCCCGTTCGGATGTGATTGCCAACCGTCAGATTGATGTCTGGGAAATCGCCTTTGTCTGGGCCTGGCCCGTGGACAGCGCCGATCAGGTCGAACCGCTGGAGCGGTCCATTTTCGCCCATTACGATGCCGAACTGCCCTTGATGAACGGCAAGGCGATGGTGCCGGGCGAGGGGGATGTCATCTGGCCGGAAAAGCAGGTCGCTCAGGTGATCGAGGAAGAGGAACGCCAGTCGCGCCTGACCCCGTCCAACCGGTTGCCCCGCCAGATCAAGCAGTATGATCTGTTGGTCGATTATATCCTGACGGTGAAAGAGGCCCCGCACCTCAAGCGGTCGCTGGATGCGCATTTCGCGCGGCTGGTGCGGTATCACCAGAAATTCCTGTGACCTAGCGCGTCAGATATTTCCGCAAAACGATATCAGGCATATGCCCGCGCAGGATCATGTCAGGCATCACGTAAAACGGGGCCTCGACCATACCCAGCTTGGCTGACAGGGCAGCACCATCAAGGGATGACATGTTGTGATGAGTGAAGGTCGTGCCGGAACTAACTGATAACGCTTGCAATTCTTGCAGTGCCTGATCGCAGGTCGGGCAATCGGGTGCCGTGAAGATCGCGATGTTAGCGCCCTGCAACACCTGATCTTCCAACGCGCGCAAAAGTGCGATATCGGCGGCGGCCTCATCCTGATAGCCGGCGGTGGCATAGTCGGGGGGCGTCATCGCTGATGACAACACCTCGGGCTCCGCCATCAGAAACCCGCGCATTTCGGCGTTGAAAGCCGCGCGCTCGGCTGGGGTCAGGGCCGTGAAATCGGTCTGCGCGGCCGCCGGAAAGGCCGCCGCGCAGAGCAAAAGGATCAGCCGCATTCAGCCGCGTTTTTCTTCCAGAATGGCTTTCATCTGGTCATAGGGCAGATAGCCGCGCAGCAATTCGTCTTGCATCACAAAGGTCGGGGTGCCCGAAATCGACAATATCTGCGCCAGCGCGCGGGTTTGGGCGATTTCTTCGGTCACTTCGGCGCTGTCCATCTTTTCGGTAATGGCATCCGCATCCAGACCAAAGCTGTCGGCCAGACGGCCCAATGATGTCGGCGTGATATCCCCGTTAAAGCTCATCAGCGCGTCGTGGACCGATTTATAGCCTTCGTCGCCCGCAACCAGTTTGGTAGCAATCGCAAAGCGCGACGCGATCATGGATTGTTCGCCCAATATCGGCAATTCCTTGACGATAAAGCGGATATTGCCGTCGCCGTTGATCAGCTTTTCAACTTCGGTAAAGGCCTTTTTGCAATAGCCACAGCGGTAATCCATGAACTCGACGATGGTGATGTCGCCATCAGGGTTGCCGCCGACAAAGGAATAGCCGTCGTTGAAAATCGCGTCTGCATTGTCGGACACGAGGGTGAAATCCGCCTGCGCCTGCGCTTCGGCTTCTTTGGCCTGCAACTGGCTTACCGCTTCCATGATGACTTGGGGGTTTTCCATCAGATAGGCGCGGACTTCGGCACGGAACTGGACGCGCTCGGCATCTGTCAGTTCGGTCAGATCCATCGCCTGGGTCGGGCCGCTTAGGGCCAGAGCCATCAACGCGCCGGAAAAAAGGGAAGTGGCGGTCAGTTTTGTCATATTGGGGTCACTCACTGTTATTGCGCGGCCCTTGGGGCGGCTTTGGCACCTGTGGTGCGCGATTTCGAGCCATCGCACAAGGGTTGACGGCACCAACCTGGTGCGGTGAAAGGTTCTTGCCCCAAGTTTAGGATTAAGCTCATGCGTATTTCAACCCGTTCTCAGGTCGATCCCTTTATCGTGATGGACGTGATGCAAGCCGCATCCGCCGCCGAAGCCGCGGGCCGCCACATTATCCACATGGAAGTCGGCCAACCGGGAACCGGGGCACCGTCCGGGGCGACTGCCGCATTGGCCCGCGCGATGGATCAGGGGGCCTTGGGCTATACGGTTGCATTGGGCCTGCCAGCCCTGCGCGCGCGCATCGCGCAAATGTACGGCGAATGGTACAACGTTGATCTGGACCCGAACCGGGTGGTGATCACGTCCGGCTCCTCGGGGGGGTTCATTCTGGCCTTTACCGCGCTTTTTGACACCGGCGACAAGGTCGGCATCGGCGCGCCGGGCTATCCCAGCTACCGGCAGATCCTCAAGGCGCTGGCGCTGGACCCCGTTGACCTGCCCACATCGCCCGACAACCGCTATCAGCCCGTGCCGGATGATTTCGCGGGCATGGACCTCAAGGGGCTGCTGGTGGCGTCCCCTGCAAACCCCACGGGCACCATGCTGGACCGCCCCGCGATGAAGGCCCTGATTGATGCCACCCAAGGGCAGAGCGCGTCGTTTATCTCGGACGAGATTTACCACGGCATCGAATACGAGAAAAAGGCGGTTACCGCGCTCGAGATCACCGATGATGCCTATGTGATCAATTCGTTCTCCAAGTATTTTTCCATGACCGGCTGGCGTGTGGGCTGGATGGTCGTGCCCGAAGATCACGTGCGGGTGGTGGAACGGATTGCGCAAAACATGTTCATCTGTGCGCCCCATGCCAGTCAGGTTGCCGCATTGGCGGCGATGGATTGCGAGGATGAATTGCAGGCCAATATGGATGTCTACCGTGCCAACCGGACCATGATGATTGACGGGTTGCGCGACGCGGGCTTTAGCAGTTTTGCCCCGCCGGATGGGGCGTTTTATGTTTATGCCGATGTATCCGGCATCACCGATGACAGCCGCAGGCTGGCGCGTGACATTCTGGACAAGGCAGGGGTGGCCGTCACACCGGGGCTGGATTTCGACCCCATTCGCGGGCATCAGACCTTGCGGTTTTCCTATGCGCGCGGGACGGCGGATATTGCCGAAGGGATTGCGCGGCTCAAGGCCTATATGGCGGCGCGCTGAAAGGCTGGCCCGTCGGGATTGTTAATGCTAGTTTGCACCCGAACACCACGATCAGAACGGTGACAGGCATGCGGTTTTTCCCAATATTGGCGGCGCTTATGGCGTTTTCAAACCCCGTTTCAGCCCAAGAGCTGACGGCCTTGGCGCGCGTTGACCCGGGCCCAAGCGAGATCACCGATGGCTGGTTCGGTGGCACCACGCTCAGGCTGCAGCTCAGCCAGGGGGTGCCGTTTCGGGTGTTCCTGCTGGACAATCCCGCGCGCCTTGTTGTCGATTTCCGCGAGGCGGACTGGTCGGGGGTCAAGACGTCGGACTTGCTGGCGGAACCGGGTAATATCAGCGACTTGCGCTTTGGCCCGTTTCAACCGGGGTGGTCGCGGCTGGTGGCCGATCTGGCCCAGCCGATGCTGCCGCGCGAAATCGGGATGCCCGTCGACAGCGGCTCCGGTCAGGCCACGCTTGAAATCAGTCTCAAACCCGTTGATCCCGCCGAATTTTCCGCCGCAGCCGGCACACCGCCTGATCCGGCCTGGACGATGGCCCTTGCGGCACCGCCCAAACCGGCCAAACCCAAGGGCGAGGACCGTTTTTTGGTGGTCCTTGACCCCGGTCACGGTGGTGTGGACCCGGGGGCCGAAAGCGACGGGGTTGCGGAAAAGGACCTGATGCTGGCCTTTGCCAACGGGCTGCGCGATGCGCTGGTGCGCGACGGGATTGACGTGCTGATGACCCGCGACAGCGACATGTTTGTGGCGCTCGAAACCCGCGTCGCGATTGCCCATCAGGCCCAAGGTGATCTGTTCATTTCGCTGCACGCGGATATCTTGCAGCAAGGCGGCGCAAAAGGGGCCACCGTCTATACCCTGTCGGACGAGGCCAGCGATACCGCCACCGAACATTTGGCCGCACGCCACAACCGGTCCGACATCATCGCGGGGGCCGATCTGACCGGTTCGGATGATCAGGTCGCAGGTATTTTGCTGGATCTGGCCCGGCAGGAAACCGAACCGCGTTCGGTCGCCGCTGCGAAAACGCTTGTTGCGGGGATGAAGGGGGCAGGTGGCCCGATGAACCGACGCCCGCTGCGCATGGCAGGGTTTTCGGTGCTCAAATCAGCCGATATCCCGTCTGTTCTGATCGAGATCGGATTTCTGAGCAGCCAAAGGGATTTGAACAACCTGCGCGATCCGGTCTGGCGCGCCGTCATGGTGGCGGGCATCGCGGATGCGATCAAGGTCTGGCGCGATCAGGATGCAGCCCTTAAGCCGTTGATACGCCAGTAACCATTGCGGTGATAAAGACAGCCGACCTGCGCGGTATATCGCCAAATTACCACTGCTTCGTGTTTTGACGATTCCACTTTGCCCGCGTATAGACGGGTTAACCAACAGCCTTGCAAGGGACTGCCACACGTGTTTCGCCTAATTCTATCCTTCTTCGGGGGTATCTTTACCACCCTGACCATGAGCATCGGTATGATTACTCTTACCATCGGGGCGATCTTCTGGATGTACGGGCGCGACCTGCCCAGCCACGAATCCCTTGCGCAATACACCCCGCCCACAATCAGCCGGATTTATTCCGGCCAGGGGCGCTTGATTGATGAATTCGCCAAGGAACGCCGGCTTTTCGCGCCTGCGAACACCATTCCGGACCTGATCAAACAGGCGTTTATCTCGGCCGAAGACAAGAATTTTTACACCCACGAAGGCTATGATCTGCGCGGCATCGGTGCGGCTGCGGTGGATGCGGTGCGCACGCGCGGCAAAGATGTGCGCGGGGCGTCGACGATCACCCAACAGGTGATGAAGAACTTTTTGCTGTCCGGTGACCGCCGGGCCGAACGCAAGATCAAGGAAATCATCCTTGCTGCCCGTCTGGAAGAAACCCTGCCCAAGGAAAAAATCCTCGAACTCTATCTGAACGAGATTTTTCTGGGCCAGAATTCCTATGGTGTGGCGGCGGCTTCGCAGACCTATTTCAACAAGACGCTGAGCGAACTTGCCCCCCACGAGGCGGCTTTTCTGGCGTCCCTGCCCAAGGCCCCGTCGGATTACCACCCGGTGCGCCGCAAGGACCGCCTGAAGCAGCGCCGCGATTTCGTTCTGCGCGAGATGATGGAAAACGGATATATCACCAAAGCCTCCTACGAGAACGAAGTCGCACAGCCGCTGCGCTCGGTTCAGAACGGGGACTTTGAGAGTTTTAAGGCGGAACTGCCGCCGCGCGATTACTTTACCGATGAAATCCGCCGCCAACTGTCTGAAAACTTTGGCGAAGGTGAGTTTTTCACCGGCGGTCTGACCGTGCGCGCCACCATCGACAACGAAATGCAACCGATCGCGGCGCAGGCCTTGCAGCGCCAGCTTGAGGATTACGACCGTGGTGTCGGCATCTGGCACGGGACCGGCAAAACCATTCCGGCCGACCAGTTGACCGACGAAGCCACTTGGCGCGAAGCGCTGTCAGCGATCCGCGTGTCGCGCGACGTCGATTTGGACAGCACCTGGTATCCGGCGGTGGTATTGAGCGTGGGCGACAGCAATGCGCGGATAGGCATCGAAGGGGTGCCCGAAACGGCTGATGGTCATTTCATCACCGCCAAAGACGTTGAATGGGCGCGCAAACGCCTGAGCGATGGCACCTTGGGCCGCAAGGCGCAGGTCGCGGGCGATTTGCTGGCGGTCGGCGAGGTGGTGCTGGTGCGGCGCATGACGGCGGATAGTGACGGGTCGTTCATCCGGTGGACTTTGCGGCAGGTCCCCGAAGTGCAGGGCGGCTTTGTTGCGATGGACGTCAACACCGGGCGTGTGATCGCCATGCAAGGCGGATTTTCCTATCAGTCATCGGTGTTCAACCGCGCCACCCAAGCCAAACGCCAGCCCGGGTCCAGCTTTAAACCTTTCGTTTACGCCGCGGCCCTTGATAGCGGGTATACGCCAGCGACCATCGTGGTGGATGCCCCGATCGAGATCAACACACCGCAAGGCCTGTGGCGCCCGCGAAATTCGTCGAACAAGTTCTACGGCCCCACACCGCTGCGCACAGGGATCGAACAATCGCGCAACCTGATGACCATCCGTCTGGCGCAAGAGGTCGGGATGGACACCATCGGCTCTTATGCCGAACGGTTCGGCGTATATGACGACCTGTCGCCGGTTCTGGCCAACGCATTGGGATCGCAGGAAACGACATTGTACCAGATGGTATCGGCCTATGCGATGTTCGCCAACGGGGGGGAGCGGGTGCAACCCACCCTCGTTGACCGCGTGCAAGACCGCTATGGCCGCACGGTGTACAAACATGACCAACGCATCTGCAATGATTGCCAGCTGGCCAGCCTCGAAGAGGGTCTGGGGCCGCGGATCATTTCCAACCGCGAACGGGTGATGGACCCGATCACAGCCTATCAGCTGACATCGATGATGAAGGGTGTGGTCGACCGCGGCACGGCCAAAGGGGCGATTAACCTGCCTGTGCCGATCGCCGGCAAGACCGGCACAACCAATGACGCCAAAGACGTTTGGTTCGTGGGCTTTTCCAGCAATATCGTTGCGGGCTGCTATATCGGTTTCGACAACCCTAGGTCCTTGGGTAAACGCGCCTACGGGGCGGGGATGTGCGGGCCGGTGTTCCAGCGCTTTATGAGCGAAGCCATCAAGAAATACGGCGGCGGCCCCTTTGAAGTGCCCCCGGGTGGTAGCTTTATCAACATCGACCGCTTTACCGGCGCACGCCTGTCGGATGATGCAAGCGGGCCGAATGTGGTGGCCGAATATTTCCGGGATGGCGAGATGCCATTGTTCGGGATCACCTTTGACGGTGGCTTTGCCATGGGCGCAGACTTGCCACTGGTCGAAGAACTGGGCCGCTCCGCCGGGCGCGAAGTCACGACATCCACTGGCAAAAAGGCAGTCGTGGGGCCCAAGGCCAGTTTTGGCACGATCAGCTCAGGCGGGCTTTACTAGCGCTGCCACCACGCCAACCGCTTGCCCCTACAGCAAGGCTGGTCTATCTCATACGCGGCTCCGGCATTTCGGGGCCGCGGTTCATTTAAAGGGCATAAACGATGCGCGCAGAGGCACAAAATACAGCAGATCAGATCAGCAAATCGCTGGATCTGTTGGCACAGCGTTTGAACGTGGAAACCGCGCCCTACCGTTTGGAAGAATTCAACGCCCGCGTCGAAGACCCCAATCTGTGGGATGATCCCGATGCGGCGCAAAAGCTGATGCGCGAACGTCAGGCGCTGGTCGATTCGATGGCGACCTATGACGGCATCAAGCAAGAGCTGGCCGATAATGTCGAGTTGATCGAGATGGGCGAAATGGAAGGCGACACCGAAGTTGTCGCCGAGGCCGAGGCCGCGCTGAAGGCGCTTGCCGCAACCGCTGCCCAAAAGGAACTCGAGGCCTTGCTGAACGGCGAGGCGGACAGCAACGACACATTTCTGGAAATCAACGCAGGGGCCGGTGGTACCGAAAGCTGCGATTGGGCGAATATTCTGGCGCGCATGTATGTCCGTTGGGCCGAGAAAAAAGGCTACAAGGTCGAGCTGCAATCCGAAAGCCCGGGCGAAGAGGCGGGTATCAAATCCGCCACCTACAAAATCAGCGGCCTGAACGCCTATGGCTGGCTGAAATCCGAATCCGGCGTGCACCGCCTTGTGCGGATCAGCCCGTTTGATTCGGCGGCGAAACGGCATACCTCGTTCAGCTCGGTCTGGGTCTATCCGGTGGTGGACGACAATATCGAGATCGAAGTGAACCCCAGCGACATTCGCATTGATACCTACCGGTCTTCGGGGGCCGGCGGTCAGCACGTGAACACCACTGATTCCGCTGTGCGCATCACTCACCATCCCACCGGCATCGTCGTGACCAGTTCCGAGAAATCGCAGCACCAGAACCGCGACATCGCCATGAAGGCGCTGAAATCGCGCCTCTACCAGATGGAGCTGGACCGCCGCAATGCTGCGATCAACGAGGCCCATGAAAACAAGGGCGATGCGGGATGGGGCAACCAGATCCGATCCTATGTTCTGCAGCCCTATCAGATGGTCAAAGACCTGCGTACGAATTACGAGACCTCGGACACCAAAGGGGTTCTGGACGGCGATCTTGACGGGCTGATGGGGGCTGCATTGGCCCTAGCCGTGTCGGGCAAGAGCCGGGCCGAAGCGCAAGCCGGCTAAGGGTCGAGGGGGCGCTGCCCCCGCCCTTGCGGGCCCCCCGGGATATTTTTGAGCCAGAGAAGCCGGGGATGTCATCCGGGGCTTGTTTCTGCCCGGCCTGACGCGTTTGATGGCGCAAAACAGGGGGGACGGTTTTGGATATTCTGGACATGGGCGCGGTGGCGCAATCAGAGGCACTGGCTGCGGGCAGTTTGACGGCAGTTGCGTTGATGGAAGCGAGCCTGGCGCGGATCGAGGCGGTAAACGGTGCGGTCAATGCGGTTGTGTCTTTGCGCGAGCGCGAGGCGTTGTTGGCCGAGGCGCGTGCCGCCGATGTGACCCCCCGCCGTGGTTGGCTGCATGGTATTCCCATGGCGATCAAGGATTTATCCGATGCCAAGGGGCTGCCCACCACCATGGGATCGCCGCTTTTTACCGGCACCGTGGCGCAAAAGGACAGCGTGTTTGTCGGGCGGTTGCGTGCGGCGGGGGCGATTTTCATTGGCAAAACCAACACGCCCGAATTCGGATTGGGCAGTCATACCTTCAACCCTGTGCATGGGGCCACCTGCAACCCCTATGACCTGAGCAAATCGGCGGGCGGGTCATCGGGCGGGGCGGCGGCTGCTTTGGCCTGCGGGATGGTCAGCGTTGCCGACGGATCCGACATGATGGGCAGTTTGCGGAACCCTGCCGGATGGAACAATGTCTATGGGATGCGGCCCAGTTGGGGCACCGTTCCGGGGGAGCCTGAGGGTGACATGTTTTTGCATCAACTGGCCACCTCTGGCCCGATGGCGCGCAGCCCGCGTGATCTGGCGGCCTTGCTGGATACGATGACAGGGGCCGACCCGCGCCAACCGTTTGGCATCAGCCCTGCCGCCACCTTGCCGCAGATCGACGGGCAGGGGCCGCAGGTCCGGATCGGTTGGCTGGGCGATTGGGGCGGTGCCTTTCCCTATGCCGAAGGGATCGCCGCGCTGAGCGAGGCGGCCTTGGGGCAGTTCGCTGATCTGGGGCATGTGGTGTCTGATATCGCAGCGCCTTTTAATGCGGAGAAAATGTGGGAGGCCTGGATTACCTTGCGGTCCTTTGCCGTGGCCAGCGGGTTGGGCGCGATCTTTGAGAATGAGGCCAAGCGCGGGCATTTGAAGGAGGCCGCCCAGTGGGAGATCCGGCGCGGTCTTGAGATGACTGCGATGCAGGTCCAGCGCGCCAGTGTGATCCGGTCGGATTGGTATCGGCGGGCAGCGGCCTTGTTTGATACGGTAGATGTGCTGGTGCTGCCTTCGGCGCAGCTTTGGCCGTTTCCCGTGAAAGACGTGCATCCTGTGGAAATCGCCGGTCGCAGCATGGATACCTATCACCGCTGGATGCAGGTCGTGGTACCGGCCGGGCTGATCGGGCTGCCGGTGGTCAATGTGCCGGCGGGGTTTGGGGAAAACGGGTTGCCGGGCGGGCTCCAACTGATCGGGCGGCATGGCAGTGACGCGATGCTGTTGCGGGTGGCGCAGCATTGGCACGAGGCGACCCGTTGGCCGCAAAAGCGGCCACCTGCATTGGGTTAACGTCCGCAAAAGCGGCCACCTGCATTGGACTAAAGCGGTGTCTCACGGCCTTGCGCGATCAGTTCGGCGCGCAGGGCGGGGGCGTCTGGATGGCCAAGTTCCAGCGCGAAAACATAGGCATGGGTCAGATAGAAACCCGCCGCATCCGGCCCATCCGCGGCTGCGGCGGCCCGGGTGTAAAGCGACACCAACGCGGCTTTGTCATCCGCGTGGTGGGCCGCAAGAAGCCGGTCGTTCAGGTCGCTCATGAGGCGGCGCGGTGGGCTTCCAGCTGGGATGCGACCCAATCGTGGAACATATGGGTGGGCCCGTCCATCGCGGGTGAAAACCGTCCGCCGTCAAACTGAACCCCGTGACGCCCGCGTTGCATCCCTTCGACGACAAAGATGTCCTCTTCGAAGACCTGTTTCCACTGATCGGTATTGCGCGCGCGCAATTCAGGGTCTGTGGCGGGGGCCGCATAGTAAAGATGCACGTTTTCGGTGGTTTTTTCCGGGCCTTCGGGAACCAGAATGATCGCGAAACTATGGTCGCGGTGCACACCAAGCAGCACATTGGGGTAGGCCGTGACATATTCTGCCGCCGTGTCCCATTTATCGGAAAGATCCGCGAAATCGGGGAAGGACTTGCCGTCCTCCCCTTTGAGCTGGCGATAGACCATCGTGCCCTGACCGGAGAAATGGCCTGCGTTTTCAATATGGTAGTGGTCTTCGAGGCGGGAATAGCTGTTCAGACCCGGATGCACCCACGGCAAATGATAGCTTTCGCAATAGTTTTCAACGGCGAGCTTCCAGTTGCAGTTCACGGTGAGTTGGAACCGGCTGTCGGCCCCGCCGTGATACAGGGGTTTGTCGAATTCCGCCCACCGCGCAATCAGATCGGCATTGGCCTGTTCAAAGGGCTGCGCCGTGCCGGAAATGTTGATCCAGATGACATCCATCCAGACATGACTGCGGATTTCAACCAGGCCCAGCAAGGCGCGGTCGATGCCGGCGTGGGTGTTCTGCCCCGGTCCGCCCACATGAGGGGTCGAGACCAGCCGCCCTTCGGTGCTGTAGCACCAACTGTGATAGGGGCAGCGGATTGCGCCGTCGATTTTGCGGGGTGCATCGACAAGGATCATCCCGCGATGGCGGCAGGTGTTCTGGAACACCCGCACTTGCCCCGATCTGTCACGCACGACCAGCAACGGCATCCCCAGAAAGGTCAGCGGCACGGCATCGCCGATTTCGGGCACATCAGACGCGGTGGCAAGGCCGGGCCAGTTGTTGAACAATACCGCCTGACGTTCTTCGGCAAAAACGCCCGGATCGATGTAATGGGCATTGGAAAGGCCATTGGCCTGATCGATCGGGCGGCGCACCGTGCTAAGATCGGTAGGGGACATGTTCATGGCGCTCTCCTTGCTGGTGATCCAAGGCTAGCGTCAAATTCCACCGCTCAGCGTGCATTTAGCGACCTGTTTTTAACGGCTGCGACATCGGGCACAGAACTTGGCAGGCAAAATGGTGTCAGGCGAAATCCTGATCGGGGCGCAGCAGGCGTCGGTGGAACGGGGGAATATCTTCGATGGTGTAAAACCCCTTGCCGCGGGCCGCGTTCAGCACAGTGGCCGTGTCTTGTTGCAGATATTCATAGACCAGCCGCGTCGCACGGGTGCCGGCGGTGACTTCGGGGATTGTCCGGGTGGTATAGCCGGCCCAAAAGTTATTGCCGAAAGAGGCCGTACGCCCAAGGTAGTTGAACGAAGATGTCATTCCGTTCTTGCGCCCGGCGATGATCGCCAAGCCTTCCTCCTGGGGCAGCACGACACCGCGAAACTCGCGATATATGGGCGAGGTAGGGAGGCTTTGCATCCGCATCGCCTTGGTTGTCTCGAAGCCGCGCAAAAACGTGGCGTTGCCAGTGCGAAAGACAAAGACCAGGCCGATGACAAACAGATCATGGTCAATGAAGCTGCGCCTTGAAAAGCGGTAAAACCCGCTGGGAAAGACATTCTGCGGAATGGCATTGGTGCCCGAGACCAGAAATTCGCTCATGTAGTGGCCAAAGGTGGGGGGTTGCGGGGTGATTTCGGACAAAGGTTCAAGCAGGATACGCGCGTCCAATTTGAAATACGCGCAGATCCGGGCCAGGATATCCGGCCTGGGAAAGCTTTCCCCTGATAGGTAGCGATTGAATTGCGTCCGGTTGATGCCGAGCCTGCTGGCAAGCACCGTGACCGAGGGTTGATCCTGAGATAATTTGCGCAGGTTTTCGCCAAAGACCGATCGGATTTGCGCGGGGTTTTCTTTGTTCGGCATCTTTCCACCCTCTGAAACTTTAGATTGCATGAGACAGGACCAGACTACAAGAGTATGACGCTATTTAGCGTCAAAACATGGTGCGACCGACACAAAATGACACCTCAAAAAAATCGACAAATCATCGGATGTTAGCAACAATCCTTACAATCAATAAATACACGAGGGAGTATGAATTCATGTATGGTGTGGTCCTGTGGAGCGACGATTTCGACAAAAAAGCCGTGTTTTGGTGTGAAGACCAAGGGGATCTCGCGTATTTTTCAGGGTCGCAAGACAGTACGGTTTCGACCTTTGATGCAGGGGACCTTGTCGAGTTTGACATAAGCCGCGACAGCAAGCTTAGAACCGCAACAAACCCGCGTATTGTTCAGGAAAAACTGGACATTCAGTTGCCGGCCAAACTTTTGGCCGAAGCCCCTTGCACAAATCCAGCGGCCAAACCTCCCGCGCGGCAGTCTGCTGAAATTGTCGATTTTTCCAGCAGACGATCCAACTATGTGGACGAGTTTCGCGCCGAATTCGCCTAGTCGCCGCGCGGCAGGGCCGCAACGCCGGTCCGCGCCACATCTGTCAGCCCCAAGGGGCGCATCAGATCGGCAAATGCGTCAATTTTCTCGGGCGCGCCGGTGATTTCGAAAATGAAGGTCTCTAGCGTGCTGTCGACGACACTGGCGCGAAAGATATCAGCCAGACGCAGGGCCTCGACACGTTTATCACCAGTGCCCGACACTTTGAACATAGCCAATTCACGCTCAACCGACGGCCCCTCGACGGTCAGGTCGTGGACATCGTGAACCGGGACGATCCGGCCAAGCTGCGCTTTGATCTGTTCGATCACTTGTGGCGTCCCTGAGGTCACGATCGTGATCCGGCTGCGGTGGCCGGTGTGATCCACCTCGGCCACGGTCAGGCTGTCGATGTTATAACCACGACCGGAAAACAACCCGATCACACGGGCCAGCACGCCGGGTTCGTTTTCGACCAGAACCGCAAGGGTATGGCGTTCGATTACATCCGAGAAATTCGCACGCAGGTTATAGGCAGAATGGCTGGTAGAGCCTTTTTTTAGTTTTAGGGCTGACATCTGACTGTCCTCTTCATCTGATTTCGTCGCCGGAGTTTTTAAAAACTCCGGTCCGTTTTCTTTTAAAGAAAACGCGTTACACCAAGACCGACCCTTTTGCGTCAATCACACCTTGCGTATCCACACCGGCCAGCATCATGTCGTTATGCGCTTTGCCTGACGGGATCATCGGGAAACAGTTCTCGTGCTTTTCAACCAGGCAATCAAAGATGACCGGCCCGTCATAGGTGATCATTTCCATGATCGCGTCATCCAGATCATCGGGATCGGAACACAGGATCCCCTTGGCCCCGAACGCTTCGGCCAGTTTCACGAAATCGGGCAGGGACTCCGACCAGCTTTGCGAATAGCGCTCGCCATGCAGCAATTCCTGCCACTGACGCACCATACCCAGACGTTCGTTGTTCAGGATGAACTGTTTGACGGGCAGGTTATACTGCATCGCCGTACCCATTTCCTGCATGTTCATCAGCCATGACGCTTCACCGGCCACGTTGATGACCAACGCGTCCTTATGCGCCATCTGCACCCCGATGGAGGCAGGGAAGCCATAGCCCATGGTGCCAAGCCCGCCCGAGGTCATCCAGCGGTTCGGATCTTCGAACCCGAGATATTGTGCGGCCCACATCTGGTGCTGGCCTACTTCGGTGGTGATATAGCGGTCGTATTTCTTGGTCAGTGCCTCAAGCCGGGCCAACGCGTATTGCGGCTTGATGACCTTGCCGTTTTGTTCGAATTTCAGGCAGTCAATGCTGCGCCATTCGTTGATCTTCTTCCACCATTTGGCCACCGCTTCGCTGTTGGTTTTGCGGCCACGGGATTTCCAGACCTTCAACATGTCTTCCAATACATGGCCGACGTCGCCCACGATCGGAATATCGACGCGGATGATCTTGTTGATGGAGGACGGATCAATGTCGATATGCGCCTTGGTCGATTTCGGGCTGAACAGATCGACAACGCCGGTGATCCGGTCGTCAAACCGTGCCCCGATGTTGATCATCAGA
The DNA here is from genome assembly GCF_965641905.1 of Sulfitobacter sp. SH22. Taxonomy (NCBI): domain Bacteria; kingdom Pseudomonadati; phylum Pseudomonadota; class Alphaproteobacteria; order Rhodobacterales; family Roseobacteraceae; genus Sulfitobacter; species Sulfitobacter sp. SH22. The sequence goes on from NZ_OZ282573.1 coordinate 816,936, forward strand.
TCGCAATCGTGCATCGCCATGTTGGCCTCGTAAAGGCCGTGCATCCCCAGCATCCCCAACCATTTGTCGCCGGACGCAGGATAGCAGCCCAAACCCATGAGGGTGGAGGTGATCGGGAAGCCTGTTGCCTCGACCAGTTCGCGCAGCAATTGCGATGCCGCAGGGCCAGAGTTGATGACGCCGCCGCCGGTGTAAAATACCGGGCGTTTCGCGGTTTCCATCGCGGCGACCAGTTCGGTGATCGCTGTCATGTCGCCTTTTACGGGCGGCTGGTAATGGGAAACCGACGGTTTCTTGGGCTCGTACTGGCCTGTGGCGAACTGCACGTCCTTGGGGATGTCGACCAGAACCGGGCCGGGACGGCCAGAGGTGGCAACATGGAAGGCTTCGTGCAAAACGCCGGCCAGCTTGTCGGTGTCTTTGACCAGCCAGTTATGTTTCGTGCAAGGACGCGTGATGCCAACGGTGTCGGCCTCTTGGAAGGCATCAGACCCGATCATGAAGGTCGGCACCTGACCGGTCAAAACAACCAGCGGGATCGAATCCAGCAAGGCATCGGTCAAACCGGTCACCGCATTGGTGGCACCGGGGCCGGATGTCACCAGAACAACGCCGGGTTTACCGGTTGAACGGGCATAGCCTTCGGCGGCGTGAACGGCCCCTTGTTCATGGCGTACCAAAACATGCTTGATGCTGTTTTGCTGAAACACCTCGTCATAAATCGGTAGGACAGCGCCGCCGGGATAGCCAAATACGGTATCGACGCCCTGATCGATCAGGGCTTGGACGATCATTTTCGCTCCGGTCATTTTACGTGTCATCTTGGTGCTCCGTAGGGTGGTGTTTCGGGTCTTGTGGGTCAGGTTTCAATTTTGTCGTGGCGCATAAAAAAGCCCCCGGTTTTGGCGGGGGCGCATGGTGACGATTATGGTCTGCCGTTACCGGCCCATGCGCGTGTGTCCTACAATGACGACTAGAAATGTCATGGCCAAAGGCTCCTCTTTACGTTTGGGGACATTATGAGCGGGGAAAAGGGGCGTCAATGGCCAATTTGATGAAAAAGTGTCGCACCGGGCAAAAAATCTTTGCATTTATTGCGCGGGGTTCAATTTATTTGAAGCTTTGCAAAATTAGGTCGGTGAATCAGGTGATTTCAGATGCGCACACCGGTTCCTTGCAGCACGCCGTGCTCCATCGCGTAGCGCGTCAAACCGGCGGTCGAGGAAATGCCGAGTTTGCGTTTGATGTTCTTGCGGTGGGTTTCGACCGTGCGCACCGAGATATCGAGGATCGCGGCGACTTCCTTGTTGGCCCTGCCTTGCGCCAGCTCCAGCAGGATCGTTTGTTCGCGTTCGGTCAGGGCCTCGCGGGCGGTGTCCTTTGGCTCAAGCGAGCCTTGGGCACCCGTGCACAGATACCGCTGACCCTGCATCACCTGATCAATGGCCAGCTTGATTTCATCGGTTGGCACGTCTTTGAGGATATAGCCCATGGCCCCGTGACTAAGCGCCGATGAAATATATTCGGGGTTATCATGCATCGACAAAATAACGATGCGCATGTCGGGGCGGCGTTCCAGCACGATTTCGGTCGCCGACAGCCCGCCCACATCGGGCATGTTCAAATCCATCAAGATCACATCGGGGTCCAGTGCCTCGAATTGGTCGATCGCGGCGCGGCCATTGGACAGGCATCCCACGACCTGAATGTCGTCATAGCTTTCCAGAATTGATTGGATGCCTTCGGCGACCATGGGGTGATCGTCAACGATCATGACTTTGACAGGGTTTGTCATTGCGTGGTTTCCTAAGAATTCGGGGCAGGGGTCGTCAGGCTGGATTCAGGCGGCAACAGATGGGTCAGTGGAACAGTTGCCTTGATCCGCGTGCCACCCCCTTGCGCCGCCACCAGTGACAAGGTGCCGCCCAATTGGTCCATCCGTTCTTGCATATTGCGCAGACCAAGACCACCGGAGCTTTGTATCCCGCCATAGATGCCGCGCCCGTTGTCGCTGATTTCGAGGGTGGCACCCTGACGGTGGCCGCGCAGGTCGACGATGACCTTTGATGCGCCAGCGTGACGTTCGATATTGGTCAAAGCTTCTTGGGCGATGCGGTACAGGGCGATCTTGGCGTCATTGTCCAGACGGTTGCGGAACACGACCGTGTTGAATTGGCACGCAATCCCCGTCCGCGCCGAGAATTCGTCGACCAGTGTTTTCAGGGCCGGGCCCAAGCCCAGATCGTCCAGCACACCGGGGCGCAAATCGCGGCTGATGCGGCGCACCTCTGAAATGGCCTGACCCAGACTGTCGATGCCTTTGCCCAAGGGGTCGGCGGCACGGCGGTCGCCGCGGTCCAGACGGCGGCGGGCGTTTTCAAGCGCATAGCGCACCCCGACTAATATCTGGCTGATCCCGTCGTGCAATTCGCGCGCCACGCGGCCACGTTCTTCTTCCTGGGCGTCAAACACCCGTTGGGTCAGTTTCTTGAGCTTGGCATCGGCCAGACGCCGTTCGCGCAGGTTCACCAACATGCCTGTCCCGAACACAAGAAACAGCGCCGCCAGCGTAATCGCCCCGATATAAAGGAACGTCCGTTGCACGCGGGCCAACACATCTGCGCGCGCCGAGGCGACGCTGGACAGAATATCGTCGATAAACACACCCGTGCCCACCGCCCACCGCCAACTGGGAAAGGAGGTGACATAGGTGATCATCTGCGCTTCGACCCCGGTCGACGGTTTGCGCCACAGATAGGTGTGATAACCACCGCCATCGCGGGCAATGCGGATCAGTTCGTTCACCACAGGGGTGCCGCTGCTGTCGGTTTCACCGCTGAAATTCCGGTTGATCCGGTCGGTTTCGCGGGGGCTGACAAGGGCGGTGCCGTCAAAGTCATAGACAAAGAACTGCCCCTCGTCGCCATAGATCATTGCAGACAGGATTTGCGTGACCTGCGCCTTGGCAGCGTCGTCCTGCGGCGATGCAGAGCCGTAGACAAAATAGAACCCGTTGCGGGCCTGGGTGACATAGTTGCGCAGTTCGACCTTTTTGGCGGCGATCAGCTGGTTTTCCAACGTGTTGATCTCGCGGTCCGCCAGCGCTTTGGCCTGAAGCGCCACAACAATCGCGATCCCTGCCACGGCCAGCACCAGTGGCACGGCAGCAAGCAGTGTCAGCTTTTGGGCATAGGTCGGGGCAAGGCGGGAAAACAGGCGACGCATGTGATTCTCGTAACGGGAATCAGTGCCGAATCAAAGGATAAGTTCAGGGGGTAACCGTGGCTCAATCGTGGCCACGAAGCCCGGTGTGCCTAATTTTTGGGCGTCAAACGGGTCATTATCTTGCGCTCGGGGCGGGTCTCTACGCACTAATTGGTATTTCAAACCCGGGGGGATCGGTTAGATTGCTAACACTTGAAACGACCCGCGCGTACGTCAATTGCGCGGGCATCCTATACTCGGGAGGAGTATCCTTATGGACCGTCGTTCATTTCTGAAGACATCCGCACTTGGCGGCACAGCAGCCGCCGCATCCACGCTGGCCGCACCGCTTTACGCCCAAGGCAAGCGTACACTGACAATGGTCACATCCTGGCCCCGTGGCTTTGCCGTTCTCGATGACGCGGCAACCTACCTGAACAACATGGTTAACGAGATGTCTGACGGCACCTTGACCATCGAAAAGAAAGCACCGGGCGAACTGGTTGGTGCCTTCGAAGTGTTTGACGCGGTATCCTCCGGTCAGGCCGACATGTACCACGCGGCTGACTACTACTTTATCGGTCAGCACCCAGGTCTGGCGTATTTCACCGCCGTTCCATTCGGTGGCACAGCGCAAGAACTGACAAACTGGTACCTGCACGGTGGCGGTCATGAACTGCACAACCAGATCGGTGAAATCTTCAACATGAAGATGTTCCTTGCCGGTAACTCCGGTTCGCAGTCCGGTGGCTGGTTCCGCAAGGAAATCAACTCTGCCGCAGACTTCAACGGTCTGAAATTCCGTATGCCGGGCCTTGGTGGCAAGGTTCTGGGTAAACTGGGCGCTTCAGTTCAGAACATCCCCGGCGGCGAACTGTATCAGGCGTTGTCCTCGGGCGCGCTGGACGGTCTTGAGTGGGTTGGCCCATTCGCGGATGAACGCGCCGGCTTCCAGGAAGTCGCCAAGATCTACTACACAGCCGGCTTCCACGAGCCAGGCTCCGGTTTGACAGCATCCGTTAACCTGGATGTCTTCAACGACCTGACACCAGCCCAGCAAAAGATCATCGAATATTCCTGCATGGCGACAACGCACACAGGTCTGGCCGAAACGCTGGCAAACAACGGTGCCGCACTGGCACGTCTGCAGCAGCAAGGTGTTAAAACCATGCAGTTCCCAGACGATGTTTGGGATGCATTCGGTGCCGCGTCCAAAGAAGTCATGGACGAAAACATGGGCGACAGCCTGTTCGCAGACATCCGCAACAGCTTCGAGACATCCTTGCAGTCCTCTGCAGAATGGCTGTCCAAGTCTGACGCGTATTATGTGAACCAGCGTCAGCGCGTTCTGGGTCAAAGCTAAGCCTTTCGATCACTTTGTCAGGGGCCGCCATCGTGCGGCCCCTGACGCACACCACGACCTTGGGTTTTCACCCCGGGGGCAACACAGAATTTCGCATAAAGCCCTATCTTAACCGGGGCAGGCGAAGGGGGGACTTACATGGCAGACGATGTGGTATGCGCTGGATTTTTCCGCGCGGCAGAAGGTGCCAAGATAAGCTGTCTGGACAAGTTCCAGGACGGCAATCTGGTCAACTTCGTTCTCGGCAACATCCTTGAGGCATTTTACAACTTTTTCGCCGCTTTGCTTAATCCGGGCATGTGGCTGAACTGGTCAAACAGTGAATCGCTGATGCGGTTCATCTATTACGGTGCATCGGTCGAGCTGTTTTTCGTGCTTTTCATCGGGCTGGTCATCGTCACCGGTTTCGGGATCTGGAGCAAAGGTTTCATGTGGGGCTGCGTGCGCGGCCTTGAAGGCTTCGCCAATACGGTGGGCCGCTTTTTCGCATGGGCCGGCCTGTTGATGGTGCTGCAACAGATCATCATCGTTTTCATGCAGCGGATTTTCACCCGCCCCGATATTTCGGTCGGTTTTGGTATTCCGCTTCAGTTCGACATCAGCTGGTTTGCCGAAGAGCTAAAGCTTTTCAATGCCTTGGTCGTCTGCCTTTGTGTGAGCTACACATTTGTTCAGGGCGGTCACGTCCGCGTTGACCTGTTCTATGCGGGGGCGAAATACCGCACCAAGCGGGTGATCGACATGTTCGGCGCGCTGTGCTTCATGCTGCCATTCGCGATCGTGACATGGCTCTATGGCTGGTTCTTCCTGTGGCGCCATCTGGTCACACCAAACCCGTCTGCATCCGACCGTCTGGATCTGCTGCTGCGCAAAGCGCGCCTGCTGAAATGGAACGTCGAAACCATCGGCTTCTCGCCAAACGGGTTCAACGGCTATTTCCTGTTCAAAATCCTGCTGTGCGCCTTCTGCGTCATGGTGATTTTGCAAGCCATCTCGACGTTTTATCGCGCCATGCTCGAGTTCCGCGAAGGACCCGAGAGCGAAAACAAATATCTCGACCGCGATACGCTGGGCGAGGGCGAAGAAGCCTATGAGGGCACACATTAATTTAAGGGGCGTCCGATGCTTTTTGGTCTCGACGGGGTCGAAGTTGGCCTGATTATCGTTTTTGTCTGTCTCTTTGGCGGCATTTTGTCTGGCTTTCCGGTGGCTTTTGCCATCGGGGGGGCCGGTGTTATCTCATTCGCGATCATTGCGGCGCTGGATAGCGCAGGGTTGTTGATCCATCAGGCGATCGACCAATCCTCGCAAGCCTACCGTGATCTTGTGAATTCCGGCGTGCCCAATGATGCGGTATCCAAGTTCAGATACCCTGATTTGCCACGTATCGGCGAAAGCGTTTTCCCCGCCGGTTGGGAAGAGGCGATGAACCGCAACGTGTCGTTCATTGTGAACCGCATGAACGAACGTGTTCTGGCAGGCCAGTCCATCGAAACACTGCTTGCCGTTTTGATGTTCGTTCTGATGGGCATCACGCTCGAACGCTCCAAGATTGCGAATGATCTGCTGACCACGATGGCGCGCGTCTTTGGCCCGCTGCCCGGTGGTCTGGCCGTGTCGATCGTTGTTGTGGGCGCGTTTCTGGCCGCATCGACAGGTATTGTGGGTGCAACTGTTGTGACCATGGGCCTGCTTGCGCTGCCGACAATGCTGCGCAACGGCTATTCGCCGGAACTGTCCACGGGCGTCATCGCGGCGTCGGGCACTTTGGGGCAGATCATTCCGCCCTCCATCGTGATCGTTCTGCTGGGCACATTGGCTGGTGACTTGTATTCCGCCGCCCAAGAGGCGCGCGCGACATCTGCCGGCTGTACCGATGCCTTGACCTATCTGGGTCAACCGGCGGTGGTTTCCGTTGGGACCTTGTTTCAGGCGGCCTTGCTGCCGGGCATCCTGCTGGCACTGCTTTATGCGCTTTATGCCTTTGTCTATGCGCTGTTTAACCCTGAAAAGGCACCTGCTGTGCCGATGGGGTCGACCAATGCAGAACCAATCACCCGCGGTGAAGGGTTCACCTGGTTCCTCGGCGCACCGGTTTTGCTGATTGTCGGCACGATCTTCCTGGGCAACATGGGCATCGTCGGCAGCCAGTCCACGGTCGTATCCAGCTTTAGCGATATCGGTGAAGGCGCCAGCCTGCGCACCAATGTCGGGCCCGAGTGTCAGACCGCGATGATCGAACTGCATGGTCAGGACGCGTGGGATACCGCCGTCGCCGAACAGGCCGCAATCGAAGCAGCAGGGGGCCAGCAGGCCAGCGAAAAGCTGTCCGAGGAAGCCCTGGCGCAAAAACAGGCTGACAAGATCAGCGATGCCGCGCCCATCGGTACCGGTGTTGCGATCATCCTGATCTTCCTGGGCTTGGTGCTGACGACAGGACGCGGCGTGTCGCCGTCATCGGACAGACGTCCGTTGATCATCGGCGGGATCGGTCTGGTTCTGACGGTGCTGGTCGATATCCTGCTGGTCGGTCCAACCACATCGCCGGGGACAATGGTCGTGCTGATGGCGCTCCCGTTTGTTGCCGTGATGTACGGGGTGCTCTATGCGCTGAAGCTCTGCGCGGGCAATGAATTGATCCGCGTGGTGTTCCCGCCACTGGTTCTGATCGTTGCTGTTCTGGGGTCGATCCTTGGAGGTATCACCAACCCGACACCGGCGGCGGCACTTGGTGCCGGCGGGGCGATCATGCTGGCGGCCTACCGCAAGCTGACCGATCTGGACCGGTCACCCAAGGTGATCATCTGGTCCACACTGGCGATCCTGATCTCTATCCTCGTGGGGGTGAACTTTGACCTGCGCATCAATCAGGACGACGTCGGGTTCGAAAACTGGGTCGCGTTCTTTGTGGCTTACGGTGCCTATCTCTATGCGGTGTTCGGGTTGCTGTTCTCGTGCTGGATTTTGTACACATCCGGGGTTCTTAGCCCGGTCGTGCGCGAAACTGCCAAAGTCACGTCGATGGTGTTCACGATCCTGATCGGGTCGCAGTTGCTGAACCTTGTGGTGATCTCCTTTGGCGGCGAACATTACATCCAGCAATGGCTCAAGAGCTTTGACAACGAGCTGACCGTGTTCCTGATCGTGATGCTGGTGTTGTTCGTGCTGGGCTTCGTTCTCGATTTCCTCGAGATCATCTATATCGTGATCCCGATTGTCGGGCCGGTGATTTACGGCGGCACCTTTGACCCTAAATGGGTGACCATCATGATCGCGGTGAACCTGCAAACGTCCTTCCTGACACCGCCCTTCGGCTTTGCGTTGTTCTATCTGCGCGGGGTCGCCCCGGCGAGCGTCACAACCGGCCATATCTACCGCGGGATCATTCCGTTCGTGTTGATCCAGGTCGGGGCTTTGGGGCTGTTGTGGATGTTCCCTGTGATCGTCACGATCGTGCCGGATCTGATCCCGAACTGATCGGGGCACATCAGGTTTAAGAAAAAGCTAAGGGCACCCGGTTGGGTGCCCTTTGTCGTTTTCGGTAATGTGTGGGCGTGATCCTTTGCCGGACCTCAAGCCGCGCACCCGGCATCGAAATGAGGGGGCTGTCTGCCCCCTCAAACTCCCCCGAGGATATTTGAGAGCCAGAGAAGGCGGAGGATCAGCTGCGTTTGGGGGACAGATCGGGCAGGGCGATATTGGCCACCTGTTCGGCGATCGGGTCGGTGTGCAACGGGTGATGGTCCGGGTTGAAATCGGACGGGTCTTTGAGCTTTTGCCACTGGCCGCCGACATAGACCTCGAGGCCGGAGAACTTGGCCTTATAGCCCATTTTCTGGCTGCCCGGCACCCAGTAGCCCAGATAGACGTAAGGCAGGCCGGCGGTGCGGGCGATGTCGATATGATCCAGGATGATATAATTGCCCAGGCCGTTTTGCGGCAGGTCGGGGGTGTAGAAGGAATAGACCATGCTGACCCCGTCACCCAGAACATCCGTCAGGCAAACGCCGATGAGTTCTTTGGTGGTGGTGTCAGTATATTGGATGACGCGGCTGCGGATCGGGGTTTCCTCGATCATCGCGGCGAATTCGAACACATCCATATCGGCCATCCCGCCATCGGCATGGCGGCTTTCAAGATAGCGGCGGAACAGGTCGTATTGGTCTTCGGTGGCCCAGGGCGACGTGGCGCGGCGGGTCAGGTTCGCATTGCGCTTGAGAATCCGCTTCTGGCTTTTGCTGGGGGTGAAATCCGCGACATTGATCCGCGCCGACAGGCAAGAGGCGCAATCGGCACAGGACGGGCGGTAGAGCACGTTTTGCGAGCGCCGGAACCCTTGGGCGGACAGGCTGTCGTTCAGGATCGCTGCGGTTTCCCCTTGCAAGGCCGTGAACAGTTTGCGTTCAACCCGCCCCTCAAGATAGGGGCAGGGCTGGGGCGCTGTCACATAGAACTGCGGGGCAATGGGAAGGGTATGGCGCATGCTAATCCGATATTGTTCACAAAAGGATACCAACAGGGTTTCGGGACGCCAAGCCCCTTTCGCGGTGCGCTAGATTTCCTTGCGCCGGTTCAGCGCAACCGTGCCGAGCACCATGTCGCTAAGCCCTTGGCACCTTGCGGTTGTGCCCATCAGAACAATGGAAATCAGTTGCAGCGGCATCACGCCGATGCTGATGGTATAGCCCAATGTGTGCAGGAACGCAGTGCCTGCATCCAGAGGTTCGTCGGCATTTGTGCGCAGCTCCATCCCCATCAGGCGCATACCCCAAGTGGCCGATCCGCTGCTCAGGGTGGCCACACGGTAGACAAAGCCGATGACGAGGATCATCAGGGGAAAGAAAAACACCCCGCTAAAGGCGGTAAAGGGCAGGGTCACGAGGCAGGCGAGAAAGATGATGACCGCATCAACGACCCAGGCAAACAGGCGTTTGGCGGCAACACCGTCGTAGAATTCGGGCTGGATGTCGGGATCGGGGGTCAGGCTCATGTCGGTGTCCTTGTCGGATTGGCGGTGCCGCTATGGGGCAGCGGTATGGCGGGTTTGCCCCCCGTATGTCGGGGGGCAAGGGGGCTGGTCAAGATTATGCGTTTTGCACATCTTCGCTTTTGTCGGAGCCTTCGGCCATGAACTGGTCGAATTCGGCCTTGTCCTTTGCTTCGCGCAGACGGGTCAGGAAGGCCTCGAAATTGGTTTGCTCTTCTTCGAGGCGGGCCAATGTGTCGGCCTTGTAGGCGTCGAATGCGGCGTTGCCGGTGGACCGGGTGGTCATGTGGCGGTGGCTGCTGCGCTTGGCACAGGAGGATGATTTAAACATGCGTTTACTCCAGATCATATAAGCAAGAAGGGCAAGGCCTGCGGGCCAGAAGACGATGAAACCGGCAACCGTTGCTGCGATCCAGGCGGCCTTGCCTTTGGAGTCGAGAAAGTCTTCGGCGCGGCCCAACCAGCTGCGTTGCGGTGCATAGGCGGGGGTATAGGTCTGTGTCATGAACGTCCCTTTCGGTCAGAGTGTGGTGGCCCTGAATACCTCGGGCCTGATGTTGTGCGGGTGTATGTAAATCCCCTTCACATTACAGTAGATTGTGGCTGTTGGGGATTTGCGCAAGAGGTAATGTAAATCTTTTTTACATTATTTTGCTGCGCGGGCATGACCCGATTGATTTCATGGGGAAAAACCAGCCATTGACCGAAACCGCCGAAACAGCGAATGCTGGGGCATGACCAGTTTTGCCAGCCAGATCACCCGCGTTCCACGCATTTTCACCGCCGATCAGGCCGATGATGCGCGGCGTGCGATGCCACATCTTGCGCCGGAACTTGGCGCTTTGGTGGCCGGGGCAGGGTCCGTGTCGCCCTATCTGCTGGACCTGATGCAAAAGGAAGCCGCGTGGTGCGAAGCCGCCTTTGATGATCCGGCAGCCGCCGTGCAGGCCGAGATTGCGGGGGCGGGCGATGTGCCTGATGACCAGCTTGCCAGCCATCTGCGGCAGGGCAAGCGCCGGGTCGCGTTGATGACGGGGCTCGCCGATCTGGCGGGTGCCTGGGAGCTGGAGCAGGTGACCGCTGCGTTGACGGATTTTGCCGACGCGGCCTGTCAGGCGGCCCTTCGCGCGGGTTTGCGTGCCCAGATCAAGCGCGGCAAGCTGCCCGGCATGACGGCAGAGGACGCCGAAACCGGCGCGGGCATGGTTGTGCTGGCGATGGGCAAGATGGGCGCGCACGAGCTGAACTATTCATCGGACATTGATCTGATCTGTCTGTTTGATGAAACCCGTTTCGAGACGGATGATTTTCACGATGCCCGCACCGCCTTTGTCCGCGCGACCCGGGCGATGAGCGGGACGTTGAACGATCTGACCGGCGACGGCTATGTGTTTCGCACCGATCTGCGGCTGCGCCCTGATCCGGCAGTCACCCCCGTTTGCATGGCGATGGAGGCGGCGGAGCGGTATTACGAGAGCCTGGGCCGCACCTGGGAACGCGCTGCCTATATCAAGGCGCGGCCGGCGGCGGGTGATCTGGTGGCCGGCAACCGGTTTCTATCCGCCTTGCGCCCGTTCGTGTGGCGGCGCCATCTGGATTTCGCCGCGATTCAGGATGCCCACGACATGCGCCTTGCGATCCGCGAACATAAAGGTCTGGGTGGCCCGATCACCTTGCCGGGTCACAACATGAAGCTGGGGCGCGGCGGTATCCGCGAGATCGAATTTTTCACCCAGACCCGTCAGTTGATTGCGGGGGGGCGTGATGCCGACCTGCGGGTGCGGGGCACCTGCGAAGGGCTGGCGGTGCTGCGGGAAAAAGGCTGGCTTCCGGCGGATGTGGCCGAGACCCTGACCGATCATTACCGCGCGCACCGCACCGTCGAACACCGCATCCAGATGATCCGCGACGCGCAAACCCATACCTTGCCGACCACCGAAGACGGGTTCGCCAGACTGGCCGCCATGATGGACCGCGACATTGGCGAGCTGGAAACCGATCTGCACCGCCGTCTGGCCGAAGTGCACCACCTTACCGAAGGTTTCTTTGCCGGATCGGACACCGCGCAACCCGATGCGGCGCAGTCCCAAGGCATGGCCCATGTCTTTGACAGCGCCGTTCTGGACCGCTGGTTTACCTATCCGGCCTTGCGCAACGCGCGCGGGGCCGATCTTTTTGCCGAACTCAAACCCGGGTTGCTGGCGCGTCTGGCCGAAGCCGACAAACCGGCCGAAGCCTTGCTGGCCTTTGACGGGTTCCTGTCGCGCCTTCCGGCAGGGGTGCAGTTGTTTTCGCTGCTCAAGATCAACCCGTCGCTGTCGGAACTGTTGATCGACATCGTGAGCACCTCGCCGGAACTGGCGGAATATCTGTCGCGCAATGCGGCGGTGTTCGATGCGGTAATTGGCGGTGATTTCTTTAGCGACTGGCCCGGAGAAGCGGCACTGCGAGACGCCTTGAGCGATGCGCTGAAAGCCGAGGGCGATTACGAGGCGCGGCTGGATGCGACCCGACGCTGGGCCCGTGAATGGCATTTCAGGGTTGGGGTGCACCATTTGCGCGGGTTGACGGATGCGGCCACGGCGGGGGTGCAATATGCCGATCTGGCGCGCGCGGTGTTGCAGGCGCTTTGGCCGGTGGTCGTGGATGAATTCGCCCGCAAACACGGAACGCCACCGGGGCGGGGCGCTGTGTTGGTCGGCATGGGGTCGCTGGGCGCGCGGCGTCTGACTGCGACCTCTGATCTGGACATGATCGTGATTTACGATCCGGCAGATGTCGAGGCGTCGGACGGCAAGCGCCCCTTGGCCGCACGCCTGTATTATGCGCGTCTGACCCAGGCGATGATCACCGCAATGACCGCCCCCATGTCCCAAGGGCGGCTTTACGAGGTGGATATGCGCCTGCGCCCTTCGGGCAATCAGGGGCCGGTCGCCACCAGCCTTGCCAGTTTTGAAAGCTACCAGATGACCCAGGCTTGGGTTTGGGAGCATCTGGCGCTGACCCGTGCCGATGTGATCGTGGGGCCAAAAGATCTAGCGGATGATTTCGTGGCACTGCGCAGCAACGTGCTGGCCAAGCCGCGCGACAGGTCAGCCACCTTGGAAGAGGTCGCGCAGATGCGGGGGCGTCTGGCGGCAGCAAAGGCGGCAGATGGCATCTGGGACGCAAAGAACGGGCCGGGACGGTTGCAGGATATCGAATTACTGGCCCAAGCGGGGGCGTTGCTGCGGGGCGAAACCGCGTTCCAGATCACCGCCGGCCTTGATGCGGCGGCTGCGTCCTCGATCATCAGTGCTGCGGATGCACAACGGCTCAAGGATGCCTATGACACCTGCTGGGCGCTGCAATCGGCGACGCGGCTTTTATCGGCAAAGATTTTGCGCAGCGACCAGTTGGGGCAGGCGGGCAAGGGGTTTTTGACGCGCAGCCTGCACTGCGACAGTCTCGAAGCGTTGGAAACCCATCTGGCCGAGACCTACAATGTGGCCGCATCCATCATTGACGGCGCGTTGCAAGACTTTACCAAGGACCCGGACAGCGGCCCGGAAAAGGACACCCCATGAAAAAAGGCGATGCGTTGGACCCCAAAGGCCTGATTTTCGAAGCCTACCAGATCGAGGGCATCACCAAATCCGAATGCCGGACGATCTTTCTGGATTGGGCGTTGAGCCTGCCACTGGATACAGACACCGGCCCCACGATTCGGGTCATGCTGGACAGGTACGGCATCACCGAACCGCAACACCCGATGACCGGCGTTATGCGCGAAGGGCTGCAAGCTATGGCCGCACCTCGCCGTCGCGGTGGATGGAAAAGCCGCCCCCGACATTAAGGCCGCAGATTGCAGCCAAACACTGAAATCGTACGGAAATGTGCAGAAATACCTTTGTATCGTCACAGGTCTTGTGCATTTCCGCCCCAAACCTGCCCCATTTCGGGGTCAAACACTCCCTAACCATAGTAACAGCCGATACGTATTGGCGGGAGATGATGATGAAACTTTTTAAGATTTTTGCAGTCCTAACCCTTGGCACGCTGGTATCTGGCTGCGCAGTGACAGACACGGCAACACGCAACGCGGTCAGCTATCCGATCTCGCCGGGTCTTGCCTCGACGGAAACACAGCAAGCGGCAGCGCCAGCGGCGTTTATGTCAAACTTGCAGATTTCCGAAATTAAGGTGGTCGTTCCCGAAACGCTCAAAGTATCCGAGGCCAACCGCTATTACCCGTCCGGTGACATCGTTTGGCGCGGCGACCCCATTGGCGACCGCCATGCGCAGGTCAAAGCGATCTTCGAGGCCGCGATCCAGAAAACCGCCCAATCCGTCAGCGGTGAAATCCCGACCCTCGTCGGTGTCGAAGTCCTGCGTTTCCATGCACTTACGGAAAAAGCCCGCTATACCACCGGTGGCGTGCATTCGATCAAGTTCCGCATCACCCTGCGCGATATGCGCACCGGTCTGCTGCTGGCAGAGCCGCATGAGGTCAAAGCCGACCTTGACGGTCTTGGCGGTCAGGTCGCCATCGAGGCAGAGCGCATCGGCCAGACCCAGAAGGTCCGCATCACCGACCACCTTGCCGAAGTTGTCCGCCAAGAGCTGACCCGGCCCGGCGGTCACAAAAATGCGAAACTGGGCATGTTTCAGGCTTTGAACAAACTCTGAGCTTTCCCAATCCATCAGAACCGACTAGAGGGGGCGTTATGACAACGCCCCCATTTGCATCCGCCCCGACCTCCGCCCCTGACTTGCCAGTAGTTCGCCTGCTGCCCAAGGCCAATGCCCGTGCCATTCGTCACGGGTTTCCATGGGTTTACGCCAATGAAATGGTCATCGACCGCCGGACCAAGGGCCTTGCCCCCGGCAGCCTGGCCATTCTCGAGGACGCCGCCCGTCAGGTGATGGGTGTTGTCGCGGTGAACCCGCTCTCGAAAATCTTTTGCCGGATGTTGGATCAAAACGCTGAAGCCGTGATTGATGTGGATTGGTTCGCCGCCCATATCTCGCGGGCGCTGCAATTGCGCGAACAGCTCTATGATGCGCCATTCTACCGTCTGGTCCACGCCGAAGCCGATGGCTTGCCCGGTGTCGTGATCGACCGTTTTGGCGATACGGCTGTGATCCAACCCAACGCGGCATGGGCCGATGTCCATATCGACGCGCTTGTGGCGGCCCTGATGGCTGTGACCGGCATCAAGAACGTGCTGAAAAACGCATCTGGACGCACTCGGACCTTGGAAGGTCTGGACGATGTCAGCCTTGTCTTGCAAGGGCAGGCACCCGAGGGGCCGATCCCTGTTCCGATGAATGGCGCGATCTATATGGCCGATCTGACCGGCGGTCAGAAAACCGGCATCTTCTATGACCAGCGCCCCAACCATGCTTTCGCCGCCAACCTGTCCAAGGGCAAGCGCGTGCTGGATGTTTTCGCCCATGTGGGGGGCTTTGGCCTTGCTGCTTTGGCAAACGGGGCCAGTTCGGTTCTGGCCGTTGACGGGTCTGCACCTGCGCTTGAACTGGCGCAAAAAGGGGCAGAAGCGATGAATGTGGCCGACCGGTTTGCCACCCGTCAGGGCGATGCCTTTGACGTTCTGACAGCCCTGCGCGCCGAAGGTGCCGAATTTGATGTGGTGATCTGTGATCCGCCCGCCTTTGCACCGGGAAAACCGGCGCTTGAGGCCGGATTGCGGGCCTACGAGCGCCTTGCACGTCTTGCAGCACCCTTGGTTGCGGAAAACGGGATCTTGGCGCTGTGTTCCTGTTCGCATGCAGCGGACCTGACGCAATTTCGCACCTCGTCGATCCGCGGGATCGGTCGGGCAGGGCGGCGTGCCGCGATGTTGCACACCGGATTTGCCGGACCAGACCACCCGCAACTGCCACAGCTGGCCGAAACGGGCTACCTCAAGTCGTTGTTTTTCCGCCTCTAAATGACTGTGCGGGTTCTGATTGACGCCTGCGTTCTATACCCCACTGTGATGCGCGAGATCGTGGTGGGGGCCGCGCGCGCAGGCGCGTTTACCCCGCTGTGGTCCGCCCGTATCCTTGAGGAATGGGCCCGCGCCGCCATCAAGATCGGCCCGACCGGAGAGGCACAGGCCCGCGCTGAAATCGCGCTGTTGCGCGCGGCTTGGCCCAAGGCAGAGGTCACCCCGACGCCGGGGCTGGAACGCCGCCTGTATCTGCCGGACGAGAATGACATTCACGTGCTGGCATCGGCGATTTCGGGCAATGCGGATATCATCATGACGTTGAACGCCAAGGATTTCCCCCGTGGGGCCTTGGCCGAGGAAGGGCTGTCGCGGGTCGATCCGGACAGTTATCTGCATGGCATCTGGTCAGCCCAGCCTGCGATGATCGAACCCGTCGCACAAGCCGTGCTGGATCAGGCGCGGCGATTGTCGGGGCAAGCTTGGGAGATGCGTGCGCTGCTCAAGAAAGCGCGGTTGCCGCGGCTGGCCAAGGCGCTTGGCTAGGGCGTCTGATTAAGGCGTCCAGCGCTTTTGCAGGCGGGTCAATTCGGCGATGCGGTCTTCGGTCTTGGGATGGCTCATCAGCCAGGCCGGCGCGGTGCCATGGTTGGTCTGGGTCAGGGCCTCGAGCTTTTTGAACAGCGATATTTGCGGCGCGACCCCGATGCCGGCCTTGGTCAAAAGTGCGGCCGCATAGGCGTCGGCCTCGTATTCATCGGCCCGCGACAGGCGCGCGGCCAGCATGCTGGCGACCATATTGGCAATCCAGACCCCGATGCCGGGGATCAAACGCCCCAGAATCATCCCAAGGGCCGCGCGCATGGCGTTCTGGCCGGAAAAATCGATCATACGGCGGCGAGAATGGCCAAGGGCGACATGACCCAATTCATGGGCGATCACACTGGCCAGTTCCTCGGCTGAAACCTCGCCCGATCTGAATTTGTTGTAAAACCCGCGCGTGATAAAGATGCGCCCGTCGGGGGCGGCCAGACCATTGACCGGGGCTACTTCGTAAATATGAACCTTGATGCGGGGCAGATCGAGGGCCTTGGCCATCTTCGCGCTCATCTCGGCCAGGGCCGGGTCAACCAGTTCGGTGGATTTCTCGTCCAGTTCCTTGGCGGTGCGCCAGGCGGAAAAGCGGTACATGGCAAGGCCATAGAGCACCGCAAGCAGGATGGGGATGACGCGTATCATACACTCAATATGGGCGCTCTGCGCGCGAGGGCAAGCGCAGATGAGTATTTATGAAAGGGTGAAGCGAAGGCCGGGTCACATGGGTCAGCGGGTAAGGGCCCGCATGCCGCGGCTGAGCCCTTCGAGGGTCATGGGGACCATTGCATCGGCACCGAATATTTCCTGAACCATTTTGATGGATTGGGTGTAGGGCCAGTATTTTTCGGGGATCGGATTGATCCAGAGGCTGCTTTTCCACTGTTCCTGGGCGCGGCCCAGCCAGACGGAGCCCGCCTCGGGGTTCCAATGTTCATTGGCCCCGCCGGGATAGGCGATCTCGTAGGGGGACATGGAGGCGTCGCCGACGAAGATGCATTTGTAATCGGGCCCGTAGGTGCGCAGGACGTCCTGGGTGGATTGCTGTTCGGCCCAACGGCGGCGGTTGTCGCGCCACACGCCTTCGTAAAGGCAGTTGTGGAAATAGAAATATTCCAGATGTTTGAATTCGGCCTTGGCCGCGCTGAAGAGTTCTTCGACGGTTTTGATATGCGGGTCCATGGAACCGCCAACGTCCAGAAACAGCAATACTTTGACAGCGTTGCGCCGTTCGGGGCGGGTTTTCACGTCAAGATAGCCATGTTCGGCAGTGGCGCGGATGGTGCCGCCCAGATCCAGTTCATCAGCTGCGCCATCACGCGCCCAACGGCGCAGACGTTTCAGGGCGACCTTGATGTTGCGGGTGCCCAGTTCGACCGTGTCGTCGAGGTTCTTGAATTCGCGCTTGTCCCAGACCTTGACCGCGCGCTGGTGGCGCGAGCCTTCCTGACCGACGCGCACGCCTTCGGGGTTGTAGCCATAGGCCCCGAAAGGCGAGGTGCCTGCGGTGCCAACCCATTTATTGCCCCCCTGATGGCGGCCCTTTTGTTCTTCGAGCCGTTTGCGCAGGGTTTCCATCAGCTTGTCGAAACCGCCTGCCGCTTCGATCTCGGCTTTTTCCTCGGCGGTCAGATGCTTCTCAGCCATCTTTTCCAGCCAGTCCTTGGGGATATCTACCGCTTCAAGAACGTCGTCCAAGGCGATGTTTTCCAAGCCTTTAAACGCTGCGGCAAAGGCCTGGTCGAACTTGTCGATGTTGCGTTCGTCTTTGACCATGCTGACGCGGGCGAGGTAATAGAAGGCATCGACATCATAGGTCGCAAGACCCGCTGCCATCCCGTCTAGAAACGCCAGAAATTCCCGCATGGAAACGGGGACTTTGTGGCGGCGCAATTGGTCGAAAAACGGCAGGAACATCGATCAGGCTCCGGAAAGGATGCGGTCGATGAGAACTGTAAGGATCATGCCCACGATAATAAAGGCCATGGCATAGCCGGCGGCATATTGTGCGATGTCCTTGCGGTTTCCCTGACGTTTATACGCGGTAAAACCGCCCCAGACAGCGCCAATCAGCGCGAAAATTATTACGATCATTTCAGCCCGCTTTGCGTGTTATTTGAGCGGGTTCAGTGACGCGATTTCGCGCATTTTGGCCCGCACAGCCCAATCAGAGCCAAAGCCGTAACGCGCCCAGCCAAGACTGTCCAGCCTGACAAGCTGCGCTTCGGCCACGCGGTTTTCCAGCTCCAGTGCTTCGGCGCGCAGTAAAAGAAGGGTGCTGAGCAAGGCCGCGTTTTCACGGCGGCGTGCAGTTTCAATATGTGGGCCAATTAGCCGCAGCGCTTCGGCCCCATCGCCAGTGGCGATCGCATAGGCCCCCAATTGCGTGGCGACATAGGCGCGGTGCAGATCGGTGCCGGGGTTGCGGGAATAGAACAGCTCGGCGAGCTGGTATTGCTTATGCGCGGCTTCCTGGTCGCCGCTTTGCAAGGCGCGGCCCATGGCGTAATGCGCAAAGGCGCGGCGGTGATCCTGCCAGCCCAGACTTTGCGCAATCTTGATCGCGCTATAGGCGGCATCCTGACGTTGGCCATCGGAACGACCGGGCCCAAGCGCGCCCTGAACGGCCAGATTCCATTCGCGCGGGGTCCGCGTGACAAAGCGGGCTTTGGTCGATGTGCCGCGCGGGTTGATGCGGGCAAAGATACCGGGCAGGGCGTTTGAGACCTGACCGCGTGTCATGCCGGACCGCAAGGCGGGGTCATAATAGGCCCGCAAGATCATCATATCAAATCCGGTCAGCACCGTATGGACATTGTCGTCGTTAAAGACGGAGTCGGGCAGGCGGTAGAGATCGTTGAGCGGCCCAAGGGCTTGTGCGACTTCTTCGTGCAGGCAATCGCGCACCTCTTGGGGGCTGGCATCATTGGGCAAAAAGATTGCGATCCGCTTGCGCGTGGTCATCAACGACCAATTGGTCTGGGCGTTGCGCCGGACTTTCTTGTATTCGTCGATGCTGCTGACATTGGGGGCCACAAAACAGGCGGCCTCCGGCAGCACCTGCCGGATTTTGGACCGGCTGACCGCTTCGATGGTGATGTTTGCATCGGCGGCCTTGGTCGGGCTGATGTCGATGCGCGCCTCTGACCGAAGCCGCGAGATCAGTCGGGTCAGATCGGGGCCAAGGGTGCTGGGCGGGGCACCTATGACCCGGATCGTGATTGGCCCTTCGAACCGGGTCAGAACGCGCAGGTCCTTGCCGCTTTCCATGCGGAATGACAGATCGATGAAATCCAGCGACAGGTCGTTATTGGATCGGGGCGCGGCTTGCGGGTAATGGGCCGTAAAGCTTTTCATCGCGGGCAAGGATGAGGACGGGCTTTCAAAGGCCGCACGGGTGACGACGCCGGGATGGGAGGCCGGAACACAGGCATTTACCAACAACATGATCGGAAAGAGAAAACGGCCCCTCACGTGCGGTCACCACAAAAGCCCGGGCGCAACGCTCCGGTGCGGGTCGCAACGAGAGTGCGCATTGACAGCACGAACCGTGCCAAATTCATATCAATCATTTGCCTGCGTGCCCTTTTGAGCTGATTACAGGGTCAAAATTGCCCACTAACCAGACCTTTCTAAGGACCAATAATGTCAAAAGAGAGAAAAATGTTAATGATTACGGCAGGCATGTGGCGTGCGTGTCGTGCACGCCACAAGTGCATATGGGCTGCGGGTACAGCCGCCACTAGATTTGGTTTCCCGCGCTATTTCTGAGCGCGGGCCATGAAGGCAAGACGTTCAAACAGGTGTACGTCCTGTTCGTTTTTCAGCAAGGCACCATGCAATTTGGGCAACGCGCTTTTGCCATCTTTCTTGAGATCAGCCGCATCCATGTCTTCGGCCAGCAGCAATTTCAGCCAGTCCAGCACCTCGGATGTTGACGGCTTTTTCTTGAGGCCCTGTTGGTCGCGAATCTCGTAGAACTGGGTCAGCGCGGTGGTCAGCAGGTTTTCTTTGATGCCCGGATGATGCACTTCGACGATTTTGCGCAGCGTGTCCATTTCGGGGAAGCGGATATAGTGAAAGAAGCATCGGCGCAAAAACGCGTCAGGCAGTTCTTTTTCATTGTTGGAGGTGATGATCACGATGGGGCGGTTGACCGCCTTGATGGTCTCGCCTGTCTCGTAGACAAAGAACTCCATCTTATCGAGCTCTTGCAAAAGGTCGTTGGGAAATTCGATATCGGCTTTGTCGATCTCGTCGATCAGCAGAACGGTTTTGCCTTCGGCCTCGAACGCCTGCCACATCTTGCCTTTGCGGATATAGTTTTTCACGTCATGCACGCGCTCTTCGCCCAACTGGCTATCCCGCAGGCGGCTGACCGCATCATATTCATACAGGCCCTGCTGGGCGCGGGTTGTCGACTTGATGTTCCATTCGATCATCGGCAGCCCAAGCGCGTTGGACACCTGGCGTGCCAGTTCGGTTTTACCGGTGCCCGGCTCGCCTTTGACCAGCAACGGACGTTCAAGCGTCACCGCCGCGTTTACCGCGATTGTCAGGTCATCCGTTGCGACGTAGTCATCAGTACCTTGGAATTTCATCTTGTTATCAACCTTCTCTGGCGCGTCATTCGGGGTCCTTAAACCAATTTTCGACTCCATTGTGTAGTGACAATCGGTGAACGCTGCGTTAGACGCCTGCAACAGGAGCGGAGTCGGGAGACTGACCTCAATGACTGGATCAAGGACCGCTATGGGGAATGATATGAAGCAGGAAGTTTTTCTGGCAGACGGCTATAGCCCTGCCGAAGACGAGCCGTTCATGAATGATCGGCAAGTTGAGTATTTCAGACGCAAGTTGTTAAACTGGAAAGCAGAGCTGCTGGCAGGCAGCCGCGACACAATCGAAGGTCTGCAGGATGGCACGCGCAACATCCCTGACGTGAACGATCGTGCCTCCGAAGAAACAGACCGTGCATTGGAATTGCGCACACGTGACCGGGCCCGCAAACTGGTCAGCAAGATCGACGCCGCCTTGCGCCGCATTGATGATGGTGAGTTCGGATATTGTTCGGTGACCGGCGATCCTATCTCGCTTAAACGTCTTGACGCCCGGCCCATCGCAACGATGAGCCTTGAGGCGCAAGAGCGTCACGAGCGCCGCGAAAAAGTCCATCGTGACGATTGAGCGTTCCTAAGAAAAAAATTAAACAAGCGTCAGGGTGCAAGCCGTGGCGCTTTTTTCATGGGGGGCAATATGGCCATCAGTAATGCAATCGTGATTGGCGGCGGGATTGGCGGGCTGGCATCTGCTGCGTGCCTGTCGCGCCGTGGTATGGCCGTGACCTTGCTAGAACAGGCCCCCAAGATCACCGAAGTCGGCGCGGGTTTGCAGATCAGCCCCAATGGTATGGCCGTGTTGCGTGCGATGGGGCTGGAAACGCAGTTGGAAAACCGCGGGGCCGTACGGGGCGAAGCCGTCGTCTTGCAAGACTACAGGGACGGAAAACAGGTGGCGCGGCTGGACCTGATGCGCGGGCAGGCGGCCCATCCCTATATGTTCATGCACCGGGCCGATCTGATTGATCTGCTGTGGGGGGCGGCCAAACGGGGCAATGTGTCGGTTGAATTGGGGATCGCGTCCGACCATTGCGTTCCCGGGCCCTTGCCGCAGGTCAGGTTGGCCGATGCCAGCACAAGGCGTGCCAAGCTGGTCGTTGACGCAAGCGGCATCCATTCAAAAACGCGGGGCATGTTGAATGCCACAAACGAGCCGCGATTTAGCGGGCAGGTGGCGTGGCGTGCATTGGTGCCGAACCGGTTCAATCACCCCAACGAGGCGCATGTCACAATGGGCCCCGGTCGCCATCTGGTCAGCTATCCCCTGCGCGGCGGCAAACTGGTGAACCTCGTCGCTGTCGAAGAGCGCAACAGCTGGGCCCCCGAAGGCTGGGCCATCGCGGATGATCCGGCAAATCTGCGCAAGGCGTTTGACGGATTTGGCGGCCGTGCAGGAGAAATGATTGCCGCCGTTGAACGCTGCACGTTATGGGGGCTGCACCTGCATCCTGTCGCCGAGACGTGGCAAAGCGACGGTGTTGCGCTGGTGGGCGATGCCGCGCATCCAACGCTGCCGTTTCTGGCCCAAGGGGCCAATATGGCGCTGGAGGACGCGTGGGTGCTGGCCGATTGCGTGTTGAATGCCCCCGAAGAACAGGCCCTGAACCGGTATCAGGCCTTGCGCAAACCACGCGCAAAAAGGGTGATCAAGGCGGCAGCGGGCAACGCGGCCCGCTACCATATGGCACCCGGTCTGAACAGGTTCGCGGCCCATACCGGCCTGCGTCTGGCCAGCAAAATCGCCCCCGGTGCCATGATCGGTTCCTTTAACTGGCTGTATCATCACGACGTGACCGCGAAAGCCTAGACCCTAGCCCGCGCGTTGCAGCATCCCGAACAGGTCGCGTGGATCTTCGGGATCGGCCAGCAGGTCAAGCGGGTCAAACAGCCCCGTGCTGGCTATCTGGTCGCGCACATAGCGCAGCGCCGAGAAATCCTCGATCGCGAAACCGACGCTGTCAAACAGGGTGATCTGCTTGTCATCCGTGCGGCCCTTGGCCTGTCCGGTCAACACCTGCCAGATTTCAGTCACCGGATGATCGGCGTCAAGCTGCTGGATTTCGCCCTCGATACGGGTTTGTTCGGGGTATTCCACAAAGATGCCCGCACGGTGCAAAATCGCCGGGGCCAGTTCGGTCTTGCCGGGGCAATCGCCGCCAATCGCATTGATGTGGATGCCAGCACCGACCATGTTATCAGTCAGGATCGTCGCATATTGCTTGTCTGCGGTGCAGGTGGTGACAATCTGCGCGCCCAATATGGCGTCTTCGGCGGTGTCACAGGCCACGACCTTGATCCCGTGGCCCGCCAGATTTGTCGCACATTTCGCGGTGGCGGCTGGGTCGATATCAAAGAGGCGCACTTCGTCGATGCCGACAATCGCCTTCATCGCCAGTGTCTGGAACTCCGATTGCGCCCCGTTGCCGATCATCGCCATCACATGCGCACCCTTGGGGGCCAGCAACCGCGCAACCACAGCCGAGGTCGCAGCCGTACGAAGCGCCGTCAGCATCGTCATCTCGGACAGCAACACCGGATAGCCATTGGCGACATTGGCCAGCAACCCGAAAGCCGTCACCGTCTGCAACCCGTCTGCCGTGTTGGACGGATGCCCGTTGACGTATTTGAACCCGTAGACATCCCCGTCCGAGGTCGGCATCAATTCGATCACACCCTTTTCGGAATGGCTGGCAACACGGGAGGTTTTGTCAAACATCTCCCACCGTTTGAAATCGGCCTCGATATAGTCACCAAGCCCCACCAACATGGGTTCAACACCGACGTGGTGGATCAGCTTCATCATGTTGTGAACGGAAACAAACGGCACAAGCGCCTTGGCAGAGGGGTTGAGATTGGTCATGGCTGGCATCCTTTCACGGGATCAATAGGCGCGGGTGGGGCGGTCAAAGACGCGGCGGCCAAAGGCAGAGGCGGCCAGATCAACCATCAAACGCGCAGTGCGGCCGCGTTCATCCAGAAACGGGTTCAGCTCCACCAGATCCAGTGATGTCATCAAGCCGCTGTCGTGGAGGATTTCCATCACCAGATGGCCTTCGCGCACGGTGGCACCGCCCGGAACCGTGGTGCCGACAGCAGGCGCAACGGAAGGGTCAAGGAAATCAACATCCAGCGACACATGCAGCATCCCGTTGGCCGCCGCGACCTTGGCAAGGAAGGCATTCAACGGCGTGGCAATGCCGGTTTCGTCAATCTCGCGCATGTCGACCCGCTGGATGGTGGTTTCCTGCAAGGCAGCGCGTTCAGCCGCATCGACAGAGCGCAAGCCGATGATGGCAATATTGTCGTGGGGCAGCGGATAGGGCAGATCGGGGAAGGCATCAAAACCCTCGCGCCCCGTCACGTACCCCAAGGGCGTGCCGTGCAAATTGCCGCTGTCGGTGCTTTCGGGGGTGTGAAAATCGCTATGGGCATCCAGCCACAACACAAACAAGGGACGACCCTCCGCCTGCGCAAACCGCATTGCGCCCAAGACGGTGCCGGACGCCAGCGCATGATCGCCGCCCATAAAGATCGGGGTGCCTTCGCCTAGTGCTGCCTCGGCCGCGTCAGCCAGGCTTTGGGTCCAGGCGATCGTTTCCTCAAGCGCGTGCAATTTGGGGTGCTGGCCGGGCGTATAGGGGGCGGGCGGGACATTGCCGCGGTCTGTGACCGTGTGACCCAGATCGGCCAGCGCCGTTGCAAGCCCTGCGGTGCGATAGGCGTCAGGCCCCATCAGGCAGCCCAAACGGCGCTTGCCGCTGTCCATCGGTGCGCCCAGAAGAATGCAGTTTTGCTGTGTCATGGAAAAGACCCCTTTGATTGCGTTTCAACAGACATATCTGGCTGGTCTGGATCGTCACAATGTAATAAAGTGACCAAACCGGAGATATTTTGACCGGATTGGATGGATCAAATGAACAAATCGGACGAAGCACTGGTCTCGGCCCTGCGCGAGGACGCGCGCGCGTCGCTGTCGGATCTGGCGGCACGGCTGGGCATTTCGCGCACAACATTGCGTGCCCGGCTTGAGCGGCTGCAAGCAAGCGGTGAAATATTGGGGTTTACGGTGGTGACGCGCTCGGATGTTCTGGCCGATCCGGTGCGCGGGTTGATGATGATCGAAATCGAAGGGCGCGGCACTGACCGGATCACCCGCACGCTGATGGGCATGACGCAGTTGCGGGCGGTGCATTCGACCAATGGCCGCTGGGATGTGATCGTCGAAATCGGCACCAAAACCCTCGAGGAATTTGACGAGGTTCTGGCCCGGATTCGCAAGCTTGACGGTGTTGTGGCCAGTGAAACCAGCCTGTTGTTGAAAACCCGTAAAACCGGGCAGGGCGCGCAGGCGGGTTAGGCGCGCGCCCGCGCCGCAGCCACCCAGAACGCCAACAAGACAGCGCAAATCACGGCGTTCCAGCCCGCCATCGACAGGCCGAACAGCTGCCACACGATCTCGTCGCACATGACCAAGCCCGAAGGCGCGGTCGTCGACAGCAGATCGCTGCCGCTTAGCGCGCCCAAATCCATGCCGCCGCCTGTGCAGCTTGACGGGCCGGGCCACCATTTCCATTCAACACCAGCATGATAAACGCCGATTGCGCCTGTAACCGTAACGGCCAGCGCGCCCAGCCAGATCAAGGCCCGCGGCGCACCGAACAGCACGATCACACCGATCACAATTGCCGCCGCGTGGGGCCATCTTTGCCACAGGCACAATTTGCACGGCACCATCCCGCCCAGATGCTGAAACCCGAAGGCCCCCAACAGCAGCGCCGCTGAACCAAGGGTTGCCAATAGAATCAAAGTCTTGCGCGTCATCACAGATACCTCACCGCAAAAAAGCCGCCAAAAAGAAGCACAACGGCAATTGTAAACATGAGCGGCAGCCGCCGCTCGATAAAGTCGCGCACCGGCGCGCCGAATTTCCACAACAGCGCCGCGACGATAAAGAACCGCAAGGCGCGTGCAAGGATCGAGGTGACGATAAACGTGCCAAGCGGCATGGCCGTCCAGCCCGACATGATCGTGATCACCTTGTAGGGAAACGGCGTGACGCCAGCGGTCAACACGGCCCAGAACCCCATGTCATTGAAACGCGAAGAGAATTCGGCCATCGCATCGGCCTTGCCCAAGCTCGCCAGAATAGGGGCCCCGATCGTATCAAAGGCAAATGCCCCGATGGCATAGCCCAGCATCCCCCCCAGCACCGACGCGACCAGTGCCACGCCCGCGATCAGCCAGGCCCGGTTCGGGCGCGCCAAAATCATCGGAATCATCATGATATCGGGTGGAATCGGAAAGACCGAGCTTTCGATGAACGCGATGAATGCCAGCGCCCACAGTGCTTTCGGGTGGTTGGCAAGGCTTAACACCCAGTCATACAGACCTCGGATCATGCGTGGTTCTCCGCTAAAATGACAATGTTTCAAGGCAACACCATGCCTATCGCATGGGGTCAAGAAAAACCCGCAAATTTACCCTTGCCGACCTGTGCGTTGCGCGGTATCAGCCCCCCAGTGCCCGAGTGGCGGAATGGTAGACGCAGGGGATTCAAAATCCCCCGCCGCGAGGCGTGCCGGTTCGAGTCCGGCCTTGGGTACCAATAACCTTTGCAGGTTATTCCGCATGAAGACTGCGACTGTGTTGCAGGGATTTATGAATTGGACTCGAGTCAGCCATCATTCGATTGTTATCGAATATGGCGGCTCCCTCCCAAATCCTGAAAAAATGCTTAAAATCCGATGGGATTGGTTCCTGTTGCCGTTTCTTTCCCTGCGCGAATTTTGCCGGGGTCAGGCTTTTTTCTATGCCGATGCCGGTTTTCGACATTGGAAACAATGCGCTGACCTGCTGGGTGATTTGGGGCGGAATTTGGGGAATATTGCCGATTTCCTTGGGTGGGTCGATGCAAAATGCGCATCAATTTGGAAACAATGGCCGAAAATCCCCGCAACGTTGATCTTCTGAAAATGCCGATATAACCCCACAAGCCCCTTAATATGTTAATTTTGTTTCTTGTTTGATCTTTCTGGGCCGAACCGGGGCAGCTATGCTGGGCTGCATAAAACTTGCCCGCGCTTTTACGGTTTTTTTCACGACAAGCTATTTACGATGACCAAGGATAATGACGTTGCCAACGCCCGATACTGAAATAACGCCTTGCTTTACCACAGGGACACGCATTGCCACGCCAAAAGGCGAACGCAAGGTCGAGGATTTGCAGGTCGGGGATGTTGTGGTGACGCGCGACAATGGGCTTCAGGAAATCCGCTGGACCGGGCGGCGCGCCATGACGTCAGGTGATCTTTCCCGCGCCGCGCATCTGAAACCGGTTCTGATCCGGCAGGGGGCTTTGGGCAGCAATCTGCCGGAGCGTGACATGATGCTAAGCCCGAACCACCGTGTTCTGGTAGCGAATGATAAAACCGCCTTGTATTTCGAGGAACGCGAAGTGCTGGTTGCGGCCAAGCATCTGACGGGTGTCCAAGGGGTCGATGTCGTCGCCAGCACCGGCACGACCTATTATCACTTTATGTGCGATCACCACGAGGTCGTGCTGTCAAACGGTGTCTGGATCGAAAGCTTTCAACCCACCCAGCAAAGCCTTGCGGGGATCGGCAACGCACAGCGCACTGAAATTCAAGAGATTTTTCCAGAACTGGCCACGCAGGAGGGCACGAACGCCTATCTATCTGCCCGCCGCACCCTCAAGAAAGCCGACGTCATCCTGTTCGACCGTTAACTGGCCCTCATGCACGCGATGTGCCCGCTGCGGCTAACGGTCGGGGTTTTCGGCGCGCCATTTATCCCAGGCCTCGGGGGTGTCCAGATCACGGCGGGCCTGTTGTCCTGAAAGCGGAATTAGGACTGAATGGTCCTTTGCGGCGGCGACGATCTCGCGACCGCCATTGTCGCCGGTCAGTTTCGCGAATTCCGGAAAATGGACAGCCGCAAAGATAATGGGGTGCCCCGGTTGACCCTGCGCAGTCGCCCCGCGCCAGATCGAGTTAGTTGATTTTAAATCAACGGCTTGCAGGCACTTCTTCAAGTCGACGATGGTCAAATCCGGCAGATCGGCAAGCAACAGCATCGCGGCTGGCGTGTTTGGCGGCAGCGCAGCAAATCCGCGCCTTAGGGATGCAGCCATGCCTTCATCGGCATCGGGAACGGGGACCCGGGTGATCTCAAGATCCGCGATCACGTCATAGCGCGGGTGCGGTTTGGCTGGTAAGGTCACAATCACTGGCCCTGAGTGCGCAGCCAAAGCCATCATCGCCTGACGCCGCAACAAGGGCATCCCGTCCACCTGCTCAAGCAGTTTGTCACGGCCTTTCATGCGCGATGACTGGCCAGCGGCTAGCAGGATAATCGGGAGGACGGGTTTGCTCATCCGTTATGACTAGCGCGATTTCAACACGGGGTTAAGGGTGCGCCGCGCATTCTTGCGCCATCGGCATCAAATAAGGGGGTCGTGATCAGACGGGCAGGGCACATCTTGCCCAAAATCTCGATCTCTACCCGCAAACCGTCGCGCCTGCTGCCCGTAGGGACAAACCCCAAGGCGATGGATTTGCCCGCGAAATGCGAATAGCCGCCCGAGGTGCAGAACCCCACCACCTGACCGTCATGCCAGATCGGTTCGTAGCCATGCACATCGGCGTCGATACTATCCACCTCGAATGCACAAAGCGCGCGATCCGGGCCAGCGCGCCGATCAGCCTCGGCTGCGGTTCTGCCAATGAAATCAACGTTCTTCTTGAAGCTGATGAACAGGTCCAGCCCGGTTTCGGCGGCGGTGTAATCAGGCGAAAATTCCGACATCCAACTGCCAAAAAATTTATCGAGCCGCAGCGACATCATCGCGCGCATTCCAAAAGGCACCATGTCAAAGGCTTTGCCTGCTTCCCAAAGCGTGGTCCAAAGGCTGCGTTGATCCATCGGGTCGCAATAAATCTCGAACCCCAGATCGCCGGTATAGCTGACACGCTGCACCAGACAATTCACCATGCCGACGGTCATTTTGCGCACATCCATGAACCGCAGGGTGGTGACGTCATCGCGGGTGCAGGTGGCCAGAACGGCTGCGGCATTCGGCCCTGCAATCTGGAACCCCGTACGTTTGTCGGAAATATTCTCGACCCGCACATCACCTTGTAAATGCCGGGTAAACCAGCGCATGTGATAGGCCTGCGCGCCGTAAGATGCGGTCAGCTGGAAGGTTTGCGCATCCAGACAGGACATGGTGAAATCACCGATCAGCTTGCCTTTTTCCGACAGCATCGGCGTCAGTGACATACGCCCTTGGGCAGGCACGCGCCCCGCCATGATCCTGTCCAGCCATGCGCGGGCGTCCGCCCCCGTGACCAGATATTTTCCGAAATTCTGCACCTCGTTGATGCCAACACTGCCTCGCACCCCCGCAACCTCGCGCGCCACAGCGCTGAACGCGTCAGAGCGGCGGAAGGACGGCGTCTCGAATTTTGGCTCGTTGCCCGTGGCGAAATAGTTGGGCACCTCGAGCCCGTATTGCTGGCCCCAGACCGCGCCCAGACGGCTGAAAATATCATACATCGGCGTGGTGCGATGGGGCCGGGCGGCGGGCAGTTCCTCGTTCGGATAGGAGACCGAGAACCGCTTTTGATAATTTTCGATCACTTTGGGCAAGGTATAGCCGGGGCTGATCCAGTCACCAAAGCGCGCCACATCCATCGCCATCACATCGCGCTCCGGTTCACCTTCGACCATCCATTGCGCCAGCGTCAGCCCGACACCGCCCCCCTGAGAGAAGCCGGCCATCACGCCACAGGCCGACCAATAATTGCGCAGGCCGGGCACGGGCCCCACCAGCGGATTGCCGTCGGGCGCAAATGTAAACGGGCCGTGGATGACGGATTTGACACCGGCAGTGGCCAGCACGGGAAAGCGTTTATAAGCGAAATCAATGCTTTGTTCGATCTTGTCAAAGTCATCGGGCAGCAGTTCATGGCCAAACCCCCATGGCGTGCCATCCACCGCCCAAGGCCGCGCGGATTGTTCGTAAAACCCGATGCACAGCCCGCGCCCTTCTTGGCGCAGATAGCTTTCTCCGGCGGGGTCCATCACATGCGGATGCTCGGCCTCGCGTTCATAGATTTCGGGGATGTCGTCGGTGACGATATACTGGTGTTCCATCGGGTGCAGGGGAAAGTACACACCCGCCATCGCGCCCACTTCACGTGCCCACAACCCGCCTGCGTTGATCAGATGTTCAGTGTGGATCGTGCCCTTGTCTGTCACCACATCCCACGTGCCATCGGGGCGCTGGTTGGTTTCGCGCACCATGCAATGGGTCTCAATGGTGGCACCGCCCATACGTGCCGCCTTCGCATAGGCGTGGGTCGTGCCCGACGGGTCAAGATGCCCGTCGAGCGGATCATAAAGCCCGCCGATAATGCCCTCGAGGTTGGTAATCGGGGCGATCCTGGCGATTTCTTCCGGTCCGACGATCTCGGTATCGAGCCCCATAAAGCGGTGCTTGGCCCGTTCCGCCAGCATCATGTCAAAACGTTCCGGCGTATCGGCAAGGGTCACGCCGCCCACGTGATGCAAGCCGCAGGACATGCCGGTGATTTCCTCAAGCTCTTTGTAAAGACGGATGGTATAGCCCTGCAACGCGGCCATATTCGTATCGCCATTCAACGTGTGAAACCCGCCAGCGGCGTGCCATGTGCTGCCCGAGGTCAGTTCCGACCGCTCCACCAGCATCACGTCTTTCCAACCCAGTTTGGTCAGATGATACAAAACCGACGCGCCAACGACGCCGCCCCCAATCACGAGCGCACGGGTGGTGGTTTTCATCTTGGGTCTCCCTTTGGGGCGGTTTCAGGGGATCGTTGCAAGGTGACAAACATGTGGCATGTTGCGCAGCGACATTTCATGTCGGGTTTGGCTCATCCCTTTTGGCCAGCTTGGCAAAGCGCCGCTGGACAAGAGATGCCACCACATTAGATTGCACGCTATGATAAAAAACCTTCTCAACCCGTCGACCCTGATCCGCAAAGCCCGCTATTACAGCCGCCAGCTTTCGGTGCGGGTGGCGATTATGGGCCTGCTTGCCATCGGTGCTGTGGCGCTGAGTTCGCTTATCGAAAGCTGGATACCTGAAAAGCTAGGCACGACGCTGACCGGCGCGGCAGCAGACCGGCTGTTGTCGATCATCGCGAACGCCATGTTGGCTGTCACCACATTCTCGCTCAGCGTGATGGTGTCGGTCTATCGCAGTTCATCGACCCAATGGACCCCGCGTGTGCACCGGTTGATCATTCAGGATCTGACTACACAAAACACATTGGCGGTATTCATCGGGGCTTATGTGTACGCGCTGATCGCGATCATCATGCGGGAATTGGGCGTGTTCGACGACAAACGCGCCTTTGTCCTGTTTATCACCACCGTGTTGGTGCTGGTTCTGATCGTCTTCTACCTGATCCGCTGGGTGCTGCATTTGCAAAGCTTTGGCAGCTTAATCGACACCTCCCGTCAGGTGGAGCGCGAAACCTGCCGCACATTCCGCGACCGTCTGGCCAACCCCTGCCTTGGGGCCAATCCGCTGGTTGATGCGGTGCCCGAGGGTGCCGAGGTGATCAGGGCAAATGAAAGCGGCTACATCCAGCACATTTATCCTGAGGGGCTGGACAGTGTCGCCAAGAACCACGGCGTCCATATCTATCTGGTGCGCAATATCGGTGGTTTCGTGTTCGTCAACGAACCTTTGGTGCAAGTTCACCGTGTGGGGGAGCCGATTGACGACGATCATACCGATGAAACCCTGCACGACGGCATTCAACGCAGCATTATTGTCGGCGATGTCCGCACCTTTGACCAAGACCCGCGTTTCGGGTTGATCGTCATGGGCGAGGTCGCGTCCAAGGCGCTGTCGCCCGGCGTGAATGATCCTGGCACGGCGATTGACGTGATCCACCGTATCGGGCGCATTCTGACCGATTACGACGACGAAGTCGCGCGCGACCGCGACGAGATACTGGAGAACATATTTGTCAGACCGCTTGATCCGGAGGATTTGATCCAGGACGCCTTTGGGGCCTTGGCGCGGGACGGCAAAACGGTGGTCGAGGTGCAGCAATGTTTGCAATCCACCTTGGGCGGGCTGATGCGCCACCCCGATGACGGTTTGTGCAAGGCTGCGCGCGGTGCTGCTGAGCGGCATTTGTTGCGCGCCCTGTCAGGGATCGATTTCGCCCCCGATCGCGACCAATTGCTGAAAAGCGCAGCTAAAGAAGTGCGTGACAGTGTGACCGCCAAACTTGATGCGGGGAAAGCCACCTAAGCCATTTTGCGCGCCCCATATTTTGCGGAGCTTGTCTTGATGGCGACGGGATTTGTCGGTTTTAAGCAACCGCAATGGTCCCCGGGCCGCCAAACTCGGGCGATTGTCACAGGGAACTGGAACCCAAAATATGCGCACCCATGCTCAAGCCGTCGTTATCGGGGGTGGCGTTATCGGCTGCTCTATCCTGTATCACCTGACCAAATTGGGGTGGACGGATGTCGTTTTGCTGGAACGGTCCGAGCTGACATCGGGCAGCACATGGCACGCAGCGGCGAATATTCACGGGTTGCATGACAACAACAACATCACCCGCATCCAGAACTACACGATGGACCTGTACAATGCGCTCGAGGCCGAAACCGGCCAGTCGTGCGGCGTGTTCCAGCCCGGCAGCCTGTATCTGGCGCAGACCGAGGCGCGTGAACACCAGTTGCGGCTGCAAGCGGCCAAGGCGAAATACTATGGGCTGAATTTCCACGAAGTCACCCGCGACGAGGCCGAACGCCTGCATCCGCTGGTCAATTATGACGGCATCCGCTGCATCATGTTCGAACCCTCGGGCGGCAATGTGGACCCGTCGGGCGTGACCAATGCCTATGCCACAGGTGCGCGGCAGAACGGGGCCGAAATCATCCGGTTTTGCCCCGTCACGGGGACCGAACAGCAACCCGACGGCAGCTGGATCGTGCGCACCGAAAAGGGGGATATCGCAACGCAATGGATTGTGAACGCCGCAGGTCTATGGGGCCGCGAGGTCGCGGCGATGGCAGGCTTGACCCTGCCGCTGCAACCGACCGAACACCAGTATTTCGTCACTGAAACCATCCCCGAAATCGCAGGTCTTGACCGCCGTCTGCCATCCGTCGCCGACCGTGACGGCGAATATTACCTGCGTCAGGAAGGCAAGGGTCTGCTGGTCGGTGCCTATGAAAAAGACCTGCGGTTCTGGGCCGAGGACGGCACGCCGCTTGGCTTTGGCCATGAACTGTTTGCCGATGATCTGGAACGGATCGAACCCAACATGATGCGCGCCATTGACCGGGTGCCCGCCGTGGGGACCGCCGGGATCAAACGGGTGATCAACGGGCCGATGATCTGGTCGCCCGATGCCAATGTGCTGTTTGGCCCCGTGCCTGAACTGCGCAACTATTTCTGTTGTAACGGGATTATTCCGGGGTTCTCGCAGTCAGGCGGCATGGGGCTGCTGGCGGCGGATTGGATCGTCACGGGCGAATCCCGCTATGACATGTTCGCCTGGGATGTGGCGCGGTTTGGCGACTGGGCCGATGCGGCGTTCACCAAGGCGCGGGTGGGGGACCAATACGCCAACCGTTTCAAGATCCATTTCCCCAACGAGGAACGCGCCGCAGGCCGCCCCGTGCGCACGCGCCCCGTCTATGAGACCCAAAAACAGATGGGGGCGGTGTTCGGGCTGAACTATGGCTGGGAACACCCCTTGTGGTTTGCCGACACCCCCGGCACCGCAGATACCGACGGGTTTACGCGGCAAAACTGGTGGGGGCCTGTGGGCGATGAATGCCGGATGCTGCGCGACAAGGCGGGGATCATCGACATCTCTAACTTTGCCAAATACCGCTGTACGGGGCCGGATGCGGAAAGCTGGCTGAACAGCGTTTTCGCCAACACCATGCCCAAGGCTGTGGGGCGGTCCTGTCTGACCCCGCTGATCGGGGTGCGCGGCGGGATTGCGGGCGATTTCACCGTGACGCGATTGGGAGACGAGGAGTTCTGGATCATCGGGTCGGGCATGGCCGAACGCTATCACCAGCGGTTCTTTAACGCGGTGCCTTTGCCCGAAGGGACCGTGTTCGAGAGCCAGACCGTTGCGATGTGCGGCTTTAACGTCGCGGGGCCAAAATCACGCGAGATGCTGCAACGGCTGACGAACACATCGCTGGACGGGGCCGATTTCCCCTTCATGCGGTCAAAATGGCTGGAGATCGCGGGCATCCGCGTGCTGGCCTTGCGCGTGTCATTCACCGGCGATCTGGGCTGGGAACTGCATTGTGATGCAGCCGATCAACCCGCACTTTACGGGGCTCTGATAAAGGCAGGCCGCGATGTGGGCGCTGGCCCTGTCGGATCGCGTGCGTTGATGTCGCTGCGGATCGAAAAGGGCTATGGGTCATGGGGCCGCGAATACAGCCCCGAATACTGGCCGCAAGAAGTGGGGCTGGACCGTTTGTGCAAGCTGGACAAAGAGTTTTTGAACAAACCGGCCCTGCTGGAGGTGCTGCAAAAGCCTGCCCGTGAACAACTGGTCGTTCTGGCGCTGGATGCCGATGCGACTGATGCGTCAAACGCGGACGCGACGGGCGGGGAGCCGATATTCAAGGATGGCGTGGGGGTTGGGCGTGTGACCTCAGGGGCCTATGGCTATTCGGTCGGGCTGTCGCTGGCGCTTGGGTTTGTGAAAAACGTGAAGCCGGGCGACAGGGTCGAGGTGATGGTGCTGGGGGTGCCCCATGGCGCGGTCGTGCTGGAACAGGCCCCGTTTGACCCAGATGGGGCCCGGTTGCGCGGTTAGCACTGGTTCTCGGGGGCCATTTCTTTTGAAGATTGGGGGCCAGCCCCCAAGACCCCCGGGATATTTGAAAGCCAGAGAAGCGGTTAGAGGGGGCGGATTTTGAATTGGGTGATCCGGTTGCCATCGCGGGCCGTGACCTCGAAGCGGAAGCCG
This sequence comes from Sulfitobacter sp. SH22, assembly GCF_965641905.1. Taxonomy (NCBI): domain Bacteria; kingdom Pseudomonadati; phylum Pseudomonadota; class Alphaproteobacteria; order Rhodobacterales; family Roseobacteraceae; genus Sulfitobacter; species Sulfitobacter sp. SH22. The sequence continues at coordinate 851,669 of NZ_OZ282573.1, forward strand.
TGGAACACAAAGACCTGACCGGGGGTCGGGATCATTTGCGCCTCGTGGATCACCAGTCCTGCGACTGTGTTGGCTTCGTCATCGGGGAGATTCCAGTCGGTGGCGCGGTTGATGTCGCGGATGGTCATGGCACCATCGACGAAATACTGGCCGTCTTCGGCCTTGGTCACGCCCATGTCTGCCTCTGCGTCGAATTCATCGGTGATCTCGCCAACGATTTCTTCGAGGATGTCTTCGAGGGTGATCAGGCCTTGCAGGGAGCCGTATTCATCCACGACCAGGGCAAAATGGGTGCGGCGGCGCAGGAACTGGCGCATCTGTTCGTCAAGAGTTGAGGTTTCGGGTACGAAATAGGGTTTCATCGCCACATCGGTGATGTTGAAATCCTTGAAGGGTTCGGCACCGGCCGGCGCTTCGGTGATCCGTTTGTACATGGCGCGCAAAAGGTCTTTGGCGTGGATCACGCCGACGATGTTTTCGGGATCATCGCGGTAGACGGGCAGGCGGGTGTGGCTGGACTCAAGGCATTGTTCGAGGATCTTGGCCGGGTCCAGCCGGGCGTCTATCATCTCGATCCCCGAGCGGTGCAGCATGACCTCTTCGACCACGCGTTCGCGCAGGTCCAGCGCCCCCAGAATCCGGTCGCGGTCCTCTTTTTCGACGACCCCTTCGGAATGGCCCAGTTGCAGCGCGCCGGCGATTTCTTCTCGAACCGCCAGAATGTTGCTGTCAGGGTCGATCGTTACGCCAAACAGGCGCAATATCCCGCGCACCAGAAACCGGACCGCGCTGACCATGGGGCTGAAGATCAAGACAACAATCGAAATCGGGCGCGACACCAGACCGGCTGCGGCTTCGGCATTTGTGATCGCATAGGTTTTTGGCAGCACTTCGGAGAAGATGAGGACCAGCAGGGTCATGACCAGTGTTGCCATGGCCACACCGGATTCGCCAAACAACCGCGTGAAAAGCGCGGTGGCGAGGGAGGCTGCAAGAATATTCACGAGATTGTTGCCCAACAGGACGGAGCCGATCAGCCGTTCGTTGTCTTCGGTGATCGCCAATGCCCGTTCGGCCCCCTTGGACCCCTTGTCAGCCTGGGCGCGCAGCTTGCCGCGCGACGCCGCCGTCAGGGCCGTTTCAGAGCCGGAGAAGAACCCCGACAGCACCAGAAGAAACAAAATAATGCCGACGCTGATCCAGAACTCTCCGTCAAGCATTGCGGGGACCGTGTCCATTTGAGAATATACCTTTTGCGATTGTGGTTACGTTATGGGCGCGTGGGCGGTTTCATTCAAGGGATGAGCATTGTGAAGCATCAAGATTTGGGCAGGGTCGAGGGCCCGGTGTTGCTGTTTGGTGGCCCATATTCGAATTTGCAGGCGCTTCATGCCCTGATGGACGCGGCCCGGCAGCGTGCGATCCCGGCGGAACGGATGATTTGTACCGGCGATGTGGTGGCCTATTGCGGCGATCCGTCAGCGACCACGGATGCCCTGCGCGCGGCACGTATCCCGCTGGCGGCGGGCAATTGCGAAAAGCATCTGGCGGCCGGGGCACCGGATTGCGGCTGCGGGTTTGACGCAGGCACGACCTGCGATCTGCTGTCGGCAGGGTGGTACGGGGTCGCAAATGCCCAGATCGGGCCGGATCAGCGGGGCTGGATGGCGACGGCGGCGGATATCATCAGTTTCTCCCATGCGGGCCAACGCTTTGCCGTGATCCATGGCGGGATGACCGATATTGCGCGGTTTATCTGGCCCTGTTCGGATCGGAAGGTTTTCGAGGAAGAATGGGCCGCTGTGGAGGCTGCGATTGGCCCCGTGGACGCGATTGTCGCGGGCCATAGCGGGATACCGTTCACCAAGGACTGCGCAAAGGGGCGCTGGATCAATGCGGGCGTGATCGGCATGCCGCCCCATGATGGCGGGCAGGACACCCGCTTTGCGGTTCTGGACCAAGGGCAGGTGACGTTTCACAAGCTGGGCTATGATGTCGAGGCGGCGGTGGCGGCGATGGAACGCGCCGGACTTACCCAAGGCTACCACAGCGCCTTGCGCAGCGGCTACTGGCCGTCCGAAGACGTGCTGCCGCCGGAACTGCGCCGTGCCGCCTTGGCCAGCGGGTGATTTTCCAACACCAGCTCTGACAGGCGCGCCTCGAGGACATGGGTGTAGATTTCGGTGGTTGCCACATCGGCATGGCCCAGCATTGTCTGGATCGACCGCAAATCGGCACCATTGGCCAGCAGATGCGTGGCAAAGGCGTGGCGCAAGGTGTGCGGGGTCACTTTGGCCGGATCAACGCCGCCTGCAACCGCGAATTCCTTGATCATCAGATAGAACCGGTGCCGCGTCAGATATCCCGCAACCCCACGGGACGGGAACAAGAACCGCGAGGCGGGCTGTCGCTTTGCCTGCGCGGCGGCGTCGATCTTGTCACGCTCGACCAGCCAGTCGGCCAGCGCTTGGCGGGCAGGGGGCGACAGCGGCACCAGCCGTTCCTTGCCGCCCTTGCCCATGATTAGCAACAGCCGCGGATCGCCACGGGTGGCACTGACCGGCAGGCTGACCAGTTCGCTGACCCGCATGCCTGTCGCGTATAACAGCTCCATCAGGCAGGTGTTGCGCAGCTGGTCCTGCAAGCTGCGGCCCGAATTGCGTGCGGCATCCAGCAGGCGGTCCACCTCGTCTTCCGACAACACTTTGGGCAGACGCTTTTCCTGACCGGGGCCGGTGATCTGGATCGCGGGGTTATCGTCGCGCAACCCTTCCTCAAAGGCGAAACGGTAAAGCTGTTTGACAGCCGACAGCCTGCGTGCGCGGGTGGATTTGGCAAGGCCCTGCGCGTCACACCACACCAGATAGCTTTCGACGTCGTTGCGGGTGGCGGTGGTGAAATCAAGGGTTCTGCGGGCCAGATAGCTGTCAAAATCCTTGAGATCGCGGCCATAGGCCAAAAGCGTGTTCGTCGCGGCACCCAGCTCTGCGGCCTGCGCCTCCAGAAAGGTGGATATCCAGTGAAAGGTGTCGCTGTGCATCAGCCGCGCTCCAGCAGCAGCACTTGCAGGGCGGCGCGGCGGGCGAAGTCTTCCAACCCCAAAGCGCGCAGCGTGGACAAGGCGTCGCGCAACGCGGCGGTGTCGCCATTTGCACCGTCTTCCAGCAGCGCGATCGTTGCCAGAATAGACATGCCAAGTTTGCCGTTCTGCGCATCGCTGACCAGATTGCTGCGGGGCGACGGGGTGGTAAAGGCGCTGGCAATGGCGTCGGCCTGATTCATGTCGGGAACGCGGCCAGGGGCGGTGCCTGTGGCAATGGCGCTCATGAATGCGATCTCTGCCGTTGGGGGAACCGTGGCACCAGAGGCAACCGTTTCATAAAACGGCGACAACAGCGTGATCCGGTTGCGCAAGGCCGCGGCACTGCCCTCGAGCGGGATTGCCTGCAAGCCTTCGGCAAAGAGCGTGGCAAAGCTGACTTCAAGCTCTGCCTCTTGCATGGCCTGCCACGCGGGGCGCAATGTTTTGGCAACCGCGTCCGCGCTGCGGGTGCGCAGGGCGGTGTCAAACCGTTGCAGCGCCTCGACCCGGTCCCATATCCCGCCCGAAGCCGCAGGCGCCCGGTCCGAATAGATGCCCAACAGCCGGTTGTCGGGCAAGGCACCAAGACGGGTCAACCGTTCAGCGGCCTCAAGCTGGGCCTTCCAACCGGCCACATCGCGCAGATCGACCACGGCAAAGGCTGGCGGCAAGGACCGTGTCTGGGGCCGCTCGCCAATCGCCTCGAACAGGCGAAAGCCCATCGGGTCCATTGTGCGCGGCACCGTCAGGTTCGGCTCGCCTTCGAACAGGTCGGGGTTCAGGAACCGGTCCAGCAGCGCCAGCCGTTCGGGCGGCAGCAATTCCAGAGCCTGCGCCGATCCAAAGGTCAGCGCGGCAGTGTCCCAGTTGCCTGCACGCGCCGCACACAGGATACGGACGTTGTAATCACGGGTCAGGTACGGCTTTTGCATCAGCAGCGTACAGGCGCGGTCTTCGGTGCCGACCAGCAAGCTGACCTGCATCCACAGCGCGAAATGATCGGCCGATGTGGCGACACCGGCCTGTTCAATCAACGAGAGCGCAGGATCGACGGCACCGTTGTCGATCAAGGCGCTGACACGGGCAAGGGCCAGCGCATCACCCTCGGCGGCGCGGCCTTCGGGGGCTGTTGCCTCGGCCAGTAAAAGCCTGAAAAACAGGGCGCGTGCGGCGGGCAGATGCAAGTCGGGCAGGTTGGCCAAGCGGCTGGTGATGTCGCTGACGCTGCTGCCCGCCCATAGATCCTGCGGCAAACCGGTGACATGCGCAGGGACCAGACCGATCGCGCGCGGGCTGCCTTCGCCAAGGGCGGTGACGGTCACCGACGGGGGCAGTGCCGTCTTGGCCACTGGGGCCTCCTCGGGTTTGGCGGGGCGCTTGGGGCGGACGGGCATCGCCTTTGGTTGCTGGCCAAGCCAGTCGATCACCGACAGGGGGGCCGTTTCAGCGGCAGGGGCCTGCGCCATGGTCAGGGCCGGCCAGCACATCAGACAAAGCGCGGAAATCTGCCTGAACATCGGCGTCACTTGGCTGGCAATTGCACGGGCTCGCGCACCTCGATCTGATCCGGCGCGAAATTTGCGCCAAAAAACGGGCCAAGATACGCATAGGCGACAAGCCCCATGAATCCGAAGACCAAAAGGAAAATCAAAAACTTGATTAGCTTGCCCATAAATACTGCCTGCTTTCTTTCGAACATTTTGAATATCTATATATGGCCTTTTCAGTAAGATCACGTCATTCAAAGACAAATGAACGAATTTGAGCAAACCCCAGCCGATACGGCCCAAAAACGACCTGCATACCGGCTGAAAAAGTCGGTTGTTCTGGTGGGCATGATGGGTGCGGGCAAAACCGCCGTTGGGCGGGCGCTGTCGGTCAAATTGGGCGTTCCGTTTCTGGACAGCGATCACGAGATCGAAACCGCCGCCAACCTGACCGTCCCCGAAATCTTTGAACGCGACGGAGAGCCGTTTTTTCGCAAGCGCGAGACCGAGGTGATTGCCCGTCTGCTGGACGAAGAACCCGGTATCCTGTCAACGGGCGGCGGCGCGTTCTTGTCGGAGATCAACCGCGATAACATCTCGACCAAAGGGGTTTCGGTCTGGCTGGATGCGGATATCGACGTGATCTGGAACCGCGTCAGATACAAAAACACGCGCCCCTTGCTGCGGACCAGCAACCCGCGCCAGACCTTGGAACAGCTGTTCAAGGCACGGGTGCCGATCTATAAACTTGCCAATCTTTCAACGACTTCCGGTGCAAATCTGTCGATTGAGAAAATGGCCAACCGCGTGATCGACACCTTGCTGTCACGCCCCGATGTACTCGAGAAAATAGATGCGTGAAATCGTGCATGTGGGCCTGCCGGGCCGAGAATATGACATCCATATCGGGCCGGGTCTGCTGGCCGAAGCGGGCAAATATATCGCCCCCTTCCTGCCGCGCCCGCGGGTGGTGGTGATCAGCGACGAAACGGTTGCCGCCCTGCATCTGGACAGCCTGCGCGCCGGGTTGGCGGCGGATGGGATCACGATAGAATCCCTGAGCCTGCCCCCCGGAGAGGCAACAAAATGCTGGGCGCAATTGACCCGCTGCGTCGATTGGATGCTGGATCAAAAGGTCGAACGCAAAGACGTTGTTATCGCTTTGGGTGGCGGGGTGATTGGCGATCTTGTGGGCTTTGCATCCGCGATCTTGCGTCGGGGTGTGCGATTTGTGCAAATCCCGACATCGCTGCTGGCGCAGGTGGACAGTTCGGTGGGCGGCAAGACCGGAATCAACGTGTCGCAGGGCAAAAACCTTGTGGGGGCCTTTCATCAACCCGCGCTGGTGTTGGCCGATACGGCCGTTCTTGGCACGCTCAAGCCGCGCGATTTCCTTGCCGGTTATGGCGAGGTGGTGAAATACGGGCTGTTGGGCGATGCGGCGTTCTTTGACTGGCTGGAAACCCAAGGGCCGGCGCTGGCCGCAGGGAATATGGCCGCGCGGGTCGAGGCGGTGCGCTGGTCTGTGCAGATGAAAGCTGACATCGTGATGCGCGACGAGACAGAGCAGGGGGAACGTGCCTTGCTGAACCTTGGCCATACGTTCTGTCATGCGCTTGAATCTGCCACACAGTATTCCGACCGGCTTTTGCACGGCGAAGGTGTTGCGATCGGCTGTGCGCTGGCGTTCGAACTGTCGTCGCGTCTTGGGCTGTGTTCCCAGGAAGACCCCAGCCGCGTGCGCGCCCATTTGAAAGCGATGGGGATGAAGACCGATCTGCGCGATATCGAAGGTGATTTGCCCGATGCCGATGCGCTGCTTGATCTGATGGGGCAGGATAAAAAGGTCGTGCAAGGCGAGCTGCGCTTTATCCTCGCGCGCGGGATTGGCAGTTCATTCGTGACCGGTGATGTGCCCCGCGAAACCGTGCGGCGTGTGCTGGCGGATGCGCTGGCCGACCGCTGACTGCGGGCGGGGCGTTTCGGGATGCCCCCTTAAATTTGGGATACCCCAATAAATAATGCCGCCAGATGAACCGGCGGCATTAAATCTATCGCTAATTTCTGGCGTATCACACCAACCATCACGCTGCGCTGCGTCTGACCGTGTCAGACCCAGCACAGCTGCGCCCGATTAAAACGGGATTTCATCATCCAGATCGCGCGAGGACCGGCCACCGCCGCCGCCACCGCCACTGCTGGAACCGCCACCGCTGCTGGAGGGGCCGGAATCGTAGCCGCCGCCATAACCGCCCGGATCGGATGGGCCGCTGTCATAGCCGCCACCGCCACCACCACCGGAACCGCCACCGGACGGGCCGTCCAGCATGGTCAATGTGCCGCCAAAGCCCTGCAGCACGACTTCGGTGCTATAGCGGTCGGCACCGGATTGGTCCTGCCACTTGCGGGTCTGCAACTGCCCTTCGATATATACCTTGGAGCCCTTTTTCAGGTACTGCTCGGCGATGCGCACAAGCCCTTCCTGAAAGATGGCCACGGTGTGCCATTCGGTCTTTTCGCGGCGTTCACCTGTGTTGCGGTCTTTCCAGGTTTCAGAGGTCGCGATGCGCAGGTTGCACACTTTGCCGCCATTCTGGAAGGAACGCACCTCGGGATCGCGCCCCAGGTTGCCAATAAGGATCACTTTATTCACTGAGCCGGCCATGATGCCCCCTGTCTGCTATGAGGTTGGAAGGGTGCTGCGAATCCCGCAGGCCCTTGCGTTGGACGACGTTATACCAGTGCCGCCTCCAAGAAACAGGGCAAAGGATCGCTTATTGCGCGATCACACCCCCGCAAGCGGCGATAAAAGGGTGGCGCAATTGGGCCATCTTGCTATGTTTTGCGAAATCAGGCTGCTTTGGGGGCTTCGTGAAAAAATTCATCATCATGACATTGTGCTGCGTAGGGTTGGTTTCCAGCCCCGTCGCCGCCGAAGTTTTCTCGTCCAAGAGCCGCTCCAAGCTGTTTGCCTCGCAGAAAAAACTGCTCGATACCCGCGCGTCCAAACAATATGCGGCGTCGGTTCGGTTGCAACCTACCCGCGTTGTCACCCCGACCAAATGGGACGTGCCGAAATACAAGGGCAAGTATAAGGGCCAGTACCACAGCATGGCCCGCGAAGCCGCCCGCCGCCACGCCATCCCCGAAGATTTGTTCTTGCGTCTTGTCCAACAGGAAAGCGGCTGGAACCCGTCCGCGAAATCCCACAAAGGGGCCTTGGGACTGGCGCAGTTAATGCCGGAAACCGCGCGGGTGTTGCGCGTTGATCCGTCTGACCCGTACCAAAACCTTGATGGCGGCGCGCGCTATCTCAAGCTTCAGTTTCGCGCATTTGGCAATTGGAAGCTGGCCCTTGCCGCCTATAACGCAGGCCCAGGTGCCGTGAAGAAATACGGCGGCATCCCCCCGTTCAAGGAAACCAAGAATTACGTCAAGGTTATCGCCGGGCTGTAAGGCATTGATTTAAAGACAACTCTTGATGCGCCCCGCGCCCTTCGCAATAATAGGCTGCGCAAGGACGGAACCAAACACCCTTATCCAATGTTGATACTGCAGAACGCAATCCGGGCAGCAACGCCCCTGCGTGCAAGCAAGACGATAAGGACTATGAAATGTTTAACTCAGTAAAAAGTATTGTTCTGGCAACTTCGGTCAGCCTTGCAGCCATGTCGGCAGCCGCCTTCGCCAATGAAGAGATTATTTTCTCCGAAGTCACCGTCGAAGCGGGCCTTGAGGCCGCCGAAGACACAAACGCCCTTGAGGTTTTCCCCGAGATCGCAACCGATCTGCAGCAAGCCATCTCGACCCGTGTGAAATTTGGCTCCGATGCCAGCCTGCCAACGATCAAGGTAGATTTGCGGAGCGTTTCCTTGAACGGTAACCCGATGTTGACCTCAATCGAAGGTTTCAACGAAATCGCCGGCGTTGTGGTGATTTCGGACGATAACAACAGCATCGGTTCGCAAAGCTTTCCGGTGAATGTTGCGGCCTATCCGGCTGAACAGGTCATTCCCGAAGGCTTCATTGGTGTGCAACCTTCCGAGGAAGATTTCTATAACGCGATGATTCTTGGTTTTGCCGACGTGATCGTGCGCCAGCTGGATACAGTTTACAAAAAGTAACCAGCCCTTCAAAGGCAACCACATTAAAACAACAGGGGCGGTCGGTGCAGATGCATCGGCCGCCCCTGGCTTATTCTGCGGCCTTTAGTCTGGGGCCTTCACTCTGCGGCGACGTTAATCTCGATCACCGGCTCCATTTCCGCCAGTTGCGCGTCGGTAAGATGGCATTTCACCTGATGCCCCTCCGCAACGCTGCGCAATGTCGGCACCACCGTTTCACACAGATCGCCCGAAATCTGTGATTTCCACCGGCAGCGCGTCTGGAACGGACAGCCCGGCGGCGGGTTCATGGCAGAGGGCACATCCCCCTCAAGCACGATATGTTTCTTTTTCACCCGCGTGTCGGCAATCGGAACGGCAGACAAAAGCGCCTCCGTATAGGGGTGGTAGGGCGGCGAAAACACCTGATCCGTGGTGCCCAGTTCCACCACATGGCCCAGATACATCACCATCACCCGATCCGACAGATAGCGCACGATGCTCAGATCATGGCTGATGAACAGCAAGGTGGTTTTCTGTTCGCGCTGGATTTCCATCAGCAGATCGGTCACCGCCGCCTGCACCGATACATCAAGCGCCGACACAGGTTCATCGGCCACCACAATCCGCGCATCCCCGGCAAAGGCGCGGGCAATGCCCACACGCTGCTTTTGCCCACCCGACAGCTGGCGCGGCATACGGCCCGCAAACTCGCGCGGCAGTTTCACCAGATCAAGCAGCTCTAACATGCGCTGGCGACGTTCCTTTTCGTTCTTGCCGATCCGGAAAATCTCGAGCGCGCGGATGATCTGGCGCCCGACGGTCATCGACGGGTTCAACGTGTCGAACGGGTTTTGGAACACCATCTGGATGTCTGCCACGTTTTGCGTGGTCCGCTCCTCGATCGGGACGCCGCCAATGTCGATATCATCCAGCAACACCTGACCCGATGTTGCGGTTTCCAAGCCCATCAACACCTTGGCAAAGGTGGATTTGCCACATCCGGATTCACCCACAATCGCCAAAGTCTCGGATTCGCGCGCCTCAAAGCTTAACTCTTCATTGGCTTTCACGACCTTCCTGGCCGATCCGCCAAACATCGAATTTGCCGCCACCTCATAGTATTTCTTCAGCTTGTCCATCTTCAGGACAACCCTGCCAATCTCGCCCTTGGTCTTGACCTCGGCCAGCTCCAGCGGCGCTTTCCAGTCGATTTCCTGATATCTCAAACAGCGCGTGGCATGGCGCTCATTGCCGGGCACGTCCTCCATCAGGATCGGCCCCTGATCACAGCGCCCTGCCTCGAAATAATCGCAACGCGGGCCAAAGTTGCACCCCGTTGGCCGCTCGTGGGGCAGGGGGAAGTTGCCGGGGATGGCGATCAGCGGGCGCGCGTTCTTGTCGGCACCGGGCAGGGGGATCGACCGGAACAAGGCCTGCGTATAGGGGTGCTGCATCTCGTCGAACACATCCTCGATCGACCCGCGTTCAACCGCTTCGCCCGAATACATCACGCAAATCCGGTCACAGGTTTCCAACACCAGCCCAAGGTTATGCGAGATGAACAGCATCGAGGTGCCGTATTTCTTGCCCAGATCCTTGACCAGTTCGACCACCGCCGCCTCGACCGTGACATCCAGCGCCGTGGTGGGTTCATCCAGAATCAACAAGGCCGGCTCCGACATCAAGGCCATGGCGATCACGATGCGCTGCTGCTGCCCGCCGGACAATTGATGCGGATAGGCCTTCAATATCCGCTCGGGGTCGGGCAGCTTCACATCCGTCACCACCTGCAAGGCGCGGGCACGGGCGTCACTTTCGGACATGCCGGAATGGATCATCGGCACTTCCATCAACTGCCGCCCGATCCGCATCGCAGGGTTCAGCGACGCCATCGGCTCTTGATAGATCATCGCGATCTGGCTGCCGCGAATATCGCGCAGCTCCTCATCGCTCATCTCGGCCAGATCGCGCCCCTTGAACTTGATCGACCCGCCGACAACCCGGCCGTTCACGCCCAGATCCTGCATAATCCCAAGCGCCACCGTTGATTTGCCACACCCGGATTCGCCCACCAAACCCACCGCTTCGCCGGGTTTCACCGAGACCGAAAAATCCATCACCGCCGGAATTTCGCGCAGCCGCGTGAAAAACGAAATCGACAGTTTGTCGATCTCCAGAATAGGGCCGTCATACTCAAGCTTCGCCATGGTCCGTCTCCCTTGACCGGCTGGTCGCAAACCCTGCTTCCAAATGGTCCAAAATCCCGGGGGTCTCCGGGGGCTGGCCCCCGGTCCCGTCCTCATATCAATCGCGCAAACTTTCCTCGCGCAAACCATCCGCCAACAGGTTCAACCCCAAAACAAGGCTCAGCAGTGCCACCGCCGGCGCAATCGCGGCATGGGGATAAAGCGCCAGCAAACGCCGGCCCGCGTTGATCGTGGTGCCCCAATCCGGGCTTTCCGATTCCAACCCCAGCCCAAAGAACCCCAAGGTCCCCAAAAGGATCGTGGTATAGCCGATGCGCAAACAGAAATCGACGATCAGCGGCCCGCGTGCATTGGGCAGGATTTCCCAAAGCATGATGTACCACGGGCCTTCGCCACGGGTCTGGGCGGCGGCCACGTAGTCGCGGGTTTTGATGTCCAGCGCGAGGCCGCGCACAATTCTGAAGACTGTGGGCGCGTTCACGAAAACCACCGACACGAACACCACCAGCACACCGGGATCAATGTCGAACAGATCCATAAACGCGGGCAGGCCGGGCAGGCGGTAGGTGGGCGCATCCACAATCGCCCCGTCGGTCGACACCAGCGACAGATACAGCCATCCCGCAATGCCCAGCACCACAATCAGCAAGGGCGTGCGCAAGGACGGTTGCGTGTAAAAGCGCGAATTCAGCAGCACGGCCAGAAACACCAGCGGAAAGATGAACAAAACCAGCGCCATGTAATTCGGGATACCGGTCAGCACGATCTCGGGCGTGACCAGCAGATAGAACAGCAAGATCACCGGAAAGGCGAGGATCAGGTTCGCCAGAAAGCTCAGGAACACATCCAGTTTGCCGCCGTAATACCCCGCAGGCAGGCCCAGCGTGATCCCGACCATAAAGGCAAACAAAGTGGCCATCGGCGCGATCTGCACCACGACCCACGACCCTTTGATCAACCGGCTGAACACGTCACGGGCAAGGTTGTCACCGCCCAGCAGAAACCATTGATAATCCTCCGGTTCTGCCCGCGCCAAAGGCGTGCCGGGCAGTTTGTTCTTCATCCCCGACACCTGGCTCAGGCTGTCATGGGTGATCAGCATGTCAAAGACGCCCCCGAAAACTCCCGCAAATACCCAGAACATCACCAGACCGAAACCGATCATCCCCACGGTGCTGTCGAAAAGCTTGCCGTACAGCCCCAGCTTGCGCTTGAAGGTGATCGACAGGGCAAACAGCACCACAAGCGCGATCCAGACCGGCAATAATTGCTGCGCCAATCCGCCAAATATTCCCGCTGCGGGTCCGATTATGACCCCTGCCAACAGGTAGACCAGTAAAATGCCGATTGCGGCCAGAAACCCGTAGCCGCCAAGACGGCCCAACAGCCCCGATACCCCCTGGCTTGCGGCGGTAACCCCGCCGGACCCGACGGTGCGTATTTGGGCATCGGGAATGAGTGACATCAGGATTTGCAGCGCATAGGCGACCACCATAACCCCGACGGCCAATCCCAGCACCGGGTTCAGCCATCCCATCGAGCCTGTCCATGTCAAAGTTTCCATGTCCTTGCCCTTTCTTTATGTGATGCGAATGCGCGGGTTCAAAAACACATAGCCGATGTCGGAAATCAGCTGTGTGACCAGAACCACGATGACAGAGACGACAGAGACAGCCAGAAGCAGTTCAATATCGTTATTCGATGCGGCCTGAACCAGCAGCCAGCCGAAGCCTTTGTAATTGAACAGGGTTTCCACGATGACGACCCCGTTCAAGAGCCACGGAATTTGCAGCATGATCACCGTGAAGGGCGCGATCAGGGCGTTGCGCAGGGCGTGTTTCAAAACGATATCGCTGAACTTGACCCCCTTGAGCCGCGCTGTGCGGATATATTGTGCGGTCATCACCTCGGTCATCGAGGCCCGCGTCATCCGCGCGATATAGCCCATCCCGTAAAGCGAGATCGTCAGCACAGGCAGAAAGAAATTCCAGAATGTCGCGTCCTCCATCGCGGAGGTGGCAGAGCCCAGAAACAGGGTTTTCCCGTCGATCCAGCCCATGTCGGCCAGCCACGGCGATAGGCCAAACCGCGAGGACGCCAGAACCGCGATAAAGATAACGCCCGACACATATTCAGGGGTGGCGGTTGTGGCGATTGAAAAGGTCGACAGCGACCGGTCCAGCCGCGACCCTTCGCGCATCCCCGCCAGCACGCCCACAATCAACGCCGAAGGCACCATCAGCAGCAAAACGCACAGCATCAGCTTGCCCGTCAGCGCCAGACGGGTCAGCACCGTCGGGCCAACGTCTTCTTTGAAAACAGTCGAAAAACCCCAGTCCCCCTGCAAGATCCCGCAAAATCTGGGGCGGTCGTCGACCGGGGTGTCGCTGGTAAAGCAGCGTCCGGTTACCTTGCCGCTCTCGGCTTCGGTGATCCAGCCGGGCACAACGCCCAGCCATTGCCCGAATTTGGCCGGTGTGGGCTGCAAATAACCGCGGTTTTCAAGATAGCTGGTAACCGCCTCGTCCGACATGCGAAAGTTGCCTTGGGTCTTGGCCAGTTTTTCCAGATTGGGGTAAAGATTGGTTAACCAAAAAACGATGAATGTCAGACAAAGCGCTGTCAAAAGCATCACGCCCAGACGGCGCAGAATGAAAATCCCCATGGAACATCCCTATTGCGCGGCAGACGACCCGCGCCCAACCGAAATTTCGGGCGTGTCAGCCCAATGTGATTTTCTGCGCCGCACGTCGTCGGGCCTTTGGCCACTTAGACGCGCTGCAAGTCTCCCTTGGTGCTCATTATGCGAAGGATCGGGATTTCGCGGCGGCACCTTAATGCCCCCATGAGGCACGAGTTGGCGGGCAAGGTCAATGTCGGCTTTCGGCGTTTCACGATTAGTTTGCGACATCCGGCCATTCTATTTGCGACATGCACCCCGTTCAGGTCACGCCGTTTTGGCCGCCCGCAGCTTGCTGGGGGGCTTGCCCGTGTGGTGTTGAATGAACCGCGTGAAATAGGCAGCGGACCCAAAGCCCAGATGCCGCGCGATGCTTTGCGCCGAATGATCTGTCGTGCCAAGCAAAACCCGCGCTTCATAGACGACGCGTTCTGTCAGGATATCAGCCGCGGTTTTGCCGGTGGCCGCTTTGACAGCGCGGGTCAGATGGGTCGGGGTCACATCCAGCGCTTCGGCATAGGTGGCCATGGGGGCACCGGTTGCATATCTATCGGACACCATTTTGCAAAACCGCGCGCTGAGCCTGACACCTGCGCTGCGGCGGTCCGGAATATGTTCATCCTGCATGATCTGGCGCCGTAACCACACCGACATCAGCGCGGCGTGGCCCTCAAGCGCATCACCGGACAGGGGCCGCGAGGCTTGTTGTTCGCGTTGCGCGGCCTCGACCAATCCGGTCAATTCAGTCTGCGCCTGCACATCCCTGATCCGCAAATGCCGTGGCACCTGCGGCAAACGCAGGGGGGTGCCGTCCGGAATAACGACAGCCTGTCCGATGCCCTGACGGCCCAGTTCCATTGAAAACAACGACTGCGCGGGGATGAAAACCGCGTTATGCGCGCCCAGCCCCCGGCGCTGGCCATCCAGTTGCAACAATCCTTGACCGCGTGTGATCCATATCAGAAGATGCGACGGCATATCATGGCACAGCACCATCCGCCAATCCTGTCCCTGAGACAGTTGGGCAAGCGAGAGTATCCGGACGGAGCTAAGATTCATTATCCAACAAACATCGCATATATTAAAGCTGAGCCCAGCATTATACAGTTAGGCGGCAAATAAAAGTTATATTTGTGAAATCGGTGATATGCCTATGACGGACGGTATGACCGCCAGGCTTGGGTGTTATTGCGCAACCACGTGCGTTGACGTTTGGCATATCGGCGGGTTGCGATGATCGCGCTTTCGCGCGCCGTGTCCAAATCCGTGCGCCCTTCAAGATAGGCCATCAACTCCGGCACGCCAATGGCGCGGTGCGCGGGCAGGGCGGGGTCATAATCGGGGCGCACGGCGGCCACCTCGTCCAGCGCCCCTTGATCCAGCATCTGGTCGAACCGTTGGATGATGCGCTTGTTCAACCAATCCTTATCGGCATCCACGGCAATGGCGGTGCAGGCGCTTAATGGCAGCATCGGCGGCGGGGTGTTGGCCTGCCAGTCGGCCAGACCGCGGCCCGTTGCGCTCAGTACCTCCCAGGCGCGTTGCACCCGCATGGGGTTGTTCAGGTCCAACCGGGCCGCGGTCTGCTGATCAAGCTGGGCAAGCATCGCCTCGCGGGTCATTTGGTTTGCCTCGGCACGCACCGCATCAGGGGTGGCGGGGATATCGGCCAACCCTTGGGTCAAGGCCCCGAAATAGAGCCCCGTGCCCCCCACAATAATCGGCCTGATCCCTTGCTGCAAAATCTCGTTGAGTTCCCGCAACCAATGCCCGACGGAATAGGGTTGGTCCGCCGAAATATGACCGTATAACAGATGCTTGGCGCGCATTTCTTCCTCGATGGAAGGGCGCGCCGAAATCACCCGCCAGCATGAATAGACCTGACTGGCATCGGCATTGACGATCACACCGCCCTGGGTTTCGGCCAGCGCCAAGGCAAGGGCGGATTTGCCCGACGCCGTCGGCCCCGCGATCAACACCGGCAAGGCAGGATCAACGGTTGCAAGCACTGCATCGACAGACGTGAGGGGGCTTAGTTGCATTTCTTTGCACGGACCTTTGACGGAGCATTGAACATTTCTGCTATTTGCGACATTTTACACCGCAAAGAAAACCCTTCTCTCACCCTCGAAAGGTGCCCCCATGACAGATGACCTCCCTAAAGTGACATTCAAACGGGTGATGCTCAAGATTTCGGGGGAGGCTTTGATGGGGGATCAGGGGTTCGGCCTGCATCCGCCAACAGTCCAGCGGATCGCGCGCGAAGTCAAATCGGTGCATGATCTGGGTGTCGAGATTTGTATGGTCATCGGCGGCGGCAACATCTTTCGCGGCCTTCAGGGCAGCGCGCAGGGCATGGAACGCACCACGGCCGACTATATGGGGATGCTTGCCACCGTCATGAACGCGCTGGCCATGCAATCCGCGCTCGAGGAGCTGGACATCCACACCCGTGTGATTTCCGCGATCACCATGAACGAAGTCGCCGAACCCTATATCCGCCGCCGCGCCGTGCGCCACCTTGAGAAGAAACGCGTGTGCATTTTTGCCGCCGGCACCGGCAACCCTTATTTCACCACCGACACCGCCGCGACCCTGCGCGCCAATGAAATGGCCTGCGAGGCGATCTTTAAGGGCACCAAGGTTGACGGGGTATACGACAAAGACCCGGCAAAATTCGCCGATGCCAAACGCTATGACACGGTCAGCTATGACGACGTGCTGCAAAAGCGGCTTGGGGTCATGGATGCGTCGGCCATCGCACTGGCGCGCGACAACAACCTGCCGATCATCGTATTCTCGCTGGATGAACCGGGCGGTTTCCGGGGCATTCTGGCGGGTCAGGGCACCTATACGCGGGTCCAGGGATAACGCAGGATCAAGGGCGCGCGCAGCTCTCTCTATACAATGGGGGACTGTTGCCGCTATATCGATTGAACTTTTAACAGATACCAAACCACCGGGGACATCATGTCAGACGATTTTATGCTGGATACCGACGATCTGCAGCGGCGCATGGATGGCGCAATTGCTTCTTTGCGCACCGAATTCGCGTCATTGCGCACAGGCCGCGCGTCGGCGTCGATGCTGGAGCCGGTGATGGTGGATGCCTATGGCACCAAGACACCGATCAACCAGGTTGGCACCGTCAACGTCCCTGAACCACGGATGGTTACGATCAACGTCTGGGACAAAGGGCTGGTTGGCAAAGTCGAAAAAGCGATCCGCGAATCCGGTCTGGGCATCAACCCGCAGCTGAACGGCACGATCATCATGCTGCCGATCCCGGAATTGAACGAAGAACGCCGCACCCAACTGACCAAGGTTGCCGGCCAGTACAGCGAAAACGCCCGCGTTTCCATTCGCAACATCCGCCGCGACGGTATGGACCAGATCAAAAAGGCCAAAGCTGACGGCATGTCCGAAGATGACCAAAAGGTCTGGGAAGGCGAAGTTCAGGATTTGACGAACAAATACATCGCCATGATCGACGAACAGCTTGAAACGAAACAAGCCGAGATCATGCAAGTTTGATGCCTGCCGCGTCCAACCCAACGTCTGAACTGGTTCCAGGGGCACCGCGTCATGTGGCGATCATTATGGATGGGAACGGCCGTTGGGCAACGCAGCGCGGCAGGCCACGCCTGTTCGGCCATCACGCCGGTGCCAAGCGGGTGCGCGAAATCGTCGAAGCCTGTCCCGATTTCGGGGTGGAATACCTGACGATCTTTGCCTTTTCGACCGAGAACTGGAAACGCACGCAGGTCGAAGTGGCCGGCCTGATGAGCCTGTTCCGGCGCTACATCACCAAAGAAACAAGGGCGCTCAAGGCCGAAGGCGTGCGCGTGCGTTTTATCGGTGACCGGGTCAAGCTGGATGACAAACTGATCAAGCTGATGAACGATCTGGAACAAGAAACCGAGTGCAACACCCGCGTTCATCTGACAATCGCGTTGAATTACGGCGGCCGCGACGAGGTTGCCCGCGCGACCCAACGGCTGGCCCATGATGTGGCCGCCGGGCTATTGGCCCCCGAGGATGTGGACGAGGAAACCCTGCCGCGGTATCTGGACACCCATGTCTTGCCCGACCCCGATCTGGTGATCCGCACCAGCGGCGAGGCGCGGATTTCCAACTTTTTGCTGTGGCAGTCGGCCTATGCGGAATATGAATTTATCGACACGCTCTGGCCCGACTTCTCAAAGGCCGAATTTGGCGAACTCTGCGCTTCTTTCGGAGGCAGGGACCGGCGTTTTGGTGCCGTGAAACCATGACCGGCACAAAAGGATGCAGCTTATGACTGATAAATCGGACAAGTGGTCTGACCTTGCAGCACGTCTGGGGTCAGCGGCCGCAATGGTCGTCATCGGCCTTGCCGGTATTTTTATGGGCGGGCATATTTTTCATGTGCTGGTCGCGATCATCTGCGGTTTGATGGCCTGGGAACTGGTGGGCATGCTAAGCCCCGACCAACCGGGCACCAAGATCCAGATGGGCCTGCTGGTGGGCGGTGCCACCTTGGCGGCGATATATCTGCCAATCGGATTTGCGCTGCCGGTCTTGCTGGCCCCTGCGCTGGTCGGGTTCGGCCAGCTTGCCAAACACCGCACGATCTTTATGTGTTTTACCGTCCTGATCCTGCTTGCGGGCTTTGGTCTGGTGCAACTGCGCGATGGCTATGGCTTTGGCTGGATGATGTGGCTGGTGTTGGTGGTCGTTGTCACGGATGTTGTGGGATATTTCGCCGGTCGTGCGATTGGCGGGCCCAAGTTCTGGCCCCGTGTCAGCCCCAAGAAAACCTGGTCCGGCACCGCTGCCGGTTGGGTCGGTGCGGCAATAGTTGGCTATCTGTTTTCGATCAACACCGGCATCGGGATGCAGCTTGTCGGGGTGTCTATCGCGGTATCCATGGCGTCCCAGATGGGCGATATGGCCGAATCCGGTATGAAACGGCGGGTCGGGGCCAAGGACAGCTCTAACTTGATCCCCGGTCACGGCGGTTTGCTGGACCGGTTTGACGGCATGTTGGGCGCGGCCTTGTTCCTGCTCATCATCGGCCAGTTTCTGACCATCACGCCAACCCTGAACTGATCCGGCATGAAACGTCGGGTAAGTATCTTCGGGGCGACCGGTTCAATCGGGCAAAACACCATTGACCTGATCCGGCGTGCCCCAGACGACTATGATGTGGTGGCCCTGACCGGAGCGGGCAATATTGCGCAGCTTGCGGCGGATGCCATCGATCTGGGTGCCGATATTGCGATCACCGCCCATGACGCACGGTTGGATGATCTGCGCGCGGCCTTGCAGGGCAGCGGGGTGCGCGCCGCCGCCGGGACTAATGCCATCCGCGAAGCCGCGACCCGCCCCGCGGATTGGGTGATGTCGGCAATCGTCGGTGCCGCAGGTCTGGCCCCCGGGCTTGAGGCGTTGAAACAAGGCGCGACACTGGCGCTGGCCAACAAGGAATCGCTGGTCTGTGCCGGTCGGCTGATGCTGGAGACCGCCCAGACTCACGGTGCCGCGATCCTGCCCGTGGACAGCGAACATTCCGCGATCTTTCAGGCCCTGATCGGCGAGGATATGGCCGCCGTCGAGCGCATCATCATCACCGCCAGCGGGGGGGCGTTTCGCGATTGGCCGCTTGAGAAACTGGCCGATGCCACACTGGATCAGGCCTCTAGCCATCCGAATTGGGACATGGGGCAGCGGATCACGATCGACAGTGCCTCGATGTTTAACAAAGCGATGGAAGTTATTGAAACCCATGAGTTTTTCAATATCGACCCTGCGCGTATCGAGGTGTTGGTACATCCGCAATCCATGATCCATGCGCTGGTCGGCTTTAACGACGGGGCGTTGATGGCCCATGTCGGCCCCCCTGACATGCGCCACGCCATCGGCTTTGCGCTGCACCATCCGCACCGCAAGCATTTGCCGGTCGAACGGCTGGATCTGGCCAAGATCGGCAGCTTCGAATTTCGCACCCCGGATGAAATCCGCTGGCCCGCGCTGCGTCTGGCCCGCGAGGTGATGGAACGCGGTGGCATGGCGGGGGCTGTTTTCAACGCCGCCAAAGAAACCGCGCTGGATGGATTTATCGACGGTCGCTTGCGGTTTCCGCAAATGGCCGAGGTCGTCGAGGACGTTTTGACACAGCTAAATTCCGACACAGGTCTTATTGATGCCACCATGACCCTTGATAACGTGGCACAAGTGGACCATCTGGCAAGAGAAGCGGCGCAGGCCGTCATCACAAAAAGGGCAGGGTAACGTTTTGGACATTTTTGCACTGATTCCGCAGTTTGGCGGGCTGATCTGGACGTTGCTGGCCTTTGTCATCGCCTTGTCGGTGATTGTCGCGATCCATGAATACGGCCACTATATCGTTGGGCGGTGGTCTGGCATTCACGCCGATGTTTTCTCGCTCGGGTTCGGGCCGGTGTTGTACAGCCGTGTCGATAAACGCGGCACGGTTTGGCAGATCGCGGCATTGCCCTTTGGCGGCTATGTGAAATTCGCGGGCGATTCCAATGCCGCGTCGGGCAAGGACGAAGCCGCGATGGAGGCTGCTCAGGTTGATCCTGTCCGGTTGCGCAGCACCATGCACGGTGCCCCACTATGGGCGCGTGCGGCGACGGTTGCAGCCGGTCCTGTGTTCAACTTTGCCATGTCGATCCTGATCTTTTTCGTGATTGCCCTGCAGGTCGGTGTGCCAAAGGAGCCGCTGACCGTGGGCGAGATGCGCGCGCTGCCGTTTGAAGGGTCACAGTTGCAACCGGGCGATGAAATCCTGTCGGTTGCCGGAATTCCGATCCCCTCTGCGGATGATGAAACGGCCTATTCCGATGCGTTTGACGCGGTCCCGCTGGGGCAACCGCTGGATTACGACGTGATGCGCGATGGCCAGCAAATGACTGTGCCCGGCCCCTATCTGATGCCCACTTTGGTCAAACAGGTGATGCCGCAATCTGCCGCTTACGAAGCAGGATTGATGGCGGGTGACGTGATTACTGCCATTGATGGCGTGCCGATCTTTGCGTTCAGCCAGCTTAAGAAATTCGTAGAAGCCTCGGAGGGGCGGGCCGTGCTGCTGACCGTCTGGCGCGAGGGAGAGACCCTTGAATTTACCATGCGTCCCAAGGTGATCGACGAACCCCAGCCCGATGGCGGGTTCAAATCGCAGACCCGCATCGGCATTGCCGGCGGCACGGCCTTTGACGCGGCCACCACAACCCCCGGCGTGTTTGAGGCGCTTTGGGGTGGGGTGACCAACACAGGCCGCATCATCCAAGGGTCGATTTCCGGCCTCAAGCACATGATCGTCGGCAATATCAGCACCTGCAACCTGTCCGGTCCGGTGGGGATCGCGCAGACATCCGGTGCAATGGCATCGCAAGGGGCGCAATCGTTCATCTATTTCATCGCGGTGCTGTCCACGGCGGTGGGGCTGCTGAACCTCTTCCCGATTCCGGCGCTGGATGGCGGTCATCTGGTGTTTTATGCCTACGAAGCCGTAACCGGTAAGCCTCCCAGTGATGGGGCCTTGCGGATATTGATGACGATTGGCCTGACGCTGGTGCTGGGTTTGATGGTATTCGCCCTTGGGAACGATATTTTCTGCCCGTAAGATCGGAAAATATCGCTTCGCCTTATTTGCGCCACAATTCGCCAAAAATTTGCCGTATTGCGGATTTAGACCTTTGTGGAACACGCAAAGGAATATTTCATGCAGACGATCAAAACCAGCTGCCGGGGCCTCAGCCTTTTGCTTGATCTCAACTGGGATCGTGCCCTGTATTTTGGCACGCTGGCCTTTGCCTTGGCAGCCGGGGCGTTCCTCGGATCGCTTTAAACCTGCCGCTTTTCTACCTGATGATGAGACCACAAGCCGATAGATGCCTTTATATAGGGGCATCATCGGCTTCTTGGTTTTGACAACACGTGTTAATTTGTCTAGTCAGACTTAAAATAGATTTAAAAAACGGGTGTGAAATATGGGGCGTACCAACAGGCAGGACAATTTCGTCCGAAACTCAGCGACATCGACATTCGCGAAATCGCTACGTGGCGCTTCCTTTTGTGTTATGATGTCAGTGGCTTGGATGGTTCCAGGCTCACCAGCGGACGCGCAGGAATACACATTCAGCACCATCCAGATCGAAGGCAATAACCGGATCGGCGACAGCGCCGTGCTCAGCCGTGCAGGAATCGCACGCGGAAAAGCGGTGTCGGGCGGAGAGTTGAACGACGCATACCAGCGCTTGCAAGCCAGCGGGTTGTTTGAATCTGTGACGATTGAGCCACGCGGCGGCACTTTGGTGATCACCGTGGTGGAATACCCCACAATCAACCGCGTCAGCTTTGAAGGCAACGCCCGGATCAAGGACGAGGTGCTTGCCTCGGTGATCGATTCCGATGCGCGCCGTGTTTTCAACCCGACCCAGGCCGAAAAAGACGCGAATGCGATTGCACAGGCCTATAGCAACGACGGCCGTATCTCTGCACGGGTCCAGCCCAAGATCATCCGCCGCAGCCAGAACCGCGTCGATCTGGTGTTTGAAATCTTTGAAGGCGACAATGTCGAAATCGAACGCCTGAGCTTTGTCGGCAACCGCGTCTATTCCGACCGCCGCTTGCGCCGGGTATTGGGCACCAAACAGGCCGGGCTTTTCCGGATATTGGTAAAGCGTGACACCTTTGTTGCGGATCGCACCGAAGCCGACAAACAGATGCTGCGCGATTTCTATGTCTCTCGTGGCTATGTCGACATGCGCATTTCGGCGGTGAACGCCCAGTTGACCGAAGAACGTGACGGCTATTTCGTCCAGTACAACGTGCAAGAGGGCCAGCAGTTCAAATTCGGTGAAATGACTGTGTCGTCGACCATCGAAGGTGTGGATGCCGCCGCATATCAAAAGATCATCAAATCCAAACAGGGTGGCGTCTATTCCCCGACATTGGTTGAAACCGATATCGCGCGGATGGAACGTCAGGCGATCCGGGACGGCATTGATTTCATGCGCATCGAACCCGTGGTCACCCGCAACGACCGCGAACAGACATTGGATGTGGAATACCGCATTACCCGTGGTCCGCGCGTTTTTGTCGAACGGATCGACATCGAAGGCAACACCACCACGATGGATCGCGTTGTGCGCCGCCAGTTTGACAGCGTCGAAGGCGACCCGTTCAACCCGCGTGAAATTCGCGCCAGTGCCGAACGCATCCGGGCCCTTGGGTATTTCGAAACAGCAGACGTGAACGCGCGTGAGGGGTCCAGCCCCGAACAGGTGGTGATTGATGTAAACGTCGAGGAAAAACCAACCGGCTCGCTGAACTTTGGTGGGTCGTTCTCTTCGGCGGACGGGGTTGGTCTTGCGATCAGCTTTGCCGAGGAAAACTTCATGGGTCGTGGGCAAAAGCTGACGCTGGCGGTCAGTACTGCGACCGATGCCCAACGGTATGGTCTTAGCTTTGTTGAACCCAGCCTGCTGGGGCGTGACGTGGCATTTGGCCTGAACCTTGACTATGCCCAAACCAATTCGTCCTTCTCGAGCTTTGATTCCGAACGGTTCAACTTCAGCCCGAGCCTGTCTTTCCCCGTCAGCGAAAACGGGCGTTTGCAACTGCGTTATGGCTATGAAGATTTCGAGATGATAGCCCGTGACGTGCCTGTGCATGGTCCGGTGATTGGCAACGATATTGCCGTCGGCGCGCAGAGCGCATCGACGATCGGCTATACCTACAGCTATGACACCCGCCGTACCGGCATTGACCCGACATCCGGCGTGTTGCTGCAATTCGGTCAGGATTTCGCCGGCCTGGGTGGTGACTCGAAGTTTGTGAAAACCGCGGCAAAGGTCATCGGCGAAAAGAAGATCTTGAACGAGGAAGTCACCCTGCGTGCGTCTCTTGAGGGCGGCGCATTGGCATGGAGCAGCGGCACCAACCGTGTGGTTGACCGCTTTGTGCTTGGGCCGTCGATCATGCGCGGTTTTGAAGCCGGTGGCATTGGCCCGCGCGATCAAAGCGTAGGTTTCGACGATCCACTTGGCGGTAACCTTTATGTGGTGGCCCGGTTCGAAGCCGAATTCCCTGTTGGTCTGCCCGAGGAATACGGGATTTCCGGCGGTGTGTTCTATGACGTCGGCAACCTTTGGGATCTGTCGGATGTGAACACAACCGGCGGCACAATCGTTGGCGAGGACGGCTCATTCCGTCACGTGGTCGGTCTGTCCCTGTTCTGGGAAACCCCCGTGGGGCCGCTCCAGTTCAACGTGTCAAAGGCCTTGAAAAAGGAAACCTTTGATAAGGAACAAAAGTTCGAGATTACTCTTAGAACTGATTTCTGATCGCCAGATGCGTCTGACCAGATTCGTAATATGCCTGATCCCGGCTCTGTCATTTTTGACGGGGCCGGGATTTTCGCAACAAACGGCTGCGCCTGTGGCCCCGATCGGCGTGATCCAAAGCCCGATCCTGACAATCGATTCCGACCGCGTTTTTAACGAAAGCGCCTTTGGCCTGCGCGTTGCAGCCGAGATCGACGCGAAAAGCGCCGAACTGTCCGCAGAAAACCGCAAGATCGAAAGCGACCTTGAGGCCGAGGAAGAACAACTGACCATCCAACGCAAGGCCATGACCGCCGAAGCCTTTCGGGAACTGGCCGATGCTTTTGATGAAAAAGTACAATTGACCCGCCGGACCCAAGCCACCAAAGGCCGTGCGCTGAACGATCTTGTGGATCAGGAACGCGAGGTTTTCCTGAATGCCGCAGGCCCGGTTCTGGAAGAGCTGATGCGCGATACCGGCGCTGCCGTGATCCTTGAACGCCGGTCGGTTTTTGTCAGTGCAAACGCCATCGACATCACGAACGAAGCCATCGAGCGGCTGAACGCCTCGGTTGGCAGCGGCAAAAACTAGGCCGCCTGCTTGCTCAAGCGCGCCAATATTGCTAGCCAGATATAACAATTCAAAAGACAGGACCCGCAATGACTGACACCCTGCCAAGCGCTGATATCCAGATGATCCAGCGGATCATTCCCCATCGTTACCCTTTCTTGTTGGTCGATAAAGTGGTCGATATCCAAGGCACCGAAAGCGCGGTGGGGATCAAGAACGTCACCATGAACGAACCGCATTTTCAGGGGCATTTCCCCGGCATGCCAATCATGCCCGGCGTCACGATCGTCGAGGCGATGGCCCAGACGGCTGCCGTGATGGTGGGTGTCACCCTCGAGATGGCGGACAAGGAAATGAAGGTCTATTTCATGGCCATCGACAAATGCAAATTCCGCCGCAAGGTCATCCCCGGCGATGTGCTGCGGATGGAGCTGAAGACCCTGCGCGGCAAACCCGGCGGCAAGGTCTGGCGCTTTGGTGGCGTGGCATCGGTCGAAGGCGAGATGGCGGCCGAAGTCGAATTTACGGCAATGATGGACATGTCCTGATGGCAAACATCCACCCCAGTGCCGTGATCGAAGACGGCGCGCAGATTGATCCGTCAGCCGTTATCGGCCCGTTCTGCGTTGTTGGCCCTCAGGTCGTGATCCACGCCGATGTGGTGTTGAAATCCCATGCGATTGTCACGGGCCAGACCGAGGTCGGCGCAGGCACGGTGATCTTCTCATTTGCGGTGATCGGTGAAATCCCGCAGGATTTGAAATTCAAGGGCGAGGCAAGCCGTCTGGTGATTGGCAAGCGCAACCGCATCCGTGAACATGTCACCATGAACTGCGGCACCGAAGGCGGCGGCGGATTGACCAAGGTGGGCGATGACGGCCTGTTCATGGCCGGTTGTCACGTTGCCCATGACGCGATTCTGGGCGACCGCGTGATCATGGCCAACAGCGCCGCTGTCGCGGGCCATTGCATTATCGAAGACGATGTTATCATCGGCGGGCTTTCGGGCATTCATCAATTCGTGCGCATCGGGCATGGGGCCATTATCGGGGCCGTGACCATGGTGACCAATGATGTGATCCCCTATGGCCTGGTTCAGGCACCACGCGGGGCGCTGGATGGGTTGAACCTGGTCGGGCTGAAACGGCGCGGGGTTGCGCGCAGTGACATCACCGCTCTGCGCGCTGCGTTTCAAATGCTGGCACAGGGCGAGGGCACGTTCCACGACCGCGCCCAGCGGTTGGGCGACGAAACCGAAAGCGACTATGTGCGCGAGATTGTCGATTTTGTCATGTCCGACACGGGCCGCCATTTCCTGACGCCGGGCTGATGCTGGCGTTGATCGCAGGGGGCGGTGGATTGCCCCAACGGGTGGCGGGATCGCAGGCGGTTGCACCGTTGATTTGCGCCTATGAAGATGTGCCAGTGCAGGGGCTGACGCCCGCATTGACCTTCCGGCTTGAAACCCTTGGAAGCCTGCTGAAATCCCTGCAAGACCAAGGGGTTACACGCGTCTGTTTTTGCGGCAGTGTCCCGCGTCCGCGCTTTGATCCGTCAAAGCTGGATGCCCAAACGATGCCCTTGGTCCCGTTGTTCCAAAAGGCCTTGGCGGCAGGCGATGACGGCGCGTTGCGGGTCCTGATCGAGATATTCGAACAGGCGGGCATGACTGTCGTTGCGGCCCATGAACTGGCCCCTGACTTGCTGGCGAAACCCGGCGTTCTGGGTGCGCAAACGCCTGACACCGCGATGGAGCAAGACGCCGCGCGGGCAGAACAGGTGGTCAGCACGCTTGCGCCGCTGGATGTCGGGCAATGCTGCGTTGTGGGCGGCGGGCAGGTCTTTGGGATCGAGGCGATTGGCGGCACCGATCATCTGCTGGCGACCTTGCCAGAGCGGGTGAAAACGTCACGCGCCATTCTGTTCAAAGGGCCAAAACCCGGTCAAAGCCGTCTGGTCGACATGCCCACCATCGGCCCTGCAACGCTGGAAGCCGCCCATCGCGCAGGTCTGGCAGGCGTGGTGATTGCAGCCGGCGGGGTGATTGTCCTTGAGCCGGCGCGCTGTGCGACCCTTGCCGATGATCTGGGTCTGGTGCTTTGGGCGCGGGCTGCGGAATGAAGGTGTTTATCGTCGCGGGCGAACCTTCCGGGGATCGCTTGGGCGGTGCCTTGATGGCCGGATTGAAAACCCTGCGTCCCGATGTGCGTTTCGAGGGGATCGGCGGCAGCGACATGGCCGCCGAAGGGCTGCACAGCCGCTTTGACATGTCCGAACTGTCGGTGATGGGCATTGCCGAGATCCTGCCGAAATACCGCGCGCTGATGGCCCGCATCAACGAGACCGCCGAGGCGGTGATCGCGGCCAAACCGGATGTGATGATCACCATCGACAGCCCAGATTTTTCGCTGCGCGTGGCAAAGCGGGTCAAGGCGCGGTCCAATATCCGCACGGTCCATTACGTGGCCCCGACGGTTTGGGCATGGCGCCCCGGTCGGGCGAAAAAGATGGCGCGCTATATTGATCATGTCCTCGCACTTTTCCCCTTTGAGCCGCCGTTGATGCAGGCCGAAGGAATGGACTGCGATTTCGTCGGACACCCGGTGGTGGCCGAGCCGGTTGCGACGGATGCGCAAGCGCTGGCATTCCGGACGGATGCCGGAATTGGCGATGCGCCTTTGCTGATGGTCCTGCCCGGATCGCGGCGGTCCGAGGTGGCCAAGCTGGCGGGGGTGTTCGGCGATGCCGTGGCGCAATTTGCCAAAGGCGTGCCCGATCTGCGCGTGGTCATCCCCGCGGCTGGCCCCGTTGCCGATGCGGTGATCGAGGCCTGCCGGGATTGGGCGGTTGCCCCCGTTATCCTTGATCCGCGCGGGATGAGCCGCGAGGAGGCGCAGGCCCGCAAACTGGCCGCCTTCCGTGCCGCCGACCTTGCGCTGGCGGCATCGGGCACTGTGTCGCTGGAACTGGCGGCTGCGGCGACCCCGATGGTGATTGCCTACCGGATGCATTGGCTGAGCTTCCGCTTGATCAAGGCGATGGCGCTGATTGATACGGTGACACTGGTTAATCTGGTCTCTGACACCCGTGTGGTCCCCGAGTTCTTGGGGCCGGATTGCGAGGCTGACAAGATCGCCGGTGGATTGGACGCCGTGTACAGGGCACCTGATGCCCAGAAAGGCGCTATGGCGCTGACGATGGAACGTTTGGGGCAGGGCGGCGAAGCACCCGGCCTGCGGGCTGCACGGGCTGTTCTGGGGCGTATGGGGATGGTTTCCGAGGACGGATGAGGTGCGCTGCCCCTCAAACTCCCCGGGATTTTAGACCATTTGGAAGCATTCAGGGCTTGGGTTACCCTTTGTGGATCCAGCCCCCACCAAAGATGCGCGAGCTTTCGGGATCGTAGAATACGCACGCCTGCCCCGGGGAAACGCCTTCTTCGGGGACGAGCAATTCGACCTCGGCTGAGGTATCGCTGATCGGGCGCAGGATTGCGTCGATTGGCGGGCGGGTCGAGCGGACTTTGACCGCGATGGGCCATTCGGATTTGGACATCAAAGGCGCGTCGCCAAGCCAGTTGATCTCGCGCAGGGGAACTGTGCGGGTGGCAAGCATGGATTTAGGGCCCACGACGACTTGCGCCTTGTCGGCATCCAGACGGACGACATAAAGCGGGTCGGCGAGGCCCCCAATGCCCAGGCCCCGGCGCTGGCCGATGGTATAGTTGATCACCCCGTCATGGCGCGCCAGAACAGTACCGTCGCTATCGACGATATCACCGGGGTTTGCGGCCTCGGGGCGGAGTTTGCGGATCACTGCCGCGTAATCGCCATTGGGCACAAAGCAGATGTCCTGGCTGTCGGGCTTGTCCGCGACGCTGAGCCCGTATTTTTCGGCCAGGGCGCGGGTGTCGTTTTTGGAGGGCAGATGGCCCAATGGAAAGCGCAGATACTCCAACTGTTCCGGCGTGGTGGAGAACAGGAAATAGCTTTGATCGCGGTTGGCATCGGCGGCGCAATGCAATTCGGCACCGTTTTTGCCCATTTTGCGCTGGATATAATGGCCCGTTGCCATGCAATCGGCATCAAGGTCTTTGGCGGTTTCAAGCAGGTCCTTGAATTTCACCCGTTCGTTGCAGCGGATGCAGGGCACAGGCGTCGCCCCGCCAAGATAGCTGTCGGCGAATTCGTCGATCACCGCGTCTTTGAACACGTTTTCATAATCGAGCACGTAATGCGGAAAGCCCATGTCTTCGGCCACGCGGCGCGCATCATGAATGTCGATCCCCGCGCAGCAGGCACCTTTCTTCGACAAGGCCGCCCCGTGATCGTAAAGTTGCAGCGTCACACCCACCACATCATAGCCTTCCTCGGCCAGCATGGCAGCGACGACTGAACTGTCCACGCCGCCCGACATGGCCACGACAACGCGCGTATCGGCGGGTGCTTTGGCAAAGCCCAATGAGTTCAACGGCAGTGTGCGATCGAGAGGCATGATAATTCTCCGGGAGGTTTAAGGCGATATATAAGAAAATCCGCTGTATTCTCAAGGGGGCACTTCATTTGTCCTTAAGGCTCCCAATTCACAATCCCCATATTGCTGGTGTGGTGAGTAGTGGTGAGTATATGTATTTGAAAAAAGTCGATGGGCCGCGGGCGGTCACTTTGCCGGATGGGACGACGTTCAGTCAGGCCGATCTGCCCGATCGAAAGACACGTCGCTGGGTTGCGTCGCGCAAGGCGGCGGTGGTGCGCGGCGTGGTTTACGGCCTTATCAGCCAGTCTGATGTGTTTGAGCGCTATAATATCAGCGAGGAAGAGTTTCTGGAATGGGTCCGCGCGGTGTCCGAGCATGGGGAGGCCGCTTTGCGGGCGACGGCGCTTCAAAAATACAGACAACTCTAGGTTGTCAATTGTAAAGACATGTGCCATTAACGTGTGGTTAATGATTTTTGTTCACGTTACGGTCGGTGGCCCAATAGATCAAAAATGGAGAAGCTGAATGCGCGTATTGCTGGTAGAAGACGATCCTACGACCTCGAAAAGCATCGAAATGATGCTGACCCATGCGAATTTGAATACCTATGTGACAGACTTGGGGGAGGAAGGGATCGATCTTGCGAAGCTGTATGATTATGACCTTATCCTGCTGGATCTGGATCTTCCCGACATGAACGGTCACGAGGTTTTGCGACAGTTGCGGCTGAGCCGAATTGAAACGCCTATTTTGATCCTTTCGGGGTCGGATGATACCGAAAGCAAGATCAAAGGGTTCGGATTTGGTGCCGATGATTATTTGACCAAACCCTTTCACCGCGAAGAATTGGTGGCCCGCATTCATGCGATCATTCGCCGGTCCAAAGGCCATTCCCAGTCGGTCATCAACACAGGGCAGGTGTCGGTCAATCTGGATGCAAAAACCGTGACCGTAGACAAGAAAACCGTGCATCTGACCGGCAAGGAATACCAGATGTTCGAATTGCTGAGCCTGCGCAAGGGCACGACCCTGACCAAGGAGATGTTCCTTAATCACCTCTATGGCGGCATGGACGAGCCGGAGTTGAAGATTATCGACGTATTCATTTGCAAACTGCGCAAAAAGCTGAGCATCGCGACGGGTGGTGAAAATTATATCGAAACCGTGTGGGGGCGCGGCTATGTTTTGCGCGACCCTGAACCGTCTTCAATGCCTGTACAGGAAAAGATGGCTGTCGGACTTTGATCCTGTCGGGTGATATCTGCTAGACCTGCGAAAAATGCCTGCGTATTCATGCACCAGTAGTGACAGAAAACTGGGGCAGACCGTTGAGTTCAGATATCGCCGTTCAAGACCTGACAGAAGCGCAAGCCAAGGCCGAGCTTGAAAAGCTTGCGGTTGCGCTGAACAGGGCCAATGCGGAGTATTACGGCAAGGACGCACCGCAGATCAGTGACGCGGAATATGACCGGCTGAAACGCCGCAACGCCGAGATCGAGGACAGGTTTCCTACCCTCAAACGGGCCGATAGCCCCAGCGAAAAGGTCGGGGCCGGCCCGTCGGAGGGGTTTTCAAAGGTAACCCATGCCGTGGCGATGCTGTCGCTGGCCAACGCGTTCGAGGAGGAAGACGTTGTCGATTTTGACGCGCGGATCCGGAAATACCTAGGCCTGAGCCAGGACGCTGAACTGGAATATACGGCCGAACCAAAGATCGATGGATTGTCGCTTTCGATTCGCTACGAACAAGGTGTGTTGGTCCAAGCCGCAACGCGGGGTGACGGGGCGGTCGGCGAGAATGTCACGGCAAACGCCAGAACGATCAGCGACCTGCCTCAGCGGCTGAGTGGTGCGCCAGACGTCCTAGAGGTGCGCGGCGAAGTCTATATGAGCCATGCGGATTTTTCGGCATTGAACATCCGCCAGGAGGCAAATGGGGGCAAACCCTTTGCAAATCCGCGCAACGCAGCTGCCGGATCATTGCGCCAACTGGACGCCGAAATCACCCGCGCGCGGCCGCTCAAATTCTTTGCCTATGCCTGGGGCGCGCTATCGGCCCCTTTGTCTGACACGCAATATGGGTCAATCAAACGGCTCGAAACTTTGGGATTTTCGGTAAACCCGCTGACTGAAATCTGCAAAAGACCGCAAGAGCTGATTGATCACTATGCCCAGATCGAAGCGCAGCGCGCGACCTTGGGGTATGATATCGACGGTGTTGTCTACAAAACCAATGATCTGGCCTTGCAAGACCGGCTTGGTTTCCGGTCAACGACCCCGCGTTGGGCCATCGCGCATAAGTTTCCTGCGGAACTGGCCTGGACCACGCTGGAGGATATCACGATTCAGGTTGGCCGGACCGGTGCGCTTTCCCCGGTGGCGCGGCTGAAACCGGTCACAGTTGGCGGCGTGGTTGTATCAAATGCGACACTTCATAACGAGGATTACATCAAAGGGTTTGACAGCAAGGGCAATCAAATCCGCGGTGGCAAGGATATCCGCATCGGCGACTGGGTGCAGGTGTACCGCGCCGGCGACGTGATCCCCAAAATTGCCGACACCGATTTGACGAAACGCCCGGCTGACGCGCAACCCTTTGAATTTCCGACGACATGCCCAGAATGCGGCAGCGATGCGATCCGCGAGGAAGGCGATGCCGTGCGCCGCTGTACCGGAGGTTTGATCTGCCCCGCGCAAGCAGTCGAAAAATTGAAGCATTTTGTGTCCCGCGCGGCCTTTGACATTGACGGGTTGGGGGCCAAACAGGTCGAGCAATTCTATACCGATGGCTGGATCAGTGAACCGGCGGACATTTTCACGCTGCAAGCGCGCTATGGGTCGGGGATGCAGCAGCTTAAAAACCGCGAGGGCTGGGGCGAGAAATCTGCCGAAAAACTGTTTCAAGCGATTGAAGATAAACGTAAAATCCCGCTGTCACGGCTGATATTCGCGCTAGGAATACGCCATGTGGGCGAAGCTGCTTCAAATCTTGTGGCCCAGCATTACACCACTTGGGATGCCTTCGAGGCCGCGATGGCGCAAGCAGCCCCCATGGAAGGCCCCGCATGGGATGATCTGATCGGTGTCGATGGCGTGGGCTGCGTGATGGCAACATCGCTGGTTAGCGCCTTTGCCCAAGAGGCCGAGCGCGCCTCGATCGACCGGCTGGTGGCTGAATTAACCATTCAAGACTCCGCGCGGCCTGATACGGCCGGATCGCCGGTGGCAGGCAAAACCGTCGTGTTTACCGGCACGCTTGAAAAAATGAGCCGCGCCGAGGCCAAGGCGCGCGCCGAACGGTTGGGGGCCAAAGTATCAGGGTCGGTAAGTGCCAAAACCGATCTGTTGATCGCTGGCCCGGGGGCCGGGTCCAAGGCCAAAAAGGCCGCCGAATTGGGGATCGAAACCTTGGACGAAGACGGCTGGCTTGACCTGATTGCGGGCCTATGACGGGGCGGCCCGAAGCGCTGTTTCCGCTGTTTGCCGGGCTTGAAACCCTTGAAGGGGTCGGCCCGAAAACCGCACAGCATTTCGCCCAACTGAACATCACAGCACCGCGTGACCTTTTGTTTACATTGCCTTATTCCGGCATTGACCGCCGGTTGCAGGCCAGCGTCAAGGATGCGGTTTTACCTGCAACGGTCACGGTTGCGGTGACCGTAGGCCAGCACCGCGCGCCTTCGAACAAGACCGGTGCCTATCGGATCCATGTGGAGGATTCACAGACCTCATTCCAGCTGGTGTTTTTTCACGCCCGCGGCGATTACTGGAAGCGCCAATTGCCCGAAGGATCGCGCAGGATTGTGTCGGGCCGTGTCGAATTGTTCGACGGGATGGCGCAGATGGTGCATCCGGATTTCACCGTGGCCGAGGAAGACGCCGGTGAAATCCCGACATTCGAGCCGGTATATCCGTTGACCAGCGGGATTACGCAAAAACTGATGTACAAGGCCACCCGCGCCACGCTGGCCCGCGTGCCCGAGTTTGAGGAATGGATCGACCCGTCGCAGAAAGCCAAGGCCGGTTGGCCCGATTTCAACATTGCCATTCAAGCCGCCCATGACCCCGAGAAAATGGCCGACCTATCCGCCACTGTGCCCGCTCGGGAACGCCTGGCTTATGACGAATTGATGGCGCATCAGTTAACGCTGGCGCTCGCACGGGCCAAGGAGCGGCGCAAAAAGGGCAGGCCCAGTCAGGGCGACGGGCGTTTGCAGGGGCGGGTTCTGGCGGCATTGCCCTATAAACCCACAGGCGCGCAGACCCGTGCGATTGGCGAAATCGCCGCCGATATGGCCAGCCCGCAGCGCATGAACCGCCTGTTGCAGGGCGATGTGGGTGCGGGCAAGACGCTTGTTGCGTTTATGGCGCTGCTGGCGGCGGTTGAATCCGGCGGGCAGGGCGTGTTGATGGCCCCCACGGAAATCCTTGCGCGGCAACATCTTGAGGGGCTGCAACCGCTTGCTGAACGGGCCGGCGTCGTTCTGGAAATCCTAACGGGGCGTGACAAGGGGGCTGAGCGGCGTGCCAAGCTGGCCGCACTTGAGGCGGGTGCCATACAAATACTGGTGGGCACCCATGCCGTGTTTCAGGCCGATGTCAGCTTTGCCGATTTGCGGCTGGCGGTTGTCGATGAACAGCACCGTTTTGGCGTGCGTCAACGGCTTGAGCTGGGGCAAAAAGGGCGGCTGGCAGATGTTTTGGTCATGACGGCCACGCCCATTCCGCGGTCACTGGCGCTGGCGCAATATGGCGATATGGACGTGTCCGTGCTGGATGAAAAACCCGCCGGGCGCAAACCGATCCGCACCGCCTTGATCAGCACCGATCGCACCCCGGAGGTTGTTGAACGCCTGCGCGCTGCAATTCAGGAAGGGCGGCAATGTTATTGGGTCTGTCCGCTGGTCGAAGAAAGCGAAGTCAGTGATCTGATCGCCGCTGAAGAACGGTTCAAACGCTTGCGCGCCACATTGGGCGAAGGTGTCGTCGGGCTGGTGCACGGCCAAATGCCGCCCGCCGACAAAGACGCCGCCATGCGGGCGTTTCAAAACGGCGAAACCAAGGTGCTGGTGGCAACCACCGTGATCGAGGTGGGCGTTGACGTGCCCAATGCCAGTATCATCGTCATCGAGCGGGCGGAAAGTTTCGGGCTGGCGCAATTGCACCAGCTACGCGGCCGTGTGGGCCGCGGGCAGGCGGCATCGACCTGCCTGCTGATGTATCAAGCGCCCCTGAGTGAGACAGGCCAGCAGCGGCTTGAGGTGTTGCGCGAGACCGAGGACGGCTTTGTCATTGCCGAAACCGATCTGAAGATGCGCGGGACCGGCGATTTGATCGGCACCGCGCAATCGGGTGTGCCCCGGTTCAGGGTGGCCGATCTGGAACGCCAAGCCGGTTTGATGCAAATCGCCCAGTCAGACGCGCGCAAATTACTGGCCGAAGATCCGGAACTGGCCAGCCCACGGGGGCAAGCGGCAAGGCTGCTGCTTTGGCTGATGCGGCAGGACGAAGCAATTCGTTTGATTACAGTGGGTTAACACCTTCCGTTCTATTTTGTTCGCAAATGTTCTCATAAAGTTCTTTACAGGGTGCCAATTAAATGAGAACAAAGGAGCAACAGAGAGTGGAGAACGCAAATGACAACTTTTAAAACAGTCAAAGCCATCGCCAAACGGTCGCAAGATACGCTTTTGCAAGATGCCGTGGGTATGGCCGCATTGATTGTGATCCTGGTTGCCGGTTTGCATATCCCTTCTTTTGTTTGACTTCTGCCTGCGCATTTTGTGTCGCTTTAATTTGACTTACGCATCTGTCCCAAACTTTATGCGTTCAACCAAATGTCCTGTCCTTGGTTGGAACTGCCGAATTGTCCCTTCGGCACCGGATTAAGGTGAGCCTGCACAAAGAACGCGTACTTGCGCCGCCATCCTTTTGGATGTGCGGCGTTTTTTTTGGCTTAGGGTTTTTGGGGAAATCAGGTGCTCTGTGCGGTCTCGGCCGTC
The DNA here is from genome assembly GCF_965641905.1 of Sulfitobacter sp. SH22. Classification (NCBI taxonomy): domain Bacteria; kingdom Pseudomonadati; phylum Pseudomonadota; class Alphaproteobacteria; order Rhodobacterales; family Roseobacteraceae; genus Sulfitobacter; species Sulfitobacter sp. SH22. The sequence goes on from NZ_OZ282573.1 coordinate 886,613, forward strand.
CGGCTTTGCTGCATCGCTTCTGCCAGCGCCTCGATGCTCAGCAGGATCGACGCGTGCCGGTTTTTGTAGTCCACAGCGGGGGTTAGCACCTCGAACCCGTCAAAAGGCGCTTCTGGTACCGGGCCTTTGCCCTTGAGCATCGCCTTGAGCTGGTCGCGCGCCGTCTCAATCTGCGGCAAGGTCGCGCCAATTGCCGCGCCCCCGGTCACCGCCGCCGCAGCCTGACCCAAGGCGCAGGCTTTGACGTCCTGGCCCAGATCGGCCAGCTTGCCGTCTTTTACCACCACATCCACTGTGACGGTTGACCCGCACAAGGGCGACCGCCGCGTGACCGTCGCATCCGGATGATCCAGCCGCCCCAGATGCGGAATATCGGCCGCCAGCCCCAAAATACGGGCAGAGTAAAGCTTGATCAGGTCGGTTTCGGCAGTCATGGCTGTTCCTTTCGGCGCTTACCCCCTACATAAGCCACCACGCCGATGATGCAAAAATTAAATGAAGGGGCAGCCCATGGATTTCGATCCCAGCACATTAAAGTACAACGACGCCGGGCTGATCCCCGCCATCGCGCAGGATGCCGTTTCAGGCGAGGTGTTGATGATGGCGTGGATGAACGCCCAAGCCGTCAGCCAAACCCTCGAGACAGGGCGCGTCACCTATTGGAGCCGTTCGCGGCAATCGTTCTGGATCAAGGGCGAAACCAGCGGCCATGTGCAGGAACTGGTCGAGCTGCGCATCGACTGTGACCGCGACTGTCTTTTGGTGGTTGTGAACCAGACCGGTGCCGCTTGTCACACCGGACGTCGCAATTGTTTTTACACCCTGGTGGAAGACGGCGTTGAACGCATCACGCTTGAAAAAATGGATTAAGATCGACCTCTAAAGCCCTATTATCTCACGAATATCTTGCGGTGATGCTCCTTCGCTGCGGTACAAGGATATCGCGCGCGCATCATCGCGTTTGGCCAGCCGTTTGCCGGTGTCATCGCGGATCAGCTTGTGGTGATAGTACAGCGGCGGCCGATGGCCCAACAGGGCCAGCAACAACACCTGCACCTGCGTAAATTCAAACAGATCAACACCGCGCACCACATGGGTAATCCCTTGGTTAATGTCATCAAGTGCCGAGGCCAGAAAATAGGCGGCGGTCTGGATGTCTTTGCGGCCGATCACAATATCGCCGACCGTCTGGGTCAGGGTGGTTTTATCCAGCCGGTAGGTACCCTTGTTCAGCGGTCCCAACTCGGTGAATGACAGATCCATGCCCGCAATCGCATCCCATGCGCGGTCCATATGCAGCCGTAGCGCGTCAGTCGGGCCACGTTCGGTCATGCTGCGATGCTTGCAGATTTGCGGATAAACAGGGTGCGGCACACCTTCTTGGGGGGCGGCCAAAGCGGCGGCGATGTCCTTGCGACTGCACCGGCAGGGATAGGTCAAGCCTTGGGCGATCAACTGCTCAACACTTTGATTATACGTCTCAAAATGGTCTGACTGCATCAGCGGCTCTGCATCCCATGTGATGCCAAGCCATGTCAGATCGTCGATCACCTGCGCTGTATATTCGGGCTTTGAACGTTCCAGATCGGTATCTTCGAACCGCAGCAAGAATTGCCCGCCCGCTGCCCGCGCCATGTCATGGGCCAGCAGCGCGGAATAGGCATGCCCCAGATGCAGCGGCCCCGTGGGGGACGGCGCAAATCGGGTGACGAAACTCACGCGGGAACGGGGGTGCCGTTCAGCCAGGCCTGCCAGTCTTCCTTGGCGCGGTCGGTATAGGCTTTGTAGCGGTCTTTGCGGCCACGGCGGCCTGATTTCAGCCCCTCAACCGGGGGGAACAGCCCGAAATTCACATTCATCGGTTGAAAGGTCTTCGCCTCGGCGCCGCCGGTGATGTGGGTGATCAACGCGCCTGTCGCTGTGGTGGGCGGCGGCGGTGTGGCGGCTTCGCCCTTGATCTCGGCCACGGCCAGACGACCGGCGAGCAGACCCATGGCCGCACTTTCAACATAGCCTTCAACGCCGGTGATCTGGCCCGCGAACCGGATGTTGGGCTGGCTGCGCAGGCGCATCTGGTCGTCCAGCAAGGTGGGCGAGTTCAGGAATGTATTGCGGTGAATGCCGCCAAGCCGCGCAAAGGATGCGTTTTCAAGGCCGGGAATCATCCGCAGCACTTCGGTTTGTGCGCCATATTTCATCTTGGTCTGGAAGCCGACGATATTATACAGCGTGCCCAGCTTGTTATCGCGGCGCAATTGCACCACGGCATAGGGCTTGTTTTCGGGGTCATTGGCGTTGGTCAACCCGACAGGTTTCATCGGGCCAAAACGCAAGGTTTCCCGGCCGCGTTCGGCCATCACCTCGATCGGGAGACAACCGTCGAAATATCCGGCGGTTTCGCCTTCTTTGAATTCGGTCTTATCGGCGGCGAGCAAGGCGTCGATAAACGCCTCGTAGGTGGCTTTGTCCATCGGGCAGTTCAGGTAAGCCGTGCGCTCTTCCTCGGTTTCGCCCTTGTCATAGCGTGATTGCATCCACGCTTTGGTCATGTCGATGCTCTCGTGATAGATAATCGGCGCGATGGCATCAAAAAACGCCAGCGCCTCGGCCCCGGTTTCAGCCGCAATCGCATTCGCCAGATTGCCCGAGGTCAGCGGGCCCGTCGCGATGATCCAATGCCCATCGCGCGGCAGTTCTGTGATTTCGCCATATTCAACGGTGATATTGGGATGCGCCATCAAGGCTGCGGTCACGGATTCTGCGAACGGGTCACGGTCTACGGCCAAGGCACCACCGGCAGGCAGGCGGTGTTTTTCCGCCGTTGCCATGATCAGCCCGTTTGCCGCGCGCATTTCCCAATGCAGCAGCCCGACAGCATTTTGTTCGCTATCGTCCGACCGGAAGGAGTTCGAGCAGACCATTTCGCCCAGAAAACCCGTTTGATGTGCAAATGTGCCGACTTGGGGCCGCATCTCGTGCAGAACAACCTGGACGCCCGCGTTTGCGGCCTGCCAGGCGGCCTCTGATCCGGCCATTCCGCCGCCGATGATATGGAGTGTTTGTGTCATATCAGCGATGTAGGGCAGGGGCCGCGCCTATGCAATAGAACAGCGCCAAAACCACAGGATTGCGTGGTGAAACCTGATCTGGGACAGAGGGGGATTTTTGGGGTCGCCGCTGCGGGAACGGTCGGCCAGTGAGAGACTGACCTGGAGGGACCTTCCGCCGGCGGCGACCCAAAATCATTAAGGCATTCACCTTGTCTTATTTATGCCCCAATTATGCCCGAATTGCCAGAAAAATATTTTCAACAATGCATGTCGAATTGGAAACAGTGTGACTGGGCTATTGCGTCCAACCGGGATCACGCTTTTCCAAAAAGGCGCTGATCCCTTCTTCGGTGTCGCGGTGCAGCATATTTTCGACCATGACGTCGCCGGTATAGGCATAGGCCTGATCGGTCGGCATCCCGAGCTGGTTGTAAAACGCCTGCTTGCCGATCTTGACAGCCACCCCCAGTTTGGCGGCGATCTGGCTGGCCAGTTTCTGGGTTTCCATCGCCAGTTCGTGTTCGGGGGCGACGCGGTTGATCAGACCCAGTTCGCGCGCGCGGGCTGCATCAATGAAATCACCCGTGGTCAGCATCTCGAACGCCTGTTTGCGCGGGATGTTACGGCTTAGGGCGACCATCGGCGTTGAACAAAACAGCCCGATATTCACGCCATTCACCCCAAACCGTGTCCCTTCGGCGGCAACGGCCATGTCGCAGGTCGCAACCAACTGACACCCGGCGGCGGTGGCGATGCCGTGCACCTGGGCAATCACCGGCTGGGGCATGGACTGGATTCGCGCCATCACGGCGCTGCACCGCTCGAACAGATCGCGAAACTGCGCGGCACCGCCATCTTCGGCCTGCCGCATCGCCGTCATCTGCTTAAGATCGTGGCCCGCGCAGAAGGCTTTGCCGCGCCCGGCCAGAATCACAACCCGCACCGCCGGGTTTTCAGCCAGGTCATCCAATGTGGTCTGAAGTGCGGCCAGCATCTCGTCCGAGAGGGCATTCAAACGTTCGGGCGCGTTCATGGTGAGCGTTGCGACCGCAGCGTCATATTCTACTTCCAGCATTGTCATCTTGCTCTCTCCTTGAATTTACCAGAGCCTACCCTCGACATATGACGGAGGACAAGTATGCCGATAATGATGGATGCCGGTGCGTTGACGGTTTTTATGAAAGACGTGTTCAAGCAGGTTGCCGATGAATTCGCGATCGACCACGTAAGCGAAACGGATCTGACGACGCGGCTTTTGGTGGAGGACCGGCATTTACGCCCCGGTGGAACTGTATCGGGGCCGTCGATTTTTGCGCTGGCCGATGTCAGCGCCTATCTGATGACGCTGGCACGGATCGGTCCAAAGGCCTTGGCCGTGACCACGAATTGTTCGATTGATTTCATGCGCAAGCCCGAAGCAGGCGTCAATCTTGTCGCCAAGACGCGGCTTCTCAAGCTTGGGAAGCTGCTGTCGGTCTGTGATGTTCTGGTGTTTTCAGAAGGGATGGATCAACCCGTCGCACGGGCGTCGCTGACCTATGCAATTCCACCCAAATAATGTACCATTAACTTTTTGATACAATCGAAAAAAGGGCCGGTAATGTACCGGCCCAAGTGAAGAGGTCTGGTTGGCGCCACAGGGACGTCACGCTTTCCAGAACACCCGAATAAACTCATCATGAGCCTGTTTGGATGTCAGTCCTACATCGTCCAGCTGCCACGGCTCCAGTTGGGAGAGGGCCAGGCGGGTCCGGCGACGTGTCGTCATCTTCGTAACACAAACCGCAAATTTTACCGCAATAACAGCGAGAACAGGCGTGCCGCGCTGGTTCAGGATGGCCACTGATTCAGTGGAAAGGGTAAGGGTCTGTGTCATGAGAATCTCCTTAATATCTGAATTGTATTGACACAATATTGAATGTACCGTAACATTGTGGTACAAAATGCCACACGCGTTGAAAAGGAAAATATTGTAATGGGTACAATTTGGCAGCCATCACTGGATCACGGGCACGGCCCCAAGTACAAAGCTGTCATTGCAACCATTCGCCACGGCATTGAAATCGGCGCATTGAAAGAGGGCGATAAACTGCCCCCCGTGCGCGATCTGGCCTGGATCTTGAAAATCACCCCCGGGACCGTGGCGCGGGCCTATACCATGCTGACCGAAAGCGGCACGTTGCTGGCCGAAGTCGGGCGCGGCACCTTTGTGGCGTCGAAAACACCCGCACCAGAGCCGGAAGGCCCGATCGAAATCGATGTCATCGCCCACAAGGCGCAAAAGCTGGATGACCATTTCAACGTCAATATGTTTTCCCCGCATCTGCCATCTTCGGGGCAGGCGGGGCTGATCCGGAAACTCCTGGCCGAGATCGCAAATGATCCGCCCTCGGGGATCATGCATTATCCCAGCCGTATCGGTGCGCAACCCGCCCGCGAAGCCGTGGTGCGCTGGTTGACCGGCACCCCGCTGGGGGCGTTTGAGCAAAGCGATGTCGTGCTGACCCATGGCGGGCAAAACGCGCTGTCACTGGTGTTTCAGGCGATCTTGCAAGGCCGCCGGCCTGCGATCCTGATCGAGGAACTGGCCTATCCGGGGTTCCGCCGTGCCGCTGAATTGTTGCGCGCCGATGTGATCCCCGTTGCGATGGATGCCGATGGCGTCATCCCCCAAGCGCTGGAAGAAGCCGCACGCAACCATGATGCGCAGATATTTTGCACCTCGCCCGAGGTTCACAATCCGACAGGTACCTTTACCCCCGTCGCCCGCCGCGATGAACTGGTCAAGGTCGCGCGGAAATACGACATCCAGATCGTCGAGGATGATTGTTACCGGATGCTGGTCGAACGGGCCCCGACCTACCGTCTGCTGGCCCCCGAACGGGGCTGGTATATCTCGTCGCTGGCCAAAATCCTGACCCCGGCCTTGCGGATCGGCTTTGCCATTGCCCCCGAAGGGCGCACGCCCGATCTGCGCCGTGTCGCGGAATACAACAGCTTTGGCCTTGCCACGCCCCTGACAGATCTCTGCGCAAAGCTGCTGACCCATCCCGACATCGACACATTGGCCGAAGGGACACGGCAGGGGTTCAACACCTATGTGCAAAGCGCGGTCAATATTCTGGGCGGCTATGATGTGACATGGCGCGCCAATGTGCCCTATCTCTGGCTGCGCTTGCCTGTGGGCTGGCGGACAGGGGCGTTTTGTCAGGCCGCCGAAGCGCAAGGCGTGCAGATCCGGTCGGCCGAAGAATTCGTCAGCCGTGACGCCCGCGCGCCCCATGCCGTGCGCCTTGCCGTGAACGCCGGTGTGTCGCTGGAAAGCTACGAGGCGGCGATTTTACGGCTGCGCCAGCTGCTGGACAGCCCGCCAGAGCAGCTGAGCGTGTGATTTTTGTGGGGTATTATTATACCTAATTTGCAAGTAACTGTTTTTGCACGGTTAATTTGGAAAACTGGCGCTTGACGCGACTTGGCGCGTGTTTATAACCCAGCCATCAGATAGCGGGGTTCGCGTTTCGGACCCCTTCACCAAATTAACGGGAATTCCCTCCATGAAAACCTTTTCTGCAACACCGGCAGATATCGACAAGAAATGGATCATCGTCGACGCTGAAGGCGTTGTCCTTGGCCGTCTTGCGTCGATCATTGCCATGCGTTTGCGCGGCAAACACAAGCCATCCTTCACACCTCACATGGATTGCGGCGACAACGTCATCGTGATCAATGCCGAGAAAATCCAGATGACCGGCAAGAAGCGTGAAGAAAACTTCTACTGGCACACGGGCCACCCCGGCGGGATCAAAGAGCGTACCAAGGCACAGATCCTTGAGGGTGCACACCCAGAGCGCGTTGTGACTATGGCCGTCAAGCGCATGTTGCCTGGCAACCGCCTGAGCCGTCAGATCATGACAAACCTGCGCGTTTATGCCGGTTCCGAACACCCCCACGAGGCGCAAAGCCCAGAGGTTCTGGACGTTAAAGCCATGAACCCCAAAAACACGCGGAGTGAATAAGCATGGCTGATGAAATCAAAACACTCGAAGGCCTCGAAGCGGCCGTATCCGAGAACGCTGTTGCTGCAGTCGAATTGACACCACGCGAGCCCGTCCGTGACGCGCTTGGCCGTGCCTATGCGACCGGCAAGCGTAAAGATGCGGTTGCCCGCGTCTGGATCAAGCCAGGTTCCGGCAAGGTGATCGTAAACGGCAAGCCGCAGAACGAATATTTTGCGCGCCCCGTTTTGCAGATGATCCTTGCACAGCCTTTCACCATCACAGGCACCGACGGTCAGTTCGACGTTGTTGCAACTGTTAAGGGTGGCGGTCTGTCCGGTCAGGCCGGCGCGGTAAAGCACGGTGTGTCCAAAGCTTTGCAGCTTTATGATCCCTCCTTGCGCGGCGCGCTGAAAGCGGCAGGCTTCCTGACCCGTGACAGCCGTGTTGTTGAACGTAAGAAATACGGTAAGGCCAAAGCGCGTAAGAGCTTCCAGTTCTCCAAGCGCTAAGTTTTGCGACAGAATATGTGGAAAGGGCCGCTCCTGCTGGGGGCGGCCCTTTTTCGTGGTGTTTGTTCGGTGTGTTTACATGCATCTGTGGGTGCGCGGGGCGGGCCGGCCCTTCGGGGAGAGTTTATTTGGCAAAATGAAACGGCTGGGGTGGTTTTGTTTTCAGTGTCGCGTGCTTAGGTTGGGGGCAAGTTGATAGGAGACACCGCCATGCGCTATTCCGTTCTGGATCTTTCGCCCGTCCCTGAAGGGTCGGATGCACGTCAGGCCATCGCAAATACCATTGATCTGGCACAGCATGCCGAGGCGGCGGGGTATCACCGCTATTGGTTGGCCGAGCATCACAATATGCCCGGGATTGCGTCGGCGGCGACATCCGTCTTGATCGGCCATGTGGCGGATCACACGACATCCATCCGCGTGGGCGCGGGGGGGATCATGTTGCCCAATCACGCGCCGCTTGCCATTGCAGAGCAGTTTGGCACCCTGGCCACGATCCACGGCGACCGGATTGATCTTGGGTTGGGGCGTGCACCCGGCGGCGATCAGGCCGTCTATCATGCGTTGCGGCGCGGGATGCAGGGCGGTGACCGGTTTCCCGATGATGTGGCGGAATTGATGGGCTATCTGGACGAGGCCCATCCCAACGCACCGGTGAAAGCGCATCCGGGGCAGGGCACCCATGTGCCGGTTTGGATTTTGGGATCGTCGCTTTACGGGGCGCAACTGGCGGCGCATTTCGGGCTGCCATATGCCTTTGCCTCGCATTTCGCGCCTGATGCGCTGGAGGAGGCTGTCGCGATCTATCGCCGTGATTTCAAGCCCTCGGCGCAATGGGCACGGCCGCATTTTATGCTGGCGGCCAATGTATTTGCCGCAGATACGGATGCGCAGGGGGCTTATTTACGCACATCCATGCAGCAGGCTTTTGTGCGGTTGCGCACCGGACGGCCCGGCAAGCTGCCGCGGCCAGTGGATGATATTGACGCCGAAGTCGGCACGCAGATGCGCCAAGCCGTTGATCAGGCCTTGCGGGTCACTGCAGTGGGCAGCCCGGATAGCGTGCGGGCGCAACTGGCCGATATGATCGCGCGCTACCAACCGGACGAGATGATCCTGACGGGGCAGATCCATGACCACGCGGCGCGGGTGAAATCCTTCCAGATTGCGGCGGATGTCTTGTCTGATCTGACCGGGCGCGCCGCCGCCTAAGCCAACCGCCTAGGTGTCGGGGTCCACCAGACCCAGACCGCGCAGGTAGATACCAATGCCGCTTTCCAGCAGTTCATCGGCTGGAAAGGGCGATGCCCTTCCCGGTGAATTGCGCGCGAACAGTTCCACCACACCGTGGCTGAGCGCCCAGATATGCGCCGAGAACATTGACGCAGGCGGGCGTTTTTCGGCCGGGATATGGCGGCTCAGATCGCTGGCTGCCTGTTCCATCACCTGATTGGCCCGATTGGCCGCTGCCGCCAGATCGGGCGTGCGGTTGACCGAAATGCCGCTTTCGAACATCGCGATGTAATGGCCGGGATTGGCGCGCGCAAAAGCCAGGTAGGCGCGGCTTGTCGCCTCAAAGGCCTTGAGCGCGGAAGGTTGGCCCGAATTATAGGCGGCGTCCATCAGATCGGCAAAGATCGCATAGCCCTGCAACGCCCCTTCGGCGATAAGGTCTTCGCGGCCCTCGAAATGGCGATAGACGGCGGCAGGGGTCACCCCCGCTTGCTTGGCCGCTTCGGAGAGGGTGAAACCGGTGGGGCCGCGCAATTCGATCAGTTCAAGTGCTGCATCGATCAGCGCCTGACGCAGATTGCCGTGATGATACCCCTGTTTAGGCATCCCAGATGTCCGGGGTGCCGCAAATCTGGTCGTCAATCGCGCCAATCGCGCGGGCGTCCTTTTGAGCGTAGTCAAAGCTGTGCAACACCGTGCGGATCGCCTGCAATCGCGCGCGGCGTTTATCGTCGGAGCGGATCACCGTCCAGGGCGCGATCGGGGTGTGGGTGCGCGCCAGTGTCTCGGTGATGGCGGCGCTATAGGCGTCCCATTTGGCCAGACCTTTAACGTCGATCATGCTGAGCTTCCATTGCTTGAGCGGATCGCTTTCGCGCGCCAGCATCCGGCGCAACTGTTCGGCGCGCCCGACGTTCAGCCAGAATTTGAACAGGTGGATGCCATCATCGACGATCATCTTCTCGAAGGGGACAACCTGCGTAAAGAAATGGTCGCGCTGCGTATCGGTGCAAAAACCGAAAACCGGCTCAACCACGCCGCGGTTATACCACGAGCGGTCAAAGAACGAAAAATGCCCGGCGGTTGGCAGATGTTTTACGTAACGCTGGAAATACCATTGGCCCGCTTCGGTCTCGGTCGGTTTTGACAGGGCGATGACATGGGCCTCGCGGGGGTTCAGGTTTTCGCGGAACCGCCCGATTGTGCCGCCTTTGCCAGCGGCATCGCGACCTTCGAAGACCATTGCGATGCGGGTGCCCGTATCGCGTGCCCATGCTTGCAATTTGACCAGTTCGATCTGCAAACGCGCCATTTCCTTGTCATAGCGTTTGCCGCCCATGCGTTCGGAATGGGGGTAGCTCTCGGACAGAACATCATCGTTTTCTGCGCGTTTGATCGCTTTGCGGATGGAATCCGGGGCGTCATTTTCGAAATAGGCGCTGATTGCACCGTCAAAGGGCAGGTCCATGGCGGCCTCCTGATACTGTCGTTATTTATATGTTATGAAGCGTTCCGGCAGCTAGCGCAAACCCGCACGCAAGGTCGCGCGGTCAATCGCGTCAAAAACAGCACTGCGTTCAACATGTTGGGGCATATGGCCGGTACCGGGCAGGGTTGTCAGCTTGGCGTTGGGCAGTTGTGTCATCAGTACCTTGGCGTGGATATCCATTGGCACAATCGTATCTCCCGTGCCGTGAATCACCTCCACCGGCATGGTCAGGGTCCCATAGTGCGGCACCATTTGACGGATGTGGGGCAAAAGCGAGTTCACCTGCTGGGCATTGGCCCGCAGGGAGGGACGGCGCAGGGCAAGGTCACTGCCGATATGCGGGCCGTAGCCCTGCGGAATAGGCTGTGGCGCAAAGATCGCCGCGAGGCTGGCCTCGACGAATTTCTTGGGCAGAAAAGCGGTGATGACCGGGATCACCAAACCGCTTCCCAATGTGGAGCCGGTCAGCTGGTATTGCCAGCCCAGACTGCCGGGCCAGACTTCGGACACCGCAGCGACAAGCACCAGCGCACCGGTCTGATCCGGGCGCGCCAACCCCCATGCCAAGGCAACAGCCCCGCCATAGGAATGGCCCAGCACAACCGGATTGCGCACCCCAAGCTGATCGGCGGCCTGCTGAAGCATCGCGGCCTGTTCCGCAGGAGAGGCGGAGCTTTTATTACACGCCCCCGCGTTGCCGGGCAAGACATCGGTCCAGCCCAATCCGGGGCGGTCAAAGCAGATCACCCGGTAGCGGGTTGCCAGTTCATCGACCATATCAAAGGTGAAATCACGCAGATTGCCCGACGCCCCGTGGATCAGCACCAGATCAGGGCCGCTGCCCCGCACCAACGCATGTACCTTGGTGCCGTTCACCTCCAAGAATTCGCCAAGCGGCGGATATTGGTCGTTGGTTATCCGTTCACGCTGATAGGCCCGCCATTGCACAAGGGCCGTCAGCCCCACGACCAGCAGGGCAACAGCGATCAGCATTTCAGGACCCGATACGATCAAGTTCAAACGGGGTGGATTGGTAGATCTCGTTGATCCAGTTGCCATAAAGCAGATGCGCATGACTGCGCCAGCGGTTCAGCGGCACCTTGGTGGGATCATCATCAGGGTAGTAATTGCACGGTATATTGATCGGTGTGCCGGCTTCGACGTCGCGGTCATATTCGTCTTTCAACGTGTCGCGGTCATATTCCAGATGGTTAAAGATATACAACGCACGGTGTGCTGCGTCTTCGACCAGACAGGGGCCGACCTCGGCGCTGCCCAAAAGCGTATGCAGCCCCGGCACGCTGTCGACCTCGGCGGCGCGCATTTCGGTCCAACGGCTGACGGGCACCACCAGATCGTCGGAAAATCCGCGCAGATAGGGCGAGGACGGGGCCAGATTGCTATGCCTGAAACAGCCGAACGCCTTGTGGTCCAGCAGGTGTTTTTTGACACCGTGGAAATAGTTGATCATCGCCATTCCGCCCCAGCACACGCCAAAGGTGGAATGCACGTTGGTCTGGGTCCAATCCATGACGCGGGTCAGCTCATCCCAATAGGTGACGTCTTGGAAATCCATATGCTCGATCGGCGCACCGGTGATGATCAGCCCGTCGAATTTTTCATCCCAGACGTCGGATACAGGGCGGTAAAAGCTCTCCAGATGGTCGGCGGCAGTGTTGCGCGATTGATGGTCCGACATCCGCAACAGGCTGAATTCGATCTGCAAGGGGGTGGCACCGATCAGGCGGGCAAACTGGTTCTCTGTCTGGATCTTTTTCGGCATCAAGTTCAGCAAGGCGATGCGCAGCGGGCGGATATCCTGCGTGGCGGCCAGTTCTTCGTCAACCACCATAACACCTTCGCGCGTCAACACGTCATAGGCGGGCAGGTCCGAGGGAAGCTTGATGGGCATAGGTAAAATCCAACTTGAAACAGACGTCTAGATAGGGCGTGCGGGCAAAACTGCCAAGGGTTAGTCTTCCATCACCCCTGCAATCAGCTCGACGAAATCCTTTTCGCAGGTCAGCGCGGCGACCTGATCGGTCGTGACAGTCACCCCCCAGCGGGCCATCGCCTCATAGCGGGGCTGGCGATGGGCCAGCGCTTGGGCATAGGTCCAGCGGATGAAAGCATCAGGATCAACCTCATCCTCTTTGCAGTTGTTTTCGCTCAGATATTCGGCCCAGACCCGCGCCAGAAACTCGGGCTGATAGGCCATCGGCTTGGGTGCGCGGTCAAAGCGGCGGATCAGTTCCTGGGTGTGGGCTTCGTCGCCCTTAATCCAGATCGGCAGGCATTCCTCCGACAGGGTCTTCATCAGCGGATCGTGATCATCTTCGGGGTCAACCCATTCGCAAATCGACCCGCCGGTGTCACAGATGAAATGCGGATAGTCGTACAAATCCTTCGCCCGCGCTGCGAAATGGGCCGTGTCATACAAGGCCGCCAGTTCGGCCTTTTTGAACGCCTCCTGACGCTTGGCATATTCCGCCATCGGCAATCCGCCTTTGGCCGGATCGCCCGGCTTGCCCAGCCAGGTGGCAACAGGCGACAGGTTATCAAAGGTGATGTTCGACCCGATATAAATGCTGTCGCTCAGCAAAAGATCGCGCAGAAACGGCACTTTCATCGCCTCGGCTTTGGCGTTGTCGGCGATGGTTTCGCCCAAATACCGCGTCCCGATGCGGTAATCGATAGAGTAGTGGAACCAGTTGCCATTGCTGCGTAGCAAATGCGACAGATGGGTCTTGCCCAAGCCAGACATGGCAAACACCAGTACTTTTTTGCGCGGTGCGGCGCGCCATGCATCAGCAGAAGGGTAAAGCATCGGTGTCGTCCTTGGATCTAACGGTTTTGCGTTACCTATCAAATGGCCGGGCGATAGACTAGCCACCCGATCACGCGACAACGCAAAAAGCCCGCCACAGAACTGCGGCGGGCTTTTATTCCCCACAGACCCTCGGTTTCAGGCTCCAAGCGTTATCCCCGAACGGTCAAATCTTTTTATGCGTCTCGACCCACAGGTTGATGTAATTGCCGATAAAAATAATGGCCGCCCCGACAAAGACCCAGATATCCAAGGCCTCGGCATAAACCAGCATCCCGATGATCGCGATGACGGGCAGGCGGATGAAATCAATCGGCACAACCACCGTGGCAGGGGCGATCGACAGGGCGTTGGTCAGGCAATAATGCGCCAGCAACCCCGCGACCCCGATCAACAGTAAAAGCGGGCCGTGGGTCATGTCGGGCAAGACGATGTCGCCGTCATATCCGGCTGTCACAAGGCCAAAGACCAACTGCGTCACGGTCAGGTAAAACAGGATCGTGGTAATGGTCTGACTGCGCGTCAGCCGTTTTGTCAGCATGATCGTAAAGGCAAAGAAGATCGCAGAGGACGCGGCGGTAATCACGCCCGCATTGATCCCCTCGACCGTGGGACGGGCTACAACCAGAATGCCCACAAACCCCATCAACGCCGCCAAAGCGCGAATTTTCGTCAGCTTTTCCCCCAGGATCAGCGGCGACAACACAATCACCCACAAGGGCGAGGTGAATTCCAGCGCGAAAACCTGTGCCAGCGGAATAACAGTGACGGCATAAAACCAAAGGTTCTGGCCGGTGAAATGCGCCAGATTGCGCCCGATCTGCAGACCCAGATTGCGCGTGTTGATCTGCCGCCATGCGCCCGTGGCAAAGGCCAGCGTGACGACCACCAAAACCCCAACCGCCGACCGGTACATCATGATCTCGAACGTGTCATAGACGCCCGACACTTCGCGCCCCGCGACAGCCATCGCGGAAAACGAACTGATCGACCCGATCATCCAAAGTGCTGCCTTCAGCGTCGGGCTCACACCCTGTCTTCCAAATGGAAAAAAATCCCCGCCGGAGGCATCTTTCTTTTGGGGAGCATCATTCCCATTCAATCGTGCCCGGAGGTTTGGATGTGATGTCATAGGTGACGCGGTTGATGCCCGGCACTTCGTTGATGATGCGCGTTGCCGTTTCGCCCAGGAATTCATGGGTGAACGGATAGTAATCCGCCGTCATGCCATCCACGGATGTCACCGCGCGAAGGGCGCAGGCAAAATCATAGGTCCGGCCGTCGCCCATAACGCCAACGGTCCGCACCGGCAGGATCGCCACAAACGCCTGCCAGATTTCATCATAAAGCCCGTGCTTGCGGATCTGGTCGATATAGACCGCATCGGCCTCGCGCAGGATTGCCAGCTTTTCGCGGGTAATCTCGCCGGGGCAGCGAATGGCCAGACCGGGACCCGGAAACGGGTGACGGCCGATAAAGCTGGTGGGCAGACCCAGTTCGCGCCCCAAGGCGCGGACCTCGTCCTTGAACAATTCACGCAGCGGTTCAACCAGTTTCAAGCCCATCTTTTCGGGCAGGCCGCCAACGTTGTGGTGGGATTTGATCGTGACCGACGGGCCACCGGAAAACGACACGGATTCGATCACATCGGGGTAGAGCGTGCCCTGGGCCAGAAACTTGGCATCGCCCACGGCGGTTGCATGTTTCTGGAACACGTCAATGAACAGCTTGCCAATGATCTTGCGCTTGGTTTCAGGGTCGGAAACCCCGTCCAGCTCGCCCAGGAACAGCTCCTGTTCGTCAGCATGGATCAACGGCATGTTGTAATTGTCGCGGAACATCTTCACGACCTCTTCGGCCTCGCCCTTGCGCAGCAAGCCGTGGTCGACAAAAACGCAGGTCAGCTGGTCGCCGATCGCCTCGTGGATCAACACTGCGGCGACCGAGGAATCAACCCCGCCCGACAGGCCGCAGATCACTTTGGCGTCGCCCACCTGCTCGCGGATCGCGGCAATCGCTTCCTCGCGGTAAGCGCGCATGGTCCAGTCGCCTTTGAACCCCGCCAGCTTGATGAAGTTTTCATAAAGCTTGGCCCCGTTGGGGGTGTGGTGCACCTCGGGGTGGAATTGAACCGCATAGAAGTGACGCGACGCATCGGCCGTAATCGCGAACGGCGCATTGGGCGAGGTGCCATAGACCTCAAAGCCCGGTGCGATGGCACTGACGTGGTCGCCATGGCTCATCCAGACCTGTTCGCGGTCGGTTTCAAACCAGCCGTCCAGCAGATCAAGCCGCGCTTGTGAAGGTGTGACAAAGGCCCGACCGAATTCGGCAGTGCCGTGGCCGCGTTCGACCTTGCCGCCCAGGCAATGCATCATCACCTGTTGGCCATAGCAGATCCCCAGGATCGGCACGCCCAGCGTAAACACCGACTGCGGCGGCATGGGCGCACCTTCGGCAAAGACCGAGGACGGTCCGCCGGACAGGATCACCGCTTTGGGATCGAAGTCCTTGAGGAAGGCGTCATCAACCGTATTGAACGGGTGAATTTCGCAAAACACATTGAGTTCACGCAAACGGCGGGCGATCAGCTGGGTGACCTGGCTGCCGAAGTCGATGATGAGAAGGCGGTCATGGGAGATATCTGTCATGCAGACTGATTATGGGCGGATCGCGCGCGTGGCAAGAGTGGACTGGGGGCCAGCCCCCAGACCCCGGGGATATTTTTAAGCCAGAGAAGGGGCCAATGTCGGTTTTTGACGCCTAAAGCCGTTATCCGCGTGAAATCGGCTCGGGGAATGGGGTAGCTAGGCGAAAGATTTGGCGAAAAGGAACATCACATGGCGGAATCAGCAAGACGTGGGCGTGGCGGCGGCGGAGCAGCGCGGCGCGCGGAGCGGTCGGCCGTATCCTTTGAGACTGCAAAGTATATCGAGCGCAATATTCCGAATTTCGAGATATTGAACGACGAATCGTTAGAGATCATCGAGCGCAACGCCGATATCATTCTGGAAGAAATCGGCGTTAACTTCCCTGACAACCCCGAAGCGTTGGAATTGTGGCGTGCGGCGGGGGCAACTGTGACTGGCGACCGTGTGCGTATCCCGCGGGGTCTGGCGCGTGAATTGTGCAAGACGGCACCGTCTGAATATACCCAGCATGCCCGCAACCCTGACCGCAATGTCGTAATCGGCGGCCGCAATCTGGTGTTGGCACCGGTTTATGGACCGCCCTTTGTGCGCGATGCTGCGGGGGGCCGTCGCTATGCCACCATGGATGATTTCAACAAATTCGTGAAGCTGGGCTATATGTCCAAGTGGTTGCACCATTCTGGCGGCACCGTGTGCGAGCCGACCGACGTGCCGGTGAACAAGCGCCATCTGGATATGTTGCACGCCCACATGACCCTGAGCGACAAGCCGTTCATGGGCTCTGTGACCGAGCCGAGCCGCGCGCAGGATTCGGTTGATATGTGCAACATCCTGTTTGGCGCTGATTTCGTGCAGCAAAACACGGTGATGACATCGCTGATCAACATCAACTCTCCCATGACATTCGACGATGTGATGATGGGCGCGTTGAAGGTATTTGCCGAAAACAACCAGGCTGCGATCATTTCGCCCTTTATCGTGGGCGGTGCGATGGCACCTGTGTCAGTGGCCGGTACCTTGACGCAAGTGTTGGCCGAAGTGATGGCGGGCATCGCCTATAGCCAGTTGGTCCGCAAAGGAGCACCGGTGATTTTCGGGGCATTTGTGACGTCGATCGACATGAATTCGGGTGCGCCGACCTTTGGCACGCCGGAAGCGTCGCATATTACCTATGGCGCGGGGCAGTTGGCGCGGCGGATGAAACTGCCGTTCCGGTCTGCGGGATCGTTCTGCGGGTCGAAACTGCCTGATGCGCAGGCCGCCTACGAGACCGCAAACAGCCTGAACATGGGCCTGCTGTCTGGCGTGAACTTTATGTTGCATGCCTGTGGCTGGCTTGAGGGCGGGTTGGTGAGTTCCTTCGAGAAATTCGTGATGGATGCGGACCAGTTGGGTGCGTTGCATCATCTGGCGCAAGGCATCCAGATGGACGAGGACGCCCAAGCGTTGGATGCCATTCGCGAAGTGGGCCCCGGCGGCCACTATCTGGGCTGTGCCCATACGCAGGCGAACTTTAAGTCGGCGTTCTGGAAATCCGATCTGCTGGACTACAAGCCGTTCGAGACCTGGCAGGACGAGGGATCGCGCGACACCCAAGCCCTGGCGTCGGCACGGGTTGAGAAACTGTTGGGAGACTATGTTCAGCCCCCCATGGACCCCGCAATCCGCGAGGCATTGGATGCGTTTGTTGCAGAACGCAAAGCGGCAGAGCCGGACAGCTTTATGTAATCGGATCTTCCGAGGACCGCAGCACGCGGGCTTCGCCGATCATGGCGCTGACCACATCAACATGGCGGACCAGGCAATAGCTTGCGTCCGCCATTTTTCTTTGGGCGTTCAGTTCTGCCTCGATCTCGATCAGGTGCATCAAGGCCGGACCGCTGCGCGGGGGGGTGCTGCACCCCAGAAGACGCCGCAAATGGCTGGCCCTGCGATAGCTTTCTGCGCCAATGCGCGCCGCCCGCATCAGCAGGGACGGGCGGTGCAGGGCGTTCAGTCTTGAGATGATATCTTGCATGTTTTCAGATCCTTGAGGTTTGAAATCGTCCCGTGACGCGGGCCGGAACCCCCGAACCATCACATGAAATTTCGATCTGTTGCGCAGCCGGTGGTCTGGCCGCGCGGGCCGGTTACGACTGTTTACCATTTGGAAACAATCATGGTTTCGACGGCGTGATTTTAACAAACACGTAACTAATGCATCTTTAGGTTGTGTGGATAAGTCTGTGGACAACTTTAGTAACTGACAAAAAGGGACAAGCAATATGACAGGGCTTTCAACCACTCGCCCGGCGGCACATTCCGCCGGATCAGACATACCGGCATGGGTCCCCCGCGACGCACGACATTATCTGTCGCATGTGGAGCAGGGCCGCCCGATCCGCGCCTTGGCACGCTCCGCCGATTGCCATGCATCAACCATCCTGCGCCAGATCCGAAAGCTGGAGACCCGGCGGGACGATCCGTTGATTGATGATGCTTTGGAAACACTGGGCCGCGTGAGCCGCCGCACGTCCCCAAGGAACACAGAAAGGCCAAAGATGACCCAGCCCGAGGACCCTCAAATGCCCGATGATGAAACCCTGATGTCCGAAGCGCGCCGGATCTTGCGCCGGATGTGTGAAACCGGCGCGATGCTGGCGGTGGCAGCCGAGATGGAAAAGGCCGTCGTGGTGCGCGACGGGGCAGGCGGGTCAAGCACCCGCACCGCAGTGGTTGACCGACCGATTGCACAGGCGATGGCGCTTAAAGGGTGGATTGCCACCACCGGCAGCGGGCGGATTACGCGGTATTTCATCACGGCCGCGGGGCGCACCGCGCTGGAACAGATGTTGCAGCAGGAACAGCCGCGCGGACCGCTGGGGTTTGCGGATGCGCAAGCCGATTTTGCCACCCAGGACGACATATGCGCGCGCCCGCAATCATCGCGCCGCGCCCGCTATACCCTTGCCGAAAGCCCTTTGGCGGCTTTGGCGCGCCGCCGTGACAAGGACGGAACGAATTTTCTGTCTGACCGCTTGGTGCAAGCCGGTGAACGCCTGCGCGAGGATTTCGAGCTGGCCCAAATGGGCGAAAAAACCACGCAGAACTGGGACCGGTTTCTAACCCCCGGCGGTGACGCGCCTGCGGGCAGCTTTACCGGCAGCGCGCCCTCTGCGGCGCGGGCACGGGTCGGGTCGGCCCTGGCCGATCTGGGTCCGGGGCTGTCGGATGTGGTGTTGCGCTGCTGCTGTTACCTGGAGGGGTTGGAGACCACCGAAAAGCGGCTTGGCTGGTCGGCGCGGTCGGGCAAGATCGTGCTACGGATCGCGTTGATGCGGCTGCGCAAGCATTACGATGAAACATTGGGGCCCGGAAGCGCGATGATCGGTTGACCGGCGCAAGGGGCTGGGCGCGGCGTTCAACCGCCGCGCCCCTTTTTCATTCAGCCGCTGTCGCGTGTGCGAACTGGCCGATCCCGTCCCGAAGCAAGAACGCATCAAGCTGCTGGCGTGCGACATCGGCGGGATCAACGGTGCCGCCCGCATCGGCAAAGGTCATCTGCAAAACGGTGCCCTGGTCGCCACCGCGCGCATCACGCGGGCGCCAATCGGCATCCAGGTGATCGGCCATATGCATCTGATCCACGACTTTGCCATCCGTCACCAAGCGGACCACCGGATGGATGAACGCATCGGGTTCTTTGCCAAACACGTTGTTCTGACGTTTCACATGCAGGGAATCGCTGCCAAAATCGCCATATTCCAGCGTGACCTGCAAGAACGAACCCGTGGTAAAGGGGGCGTCTTTCGTCCAGGATACGGGGATGTCCTGATAGGTTTTACCAGCCTGTGGTCCGTCCAGCAAAATCACATCGGCCATGAAACCCGGTTGCAGGAAAATACCCGACGCCGTGCTGATCCGGTCGATGATCGCATTGCCCAGTTCGGGTGCTGACAGGGGGGTCGTCACGGTGGGATAGGCGGTGCCGTGGACCCGCACCGTGATCAGTTCCGCAAGGCTTTTGACGTTGTGCCGGAAGCCGTGGATAAAGCCCGACATGGTCTTTTTATAGTCGCAAGACTGCATAATCGTGCCCGCAAAGAACAGGCCTTTGACATTCTCGCTTTCCCATTCGCCGGTCATGACGGGGAATTTATCGAAGTGGCGCAGGGCGGGCTGGATGTCTTCGGCAAAGATCGAATTGTCGAACTGGAACCCTGTGCAGGCGATGACATGGTCATAGGTCAGCACGATTTCGTGCCCTTCGGCTGCCGTCATTTGCGCCCGCACGGTATAGACGCCGTTTTCTTTGGTGATCTCGGTCGCCTTGGCATCAATCACCGCATTTTGGGATTTCAGCTGATATGTATCGAGGAAATTATTGTTCACCGCGCGCAGGTTGCCGACAAAATGCGTCTGCCATGCGAACTTGATCGGGTTGGGGCTCATCACGTGGATGCTGGCCGCATGTTCCAACAGCGAATCGGCGGTCTCGAAGGCAGAGTTGCCTTTGCCCAGAATCAGCACCCGCTTGTTTTCGTAAAGCTCGGGGGTCGGGTCGAATTCGGTATAATTTGCCGCCAGTTCAAACCCTTTGATACCCGGATCCCAGGCCTGGCTGACGCCGGTGGCCACAATCACATTTGCCGCGCGGTGCGTGGACCCGTCGGCACAGCTGATCACAAAGCCGTCAGCGGCTTTTTCGATTTTTTGAACATCGGCGTTGCAAACGATGTGATCTGCCAGCGGTTTGGCAAAGGTTTCGGCATAGCTGGTGAAATCATCGGCACTTGGGAAATACTTGCGGCTCCAGTCCTTGAACAGAAGCCCTTCGTCGTTCAGCAGCGAATTCCAGTCATGGCGCAGACGGGTTTCAGGGTTGCTGAGGCCCGTATGCACCTTGTTGATCGAGATAAACTGACGATGGCGCGGGAAGTTACGCAAAAACGCGCTGATCTTGTCCGACCGCTCAAGGACGGTAAATGACACCCCCTTTTTCGCGAAATAATAGGCAGCCTGAAGACCGGCAGGGCCTGAGCCGATGATACAGACGTCTTGGATTCCGTTGGGTGCGGACATTTAGTTTTCCTCTTGGTATAGCGTTAAAAACGAGTGCAACCTTAGGGTGGATACCCGCAACAGGCGAAGGGAAAATTAACATTTTTTTAAATAGTTGAAAAATGAGAACATCTTTCTGATCCTCGGGCCAAAAATCCCCCCATTTTTCGAAAACCAGCCATGCGCCCGCTGCCTCTTTCCTGTGGCGGGTGAAACGACTACATTGCCCGCGAACCGACATACGGAGCCAGACCATGCGCGACCTTAAAATCCCCGAACAGCGCCACCCTGAAAAAGCCAAACGCCCCGATAATCCGCAGCCGAAAAAACCAAGCTGGATTCGCGTCAAGGCACCAGGGGGCCAAGGTTACGCAGATACGGCAAAAATTATGCGTGAAAACAAGCTGGTCACAGTTTGCGAGGAAGCCGGTTGCCCCAATGTGGGCGAATGTTGGTCGCAGGGCCACGCCACCATGATGATCATGGGCGAAGTCTGTACCCGCGCCTGCACCTTCTGCAACATCGCCACCGGCAAGCCGCCCGAGGATCTGGACGTGTTCGAACCGGGCCGCGTTGCAGATGCGGTGGCCAAACTGGGGCTGAACCACGTTGTGATCACTTCGGTTGACCGCGACGACATTGCGGACGGCGGTGCCGAACATTTCGCGCAGACCATTCGCGCCATTCGCAAGAGGTCGCCCGACACCACGATCGAGATTCTGACGCCGGATTTCATCCGCTGCGATCCGAAGGTGCTGGAAATCGTCGTCGAGGCGCGGCCTGACGTGTTTAACCACAACCTCGAAACCGTGCCGGGCCTGTACCCCGAAGTCCGCCCCGGCGCGCGGTACTTCCACAGCTTGCGTCTGTTGCAGCGGGTCAAGGAACTGGACCCGTCGATGTTCACCAAATCCGGCATCATGGTCGGCTTGGGCGAAGACCGCCAATCGGTCATTCAGGTCATGGAAGACATGCGCGCCGCCGACATCGATTTCCTGACCATCGGGCAATATCTGCAACCCACGCCCAAACATCACCGCGTGGACCGTTTCGTGCATCCTGATGAATTCGCATCCTATGAAAAGGCGGCATTCGGCAAGGGATTCTTGATGGTTTCGGCGACACCGCTCACCCGGTCCAGCTATCACGCGGGGGATGATTTCGCGCGCCTGCGGGCCGCGCGTCAGGCCAAGCTGGCAAAAAGCTAGGTTAGAACCTGCGGCCCATACGTTCGGCTGTTAACCACTCGGGCCAATAGCCGGCGTATTCCAGACCAAAGATGATCGCCGCGACCAGAATGATTGCAAACACAAACTTAACCCGCCGGGGCGACGGCGGGTTTTGCGCCCAGCGTTTCATCCGCATGAGCCAGACAATGTTCATGATGTGAAGCGGACCTTGCCGATAAAGGGCAGGTTGCGGTTGCGCTGTGCGAAATCAATGCCATAGCCCACAACAAATTCATCCGGTATTTCAAAGCCGATCCAATCGGCCTTCATGTCGACCTCGCGGCGGCTGGGTTTGTCCAGCAATGCAATGGTTTTCAGCCGCGCCGGTTCGCGCGACAAAAGCAGGTTGCGCACGTGGTGCAACGTGTGGCCCGTATCGACGATATCTTCGACAACCAGCACGTCACGCGCTTCGATAGCGCCGCGCAAGTCCTTGAGAATACGTACTTCTCTGCTGCTTTCCATGCCGTCGCCATAGCTGGACGCTTCCAGAAAATCCACCTCGATCGGCAGGTCCAGTTCGCGCACCAGATCGGCGATAAACACAAACGATCCGCGCAGCAGCCCGACCACGGTCAGCTTGCTGGTGCCTTCGAATTCGGTCTGGATTTCACGGCACAACGCTTCGATCCGCGCAGCAATCGCCTTGGCCGAGATCATTTCATCGATGACATAAGGACGCGTTGGCATGGGTTTGACCTTGAAAAGGGGGCGTTTAAGATTTCATAAGGGCTAACTACATGACAGATGGAAATCAATGCCTACCCATTCAGAGACCCGCGAACTGCCCTACACCGCCCAACAGATGTATGATCTGGTGGCCGATGTGGCGTCTTACCCCGAATTTCTGCCCTGGACCGCCGCCGCGCGCATCAAAAGCCGCACGGACAAAGGCGATCACGAGGTGATGGATGCCGATCTGGTGATCAGTTTCAAGGTGTTCCGCGAAAGGTTCACCAGCCGTGTGGTGCTGTGGCCTGAACCGAAAAAGATCGACACCGAATATCTGGACGGGCCGTTCAAGTTCATGAAATCCAACTGGCATTTCGAAGACGCGGGGCAAGGTACCTGCAAGGTCCATTTCTTTGTCGATTTCGAGTTCAAGAACATGGTGCTGCAAAAGATCATCGGCGTGGTTTTCAACGAGGCGATGCAACGCGTGGTACGCGCCTTTGAAAAACGCGCGGCGGATTTATACGGGCCGACGGCTTAACCAACACCGACATCAGCCGTTCGAGGTCCGAAAAGCCGTTTCAAGCCGCTGAAACATCTGATCGAATTCGGCCAGCTCAGGGTCGGTTTTATCGATCGGCACCAGCAGCGCGCGATAGTCCTGCAACATTGTTTCGAGCGCTGGAATATACGTATCTGCCCATTGCTCGGCGCGGATGCGATCGGGTTGTTTTTGGGCTTTCTTTCGGGTTGCGCTGATGGATTTCAACGCATTCAAGCGATGCTTGATGGCAGCGCGGTAGATTTTGATCACACGGTCCGGCTCTGACACAAGCAGCAGCCGGTTCAGTATCAACCTTGTGTTTTCAAACAAAGGGCCAAAGAAATCGCGGCTGGTCACAGTGCGGATCATGTCCGCCTCGACCAGATCAAGAAAACCGTTGTCGATATATTGATAGGTGATCCAAAGGGTGCCCGCCCCGCTGAGCGCAATGACCTGATCCGTTCGAATACTGCCGCTTTCGGAACAGGCGACAAGAGCGTCAAAGTACCGGTCGGCATCCTTGGAAATGGATTTAAATTTGGGTTCGAACCCCTCGAGAATCCCGTCGCGCACAGTGATCATCCATTTTGCAAATATGCTTTCGCCCTCATTCGCATGTGTATTTGTCTAAATTAAGAAATCGGGGTGTCGTCATGGAAACCACGGTATGAGACGAAAAATGCTCCCGCATGTGACATGCGAGAGCATCGTTTTTTCAGGGATTGCCAAGGCTCGAAATCAATCGAGCCGCTTCCAATATATCCCGGCCTAGCTGGTCAGATCATAGGCGCGCTCGCCGTGCACAGCCAGATCAAGGCCGGTTGTCTCTTCCTCTTCCGACACGCGCAGCGGTGTGATCGCTTTGCAGATGAACACCAAGGCGACGGTGACCACAGTGGTATAGATGCCAACAATCGCCAGCGACCCCAGTTGCGCCGCCCAGGAGCCCGCGCCAAAGGCCGCGATCATGATCGTGCCAAAGATACCACCCACACCGTGTACGGCAAAGACATCCAGCGTATCGTCGATCTTGGCTTTGTTACGGATCAGCAAAACGGCTTCCTGACACATCACACCGGCCACGGCACCGATGATCAGCGCCTCCCATGGGCCGACAAAACCGGACGCGGGGGTGATGGATGCCAGACCCGCAATTGTACCCGTGACGATACCCACCATCGACGATTTGCCGAATTTGATACGTTCCCACAGCGCCCAGGACAGAGACGCTGTCGCGGCCGAAATATGCGTGACCGTGATCGCCATTGCGGCACCACCATCCGCCGCCAGTTGCGAGCCGCCGTTAAAGCCGAACCAACCGACCCACAGCATCGCCGCACCGATCATCACAAAACCGGGGTTATGCGGCGGTGTGTGGCTGTTCTTGCGGGCCCCCAGAAAGAAGGCGATGATCAGTGCCGCGAGACCCGCGGTTTCATGCACCACAATGCCGCCCGCGAAGTCGCGTACGCCCACATCGCCAAAGATACCGCCGTCGGCCAGAAAACCGCCGCCCCAGACCCAATGCACAACAGGCGCATAGCAGATCAACATCCACAGCCCCGAAAACAGCATGACAAAGCCAAAGCCGACACGCTCAACATAGGCACCGACGATCAGCGCAGGCGTGATGATCGCGAATGTCATCTGGAAAGCAAAGAACAAGATCTCGGGCAGGGTGCCGGACAGGCTGTCGACCGTGACGCCGTTCAGGCCCAGCTTGTCCAAGCCGCCCCAGAAACCCGATGTGCCGGACCCGAAAGCGATGGAATAGCCGACGAAAAACCAAAGCACGCTCATCAGACAGGCGATGGCATAGCAATGCATGAAAACGCTCAGCACGTTGCGGCTGCGCACAAGGCCGCCGTAAAACAGGGCAAGCCCCGGCAAAGTCATAAACAGAACCAAGGCCGTCGCGGTCATGATCCAGGCTGTATCGGCAGCATTCATCGTTAATTTCCCCCATTGCGGTATGTTGAAAGGCTGCAAAGCGGATGGGGTGGCGCAGCGAAAGTCAAAATGCAGGCAGAGCCGCCATTTATTCGTGCATTTATGCAAGCGCCTTAAATTTAGGCTGCATAGAAGGCGTTAAGCCTATTTTTTGATCAGTTTGAAACCGCGCCCAAAAGCAGGGTCAAGGCGTGGTCGCGCGCGGCCAGACGGACCTTATCGCGCCCCAGCGGGCCAAAATCCAGCGTCTCAACCGCGACGTTTTCATCGGTGGCCAGACCAAAGCACACGCGCCCTTCAGGCTTGTGTTCAGACCCGCCAGGCCCTGCGATTCCGGTGATGGATACGGCGATTTGGGCTTTTGAATGGGCCAAGGCACCTAGTGCCATTTCCCGCGCGACCTGTTCGGACACGGCCCCGAACTGGTCAAGGGTTGCCGGTGACACGTCGAGCAAATCTATCTTGGCGTCATTGGTATAGGTGACAAACCCGCGGTCAAACATGGCGGATGATCCGGGCAAATCGGTCAATGCAGCAGCGACCATGCCCCCGGTGCAGCTTTCGGCGCTGGTGATCATGATGCCGCGCGCAAGGGCGCGTTCCAGCAAAATCGCCGCGTCAGAGAAGCCCATGATAAAGCCCCGCCAGCGCAATCACGCAGATCAGTGCAAAGACCCCCGCAATCACATCATCCAGCATCACGCCAAGCGCATCACCGCGCCGGTCAGCCCAGCCCACCAGCAGCGGCTTCCAGATGTCGAACAGGCGAAACAGCGCAAAGGCCGCAATCCAGCCCGGCCACATCACAAGGATATTCAACCCCATCGACCACGCCGCATAACTGAGCGGCAGCAGGGCGATCCACTGGCCTGCGACCTCGTCGATCACGATCTCGGAGGGGTCGTGGTCATCGCTGCCAGCCGTCATCTTTGCCGTCGCCCACCAACCGGCGGCAAAGGCCACGAGGATACCGATCACCAGCAAGGGGAACCCGCCGATCACATGCAACAGCCACGCCCATGGCAGGGCGACCAGCGACCCCCAGGTGCCGGGGGCAGGGCGAATATATCCGACGCCCAGAACGGTGCCGATCAGCTTTGCAAGTTTCATAGTTTCACCAATGTTGCTGTGGCCATGCAGGCGATGCCTTCGCCGCGACCGGTAAAGCCCAGACGCTCGGATGTGGTTGCCTTGACCGATACGCGGTCGGCGTCGATCCCCAGATACAGGGCCATGACATCGCGCATGGCGGCGGCATGGGGGCCGACCTTTGGGTATTCGCAGATCAAGGTGCAATCGACATGGGTCAGGGTGAACCCCTTGGACCGCGCCAGATCGGCGGCATGGGTCAAAAAGATATGGCTCGCGGCACCTTTCCATTGCGGATCAGAGGGCGGGAAATGCTGGCCGATATCGCCCATCGCCAAAGCCCCATAAATCGCGTCAGTCACCGTGTGCATCCCGACATCCGCGTCAGAATGGCCCATAAGCCCTTGGTCATGGTCGATTTTCACGCCGCACAGCATCACGTGATCACCGGGTCCAAAGGCATGTACGTCAAATCCGTTGCCGGTGCGAATGTCCATCTGGCTCTCCAATATGCGGGCGGCGCGGGTCAAATCGCCGGGCAGGGTTATTTTCAGGTTATCGGCGCTGCCGGGGGTGATGGCAACGGAGATTCCGGCCGCACGCGCCACTTCGACATCATCCGCCGCGACCCCGTCAAAGGTGGCATGGGCGGCCTGAATGGCGGCGGTGACAAAACCTTGCGGGGTTTGGGCTGCGTAAAGGGCGGTGCGGTCTTGGGTGCCGGCGACTTCGCCATCCTCTGCACGCCACAGGGCATCGGTCACGGGCAGACCGGGGGCCGCGGCCGGGCAGGTCTTGAGCGCCGTCAGAACACCATCAATCACGGCTTTCGACACACAGGGCCGCGCGGCGTCATGGATCAACACCAGATCACTCTGGCCAATCAGGGCCAGTCCGCTGCGCACAGACCCCGCACGGTCGGCCCCGCCCACAGCGATCAAGCATCCTTCGGCCTTGAACCCCTCGGCCTGATCCATATCGGCTTCGTTCAGAACAATAACTATCGTATCAATCGCGCCGTGACGCTGGAACGCGGCAACGGTGTGGTCGATTACGCGCTTGCCACACAGGCCTTGCCATTGCTTGGGAACAGGGCCGCCCGCGCGGGTACCACGCCCCGCAGCGACGATCAGAGCGGCAATTTTTGGCGGTGATGACATTGGCGGCCTCTTGAAGGGATAGCACGGTTTTAGGCAAAGCCGGCCTGCGGTGCAATCTCTTGGCGTCAATGCCTAATAATTAGGCACATCAAGATATATATGCCCCTTATATGCGGCGGTTTTCTTGAGTTTTGCAACGCCTGCCGATACACCCGAGGCAACTGCACAAGGATTAATCGTTTTGGGTCTTGCCGATCTGCCCTTTTCCCTCAGCCCGCCTGTTTTACTTGCACCCATGGCCGGCATCACGGACCTGCCGTACCGGACGCTGGTTGCCTCGTTCGGGGCAGGTCTGGTCGTGTCTGAAATGGTGGCCTCAGAAGATATGATTAACGCCCGTCCCGGCACCCGCGAAAAGGCCGAACTGGGTCTGGGGATCGAAGGCACCGCCGTGCAACTTGCCGGTCGCGAGGCCGCACCGCTGGCCGAAGCCGCGCGCATGGTAGAAGCCCAAGGCGCGCGGGTGATCGACATCAACATGGGCTGTCCTGCCAAAAAGGTCACCCAAGGCTATTCGGGTTCTGCACTGATGCGCACGCCCGACTATGCGCTGACCCTGATCGAAGCAGTGGTCAATGCGGTATCGGTGCCGGTGACCCTGAAGACCCGGCTGGGATGGGATGACGCCATGCTGAACGCACCGCAAATCGCGGCAGCTGCGGAAAACGCAGGCATCGCGATGATCACCATTCACGGTCGTACCCGCTGCCAGTTCTACAAAGGTGCCGCCGATTGGGCCGCCATTGCAAACGTCAAAAACGCCGTGTCGATCCCGGTGATCGCAAACGGGGATATCGTGGGCAGTGACACCGCGCAGATGGCCTTGGATCAATCGGGCGCGGATGGTGTGATGGTCGGGCGCGGATCGCAGGGGCAACCCTGGATATTGGCGCAAATCGCGCATCAGCTGTATCAGACGCCTGCGCCGGTTGTGCCGCAAGGGGCCGATTTCACCCGCATGGTCGCCGACCACTACGAAGAGATCATCCGCTTTTACGGCACCACCATCGGCCTGCGTGCCGCGCGCAAACATCTGGGTTGGTACATGGATACCTGCGCCACCCCCCGTGACCTGCGCCGCGCCGTTCTGACAGCACCCGACCCGAAAACGGTGCATCTGCTTATCAACGATGCGATGGTCGCGCATCCGGTCATGGAAGCGGCATGATGGACGTTAGTGATGTCTTTAACTCGCTTCCGGTGCCTGCGGTTCTGATCGGGCCGGATGACCGGATCGTCGATCTGAACTCCGAAGCCGAAGGGTTTCTGAACACCTCGGCCAAGACGGCGAAAGATACGCCCGTCTGGGATCTGATCGCCGTGAATGCCCCGCTCGAGGAAGCCTTTGCCCGCGCGCGCAAGAACGACACGCCTTTGTTTGTGAATGACGTCGATGTGGGCAGCGGCCAACGCCCGCCCGCCTTGTCCGATCTGCATCTGGCCCCGTTGAACGGATCGCCCGGCCATATGTTGCTGATGATCACCCCGCGCGAACTGGTGGGCCGGATGAGCCAGAACAATCAGGTCAAATCCGCCGCGAAATCCGCCATCGGCATGGCAGAAATGCTGGCCCACGAGATCAAGAACCCGCTGGCGGGGATCACCGGTGCCGCGCAATTGCTGAGCATGAACCTGAACGCCGAAGACCTTGAACTGACCGATCTGATCGTCGCGGAATCGCGCCGGATCGTGAAACTGCTGGAACAGGTCGAACAGTTCGGCAACCTGATGCCGCCGGAATTGAAGGCCGTGAACCTGCACGATGTGCTGGACCGTGCCCGCCGGTCGGCATTGCTGGGGTTCGGCGCGCGCATGAAAATCATCGAAGATTATGACCCGTCGTTGCCCTTGGCCTTGGGCGACAAGGATCAACTGCTTCAGGTGGTGCTGAACCTTGTCAAAAACGCCTCCGAGGCGGCAGGCGATACCGGCGGCACCATCCGGTTGCACAGCTTTTACGAACATTCCTTCCGGCTGCGCCGCGCTGATGGGTCCGGCCAATCCCTGCCGCTTCAGATCGAAGTGATTGATGACGGCCCTGGATTGCCCGAATCCATTCAGGACGATGTGTTCGAACCCTTTGTGTCGGGCCGTGAAAACGGCACCGGGCTGGGGCTCGCGCTGGTCAGCAAGATCATATCGGACCACGGCGGCTGGATTTCCGTCAATTCCGCCCCCGGCAAAACCGTATTTCGTATTTCCCTTCCGCGCGCCGACAAGGCGCAGTCGGAAGCCCTCGCACCCGAACAGGAGACGTAAAAATGGATGGCACAGTTCTGGTCGCCGATGATGACCGCACAATCCGCACGGTTCTGACGCAGGCGCTGACCCGCGCGGGCTGCAAGGTCCACGCAACCTCCAGCCTGACCACGCTGATGCGGTGGGTCGGCGAGGGCAAAGGCGATGTGGTGATTTCGGATGTGGTCATGCCCGACGGTAACGGGCTTGAGATGCTGCCCAAGATCGCCAAGGACCGTCCCGGTTTGCCGGTTATCGTGATCTCGGCGCAAAACACCATCATGACGGCGATCAAGGCCGCCGAGGCCGAGGCCTATGATTATCTGCCCAAACCGTTTGATCTGCCCGATCTGATGAAACGCACGGCGCGCGCCCTTGAACGCAACGGCGCGCCACGTCGCGCGGTGCAAACCAATGATGCGGGCGACCGTGATGACCTGCCCTTGGTGGGCCGCACCCCTGTGATGCAGGCGCTGTACCGTGTGGTTGCACGGGTGATGAACACCGATCTGCCGGTGTTGATCTGGGGTGAATCCGGCACCGGAAAATCCCTGATCGGCAAGGCGATCCACGATTTTTCCGACCGCCGCAACCTGCCGTTTGTGACCGTCACCTCCTCGGAGTTGCAAGACATCGAAGGACCGGCCCGCGTATTGGCACGGGTGCGCGGTGGTACGCTGCTGATCGACGAGATTGGTGATTTCTCCGAAGAAATTCAGGCCCGCATTGCACGGATGATGGATACCCCCGGCGAACATGCGCCGCGTTTTCTGGCGACCAGTCAATCGGATCTGGCCGCCGCGATGAAGGCAGGCACCCTGCGCCGCGATCTGTATTACCGCCTGTCCGGTGCAACCTTGCACGTGCCTGCCTTGCGCGACCGCGTCGAAGACATCAGCCTGCTGGCGGCGCATTTTCTGGAACGCTCTGAAACCGGGAACACCGTGCCACGGGCGCTGTCCGACGGGGCGGCCAAAGTCTTTGCCAATTACCAATGGCCCGGCAACGTGCGCCAGTTGGAACATGCGATGCGGCAACTGGCCCTGACCAGCCGCGCGCCGGAGATTACCCAAATCGAGGCTGAACAGGTCTTGGGCGCGCAGCCCGACCCCGAACCGTTGCGCGCACAGGCAAATACCGAAAAACTGGGGGCCTCCGTCGAACGGCATCTGCAGCGGTATTTTGACCAGCACGGGTCGATGTTGCCGCCTCCGGGGCTTTATGCGCGTATCCTGCGCGAGATCGAGGCCCCGTTGATTGAAATCGCCCTCTCCGCAACCGCAGGTAATCAGGCTAAATGTGCCGATCTGCTGGGAATCAACCGCAATACCTTGAGAAAAAAGATCACTGACCTCGATATAGAGGTGACACGCGGTCGCAAAATGATGTAAAAGAGCCACATAACCGTGGCCATCGGGCCTCACAGCCCGATCAGGACCACATTAATAGGCAGTGGATGCATTCTTGCATCACATCATCGGTGAGGATTGCGGGTGCTAACCCGGTCACGCAGTTATTATTTGTTGCGTCTTGAGCGTTTGCGCCGTGTCCGGCGTTATCGCAATGTTGCAACCATTGGGCTGGTCGTTTTGGGTCCCGTGCTGGCGCTTGTCACCTATCTGGTGCTGGGGCCATTGGGGCAGGGGGCGAACACCCCCAGCTTGCGGCTGATCCTGCTTACCGATCTTGTCTATATCCTACTGGTTGCGGCGCTCGTGTTCAGTCAGGTCGCGCGCCTGATTGCGGCACGCCGCGCGAAATCGGCAGGCTCGCGGCTGCATCTGCGGCTGACCGGTGTGTTTGCGCTGATGGCGCTGATCCCCACGGTCAGTGTCGCGGTCTTTGCCGGTCTGACGATCAATGTCGGGCTTGAGGGTTGGTTTTCGGAACGTGTGCGCAGCGTGGTTGGCAATTCGCTGGCGGCGGCACAGGCGTATGAATCCGAACAGCGCGACGATCTGATTGCCGATGCCATTGCCTTGGCGCGGGGCATCGACACGGCCCGATCCCAAGGCGTGAACATCCCCGATTCCCAACTGCTGGCCGAAGGACAATTGCAGATCCAGCGCGGCCTGCGCGAGGCCTATCTGATTGATGGCACGGCACAAATTCGGGCGCGCGGTGACCGGTCCTATCTGTTCGACTATGAGGCACCGGATGCCGAGCAGATCAGGCAGGCCCAGGAAAACGAAGGCCGCCCGCTGGTCATCGAGGACTGGCCCAACAATGAATTCCGCGCCCTTGTCCCGCTTGACTCCTATCTGGACCGGTTCTTGTACGTCAGCCGCGACGTCGATGGCGAAATCCTGTCGCTGCTGGATGACACAAGGGAAACCGTGCGGCTGTATCAACAGCTTGAAAACGAACGCGGCAAGCTGTTGTTCGAATTCGGGCTGCTTTATGTGGGCTTTGCGCTGATCCTTATTCTGGCGGCGGTCTGGTTGGGGCTGTGGTTTGCCGAACGTCTGTCCGGCCCCGTGGGCCGCCTGACTGTGGCCGCGCAACAGGTGGGCGCGGGCGATCTTGAGGTGCAGGTCCGCGAAGAAAACGGCGATGACGAAATCGCGATGCTGGGCCGGTACTTCAACCAGATGACCAAACAGCTCAAGGGCCAGCGCGAGACCCTGCTGGACAATACCCGTCAGATCGAACGTCGGCGCCGCTTGTTTGACTCGGTGCTCAGCTCAGTCACGTCTGGGGTTGTGGGCCTTGATCCCGAAGGGCGCGTGGCCTTTGTGAACCGCTCCGCGATGCGCTTGCTGGATTGGGAGGAAGATCAGCAATCGCTGGCGATTGCGGTGGCGGTGCCCGAATTCGGGCCGCTGTTCAACACCGTGGTGTCCGGCCATGGCGAAGTCGCCCAAGGCGAGGTCAAAGTATCGCGGCAAGGCCAGATGGAGAACCTGCTGGTCCGCGTGGGCACCCGCCGCAGCGAGGACGGGCGCCTTGAGGGCTATGTTGTGGCCTTTGACGACGTGACCGATCTGGTCAGCGCCCAGCGGATGGCCGCATGGGGCGACGTGGCCCGCCGGATCGCCCACGAGATCAAGAACCCGTTGACGCCGATCCAGCTTAGCGCGGAGCGCATCCAGCGCAAATTCGCACGCAAATTGCCCGACGATGCAGAGGCGCTTGAGCAATTGACCGGCGTGATCATCCGCCAGACCGGCGACCTGCGCCGTATCGTTGACGAGTTTTCCAAATTCGCGCGGATGCCCGAGCCCGAAACATCCGAGCAGGATGTCGCGCAACTGGTGCGCGATGCGGTGTTGCTGCAACAAAGCGGCCAGCCTGACGTGACGATTGTCGCGACCCTGCCAGAGGGGCCGGTCGTGGCCCCCGTGGATGCTACGATGATGTCACAGGCCCTGATGAACCTGATTAAGAACGCAGGCGAAGCCATTGAAAGCCTGAAACAAAAAGGCGCTCCAGATGACCTTGATCCGCGCATCGAAGTGACCCTGACCGTGCAGCCCACAACAGTTCAAATATCCATCGCTGACAATGGTATCGGCTTGCCAGAAGACCGCGCGCGGCTATTTGAACCCTATGTAACAACCCGCAGCGAAGGCACAGGCTTGGGCCTGCCCATCGTGAAAAAGATAATCGAGGAACATGGCGGCACTCTGGTGCTGGAAAACGCCCCCTGTTTCGACGGCCAATCCCATTTTGGCGCTATGGCGATCATTACATTGCCCCTTAGTGGCACACCCCCGACAACCGAATTGGAGACCCCAGATGAGTGACATCCTGATCGTGGACGACGAACGCGATATTCGCGAACTGATTTCTGACATTCTGGAGGACGAAGGCTATGCCACGCGGCTGGCGGGCAATTCGGACGAGGCAATGGCCTCCATCAATGCGGAACCGCCAGCGCTGATGATTTTGGACATCTGGTTGAAGGACAGCCAGATGGACGGGATTGATATCCTCAAGACGGTCAAGCGTGACAATCCTGATGTGCCGGTCGTTATTATCTCGGGGCACGGGAATATCGAAATCGCCGTCGCCGCGATCAAGCAGGGTGCCTATGATTTCATCGAAAAGCCGTTCAACATCGATCAGTTGCTGGTGGTGATCCGCCGCGCGATGGAAACCTCGCGTTTGCGCCGTGAAAACCAGACGCTCAAGCGGCGCGATGTCACGAATGCCAAAATGATCGGGTCTTCGACCGCGTTCAAAACCCTGATGGGCCAGTTGGACAAAGTCACCAAATCAAACGGGCGCGTCATGCTGCGCGGCCCCGCCGGTGCCGGCAAGGAAATCGCCGCGCGCTATATTCACAGCAATTCCGCCCGCGCTTCGGCACCGTTTGTGACGATCAACTGCGCCAGTGTGGCCCCCGACCGGATGGAAGAAGTCCTGTTCGGCGTGGAAAGCGCTGAGCGCGGGATCGAGCCGGGATTGCTGGAACAGGCCCATGGCGGTGTGATCTTTTTCGACGAGGTCGCAGACCTGCCGCTTGGCACACAATCGAAAATCCTGCGGGTGCTGGTCGACCAGCAATTCACCCGCGTGGGCGGGCATGACAAGGTGCGCGTCGATCTGCGTGTGGTTTCCAGCACCAACAAAGACCTTGATGCCGCGATCAAGGCCGAAACCTTCCGCGAAGAACTGTTTCACCGCCTGAATGTGGTCCCGATTTCCGTGCCGTCCCTGGAGGAACGCCGCGAGGATATTCCGGTGCTGGCCGATCACTTTATCGCCGAATTCAACAGCAGTCAGGGCTTGCCTTTGCGCGCGTTCTCGGATGATGCGGTGGCCTTGCTGCAAACCATGGTCTGGCCCGGCAATGTGCGTCAGTTGAAAAATCTGGTGGAACGGGTACTGATCCTTGGCGATGGCACCGGCCCGATCGAAGCGCGCGAATTGCCCGGAGAGGACGAAAACACCGAGGAAGACGGTCGCGTCGTCCTATCCGGTGCCTTGGCGACCTTGCCGCTGCGCGAGGCCCGCGAAGCATTCGAGCGGGAATACCTGCTGACCCAGATCAACCGTTTTGGCGGCAACATCAGCCGCACCGCCAATTTTGTCGGCATGGAACGGTCCGCGCTGCACCGCAAGCTGAAAAGCCTTGGTGTCGTGACCTCGGCCAAGTCCGGTACGCGCATCGCCCATGTCGATGACGAAGTCGAAGGCTAACCCAAGGTGACGATCTGAAAGCTGCCGTCGGGGTTGCGGATCACACAGGATTTCGCATTCAACGGGGGCAGGGTGGTCGTCGCCCGTTGCGGGGCCGATTGCGCCACAGATGCGGGGCAGGCCGGAATCGACACGGGGGCAAACCCCTTGTCGGCCATACATTGGGCTTCGACCCTTTTGCGCAAATCGTCGTTGGGATCGACCGTATAAAGCATCCCCGGCTCGTAAAACCCCGGCACAACGTAACAGGTGCCCGCAGCGTTGCATTCGCTGCGCGCAGGGATATAGCGCGGCGGCGTTTGGACGATACGGGTCGAGGGCGGCACCTTGTCGAGCGCTTCGACCTCGCAGATTGTCGTCTGGCGCTGGACGGCTGCAACACTGGCACCCGCCTTGTAATAAGTGTTCAGCGGGGCGCAGGCCCCAAGCCCGAGGACCCCCATCACCCCTATGGTCAGAGTTTTCATCTTATGTACCGCCTTTATTGCCGCTGAATGCCGCTGGGGCCATTTAGACATTTGAATTGACCCTTGCATAGCCATCTGTCATTCAAATCAACGATCAAGCGGGTGGTTGCCGCCTTGCCCCGACATCGGGCGAAACGCCAAAGGAACCTTTCATGAAAGTGATTATTTGCGGTGCAGGTCAAGTCGGCTGGCAGATTGCACGCCATCTTTCCGGTGAACGCAACGATGTGACAATCGTTGACAGCAACGCCGATCTGGTGCGCCGCGCCACCGATACGCTGGATGTTCAGGGCATTGCCGGCTTTGCCAGCTATCCCGATGTGCTGGACCGTGCAGGCGCGCGTGACGCGGAAATGATCATCGCTGCGACCCATTCGGACGAGGTCAACATGGTGACCTGTCAGGTCGCCCATTCGGTTTTCGGCATCAACCGCAAGATCGCCCGTCTGCGCAGCCAATCCTATCTGACGGCGATTTACTCCGACCTCTACCGCCGTGACCACATGCCCATCGACGTGGTGATCAGCCCCGAAAAGGAAGTCGCGGCCGCAGCGCTCCAGCGGTTGTCGGCACCGGCGTCTTTTGACACCGAAACCTTTATGGATGGTATGGCCCATCTGATCGGCATCCAGATCGACGAAGGCTGCCCCGTGGTCAACACGCCGTTGCGCCAATTGTCTGATCTGTTTTCCACCCTGCGTGCCGTTGTCGTTGGTGTGCGCCGTGATGGCACCTTGTTTGCCCCAGAAAGCAAAGACCAGATTTTCGTGGGCGACGCCTGCTATGTCTTTACGCACCGCGATGACATCGCCCGCACGCTCGAGATTTTTGGCAAGAAAACCAGCAAGTTGGAACGCGTTGTTCTGGTTGGTGGCGGGAATGTCGGTCTGGCCGTCGCACAAAGCCTTGAGGGCAAGGAAAAACGCGTCCGCACCAAGATGATCGAAAAGAACCGTGCCATTGCCGAACGGGCTGCCGAAGCTTTGGAACGCACCATCGTGTTGAACGGGGACGGTCTGGATGCGGCCCTTTTGGCCGAGGCCGGGATCAGCCGCGCAGATGCGATGATGGCGATCACCGATGATGATAAAACCAACATGCTGGCCTGTGTGCGCGCCAAGGCCGAAGGCTGCCCCTATGTCATCGCGCTGATCAACGACCCGACGCTGGTACCCCTGATGGAACCGCTTGGCATCGACGCCTATATCAACCCGCGCGCCACCACCGTCAGCTCCATCCTGCGCCACATCCGCCATGGCCGGGTGCGTGCGGTCTATTCGATCGGTGACGCCGAAGCCGAAGTGATCGAGGCCGAAGTGCTGTCCACCTCGCCACTCGCTGGCAAACGCATCGCCGAGATTGATTTCCCCGAAGGGGTGCTGGTTGGCATGGTGCGCAAGGGCGACAAGGTGATACGGCCCCTTGGCAGCACCCGCATTGACGAAGGCGATGTGATCGCTGTTT
Organism: Sulfitobacter sp. SH22; assembly: GCF_965641905.1. Lineage (NCBI taxonomy): Bacteria > Pseudomonadati > Pseudomonadota > Alphaproteobacteria > Rhodobacterales > Roseobacteraceae > Sulfitobacter > Sulfitobacter sp. SH22. Next base: position 923,368 of record NZ_OZ282573.1, read on the forward strand.
TCTGTATGGCAAAAGACGTGCCGCAGGTTGAACAGTTGATGCAGGTCTCGATCGACTTTTTCTGATGCGATATCAGGACGCCGCCGCATGAGCCGCAAACGCAATATCCGCAAGGAGCTTTTGGAACTGCCGTTGTTCCTGCTCATTTTCGGGATTTTCTCTGCGTCAATGATCGTGCCTGCGTTCTATGGGGTGGTCACCGATGACCTGCTGGCGTCACGGGCGTTTTTCTATTCCGCGCTGTTGGGTATGGTTGTCTTTGCGATGATCGCCATCGCGCATTCGGGGCGCAAACCCCGGCATGGGGCGCTTGGGCCGTTGTTGTCGCTGTTTTGCAGCTTTGTGGTTTTGCCCGCGATCCTTGCGGTGCCGTTTCTGGAAGCCTTGCCAACCACGCGGTTCCTGAACGCCTATTTCGATATGGTCAGTTCGATCACCACCACAGGGGCAAGCCTGTTCGACGATCCCGGACGGCTGAGCGATACCTTGCATCTGTGGCGCGCGCAGGTGGCGTGGATGGGCGGGCTGCTGATGTGGGTCGCGGCGTCGGCCATTCTGGCACCGCTGCACCTTGGCGGGTTCGAGGTGACATCCCAGGCCGAACCGGGCAACCCCGACGACCGGCGCACCACCGCCACGGCCCCGATCAATCCGCGCTTGCGGGTGTTACGCTCGGCCGGGGCGCTGACGCCGACCTATCTGGCGCTGACGCTGCTGCTTTGGGTTTTGCTGCTGGCCAATGGCGACCGGTCACTGGTTGCGCTGTGCCACGCGATGTCGGTGATGGCGACATCCGGTATTTCCCCCCTGGGCGGCATCCATGACACAGGCGTCGGCTTCGGTGCCGAGGCGGTGATGATGCTGTTTATGCTGTTTTCGCTGTCCCGGCTGACCTTTTCCAAAGATACCGTTACAGCCACCCAAGGCGGTTTGCGCACCGATCCGGAATTTCGCATGGGGTTGGCCCTGATCATCGGTGTGCCGCTGGTCCTCTTTGCACGGCATTTTATTGGCGCATTCGACGTCTCCGCCACCTCCGAAGCGCAGGAAAGCGGCAGTGCGCTTTGGGGCGCGATCTTTACCGTGACCTCGTTTCTGACGACCACGGGTTTTGTCAGTTCGTCCTGGGCGCAGGCCCAAAGCTGGTCCGGGCTGGAAACGCCGGGCCTGATCCTGATGGGGCTGGCCCTGATCGGGGGCGGGGTGGCGACGACTGCCGGTGGCGTGAAACTGCTGCGGGTTTTTGCGCTGTACCGCAACGGCGTGCGCGAGTTGGAACGGCTGGTGCACCCGAATTCGGTGTCCGGCGCAGGGACTGCGGGGCGGCGCCTGCAAAGCAATGGCGCGTTCATCGCGTGGATCTTTTTCATGCTCTTTGCCCTGTCGCTGGCCGGGGTGACCCTGCTGCTGACCTTTGTCGGTGCACCGTTTGAGGATGCGCTGGTGATGTCGGTGGCAAGCCTTGCCACAACAGGACCGCTGATCGAATTTGCCGCCGATGCGCCGATTGCGCTGATCGAGCTGGGCGACCCCGCAAAGATGATCCTGATCGGGGCGATGGTGCTGGGGCGGCTCGAAACTTTGGCTATTATCGCCTTGCTGACCCCTGATCTGTGGCGTGCGTGACACGAATTGTAGCCCGCCTGACAGGGCTGCGTGACATTTGGGGTGGAAACTCCTGACGGGCACCTACATACTCGGTCGAAATCGGGGTCCGGTCCGCGGACATCAGCAAGAACAACAGCAAGAAAAAAAGGCGAGACCATTATGGCGTCTGACAGACAAAACCTTCAGGATGCATTCCTGAACCATGTGCGCAAAACCAAAGTTCCAGTGACGATCTTTTTGATCAACGGGGTAAAGCTGCAAGGCGTGATTACCTGGTTTGACAACTTTTGTGTGCTTTTGCGCCGGGATGGTCAGTCGCAGCTTGTCTACAAGCACGCGATCTCGACCATTATGCCAAGCCAGCCAATCTCGCTTTATGAAGGTGAAGACGCGAATTGACGCGCCCTCCTTTTCAGATCGACGACACCGCAGGCCCGAAAATGACACGGGCCTGGGTGTTGCACCCTGACATCAAGACCGACAACAACCGCCGAATCGCGGAACCGGCCCTGGCCGAAGCCGTTGCCTTGGCCGAAGCGCTTCCCCAGCTTGAGGTCGTCGGCCAGGAGGTTGTCATCTTGCGCACCGTGAACGCGGGGATGCTGTTCGGGTCCGGCAAGATCGAAGAGCTGAAACAGCGCATGGAGGCCGTCGAGGTCGAGCTGGTGTTGGTGGACGGGCATGTGACGCCTGTACAGCAACGCAACCTCGAGAAAGCCTGGGGCGTGAAGCTGTTGGACCGCACCGGTCTGATCCTTGAAATTTTCAGCGACCGCGCCGCCACCCGCGAGGGTGTGTTGCAGGTCGAAATGGCCGCGCTGAACTATCAGCGTACGCGGCTTGTGCGGGCCTGGACCCACCTTGAACGCCAGCGCGGCGGATTGGGGTTTGTCGGGGGTCCCGGCGAAACCCAGATTGAATCGGACAGACGCGCCATCGACGAACAACTGGTGCGCCTGCGCCGCCAGCTGGACAAGGTGGTCAAAACCCGCGCCTTGCACCGTGCGGCACGCGCCAAGGTACCGTTTCCGATTGTGGCGCTGGTGGGCTATACCAACGCCGGAAAATCCACGCTTTTCAACCGGTTGACCGGTGCGGATGTGATGGCGAAAGACATGCTTTTCGCCACCTTGGACCCGACCATGCGCAGCCTGGTGCTGCCCGACGGCCCCGAGATCATCCTCAGCGACACGGTCGGGTTCATCTCGGATTTGCCGACCGAACTGGTTGCCGCGTTCCGCGCGACCCTCGAAGAGGTTCTGGCCGCCGATATCATCTGTCACGTGCGCGATATTTCCCACGCCGAGACCGAAGAGCAGGCCCAGAATGTCCGCGATATTCTTACATCCCTTGGCGTGCCCAAAGACACCCGCAGCTTTGAGATCTGGAACAAGATCGACCTGCTGAGCCCTGACCGCGCCGACGCTGTACGCGCCCGCGCGGCACGGGACGAGAACGTGTTGGCGATCTCATCCCTGACCGGTGAGGGTCTGGACGAACTTCAGGCCACAATCGCAAAAGCACTGCAAGGTGCCGTGCGCGAGGCCGATCTGGTGCTGAGCTTTGCTGACGGGAAAAAACGCGCATGGCTGTTTGCGCAAGAGGTGGTTTTGCACGAAGAGCAGACCGAGGACGGCTTTCATCTGACCGTGCGTTGGTCAGCACAGCAAGAAGACCAGTTTCAACGTCTTTGATCTGCCGGTAGCCTAGGCGGAAAATTTTTTCGAAAAATTTTGCCGGAAAATTCGAATTTTCCGCTGCGCGACGCATATGGTGTACAGTAACTTGTGCGGGGAAATCTTATGACGTTGATCATTATATATGTGCTGACATTCGCGGTTTTTCTGGGTCTGGATTTTCTGGGACTGAGCTATTTGATCAAGCCGGTGTTCTCGCGTGATATCGGGCCGCTGTTGCTGGAGAGTTTCCGCCTTGCGCCGGCCTTGGTTTTCTATGCCTTCTACATCGCCGTTTTACTGTATTTCGTCTCCTGGCCCGCGGTGGTTCAGGATAAATCCTTGATCTGGGTATTCCTGAACGCGGCCCTGATCGGGGCGTTGGGCTATGGCACCTACGAGTTTACCAACCTTGCCACGCTCAAGGATTGGACCCCGCAGATGGTCGCCACGGATTTTTCATGGGGTGTGGTTTTGACGGGCGTATCGGCAACCGTTGGGGTTTGGGCCACGCGGTTGTTTTCATAAGGTGACAGGTTGGCTGGGGGCCAGCCCCCCGGCCTTTGGCCGCCCCCCGGGATTTTATCCCATTTGGAATTAACGGCCTGTTTCCGATGAAAAGCGCCATGTGCCGGGTTGCATGTTGTTGAGCTGCCAGTCGCCGACCTGGGCGCGGATCAGGCGCAGGGTCGGCAGGCCCACATGGGCGGTCATGCGGCGGACCTGGCGGTTGCGGCCTTCTGTGATCGTGATCGCAAGCCATGCGTCGGGGACCGATTTGCGAAACCGCACGGGCGGGTCGCGGTCCCACAGCACCGAGGGTGCGTCGATCTGGGATGCTTTGGCCGGGGCGGTTTTGCCGTCTTTGAGGGTCACACCGCTGCGCAGGGCGTTCAGGGCGGCCTCGTCCGGGGTGCCTTCGACCTGGACCCAATAGGTTTTTGCCAGTTTGTATTTCGGGTGGGAGATGCGGGCCTGCAAGGGACCGCTATCGGTCAGCACCATCAGGCCTTCGCTGTCGCGGTCAAGGCGGCCGGCCGGGTAGAAGCCTTTTTCATCGATATAGGCCGACAGGGTCGGGCGCGGAGATCCTTCGGTGCTTTTGTCGGTGAATTGCGACAGCACCCCGAAAGGTTTGTTGAACAGGATCACGCGGTTCATGGTTGCGCCGGGATCAGTTTGGTGACGCCAACCGATGCGGCGCGGGCCAGGTCTTCGTCGAGGGACATCGGGATATATTCACCGCGCCGCCACAGCTGGGCGAGGTTGTCATAGTAGCGCGACAGGAAATGCCCCGACTGTCCGGTCGAGGTGATGAAGACCGAGGAATCCGGATCGGCAAAGTCGTAGACGCCGCGGTACCCCGCACCATGGACGTTAAAGAACGGATCGGGCCCCGTGCCTTTGGTGCGGCCGCGTTGCAGGGTGTTATCCCCGCCCGAGGTCGATTGGCGGATGTTGACGAAATAACGCAGGATCGGGACGTCGCCCAAGGTTTGGTGGTCGTGGGTTGCCTGATGCGCATCGCCCCACCGCAAGGATTCAAGCTGGCTGCCCCATGTTTCGTTGATCCAGATCAGGGCATCATCCAGCGCAAGCCGCGCCATGTCGGGGCAGGTTTCAACCGGGGCGGATTGCAGGACATCGCACCACACACCCGCGCCATCGACATTGCGGAACACCCGTTCGATGAACAAGGGTTCCACATGGTCGAATTCGGCTGCCAGGGGGCCCAGTTCGTCCTGGATCAGACGTTCCTGCAAGGCGCGCAGCCATGCGGCATAGATCAGCGGTTCGGGCAGGTGTTCGTTCATCTCGCCCGACCAGCCCGCCAGCAGGATCAGGGCGCGTTCGCGTTGACGCTCGGAGGTGCCTTCGGCGGTGGCTTCGCCGGTGAACCACAATTCGGCCCCGATCAGGGGCAGCAGGGTGCGCGCGGTAAAGCTGACCGTGTCCAGTTGCGCTTCGATAAAGCTGTCGCGGGTGTGGACCTGACGGCGTTGCATCAGATTGCGCCAGCGTTGAATGCGCTGCGTATCGCCCCAGACAAAGGACACATGGTTGGGGAAGGGCCGGTCCAGCGTCTTGTTGTTGGTATTGCCAAGGATACCGCCGCGGGGCGCGACAAATTCGGGGTTGGAGCCATAGGGCAGGCGGCCTTGCCAGCGGTTGGCAGCAACCCAGCCTGCGGTGGGCATCCGCCCCTGACTTTGGTGGGCAGGATCGCGGGCAGGCAGGGCACCGATGGTTTTCATCGCAATGGTTTCGCGGTCCACCAATGTCAGGTTCTGTGAGGGTGCCAGGTAGTCGGCGGCGGCGGCAAGGCCGGTTTCGACCGATTTCGCCTCCATCAGCGCCATGGCAGAGGCAAGAGAGGTGTCGGCGGGGCTGAGCGCGGTCCAGTTCAGGGTGGCCACGTGGCCGGGCGGTGTGATGGCGGCAAGGTTATAGTGACTGCCGGGCATGACTGGGCCATTATCTGTCCAGCGCAGGGTCAGGGTGATGGGATCGGCATCTTTCACCGTGATGATAGAGGCGCGTTTAACAAAGGCTTTGAACCCGTCCGGCGTGCGGTATTCTTCGGGGTTTTCGGAGTTCAGCTCTTCGATATAGACGTCCTGATCATCGGCGTATGACGATGTCAGCCCCCAGCCCAGTTCGGCCGAGCGCCCGGTCAGCACCACCGGAATGCCTGGAATTGTCGCCCCGATCACGCCGCCCGATTGCAGGTCAAGCCGTGCCAGATACCACATTGTTGGCGCGGTAAAGCCAAGGTGGGGGTCATTGGCGATCAATGTCCCGCCCGAGGCGGAACGGGCCCGCGCGGCAGCCCATGCGTTGGAGGCACCGGCCAGATCAAAGGATTTGAACGGCGACAGCGGGTTCGGATCAAGCGGTTTGTTTTCGGAAAACTGCGGCACGCCCGGTACAAGGGCTGCGTATTCGGGCAGGGCGGCAATGCCACTGCCCGGCGCGTCGGGCAGGATATCCTGCAGGCGCTTTTGATCGGGCAGGGCCAGCGAGGTGCGGGCGCGCTTTACCTCGGCATCCAGATGTCCCGACAGCTGCAACGCCATCAGTTTGACCATCGCCAGCGAATCTGCCGGGCGCCACGGCGCGATCGGCGCGTCAAACAGCAGCATTTCGGGGGCACCACGGCCCAGGGCTTCTTCGTTGATCTGGTCCAGACGGGCGTTCACCCCTGCGGCATAGGCCTCGAGCGCGGCGCGGGTCTTGGGGTCGAGGGTGTCGACCGACCTGACCGCCAAAGTATACAGGTCAAACCGGCGCAACAGCCGGTCGATGTTGATGGTCGCGGTGCCGAAAACTTCGGACAGGCGGCCCTGCACGGTGCGGCGCATGGTGATCATCTGCCACAAGCGGTCCTGCGCATGGGCAAACCCGAGGCCATAGAACACATCGCGATCATTCTGCGCGAAAATATGCGGCACATTGGCGTTATCGCGCACGATCTCGACCTCGGCCCGCAGGTTGGGCACCACGACGGTATCGTCATAATCGGGCAAGGATCGCGACGCGAGCCAGTATACCCCCCCAACAGCGACCACAATTAGAACGATCAACAAGGTGGCAAGACGCATAAGCCACTTAAAAATCACTGCCATCGGGTGCTCCTGCATGGACCCCACATATGATTGACCAAAGCACGTGGGGTGTTAGGTATTGTACCAGCCAATAGCGCAACTGAATGATAAGGAAAAGACGATGGCAAAACTCGCATTTCTGGGACTGGGCGTCATGGGCGGCCCGATGGCCGCGCATCTGCTAAAAGCAGGCCACGAGGTTACAGTATACAACCGCACGACTGAAAAATCCCGTCAGTGGGTCGAAGCCAATGGCGGCGCGATGGCAATGACCCCGCGCGAGGCGGCGAAAGGCGCTGATTTCGTGATGTCATGTGTCGGCAATGATGACGATCTGCGGTCGGTCTGTTTGGGTGATAACGGGGCGTTTGCCGGCATGCACGAAGGCGCGATTTTCGTGGATCACACGACGGTATCCGCCGCCGTCACCCGCGAGCTTTATCAGGCTGCGGATGCGGCGCAGATCAGCTTTGTTGATGCGCCGATTTCAGGCGGGCAGGCAGGGGCCGAAAACGGCCAGCTGTCGATCATGTGCGGCGGCGACACCGGTGCCTTTGACCGCGCGCTGCCGGTGATGGAGGTATATTCCAAGATCTGCCGCCGTTTGGGCGACAGCGGTGCCGGCCAGATGACCAAGATGTGCAACCAGATCGCGATTGCCGGTCTGGTGCAAGGCCTGTCGGAGGCGCTGCATTTCGCCCAGAAAGCCGGTCTTGATGGCCGTGACGTGGTCGAAGTCATCAGCCAGGGGGCCGCAGGAAGCTGGCAGATGTCCAACCGTTTCGAGACCATGCTGGATGACAAGTTTGATCACGGGTTCGCGGTGGACTGGATGCGCAAGGATCTGGGCATCTGTCTGGATACAGCAGATGAAATTGCCGCCAGCCTGCCGGTCACGGCACTGGTCGATCAGTTCTATAAAGATGTGCAAAAGCTGGGCGGTGGCCGTTGGGACACCTCGAGCCTGATCAAGCGCCTGAACGCCGCAGGCTAAGAGAGCGCCCGGTCCGCAAGATCTGCGGGCCGGGCCTGTCCGTTTATGGAATGATGCGAGAGTATTTGCTGCCCTCAAGGGTGGCACCGATGCGCAGACCGGCGCGGCCGAACACAGCCGCCAATACGGGCGAAAGCGCCGTGGTCGTGTCGGCGTTCACACTGTCGCCTTTGTCATCAATCACATATTCAACATTGGCACCTGCCGCCCAACCGGGGGACCGGCGGAAGCCGTTCAACGCGTCTTCGGTCATGAAAAACAGAACATGCGCATATTGCTGAGCGCCAATCTGAATCCCGCCCGTCGCCTTGGTCATCGAATAATAATCGACGGTGACATTGTTCACCAGCAACGCACCGCGCCCGTATCCGCCACCCAGACCCAAGCCCGCTTCGGTCACCAGAGGCATGACCAGCATGCCGTTTGATTTTTGGGCCAATTGCCGTGTGTTGGGGAACTGGCGGTACATTTCTTGCAAGGTTGTAGCAACCCGTGCGTCGATCTGGCCGCTGCCACGGCTGCCCACACCATTACCACAAGCCGCAACGGCCCCGACGCTTGCCAACGCGCCCAACGCAAAAGCGCGGCGCGAGAAAGAGGAATTGTTCATTGTATTTTGCCTGTAATTGCCTGTGCCGGTTTGTCCCGACTTATCAGCAATCATATGCCGAATAATCCGCGGTGTCACCAATTTAGGCCACGAATCGGCGGTGATCTGCCACCCATTCGTGATTTATATACGGGTTTAAGGGCTAAGCCCCCATCAAACGCGCGACTGCCGGTGCGAAATAGGTCAAGACGCCATCACAACCGGCGCGTTTGAAACCCATCAGGCTTTCCATCATGACGCGTTCTTCGTCGATCCAGCCGTTTTGGGCGGCGGCCTTGATCATGCTGTATTCACCCGACACCTGATAGGCAAAGGTCGGCGCACCAAAGGTCGTTTTCACCCGGTGGCAAATGTCCAGATAGGGCAGGCCGGGTTTGACCATGACCATATCCGCACCTTCGCGCAGGTCGCGTTCAATCAGGCGTAGGGCTTCGTTGCTGTTGGCGTAATCCATCTGATAGGTTTTCTTGTCGCCCGTCAGGGCACCCGATGCGCCGACCGCATCGCGGAACGGCCCGTAAAATGCCGACGCATATTTCGCGGAATAGCTCATGATCATCACATCGGAATGGCCGGCCCCTTCGAGCCCTGCGCGAATGGCACCGATGCGCCCGTCCATCATATCCGAAGGACCGATGATATTTGCCCCTGCATCCGCCTGTGCCAGCGACATCTTTACCAGCGCCTCGACCGTGCGGTCATTGACGATAATGCCGTTTTCGACAAACCCGTCATGGCCATTGATATTATAGGTATCCAGCGCGACATCGGTCATGATCACCATCTCGGGCACCGCATCGCGGATCGCGCGGATGGCCCGGTTGGGGTTGTTGTCAGGGTCCCAGGCACCGGCGCAATCCTCTGTGCGGTCCTCGATCCCGGTATAGGGGAATATGCACATCGCCCCGATGCCCAGATCAGCCGCCTCGCGGGCGGCTTCGACCACCTTGTCCACGCTGCGCCGGAACACGCCGGGCATCGACGGGATCGGCTCTTCGATGCCTTCGCCGGACCGCACGAACACCGGCCAGATCAGATCCCCCAGCTCAAGCGAGTTTTCGCGCACCAGCGCACGGATGCCCGCAGATTGACGGGTCCGGCGCAGACGTGTCGCCGGAAAGGCAGCTTGTTGGGGTCTCATGAAAAAATACCTCGGATGTTTCAACACAAGGCTTGCCATTTATTTTTGCACGGCTCAAGGCTAGGAATTGGTGAAACGCCCCGTTATCACGGACGTAGGTTGTATTGCTATGCGCCGCTGCTATAAAATTTCACGATCAAAGACAGGCACTCCTTGGATTTATACCAAACAATTTTAGAAGTGATCGACATGCGGTCGTTCTCGAACCTGTGGTTCTGGATCGCGCTGGCGGTTATCTGGTCCTCTGCCAGCCATTGGGTGCTGGGTGTGCCCTATGACATGGTGCTGCGCGCGCGCCGTCAGGGCGAACAGGCCCAGATCGATCTTGAGGACATGGTCCGCATCAACGTGAACCGTTTGCTGTATATCACGCAGGTGTCGGGCATGTGGATTTTGGGCTTTAGCTGCTTTTTCCTGACCATGCTGTTCACCTTGGCCGTGTTTTATCACTTTGAATTCGCACAAGCGGTGCTGCTCTTGGCCTTTCCGCTGTGCCTTGTCGGGGTGCTGAGCGTGTCGACAGCCCAGCAAATCCACGAGGAATCGGCCACGGGTGATCTGCTCTACCGGCGTCTGACGCGGCACCGGCTTTATACCCAGATGATCGGGATCGTTTCGATTTTCGTCACCTCGATCTGGGGGATGTATCAAAACCTCTATGTGGGTCCGTTCGGCGGTTGACAAAACCCGCCCGAGGATCAAGTGACATCTCATGTCAAATACCACTCAGATAACGCTGTCCGGCGTGCCCGAAGGCTTTGATGCCCGCGCGTTGCTGGACGAGCTGACCAAAAACAAGCGCCCCGTGATCCATGTAGCGCGCGATGACAAACGTATGGCCGCGATGCAATCCGCGCTGCGGTTCTTTGCGCCCGATATGCCGGTCATCACCTTTCCCGGCTGGGATTGTCTGCCCTATGACCGCGTGTCACCCAATGCCGATATCTCGGCGCAGCGCATGGCGACGCTGGCGGGGTTGGCGCATGGGATGCCCGACCAGTTTATCCTGCTGACCACGTTAAATGCGGCGACCCAGCGGGTGCCCGCGCGCGCCATTCTGCGCGATGCCGCCTTTGCCGCCCGTGTCGGCGACCGCATCGACGAAGCAGCCTTGCGCAATTTTCTGGTGCGTATGGGTTTTGTCCAAAGCCCAACAGTGACCGAACCCGGTGATTATGCGATCCGGGGCGGGATCATCGACATTTACCCGCCCGGTGATCTGGGCCCCGTGCGGCTGGATCTGTTCGGCGACACGCTGGATGGCGCGCGCCGTTTTGACCCGCTGACCCAACGCACCACCGAAAAGCTGGATCTGGTCGAACTGGCCCCCGTGAGCGAAGTCATTCTGGACGAGGCGGCGATCACGCGGTTTCGCCAGAATTACCGCATCGAATTCGGGGCGGCGGGTACGGATGATCCGCTTTACGAGGCCATCAGCGCGGGGCGCAAACATCAAGGTGCCGAACATTGGATGTCGTTTTTCCACGAAGAACTGGAAACCATCTTTGATTATCTGCCCAAGGCCAGCGTCACGCTGGATGATCAGGTCACCGCACAGCGTTTGTCGCGGTGGGACAGCATCGCCGACCAGTACGAGACCCGCCGCCTTGCGATGGCGAACCGCTCCAAGATGGACAGCGTGTACAAACCCGCGCCGCCCGAAGGTCTGTATCTGACCGACACCGCATGGGAACAGGCACTAATCGGCAAGCGGGTGATCCAGTTCAAGCCCTTGCCGCAGCCCACAGGCCCGAATGTTCTGGATGCAGGCGGCCGTATCGGCCGTGATTTCGCGCCTGAACGCCAACAGGAATCTATCAGCCTTTTCGGGGCTTTGGCCAAACATCTTAAGGTGAAACTGAACGAAGGCCCCGTTGTCATTGCCAGCTATTCCGAAGGTGCGCGGGAACGGCTGACCGGATTGATCGAAGACGAAGGCATGGGCGAAACCATTGCCATCAAAAATGGTACGCGCATTGGAAAGCGCGGGTTGCATCTGGCGGTCTGGGCGCTGGAACACGGGTTCGAGGCCCCATTGGCGGCTGAGAAAAGCAAGCTCACCGTCATCTCGGAACAAGACATCTTGGGCGACCGTCTGATCCGGGCCACCAAACGCAAACGCCGCGCCGAGAACTTCCTGACCGAAACCCAATCGCTGACACCGGGCGATCTGGTGGTGCATGTCGACCACGGCATTGGCCGCTATCTGGGGATGGAGGTCATCACCGCCGCTGGTGCCGCCCATGAATGTCTGCTGCTGGAATATGCAGAGAATTCAAAGCTGTACCTGCCGGTCGAAAACATCGAACTGCTGTCGAAATACGGCCATGACGAAGGTCTGCTGGACAAGCTGGGGGGCGGCGCGTGGCAGTCGAAGAAAGCCAAGCTCAAGGAACGCATCCGCGAGATGGCGGACAAGCTGATCCGGATTGCTGCCGAACGCGCCCTGCGCCGCGCCCCGATCATGGATCCGCCGCCGGGCATGTGGGACGCGTTTTCCGCGCGCTTCCCCTATACCGAAACCGACGACCAGATGTCTGCCATCAACGATGTGATTGACGATCTGACATCCGGCAATCCGATGGACCGTCTGATTTGCGGCGATGTCGGCTTTGGCAAGACCGAGGTCGCGATGCGTGCTGCTTTCGTGGCCGCAATGTCGGGCTTGCAGGTCGCGGTGATTGCCCCCACGACCTTGCTGGCGCGGCAGCACTATAAATCCTTTGCCGAACGGTTCCGCGGCTTCCCGCTCGAGGTCCGCCAACTGTCGCGTTTTGTGTCGGCCAAAGACGCCAATGCCACCCGCGAAGGCATGGCCAAGGGCACCGTTGATGTGGTGATCGGCACCCACGCGCTGCTGGCAAAGAACATCAAATTCAACAACCTCGGCCTGTTGATCATCGACGAAGAACAGCATTTCGGCGTGGGTCACAAGGAACGCCTCAAGGCGATGCGCACCGATATCCACGTGCTGACCCTGACCGCGACCCCGATCCCGCGCACCTTGCAGCTGAGCCTGACGGGCGTGCGTGATCTGTCGATCATTGGCACACCGCCCGTGGACCGTCTGGCGATCCGCACCTATGTCAGCGAATTCGACAGCGTCACCCTGCGCGAGGCGCTGTTGCGCGAACATTATCGCGGCGGGCAGTCATTCTACGTGGTGCCCCGCATCAGCGATCTGCCCGAGATTGAGGCCTTCCTGAAGGAACAACTGCCCGAACTGACCTATCTGGTCGCCCATGGCCAGATGGCTGCGGGCGAGCTGGATGACCGCATGAACGCGTTTTACGACGGCAAGTACGACATCCTGCTGGCCACAACGATTGTTGAATCCGGTCTGGATATTCCGACCGCCAACACCATGATCGTGCACCGCGCCGATATGTTCGGTCTGGCGCAGCTTTATCAGATCCGCGGCCGTGTCGGGCGCTCAAAAACCCGCGCCTATGCCTATCTGACCACCAAACCGCGCGCCAAACTGACCGCCACCGCCGAAAAGCGTCTGCGGGTGTTGGGCAGTCTCGATACGCTGGGGGCAGGGTTCACGCTGGCGTCGCAGGATCTGGACATTCGCGGCGCGGGCAACCTGCTGGGCGAAGAACAATCCGGCCAGATGCGCGATGTCGGGTTCGAGCTGTACCAATCCATGCTGGAAGACGCGATTGCCAAGATCAAGGCGGGCGAGCTGGAAGGCGTGATCGAAGATGACGGCCAATGGGCACCGCAGATCAATCTGGGCGTGCCTGTGCTGATCCCCGAAACCTATGTGCCTGACCTTGATGTGCGTCTGGGGCTCTACCGCCGCCTGTCGGGCCTGACCACCAAGGTCGAACTCGAAGGCTTTGCCGCCGAGCTGATCGACCGCTTTGGCAAGCTCCCGCGCGAGGTCAACACGCTGATCCTCGTGATCCGCATCAAGGCGATGTGCAAACGGGCAGGGATTGCCAAGCTGGACGGCGGGCCAAAAGGCGTGACGATCCAGTTCCACAACGACAAATTCGCCTCGCCCGAGGGGTTGGTGACCTTTATCCAAAACCAGCGTGGCTTGGCCAAGGTCAAGGATAACAAGATCGTGGTGAAACGCGATTGGGCGACGGATACGGACAAGATCAAAGGGGCCTTTGCCATTGCCCGCGATCTGGCCGAACATGTCATCGCCAAGGAAAAGCAGCAGAAAAAAGCAAAAGCCTGAGCCGTTTCCGGCCCAGGCTTTCACCCGCGTTTTAATTCGGTTCTAGCGGATCAGGTATACAGCGACGGCACACCCATTTGCGCGTGGATTTCATTCACCGCAGCCGGTGCCATCCCATACCCATTGGCCAGCTGGTGCAGATATTGCGCCTCGTCTTGGGTATCGAGATCAATGGCGAGCAGGGACATGGCATAAACCTGCGCGGCCATGCCATCGGGGGTCTGGGCAACCAATCCGTCAATATCAACGGGTGCTTCCATACGCGCCTGCACAAAGGCCGCTTCCTCGGCATCGACATCGCCAAGATGGCTAAGCAGCTTCTCGCGCTCGGCCTCGTCAAAGGTACCATCGGATTTCGCGGCCTGAATCATCGCGGCAATCATCAATGCGGCCAGAACTTCCTGATCCTGCGACGGCTGGATCGCGGGGGTGGCATTGGCATCAAACTGAGAATTCAGCACAGCACCGAAATCGGCTTCCTCGCGTTCCGGTTTACCGCTGGTTGAGCCGCCAAGCCCCGCCAGCAGACCGCCAGCACCCGCAGCACCCGCCAGACCGCCCAGCAATCCGCCCAGACCACCGCCGGATGCGGCAGACCCGCCAGCGCCGCCCAACTGGTTCAACAAACCACCCAAACCACCACCAGAGGCACCGGAACTGCCGCCAAGCTGGTTCAGCAATCCGCCCAAGCCGCCGCTTGATCCGGCGCTGCCGCCCATCAAACCGCCCAGCATGTCTTGCAATCCGCCGCCCGCAGTCCCCGTGCCGCCCGACGCACCACCTGTCAGACCGCCCAGCAAACCGCCAAGGCCGCCCGCGCTGCCCGCGTTTTGCGATCCGCCGCTGCTTTTCTTCATCATCGCGCTGGCACCTTTGGCCACGGCAACGCCAATCGCCACCTTGGCCAGTGTTTTCATCAAGCTCATTTTCAAAATCCCCGTTGGTAAATTATGCGCAGACTGTGTTGCAAATGAGGGGGCGGCACAACCTAATATAGACCTGCGGCCCAAAGCTCGGCGGCTTTATGCGATTGACAAGCAGCAAGCAACACGGGTTTGTGAGGCATGGAACGCAAATCTCAGATAGACACATTCGGGGCCATCGCGCTGATCGCTTTCGCCCTCAACCTTGCCTTTAACCAGGTGGTGATCAAAGTCACGAATGGCGGGTTCAATCCGGTGTTTGCGGCGGGGCTGCGGTCGCTTGGGGCGATTGTGATTTTGGTGATCTGGATGAAACTGCGGGGTGTCAGTTTTGCCTTTCCCCGCGCGGCGCGCGGCTGGGCTGTCGTATCGGGGTTGCTGTTCACCTTTGAGTTCACCTGCCTTTTCATGGCGCTGGATGGCACCACCGTCAGCCGGGCGTCGATTATTTTCTATTCCATGCCGGTTTGGCTGACGATTGCCGCGAATTTCCTGATCCCCGGTGAACGCCTGACCCGGCTCAAGATCATCGGGCTTGGGATGGCGATGTCCGGCGTGGCGCTGGCGCTGAGCGACCGCAGTGGCGGGCATGTCAGCTGGACAGGGGATATACTGGCGCTGACATCGGCGTTTTGTTGGGCCGGGATCGCGTTGCTGGTGCGGGTCACCCCGCTGGAAAAGGTCCCGCCTGCGCAGCAGCTGATGTGCCAGGTTGCGATTTCCGGGCCCATTCTGGTGCTGATCGCGCCGCTGTTCGGCCCTTTGATCCGCGACGTTCAGATGATCCATCTGGCGGGTCTGGGGTTTCAGATCATCGCTGTCGCCAGCCTTGGGTTTCTGGCGTGGTTCTGGCTGATGTCGGTCTATCCCGCATCCACCGTGGCATCGTTCAGCTTTCTGTCACCGGTGTTTTCGGTGATCTTGGGGTGGCTGTTGCTGTCCGAGCATGTCGCATGGTCGGTCTGGGCTGCCTTGGTGTTGGTGGCGGCGGGCATTTACCTGATCAACCGAAAGCCCCGCCTGCCAAACGCCTAGGTCCCGCAAAAGGTCGCGGGCACGATTTCCTGATCTGTCGGCGGACGGTGCAGATCGGGGTCCGTCGCCTCGAACGGTGTCGCCAGTGCGGTCATCAGCCGATTGAACGGGGCCATGTCGCCAGCAACCGCCGCCTGAATCATCTGTTCGATCCGGTGATTGCGCGGGATGATCGCTGGGTTTGCCGCCGCCATCACGGCCTGCGCATCCGGTTGCGACGCAATACGCGCCTGCCATCTGTGCTGCCACACGGCAAAGGCGTCGCGGTCGGTGAACTGGTCCTGCGCCGTATCGGTTCCCAACGCGCGGAACGCATTGGTGAAATCCGCGTCGTTCTGTTGCATCAACGCCAGCAGGTCATCGATCAAGGCGGCGTCTTCGGGCTGCGCTTCGGAAATGCCGATTTTCGCACCGAACCGTTTCAGCCAGGCCGCCTCGATCTGGTCGGGCATGGCGTGCACGATCTCGGTTGCCTCGGCGATGGCGTCGTCTGCCGCCTCCATCTGCTGGATCAGCGCGGTGGCTAGCTGCGCCATGTTCCACACCGCGATTTGCGGCTGGTTGGAGAACGCATAGCGCCCCTGACGGTCGATCAAGCTGAACACGCGGTTGGCGTGGAACGCATCCATGAAGGCGCAGGGGCCGTAATCAATCGTCTCGCCCGAGATGGAGCAATTATCGGTGTTCATCACCCCGTGGATGAACCCCACAGACATCCACGCCGCGATCAGATCGGCCTGCGCAGCAGAAACGGCGCGCAGCAGCCCCATAGGCCCGTCGGCCTGCGGATAGTGACGTTTGATGGCATAATCGGTGAGGGTGCACAGGTTTTCAACCTCGCCGCGATGGGCGAACACCTGAAACGTGCCAACGCGCAGATGGCTGGCGGCAACGCGGGTCAGCACGGCACCGGGCAGGGCGGTTTCGCGGTATATATCCTCGCCCGTGCTGACAGCGGCCAAGGCGCGGGTCGTGGGGATGCCAAGGGCGTGCATCGCCTCGGACACCACATATTCGCGCAACACAGGGCCAAGCCACGCCCGCCCGTCACCGCCGCGCGAATAGGGTGTCGGACCGGACCCTTTTAGCTGGATATCGCGCCGTTGGCCGGTACTGTCGATGACTTCGCCCAGCAGGATCGCACGGCCATCGCCAAGCTGCGGGTTGTAATTGCCAAACTGGTGGCCTGCGTAAAGCTGCGCCAAAGGGTCTGCGCCTTGGGGCAGTTCATTGCCACCAAAAGTAAAGGCCAGGTCGTCGGTGCCGGCCTCGGCCAGACCAAGGGTCGTGGCCAGATCCGCGTTGAAGGCCAACAGCTTGGGGTCGGCCACAGGCGTCGGAGTGATGCGGGTATAAAAGCCATCCGGCAAGGCGGCAAAGCTGTTATCGAAGGGGGCATTGAATGTCATGGGTCAGATATAGGGGCCGATGGCCCGTTTCGCCAGCCCGATCACAGCTTGCGGGTCATGAACATGTAATTGTCACGGGGTTTGAACCCGGCGCGGGAATAAAGCTTTTGCGCCTTCTCGTTGGTCTTATCCACCTCAAGATGCATGGCCTTTACGCCGCCACCGGACAGTGCATTGGGCAGGGTCAACAGTGCCTCGGAGGCGATCCCGCGGCCGCGCACACCGGGCCGGACATAGATTTCATCGACAATCGCATCCAGCCCGCCAAATTCCACCGACCAGCCAAAAGTGATGATGACATACCCGATGGGCGCACGGGCAGGGCCGATCAAATAAGCAACCCCGTGGGGGATACCGTCCAGCAGCGGGGCAAGACCGTTGCGGCGCGCCTCGTCTGTTTGGGTGATCCCTGTCTCGGCGTGAAAGGCCGCGACAAGTGCGATCAACTGCTCCAGATGCTCTGGCCTGGCAAGGGTAAAGGCGGCGCTCATAACCGGGCCAGCCGTTCGGTCAACAGGCTGAAAAACCCGTCGGCGTCGATATCGCCCATAAAGGTCGCATTGGGCGCACGGTCGGTCACACCCCACCAATCAGCAACGGTCATGCCCATTGTCAGCTCGGACTGGGTTTCGATCTCGACGTTGATGTGGCGGCCCGTGAACAGATCGGGCCGGATCAGATAGGCGGTCACGCAAGGATCATGCAAAGGGGCCCCTTCGGAGCCGTATTTTTCCTTGTCGAACCGCTCAAAGAATTCGGTCATCTGCGCCACGGCGACGCCAACGGGGCTGCCGATGTTGCGGAATGCATCGTTGCGCGCGGCGGTGACCAGCGCCTTGTGGGTGACATCCAGCGGCATGATCACGATTGGAACGCCGGATTTAACAACAATATCAGCAGCTTGCGGATCGACATAAATGTTGAACTCGGCAACGGGCGTAATATTGCCCCCCTCGAAATAGCCGCCGCCCATCAGCACGATCTTGGCGATGCGATTGGCGATATCGGGGGCTTTCTCCAGCGCTGTGGCAATGTTGGTCAGCGGCCCCAGCGGGCAAAGCGTCACGGTGCCGGGGGCATGATCGCGCAAGGTATCAATGATGAAATCAACCGCGTGACCGTCTTGCAGCGGCATCGTGGGTTCGGGCAGATCGGGGCCATCAAGGCCGGTTTTGCCATGCACATGTTCCGCCGTGACCAGTTCGCGGCCCAAGGGGCGGTCGCAACCGGCAAACACCTTTACATCGGTCTTGCCCGCCAGTTCACACACGATCCGCGCATTGCGTGTGGTCAGATCAAGCGGCACGTTGCCCGCGACGCAGGTGATGCCCAACAACTCGATATCTTCGGGGCTGGCCAGCGCCAGCAGGATCGCAACCGCATCGTCCTGACCGGGATCGGTATCGATGATAATCTTGCGCGGTGTCATGGTTAACTCTCCTGTCGTGCCTGGTTCATTGCCTTGCCGCATGCCGTGCCGCTTGTCCAGCAGACAGCGGTTGGACTAGCTGCGTTCCGCCCGTTTCACCGCATCCCACAGCGCATCCATCTCGGCCAGATCGCTTTCTGCGGGGGTTTTCCCGATGTCAGCCAACCGCGCCTCGACCCCTTCAAAGCGGCGGATGAACTTGGCATTGGCACTGCGCAGGGCCGCTTCGGGGTCAAGGCCCAGATGCCGCCCCAGATTGGCCATCACGAACATCAGATCGCCGAATTCCTCTTCTACCTCGGCCTGGGTCAGGGTATCGCGGGCTTCGACCAGTTCGGCGGCTTCCTCGGCTATTTTGGCGACGACATCGCCGGTATCGGGCCAGTCAAACCCCACACGCGCCGCCCGTTTTTGCAGCTTGTAGGCGCGCAGCAGGGCGGGCAGGCCCACGGCAACCCCGTCCAGCGCGCCGCCTTGGGCCTTGTCCGCGCGTTCAGCCGCCTTGATCTTTTCCCAATCAGCGGTTTGCTGATCGGCTGATTTGTCGCGCGATTCATCACCAAACACATGCGGATGCCGCGCGACCATCTTGTCGCTGATGTTGCGCACCACGGATTGAAAGGTGAAATGCCCGTCTTCTTCGCCCATGGCGGTGTGATAGACGGTTTGCAGCAGCAGATCGCCCAATTCGCCCTCAAGCTCGGGCCAGTCGCCACGTTCAATCGCATCGGCAACTTCGTAAGCTTCTTCAATGGTATAGGGGGCGATGCTGGCGAAATCCTGTTCGATGTCCCACGGGCATCCGGTTTCGGGATCCCGCAAACGGCGCATGATCTCCAACAACCGCTCAATTCCCGCGCTTTGATCGTGGATCAATGCATCTTTCGTCTTCTCGCCCATTGCAGCGCCCTTGTGTCTGGTGTCAGATGCAACCTGACCAAGATATATGCAGGAGTCCACCCAATGCCCGTCGTCAACCGCATCGCCGATTTTGCCCCTTTGATGACCGAATGGCGCAGACATCTGCACACGATCCCTGAACTGGGCTTTGACTGCCCCAAGACCGCCGCCTTTATCAAGGAACGGCTGCAAGAATTCGGCGTCGACGAAATTCACGAAGGCATCGCGCAGACCGGCATTGTGGCGATCATCAACGGCAATGGCGACGGCCCCACGATCGGGTTGCGCGCAGATTTTGACGCGCTGCCGATCCTTGAGGAAACCGGCGTCGAATACGCGTCGACGCATGCAGGCAAAATGCACGCCTGCGGCCATGACGGCCATACGGCGATGCTGCTGGGAGCCGCTAAATACATGGTCGAGACGCGCAATTTCGCGGGCCGTGTGGCGCTGATTTTCCAACCTGCCGAAGAAGACGGCGGCGGCGCGCAGGTGATGTGTGCCGAAGGCATGATGGACCGTTTCGACATCGCGCAGGTTTACGGCATCCACAACATGCCCGGGGCCGAATTCGGGGCGTTTTTCACCACGCCGGGGCCGATCATGGCGGCGGTCGATTCCTTTACCATCCAGATCAACGGGCGCGGCGGCCATGGGGCCATGCCGCATGAAACTGCCGATCCGGTCGTTGCCGCCTGCGGCATCGTGCAGGCGATCCAGACGATTTCCAGCCGGAACGTTCTGTCGGCGCAGGAACATGTGATTTCGGTGACGCAGATCCACACCGGATCGGCCAGCAACATCATCCCCGATACCGCGATGATCAACGGGACCGTGCGGACCTTTGACAAGGATGTGCAGACGCTGATCCGCACGCGGATGGAAGCGATCATTCAGGGGCAGGCGGCAAGTTACGGCGTGACCGCAACGCTCGACTACGAAGAAGGGTATCCCAGCACCGTGAACGCCCCCGAGCAAACTGCGCTGGCCGCCGATGTGGCCCGCAGCGTCGTGGGCGATGCAAATGTCGATGCGGAATTCCCCCGCGTCGCCGGTGCCGAGGATTTCGCCTATATGCTGGAAGAACGCCCCGGTGCCTATCTGTTCTTGGGCGCTGGCGAGGGAGCGGGGCTTCACCATCCGAAATTCAACTTCAACGATGATGTTGCCCCCGTTGGGGCGTCGTTCTTTGTGCAGCTGGTCGAACAGCTTCAACCGACGGCAGGTCACTAATGGCACTAGAAGACGCAAAAACCCAAGTTGATCAGGCCTTTACCCGCGAGGAGCTAAAGGGACCAAGCTTTGAGAACGCCTTTGGCGGGGCGACGTCATTTCTACGCCGGCGCTATACCAAAGACCTGCGCGGCGTTGACATCGCCGTGACCGGCGTGCCGTTTGACCAAGCCGTGACCAACCGCACCGGCACCCGCCTTGGCCCGCGCGCGATCCGCGAGGCATCCAGCTTGCAGCCCTATGATCCGCCCTATGGTTGGGATTTCGACGTGCTAAGCGAATTTGCCATCGCCGATTATGGCGATCTGGCGTTTGATTACGGGCACACCAGCCAGTTTCCTGCCGCTTTGACCAAACATATCAAGGGAATACTGGACGCAGGTGCCGCAAGTGTGGTGCTGGGCGGCGATCATTACATCAGCTTCCCGATCCTCAAGGCCTATGCCGAAAAATACGGGCCGATCAGCCTGCTGCAATTCGATGCGCATTCCGACACATGGCCCGATGATGACATGGACCGGATCGACCACGGCACGATGTTCTACAAGGCGGTCAAATCCGGCATCGTTGATCCGCACACTTCCGTTCAGGTCGGCATCAGGACGACCAATCCGGACACTTTGGGGGTCACGACGATCGACGCCCGCGAAGTCCATGAGAAAGGCCCGCAAGCGGCAGTGGCCAAGATCAAACAGGTGCTTGGCGACCGGCCCTGTTATCTGACCTTTGACATCGACGCCCTTGATCCGGCCTTTGCGCCCGGTACCGGCACGCCGGTATGGGGTGGGCTGACATCGGCGCAATGCGCGATCATGATGCGTGATCTGGCGGGGATCAACATCGTCGGTGGCGACATTGTCGAAGTCTCACCCCCCTTTGACACCACCGGGGCCACGGCAATCGCGGGCGCACATGTGGCGACAGAAATCCTGTGCCTGTTGGGATGGAGAATGCGAAACACATGAGCAAGAAAAACCAACCCATCAGCGGCAATGATCTGGCGCGGTTTTCGGGGCCCAACACGTTTATGCGCTTGCCGTCGGCAAGTGACCTCAAGGGGTTGGACGTCGCGGTGCTGGGTATTCCACTGGATATCGGCACCTCGTGGCGGTCCGGCACGCGCTTTGGCCCAAAACAGGTCCGCGCCGAGAGCGCGATGCTGCGGCCCTATAATCTGGCCACAGGGGCGGCACCTTTTGACGGGCTGCAGGTCGCTGATATTGGTGATCTGGCGATCAACACATTTTCCCTTTCAGATAGTTTATCAATCATTCAAGAGAGTTACGACGCGATCTTGAAGTATGACGCGATGCCGCTGGCAATCGGGGGCGATCATTCGATCACCCTGCCGATCCTGCGGGCAATGGCGAAACGGCACGGGCCGCTGGCCCTTGTCCATGTGGATGCCCATGCAGACGTCAACGACGAGATGTTCGGAGAGCGCGAAACCCACGGCACCGTCTTTCGCCGCGCCTATGAAGAAGGTCTGATAAACTCGGAGAAGACCTATCAAATCGGCCTTCGCGGGTCGGGTTACGGGGCCGATGACTTCACCGAAGCCGCCGGTTGGGGGTTCCAGCAGTTCCCCGCACATGAGCTGTGGCACCGCAGCCTGTCGCCCCTGGGGGCGGAAATCCGGCGCGATATCGGCGATGCACCGGTCTATATCACCTATGACATCGACAGCCTTGATCCGGCCTATGCACCGGGTACCGGCACGCCTGAAATCGGCGGCCTGACCACGCCGCAGGCGCTGGAGCTTTTGCGTGCGCTCAAGGGGTTGAACGTCGTGGGGGCCGATCTGGTTGAAGTATCGCCGCCCTATGACACATCGGGGAACACGGCGCTGACAGGGGCGAATATCCTGTTTGAAATCATGTGTATCCTGCCCGGCGTTGCGTATCGCTGATCCGGCGGACGCTCCGCGGGGAGTTTATTTGGCAAAATGAAGGGTAAGCGAATGATGGGTTTCTTTTGGGTCGTGGTTTTGGTGTTTGTCGGGGTGCAGGCCTATGTGCGCTTTGCCCCCGGTGACGCGGCGAACTGGACCGTGGATGCCAATGCCGATGCGCCGGGGGCCTATCCGACGGAGGGTGGTTTCAGGGTTGTGGCCGCGGTTGATCAGGACCCCAAGCCCGTGCTGGAGGCATTTGAGGCCGCGATACTGGCGCAGCCACGGAGCCAGAAGCTGGGCGAGGTGGCAGGCCAGCAGATTTACGTGACCCGCTCGCTGCTTTGGGGGTTTCCCGATTACACCACGGTTGCTGTTTCGGACGACCAGAGCCGCATGACGTTTTTCAGCCGGTTGCGGTTTGGCCGGTCAGATATGGGCGTGAACCGGAAACGGCTTAAACAGGTTCTGGCGTCCATCGGGGTCGCGGTCCAGCCTTGAGGTCTGGCAGCCTTGTTGCACCTCGCGCCACATCGGCACGTTGAGCGACATCTGGCATTGCGCAAGAAACAGCCGACCGCCCACCTCCATGCAGATGGTATCGCCCAGTTCGACCCGTTTGCCTTGGGTGTCGGTGCAAAAGCAATCGACCGGCTTTCCGCTGGGATAGGTGGACTGGGCGGCGGCAGGCGGGGCAAACAGGCCCAATATCAGAGCAATCTGTTTCATGAGGTTGGATATTAGCACACAGCGGCCCTTGACCATAGCGCGATCATCAGCGACAGAAACCCGATGATCCCCATGGACCGCCTTGCTCAAATCACCCAACGTTTCCAGTTTCTGGAAGCGTCGATGTCGTCCGGGTCGGATGGTGCCGATTTCGCCAAGCTGGCCAAGGAATATGCCGACCTGCGCCCTGTGGTCGAGCAGATTGAGGAATACCGCCAGCTGTTGCAGGACATGGACGACGCGCGGGCCATGCTGAAAGACCCCGAAATGGCGGAGCTGGCCGAGGAAGAATTGCCCCGCCTGAAGGCCGCCTTGCCCAAAGCCGAAGCATCGTTGCAACTGGCGTTGCTGCCCAAGGATGCGGCCGATGCGAAACCTGCGATGCTGGAGATCCGCCCCGGTACCGGCGGTGACGAGGCTGCGTTATTCGCGGCGGACCTGTTGCGCATGTACCAGCGCTATGCCGAAACGCAGGGCTGGAAGTTTGATCTGATCGAAGAGCAGATGACCGAGTTGGGCGGCGTCAAGGAAGTCGTGGCCCATATCAAGGGTCAGAATGTCTTTGCCCGTTTGAAATACGAATCCGGCGTGCACCGCGTTCAGCGCGTGCCCACCACCGAAAGCGGCGGGCGCATTCACACCTCGGCGGCAACTGTCGCCGTGCTGCCCGAGGCCGAGGATGTGGATATTCACATCGACCCCAATGATTTGCGGATCGACACGATGCGCAGTTCGGGGGCAGGGGGCCAGCACGTCAACACCACCGATTCCGCCGTGCGGATCACCCATATCCCCACCGGCATTGTCGTCACGTCGTCAGAGAAATCCCAGCACCGCAACCGCGAGATCGCGATGCAGGTGCTCAAAGCGCGGCTCTATGATGCGGAGCGTCAGCGCGTGGACACTGCGCGATCGGCCGATCGGGCGGCGCAAGTCGGGTCGGGCGACCGGTCTGAGCGGATCAGGACCTATAACTTTCCCCAAGGGCGGATGACCGATCACCGGATCAACCTGACCCTGTACCGCCTTGATGCCATTTTGCAGGGCGATCTGGACGAAATCATCGACGCGCTAACCGCAGATGCCCAAGCCCGCATGATGGCGGAGATGGGCCAGTGAGCGCGCCGACAGCGGCGCAAGCGATGGCATCAGCTGCGGCACGTCTGCGCGCGGCAGGGGTGCCTGATCCGGCCCGTGATGCGCGGCTGTTGCTGGCCCATGCGGCATCGGTGGACGCATCGCGCGTCACCTTGATCGCGCCCGAAGAAATCGCCCCAGAAATCGCAGAACGCTATGAGAACCTGATTGCGTTGCGGGTTGTGCGGGTACCTGTGTCTCATCTGGTCGGCCAACGCGCGTTCTACGGGCGCGATTTCAAGGTCAGCCGCGATGTGCTGGACCCGCGCCCCGAAACCGAGACGCTGATCGAGCTGGCCCTGTCCGAACCCTTTGAGCGGGTGCTGGACCTGGGCACCGGGTCGGGCTGCATTCTGGTGACCTTGCTGGCAGAGCAGCAGGACGCCCATGGCGTGGGGCTGGACCTGTCGGAATCGGCCTGCCTGCAAGCCAGTGCCAATGCGGTGCTGCACGGGGTGCATGCGCGGGCAGACATCCGGAAATCCGACTGGTTCGAGGCGGCGGACGGTCGGTTTGACCTGATCGTCGCCAATCCGCCCTATCTGGCAAAATCCGAAATGGCGGGCGTATCGCCCGAATTGCGGCTGCACGAACCCGAGATGGCCTTGACCGACGGGCTGGACGGGCTCAGCGCCTACCGGGTGATTGCATCCCAGGCCCAGGGCTATCTGACCGCCACCGGCCGTGTGCTGGCCGAAATCGGCTGGCAGCAAGGCCCGGATGTGGCAGGGATTTTCAAAGCCGCCGGATGGGGCCGGGTTCGGGTGCTGCCCGATCTGGACGGGCGCGACCGTGTCCTTTGGGCCGATACGCCAGCATGAAAATGCCAAAATCCACCCGATCTTTCATATTCTTGACAGTTTGTGCTTGATCGCACCTCATAGCCGTGCTTATTCAATCTTGTTGAAGCGGTGGATGCTACATTGGCGGTCCCGCTCGGCGCTAAGCCCAACATATCGTATGGCGCGCTTTTGAAGGATGTAAATGCATCCGGCGGCTTTCTCGAAGCACAGCATAACAAGGCTGAACGAATTACATGAAATCTTCCAGATCACGTTCCCGATCCAAGAACAGTCGCAACCGCCAACCGCAAAGTGGCGGCAACGTCGTGAACCGCGTGTTCGACAGCTCTGGCCCCGAAGGCAAAGTGCGCGGCACGCCGCAGCAGGTTATCGAGAAATATAACCAGCTTGCCCGCGATGCCCAGCTGAGCAATGACCGCGTTGCGGCCGAAAACTTTCAGCAGCACGCCGAGCATTATCTGCGCATGCTGTCCGAAGCACAGCGCGAGATGGACCAGCGTCGCGAAGAGCAGGAACGCCAGCAGCGCGAGCGTCAGGAAGAACAAGACCGCCAGAACCGCGAACGCCAGGCCGAGCGGGACCGCGAGCGGGCCGAGCGTCAGGAACGCGATGCCGCCAATGGCGGACCTTCGCATGAGGGCGATGCAAACGGTGCAGACCAGCCAAGCACACAAGCCAGTGACGGTGATCAAAGACAGCAGCCTGCCCAAGACAGTGGCGACGCGCCAAAACGCCGCCGCAGCAGCAACCGCCACCCCAAGCAACCCGATGCCCCTCAGGGCGAGGATGCGTCGCAAGCTGGTGATGACAGCGACAGCAATCTGGTCGAGACACCCGAGAGCAAGCCAAAACCCCGCCGTGCGCCCCGTCGCAAACCACAGCCCAAGGCTGATGATGCGTCGAACGCGTCACCGGACGCGGGTGGCGACCACACGGAAGCGGCTGAATAAAGCACCGTGGATTTTATCGAAAAGGCCTCGCAATTTGCGGGGCCTTTTTCGTTTTACCATCGAAAGCTGATGCTCGGATGCCTAGGGTTTGGCCAGCTCGCGGGCCAGCGCACAGAACGCCTCAAGCGAGACTTGTTCGGCGCGCTCGGTCGGTTTGATGCCGGCAGCGATCAAACGGTCCTCGATATCGGGTGCCGCGCCTTTGAGCGCCGAGCGCAACATTTTGCGGCGCTGGTTGAACGCCATCGCCACAATACGGCTGAGCACGGCGGGATCGGCAGGGTAACGCGGCTCTGCCAGAGCAGTCAGATGGACCACCGCAGACGACACTTTGGGCGGCGGGGTAAAGGCCTCGGGGGGGAGGTTCATCACGATCCGCGCATCCGCCCGCCATTGCGCCAGCAAGGCCAGCCGCCCGTAGGCTTTGGAACCCGGCTTGGCAACGATGCGTTCCGCGACTTCGCGTTGGAACATCAAGGTCAGGCTTTCCCAGAACGGGGGCCATTGCGCAGGGGTCAGCCAGCGTACCAGCAGTTCCGTGCCGACATTATAGGGCAGGTTCGCCGCGATACGGATCGGCGGGGTCAGATAGGCCAGCGGGTCGATCTCGAGAGCGTCGCCTTCGATCACTGTCAGGCGGCCCGGGTAAGCCTCGGCGATCTCGTTCAAGGCGGGCAGGCAGCGTTTGTCTTTTTCGATGGCCAGCACGCGCCGCGCCCCTTCGGCCAGCAGGCCACGGGTCAGCCCCCCGGGGCCAGGCCCGATTTCAAGCACATCGCAGCCCGACATATCCCCTGCCTGCCGCGCGATTTTAGCGGTGAGGTTCAGATCAAGCAGAAAGTTCTGGCCCAGCGATTTGCGGGCTTTGAGATCATGGGTGTTGATGACGTCGCGCAGGGGCGGCAGGGTATCGATTGTGGTCATGTTGTACTTTCGCCTTCGGCGAGGATATTTAAGAGCCAGAGAAGCATCAGGACCCCGCCATTTTATAGGCAAGGCGAATGGCCTCGACCATACTGGTGGGGTTTGCGATGCCTTTTCCGGCGATGTCAAAGGCCGTGCCGTGGTCCGGCGAGGTCCGGATAAAGGGCAGGCCCAGGGTCACATTGACGCCGCGGTCGAAATCGAGGGTCTTGATCGGGATCAGCGCCTGATCATGGTACATTGCAATCGCCGCGTCATAGCGGGCACGGGCTGCGGCGTGGAACATTGTATCGGCAGGCAGGGGGCCCATCAGGTCATAGCCTTCGGCTTGCATGGTGGCGACCAGATCATTCATCCAGTCGATTTCCTGCCGGCCCATGGTGCCGCCTTCGCCTGCGTGGGGGTTTAACCCTGCGATGGCGATTCTGGGCTTGGCGATGCCGAATTGGGCGGTCAGCCCCGCCGCAGTGATTTCGATCACCCGGCGCAGGTGCGACGGGGTCAGCACATGGGCCACCTGATCCAGCGCGATATGGATTGTTGCAGGCACCACGCGCAACTGATCCGACGCCAGCATCATCACCACATCATCGACGCCCGCAAGGGCCGCAAGATATTCGGTATGACCCGGATAGGCGAAATTGGCCCCGTCTTTGAGGGCCTTTTTATGGATCGGCGCGGTGGTCAGCGCACAGGCATCGCCCGCGCGCACCAGATCAACGCCCCGTGCGATCACATCAATCACGGCTTGGGCATTGGCGGGGTCGGCCTGACCCGCCACATTGGGCGCGGGGAAGGGGTGGGGCAGAACCGGCAGTGCATCGGTGCCGACATCAAGGGCCTGATCACAGCGATCAATCACGCGGTGGGGGATATCGGCGGGCAGATGGCGCGGGTCGCCCAGCCAGAGCATCGGGACCTCACCAGCGAGCACGGCCCATGCACGGGCTGCGACCTCGGGGCCGATGCCTGCCGGCTCTCCGCAAGAGATGACGACAGGCCGTGTTGACCGGATCATTTGCGGACGATGCGCGCGTTGGCTTTCAATTCCGCAAGCAGCTGATCCGCATAGCCCACCAGACGTTGCTGGCGCAGGGCGTTGATCACGTCTTCGCGGCTGGCTTCCTGATTGGCGGCGGCGGTGCGGCCACACATCATCAGGAACATCAGCGTTTGACCGTTGGAGCGGGTTAGCGCGGTGGAGACTTCGCCCGGATCAAGCTTGGAAAGCTCGATCGCGATGTCCTGCGAAATCTCGCCCGGGCTTTTGGTCACACGTTCCAGCACTTCGGCGGGCTGGCCTTTGGCTTCGCCGTAAAGATCGTTGCAATTGTCGACGCGGGCGCGGATTTTCGCCGCTTGCGCCAAGGTTTCAGGGCTGCGGCCACCGGCAAGATAGTAAGCGGCATAATCAATCGTGGAATATGTCGGTGCCGATGTGCTGGTTTCCTGAATGTCGCGCAACTGGAACAAGGCCACGGCATTGGGGATCGGCAGCGGTGCTGTCACCTCGCCCGGTGCGAGGCCCAGGATCAACCCTTGCAGGCTGGGTGGCAAGGCGGAGAGGTCTTGCCAGTCCAGACGCCCGCCACGGCCGCGCGATGCGGTCGCGGAATATTTGCTGGCGTAGTTCGAGAATTCGGAAACCGAGCGGGTCTGCGAGATTTGTTCCGCCAGCGCGTTCACGCGGGCTGCGTTTTGCGGCGGGGCGGGAATGATGATTTCCGACACAAGAACCCGCACACCGCTGCCCCGTGTTGTCCCGAGCGCGCGGCTGATTTCGGCGTCGGTGATCTGCACGCGGGACGCATAGCGCGCCCGGACAAGTTCACGCCAGCCGATTGAATTGACGACGAAATCGCGGAAGGTCTCGGGGGAGACGCCGGCCTGACCAAGCGCTTTGGTGAATTCGGCAGCGCTCAGGTTTGCACGGCTTGCAAACTCTTCAAGACTTTCGTTGATGCCTTCGGCGGTCAGTTCGATCCCGGCATCGGCCACCGCTTCGTTGCGCAGGCGTTCGTCGATCAAGGTATCAATCGCGCCTTCGCGGGTGGCACCGGGTGCGTTCAGCAGTTGCAAGAACCGCTGGCGCTGTTGAACCTCGAATTCGGTCACAACAGACTGGTTCACCTTTGCCACCGGCGCATAGAGGTTTTGCGCAAGCGCGGGGGCGGCTGTGATCACGGCAAGGCCGATGATCGCAACACTCTGTGTCAGACGGTTCAGGTTCATCTTAGTTACATCCCACATGATCGCACATATCTTTCTTTTCCGTTGGAGGCCGAGAAGCCCCGCAGGCCGATGTTAAACCCGATATCCGTCGAGGGCTCAACACTTGTTGATGAGGTATAGCGCCGGCGGACCAAAAGGTCGACGCTGACGCATTCGTTGTTATAGGTCAGGCCCAGCCCCGCCGTTGCCGCGCGCCGGTTTTCGATATCATAGCGCACGTCCGCGCTGGCCGTCCAATGTTTGCGGAAATCATAGGACCCGTCCAGCGACAGTTCGGATATGGGATCGGGCCGGTTTTCGACCAGATCGGTCTCGAGCCAGACAAAGGTTCCACCCAGACTGGCATTGCGAAACAGCCAATCGCCGCGCAGTTCGGCCTTGGAAATCTGCAAATCGCTGTCCACCAAGGTGCGTGCGGTCAGGGACATACCGGCGCGGTTTCTGATTTGCCCCGCCAGCAGGATATCGGAACTGGTGCCGGACATGCCGGATGTATCGGTGAATTCGGCGTCAAAGACGGAGCGGAAGACCTGACCGACGGCCAGATGGGCATCCCAGCCTTTTGGGTCAACCCGCGCCCATGTCACCCCCACGGCAGAGAGCGTGCCGCGTTCGCGCCGGTCTGGACGCGGGAAGCGCGACAGGCTTAGCAGATTGCCCTGATCGAATTCGACCCGCGTGCTTTCGTCGTTGGGGATGTTCAGGCGTTGCCCGCCAACCCAACCGATTTGCGCCAGCGGGGCCAGGGTTTGGGTGACGCCATTGGCACCACGGCGGATCATCGGATAGCTCAGCCCGACCGCGGCAAAGGGCACCAGTTCAGCGTGGTTTTGCTCGAAACTGCTGTCTTGGGTAATGTCAAAGGCGTTGAAACTGAGCCCGCCACGGGCATCGGTGACGAAACCGCTTTGATGGGTAAAGCGTTGCAGATACTCCACCTTGCCATTGATCCGCGCAACATCGCGCCCGATCACATCAATCACCGAACTGCGTTGATGGCTGTGGGCCTGAAGCGATAACCGGACCTCGCCACCGAGGGATTTTGGAAAGAACCTGCGTTCGACTTCGCCGTCAATCACCAGCGTCGGCAGGGTGGAGTTGATTTCGCCGTCCCGCAGGGTTTCAAAGTTGTACAGGCTTGCGCGCACATAGTTGTCGCGGCGGGCGCGGGTCACGGTGACATCACTGCGCAGGCGGTCTTCGTCGGAATAACCGTATTCCGTGAAATAGGCGTCGTCGCTGACAATCTTGATGTTAAAGCTCAGCTCGTAATCGCGCGGCAGATCGAATGTGCCGTCCCCGACCAGATAGCCGCGCGTTGTACCGGGCAGTTCGTCATCGCGGGTATAGGCCCCCTCGAAGGACATACGTCCGGTGACAAAAGCCTGACGGTACCGGAATTCAAGCGTGCGGGTGGCGGTCGACAGGTAAGGGGTCAGCGTCAGATCGCGGCTGTCGCCCAGTTTGATGAAATACGGAACCTTGATCCCTGTCCCCAACTGGGACGTGGTGCGCACCGATGGCGTCAGAAAGCCGGTGGCGCGGTCAAGGGTCGGGTCGGGCATGCGCAAACGCGGCAGGTAAAAAACCGGTACGGTTCTGATGTGAAACCTCGCATCGTCAAAATAAAGCTGTTGGGCGGCTTCGTCATGGATCACCCGGCGGGCGCGGATCTGCCACAGGGGCACTTCGCCATCATTGCATATTTTACAAGAGGTTACGGCGGTTTTATAAAGCTGGCTATAGCGCCCGTCGACCCGGTCAAGCTGCACGGCGGCCAGTTGCACCTGCTGGTTCAACACCATGCGCGCGCCCAGAAGCAGACCGTTTTGCAACCCGGCGTCCAGTTCTGCGGCATCGGCCAAAATCACACTGCCCGTGCCATCGGTCAGCACAATCGGCCCTTCGATGGTCAGCGCGCCGGATTGTCCGTCATAGCTGATGGATTTTGCGCGAATGCGGGTATCACCTTGAAACGCCTCGACATTTCCGCGCGCAACCAGAACACGATCACGGGTGATCAGCAAATCGTCAGCCACCAGAACCGCTGGGCGCTCGTCCACGCTTTGGGCCCATGCGGGCAGGGGCAGGAATAACGACAGGATCAACAGAAGACGCCGCATTTCAGCCATCCTCCGCATGCAGCAAAAGACCAAGGGCCAGCAGAATGGACGCAGCAGGCGGAGCCCAGGCAGCGAGGATCACCGGAATTTGCCCGTTTTCACCCAAAATCTGTGCAAAGCTGCGAATGAAATACAAACCGAACCCCAACAAGACCGATGCCAAGACGGCAACGCCTGTGCCCCCAAACCTCGTATGCCGCATGGTGAATGCGCTCGCAACAAGAACCATCGCCACCAGGAAGAACGGCCGCGCCAGTTCGGTCTGCAGCCAGACCTTGTGACGGCGCGGGGAAAAGCCTGCTTGCTCAAGCTGGTGAATGAACGCCGGCAGCTCATAGATCGACACGGCACCAGGGTCGCTGATGCTTTCGCGGATGCGGTCAAGGGTCAGGTTCGACGGCAGGGTCAGCGTTTCGAAATACGCGGCGTTGCCTTCGGCATTTACCCCGACCTCAAGCGGCCACGACTTGGCCCCGGTGAGCACCCAGTTGCCATCCTCAAGGGATGCACTTGTCGCCTCGATCCGGCGGTTCGGGCCCCCCTCGGGCGCATAAGAGATAAAGGTCACATCATATAAAACCGACGCATCGCCGTTCGACCGCCATGCACGGATCACCGTCTGCCCCGGATCGCCCCCCTGACGCAGCCACAACCCTTCGTCGCTGATCGACAAGGCTGATGCACCGCCGGCGCGGATGTTTTCGGTGACCTGAGTATAGCGTTTCGCCGTGGCCGCAACGATCGGGTTCAGCATCCCAACCGCCATGATCCCGATAATAAACGCCACCGCCACAGGTGCCTGCAACGCGCTGAGCGCAGAGCGGCCAGCGGCACGGGTCACCACCAGTTCGGACGATCGGGCCAGCGACAGAAACAAAACAACCGTCGCCAGAATCATGATCAGCGGCAAGATCAGGTTCAAGGTTTCGGGCGTGTTCAGCAACGTGAGCCCCAGAACCCGTTGCCAGCTGATGTCGTAGCTTGAAAACTTGCGGGCCTGATCGACCATATCGACCAAGATCACCAACGCGAACAGCACCCCCGTGATCAGCAGGAAACCGGTCAAGAAACGCCGTGCGAAATAGAAATGCAGGATCATGCAGCGACCTTTCTGCGGCGCAACCGGCGCAGCCAGGCCGGATGGGCCGCATGCCAGATCATCCCCGTGACCAACACCAGCCCAAACAGGCTGGGCAGATAAACAAGCGGCCAGCGGCTGGCATCCCTCAGCACGATATCCACCAGACTGCCGTCGATCCCGTCAATGGCGATCAGCAAACCAAAGGCGATCACGATCTCGCGCCAGACCCCGAACCGCGAAAACCCGCCCAGAATCAACGTGGCATAGCCGATCATCGCAGCAACAATGCAAAACAGCGGCGCGGCAAAGCGGGAATGGAACTCCTCTGTGATAGCACCCTGGCTGATCAGCCCACTGCCGCCCAGATCGCCCCAACGGGTAAGCAACCGGGGCGTGACCATGCTGTCGATCGACAGGTTTTCCCTGGCTTGGTTCCTGACCAGCGCCGAGATATCAAACGAGAAATCGCGGAATTTGGCCGTGGACAACTGTTTGGTTTCATTGGACAAACGCTGCGCCAGCCCGTCTACCATGATCAGGGTGGTGCCGTCGCCGTTGTTCACAAGATAGGCTTCCGATGCGGAATAGATGATGCCTTCCTCGGGGTTACGGCGATCCGACAGGAACACATCGCGCAACACGCCATCGGCCCCAACCAGCCGGGTGTAAAACGTCACCTTGGAGGTAGGATGCAAAAATTCGCCCTCGGTCAGCAGACGCGCCGACACATTTTGCGAAATCTCGGTCTCGCGCTGGCTCAATTGCCCTTTTGCCATGGGCACCAGAAAATGCGTGAGGATCGACAACATCACCGCCACACAGATGCCATAGACCAGCACGGGCCGCGCCAGACGCCACGGGCCGCTGCCCGTTGCCTGCATCACAATCAGTTCGGATTCGCTGGTCATGCGGTTGATCACATAGACCGACCCTGCAAAAGCGGCGATTGGGAACACGGTGGTGATCAGCTTGGGCAGGCCCAGAACTGTAAACTCAAGAAATACCAGCGCGGTCTGGCCATCCCCAATCAGCCGGTCAAACAAGACAACAGCCCGATTGATCCAGAAAATCGCCACCAGTATCAGCGCGAAAAAACTGAACAGGATCAGCAATTGGGACAACATATAGCGGTCAAACTTAGCCAATCTGCATCCCTTAGGTGTTTGAACTGTAATTATTCGGTCACGATAAAGCAAAATAGCGCCCGCGAAAACTGCTATCTGGCCTTACCGGCGACTGCGCGCTAGGTCTTGGGGCAATTCTTATGAAAAGGACCCCGAACATGACCGCATTGACCCCAATGAGTTTTGTCCAAACCGACATCGACCAGATCGCAGGCCATGCCGGCCGCGTGGCGGTGACGGTGGATGCCACAGGCAAGATGAACCCAAGTGCGCGTCGGATCAACAAGCTGACCAAAGGCGCGTTGGAACGGCTGGTTCAAAGCACCAAGTTCACCGATCTGAAACCCGGCGACGTGCTGAGCATGGGCTATCCCACAGGCATGGCAGCCGAAGCCGTGGATGTGGTGCAACTGGCCAATAACGCAGACGTGCATGACCTGCGCAAAGCAGGGGCAAATCTGGCGAAACAGCGCGGCGAGGCGGATTTGCTGGTGCTGACCGGCGGGCTGCGCAAATCGGCGGAGCTGTGCTTTGGTCTGGCGATGCGCGACTATTCGTTCGAGGATAACAAAAGCAAAGGCAAGCCGCGCAAAGGGTCGGTTACGGTCATGGCCAGCACCCCTGACGACGTGAAAGCCGCAGCGGAGCCGCTGTTGGCCATTGCCGACGGGGCGTTTATGACCCGCGATCTGACCAATGAACCGGCCAATGTGCTGACCACAACCGAATTTGCCGACCGTCTGGCCGCGATGAAGAGCATCGGCCTCGAGGTCGAAGTGCTGGACGATGCAAAGCTGGAAAAGCTGGGCATGCGGACGCTTTTGTCTGTTGGACAGGGGTCGGCCAGCCCGTCCTATGTGGTT
This sequence comes from Sulfitobacter sp. SH22, assembly GCF_965641905.1. Classification (NCBI taxonomy): domain Bacteria; kingdom Pseudomonadati; phylum Pseudomonadota; class Alphaproteobacteria; order Rhodobacterales; family Roseobacteraceae; genus Sulfitobacter; species Sulfitobacter sp. SH22. The sequence goes on from NZ_OZ282573.1 coordinate 957,983, forward strand.
GTTATGAAATGGAATGGCGGCAAAAAAGGCACCGCCCCGCTGGCCTTGGTCGGCAAGGGCGTGGTCTTTGATACCGGCGGTATCAGCCTCAAGCCCGGGGCCGGCATGGAAGACATGACAATGGATATGGGCGGCGCGGGCGTGGTGTCAGGCGTGATGCGCAGTCTGGCGTTGCGCAAGGCCAAGGCCAATGTCGTCGGTCTGGTGGGCATTGTCGAAAACATGCCCTCGGGCACCGCGACCCGCCCCGGCGATGTGATCAAAACCATGAAGGGCGACACGGTCGAGGTCATCAACACGGATGCCGAAGGGCGGTTGGTGCTATGTGACGTGATGTGGTACGCGCAAGAACAGTTCAAACCCGCCGCCATGATCGACCTTGCCACCCTGACAGGCGCGATCGTAGTGGGCTTGGGCCATGAGAACGCAGGCGTATTTTCCAACAACGACACGCTGTGCAACGCCTTTTTGAAAGCGGCTGGTGCCGAAAAAGAAGGCGCATGGCGGATGCCGATGGGTGCGGGCTATGACAAGTTGCTGGAAAGCCGGATCGCCGATATGAAAAACATCGGCGGTCGCAATGGCGGTGCTGTGACGGCTGCGCAATTCCTTGGGCGGTTCGTGAAAGACGAAACCCCGTGGATCCACCTTGATATTGCCGGTGTTGCCTCGGTCAAAGAGGAAACCGCATTGGCCCCGAAAGGTGCGACAGGCTGGGGTGTGGCATCGTTGAACCGGTTGATTTCGGACCATTACGAGGGCGAATAGACAATGGGTGCCGCGTATTTCTATCACCTGACCCAGCGACCGCTGGTCGAGACGTTAACCATGCTGTTGGGCAAGGCCCAAGGGGCAGGGTGGCGCGTGGCAGTTCGCGGGACCGATGACACTTTGTTGGCGCAAATGGATGCCGCCCTGTGGCTGGGCCCCGATGACGGGTTCTTGCCACACGGGTTGGCAGGCGGCCCCCATGATGCGGACCAGCCGGTGTTGCTGACAACGAAAAGCGATACGCCAAACGGGGCGACTTGCGTTTTTTCGATCCACGGGGCCGATGTGAAGGCGGATGAAGTTGCAGCATTGGACCGCGTCTGCATCCTGTTCGACGGGCTGGACGAGATCGCGCTGAACAAGGCGCGCGGCCAGTGGAAAGCGCTGAAAGATGCCGGTGCATCGGCACAATACTGGTCCGAAGAAAGCGGCAACTGGGAGAAAAAGGCAGAAACCTGAACAGGTTGCGGGGCGGTCTTAACGTGTCAGGATCAGTTCGTTATTCGAAATCTCGATCCGGCCCCAGCGTTGCAGATAGCCCATGCCCAACAAGGATTGCGCCATATCTCCGTCATTGACCACGGCAGAGACATCGAAGTCACGCACCGTGCCCAGTTGCACCTCGTTCAGGCGCACGAATGCGGTGCGGACTTCGCCGTTGGCGGTGTTGGCGCGGCCAAGATAGTTCAAGGTATCTGGTGACAGACCAACGCGCTGCGCGTCGGCGCGGGTCAGGACCATGTCGCTGGCACCGGTATCCACCACAAAACGGATCGCCGCGCCATTGATTTGCATGGTCAGGTAATAATGCCCGTCGCGGGCGCGCGGGATGGTGACCGTGCCGATCCCGGCCTCATAGCTTTGCTGCGGCACGGCCGAACTGCGGCTGATATCGCCCCACAGACCGTAACCCGCCGCGGCCCCGATAAAGATCATGCCCCAGACCGCGGCCTGTTGCAGGGTTTTGTTAAACCCTTCGCCACGGCCTTGCATAAAGAACCAGCCCGCGACCATCGCAAGCAACACCAAAAGATAGATCAGACGGCCGGTTTCGAATTCTGGCATAGGTAAATCCCTTGTTCCTGATCTGGAATATGGGGTGTGTTGCGGCCTTTGTCAGCCCGCGCCGGGGCCAAATCCGAATGCGCTGAGGCCATCGAGCACGAATTGCACCGAGAGCGCCGCCAAAAGCATCCCCAAAAGCCGTGTGATGACGTTGATGCCGACCTTGCCCAAGGCCCGTTCCAGATAGCCGCTGGCCTGCATGGTGATGCCCATCAGGATCAACACCGCAAAGGTGATGCCCATCACGGTGACGAACCCTTCGATGCCCGGCTTTTCGCCTGTCAGCAGGATCACCGACGCGATGGCACCGGGCCCGGCGATAAGCGGGATCGCCAGCGGAAAGACCGACGGGTCGTCGTGATCATGATCGTCAGGGTCATGATCCGCATCGGCTGCGGTTTGTTCGCGCCGCTTGGTACGGCGGTCAAACAGCATCTCGAGCGCGGTCAGAAACAGCAAGATACCCCCCGCAACGCGGAAGGCGGCCATCGAAATGCCGATAAAATTCAGCACGGCCTCGCCGAAGGCGGCAAAAACCAGCAGGATCAACCCCGCGACAAAGACACCGCGCCATGCGATGCGGCGGCGTTGGGCGTGGGGCATGCCGGGGGTCAGGGCCAGAAACATCGGCCCGATCGCAAAGGGGTCGATGATCACGATCATGGTGGCAAAGGCCGTGATCATAAAGGCAATGTCGAGTGTCATCATATGTTGCTACCGGGGGCCAGCCCCCGGACCCCCGGGATATTTGTGAGCCAGAGAAGTCAGGCCGAAATGGGTCATAGTGTCAGGCAGAGGCGGTCTCCAGCTTTTCAAGAGCGGCCATCCAGATGGATTCGGCGCGTTCAAGGGCGGCCATCACTTCGGCGTATTTTTTGTTCCACACCTCAAGTTCGCCGACTTTTTCCTTTTCGTAAAGGGCAGGGTCGGCAAGTTTCTTGGCCAGCTTGTCGCGCATGTCGTTGATTTTGGTCACGCGGGCTTCGGCGGTGCGCACTTCGGAGCGCAGGGCAAGGATGTCTTCGCGCGAGACGCGTTTGGGTTTGGGGACTTCTTTGACCGGCTTGGCGTTCTTGCTGACCGGTTTTTCGACCGTGAGCAGCATTTTGCGGTAAGCCTCGAGGTCGTCCTCATAGGGTTTGACGGTGCCATCGGACACCAGCCACAGACGGTCGGCCACCATCGACAGAAGGTGCATGTCGTGGCTGACCAAGATCACAGCGCCCGAATAGCGGGTCAGCGCTTCGACCAGGGCCTCGCGGGATTCGATATCAAGGTGGTTGGTCGGTTCATCGAGGATCAGCAGATGCGGCGCATCCAGAGTGGCAAGCAGCAGCGACAGGCGGGCTTTTTGCCCCCCTGACAGGCGGCCGACCTCGGTATCGGCCTGGTCGGGGCCAAGGCCGAAACCGGCAAGTTGCGCGCGCAGTTTCGACTGCATCACGCCGGGGCGCGCCGTGATCATGTGCTGCAACGGGGTTTCGTTGATGACCAGTTCATCGACCTGATGCTGGGCAAAGAAACCGATGCGCAGTTTGTTGGAATTGACTGCTTTGCCTTCGAACAGCACCAGACGGTTGGACAGCAGTTTCGACAGGGTCGATTTGCCCTGACCGTTGCGGCCCAGCAGGGCGATGCGGTCATCCTGGTCGATGCGCAGGTTAAGGCGCGACAATACGGGCACGCCTTCGGTATAGCCGGTGGAGCCACCTTCGATGCTGATGATCGGCGGCGACAATTCATCAGGCTGCGGGAAGGTAAAGACCTTGCGCGCCGCTTCCTCTGGCGGGGTGATTGTCACCATCTTTTCAATGGCTTTCATCCGTGATTGCGCTTGCTTGGCCTTGGAGGCTTTGGCTTTGAAGCGGTCCACGAAAGCCTGCATATGCGCCTTGTGCGCCTGCTGCTTTTTCGCGGCGGCAGAGAGCTGCGCCCGTTTTTCGGCACGCATTTTGGCGAATTGGTCGTAGTTGCCCTGATAATAGGTCAGCTTGCGGTCTTCGAGGTGCAAGATACCCCCGACGGCGCGGTTCAGCAGGCCACGGTCGTGGCTGATGATGATCACCGTATGCGGATACTTGGCCAGATAGTTTTCCAGCCACAACGCCCCTTCGAGGTCGAGATAGTTGGTCGGCTCATCGAGCAGCAGCACATCGGGCTGTGCAAACAACACACCCGCCAGGGCGACGCGCATGCGCCAGCCGCCGGAATAGGCGGAACAGGGCTGTTGCTGGTCATGGTCATCAAAGCCGAGCCCCTTGAGGATCGAGGCCGCGCGGCCTTCGGCAGACCATGCGTCGATGTCGGCAAGACGGGTTTGTACCTCGGCGATGCGAACCGGGTCCTTGGTGGTCTCGGATTCTGTGATCAGCGCTGCGCGCTCCACATCTGCCGCCAGCACGGTGTCGATCAGGGACACGTCCGAGGAGGGGACCTCTTGGGCGACGCCGCCGATCTTGGCGCGCGACGGCAGCGAAATATCGCCCGCGTCCAGCCCCAATTCCCCGCGTATGATGCGGAACAAGGTGGTTTTACCCGCGCCATTGCGGCCGACGAGGCCCACTTTATGACCTTCGGGGATGACGGCGCTGGCTTCCTCAAACAAGGGGCGGCCTTCGACGGAATAGTTGATTTCTGAAATGCGTAACATGGGCGCGGTGTGAACCATGTCCGGCCCCGCGTCAATCACGGCTTTTCATGGGACAGGCACCATGTTAGGGATCGCCCAAATTAACCCCCATTAGGAGAGCTATCATGGCCCTTGAGCGCACATTCTCGATCATCAAACCAGACGCAACACGCCGCAACCTGACCGGCGCAATCGCGAAAAAATTCGAAGACGCAGGTCTGCGCATCGTTGCAAGCAAGCGTATTCACCTGACAAAAGCCCAAGCTGGCGAGTTCTACAAAGTGCACGCCGAGCGTCCTTTTTATGACGAACTGTGCGAATTCATGGCATCCGCGCCAATCGTAGCGCAGGTTCTGGAAGGCGAAAACGCCATCGCGAAAAACCGCGAAGTTATGGGTGCAACAAACCCAAGCGACGCAGCACCCGGCACAATCCGCGCCGAATTTGCTGAATCAGTTGGCGAAAACTCGGTTCACGGGTCGGACGCACCAGAGACAGCCGCGACAGAAATCGCGTATTTCTTCTCGGGTCTTGAGCTGGTCGGCTAAGCCCACCTGCATTTGACAGCTAAAGAAGGGTCGCGGGAAACTGCGGCCCTTTTTCTATATGCGCCACAGGGCAGGGTGCTGCGGCACATGTCCTAAGAGGGGGCGGGTCTGACGCCGATCTGATCCATCAGGCGTTCGAATTCAGCATCCACGGGGTCGAATGCGCGGGCTTTCATGGCGTCGAATTTCACACGCAGGGCTTTTTTCTCGGCCCCTTTGCAATCGTTCCACGGGCGCCCCTGAAGCCCCATGACCAGAACGTAATAGCCGATGAAATGCGGGCGGTGCCCGTTGCGCAACAGTTTCTCATAGGCGGCATCGGCACCTAATTCACGCAACTGTTCTGCGCTATGCACCCCCACCTTGGCAAAGCTTTCCTGAAATGCAGGGCCAAGGTTGCGGATGGATGAAACCGGATCGGAGTTGGAATGCGACATAGCGCCAAATTAACGCGCTTGCCGATCCGTGTCACGATCAGATGCTGGCGTAATCGGTGAAAACCGGTGCCTTTGTCTGCGGCTGCGAGGGTCGTGCAGGTGCGGGTGCGGGCTTGGCGGGGGTGGGTATGCTTTGGGCCATTGGACTGCTCCGTTCTGGATGCGAAATCTAAAGTTGTGGGCCCGTTAAGCCTGTTGAAACAATCTGTCCATCCCAAGGCGGCCCTGTGCTCATTTCATGCTGGTTTCCGCACCTGCAAAACCGTCGCCAGCCGAGCCATGCAAAAACCGCATATCGCCTATGGTTTGCACATTTCACATGTCCGGCACATATGAAGGTCACGGGCACGAAAGCCCAGAAACGGAAAGTAAATGATGAGTACCAACTTTACATATCGCACAGCGACACCGGCCGATGTTAACCGGATCATTGCACAGGCCCAAGCCGAACGCAGCGCGTTCATCGCAGCCTTTGCACGACGCACATCCGCCAAACTGCGCGGATTGTTCGTGAAAACACCACGCGGGGCAGTTCCTGCGTAACATCTGCTTCTGATCCCGATCCTCCCTGACGGATCTGACGCAGCACCAACCCGATTGCGGTGGATAGGCCACCGCAAAACCGTAGAAGAGAAAAAAATGAGCTATACAACCCTATCCGCACCAAGCTTTGACGTCGCAGCGAAAATGCACAGCCTGATCGAAGGCTTTCGCGCCAACCGCGCCCAAAAACGCGCCGTACGTCAAACCTTTGATGAGCTGTCCGCAATGAGCGACCGCGACCTGGCCGATATCGGCATCGCACGCGGCGAAATCCGCCACATTGCCGCACAGGCATCCGTTCTGCGCTAATCCGCGACCAGAACACCCCAAGATTTCACCGCCGCATAGCCCCGCTATGCGGCGGTTTCATATTTTAAGGGGTGCGTTTTCGGGTCGCTGTCCGCTTTGCTCCTGTGCTAGACTTCAACAGCGCAATTAACTGCCGGTCGACCGGAGTGTGCAGCAAGATGTGTGAATTTGGGGGATGCAATGACTATCAAAACAGCGATCATCGGCTTGGGCATTATGGGGCAGCGGATGCTGGAACATATGGTTTTGCACCCTGCCTATTCGGTTGTTGCGGTCTGGGACCCCAGCGAAGACGCCTGTCGCACGGCCGCGGTAAATGCCCCCGGTGTGACCGTGACCGCCACAGCCGAGGACGCGATTGCCACCGCTGATCTGGTCTATCTTGCCTGTCCTCCCGTGCCCCGCAAAGCCTATGCACTGGCTGCGGCGTCGGCCGGAAAGGCCGTGTTTCTGGAAAAACCCTTGGGAATCAACGTCGAGGAAAGCCGCGATCTGGTCGAAAAAATCGCCGCATCCGGTGTGCCTGCCGCTGTGAATTTCACCCAAGCCGCCGGGGCCGCCCTGACGGATGTCCATGCAGCGGCAAAAGCGGGCGAACTGGGCGAATTGGCAGGGGCCGATATCGTCGTGACCTATGCCGCATGGCCCCGCGCCTGGCAGCAAGCCGCCGACTGGCTGCGGTTTCGCGCAGAAGGGGGCATGACCCGCGAAGTTATCTCGCATTTTCTGTTCTTTTCCGAACGCATTCTGGGGCCGCTGGAACTGGTTTGGGCGCAGCCCGATTATCCGTCAGACAGCAAACTATGCGAAACGCATGTGGCCGCGCGTCTGGTATCGGCCAGCGGTGCGCCTGTGACGATCATGGGCAGCGTTGGCGGGGCGCAGCCGGACCGTCAGGAACTGACCATCAAAGGCAGCAAATCCAGCCGCCGCATTTCCGAATTCTACCGTGATGCCGTGTCGACGGGGGGCGATTTCACGCCTGTGGTGGACGATTACGCCGATCCGCGGGCGACCAGCCTGCGCGCGCAGCTGGATGATCTGGTCTTGCTGATTGAGGGTAAACCGAACCGTCTGGCCACATTGCCCGAGGCATTGCACGTCCAGATCCTGATCGAAGCCATTCTGGCAGGCAAACCGGCACCCGCCGCATAAAATCCGGGGCAGGTGACGCACCGGCGTTGTAGACTTTGACAGTTCGGGCCGCTAACGCAGGCCCAGACTGAGCCAGAGACGCCAAATGACCGATGTAAATTTCCCCAGTATCGTCCTCTCGCACCGGCGCGCCGACATGTTCGTGCACGCGGTCGGGCTGATCCTGATCCTGACCGCCGGCACGGCGTTGATTGTCAGATCAGCAACGCTGCCCGGCTATGGCTTGATCATTGCAGCGGCGATCTATGTGAGCAGCGCGCTGGCGTCCAACCTTGCGTCCTGGTCCTATCATTTCCTGCCATGGCACGCGCAGCGCATCAAATTACGCCGCATCGACCACGCTGCGATTTACCCCAGCATTGCGGGCACATTCACCCCGTTCTTTGTGCTTGCGGGCACCCCATGGACGCTGTTTTTACTGTGTTTCAGCTGGGCGCTCAGCGTCGTGGCGATCTGGAACAAGATCACCAACCCCCAAGTCAAATCCCCGTGGTCCACGGCATCCTATCTGGGGCTTGGCGCGATCGGGCTTGCCGCCTTGCCCGATCTGACAACGGTGCCCTGGGCGACCTTGTGGTGCGTGATCGGCGGGGCGTTTGCCTATGTCGTAGGGACTGTATTCTATGCCCGCAAAACAATGCCGCTGCGCTACGCGACATGGCATATGTGCGTCAACATCGGCAGCATCCTGATGTTTATCGGCATCTGGCGCGCCTTCTTTCCCGGCAATCCGGTTTGATGGTGAAGGCAAGTCGTCAACAATAATCCCATATACCGATATGCCTGAATTGACCTGAGTATTTCAGAGGCTTCCGAGTCAATTGGTCGCACTTCTTTTCCTCTGATATTCTGCATGATGTCGTCATGGACAAGCAGACAAAGTTAGTGGCCCTGACAGAAGAGCAACGCTCTGCCCTTCAGGCTATTTTCCGTCAGCGTAAGGTCGATGCTCTTTTGTGGAAGCGTGCCCGGGTGTTTCTACTTTTGGATGCGGGCTATGATGCCAAAACCATCTGCGAGATACTGGACATCGGTCCCACAGTATTACCGGAGTGGCGGTTTTCTTTTGCAGGCGCGGGGCTGTCGTTTTTCGGGCTGAAGGACTACAGCCAACGGCAGGGTCACCTTTCTGTTGAACAGGAACGGGCCACACAAGCACATTTCACGGAACATTCTGCGCGGAACGCAGATGAAGTTTGCGCCTATATTTTGGCTGAGCATTACCAAAGTTATAGCGCCTCTGGAGCCCCCAAGCTGATGCGTCGTTTAGGCTTCGTTTATAAAAAACCTCAGTCGTTGCCAGCTCAGGCCGACGAGATCAAACAAGCGGCCTTTATCGCCCATTATGAGGCCCTGATGACTGGACTGAGGGCGGATGAAATGGTCGTCTTTTCAGACGCAGTGCATCCAGAACATCAAAGTCGACCGGCCCATGGTTGGTTCCCCAAGACACAAAAGATCGCCCTGAAAGCAACATCGGGACGCAAGCGGCTCAACATTCAAGGTGCGCTTGATCTAGAGACCTTTCAGTTCACCTTTGTCGAAAGCGAGAAGATCAATGCCCAGACAACCCAGCAGATGTTGGAAAAGTTGGAAGCCAAGAACCCAGCCATTACGGCAATTCACGTCTTTCTCGACAATGCACGCTACCATCACGCCAAAATATTGCAGCCATGGTTGGAGAGATCAGAGCGACAGGTAAAGTTACATTTCCTGCCGCCATATGCGCCGCATCTAAACCCAATAGAACGTCTCTGGGGTGTCATGCATAAATGTGTCACCCACAATCGTCACTATGCCACATTCGACCAGTTCACAGAAGCAATTCTAGGGTTCTTTCGCAAAACATCGCCCCTCAAGTGGCGCGCGTTTACCGATACCGTCACCGACAATTTTCGGATCATCTCGCTCGACGAATATAAAGTGATTTGAGCACGTAGAGTTCAGCTCAATTCAGGCGTATGAGTATAATTTCAACTTAATTCTGAAGCCTTACGCTTCAAACTGATCATGGCCCAGTAACGCAGTGCCAACAAGACTGGTCAGCACGTTGGTGTCGTCTGTCCGGAGCGGGATCACTGATGTTTGCCCTTACAGCGCATAATTTCCATAACGGAGGAAAACAATTTCTTGAAATGGCCTACTAAAGGTAGCCTGTATGAGGAGCCAAGCTCTTCCATAGCGATCATGCAGCTGATGTCTGAATTTGGCTTGGAATTAATTTGACCTCAGTCTCTCGCCTAACGAAGCGATAGACCGACGAAGCAATTCCTCTTTTTTGGTGATCGGAATTGTCCGTCGTCATATAAAATGGGACATCAGAGCAGCTTGAGCATTGGAGGCTCTGGCTCGTGTGTGTTATTGATTATGCTGCTTGTTTTTGGTGTTGCAAGCGGCGTTGTTGGATTGTCTGTTTCTTGATCTCTGCCCTTTCTCTCAGAATGGATTTGTCTCGCCCGAAGTAGACGTCGGCCGGTGTGACGTTGTTCAGGTCTTCGTGGTAGCGTTGGTTGTTGTAGCAATCGACGAAGGCCCCGATTTGGCGTTCAAGATCACCGGGTAGGTAGTAGTTCTCCAGCAGAACCCTGTTCTTCATGGTCTGGTGCCAGCGTTCGATCTTACCTTGGGTCTGCGGGTGGAATGGCGCGCCGCGGACATGCGTCATTTTCTGATCCTCCAACCACTTAGCCAGATCACCAGAGATGTAGCAGGAGCCATTGTCCATTGCCCGACAGGGTCATGCAAAGCATGATCCCGAGAGGGGCTGAGCAGACGTGGCTTGTGCCGCACAACCGCCTGGTCGCAGCCTGATGTTGTCAACGCCAGTTCGATCGTGTCTGTCACGTCCTCTGCCCGCATATTTGTACAGAGTTTCCAGGCGATGATGTAGCGGCTGTAGTCATCCAAGATCGTGCTCAGATAATACCAGCCCCAGCCAATGATCTTGAAGTAGGTAAAGTCGGTCTGCCACATCTCGTTGATGGCTGTGGTTTTGTCTTTGAACTCCTCCGCCGCTTTGATCACCACATAATCAGGGGCAGTAATCAGTTCAGCAGCTTTGAGAATGCCCCTCTCGTGCATGCTGCGCATACCCTGCCGGGCAGTGGGTAAGCCGATGATTCAGAGACAAAATACCGTTTCTCATCGGTGTATTTGACGGCCAGCTCCCGTGTGGTCAGCGCTTCATGTTCCAGCGCAAATTCGATCAGGTTGTCACGACGGGCATCGGGGATGCGATTCCAGACAGATCCTGGGCGTGGGGATCTGTCAGCCAGCGCATCAAGCCCGCCATCAACGTAACGGTCGTACCATCGATAGAATGTCGTGCGCGGGATGCCCAGCATGTCGAGGGTCTGCTTAACCGGCAGATGCGATCCCTCAACGGTGCGGATGATCTCCAGTTTCTCGGACGCAGGGTATCTCATTCCTCGAACTCCCCAGCCCCTGTCATGCTTTTTTTGAGCAGACGGTTTTCAAGGGTCAGATCAGCGACGCATTCTTTCAGGGCCAAGGCCTCAGAACGCAAATCCTTTACCTCAGGCGATGTGGCCTGCCGCGCCGTGTCGCCAGATAACCGGCGCTTGCCGGCTTCGAGAAATTCCTAAGGCCAGCTGTAATACAGGCTCTCAGCAATACCCTCCCGGCGGCATAGCACCGAGATGCTTTCCTCGCCGCGCAGACCTGCCAATACAATGCGGATTTTCTCTTCCGCCGAATAGGTCTGGCGGGTCTTGCGGCGGATGTTCTTAACCACCTTGTCGGCGGCGTCTTTCGATGTCTGTGGCTTCTTCGTCATCTCGATCGCCTAATCGATAAGATGAACCAGAAATCCTCCCTTATTCAAATCCTCAAATCTGTCCCACGGGCGCTGACGTCAGACATACTGGGCGGCGTCTGATTTTACGTGATGGGGTGCGGATGCTGGAGCGGGCGAGGATGTTGGAAGGGTGGCTGCGGTTGCAGTGAGCGCATTTTTTATTCTATTTTCACAGATGCTTTGCGACGAAAAATAGAAAACCGAAACCCGCAAACGCTCGTTTTGAACGAGGGAGCCTTGGGGGGGGGCAGGTCACTGGCTATGCAGGCTTGCCCCCGTGCCGTTCGTCGCGTTGGGCTAGTCGAGATTGAAGAGCGTCTTGAAGCGATCAAGGTTCTCTGTTGACGGGCGCATTGGGTCGTAGCCCGGTTCCGGGTGTGGCTGCACAACGTCCCAGTGCTCCGCCATCTGGCCCTTGTCGTTGAAGCGCACGAAATCGGCGAAGATGTGCGTTGCGCTGATCTTGTGAAGGATCACCATATCGCCCGCCGAGAATATCTGTACCGGTCGCCACTCCTTGCGGCCCTCGCGGCGGTAGGCGATCTTTTCGATGTATTCCCGCACCCCCGCGCGTCCCTGTCCGATGCCGGGCGTATGCTGGATGTAATCTTCTGCCACCAGTGTATCGAGCAGCGAAAGGTCGTCGCCATGCATGCAATCGTTCATGAAACGCAGCAGAGTTTTCTCGTTTTCGGTCAAGTCATTGCGCGTTCTGGGATCGTAAGGGTTTGGTTCGGTCAATCTAAGTCTCCACTTGTGTCAACGGCTCCGGAATGTGTCACCGCGCCGCGCTCGGCACCTTGGACCGACGCGGCGTATTTCTCCAACAGCCCGCCTTGGCGCGGCAGTGCCGGAATCCCCCGCGCCTTTGCGCGATCTTCAAGGATAGCCGGATCAACCTCAAGCGTAATGCTGGCCACTTCCGGTCTTGCGTCGATGGTGATGAAATCGCCGTCTTCGACCAAAGAGATGGGCCCGCCGACGGCCGATTCAGGCGACGCGTAGCCGATGGACATGCCGCGCGAGGCACCCGAGAACCGGCCATCCGTAAGCAACGCGGTTTTCGCGCCCATGCCCTGTCCATAAAGAAGAGCCGTGAGCCCCAGCATCTCCTTCATGCCAGGCGCGCCCTTGGGTCCTTCGCCCCGCACCACGAGGACGTCACCCTCAACGTAGGCGCGCGTTTCCACCGCTTTCTGAGCAGCCTCTTCGCCATCAAACACGCGCGCAGGTCCCCGAAAACTGAGATCAGTCAGGCCCGCCACCTTGAGAAGCGCACCTTTGGGGCAGAGGTTGCCAGTCAACACCACGATGCCGCCGGTGGGCGCAATCGGTGCGGATAGGCTTCGGACAACGTCGCCATCGGGTGAGGCGGCATCGGCGACGGCCTCTGCAAGCGTTTGTCCGGTGATGGTCAAGGCCGACCCGTCAACATATCCGCCCGCGATCAGTTCCTTGAGGATGACAGGTGTGCCACCAATGGCCTGAACATGTGCGGCTAGGTATTTTCCGCCCGGGCTGAGATTCCCGATCAACGGGGTGCGCTGGAAAACCTTTGCCGCATCTTCGATTCCGAAATCGATCCCGGCCTCGTGCGCAATGGCAGCGATGTGAAGTGCTGCGTTGGTCGACCCACCCGTCGCCGCGACGATGGCGCAGGCGTTCTCGATCGCTTTGCGGGTGACAAGGTCGCGCGGCAGCGGTCCGTCCCCATCGATGGCGGCGACCACCGCACGGGCGGCAAAATACATCAGTTGTTCGCGCATCGGATCGCCGGCAGGGACCATCGACACGCCGACCGGTGACAGCCCGAGCGCCTCTGAAACCATCCCCATCGTGTTCGCGGTGAACTGCCCTGCACAGGCACCCGGGCCGGTGATAGAGTGGCGCTGGTAATCCTCAAGCTCTTCGCGGTCCGCATCGCCCGCGATCATCCGTCCGATGGTCTCGAATGCATCCAGCACGGAGACCTCCTTCCCCCGCACAACACCCGGCAATGTCGCACCACCGTGCAAAAACACACCCGGTGCGTTCACCCTGACCATGCCCATCATCATGCCCGGCAGGTTCTTGTCGCATGCGCCGATGGCGATCAGCCCGTCCCAGCAATGCGCGCGCATCGTCGCCTCAATGCTGTCAGCGATCAGTTCCCGCGAAATCAGCGAGAACCGCATCCCCGGATGCGCCATCGTCAACCCGTCAGAGACGGAAACCACCGGCGTCTCGTGCGGATAGCCGCCTGCCTGCCGCACGCCTTCGGCAGCATGGGCCGCCTGCGCGCCAAGGTTCATGTTGCAGGGGCTCATACCGCCCCCGGTGTGGGCCACGGCGATCTGCGGCTTTGCGATGTCGTCGTCGCTCATCCCCATACCGTAAAGAAACGCCTTGGAATTCTCGCGCATCAGCGTCGAGTATATGGTCGGAAATCGTCTCATTGCATCGTCCTCGGCAGCCAAAGAACCAGTACAGGGAAGGCGACAAGCAGTATCAGACGCAGGACGTCTGCACAGACGAACGGCAGCACCCCACGAAAGATCGTTGGCAGGGAAATATCGCGCGCAATCGAGTTGATGAGGAAGACGTTCATTCCCACAGGCGGCGTGATCAGCCCCAGCTCCACGGTCATCACGATAATCACCCCGAACCAGATCGGATCGAAGCCGAGCTGCGTCACGATCGGAAAGACGATAGGGACGAGCAGAATGATCATCGCCATTGCGTCAAGGATGCAGCCCATGATCACGAAAAAAAGAAGGATCAGCGCCAGCGTCCCATAGGCCCCAAGATCGAGTTCCACGAGCCAGGCGGTGATCTTCTGCGGGCTTTGGGTGATGGCGAGGAAATAGCCAAACAGGATCGCTCCGATCAGGATCGTATAGATCGCAACAGATGTCCGAAGCGCCTCGATCAGACTGTCGAGCAAGAGCCGTGCCGTAAGCCGCCCGCGCAATATGCCGATCAGCGCGGTCAGGAACGACCCCACCGCCGCCGCCTCCGTTGCGGTGGTAAAGCCGAAATAGATCGAACCGATGATGAGCAGGAAAAGCAACATCACCGCCCAAACCCCCGAAAGGGAGCGCACAGCCTGACCTAGGTTGAATTTCTCTCCGGCAGGTAGACGTTTGCCATAGGCAAAGCGGACGGCAAGCATATACATCAGGATGGCGATGATGCCCGGCACGATGCCAGCAATAAACAGCACGCCCACATCCTGTTCAGTGATATAGCCATAAACGGCAAGCACGACCGAAGGCGGGATCAGGATGCCAAGTGTGCCCCCCGCCGCGATAACGCCAGTCGACACTTCGTCCGGATAGCCCGCCTCTTTCATCTCTGGCAAGGCGATCTTTGTCATCGTGGCAGCGGTGGCAACCGACGACCCGCAGATGGCCGCGAACCCCGCGCAAGCACCGATGGTGGACATCGCCATGCCGCCTTTCATGAAGCCGAACCAGTGACGACCCGTGCGGAAAAGTTCGCGCGACATGCCGGAGTTGGTCGCAAGCACGCCCATCAGTACGAAAAACGGGATCAGCGTCAGGTTGAAATCGGTCACTGTGCGTATCGGCGATTGTGCCAGCAGATTAAGGGCAGGTTTCCAACCAGTCACGGCCGCGAAGCCGCCGACGCCGACAAGGCCCATTGCGATACCGATCGGGACGCGCAGGATCATCATCGCGAACAACGCGACAAATCCCAATATAGCGATCAGATCACCGCTCATGTTTCGTCTTTCACTTCAATGCTTTCGTAAGGGTCAAGAGATCCGCGGCCCGTCACGATGAGGATGAGCCGCGCGAGGATCGCAGGTAGGCTGACAGCGACACCGAGCCAGATCAGCCCCATCATCGGCCAGGCGGGCAAGCGCAGGTCCATGGTGGTTTCGTTGCTGATGGCAGCATTGGATACGCGGCCGAACATCTTCCAGGCCAGCAGTCCGGTAAAGATCAGCAGCAGGGTCCAAGCGAATGCGTCGATCCAGCGGCGTGGTCCGGGCGACAGGCGCTCTACTAGAATATCGACTTTGATATGTGAGCCCCGGAAGCCGACGCTGGCGAACCCCCACATGATAGCCGCCCCCAGCAAAAGGCGCGACATATCAAAGGCGTCAGGCAACGGGTAAGCGAACAGATACCGCCCCGTCGCAGAGGCAACGACCAGAAGTGTGACCAGCCCCATGATGCAGCCTGCCACGATCTCAATTCCGTGCGATATCCGCTCAAGCACGTGCTGCAGCCGCAACACGGGAGAACGGTTGGGCGGCCGCGGTGCCGCCCAACCTTTTGAGTCAGTATCGGGCGTCATGACGCTCGAGCGCTTCGACATAGCCGTCGTAGAGGGCCTGCGCGTCATCGCCGGCTTCTTCTTTCCATTGATCGATCAGCGGTGCCGCAGCGTCACGCCACATCTGCACCTCATCTTCTGTCGGCGCGTAGAGCGTGTGCTCACTGCTATCTACCATCTTCTGACGACCCGATGCTTCGTTCTCGGCCCAGCCCTCCGAGAAGCGGCGCGACCATTTCGGGGTGCAGTGATCATCCAGGATCGCCTTCAGATCATCGGGCATCCCGTTATAGCTGTCCTTGTTGATCAAAAGAAGCTGTGCCGAGATGTAGAACGGCATGTCGAGATGATACGGCGTCTCGCTGTCGATCCCGAAGATATAGACGGAATTCCAAGGGAAGGTGATCGCGTCCGCTGTGCCATTGGCGATTGCTTCGCGCGCCTCGGGGGCAGGTACCTGAACGGGGCCACCACCAAGCGAGCTGACAAAGCGCGACATGGTCGCGTGCGCAGGACGGACGTTCAGACCTTTGATATCTGCCGGCACTTTGATCTGGGTTTTGGAATGGAATGTTCCCGGATCGTGCGGGTTGGCAAGGCAGAACTTGACATCCGACATCTCGGTTTCTGCAATCGGGGCGTACCATTCATGCAATGCCTGTGCCCCGCCTGTGGCGTTGGAGGCGTGGAACGGAATTTCGACCAGGCTGTATTTCGGGAAACGCCCGGCTTGGTAGCCAGGGTTCGTGTATGTGATGTCGGCGATGCCGTCGCGCGCCATGTCGTAGTGGTCGGGCGCTGCACCAAGCTGTTGCGCCGGAAAGATCGTCACGGCGATCCGCCCGTCAGAAGCTTCCGTCAGCGATTTCACCCAAGGCTCGATCCCGAGCGTCTGAATGGGGTGCGTTGGTGGCACCCAATGCGACAGCCGGAGCGTCACTTCCTGAGCCCAGGCCGCACCAGATGTCAGTGCTGCGATCATTGATCCAGCCACCATCATGTTGATTTTCATTATCTTCCTCCCGTCTTAAATAGTCCGACTCGAACCGGCCGGATTGTCGTCGGAGCATGGCTTATGAGATTTGATACCGCAAGTCTGTTGAAAGGTTCGGACGATATGACAGCGACGTCGATGAGCGTCACATCGGACGGAAAGAACCGGAGTTGGACGGAACGAACGGGATTTTTGCCCGGAATGGTGACGTTGTCGGCGGCCTGTCGCAGGTCGCGATCAGCGATGATCTGGCTCTGAACTCGGGGCGCAGAACGCGAGTCTGATAAAGTTACCAGACGTTGAACCTCTAAGGTGTCACAAGGCACTTCAGCGGGATGACGAACGTACATTTCATGGCCTAAAGCCTGATCGATGTGCGAAGATCTGGCTGCTATATCCAGTGAAGATATCAGCGCTGTTCGAAACACACGAGCCTATAGAAAACCTACAGTGCCTCTAATCGTCTACAGCCCCAGATATTCTGCACCACTGACCATCGCCTGCTTTCGAGATGCCGCAGCGATTGCATTCGCAATGGATGGCCGATCTGGCTCGCTATTCGCCACCAATTACGGTCAAGCCAAGCAGACGCCAGGTTTGCATGCCTCCGCGATAATAGAAAATGCGGTTTGCCGGGTAGCCAGCCTTGATCATATTGCGGATCGCCGTGGGCGACTGGCCGCACCAGACCCCGTTGCAAAACAGCGCTACGGGCTTTGCCGCCGCACAGTCCCAGCCGTCAAAATCCGGCTCGCAGCCCAACTGTGCAAGCTCATCCACGACATATGTATAAGGAATGTTTATCGCGCCGGGTATCGTGCCGCCCTCGAACCAATCACGGGTGCGGCTGTCCACCACCACGGTATCGGGGTCCTTGAGCATCTCGATCAGTTCCAGTTCGCCGATCGTGGTGACCCCTTCCGCAGGGCTATGCGGTTGAATGCAAAAATCAGGGCAGGGGCGGGATGTCAGCGCCCATTCACCGCTCAATTGGTTTTCGGTGTCCTGGATCCGGTCGATCTCCACCATCCCGTTCGCCGTCGGCACGGTGACCGAAGGCATGTCCTTGGTGATACCCACTTCATTTCCCGCCATCGCAGCCCCGGCGATGAATGTCAGGGCGATTGTCCATGCGAGATTTTTCATGATTTGGTCCTCCAGATTACATCGGCGGTCTGTGGTTAAGCTTAGCGCCTGTATGGCGCTCCGTCATCAAAATTTACCCGATTTCAAGACGGCCCACCGTCATGACAAAGGTTTTGGTCGTCCTGCGACGGTGAGCCTCCATGACGTGTTCTGGAGGAATTCAGCCTCGTGTGGTGTCGTTTCGGACCGCGACTGGCGTCTCAAAATACTGAAAGCGCGGCGTGCTGCCAAAAGTCTCGCGATGCGAGCCTAAGGTCTGGTCGATCGCAATACAGCACTGGGCGGGAAGCTCTCAATCGTTGCAAATTGCACCAATGCCTGCTAAGCGAAAGTTAATATCTTTGGATGCCTGAAATCCAGATTGGCTAGTGTCGATACCACTTCCAGAATTTGATAAAAATTTAAAATGAAGCAAGATTTATTCATGTTCAGTGCGGCATCCGTCGCTGAGAAGAAAGATTTATTGTCGAAATGTCAGATCTGGATGCGATGGATGGCCTGACGTTTGCAACTGACCGAAATGGCATCATCCGAGACATCGGAGCAACCAACTGGAATGCGTTTGCAGTCCAGAACGGTGCGCCGGAAATCGCAGCAGAAGCGATTTTGGGTAGCAGCCTGTTTGACTTCATTGGCGGTAAACAGGTTCAAGATCAGTTGCGGCGTGTGATGGAGAGAATAGCGCTGGACCCCAACTGGTCTTGGGTGCTGCCTATTCGCTGTGACAGCCCGGACCGAAAGCGCAAGATCCGTCAAGGTCTTAGGCCAATTTTCTCAGATGATGTGTGCACGGGATTTATCTTTCAATCCGTTGAGCAGTATTCTCAGCAGCGGCCTCCAATAGGCCTATTTGATTTCAAGAGACTCCGAGAACTGGCGAAAGATGATAACCACCTACCGACCGCCATGATGTGCAGTTGGTGCCAAAGAGTCCAATCCCCCACGGTCCGCGAGGATCAATGGATGTCGGCTGAAGACTACTACGTTGGGTGCGGAAAGAGCGAAGTGCGCATCAGCCATGCCATCTGCGAAGATTGTTTTGAAGGCATGCTCAAACCTTAATGACGTAAGAAGGCCATCTACGCATAGCTTTTCTTGCGTTTGGGCACCCGCAGTAATGCCTCCCCCCCGGGTATTGCCTCAGTGTCAGGGCAAGCAAAACCTCCGCGCAGAACCCGCAACGCATAGTAACACAGCCGGAACTATCGGCCCTGCGCCACCAAGCTGTGGGGCCATCAAACCGCCTTGGCCTTGGCGTCGTGATGGGCGGCACTAGCTGACACCCGTCCTGATAGCCAATGATAAAGGGGCAGAAGGCCGACGGTGATGGCCAAGAGCACGGCTGCGAAGTGGAACGTCGCAGTAAGGCTTGCCCATTCGGAAACGAGGCCCGCGATCATCGGCCCTGCGGCAATACAAGCGTAATAGACGGTAAAGAAGACCCCCATGCCCACAGCGCGCGCCGCAGGCGGGAGGATCAAGGACGGCAAACTGACCATCGCGCCCACGGCCACCCCCGAAGAAAGTCCGATCGCGATGACGCAAAGGACCGAGGTCTCGATGAAAGCGCCAAGCACGATAAAAAACGCAAAGCTCAGGTTACCGATCGCGATAATCAGCAGTCTGCGCCCGCTGCGGTCCGCCAGATACCCGCCAATCGGGCCCATGATCGCAAGACACCAAAGCACGAGCGATGTCACGGAGCCCGCCTCGGCAAGACCCATGCCCCGGCTGACGAACAATTGCGGGCCAAAGCTGAACACGATGGCCAATGCCGCGTTGTAGATCCCCCAGATCGCACCCGCGGTCAGCACCACCCAAAAAAGGGCACCCTGCACTTTGGCAGACGATGCCACACCGGGGCGCGGGGCATCCTGGGGCGCGCGATAGATCAGCAAAAGGCCAAAGAAGGCCACGATGATCAGCCCCATGATGACACCCATAGCCAGCGTCAATCCCCCGGCCAGCGCAACAATCGGCAGGCCGATCAAGGCAACCGCGATCCCGACCGGCCATGAATTCACGAAAACGGCCATGGCGAAACTAATCTCGCGCCCCGCGAACCAGTCGGCGACCATCTTGGTCAGAAGCACGTTCAGAATGACGCCACCAACGCCCGAGACAAGGCGTCCGTAAAGCTGCATGGACCAACCGCCTGACAGGGACATCATGGCCCCACCGATCAGCATGAGGGCGAGCCCCGCGAGAACGACCTGCTTCTCACCGAAATGCCGGCCCAGTGCCCCGCCGGGGGCCGCGATGAAGATACCGGGGGCGAAATACAGACCAATCAGGACGCCGACATCGGCGAGGCTGACGGCAAAGGCATCTTCAATGACCGGGGACAATGCCGCGACCATCTGAAACTGGATCGCCATCGTCATGCGCACCAGAAACAAGAGAGCCAATATACGCCACCGTTGCGGGAAAGTTTGCTGCGGCATGTGAAGTTGCTCCGATTGGGGTTTCTGACGACGAGGTTCCAATACAATATACTTGTTCACGGGCCGTAGGTAACGGCCTAACGCATCATTGTTCCTGCACCATTTGCTGGACGGTGCCTCATGCAAATGCTGTATTGGCAAGAAAAAGAGCTTCAAGCAGGATGGTCCAGGCAAGCGATTTTCGAGGCCAGACAATGGACAAGGAACGATTGAGCGCACGGGAAACCGAAATCGCGCGCGCCTATGCAAACGGCGGCACCTACCACCGGATTGCGGAGCAGCTAGGCATAGCGCCCTCCACCGTGCGGACCCATCTTTCGTCAATATATCGGAAGCTGGAAATCTCGTCGAAGTTGGAACTTTTCAAGGTACTCGAAGGCGATGCCATCGGACCAAGAGACGAAACCGATCAAGCCGCAATCATCTCGGAGCTTGCGCTGAGCCTCGAAGAGTCCCTCAGTCGCGAACAGGCGCTCGGCGAGGTTCTTGGTATCATCAGCCGGTCGGAGGGCCGGATCGACGACGTGATCAAAGCGCCATCGCCATCGAAAATGCCAGAATGATAAGTGCGCTGCGCTCTACCATAGCACGTTAAGCACAATTTGCGCTTTGCCAGATCCAATCGATCTTCAATGATGCCCATTGGTATCTGGCAGGGTGTTCCGCAGCGCGGCAATCTTTACCGGTATGCTGTGCCTCGGTGTCAAAGCCCACTTTGCAAAGGCTGCATCGCGGCACCCCGATCGCCATGGGCGGAAGCCTTGGGCCGCCTATTCCGGTCTCAGAGCCATCACGGTCCGGTGGGTAATTTCCTCGCCGGTATTCGCATCCGTGAGCACGGGCGCGATGGGGGTCCCGGTCTTGCGAGAGACTAAAGTGACGGAGGATTCCACGGGCGGGGGCACGTGTTCGTTGGCCCATTCGATCACGGACACCAGAACAGGGTAGAGCGCCTTGCCGCGCTCGGTCAGCCGGTATTCGTGGCGAACCGGACGCTCTTGATAGGGCTCGCGGCGAAGCACGCCAGCCGCCTCCAGCTTGCGCAGACGGTCAGCCAGAACGTGGCGTGTGATGCCCAGCCGCTCTTGTATCTGTTCGAACCTGCGGATGCCCAGAAAGCAATCGCGCAGCACAAGCATGGTCCAGCGGTCGCCGATCACGGACAGGCCGCGGGCGACGGGACAGGCTTCGTTCTGAAGGTCGTTCCATTTCATCTTAACATTATAGCAGCAATTGACAGGTTCCGAAAAGGAACTTATGCCTAGTGCGTTCCGAAAAAGAACGGACTAGGCAAGTTTCACTTAGCGGAGGGGCAGGGATGAATGCGACTAGGATTGCCGCGATTGGGCTAAGGGTCTGCAATTCCCCCAACAACCTTGGCCGCGGGGTAATCTGATGGCTGTCTCGAGCCCCGTCTCCGACGCACATCCGCCCGCCGATGCGGCAGGGCGTGCGCGGGCGTCCCGCACCCGCCTGCTGCTCGAAGCTCCCGTCGCACCGACACTCGCGAGGCTGGCTGCGCCAAACGTGATCGCGATGTTCGTGCAGGCCGCGCAAGGCATCGCCGAGGCCTATTTCGCCAGCCTGATCGGTGTCACGGCCCTCGCAGGGCTGGCATTGGTGTTTCCACTGGTGATGCTGACACAGATGCTATCGGCAGGTGCGATTGGCGGGGCGATCTCAGCTTCAGTCGCTCGGGCGCTCGGGGCCAGGGACATCGCGCGGGCGGCCACGCTGGCCGTGGCCGCCTGGATCATCGCAGGCGGGCTCGCCCTCGTGATGGCGGTGTTGGTCACACTGTTCGGGGCGCGCTTTTTCGGCCTGCTCGGGGGCGGGTCCGAGGCCGTCGCGGCCGCCACGACATATGCGTTGGTTTTCTTCCCCGGATGCGCTGCGATCTGGCTCTGCAATGCCTCGCTCAGCGTGATCCGCGGCACGGGCGACATGCGGGTACCCGCACTTGTCTTGCTCAGTGTCTCACTGATGTCGATCCCCTTGTCGGGTGGATTTGCCTTTGGGTGTGGCCCGTTGCCTGCGCTCGGCATGGCCGGGCTGGCGCTTGGCCCGATCTCGGCCTTCGCGCTCGGCGGCAGTGCCGCAATAGGCTATATCGCCTTCGGCCGAGCCGGCCTGGTCTTCAAAGGGGCGATCGGACGCCTTAACGCTGGCATGTTTCGCGACATCCTGAAGGTGGGGGCGCTTGCGTCGATCATTACCGTGCTGACGACCACGACGATCATCATGATGACGGGTCTGGTTGGGCGCTTCGGGGAAGGGGCGCTGGCTGGCTACGGCCTTGGCGCACGGCTGGAGTTCATGATGATCCCGGTGATTTTCGGCATCGGTGCGGCGATGACGGCGATGGTTGGCGCGAACATTGGTGCAGGTCGGACCGACCGCGCTCTGCAAGTGGCCTGGACCGGTTCCTGCGCGGCGGCCGGGATTGTCGGCGGGATCGGTTTGTTGTTGGCTGTCTTTCCGGACCTCTGGCTTGGCTTGTTCTTGGAGCCCTCGAACGCCGCCGCGCTTGACGCCGGGCGCAGCTATTTCCGTTTTGTAGGCCCCTTTTACGGTTTATTCGGGCTGGGCCTCGGGCTCTATTTCGCCTCCCAGGGGGCCGGTCGGATGGTATGGCCGGTGATCAGCAGCCTCGGCCGCATGGCTGTTGCGCTTGTCGGTGGGCTGATCCTCACGACATACACGGAAATGGGTGTGAACGGCGTCTTCGCGGCCATCGGTGCTGCCATGCTGGTTTACGGCGGGATCATTGCCCTTGCTGTCCGGTTCGGTGGTTGGAGCAAGGCAAGGCCATGACGGCAATTTCATCTTGCGGATTTCACTTGGGGGCAGAGGTTCGTCCCCAGGGGCATGATGGTCGGAGAGGGGAAGAACTGGCTGCGATCCGTTCGTCGCGGAGGTTCTAGAGGTGAGACCAACGCAGGTCATGAGCAAGGTGCGCAGCAGAACTAAAAAACAGGGTGATCAGGTGATCCATGAGTTTGTTGCCAAACCGATGATCAAAGTCTTTGGCAAAACCGAGACGGTTCAACATTGACGAAACGGTTTGGCCAGAGTGGAACAGCGCGTGTCAAAGCGCCCTCAGCAGCAATCCAGCCGCAAGCAGAGCCACAAAGCTGCCGGTGGCGATTTCGATCACTGCGGCCAGTCCCGCCGCCCGTGGAGAGTTGGCAAACCCGGCCAATACGCCATTGCGCAGCACGCCCGCGCCCATGCCAACGGCAATCGTGATGACCGCCGTGCCAAACGCCATTGCAAAGGCACCGGCGATACCGATTTCGGCAATCCCCATCTGCCACGTGATGATCAAGACGAACAATGCGCCGGTGCAAGGACGCACCGCGATGCTTGAGATCAGAACAAGCGCCTCACGCAGGGTCACGGCCTGTTCGACTTCGGCAATGGTCGGCCCGTGCGCATGGCCGCAGCTTGGGCAGATATCGTCGTTATGATGGTGATGGGCTGCGGGCCTGAAATATCGCACGCCGCGCCACACCAACCACAGGCCGATCAACCCGATCGCGGCATAGCTGGCCGGGGCCATGATGGCCTCGGTCATGCCGACCATCGCCTCGCGACCCAGTTTAAGCAAAGTCACACCGGCATAGACCAGCGCCACCGCCGTAACGGCCTGCCCCAACGAGGAGGCCAGCGCAATCACCGCCAGCCGCAGCATCGGCACACTCTTTGCCATACCATAGCCGCCGATCAGCACCTTGCCATGTCCAGGGCCTGCGGCATGCACCACGCCATAGGCAAAACACGCAGACAGCAACGCGGCAATCGCCCCGGGCTGACCGCCACGCGCGGCACGCAATGCGGTGGCAATAGTGTTCTGAAACTCGCGCTGCTGGCTTGCGGCCCAATAGGCAACGCGGTCAAAGCCGCCGGTCCACCACAGGGCCAACAGCGCGATGATCACGGTCAGTGCCGCCAGCGTCAGAGCGCGGCGCATGTGATGCTCACAGTCGTTGCCATTTGCGCGCCGATTTCGGGCAGTCCGGCATCCGACGGATTCATATCGGGGTCCAGCATAGAAAGTTCTTGTTGCAGCGCGACCACCCCGGCGTTCACATCCGGTGCTGTCTGCGTGATATCGCAGGTGCTTTCACCAATCAGGGTGACGGGTCGGGTCACTTCGTAGGCGGTGTAATAGGTCGGATCGTAGGCCTTGATGATCGCTGTTTCACCTGCTGGAATGGGTGCTTCAAGCGTCCGCAAATGCGTTGTGATGATGCGGCCAGCCTCAAATTTCGTCGCCACTTCCGTCGGCCCCGAAAGCGGAACACCCTTATCGCCAGCGGCGATCACAAGGTCGCCATTGAACCCTTCGATCCACTGCATGTCGAACCCATTCAGTTTGCCGATTTCGTCTGCGGTCAGTATCCCGTCGCCATCCGGGTCCAGCGACATGTCTTCAGTGATCAAAAGCGAATAAAGCTCGTCATATTCCCAAGTTGTTCTCACGTGGGTCAACTGCCCTGAATCGTCAACGATCAGTTCAAACCCTGTATCAATGAAGACATGAGGATGGGCTGCCAGGGAAGTGGCAAGGGCACTACAAAGCAAGGGAGCAAGAAATCTGAGCATGATTTTTGATTATCTCTGCTCGAAGTTTAATGCAACTGGCCGTGGTTTGCTTAAGCAATTGTCGGCCAAGAGGAAAACGGGCCCGCGGTTCCTTTTTGGCTTTGTGACGCCACGAACAACAAACGGCCCTAAGATATGGCGAGCGATAACAGCAAGAGAGCAAGGAGCCATCCAGTGTCGCGAAAGTGTCAGTGATTGCCAGATCGTCTTGCCCGAATGCCGACGGGCGAGTGTTTGGATTTGACGGGCGTTTCCGACAGAACCTCCAGAAAAGCACTGGCTGCGGGAGAGAGAGATCGACCGGTTTGACGCACCAGACCGATGCGCCGTCTGGCACCGAATCCGATGATGGATCGCTGGACAAGGCGTTCAGTCGGCAACACCGGCAGTGTCAGTTCCGGCAAGGCCGTAATGCCCAGTCCCTCGGCCACCAAGGCACCTGCGGTCGCCAGATGCGCGACCTCAAAGCGGGGGGAAAGCGGGCGGTTCAACCGCAGGCATGCGCCGTCCAGCAATTCACGCACGGACGTGCCTTGGGCCATTGCGATGAACGGCATCTCGACCAGCTCTGACCAATCATAGGCCCGATCTTCCTCAAGCGGCCCGTCGGGTGCCCCGATTGCGACAAATGCATCATCCATCACCGGTTGAAACGCCAGACGTGACCGCGTTGAAAGAGTCCCCGCAGTAAATCCGATTTCCGCACGCCCCGTTTCAATCACCTCGATCACGCTTTCTGATAGCGCGTCGATGATTTTCAGGTCGATGTCCGGGTACTTGGATGTAAAACGACGAAGGATCTGGGGCAAAAACGCCGCCGTGACAGACGGTAGCCCCGCAATGGTTAGCTGTCCGTGGCGCGCAGAGAGATGAGCGTCGAACTCTGCATGGGCATCCTGGGCGGTGTTAACCATACGCGCCGCGATCCGGGCAAGCACAGTGCCGCTTGCTGTCAGTTTGACGTTGCGCGTGTCCCGGTCAAAAAGCCGCGTTCCAAGCTGATCTTCGAGCGCGGAAATCTGGCGGGAAAGCGCAGAGGGGGATATGCGCAAAGCCTCGGCGGCGGCGCGGAATGATCCGGCTTCTTGCAGTGTCAGTACCGCGGTGTAATCAGACAGGGACATATTGTTGCGATTCATGCATCAATTATCCCAAAATCAACTATTTTCGCAACAGGTAATCCATTGCATCATCACCCGGCCCCGATAGGGCATCCAAGGGAGGAAATCATGAAACATACATTCGCCGCGCTTTTGGGCGCAACTTTGCTTGCATCGCCACTGGCTGCGCAGGAAACCGACCTACTGATAGGGTCGACCTCGGCATCGTCCAGCCATTACGGCTATTTCGTTGCCGTAGGACAATTGATCAACGAAAACACCGAAGGGCTCAAAGCCTCTGTGGTCGAGACAGGCGCGACGTTGGACAACATCCGCCGCATGAGCCGCGGACAGATCGACCTTGGTCTGGTGACAACAAATGCCGTCCAGCACGCCGTGTCGGGGACCAACGCGTTTGAGGGCGATGCGCAGGATCTGCGTCTGCTGTGGGTGTATACCAACGCGCCACAAAACGTCGTTGTTCGCGCTGATGCTGATGTGGACAGTCTTGAGGGGCTGGCGGGAAAACGATTCAATCCTGGCATCAAGGGCGGTTCTACCGAAGCCACGACCGAAGCCGTGTTCAAAACTCTTGGCCTGAGCGCCGATTACGTGCGCGGGTCGACAACCGATATCGTGGGCGCAATCAAGGACAATCGCCTTGTGGGCTATGTCAAATCCGGCTCGGGCATCAAGCTTGACGGGTCCACGATGGATATCGCGGTTTCGACAGATATTTCGGTTCTCGGGCTAAGCCCCGAACAGGCCGAAACCCTGCGCACAGACATGCCAGACATTTCCGTCGTGGAAATTCCAGCAGGTGCTGCTGATGGTATCCCCGCTTACAGCACCTGGGCCTTTGGGGTTGGTGTTGCGGCACCGGCATCCATGGACGATGAAACGGCTTACCAAATCGTTTCTGCCATCATGGCTGACGAAACGGCACAGGCCAATGCGATGGCCTCGCTCAAGGGTGTCAACTTGGCGCAGATGACTTTGGACTATGGCACCGTACCACTGCATCCCGGAGCCGCGCGCTGGTTCGAGGAACAGGGCATGGAAATCCCGGCCAAGCTGAAGGCCGAGTAAGATGACCCTTGCGAATATCCAAAAAGCGCTTGCCATATTGGTAGGAGCCTTCGTTTTCTACACAGCGGCAAGCGGCCCTTTCGAAGGGCTGATCCAGCGCGCGGTTTTCCTTGCGCTTGTATCCACTTTGGGTTTCGCACTCTACCCGTTGGGCGCCGGCACCCGCTGGCGTCCGATGGGTGTCGCAATTGATCTTGCGCTTTGCGCCCTTGTCCTGATCGCTTGCGGCTACGTTGTCTGGAACTACGACGAAATAATGACATCCCTGCCGTGGGCCACAACCTTGGACAAAGCGCTGACCGTAGGGCTTGTACTGGCGGTTCTGGAGCTTGGGCGGCGCACCGTCGGGTTGATCTTTCCGGTCCTTGTTATGGTGGGGCTTGGTTATGCCCTATTCGGAAACCTGCTGCCCGGAGCCTTGCGCCATCGCGGTTTCGACACGGCCTTTGTGACCGAAACGATCTTTCTGGGGGATCTCGGGATTTGGGGCATGCTAACGGGCGTCGCAGCCACGGTCATCGCGGCTTTTGTCTTGTTTGGCGCGCTGTTGCTGCACACTGGCGGTGGGCAGGCGTTCATGGACCTTGCGATGCGCCTTGGCGGTCGCCAGCCTGGTGGCGCGGCCAAAATCGCAACGATTGCGAGTGGATTGTTCGGGATGATCTCTGGCTCCGCTGTGGCAAACGTTGCGACGACGGGTAACTTTACCATCCCGATGATGATCCGGCTGGGTTATCCGCGCCCCTTCGCCGCAGCGGTTGAGGCCGTGGCATCGACAGGGGGCCAAATTGCGCCGCCAATCATGGGGGCTGCCGCCTTCGTCATGGCCGAAATTCTGGGCCTGCCATATACCACGATTATCCTCGGGGCGATCATTCCTGCGATCCTGTTCTATGCCTCTGTCTTCGTTACCGTTCATTTTGTCGCTCTGCGCCGCGGTCTTGCGGTTGTCCCAGAGGACGAGCTGCCTGCATGGGCAACAATCGTGTCACCGCGTCGCGTCGCACCGATCCTTTGTGCGCTTGGCGGGCTGGGCATCGGCATCTGGCTTGGCCGCTCTATTGCTACGGCTGCATTTTACGGCGTCATCGGTCTGCTGATCGCATTTGTTGTGACCGAAGCCGGCAGACTATCCCCGCGTGAGATGATCGCAAAGGTCATCAACGGATTGGAAGATGCGGGAAAAGGCATGGTCATCATCGGCGTGCTGTTGGCGGGCGCGCAGGTGCTGGTGTCGATGATCAATCTGACGGGCATCGGCGTCACGTTGTCCTCCCTGATTGTGTCGATGGCCGGTGACAGCGTGCCAATGGTTGCGGTCATCGTGGGCTTTGTCTGCCTGATCATGGGGATGGGTCTGCCGACGACCGCCGCCTATGTTCTGGTTGCCGCCGTGCTGGCACCCGCAATGACAGCTGTGGGGGTTGACCCCTTGGCCGCCCATCTTTTCGTGTTCTATTTTGCCACCATCTCTGTGATCACGCCGCCCGTCTGCGTGGCGGTCTTTGTGGGGGCCGGCATAGCAAACACGAACTGGCTGCCTGCCGCCGGGCAAGCCGTTCGTCTTGGTGCCGTGACCTATCTCGTGCCCTTCTTGCTGCTGCTTTTTCCGGGCATGTTGCTGCAAGGGGGCCCGGTGGCGATCGCCGAAGCGATCTTGGCAGGGGCGGTGCTTGTGATTGCGGTGCCGACATTGCTGACAGGGTCGCCGCTTGTCGGTAACCGGCTGATTGACACGGCTTTGCTGATTGCGGTGATCCTTCTTGCGATCTGGCCCCACCCAATCACGCCAATCATTGCATTCGCTGTGTATTTCGGCGCGCGCAAGCTGGGCCAACGGTCCAAGGAGGTCTTGGCATGAAACCGTTCAGAATTGGCTGTGGCGCGGGATTTCAAGGGGACCGGATCGAACCGGCTACCGACCTTGCCAATCGCGGGGCGCTGGATGTTCTGGTCTTCGAATGTCTGGCAGAACGCACCATCGCATTGGCGCAAAAGGCACGGCTTGACGATCCCAACGGGGGGTATGATCCCCTGCTTGAACGCCGCCTTCGCGCGACCCTACCGGGCTGTGCAAAACACGGCACAAAGATTATCACGAACATGGGGGCAGCCAACCCGCGTGCAGCAGCGAAAAAAGCGCGCGCCATCGTGGCTGACCTTGGCTTGTCGTTGAAAGTCGCGACGGTGACGGGGGACGATGTCTCTGACCGGATCGCGGATTTCATTCTTGACGAAACCCATCAGCCCGCCTCGGCCCTAGGGCAACGCATGGTTTCGGCAAACGCCTATATCGGCATTTCCGGCGTCGTCGAAGCGCTTTCGCAGGGTGCTGACATCGTCATATGCGGCCGTGCGTCTGATCCTGCGCTGTTTCTGGCGCCGTTGGTGCATCACTTTGGCTGGGCCATGGACGACTACGAAAAGCTCGGCCGCGGTACATTGATCGGACACCTCCTTGAGTGTTCAGCGCAAATTACAGGCGGGTATTTTGCCGATCCGGGCGTCAAGGATGTGCCTGACATCGCCAATATCGGCTTTCCCTTTGCCGAGGTGACGGCAGACGGTAATGCCGTTGTGACCAAGCTTGAGAACACCGGCGGAACTGTCACACCGGCCACGTGTACCGAACAGCTACTTTACGAAATCCATGATCCCGCACGCTACCTGCAGCCGGACGTTGTGGCCGATTTCTCAAAGGTCACCTTCGAAGCCATTGGCACGAACCGGGTGGCTGTCCGCGGTGCAGCCGGACATCCTCCGACCGGACAGCTCAAGGTTTCGGTGGCTTACCGGGATGGCTGGCAGGGAGAGGGGCAAATATCCTACATGGGTATCAACGCCCGCGCCCGTGCCGAACTGGCCAGATCAATTCTGGACCAACGGCTTGATGCTCCTGATATCCAAGAGCGGCTGGGTCATCTGATCGGAAGCGACGATCATACACGTCTGCGCTACACCGCACGCTGCACCAGCGCCGCCACAGCCCGTCTGATCGGCGAAGAAGTGGAATCGCTTTACCTATGCGGCCCCGCAGCAGGGGGTGGCGTTTCAAAATCAGTGCGGGAAATCATTGCCATTGCCTCGACATTGATGCCTTCAGATAGCGTCTTGTTGCGCTCTGACCTTTTGGGAGTGAACGATGAAGCTGCATGATCTGGCGCACGGCCGAACCGGAGATAAAGGCGATACTTCGAACATATCCATTATCGCTTACCGCGCAGAGGATTTTGATCGTCTGCTTGCCGATGTCACAGCCGACCGTGTCGCCGCGCACCTGAACCAACCAGCCAGTGCCGTGACGCGCTATGTACTGCCTCAGCTTTGTGCGATGAACTTTGTCCTTGCAGGGGCGCTCAAAGGCGGGGTGACAAGATCCTTGGCACTGGACGCCCATGGCAAATGTCTTTCCTCAATCCTGCTTGAAATGCCGCTGACGCCCGATCATTCGTAAGCGGCCGGCACTGAAATATTGCCCAACTGCCGATCCAGTCTGTCAACCCACCTTGCGGACACATCAATGATGAACAGGTCAGTTTTCAAAACTTACGACAGCCTCAATCGCGTGGCAGGCTAATCCGTTAGATTGAGGTTTCGTGCGGCTTGGCCAATGGCTTCCAATGCATCCAACGACGGGCTTGCTGCACATACACGGGTTATTTCAGCAAAGAACTCTGAATCCGGCCCTGAAGTGGAAAGCGAATAAGGCTTGGATAGATCGAACCCCATTAGGTCCTTATCCTGAATGAATTTTTCCATCATAATTCCATATACCCATCTGAGATGCCCCATGAGATGCCCCTAGATTTGTAGACGCTTTGCTTGGTAATTTTGGAACCAAGGAGAGACGGAAATGAACAAGGGAATACGTTTTACGGACGAGTTCAAACAGGACGCTGTGGCGCAGGTTGTTGAGCGTGGTTATGCGGTCAGCGAAGTAGCTGAGCGGCTAGGGATCAGCACTAAGTCGTTGTACACGTGGAAGGCTCAGTTTTCGAAGTCGCCACGTGTCAGATCTGAGGTTGCCGATCAAGCTGCTGAGATCAGACGTTTGAAGCGGGAACTGGCGCGGGTGACTGAGGAACGTACCATTCTAAAAAACCGTTCCGGGTTGGGGCCCGCTTGTGCGCGGTAGAAACAGCCTGTGCTACAGTCGCGCCATGAAGGGGAGCGGCCGTTCGCTTATTGGTGGTCCGTCTGAGGGCGGAACCCCGTTAAAAAACGTGGTCCATGGGTTGATGCGAACTTGAGAGTGGTGACGCTGCTTTGGCAGTGTTCCCGGTTAGGAAGATGACGGATTTGCATAGCCCACGCCCTTCTGTTGCCAACAGGAGGATAGACAATGGCAAAGCAAAAGACCCGCAAGATTCCTACGATTGAGACTGTGAACATTGGCGCTGCCGCCGTTGATATTGGTTCACGCGAACACATGGCGGCTGTAAACCCAGAGGTGGCAGACTCACCGGTGCGCGCGTTTGGGACCTTCACTCATGATCTGCATGATCTCGCTGACTGGTTCAAATCGCACGGTGTGACCAGCGTCGCGATGGAATCCACGGGCGTTTACTGGATCCCAGCTTACGAGATATTAGAGCAGCACGGCTTCGAGGTCATTTTGGTTAACGCGCGCTACGCCAAGAACGTGCCGGGTCGCAAAACCGATGTAAGCGATGCCAGTTGGTTGCGGCAGCTGCATTCCTACGGTTTGCTACGTGGCAGTTTCCGCCCATCCGCTGAGATTGCCACACTGCGGGCGTACCTGCGCCAACGGGAGAGGCTGGTAGAGTATGCGGCGGCCCATATCCAACACATGCAGAAGGCACTGATGGAGATGAACCTGCAGCTGCATCATGTTGTATCTGACATCACGGGTATTACGGGGATGAAGATCATCCGTGCGATTGTCGCAGGCGAACGGGATTTGGACGTGTTAGCCGGGTATCGCGACGTGCGTTGCAAGGCTTCAACGCAGACAATCAAAGCCGCGCTCAATGGGAATAATCGCCCCGAACACATCTTCGGGCTGACCCAGTCGCTCGAACTCTATGACTTCTATCAGGCCAAGATGCTGGAATGTGATCGCCATCTTGAGGCGACGCTTGTGGCATTGGGCGCAGATACCGAACATGATCCCAGTCAACTGCCACGCCCGCGCACAAAGACCAAGCAAGTCAGTACGCCTTCGTTTGATGTACGGGCCGCGCTGTTCGGCGTCCTGGGTGTTGATCTGACTGAGATCCATGGAATGGGGCCGTCTCTGTCACTCAAATTGGTTGGCGAATGTGGCACTGACCTGCGCGCATGGCCAAGCGCCAAACACTTCACCTCGTGGCTCTGCTTGGCTCCGGGTGACAAGATATCTGGCGGTCAGGTGCTGTCATCACGGACAAGGCGATCTTCCAGTCGGGCTGCGGCCTTGTTGCGTTTGGCTGCGGTCACAATTGGGCGCAGCGATACCGCTCTGGGGGCTTTCTACCGGAGATTGGCGGCACGCGCAGGTAAAGCCAAAGCAGTCACGGCCACCGCGCGCAAGATTGCCGTTCTGTTCTACAACACCCTCCGACACGGCATGACATACAAAGACCCCGGTGCGTCCCATTATGAGGAACGATACCGCAATCGCGTACTCGGTAATCTCAGGCGCCGCGCAAAGTCTTTCGGGTATGATTTGCAAGAATTGCCACTGGAGGCCGACATGGCTGTTTCTTAGGAAGGCGACCGCGTACTTCGCGAGAGTCTCAGTGAGGTACGCGTTTATTGAGGCTCACCGCGCAGAGTTTTCGGTACGGTCGATGTGCCGAATGCTGTGCGTTCATTTCAGCGGGTTCTATGCATGGCTTAAAGAACCGTTAAGCCAGCGTGCGCTTGAAGATGCACGCCAGACAGAGCTGATCCATCAGGCGTGGACGGACAGTGGCAAGGTCTATGGATATCGAAAGCTGACAGATGACCTGCGCGATGCTGGTGAAACCTGCTCGGAGAACCGTGTGGCACGTTTGACCGGTCTTGCGGGTATCACGGCGCAAATCGGCTACAAACGCCGCCCTGGTCGATATGGTGGCAAGCCTGCTGTGGTCGCTGACAATACGCTGGATCGACAATTCGAGATTGATGCGCCCGATACGGTTTGGGTGACCGACATAACTTACATCAGAACGCACGAAGGTTGGTCTTATCTGGCCGTCGTGATTGATCTGTTCTCAAGGCGGGTCGTCGGATGGTCAATGCAATCCCGCATGACAACGGACCTTGCGTTGCAGGCTTTGTTGGCTGCCGTTTGGCGGCGCAAACCAAAGCAAAAGGTCATGATCCACTCCGACCAAGGTTCCCAATTTACCGGCGGAGAGTGGCAATCATTCCTGAGAAAACACAACTTGGTCGCCAGCATGAGCCGTCGCGGGAATTGCCATGATAATGCTGTCGCGGAAAGCTTCTTTCAGTTGTTGAAACGAGAACGGGTCAGGCGGCGGACATACACCACACGCGACGCTGCAAGGCGGGACGTGTTCGAATACATCGAGATGTTCTACAATCCGACACGCAAGCACACCAACAACGGCATGCTGTCGCCAGTTCACTATGAAATCAAACAAAGGAAAATGAACAAAGCAGGTGTCTAGGAAACTAGGGGCACCTCAGTCTTGTAGTCAATCACGACATCTGCCCCAAGATTGCGGACCAGGTCCGCATTTCGAACACTGCACGTGGTGGCGACGTGGGCTCCGAAGTGTTTCGCGATCTGGATCGCAAGGGTACCGACACCGCCCGATCCGGCATGAATCAACACCTTGTCTCCCGATTTCAAATTCGCCTTCGAAATCAGCGCCTGCCACGCCGTCAGGCCCGCAAGAGGAACCGATGCTGCCTCCTGATGGCTGATGTTTTCGGGTTTCAAAGCCATTTCGGTCGCTTTGAGACGCGCAGTCTGCGCAATCGCGCCCGCGTCCTGCTGGTTGGCGCGTGCGAAAACCGCGTCGCCGACTTTGAAGCCTGTGACCGCCTTGCCGACCTCGGTGATCTCGCCTGAGACGTCAAACCCCATGATATGCGGGAACTCCAACGGTATCATTTCCTTCATCGCACCGGATTGCAGGATGTAATCGATGGGGTTCACGCTGGCCGCATGGACTGCGATCAATACGGAATCATCTTTCAATTCGGGCGGGTCGATGTCGGCGATTTCGATCTCGCTGTCGTAGTCGCGAATGATGGCTGCTTTCATAGTGTAGGCTCCTTTGTTGAGTGGATCATGCGATGTCCGTCTTACGAATAGGCACCTGCCGAATAGGTCAGCCCGTAGCTGTGGCTATAGATTTCGAAGATGACGCCGAATGGGTCCTCGACATAAACCATGCGGAACGGCTTTTCGTCGGGGAAATATTCGCGGACAGGCATGCGCTGCTTGCCACCGGCTGCGATGATCTTTTCCAGAAGGTCCTCGAGGTTCGGGTCCTGTACCGCGAAGTGGAATGTCCCGTGTCGGCGATATGCGAAATTGTCGTCTGGCTCTTCGTTACCCTTGAACTCGAACAGCTCAAAGCCGATGCCATCGGCGGTCGACAGATGCGCGATCCGCAGGCGGTCCCAACCAGGGCCAAAGACGTCGCTACACATCACGCCGATGGCGCTGTCGTCCTCGGTTACCTCACTGGGCTGCATGATCACGTAAAAGCCCATGACCTCGGAGTAGAATTTGACAGCGGCATCCAGGTCGGGAACGGAGATACCGATATGAGAGAATGTGCGTGGTGTCGGGGTCATTAGGATTATCCTTTGCTTGCTGAGTTGCAGAAGAGATAGACAAGGCCGCTCCCAATGTTAAATTATAATATCTGATGTTTATAATAATTTAGTGAAATCAAAAAATGCTCAACGCGACATGGCTCGAAACATATGTCACCCTGACCGAGACCGGGCATTTTACCCGCGCGGCGGAGAAGTTGAACATGACCCAGCCGGGCGTGTCACAGCATTTACGCAAGCTTGAGGAACAGGTGGGTCAGAGCCTGATCGCGCAAGAGGGCAAAAGCTTTACCCTGACGCCAGCAGGCGAGGCGGTGCGCGACCTTGGACTGTCGCGGCGGACCGAGGAGCGGCACCTCCGCGATACCATTATGGCCGATGATCCCAATGTGGGCGAGGTGAAGATTGCATGTTCGGGCAGTTTCGCCTAGCTGCTCTACCCACGGCTTCTGGCGCTCATGAGGGACGCGCCGCAGCTCCTGATACATTTGGAAGCCGCCCCGCAAGACACTGTTGTTTCAGGCGTTTTGGGTGGGCGCTTTGATCTGGGGGTGGTGGGGCAGGACACCGGTCATCCGCGTCTCAACGCCCAGTCTATTGGACGGGAAGAGCTGTGCTTGATCCTGCCCGCTGATGCCGCTGATGAGACGGTCACATTTGAGTCCCTCGAAGATCGTGGCTTCGTCGCACATCCTGATGGTTTCGCCTATGCCGACGATCTTTTGTCTTTGAACTTTCCGGAAGCGTTTACCGGGGCAGATCGGATTAGGGTGCGGACTTTTGTAAATCAGATCGGGCAAATCCCGTCGCCAGTGGCCGAGGGCATCGGCTACACTCTGCTGCCACGCAGTGGGATCGAAGCGTTCTTCGGACGCAACCGGCTGAAGGTCGTCTCTCTGCCACACCGCCGATACCACGAACTGTGGTCAGTCACCCGGCGCGGCCCTGAGCCAACCGCGCGGCTTCGTGCGATTATGAGGATCGCCCATGATGTCGCCGGAGAGATCGGATGACCTGGCACGGGACCCTCATTTCCAAGGCATGACGAGGTATTTCTCACCTGTCTTCATTGCGCGATAATCGGTCACGGCTTCCTTGGTCAGCATCTCTGCGAGATCGACCCGTTTCTTGTAGTGGCTGGCAAATGTCGTCGTCAGGTTCTTGAGCACACGCTTGCGCATCCGTCCCACGGTTTCCGTTCCGACCGATTGATTGATTGATTGATTGAATGAAGGGGAACAGGAGCCAGCCTGACAGTGTCCAGCCAAAGCCGTAACTGGGCGACAGGATCGTCGGACCAGTGTCCAGACGCCCGTAGATGAACATGCGCTTTTGCTGGTTGGAACCATAGCGCGAATATTCGGTCATCTTGCCGACCGCGACCTGTTCCATGGCCTTGAAAACACTGTGGAATGCCCCCTCTGGAGTGGTCCACCCACTGGGATATGATTATCCCGTTTTCAGATGGGCCCTTGGATCGCTACATCTTGATAACCAGCTTTCCGAAATGTCCGGCACCTCGCATAGCGTGATAGGCTGATCGGGCATCCTTGAAGTCAAAAGTTTGATCAATCACCGGTTTCATGTTATGGGCCTCGATTGCGCGGTTCATATCGGCAAACATAGCCCTTGATCCGACGTAAATACCCTTCACGGTTATGGACTTTGCCATGATCGGAGTCGGGTTGGTCGCACCTGAAACGCCTGTTAAGACACCAATCAGACCGATAATACCGCCAACTCTGACTGCATTTACTGATCGGTCAAATGTCCCGGGGCCGCCGACTTCGACAACGCGGTCGACGCCTGATCCGGCCGTAAGTTCCAAGACAGCCGCATCCCATTCAGGGTTTGTTCGATAATTGATGACGTCACTGGCACCCAGCGCCTTCATCTTTTCCAATTTGTCGTCCGAAGATGAGGTGACGATTGTCCGCGCCCCCATCATCGTACAAAATTGCTGGGCGAAAACAGAAACGCCACCGGTTCCAAGCAACAGCACTGTTTCTCCAGCCTTCACTGGGCGCGGAAGAGTGAGTGCATGCCACGCCGTTAGCGCTGCACAGGGAAGGGTAGCAGCTTCCTCATCAGTTAGGCCGGGTGGTGTGGGAATAACACCGTCTTCGGGCAGAATGACTTCCTCTGCCAAGACGCCCTGACGAGCTCCTCCCAACGCTGAAGCCATGACGGAAGCGCTGATTTCACCGGCTACCCACTCTTCAAAAAAGCAAGAGGTAACCCTATCCCCTTCCTTCAACTTAACTCCTTCACCTACGGCGGTTATAACACCCGCCCCATCAGAGTTTGGCACAGTTGGAAATGGCAACTTGCGCGCACCCGCTCCCTCGATCGTAATCAAATCACGGTAATTGATAGAGTTCGCTTTCATGCGTACCCTCACCTGTCCGGGGCCGGGGATGGGTGTTTCGCGCTCTACGAGTTTCAGTGCATCTACGCCATCACCAGAAACGATTTCCCATGCTTGCATTCCAATAGTCCTTTTCAAATATCAATATAATTAGAGTCGTATCCGCTGGTTAACTTAACCGCGTCCGAGATCAGGGGTGAGGTCCCCAAGGGGCGGCCTGCAACAACTGGTTTTTCTGGCTCATCAACAAAGGTCTGATCTTGCTTCCAAAGACCATGAAGTCTTCATCCTTGAAGAGGCTGCTCCAGAAGTTACGGCGATCTGCATCGTCGTCAAATTTCCACAGATGCACGAGTTGGTGCAACTCACCGGTATCTGAAGTGAAATAGCCGACCAGTTTGGCATCAAAGCCGCCTTTTTCCAGCGCTGGCCAGCCATAGTCTCGGTAGACTCGGATGACCTCGGTCATTTGGCCAACATAGACCTGATAAGTTCGCAGTTCATAAATTGCCATTACGATTTCCTGTGTGAAAGGGTGTCGTTTTGCTGTTCCCTGATCCGTTTCATAGACCCAATTAGACCGGTCGTCTATATCTGACACAACATTCTTTGATCACTGATACTATTTTCAGAAGGAGATAGGCGCGTTGAATGTTGACAACGCGCCCATCTGGCCGATGGCTTCTTTATGTCAACAGCGCAAGGATCTGTTGCGCGGCGGCACCGGATGAGGCGGGGTTCTGGCCAGTGACGAGATTGGCATCACGCAGGACAAAGCTGCTCCAGTCTGCCCCTTTTTCATACTTGCCACCATTTGCCTTCAGCATGTCCTCAACCAAGAACGGCACGACGTCGGTGAGGGCCACAGCCTCTTCTTCGGTGTTGGTAAAGCCCGTCACACGGCGGCCAGACACCAGCGGTTTGCCGTCCGTCCCTTGCGTGTGGCGGAACACGGCGGGGGCGTGGCACACCGCACCAACGGGCATGTCGGCGGCGTTGAACGCCTCGATCAAACGTTTGCTGTCGGCGTCTTCGGCAAGATCCCACAAGGGGCCGTGGCCACCCGGATAGAAGATGGCGTCAAACCCGTCTTCGGTCACGTCCGAAAGTGTCAGCGTGTTCGCAAGATGCTTTTGCGCGTCGCTGTCGTCTTTGAAGCGACGGGTGTCATCCGTCTGTGCGTCCGGGCTGTCGCTGGAGGGATCAATCGGCGGTTGTCCACCTTTGGGCGAGGCCAAGGTGATATCCGCCTCAGCGTCTTTGAAGACGTAGTAGGGGGCCGCAAACTCCTCCAGCCAGAAACCAGTTTTTTTGCCAGTGTCCCCGAGCGTGTCGTGGGATGTCAGTACCATTAGAATTTTCATGTTCTTACTTTCAGTTGCGGCCAACGCGGATGACGCGCTTGCCAAAGTTTTCGCCGTTCAGCAAACCGATGAATGCTTCGGGCGCATTTTCCAGCCCATCGATCATCTCTTCGCGGTATTTGATTTTGCCGCTTTCAATCCACGGACCCATCTCTTTGACAAAGTCCGGATAGAGATGGCCGAAATCGTCAAAGATGATGAAGCCCTGTAGCTTGATTTTTTTGCGAAGAACCTGCCCCATGAGCCAGTTCATCCGGTCCGGCCCATCGGGAAGACTGGTCGCATTGTATTGCGACACCAATCCGCAGACCGGCACCCGCGCGTTCGGGTTCAATAGCGGGATGACCCCGTCCAGAACCTTGCCGCCAACATTTTCGAAATAGATATCGATGCCATCAGGGCTGGTCTTAGCAAGCTGTTCGGCAAAGTCATCTGCCTTGTGATCGATACAGGCGTCAAAGCCCAATTCATCGACCGCGTAGGCGCATTTATCTGGTCCGCCAGCGATGCCGACTACACGGCAGCCCAAGATCTTGCCGATCTGGCCCACGGTGGCACCGACGGGACCAGTTGCAGCCGCTACAACGATGGTCTCGCCAGGCTTCGGCGCGCCGATTTGGGTGAGACCAGCCCAAGCGGTAAAGCCGGGCATCCCCATGATCCCAAGTGCCCAAGACGGATGTGCAGGCGATTTACCCAGATTGGTGACGCCTGCTCCTTCGGTCAGAGCATAGTCCTGCCAGCCATTGAAGCTGAGTACATAGTCGCCCGGCGCGAACCCATCGACGTTCGAGGTAACGACCTGTGCCACTGTTCCGCCCTGCATGACACCGTCAATTTCCACGGGTGCGGCGTAAGAGGGTGCATCACTCATGCGCCCCCGCATATAAGGATCCAGCGACAGGAATTCCGTGCGCAGAAGCATCTGACCCGCGCCCGCAGAGGGAACCTCTCTCTCAACCAGGCGGAGTGTGTTCTTTGTCGGTGCGCCTTTGGGACGCTCCGCCAGAACAAGTTGGCGGTTCACTGTTTCGGTCTGTGTCATGTTCAAAATCTCCTAAAGGGCCGCTTCAAGAATGCGGCGGGTATCGTCGGTGGTGATGGCGCTATTTTCGCCAAGCGCGGTCAGGCCGTGGTCCTTCAAGGAGATGATGATGCGGTCAATCTCGGGCGCAGCGACGTCGTAATCACCCAGCCGCGTTTTGATCCCCATCGCCTCAAAAAATCCACGCGTAGCATCGATTGCTGCGTCGATTTGGTCATCCTCTGACCCCTCGCGGATGTCCCAGACGTTGGCGGCATATTGCAGCAGTTTCTCACGTTTCGGGCCGCGCTGGTCGTTCATCAGCGCTGGCAGCACTACAGCCAGAGTTCGCGCGTGATCGGTATCGTTCAGTGCGGTAATCTCATGCCCGATCATATGGCTGGCCCAGTCCTGCGGAACGCCCGCACCGATCAGGCCGTTCAGCGCCAGCGTTGCCGTCCACATCAGGTTGGCGCGGATATCGTAGTCGTCCGGCGTCTCAATCGCTTGGGGCCCAAGCTCGATAAGGGTACGCAGCAGGGTCTCGGCAAAGCCGTCCTGAACGCGCGCAGCAGACGGATATGTCAGATACTGTTCAATGATATGAACAAACGCGTCCGCAACACCGTTCGCGATTTGGCGGGGCGGCAGCGAGAAGGTGACCTCAGGGTCCAGCACCGAAAAGACCGGATAGCAGTGGGCGCTCATGAATGGGAGCTTCGCGCCCTTTTCAGAGTTAGTGATCACAGAGGTGGGATTCATCTCTGACCCTGTCGCGGGCAGTGTCAGAACGGTGCCAAACGGCATGGCACCCGTCACGACCGAGCCGTGCGATGTCAGGATGTCCCACGCGTCGCCATCATACAACGCAGCTGCTGCGATGAATTTTGTGGCGTCGATGACCGACCCGCCGCCGACGGCAAGCAGGAAAGTAATGTCTTCCTGACCGATGATCTCAACCGCCTTGAGTGCGGTTTCAAAACGCGGGTTCGGCTCAACCCCACCGAATTCGACCAAAGTGCGACCCGCAAGCGCCTCTCGCACCTGCACAAGAACGCCGGTCCGTTCAGCGCTGCCCCCGCCGTAGACGATAAGGACTTTTGCGTCTTCAGGGACTTGATCTTTCAGGTCCGCGATACGGCCCTTGCCGAACAGGATACGTGTCGGGTTGCGAAAATCAAAATTGTTCATTGGTTCAGGCCTCTTCGGTTTCAACGTGTAGGCGCACGTCGATGTTGCCACGTGTAGCGTTGGAGTAGGGGCAGACCTGATGTGTCGCTTCGACAAGACGCTGCGCGTCGTCGGGGGCCATGCCCGGCAAATGAACGGTGATGTCCAGATCAAGCCCGTATCCGCCCTCGGCGCGTTGGCCAATGCCGACCTCGATCGTGGTTTTGGACCCTGTGGCATCCAGCTTGAGCTGCTTCGCCGTGAGGCCCATCGCGCTGTCGAAACACGCAGCATAGCCAAGCGCGAAGAGCTGTTCAGGATTGACCCCTGGCTCGCCACTGTCCGGGCGGACCATCTGGACCGAAAAGCTGCCGTCGTTAAGGGCAGAGGTGCCGGAGCGCCCCCCGGTTGCCGTTGCGGTGGTTTTGTAGAAGATTTTCATAGGTTTTCCTTTTGTGAATAGACCGGTCGTCTATTCTGCTGGCAAAGTTTTTGGGATTTAGGGGGCTGGAACAAGGGCCTTCGTGGCATCCATTGCGGAATTGAGGGGGGCATCACTGTGCGAGATGCTCGCAATCAGGCTGGCCCCAAGCCACATATGATAGAGCATTTCCGCCGAGGCTCGGGGATCTTCGAGCGGAGCGATTGTGCCATCTTCCGCGCCCTGTTCAAGGGTCCGCGCCAGATGCGCCACAATATCAGAAACGCCTTTTTGCAGGATAATGCTCATGTTCGCAGATAGATCAGCAACCTCCGCCGATAGCTTGACGACCAGGCACCGGTCCTCAGGGTCCGGGCTAAGCTGTTTCGTGCGCCACCTTCCGAAATAGGTGAAAACCCGAGACCGCGCATCCATATCGGGATGCGCCAGTGACGCATTCAGGCGAGTGCCATACTCTGTCATAAACTCTTCCAACAGCGCACAGCCATAAGCCTCCTTGGAAGCGAAGTAATGATAGAACGACCCCTTGGGAACCCCAGCTTCTTTCAATAGAGAACTCAGACCGACACCTGTGTAGCCCTGCTGGGCCGTCAGGCGGCGTCCTGTGGTCAATATCTGTGAGCGGGTGTCGGTTTGCTGTTCCATAACTCCCCATATAGCCTCATTAGACCGGTCGTCTATAGCTAGCGTAGCATTTTTGATCACTGATATGTGAGCGATACTGAAAGCTGGGGTGGAAAAGCGCATCGATTGACATCGATGCCAGCCAGCATCGCTATCTAGCATGAACATTTCAACAAACCACGCAGATGCAAATCGGGT
Source organism: Sulfitobacter sp. SH22 (assembly GCF_965641905.1). Taxonomy (NCBI): domain Bacteria; kingdom Pseudomonadati; phylum Pseudomonadota; class Alphaproteobacteria; order Rhodobacterales; family Roseobacteraceae; genus Sulfitobacter; species Sulfitobacter sp. SH22. The sequence goes on from NZ_OZ282573.1 coordinate 999,855, forward strand.
CAGCGCGTCCTTTGTCACGGACGCCCGAAAGCATGGCCGTCACCGCCGAGTCATTACCCTGTGATCGCGGAGTTTGACCTCACACCTTTTCAGGATTCTGTGGCTTATTTTTTGATCGCATAATGCAGTATTTGCCAGATGACCGCATCGTGAATTACACCTGCATAAAAAGAAGTCTCTCAATTTCGTATCAAACCTAAAGCCGCCATTGGTTCACTGTGCAGCATTGGTCGTTTTGGGCTTATTTTGTTGAAAAAGTCGGAAAATCGAAGACTGCATTTTTCCGCCAGAACCGCGCCAGATGCAAAAGTCCGGAGTATCTGTGTCTGAGCGGCTGGAAGGCTCCCCGGGAGAAGCAGAAGACGATTTCAGCCGACACCCTCGCCGAAATTTTTGGTTGGTCATGTAGCAGCTTAAAATTCTCAAACCCGGTGCCAAATCCGACTTTTTCAACAAAATAGGCTCGAAGCTGCCGTTCGCTGCAGGCTGCTCAAAGGTCCGCTAAGGGCCGGATACGTTCAATGAACCTTGGTTGCAGCCACCACTTCGAGCAGCCAGATTTCTACACCAAGCTTATCTCGGCGCGGACTGCCAGAAATGAGCGCTTAGGCCGCCATGGTTTGCCCTAAGGTCTTGGGAAAGATTGAGCGGATTGGGTGCACAGTCTTATGGCTTCCGATAACTGTCGGTTATCGGAAGCCAGTAGCGATAGCCTAACTATCTAACCTGTAAGATCGCGGACACGCAGTGATTTCCCGGTGCTCAGCTGATTTAAGTGACGCGAGGCAAGACTTATGTCGCGCAATACGCCGCCCGGCTGGGCACCGTTTCAAGACGCCCATGGGGCGGGTCGCTTCGGCGCTAAGTCGAGCGAGTAATGAATGGACGTGTCCCAAAATGTGTCCCAAAGCGCGACCCAAATTTCCTACTCATTGGAGGAATAACACTTATAATAGAGGATTATATGAAGTTTTAACCATTTTGAGGAAGTTAAAATGGCGGACAGACAGTCCGCCTAACATATGTCCGCTCATGTTCTCATGTGGTCATTTTAACTTATATTTTATTGAATATATTACCAAATCATAGCAGTACTTGTTCGTACGCGTTCATTGCCGTTCCCATAAAACCATGCTATTATAGGGGAACGTTTATGGTAACAAACTCAAATCGAGGAAAGAGTTATGCCGAAGAAGCTCAGCAATGCACTTGATGCTAAGACCGTAAAATACGCAAAGCCTGGACGACATGTCGATGGTGGTGGCCTGCACTTGCTAGTCAAAAAGTCAGGTGCGCGTTCTTGGGTTTTTAGATATATGTTGAAAGGTAAGTCACGGGACCTTGGGCTTTCTCGGTGTTCTGAAGCAACGGCGATACTGCAAGGTGCCGGTCACGATGAGTTAACCTTAGCCCAAGCAAGAGACGTAGCAACCATTTATAGACTAAAGGTCAAAGCAGGTATCGATCCAATAGCCGAGCGTGAAGACCTTGCTATTGCGAAAGCTGCAGAGGTTCAGGCGCAGAAAATCGCTAAGGTGCGGTTCAAGGATGTTGCTGAGGCCTATATTGATGCGAATGGAGATAGCTGGAAAAACAGCAAGCACAGACAGCAATGGAAGAACTCCCTCGCAACTTACGTCTACCCCATCATGGGAGATTTAGCTGTATCTGATATCGAAACCAGTCATGTACTTGCGGCAATTGAGCCTATCTGGAAAGACAAAGCCGAAACTGCAAGTCGTGTTCGTGGACGTATCGAAACTGTTTTAGATGCTGCAAAAGTGAGAGAATATCGAACCGGGGAGAACCCAGCTCGATGGCGTGGGCATCTTTCTCTAATTTTACCTACTCGAACAAAGTTATCCCGAGGGCACCATAAAGCTGAACCTTATCTTTCAGTACCTCAGATAATAACGCAGTTGCGCTCGCGCCGAGCCGTAGCCGCTCTTGCTCTTGAGTTCACAATTTTGACTGCTGCACGCACAGGAGAAGTTATAGGGGCCACGTGGAACGAGATTGATATTGATAGAGCGGTTTGGACAATTTCCGCGGAGCGTATGAAAGCTGGTCGAGAACATAGAGTGCCTCTTTCAAAGCGCGCCATAGAAATATTGCAAAATGTTAAGATGTTAAATGCTTCACATGTATTCTCTGGAAACAAAGGTGGTCCATTATCTCAGATGGCAATGTCTATGCTGCTCAGGCGCATGAAAACGGATGTCACAGTCCATGGCTTTCGGTCTAGCTTCAGGGACTGGGCCGCTGAATGCACAGGCTATCCCCATGAAGTTTGTGAAATGGCACTGGCGCATACCATCGGCAACAAAGCTGAGGCCGCGTATCGGCGTGGTGATTTATTTGAGAAACGTCGGCGGTTGATGGATGAATGGGCCGAACATTGTAATGCTCAGATTAGTGGAACCGCTGAAGTTGTTCCACTGAGAGGGATAGCTGGAAGTGACCATGGATAAAAGTTCACTTGAGGAACGGCAGGAGAAACTAGCCGAGCATTTTGATCTTCTTAGGCTTAAAGCCACTAGCGACACCGAACGCGGTGAAATCATGAAAGATTTTGTGTTGAAATTAGAACGAATGCGGCACAATTGCTCTGAATCTGGCACTGAGCGGGATGAGATTGACCGGCGTACACTCGCAAAGCTTGCTGATCCGCTAGAGCTTGGTCCGGAATTCTGCAGAGATGAGGGTTTATTCAGACGTTTGGCAATCGATCCAGCCGCCGCTAGCCGTTATTGGGACCAATCTCATGAGCAATTAAGTGCAGCCCAGTCAAAACGAGCAAGCAAACCCAGACCAAACAATAGGGATAAAATTACAACGGCGATCGAGGAAATTTTATCAGACAACCCAAAACTCAGTGCAAAAGAGGTGGGGCAACGTTTAACGAGCGGTGCTGATGTCATATTGATAGAAGAAGAATTCCGTCATTGTGAGGATGCATCGACACTTAAAATTAGCAACCTTCCCAATCGTGTGACAGATGCAAGAAAACGATTGAAGAAAGATTCAGGGTAGCCAGGTTAGCCTGATTATAAATGCGCTAGCACCGATCTATTACCAGTATGATCGGAGAGACCCAATGCGGTTCGACACACACCTGCCCAAACTTGCCTACAGTATTAAAGAGGCCTGTCAGGCCTCTAGCTTGGGCAAAACTACAATTTACGCCCACATCACTGCGGGCCGGCTACGAGCCGTTCGTATAGGTGGTAGAACCGTCATACCCGCAGATAGTCTTGATGCGTTGATAAATGGTGAAGGCTGCAAATCAGCAGCAAACACTCAATAAAAAACCACGCACCCTAAAGCACGCGGTAGAGTGTTCTTGTACCCATTCGTATAGCATGCATTAGGCGCGCCTTCAAAAAAAAAAGTGGGCAAGTTATGGCATATATCACTGTGATAAAGACTATCCGGCCGGTGTCACTCGGCAAACAATTTGGACTTAGTAAAAATGGATTTTTAACAAAAAATGTTGTTGCAAACATTTCAGAAGGTACCACCATTACCTTCGCTGAAGTCACCCCGAACAGGTTGAAAAATGTTCTAAAAAAAGCTGCTGCACGGGGTGATATAACCTTAATGCCCGGGCGTTTTTTTGGCGAGCAACCCAAGGCTGAGGCCACGCTCATTACAGAAAAAAATCTTGCGAAAAAGCTAGATTGTTCAGCATCAGATGTACCCGGAGGCGTACAAGAAATAGATGGCAAACGCTATGTCGCCCGCATCAAACCCGGGATTGAACCAAGCGATTGGATAGTGATCGACGCCGACAACCCGGAGGGCATTCCAGACAAATGGAGAGTCCTGAACCTGCAAGAACGCCTTGAGCTGCTTGAGCCGCTAGTTGCGGGGATCAGCACCTGTCTGCGTGTTGAGTACCGCTCGTCCAGCGCACGTGTTGTCAAAGATGGTCAACAGACAGGCGGCGCTACACACGCTTGGATACAGATTTCTGACCCTGCGAAAATGGAAATCCTGCGTGAACATGTCAAAGTTAATATGCAGCTGCAGGAGCTATCGTTTCCATCACCGCGCTTTAGTAAAAAAACTAAACAGGTGATCGGACATGAACAAAAAACCGTGATCGACCTGGCTGTTTGGCTACCGGGGCGTTTGGTATTCTGTTCAAAGCCGACTGTTTCGGCCGAGGGCTATGCTGTTGTTTGTGCAGACGTCACAATCGTAAACCCGGATGGTGGCATCCTAGACGTATCATCAATTGAATTGCCATCCGGCAACGACTTAAAACAACTACAGAAAGAAACCGGTCGTTTGCTATCATATTCCCAAAACAATGGGCTAAAAGTATCGGATACAGGCACCCTGACCCTGGATACCGAGATTGAAATCAAAGGGGCATCAAAACCTTTAAGCGAGGTTATCGCGAAGATGAAGCCAGGTGAAAAGGTTCGGTGCGAGACCCCTTTTCGTGCCAGTAAGTCTGAGGCGGCATTTATCCGATTACTCGACAACGGCTTGCCGATGCTGCACGACGTTGGCAACAGCACGAATTACTACCTGTCTGCGGGTCATGAAACGCGTCTGCGGAACGAAGATATTAGAGATATGTCCTCCCTTTTCTCTGATGCAACTCCAGGTACTGAGTTGCTCCAAAGGTTGGCGAACTCAAGTTCGCGCGATGAGGATGTGAAAAGGCCTGTATTACATTTGCTGGATGATCCAAACGCTATCATGCGGCGTGGTAAAAATCCTATAGCAAATCACTCAAATGCAATGGCAATAATTCGTTATGCCGCCGAGTGGGACGGCGTTTTGGCATATGATGAGCTTTCAGAAAACTTGGTACTGCTAAAACCTATACCGGGGACGCGGACACCCAAGTCTACTTTTAAGAAGCGGCCTATTTTAGATGATGATTTTATCTGGGCCTTAGCTTGGTTTAACCGTCATGGGTTCCCGAACATAGGAAAAGATAAAGTCATTGACGCCGTCGAAACAGTTGCAAAGGAGACTGTTATCTCTCCTATTCGCCACTATCTTGAAGACCTCGAAACCAGAATAAAATGGCACCCCAGCACCCACAGCGCTAAACTGCACCGCCTGTTCCAAGACTACTTTGGTACGATCGAAGACGCGGGTTTACCGGGTGCTGATCCAAAGTATCTGTCGACGGTTGGACAGAAGTTCATGATTTCTGCTGTAGCACGTGCCCTCAGACCTGGCTGCAAAGTCGACACCATGCTCGTACTTGAAGGGGATCAAGGCGCTGGAAAATCTTCTGCGGCGCGCACACTGGCCGGGGTTGAGTATTTTAGCGACAACCTACCCACGATGGGCACAAAAGATGCCAGCGACCACGTACGAGGCAAATGGATTATAGAAGTCGGTGAGCTGTCAGCGATGCAGAAGTCCGAAATTGAAACTACCAAAGCCTTTATCTCGCGTCAGGATGAGAAGTTTCGCCCAGCCTACAACCGGAAAGAAATCACCTATCCACGCCGGTGTGTGTTTATCGGTACGACAAATCAAAGGGCCTACCTACGCGATGAGACAGGTAATCGGCGGTTCTGGCCGGTGCAGGTTGGTAAAATTAACCTTACAGCATTGCAGCGGGATCGTGACTTGCTCTGGGCCGAGGCTATTTATTGGTATAAGGCAGGCGTGAAATGGTACCTGTCGGCTGAAGAAGAGGCGATGGCAAAAGAGGTCCAGAGTGACAGAGTATCGGAAGATATTTGGCAGGAACAACTATCTATTGCGCTAGAAGGTATCACGGAGATTTCTCTAACCGAAGCTGCCAAAGAACTTTTTTTGGATACTGCAAAAGTAAGCCGTGCCGATCAGAACAGGATCACAGCTAGCCTCAAAAGTCTTGGTTTCGTGCGGGAAGGCAAATTCACACAAGGCGCGTACCGAAACTCGGCGCGGTATATCCGCAAAAGCTAACCGAATTTGTGCCAAATCCTTGCGCACAGCTGATGCGCACAACCCTTAGTTTTGAGACATCTAAAATTGCGCACATGCGCACGACTTTTCCATGAAACTTTCTAAGTATATTTAACTATATGATATATAGCATATATTTAGGTTTATGTCTCAAGCACCCTAGGCTGTGCGCAAAAAATACGCTCAGAGAGGTTAGTTGCCAAAAGTCGTGCGCATATGCGCACGGGCCTCAAAAGCAAAATTGACTAAAAATAAACACTCTTGCGATTCACAAGCTATTCTCTTGTGTGTTATAATATAACTCACCATTCAGAGGTAAAACATGACAAAAATCTGCCATAAATCCTTCGCCTCGGGCAAAGCAAATAGGGAACTAAATCCTTTGCGCGCAGGTGGCTATAAACTGACGGAATCCTATGGCACTTGGCGACGCCGATACGACGCCTTGAATGTAATCGAGAGCGCGCTGGAAGATAAAATAGAAATACCAGCTGACTATGAACTTGGGGGCTGGACTGGCGCAGATTGGCCCACTGAACTCGAACGGCTCCCGGAGGATTTAGCGGAAGACATAGGTTATCGAATTTTACCGGGAGCCTTATCGCTATGTGATTATGCTAAGGCTACACCGGAAACAGCGACACTCGCCGCAATAGCCGAAAGAAAAGCTTCTGATATTGTAAATACCTGCGAACGATATCGGCCCTCAATTACTCGCCCAACAAAACGCTACAACGCTACACTTAATAGAATTAGTTCTGCTCGATACTTGGTTATTCAGGTACTAATGATGATCGAAGACAGTTTTGCGATGGCTAACGTACCTCTTTCTTTGAGGTAACCGAACTATGCCCCTACCATCCGTCTCTCAGCACAGCGCCAACCAATGCACAGCACGTGCAAAAAGCACAAAGCACCGTTGCCTAAATCCTGCTGCCTATGGATGCCGTACCTGCAGACTACACGGCGCAAGGAGGCGCAGTTCAATAAAAGCAGGCACAGACCATCCAAACTACCTACACGGCATAGAAACGCTCCAAGCTAAACGACAGCGCAGTGTGAAGCTAGCCGAATTACGATTGATAGAAAACGAGTTGTACAGCCAAGGATTAATACGCGGAAATAAAACATCTGGCAGAAAACCAGTTATTGGGTAATTGCAAAAGGGAGACTGCAATATGGCAACGGTAACATCTGTATAAATAGCGAAGTAGAAGAAGAAGTGGCGCTGCTACGAGACGTTCTCTAGCGTATTGCTGAAGCTTATGAAGGGCACTGTAGCAGGTGTTGTCAGACAAAGCCTATCACGTCTCAAAGTGCTATGTTCACACAAACCTATGAAGCGCAGATTTGGACCACATTTTCAGAGAAAAAGGCCGCGTTGTGATCGCAGAGTTACACCGTGTTGGGCCGTTCCGAGGAACAGTTATCCAAGCCGATGAGGAACAGGTCGAGGTGCTGGTCGATGAGGAAGAAGGTAACAAGCACTTCTGCACCGTGTAATCCAAGAACTGGAGCCAAATATCAAAAACTTAAATTAAATATATATCAGTTAGTTCTTTAAAATATAAAACGATATAAAGCACCTGTTATAGTCAATATTGGTGGCATAACAAAATCCCCCACATGAAAGCCTATTTTTTCGATAATGAACAAACCAGGAAAAAACACTAACAAAATTGCTTGTGGAAAAACAAACACTCCAATTATGGGCTAGTTTGCAATCTTGGAAGCAGATGGCAGTGTAGCCAGACAAACTATAGTTTGTATCCAATTATTTTAACTATATCCCAATATAGGACTAAACTAATATAATTTATAATACATATTGACATTAATTAATCGATCGGTCTAAGTTCTCTTGCTGACACTTATGGATATTCTTTTGCTTTCATCTGCAACACATAAACGTCGCCGAGGGCGCCCCCCAAAAGAACTTGCAGGATATAGTGAGACACGTGAAGCACTGCTGTGTGCAGGTGTTGCGGCTTTAACTACAAAAGGATTTTCTGCAACAGGTATTGATGAAATCTTAAAGAGTGTGAATGTACCCAAAGGTTCATTTTATCATTATTTTAAAAATAAAGAAGCATTTGGCGCACTACTCATTGAAAGATACGCATTATATTTTGCAACCAAATTAGATCGAATTTTAAGTAACAATGAACGTACTCCTTTACAACGGATGTATGATTTTATTGATGATGCTGCCCTAGGAATGAAAAAATTTAACTTCTCTCGTGGATGCCTTGTTGGGAATCTAGGTCAGGAAATGGGAGCCTTACCCCCTGCGTACCGAAGCTTACTTGTTGAAGTATTTAATGACTGGCAACAACGTACTTCTGCTTGTTTAAAAGAAGCTGTTGACGAAAATGAAATAGATTCAGATGTCGATTGCAATGCATTATCAGAATATTTCTGGATAGGCTGGGAAGGTGCTGTTTTAAGAGCTAAACTAGAACAATCTGAAGCACCACTTCGTCAATTTTCCAAAGGATTTTTTTCTGGAATAGAAATATGAATTTTTTTTCGTCAATTAATAGACGATCGGTCTATTTTATAAAACCTTATTTAATACAAAAATTAAAAAATTTTAAAAGCTATGAATCTCAACAGATATATCATCACAAATACTAATCAAAATATCTATATAATCATGGATTTCAAACAATAAAGAAAAGAGATTTTACTATGATAAATTCTGACAATAATAAATTAGAGGGTGGCCCTCTATCTGGAATTACTGTCCTTGATTTCTCACGCGTATTAGCAGGACCTTATTGTACAATGGTGCTTGCTGATCTTGGCGCTCGCGTAATAAAAGTTGAAAAATTTGGCACTGGCGATGATACCAGAGCATTTCCTCCTTTTATAAGCGCTGAAAGCGCATATTTTATGTGCTTTAATAGAGGTAAAGAAAGTATTGTTTTAGATATTAAATCGCCCAGAGATCGCGAATTGCTAGAAAGGTTACTTAATACTTCTGATGTTCTTGTAGAGAATTTCAGACCTGGAGTAATGGATAGACTTGGATATGGTCCAGATAGATTAGCTAAAACTCATCCACACTTAATTTACACATCTATCTCAGGATTTGGGCACTCTGGCCCTATGTCTGAATTGCCAGGGTATGATATGGTAGTTCAAGCAATGGGCGGTGTAATGAGTTTGACTGGATGGCCTGGAGAACGCCCTGCCCGAGTTGGGACAAGCTTTGGGGATCTTGGAGCTGCTTTATTTGGTGTGATTTGCATTTTATCAGCTTTATATCACTATCAACAAAATATAAATCTTTGGATACAATTCTTGTGGAGCGCCGGGACCGAGTAGGATTAATTACACTAAACCGGCCAAAAAGCTTAAATGCATTGAATATACAATTAGCCCGTGAACTTGTGCAAACCTTAAAAGATTTTGATAAAGGAAAGGCGCCCCAATCGGGACGCCTTTGTTAAATGCTAAGTGTGTGTCGGTTAGAAACGAAAGCCAAACACTAAAGAAAAGCTGTTATATTCCTGGGTCTTCTGTTCCATGGCGTTGATTTTCTTATCTTTGAATACTGTTTGATACTTGACTTCGGTGAGCACTTCGTTTGCGCCCAATGGTAAGCGCACTCCAAGGCTAATCTGTCCGCCCGGGGTATTATAATAACCGTACTTTTCACTGTCACTGTTATCATATTCTACTTTGATCACACCAAGACCGAGCCCTGCATATCCGGTAACGCCATTGGCAATCTGAAACGGATACCGTCCATTCAGCATCAAAGAGGTTGATTCCACACCGGTTGGATACCCAGCGTATCGGCGATCCGTAATCATGAAGTCTGCGCCAACTTCAAACCCAGCAAGATCCGTATAGGCACCCACACCGAGGGCGTGGCCCTCGGCCATCGGAAAGTCGTTGCCGGGAGTGCCATGTTGTAGGCCGGATGTGTCCTTAAATGCATAGCCACCATAGATCTCGTAGGTAAAGTTTTGTGCGGATGCCGATGAGGCAAATGCGATAGTTGTTAAAAGTGCTGCGATCAGATGTTTCATAGTTTTCTCATTTTCCAAAATTTTTTTTAATCTTAGTAGATGATTGGTTTACGTAGACGATCGGTCTATTTTTATAAAGCCTTATTTAATAGGAAAATAAAAAGATTTTAAAAGTGTCTTTTTTGCAACAGGATATTTCAACGACCCTCGAAGCCCTTACGTTGCCGTGCCGTTTTAATTCGCCTGATACTGTTACCCCGCGCTGTAGCCTAGACAAACCTGCGGGACACTTATTGGGCTACTGTAGCTTGTCTCTGAGAGCTTCGTGAGATGGAACAGATCCTCAAGAATGCAGGTTTAATAATCTGATACCAGTTTTCTGATTAGTAGAAACATTTCATTTTCACTAAATTCAAAATTTTTGCCCAGATTCGTATTATGTATGACGGGGGCTTTTTGCTAAAATTAGGGGGGTGCCCCCCGGGTGGGGTGGTAGATGTGCAAGTATTTTCAATGGGGGGCAAGCGCCTACTTTATTGGGGAACCATTATGGTAACGGCAGAACTCAACGCAAAAAAAACATGATAAATCAATAATAACTGGCGGGCCATTCGGGATGAAAGTGGGCACTCGGAACACTTTGAAATTGTTGCAAACTTTGAGAATGTTGACGGTCGCACTGAAGCAAGATCGGAAGCGCGGAGCTTTGCGGAGGAGCTTTTGCGACCATATGCGGCGGGACAATCAAGGCAGGATGAAGAATGTCCTCACCTCCAGATCGTCAGCGCTGTTCAGCATAAATTTCAGTTGCCTCGGCATCGTGCTTACCGTGGCGTCGACCGAGCTATGGAATATCTCGGAATAGCTAAGAAAACTTCCTGAGCTGCCTGCAGCGCTTGATGTCTGGAATGATTGCCCAGCCACGTCATCGGGCAGAACGCCGAGTTGCGCGGCGATATCGCACTCAATCTCGGTCATTGGAGACCGTGCTTCAATCGCTCGAGCGCAGATGCGATGACGGGTCTCTCCCCGTTCAAACAATCTGTTGTAGATGTTTTCGCTCTCCTTCTAACGCGCGCTCTGTCGTCTCCACGAAAGAACAGCTCCTGCAATATCGGAATCCGGCACTTCGCCCGCCCAACGGTCCCAAAAGTCGATGGTTGCACTGTTCGGTTTGTACTTGGGCTCTCCAACGCGGACTCTTGTAGGTAGGAGGCTTGCATCACCGACAACCAGTGCTTCGCCAACATCAAGTACCGGCAACAGGTCGCCAAAACCGCCCAGACTATCTGGCAAAAGTCGTCGGATAACATTCTGATCGTCACCATTCGTCAGGCGCATGGCGATCACGTTGTTGCACTGGCTCAAGACTGTTCGGTTCACTTCAGATGGTCGCTGACTGATGACCACAAGCCCTACGCCATACTTGCGGCCCTCCTTCGCAATGCGCTCGAATATACCGACGGAAATATCATCGATGCCATCACGTCCGGCTCGTTCAGGGATATAGAGATGCGCTTCGTCGCAGAACAAGGCAACTGGATGACGCTTCTCAATCGGCGTCCATTGCGTAATATTGAAAACGAGCCGCGCAAGAAGACTGACCATTAACGGCAATATGTCGGAAGGTACTTCCGAAAAATCAATAATCTTGATGCCACCTTTGTTGTCACTTTGTGTTCCTCGACTTCCAGTCAAAGCGTGCGCCAACCTTGGTAGCCACTCCATATCCATGCATTCTGCGTGCGGTCGGAAAAGAAAGCCAAGACGGCGGTCCAAATGTTTTGCCTCAAACCGCGCAATAAGTCGGCTCAGTTTACCGTTAAAGTCACCCGCTTTGTCGGTGCCTGCTTTGGCACCGGGAACACGCTCAGTGTCGAGATGATTTAGGCGGTCAAGAATTTCTTGAAGTGGGAAAGGCACTGGGCTGTCTACAGTGAAATTTGTTAATACTTCCGTATGTTTTCCGTCCTCAAGGTATTTCCGTTTGGCATCGGTGATACTGTTGGCCATCACCATCGCTTGATTGGGCGCATTCTGGTCGGAACGATCTACGAAAAGAGACACCATCGCCTCATACCCGAGAAGCCAATATGGAAGGTAGAGAACTCCATCATCAAGCCCTTGGTCTTGGTCAAGATCGCCTGGACCAGCTACACGCAAATGCCGAAATTCTTCGCCATTCAACGTCTTATATTCACCGTGGATATCAAACAAAATGGCGTTTGCTTGTTCCAGCGCGGCAACTTGATCCAGCATCCGAGCCGTCGTATAGGACTTGCCTGATCCGGTGCTGCCGACGACCACGGCATGACGTTGGAACAACTTGTTTCCGTTGAGGAAAGCGGTAGCGTTTTCATCAAGCGTGTACTTGCCCAACTCAAGTTGAGGACCATCGCCGGTCACGTTCGAAATTACTTGCATGAAATTAGTGAGACGCTTGCCCTCAAGAGCAAAACAGTTCGCATCAATTTCAGGTACAGTTTCAAGGGTCCTCCTGAAGACATTTTCGAGCAAGCCTTGTTTGTCGATCAGGGTTCCAATCAACGAAACACGCACCAGATTGTTTTCCGGCAACTCAATTACTTCATCAGGATTAACCTCAGACGCATCTGGCGTGATTTCAGGGGCCCTACGCGTAATCCGAGACACGACGCCAACCAAGTGCTGGCCGGGTTTGCTGCTTTGAATTGCAACCAATCGGTTGACCTGCACACGTTTTAGTCGTTCAAGCTCGTCAACTCTGACAACGACTATCGCGGTGTCCACAGCGATGATCTTCCCTAAGGCTTCACCGTCGTCATAATCAAAAATCGGCATCTGCTACCTCACAAGACCATTTTGTTGAAACTATCAAACGACCACAGGTCGGGTTTCGCGATTGTCACGCCATCCGGGTAATCAGGCGAGAACAGTCGAGTTCCGTCCCCGTCGCGTTCGAGGGCCATGTACGCTTGCCCCGCACTATCCGCGAGAAAACCCTTGGCCTCATCCGTGAGTGTCCGTGCTAAGATCACGATTGGGACATTGCGCTGTTTGCACCTATCGACGATTTTCGGCTGGATATGTCGATCACGAAAACCGTATCCCACACAAAGAAATGCCTCCGCTTGATCCATGGCACCATCCGCGCCTTGAATAGAAGACCGAAAGGGCTCGTCATGGGTGCGTTCATATTTGCTGACCCCGGGTGTCACAATCAGTGGATCAAAGCCGTCTGGCAGTTTGTCCGAAATCGGCAACGACACCACGCGACCTGAAGAATCTGCAAACCAATCGAGCGAGCCGTGAACTTTCCAGATCTTTACAGTTCTTGCCGCGTGGGCACCTCGTCGCAAAGAGATTGTTTCGGTACCTTCCCGATGGCGAATTATCCCAGGCGCGAAGCCAGCCGTATGAAAATATCCTGAAATATCAGATGCGTATTCTGCAACGCGGTCATAGTTCGGCGTAACAATATTTGCAGTCATATGGGTGCTTTTGAACATCCCAGCAAGCAAATCGGCCAAGCTGAACCGCTCATCTCCCTTGACCGCTCGGCCCATCAGGGCCAAGTCATCTTCTGCAATGGCTTGCCATGTCAGCGCGACAATTTTCCTTACGAGCGTCAATGGTGCTGTCGTCTTGAGAAGTGCCTCTTCAAGGCCATCACCGGCCGTCAAAGCCGTTCGAATGAGCAGCCAAGCATCGGTTTCCTCACCTTCGTCAGGTTGGATGTGTTCCCGGAGGTATTGTGCCAAATCACTCATGCCCCTCAGACCATGCACGACCGATCCACCGCTTCCCAAAATGACAACCGGATGTTTTTGAAAACAGCCTTGAGCGATAATTGCTATCTTCTCAATGATTTTTTCTTCGTCGGTCAAACTGAACCTACTTTCACTTGGAATTTATCTTTTATACCAATTACTGGCGCACATATGTAACGTAAAACCCCTTCAACATACGTTGCTCTTGCAGTCGGTCGCTGAGGTTGAAGCCTTCGCTACGTATCGGTGCCTGGAAGATATCCAGACCGCGGTCGAGGATAATTTTCCAACCTTTATCTGTTACTATATCGCGGGCGTGTGCCGAGCCCGAGGTATCAAAGGCCCAAGTGAAGCCGACGCCAGATCCTGAACTGGCTGAGACTACGCTATCCAGAAGATCGCGTTGTTTTTGAACTTCTCCATCGAAAGGACCTGTGACCAGATGGATGGATACCTGGTCTTCTGGGGCCTTTCGCTGGATCACCATTTCGACGAACTCCATCATATTCTTGATTTGATAAAAGTACCGAATGTAAGGGTCGGTTACGACAATCCGTGTCGCGCCATCGATGTAGGGACCAAATAGCTTGTCATAGCTGACGCCTTTACGGTTTTCAGCGAACACGTGGTGTCCCTCTTCAAGTGTCGCATTTTGACTTGATTGTGATGGCGCAGTGGGAGCGATGCCGTCATCGGCTTCCATCACAATGGCTTCACCCTCACTATTCTGCTGGTTTGGATCTTGCGCTGGCTTCTTGTGATAGAACTGCGGGTATTCCTGTTCCTCAACCGTTTGAATGTGTCGCTTTTCGCCGTCGGCACCGGTGTAGTAAAAATCCACTTCCGGATATGTTGCATCAATCCGGAATAGTTGATCTTTTACCCGCTTGCGACTTTCGAGCGCCAACTGAAGCAGTTCTTCAACATCCGCGGCACTTTCACCACCCGCTGGGAAAATGATCTTCAGCAGTCCAGACATTGTTTTGTAAACAGCGTCCCGGTCACGCGTTGATATTTTTTCACTGATCGTGAAATGCTGATTGGGCCGGTTCGAGAAATCCTCTTGCCGAAGGTGGCGCAGGATCTCAGCGAGATAGTCGACAATAAATCCGTAGCCACTGGTGAACATCTCGCCACGGATCACATCGACCTCCCAACCAGGCAGATAGGAATGCAAACGGTCGATAAACGCAGAATCGTGAAACTGTGACGGAAGGGCTTCGAACAAGTCGCTGTTCTTAAGCATGTAGGGCACATTGTGATCGGTGTTACCAACAAAAGCAAAGCTGGCTTCGGCTCCCATGGGACTGACACCACGTGAGAACGTCTTGTTTGCCATATAGTTTTTCATGATGTCGACGAGCGCTTTGTTCGTCTTCTTTTCTCGTCCGGCGAATTCGTCGAAGGCTACAACGTCCCAATATCCAACCAGACCAATGCGCCCGTTCGAGTTGTTCACGAATAACTTGGGTATCGAGACTTCACCGCCGGAAATCAGCTGCCCATGAGGCGAAAATTCAGAATAAACGTGAGATTTTCCCGTTCCCTTGGGGCCAAGCTCAATGATGTTATAGTTGCGCTCCACAAATGGGATCAGCCGCATCAGTTGCAAGAGTTTGCTCCTCCGCCCGAAAGCATCGGGGTTGAAGCCTATGGATTGCATGAGCAAGTCAATCCAATCATCTTTGTCGAACTGAGCGCGGGCGGCTTTATAACTTTCGTAATCGACCTTTGCGATCTGGATCGGTTTGATGCTTTCCAGCACCCATGGCGATGTCCGCGCTTCTTCGGTAAACTCGTACTGCACGTCGGCGATGCACCAGACAGCGGTAACTAAAAGCTTCGGGTGGGTCTTCACGGTGCCGCTGTCTACCGCAACCTTCTTAATCCCAAGATTGTCGAACGTCGCCTCATAGCTGTCTGTCTTTTCATTCAATGAGACACTGATCTGGTCGATAACCTTATAGCGGCCTTTTTCCTTTATGGTCGAT
This sequence comes from Sulfitobacter sp. SH22, assembly GCF_965641905.1. Classification (NCBI taxonomy): domain Bacteria; kingdom Pseudomonadati; phylum Pseudomonadota; class Alphaproteobacteria; order Rhodobacterales; family Roseobacteraceae; genus Sulfitobacter; species Sulfitobacter sp. SH22. The sequence continues at coordinate 1,015,503 of NZ_OZ282573.1, forward strand.
TGGATCAAGCCTGCTTCATTGCGATGAACATAGTGTTTGCGCAGGATGTCCTTGACGGTCTCAATGCCACTTTCGATCGATGCTTCGTCGTCCGTCGCACAATACTGCCCCAGGAGATATTCCAGCACATAAGTCGGTACGATAGCATTGCCCTTGACAGCCTTTACCAAGTCTTTGCGGACCACATAGCCTGCAAAATGCTCGTTTATTTTCTCATCAAGTGCGCTCATGTCTGTCCCTTAAAAGTCGAAGTCTGTTGTGATGCCACGGCGCAGCTGAAAGCGATGGCTGGTGTAATCTTCATAATGGCTTGTTTTGCCAATCTGTTCGCGCAACTTCAGGAATACATCCTGGTCGTTGAACCGGTCGGCTTCCCGAGAAAGCAGAAACTTGATCGGCAGCTCCCGCTCTCGAGGGTTTTGCGATATGAAATCCAAGCACAGCTGGTGCTCATCCGAAATCAAAGTACCATCGCCCGCATAGATGCCGGCCAACAGGTCGCGTTGTTGCTGTTTTTCCGAGAGGGCTTGGACTTGGTAAAGGGTGACCGCCGTTTGACCAGAGGAGATTAAGCTGCGCCCCGAAACTACAATCTGGACATCGACCTTGCCGACATCCGCTTCGCGACGCTTGCCGACCTTCAGAACCGGTATTATCACCTCTTGAAGGGTGGCCCCTCCATGGACAAAGCGGCTTCCTGCACCCTTCACCCGTATCCGGTTGATTGAGTTTGGAAGCAAGACATCCAGATCGCCGGAAAGCCCAAGGGACCTTGAGCTGAACTTTTTCATTCCAGCCGTCTCGTTCAAATCGCGTCCGATGACGAAGCGCCGATTTTTGAAGAGGATTTCCGCACCAGTAGGATCGGCTACGGAAAAGTCAGTCTCTTCCAACGCACGATGCTGATAAATGAACCCGTGATCTGCGGTGATCAAAATATTAGAAAAATTTGCCGTCGTCAGTTTGCGAACCAGCTTGGTCAGATCCTCGATGGCACCCTCAGCTGCTTCAGTCACGCGCTCCTCGGTCGCAAGTTTGTCGCCAATGATGTCGATCCGGTTGTGATAGAGGTAGAGAATGTCGTGATCGCGAAATACCGCTTTGCCCTCATCAGCCTTCATGCTCATGAAGTCATCCGCTTTCATGGCTTTCACCCGGTCCCCAGTACGACCTAATCCCAGAACCTTCTCCCGGTTCGTAGTGCCCTGGGTAGCCTGCCCAAATGATGACACAGCAGCATCGCCGGATAGTGTTAGATCCTTGTTCGGCAAAAGCGCCGCCATTCCGAGCTGCGTATAGCTGGGTAAGGCAGATATCATCGGCTTCAGCTCCGCATCAAAACGGTTCAGTTTCCGGATTTCACGCAAGCATTCCTCGGCGACTTCATAGCGCAGCGCATCCGAAATGATGACAACAACTTTCTGATCCCGGCGGCGGAACTCAGCAGCTTGATTGGTGTAGAAATCTGTCTGTTTTTCGTATCCTGGAACGGACCAGGCAGATAGTTTTGCAATTTGGTCTTGCCACGCATCGTTTACAGCCAGCAGGAAGTTGGTGGTGTAGCGGTTTTCGACACTCTCAAACAGCGCGCCCAGCAGCGATGCTTGGCCGCTTTTCTGCATGTGGAAGATGAACTTCCGATACAGCTGGTCAATCTTGTACCAGCTCGTGACATATCGCTTCACACCCTCAGCAGGCGACGTCATACCCAACGTGGCCTCGGCCAATGCTTGCTGGAACTCCGTGGCGTATCCGATGGCCTCATAGACATCGCGGTAGATCGCATACCAGTGGCTCTGACGGCGTTCTCTGACAGTTTTCAGCGCCTCCGCCGAGGTAACTGTCTGGCTCGACATAGCAGCCACCAGCTTACGAATAATCTGGCGGTCAATTTCTTCAAAATAGTCGATAGCACGCAGCTGCTTGATCTCGCGATCCAATAGATCGTCGGGGATGCGTAGGATGTCTTGGTACTTTCGGCTCAAGGCCTCAAATGCGTCCGCCCCGTGACGGTTGTTCTTCCAGCGGCGAAAGATCAGCAGGGCCTCTGCATTCAGCTTAGCGTCCTCTTCGAACGCGCGGCAATAGCAGGATTGGAACAGCGTGATGGCAAAATCTTCAAAATCTGGATCTGTCGACGCGTACCCATAGGCGTTCTCGACCTGTGTCCAGAAAAAGTCGCGTAGTCCGGCGCGGTCCATCAGGCGCAGCGCATCGTCGCGGCCCTCCGCCAGCTCCCCCAGCAGCGCCTCGATCACGGTGTCGAGAGCGCCCTCTGCTCCGGCACAGACAGCCAGCATGCGGCGCAGGACGTCCGTTTTGGTGTCCGAGCCAGTCAGGAGCCGTTTCAGGTGCTCTATGCGCCCGTTTGAACGGTAGAACTCCGTGTGGTCGCGCACTACGTCCTCGAATTGCGTGGGCAGGCCCAGTTCGGCCAGCCAGATCGCGGCCTGGTCGGCCTTAAACACGGCTGTCGCCAGTTGCAGGTCCAATAGCCAATTATCCGCTTCTTCCGGCTCGGGACCCTCTTTGAACAGCAGGAATTTCTGCTTCGGCTCCTGCCGCAGCATCCGGTATTTCAAACCGAATTCGTTGTTCGCAATTTCGGCCTTTTCGACACCCTCAAGTGCTACGGCCTCATACTCTGCGCGCATATCGCGCGCGGTGTCATACCAGAATACGATCCTGTGCTCATCGAACAGGCGCGCCAGACCGGCCTTGATGCGGTCAGTCATCCTTGGCCTCCAGCCCTGAGATCTTCTTCAGCGCCGCGTCTAACTTCGGGTAATTTGCCTTGACCCCGTCATCCAGGTCGATTTCTATCTTTGCTTGCGCCAGCGGAAAGATCACCTCGCGCTCCCATTCGTTCAGCTCGTCGATCTGCTTGGCCACTACGCTGGCGTCCTTGATCGCCTTGGTGCGTTGCGCTTGGGTAGCGGTTGCGTCATCCGAAAGCTTGTCGAGGCGCGCGCGTTCGCCTTCCAGCTTGCTGATGAATTCGCGCAGGTAGTCGTTCAGCAGGACCGACACCGTGTCGCTTTGATAGCGGTGCATGTAGATCAGCGCGTTGAATGTGCCCTTGGGGCTGGAGAACATCCAGTAGATCGGGCGTTTCTTGTAGCGCTTCACGTGGTCGGCGTAGAAATCCTTGGTGAAATACTTGCGGATGTCTTTGCCGAGGGCCTCTTCGATGTAGCGAAGGTTCTCGCGGAAATGCGGCTCGCCGAAAGTGGTGCGCAGGAACAGGCGGAAGCGTTCGGTGATGTCGTCTGGGAACCAGTCAGCGTCGAGCACGGGGATCACGTTGTCCTCGTCAGGCATGAAAGACGGTTCCGGCACACGGGCGAGGTAGTCGGCCAGCGTTTCGCCCTGATTGGCGAGGATCAGGCCCGGCGCGTCGAGGCTGTAGCGCCCGAACATGCAACCCACGGCGTAGGAAAGGAATTCGGCCATAGTGTCGGCGCGCAGGCGGGTCTCGTTTGCCTCGGCGTCGTTCTTGATGCCATAGCGATAGGCGGGGTTGCAGGTGAGGGTGATCTCGTTCAGCGGCACCTCGGGGGTCAGTTCGTCTTGCAAGCCGTATGCGTCAATGAAGATGCGGTTGTTCTCTTCCTCCAGCCGCTTCATTTCGTCCGTCATGCCCTGCCAGTGGGTGCGGATGGCGGTGTAGGTGGCCTCCAGCGTCTCGGCGCGGTGGTCGGGCTGGAGCAGCGGGAGCGTGGTGAAATCCCATGAGGTTTCGTAGGCGTCCCAGTCGGAGCGGGCGATGTTCACCAAGTTCGTTACATTGCCGGACGTCTTTTGATCTTCATCTGGAAAGTGTCCGGGTAACTTCGAAATATCACCCGGTTGGTAGTTAAATGTTGGGGAGATCAGTGGGAACACGGACATCATGACCTTAGAGTTTATGAAGCCCATGGCCAATTTACTCTCTGAGGTGCTTCTTGCAAATAATGACGAGCCCGCATTGTCAAAGAGCGAGCAGTCACTCTGTCTGGCAGATGTTTTTGCTGAAGTAAGCGCACTCCAAGTGACACCACTTTTGAATATGAAGTCCAAATTGTAATTGTGCGATCGCACCTTGCCGGTTTTTTGATCCTTGAAACTCTGAATAGAAGAGCCGTCGTCCTCCCAATTTACGACGCAATCCAGATTCCCGTGCCACTTCCGATACTCACCGCCCTTTTGATAAGGGAACCATTTTTTACCAGATTCCTGCGCTTGTTCGCGAGAATGGGCGTCTGGCTTAAGTTTCATTCGGCTGACCTCAGACCAAAACCTTACAAACAGGTTGTTGTCGGCAGTCGCCATTCCCAGCCGGGTATCAGCAATTTCGCCTAACGTGCCCTGGGCGAACGCCTCGCGGACGCGTTCACTTGCAGAATATGCAATTGGACTTCCTGGAATTTTATCAAAATCTTTAGCAGACACATATGAAACAAGGTCTGCATCCGGTGGAAAGCTAAATGGGACCCCTGATTTATCTGTTTCGAAATATCGAACCGGAAAGTAGACGCCTTTAAGTTCTTTGTTGCGTTCATTTGAAACCACGAATGCACAGGTTCCGAAGTTGATACCCATGCTCGTTCCCCCTTTACCAAGGTAGGGCATGTGGATGAGCGAATTAACCGTGTAGAAGTCGAGAATGTCACGACGCATCTTTTCCAAGGATGACAGGAACATCCAGCTTTCCATGGTAACCATGGCGGAGTAACCGTTTCGGAGAGCCAATTTCAGGCCTCTGTCAATAAAAGCCGCGAAAAGGTCGGATTTCCCAGATGGATAAAAATGCTTTATCCAGTCCGAAAGCACTTCGTTCATGCCTTTACTGCCTAAATAAGGCGGATTGGCCACCACTACGTGATACTTCGGCGACAGCGCCTCGGTCATGCGCAGCACGGTCACGAGGCGCTCCAGAACCGGTTTTAGCACCAGATCGGCATCCGAAATCCGCGCCTCTACCACCCGCAGCGGCTCTGCCGGGTCGCACAGTCTCGGCGCAATCAGCGAGCCGAAGGTCTTGGCCTGCTCGAACTGGCCCAGCGTCTCACGCAGCTCATCCGTGAACAGATCCTTGCCCACCACGGCGGCCACGTCCTGCATCTCGGCCTCGGTAAAGGCCACGTTCTGCAACACGCAGATGTCGGGCTTTGCCTCCATCCGCAAAAACCGCCGCCGCCCCAGCTTGCCCGCCGCCTTCATCGCCAGTGCAAAGGCCGCCAGCGCGCCCGCGCGGTCGTCAATCTCCACCCCGGTCAGGTTGTGCTGCAGAATCAGTGCGGGGATCTCGGTCGCGTCATATCCCTCTTCCTCGTAGATGGCGTAGAGCAGGTCAAAGGCATAGGTCAGCATGTGCCCCGACCCCGCGGCGGGATCGCAGATGCGGATGTCTTCGGGGCGGGTGATGCGCAGAGAATCCGTCTCGGGCTCTTCGGGTGCGATGTAGTAGTCCATCTGCTCAGCCAGACGGCTTCGGGGCCTGTTCAGCAGCCAGAGCCGCCCCAGCGAGTTCTCCACCAGATAGCGGACGATCCAGTGCGGCGTGAACAGCTGCGTCGCGGCGGGAATGTTCTCGGCCGTGATCTTGACGTTCTTCTTGAGGCCATCAAAGACGTCCTGTTTCTTTTCCGAGATATAGAACTGGTAAAGCCAGCCGATGATCTCGACGTCCTGGCAGGCGTCCTCGGTCATGACCTTGCGCAGTTCGGCGAGGATGGAGGTCTGCGACAGCAGATCCTCGGGCATTAGCAGTTCGGTATAGTCGTCGATTTCCTCGAACAGGAACGGCATCGGCCCGTGCCATTGGTTGCAGGTATGGACCAGCAGTTGGCGGTAGGCTTCGGCCTGCGGGTTGTGCGAGGGCGTGCGCCCGTCCAACAGGGCCGTAATGGTCGCGGGGGCACCGTCGGGCAGATTGCCATCCATGGCCTCCGACAGAATCTCGGGCCGCGTGGCACCCTCGGCAGGGGAGACGGCGCGCACGGAGGTATAGCCATTGGCATCCATGAAGCGCAGGGCGGTAAAACGGTTGAACCACGTATAGGCGACCTGTTCGATGACGTGCTGCTTACCCGCACCCGCAATGGCACGCTCCAGATCCTTGACCGCTGATGCGTTTTCACGCCGCGCAGGGGACGCATCATCCAGCACCAGATCCAACTTGGCCATAACCTGATCGATTAGAACATTGCGGGCACCTTGGGCGAATTTCTTGAGCGCGTTGGTATCCATGTCAGACGATCACTTTCTTGCCCGCGTGGATTTGCTCCAGCAGGGACTTTTTCATTTGCGCGAGGTAGTTATCGACGTCGTCTTCGTTCAACAAAACGGATTTGGACGCCAAGACTTTCAACTGGGATGCAAGGACCGTCGTCGGCTCCTTTGGAGCTGGGCTTGGTCCTTCATGCCAACCAGATGTTATTTCCGCCGCCGTAGGGGTGGGACGCGCAAGGCAATCCACTTCATTGATGACTTCGGTCAACAATTGGGTGTGCGCGCTGTTGGCCTTGTTTTGAAGTAGGGGGATCAGGCTGATGCTATCCAGATCGGATTTGTGTGCCTCAAAGCGGGCTGTAATGCGCGCCTTCTTATCCGCATCAAGCTCTTGGTAGTCAGACATCTGCGTGATCTTGGCGGAAACCTCGTCCACAGCTGCAATGACCGCTTTGCGTTCTTCCAGCACTTTGAGCTCAACCTTGTTCTTCAGGTCAAACAGGTCGGTCTTCAAGGTCTGGATGGATGTACCCTTGTAGCAATCGGGGTCAGCCAACGCCGCCCGCAGTGTCGCGCCCGCTTCGCCATCGACATATTCGATGTTGGCTGATTGGCTGGCGAGGGTGTCGCGTGCATCGTCATAAATCTCGCGCTGCGCGCCACCCATGAAGGATTTGATCTTGTCGAAGACGTCTTCCTTGGCATCGAGCAAAGTGTCTTCGTGTTTTGGTGCATCGGTGATGAACCAGGCGGCAGGTTTGCCCTTCATGCCACGCAGCTGTTCCTGGAATGGCGCGAGAGAGGTCATGAAAGGGTATGCGTGAACCTGACGTGTCTTGTCATCAACATCGGCTTCAAGCTCTGCAATGCTGGTGGCCCATTCCGCACCAAGACTGCGCGCATCGTTGCCACTCGCGGGCTTGGAAAAAAGCTCCTGATATAGCTCTTTCGCCTTGCGGACTTCGGCGGTCGAGAATTCCTGCTGTGGTGTCAGGAGAATGTTTGGCAAAGCATGGCTGTTGTTCAGCGCCTTTGCGAGATCGAGCCCTTCGGTAACGGTGCTATCGACACGCGCCTCTACCTTGCCCTTGGCGACAAGGCTCCCAGCCAGACACAAGACGGCCGTGCTCGGCCAGCCATAGGGCTTGGAGGTGAACCGCTCCACCAAATATTTGACCGAAACTTTGACGCCGTTGCGGGCCTGAGCATTGAAAAAACTGAGCACGTCTTGCTCCGCCTCTCCAAGACCTGTGCCATCAACCCCGAAGAGGCTGCTTTCGGCCTGTACTGCCTTATTGATATCTGCTTCTGAGTAGCTGACGCCGCGTAGCATCGGCAGGTTGCTGTAGACCTTGTCTACGAGCGATTGGAACGCTTTGACGATGCGCTCCGGTGCCTCCTCGCCGCCGATGTCGAGCTCCTCCCCCCGAACAAAGAGACGTGCCTCGCCCATAAGTTTGCGCAGGCGCAATTCGAGATCCTTGGCCCTACGTCCGTTCTGCTCACCTTTTTCCGAGACTATGCGGTCGCGGCCGATCTGTGGAGAGCCGCTGCGTGATTGGCGGATGAACTTGTCGGTTTGTTTGAACAGCATCAAGTCCCGAACAAATTGTGAGTCAGCCTTCATCACGACAGCCAGCTCTTCGCGGGTCATGGTTCTCATACGAACAGCGTCTGGGCTGCCGGCGTCTTCGCCGAAGGGCGAGATGATGTTGATCGCCAGTTCATACTCCCGGCCGACGGTATGATCGTCCAGCTTGCGGGTGAATGCATACTCATTATTGGTCGCGAGGTGCCTGATCTTGCGGTGCCGCAGGATCGTATCGAACGCGATCGTCTCGAGCTCTTTGGACAACTCTGAAGGATCAACGCTAAGTGCTTTGATTTCTGCCTCGACGTCTTTTTCTTCGTTCGTCAGAAATTCGTAGACCTCGCCGTTGCGCTGTATCAAGGTGTTGCGTTCCAGAAGGGACAATGCCTCTTCGATGCGACGGCGTTGTTGAGATTGATCCGTATCGAATTCCGAAAGCAGCAGGATCGAAATATTGCGAACTGAGGGTTTGAATTCCTTGACATATTTTACAAGAAACAGCGCCTTCAGGACACGAATTGCAAATGGATCGTCAAGGTTCTTTTCGGCAATCTGGATACTCTGTTGAGCCGATGATTTCAGGGCCGTTCGGATGCCTTCAAACATCAGATCGAAGGTTGCCAGTCCGCCGACTTCTCTGTCCTTCAGCTTCTTTGCAACCTCCTGGAAAACACCCAGCATTGATCGCTCACCCACAGAGCTGTGCTTGCCCTCAAAGGCGTTGTGCTGGGACAGGGATGTGATTGCCATTTGAAACAGTGTGTATTGGTAGGGCGGGAACGGATAGCTCGAAACAAAATGATCGCGGTCGCGGTAGTTCTTGAGCGTGATTGATCCGTCCGCAAAGTCGAACAGCGTCTTAAGGTTGTTTTCTTCGCTGTCATGGAGGTTGCCCAGCGTCACGGTGGCCTCCGGCGTTTTCGCCAAGAGGCGACGCTGGATGACCTCAGCGACATCAGCTGAGTTCAGAGGCATCCTGTTTCCAAAACGCGCCTGGATCTTCGAGAAGTCATTTTCTTGCTTTTGTGTCATGTCCCCGATCACGGAGGCCATGTCCTGCTGGGCTGTTACGATGATCCAGGCCTGTCCTTTGCATTTCGTATTCAGGCTTTCCGCAATTGTTTGCAGGTTAGTCATCAGCTTGATGTTGTCCGCGATATACTGGCCGACTTCATCGACGAAAAAGTTCAAACGGAATCCTTTGGGCTGATCATCGATCCATGCCTTGATGGTGTTTGCAAAGTCTTCGATCGAAACACGCGTATCCTTGCGGTACTGGCTGAGGATGTCTTTGGCATCGGCAGAGTCCCCGCCAGTGGCAGCTGCAAAAGCGGTCGCGATGTTCTTTGCTTCCAATAGGGCCTGTTCCCGGCCGCTGAGCCAAGATTTTCCAGCAGTATCCTGAAAGGCGGCCTTAAAAGCGTCGAACTGCCCACGACTGTCCAAATCCCGCTCGAACTGGGCTATATGCGGTTGCTTGCCGTAAAAGCCGCAGAATTCGTCAAATACCTTCTGAAACACGGCCAATAGTGCATCGACATCGGCCTTTGAGATCACGTCAGCTTTCTGGTCAATATTGAACAGGATCGATTTCGACGGGATCGCAACGGCCTTGTTCAGGGCACCGGCCAACATAGGCTCGCCCTTTAGCTTATCGGCGAAAATGTCATGCGCGTAGATGCCGTCTACTTCTCGGTTTTCCAGGATTAGGGCCAACATCTTCAGCAGATGGGATTTTCCCGAACCGAAGAACCCTGAAATCCAAACCCCATTGGACGTATCGTAATTGTTGTAGGCTTCGAGAAACTGTTCAAGTTTCCGCCCGATCTCATCGGTGATGACGTATTCATCCAGCTCGATGCGCAGGCTGGCATCGTCGTCGGCTTTAATGACGCCATCAATCGCGCGGTCGACGGGTTTTTCAAAGATATCTTTTAGCAGTTTGCCCATCGGGTTAGACCTCGTAATTCAGGATGTTGAAGGCGCGGTAGTACTTGTCATCGTGAAGCCTGCCGAACAGATCCAACGAAGCGCCGGTCGCCAGAGCATGCGTGTAGCTTCCAGGAAAGAACAGTACGGTGGGGGCATCTTTCGCGGTGCTTTGAAGGTTGTTCAGGACGCTATGAGACCTGATGTAGGGATAGACCTCACCGACACCGGACAACAAAATCACGTCGTGTGGCGTTGCCGCAATAGCTTCGCCGACCCGTGGTATGAGGTGGGCCTGAGGATCGAGAACCCCTTGCAGCAGTTCCTTAATTTCTGCCTTTTCACATGTCTGTTCGATCTCGAGGACTTCCTCAAGGATTCCCCGCTCAGACAAAATGTCTAAAGCCATGTCGTATAAATTCAGATCAAGAACTTTTGTGCCTGCATGCGCAATCCGTGTTGCCAGATCTTTGCGATCATCAACGATCGACAGACCTTCCTCGGCAGGAAAGGGGCAAATGAAGAAAGGTACTTCATTGCCCAAGCCCTGCTTGGTCAAGAAGCGTTCACTGGTGATCACGCGGTACAGGTGTTCGGCGCGTTCCTTGCGGGTTAATTCAAGTTTCAAGCTCATACTCCGCCGATCAAGATGCCAGGGAATATGGCCAGTTCCGCAGGATTAGCCTCTTCAATCATCGCCTTCAGTCGAGGTGACAGTATAGCCAGCTGAATACGGTTATTGTTAGACAGAACTCCAGCCTCACGCATCATGCGAAATAGAATTTGCCGCAATTTCTGTCGAGTAGACGAACTGAGGTTTGCCAGCCCCTCATCCCATTCCGCTTTGGCCTCGAACAGGATGTCAAAGGACACTAAAGGCAAATCCATTTGATAGGATAGATGGCGCTCGCGAATAACCTCAACCGCGAATTCGCGCACAAAACGGTAAGCACGGCAGGTTCCCAACCAAAGAAGTGCCTGCTGATCCGTACGATCCGCCTCGTCCAGTAAAAAAAATCGCTCTTCACGAGTAAGCGCCCTCAAGCGGTTCGATATCTCGCGCAGTGTGCGCCGGTTAGAGGCGGTTTTAGGAAGCGAAGTTGCACTCTGCTCCAGTGCGCGAGAAACTGTTTGCTGCCAAGGCTCACCCTCAACATGGAGCCGCGCGACCGTCAGGCTTTCATTCAACAACAGTCCGCCTGTGGTAAAGGACATCTGGTAGTCTTGTTCGCTGGTTCTGCTCATGAGGATCGCCGTTGCAGTGCGCTTTGTACTTCTACGGCGTTACCGATCGCATTATGGGGATGCCGCGGAGGGCGGGTGTGCAGATCGTTGACGAACTCGGTGACAATGTAGGCCATGTCCTGACCTTCAAGCCCGGCAGAGCTAAGCTCCATCTCCGATTGCTTAATGCCCTTCGCGCTCCTTGGCTTCGGCATGGCGGAGATGAGGTCGGACCGCCGTCTTTTCTCGATTACGATGTCAGTAGGACGCCCGTCGTCATCCAGTTCCCAATGTTGTTCCGGAATTTTGTACGGCGAGTTTAGAATCGGCTGCTCAAAAAATGACATTATTCGCTCTAAAATTGTTTTCGGCACTAAAGCAAAGACTTGCGCGCGAAGCAATGGCTGCTCTGCCGAGCCGTTGGCAACCGACTACCATTCGCATTGGTCGGTAACCCATCAAGAAGGTGAACTGTCTTAAAAAAGAATTCCCCAGCCGGGCGAAAAATCCGGCTCTTGAGGTTACCCTGAACTATTCGGCGTTTCCGAATTTGCAGTCTTGATAGTCGGAAGACATACATCAGGTTACGAGTCGCTGAGCCTCTCCCAGCTCTGCGGATGTCAGCCTCTTCCCTATTTCGCAATGAGATCTTCGTCTCAAGAGCGGTCAGGAAGAGGAGCCGATGATCGGCGCTGCGGCGTTTGCACGATTCGTCGGGATGCGTCGCGAAGGTTGATGATCCGGAAGACCTCCGAGAAGGCATTCATGCGATGGAATGGCATGCTTGAGTTTCAGGAAGTTCTTGAAAAAGCTCTCTTTTGCACGACCAAATGCGGCCATCTCCGCGCGGGATGTCGACCCACACAAGACCAAAACGAAGGCGATAACGAGCAATTCCCCAAGGTCGTAGCGCACGTTACGCGCGCGCGGATCAGGAACTTCATCGAAGGCGGATAGAAAAATATGCATGACGATGAGCACCCGATGAAAACAACCACCCATCCAGAACCCATCCCGCCATCACCTGCAAGATCAATCTTATACCCACTCAGTTCCAAACGCGATTCCCCTGATGAAGCCACTCAGTGAGGGAAATTATCAATCAAATTGAGCCCCCTGAAAAAGGAGCCCAATGAGCCATTTTTTTGTTGGCAGTATCACCTCATAAGGCGACATATTAGACGATCAGCGTTGGCGCGATCCATCAGCTTTCGGCGAGCATCTACAAATGAGATGATAAGCAGCTCCAGAGTTTGAAGTGCGCTGCCTTTATCGGTAAAAACCGTTAACTGTTGCATTTCACAAATGGCACCGTCTTCATCATAACCGATGACTACAGGTTCAGTACGAGTTCCGCGGGCTTCTTGAAAAATTTCAGAGCCAATATCACTTTGAATATTACGAATTGTCACTTGGTCCTTTCCGTCGCTGAGATCGCCAACTTGTAAACGACGCAAAAGCGCGTTGACATCCGCAAGTGAAGCAGTTTGCCTCCCAGCGTAGGACATTTCCTCGAGAGCCTCGCAAACTTCGCGTCCGAGACGAACGGCGAGCATAGCAAGTTCTTCGATTTTCTGGCTTTTGAGCTGTTCAGGTTTCATGGGGTATCCTTCTCTGGCCGTGCGCCTTATCGGCGCTCAAGGCGATCCCGCCTTAGCGGGACCGGGAATTTAAGCCGCAGCGTCCAAGACAGGACGCCATACCGGGTCGAGATACTCAGCACGCGCCAGAGCCACCAAATGGTCGAAGAGCCCGTCACTGAGTAGGCACACCTCTTCGACGACCGGTGAAGCGGGATCAATTTTCGCAAAGCAAGCGGCCTCGATGCTCTCGAGGTCATCAACTGCCTGAAGCGAAAGCAACCGGTGCAGGTCAACGAATTCAGCGCGCAAATGCCGACACAGAGGTGCTCTTTGCAAAATCTCATTTATCAGTAGGGACGTTCTTTGGGCGGCCTGCTCGCCACCGAGAAGGTGCGCGGCAGATACAAGCGCATCTGCATATTCAGACATGAATTGGTAGACCGCGACGGCGGGGGTAATCTTTGCGCGAACGAGCATGATATCATGATTGGACATCGTAGACTCCATTTCCTTTGGCGACAGCGTAAGTGCTGGTCAAGAAGTTCCCTTTGAATCGGGTTCCGTCGCCAATTTTTTTATTTTTTCGGAGTTCGAACTGCATCGCGGTCTCACCAAGACGACCGCGATGCAAATCGCAACTTCCGGATAGATATCGTTTCAACATCTTTCCGAAGCGTTTCTGAAAGACAGGATATTCCGGGGCGCGAATGCTATCTCGCCTTCAAATTGCGAGAAAAACTCAGACTATCGGGTCACCATTCTTCTCCCCATCGATGGCTATGCGCTTTGTCTGGGAACGACGTAGAGCAGCTTCCATCGAGATGCCTTTCGTTTCTTTCGATTACGCTTATGAAAGGCGCTGAGCTTTGAACAATCGTCCTTGGCGTAAATCCGAATCTCTGTTTTATCGATCTCAATCCTGCCAAAGATAGACCGAAGATAGCTTTGCCGCATCGGCGCGCCTCTCGTGGTCAGGTGTTCCCGCAGCAAAGCAGCGAAAGCCGACACATGCACTTCAGAGATGTCCGCTTCCGGGTTCAGTTGGGCGGCGGTTGCGTCCACAGTTTTTTTTGCGAGTTCATGTTCGACCTTGAGATCTGCCAATCGGTCAGCCAGCACTGGTTCAGAAACGTCCATGATGCCTTTTTCGACCATCGAAAGCAGCCGTGCCATTTTTTCCTTTACCTCGGATAGATGCCTTTGTTGCCGTGATAACCGATCAGCGCGACACACATTACCTGTGGCTTTCCGCTTTACAAATTCATTCAGTAATTTGCTCAATCGGTCAGGGGCGAGGCAGTCTTTCAGCATCGCAGATACAACCAAGTCATCAGTCTCGTCCATGCGAACACGCAGTCCTACGCATGCCGTATCGCCTTTACGCAGCCGTGAACCGCAAGCGTAATACCGATATTTCCCTCCTTTTCCGGTACTCAAAAGCATGCCGCCGCCACAAAAAGGGCAGACAGCGAGTCCCGCTAAGAGAGTCGGTGTACTGATCGTTCTCGGAGGCGTGCTCTTGGGGTTCCGAGCCCTCAGGCGACGTTGGACATCGTCGAACCCCTCTGTGGACACAATTGCTGGAACCCGAACGAGAATGGGTTGCTTATTTCCATTCGAAGTCTCGCGCCAATATTCCCCCTTATAGATCGGATCAGTAAGAAGCCGATGAACAGGGCCGATTCCCCATCGGGCACCATTGCGCGTCTTGTAGCCATTGGCGTTCAGCCACGTGGTTATTTTCTTGACCCCTTTAGGTCCAGACTTCCCGTCACCAAACCGGTAGAGATCGTAAATGTGCTGGACCAACTCCGCCTGCTTCTCATCCAGTACCAATTTCTTCTTAATGGTATTTCCACGTTTTTCGACCCCTACTGCCTGGAAGCCGAACGGCGGGACGCCGCCGCTAAAAAATCCCTGCCGTGCATTTTCAGCCATTGAACGCGACACGTGCTTGCCCGTCTCCAAAGAGTTGTATTCATCAAATTTTGCCAAGATGCTGCGCACCAGATCGCCGGTGGCATCGTTGCTGACCTCCTGCGTAATGCTGATAAGTTGGATGCCGTATTTCGCAAGTTCCCTGGTCCGGAGTTCGAGTTCAACCTGGTCACGGAAAAAACGGCTGAACGAGTGCACCAAGATTACATCGAATGGCGGGTTCGCAACTCGCGCAGCGTCCAACATGTTCTGGAAACCCGGCCTGTTGTCATCCCGGCCCGTACGGGCATCCGAATATTCGCCGACAATCCCCCAACTCTTGGCTGCGCAGTAGTCGCGAAGCTGTCGTCGTTGGTCAGGTATGGACAAGTCCCTCTTTGCTTGCGTTCCGGTGGAGACCCGCATGTAAATGGCGGCGCGGATAATTTTCGTCAATGAGCTTGGTTCTTTTGTCATTGTGACCCCTTTGAGAGGTTGATGTTTATGGTGTCGACACAGGTTTCCCGGTCCCAAAAGCTGGCAGCTTTAAGGTTCGCAAATAGCAATCAGTAATTTTAGTAAGCGTTGAGTGGTGGTTGACGCGGCGCATAGTTGAACACCGCAACAACCAGCACTCATGACGCCAGGTTACGCGTCGATTCTGGTGGCAGAGA
Source organism: Sulfitobacter sp. SH22 (assembly GCF_965641905.1). Taxonomy (NCBI): domain Bacteria; kingdom Pseudomonadati; phylum Pseudomonadota; class Alphaproteobacteria; order Rhodobacterales; family Roseobacteraceae; genus Sulfitobacter; species Sulfitobacter sp. SH22. The sequence goes on from NZ_OZ282573.1 coordinate 1,030,634, forward strand.
TTTTACATTCCCAAAATTTCGAGGACTTTATGAAGTAGAAACCCCTCAACGACCTCCAACTCCTCTTCGGATATCTCTAAAATGTTGCCGAGTGCCGCGTCCTCAGGTTCCACTTGTTTCGGCGAGTTTCCCAAAAAATTCGGGCCTGTTGATTTTTCTTTCATGTCCATGTCCATCACATTTCTTGTGATGCGTGAGACGATCACGCGTCGGACGGATCAATTGCTGATGCGGTCAAGAGCGCCAAAAGATAACGCAGTAAGTACATCAAATATAACAATAAAATATAATGTTATAAAGAATCTTATTTTCTTCGTGTTTACCAAAATCAGCCAATATTACTCGATTCACTTCCGAAAAGTAGAGTATCGCCGATGTCCGATTGGGCTCAGCAGCTAATTTTTCCCTCTGAACGCCATATTAAATAGAAATCTGAAACCGTCGGGTTTGGGATGCTCGTCTCGGCCTCTTACTAAAAAGAGGTCGAGACGAACGTCCCAACCCGCGACTCGAAACTCTCCCAAAACGACAAAAATCGATGGTCTAAGCTGACTTCCAAGCTATGCTCTCGACACTAAACGGGGATCCGCAATGACCGAACGCCATACACGAAGACAGACCAGTAACCTGGGCTTGCGCGCCGCACTTTACATGCGCGTTTCGACAGGAGCGCAAGCGAAGAAAGACCTCTCTGTGCCTGATCAGAGGCGACAGCTTCATGAATACTGCGCATCCAAAAACTGGACGATTGTCGATGAATATTCGGACGCCCGTACCGGGCGAGATGACAACCGGCCAGGGTTTCAGCAGATGTTGGATGCAACGCGAGACGGGGACCCGCCATTCGATGTGATCTTGGTGCATTCGTTCAGCCGTTTTTTCCGCGACCAGGTTGAGCTTGAACTCCGAACCAGGGAATTTGCGAAGCGGGGCATTCAACTTGTCAGCATAACGCAGGAAGTCAGCAACGACGCCATGGGCGATCTGGTCCGCAGCATCTTGGCAAAGTTTGACGAATACAATTCTGCGGAGACGGGCAAGCACGTGTCGCGTTCATTGGCCGAGAACGCCCGGCAGGGGTTTTTTAGCGGCGGCGTCCTGCCCTTCGGTTTCCGGGCGGTGGAGGTCGAAAGACGTGGCAGCGCAAAGAAGAAGAAACTTGAAATTGAAGAGGCGGAGGCCGAGGTCGTTCGGCTCATCTTTGACTTGTATCGAAAAGGGGACGGAAAATCTGGACCGTTGGGTGTGACTAAGATTGCACATTGGCTCAACGAGCATGGTTACCGCACCCGCGGTAAAAAACGATGGACCATTTCGATCGTGCACCGCCTCTTAAGAAATCAAATTTACATGGGGGAATGCTGGCGGAAGACGAGCACGGGAACGGGAGAGCCAATCCTGATTACCGTCCCTGCAATAGTATCGTTAGAAGTCTTCGAAGGCATACAGCGAGAACTGTGCTCTCGTGATCCGAAAAAATTACCTCCCCAGAATGTGGGGGGACCGATACTTTTGAACAGTTTGGCGACCTGCGCATCCTGCGGCAGTTCCATGACCATCAGCACAGGCAAGAGCGGTAGGTATCGCTATTACGCTTGTGGTGGCCGGGCGCGCCAAGGCGTCGGAAAATGCAAAGGGCGGCGAGTACGAATGGAAGACCTGGACAAAACCGTTCTGACCGCGATTCACTCGCATCTGCTAACATATTCGGAAATTTCTCGGCTAATCGAGATCAAACAGAAGCACTTGGAGTCAGAGAAGTCGGAAAAAACCGAACGTCTTGTCGGCTATCAAACAAACCTCAGTGAAGCCAAGTTGAAACTCGCACGTCTTCTGACTTTGGTTGAGGGCGGTATCATGGAAAGTTCCGACCCGGCTTTGGCGGAACGGCTTGATGAACTGCGCGCGGAGAGAGATGTTGCACAGCGTGCGGTCAATAATCTCACTTCCGAGCTCAAGCCAAAAGCGCAAATTTCCGAGGAAAAAATTTCGACTTTTGTCGATGCCATGAACAAAGCGCTGTCATCCGGCGATAATCGAAGAAAGCGAAGTTTCCTTCGCATCATCATTGACCGAGTCGAAGTCGACGGTAAAGAGCTTCGCATTCAAGGGAGAAAAGACCAGATTAAAAAAGCAGTCATGCGCGATGAACTTACTGGCACGGCAGTGCCCAGTTTTGTTCGCAAATGGCGGAGAGACAGGGATTCGAACCCTGGGAACCCTTTAGAGGCTCAACGGTTTTCGAAACCGTCCCGTTCGACCACTCCGGCACCTCTCCGCATCGGTGTGGTGCGCTCGTTTAGTCCCGATTGGACGGGCTGGCAAGGGGGGCAGGGGCAGAATTCTGGGTCACGGGGATTTTCATTGTTGCCCGGCGGATTTCTTCTAAGATCAGAGGCGTAAATAACAAAAGGATGCAGTGTGATGCGGGCGCTCTTACGAATTTGTCAGTATGTGACCTTGGCGACGGCCATCGGGATCGCGGGTTTTGCACCGCCCGCACAGGCAGCCGACCACCAGCGCGTCGATGCGTTTCTGGAGGTGACGGGCTTTGACGTGGCGCTGGAAAGCATCCGGCTGTCGGCAGATTCGGCCCCGCAGATGCTGGGCATTGATGCCGCTGATTTCGGGTCTGAATGGTCACGGCTGGTCCGCGAGGTATTTGACACCGATGTGATGCTGCAAATGGGCTCCGATATTCTGTCGGAAACGCTGGATGATGACGCGTTGGACCATGCGGCGGCATTTTACGCCACCGATCTGGGCAAACGGCTGGTTGCTGCTGAAAACGCGTCGCATATGAAAGAGGATTCCGATGCCAAGTCGGAAGCAGGCACCGCGATCCTTGAGGGGCTGCGCCGCATCAATCCCGCCCGTGTCGCCTTGCTGGCCAAGCTGAACGCGGCAAGCGACGTCGAAGACAGCTCGATCCGGGCGATCCAGGAGGTGCAGATCAGGTTTCTGATGGCCGCCGCAGGCGCAGGGGTGATCCGCTTGCAAATGGAAGAACCCGACCTGCGCGAGGCTGTGCGCCGTCAGGAACCCGAGATGCGCGTATCCATCAAGGAAAACGCGCTGGCGGGGTCGGCCTATACCTATCAGGCCTTTTCGGATGACGAGGTCCTGACCTATGCGCAGGCTTTGGAAGACCCGAAGATGCAGAAGGTCTATGCCCTGATGAATGCCGTTCAGTACGAGATCATGGCGAACCGCTATGAGGCTGTGGCCCAAAGGTTGGCGGGCATGCAGCCCAGTCAGGATCTGTGATGCGCCATTTCTTAATCCTTCCGCTGCTCTGGGTGCTGGCCGCGCCGGTCTGGGCCGATGCGCGTGCGCAGGTTCTGATGGATGTCCTCAGGATCGACGAGGTCGCAGTGATCTTGCAGGCCGAGGGGGTCGAATATGCCGAGACCATCAATCAGGACATGCTGGGCGGGCAGGGGGGCGCAGGCTGGCAGTTGCAGGTCGATGCGATCTATAACCCCCAACGGCTGACCGAAACCTTGCGCGCCCATCTTGAGGCAGAAGTGCAAGGCGACATGCGCGAAGAGGTGATCCGCTTTTTCGCGACGGAGCCAGGGGCGCAGGTCATCACACTGGAGAATGCCGCCCGTGCCGCCATTGGCAATGAGGATATCGAGGATGCCGCGCGCACGAAATTCGCCGAACTCGAAGGGACCAACGACCCGCGTCTGGCCCGGATCACTGCGCTGATCGACGGTGGCGACATGATCAACCGCAATGTCACCGCCGCGATGAATTCGAACTATCAATTCATGCGGGGTCTGGGCGATGGCGGTGCGATGGACATGACCGACGGTGAAATGCTGGCCGAAGTCACCGATCAGCAGGACGCGATTACCGAGGACACCACCGGTTGGCTTTACGGGTATTTGCTGCTGGCCTATTCGCCGCTGGAGGATGCGGCGCTGGACCAGTACATTGGATTTGCCGAAACCAAAGCCGGTATTGCGCTGAACAGGGCGCTGTTTGACGGCTATGGTGCCGCCTATGCCGAGATTTCCTATGCCTTGGGCCGTGCCGTCGCGTTGAATATGGTCGCAGAGGAGCTTTAACCCTGAAAACCCCGGTTCGGCGCTTGACATAAAGGGAGCGGTGGTGCATTTGGCAGCTCTTAACCAAGGGTATCCGTTTCGGGTGCCTTTATTATTTTATGATCATCCCGAAATGGGGTGCGCTGTCCGAGGTGGGTTTCGACCCGAAAACACCCGATACGGGGACCACAGGATGCGGAAACGAAAAAGGAATACGCATGTTTGCGGTCATCAAGACAGGCGGCAAGCAGTACAAAGTTCAATCCGGCGATATGCTTCGGGTAGAACGTTTGGCTGCTGACGCGGGCGACACGGTACAATTCAACGAAGTTCTGATGCTGGGCGGCGACAGCCCCGTTGTCGGCTCCCCTACGGTAGACGATGCCGGCGTTCAGGCCGAAGTTGTTGACCAGATCAAGGGCGACAAAGTCATCCACTTCGTCAAGCGCCGCCGGAAGCACTCTTCCAAGCGCACCAAGGGCCACCGTCAAAAGCTGACGCTGGTTAAAATCGGCGAGATCATGGCATCTGGCGCAGGCAAGTCCGGCGCGAAAGCAGCCATCGGTACCGGTTCGGTAAGTGCAGCAGCCGTTGCCGCCATCGAAGCCAACGCCGCTGCCAAGTTTGACGCAGCCAAGCCTGCGAAGAAAACCAAAGCAGAGAAGAAAGCAGCAGCACCAGCCGCTGAAAAGCCCGCCAAAGCAAAGCCCGCCAAAAAGGCAGCCGCCGTTGAAGGCGCAGACGACCTGAGCAAGATCTCTGGCGTTGGCCCGGTTATCGTTGGCAAGCTGCACGCGGAAGGCATCACCACATTTGCACAAATCGCAGAGTGGACAGACGCTGACGTAGAAGCGATTGAAGAGAAACTGTCGTTCAAAGGTCGTGTGGGTCGTGAAGACTGGATCGCACAGGCCAAAGAACTCGCAAAAGGCTAAGGAGAGACACCAATGGCACATAAAAAAGCAGGCGGTTCATCCCGTAACGGTCGCGACTCCGCTGGACGTCGTCTTGGCGTTAAAAAATATGGCGGCGAAGCTGTTATCCCAGGCAACATCCTGGTGCGTCAGCGCGGCACAAAATTCTGGCCAGCAGAAGGCGTTGGCATGGGCAAGGATCACACAATCTTTGCAAAGGTTGACGGCAAGGTACAGTTCCACAAGGGCCTGAAAAACCGCACGTTTATCTCGGTTCTGCCAGTGGCAGAAGCCGCAGAGTAAGCCGTACCTTATAGGGTTTTGAAAAATTCAGGGATCGGCGGAAACGCCGGTCCTTTTTTGCTATTCATTCATTGATGTTTTACCCATCCGGAAAGGAGGGGCCGATATGATACTGATACCATGCCCCGTCCTGTTTGCCGGGATCTGCTGCGCGTCCGGTCACGTGAGCGCCGCAAGGAAACCATCATGAGCGTCGCAGTTGCATCCCTGGCGGTTTTTGCCGTCAGCCAGGTCGGCACGCCGGGCCCCGCCAATATGGCGATGATGGCCACCGGCGCGCGCTTTGGCTTTCGCGCGGCATTGCCGTTTGTGGCCGGTGTGGCCCTTGGCAAGCAGCTGATCATCTGGCCCATCGGTTTCGGCTTGATGGAGCTTGCCGCACGCGCGCCGCTTTTGTTTACCACGCTCAAATTCGCCTCGGCGGCCTATATCATCTGGCTGGCGTGGAAGGTTGCGAACCTGCGCTTGGGGCAGGGACATCAGACCGAAAACGCCCCCGGTTTTGCAGCCGGCCTGATTGTGCACCCCCTGAATCCCAAAGCCTGGGCGATGATTTTCGGCAGCTTTACCGCCTTTGTCACCCCCGGCACGCCAACCCTGGTCGCGACCGCGACAATCGCTGCGATATTGCTGGGCTGTCAGATCATCCTGCATCCGTTGTGGACGCTGGCAGGTGCTGGTATTGCCAAGACCGTTGCCGGCACCATCTGGGAAAGATACCTGATGTGGACGCTGGCATGTCTGACGGTCGCATCAGTCCTATTCGTATTGTTCGGAGGAGGAACATGACGGTGGAAGCCTTGAAAATACCGCCCCAGCCCGTGATCGAGACGGAACGGTTTGACCTGCGCCCCGTGCGCCGCTCGGATCAGGGGTTGATCGAACTTTATGCCAGCGACCCGCGCGTCGCGTTGAACACGGTGTCGATCGCCCATCCGCTGCCCCCCGGCGTGATCGAGGCCTATATCGCCCGTGCCACCGCAGATCCGCGGACCGAAGATGTCTGGGTCATGGATGGCCTCAAGACCGGCGGTTCCGAAGTGATGGGCGTGATATCGCTTGTTAAAATGGACCGTGACCAATCCGAAGTCGGATATTGGGTTGCACCTGCGTTCTGGAATACCCATCTGGCATCCGAAGCCGTACAAGCGCTGGTTCAGGCCAACCCTTTGGGCAACCAGAATATGTTCGCCTCGGTGTTCCGCGATAACCCGGCTTCGGCCAAAGTATTAACCAATGCGGGTTTCCGCTATCTTGGCAATGCCGAAACCTATTGTCTGGCACGCGAGACCTGCGTACCTACATGGACCTATAGCATCAAGCTGTAACCACCTGCGCCCCGGAAAGGCCCCTGAAATGAAGTTTCTCGACCTGTGCAAAGTCTATATCCGCTCTGGCGCAGGCGGGGGCGGTTGTGTGTCGTTCCGTCGCGAGAAATACATCGAATATGGCGGCCCTGACGGCGGTGACGGTGGCAACGGCGGTTCCGTCTGGGCCGAGGCCGTGGATGGTCTGAACACGCTGATCGATTTTCGCTACCAGCAGCACTTTTTCGCCCGCAACGGCCAACCCGGCATGGGCAAACAGCGCACCGGCAAGGATGGCGACGATATCATTCTGCGCGTTCCCGTCGGCACCGAATTGCTGGACGAAGATCAGGAAACCGTGCTGGCCGACATGACCGAATTGGGCCAGCGGGTTGAACTGGCCCGTGGCGGCAATGGCGGCTGGGGCAACCTGCACTTCAAATCCGCCACCAACCAGGCCCCCCGCCGCGCCAACCCCGGCCAGGAAGGCGTGGAACGCACGATCTGGCTGCGTCTGAAACTGATCGCCGATGTGGGCCTGCTGGGCCTGCCCAATGCGGGTAAATCCACGTTTCTGGCCGCAACCTCCAACGCGCGCCCGAAAATCGCCGACTATCCGTTCACAACCCTGCACCCCAACCTGGGCGTTGTGGGCGTGGACAATACCGAATTTGTGGTCGCCGATATCCCCGGCCTGATCGAAGGTGCCTCTGAGGGGCGCGGCCTTGGCGATCTGTTTCTGGGCCATGTCGAACGCTGCGCCGTGCTGTTGCATCTGATTGACGGAACCTCTGAGACCATCGCCGAAGATTACCAGACCATCATCACAGAGCTGGAAAAATACGGCGGCGATCTGGCGGATAAGCCCCGCATTACGGTGCTCAACAAGATTGATGCATTGGATGAAGAAGAGCGTGTAACCGCCCGTGATGAATTGGAAAAAGCCTGCGGCTGCGAGGTCATGATGATGTCGGGCGTGGCCCGCGAAGGCGTCACCGACGTGCTGCGCGCCCTGCGCGGCCAGATTGACGATGACCGCCTGCGTTTCCGCCCCGCCGAGGAAGAAGCACCTTGGCAACCCTAAGCGACGGCAAACGTATCGTTGTCAAAATCGGCTCGGCCCTGTTGGTGGACCGGGCAACCGGGAAGCTGCGCGCCGAATGGCTGCATTCGCTGGCGCAAGATGTGGCATGGCTGAAAGGGCAGGGCAAAGACGTCGTGCTGGTCTCTTCCGGCTCCATCGCCTTGGGGCGCGGCGTGCTGGGGCTGCCGGCGACCACCCTGGCGCTGGAACAATCCCAGGCCGCGGCAGCCGTTGGCCAGATCCGCCTTGCCCGCGCCTATGAAGAAGCGCTTGAACCCCACGGCATCACCACCGCGCAGGTGCTGGTCACTTTGGAAGACAGCGCCGACCGCCGCCGCTATCTCAACAGCCGCGCCACGATGGAGCAGCTGTTGTCCTTGGGCGTCGTGCCGATCGTGAATGAAAACGATACCGTGGCCACCGATGAAATCCGCTTTGGCGACAATGACCGCCTTGCCGCACAGATCGCGGTGACCGTCGCGGCGGACCAGCTGATCCTGCTCTCTGACGTTGACGGGTTCTATTCCGCCAACCCCAATGATGACCCTGATGCCATCCGCTATGAGACCGTCACCACCATTACCCCCGAAATCGAAGCCCAGGCCGGCGATGCGGGGTCTGGCCTGTCCAAGGGCGGGATGAAGACCAAGCTGATGGCCGCCAAAACGGCCACCGCCGCCGGCTGCGCGATGGCGATTTCCGAAGGCTCGCCCTTGCGGCCGCTTCTGGCGCTGGAAAACGGCGCGAATGCCACCTGGTTTGCCGCGCAATCCGACCCCCAAACCGCCCGTAAATTGTGGATCACCGCGATGAAACCGCGCGGCAGCGTCACCCTTGATGCGGGCGCGGTCGCGGCGATGTCGCGGGGCAAATCCCTGCTGCCGGCGGGCGTCACAGCCGTGCAGGGCCCCTTTGCCCGCGGCGACAGTATTTCGATCCTGACGCCCGCCGGACATACGATCGGCTATGGGCTCACCCGTTATTCCTCCCGCGAGGCCGAGATTATCAAGGGCCACCAAAGCTCTGAAATTGAAGAGCTTTTAGGATCACCGGGCCGCGCGGCATTAATCCACAGGGACGATCTGGCGCTGTCTTGAATTCCAAATGGTTTTAAATCCTCGCCGAAGGCCTTAGGTAGTGCTTTACCCGAAATGAATAAAAGTAGATCTGAGACTATGACTTTGGACATGACACAGACATCCGACATTCCCGCGTTGATGGCAGAGATTGGCCGCCGCGCCAAAGCGGCCGCCGCGACCCTTGGTTTTGCCAGCGCCGAACAGAAACAAGCCGCCCTTGAAAACGCCGCCGACGCCATGTGGGCCGCGCGTGCCGATATTCTGGCCGCCAATGCGCAAGACATGGACTATGGCCGTGAAAAGGGCCTGTCAGATGCGATGATGGACCGGCTTTTGCTGGACGAGGACCGGATCAAGGCGATCACAGACAGCCTGCGCAGCATTGCCGCGCAAAAGGACCCTGTGGGCGAGGTGTTGACCGAATGGGATCAACCCTCCGGCCTGCATATCCAGCGCGTGCGCACCCCTTTGGGGGTGATCGGCGTGATCTATGAATCGCGCCCCAACGTGACCGCCGATGCCGGTGCCTTGTGTCTCAAGGCGGGCAATGCGGTGATTTTGCGCGGTGGGTCCGAAAGCTTCCACAGCTCGCGCGCCATTCACGCGGCCTTGCAAAGCGGTCTTGAGGCGGCGGGCCTGCCCAAGGACGCGATCCAGCTGGTGCCCACCCGTGACCGCGCCGCCGTAAGCGAAATGCTGACCATGACCGATACGATTGACGTGATTGTGCCACGTGGCGGCAAGGGTTTGGTGGGGCTGGTCCAGCGCGAGGCCCGCGTGCCGGTCTTTGCCCATCTCGAAGGGATCGTGCACATCTATATTGATGAAAACGCCGACCCTGAAAAAGTGCTCAAGGTAGTGTTGAACGCGAAAACCCGCCGCACGGGCATTTGCGGGTCGGCCGAATGTCTGCTGATCCATGAAAAAGTTGCCCGTACCATCGGCAAGGGTGTGATCAAGGCACTGATCGATGCTGGCGTAGAAGTCCGCGCCGCAGCCCCCTTGTCCGAGATCGAAGGCACCGTTCCTGCAAGCGAGGACGACTGGGGCCACGAATATCTTGATATGATCATCGCCGCCAAAACCGTGCCCGACATCGACGGTGCCATCGCGCATATCCGTGAATTCGGGTCCAACCACACCGATTGCATCATCACCGAAGACGATGCCGCGGCGACCAAGTTCATGACCCGGCTGGATTCAGCAATCCTGATGCATAACGCATCAACGCAATTCGCCGATGGCGGGGAATTCGGCATGGGTGCGGAAATCGGCATCGCCACAGGCAAGATGCACGCGCGCGGCCCTGTCGGGGCAGAGCAGTTGACCTCGTTCAAATACCTTGTGCGCGGTGACGGCACCGTGCGCGGCTAGGCGGGTCTAAAACGACAGGGTAATTTCGGTCTGTGAGATATTCGATGTAATCTGCTGCCCGGCGTCGCGAGCGAGGACGGGCAGCAACCCGAATTGCACCTGCGCCGGACACAGTTTGATGCTGCATGTCGGCGTGGCCAGAACCGCCCAAAGATCGGGATCAATGTTCAGCTTTTCCGTCTGCCCGCGCAAAACCCACCTGTCACCGGATGTTTCGACCCGGATTGACCCGCCATAGGGCATGCCGGTTTCCAGACAGAGCAACGCCAGAAAACACATCCGGACGTCTATGCGTTTTTGCGGGTCAACCGGTGCCCATTCAACCGACCATCTGCTGCCGCGATAATAGTCGCGCAAAATCGCGTTGATTTCGCCCGCTCCAAGCATCTGGTTTGCCGCCGCACCAAATGCCACGCGGAAAAACCGGATGCGCGCGCTGGCACTGTCAACGCTGTCCCCGATCAAGGCCAGTTCCGGGCTGGGACTGACACCGGTCATGGAAAGAAGTTCCAAGCCATTGTTGACAGCGCCTATGGGCGATATCAGATCATGACAGATGCGGCTGCCAATCAAGGCTGCGAATTCGATCTCTGACTCAGGCATTTTTTGCCCACCCTGCTAAAGGACCGCCCATGGATGATCTTAACGCCATATTGACGCCGGGCATGTTAGTTCGCCATCCCGAACATCCGGACTGGGGTGTCGGACAGGTCCAAAGTAACATAGATGGCAAGTTAACAGTGAACTTTCGAAGCGAGGGCAAAATGGTCATAGACAGCTTTCGGGTCGGTTTGACTCCTGTGTTTGATGGCAGGTCTTCATTAGCAAACGGTTAATATCACCGGCAAGGCTGGCAGACCGACGGGGTTTCGGTCACCTCGCGACCAAGGAATGACCTGATGATCATTGAAAAAAACGCAAATTTCGAGGTCGGGCTGGCCCGCACACCGTCCGAGCTGCACGCCGCACAGCGGTTGCGCTATGATGTGTTCGTGTCTGAACTGGGCGCTGGCGGGCCTTTGGTCGACCATGATCAAAGGCTCGAGAAAGACCAGTATGATGCCTTTGTCGACCACCTGATCCTGACCTGCAAGAAAACCGGCCAAGTGGTTGGCGTTTATCGTCTTTTGCGGGCAGGGGCGGCTGAAAAGGCCGGGGGGTTCTATTCTGAAAACGAATATGATCTGACCCTGCTCAAACGCTCTGGCCGGCAGATCCTTGAATTGGGGCGCTCGTGTCTGCACCGCGATTACCGGGGCGGGGCCGCCATGCATTACCTTTGGTCCGGGCTTGCCCAATATGTTGCACAACACCGGATCGAAATCCTGTTCGGTGTGGCCAGTTTTCATGGAACCGACCTGTCAGCCCTCGCGCAGCCCTTGTCGCTGTTGTGTCAGAACCATCTCGCCCCGCCAGAGCTGCGGGTCCGCGCCCGCGAGGACGCCTATCAGAACATGGACATGATCCCTGCCGCCCAGCTGGACCGTCGCCAGGCCATGCTTCAGGTGCCCAGCCTGATCAAGGCCTACCTGCGCCTTGGCGGCTGCGTCGGGGACGGGGCCTTTATTGATCACGCCTTTAACACCACCGATGTCTGCCTGATCATGGACACGACCAAACTGAACGACAGACAGGCCCGAATCTATGGCGGAGCACCGAAATGAGCACACGTTGGGATGGCACTGAAACCCTGCCGGAACACCGGATCGGCCCGATGGGATGGCTGCGGGTTATGCTGCGCGGGCTGCTGTTGGGGGCTGTTGTTTTCTTTGGGCTGTTCATTTTGCTGCTGCTGCGCCTGATCGAACGCCCGCTGTTCGGCCAAGAAAGACCGGTCACGCCGCATCTGACCCAATCGGTTTGCCGCACGGCCTTTTGGATCATCGGGCTGCGCCGCCGCCGGATCGGGTCCGCCATGCAGCATCCCGGCGCGGTTGTTGCCAATCACGCAAGCTGGTTGGATATCTTCTCGCTCAACGCCAGCCAGCGCATCTATTTCGTCGCCAAATCCGAGGTCGCCGGTTGGCCCGGAATTGGCTGGCTGGCCCGCGCCACGGGTACCGTGTTTATCGAACGCAACCCCAAACGCGCCCGCGAACAGACCGAGGTTTTCCAGCAGCGGCTTTTGCACAATCACCGGCTGTTGTTCTTTCCCGAAGGCACCAGCACCGACGGCCAGCAGGTTTTGCCCTTCAAGACGACCCTGTTTCAGGCATTCATGGCCCCCGAGCTGCGCGACGTGATCTGGATACAGCCCGTCAGCGTCACCTATACAACGCCCGACGGGTCCGATGACCGGTTCTATGGCTGGTGGGGGGATATGACCTTTGGCGCGCATCTGTTGGCGACACTGGCAGCCAAGGACCACGGCACCGTCATAACCCGCTACCATCCGCCGCTGAAGGTAAACACGTTCACCGACCGCAAGACACTGGCACTGGCGTGCGAAACGCTGGTCCGGCAGGGGCACCAGATAGATATGGGGCGCGGCTAGGATCAGGTCAGCAGCGCCACAGGCACAGCCAGAACCGTGGCCAGAACATCGGCCAAAGCGATCTCATCGCTGGTAAATCTCCGGTTTTGCGCGGTGCCTGACAGCTCGACCGTGCCCCATACCGCGCCGTCAAACAAAATGGGCACCCCAAGAAAGCGGCCCGGGCTTTGTCCGGTCAGATCGACCGGCTTTTCGATCGGGGTTGCCGCTGTCTTCTCCAGCACGACCAGTGATTTTCGCGCAAGAACCAGCCCGGTCGTATACTTCGCGATATCCCTGAGCGCGACATGCAGCGGGAATATCTCGGACGAGGTCGCACAAAGGACCGTGAGCTGCTTGTCCTTGACCTGCGTGACACAGGCATGGTCCATCCGCAGCGTTTCACAGGCCGTAAGCAGCACCATCAACAGACGGTCGTTGATCGATATTCCCTTTGCCCCAAAGATATTTTGCACCTTGCTGGCGAATGGCCCGATGATCCCGTCCGCCGTTTGCATATCTTCTTGGAAAAAAGGGGGGGGGTCTGATGATCCAAAGGACACTCCTTTCTTAGCCACTCCATCCGCAAGCGAGTGCGACCCGTTACCGGTATCAGGCTATGGTCCCCGAAATCTTTGACGCAGATCAACTCTACCTAGAAGCGCAGCAATAGATCCCATCAACGCGTGTATATTTCACCCGAGAAAGCCAGCCGCCCGGAAACAGCCCTTGTACATGGCAGAATTCCGGCCTATACGCGCGCTACTTAAACCCGCAGTCGGGGTTGGGCCTTTGAGGGAGAAATCCTTGAACGTCCGCCGGTTGGTCCCACCAGGGATCGAGACCCCCGACGAGGCAAAACCGGAAAGGTATAAAGACATGGCTCTTCCAGAGTTCTCCATGCGCCAATTGCTTGAAGCAGGCGTACACTTCGGCCACCAGACGCAGCGTTGGAACCCACGTATGGGTCCGTACATCTACGGCGCGCGTAACGGCATCCACATCATGGATTTGACACAGACTGTTCCAATGCTGGACCAGGCCCTGCAGGTCATCCGTGACACCGTCGCCAAAGGCGGCAGCATTCTTTTCGTCGGGACCAAGCGTCAGGCCGCACAGCCTATCGCCGATGCCGCCGAAAAATGCGCACAGTATTACATGAACCACCGCTGGTTGGGTGGCACATTGACCAACTGGCAGACTGTTTCCAAGTCGATCCAGCGTCTGAAGTCCATCGACGAGCAGTCCGAAAACGGCTTTACCGGCCTGACCAAGAAAGAGCGTCTTGGCATGGAGCGTGACCAGTTCAAACTGGAAGCATCCCTTGGCGGTATCCGCGAAATGGGCGGCCGTCCTGACCTGATCTTTGTCATCGACGTGAAAAAAGAAGCACTGGCAGTCGCCGAAGCCAACAAACTGGGTATCCCGGTTATTGCGGTTGTCGACACCAACTGTTCGCCAGACGGCATCGACTACATCATCCCGGGCAACGACGACGCGGCACGCGCCATCGGCCTGTATTGCGACCTTGCAGCACGTGCAGCACTTGACGGCATGTCCGCTCAGTTGGGTGCAGCTGGTGTAGACATCGGCGCAATGGAAGAAGCACCTGTAGAAGAAGCATTGATCGGCGGAGGCGTTGAAGTCGGCGCAGCATCTTCCGAAACTGTTTCCAACGATGCAATGGGCGCAGATGCACCACTGGACATCGAATCCAAGCAGGACACTGTTGAAGCAGCTAAGTCCTAAGAGACTGTGCTGACAGGCGGGCAGGGGACCATTCTCTGCCCGCCAAACACACCAATCATTTTTGAGACATGAGAGCAGGCATCACCTGCCCCTCGTATCATCCCAATTCAAGGAGAACCAAAGCGATGGCAATCACAGCATCCATGGTCAAAGAACTGCGCGATTCCACCGGCGCAGGCATGATGGACGCCAAAAAGGCGTTGACTGAAACAGACGGCGACATGGAAGCGGCCGTTGACTGGCTGCGGACCAAGGGTCTGGCCAAAGCGGCCAAAAAATCCGGCCGTACTGCTGCTGAAGGTCTGGTCGCGGTTAAAGTCGAAGGCGGCCACGGTGTTGCAGTCGAAGTTAACTCCGAGACCGACTTTGTTGGCAAGAACGCTGATTTCCAGAAAATGGTCTCCGGAATCGCAGATGTTGCGATCAACGTTTCCGACCTTGACGCGCTGAACGCGGCCGACATGGGCGGCAAGCCCGTTTCGACCGTCATCACAGACGCAATCGCGACAATCGGCGAAAACATGTCGGTGCGCCGCATGCAGTCGCTCGATGGCGACCTTGTTGTATCCTATGTGCACAACGCTGCTGCACCTAACATGGGCAAAATCGGTGTTCTGGTCGCAATGACCGGCGGCGACGAAGCGCTTGGCAAACAGATCGCGATGCACATCGCCGCTGTTAACCCTGCGTCCTTGTCCGAAGCAGATCTGGACCCGGCAGTTGTCGAGAAGGAAAAGCAGGTTCAGATGGACATCGCACGCGAATCCGGCAAGCCAGAAGCCGTGATCGAAAAGATGATCATTGGCCGTATGCAAAAGTACATGTCCGAAGTGACATTGCTGAACCAGGCATTCGTTGTGAACCCTGATCTGACCGTTGGTGCCGCTGCAAAAGAAGCCGGCGCGACCATCACAGGTTTCGTACGTCTGGAAGTTGGCGAAGGCATCGAAGTCGTCAAAGAAGATTTCGCGGCAGAAGTTGCAAAAGCCGCCAAAGGCTAAGCAATCCGATACCAAGATTGAGGGGCGGGGGCGCAGATGCGCTTCCGCCTTTTTCGTTTCGGGCTTTTTCCGTTTCAGATCAGCCGATTACTTGGCAAAATGCCCTTTCAGAGCATCCAACGCCATCACATAGCCCTGTGCCCCGAACCCGCAAATCTGCCCCAATGCAACGGGCGCGATATAGGATTTGTGACGGAATGCCTCGCGGGCGTGAATATTGCTCAGGTGGACTTCGACCACCGGCAGTTCAACCGACGAAATCGCATCCATCAACGCCATCGACGTATGTGTATATGCACCCGCATTCAGGATAATCCCGGCATGGGTGCCTTTGGCCGCGTGAATAAGATCAATCAACACACCTTCATGGTTCGATTGCTCGAACCCAAGCGCAAAGCCAAGCGTGTCAGCGTGGGTCCGGCACATGGCCTCGACGTCTGCCAAAGTGGTTGAGCCGTAAACCGCTGGCTGCCGCGTGCCAAGAAGGTTCAAGTTTGGTCCGTTCAGGATCAGAATAGATGTCATGTGCCATGCCTTTTATCGTTGTGCCGCACGCCTATCACAGGCGCGAAACCCTGTTTAGTCTTTCTTTTCAGGGAATTCGACCGGTCCCCCGTGTTTTTCCCATGTCGAAAACCCCTCGCGCAGATGTGCCGCCTCGAACCCCATATCAAGCAGGGTCGCGGTGGTGATGGCCGACCGCCAGCCCGACGCGCAGTAAAAGACGAATGCCTTATCCTCGCCGAAAACCGGCTTGAAATACGGGCTTTCGGGGTCGATCCAGAATTCGATCATGCCGCGTGGCGCATGGAAACTGCCCGGAATATAGCCGCTGCGCTGGCGTTCGCGGATGTCGCGCAAATCAACGATCACCACATCGGGGGCGTCGATCATCGCGATCAGATCGGGGGTTTCGACCTCGTTAATCCGGGCGCGTGCAGCATCCACCATCTGCGCAGCCGTTACTTTTAATCTGGTCATTCTTTATCCTCTCAAGGCAGATCAACTGGGCTGAAACCCGCACCAAAACCTGCGAAAACATTGCATTGGCAGCGGTGTTGTGGACTATGACAGCAGATCACAGGACGTAAAGACAAGGAAATGCACAGCAGATGAACTATCCCGCTTTCGAGGCAGATCAATTCGCGCTCCAGAACGATATGGTAGAAAGATACGACCGCGCATTCCGGCAGTTTTCCAATCAGGAACTGGTTCGCGTTTTCCATGAAATGATCGCTTTGGAAGACGTCACATGCATCCTTGAACTTGGCGCGCACCGTGCGCCGACATCAAAACGCTTTGTGCGCGCCCAGGAAGGCCGCAAAGCCGTCGCGATTGAGGCGAACCCGTTTAACTATGCGAAATTCGGGCCGCTGGCCGAGGATGTCGGCGTTTTGTACCTGAACTATGCGCTGACCGATAAAACAGGCCCGTTGAATCTGGTGCTGAGCGATTCAGACCGCGACCGCAAACGCGGCCACACAAAGACGTCGAACTCGATCCTGTTGAATCTTGATTTCGGCCGCACGAAAAAAGTCGAAGTGCCGGGCATCACCTTTGACGATCTGGAAAACGAAGCCGCGTTCAAGGAATATCTGCCGTCATTGACGGACACGCGCGCTGCCTTGTGGATCGACGTCGAAGGGGCGCTGAGCCAATTGCTGGATGGCGCAAAGACCGCGCTGCCCAAATGCCTGTTCGCCATGGCCGAGGTGGAACGCGTCGAACGGTTCGAAGGACAAAAAACCGTAGAGCATGTCGCCAAACAATTTGCCGATCTGGGTTTCTATCCGTTCTTGCGCGACAGTGAGTATATGCCGACACAGCATAACGTGATCTTTGTGAACGGGGCGCTTATCAAGTCACAGAAATTGGCAGACATAAAAGGCGGTTTTATAAACAGGATCAAGAGCTTCACACCAGAAGCTAATGCATAAGGTAAGGTTAATCAGCGCGGGCTTAGCATCCCCTTACATTACATAATACTGATTATAAGTAACTTCCAACCACCAGCGGCACATTCTATACTGGGTTGCGAAATTTCCCCTATCTTGCTGGAAAGCAAGGAGAATGAAAGATGGCCCATACAGAGCTAAACCTGCGTGAACGGCGCACGATCGAGGATATGTTGAATGTTAAAATGTCAGTCGGTGAAATCGCGGCTGAGATTGGCAGGCATAGATCCACAGTCTACCGCGAGATCAAGCGCAACTATTACAACGATGAAGATATCCCTTATCTGAATGGGTATTATGGAGTTAACGCGCAGGACTATGCCACGGATCGACGCGCGCGCCGTCGCAAACTGGTACGCCTGGATGGGTTGCGCAAAGCTGTGATCAAACAGCTCAAAGAAGGTTGGTCACCCGAACAGATCGCAGGCCGATTGTACTTCGAGGGTCAGACCGTGCGCGTGAGCCATGAGACGATCTATGCCTACGTTTACGGCCCCGATGGCCAATCCAGAGAACTTGCCCGCTACCTGCCAAACCGCCGCAAGAAACGAAGACCGCATCATTCGCGTAAGCCACGTGGCCTTGTGTTTCCACCGGATCGATCCATCCATGAACGACCAGACTACGTTGATACCCGCGAGACGTTTGGCGAATGGGAGGGTGATCTGATGATCTTCGAGCGTGCTCAAGGCAAGATGAACGTCGCCTCATTGGTCGAACGCAAGACGCGCTTTGCCGTCCTGTTCCGCAACAACGACCGCAGCACGACGCATCTGATGAACCGGCTCATGGGCGTGATGGAACCCCTTCCCCAGCCAGCCCGTAAATCCATCACCTTTGATCGTGGGATTGAGTTCAGGAACTGGCGTGAACTCAAGCCAGTGATCGGAACAGAGGCCTGGTTTTGTGATCCACAATCACCTTGGCAAAAGGGTTCAGTGGAAAACCTGAACAAGCGAGCGCGTCGATATCTGCCACGTGACGCGCCCGTGGCCACGCTAACAAATCGGGACATGAAGTCGATTTGTGATCGCTTGAACGGCACCCCCAGAAAGTGTCTAGGATGGCGCACCCCAACCGAAGCCTTCAGAGAAGAACTGATGAAACTGAGATAGCGGAAACCGTCGCAACGACCCTTGAGAATCCACCCACCCCGCAAATACGTGCAGCCTGTTTGATGCAATCCCGTCATGCATCACACGGCTAGACGCACTTAGTTTTATATATTCAGATCAAAGCCTTGCGGGCTTACCCTAACGCATACCCTGCACCGCGCACCGTGCGGATCGGATCATTGCCACCATTCTGGGTCAACGCTTTGCGCAGCCGCGCGATGTGCACGTCAACGGTGCGCGTATCAACATAGATGTCGCGGCCCCAAACGTGATCCAGCAATTGATCGCGGCTGAACACGCGGCCCGGTCTTTCCAGAAATGTCACCAGTAACCGGTATTCTGTCGGCCCCAGTTTCAACGGCTGGTCGGCGCGGCTCACTCGGTGGGTTTCGGGATCAAGGGTGATGTCGTCAAAGCTCAGCGGCGCACCCCCTGTCGAAGGCCGTACACGACGCAACTGGGTGCGTACACGCGCCATCAACTCGCGCATGGAATAGGGTTTGACCACATAGTCATCCGCGCCCGTCTCAAGCCCGCGCACGGTGTCCACTTCCTCGGATCGCGCGGATAGCATGATCACGGGGATATGGCGCGTATCCTCGCGGGTTTTCAGCTGGCGGCAAACTTCGATGCCGCTCAGCAATGGCATCATCCAGTCCAGGATCACCAGATCGGGCAAGGCTTCGGCGACCAGCAGCATCGCTTCTTCGCCATTCTCGGCGCGCCGAACCTCGAACCCCTCGGCCGACAGGTTATAGGCCAGAACTTCGCGCTGTGCCGGTTCGTCTTCGACCAGCAAGATCTGAGGCTGCGCCACCGACATGACCTACCCCTTGAGCTGGGTCGATGTATCGTCGGCTTTCACCCGGTCTTCGTCGGGATGCGTGCCCGTGACCAGATAAACGACCTGTTCGGCAATCGACGTGACCAGATCACCCATGCGTTCCACGTTTTTGGCGATGAAATGCAGGTGCATGCACGACGTGATATTGCGCGGGTCTTCCATCATAAAGGTCAGGAATTCACGGAACAGCGCATTGTACATCTGGTCAACATCGGTGTCGCGCGCGATCACATCCATCGCCAAGGCCGCGTCACGTTGCACATAGCTGTCCAGCGCGTCTTTCAGCATCGCCTCGACGGTTTTGCACATCCGCCGGATCGCACCGGTGCTGTCGCTGACTTCGGGCAGTTGCGCCAGAACCGTATTCCGCTTGGCCATGTTTTTCGCATAATCGCCAATGCGTTCAAGGCTGGCGCTGATCTTGATCACGCTCAGGATCAGACGCAAATCAATCGCTGTGGGCGCGCGCAAGGCGATGATGCGGGCGGCACGTTCGTTGATCAGCTCTTCGAGGGCATCAATGGCCTTGTCCCCTGCCCGCACCTGTGCGGCCAGTTCTTCGTCGCGGGTTTCAAGCGATTGTGCGGCCAGCCGGATGGCGTCTTCGACCATGCCGCCCATTTTCATGATCTGCGCTTGTACGGCTTCCAGATCGCGGTCAAAAGCTGAGGCAATGTGTTGATCTGACATGATATTATCCAATCCGGCCTGTGATATAGCTTTCCGTCCGAGGGTCCTCGGGCGATGTGAAAATCTTGTCTGTTTCGCCGTATTCAACCAGATGTCCGAGGTGGAAAAACGCGGTTTTCTGGCTGACACGCGCGGCTTGCTGCATCGAATGGGTTACGATCACCACCGAATAATCCTGGCGCAGCTCGTCGATCAGTTCTTCGACCTGTGCGGTGGCAATCGGGTCCAACGCCGAACAGGGCTCGTCCATCAGCAACACTTCGGGTTCGGTCGCAATGGCGCGGGCGATGCACAAACGCTGCTGCTGCCCGCCTGACAGGCCCGTACCGGGCGCTTGCAGGCGGTCTTTGACCTCGTTCCAGATCGCCGCCCGTTTCAGCGCACGTTCAACGATTTCATCCAGCTCTGTTTTGTTGCGGGCCAGACCGTGGATGCGTGGGCCGTAAGCGACGTTATCATAGATGGATTTCGGGAACGGGTTCGGCTTTTGGAACACCATCCCCACCTTGGCACGCAGCTGTACGGGGTCGACATTGCTGTCATAGATGTCTTCGCCATCAATCAGGATGTCCCCTTCGACGCGGCAGATATCAATCGTGTCGTTCATCCGGTTGATACAGCGCAAGAACGTCGACTTGCCGCAGCCGGACGGGCCGATAAAGGCGGTGACCGTCTTATCCTGAATCTCGACCGAGACATCCTTGATGGCGTGGTTTTCGCCGTAATAGACCTGTACGTTACGGGCCGAGATTTTGATCTTGTCTGTCGTCACGTCGACCTCCGGAATATAGTTATCTTTCATAGCCTTACCGCCCATTCTACCAGCGCCGCTCGAACCTGCGCCGCAGCATGACGGCAATGGCGTTCATGGTCACAAGGAACACCAGCAAGATGATGATCCCGCCCCAGGCCCGCTCATAGAAGGCAGGGTCGGCACGTTTGGCCCATTCATAGATCTGCGCTGGCATGGCCGAGTTCGGGTCCATCAGCCCCGATGCGATCCCGTCTGGCGGGTTCGATGCGATGAAGCCCACCATACCGATCAACAACAAGGGCGCGGTTTCACCCAAGGCCTGCGCCAGACCGATGATCGTTCCCGTCAGAATGCCCGGTGCGGCCAAGGGCAGCACGTGGTGGAACACCGACTGCATCTTTGACGCCCCTACCCCCAACGCCGCATCGCGGATGCTGGGCGGGACGGATTTCAGCGATGCACGGGTCGAGATGATGATCGTGGGCAAGGTCATCAGCGTCAACACCAGCCCGCCCACCAAGGGGGCGGAGTTTGGCAAATGCATGTAGTTGATGAACACGGCCAGACCCAGAATACCGAACACGATCGACGGCACCGCCGCGAGGTTCGAGATGTTCACCTCGATGATATCGGTGATCAGGTTCTTGGGGGCGAATTCCTCAAGATAGATCGACGCGGCCACGCCGATGGGCAGCGCCAGCGCCAGCACCACCAGCATCATGAACAGCGACCCGATCATCGACACGCCCATGCCAGCTGCCTCTGGCCGGGCATCGGATGCGTCGGCACCGGTGATGAACGCAAGGTTAAAGCGCTTTTCCAGGGCACCGTCCTTGACCAGCGCATCGACCAGATCCAGTTGAGCGGCGTTGATATTCTTGTCGTTGGCGATGCTTTCGCGGGTCACACGCCCCTTCATATATCCGTCAACGCGGCTGTTGGTCAGGAAGCGGAACTGAACCGACGTCCCGAT
Source organism: Sulfitobacter sp. SH22 (assembly GCF_965641905.1). Taxonomy (NCBI): domain Bacteria; kingdom Pseudomonadati; phylum Pseudomonadota; class Alphaproteobacteria; order Rhodobacterales; family Roseobacteraceae; genus Sulfitobacter; species Sulfitobacter sp. SH22. The sequence continues at coordinate 1,052,304 of NZ_OZ282573.1, forward strand.
CAGATCGGTGTTTTCCAGCACAAAGTCGCGCAATTGGGCGGCGGCGTCCTTGGACAGCAACGCGGCCATTTCCTTGGGTTTCAGATCGCTCTCGACAGCGCTTTCAGCGACCTTTTTTTCTAGCGCGGCAGCCATCAGGGGGGCGTATCCAAAGGTCGACACCTTTTTGATGTCCTGCAGATCGCGGTTGCCCTTTTTGTCCAGCTTTGCCTCAAGCAATTGCACATCCAGCGTCAGAAACGTCTGTTGAAACGCACCTGTCCCGCGGCCGATGATGGTCACCAGCAAGATCACCAGCATCAGCAGGCCCACCGAAATCGCGGCAATGCCATAGGCCTTGAAACGGGTTTCGGCGCGGTTGCGTTTGACGGTGCGCGCGTCCTGACGCAGCAGCGAATTCTTTGGCGTCGCGTTTGGCATGTCGGTCATTCGTACTGCTCCCGGTATTTGCGCACGATATAAAGCGCCAGCACATTCAGCCCCAGCGTCAGCACAAACAGCGTCAGGCCAAGGGCAAAGGCCACAAGGGTTTCAGGGCTGGCAAAGTCGGTATCGCCGGTCAACTGGCTGACAATGCGGGTGGTGATGGTCGTCATCGCCTCGAGCGGGTTCGGCGATATGCGGGCGATGGCCCCTGCCCCCAGCACCACGATCATGGTTTCGCCAATCGCACGGCTGGCCGCCAGCAAGATCGCCCCCACGATGCCCGGCAGCGCCGCTGGCAGCACCACCTGGCGGATGGTTTCGGAATGGGTGGCACCCAGCCCGAATGACCCGTCGCGCAAGGATTGTGGCACCGCGTTGATGATGTCGTCGCTCAGCGAGGACACAAAGGGGATCAGCATGATGCCCATGACCAGACCGGCGGTCAGCACCGATGTGGCCCCGCTCATCCAGTCGACGCCCAGAATGCCGTCTTCGCCACGCCCGAACAGGTTGACCAGAAACGGCCCCACCGTCAGCAGCGCGAACAGACCATAGACGATTGTAGGAATACCGGCGAGGATCTCCAGCAGCGGTTTGGCCACGGCGCGGACTTTGCTGTTGGCATATTCCGACAGATAGATCGCCGCGAACAACCCGATGGGCACCGCCACCAGCAGCGCGATGATCGAGATATAAAGCGTGCCCCACAGCAGCGGCAGGATCGACAGATCGCTATCCCCGCGAAAGTTCGGGGCCCATTTGGAGCCAAGAAAGAAGTCCTGCCACGGGTGCAGCTTGAAGAAATTGATTGTCTCGAACAGCATCGAGAACACGATCCCAACGGTTGTCAAAATCGCCAGTGACGCCGCGACGATCAGCAGGCTCAGGACAAAGCGTTCGACCATATTGCGGGCGCGGAATGTTTTGGTGGTTGCGCGCAATGCGATCAGCAAGCCGGCAATCGCAATCAATGACACGACTGCGGTCATTAGCACTTGCCCCGTCGATTGCATTCCGCGGTAGCGCTGTGCGGCGGCCAGTACCTCGGCGGTGACATCCGACCCCAAAGCAACCCCCGTCCCCGCAAGGACAGAGCGCACGTCATCCGCCGCCGTCAGGGCCTTGGCCGCATCCGCCGTCAGCGCGCCGGACTTGACCGCGCCATTCAACCCGTCGGCCACGCGGCGCACATCGCTCATCACCAGATTGACCGAAGACCCTTCGGACACAGCGCTGGAAGGGATCATTTCAATCACGGCATTCTGGATCAGCACTGGCTGCAACAGCATCCAGATCACCAGCACGAACAAGGCCGGGATCGCCGTCAGCATCGCGGCGTTATAGCCATAGTAGCCGGGCAAGGAATGCAGTTTTCGGGCGTCGCCCCCGGCCGATGACATCGCGCGGCTGCGCGCGGAAACATAGGCAATGCCGGTCAGGATCAGAACCGCAAGAACCAGCAGCGTGGTTGGTGCCACATTTAGAAAGTTGCTCACGTATGGCCCCCCGGTCGTACCCGTCTAGAACGGGTTGTCGTATTTCAAATCTTGGCAGTCAGCAGCAGACAGCCCGGAGAAGCAGTAACGCTCCTCCGGGTCATTTCAAAGAAGTTTAGGAACCGCCGCCCAAAACAGTTTCATTTGCAACTGTTTCTTGAACTGTGACCAGCTCCGGGTCGGACACAAGGCCGTATTCAGCCAAAGGACCATCAGGGCCCGCGATTTCATCGGCAACGAAGAATTCAGCGTATTCTTTCAGGCCCGGGATAACGCCGATATGCGCTTTCTTGACGTAAAAGAACAACGGGCGCGATACAGGGTAATCACCGGTCGAGATGCTTTCGACGGTTGGCTCGACGCCGCTCATTGTCGCAACGCTCAGCTTGTCTGTGTTGTTCTCGTAGAACGCCAGACCGAATACGCCGATGCCGTCTTTGTTGCTCTCGATGCGGGCCAAGGTCTCTGTATAGTCACCGTCGATGTCCACGGATGTGCCATCGGTGCGGATCGCGATACAGGCTTTCTCGGCGGCTTTCTTGTCGTCGCCATTGGCCGCCTTGAACACGTCGAAATCACCTGTGGCTTCACAACCGGCCAGGATCACTTTTTCCTCGAATACTTCGCGTGTGCCGTGCTTGGTGCCCGGAATATAGGCCTGGATAGGCTGGTCAGGGAAGCTCGCGTTGACTTCGTTCCAGTTCTTATTGGGGTTTGGCACGATTGCACCGTCAACAACGATGGTTTCGCTCAGCGCTTTGTACCAGTCTTCGGGTGTGAATTCGAATGTGTTGCCATTGATATCGGATGCAAACACGATGCCATCATAGCCGATGCGCACTTCGATGATGTCGGTCACGCCGTTGGCGGCACAGGCTTCAACTTCGGAGGATTTGATCTGACGCGATGCGTTTGCCACGTCGATCGTATTTTCGCCTACGCCTTCGCAAAACCGCTTGAGACCCGCCGAGGAGCCGCCGGATTCAACGACCGGTGTCGGGAAATCAAAGTTTTCGCCAAACGCTTCGGCGACGATGGACGCATAGGGCAGAACGGTGGAAGAACCGGCAACCTGTACCTGATCGCGGGCAACGGCAGCCGTTGCACAAACGGCGGAAATGGCCAGAGCGGATGTAGTGATTTTAACGAGCGACATGATGTCTCCTGTCAGCTTTGAATTCTTGACCACCCCCATGGTGATCTGGGTGCAGCACTACGGGGGCTACGTTTGGCTTTTGTGACACCAGTGTTACAGTTTTATGACATGGCAAGAAATCAAAAAGATTTCACGGCCCCGCTGCGCCTGATGCAGCTTATGCAGCCCCCAAAGGCATGTCCAAAGGCAGGATAACCGTGAATTGGCTGCCTTTTCCAAGCTCGCTGGTGATTTTCAGCCGTCCGCGATGCCGGTTCAGGATGTGTTTCACAATCGCCAACCCCAACCCCGTACCGCCAAGCGCACGGCTGCGGTGGCTGTCGGCGCGGTAGAAACGTTCGGTCAGGCGCGGGATGTGCAACGGGTCAATGCCGGGGCCGTGGTCTGTGACCGTCACCCGCACCGCAGGTCCGCGCAACGACGGATCACGCAGGGTGGTTTCCACGTCAACCTCGACGGTTTTGCCCTTGCCACCGTATTTTATCGCGTTCTCGATCAGATTGGTGAACACCTGCAAAAGCTGGTCCGAATCCCCGATCAACGGCAGTTCATCATCGGCCATGCGAGATACCAGCGTCACGTCAGCCTCGACCGCCAAGGGGTTCAGATTGCGCAAGGTCGATTGCACCACATAGCGCAGATCGACCTTTTGCGTGGGCCGCAGGCGTTCTTCGGATTCGACCCGGCTGAGGGACAAAAGATCGCCCACCAGACGGTTCATGCGTTCCGCCTCTCCGGTCATGATCCCCAGAAAACGGTCGCGGGCGGGCGCGTCATCGCGTGCCGGGCCGCTCAGGGTTTCGATGAACCCCATCAGCGCGGTCAGCGGCGTGCGCAATTCATGGCTGACATTGGCCACAAAATCGCGGCGCATCTGGCTGGCCTTGGTCACTTGGGTAATGTCCTGAAAGCTGAGCAAGACATAATCGGTGCCGGCGACCTTGCTGACATGGACCTGAAACCGCGTGTCATTGCCGCCGTTAGTGGCCAGATAATGGGCCTCGCGGGGGGTGCCATCGCGCTGGCATTGTTCCACCGCATCCACCAACGTGGGCTGGCGCAAGACGTTGATATAATGGCGGTCCAAGGCGGCGGCCCCGACAAGGGCCTGCGCCGCCGCGTTCATCGCAACAATCCGTTCCGCACGGTCAATTGCAAGGGTCGGCAAAGGCAAAGCCGCCAGCAGATCAGGCAAAAGCGGGCGGATCGCCATGTGCTAGACTGGCTTTAGATCGCGGCGGAACCGGCGGGCGTTTTCCTGATAATGCAGCGCGCTGGCGGTCAGACCGGCAATGGCAGCCGCATCCAGATCGCGCACGACCTTGCCCGGCGCACCCATGACCAGCGACCCGTCAGGGATCACCTTGTTTTCCGTAATCAGCGCCCCTGCCCCGATCAGACAATTCTTGCCGATCTTGGCCCCGTTCAGGATCGTAGCCCCCATACCGACCAGCGAATTATCCCCGATGGTACAGCCATGCAGCATCACCTTGTGACCGATAGTGCAATTTTCACCAATGGTCAGCGGGCAGCCCGGATCGGTGTGAAACACACAGTTTTCCTGCACATTGCTGCCTTTGCCGACCTTGATCAGCTCGTTATCGCCACGCAGGGTGCAGCCGAACCAGACCGACGATCCGGCCTCGAGCATGACATTGCCGATCACATTTGCATCGGGTGCCACCCAGGCATCGGCATCTACGGTGGGGCTCAAATCGGCCAGGGCATATAGGGTCATTTCGTTTCCTCGAATTCAGCTTGCAACGCGCGAACATGATCCACCAGATTTGGCTGTTGTGAAAGCCGCAAACGCTCGGCGGTGATAATCGCCTTCAGCCGGGCCTCGGTATCGACCAGATCGTCGTTGATCAAAACATAATGGTAGCCATCCCAATGGCTGATCTCGTCCCAGCTTTTCTCCATCCGCAAGGCGATGGTTTCGGCATCGTCCTGACCGCGGGTTTCAAGGCGGCGGCGCAGTTCCTTGATCGAAGGCGGCAGGATAAAGATCGACAAGACATGCTGTTTCAGCGCCGAATTGCTGATTTGCTGTGCGCCCTGCCAATCGACGTCGAACAACACGTCGCGGCCATTGTCGATAGATTTTTGCACCGGCCCTTTGGGCGAGCCGTAGTAATTGCCAAAGACCCGCGCGTGTTCCAGCATCTCGCCGTCATTGACCATGCTGCGGAACTTGTCTTCGTTGGTGAAAAAGTAATCCTTGCCGTCGATTTCGCCCACACGCGGCGCGCGGGTGGTGGCCGAGACGGAAAATTGCAGCGATGCATCCCAGTCACGCAGCTTGCGTGCAAGGGTGGATTTCCCCGCCCCCGAGGGCGAGCTGAGGATGATCAAAAGGCCGCGGCGGTCGCTCATGGTTTACTCCACATTCTGTACTTGTTCGCGCATCTGGTCGATCACGGCCTTGAGCGCCAGCCCAACCCGCGTCAACGCGCTGTTCTGCGCCTTTGAGCACAATGTATTGGCCTCGCGGTTGAATTCCTGCATCAGGAAATCCAGCTTGCGCCCGACCGGCCCGCCCTGCACCAGCAGTTCGCGGGCGGCACCGATATGGGCGTGCAGACGGTCGATTTCTTCGGTCACATCGGATTTGACAGCGATCAGCGCCAGTTCCTGTGCCAACCTGTCCGCATCAACGCCGTCGCTGTTTTCCAGCACCCGCGCCAGATTGCGTTGCAGCGTTTGGGCCATCTCGGCCTTGCGGTCCTGTGCCATGGCTGCGGCTTGGGTGGTCAGGGTTTCAACCTCGGCCAGTTGGGCCTGTAACACGATTTCAAGAGCCGCCCCTTCGCTGGCGCGCATGGCGTTGAAATCAGCCAGAACCGCCGCAAATTCCGCCAGCAGGGTTTTGGCAAGGGTCGCCACATCATCAACCGTATTGGCCTGTTCCAGCACGCCGCGCATGGTCACGATATCGGTCGCCTTGGACGGGGCCAGCGACACGCCTGCATCCATGGCCCGCGCTTCGATCTGGTGCAGCGCGTCCAGCACCGTATCAAGCTGGGCGGCGTTCACGGTCAGACCGCCGGTGTTTTCATCACGCGCAATCCGCAGGTTGCAGGTCACATTCCCGCGCGCGACCGCGTCGCCCAACTGCTTGCGCAACCCCGCCTCAAGCCCGTCCACCCAATCGGGGACACGCAGGCGCAGATCCAGCCCCTTGCCGTTCACCGACCGCACTTCCCATCCCCAGCTATGGGGGGCCAACGCGCCATTTCCAGAGGCGAAACCGGTCATTGAACGTATCATAAAGAGATCCTGTCGGCTGTGGTGTCTTTGGGTGCCTTAAAAGCCAAAGCGCCAATTTGGGCAAGTCGAAAGCCGTGGGGGGCTTCGGGCAAACCCTAGCAAGAGATTAACCACTTCGTGCGATTTAACTGCAAATTTGTAACGAAATCGCTATGGATATCCCAAGGCGGTGGCCGGCCGTTTCGAAACAACGCTCCGCGATTGCGATGCCCTGCGGTCGCCTGGGTAAACGAATACAGTGAAAGAGACGAGCCAAATTCATGGATAACGACCCCCAAGACCCCCGGAATATTCTGAATATGACATATTTTCACAGCGGCCACAGTTTTTCGGCAACGTCCCAGGTCGAAGCCTATTGGGATGGGTTGCGTCAGGATCAACTGCTGCCGCGGCGATCTGACATCGACCCGCGCGGGATCGAATCCGCTTTGGAATATGCCTTTATCCTTGAACGGGTCGCCCCCGGCGTGGCGCGGATGCGCATTGCGGGCAGCCATCTGAGCGATCTGATGGGCATGGAAGTGCGCGGCATGCCGATTACTGCGTTTCTATCGACCCAGTCGCGCCGCCGCTTCAGCGACATGATGGAGGAACTCTTTGAGACACCCGCAATCGGCACGCTGTCCCTCAGAAACGAAATTGGCCGCTCCGAAGGGCGCATGATCTTGCTGCCGTTGAAAAGCGACATGGGCGATGTCAGCCGCATGTTGGGGTGCTTTGTCACCAAGGGCGGCGTCTCTGACGACCCCTGCCGGTTCGAGATCGATAATATCCAGATCAGGCCGATCACGGTCAAACGCCCGCAGCCCCAACCGGCAGTCGAACCGGCACCACCGCCAATAACTCCCACCAGCACGCGCCTGGCGGGCGGCAAACGCAGTGTCCCCTATCTCAGACTGGTGAAATCCGACACATAGGCCCCGTTTCACAGCGATGTTTCACAGGCACAACGTTTCACAAGCACAAAAAAGCCGCGTATCGGGAAGATACGCGGCTTTTTCCTTGTCTCGGTTTTCGCAGGCTTAGCTTGCTGCTTTGGCCTGGTGTGCCGTCCGGCGCGCCGAAAGTTCCTCGGCGACAAGGAACGCCAGTTCCAGCGATTGGCTGGCGTTCAGACGTGGATCGCAGGCGGTGTGGTAGCGATCTGACAGGTCCTCGTCCTGCACGGCACGCACGCCGCCGGTGCATTCGGTCACGTCCTGGCCGGTCATCTCGAAATGTACGCCACCGGGCACGGTGCCCTCGGCGGCATGCACCCCAAAGAATTCGCGCACTTCACGCAGCACGGAATCGAAGGGTCGTGTTTTATAGCCGCTGGACGACTTGATGGTGTTGCCATGCATCGCGTCACAGGTCCAAACCACATTTGCGCCTTCTTGCTGAACCGTCTTGATCAGGCGCGGCAGGTGTTCACCCACATTGCCCGCACCGAACCGCGCGATCAGGGTCAGACGCCCCTCTTCGTTTTGCGGGTTCAGGGTTTTCATCAGCTTTTTCAAGTCGTCGCTGGTCATGGTCGGGCCGCATTTCAACCCGATGGGGTTTTGTACGCCACGGGCAAATTCAACATGCGCACCGTCGGGCTGACGGGTACGGTCGCCGATCCAGATCATGTGACCGGAACCCGCCAACCACTTGCCGGTCTGGCTGTCCTGACGGCACAGCGCCTCTTCATACTCGAGCAAAAGCGATTCGTGGCTGGTATAATATTCAACCGATTGCAGGGTATGCGCCGTCTCTGACGTCACACCGGCAGCCGCCATGAAATCCAGCGTGTCGGAAATACGGTTGGCGATTTCGCGGTATTTTTCGGCCTTTTCGCTTTCGGTAAAGCCCAAGGTCCAGCCGTGCACCTGATGCACATCCGCATAACCACCGGTCGAAAACGCGCGGATCAGGTTCAAGGTTGCCGCCGCCTGCGTATAAGCGCGCAACATCTTTTTGGGGTCGGGAATGCGGGCTTCGGGGGTGAAGTCCAAGCCGTTGATGATATCACCGCGGTAGCTGGGCAGCTCGACACCATCGACAACTTCGGTCGGGGCCGACCGCGGCTTGGCGAACTGGCCGGCCATACGACCCACCTTGATCACCGGTACCTTTGCACCATGGGTCAGAACGATCGCCATTTGCAGCATGACCTTGAACGTATCGCGGATCATGTCGCTGCTGAACTGTTCAAAGCTTTCAGCGCAATCGCCCCCCTGAAGCAAGAACGCCTCGCCCCGGCCAGCCGCCGCCAGATGCTTTTTCAACCGGCGCGCTTCGCCTGCAAAAACCAACAATGGATACCGGGACAATTCGGCCTCGACCGCCTGCAATTCAGTCTGGTCTGGATAGTCGGGCATCTGGATCCGCGGTTTGTCGCGCCAGCTTGATTTTGTCCAATCGGTCATCTCATCTCTCCGAAGTAGGAATTGCGCCGGGTGTCCAGCGCTAACGGTTGAATTTATCGTATACAAAAGCCTGCGCCCGGTGACCAGAACGGAATTCCACCTATTGACCTTGCGCCCGCCCCGTGGGCAATGTTTTCGTCGGGTTTTACGGGAGAAAAACCTGGACACCTAAAACTCTGTATTTCCTGAAAGGGCAACGATGACAGACGTCAAATCGGCCATCCGCGTTCCGGTCAATGAAGACAAACCCAAGCTGTTTGTGTTTGTCTTGCTCGAAAACTTCACTTTGCTGAGCTTTGCTTCGGCGGTTGAATGTTTGCGCATTGCGAACCGGATGGCGGGCCGAACTGCTTATGACTGGCGTTTGATCGGGGAAAGCGGCACCTATGTCAGCTGCTCTGCGGGGGCACAATTTACCCTCGATGGCGATCTGGGCGACGTGCGCCGCGAAGACACGCTTGTGGTGTGCAGCGGCATCGACGTGCAATCGGCCACCACCAAGAAACTGCTGGGCTGGCTGCGCCGCGAGGCCCGCAAGGGCATGATGATCGGCGGGCTGTGCACGGCGGCCTTTACCCTTGCCAAAGCCGGTTTGCTGGATGGCAAGAAAGCGACGATCCATTGGGAGAACCAGGACAGTTTCACTGAAGAATTCGAAGAGGTGAACCTGACCAAGTCGGTTTTTGTCGTCGATGGCAACCGCATGACCACCGCAGGCGGCACGTCCTCAATCGACCTGATGCTGAAACTGATTGCCGATGATCTGGGCGAAGATCTGGCCAATGCGGTCGCCGACCAGCTGATCTATTCCTCGATCCGCACCGATCAGGATACCCAGCGTCTGTCCGTGCCCACCCGCATCGGCGTGCGCCACCCCAAGCTCAGCCAGGTCATCCAGATGATGGAAGGCAATATCGAAGAGCCGATCAGCCCCTCGACCCTGGCCCGTGATGTGGGCATGTCCACCCGCCAGCTTGAACGCCTGTTCCGCCGCTATCTGAACCGCAGTCCCAAGCGGTACTATATGGAACTGCGCCTGCAAAAAGCCCGCAACCTGCTGATGCAAACCGATATGAGCGTGATCAACGTGGCGCTGGCCTGCGGCTTTGCCTCGCCCTCGCATTTCTCCAAATGCTACCGCGCGCATTACGACACCACGCCCTACCGCGAACGCGGGTCCCATGCGGCGCGATTGTCGATCTGAGAACAAAGCCAGAGCGCCGGAAAACCGGATCGGACAAGGGGAACGCCCCTCAAAGGTGAATCCCACACCAGAAGAACGGTTTTCTCGTAAATCACCCCCAGATGACCCATCGTGAACGCCTGATAGCACTTTTCTTTTCCAATATCCCCGCATAGGCTCCGTTTTGAACATAAAGTTCCAACACGGGAGACAACCATGAAAAAGATGCTTATGGCCACAACGGCTGCAGCACTATTTGCGACGGGCGCTTACGCGGGTTCGCATTCCAACGAAGTTAAACTGGGGATCGTATTCGGCTTTACCGGCCCGATTGAATCCCTGACCGGGCCGATGGCGTCCGGTGCCGAAATGGCCATGAAAGAAGTCACCGACAGCGGCAAGCTGATGGGCGGCGCAACCGTAACGCCCCTGCGTGCGGATTCGGGTTGTATTGATAACGCGCTGGCCGTGGCCGGTGCTGAACGTCTGATCGCCGAAGGCATCAACGGTCTGATCGGTGCGGATTGTTCCGGTGTAACCGGTGCGGTTTTGCAAAACGTCGCTATTCCAAACGGCATGGCAATGATCTCGCCTTCCGCCACATCGCCCGGTCTGTCCACAATGGAAGACAACGGCTTGTTCTTCCGCACCTCCCCATCGGATGCGCGTGAAGGTCAGGTTATGGCAGAAATCCTGCAAGAGCGTGGCGTGAAATCCATCGCGCTGACCTACACCAACAACGACTATGGCAAGGGTCTTGCTGACGCGATCCAGACTTCGTTCGAGGCAATCGGCGGTGAAGTCACCATCGTTGCAGCCCATGAAGACGGCAAAGCCGATTACTCTGCCGAAGTTGGCGCGCTGGCATCTGCCGGTGGCGAAATCTTGGTTGTTGCGGGTTACCTTGACCAAGGCGGTCCTGGCATCATCAACGCCGCGCTGGACACAGGTGCATTCGACACATTCGGCCTGCCCGGCGGGATGATCGGTGACACATTGCCCGGTCGTATCGGTGACGATCTGAACGGCTCCTACGGCCAGATCGCCGGTTCCGAAGGTCAAGGCATCGAAGTCTTCACCAAAATGGCCGAAGACGCGGGCTTTAACGGCACATCGCCTTACACACCAGAATCGTATGACGCAGCGGCGCTGTTCTTGCTGGCCATGCAGGCGGCAAACTCGACCGATCCAGCGGCTTACGGCCCAAAGATCCTCGACGTTGCCAACGCACCGGGCGAAAAAATCTATCCTGGTGAACTGGCAAAAGCGCTTGAGCTGATCGCGGCTGGCACGGATATCGACTATGTCGGCGCATCCGCGGTCGAACTGATCGGACCCGGTGAATCTGCGGGTACCTACCGCATGATCGAAGTCAAAGACGGCGTGATCGAAACCATCGGTTTCAAATAAGCCTTTAGACGCTAAAATGACAGCAGTCCGGGCAACCGGGCTGCTGTTTTCAAAAGTTTACCGCGCATCTACGACGCGGACACAGGGATAGTCATATGATCGTCGTTGACGATGTACACAAACACTTCGGTGGCTTTCATGCCGTCGACGGGGCCAGCCTGACCATTGGCAAAGGCACAATCACCGGATTGATCGGCCCCAACGGCGCGGGAAAAACCACTCTTTTCAATGTGATCGCAGGCGTTCTTAAACCAACGTCGGGCCGTGTCACGATGGATGGCGAAGACATCACCGGCCTGCCGCCCCACGAATTATTCCACAAAGGGTTGCTGCGTACCTTCCAGATTGCCCATGAATTTTCCTCGATGACCTGCCGCGAGAACCTGATGATGGTGCCCGGCGATCAGGTGGGCGAAACACTCTGGAACACCTGGTTTGGCCGCAAACGCATCGCCGATCAGGAACGCGCCCTGCGCGCCAAGGCCGACGAAGTGCTGGAATTTCTGACCGTCGAACATCTGGCCGAGCAAAAGGCCGGTCAAATCTCGGGTGGTCAGAAAAAACTGCTGGAACTTGGCCGCACCATGATGGTTGACGCCAAGATCGTGTTTCTGGACGAGGTCGGCGCAGGCGTGAACCGCACGCTGCTCAATACCATTGGCGACGCGATTATCCGGCTCAATCAGGAACGCGGCTATACTTTTGTGGTTATCGAACACGACATGGATTTCATCGGCCGCCTGTGTGATCCGGTGATCTGCATGGCCGAAGGCAAGGTTCTGGCCCAAGGCACCCTGCCCGAGATCAAAGCCAACGAACAAGTCATCGAAGCCTATCTTGGCACGGGCCTCAAGAACAAGACCGCATGAAGTACCGTTTCGCACTTCTGACACTCACCGCCGCTTTGGCGTTGCCGCAGGCGTCCCTTGCCTGTGCGCAACTGTCTGCGGACGTGTGGATGTGCGACCGGGGCACCGCGTGGGAAGCCGCCAAATGGGACGTCATCGGCGATGGATCCACGCGCTATATCGAAGACTATATCCTGAACTTCACTCAGGAATGGCCGGGGTTCGAGATCACCGACAGCGTGGCCACCCTTGATGAACAATTCGCGACCTATTCCCAATGGGTTGCGGCCGACGACAGTGCCCCCTTGGAAGTTTTGCAGGTCGACAAGATCGTAACCCCGCGCGGGCTGACCCTGCGCCACCTGCAATATGACAAGATCAACGGCGACCGTACCCTCAGCGCGGTGATGCTGTCGCAGGTCGGCCCTGCACGGATCATGCTGTATCTGGATACGGCTGACACAACACCGCTTGAGGACATGGAAAAGATGTCCTTTGACGTGGCGATGATGCTGCGCGACACCTGCGAGGACGCTCTGTCTTGCGCTGACAACATAGACCCGCCCACCAGCGGCACCGACTGAAAGAGGCTGACATGAGCGACCCATATGGTGATCGAGGTAACAAAGACCTCTCGATCGGCAATACCAAAGGCCAAGGCACGGCGCAGCCCGTCAGACAGGGCGGCAAAAGCCATGCGGCCCCCGGTGGCCCCTTCCTGATTGGCGAGGCCATGACGGGCGGCTATGGCAAAGGGCCCGATATTCTGCACGACTGCACCATTGCCGTGGAAAAAGGCGAAATCGCCGTGATCGTCGGCCCCAATGGCGCGGGCAAATCCACCGCGATGAAGGCCGTGTTCGGGATGCTGGACGTGCGTCAGGGTCACGTGCGGCTGGACGGCGAAGACATCACCGCCCTGTCGCCGCAGGACCGCGTGGCCAAGGGCATGGGGTTCGTGCCGCAAACCTCGAATATCTTTACCTCGATGACCGTCGAGGAAAACCTCGAGATGGGTGCCTTTATCCGCCGCGACGATTTCCGCGATACCATGGCGCAGGTCTATGACCTGTTCCCGATCCTCAAGGACAAGCGCTATCAGGCGGCGGGTGAATTGTCGGGCGGCCAGCGCCAGCAAGTCGCCGTGGGCCGTGCGTTGATGACCCAGCCCAAGGTTTTGATGCTGGACGAACCCACCGCAGGCGTCAGCCCCATCGTGATGGATGAATTGTTCGACCGCATTATCGAAGTCGCGCGCACCGGTATCCCGATCCTCATGGTGGAACAAAACGCCCGCCAAGCGCTTGAAATCGCGGACAAAGGTTATGTTCTGGTGCAAGGGGCCAATGCGTTTACCGGCACTGGCAAGGAACTGCTGAACGACCCCGAAGTCCGCAAATCGTTCTTGGGGGGATGAGGATGCGACTGATCCTTTCCCTTGCTTTGATCGCCTGCGCGCCCGTTTTCGCGCAGGCCAGCGATGCCGTCGATGATCATGCCGACAGCGCGCCCGCAGACAGTCTGACGATCGAGACAGCCCCCTTCCGGCAGGAAATCAAGCGCCAGTGCAATTTCGTCACCGAATGCGTTGAAAACGAACCCTGCACCGAAACCGAATTCACCCCTGTGATTACAGGCATGGGCGGCGGATTATCTCCGGATGATCTGGTGGTTCAGGCCCAAATGGTCACCGACGCGGAAACGGTAGAAATGCTGGGCGTTACTTCGGGAAAATCGATCTCGTTGTCGGGGGGGACTTTTGCAGCGCGCCACCTGATCACGATCACTGAAAACGGTGCCACGCGCTATACCGTGCATTATGCTGACGGGCCTTTCGTCATCAGCTATCTAGGGACATGCAACTGATGGATTTTTTGAACGCTTTTGTAGCACTGGCCAACTACGTGCTGGTCCCCGGCATCGCCTATGGCTCGCAGCTTGCGCTTGGTGCGCTTGGGGTGACACTGGTTTACGGCATCTTGCGATTTTCGAACTTTGCCCATGGCGATACCATGGCGCTTGGGGCGATGTCGGCGGTGTTGATCACCTGGGGGTTTCAGGCCATCGGTCTGCACCTGTGGGTGCTGCCAACCGCATTGCTGGCCCTGCCCTTTGCGATTTTGCTGACCATCGGGTTGCTGCTAGGCACCGACCGCGTCGTCTATCGCTTTTACCGCGAGAAGAAGGCCAAGCCGGTGATTTTCGTGATCGTGTCACTGGGGGTGACGTTCATCTATAACGGCATCACGCGGTTTATCATCGGGTCTGACGACAAGAATTTCCTTGATGGCGAACGGTTCATCATCTCGGCACGGACTTTTAAAAAGATGACCGGTCTGGAAGAAGGTCTGGCGATCAAGACCACCCAAGGGCTGACCGTGATCACCGCCATTATCGTGGTTGCGGTGTTGTTCTGGTTCCTGAACAAAACCCGGTCGGGCAAATCCATGCGCGCCTATTCCGATAACGAGGATCTGGCGCTGCTGTCAGGGATCAACCCCGAACGTGTGGTGATGATCACATGGATCATCGTGGCCTGCCTGGCGACCACCGCGGGCGTTCTCTATGGCCTTGATAAGTCGTTCAAACCCTTCACCTATTTCCAACTGCTGCTGCCGATCTTTGCCTCGGCTATTGTGGGCGGTCTTGGCAACCCTGTGGGGGCCATCGCCGGTGGTTTCGTCATCGCCTTTTCCGAAGTCACCATCACCTATGCGTGGAAAAAGGTTTTGGGGTATATGATGCCCGCAGGCATGGAGCCGGACGGGTTGGTCCAACTCTTGTCCACCGACTATAAATTCGCCGTCAGCTTTGTGATCTTGTTGATCGTGTTGCTGTTCAAACCCACAGGTCTGTTCAAGGGGCAATCGGTATGAACGAGACGCTTAGAAACACCGCATTATTCGCGATTATTGCAGCCCTGATCGTCTATACCGGCTTTGCACAAAGCTGGAACGCGGCGCTGCTGATTATCTCCATGGGGCTGATTTCCAGCATCATGGCCTTGGGCGTGAACCTGCAATGGGGTTTTGCCGGCCTGTTTAACGTGGGCATCATGGGCTTTGTCGCCTTGGGGGGGCTGGCGGCGGTTCTGATCGGCATGCCCGCCACCGAAGGCGCGTGGTCTGCGGGGGGCTGGGGTATTCTGGGTGCCCTGCTGCTGGGGGCTGGCACCGTGATTGCAGCCGTTCAGGTGATGAAACGCATGGCCAAGGGCTGGCGGCGCACTGTTGTGGTTCTGGTGGTTCTGATCGGCGGGTTCTTTTTGTTCCGTGCCGTGTTTGACCCGTCGGTCGCGGCGGTCGAAGCCGTCAATCCTGCGCATACCGGATATCTTGGCGGGCTTGGCCTGCCTGTGATCATCGCCTGGCCCGTGGGCGGCTTGTTCGCCGCCGGGGCCGCTTGGGTGATCGGGAAGACCGCGCTTGGCTTGCGGTCGGATTATCTGGCCATTGCGACCCTTGGCATCGCCGAGATCATCATTGCCGTCCTCAAGAACGAAGACTGGCTGTCGCGCGGCGTGAAAAACGTCATCGGCATCCCGCGTCCCGTTCCCTACGAGATCGACCTGCAAAACAATCCCGGCTTTGTTGAACGCGCCGCCGGTTTCGGATTTGATCCCGTCGAAGGGTCAACGCTTTGGGTCAAGTTCCTGTACATCGTGCTGTTCGCGGCGGTGCTGTTGCTGTTGCTATGGATGAGCCAGCGGGCGCTGAACTCCCCCTGGGGCCGGATGCTGCGCGCGATCCGCGACAATGAAGTCGCCGCCGAAGCCATGGGCAAGGACGTCACCGCGCGGCATTTGCAAGTGTTCATCCTTGGCTCTGCCATCTGCGGGATTGCGGGTGCTATGATGACCACCTTGGACAGCCAGCTGACACCGGGGTCTTACCAGCCGTTGCGCTTTACCTTTTTGATCTGGGTGATGGTGATTGTCGGCGGGTCCGGCAACAACTTCGGGGCCGTCTTGGGCGGGTTCCTGATGTGGTACCTGTGGGTCATGGTAGAGCCGATGGGCCTTTGGCTGATGAACATGATCACCTATGGCATGAACGACGGCTATTGGTTGAAAGACCACCTGATCGAATCCGCCGCCCATATGAGGTTGATGACCATGGGTGCGGTGCTGTTGCTGGTCTTGCGGTTCAGCCCGCGCGGGTTGATCCCCGAAAAATAGGGTTCAGAGTCTGAACAAAGAAAAGGCCTTATCCCCCGTGGGATAAGGCCAGCCTTCGGCGAGGATTTTAGTCCATTTGGAATGGGGCCTAGCGCCCTTTGAACAAGCCGCCCAGGATACCGCGAACGATGCGCCGTCCTGTGGTGCCTTTCAGTTCCTTTATCACAACATTTGCAATCGCCCCCCCGAAGCTTTCGCCTTTTTTGTCGGCGGGTTTGGAGGTCGAGCGGTCAACGCCTTTGCCCGCATAGCGGCGCGCGGCATTGAATTCGCGCAAGGTGGGTGTGGCTTCTTCTGCTTCCGCTTCGGCTTCGGCCGCTGCGGCGGCTTTGGCGGCGTCATCAGCACGTTTGGCCAACATCTCGAAGGCGGATTCGCGATCTAGGCGGGTGTTGTATTTCGTGGCCATGGCGCTTTGCGCCATCAGGGCGGCGCGTGTCGCGTCATCAATCGGGCCAAGCTGGGAGGACGGCGGGCGGATCAGTGTACGTTCGACAATCCCCGGCACCCCTTTTTTCTGCAACATCGAGGTCACGGCCTCCCCGACGCCGACCTCGCGGATCGCTTCTTCGGTGTCGAAGCGCGGGTTCTCGCGGTAGGTTTGCGCGGCCATGCGCAGTTCCTTGCGGTCCTTGGCGGTAAAGGCGCGCAAAGCGTGCTGGATGCGGTTGCCAAGCTGGCCAAGGATGTCTTCGGGGACGTCAGCAGGGTTTTGGGTGATGAAATAGACGCCGACACCTTTGGAGCGGATCAGCCGCGCGACCTGTTCGACCTTGTCCACCAAGGCTTTGGGGGCGTCGTCGAACAGCAGGTGGGCTTCGTCAAAGAAGAACACCAGCTTGGGTTTATCCGGATCGCCGACTTCGGGAAGTTCTTCGAACAGTTCTGACAGCAGCCACAACAGGAAGGTGGCATAGAGCTTGGGCGAGCTCATCAGCTTGTCGGCGGCCAGAATGTTGATGAACCCGCGCCCGTCGGAATCGGTGCGCATCAGATCGGAGAGTTCGAGCGCCGGTTCCCCAAACAGATCGGCGGCACCCTGGTTTTCCAACACCAGCAAGCGGCGTTGGATCGTGCCCACCGATGCGGCAGAGACATTGCCATAACGCAGGGCAAGGGTGGAGGCGTTTTCACCGACCCAGACCAGCAGCGCCTGTAGATCCTTGAGATCAAGCAGCGGCATGCCGTCTTCGTCCGCCACGCGAAAGGCGATGTTCAAAATGCCCTCTTGCGCCTCGCTCAGGCCCAGCAACTGCCCCAGCAGCAGCGGTCCCATCTCGGAGACTGTCGTGCGCACCGGGTGGCCTTGTTCGCCGAACATATCCCAGAACGCGACCGGGAAAGACGCATATGCAAAATCGTCAAAGCCGATTTTCTTGGCGCGCTCCGTAAAGGGACCGTGCAGCTTGTGGGTCTCGGAACCGGCACTGGCGAGCCCGGAAAGATCACCTTTGACATCAGACAGGAACACCGGCACGCCCTGGGCCGAAAACCCTTCGGCCAGAATTTGCAGCGTTACGGTTTTACCCGTCCCCGTCGCCCCCGCAATCAGCCCGTGGCGGTTGGCATAGCCAAGGCTCAGAAACTGCTGCGTGGCATAGTCTGGGCCGCCGCCCCCGATAAAGATATCATTTGTCACGTATTCATCATCCTTTTAGGTCCCGCCGCAGCGGGCAAAGTGCCGCATAAGCATACAAACTTAACGTTTGTGTACCATAGTGAATATGTTCCGGATCGACATGTCCTTTTGATCCGTGAACACTTCCTCCCTGTCAGACTGGCCGTGCCTTCGGGTACGGCCTTTTTTTGCTGCGGCGCAGCATAAGTATCCGACAATATTGCATATTTCCTATTGACCGCCCTTGTGCGCTTTCGTAACCTTCCCTCAATAAGTCGGCCCAGTCCGACGGGGAGAAAAGAAGAACAGGGGAAAGGGCGCTTTGCGTCCTTTTTTCTTTTCGGGCCCCGGATTTTCTTGTGACATCAGCAAGAAACTGCCGGATCGTTTTGCAATGCCAGCGTATCTTGCCTGACATTCATTTTATGACATGGTAAATGCTATTAAATTTAACTGATTTGGACCAAGCATGAACAAGTATTTGAACATCCTTCCCCTTTGTGCAGCATTGGCTATGACCCTGCCTGTGGCGTCTTTCGCGCAAACCGCAACGACTGAAACCACAACAGAAACACCGGCTCCGGAAACAAAGACCGCGCCGGTGACCAGCACGATTGAATCGCAGCTCAGCATGGGTGACGAGACCGAGGCCAATACCGATGTTGGCAAGCCTTACACCAAAGAGGTGATCGGTTCGTGGGAAATGCGCTGCATCAAGACCGAGCAAGAGACCGACCCCTGCCAGATGTATCAGTTGATGGATGACGGCCAGGGCGTGCCCGTGGCCGAATTCTCGTTGTTCCGCTTGCCCGATGGCGGCAAGGCCACGGCAGGTGCAACGGTTGTTGTTCCGCTGGAAACAGCCCTGACCGCCCAGCTGAGCATTTCTGTCGATGGCGGCAAAGCGCGCCGCTACCCTTATGCCTTTTGTAACCCCGTTGGTTGCTATGTCCGCATGGGTCTGACCGCCGACGATATTGCAGCCTTCAAGCGTGGCAAAGAAGCGGTGATCACCATCGTGCCGGCATTGGCACCTGACCAGACCGTAGAACTGGCCCTGTCGCTGGACGGCTTTACAGCATCCTTTGACAAGTCATCGGTTATTGAACAGTAAATCTGGTTCTCTTTCACATGATCCAAGGCCGTCTCGTCACCGGGGCGGCCTTTTTCACGGGCCCTGCCCTAGGTTATGCCGCTAGATTTTGCGTAACGCGATCACAGCGTTCATGCCGCCAAAGGCAAAGGCATTCGACAGGGCGACCGTGACCTTGGCATCGCGGGCGACATTGGGGACCACATCAAGGGCGCATTCGGGGTCGGGTTCCTGATAGCCGATCGTGGGGGCAATGACCCCGTCACGCAGCGCCATGATACAGGCCAGCAATTCAACAGCGCCCGTGCCACCAATCAGATGCCCGTGCATTGACTTGGTCGAACTGATCATCAATCGGTCTGCATGGGCCCCGAACACATCCGCCACAGCCGCGCATTCGGTTTTGTCATTGGCTGCCGTGCCCGTGCCATGGGCGTTGATATAGCCGACCTGATCCCCGTTGATTTGCGCGTCTTGCAATGCGCCCTTCATTGCGCGGGCGGCCCCTGCTTTGGATGGCATCACGATATCGCTGGCATCCGATGTCATGGCAAAGCCGATCACCTCGCACAGGATATCGGCACCGCGGGCGCGGGCGTGGTCATAATCCTCGAATACGAAAACCCCTGCCCCTTCGCCCTGGACCATCCCGTTGCGGTTGGCTGAAAACGGGCGGCAGGCATCGCGGCTCATGACGCGCAGACCTTCCCAGGCTTTGACCCCGCCAAAGCACAGCATTGATTCAGACCCGCCGGTGACCATCACCGGGGCCATGCCAGAGCGCACCATCGCGAAGGCCTGAGCCATCGCGTGATTGGAGGACGCACATGCCGTCGAAACCGTAAACGACGGCCCCTTGAGGTTATGTTCCATGCTCACATGGGCAGCGGCCGCGTTGTTCATCAGCTTGGGCACGACAAAGGGGTGAACGCGGTTTTTGCCTTCTTCATAGACGGCGCGGTAATTGTCGTCCCAGGTGCTGACACCGCCGCCAGCCGTTCCCAAGACAACCCCCGCTTTCGCGGATAATTCGCCCGAAAACGTCAGGCCGGATTGATCAATCGCCTGTTTTGCAGCCGCCAGAGTGAATTGCGTGAAGCGATCGTATAGCGACATTTGCTGGCGGTTATGGCGGGCTTCGGCTTCGAAATTCTTGACCTGACCGCCGATCTGGATCGACAGCCGATCGACATCGCGAAATTCAAGCGGGCCGATGCCGCAGACACCGTTTTGCATGGCGACCATCGTGTCTGGCACATTCAGGCCAAGCGCGTTGATCGTCCCGGCCCCGGTGATGACTACACGTTTCACAGGTTCTAACCCTGCTCGGCTTTCAGACGTTCGATGCCCGCGACAATGCTGGCCACGCTCGAGATGTCGAAATCCGACGCTTCCGGCTGGTTGGCGTTGAACGGCACCGAGATATCAAAGGCTTCTTCGATGGCAAAGATGCTTTCGACCACGCCCATACTGTCAATGCCCAGATCCTCAAGCGTGCTTGCCATCGTGACGTCTGATGGCTCCAACACGGCTTGTTCCGCAAGGATGGCAATGACCTGATCTTGAATGCTCACTCCGGGCTCTCCTTCTTATCTGTCCCCCTTGCGCGTTATGCATCGGCGTCGGGTTTGGACAATTCTTTCTTCAAGGCCGCAAAATCGCGCAGCAAACGGGGCAGACGCCGCAACGCTTTGTAGCTGTCGATTTGCTTGCTCATCTCTGTTGCGGGATAGCCCAGCATGGCCCGCCCGGCAGGCACGTTCGACATCAGCTTGGTACTGCCGCCCGCAATGACCCCGTCGCCCACAAAGATATTGTCGCTGACGCCGCATTGCCCGCCAAGCACGACATTGTTGCCAATGGTCGCTGACCCCGCGATGCCCACCTGCCCGCAAATCAGGCTGTTGGTGCCGATCACCACATTATGCCCAAGATGGACCTGATTATCCAATTTGGTGCCATCACCGATCACCGTGTCGCGGATGGTGCCACTGTCGATCGTACAATTCATGCCACATTCAACGTCGTTCCCGATGGTCACACTGCCAAGGCTGTGGATACGCGTCCATTGTTGCGCTTTTGTGTCACCGCGATCGCCGAGCGTCTTGCGGGTCTGTTCGACCGTGCTGGGTTCTGGCGTCACAAACGAAAACCCGTCGCCGCCGATACAGGCCCCCGGCTGCGCGATGAAATCATCACCAATGGTGACCCGCGCGCCGATGCTGACATGATCGCGCAGATAGGCGTTGCGGCCCAGTTGCGCATCCTTGCCGATGTGGCACTGCGGCCCGATCATGCTGCCCGCGCCGATTTTCACGCCCGCCGCGATGACCGTGAAAGGCCCGACCGACACATCTGCGCCCAGTTCCGCCGTGGGATCAATGACCGCCATCGGGTGAATGCCCGGCGCAAAGCCCTGTCCGGGGTCCATCATTTTCGTGAGGCCCGACATGGCATAGCGCGGGCGGTCCGGCAGGATCGCGGCCTTCAGGCCAAGCGCTTGCCAATCTGCATCGGGCCACAGCATTGCCGCCTGTGCCGTCCCTTCGGATAGGCTTTCGGCGTATTTGGGGCTCATCGCGAGGGCAAGATCATTGGGTCCGGCCTGTGCCGGCTCGGCCAGTTTTTCGATCCTAATCGAAGTGTCACCAACGGCTGTCGCCCCCAGTGACACGGCAATTTCTTGAATGGTATGGCGCATGGTTCATTCCCCTTGTCGGGGATGAATTAACCCTGAACAGCGCCCAATGCTACCCCTGCCTTGCTGAGCGCATCCCAGATCTTGGCGTCACGCCCATAGATATCGTCACGATACTGGGTATGCCCGCGCGGCGTGGTAAAGGCGGTGCGGTAGATCAGGTGGACCGGCAGTTCATTATCCAGATGCACAAATGTCTCGCGGCCCGTGGCCAGCTGCGCCTTGAAGAATTTCACCGGATCATCGACCTGAGCGGCCAGCAACGTATAGGCAAAATCAAACGGATCGGCCAGACGCACGCAGCCGTGGCTGAACGCGCGCACATCACGGGCAAACAGGTTTTTGGACGGCGTGTCATGCAGGTAGATGTTGTATTTGTTGGGAAAAATAAACTTTACCAGCCCAAGCGCGTTGCGCACCCCCGACTTTTGACGCATCCCAAAGGGGAAGTTGCGCGCATTATAGCGGCTGAAATTCACCGATCCCCGATTAACGACGCGCCCATTGCCGTCGATCAGATCAATGTGACCTGCCGCACCGGCGTTGCGCTGCATCGAGGGCAGATATTCCTTGGTCACGATTGACCGCGGCACCGTCCATGTGGGGTTGATAACGATATATTCCATCGTATCGGAAAATTCGGGCGTATGGCGGCCGTCTTCATTGGCCCCGACAACCGAACGCGTCTCGAAGGTGACCCGACCGTCATCAATCACGGCTGCGGTAAAGGCAGGGATGTTCACCAGAATATGCCGCGCGCCACGTTCCTTGTTCAGCCAGCGTTCACGCTCCATCGCGACGATCACAGATTTCAACCGGGTTTCGACGCTTTTGTTGATCTCGGACATGGTCGCGGCACCGGCAACACCGTCGTCGTTCAAACCGTGGTCTTGCTGAAACGCGCGCACGGCTTCTTGCATGACCTTGTCATAGGTCATCGAATTGGAGCGTTTCAGATAGCCCATCGCGATCAGACGGTTGCGCAATGCGACAACCGCATTGCCTTGGGCATCGGGTTTGAGCGAGGGCGCAGGCACAACAGGACCCCAACCGCCCTTGGACAGCAGCGCTTCCATCTCGAGCTTTTCGCGCATCAATGCGTTATATTCCAACGTCCGGGGGCGCAGGTTGCGCAAAAATGGCATCGGTTCGGATTTGATGAAATCCGCAATATAGGTCTGGCGGTCGCGATACGGGACTTCGCGCACGATTGAACTGTCGATGCGCGACGGGATCAGCACGCCGGTTTGCAGATCGCGGGCATATTGCAAGAATACCCGGGTCATCTCGACTTCGGCCAGGCCACGATCACGCGGGGTTTTGGCATTCTTCAACGTCGCCATCAGCCCGGTCGGATCATAGCGCGCCAGCGGCAACCCGTGTTTGTCTGCCGTTGTGATGGCAGCCATCAGTGCAGCGCGCCGCGCACGGTGGGTGTCTGACCCTTCGGTCCAGACCGCCTCGTAATCATGGGTGCGGTAATAGGCAGCAATATCGGCATCGCGCGCCGCAGCTTCGGCCACGGCTTGTTTAAAGGCGGTCACCTGCGCAAATACAGGTGCAGGCAAGGTGGAAATCAGAAGGGCTGTCGCAGCGGCGGCCAGAATGCCGGTCATGCCGCGCGTGGCACCTGCCACAGTTCCCAAATTTCTAATCATCGATTCCTCCGAAAGCCTAAAATACAATTGGTTCCGATAACGCGTGGAACCACTGGATTTTGTCCAATAACAATCCGTGTGATCACGCCATAAACCCTTGTAATGGTGCGTTTTGGCATCATTCGATGTGGCAAAAATGAATACCCTCTTATCTGTTGCGCAAATTTTCGCCTAAAATCCTTGATAGATGGAACCATTCTGATTCAGCACTTGGTTAAGGAATCGCTCTATGGCATATAAGCGTTGCATCTGGGGACGATCGAGAAACTCCATGTAACATCATGGAAGATCAGGTATAATACAGGACGTTGAACGCATGAGTGGTACGAATTCTTCGGGCATGACCCGCCGCGCCCTGCTGGGTGCCTTCGCAGCGACAGCCGTAACAGCCGCACCGACATTCGCAAATGCAGCAGGTTTCCTGCGTGGTGCCGGTGACATCCGCCGCATCAAGATGTTTTCGGGTCGCACCGGCGAACGCATAGATATGATCTACTGGATCGAAGGCGAATATATCAAAGACGCAGTTAAGGAAGTGAACCATTTTATGCGCGACTGGCGCACCGATGGCGTCAAATCCATGGATTTGCGCACCGTCGACATTATGGCCGCCTCCCACAACCTTTTGGACGTGAACGAACCCTATATGCTGTTATCCGGTTACCGCAGCCCGCAGACAAATGCGATGTTGCGGTCGCGGTCTCGTGGTGTGGCGAAAAACTCGCTCCATATGCGCGGTCAAGCTGCTGATTTGCGTCTGGCCTCCCGGTCGGTCAACCAGATGGCAAAGGCTGCTGCGGCATGTCGGGGTGGCGGTGTTGGCCGGTATTCGGGCTCCAACTTTGTCCACATGGATTGCGGCGTGGTCCGCACCTGGGGTGGTTGAAAGATCACTCAACCCGTTGAAAACAAAGCGCCGAGAGGCGCTTTTTTCATGTCTGGCGGGTGCCGTCCACTGACCTGTCGCCCCGAAAACCTGTAAACATCTCAGGCCGGCCCGACAGGAAACCAGTAAACTGTGATCATCGCCAAGGCCACATAGCGCGCGCTTTTGCCGATTGTGACAATCGCCACGAACGACCAAAGCGGTTCACGCAACACACCCGCAATAATCGTCAGCGCATCCCCGACGATGGGCAACCAGCTGGCCAAAAGCGACCACCGCCCGTAGCGGTGATACCAAACCTCTGCGCGCGCCAGTTGCGCGTCATTGGCAGGAAACCAGCGTTTGTGTTTGAACCGCAACGCCACGCGCCCCAAGACCCAATTCACAACCGATCCCAACACGTTGCCCGCCGTTGCGACCACCAGCAAGATCACAAGCGAATGCTGGTTGTTCAACATCAACGCGACCAACAACGCTTCGGATTGCATCGGAAGAAACGTCGCGGCAATGAAGGCCGCCGAAAACAGGCCCAGATATCCGATCATCGGGCGGCCTTACCCACGCTCATCTTCACCCCGTATTCCAACGTTTTTACGCACCTCTAACACATTGATATCATGAACGGTTTCCCAACCCACCCACCGTAAAACAGCCTGGAAGATGTCACCCCTTGCACGCCCGCCTTGGGGCGCGGTGCGATTGAGCAAAAGGGATAAAGCCGGATCGACAGCCTGCGGAACCCGTCCGGCAAGGCCCTGCATTAGCGATAGAACCGTTTTGATGTCAAGAATTCTGTCCCAGAAACAAGGACGTGCCGACGCGATCACTGACCCGGATCAACAGACCCCACGATAAAATCCCAATCCTTGGGAATATCGCCCCTTGCATCAAACCTGAGCAGATCAATGCGCCCCTAACATTCAGCGCTCCATACAGGGTGGTATCTAAACACCAGCCCCCTAAATCGCGGTGAATCCGCAAAATACTTTACATTTTGCTATACAAAACGAAATACAGGCGAAAAAATTATCGCCTGATTTCAATACGTCATCAATAAAATATGGGGTAATGGCGGACAGACAGGGATTCGAACCCTGGAGACGGTCTCCCGCCTACACACTTTCCAGGCGTGCGCCTTCGACCACTCGGCCACCTGTCCGTGAGGCGGTGTTTAGCGTGAGGTGCGGTCGGGGTGCAAGAGCTAAATCACCTCAATTTCAACATGATGACTAACCATCCAGATGAACGTAAATACGACGGTTTTGGCGGCCCTTCTTTTCGATCTTGCCCAGCACAAGCCCGCCCACTTCGCCTGTGCGCGCCACATGGGTGCCGCCGCAGGGCTGCAAGTCGATCCAGCTTGCCCCGTCGCCGATCCGGACCAGACGCACCTTTTCCGGGCCCTTGGGGGGCTTGACGGCCATCGTCTTGACCAACTCGGGTGCGGCTTGCAGTTCGGCTTGGGTGATCCAGCTTGTGCTGACACGCAGATCGGCCTCGACAAAATTGTTCAACACGGCCTCGATCCCTTCGCGGTCTTCCGGCGCGTCGGGCATGTCGAAATCCAGCCTGCCGTGGCGGGCCGAAATCTGCCCCCCTGTCACCCCAAAGGGCACGGCAACCGACAGCAGGTGCAACATCGTATGAACACGCATGTGTTTGTGCCGCCTGTCCCAGTCCAGAACCTGGGTCACATGGGTGCCGACCTCGGGCATTTGCAACGGCTCGGCGGGGACAAGGGCAATGTCATCGCCCTGCCCCTTGACCGTGGTGGCGATAGGCAGCCGTTTGCCATCCCAGGTCAACCAGCCGCTGTCACCGGGCTGACCGCCACCGGTGGGGTAAAAGATCGACCCATCCAGCACGATCCCGCCTTCCTCGGTGATTGCGGTGACAATGCCGTGGGCATCGCGTTGATAGGCATCTTCCAGATACAGCGCTGCGGTCATGTGTCGGATTTTCCTTTCAACGCCTCGGGATTGCGGAGCCATATGTCGCGCTGTGCAAAAGGCACTTCGATGCTCTCTTGGGCAAACCGGCTGGCAATGGCGTGGTTGATGTCGCTTTTGACCTGCATGATCCAGTTCACATCCCGTAAAAAGGCGCGAATTTCGAATTCCAGCGCATCCGCGCCAAAGTTCACGAACAATACATTCGGGGCCGGATTTGCCAGAACCATCGGTTGATCTTCGGCGATTTCACGCAAGATCGTCTCGACGCGCCTTGTATCGGTGCCATAGGCCACGCCGACCGGAATGATGACCCGGCCGACCGTATTGCCACGGGTAAAGTTGGTTACCGTGCCACTGACCAAATCGGCATTGGGGACGATCACGTCGGTGCGGTCAAAGGTCTCGATCCGGGTGGAACGCACGGAGATATCGCGCACATAGCCGCTTTTGCCACCCACCTCGATCCAGTCGCCCTCGGAAATCGGGCGCTCGATCAGCAGAATAATGCCCGAGACAAAGTTGCTGACGATGTTTTGCAGACCGAAACCGATACCAACCGACAATGCCCCCGCCACGATCGCAAGCGAGCTCAGGTCGATGCCCGCCCCGGTGATCGCAGCCAAGGCCGCAAGAAATATCCCCACATAACCCAGCCCCGACAGCAGGGCATTCTGCCCGCCAATGTCGATCTGGGTTTTCGGCAGCACGTTCGAGCGCAAGGTGCCCTGCAACAGCCGCGTCAACAGATACCCGACCGAGAAAATGATCGCAAAGGTCAGCAGGTTTGACGGCGAAATCCGTGTGTCTCCGATCGCAACCCCGCTTGCAAAGGTTGCCCAAAGCTCGCTCAGGTCAGTCAGGCGCGCGCCCCATAACAGCGCCAGAACGGGCATGGCCAGGATCAACAGGATCAGGCCGAAAAACACCGGCATCAGGGCCTCGCGGGCGGCGACACCCTGCCCCGTGATCGCGCCATACACATCCGCTGCAAAACGTTGCAGCGCCATCACAAGCCCCAAGACGACCAATGTGGTCACATAGGGCCGCAAGATTGCGTCGGACAGATCCTCGTAGCCAAAGGCAAACAGCAGCGGCGCCAGAATACCGATCGCCATCGCCCCCAAGCCCAGACTGCGCACCATCCGCGCAAGGGTCGAGCTGCGTTGCACCGTTTCAGGCTCGCTGGTTTCTTCCTCGGGGTCTTGATAGCTGCGCAGGATTTGTCCGACCCTGAACAGCGCAAAGCTGATCAGCAGCGCAAAGGGGAAAGCCACCACCGCAGTGGTCGCCGCCGTGGGCAGATCGAATTCAACAACCTTGAGGGTCAGGATCTGCACGATCATCACAATCGTGATGCCGTTCACATAAAACCGCGCCCTGCGCCGTTGTTCCTGATCCAGCAACAGCAATGCCTCTTCGTCATCGCGCGAGAATACCCTTTCCGATACCCAGCGGAACCCGAAGATAACCAGACCCAACACCGGCAACAGCCGGGTGATTTCGGTCCCGCGGACCCCCAGAAATCCGGTTTGACGGGCCGCGGTCGCAAGCAGGAATAGCCCCGCCAGCGGCAGGAAGATACGCAAGAGCGAGACAACAAACCGCCAGATGCCCAAACCGCGCGCCTGATGGTTGCGCAATCCGGTGACCATCATCACGGCCCAGCGACGCCCGCGAAACAGCAACAACAACCCCAGCAGGCTGCTAAAGAACACCAAGGGCAGGTTTTCCCGAAGTGCCGTGAATTTCTGCGCGTTGCTCACCTCGCTCCGGTCGATCCACATGGCCCCAAAGGCGGCTTCCAGATCTTT
This sequence comes from Sulfitobacter sp. SH22, assembly GCF_965641905.1. Taxonomy (NCBI): domain Bacteria; kingdom Pseudomonadati; phylum Pseudomonadota; class Alphaproteobacteria; order Rhodobacterales; family Roseobacteraceae; genus Sulfitobacter; species Sulfitobacter sp. SH22. The sequence goes on from NZ_OZ282573.1 coordinate 1,080,379, forward strand.
CAGCGCCGGTGCCCAATGTTGCGGATTCAACGGTGACGGGGTCGTTGTCAGCAGCTTTTCGGTCTGCCGGGTGCGCACGATCTGGTCGATCTGGCGGACCAATCCGTCGGCCCGCAGATACTCACGCTCCGCGATCTGGACCGGCACCAACAGCGCGTTGAGCTGCTGGTTCAAATCCGCGCGGGTCTGGGCCAGTTCGGGGGCCTCGGGTTCGGCGTTCTCACCTTCGGGCGGGGCACCAAGGGCCGCGATTTGACTGCTCAGCGTTGCAATACGCTCCGAATTATTCTGGCGCGCCGTATCAAATTCCGCCCGGAAGCCGACGATGCGCGCGCGCAACGTCTCAAGCACCGTGTCGCTGGCGGTCTTTTCATCCACCACCGTCTCGGCGCTTGTCGCGACGTTTTCCCAGCGATTAATATTTTGGGACGGCTCGTCTTGTGCGAATACCGCCCCGACAGCCAGCCACAACCCAAGGCACAGCCCCGTGAACAGCGCGCGCATGGTCAGTGTCATTGGTCCTCAAAAACGCCGGGGATGGATTGTGGGGCGCGGTCCAGCCAGCCCGGAACCGGCAAACCTTTTTCCCGCAGGAATTCGGGATTGAACAGCTTGGACTGATAGCGCGTGCCGAAGTCGCACAGGATGGTCACAATGGTGTGGCCCGGCCCCATATCGCGGGCCAGACGCATGGCACCGGCAACATTCACGCCGGACGACGCGCCAAGGCACAGCCCTTCGTGCTGCAACAGGTCGAACACGATCGGCAAGGCTTCGGCATCATGGATATTATAGCTGAAGTCGGGGGTGAACCCTTCGAGGTTCTTGGTGATGCGCACCTGCCCGATACCTTCGGCGATAGACCCGCCTTCGGCCACCAGCTCACCCTTGGTATAATAGCTGTGCAGCGCCGCGCCATCGGGATCGGCCAAGGCGATTTTCACGCCCTTGGGCTGCAACGCCATGCCAATGCCCGCCAGCGTACCACCGGAACCGACTGAGCAGCAGAACCCGTCGACCTTGCCACCGGTTTGTTCCCAGATTTCGGGGCCGGTGGTTTCAATATGCGCCTGACGGTTGGCCACGTTGTCAAACTGGTTGGCCCAGATCACACCTTCGTTGGTGCTGCGGGCCAGTTCATTCGCCAGCCGTTCGGAATAGCGCACAAAGTTGTTGGGGTTGCGATAAGGCGCGGCCGGCACCTGCACCAGCTCGGCCCCGGCAAGGCGCAACATGTCCTTTTTCTCTTGGCTTTGGGTTTCGGGGATCACGATCACCGTCTTGAACCCCATCGACGCGCCGACCAGCGCCAGACCGATGCCCGTGTTGCCAGCCGTCCCTTCGACAATTGTACCGCCCGGTTTCAACGTGCCCTTTGCAATGGCATCGCGAATGATAAACAACGCCGCACGGTCCTTGACCGATTGACCAGGGTTCATGAATTCGGCCTTGCCGTAGATCTCACAGCCGGTTGCCTCGCTTGCCTGACGCAAACGGATAAGGGGTGTGTTGCCAATGGCTTGCGCCAGATCAGATGCGACGTGCATGGGGTGCTCCTAATTCAAGTTACATCAGGTGTAGCCTCGGGGGGGGGCAACCTCAAGCGGTCGCGGTGCCGTGCGAGCCAATATGCAGCAATCACCAGCGGCGCATTGGCGGCTTGTTGCGTATCCACCATCGCCATCAGATCCTCAAAAGACATCAGATGCGACCGGATGTCCTCGTCTTCGGTGTCCAGCCCGCTGACGCCGGTGGATTTGTCCGGCAGGTCGGCAAGCCCCACGTAGATATAGAAAAATTCGGTGGAATCGCCCGGTGACGCATAGACCTCGGCCACCAGTTCTAGGGAATTGAGGGTTATCCCCGCTTCCTCGGCGGCCTCGCGGTGCGCTGACTCTTGAGGGGTCTCGCCCGGATCGACACGGCCTGCGATGGGCTCGAACTGCCAAACCGATGTATCACCCCGCGCAATTGGCCCCATGCGCAACTGTTCCACCAGCATCACGCAGTCGCGCTGCGGATCATAGGGCAGCACAAGTGCCGCATCCGACGCCACAAACACCGCGCGCTCCAGCACCTGCGTCATGGTGCCATCAAACCGTTCATGTCGCAGCTGGTATTCGTTCAGCGCAAAGAAATTGGTGTAAACGCGGTCGATCCGCTGCACATCAACAGTGCCATCAAATGTCCCTGCCCCGTGTCTGGACTGCGCCGCATTTACCATCGCCGCGGCCCGTGTGCGGATCATCGGGAACATCCTGCCGACCTGTGTCACGGAATATTTGCCAAAATAATCCATCACCTCGCGCGCGGCAAAGCAGCTCAGCGCGGCCCAGTCCTTTTCCCACTCGGCCAGATCCCAAGGCGCGGCTGTTGTCCATACCCCCGGCGTCGGGAAATAGACCTTTGCGCGCTGGCCACCTTGCAGCGTCACATCGCGCAGATCATAGGCAAAGCTGCCCTCGTAGAAATCAAGCCGTGCAATATCGGTGTCGCTCAACCCTTCGACCAGCAGCCCCTGGGTGACCGCGCCGGGCTGTTCCACCACACAAGGAAACGGCCCTTCGGCCACGGCAAGTGCGGCATGATCCGCCAGCCCTTGCGGCGTGAGTGCGATGTCGGCCGCCGGACGGCCCAGCACGATCTCAAGCAGTGGAATATGCCTGAGAGTGCCGTAAAAAAACAGATTTTTCATGGAGTTAGGGCCATTTTCTTTCGGCATAATTGGTCGCGATACCGCTGATAATGCCCCCGACGATCAAGGCAATCCCAATCGGCACTGTGGCCATCACCAGCAAGTATTCCGCGCTGATCGTCAAAACCGCCAACAGCGCCTCGCCCATGCCGTCATAGCGGCGCTGCATGGACAGGTCGAGCATCCGGATCACCGCATGGGTCGCCAAGCCCCACAACACAAGCATGAACGCGCCTGTCAGCCCGTTGGTAATGCCCGCGCCCATGCCATGCCCCGAGCGCGGGGCCATAATGACCCAGCCCACCAACGCCCCGACTGCCATGTTGATCGGCACGAAATAGCCAAATTCAGACCGCTCCGGCATGAGCGGCATAATCATCTGAGACACAACAAAAGCTAATGAAGCCAGACAGAAGGCGGCCATCAATTTGGCAGCAGTGGGCATTGAGTGCTCCTTAGCTCACAAGGTTGCGCTGTCAAACACGGCGCTTCACCGTGATTTGTGTCACATCACAATTGCCACTGTCAAAGGTTGAAGCACAGGAGGTCAGGTAGAAATTCCACATCCGCTTGAACCGCTCGTCAAATCCCATAGCGGCGATATCGTCCCATTTTTCATTGAAGGTCTCATGCCACCGCCGCAAGGTCAGGTTATAGCTCTTGCCGAATTCGATTGATTTCTCGACCGCAAGCCCGGCTTTTTCCACCTGTTGACGCAGCACTGTGGGGCTGGGCAACATGCCCCCCGGAAAGATGTATTTCTGAATGAAATCAACGCCTCGCTTGTAGACCTTCCAGCGGCGGTCCTGCACGGTGATGATCTGCAGGGTCGCCAGTTTTCCAGGTTTAAGTCTGTCGCGTAACGTGTTGAAATAAGACGGCCAATACTTCTCGCCCACGGCTTCGAACATCTCGATGCTGGCGATCCCGTCATAGACCCCGCGTTCGTCCCGGTAATCTTGCAACTTGAGATCTACCAGATCGGAAAGACCAGCCTTTTCAATGCGTTCTTTCGCGTACTTAAACTGTTCCTTGCTGATGGTCAGGCAAGTCACCTTCAAACCACGTTCTTTTGCGGCATATTCGGCAAATCCCCCCCAGCCGCAGCCGATTTCCAGCACATGATCGCCCGGTTCAACGCCCATCTGGTCGACCATCGACGCGTATTTGGCAGTTTGCGCCGCCTCAAGCGATTGTTGCGGGCCGTCCTCGAACAAAGCGCTGGAATAGGTCATCGTGTCATCCAGCCACAATTTGTAGAAATCATTCCCCAAATCATAGTGATAGCTGATGTTCTTGCGCGCCTGCTTCTTGCTGTTGCGCTGCAGCCAGAACCGCAGGGATTCATATTTGCGCACAAGCCCCATGCCGGGAAATGAATCGTAGATATCTTCGTTGGCGTGAACCACGTCCATGAACGCCTGCAAATCCGGCGTGCTCCACCAGTCATCCAGATAGGCATCACTAAAGCCCAGATCCCCGTCGCGGATCAGCCGCGCGAACAGATCCGCATTGTTGATATGGATTTCGGCCACCGGAAACGGATCAGCCCCCTTGGCCCTGAACCGCCGACCGTCAGGCAAGACAAAATCCACCTGCCCCTTGTGCATCTCTTGTGCCATCGCAAACACACGCGCAAAATATCTGGGAAGGGATACTTGTCCTTCGGTACTGGTTAAGATCATTTCAGGCTCCCTGAACGCGGATTTAATCGCGGAATTAAAGTTTAAGTGCACAACGCACGTTCACCAAGCGTTAAAAGTTTCGGTTCTTGTACAGATCAAGCGCGCGTTCGCGCCCCTTGTCCAAAGCGATGATCCGGTCGGGATAATCATCGTCAGGCGACAGGTTCCAGCGCTGTGGCACGGCGTCGAAAAAGGCCAGCGCATCCTTGTGCGGCTTGGCACGGCCTTCGGCGATCCAACGGCTGGAATAATCGCGGTTCTTGTCAAATTTGTCCAATTGCGTCTCGGGGTTGAAGACACGGAAATACGGCGATGCATCCGGCCCCGACCCTGCTGCCCATTGCCAACCCATCGCATTGCTGGCGGGGTCCCAATCGATCAAGCAGTCCTCGAACCATTTTTGCCCGATACGCCAATGACACATCAGATGTTTGGTCAGATAGCTGGCCACGATCATGCGGCCACGGTTGTGCATCCGCCCCGTCACATAAAGCTCGCGCATGGCGGCATCGACAAAGGGCTCGCCGGTGCGGCCCTGTTTCCACGCCTTGACCTCGGCCAGCCGTTCGTCCTCGTTCCAGGGAAACCCCGCCCATTCCTCGCGCCAGTTCTGATCCAGAATGCGCGGGGTGTGGTGCATCAGATGATAGGCAAACTCGCGCCACACCAGCTCCTTAAGAAAGGTTTCCGCCCCTTGTTTCCCATCATGCAAGGCCCGTTGCCCCGCATGCCAGCATTGCTGCGGGCTGATTTCTCCCAGCGACAGGTTTTCCGACAGGTTCGATGTTCCATCCACCCCTGGCAGATCGCGGTTCTGCTTATATTCGGCCACCCCATGGGCCATGAAAGCCCCCAGACGGGACTGCGCTGCCTTCTCGCCCAGCTGCACAAAGGGCCGCACCACATCGGCCCCGCGCCGCATCTGCGCGCCCATGTTCCAGTCATCCAGATCGTCGCTTTCAGGCCATTGCACAGGCGCTTTCAAGTCTGACGGTGCCGCCAGCGGCGCATCGACGCCCCTGTTCTTCACCGCATTCCAGAAGGGCGTGTAGACCTTGTAATAGCCGCCGGTCTTGGTCTCTACCGTCCAGGGCTCGAACATCAGATGCCCGCCAAAGGACCGCGCATCGACGCCCGCCTCTTTCAGCGCCTGCTTGACGCTGCTGTCGCGTTCAGTGGTTTGCGGATCATAAAGCCGCGACCAATAGACCGCCCCCGCCCCGGTCTGCGCGATCAGCTCTTGCAGCACCGCAAGCGCATCGCCCCTGCGCAACACAAGCTGGCTGGATTTGTCCCGCAGCGCCCCGGCAAAGCTGCCAACCCCCAGACCCAAACGCCACTTCGGCGCGGCGGCAAGTGCCTCAACAAGGCCATCGTGGATGAAAACAGGGATCACAGGACGGCCCGTTTGTGCCGCGGCATGTAACGCGGGATGATCGCTCAGCCGTAAATCGCGGCGAAACCACACAAGGATCGGGGATGTATCAGACAAGGCAAAACTTCTTTGTTAGGTAAGATGAGACATAGCCCAACGCCCCCGCTTTCAAGGAGAATTTCGCATTTTCGGCAAAATTCCCTTCGTGCCCGTTTCTGTCCTTGAAAAAGAACGGGCCGCATCTTTTGAATGCGACCCGAAGTGGCGTCAAACTCTGTCAGGATGCGCCGCCTAGCCGTTTACATCCACAACAACGCGGCCCCGTACCTGCCCGGCCAGGATGTCCTTGCCCAACTGCGGCAAATCCTTGAGCGTTGCCGGCACGACCATCTCCTCTAGCTTGGCCATCGGCAGATCCTTTGCGATCCGCTCCCAGGCGCGCAAGCGGTTCTCATAGGGCTGCATCACGGAATCGATCCCCAACAGGTTCACGCCGCGCAACAAGAACGGGATCACCGTCGCAGGCAGACCGGCACCGCCCGCCAAACCAACCGCCGCAACCGATGCACCGTATTTCATCTGCCCCAGGACCCGCGCCAGCATCGCGCCACCGACGGCATCAATACAGCCCGCCCAGGTTTCCCCTTCAAGCGGGCGTTTGACGGTCTCGTTGATCTCTTCGCGTGCAACGATCTGGCTGGCCCCAAGCGCCTTGAGGTAATCCGCCGTCTCGGGGCGTCCGGTCACAGCGGCAACCTCGTGGCCCAATGCAGCCAAAATCGCCACAGCCACCGACCCGACACCACCCGCAGCACCGGTAACCAACACAGGCCCATGTCCGGTTTTCAGCCCGTGGTCTTCCAACGCCATCACCGCCAGCATCGCGGTAAAACCCGCCGTGCCGACAGCCATGGCCTGACGCGTATCAAGCCCCTCGGGCAATGGCACCAGCCAGTCGGCCTTGACCCGCGCCTTTTGCGAATACCCGCCCCAATGCGCCTCGCCCACGCGCCAGCCGGTCGAAACGACCTTGTCGCCGGGCTTGTAGCGGTCATCATCCGACGCCTCGACCGTGCCTGCAAAATCAATGCCGGGAATATGCGGATATTTGCGTACCAAACCGCCGCCCGGCCCGATGCACAAACCGTCTTTATAGTTCACCGTCGAATATTCCACCGCAACCGTCACTTCACCCGCTGGCAGCTGGTCCAGATCAATCTGCGTCACCGCCGCAGAGGTCTTGCCGCTCTCTTCGTCCTTGGTCACCATCAACGCATCAAACATAATCTCTCCTATCCGGGTCACATTTCGTCACCCTTTTCATTTTGCCAGCTAAACTCCGGGGAGCCCGAGGGGCTGGCCCCTCGGCCCCCAACTCTGATCCAGACGCTTACGCCCAGAAATTCTCGCGCACGACCGCATCGCGCAGACCCTGGGGCGTGCGGACCTGCACCTCGCAGCCGTCGTCCCAATGGGTCATCCGCACCATGCCAATGGCCACATTGGTCTTGAAATCCGGCGAATACGCAGCCGAGGTCACTTGCCCGACCTTCTTGCCCTTCACTTCGATGTCCCACGCCCGATCACAGGGCGGCACCGCATCGCCCGGGATATCAATCGCGCGGACCTGCTTGGTGGGGCCTTCCTTGGCCACCCGCAACAGCGCGTCGCGGCCAATACAGCCGATCGCCGTCTGGGTGTCGCAAAACCGGCCCAAGCCGCATTCATGGGGCGTGTTGTCGTCGGTCATGTCATTGCCATAGCTCAGCAATCCCCCCTCGACACGCTCGATCCCGTTGGGGCAGCCCGCGCGCACATCCAGATCGCGCCCGGCCTCCATCAGCGCGTTCCACAGCGGCATCCCCTTGTCTTCGCCATCGACGTAAATCTCGAACCCGCCCTGTTTGGAATAGCCCGACCGCGCGATGGCCATCGACCGCCCCTCAAAGTCGAACATGCCAAAGCGGAAGAACCGGATGTCGCGGACCGCGTCGCCGAAAACCCGTGCCAGCAGGTCATCGGCCTTGGGGCCCTGAATGGCCAGCGGGCTGATATCGGGTTCGTCGATCAGCACATCCAGCCGGTAGCCGTTGGCGATCCCCTTGACCCAGAGCATCAGATCGCTGTCGGCAATGGAAATCCACCAGCGGTCCTCGGCCAGTTTCACCGCCACCGGATCATTCAGCATCCCGCCGGTTTCATCGACGATCGGCACATAGAAACACCGCCCCGGCAGCATCCCGCGCAGATCGCGCGGCGTCAGCATCTGCATCAGCTTTGCCGCATCCGGCCCGCGCAATTCGACCTGCCGTTCGCAGGCCACATCCCAGACCTGCACCGCCTCTTTCAGGTGATGGTAATCTTCCTGCACGCTCTTAAAGACCGTGGGCAGCAGCATGTGGTTATAGACCGTATAAGCCGATACGCCTGCGGCTTCGACGCCTTCGGAAAACATCGTGCGCCTGATCCGGCGCGATGGGGAAATGAGGGCCATTTATGCGGTCTCCGGCAGATAGATGATGTCACTGACAGGTGCCGCTTCACCGGCGGCAGTCAGCATGGCGTGGATTTGACCCCGATGGTGGGTCTGGTGGTTGAACAGTTGTACCACAGCAAGACCGATGGGCAGGCTATAGGGGTCGCCTCCGCTGGCGGGCACACAGTGCAGATCCCCCAGCAGGTCCAACTCGCGCAGGGCCCCTGCCCAATGGCGGATTTTGCCATCCACCCGGTGCCGGTCTGCGGCCCAGGCCCGTGCGTCCTTGTGCAGTTTGGGCCAGTTGTCAAACGCCTCGAAGGGCGGCTCCGTCGACGGGTCAAACCGCGACATCCACAACATGTCCCCACATAGCAGATGGTTCGCGGTGCCAAGGATCGACCCGAAAAAGGCCCCGCGATCCTTGGTCAATTCGGCCAATGGCATGTCCAGCAACAGCGGCATCAACTGGTCGTTCTGCCAACTGTTATAGCGCGCCATTGTCCGGACATAGCCTGTGTTTATCATGGGTTGGGGCCCTGCCAGTTGATCGGGCAAATCTCGGCTGATTTGCCGCCGAAATCCCAGACGCGACCGTAATCTCGGACCTTCGATTTCAGCCCGCGTGCCGCGATAATATCCGGCCCCATCCAGTATTTCGAATTCGAGATCATCACCGGATGATCCGCCGATTTGCCCGCAATCATCTCGATCTCGCCGGCGATCTTGCGGCCGATCTGGATCGACCGTTTGGTACCGTCGCGGATGATTTTCACAGGGGCGCGTTCGGCCCCGATGATCTCGGATACCAGCATGGTGAACAGGCCCGTGGTGCCGCCCGCCGCGCCGGAAAAGATTTGCAAAAGCCCGTTATAGGCTTTGCCACTGGCGTTTTCATCGACGTAAGCCGCGACTTTCCAGTTGCCTTCGCCCATGCGGCCCGGAATATCGACCAGCAGGCCCACGTTCAGCCCCGACAGGTCTTCGCCCTCGTAATGGCCCTCGTCGATGGCAATGGCCATCCACGCGTGGCAGTGCCCCTCTGTGGGCGGGTGTGCGCCAAGGCTGACAACACAGGGGCAGAACATCTCGCACGAGCAATTGAGGAACAGCTCGCCCTTGATCTGCCAGTTTGTCGGGGTCGCTTCGCGCCGTTTGGGGTTCGGCATCCGCTGGTCGATCCGCTGACTGATCGGCAAACGGTCTGCATCGGCTCTTTTGTTGGTCGCCATCTTATCCTCCTGAATACAAGGGCCAAGCCGCCACAGCGCATGCGCCAAGGATCAGCAAAACACCCATGGGTTTTACCACTTTATGCCCGATCTGGGGCAATTTTTCGAGCACCATGAACAAGGTCGCCAATCCCATCCAGGCCAAATTCATCACACCGCCCGCAAAACCGAGCGCCATAAAGCCCCAGCAACAGGCCACGCAAAACGTGCCAAGCCCCAGCCCCATGCGCAAACCGCCAGCAAAGCCGGAACGCCAATGGCCGATAAAATACATCATCGGGGAATGGCACACGCCATGGCAGATTTCCTTGGCGCGGGTGAATTGGAACACGCCCACGGCCAGCAACAATACCGCAGCAAACCAGCGGGATTTCGCAATGCCCAGCATGTCGATCACCCCGCCATACAGCAGCGCCAGCTGCGTGGCCGTGATGACAAGGGCAAAGCCGATCCACATGATGAAATAGCCCAGTAGCACGCCAAACCACCCCGCCCGCGTGCCATTGGCGCTGACCATCAGGTCTTCGTAGCTGCGCAAGGTCGGGATCATCGTGGGCAACATCATCGCGGCCATCATCGCGGCCCACATCACCGCCAAAGGCCCGAAACTGGCCATCGGCATGTACATATCCATGCGGGGGTCCATGGTACGCATCAACTGGCCCATGTCATTGGGACGGCCCAGCAGATCCAGCCCCATGCCCGTGCTCATGGCATACATCATCGTCCAAGCCGCAAGGATCAGACCGAAAAAGCCAAGCCAGAGCGCAGAACGGATGACAGGTGCCATGTGACGCGATCCTCCCTGATATGCGCGACTCGGTACTTGAAAAAGTAATGTCAGACATTTAAAGTTTTTCCAAACCCTAAATGTAAGACATATGAAAACCAGCCTCGTCCCCTCTGCCGATCTGTCGGCCCAGATCGCTGCGAATATCCGCGATGCCATCGTCAGCGGTGCATTGATTGTGGACGAACGCCTGCCGTCCGAGGCCGAACTGGCGCTGAAATTCGATGTGTCCCGCGCCACCGTGCGCGAGGCGCTCAAGCGGCTGGCTGCGCAATCGCTGATCCGCACACAGCGTGGTGCCACGGGTGGCGCATTCGTGAACCGCATCAGTTTCGAGGCTGCCCAAGCCCAGCAAATCACCACCTCAACCTTGCTGTTGTCGATGAATGACGTGAGCTTCGAGACCGCCTGCGAGGCGCGCTATGCCCTGGAACGCGCCTGTGCGCCGCTTTCCGCAATGCGCCGAAATTCAAATCATATCAATGCGATGCGAGACGAAATTAAAGTACAAGGTGAAGTGGAATTGAGCGATGAAGCGTTCTGCGCATCCGACGTCGCCTTTCACCGCGCGCTGGTCGATGGTGCGGGCAATCCGGTGCTGTCATACCAACTGGCCGGTGCCGTCGAGGCGATGCAGCCCCTGATGAACATGATCACCTTTACCGCCCGGTCCCGCGACGCGATCATCGCGCTGCACGTCGCCATCGCCGATGCGATCGAGGCCCAGGACGGCCCCGCTGCCAGCGCAGGATTGACCGCACTCGAGGCTGAAACCCAAACCCTTGCCCGCCGCGTCTTTGCGCAGCGCAAGGGGCACACCGGCTGAGCTTGCCCGCCCGCCTTTTATCACCTGTCGCAGATTAAAGAGCCCTTGCAAACCGCGCAGGGGTTCCTATGTTATATCTGTCCTTCGGGACTATGGGTATAAACGCGCATGTAATAAGCGGTTCGGACCCGGGGGCGGTACCCGGCGACTCCACCAATAATCCGTCATTTGCGGATCATGGGGTCGAAACAGGATCGACGAACGTCTAAAGATGTAGCCTTATCTCGGCTGACTGCCACCGTTATCGGCGTAAAATGTACAATTGCAAATGACAATCGTGCTCCAATGGCGATGGCCGCGTAAGCGACCGGAACTGTTGAAACTTAAGTCCTTGGGTTTAGCGACCTAAGGCGGGGTTCGCAGGTACCTGGCAACAGAAACCTGCACTTTACCCCCCCTTTATTTTGATGACTGTGGTTTATTCCGAGTGCGCCCTGCATGTTGCTGACGCCGGTCCAAAAGATGCCTTCGGCGAGGATTTTAGACCATTTGGAAGACAGGTGTCGCGTGACTTGACCTGTTGTGTCGTGCTGTGTCAGAAGTTTTAGATGGGGATTTTCGCGAACGCCCCGTGAGGCGCCAGCCAGAGGTTCGCATGTTTCCGGTTTGAAAGGATGCATGCCATGGCTGCCCCGAACAAGACGACTGCCCCGCCTTTTCAAAACCTTGTATTTCCGACCGATGCATTGGTGTCTGTTGAACTCCTTGCAGATCACGGCATCAGCGCGGATCAGGTTTCGTTTGCCGCCCTGGTGCCGATCAAGGGTGCGGGGCGTGGCGCGTGAGCGTGCCGGGCTGGCCACAAATGCTGCGTGTTTTCGGGCGTATCGGGCTGTTGTCTTTTGGCGGGCCTGCAGCGCAGATCGCCTTGATGCACCGCGAGCTGGTGGAGCGTCACGGATGGCTAAGCGAAGCCGCATATCTGCGCGCATTGTCGTTGTGTATGCTGTTGCCCGGCCCCGAAGCGATGCAGCTGGCCACCTATGCCGGCTGGCGGTTGCGCGGGACTGCGGGCGGGCTGCTGGCGGGGGTGCTGTTTGTCGTGCCGGGGGCGGTTGTGATCGGGGTTTTGGCCCTGGGCTATGCCTATTACGGGCAGCTTCCGCTGGTTCAGGCCGCGTTTCTGGGGATCAAGGCGGCCGTCATCATCGTTGTCTTTCAGGCGCTGCGCAAAGTTGCCGCCAAGGCGCTGACCGGGCTAGAGGGCGTGGCTTTGGCCGCGCTGTCGTTTGTTGCGCTTTTCGTGTTCGGGCTACCGTTTCCGCTGATTATTCTGGCCGCTGGGATTTGGGGGTTTTTGCACCATTCCACGACCCGTGTGCCGCTTGACCCTGCCCCGACCGGGTCTGCGCATCCCGTAAGGACGCTGGTGATCTGGGGCGGGCTATGGGCGGCCCCTTTGCTGCTGGTTTGGGCGTTGGGTCAGCAGTTCTTGCTTCAACTGGGTTTGTTTTTCTCAAAGCTTGCGGTGGTGACATTTGGCGGGGCCTATGCGGTGCTGGCCTATATGACGCAAAGCGTGGTGCAGGATCACGGCTGGATCACCACCCAGCAGATGATTGACGCCTTGGGCCTTGCCGAAACCACCCCCGGCCCGCTGATCTTGGTAACTGAATTCGTGGCGCTGCTGGCCGGGTTTGCGCAAAGCGGCATCAGCGGGGCGGTTGCGGCGGGGGCGCTGGCGCTGTGGGTGACGTTTACCCCCTGTTTTCTTTGGATATTCCTTGCCGGACCTTATCTTGAGGCGCTCTCGGGGATGCCAAGGTTAAGCGCTGCATTGCGCGCCATCACAGCCGCTGTCGTCGGTGTGATTGCCAATCTTTCGGTCTGGTTTGCGTTGCATGTGGTATTTGAACGGGTCACGCTGGGGGGCGTTTTGGCGATGCCCCTGCCCGATTGGTCCAGCTTTGACGCCACCGCCCTTGGGCTGACGGTCCTGGCCGGAATTTTAATGTTGGTGTTCAACCGCGGCTTTGTTTTCACCATGTGCGTTTTGGGAGTGGTCGCAGTTGGGCCCGCTGTCGTCGGATAATTCCAAAGAGCCCCCTTTTCACTGTTGGTAAATGGCGTATGCTAGGGCGATCAAACTGGGGGTTGAACAGATAAAATGAGCCGAACCATTGAGTATGGCAACCTGATGCATGACGCGATGCGCGGACTGATCCGGAAGGTGCTTTTGGATGTGGCAGCCAATGGTTTGCCCGGAAATCATCATTTTTTCATTACATTTGACACCGAACACCCCGATGCCGAACTGGCCGACTGGCTTTCGGACCGCTATCCCGGCGAGATGACCGTGGTGATGCAACACTGGTACGACAAGCTGGAAGTCACGGACGAGGGATTCTCTGTCACGTTGAATTTCGGCGATGCACCGGAGCCGATGTATATCCCCTATGACGCGATCCGCACCTTTGTGGACCCCTCCGTCGAGTTTGGCCTGAAATTCGAACAGCAAGAGCCCTCCGGTGACGATGGCGGGACCTTGCCGCAAAAGAAAGAAAGCGAGCTTGAGGTACCAGAAGAGGCACCCAAAGCCGCCGAAATCGTGTCTTTGGACAGTTTTCGCAAATAACTTCGCCTATTGCAGCCGCGTTAGCGCGATCGCTTGATTGCGCAGCGCCCCTGCGCAGGCTAAACCCTGATCCAACATATTGCCAAGATCAGGAGCCTGCACATGGCCGGTACACGCACAGAAACAGACAGCTTTGGCCCGTTGGAGGTCCCTTCCGATAAATATTGGGGGGCCCAGACCCAGCGGTCGATCATCAACTTCCCGATCGGTTGGGAAAAACAGCCCGTGCCGATCATCCGCGCCTTGGGTGTGGTGAAAAAAGCCTGTGCGATGGAGAACCTCAAGCAAGGGGATCTGAGCGCCGAGATTGGCGATGCGATTGTCGCGGCGGCCACTGAGGTGATCGAGGGCAAGTTTGACGATAACTTTCCTTTGGTGGTGTGGCAGACCGGGTCCGGTACCCAGTCCAACATGAACGCCAACGAAGTGATCTCGAACCGTGCCATTGAGATGCTGGGCGGCGAGATGGGATCGAAGAAACCCGTTCACCCCAATGACCATTGCAACATGGGCCAGTCGTCAAACGATACATTCCCCACGGCAATGCATGTGGCGATTGCCATGCAGGCCCGTGATGTGTTGCTGCCCGGTTTGCAAAAGCTGCACGATGCGCTGGCCGCCAAATCGGTTGAATTCAAGGACATCATCAAGATCGGCCGCACCCACACCCAGGATGCGACGCCCCTGACGCTGGGCCAGGAATTCTCGGGGTATACGCATCAGGTGAAAAAGGGCATTGAACGCGTCAACGCCTGCCTGCCCGACATTTACGAGCTTGCCCAAGGCGGCACGGCGGTGGGCACCGGGCTGAACACCAAGAAAGGCTGGGCCGAAGCGGTCGCAGCCCATATGGCCGAGATCACCGATCTGCCATTTGTCACCGCCCCCAACAAGTTTGAATCGCTGGCCGCCCATGACGCGATGGTCATGTTCTCGGGCGCGCTGAAAACCGTTGCCGGATCGCTGTTCAAGATCGCCAATGACATGCGTTTGCTGGGCTCCGGCCCGCGGTCAGGTCTGGGCGAATTGATCCTGCCGGAAAACGAGCCGGGATCGTCGATCATGCCGGGCAAGGTAAACCCTACACAGGCCGAAGCGCTGACAATGGTCTGTGCCCATGTCATGGGCAATGACGCCGCCGTCGGTTTTGCCGGATCGCAAGGCCATTTTGAGCTGAACGTCTATAACCCGATGATGAGCTATAACGTCTTGCAATCCATGCAGCTTTTGGGCGACAGCGCATCGGCCTTTACCGATAATATGGTCGTCGGCACCCAAGCCAATGTCGACCGCATCGACAAGCTGATGAAAGAAAGCCTGATGCTGGTCACAGCGCTGGCCCCCACAATCGGCTATGACAACGCAACCAAGGTTGCAAAAACAGCCCATAAGAACGGAACGACCCTCAAGGAAGAAGCAATCGCCCTGGGGTTTGTCGACGCTGAAACATTCGACCGCGTGGTGCGGCCGGAGCAAATGATCGGACCAAAAGAATGAGCGCCCCCATCAACCTCAACAAGGTCAAGAAAGAGCGCAACCGCGCCTCTCGCAAGGCCCGCGCTGACGAAAACGCAGTGCAATTCGGCCAAAGCAAGGACCAAAAAGAGGTTCTGAAAGAACGTCTGGCGAAAATTGCACGCAACCTGGAAGCCCATAAGCGCGAGACATGAGCGCACGGCCCGTCAAACACTCGGTGACCCTAAGGGGTCACCGGACATCCATCTCTCTGGAAGATGAATTCTGGAATGAATTCAAAAGAATAGCAGACGATATGGACCTTCCGATCAATGCGCTGGTGGCGCAGATCGATGCAGATCGCGGACTGGAAGCCGGGCTTGCCTCGGCCATTCGGGTGTTTGTTCTGCGCACCTTAAAGGAAAGTTTACCAAGGGCGGAATAGCATTTCATATGGCTATTCCCTGTGAACTTTCACCCCAAGCTTGGATCACCCACTTGTTCAGTGCAAAAACCGCGCGACAAGGTGGTGTGGTTCGCCGAAACCTACGTGATATCGAGAGATACGTCGGTCGAGATGTATTCGAAGCAGAGCTGCAACGGCGCGGGTATCACGCCGTTGAAAACGCAGGGCAATTGATCATCTTTTGCAATCAAGAACCCATACGTCTGATTTTGTAGTCGATTTTTTCAAAAAAATCGGACCGGATTTTTTGAAAATTCCGCCGCGTTACGCCACCGATGCTTTGTAAATCTTGTCGATATTCGCGCCCAATGCCGCGTTGAATTCTGCATTGGTCATTTTCACGTTCAACCCTTCGGTCAAGGCACGCGAAAAGCTGGCGATCATCTTGGCGTTCTGGCTTAGACGCGCGCTGGCATCATCCGTCGAATACCCACCCGACAGGGCAACAACCCGCAAGACATTCGGCAGGTCCGCCAGGCTGTCATACAGCCCCGCTTTTTCGGGAAGGGTCAGCTTGAGCATGACAATCTCGTCCGGTGCCAGCAGCGCAAGGTGGTTTTCCAACTCTGCCTTCAGGATATCCTCGCATTCCGCTTTGCTGGCGGAATGGATATTCACCTCGGGCTCGATGATCGGAACCAGACCCGCCGCACAAACCGCTTTGGCCACTTCGAACTGCTGGGCGACCACGGCGCGGATACCGTAAGCATTGGCAGACTGGATGACAGAGCGTTCTTTTGTGCCAAAGATACCCGCCGCCTTGGCGCGCTTCAGCAAGACATCCAGATCAGGCATAGGTTTAAGTAATTGAACGCCGTTTGTCTCGTCCTCAAGACCCTTGTCGATCTTCAGAAAGGGCACAACACCGCGGTCGTTCCACAGCACATCTGCGACGGGTTTGCCGTTGATCGTCTCGTCCATGGTGCGTTCAAACAGGATGGCACCCAGGACTTTGTCGCTGGTAAAATCATCTGCCAGGATGATCCGGGCGCGCATGTCATGCATGGCCTGAAACATCTGCGCATCGCCTGAATAATCTGACGGTTCAACGCCATACAAGCTAAGCGCTTTGGGGGTCGATCCGCCGGATTGATCCAGGGCTGCTACAAATCCCTTGCCGGTCGCCATTTGTGTGCGTTGTGCGTCTGTCGTGCTCATGGTGGTGCAGGCCCTTATTGATTCCGTTTCGCATGGTCTAATGCATCTATCCGCGCGATGATATATCGTTAGCGTCGGACAAATCGCAGCCAAATGCCATCTTTCGACCTTACCGTCAGATGCGCGACGGGAACAGGCACCTTGGTGGCAACAGCTTCGATGCGGTAATCCCGCAAGAGCCGCGACAGGATCAAAGGCCCCTCGATCATGGCAAATCCGGCCCCCGGACACACCCGCGCCCCGGCGCTGAACGGCAGATAGGCCTCTCGTTGGCATTTCTGGCCATTGTCGGTGTGCCAGCGCGCGGGGTCAAAGCCGTCGGGGTTATCCCACAGGCGTTCCTGACGGTGCAAATGCCACGGGCTGATCACCACCTGCGCGCCTGCCTGCACCGTGCGGTCGCGGAACTGTTCGGGGCATGTTGCCTCGCGCACCATCATCGGGACGGGCGGATACAGCCGCAGCGCCTCGCGAAACACATCGCGGCTCAGGCGCAGCTTGGACATGACCGAGAAATCACAGCCCCCCATCTGCTGCGCTTCCTCGGCCAGCTTGTCCTGCCAGTCGGGATGCGTGGCCATCAAATACAGCGTCCATGCAAGCGCCGAGGCGCTGGTCTCGTGGCCGGCAAGGAAAAAGATCGCGACCTGGTCGACCATTTCCTGGGTGCTGAAGGTATCGCCATCGACGGGATCGAAAGTCGTCATGATCTTGGTCGCCAGATCCTGCGGGGCCGTGCCTTGGGCGATCTGCGCCATGCGGTCTTCGGTCAACTGTGTGATCAGCCGGCGTATCTTGGCCGCACTTGACCGGGTGTCTTTGCGAAACAGGCGCGGCAGCCAGCGCGGCAGCGGGATAAACGCGGCAATGTTCAGGATCGGCTGGCTGCGTTGGTAGGTTTTGAATTCTTCAAACACCTCGCGGGCCAGATGATGGTCGATGGGCAATGAAAACAACGTGCGAAAGATCACATCGGCCGCTGCATGGCTGGTTTCGGCCTCGATCTCGATCACCTGCCCGGTTCGCGGTTCCAGCCGTTTGGCCATCGCCTCGGCCGCGTCCCACATCGCGGGAAAGCTGTCGCGCAGCCGCCCCCCCTCAAAGGCCGGATCAATGATGCGCCGTTGCCGTTTCCAGGTCTCGCCATTGGTCAAAAACACCGAATTGCCCAACAAGGGGCGCAAGCCTTCGCCGATACGGTCGGATTTGGGGAAATCGCCGGGCCGTTCTTTCAGGACCGTTTTGATCAGTTCCGGCTGGTTGATCAGATAGCTGCGAAAGAACGGCGTTTTGAATTCCGCCATCCAGGCGCGGTACAAACGGGCGGGCTGCGCCGACAGGATGTCCTGGCGAAACAGCTGGGCATAGCGCCACAGCGATACCTTTTCAGGGCGGCTGTCGGGTTTGGGCGGCAAGGTCATGGCGCGGTCGAGGTGAATTTATTCACCGGCTTCACGATCCGCGACTTTGATGCGGGCCGGTGGGCATAGCGTTCGGCAAGGGAATGCGGGCCTGCGGTGATCTGGAAATAATCATAATCCTTGGGTGCATCAAACGCGCAAAGGTACTGGAAATGCAGACGGAAAAACCGCCAGCGCAATTCCTTCCACCGCGCGGGGCTCAGCGATTGGGTAAAGGCCGCCGAGAACACCAAGGGCCATTTCTTGCCCTCCGGCGCGACACCGGACACCGCCACAGGGTCACAGAGCGCAAAGGCGCAGCCGTCGCCGGGGGCCGTTACATCAACCCATGTCAATTCATCCCGTTGGGAAAGATAGCGCAGATCGGCCCGCAAACGGTGCGCATCGCGCAGGAAAGACACCATCGGCACCACCTGCCCCAAGGTTAAAAACCCCAGATCAGGCCCGTCGTCAGGCACCAGCCCTGCACGCACCAGATCGGCCAGCATCGACACCCCCAAATGCGCACCGGATGAATGGCCAACGACCAGAACCTCATCCACGTCGGATTTCAGGGCCTCGGCGACGACCTCGCCAAATTCGGCCATGCGGCTTTCCAAGGCGGGCGGGTTCGCGCCGCGTGTTGCAGCCCCGAAAGCATAGTCATGCATCAGGTAATAGGCGAAAAACTTGCCGTCGTGTTTCTTGAACCACTCCAGCACCGACCAACCGACAAACACGCCAACCGACGCGACAAGGCCCTTGAACCAGAACGGCCCGCCGAAATAGGTCAGCGCGGCAAAGACCACCCTGCCCGCAAGCACCGCAATCAACAGCTGCACCAGCAACATGCCCACCGGATACAGCGCCGCAATCACCGGCCCCTTGCGCAGCTTCATCAGCCGCCACAGCGCCCCCGACGCGATATAGACCCAGGCGGTTTGAACCAGTTGCCCGTAGGTGGCCAGAATCGAATTGCGCATCGAAATCCGTACGATGTCGGACCAGACCAGCACCTCGACCTGCGCATCGACCTGCACCCCGTCGATTTCGGCATTAACGGACCAGCCGTAATTGCCCTTGGTGGTTTTTGGTTTCAGCCCGATTTTATAGCCGGAAATCCGCGCCTGATCGGTGGATTCCTTGCGGTATAATTCGCGGTATCTGCGGGGATGGATCGGGTCATAGCCCGGAATGTAGAACACCCGGCGCCGTTTGACTGTTTGTTCGATATCTTCGGCCATGTCCCACCTGTCGTTCGCATCAGTTTAGACAGGTTTTTTGGCAAGAGTAAGGCCCCTAGCCCAGGGAACCAAGCGCGGGGAATGTTTCAAGCAGCCAGAAGGAAAACGCCGAAAACGCACCGGTCAAAAGCGCCAGCCCCACGACAATCAGCAAGATGCCCATGATCCGCTCGATCAGCTTCATATAGGGTTTGATCCGGTTCATCAGCAGCGTCGCGCGGGTGATGAACATCGCAGCCAGCAGAAACGGAATGCCAAGCCCCGCCGCATAGACCCCCAGCAGCAATGTGCCACGCGCGACCGACGCCTCCGATGCGGCCAGTGACAGGATCGCCCCCAGTTGCGGCCCGATGCACGGCGTCCAGCCAAAGGCAAAGGCAAGCCCCAGCACATAGGCCCCAAAGGACGATCCACCCTTGTCACCCGCATCCAGACGCGCCTCCTGGTCAAGGAAGGGGATGCGGAACACCCCAAGGAAATGCAGGCCGAAAATAACCACAACCGCCCCGGAGGCACGGGCGAAAAGCACCTGATTTTGCAGGAAAAACGCGCCAAAAGCCGAGGCGGTAAAGCCAAGAATCAAGAACACGGTACTGAGGCCCATCACGAAAAACAGCGCTGCGATCACCGCCTTGCGCCGTGCCGATCCGACATTGGACATATCGTTCAGGGTCACGCCGCTCATATAGGCCAGATAGGGTGGCACAATCGGCAAGACGCAAGGGCTGAGGAAGCTGATAACCCCCGCCGTCAATGCGATGAAAATGGCAGGCAGCAAGCCCGCGTCGATCAGATCAATACCAAACATACGACACCTTTACTGCGCTTTGGCGGTGGCGTCACGCCCTGTTGCACGGGCCCGCGTCACAAGGTTGTGGACGCTTTGAAACATCTGCCGTATTTGGGGCATATGAATGAAGAACATATCCTAGATGCGACGGGGTTGCTGTGCCCCTTGCCCGTGCTCAAAGCACGCAAACGATTGCAGGGTCTTGCCTCCGGCGCGGTCTTGAAAGTGCAGGCGGATGACCCCGCCGCGATCATTGATATCCCGCATTTTTGCGCCGAGGCAGGTCATGAACTGGTCAGTCTCGACTCTGATGACAGCCCCCAGATCTATGTGATCCGCAAAAAGTAACAGGCCCTGAAACGAAAAAGGCAGACCCGAAGGTCTGCCTTTTTTAATATCATAGCACCTCAGGAGCCGCCGAGTGACCACCAGCCGCGCCGTTTTGGCTTGGCCGGTTTTTCCACGACCTTTTCAGGTTCTGGGGCAACGGTCGGTTCAGGCAGTTCTTCGATCACAGGCGCAGGGGCCACCTCTTGGGTCGCAGGAACCTCAACCGGGGCCGCATCGACCGGAACTTCGACTGGAACTTCGACTGGGGCCGGCGTTTGAGCTACCGGAGCAGGCTCTGGCGCGGGTTCAGGTGCCGGTTCAGCCGCCTGCTCTGGTTCAGCCGCAGGGGCTGGCGCAGGTGTTTCCTCGGCTTGATCCGACGGCTTTGCCTCTGCACCTTCCGCAGGTTCAACCGGTTTCTCCTCGGCTGCGACCTTGGGCTTGCGCGTGCGGGTCCGCTTTTTCGGCGCAGGCTTTTCATCAGCCTTTTCTTCGGGCGCATCTGCCGCGTCAGACGCCGCCGTCGCATCGGCGCTTTCCGCACCCTCTGCGACCGCTTCGGCCTTCGGCTTGCGAGACCGGCTGCGGGTGCGCTTGGGCTTTTCAACCGGCGCGTCCTGAGCATCTGCCGCCGCTACTTCCGCGTCAGCAGGCGCTTTATCCGCATCATCAGCCGTGGAACCAGCGTCCTCTTGGGATTGGCCGCTGTCTGACTTGGCGTCGTCGTCGCCGTCACCGTTGTTTTCACCGTTTGCGGCATCATCCCCGTTGGATTTGCCACCGCGCCGCCGACGCCTCCGACGACGGCGTTTCGGTTTGCCCTCTCCATCGGTGTCATCGCCATCGGCATCCGTATTGCGGGTGGCTTCACGGGTCGAGGTCTGCTCCTCGGCCTCTTCTTCTTCCACTTCGATGATCTCGGCTTCTTGCTCGTCGATCTCGTCCATCAGGGTGGTATCAACAGAAACAACATGTTCGATCGGTGTCACCACACGGGTGGCAGTCTTGAACTTTTCGATCTTGAAATCGGGGCTGACCAAGGTCGGGTCGCCTTCGACCCGCACGGACATGCCATAGCGGCCCTCAATATGGGCGATATGCTCGCGCTTTTGGTTCATCAAGAAGTTGGCGATGCCGACGGGTGCCGTGACCAGCACCTCGCGGGACCGTTTGCGTGTGCCTTCTTCTTCGATCTCGCGCAGGATCGACAGGGCAAGGTTGTCATCCGACCGGATCAGACCTGTACCATGACAGGCGTGGCACGGCTGGGTCGTTGCCTCGATCATGCCGGGGCGCAGACGCTGGCGCGACATTTCCATCAAGCCAAAGCCCGAAATGCGGCCGACCTGAATGCGGGCGCGGTCGGTCTTGAGCTTGTCCTTCATCATCTTTTCGACGGCGATGTTGTTACGACGCTCGTCCATGTCGATAAAGTCGATGACGATCAAACCCGCCAGATCGCGCAGGCGCAGCTGTCGTGCGACTTCGGCGGCGGCCTCAAGGTTGGTTTTGGTCGCTGTCTGTTCGATCGACCCTTCTTTGGTGGCCCGCCCCGAGTTGACGTCGACCGCAACCAAAGCTTCGGTCACACCGATCACGATATAGCCACCCGACGGCAGCTGAACCGTGGGGTTGAACATGCCCGACAGATAGGATTCGACCTGATAGCGCGCGAACAACGGCATGGTTTCGCTGTACAGCTTCACGTTTTTCGCATGGGACGGCATGATCATCTTCATGAAGTCCTTGGCGATGCGATAGCCGCGTTCGCCTTCGACAAACACTTCGTCGATATCACGGTTGTACAGGTCGCGGATCGACCGTTTGATCAGGTCGCCCTCTTCGTAGATTTTGGCAGGCGCGATGGATTTCAACGTCAGCTCGCGGATTTGCTCCCACAGACGTTGCAGATATTCATAGTCGCGCTTGATCTCGGCTTTGGTGCGCTGTGCACCGGCTGTGCGCACGATCAGACCGGCACCCTTGGGCACCTGAATCTCGTTCGCGATCTCTTTCAGCTTTTTGCGATCTGCTGCGTTGGTGATCTTGCGGCTGATCCCGCCCCCACGCGCCGTGTTTGGCATCAAGACACAGTAACGACCGGCCAGCGACAGATAGGTCGTCAGGGCAGCGCCCTTGTTGCCGCGTTCTTCCTTGACCACCTGGATCAGAAGAATTTGACGTACTTTTACGACTTCCTGAATTTTATAGCGCTTGGGACGTGGCTTGCGCGCAGGACGCAGGTCGTCCTGATCATCATCATCGGCAACAGATTCGATGCTGTCATCCTTGGAGGATGCGTCCAGTCCCTTGGATCTCGACGCGCCGTTGTCATCCCCGTTATCATCGGAATCATCTTCATCCGCGTCCGAGACATCATCGTCCTGATCGGGTTCTTCGACAGGCGTCTCGGCAACACGCTCCATCGGCGAAGACCCTTCGTCCTCGTCATCCAGATCAACCGTTTCCATGCCTTCGATCTGGTCGCTGTCAGCTTCTTTGCTGGCAACGGCGTCATCGCTGACGGTGTCTTCGGCCTTGGGCTTGCCACGGCTGCGCGACCGCGTGCGGCGCTTGGGTTTCTCGTCGTCATCTTCCTTGGCGGCCTGCGCTTCTGCATAGGCACGCTCTTCCTCCATCAGCGCGATACGATCGGCGACGGGGATCTGGTAGTAATCGGGGTGAATTTCCGAAAACGCCAGAAAACCATGGCGATTTCCGCCATAATCCACAAAGGCCGCTTGCAACGAAGGCTCTACCCGCGTGACTTTCGCGAGGTAGATGTTGCCAGCTAGCTGGCGTTTATTCTCTGATTCAAAGTCAAATTCCTCGACCTTGTTTCCGTCAACCACAACAACGCGAGTTTCCTCAGCGTGGGTGGCATCGATAAGCATTTTCTTAGGCATAAATCCATTTTGCACAGCTGCGCACGCAAGCGTCCCGGTGGGGCACCGTGCGGCAGGGTATGTCTTGTCAGGGCGATGGGTGACGCGGCTAAAACAGGGCCCAAAAGGCCGCCTGTCTGTCTGCTCGTGGCGTCTGCGCGCGTCATCGCGGTTCTTCTCCGACGTGAAAGGCACCTAAATGCGGTTCACATCCATTAATTACTGCATTTGATCAGGGCCTTGGCCCATGCCATCCGTCAGCGGTTCTCTGGCCTTTTTTAAGGGCCTCATCGGTCTGCCTGGACACCGGTGTACGGGTAACCGAGGCAGCGAAACTGTCAAAGGGCCTTTGATTGCGTATCAATGCACAATCGACCCTTCCCACCAATTAATGCCAGAAGTGATCAAATGACAATGGTCAATCGCGTATTGGACAGGTTTGTCGTGGATCAATTCAGGGCCGCGGGTTGACGCAGCACCACCGCTTGACATCACGCCCCCGTGTGGGAAACAGTCATATCGGGCCTTTTGCTCGGTATGAGGATCAGGTCCGTTTTGGACTGCACCCCGGAAATAAGGAAGATACGATGCACTTTTCCCTGCGTTTTGCGCTTTGCCTGCCGTTTATGGCGCTTGCTGCTTGCGAAGATATGGCCACAACGGGCGATCCCGCAGCACGTGCCGAACTGGCCTCTCAGAAAAGCTGTATTCGCGCGGTCGAAAAACACACCGGCGTGTCTGGCGCTTCCATCAACACAACGATTCCGATTGTCGAGACCGGCCAGTTTATCATCGATCTGCCCGGCAAAGCGCCCTGGACCTGCTACACCGATGAAACCGGTGCCGCAAAGCAGTTGATCGAGACCCGGCTGTAACCCCGCGCCCCGATCCAGAAACGCCAGCGTTCAGAGATAATCTGAGCGCTGCAAACCGTATTTAGCCATCTTTTCGTTCAAGGTCCGGCGCGGCAGGCATAATTCGTCCATCACGCTGGCGATTGACCCTTTGTGGCGACGCATGGTGTTGTCGATCAGCATCCGTTCAAACGCTTCGACATATTCCTTGAGCGGCTTGCCATCGGTGGTCATCACCGGCTGCATTTCCTCGTGATCGGTCATCAGCAAGGATGCAATCGACCCCGACCCGCGCCGCGATTGCAGCACCGCACGTTCGGCCACATTGATCAGTTGGCGCACGTTGCCCGGCCAAGGGGCCTGCAACAGTTGCGCCGCTTCCTGCGCAGAGACCTGCGGGGCCTCGCAGCCGTATTCATCGGCGAATTCCTCGCTCAACCGTGTGAACAGCGTCAGAATATCCTCGCCGCGCTGGCGCAGGGGGGGCACCGTGATGCGCAACGCCGCCAGACGATAGAACAGGTCCGACCGCAGCGCGTCTTCCGACGTGCGTCCGGCTTCTTGCAGGTTCGAAATCGCGACGATCCGCGTTTCGGCCGGGGTGCCTTGCTCGTTGATCGCGCTCAACAGACGCGCTTGCAGGGTCTCGCTCAGCGCCTCGATCCCCTCAAGCACCAGCGTCCCGCCGCGGGCTTCCTCGATCGCGGGCAATTGTGCGTCTTCAGGCATCATCGGGCCGAACAGGCGTTTGCTCAGGGCGTCTTCCTCAAGGGCGGCACAGCTGACCAGCACGAATTTCTTGCCCGCCCGCGACCCGACCGCATGAAGCGCGTGGGCCACCAGCGTCTTGCCGGTACCGGTTTCGCCGTCGATCAACACGTGACCATCCGCCTGCCCCAGATCAAGGATATCCTCGCGCAGGCGTTCCATGACCGGCGACCCGCCGATCAGCTTTTTCATCAACTGGCTGCCATCGGATAATTCACGGCGCAGGGCACGGTTGTCCATCACCAGACGGCGTGCATTGGTGGCCTTTTTTGCAAGCTCGCTCATCCGGTCGGGGTTGAACGGTTTTTCAAGGAAATCAAACGCACCGACGCGCATTGCCTCGACCGCCATGGGCACATCGCCGTGACCGGTGATCATGATCACCGGCAGCGCACTGTCACTGCCCATCAGTTTTTTCAGGAACTCCATCCCGCCCATACCCGGCATCTTGATGTCGGAAATCACGATGCCCGGATAGTCGGGCCCCAGTTTTTTCAACGCATCTTCAGCACTTGGAAAGGTTTCGGTGTCATAGCCGGACAGTGCCAACCATTGGCTGATCGACTGCCGCATGTCTTGTTCATCATCAACAATCGCGATTTTCATTGCCTGAGCCATAATTTACTCTGCCGCCTGTGTGTTTTCCGAGCTGGCCATAATGGGCAGCTGCATTTCAAAGACCGCGCCGCCGTTCTGGCCGTTGCGCGCTGTCAGCCTGCCCCCCAATTCGGTCACGATGCCGGAGGAAATGGCAAGCCCCAACCCGACGCCATCGCCGGGCTGCTTGGTTGTGTAAAACGGCTCGAACAGCGCATCGAGGTCTTCGATGCCCGGGCCGTTGTCCCGCACGGTCAAGGTGGCGGTTTCGCCAGCCGATAGGATAATCTCGACCTGTGGGTTCCGTTCTGATTTGGTGGCATCCAACGCATTTCGCAAGAGGTTGACCAACACTTGTTCCACCCGCATCCGGTCGCCCATCACCCGTACGGGGACGTCGGGCAGGATCCGGCTGATGTGCACCTGACGCTGGCGCAACTGCGGTTCCATCATCGACAAGGCCGATGCCAGCGCATCGCGCATATCAAAGGGCGAGAAACTCTCCTGCCCCTTGCGGGCATAGCTTTTCAGCTGCCGCGTGATCGCGCCCATCCGTTCGATCAGGTCGTCAATCCGCCCGAAAGACGACAATGCCTCGTCCAGCCGGTTGCGGCCCATCAGCAACCGCGCGCCCGCCAGATAGGTTTTCATCGCAGCCAGCGGCTGGTTCAGCTCGTGGCTTACCGCCGCCGACATTTCGCCCAAGGCCGCCAGTTTGCTTGACTGCTCAAGCGTTTGTTCGGCCACGGCCAGAGTTTCCTGCACCCGTTTGCGTTCGGCGATCTCGCGTTGCAGCGCCACGTTCAGCGCCCGCAGCTCGGCGGATTCACGCTGGAACAGGGCCGCCCTGCCCGCCGTCCGCCGGCTCAGCGCATAAAATGTCAAAGCCAGCAGGATGGCAAAGCCCATGACTTCAAGCGCCAGTACCCCGTTTACCTTTTCGCGCACCGACGCATAGGTTGTATAGCTTGCGATCCGCCAGCCGCGAAACGGGATACGCGACGACAGCCGCATCACGGCCTCGCCCTGCAAATAGGCGTCGGGCGGCAGCGCCGTCCAATCCGCAGTCGCCTTGATCGCGCGCTCGATGGCGCTTTGCGGGGTCTGGTTCGACAGGGCCTCGGATTCCGTCAACCCGCGCCAGCGCGGTTCGGTCGCCATGATGATATCGCCGGTGCTGTCGGTCACGATCACCGCGTCCGAAATGCCCGCCCAGGCCCGTTCAAACCGCTGTAAATCCACCTCGGCGGCGATGACACCCAAGGTGGTGCCGCCTTCCTGGATGCGGCGGGAATAGAAAAACTGATAGCCGCCTGTTTCGCGCGGAATGACACTGAAAACCGTAGAGTTCGAGCGCAAGGCATCCACAAAATAGGCGTCCGACCGGTGCGATGCCCCCAAACGGTTGCGATCCGTCGCCGCCACCACGCGCCCGTCAATGTCATACAACATCAAGGACGCAGCACCGATTTCCTCGACAAAGGAAATCAGCCGTTGGGTCGATAGCGAATAGTCGGACTGGATCAGGGCCTGGATCAGCGCGGGATCACGGGCCAGCAGCTGCGGCACAATGGCGTTCTGGCGCAGCTCGGCCAGCAGGTTGCCGCTATATAGCGCGATCCGCAGCTCGGCGCGGTTGCGGGTGCTGTCGGTGAACCGGTCGGTCAGCAGCTTGTTGGTGATGGATATGGTGGCGACTGCAATGACCAGCAATAACGCCAAAGCCAGCCGGACACGCCAGCTGACTGAAATGGAATTCGCGCTTGAGGGCGTAGATTGGGTCATTGTGCCAATCTACGCAACCTCGGCGGTGCACTCAAGTCACGCTGTGACCAGTGCCCCCGCCAATGCGCGGAAGAGCGCCACCCCGTCGGTGCCGCCATGTACAGGGTCGGCCATCCGCTCGGGGTGCGGCATCATGCCAAGCACGCGCCGGTTGGCAGACAGGATGCCCGCAATATCGGCCAGCGCCCCGTTCGGGTTGTCCTCATAGGTGAATGCAACCCGGTCTTCGGCCAGCAATTCGGCGATGGTGTCGGCATCGGCATAGTAATTGCCGTCGTGATGCGCGATCGGAATGTTGATCACCGATCCCGCAGTGTAACCCGATGTGAAATCGCTGTCGGATGTCGCCACCTTCAGACCAACGGTCTTGCAGATGTATTTCAGCCCCGCATTGCGCAGCAACGCCCCCGGCAACAGACCGGTTTCGGTCAACACCTGAAAGCCGTTGCAAATCCCCATGACGTATCCGCCACGATTTGCGTGGGCGGCCACCTCACCACAAATCGGCGAATTTGCGGCAATCGCGCCGCAGCGCAGATAGTCGCCATAGGAAAAGCCGCCCGGAATGCCGACAATATCGACGCCCTCGGGCAATGCCGTGTCCTTGTGCCAGACCATCGACACTTTGGCCCCGGCAGCCTCGAATGCTACCGCCAGATCACGGTCACAGTTAGAGCCCGGAAAAACAATGACGGCTGCATGCATCAGACCATCTCCACGCTGTAGGATTCGATCACCGTGTTGGCGAGCAGCTTTTCGCACATCGCCTCGACATCGGCCTTTGTCACACCGGCGTCCAGATCCAGCTCGATCACCTTGCCCTGACGCACGCCCTTGACGCCGTCAAAACCCATCGCCCCAAGCGCGTGGCGCACGGCCTCGCCTTGCGGATCCAGAACACCTGTCTTCAACATCACATGCACCCGTGCTTTCATGGCGCGTCCCCCTGCTTCATTTTGCAAAATAAACTCATATCCAACGCCATCCTCAGTTGATCAACGTTGGTTTCATCATCGGTGTCGACGTCTTGGGCATTACCCCCAAACGGCGCGCGACTTCGGTATAGGCATCCGCCAGCGACCCCAGATCGCGGCGAAACACGTCCTTGTCCAGCTTTTGGCCGGTTTCGATATCCCACAAACGGCAGCTGTCCGGGCTGATCTCGTCCGCGATAATCAGGCGCTGAAAATCACCGTCATACACGCGACCGACCTCGATTTTGAAATCCAGCAAGCGGATGCCGACGGCCATCATCACGCCGGACATGAAGTCATTCACCCGCAACGACAGGCTCAGGATGTCTTCCATGTCCTGCTGGCCGGCCCAGCCAAAGGCCGCGATATGTTCTTCGGTGACCAGCGGATCACCCAGATCGTTATTTTTATAATGGTATTCGACGATGGGCCGGGGCAATTGCGTGCCCTCTTCGATCCCCAAGCGCTTTGATAAACTGCCTGCGGCATAGTTACGCACGACGATTTCAAGCGGAATGATTTCGGCCTGACGGATGAGCTGCTCGCGCATGTTCAGACGTTTGATGAAATGCGTCGGCACCCCGATATTGTTCAACCCGGTCATGAAAAACTCGGACAAGCGGTTGTTCAGCACGCCCTTGCCCTCGATCACGGCTTGCTTGCCCGCACCGACAGCTGCGGTATCGTCCTTGAAATACTGGACAATCGTCCCCGGCTCCGGCCCCTCATAGAGGATCTTCGCCTTGCCTTCATAGATTTTGGTGCGACGGGCCATGCGCATACCTTCCAGTCTTCAGGTGAACGGCAGGGGCCGCCGGTCCTTTGGGGTGTCACATAGTGTAACCATCCCTTTCGTGCAAGCATATGGCCCCGGTGCACGTTGGGGGCTGATACTTGTTGGCAGCGTCAGCCATTCCCATGTACTGTGAACAAGAGTTCAACTTCGAGGAGATCAACAATGACGACCTTCAATGACCGCGAAAATGCATTTGAAAACAAATTCGCCCACGATTCGGAAATGCAGTTCAAAGCCGAAGCGCGGCGCAACAAGTTGCTGGGTCTTTGGGCCGCTGGCCTATTGGGAAAAACCGGCGATGATGCATCGGCCTATGCTGCCGAAGTGGTCAAATCCGATTTCGAAGAAGCGGGCGAAGAAGACGTCTATCGCAAAGTATCCGGTGATCTTGGTGATCGCGCCGACGAGACCACCATTCGCGGCAAAATGGCCGAACTGATGGTCGAGGCCAAATCGCAGTTGATGCAAGACCTGACCTGACCCCAAATTTACCATCCATAACCGGAAAGCGCGCCTTTGATTAAAATCCGAGGCGCGTTTTTTTGTGCCCTTAACCCGTTGGCAGGGCCTTGCGGGGCAGTCTGCGGCCTAAATCGGGTCAGGGGATAGCACCATGATGAAACGCCTTCTTTCGGGGCAAGGCGCGCGTGCCGTCCAATTGGCTGTGTCTGTGTCGATCGGTGCGGTGTGTCTTTGGGTTTTGCACGGTCAGTTGTCTGCCGGTTTCTGGCACGATGTTGCGGTTGAACTGCGCAGGCTTGATGCCGGGGCGGTGATGCTGGCCATCGGCTGCACCTGCATCAGCTTTTTTGCACTTGGCCGCTATGACACCGTGGCGCACCGCCATCTGGGAAGCGACATCCCCACGGCGCAAGCCTGCGGCGCGGGCACCGTTGCAATCGCCTTGGCGCAGACGCTCGGATTGGGGGTATTGACCGGGGCACTGGCGCGCTGGCGGATGCTGCCCGATATCACAATGGCACTGGCGCTGCGCCTTTCCGTCTTTGTGTGCCTGAGCTTTATGGTGGCCTTGCTGGTGATCACGGCAGCGGTCAGCCTGGCCCTTCCCGCACCGCCCGCCCTGTTCTGGCCAAGTATCCTTATCATCGCGACGCTTCCCGTTGCCGTTATTGCCTTGTTTTCCCATCCGGTGGTGACATTGGGCCGTTTCACCATCCGCTTGCCCAGCCTGCGCGCCTTCGGGTCCATCCTGATCTGGACGGCGATTGATGTGCTGGCGGCATGCACCGCGCTCTACCTGCTTATTCCGGGCAGCGATGTCGGTTTCGCGGTCCTGCTTCCCTTGTTTCTGGTCGCGCTTGGGGCTGCGTTGATCAGTGGCACGCCGGGGGGCGTGGGGCCGTTTGAACTGGTGCTTTTTACCGGCCTGCCCCAAGGCGACGCGATCGAGGTTTTGAGCGGTGTCATTGCGTTTCGCGCGATTTACTATGCGGGTCCGGCCTTGATTGCGATTGTGCTGATGTTGCGCCCCTTTGCAGGCCAGCGCGGTGCAAAACCGGTCCCGCAGAACGATATATCAACCGCCCCGCGGGCAGAGATCGGGGTGATCCGGCAAAACGGCGGCTTTGTCGCGGATCACTGCGCAGTTTGGGACACCGGCCAGACGCTTTGCAATCTGTTCGACCCGGTTTCACCGGCGGCGGCGGACCCGGTTAAAACCGTCTCAAGCCATGCGCGCGCCCGGAACCTGATCCCTTGCCTGTATAAATGTTCCGCCCGAACGGCCGTGTTGGCGCGGCAGCGTAACTGGTTCTTGTCCCACATCGCGGACGAGGCTGTCGTGACCCCGCCCACCTTTGACACCGCCACCGCCCCCTACCGCACCCTGCGCCGCAAACTGCGCGCGGCCGGCAAGGCGCATATCAGCATCACACAAGCCACCCGTTTGCCAATTGCCGAAATGGCCCGGATTGATCGGTTGTGGCAGCACGCACATGGCAAGGCGCGCGGGGGAACGATTGGTATTTTCAGCCCAGACTATCTGGTGCAGCAAAAGGTGTTTCTGGCCCATGAGGGCGATCATCTTGTTGCCTTTGCCAGCTTTCACCACAGCAGCCGCGAATGGTGCCTTGACCTGATGCGCCACGCCCCCGCCGCGCCCGATGGCACCATGCACAGCCTTGTACACGCCGCCATTCGCAGTGCTGCGCGCGATGACATCCCCCGTTTCAGCCTTGCCGCTGTCCCCGCCTGCCCCGATCCGTCCTCGGCGCTGATGCGGCGTTTGTCACTGATCGTGCTGCGTAAAATGGGCGGTGCGGGTCTGCGCCAGTTCAAATCCAATTTCCGTCCGCGCTGGCAACCGCTTTATGCCGCTGCCCCCAATCGCGCGCTTTTGGTGCTGGCTCTGGCGGATATCGCCCGCGCTGTGCAGCGCCCTTTGCCTCTGGCGGATGTCGGTCAACCTCATTACGATGATGAAAATTATGAGGTTGCCTCACGTTTGGCATCGTGAGATGACGCGCAATCACACCTTTAGCGGAGCTTTTTCATGTCCAATCCCCTGACCGACCTTCTGGCTGAAAAAGGCACGTTGCTGGCCGATGGTGCCACGGGCACCAACCTGTTCAACATGGGGTTGATGTCTGGCGACGCCCCCGAGATGTGGAACACGGACGAGCCGCAAAATATCATCAAACTGTACAAAGGTGCCGTTGATTCAGGCAGCGACATATTCCTGACCAACTCCTTTGGCGCGAATGCCTCGCGGCTCAAGCTGCACGGCGCTGAAAAGCGCGCGCACGAGCTGAGCCGCGTTTCCGCCGAACTGGCCCGCGAAGTTGCCGACAAGGCAGACCGCAAGGTCATCGTGGCCGGATCGGTCGGCCCGACGGGCGAAATCATGGAACCCGTCGGCCCGCTGACCCATGCGCTGGCCGTCGAGATGTTTCACGAAACCGCCGATGGTCTAAAGGCTGGTGGGGCCGATGTGGGCTGGCTGGAAACCATCAGCGCCCCCGAAGAATACCGCGCCGCTGCCGAAGGGTTCAAACTGGCGGGTCTTGATTGGGTCGGCACGATGAGCTTTGACACCGCCGGACGCACCATGATGGGCATGACATCCGAAGCGATGGTCGACATGGTTCATGCGCTTGACAACATGCCGCTGGCCTATGGTGCCAACTGCGGCACCGGCGCGTCCGACGTCTTGCGCACGGTTCTCGGCTTTGCCTCCAAGGGGATGCCATTGCCGATCGTTGCAAAGGGCAATGCCGGCATCCCAAAATATGTCGAAGGGCACATCCACTATGATGGCACGCCCGAATTGATGGCTGATTATGCCGAAATGGCGCGCAACTGCGGCGCGTCGATCATCGGCGGCTGTTGCGGTACCATGCCCGAACATCTGGTTCACATGCGCGCCGCCCTGGATAGCCGCCCCAAAGGCGATGCCCCCACGCTGGAACAGATCGTCGCCGCATTGGGCCCGTTCACTTCGGCCAGCGACGGCACCGATGGCGAAGGTCCGGTGCGTGGCCCGCGCCGTGGACGCCGGGGCGCAAAGTCCAGCTAAAACAGATCCAGCTGTGCGCTCGCCCGTTTGGGCGGGCGAAACAGATCGCAGCGCATCGGCGGCAGCAGGGTCGAAAGCCCCAACCGCTTAACCGCCAGATCAAACCGTTGCCCGATCATCTCGGCATAGGGGCCTTCCCCGCGCATCCGGCTGTGCCAGTTTGCGTCATATTCCTTGCCCCCGTGCATTTCGCGCAACCGCGCCATAATGCGCCCTGCCCGATCGGGATAATGCTGCGCCAACCAGTCCTGCATCAAGACCGACACCTCGCGCGGCAGGCGCAACATGATCCAGCTGGCCGATTGCGCCCCCGCGTCGCGCCCCGCGGTCAAGATCGCTTCCAACTCGGGGTCTGTCAGCGCTGGCACCAAGGGCGACGCCATGACCCGCACCGGAATGCCCGCCCCCGTCAACCGCTCGATAATCTGCAACCGCCGCTTTGGCGCAGGCACGCGCGGCTCCATCAAGCGGCTTAGCTTTGCATCCAGCGTGGTCACCGAAATGCCGACCCGCACCAGCCCGCGCTGCGCCATATCCGAAAGAATATCAATGTCCCGCTCGATCAGGCTGCCCTTGGTGACAATCGCCACGGGATGATTCACCTCCGACAACACCTCAAGCAGGCCGCGCATGATCCGGTGGTCTTTCTCGATCGGTTGATAGGGATCGGTGTTGGTGCCAATCGCAATCGAGGCCACCTGATAGCGTTTGCCCGCCAGTTCGCGGCGCAACACATCCGGCGCGCCGGGCCGCGCAATCAACCGGGTTTCGAAATCAAGCCCCGGCGACAGGCCCAGATAGGCGTGACTGGGGCGGGCAAAACAATAGACGCAGCCGTGCTCGCAACCGCGATAAGGGTTGATCGACCGGTCAAAGGGCAAATCCGGTGACCGGTTATAGGTGATCACACTGCGCGGTATTTCCTCGCTCACTTGGGTGCGCAACACCGGCAGCGGTTCATCATCACCGGCCCAGCCATCGTCAATAGCCGTCGTGGAAAACCGCTCAAACCGGCCCGAATGGTTTGACGATGTCCCCCGCCCGGCAAGTTTATATCTGACGTCTTCGCGATCCATTCAATTCTTCTGGAACAAATACGGAACATCGTCAAGATATGATCGCCAAGCCATTGTTTTACAGGACCATTGGCGTTAATTTATCCGGACGAAAGCGGCGTTTATGGAACGGGTCGTTTGTGATACGGACCGTGTCGCAAATTGCACGCGATCCGGTGCGATTTCGTGACACAAGGGCAAAAGCCCGGTGGGCACGCTAACCGATGAGGAAAGACTATGTCGGACGAAGACGAAATTATCCTTGCTGATCTGAACGACGAAGACCTTGTTCAACAAATGTTTGACGACCTTTACGACGGTCTGCGCGAAGAGATCGAGGAAGGTGTAAACATCCTGATCGGTCGCGGCTGGATTCCTTATGATGTCCTGACCAAAGCGCTTGTTGGCGGCATGACAATCGTGGGTGCCGACTTCCGCGACGGTATTTTGTTCGTCCCCGAAGTATTGCTGGCCGCCAATGCGATGAAGGGTGGCATGGCCATTCTCAAACCGCTTCTGGCTGAAACCGGCGCGCCGCGCGTGGGCAAGATGGTGATCGGGACCGTTAAGGGCGACATTCACGACATTGGCAAAAACCTTGTCTCCATGATGATGGAAGGCGCGGGCTTTGAGGTGGTTGATCTTGGTATCAACAACTCGGTCGAAAAATACCTCGAAGCGATGGAAACCGAAGGGCCTGATATCCTTGGGATGTCCGCGCTTTTGACGACCACAATGCCCTATATGAAAGTCGTGATCGACACGATGATCGAACAAGGCATTCGCGATGATTACATCGTGTTGGTCGGCGGTGCCCCTCTGAACGAAGAATTCGGCAAGGCCATCGGCGCAGACGCCTATTGCCGTGACGCGGCCGTTGCCGTGGAAACCGCCAAAGAATGGGTCGGTCGCAAGCATAACAGCGCCAAGGCCTAAGAATTTGATATTGTGCGTAAAAGGCCTCTCCTGACCGGAGGGGCCTTTTGTGTTAAAGGGATATGATGGATACGCCTTCAGACAGTCAGCTTACCGAAACAGGCATGCCGCTCACGGCAGCCAAAGGGCGCATCTTGCTGATCGCCTGTGGTGCGCTTGCCCGCGAAATTCTCGATCTCAAGGCCGCCAACAACTGGACCCATCTGGACCTCACCTGCCTGCCCGCCAATCTGCATCTCTACCCTGAAAAAATCACCGATGCCGTGCGCGCTGCCCTCGCCAAATATCGCAGCCAATATGATGATATCTTTGTGGTTTATGCCGATTGCGGCACCGGCGGATTGCTGCAAGCGGCCTGCGACGACATGGGCGTTCAAATGGTGGCAGGCCCCCACTGCTACAGCTTTTTCGAAGGCAATGACCGCTTTGCCAAAACCGCCGAAACCGAAATCACAACCTTTTACCTGACCGATTTTCTGGTCCGGCAATTTGACGCATTCATCATGAAACCCATGGGCCTCGACCGGCACCCCGAATTGCGCGACATGTATTTCGGCAATTACGAAAAACTGGTCTATCAGGCCCAGACCGATGATCCGGCCCTGACGGCCAAGGCCGAAATCTGTGCGAAAACCCTTGGCCTTGCCTTTGA
Organism: Sulfitobacter sp. SH22; assembly: GCF_965641905.1. Taxonomy (NCBI): domain Bacteria; kingdom Pseudomonadati; phylum Pseudomonadota; class Alphaproteobacteria; order Rhodobacterales; family Roseobacteraceae; genus Sulfitobacter; species Sulfitobacter sp. SH22. The sequence continues at coordinate 1,115,713 of NZ_OZ282573.1, forward strand.
ACGGCGGTTCACCGGCTATGGCGATCTTGAGGGCACACTCAAAACCCTTTGATTTTCATTTTGCCAAATAAACTCAACTGCGCGCAGACCAGCCCGATGCGCCAGCCTGTCTCACAGCCACTATCCCTGCGCGGCTGCCGTTTCGCGCACCCGTTCGATCATGGCGGTCAGCCCGTTCGACCGCTGCGCCGACAGATGTTCGTTCAACCCAAGCCGTCCCATTTCCGCGCGGGCATCGATGGCCAGCACATCAGCAGGCGCTAACCCGTTGTAAAGCGACCGTAAAACAGCGATCAACCCCGACACGATCATCGCGTCACTTGCGCCGTCAAAATGCAGCGCTCCGTCTTCGAAACGCGCGTGCAGCCAGACCTGACTGGCACAGCCGTCAACCTTGGTGGCGGGCACACAAAGCGCTTGTTCCAGCGGGTCCATCGCCTTGCCCAGATCGATCACATGCCGGTACCGATCTTCCCAATCGTCCAGAAATTCAAAATCCTCGACCAGTTCTTCAAACGCTTGTGTCGCCACGATGATGCCCTCGTTGTTCGCGCGTTACAGGTAGGTTGCGCATTGGCAAAGGTCCACCCCTTCCCAACCGCCTTGGGATGGGTTAGTCAAATAGCACGGTAATTTTACGGCGGACCCCATGCGCAAATCATTTTCAGCCATTTTGGTATCTACTCTTGTTTTGACTGGCTGTGCGACACTGCGCGATAGCCGGGTTAACCCGTTTAACTGGTTCGGTTCTTCCCGCTCAGAACCGATTGGCCAGACCGAGGTCAACACCAACCCGCTGATCCCGCAGTCCTCGGGGCTGTTTGCATCGGCCCGCACACGGCAGGCAACCTATGCCGGGCGGCCCTTTGACCAGATCACCAACCTGACCGTCGAACGGGTTCCGGGCGGTGCGATTATTCACGCGACCGGGCTGGCGGCGCGGCAGGGCATCTACAAGGTGCAACTGACGCCCGCGAACGAAGACGAACTGCCCGTTGATGGCGTGCTGACCTACCGTCTTGAAGGGGTCGAGCCAACCAAGAACACCCCCGTCGGCACAAACCCCACCCGTGAGGTCGTGGCCGGTCGCAAGCTGACCGATCAGCAGCTTGCCGGTGTCCGTACGATCCGCGTCGAAGGGCAGCGCAATGCGCTGACCTCCCGTCGCTAGGCATTCCTGAATTATAACAATGGGTTGAGCCTTAAAGCTCAACCACTTTTACGTTCGGACCAACGGCGGTCAATGCGATCTTGCCTTCGCACAGCAGCAACGCATCATCCCCGAACACTTCACGCCGCCATCCTTTTAGCGCCGGAACATCGCGCAAACCTGCGGCGATGGCATCTAGATCGGCAGCAGGCGCAATCAACTTGGCCGCGACCCCCGCGCTTTCGGTTTTCGCCTTGAGCAGGACCCGCAACAAATCTGCCAGCGCCGGGTTCACCTGCAGCTTGTCACGGCTGCGATCGGGTTGCGGCATGTCTGACGCAGGGCATTGCACCCCAGCCGCCACAGCCTTGAGAATACCATCCGCGATCTCGCCTTTGCGCGCGTCGCGCAGCAACAGCCGCGCGCGGCCCAGCTCTTCGTGGTTTTTGGGCTTGTTGGAGGCCAGTTCAACCAGCGCATCATCCTTATAGACCCGGCTGCGCGGTACGTTGCGGGTCTGGGCATATTCCTCGCGAAAGGCAGCCAGCTCGCGCACGATCGCCAGAAACTTGGATGAATTGGTCCGTGTTTTGACGCGTTTCCAGGCATCACGCGGGGCTGTCGTATAGGTGTCGGGGCTGGTCAATGTCTCAAGCTCTTCCGCGACCCACCGTGCGCGGCCGCTGTCTGCCAGCTTGGTCGCCAGATATTCATAGACCTGACGCAAATGCGTGACATCCGCCAAAGCGTATTTGGCCTGTGCATCGCTTAGCGGGCGGCGCGACCAATCGGTAAAGCGCGAGGTTTTATCAACGGCCTGATTTGCAATCTTGCGCACAAGGGTTTCATAGCCGACCTGTTCGCCAAACCCGCAGACCATCGCCGCGACCTGTGTGTCAAACAGCGGCTCGGGGAACACGCCTGCATCCACAAAAAAGATCTCGAGATCCTGACGCGCGGCGTGGAACACCTTGACCACCGACGTGTCGCGAAACAGCGTATAGAGCGGTTCAAGCGACATATCCCCGGCCAGCGGATCAACCAGCACGGCATTGGAATCGTCGGTGCCCGGCATCGCCAGCTGGATCAGACAAAGCTTTGAATAATAGGTCCGTTCACGCAGAAATTCCGTGTCGACGGTCACATAATCATATCTCGCCGCTTCAAGGCAAAACGCTTCAAGCGCGGCGGTTGTGGTAATTGTTTTCATAGAAGTTACTTTGACCAGAGCTGTGCCAACAGGCAATGTGAAATCGGAACATGACAGGCCAAAAAGCCCGATGCTTAACTGTCGAGCGTCAAAAGACTACGGTCGCCGGCGGCAAAACGGCGCAATACCGCAGGATAAAGCCGGTGTTCCTGAACCAGAACACGTGCTGCCAGATCATCGGCGGTATCGCCGGGCAAGACCGGCACCCGCGCCTGACCCAAGATAGGGCCGTCATCCAGCGCGGCTGTCACCTCGTGAACCGTACAGCCATGCACGGTATCGCCTGCCTCAAGCGCGCGGGCGTGGGTGTGCAAACCTTTGTAGAGCGGCAGCAATGACGGATGAATGTTGATCATGCGCCCTGCCCAGGCGTCGGTAAACTCAGCCGTCAGTTTTCGCATGAACCCCGCAAGGCAGATGATATCGGGCGCATATGCGGCAAGGCGCGATGACAGCTCGGCCTCGAACGCCGCGCGGTCCCCCTGAAACGGTTTGTGATCCACCACTTCGGTCGCGATGCCACGGGCCTTGGCCCATGCGATACCGCCCGCATCAGCCACATTCGACACCACCACACAGGGGCGTGCGGGGTGGTCGCCGGTCATGTCCTCGACCAGCGCGCGCATATTTGAGCCGCCACCGGATAGAAAAATCGCGACCCGTTTGGTCACAGCAGCTGGCCTGTGTATTCAACGCCCGCGGCCGTGGTCACATGACCCATGGGATAGACGGTCTCGCCCGCGTCGGTCAGCAGTTTTTGCAGGCTGTCAGCCTGATCTGCGGCCACGACCAAAATCATCCCGACACCGCAGTTGAAAGTCTTGAGCATTTCAGTCTCGGAGATGCTGCCAATCTGCGACATCCATTTGAACACACCGGGCAGATCCCACGCGTCCAGATTGATGTCAGCGCCCAGATCTTCGGGCAATACACGCGGCAGGTTTTCGGTCAGACCACCACCTGTGATATGGGCCAGCGCATGAACGCCGCCTGCCCGTACGGCCTCCAAGGCCGGTTTCACATACAGACGTGTCGGGGTCAGCAGCGCCTCGCCCAATGACCCGTCGGCCCAGGGGCACTCCGCATCCCAGCCAAGGCCGGACATCGTCACCAGCTTGCGCACCAGACTGTAGCCGTTGGAATGCACGCCGTTGCTGGCAAGCCCCAACAAAACATCGCCCGCCGCAACGCCGCTTGGCAGATCGGCACCACGTTCCATTGCGCCAACCGCAAACCCTGCAAGGTCGAAATCACCGTCGGAATACATGCCGGGCATCTCGGCGGTTTCGCCACCGATCAATGCGCAACCCGATCCTTCACAGCCGCGCGCGATACCTTCGATAATGCGGGCGGCTTCTTCGGTTTCCAGCTTGCCCGTGGCAAAATAGTCCAGAAAGAACAGCGGCTCGGCCCCTTGGCAGACCAGATCGTTGACGCACATCGCAACCAGATCAACGCCGACGCCGTCGACATTGCCTGTATCAATCGCGATCCGCAGCTTGGTCCCCACACCGTCCGTGGCCGCCACAAGGATCGGGTCCGTGTACCCTGCCCCTTTGAGATCGAACAACGCACCAAATCCACCCAGGCCCGACATCACGCCGGGGCGCTTGGTCCGTTTGGCCGCCGGCTTGATCCGTTCAACCAACGCATTGCCAGCGTCAATATCTACACCTGCGTCCGCATAGGTGATTCCGTTTTTGGAGTTGGTCATCGTCGGGCCCCGCCGCTTATTGCCTTTGCGACAGCGGGTTACAGCACCGCGCGCGGGCGCGCAATGCAAGAGACGCCATTGCAGCCTATCTTGGTCTTGACGCGGCACCCCCGCACCCTTACGAAACCGCTATGGCGGGCCTGTAGCTCAACTGGTTAGAGCAGAGCGCTCATAACGCTTTGGTTGCGGGTTCAAGTCCTGCCGGGCCTACCACCTTTCCAAATCACCGCCATCACAGCCTATGAAACCGGAATTGATTTCGGATGAAAAATGGATTGATTTCAATGGATTAAGCGGAATGCCCCGGCAGACACCGCAGATGGTGCCCTTTCAAAATCCGGCAATGCCACCGCAGGTCACCCCGCCCCACACAGCACACCAAGGCGGTTCATCACTTCACCCAAATCGCGGGGGGCAAAAAAGCCTTCGACCTGCGAAATTCTTTGGCAATTGCGCTGTTTCATTCCGAACCCAATCCGCTCGCCAAAGCCGATTTGAGGATGGGCCCTTTGCAAAATTTATCGCTCGACAACAGCGGCCAAAGCACCGAGTGTCTTCGGATATTATTAAAGCCTAAATATTACGCTAATCCTGAATTACACCCGCTCCAAGTTGTATCCCCTTGAAAAGGAATAACTTTGGATTGAAGAAACGCCGAATTATTTTGACTATTTCATTTCAATCGTTAACCCTGAACGCTTGACCAGTTGCCGAGTTTAATGACTTAAATTTCGATCTTTATTTTACAAACCCAATAAAACTCCACAGGTTATCAAATGCCCTCTTCACTTATTCGCGCGTTTTTGCGCGTTCCCTGCTTTTTTGGTCTTCACCGCTGGCGCCCAAGCCGCGCAATGCCCGAAGATGTCTGCAAATGCTGCCACAAGCGCCGCCGCACCTACGTCTGACGCACCGCTTGGTAAAAAGAACGCTGCTGATCTGAATTAACAGACCAGCAGCGCAAGTTCTTACATCTTGATCAACACCTCTCCGAAGGCGTCGCGCAGATTGCGTTTTAGCACTTTGCCCGTCGCATTGCGGGGCAGAACATCGGTAAAGACCACGCAGTCGGGGATTTGCCATTTTGCAATCTTCCCGTCGAACACCGCCAGAATTTCTTCTTCGGTGGGCGCGTGGCCTTCGCGGATGACAGCAATCAGAATCGGCCGCTCGTCCCATTTCTCGTGACGCGCACCGATAACGGCGGCATCTGACAGCTTTGGATGCGCGATCGCGATGTTTTCCAGTTCGACCGAACTGATCCATTCGCCACCCGATTTGATGATGTCCTTGGACCGGTCGCGGATCGTGACATAGCCGTCGGCATCCATCGTCGCCACATCGCCGGTGTCGAACCAACCGTCTTTGGTCAGTGTTTCCTCGCGGGTTTTGCGGAAATAGGCGTCCAGAATCCAGAACCCCTTGGTGACCAGATCGCCTTGGGTTTTACCATCATGGGCGACAGGGTTGCCTTCGTCGTCCAGAATTTCCAGTTCAACCCCGTACACAGGCCGGCCCTGATTTTCGCGCAGGCGGTGCTGTTCTGCCTCGGGCAGTTCCAGATGTTTGGCCAGCGGCTGGTTGATCGTGCCCACGGGCGACATTTCGGTCATGCCCCAGGCATGGATCGTCTCGACGCCGTATTTCTCGCGAAAGGCGGTGATCATCGACGGCGGGCAGGCAGAGCCGCCAACGACGGTGCGTTTCAGACTGCTCAGCGTCGATCCGATCTTGTCGGCCTCGCCCAGCAGACCCAGCCAGATCGTCGGCACCCCAAGCGCCAGCGTGACCTTGTATGTGTCGATCAAGGCAACCAGCGACGGACCATCCAGACCCGGCCCCGGCATCACCATACGCGCACCGACCATGGCGCAAGCATATGGCGCGCCCCATGCGTTGACGTGGAACATCGGCACAACGGGCAGCACGACCTCTTTGGCGGAAATCGCGATGCTGTCGGCTAGGTTGATGCCAAAGCTGTGCAAAACGGTCGAGCGGTGCGAATACAACACGCCCTTGGGGTTGCCCGTGGTACCAGAGGTGTAGCACAGGCTTGAGGCGGTGTTTTCATCCAGTTCGGGCCAGTCGAATTCGGGATCACCGCTGGCAACCAGATCGTCATAGAACTTGAGGCCGGGGATCTGCTTGGCGGCTTCGGCATCGGTGCCTTCCATCAAAACGACGTGGTCCAGATGCTCGAGCTTGTCCATGATCGCGGCGACCAGCGGCACAAAGGTCTTGTCGATAAACAGCACCTTATCTTCGGCGTGGTTCAGGATATAGACCAGCTGTTCAGGAAACAGGCGCGGGTTGATCGTGTGGCAGACAAACCCACCGCCCGACACACCAAAGTAGATCTCAAGGTGGCGGCGGTTGTTCCATGCGATCGTGCCGCAGCGCGCCTGCTGGTCCAGACCAAGCTTGGTCAGCGCAGACGCCAGTGCCCGTGAATTACGCCCGACCTGCCCCCAGCTGGTTTCCTCCACACCGCCGCCGGTATTGACCGAATAGATCTCTCCGCCCGCGTGATAGCGTTGCGCGTGTTCGATCAGACTAGAGATCGTCAGCGATTTTTTCATCATTTGGCCAAGCATGGCGCATCCTCCCGATTGCGATTTTTCCAACACCCTGAACAATCCATCCCCCTCTTGCAAGCGCCCAAACACATGCTTACGCAGGGTGAATGAAACTAGTTTACCACACCCCCCTGACAGCGGATCAGCAACGCGATGCCGGTCTGACCGAACCACAGCCTCTGGCAATGGCAGATCAGGTGCGGTTTTCCGATCTGGACACCAACAACCACGTCAACAACTGTACCTATTTCGAATGGTTTGAACGTCTGCGCATCCGCTATACGCAATCGCTTGTTGAACAGGGCCTGCTGGACGCACCGGGCCCCAAGGTGGTTATCCGGTCGGGGTCGATCCGGTATCTGCACGAATTGCTGGAACGCGAAGATTACATCGTGACCTGCCGCTGCACCGGCTTTCGCAACACATCCTACAGCCTGAGCCAGCAAGTCTGGGTAGGCGGCCAGCTGCGCGCGACATTTGACTGCGTGCTGGTCCTGCTGGACCGCGAAGGCACAGGTCGCTTCGCCCTGCCCGACCGCCTGAAACACCATTTCAAGACCCACGACAAAGCAACCGCCGACAGCTGAGCGCTGCCAGAAAGGAATTCGCCATGACCGTAACAACACGCCCGCTCGCTGCGTCAGACCGCGCCGCCTGGGAGACGCTCTTTGCCGGATATGCCGCGTTCTACAAAGTTGACCAAACACCGGACATGCGCGCGACCGTGTTTGGATGGCTGATGGACGAAACCCACAGCAGCAATTGCATTGTCGCCCAGGACGCATCGGGCAAGCTCATCGGGCTGACCCATTACCGCCCCTTTGTCAGCCAGTTGCGGGCGATTACCAATTGCTTTCTGGATGATCTGTTCGTGGACCCCGCCGCACGTGGATCGGGTGCCGCCCAAGCGCTGATCGGTGCGGTGAAATCCGTGGCCGAGGAAAAAGGCTGGGGCACCGTGCGCTGGATCACCGCCGAAGACAATTATCGCGGCCGCGCGGTGTATGACAAGCTCGCCACCCGCACGCCTTGGGTCACCTACGACATCAAGCTTTAGACCTGAAAGAAAGTCCCGCCATGACCGTTTTGCAAATCGCTTCGCTTTTGATCGTCATGGCCGGTGGGTTCGGGGCAATCAACTACCTGTTTCTCAAGCTGCCGTCTTCCATTGGCATTCTGGTGGTGGCGCTGATCGCGTCTTTCGGGCTGCTGGGGCTTGATCTGATCTGGCCCGCCTTGGGGATGGCCGACACCGTGCGCGGCGTGGTCAAGGGGATCGATTTCTCCGAAGCGCTGCTGGAGGGCATGTTGGGCCTGCTGCTGTTTGCCGGTGCCTTGCATGTCAAAACCTCGGATTTGCGGCGCGAATGGGGGATTGTGGCCCTGATGGCGACCCTTGGTGTGGCGCTGTCGACGGCCGTGGTCGGATTTGGCTTTTCATGGCTCACGGGGATGCCCCTGCTCACGGCACTGGTGTTCGGCGCGCTGATTTCGCCCACTGATCCGGTCGCTGTTCTGGGCGTCCTGCGCGAGGCGGATTTGCCCAAGTCGCTGGAAACCAAGATTGCCGGCGAAAGCCTGTTCAATGACGGCGTCGGCTATGTGGTGTTTTTGATCCTTGTGGGCCTCGCCTTTCCGGCGCTTGACAGCCACGGGGCCGAGGGCAACGCGGTGCTGGGCGCGGGACGGCTGTTTTTTCAGGAAGCCTTGGGCGGTGCCGTGCTGGGTCTGGTACTGGGCTGGCTGACCTTTCGGATCATGCGCCGGATCGACGATTATTCGCTTGAGGTGCTGCTGACGCTGGGGCTGGCATTCGGGGGCTACGAGCTGGCGGTCGCCCTGCATGTCTCGGCCCCGATTATGGCGGTCTGTGCGGGGTTGCTGATTGGCGATGTGGGGGCCGCGCGGGGCATGTCGGAAGAAACCCGCAGCTATGTCGATGCGTTCTGGAAGCTGATCGACGAGATCTTGAATGCGGTGCTGTTTTTGATGATCGGGTTCGAGGTGTTCGCAATCGCCTTTAACGGCGATCTGTTCCTGACCGGTATGGCGGCGATCATCCTTGCCCTGCTGGGGCGTTTGGTGGCGGTTGCCGTGCCGATCCTGATCCTGCGCCCGTTCCGGAATTTCAACCAAGGTGTGATCCCGATTATGACCTGGGGCGGCCTCAAGGGCGGGATTTCGGTGGCTTTGGCGCTGTCTTTGCCCGACGGGGACTGGAAGCCGGTGATCCTGACCTGCACCTATATTGTGGTGGTGTTTTCGATCATCGCCCAAGGGTTGACCGTGGCCAAGGTTGCAAACCGGATGGGGCGCAATCCTGATCTGGTTTGAGGCCGGACATGGTTTTGCAGAAAGGATGAGGGGCGCTGCCCCTCAAACTCCCCGGAGTTTATTTGGCAAAATGAAATGCCGAAATATCAGTCTGCGTGTTTGGCGATGAAGGCGACAAGGGCGGCGGTGGAGCCGTCTTTTCCGGTGGCGGGTTCTGAGCCGTCTACGACGGGTTGCAGCGACGTGGCCAGTTCCTTGCCCAGTTCCACCCCCCATTGATCGTAGGAATTGATGCCGAGGATCACCCCTTCGACAAAGACCCGGTGTTCGTAGAGCGCGATGATCTGGCCCAGCGTGAAAGGGTCAAGCAGCGGATAGCTGAGGGTCGTTGACGGACGATTGCCGGGGAATACGCGGTGGCGCGCCTGACGGTCGAGTTCGGCCCCTGTCAGGCCCTTGGCGGCCATGATTTGCGAGGCTTCTTGCAGGCTGCGCCCGCGCATCAGCGCCTCGGATTGGGCGAGGCAATTGGCGATCAGCAGTTTGTGGTGGTGGGTAAGGTCGGGTTCGTGGCTGTTGGCGGCAATCAGGAATTCGCAGGGAATCACGCGGGTGCCTTGGTGGATCAGCTGGTAGAACGCGTGCTGGCCATTGGTGCCCGGCGCGCCCCAGACCACGGGGCCTGTGTGGAACGGCGCGGTGGTGCCATCCATTTGCGTGGTTTTGCCGTTCGATTCCATTTCAAGCTGTTGCAGGTAATCGGGGAGCTGGCCCAGACGTTGATCATAGGGCAGCACGGCGCGGGTGGCGTAGCCGCAGATCTGGTTGTGCCAGATGCCCACAAGCGCCAGCAGCATCGGCATGTTTTCATGGGGGGCAGCGGCGCAGAAATGACGGTCCATGGATTGCGCGCCGCGCAGGAATGCGTGAAAGGCGCGCGGGCCGGTGGCGATCATCAAAGACAGCCCGATCGGGCCCCAGACGGAATACCGCCCGCCGACCCAATCCTCGAAGCCGAAGACCTGCGCGGGATTGATGCCGAACGCATCTGTCTTGTCCTGGGCTGTGCTGAGGGCGGCAAACTGCTGTGCGGGGTCGCCGCCATTTTCTGTCATCCACGCCCGCGCGGTGCGGGCATTGGTCATGGTTTCGATCGTGGTGAAGGTTTTCGAGGCGACGATGACCAGCGTGGTTTTTGCATCGAGCCCGCGCAGCGTATCGGCGATATGCGCACCATCCACATTTGACACGAAATGGCAGCGCGGCCCGTCATGGTAGGGCGACAGCGCCTGCACGGCCATCGCAGGGCCAAGGTCGGACCCGCCGATGCCGATATTCACAACATCGGTAATGTCGCTGGCGCGGATATTGTCGGCAAAATCGCGCATCCGGTCGAGCGTCGCCAGAATGCCCGGCATGACATCCGCCCCGTCAACCATCACCGGCCCGCCATCAAGGTTGCGCAAGGCGGTGTGCAAGACGGCGCGGCCTTCGGTTTCGTTGATCTTGTCGCCTGCGAACATCGCGTCGCGCCGCGCCTGAACATCGGCCCCGTCGATCAACGCCAGCAGCGCATCCATCGTTTCGCGGTCAAGGTTGGTCTTTGAGAAATCAAACAGCATGTCGCCGGTTTGCGCGCTGAATGTCGCCGCGCGGTCGGCATCGTCGAACAGGGACAGGATCGACCGGTCCTTGACCGCTGCCTGCATCGCAATAAGAGCGTCGAATTTTGTCATGCTGCCCAATGGACCACCGCCTCTTGTAATACTGCGCCGATGGGGGCCTCATGGGCTGGCAGGGTCAAGGCCCGCTCTACCGCTGCGCGTTTTTCATCACCGAAGATGACCAGATGTTTCGACATGGCCCCCTCGAGAACCGGTCGGGAAAGTGTAATGCGGCCAATGTCTTGGCCAGCGACGTTAATGGGGCAGACTGCGGGTGCATCATCGGCCATCGCCGCTGCCAGCCCGTCCGATCCGGGGAAAAGCGAGGCCGTGTGCATATCGGCCCCCATGCCCAGAACCAGCACGGAAATCGGCAGATGCCGGGTGATGGTTTCTGACAATTGCTCGGATGCTTCGGCGGCGGTCAGACCGTCAAGGTAAAACGGCGTGAACCCCGCCGCGGCCGCCGGACCAACCAGCAAACGCTGGCGCAGCAACCGTGCGTTCGACATATCGTGATCGGGGGCGACCCAACGTTCGTCGGTCAGCATCACCTGCACCCGCGACCAGTCAAGGCTGGCAGCGCTGAGACTGTCGAAAATCGGGCCGGGCGTGGTGCCACCGGGCACGGCCAGGCTGACCCTGTCATGGGACAGCAGCGCGTTTTCCAACTCTCCTGCCAGAATATTCGCCACATCCAGCGCCAGAATGTCCCGGTCTGCGTATTCGATCAGTTTCATGCCGAAAGCTCCCGCCATTTACGGTTGTCGCGCCGCATCATTTCCATCGCATCCGTAGGCCCGTCAGAGCCGCTGTCATAGGGTTTGGGCACGTCGTTGCGGGCCTCCCAGCCCTGGATGATCGGGTCGGTCCACGCCCAGGCGGCCTCGACCTCGTCGCCGCGCATGAACAAGGTCTGGTTGCCACGGATCACATCCATGATCAGGCGCTCATAGGCGTCAACCTGTTCGGCCCCTTCAGCCCCCAATGCATCGGCAAAGGTCATGTCCAGCGGCACGTCGATCAGACGCATGCCGCCGGGGCCGGGCTCCTTGATCGTCACGCCCAGCGTAATCCCCTCGTTCGGTTGCAGCCGGATCGACAAGACGTTGCGGTGCCGGCCTGCGTCTTCGGCAAAGATCGAATGCGGGGTTTCCTTGAACACCACTGTGATCTCGGAGGACCGCGCCGCCATGCGTTTGCCGGTGCGCAGATAGAAAGGCGTGCCCGCCCACCGCCAGTTGCTGATGTGGGCTTTCAGCGCGACAAAGCTTTCGGTGCGCGAACGGGGGTCGCCGACGGCGGTGCGATAGCCGGGATGTTCGGTCTCGTTGCACGGTTCGGCCTGATATTGCCCGCGCGAAATGTGATGTGGCAACACCGGATCCAGCGCGCGGATCACCTTGAGCTTTTCATCGCGCACCGCGTCAGGATCAAACCGCGCCGGTGGTTCCATCGCGATCAGACACAGCAATTGCATCAGGTGGTTTTGCACCATATCGCGCATGGCACCGGATTTGTCGTAATATTCACCCCTGCCCCCGACGCCCACGGTTTCGGCCACAGTGATCTGGATGTGATCGACATACTGGCTGTTCCAAAGCGGCTCGAACAGCATGTTGCCAAAGCGGACAGCCATGAGGTTTTGGACGGTTTCCTTGCCCAGATAATGGTCGATCCGGTAAATCTGGCTTTCGTCGAAATATTTGGCCAGCGTGGCGTTCAAGGCGCGTGCGGTTTGCAGATCGCGGCCAAAGGGTTTTTCAACCACGATGCGACTGTTCGCATCGGCCATGCCCCATTGCTGCAACCGCTCTGCCAGATCACCGAAAAGCGCCGGAGAAACCGAGAAATAATATGCCTCGACCCGGTCCTTGCCCGACATCAGCTTTTGCAGATCGGCCCAGCCATCTGTGCCCTTGGCATCAATGGTGACGTATTCCAGACGGGTCAAAAACCCTTCAAGCTGGCCTTTTTCATGCTCGAAATCCGCGTTGAACTCTGCAATCGCCTCGGCAATCATCACCCGGTAGCCGTCGGCATCCATATCTGTGCGCGCAGCACCGATAATCCGGGCGTTCTCAGGCATTTGACCGGAACAGAAACGCCGGAACAGACCGGGCAAGATCTTGCGTCGGGCCAAATCACCGGTACCGCCGAAAATCACCAGATCGAACGGATCGACCGGAATAACGCGTGAGACCATGGGGCAACTCCTTGCTGCACGGGCACAGCATTTATGGGCGGTTCATTCAATGTTAGCGCAAACATACAGGATTTTCTGCACTTCACAAGTATGTGCGAAAGAATACACAGGGTTTTCTTGAATTTACCATTCGCCTAGACAAAGAAATTGCACAAACCATTAAGGGGCGCATTGTCGATGAAAGATATTGCACTGGCCAACGCCGGAAAATTCGAAAACCCCCTGGTGACTGCCAAGGGCGAACCCCGCGCGACCGTCAGTCTGACCCATCCGCAGACCTTGTGGTTTAACACAGGTACGCTGTGCAATATCGAATGCGTGAATTGCTATATCGCGTCGAGCCCCACCAATGATGCGCTGGTCTATATCACGGCTGACGAGGTCCGCGATTATCTGGGGCAGATCACGGCGCGCAACTGGCCCGTGACAGAAGTCGCCTTTACCGGCGGTGAACCCTTTATGAACCCGCAAATGATCGAGATGACCGAGGCATCCTTGGCCGCCGGCTATGATGTGCTGATCCTGACCAACGCGATGCGTCCGATGATGCGCAAACCGGTGCTGGCAGGGCTGAAACGGTTGAACGCCGCCTACCCCGGCAAGCTGACCCTGCGGATTTCGGTCGATCACTATCGCGCTGATCTGCATGATGCTGAACGTGGCCAAGGCGCGCTGGCCAAGACGGTCACCGGCATGGAATGGTTGCGTGACAACGGCCTTCGCATGGCGGTTGCCGGCAGGTCGGTTTTCGGGGCCAGTGACGAAGACAGCCGCGCCGGATATGGCGCGTTTTACGCCGAACACGGGTTTGACATCGACGCCAATGATCCGGGCATGACCGTGCTGTTCCCCGAGATGGACGAAACCGTCGAAGTTCCTGAGATTACAACGGCTTGCTGGGGTATCTTAAACAAGTCTCCTGATGTGATCATGTGTTCATCTTCGCGGATGGTGGTCAAACGCAAGGGCGCTGAAAAGCCTGCCGTGCTGGCCTGCACCCTGCTGCCCTACAGCGCGGAATTCGAACTGGGCAACAGCCTTGAAGAAGCCGAAAAAGATGTCGCGCTCAACCACCCCCATTGCGCCAAGTTCTGCGTTTTGGGCGGTGCCAGCTGCTCCGCCTGACCTCTAGGGCCGGATAATCACGCCTGTCGTCGGGTCCGCCTGCCCTGTGACCAGCGCGTGATACGGGGCCTCGGCTGCCGCGATGCCCTGATGGACCTGCACTTTCATCCAGGTTGATGCATCCGCCGCGATCCGCTTCCATGCCGCGGTGATCTGTTTCTCGATCTCGCCCGGCCCCCAGTCTGCCCGCCGTTTGGCCACCTGCGACGGCGCGAAAAAGAATTCGGGCTTTGGCCCTGCCAGCTTTTGCGCGGGCGCAAAGTGATCCCAATGGCTCAGCCCCACGGCCGAGGAATGCTTGAGCGCGTCGCCCAAATGCGCATGCAACGCGGCCTTGACCGCGCTGTTGCCGGACATATCCACATAGACCGAAGGCACCTGCGCAATATCGTCGATCTGGTCATAGGTCAGCACGCTGTTGCATGCGCCAAGGCTTTCCACAAACTCACGGTTTTTCGCAGATGTCAGACCGACAATCCGATAGGCGCGATCCGCAGGTTCAGCCAGATATTTGCACAGCCCCAGACCGGTTTTCGACGATGCGCTGCCGATGATGATCTGCCGCGCGCCGAAACAGTCATTGTCCTGCAACCAGTCGAACAGCAAAAACGATGTGGCCAGCAAAGGCTGTAAAATCGCCCGCAGATGGTCGTCAGCATCGCTGCCGGATCGTACCGGCGTGTATTGGTTGTAGATCAACGGCAGTTTCGCGCGGTGCTCTGCTGCGTCCACAAACCCGCCCTGCGCAGATTTTGGCGTTATCACCATCTCCTCCGCCATCGGGTAAAAGCCGTAAAGCCGCGTGCCGACCGCCAAAGCATCGCTGCGGCTTTCCACAACTTTGGCCGTGCCCCAGACCGGGACGATGCCCCAACCTTCGCTTCCGCTTGGGAAAAACTGCCAATAGCCGATGTCAAACCCCGCTGCCGCATAGGTCACGTTGTTGGAGGTCAGCGCAAAGCTTTCTAGCACAAGCCGTGCCTGCCCCGCCTCAAGCGGCGCGCTGGCGACGTCCTGATGCCGGGTTTGGGCGATAGACGTCTGATTCACCAATATTCGCTGCATTTCCGGCTCTCCCTCTGACAATTGCACGCATCCTAGCCGCGATTTCGCCACTTGTGGGCAGCGTAATAAATTGACGTTACGCCACCTGAAATGGGCACGAATTAGTCTGCTTGTTTTTCAATAACTTAGCTGTTCTCTCCGATTCAAATCGACCCAGTAAGCCCACAGGCATTGCACCCTATATACCCCGTCTGCTATACAAAACCCCAATATATAGAACCAGCAAGAGCTAGGCAGATCACGTGAACGACACGCCAGAAACACCTGAAAACGATGACAAAATCCCGGCAGAGCGCCCCGTTTACGATGGCCCTTCGGTCACCATCGAACACGAGATGCGCACATCCTATCTGGATTACGCCATGTCTGTCATCGTCAGCCGCGCCATCCCCGACCTGCGGGACGGTCTGAAACCCGTTCACCGCCGCATCATCTATTCGATGTATGAAAAAGGCATCACCCACGACAAGACCTATCGCAAATCCGCGAAATCCGTGGGCGATGTGATGGGTTCGTACCACCCGCATGGCGACAGCGCGATTTATGACGCCTTGGTGCGGATGGCGCAGGATTTCTCGATGTCCCTGCCGCTGATTGATGGCCAGGGCAACTTTGGCTCGATGGACGGCGATAGCGCAGCGGCGATGCGCTATACTGAATCGCGTCTGGACAAGGTCGCGTCGTTCATGACCAGCGATCTGGACAAAGATACCGTTAACTTTATCGACAACTACGATGGCAAGGAACGTGAACCCACGGTTCTGCCCGCGCGGTTCCCGAACATGCTGGTCAATGGTGCGGGCGGTATTGCCGTCGGTATGGCGACCAACATTCCGCCCCATAACCTGGGCGAGGTCATCGATGCCTGTCAGGCGCTGATCGTGAACCCCGATCTGACCTCCGAAGACCTGATCGAATATATCCCCGGCCCCGATTTCCCGACCGGTGGTATCATGCTGGGCCGCTCCGGTGCGCGCAAAGCGTATCTTGAGGGTCGTGGCAGCGTCATCATGCGCGCCAAAACCCGTGTTGAAGAGATCCGCAAAGACCGTTTTGCCATCGTCATCGACGAGATCTGCTATCAGGTGAACAAATCCACCATGATCGAAAAGATCGCCGAGCAAGTACGCGAGAAAAAGATCGAAGGCATCGCCCACGTCCAGGATGAATCCGACCGCAACGGTGTGCGCGTCGTGATCGAGCTGAAACGCGATGCGACAGCCGAAGTCGTGATGAACCAACTGTTCCGTTATACGCCGATGCAAACCTATTTCGGCTGTAACATGCTGGCGCTGAACGGCGGCCGCCCCGAACAGTTGACGCTACGCAAGTTCCTGACCTATTTCATTGATTTCCGCGAAGATGTGGTTGCCCGCCGCACAGCATTCCTGCTGCGCAAGGCCCGTGAACGCAGCCATATCCTGTGTGGTCTGGCCGTGGCCGTCACCAATATCGACGAAATCGTCGCGACCATCCGGTCTTCTGCCGATGCATCCGAAGCGCGTGAAAAACTGATGACACGCCGTTGGCCTGCGGAATCGATTTTGCCATACATCGCGCTGATCGACGATCCGACCCATACCGCCAATGACGACGGCACCTATAACCTGTCCGAGGCCCAAGCCCGCGCCATTCTGGAACTGCGGTTGCAGCGCCTGACCCAGATTGGCGTCAAGGAAGTTACCGACGAGCTGGAAGAGCTGGCCAAGAAGATCCAGGAATACCTTGAAATTCTGGGCAGCCGCGAGCGGATCATGAGCATCATCTCGGATGAACTGGCCGAAGTGAAAGACCAGTTTGCCGTGCCACGTCGGACCGAGATCGTCGATTGGTCCGGTGACATGGATGACGAAGACCTGATCGCGCGCGAAGACATGGTCGTGACCGTGACTTCCGGCGGCTATATCAAACGCACACCTTTGGTGGATTTCCGCAGCCAGCGCCGCGGTGGCAAAGGCGTGTCGGGGATGCAGACCAAAGAAGAAGACGTGGTCACCACGCTTTTCGTCGCCAACACCCACACGCAGCTGCTGTTCTTTACGACCGACGGCATGGTGTACAAGCTCAAGACATGGCGTTTGCCGCAGGGCAGCCGCACATCGAAAGGCAAGGCGATCGTTAACATTCTGCCGATCCCGGTTGGTGTATCCATCGCGGCCATCATGCCCGTTGACCGCGACGAGGCCGAATGGGCCGATTTGCAGGTGGTATTCGCCACCTCGGCAGGCACCGTGCGCCGCAACAAGCTGTCGGATTTCACCAATGTCATGCGCAACGGCAAGATCGCGATGAAGTTCGAGGACGATCACGCCGACACCACGCTGATCAATGCGCGCATTGCATCGAATGATGACGATGTGATGCTGGTCACCAATTCAGGCCGGGCGATCCGTTTCCCTGCCACAGATGTGCGCGTGTTCAACAGCCGCGCGTCGGTTGGTGTGCGTGGCATCAAGCTAAGCGGCGACGACAAGGTGGTTTCCATGTCGATCATCCGCCACTTTGATGCGACATCCGAAGAACGGTCGGCCTACCTCAAGATGCGCCGCGCGATGGCGGGTCTGGCCGATGATGCCGATGTTGTTTCGGACGAAGAAGAAGTAGACGCAAACGCGACCATCAGCCAGGAACGCTATGCCGAAATGTCAGCCGCCGAGAACCTGCTGCTGACGATCACCGAAAAAGGCTCGGGCAAATTGTCGTCCAGCCATGATTATCCGGTGCGCGGGCGTGGTGGTCTGGGTGTGACAGCCATGGACAAGGCCATGCGCGGTGGCGATATCGTCGCCTCCTTCCCTGTCGAGATGGACGACCAGATCATGTTGGCCACGTCCAAAGGCCAATCCATCCGCGTCCCCGTCGAGGGCATTTCCTTCCGGTCGCGCAGTGCCGGCGGTGTGAAAGTGTTCGATACCGGCAAGGGCGAAGTGGTCGTGAGCGTCGCATGGATCGCCGATCAGGGTGATGACGAGATTGATGGCGAGATTGAGGGCGAGGCGACCGAAGAATCCTAATTCGCCGATATCTGCACAGAACATGAAAAAGCCACCCGGTCTGATACCGGGTGGCTTTTTTCTTTGATGCGGCATCTTTCGCTGGGCAGTGAATTTTACAGGTCTGGCAATTTCACAGGTCTGAAAAACCGTTGCACAAACGAAAAAAAGCGCCCCGGATCGGGACGCTTTTTCTAAGCTGCAACTAAACTATTGTTTAGTTGGTGCCGTTTGTACCGTTGCTGCTGTTGGCAATCGCGGCGACTGCTACGACAGCTGCTACCATACCGGCAATGCCACCTGCGCCGATACCACCAAAGCCTGCACCAGCACCGGCACCTGCGCCTGCTGCTGTAACGCAGTTATATACGCCGCCGATGAGCGGACCACATGCATAGGCAACGCCATTTGCACCGATAACGCTTGTTGGGTAACCAGGAATGCCTGTTTCACCACCAACTGCTACTGCGGTTGTATCTTGGGCGGATGCCATGCCTGCAGTCAAAAGAAGTGCTGCTGTGATTGCTGTGAAACGTGTCATTCGTCGATCTCCAAATCTCGAAAAAGAATTCATCGTGCTTTTTCTCGCATAATTTGCCTGCCATTGCAAACGGGTTTAAGTGCCAAAACGCCCCTTGAACACCCAATTTTATGGCTTGGCCGGTAATTCCAGCCTGCCCATTGGCTGTTTCTACCAAAGCGTCCCAATCCCCGCGCCTAAAACCAGACCGTTTAATGATACCGCCGAACTTTACCTAAAGGTGAGCGAATCGCGTTCCGCCCACCTTGGAAAGCCTGATTTTATGGTCAGACCTTGTATAATTCGCCGAATTTGGTCTTCAGATAATCCAGCAAAGGTGCCTCGGTCGGGGCCGTGCCCGTGGCGCGGGTGATCAGGTCTTTGGGCTCATAAAGGCCACCGTGGGTCTGCACATTATCTTTCAACCAAGCCGTGGCAGATCCGGTTTCCCCTTTGGCCAACTGGCTGTCCAGATCCGGAACATCCTTGCGCAACGCCGCGTTCAGGCAGCCCGCATAGACATTGCCCAAGGAATAGGTCGGGAAATAGCCAAACAGCCCCACCGACCAATGCACATCCTGCAAGACACCGTTGGACGGCTTATCAACCTCATAGCCGAAATCGGCCTTGAAACGGTCATTCCACGCGGCCTCAAGGCCATCGACCTGAAGATCGCCGCCCATCAAAGCCCGCTCGAGATCAAAACGCATCATGACATGCAGGTTATATTGCAACTCATCCGCTTCGGTGCGGATAAAGCCGTCAGACACCCGGTTCACGATCCGGTAGAACATATCCGCATCCGCGACGCCGAAATCGCCAAAGGCATCTTTCATCTGGCCAAACAGCCATTCCGTAAAGGCGCGGCTGCGGCCCAGCTGGTTTTCGTAAATACGGCTTTGGCTTTCATGGACCCCCATCGACACACCGGCCCCCAAAGGGGTCAGCAAATGGTCGCGGTCGATCCCTTGCTCATAGCAGGCATGACCGACCTCGTGGATGGTCGAATAAAAGCAATTGAACGGGTCCGTCTCGTTGGTGCGCGTGGTGATCCGCACATCAAGGCCCGATCCGCTTGAAAACGGATGCACTGCCTTGTCCACACGGCCCATGCTCATGTCATAGCCAAAGGTCTTGGCCAATTGCCGCGTCAGCTTCATCTGTGCGGATTCGTCAAATTTGCCTTCCAGTTTCGGCGGTGCCTCTGCCGCGCGCACAGCTTCGCGCAGGCGGGTCAATTCGGGGCGCAATGCACCAAACATCGCCTCAAGCTCGGCCCCCGTGGCACCCGGTTCATAATCGTCCAGCATCGCATCATAGACGTCGCCACCGGCGGCCAGCGCCATGCCCTCCTCACGTTTCAACGTGATCACTTCGGACAGGGTCGATGCAAACGCCTTGAAATCATCTGCTTCGCGCGCCTCGGCCCAGATGCCTTGCGCCTCAGAGGTGACCCGCGCCAGACGGGCGGCCAATGCGGCAGGCACCTTGCTGGCCCGCGCATGGGACCGCCGGATATGGCGCAATTGCGCGCTTCCGGCCTCATCCAGATGGCCTTCGTCGATCATCCCCAGCCAGTCCGCAATGCGCGAATCCACCCGCCGTGCATGCAAGACCCCTTCGATGGCGGCCATTTCTTCGCCCCGTTGGGGGGCCGCACCGCGTGGCATCATGGTTTCCTGGTCCCACCCCAAACGCCCCGCAATCTGGGACAGCGCCTCTGTTTCGCGTTGAAACGCCATCAGATCATCAAAAGCACTCATTTGGTTTTTCCTCTCAGGGAAGTTGGAATGGGATAGCCGCTTAGGAACCGCGCCCGCAGAATAAGGACCCACAAGACCACAGCGAGTACCTGATGCCAAATGGCGATATGCACCGGGGCCGCGTTCAAAACAGTGACGATGCCCAGCACAACCTGCCCCGCCATGGCCAGCATCATCAGATTGAAGGCGCTGCGCGTGTTTGGATGTGCCGATGTGCGCCCGCGCAGCCATACGACCACGGCAAAAGCAAGCAACAAATAGCCGGCCATGCGGTGCATGAACTGCACAAGCCCCGGATTTTCAAAGAAATTCCGCCAGACCGGCGTGATGCTGAATGCATCGGGTGGAAAGAACTGCCCCTGCATCAACGGCCAATCGACGAAATAGCGCCCCGCATCAATGCCAGCGACCAAAGCACCCAGCAAAATCTGCAGGAATGCGAAATGCAGCAGCCCGGTGGACATGCCAAACAGTTTGCTTTCCTTAGCCCGACGCGCCTGCATCAGGTCCTTCTCGGGACGGCCCAGCATCAAGGCGTACCAGGTGATGAACCCCAGGATCACAAACGCCAGCCCCAGATGTGTGGCAAGCCTGTAGCTGGCCACATCCAAAACCGCCTCGCCCGTGGTGACGCCCGAGGATACCATCCACCAGCCAATCGCGCCTTGCAGGCCCCCAAGCCCGCCCAGCAACAGCAAACGCCCCGTCCAGCCGGTCGGAATTTGGCGGCGCAGCAAGAACCACAAGAACCCGATCGCCCAAACCAGCCCGATCACGCGGCCCAGTTGACGATGGCCCCATTCCCACCAGTAAATCAGTTTGAAATCGCTCAGTTGCATCCAGGAATTTTGCACTAGGAATTCGTCGATCTCCTGGTATTTGGCAAATTCCGATTGCCAGTCCGCCTCGTTCAGCGGTGGCATCGCCCCGGTAAAGGGCCGCCATTCAGTGATGCTGAGCCCGCTATCGGTCAACCGCGTCAGACCACCAACGGCGATCATGACAAAGACCAGCGCGAACAGCATGAACAGCCAGATGCGAATGGCACCGCGTGCGCCGCCCCGCCCCCGATCAATCCCGCCGGTATGTGCAACAGGGCGCGCCGCTTGTGCATCGCCCACTTCCTCAAAAAGCTTACGTTTCTCGGCCATGGTGCCTCTTGTCTGCTAGGTTTGTTGCAGAAATAGGTCACGTAGGCGCAAAGGTCTAGCCGCGCTCTTTCCAGCGTACCATCTGTCGCAGGGTGCCATGCAACATCTGCACATCCGCACGCGTCAACGGCAGGCGCGACCACATGTTGCGCAGATTGACCTTCATGCTGGTGGCCTTGTGTTCGGGATAAAAGAATCCTGCCACATCCAGCCGTTCCTCGAAATGCCGCGCCAGATGCTCGATCTCGCTGTTGTCGGCCCAATCGGTGCCTGCCATCTCGACCTGCTGGGGCACCACCTCGGATTGGGCGCGCATCCATTCATAGCCCATCAACAGCACACATTGCGCCAGATTAAGCGAGGCAAACTGCGGATTCACCGGCACCGATACAATCGCATTGGCCCTTGCAATATCGTCATTCTCAAGCCCTGCCCGCTCCGGCCCGAACATCACCGCGACCCGCTGGCCCTGGGCAATCAGTTCAGCCGCCTTGGCCATCGCGGCTTCGGGGCTGTACATCGGCTTGGTCAAATCCCGCTCGCGCGCGGTGGTGGCAAAGACAAAGGCCGCATCCCCCAACGATCCCGCCAGATCGTCATAAACGACCGCCTCGTCCAGCAACCGCCCCGCACCCGACGCCATGGCATCGGCAGCAGGGTTCGGCCAGCCGTCACGCGGTGCGACAATGCGCATCCGGTCCAGACCGAAATTCCACATCGCGCGCGCAGCGGCACCGATATTCTCGCCCATTTGCGGGCGCACCAACACAAAAGCCGGTATCTTGGGGTTCTCTACAGTATCATTCATGCCTGCCTCTTACCCGCGCAACGCTACTCTCACAAGAACGCCCCCTGCTTCCAAATGGTAAAAAATCCCCGCCGGAGGCATAAAAGTTTTTCTTTCCCTGCGCGATCCGTTAATTGGCACCAACACAGCAAAGGACCGCTTGCCATGACAACGCCCGAACAGCCGCAGCTTTACCTGATCACCCCGCCCGAATTCGAGCTGGAAACCTTTCCCCAGACATTGGCCCGCGTTCTTGACACCCAACCCTTCGCCTGCGTGCGCCTCGCGCTCAGCACCCGCGACGAAGATGTGGTGCTGCGCGCCGCAGATGCGGTGCGTGAAATCACCGATGCGCGCGACATTGCGATGGTGATTGCCGACCACACATTGCTGGCCGAACGCATCGGGTTGGACGGTGTCCACCTGACGGATGCCGCGCGTTCCGTGCGCCATGCCCGCAAAACCCTTGGAGAAGACGCCATCGTCGGCAGCTATTGCGCAGGATCGCGCCATGACGGCATGGCCGCAGGCGAGGCCGGTGCCGATTACATCAGCTTTGGCCCCGTGCGCCCCAGTGCGCTGGATGACGGATCCTATGCAGAACTGGATCTGTTTCAGTGGTGGTCCGAAGTGATCGAAGTGCCTTGCGTCGCCGAAGGTGGTCTGGACGAGGCGCTGATCCGCACCCTCACCCCCTTTACCGATTTCTTTGGCATCGGCGATGAAATCTGGGCATCAGACAATCCGGCCCAAACACTGGCCACCCTCGTCGCCGCGATGAAGTGAGATCAGGCGGGTGTTATAAAAACACCCGCTCGACGAACCAATAGGCCCCCACGGCCGCGATCCCGACAGAGGCCGGGACCGCCACAAACCGCCGGTATGGCGCGGCTGTCTGGCGAAATTGAACCGACAGAAAGCACGCCGTAAAGACCAGCGCAAAGGGTACCAGGAACAACGGCACAGGGGCCTCCAGCGCGGCGGCAACATCCGGCATCGGCACAAAGCACAGAGCCAAAGCGGCAATCGCCAGCCCGGTATAAAGCAGCTTTGCCCCCTGCGCCCCGCCGGCACCCCGCGCCACGCGCAAGGCTTGCCAGACGCACAGCGCCATGATTGCGATCACTGTCAGCTGGCCGATCTCGACCCCAATGTTAAACCCGATCAGCGCCGGAATGAACTGGTCTTCAGGCAGGCCGAATTCCCCCAGAACCGACGCAAAGCCCAGCCCGTGCAGCAGCCCGAACCCGAAAATCACAAAGGGCCGCCAACGGCTTAGCCCCGAGGTAAAGATGTTTTCGACAGCGACATAAACAATGGATGCAGCGATCAGCGGCTCCACGATCGACCCCGGCACCGTCACCACCCCAAGCGCCCCAAGCGCCAGCGTCACCGTATGCGCCGCCGTAAAGGCCGACACCTGCCAGATCAGCGGTTTCAGCTGTGTCGACAAAAAGAACAGGCCCAGCACGAACAAGATGTGATCCAGACCTTTGGGCAGGATGTGGTCAAACCCCACGGGAATATAGGTCAAAAACGCCTGCCATGCGGTTTCCTGCCCGCCGCCCGTCAGAACGATCTCGGGGCTTTGCGCGCCGCCCTCCAGATAGCCGGTATAGGGGTCCTGGACCCCTTGTTGCCGCAAGACCATCGCGCCCGATCCGGCAGGCCAGGCCACCACGACGGCCCGCGCCTCCGCAGGGATCCGGGCTTGCAGCAGCACTTGCGAAATCCGCGGCAGCTCTTCGTTCACATTTTCGGGAACACTGACCGACACGGTTTCCAGATCTACCGCCTGCCCGTCGACGCGCAGCAAGGGGCCCGCGTTCCATGCGGCCAGCAGTTCCGGCACTCGCGCAGCAATCTGTTCGGCCGGCAAGGCGCGCAAACTGTCATAATCCCCTGCATTTTCGGCATCATTGGTGTCTGCGACCGCATCCAGATCAATCCCAGACAACAGCGCCTCAAGGTTGACCCGCAACGACAGATCAGCGATGCCATCCGCCACGGTCAAATCCGCAATGGTCGGGACCACCTCATGTGCACGCACCGCCCCCGTCACAGCACTTGACAAAAGCACCGCATAGACCAGCTTGAGCATTACTTTATATAAGGTGTCTATCATGTTTCTGTCCCGTCTTGCGCTTGTGATGTCTGTCGGTTTTGCCGCATTTCCGGCCGTTGCCCATGAATTCTGGCTCGAAGCGCCGACATATCAAGTAAAGCCCGGCGCGGAATTGACAACCAGCATAAAGAACGGCCAGATTTTTGAAGGCACCGATATCGCCTATTTCTCGAACCGGACAGATCGTTTTGACCTGACCTTCGAGGGGGAAACCCTCCCGATCCAAAGCCGCATGGGCGATTCCCCCGCGTTGCAGACCAAAGCACCCCCCCGTGACGGTTTGCTGATCGTCGCCCACGAGGCATCGCCGTCCTCGCTGACGTATAAAGACTGGGACACCTTTGTCGGCTTTACCGAACACAAGGATTTCAAAACTGCAGTGGCCGAACACCGCGCCGCCGGTTACCCCCAAGACAGGGTGCGCGAACGCTATACCCGCCATTCCAAGGCTTTGATTGCCATTGGCGACGGCCACGGCAGCGACATAAATCTCGGGCTCCAGACCGAACTGACCGCGTTGACGAACCCCTATGACCCGGATTTCGACGGAAACATGACGGTCGCGCTGACCTATCAAGGGGAACCGCGCAGCGATGTGCAGATCGAAGTCTATGCGAAATCCGCCGAAACCGAACCGACAGTCACCGTGTATCGCAGTGACGACGCGGGCCATCTGACCTTTCCGGTGACCGCCGGCATGACCTATCTGGTGGATTCAGTGGTCCTGCGCCCCGCAGCGGATGCAGGCAAAACCGCCACCAGCCCCCATTGGGAAAGCCTCTGGGCATCCTTGACCTTTGCCGTGCCCAAGTGATCGCAGTCTGTTCCCTGACACATTCAACCGGGCTTGCGCCTTGGCGCTGGTCTGGGCAATACGGACCCCATGACAGATACACCTGAAATTCTTTGCATCGGCTCGGTCCTGTGGGACATCATCGGGCGCGCTGAAACCCAAATGCGGCAGGGCTCGGATATGCCGGGGCGCATCACGCGCCTGCCCGGCGGCGTCGCCCTGAACATTGCGATGGCCCTGGCCCGTTTCGGCCTGTCGCCCGCGCTGATCAGCGCCGTGGGCCGCGACGCAGAAGGCGACGAGTTGATCGCGGCGTGCAAGCTGCGCGGGCTGAACACCGATTACGTCTACCGGTCTGACGATCTGCCTACCGATCAATATATGGCGGTCGAAGGCACGAACGGCCTGATCGCCGCCATTGCGGACGCCCATTCGCTCGAGGCCGCCGGCGATAAAATCCTGCGCCCCTTTGCCGACGGGTCACTGGCAACGCCCTACACAGGGGCCGTCGCCCTTGATGGCAACCTGACCCTTGATCTGCTGGCCGAAATGGCGCGCAGCCCGCTGTTGGCAAATGCCGATCTGCGCGTGGCACCTGCCAGCCCCGGCAAGGCCATGCGCCTGAGCCCCTTTATCCAGGCCAAACGCGGCACGCTTTATGTCAACCTCGAGGAAGCCGGACTGCTGTGCCAGACCACCTTTGACAATTCGCGCGATGCGGCCACCACCCTGCTGGACCGCGGCGCTGTCAGGGCCGTTGTCACCGATGGCGGCAACCCCGCGACCGTTGGCCAGTCAAGCGGCCTGATCACCCAGATCCCGCCCGCCGTATCCGTCACCCGCGTGACCGGCGCTGGCGATACCTTTATGGCGGCCCATATCGCGGCCGAGATCCAGGGGGCCACAGCCGATGCTGCCTTGACCCATGCCCTTGAAGCCGCTGCACAATATGTTTCCGGAGAGACCAAAATATGATCCCCCTGCACCGCTGCGCCGAAGTTGCCAAAGCCCACCGTGACGGCACGCCGATCGTCGCCCTCGAAAGCACGATCATCACCCACGGCATGCCCTATCCGCAAAACCTCGAGGTCGCCCGCCAGGTCGAAGCCGACGTGCGCGCAGCCGGTGCCACCCCTGCGACCATCGCCGTGATCAACGGGCAGCTTCACATCGGGCTCGAGGACGCCGAGCTGGAGAAACTGGCCCAGGCCAAAGGCGTCGCAAAACTCTCGCGCGCCGATATGGCCGCCTGTATCGCCACAGGTGGCACAGGGGCCACCACCGTGGCCGCCACCATGATTGCGGCACATCTGGCAGACATCTGTGTGTTTGCCACCGGCGGCATCGGCGGCGTGCATAAAGGTGCCGAAACCTCGTTCGACATCTCGGCCGACCTGCTGGAACTGGCCCAAACCCCCGTTACCGTGGTTGCTGCCGGTGCCAAGGCCATCCTCGACGTAGCCAAAACCCTCGAAGTGCTGGAAACCCAAGGCGTGCCTGTGATCACCGTGGGTCAGGACAGCTTTCCCGCGTTCTGGAGCAGCACCTCGGCCCTGCGATCCCCGCTGCGCATGGATGACCCCGCCCAGATCGCAGCAGCACACGTGACCCGGGCGCAATTGGGCCTGCCCGGTGGTCAACTTGTCGCCAACCCGATCCCGTCCGCCGACGAAATCCCGGCCGCCGACCTTGCCCCGATCATCGCCACCGCACAAAATGACGCAAATACCCACGGGATCACCGGCAAAGCCGTCACCCCCTATTTGCTGCAACGGATTTTCGAACTGACCGAAGGCAAATCCCTGACCGCAAACATCGCACTGGTCCGCAATAACGCACGTCTGGCGTCCAGAATAGCGGCAGCACTGGCCCTGAAAGTCAATTGATGCCCGAAATCCATCCACCGTCCATTGTAGGCTAACATCAAAGCACTTAGCTCTGGCTGGACACTTATTTGGAAGACATAAACGCCGATGAACACGCCTTTCACGCCCCATAGCCCGCCTCCTTTGCCAAAACGCACGGTTTTTGCCCGGCTGCGGGGATCGTTTTTAACGGGCCTGGTTGTGATTGCACCGGTGGGCCTGACGATCTGGCTGATCTGGTCGGTCATCGGCTGGATCGATGGCATCGTGCTGCCCATGGTGCCCTTGAACTACCATCCCGACCGGTTGATCCAGACCTATTTCGGGCTTGATCCTTCGGCGCAAATCAACGTCCGCGGGATCGGCGTGATCATCTTTTTGCTGTTCACCATCATCGTCGGCTGGCTGGCCAAAGGCATCATCGGGCGGTCCTTCATCCGCTTTGCCGAAGGGCTGGTGCAACGCACCCCCGTCGTGCGCACCATTTATTCGGGTATCAAACAGATTTCCGAAACGATTTTCGCGCAAGGCGAACGCAGCTTCGAGACCGCCTGCATGGTGGAATATCCCCGTCCCGGGGCATGGGCGCTCGGGTTTATCTCGATCGCAGCCAAAGGCGAAGTGGCCCGCCACGTTGGCGTCGACAAGGAACTGGTCGGCGTGTTCATCCCCACGACGCCAAACCCCACTTCCGGATTCTTGCTGTTTTTCCCGCGTGAAGACGTGATTGAACTGGCTATGACGGTCGAGGATGCCGCCAAGCTGGTCATCTCCGCAGGCCTTGTCTATCCGGCCGAACGGCCCCTGCCCGTCGAAGGCGCGCAAATCGATACAGCGGATCAAAAACCGTCCAAAACCGCCCTGAACTCATCGCCCGCACCCTGACGACGCGGTATCGCCCAAAAGGCAAATCACGCGCTGACCCCCGTTTAGCTTATGATCCGGAATAAAGGGCAGATGCCTCCGGCGGGGATATTTAAAAGCCAGAGAATGAAGGACCGGCGCAGTCCCTTCTCTGGCTTTAAAATATCCTCGCCGAAGGCGAAAAACTTGCTACAGCGCGGTCCAGCCCCCATCGACGCTGACTGTCGTTCCGGTGATTTGTGCCGCCGCATCCGAGCACAAGAAGGTGGCGGTGCCGCCCAATTGTTCAACAGTCGCGAATTCCTTGCTGGGCTGGCGTACCAGCATGACGTTCTTGATCACCTCTTCGCGGCTCATGCCGTATTCTTTCATCGTGTCGGGGATTTGCTTTTCGACGATGTCGGTCAGAACATAGCCGGGGCAGATGGCGTTACAGGTGATCGCTTCTTTGGCTGTCTCGAGGGCGGTGGTTTTGGTAAGCCCCACGATGCCGTGTTTTGCTGCGACATATGCTGATTTAAACGGGGACGCCGTCAGGCCATGTGCAGACGAGATGTTCACGACCCTGCCCCAGCCGGCTTTGCGCATCATCGGCAGCGCCATCGCGGTGGTATGAAATGCCGAGCTGAGGTTGATCGCGATGATTGCGTCCCATTTATCCACCGGAAAATCGGGGATCGGGGCCACGTGCTGGATGCCTGCGTTGTTTATCAGAATATCGCAATGCCCCGCATCCATGACAAACTGTCGGCATTCCTCCCCTTTGGACATATCCGCCTTGATATAGCGCGCTTTGGTGCCGGTTTCCTTGGAGATCGCTTCGGCGATGGCGTGGTCTTCGTCGCGGTCGGTGAACGAGTTCAGCACGACATCGGCACCGGCGCGCGCCAGGGCCCAGGCGATCCCAAGGCCAATGCCCGAATTCGAGCCCGTAATAAGAGCGGTTTTTTGCGAAAGGTCGATGGTATAGGCCATGGTGTTCTCCTGCGGTTTCTGCGACTGCATCATGGAATGCGGCCGGTCCGATTGAAATGGCTAAATTCTGCTGACAGCTGCGATCTGGCCGAAATTGATGAGAATAAAACCAAACCCCCACGGGCAAAAAAAAACGTCCGCACGAAGCGGACGTTAAGTTATTGAGGCAGGTTTCATACAGGCAAGAAACCTATCGAGCAGTAAGGTCTTTATACGCAAACCTTCGCCGTAATCCAAGCTTAAAGTTTGATAAGCCCCCTCAGCGCGGCTAAGAGTTGGCCTAATAAAACAAGGGTAGAGCAGGATTGTTTCGAAAATGACCTCATATTTTTTCCAAACCTGTCGGGCAGTTGCGGCTGTTTCCTCACTGATTCTGTCTGGCCTTGCAGTAACTGCCGCGCCGATGCACGGGATATCTATGTATGGGGACCCCGCCTTGCCACCGGATTTTGTGTCTCTGCCTTATTCGAACCCAGATGCGCCAAAGGGCGGCAAAATTGTTCTGGGCAACACCGGCGGCTTTGACAGCCTTAACCCTTTCGTGCGCAAAGGCACCGCGCCGTGGCAGTTGCCTTTTTTCACCCACGAGACGTTAATGGGCCGATCCTGGGACGAACCTTTCACGCTTTACGGTCTTTTGGCCGAATCGATTGAGGTCGCCGAGGACCGGTCCTGGGTGGAATTCACGCTAAGACCGGAGGCGCGGTTTGCCGACGGCAGCCCCGTCACCGCCCAGGACGTGATCTTCAGCTACGATCTGCTGGGATCCGAAGGGCATCCGCGCTATCACGGGCTGCGCGCGCAGATCGACAGCATCTCCCAGACCGGCCCCCGCAGCGTCCGGATGGCGTTCAACACCGAGAACCGCGAATTGGCGCTGTTGGCGGGCATGCGTCCGATCCTGAGCAAGGCGCAATGGGAAGGTCGCGATTTTGCCAATGCGCCTTTGG
Source organism: Sulfitobacter sp. SH22 (assembly GCF_965641905.1). NCBI lineage: Bacteria > Pseudomonadati > Pseudomonadota > Alphaproteobacteria > Rhodobacterales > Roseobacteraceae > Sulfitobacter > Sulfitobacter sp. SH22. The sequence continues at coordinate 1,145,483 of NZ_OZ282573.1, forward strand.
CCGATATTCCTGTGGGCTCCGGTCCCTATACCGTAACCGATTATCAGGCCGGGCGTCAGGTGACCCTGACGCGCAATCCCGAGTATTGGGGCAAAGACGTGCCATTCCGGCGCGGCACCCACAACATCGACCAGATCAAGCTTGATTTCTATGGTGATGCCAATGTGCTGTTCGAGGCGTTCAAGGCGGGCGAAATCTCGGCGATACGGGAATTCAACGCCGAAAGCTGGGACACCCAGTATGATTTTCCGGCGATCCAGCGCGGCGACGTGGTGAAGTCTGTCTTCACCCATGAAAAACCGTCCGGCATGACCGGTTTCGTGATGAACACCCGCCGCGCGCCCTTTGACGATATCCGCGTGCGCGAGGCGATGATTGCCGCGTTCAACTTTGAATATATAAGCGAGACCCTGACCGGCGGGGCGCAACCCCGGATCACCTCGTATTTTTCGAACTCGCCCTTGGCGATGACCCATGGCCCCGCCGAGGGCCGCGTGGCCGAATTATTGGCCCCCTTCAAAGACAGCCTGCCAGAGGGCGCGCTGGACGGGTATGCCCTGCCCGCTTCAGACGGATCGGCACGCAACCGGTCGGGCATTCGCACCGCGATGAAAGCCCTGCAAGACGCCGGATACACCGCGCAGGATGGCACAATGCGCGATGCAAACGGCAAGGCGCTGCGCTTTGACATTCTGCTGTCCAAGGGCAGTACCGAAAACATGGCAATTGCCGAGCTTTATATCCAGGCGCTCAAGCGGTTGGGGATCGCGGCCGCTGTCGAGGCGGTTGATGACGCGCAATTCGTGTCGCGCAATGCCGAGTTCGATTTTGATATGGCGATCTTCCGGCGGGCGCTTTCGTTAAGCCCGGGCAACGAGCAGCGCTATTATTGGGGATCAGAGGCAGCAGTCCAGCCGGGCAGTCGCAATATGATGGGCGCGAAATCCCCCGCCATTGATGCCATGATTGATAGGATGGTCAGCGCCACCACAGCGCAGGATTTCATCGCCGCAACCCGCGCGCTGGACCGTGTGTTGACCGCAGGGCGCTATGTGGTGCCGTTCTGGCAGTTCACCCAAGACCGCATCGCCCATGTTGCGCAGATGAAATACCCCGACCACGTGCCGCTATACGGGGATGGGCCGAATTACATGCCCGAGGTCTGGTGGATTGAGACAGAGCGTTAAGGGCGGCGTTAAGGGGCATATAGCGCGGGTCGGTGACCGGTGGCTGAACGGCCCTTCGGGGAGAGTTTATTTGGCAAAATGAAGCCGAGCGGGGCGGGTTACGTTAGGGAGGTGACCCAGAGGATTGTTGCGTCTTCATCGCTGGTGGAGACGACATTATGGCCCATCGCAGCGTCATAATAGGCGCTGTCGCCGCGGCGCATTTCCACGGGTTCGTAGAATTCGGTGTAAAGCCGGATCACGCCGGTCAGCACATAGAGGAATTCTTCGCCATCGTGGCGCACCCAGCCGTCGAATTCTTCCATTTTGCGGGCACGGATGCGGGCGCGGTAGGGCAGCATCTGTTTCTTGCGCAAGGTATCGGCCAACAGGTCATGTTCGTAGGTGGTGGTGGCCTTGCTGGTGCCTTCGCCGGATTTGGTAACAGCCATGCGCCCGTTGATCTGGCCGGCAGAGGGCGGCGTAAATAATTGCGGCACCGAGATTTCCAGCCCCACAGCAAGTTTTTTCAGCGCGTCATAGGTGGGCGACATCTGCCCGTTTTCGATTTTGCTGAGGGTTGAACGCGCCAGCCCCGCCTGATTGGCGGCTTGTTCCAGCGTCCAGTTGCGGGCTTTGCGCAGCTCGCGCACCCGCGCGCCCAGATCAACGGGCGGGGCGGTTTCGGCTTTGCCGCTTTCGCGGGCAATCTGGATAAGGGATTTCGGGGCCTGGTCGGTCATAGCTTGCGTATATAGCCCGTCCATCCCGCTTGCAACGGGCCGGAACCCGCGCTAGCGAAGGGGCATGTTATCACTCTCTCCCTCTGACGGATTTGCGCCCTGCCCCGCACCGTTCAATATGGCCGCGCATGTGCTGGCAAAAGCGGCCACGCTTGGCGATAAAATCGCGCTATCGGTCATTGCGCCGGATGGTGCCGAAACCTGGACCTATGCTGCATTGGAAGCGGCCGTGCGCGGGACCGCGACCGGTCTTTTGGCGCTTGGGCTGGTGCCCGGTGACATCGTTTTGATGCGGTTGGGCAATACGGTCGATTTTCCGCTGGCCTATCTGGGTGCTCTTGGTGCCGGATTGGTGCCTGTGCCCACTGCTGCGGCGCTGACCGAACCCGAAGTCAGCGCGATTGTCGAAACCTTGCAGCCCAAAGCGATCTTGAACGATCCGGCTGTAGCCTGTCCGGATGTCGCGGGTGTGGTCACTGTCGATGCGCTGCGTGCCATGCGCAGCCTGCCGCCCGCCGATTGGCACATGGGCGATCCCGAACGGCTGGGCTATATCATCTATACTTCTGGCACATCGGGCAAGCCAAGCGCTGTCATGCATGCGCACCGTGCCATTTGGGCGCGGCAAATGATGTTTGACGGCTGGTATGACCTGCACGAAGACGACCGTGTCATGCATGCGGGGGCGTTCAACTGGACCTATACATTGGGCACCGGATTGATGGACCCCTGGACGATGGGGGCCACGGCCTTGATCCCTGCCGCGGGCACTGCTGCCGCTGATCTGCCAGCGCTGATGCGCCAGGCCGGTGCCAGTATTTTCGCAGCTGCCCCGGGGGTTTACCGGCAAATCCTCAAGCAACATGACACCATCGACATTCCTGGTCTGCGCCATGGTTTGAGCGCGGGGGAAAAGCTGCCTCAGGCCGTGCGCAGCGCGTGGCAAACCGCCAGTGGTACCCCGATCTTCGAGGCCTATGGCATGTCCGAATGTTCGACGTTCCTATCCGGCTCTCCGGCGCGTCCTGCATCGGGCGGGTCGCTGGGATACCCGCAGGCCGGCCGGCGCGTGGCCCTTATCGGACCGGACGGGCCTGTGCCCTATGGCACCGAAGGGACGATTGCGGTCTATAAAACCGATCCCGGGCTGATGCTGGGCTATCTTGGCGCGCCCGAACAAACGGCGGAAAAATTTCAGGACGGCTGGTTTATGACCGGTGATCAAGGGGTGATGGCCGAGGATGGCCAGATCACCTATCTGGGGCGCAATGACGATATGATGAACGCGGGCGGCTTTCGCGTATCGCCCATCGAAGTGGAGCAAAAGCTGGTCAGCTATCCCGGCATCACCGCCGTGGGTGTCACCGAAGTCACCGTGCGTGCCGATGTAAGCGTGATCGCTGCGTTTTATACCGCCGATGCCCCGCTGGACGAGGCCGCACTGGCGCTTTATGCACAAGAAAACCTGGCGCGCTACAAACAGCCGCGCCTTTATGTTCATCTGCCAGAGCTGCCCATGGGTGCCAACGGCAAATTGCTGCGACGCGCCCTGCGCGCGGGGTATGAGGCGCAAAATGACTGACACAATCAAGCTCGACATCATGTCCGATCCGATTTGCCCGTGGTGCTATATCGGCAAGGCCCATCTGGACCGCGCTTTGGCGTCAGAACCGGACCATCCTTTTTTGATTGAATGGCATCCGTTTCAACTGAACCCGGACATGCCAAAGGGCGGCATGGACCGCCGCGAATACCTCGAAGGTAAATTCGGGGGCAAGGAAGCCGCAGTCAAAGCCTATGCGCCCGTGGTTGAACATGCCCAAAAAGCCGGTTTGACGATCAATTTTGAAGCGATGAAACGCACGCCAAACACGCTGGATGCGCACCGGCTGATCCATTGGGCCGGGATCGAGGGACGTCAGACGGCTGCCGTGTCATCCCTGTTCAAGGCCTATTTCGTGGATGCGCGCGACATTGGCGATGCCGAAGTGCTGGCCGATATCGCAGACGGGATCGGGCTGGATGCATCGGTGATCAGCCGCCTGCTGGCCACGGATGCTGACGTGCAAAACATCCGCGACCGCGATGCGCACAGCCGCAAGATGGGGATCACCTCTGTTCCGACCTTTATCGTGGGCGGCAAACATGCGGTCCCCGGTGCCCAGCCACCCGAGCTGTGGAAACAGGTGCTGGCCGATCTGCGCAAGGCCGGTTAAGGCTGCCAAGACTGCCGCGACCTTGCAAAAACACTTTGCCTTTGCAGATCAGCCAGCCTAGAATCACCGCTATAAACGGGGCGAAGACCCCAGTTGAATAAATGAGCGGGCAGCATGTTAGAACAATCAGTACCCCCCTTCCGGGTGCGTAACCGGGCGCAGGCTGCGCCCTCTCTTACCATCAATCCCGTCGAAAGGATCAGATCGCGCAGCGTGCTGACCTATGGCTGTTTCGACGGGTTTCGTGCGCACCACGCGCGTCTTCTGGCCGATCTGTCCAGCCTTGGGACCGAATTGATCGTCGGCTGCGCGACAGACGCCTTTTGCGTGCAACTGGGCCGGGATTCGGCGATATCCTTTGACCAGCGCCGTGCTGTGCTGGAAAGCTGTCGCTATGTATCGCGGGTGATCGCGCTGGACAGCTGGGACCAACGCCGCACCGACATCGTGAATTACAACATTTCGGTGCTGGCATTGCGCCGCGGCGCACCGGCGCATGTGGATGATCTGCACGACATCGTGCAAGTTGTGCGCCTGCCATCAGAAATTTCCCCAGACCGGTCAGAGCACGTCTTGAAATCGGCTTGAACCTTAGAGGCATTGTACTGTCCCCCGGCACTCGCTAAGGGAGAACGGCTTGGCGCAATATCGCCGCCGGGCGTTTAGGGAGCGGTGCAGATGCCTTCAGACAGACCTGACTTTGCGATGGGCCGTTCAGAATTCGTGGCCCTGATTGCGATGCTTTTTGCCACGATCGCGTTTTCAACCGATGCGATGTTGGCCGCCCTGCCCCAAATCACTGCGGATCTGGCCCCCATGACGCCGGAACGGGTGCCCCTGATCCTGACGGCATTTATCTTTGGCCTTGGACTTGGAACATTTTTCACAGGGCCCCTGTCGGATGCCTATGGCCGTAAAAACGTCGTCTATGGCGGGGCCGCGCTTTATATTGCGGGCACGGTTTTGGCTTGGGCCAGTCAGTCGCTCGAACTGATGCTCGCCGCGCGGGTTTTGCAGGGTTTGGGTGCCGCCGGGCCGCGCATCGTGTCCCTTGCGATTATTCGCGATCTGTTTTCTGGCCGCGAGATGGCGCGGATCATGTCTTTTGTTATGATGGTTTTTGTTCTGGTGCCGGCCTTTGCCCCGTCGATGGGCGCGGTTATTGTCAGTTTTTCCAACTGGCGCGGTATTTTCGTTAGCTTTATCGTCTTCTCGATCGTCTCGTTGATCTGGGTCGGGATGCGGCTGCCTGAAACGCTGGCTGTAGAAGACCGCAGGCCGCTCAGACTGGGGCTGCTTTGGTCGGCCGTGAAAGAGATTTTCAGCAATCCCGTGGTGCGCCTGTCGATCACCGTTCAGACGCTGGCGATGTCGATCATGTTTGCCACATTGATGCTGGTTCAGCCGGTTTTCGACCAGGTCTATGACCGCGCGGGCAGCTTTCCGCTTTGGTTCGGGCTGATCGCACTGATCTCCGGCGCATCCAGCCTGATGAACGCGCTTTTGGTGGTGCGTCTGGGGATGCAGCGGATCGTGACATTGACCCTTGGGGCGCAGATCGTCCTGTCTGCGGCCATGTTGTTTTTCGGATTGGGTAACTTGCCCGAACCTTTCGGTTTTGGCTTTTTCCTGATCTGGGAAATCTCGTTGTTTCTTCAGGCCGGACTGGTCTTGGGCAATTTGAGCGCGCTGGCGATGGAACCGATGGGCCATATCGCGGGCATTGCCGCGTCTGTCATCGGGGCCGTGTCCACGGTGCTGGCTGCGCTCATCGCTTCGCCCATCGGATTGCGGTTCGAGGGCAATCTCGATCTGCTGACCACATCGGTTCTGGCTCTGGCGGCAACGGGGTTCTTGCTGATGCTACGGTTGGGCCGTGTTGTGAACAAGCAGTCTGTGGTCCGCAAAACATCAACGTAGACCTGCGCGGCAAACCGGGCTGGTTTCGCCCTTCGGGCGAGGATTTAAGTCCATTTGGAATGCGGTCAGCGGCGGCTTTTAAGCTTGAAGGCAAAGGCCAAAACCACGGCTGCAATGCTGAAGGGCAGCATCCAGAACAGGATCGTGTCGCCTTTGAACAGCTGGCTTGATGTCATCGTGCAGGGCGGCACATCACAGGTTCCGGCCCTTGCCATAATGTAGACGGGTGGCACTGCAACAAGCAGCGCCACCACGGAATAAAGGACGCCAAGCGTCAGTTTGCGAAGTTTCGGGGTCACGCTGCGCGCTGGCCGCCGGGTTTGCCGGCACCGCCGCCGGGCTTGCGCCGACGCCGGGCCGCGCCTGCGGGTTTACCCTCGCCGCCGCCACCAGCACCGCCACCGGGACGACCGCCGCCACCGCCACCAGGGCGTCCACCGCGACCGCGGCCACGGCCGCCTTTCGGCGCGGCGGGTTCATCAATCGCTTCCCACGGACGACCCGATGCCACGGGAATCGAGATTTTCATCGTCTTCTGGATGTCCTTCAATTCGCCCATTTCGTCTGGGGCGCAAAAGGCAATCGCAGCACCGTCCTTGCCTGCGCGGGCCGTACGGCCGATGCGGTGGACATAGTTGTCGGGCACGTTGGGCAATTCGTAGTTATAGACATGTTTCACGTCAGGAATATCCAAACCGCGCGCGGCCACATCGGTAGCCACAAGCACGGTGATCTCGCCTTTTTTGAAGGATTCAATCGCGCGGTCGCGCTGGCCCTGGCTTTTGTTACCGTGGATCGAGGCGGCTTTGAAACCGGCCTTGACCAGATCCTTCATCAGCTTTTCACAGCCGTGTTTCGTGCGCCCGAAGACCAAGGCGCGTTCTTCGGTGTGTTTGGCCAGCAATTCGATCAGCAGGGCCTTTTTCTCGGCTTTGGCGATAAAATGCACCTCTTGGGTCACTTTATCCGCCGCTTTGCCGGGAGGAGACACTTCGATGCGGATCGGGCTGATCAGATAGCTGTTGGCAATTTCGTTCATCAGCTTGGGCATGGTGGCCGAGAACAGCATGGTCTGGCGTTCTTTGGGCAACACGGACGCGATTTTGCGCAAATCGTGGATAAAGCCCATGTCGAGCATCTGGTCCGCTTCGTCGAGAACCAGAAACGTGGTTTTGTGCAGCAGCACGGCGCGACGGTCCATCAGGTCAAGCAAACGGCCCGGCGTGGCGACCAACAGGTCAACGCCGCGTTCCATGCGTTTGATCTGCGGGTTGATCGACTGACCGCCCACGACCATCATCGTTTTCAACTGTGTGCCTTCGCAGAAACCTTTGAGGTTTTCCATGATCTGGTTGGCCAGTTCACGGGTCGGGGCCAGCACAAGGCCGCGCACGGTACGCGGTTCGGGGCGGGCTTCCATTTCCAGCATTTGCGCAACCAGCGGCACACCAAAGGCTGCGGTTTTGCCGGTGCCGGTCTGGGCAAGGCCCATCACGTCGCGGCCGTTCATTGCATGGGGAATCGCCTGGCGCTGGATCGGGGTCGGGTCTGTCATGCCCATGTTGGTCAAGGCTTTGACCAAACGGCGCGGCAGGCCCATCATTTCAAAATCGCTCATATTCTGTCGTCTTTCCGAGGGCCGCGGCACAAGCGCCGGACCCGTCTAAATCACGCGGCACCCCGTACAGGGGACATACCGCGAGGGACGCAAAGCAGATCGCAGGGGCCAGCCTAATGCCGATACCCTGTCTGTTGCGTTTGGCCCCACGCGTGATTTTGGGAACATCGGCGGCCTTATCTCTCGGCACTGACATGACCCGCATGGGCCAAAGGCTGAACTGCTCACGCGGCAGAAGGCTTCGCTTGAGTGTCACATGGGGGCTGCGGCGGGGGAAGTCAACGCTTGTCTGTCTGCGCTGCTAAATAACGAACCGGTTAACTTGAGTTCTCGGCGGTGATCGCCTAGCAATTTGTAACGTATTTGAAAGGTTTCTCGATATGTCTTTGCTTGGCCGCCTGATTTATAAAACCCGCAAGTTCTATGACGATGATTTCGACTGGAATACCTATACGGCGGATAGCTATGCCAGGCGCGTCAAGAACGATATAGAATCCGAATTTGTCGCGATTGCGCAGGACGGCCAGTTGAGCTTTGACGCGGCAACTGGGGGTGTTACTATCCAAAATGGTGCCTTGCATCCGAACGCTCTGTTGATCCTCGAGATGATCGGCCAGTTGCAACCAAAGTCGGTGCACGAGGTCGGATGTGGCGGCGGGGACCATGTGGCAAACGGCAAGACGCTTTACCCGGCGATCCGTTTCACCGGCGGGGATCGGGGCCAAACCCAGCTTGATATGGCGGTGCAACGCCACCCCGAACTTGCGGACTGCGTCGGCTTGCAAGACCTGACCATGCCCTTTTCGCACCATTGGCCACGCGCTGAACTGGTCTATTCGCAAGCGGTGCTGATGCATATCCACACCGCCGTGAGCCATTTCGTGGCCCTGGCCAATATGGTCAACAGCGCGGACCGCTTTGTCTTGCTGGTCGAAAATGTCCAATGCCACAACTTTGTTGCGGATATCAACGCGCTGCGGGAGGGCGGGCATTTCAACTGGCCAGAAATGAACATGTACCTTGTCACCGGATCAACCGGCACACGCGGGATCTTGTTGTCGAAAGAAAAGCAGGATTTCCCCCTTTTGACATCGGATGCGCAGCTTCGAGAGGGTGCGAAATATTCGAAACGCCGCGTTGTGCGGGCGGACGAAGACAGCGCAAGGGCGATTTTTGGCCCCGCAAAGGCCGGCTAGCCGGACGATCGGGGTATCGACAATCGCCAGCCGCTCTGAAATGGCTGCCCGGTAATCATAAGGGCCTGATATATGGACAATCTGCGCGGTGCGATTATCATGGTATTTTCCATGCTGGGCTTTGCCATTGAGGACATGTTCATCAAACTGATGGGCAATGAAATACCCATTGGCCAAATTCTGTTCATCCTGGGCCTGGGCGGCGCAATCTGCTTTGGCCTGGTGATGCGGGTCAAGGCGCAACCGCTGTTCGAACGCACGATGCTGTCCAAACCAATTCTTCTGCGTGCCTTGGGCGAAATCATCGGCACTTTGGGTTTTGTATCCGCAATCGTGCTGACCCCGATTTCATCGGCTTCGGCGATTTTGCAGGCGACACCGCTGGTGGTCACCCTGGGGGCGGCCCTTTTTCTGGGCGATCCGGTCGGCTGGCGACGGTGGAGCGCAATTCTGGTGGGCCTGTTCGGCGTCATCCTGATCATCCGCCCCGGGATGGAAAGCTTTCAGGCGCTGTCCTTGCTGGCGTTGATCGGCGTTTTCGGCCTGTCCCTGCGCGATCTGGCAACCCGCCGCGTGCCCCAAAGCACATCAAGCTTTCAACTGTCGTTTCTTGCGTTTCTGGCGCTGATCCCGGCCAGCCTGATCTATATGCTGGGCACCGGCACCTTCTTTGTGCCGATGACGGCGCTGCAATGGGCCTATATGGGGTCGGCGCTGGCGATTGGCATGGTGGCCTATTACGGTATTGTCGCGGCCATGCGGGTGGGCGAAATCAGCTTTGTCACCCCGTTTCGTTATGCGCGCCTGTTGTTTGCGATGGTCGTGGGGATCACCATTTTCGGCGAACGCCCCGACATGCTAACCTATGTTGGCGCAACCATCATTGTCGCCTCGGGCATCTATACCGTATGGCGTGAACGCAAAGTCAAAGACCTGCCCTAACCACTTCCCATCCGGCCCGCTTCGGGCTAATACACCGCGCAAATACCCATCCCAAAAGGATCTGCCCTCATGAGCACCATCATCGACATTCACGCCCGCGAAATTCTGGACAGCCGGGGCAACCCCACCGTCGAGGTTGATGTAACTCTCGAAGACGGCACCATGGGCCGTGCGGCCGTGCCATCGGGTGCCTCCACTGGGGCCTACGAGGCGATGGAGCGCCGCGATGGCGACAAGGCGCGCTATATGGGCAAGGGCGTGTTGCAGGCCTGCGAAGCCGTCAACGGTGAAATCGCTGATGCGCTGGTTGGCATCGACGCCACCGAACAGGTCGAAATCGACAGCATCATGATCGAACTGGACGGCACTGATAACAAAGAACGTTTGGGGGCCAACGCGATTTTGGGTGTGTCTCTGGCCGCCGCCAAAGCCGCCGCAGATTTCTGTTCGCAACCACTGTTTCGCTATGTTGGCGGCACGTCGGCACGGGTCCTGCCCGTCCCGATGATGAACATCATCAACGGCGGCGAACATGCTGATAACCCTATCGATATTCAGGAATTCATGATCATGCCAGTGGCCGCTGACAACATCCGCGATGCCGTGCGCATGGGTGCCGAAGTGTTCCACACCCTGAAAAAAGAGCTTTCCGCCGCGGGCCTGTCCACCGGTATCGGCGATGAAGGCGGCTTCGCACCCAACATCAACTCCACCCGCGATGCCCTTGATTTCATTCTGAAATCTATTGAAAAAGCAGGCTACAAACCCGGCGAGGAAATCTACCTCGCACTGGATTGCGCGGCGACAGAATACTATAAGAACGGCAGCTATGTCCTTGCTGGTGAAGGAAAAACACTATCCAGCGCCGAGAACGTCGATTATCTGGCCGCCCTTTGCGCCGACTACCCGATCATCTCGATTGAAGACGGCATGTCAGAGGATGACTGGGATGGCTGGAAACTGCTGACCGACCGTTTGGGCGACAAGATCCAGTTGGTGGGCGACGATTTGTTCGTCACCAACCCTGCCCGTCTGGCCGAAGGGATCAAGCGCGGATCGGCCAATTCGATGCTGGTCAAGGTCAACCAGATCGGTACCCTGACGGAAACGCTGCAAGCCGTCGATATGGCGCATCGCGCGGGCTTTACCAACGTGATGTCCCACCGTTCCGGCGAAACCGAAGATGCGACAATTGCCGATCTGGCAGTTGCGACAAACTGTGGCCAGATCAAAACAGGGTCTTTGGCGCGGTCGGACCGGTTGGCGAAATACAACCAGCTGATCCGCATCGAAGAAGCACTCGGCCTCACCGCCGAATATGCAGGCCGGTCGATCCTCAAGGGGTAATTTCCTTGGGCGAACTGCCCTTCTGCCAAAACAAAAAAGCGCGCAATCATTTGCGCGCTTTTTCATTTTTCGGGGTAAGTATCTGATTTAGAACCGGTTACGGCGCAGTACTGCCGCTCACTCACCGGATGTCGGATAGCTGACCGTGCCGCCGCCTACCGCTGCACTGACGCCCGTGGTGCTGCGACAAGACGTGGGCAGCCCGCGTGCCACACGCACGGCAAGATAGCCGAATGCCTGCGCTTCCAGCATGTCACCATCCAGCCCGATGTCTTCGATGGGGGCGACGGGGCAATCCAGACTTACCGCCAGCATCTCCATCAACACCGGGTTATGCCGCCCGCCCCCTGTGACCAGAACACGGTCCGGCAAGCGCGGGCAATGCGCCATCGCCTCGGCCACGCCAGCGGCGCACATGGCGGTCAGGGTGGCCGCCGCATCAGCATCCGACAACTCGCCCACCAGCGCCACCATTTCAGCAAAATCATTACGGTCCAATGACTTGGGCGGCATTCTTGTGAAATACGGCTCTGCCAGAAACAGCTCAAGCGCGCCGGTTTCCACCGTGCCTGTTGACGCGATCCTGCCGCCCTTGTCATAGGCTAGCCCCAACCGCGATTGCATCAGATCGTTGATCGGCGCATTTGCCGGCCCTGTATCAAACGCCAGCAAAGCGCCATCCGCATGGGGCTGTGCGATGGCGGGATCGACCCAGGTCAGGTTCCCCACACCGCCCAGGTTCAAAAACGCCACCGGGCCGGTCAGCCCCGCAAAGCGTGCGCAGGCGTGGTGAAAGAACGGGGCCAAAGGCGCACCCTCGCCACCCAGTTCCACATCAGCGCTGCGAAAATCCCACACCACGGGCGTGGCAAGGGCATCGGCCAGCGCGCCCCCGTCGCCCACCTGCAAGGTGCCCTGCTGGCGCGGCGCATGGGCCAAAGTCTGCCCGTGAAAGCCGATAACATCCACTTGGGTGAAATCGCGCAGCACCGCCAGATGCGCCGCCTCGATCACCTGTGCCGCGGCCTGAACCTCGGGTCCGGACCATTTTCCGAAACCCGCCGCGATCACCTTGCGTTCATCGCTTGAGTATTCGCGATAGCCTGACGCACCAAACCCCATGATATCATGGCCATCCGTGTCAATCACCGCCACATCGACCCCGTCCAAAGACGTGCCGCTCATCGCGCCGGCGGCCCGCAATACGCCTGTTTTCGCGATCCGATTTCCATGGGCCTTATTCATGGCCTTTTCCTTTGTCTGCTCAGCACATATAGAGTGCACCACCACCCAAGCTGAGGGCAAGCGCCATGACATACCATCCCAAATCCGAATTTATCCGCATCATGATGGAGCGCGGCTTTCTGGCCGACTGCACGGATTATCAAGGCCTTGACGAGGCGCTGCTCAAGGGGGCGCAACCCGGCTATATCGGATTTGACGCGACTGCCAAGTCCCTGCATGTCGGATCGCTGATCCAGATCATGATGTTGCGCTGGCTGCAAAAGACCGGCGGCAAACCGATCACCCTGATGGGCGGCGGCACAACCAAGGTGGGCGACCCGTCGTTTCGCGCCGATGAACGCCCCCTGCTGACCCCTGAACAGATCGACGATAACATCGCCGGCATTAAAAAAGTGTTCAGCGCCTACCTGACCTATGAAGAGGGGCCGATGCCCTCAAGTAGCGAAGCGGTAGGGCCGGAAAATGTTGCCTTGATGATCAACAATGCTGAATGGCTGGACGGGTTGAACTACCTCGATTTTCTGCGCGACATCGGGCGGCATTTTTCGATCAACCGGATGCTGTCCTTTGAAAGCGTTAAATCACGCCTTGACCGCGAACAGTCGCTGTCCTTCCTCGAATTCAACTACATGATCCTGCAAGCCTATGATTTCATGGAACTTCACCGCCGCTATGGCTGTATCCTGCAAATGGGCGGATCGGACCAGTGGGGCAACATCGTTAATGGTATCGACCTGACACGCCGGGTGATTGATGGCGAAGTCTACGGCCTGACATCGCCGCTGCTGACCACATCCGACGGCAAGAAGATGGGCAAATCGCAATCGGGTGCCATCTGGCTGAACCCCGACATGCTGTCGCCCTACGAGTTCTGGCAATTCTGGCGCAACACCACCGATGCTGACGTGGGCCGTTTCCTCAAGCTTTATACCGAACTGCCGGTGGAGGAATGCGACCGTCTGGGTGCCCTTGAGGGGGCCGAGATCAACGAGGCCAAGATCCGCCTTGCCAACGAAGTCACAACCCTGCTGCACGGGGCCGAGGCTGCCAAAGCCGCCGAAGCAACCGCGCGCGAAGTGTTCGAAAAAGGCGGCATCGGGGATGATCTGCCGACCCTGACACTGACAGCCGCTGACATTGGCGACGGCATGTCGATCGTGCAGTTGATCGTGAAATCCGGTCTGGCAGCGTCCGGCAAAGAGGCAAAGCGCCTGATCTCGGAAAACGGGGCGCGGATCAATGACGAACCGCTGACCGATGCAGGCATGATGATCGACGCTGCGGCACTGGCATCGCCACTCAAGCTGAGCGCGGGCAAGAAACGCCACGCTCTGGTCCAACTGGGCTAAGCAAAAAGGGGGGCGGTTTACCCTGCCCCCCCCCCGCTTTAATCTTCGGCTTTTTCCTCAAGCACCAGCCATTCGGCCTCGGCATCTTGCAGCTTCTCGTTCCGCTCGATCAGCGCATCCGTGGCTTTCTGGAACTTCACCGGATTGTCGGTATAAAGCGCCGGATCACTCATCAGCTCTTCCAGCTTGGCAATCTCGGCCTCAAGCCGTGCAATCTCGGCAGGCAATGCCTCAAGACGGTGCTTTTCGGTAAAGCTAAGGCCCTTTTGCGCGGCGGCTTTCGGCTTTTCACCCTTTGCCCCCGGCTTGGCCTTGGCAACAACGCTTTGGTCAAAGTCATCCTGCTGGCGCTGTTCCAGATAGTCGGTCCAACCGCCCGCATAGACCGTGGCCTTGCCGTCACCTTCCATCGCAATAGTGGTCGCGGCAACGCGGTCAAGGAAGTCGCGGTCGTGGCTGACCAGCAGCACAGTTCCGTCATAGGTCGACAGCAATTCCTGCATCAAATCAAGGGTTTCGACGTCCAGATCGTTGGTCGGTTCATCAAGCACCAGCATGTTGCTGGACCGCGCCATGATCTTGGCCAGCAGCAACCGCGCCTTTTCCCCACCCGACAGCGACCGCACAGGCGCACGCGCCTGCGCTTCGTCGAACAGGAACTCTTTCAGATAGCCGACCACATGTTTCGGCTGGCCGCGCACCAAAATCTGGTCCGCCTTGCCCGATACGCGCATCTCGGGGTCGCCGGTCAGGCTGTCCCACAGCGACATGTCGCCATCCAGCTGCGCGCGCGCCTGGTCAAACAACGCGATCTCAAGGTTGGTGCCCAGCTTGATCGTCCCTGAATCAGGCTGTTCCTTGCCGATCAGCATGTTCAAAAGCGTGGTCTTGCCCACGCCGTTCGGCCCCACCAGCGCAATCCGGTCGCCGCGCTGGATCGTGATATCAAAGGGGCGCAGAATCGTTTTATCGCCAAAGGCTTTGGTGATGCCCACAGCCTCGACCACCTTGCGGCCCGACTTGGGTCCGGCCTCAAGCGCCATGGCGGCCGTGCCCTGCCGGTTGATCTGGCTGGCGCGCTCGGCCCGCAGGTCTTGCAAGGCGCGCACGCGGCCCTGGTTGCGCTTGCGCCGCGCGGAAATGCCCTCGACAGCCCAGCGTGCCTCCGCCTTGATCTTGCGGTTCAGCTTGTGGCGCTGCATGTCCTCTTCTTCCCACATCTGGTCGCGCCAGGCCTCGAACCCGCCAAAGCCGATTTCCTGCCGACGCACCACACCGCGGTCGATCCACAGGGTCGCACGGGTCAATTCACGCAAGAACGCCCTATCGTGAGAAATAATAACAAAAGCGGCGCGGGTGGTTTTCAACTCGTCTTCCAACCAGCGGATCGCCTCGATGTCCAGATGGTTGGTCGGCTCGTCCAGCAACATCAGCTCGGGCTCCGACGCCATCAACCGCGCCAAAGCCGCGCGACGACGCTCGCCGCCACTGGCGGTGCTGACAGGGCGCGCAGGGTCGAACTTCAACCCCTCGCCCGCGCGTTCAACCTTGTACATCTCTGACGGATCAAGCCCGTGGGACGCGAAATCGCCCAAGGTCTCGAACCCCGTCAAATCCGGGTCCTGCTCCATATATCCAACCGACACGCCGGGGCCTACGACGACCTCGCCGCTGTCCGGTTCAACAATGCCAGCCATGACTTTCATCAAGGTGGATTTACCCGAGCCGTTTCGCCCGACCAAAGCCAGCCGGTCGCCCGGTTGAACGACCAAAGACATATTTTCGAATACGGGATCGCCGCCGAAAGTCAGCGTAATCTCGTTCACTTGTAATAAGGGTGCGCGTGCCATGAACGCCAGCTAGCGTCACGCCGCGCCAGCGTCAATGGTCTTGTCACGGTTACGTTCCGGTCTCTCAACTCATTTATGCGGCCTTTCGTTCGAATGCCAAGGGGCTTTTCCCGCCGAGCGATGAGTGACGTCGGCGTGGATTATAGAAGCCATTGATATACTGGAATATCGCGCCTTCTGCCTGGCGGCGTGTGTCCCAACGATTGCGCCAGATCAGCTCTGCCTTGATGGATTTGAAGAATGTCTCAACCATCGCATTGTCGTAACAATTGCCCTTGCCGCTCATCGAGACCTTGAAGCCGTGCTTTGACAGGCGGCGCTGATACTCGTTGGAACAGTATTGCGACCCGCGATCCGTATGGTGAATGCAGCCTTCGGGCGGTTGCCGTAGCGCCACAGCCATGTCCAACGCCCGGATCGCCAAATCCCGTTTCATGCGGTTGCTGACAGCCCAGCCGATGACGCGGCGAGAGTAGAGGTCGAGGATGACAGCCAGATATAGCCAGCCTTCGCTGGTCCAGATGTAACTTATATCACCGGCCCATTTCTGGTTCGGGCCATCCGCAGTGAAGTCCTGATCCAGCAGGTTGGGCGCGATGTTGAACGTGTGATCGCTATCTGTTGTGACCTTATATTTTTGGGTCCTGACGACCTTGATGCCGTTCTCGCGCATCAAACGGCCCACACGCCCGTGGCCGACGCTCAGCCCCAGTTCTTGCAGTTCTTCAGTCATCCGTGGGCGTCCGTAGCTTTGCAGGCTAAGCCGATGCTGCTCACGGATGTGGGCGAGAAGTACCATATCATCTCGCTGCCGTTGGCTCATTGGGCGTATCCGCCACGCACGAAACCCACGAGACGTGACCTGCATGATACGGCAGAGAAATTCTACGGGCCAAGCTTCCTTCCAGGCGTCGATGAAGGCGAACCTCACCGGCTTTCGCCTGCAAAGAAGATTGCCGCCTTTTTTAGCACTTCCCTCTCCTCGCGCAGTAGCCGGACTTCTTTGCGAAGGCGGATGTTTTCCTTCTCAACATCCTCATGCGGCCCAGACATCAGATCGTCGTGCTGATGTTGCTGAACCCACTTGTTCAGCGTGGAGACGCCAACCCCTAAATCCGATGAAAGCTGCGGGCGCGTTAAGCCGCTGGTCGTCGCCATTCGCACAGCATCACGCCGAAACTCGTCTGTGTATCGCTTTGCCATTCCTTATCTCCTTCATAGCAAACATTGCTCGAAAGAGACCGGAACTAAAACGGGGCAAGACCAGGTAAACACATGCAGGGTATTCATCTGCCGGTCCACGACCGCGTGGTCACTGACCCAGCCCCCCATCAACAGATAGGTGCGCAGCAAGGGCGGCATCTGGAGTGTGGCGGATTTTCTATCGGAATCCGCCGGTGCAAGATCCGCGAACCGCAAAACCTCGCGGGCCACTTCGCGCGGGTGCCATGCGGGCGGAGCCAGATGGCGTTCGGCCAGCACCCCGAACGCATCCAGAAACCCGCTCGGATCGGTGCCTTTGAAGGACGTGCAGCCAAACAGCAACCTGATCCCCACCGCATCGACAAAGCGGGTCATGGCGGCCCAGGCGATGCGCACCACATCGGGGTCCGACACATCGGGATGCACGCAAAAACGGCCCAGCTCCATCATCTTGCCGTCAAACAGCGCCAAGCGATCCAGCCCGTAAAACTGTGCGGCATAGCTGTCCTTGATCGCCCGCCCTTCGAATACACCGATACGAAAGCAGCAGGCAAGCCGCCCGGTGTCGCGGTCGCGCACCAGAATATGGCGTTGGTCTGCATCAAAGGAATCGGCATCAAGCGCCGCGTTCAGGCCAAAGGCCCGCGCCCTAAGCGCTTGGGCGACTTCAATATCCTGCGGTAGCCTTGCGGTGGAAACCTCGTAACGCCCCCGGCTCATGGCGAGCATGTCCACATGGGCACCCCCGCCCAAGGTTTTATGCCTTAGCCTGCAATACCGGCGGGGTTGAACCGGCCGATGTTACCCAAAAGCTGGCGGATAAAGGATTTGTCGCTGACCGGCGAACTGGTCACACGGCGGTCAAGTGTGATGACATTGCCCCGCTCCAGACCAAAACGTTCAACATTCTGCACCACCCCGTTGGAGCTGAAGCTGATGGCAACGACTTCGCGCTCGATCACCTTGGGCTCCAGAAAGCCGATCGCCTTGCGGCGCGAGCGTACATAGTAATAGCCCGAATTCTTGAGCAGCCCGGCCGAGGCAGGCACACCCACTGTTGCAGCAACAGTCTCGCGGGTGTCCTTGCCCACGGTAATCTGGTCAAGGTCTTCCTGAAGCGGGATATAGCCATGGTTTTGGTACTGCGGCGTGCAGGCCCCAAGCGTAAGACCAACGCTTACCAGAGCGGCGGTCATCAGTGTCTTTGTGACATGGCGGTTGATACGCATTCTTGCTGCCCTCTTGCCCTTGGGGATCATGGCTTTTATCTCGCATACACCAAGCATGCCCTATGGTTCAAGAAACGAAAGCAAAACATCATGTCTCGCACGCCCCCAACATCTACTGCATTGCGCGTTGCAGATCTGCCCCAAAACGCTGATACCCCTTTTTCCTTGCGCCCTGACGCCGACAGACTGCGCCAGATCGCGGATGAGCTGGGCCTGACAACTTTGCGAAAATTATCCTTCGAGGGAAAGCTGACAGCCCTTGGGAAAACCGATTGGCGTCTCGAAGGCCGTCTTGGGGCGACTGTTGTGCAGCCTTGCGTTGTGACTCTTGAGCCCGTGATGACCCGTATTGACGCCAATATCACGCGGTTGTTCGTCAAAGACTATATAGAGCCCGAAGAACCAGAGGCCGAAATGCCCGAGGATGACGCCAGCGAACGGCTGGGCACCTGGATCGACCCCGCGGTGGTGATGATCGAGGCATTGGCGCTTGAGGTCCCCGAATACCCCCGTGCGGCCGGCGCAGAGCTGGGACAGGCCGTCTATACCGAACCTGGTGCCGCGCCGATGACCGACGAAGATGCGCGGCCCTTTGCAGGCTTGGCGCAGCTGCGCGAAAAACTCGAAGACCCGAAAGACTGAATTGACCGGCGATTGGGGGTAAAACGGGGTTGCATCGGCGAGGTTTCGCAGTATTTTGCGCCCTTCACCCCAATTAAGGTTGGACATCGGATAGGCTTCGGCCTAAACGCACGTCACGCCCAAACCGGGAGTTGATCTGAAACACGGTCGTCTTTGGCTACATGCCGCTGAACGACCCCGAAGGCAAAGGCACCAGATATGGCTGTCCAACAGAATAAAGTATCCAAGTCGCGTCGCAATAACCGTCGTGCACACGATTCGCTGACCGCTGCGAACCCAAACGAATGCAACAACTGTGGTGAACTGAAGCGTCCACACCACATTTGTGCGGCCTGTGGTCACTACGATGACAATCAAGTCATCGCTCAAAACGAAGAGATCGACCTAGACGAAGACGCGGCGTAAGCTGTTATCTTCAACCGCGGTTTAAAAAAGGCTTCGCACCAGATGACGGTTTCGTCCGATCAGCCTATAGCGAACGCTCAGCGTACCCTCATTTCAGTTGATGCGATGGGGGGCGATCAGGGCCCGGCAATTGTTGTTGCCGGGTGCTCTGAGTCTGCGGCTAAGAATCCGAACATCAGCTTTGTGCTGCATGGCCCTGCTGAAACGCTGGAACCTCTGGTTGCCAAGCGCCCCGAACTTGCGGGCCGTTGTACGGTGCGTGATGCCGTTGGCGTTGTGACCATGGATGACAAGCCCAGCAATGTCGTGCGCAATGGCAAAGACACCTCCATGTGGTCTGCCATCGAATCTGTCCGCACCGGCGAGGCATCCGTCGCCGTCAGTTGCGGAAACACCGGCGCATTGATGGCGATATCAATGATCCGGCTGAAAAAATTGCCCGGCGTGAACCGCCCTGCGATTGCCGTGCTTTACCCTTCTACCGGTCCGCAAGGTTTTAATGTCTTGCTGGATGTCGGCGCGGATGTCCGTGCGGATGCCGATGACCTGTTGCGCTTTGCCTTGATGGGCAAATCCTACGCCCGAAACGGCATGGACATCCAACGCCCGCGCATCGGGCTTTTGAATGTCGGCACCGAAGAACACAAAGGCCGCACCGAATTGAAAGAAGCCTTCGAGCTGATTCGTGATGCCGCTGACGCTGCCGAATTCGATTTCGTGGGTTTCGTCGAAGGCGGCGATATCTCGGGCGATGTGGCTGACGTGATCGTGACCGACGGGTTTACCGGCAATATCGCAATCAAGACCGGCGAAGGTACTGCCACATTGATCAGCAAAGGCCTGCGCGAAGCCTTTAAACATTCGATTTGGTCACGCATGGCCGCAGTGCTGGCCTATGGCTCGCTGCGTCGTGTCAGCAAACGTTTTGACCCCCGCCGCGTCAACGGTGGTGTGTTTCTGGGGCTGAACGGCACTGTCGTAAAATCCCATGGCGCTGCCGATGCAACAGGCGTATCCTCGGCAATCAAGCTGGCCGCACGTTTGGCGGACAGTGAATTTACCAACCGGCTTGCGGCACGCGTAGCGACCGCCCCACCGGTGAAAGAGACCGAAGAATGACCATACGATCTGTTGTAATTGGTTCGGGGCATTATCTGCCCAAACGTATTGTCGAAAACGCCGAGTTCGAGGGCAAGATTGACACCGATGACGAATGGATCAGGTCGCGCTCCGGCATCGAGCGGCGGCATTTCGTTAGCGAAGGTGAAACCACCTCGACCATGGCCACCGCTGCTGCGCGCATCGCGCTGGAAGAAGCGGGTAAAACCCCCGCCGACGTTGATGCGATCATTCTGGCGACCTCAACCGCCGATCTGACCTTCCCCTCTGCCGCCACGATGGTGCAGGCGCAACTGGGCATGGAAAACGGCTTTGCCTTTGATGTGCAGGCCGTTTGCGCCGGGTTCATCTTTGCGCTGTCCAACGCCAATGCGCTGATTGTATCCGGTCAGGCCAAACGCGTGCTGGTCATCGGCTCCGAGACGTTCTCCAAGATCATGGACTGGACCGACCGCAGCACCAGCGTATTGTTCGGTGACGGTGCCGGCGCGTTGCTGCTTGAGGCCCAGGAAGGCACAGGCACCCCTGCCGACCGTGGCATCCTGTCGACGGATCTGAATTCGGACGGGCGCTATCGCGACCTGCTGTATGTCGATGGTGGAATCAGCACAGGCACAACCGGTTACCTTCGGATGCAGGGGAATCAGGTGTTTCGCCATGCGGTTGAAAAGCTGGCCGCCACGGCGACCACCGCGATGGAACGCGCAGGCGTCACCGCCGAAGATGTCGACTGGATCGTGCCGCATCAGGCAAATATCCGTATAATTCAAGGCACTGCAAAGAAATTGAACCTCCCGATGGAGCAAGTCGTCGTGACCGTACAAGACCACGGCAACACCTCGGCGGCGTCAATTCCGCTGGCGCTGTCGGTCGGCAAACAGCGCGGCCAGATCAAGCAAGGCGACCTTGTCGTGACCGAAGCAATCGGCGGCGGGCTGGCTTGGGGCGCAGTCGTCCTGCGCTGGTAATCCGGCTTTTTGCCGCGCAAACAGGGCCTTACGACCCATAGTTGTTGACAGTTCAAAACATCCCTGCCTATGCTCATCGAAAATACATGGGGGATAGAATGGCCGACAAAACGTTGACCCGGATGGATCTAAGCGAAGCTGTCTTTCGCGAAGTAGGTCTGTCCCGGAATGAAAGCGCGCAGCTGGTAGAGGCCGTTCTTGAACATATGTCCGACGCCTTGGTTCAAGGCGAGCAGGTCAAAATCTCGTCCTTCGGGACGTTCTCGGTCCGCGACAAATCTGCCCGCGTCGGCCGCAATCCAAAAACAGGCGAGGAAGTTCCGATCAATCCCCGCCGCGTTCTGACATTTCGCCCGTCCCATTTGATGAAGGACCGGGTCGCAGACGGAAACAAGCGTTGATCTGATGTCCAAGTCTCCGGACGCATTCCGTACGATCTCAGAAGTCGCAGATTGGTTGGGCATTCAGGCCCATGTCCTGCGGTTTTGGGAAAGCAAATTCACCCAGGTTAAGCCCATA
Source organism: Sulfitobacter sp. SH22 (assembly GCF_965641905.1). Lineage (NCBI taxonomy): Bacteria > Pseudomonadati > Pseudomonadota > Alphaproteobacteria > Rhodobacterales > Roseobacteraceae > Sulfitobacter > Sulfitobacter sp. SH22. The sequence goes on from NZ_OZ282573.1 coordinate 1,167,160, forward strand.
AAACGGGCCGGTGGGCGGCGGTATTACCGTCCCGCCGACATGCTGCTGCTTGGCGGCATCAAACGGATGTTGCACGACGACGGGCTGACCATCAAAGGCGTCCAGAAAGTCTTGCGCGAAGAAGGCATGAACTATGTCGCCGCAATGTCCGCGCCGCTGGACGAACTGACACAAGCCGAATTTGCCGAGGCCCCGACCAACGCCACCATCGACGCGGTGGCCTCCCCGCCGGACCCCGAAAGCTCCGAAAGAATCGAAAACGTCGTGCTGCCCTTTGATGCCGCGCGTGCCGCTGAAACGGAACAGCCCGAAGCACTGCAAACCGCGCCCGAGGATCACGAACCCGCAGAAATCGGCGTCGAAGATGCGACGCAAGAAGATGGGGCGCAAGAAGATGGGGCGCAACCTGCTGAAAACAAACAGGTTGATCCGGAAACCCAACCAATTCTGGACGCCGCTACCGATATTGCGCCGCAATCCGGCGATGCCAAACCCGCCGCGGCTGATACCCGACCCGAAGATACATCCCCGTCCAGGCAAACCGCCACTCCGACACAAGACGCGCCGCAAGACGCGCCCAAGCCCAAGCCGCGTATCATCGACGTCTCGATCGACTTTGCCGAGGAAGACATCCCCGCCAAAGCCGGCGCGGTTTCTTCGGCACGCAACCTTCGAAAACTAAGCCCTGATGCCGCTGCCGACATAGCCCCCCTGCTCTCGCGGCTTTCAAAATTGCGCGCAGCTATGGGCTCGGGGCGCAGTCTTGTGGCAAAAGACTGAAACGACATGCGCTTTGCGGCAATTCCCCCTTGCGCACCCGCGATTATCAGGTATTTACGCCGTCATGTCGGGCTATGGCGCAGCCTGGTAGCGCGTCCGTCTGGGGGACGGAAGGTCGCAGGTTCGAGTCCTGCTAGCCCGACCAACCGACATAAAACAAACGCCCGCGCCTTTCACGGTGCGGGTGTTTGCATTTGAAAGGTCCAGCTATGGGCGGTGTGATTCCAAACCAGCAAATCCGCGACATGATCGACGCAGGCCAGATCACCGGCAGCCTGCCTGTGGATCCGGCGCAGATTCAACCCGCCAGCCTTGATATGCGCCTGGGGACAGTGGCCTACCGCGTACGGGCCTCGTTCCTTGCCGGTCATGGTGCCAAAGTCGCCGACCGTCTGGCCGAATTTGAAATGCATCGGGTTGACCTGACAAACGGGGCCGTACTGGAGAAGGGCTGCGTTTACGTTGTGCCCCTGATGGAAGAACTCTCCCTGCCCGATGATGTCTCCGCTGTCGCCAATGCCAAAAGCTCGACCGGCCGGCTTGACCTGCTGACCCGCACCATCACCGATGGCGGCACCGAATTCGACCGCGTGAACCCCGGCTACACCGGACCGCTTTATGCCGAAATCTGCCCGCGCTCCTTCTCGGTGCTTGTGCGCCCCGGCATGCGCCTGAACCAGATCCGCTTCTCAACCGGCGATGCCACACTGAACGACGCCGCCCTGCGCCAGCTCCACGCCGATACTCCCCTGGTGGACGGTGAGGCCGTGATCGACGATGGCTTGGGCTTCTCCGTCGATCTGCGCCTGCCAAACACCACCTTGGTCGGCTACCGCGCCAAACCGCACACCGGGGTGATCGATCTGGACAAGATCGGCCATTACGCCCCCGCCGACTATTGGGAAGAAGTACACAGCGACAACGGTCAGATCATCCTCGACCCCGGCGCGTTCTATATTCTTGTCAGCCGCGAGGCCGTGACGATTCCCCCCGAATATGCCGCCGAAATGGCCCCCTATCTGGCGATGGTGGGTGAGTTCCGTGTGCATTATGCGGGGTTCTTCGATCCGGGCTTTGGCCACGACCAGTCCGGCGGTGCCGGATCACGCGGCGTGCTCGAAGTCCGCTGCCACGAGGCCCCCTTCGTGCTGGAACACGGTCAGGTCGTCGGACGTCTGGTCTATGAAAAAATGGCGATCATCCCGACGCAACTTTACGGGTCCGGCATCGCCTCGAACTACCAGGGTCAGGGCCTCAAGCTCAGCAAACACTTTGCAGTGCCCCGCTAAGCCCCTTCTCTGGCTCTGAAATATCCCGGGGGACGCCCCTTGGGGCGGGGGGCAGCGCCCCCTACCTTCACCTAGAAACGGCCCAAACGGCGCATGGTCTTGAGCATCTGGCGTGATTGCTTGCCCTGCGCGCGCGCGGCATGTTCGCGGCGGGCGTCTTCCTCGGGCGACACATCAGGCTGAACAGCCGAACCGCGTTTCCCTTTGCCGATCTTGGAGGCCTGATCAAAGCCAAAGTTCACACCCCGGTTGATCAATTGCCCCATGACGCGGCGCAGTATCATATTCACAATCTGGTTCATGTTTCGACCTCGTTATTTCGCGCAACTCTGTCTCTTGCCTAGAACATAGCGATCACTAAGGCAATTTTCAGGCCACTTGCCGATTTAATCCTCGAAAAGCTCGCTCTGGCCGTCCACCTCGTCGCCCTCGTCTTCTTCGCCCGTCATCAGCGGAAGACCACCAAAGGCAGGGCGGCTCTCCAGCAATCCGGCAGACCGCAGCTCTTTCAACCCGGGCAGATCGCGCGGGCTTTCCAACCCGAAATGCGCCAGGAAACCTTGGGTGACCACAAATGTGACGGGCCGCCCCGGTGTCATTTTGCGCCGGCCAAAGCGGATCCAGTCCAGTTCTAACAGTTGATCCAACGTGCCCCGCGACACGGACACGCCCCGAATTTCCTCGATCTCGGCGCGGGTGGCGGGCTGGTGATAGGCGATGATCGCCAGGGTCTCGATTGCGGCACGCGACAGTTTGCGCACCTCGACCGTTTCTTTTTGCATCAGATACCCCAGATCGGCGGCGGTGCGCATGGCATAGGCATCGCCGATCCTGGCCACCTGCACGCCGCGCCCCTCATAGCGTTTGCGCAGATGCACCATCGCTTCGGCGGCATCGCAGCCATGGGGCAGACGGGTTTCGATCTCGCGCAATGTTATCGGCTCCGCGACGGCAAAAAGGATCGCTTCCAACATGCGTTCCTGTTCGGCCACAGGCGGGGCTTCGAACAGGCTTTCTTCTTTCTCTTCAATCGCTTCACTCACGACGTTTTTCCCTTTTACGCAGCTCGATCGGGGCAAAAATCTCTGACTGGCGGATCTCCAGATGACCCTCTTTGACCAGTTCAAGCGAGGCCGCAAAAGTCGAGGCCGTGGCCGAACGGCGCATCACCGGGTCATCGCCCCAACCCTCCGGCAAATAGCTGGTCAGATCGCCCCAGTCCCCCGCAAATCCGATCAACCCGCGCATCCGCTCCAGCGCCTGTTCCATGGTGAACACTTTTTCGCGGTCCATCACAAAGGGGCGGAAATCATCGCGGGTTCGGATACGGGCATAGCCTTGCATCAGGTCCAGCAAGGTCGCGCTATAGGTGACGCGGCGCGTGCGCTTGACCTCGTGGGTCTGGCCGCGGGCAAAGAAATCGCGCCCCAGCTGGTCGCGCGCCATCAGCCGTGCGGCGGCATCGCGCATCGCCTGCAAGCGTTCCAGCTGGAATGCCAGATGGGCGGCCAGTTCTTCGCCCGAGGGGCCTTCTTCGGTCGGGTCAGGCGGCAAGAGCAGACGCGATTTCAGAAACGCCAGCCACGCCGCCATCACCAGATAATCCGCCGCCAGTTCCAGCCGCAGCGCCTTGGCCTTTTCCACAAACAGCAGATATTGCCGCGCCAGTTGCAGAACCGATATTTTGCGTAAATCGACCTTTTGGGTGCGGCTGAGGGTCAGCAAAAGGTCCAATGGCCCCTCGAACCCGTCCACATCCACGATCAGCGCTTCAGCGGCCAGCCTTTCGGCGACCGTTGTCTGGTCTTCCTCAAAAAGGTTTTCAGCCATGCCATTCCCCGCCCAAAAGCGCGTCAAGCTTCGCAGTCAGGGCGGAAATGTCAATCTCGTCTGGTGTTTTGCGCATGGCAAGCGCGCGTTCGGCGCGGATTTGTGCGGCATCCGTCATTTCGCCCGCCGCATCTGCGACCATCCTGCGGTCCTCAAGCGAGGCATTGCAGTACAAGATCACATCGCATCCCGCCGCTAAGGCATCGCGGCTGATCTGGTCAACACTGCCCGCAAGCGCCTTCATCGAAATGTCATCGGTCATGATCAGGTTATCAAATCCGATCTCGTCCCGGATCAACTGCATCATCACCGGTGACAATGTCGCAGGGCGCGGATCAATCGCATCATATACCAGATGCGCGGTCATCCCCATCGGCAGGTCGTTCAGCGCCTTGAAGGGGGCGAAATCGCACTCCGATAGCTCAGCCCGGGCAGCGCCGACCAAGGGCAGGTCAAAATGGCTGTCCATCGTCGCGCGCCCGTGACCGGGCATGTGTTTGACCACAGGCAACACCCCGCCCGCCAACATCCCGTCAGCCGCCGCGCGGCCCAATATGGCCACCTGCGTCGGATCGGTCCCATAGCAGCGGTTGCGCAAGAATTCATGGGTTTGCGGGCCTGCAACATCGACCATGGGGGCGCAGTTGCTGTCGATCCCCACGGCAAATAACTCCTGAGCAATCAGACGAAAGCGCAGGTACATCGCTTGGGGCGCATTGGCACCGGCGGCCTGCACGAAATCAAGCGGGGCTGTCCAGTCGCGCCAGACCGGACCCCGCAAACGCTGCACACGCCCGCCTTCCTGATCGACGGTAATCACCGCATTATGCCCCGCCGCTTCGCGCATTTCGGCGCATAGCGCACGCACCTGATCGGGGGTGTCGATATTGCGGGCGAACAGGATAAACCCAAAGGGTTTCACCGCACGGAACAACGCCTTTTCCTGCGCGGTCAAACGCAGGCCGGTCGCATCCAGTATCGTCGCACCAAAGCGCATTAGCGGGTCACGACAGGGATACAATCCGCGTTCTCGGCAACCAGTGCGGAGCAAAAGCGGCGCGCGTCGGCAATGTCTTCGAACCCATGCGCGCGCAAACGGTAAAACGTGCGCCCGCCACTGCTGGCTTCCTGAACGATGCGCGATTTTCCTTCCAGATAGGCCCCGAAACGACCGTTCAGCTTGTCCCACTGGCTGCGCGCGATCTCGGGCGAGTCAAAGGCACCAAGCTGCACCAGCCGCGTGCCCGCAGGCAGGCTGTCGGCGGCCAGTTCTTTGACAGAGGATGGTGCGCCGCTGTCATAGGCCGCTGGTGTCACCACGGCCCGCACGGCAGGCCGCGTTTTCGGGCGCAACGATGCTTTCACCCCAGGTTCGGCGACCATCGCCACAGCAACCGCATTCGACACAGCCATGTCCAAGACTGACGTGTCGATCGACATACTGGCATTGATCGGCTCTAGCGGGGCATCATCCAGCGGCTCCATGCCGTCGGTCAACTGGGCAACCAGATCGTCGACATTACCGCTTTTCAGGGCGGCGCTCACATCGGGGGTCGGGTTTTTCGGGGCTGGAACCTGTGGCGCAGTTGCAACCATCGACGCCAGAACGGGTTGGTCTTCATCGGCCAGATCAAGCGCTCTGGGGGCCAGAATGACTTGATCGGCCAGCTGATCCGCCGTCCCTTCCGAGGCAACGGCATTCACCGACAGCCCCTGGTTTTGCGCCAGTTGGCCACCGGGGTTCTTTGGGCGCACACGCATGTCGCCCTGGGCCGCACGCACGACCGGAATACCCGTGACATCGCGTACCAGCAGCTTGTAGCCCCAGACACCGATCCCGACAATCAGCGCCACGGACATCGCGGCACCTGCCACATTTGTCAGCTTTGCCAACGGGTTACCCTGCGCAGGACGCACGGCATAGATATCGGACTCTGCGTGGTATCCCCCACCACGGGGGGAAGACGTGTAATCTGCCATTTCTGCCTCACTGCCCGCCACTCGTTTAATCGGCGCGGGTCTGTAGTTTGAATTTGCCTGTCCAGCGGGCGTGCGATTAACGCATCTCTTCCGCCGGGGTCACACCAAGAATACCAAGACCTGACGCAATTACAATCGCCGCGGCCTTTGCCAGCGCGATTTTTGCCTGAGACACAGCCGCGTCCTCCTGCAAGAACCGCAAGGACGGGTCATCATTGCCCCGGTTCCAAAGCCCGTGGAAATCGCCTGCCAGCTCGTAGAGATAGAAGGCGATCCGGTGCGGTTCATTGCTGCGGGCTGCTGTTTCAACCAGACGCGGCCATTCGGCCAGCTTGCCTGCCAGCTTTAGTTCTGCCTCGTGATCCAGCAGGGACAAATCCGCAGCTTGCATGGTCGCCATATCCGTGGCGATGCCGGCCTCGGCGGCCTTGCGCAGAACCGAATTCACCCGCGCATGGGCGTATTGCACATAAAACACAGGGTTTTCGCGGGATTGCTCAAGTACCTTGGCAAAGTCGAAATCCAACATCGCGTCGTTCTTGCGGGTCAGCATCACAAAACGGGTCACATCAGGGCCAACCTGATCCACCACATCGCGCAGGGTCACAAAGGTCCCTGCCCGCTTGGACATCTTGAATTCCTTGCCGTCCTTGAACAGCTTTACCAACTGCGTCAGCTTGATATCCAGCGGCACAGTGCCACCAGATAGCGCCGATACCGCCGCCTTCATCCGTTTGACATAGCCGCCGTGGTCGGCCCCGAACACATCAATCAACATGTCAAAGCCGCGCTGCACCTTGTCATAGTGATAGGCGATATCGGGCGCGAAATAGGTCCAGCCCCCGTCGGATTTCATCACAGGGCGGTCCACGTCATCACCATGCTCGGTCGATTTGAACAAGGTCTGCTCGCGGGCTTCCCAATCTTCGGGCAGCTTGCCTTTTGGCGGCTCAAGCACGCCTTCATAGATCAGACCCTTTGATTTCAGGTCTTCAATCGCCGCCTCAATCAGGCCGGTGCCGTAAAGCGATTTTTCGGAAAAGAACACATCCATCTTGACGCCCAAAGACGCCAGATCGGCGCGGATCAGCTCCATCATTGCTTCGGTGGCAAAGTTGCGCACGTCTTCCAGCCAGACATCTTCGTCCTTGCCGATATAGGCATCGCCCACCTTGGCTTTCAGCGCCTCGCCGACCTCGATCAGATAGTCGCCGGGATAGGTGCCTTCGGGCCAATCGACAGAAAGATCATGCGCCTCAAGATAGCGGTTGTAGACAGACCGCGCCAAAACATCGACCTGCGCCCCGCCGTCGTTGATGTAATATTCACGCGTGACGTCAAAGCCCGCGAAATCCAGCAAGGATGCCAAAGCATCGCCAAAAACCGCGCCACGGGTGTGGCCCACATGCAGCGGCCCGGTCGGGTTGGCGGACACGTATTCAACGTTCACCCGCTTGCCCTTGCCCAATTCACCGCGACCAAAATCAACGCCCTCGGCCAGTACAGCCCCCACAACACCCTGCCAGACAGACGGGGCAAGACGCAGGTTCAAGAACCCCGGCCCTGCGACCTCGGCTGATGTGATCCGCGGGTCTTCAGCCAGCTTTTCCGCCAGTTTATCGGCAATCTCGCGGGGTTTCATGCCTGCCGGTTTGGCCAGTACCATCGCCGCGTTGGTGGCCATATCGCCGTGGGCCGCATCGCGGGGCGGCTCCACCGTGATGGCGTCAAAGCTCAGGCCGGCGGGCAAGAACCCGTCAGCAACAAGTGCATCAAGTGTGGACAGCACATGGGTGCGGATATCGGCAAATAGGTTCATTTGGGGCTTTCCTTCGTCTTAGGCCCGTGTATCACCTGAAAAACCGCCAAACATCAAGGGCGCTTAGCCTTTGATCAGCCGTTCATGTTCCTGAAGCGCAAAGCGGTCGGTCATCCCCGAGATATAATCGCTGACAATCCGCGCAAGGGCTGTGTCGTTCTCAGCCTCTTCGACATCCTTGCGCCATTGCTTGGGCAGCTCTTCGGGATGGGCGCAGAAATGCGGGAACAAGTCATTGACCACCTGCGTCACCTGCTTGCGCATGATCACGACAGACGGCGCACGGTACATCCGGTCGAACAAAAACGCGCGGATCACCTTGAGGTCCTGAAACACAGGGTCCGAAAACCGGATCAACGTCCGGCCCGCCATACGAATATCGGTTGCGGATTGCGGCTGCATTTCGTCCAGACGGATCCGCGCAAAGTTTATCACGTCCTCGACCAGCACACCAAAGAAACGGCGCAGCGCTTCGTGACGGCGGCGGTAATAGTTCAGGCCGGGGTACAAACGGTCCACCTCGGCAAAGTTGCGGTCAAGAATGGGCAGCTTGGCCAGCTCGTCGGTCGAAAACAGCTCGGCGCGCAGCCCGTCGTGCAGATCATGGTGGTTATAGGCCACATCATCGGCAATCGCGGCCACCTGTGCCTCGGCGCTGGCATAGGTGCCCAGCTCCAGATCATGCTGGCGGCCATAAACCTCCAATGCCCAAGGCAGCGGGCCCGTGACCGGACCGTTATGCTTGGCCAGTCCCTCCAGAGTCTCCCAGGTCAGGTTCAACCCGTCGAATTCCGCGTAATGCCGCTCCAGATGCGTCACGATGCGGATCGCCTGCGCATTGTGATCAAACCCGCCATAGGGCAGCATCAACGCCTGCAACGCGTCCTCTCCGGTGTGACCAAAGGGCGGATGGCCCAGATCATGGGCCAATGCCACCGCCTCGGTCAGCTCCGCGTTCAAGCCCAATGCCCCCGAAATCGTGCGCGCCACTTGGGCCACCTCGATCGAATGGGTCAGCCGCGTGCGGTAATAATCGCCCTCGTGTTCAATGAACACCTGCGTCTTGTGCTTGAGCCGGCGAAAGGCGCTGGCGTGAATAATCCGGTCACGATCCCGCTGAAAGCAAGACCGGAAGGTGCTTTCCTCCTCCGGCATCAACCGTCCCCGGGTCGCTGCCGGATCAGAGGCAAAAGAAGCGCGCATGATCAGTGGTCCTTGTGGCCTGTCCTATGGCTTTCTATATTGTAACCAACGACAGATGGAAACCGATCACACCGGAGCCCGAAAATGAACCTGCCCCCCAAAGTTACATCCCGTGCTTTTGACCGCCTTGCCGAAATCGGTGCGGCGGCTGATGGCAAGGCCCTGCGCGTCGCCGTCGAAGGCGGCGGATGTTCAGGCTTTCAATATGAAATCATCCTGGACGCCCCCAAAGACGATGACATGATCCTCGAAGGGGCCGGCCAAAAGGTCGTCGTCGACAGCATCTCCCTGCCGTTTCTGGCAAATGCGACAATCGACTTCTCCGAAGAACTCATCGGCGCGCGTTTCGTGATCGAAAATCCGAACGCCACCAGCGCCTGCGGCTGCGGCACCTCCTTTTCGATGTAACACCCCGCCTCGGGGTTTCATTTTGCCAAATAAACTCCCGCCGGAGGCTGGCCTCATGCCAATGAGGCCATTTCTGCCGTTGCAGCCCGGGCAAACCCCTCAAAAAAGGCGTCAAACATCGGGCTGGAGCGTTCAGCCGCAACAATCACCTGTTGCGCGTCCCCGCCAAGATCCGAAAAAACCCGGCCCCGCATCCGCGACCAATCCGGCACCCTGTCAGAGCCGAGATCGAACAGGGTTTCAGACAAGCGGCGCAATGCCCCTTGCCCGCTCAAAGCCCCCTGAACGGCCACCTGCCCCGTCGGCACAGGGCTGGCAAATGCGCGTGAACCGGTCATGTGCGCCAACCATCCGGTGACCAGATAACCGTGATAGGCGTCATTCGCAGCGCCCTGCCCGCCATTTACCAACCTGCAGGAATGATGGGCGTCCTGAACCAAACCCTCCCAGATCGGACTTGGCGTGAGGCCTGAAAACCGCAGCGCGGCGCAGATTTCAGCCAGCAAATCAATATCTTGATCCAGAAAAGCAAGCAGCCCGGCATATTCAAGGCTAACAGCCGCCTTGTCGCTCAACTGCGGATCAACATGCCCGTAATCGCTGAGGTAGAAAACAATATGGGCCAGTTCATAGGCCGCTTTCTTGTTGGGCAAGGCAAAGGTGTCCGACCGGTCTATGAAACGGTGCAAGCGGTCCGGCAAATAGCCATCGCAAGGGTCGGGCCTGACGCCACGCCGCGCCAAAAGCCGCGCGGCTTCGCCCCTTTGCAGATCCGACAATTCCGCCTCTGGCGCGCCCTGCGTTGCAACCCAACTGCACAAGGCTTCGCCCTGATTGCTGCCCGCGCCCAGATCCTCAAGGTCCAGACAGATTGACAGGAAAAAGCGGTAGTACTGCGGAAAAAATTCTAGCTGTGTGCGGATCGCTTCGTAAAACGGTGCATAGGGTGCCAGAGCCTCTGCCCCGACCTGCGCCCGCATGCTGACCAGAATGCCCAGCCATTCGGCATTTTCCTTCAGCCAGAACACATCCCCCCGCGCCCGGCGCTGGTTGGCGACCATTGAGGTCAGGCTGCCAAAACCGGCGGGATTGACGCCGTTGCGCGGCATGAAAGAAAGAACATTCGACATAGACGGCCCCCGAAGATGCCCTGCGCCACATCGGGCACAGGGCCGTTACAAAACGAAGATCAGCAGCTGGTGGTAAACAGCTCCACCAGATGCCCCGATGACATAGCGGTCCCCGCAGGGGTGCAGCTGGTGGTAAACAGGTCGGTCCCCCCGCCTGTCGCCATATCGGTAGGTCCGGCGCTGGCCCCTGTCGTAAACAGGTCAGTTCCCCCACCCCCATGAAGCGAGGTCCGGTCCGATGGTGCGGCGGTGAAAAGTGTTTCTTCAACATAGGCAAATGCAGTCATGTAAGGTCCTCTTCGAAATTAGATTTTCAACCAATTGCGAGCGAATGCTCCAATTGCCCAATAATTAATCTCAAAAGTAGTTACTCGTGCGTTAACTGCCATTTTAGCGCGAATTTCGGCGGGTTCCGTGTATCAAATCCGTTTCGGACCATCGGGAAAATTCTATTAAAAACAACGGCACACAGCGGAACGCTCGAAGCTATCTCAACCGGCATCCTGACGTTTCCGGAATTTTTAAAATCCGCGCCCCTCCGCAATTCTGCCCCGAATCAGGGGCAATTCCAGCGCTATTTTAACGGACCGCGCTCTTGCCCCACTGCACAGGATACGCGATAGCTGGAGCCTATCTTTGCCAGGGGGCCAGCCATGAAAATTGCAACGTTCAACATCAACGGGATCAAGGCACGGATCGACGCGCTGCCCCAATGGCTGGACGAGGCGCAGCCCGATGTTGCGATCCTGCAAGAGATCAAATCCGTCGATGAAAATTTCCCCCGCGAGATATTCGAAGAGCGCGGATATAATGTTGAAACCCACGGGCAAAAATCGTTCAACGGGGTGGCGATCCTGTCAAAACTGCCGCTCGAAGACGTGACACGCGGCCTGCCCGGCGATGAAGCCGACGATCAGGCGCGCTATATCGAGGCCTCGGTCATGGGGGACAAACAGGCCATCCGCATTTGCGGCCTGTATCTGCCCAATGGCAATCCGGTCGAGCTCGACAGCGCAGGCCAGCCCGTAGAGGGCGGGAAATACGCCTATAAACTGGCGTGGATGCAGCGCCTGCACGACCGCGCCAGCGCCCTGCTGGCCGAAGAAACGCCGTTTCTGATGACTGGCGATTTCAACATCATCCCCCAGGCCGAAGACGCCGCGACCCCCGATGCCTGGCGCGAGGATGCGTTGTTTCGGCTTGAATCGCGCACGGCCTGGCGGCGTTTGTTGGTCCTTGGCCTGACCGATGCATTCCGTGCGCGCACCCAAGGGCCCGGCCATTACAGCTTTTGGGATTATCAGGCCGGGGCATGGAACCGCAACAACGGCATCCGCATCGACCATTTTCTGCTCAGCCCCGCTGTGGCGGATTGTTTGCGCGACTGCCAGATCGACAAGGACGTGCGCGGCCGTGAAAAGCCGTCCGACCACGTGCCTGTTTGGGTTGATCTGGATATCTAGCCACAGCTTCCCCCTGAAAGCTGCGGGTTCGGAGGTTGAGCCGCCAACGCGCGGCGCAGGGTTTGTTCATGGTGGTCAGGCCGACGAAATCCAATAAACTTTGTTCTTCCAAACGCAGCAAGGAACCCCCATGCCAGACGACGTCCATCCTCAAATTCAGGCTGTCCTTGATACCATGGCAGCGCTTGACCTGCCGAAACTGCAAGACGGCTCCGTAGCAGACGCGCGCGCCCTGATGGAAAGCATGGCCGCCGCGGGGCGCGAACGCCTGCCGCCCATGACCGCGTCGCTGCGTTTCTAAGATCGCAATTCACCTGATCCGACTGCGATAATCGACCCCACACATCGCAATCAGGCCTGAAGCTCGGCATCCCAATACAGAAAATCCATCCAGCTTTCGTGCAAGTGGTTTGGCGGGAATTTGCGGCCCATGTTGCGGAGTTCCTCGGCAGCGGGTTGGCGCGGCGGTTTGCGCAGGTGGAACCCGGTCTGGTGCAGCGCTTTGGACCCTTTGCGCAGGTTGCACGGGCTGCACGCCGCAACCACATTTTGCCAGCTTGTCACCCCGCCCGACGCCCGTGGCACCACATGGTCGAATGTCAGATCGCCCCGTGCGCCGCAGTATTGACAACAAAATTCGTCCCTCAGAAATAAATTAAAGCGCGTGAAGGCCACGCGCTTTTGAGGTTTCACATAATCTTTGAGGACGACAACCGAAGGGATCCGTATCTCCATCGAGGGGCTGTGCACGTAGTCGTCGTATTCGGCAACGATATCGACCCTGTCCAGCCATTTCGCCTTGATCGCATCCTGCCAGGGCCACAGCGACAACGGATAGTAGGACAATGGCCTGTAATCCGCATTCAGCACCAGGGCCGGTTTATCTTTCAGCCCTGCGGGGCTGCGCGTGAATTCTGTTCTAAAGTCGCCGTCCATGTAACTGTAAACCCTTTGCCGTTCCGCGTCCGGTCCGGCGGGAACAGCCCCGCCGATGGTTAAAACTATATCTCGTGTTTTGCGCCTGACAAGTCGCAAAGGAGCACAAGATGTCGCAGACAGGGTATGATGGTTAAGTAACGGGCATGTGAAAGTTTCGCCAAGCGGGTAAACCCGGCGTTTCATGCGCAGCCAATGCGGCGATGCGTTCAGGTTCGACCGCCCGTTTATGGCCGGGATCGGGAACGCTGCGCCGAAAAAAATGGGCGACATGCCCGACGAAGGGCCACGCCGCCGATCAAAGACCTAAAGCCCCAGTTTGTCGCGCATGAACGCAAGCGATACGCTTAACCCGTCAGGCGCGATGCCGTGGGCGGTGCCCTTCATGATATGGGCAAACACATCCGTCCAGCCTGCGTCTTGCAAGGCTTGCGCCGCTTCGGGCAGGGATTGTGGCGGCACAACATCGTCGGAATCGCCATGCACCAACAAGACCGGCGGGCGCACCAATGCGTCGTCTTTCAGGCTTTCGGGGCTCAGCAAACGACCCGAAAACGCGACAATGCCAGCCACTGCTTCTTCGCGGCGCGGGGCAACATGCAGCGCCATCATCGTGCCCTGGCTAAAGCCGAACAACACCACCTGTTCGGGCAGCAAATCTTCGTCCACCATCAGCGCATCCAGGAATGAATTGAGGTCTTGCACCGCCTGCATCATGCCGCGCTCGGATTCTTCCTCGGAGGAATTATCAATCCACGGGATCGGAAACCACTGAAACCCCATCGGCGCACCGGCGCAGGCCTCGGGCGCGTCGGGGGCCACGAACAGCGTGTCGGGCAGATGTTCGCCCAACGGATCGGCCAGCCCCAAAAGGTCAGCGCCATTGGCCCCGTAGCCGTGCAGGAAGACCACGGCTGACCGCGTTTCCCCCGATACCGGCTCGCGGCGCTCTGCGTTTAAGACGCGTGTCATGTGATCCCTTCCCTTTGTTTTACAACGCGGTAGTACGAAAACAGCGCGCGGGCTGCAACCGACCTCCACGGTGACCAGTCTTCGGCCATCAGCGCCAGCGCTTTGGGCTTTGGCCGCTCTGGCAGATCAAAAAGCACTTTTGCGGCCTCTTGCAAGGCCAGATCGCCCTCGGCGAACACATCGGCGCGGCCAAGCGAGAACATGGCATAGATTTGCGCCGTCCAACTGCCCACACCGGGGATTGCGGTCAGCGTTTTGATCACCTGCGCATCGGGGGCATCGCGCAGGGCGGCATAATCCACGCCCGCCTGTGCCAGCGCCAAAGCATAGCGGATTTTCTGGCGGCTCAGGCCCGCATCGCGCAACCCGTCTTCGCCCGCCGCAACTATCGCCGCCTCGTGGGTCAGGCCCTGCGCATCCATCTTGGCGCGCATGGCATTTGCCGACGCGACCGACACCTGCTGGCTGATGATCGCCCCGATCAACGCGTCAAACCCGTCGGCACGCAGCCGCAGGGGCAAAGGGCCGGTCGCCTGCAAAGCATCGGCAAAGCGCGGATGGGTCGCGGCCAGCCACGCCGCCCCCTCGGCCACATCCCCATCGCAGGTGATAATGCGCCCGACGGTCATAGCGCGGCCAGCCAATCCACCGCTTCGGCGGTTGATCCCAAGATGCGCACATCGCGTGGCGGGGCCGGCCTGTCGATCACGATGGTCCGTAACCCCATCTGACGCGCGGCATCCAGCTTGGGGCGGCTCGGGGCACCGCCGACGTTGCGGCAAATCATTGTGTCGATGTTCAACTGCTCGAACAGCGCGACCTCTTGTGCCACGGTAAAGGGCGGCGTGCCCAACACCGGTTCCACAAAATCGGGCAAGACACTGCGGGCGTTCGGGCCGTTCTGGCGCAGGAACAGACGCGCGCCGGCAAAGGGGGCGAATTGGGCCACGGTGCCCCTGCCCGTTGCCGCAAAAACCCGCGCGCCCGGCAATATCAATGCGCCGGCTTCGGCAACCGATGCGGCCCGCAGGCCCGGCGGATCAACGGGCCAGACCGGCCGCAACACCCGCCCATAGGCAAGCCCCAGTTCCGCGGCAGCGGCGGCGGCGCGGTCCGACACATCGGCATCAAAACCGTGACCGGCATCACAAATGGCGGTGATCCGCTGCTGCTTCAGAAATAATTTCATCGCCTCAACCGACGCAGGGCACCAGATTTTCCAAGGCACGGGCAAAGGCCCGAAACTGCGTTCGGGGGCCCGCAGGAACGCCTGCATTCTTTGCGATGTTTGCGCTATCTGTGCGGCAATGCCATGCGCCTCGGCGCTGCCCGCGATCAACAAAATATGAGTGCTCTGATCCATCGTGCAATCGTCGCTCAGGCCGCGACCAGACACAAGGGGCTTGCCCATGGCAAAAGCTAAGTTTACGCCGTTGCCATGACAATGATTGATGACACCCGCGCCAAGCGCAATGTGGCCGTTCTGGTCACCGCGCAGGCTTTCCTTGGCAGCCAGATGCCGATGTATTTCGTGATCGGCGGATTGGCGGGGCAACAGCTGTCGCCCAACGTCTGCCTTGCGACCTTGCCGATCTCGATGATCGTCTTCGGGTCGATGACCACGGCACCGTGGCTGTCCAGCGTGATGCAGAAATTCGGGCGGCGCACCGGGTTCATCATTGGCGCTTTTGGCGGCATGGCGGGGGCAGCGACCTGTGCCTATGCCCTGACGGTCCAAAGCTTTGCGATGTTCCTGCTGGGCAGCTACCTGATGGGCATCTACATGTCTTCCCAGGGTTTTTTCCGCTTTGCCGCGACCGACACCGCGTCGGATGAATTTCGCCCCAAGGCGATTTCCTATGTCATGGCGGGCGGGCTTTTGTCGGCCGTGCTGGGGCCGCAACTGGTGGGTCTGCTGACCGATTCCAGCCCTGATGCGACCGTGATGCGGTTTTTCCCCGTTTATGTGGCCGCAATCGCATTGAACGCGGTTGGCATGCTTTTGTTTGCGTTCCTGCAAATCCCCAAGCCACCTCTGCCATCGGTTGACGCCCCCAAGGGGCGGTCCCGGATGGAGCTGCTCAAGACGCCGCGCATTGCGGTCGCAGTGATCTGCGGCATGGTCTCTTATGCGTTGATGAACCTTGTCATGACATCGACGCCGCTGGCGGTTGTCGGCTGTGGCTATAACATCGTGGATGCGTCCCATGTGGTCACTGGCCATGTTCTGGCAATGTACGCGCCGTCTTTCTTTACCGGCCATCTGATCGCGCGCTTTGGCGTCGAAAAGATCCTTGGACTTGGCATCGCAATTCTGGCGGTCGCAGGCATGGTCGCCCTGCAAGGGGTCGTGCTGGGCAATTTCTATGTCGCCCTGATCCTGTTGGGGATCGGCTGGAACTTTGGCTTTATCGGGGCCACATCCATGCTGGCAGGCGCGCATGAACCGCACGAGCGGGGCCGGATGCAAGGCCTGAACGATCTGCTGGTGTTCGGCGGCGTGACCTTTGCATCGCTGGCCAGTGGCGGGTTGATGAACTGTTCAGGCGGCAGCGCCATCGAAGGCTGGGCCGCAGTGAATATCGCGATGATCCCGTTTCTGGTTTTGGCAGGCGGCGCGTTGATCTGGCTCGTGCTGCGTCAGAAATCGGCACAAGCCTAAGCTTACCACCGCCCGCTAAGTGCGCGCCACGACAGCGGAAAATCATCAAGCGCGGGCAAGCTGCCATCCCCCACCCGCGACGGTTCGCGGATCGCGGCCTCAAGCACAGCAGCACTTGCCCCGATGCTGAACAGCGCAGGCCGCGCTGCTGCCGACACCTTGCCGCGCTGGCTTCGGGCGTTTTGCAGCCGCCCAAGCGCCTTGTGCGCCAGGCCCGCCACCCCCGCATCAGTGCCATCCAGCAAAGGCACGCGGCCCTGTTCCACCAGTTGCGGAATGGCGTGAAACCACGCCGCCACCCCCGCGCCATAGCCGGCGTCACGCACCACGGTTTCATCCGCCGCACCCAGCCCCGAGGCCGCAACCCACATCAGGCTGCCCGCGGTCTGGTCGATATAGGCGTCAAAATGCGCGGCATCCTCGAAGGCATCGCGGTAAATATCCCAACGGCGCGCCCCCACCAGCGTATCAAGGCACCGCGCCTGATCTGCGGTCAGGACTGACGCCAAAGGCGTCGCGACCTCGTGGCGGCGCACAGGGCCGCCCTGGCCGATCTCTTCGCAGACATCGCGCCACCATTGCAGGCGCATTTCGGCAATCATCGCCTCCTGCGTGACCCAAGGTGCACGGGCCACTTCGATGTTGAAAGCATATAGCGGGAACAAGACGCGCCGCGCTTTGACAGGGGCCGCCATGGTCGCGCGAAACCGCAACGGGTCCGCGCGCTCAACAATGGCGGCGCAGGCGGTCAGATCATCATCAAATTGCATCAAGAAAACCCCCGATTGCCTGAACCGTTTCGGGGGCGTCAACGATCCCCAAATGCCCTTTGCCCGGCACAATCACATAGGTGCCTTTGTCGCTCACTGCGGCCATCGTTTCCTCGTATTTATCTGCGTAAAACGCTTCATCATCGGCTCCGGCGATCACCACGAACGGCGGCAGCCCCGCCACATCAGCCAGATAGTCATCCCGTGGTGCAAATCCGGTGTTCAGCCGGTAACTATAACCCGTGGTCGCCGTATCGCCCAAAGGCCCGTCCAGCACCAGATCGGGCATCGCAAACCGGATCACGGTCTTGTCGTTAAACGTCGAAATGCCAACGGCGTTCAGGATCGACAGGCCGATCATCCGGCGCTGATGCACAGTCGCCCATCCGCCCGCATTTTTCCGCGTGGTCGGCGCGTTATGCTTTAGAAACGGGGCGATCAGCACCGCCCCATCCAGCAACTGGCCATAATCGCTGCCCGCAAACCGCACGACCAACCCGCCCCCCGAGGAATGCCCGCCCAAAACGATCTTTTGGCCCGGTTCATGCAGCGCGGTGATCAGATCAACCAGATCATCCTCAAGCTGGTTGACGTAATCAATATCCCCCCGCCGCCCCGGTGCAGCGCCATGGCCTCGCAAATCAGGGACCAGAACAGTGGCCTTCTTGCTCAGCTGTTGGGCGATCTGCACAAATTGCAATCCGTGCCACCCCGACCCGTGCACCAAGACCAACATCGGCGCCCCCAAAGGCCCGTCAAAACGCCGGTAGGCCAGCGCGTAGCCATCGCGCATCGTGGCATTCTGAAGCGGCGGTGCCACGGTGCCCCCTGCGGTATTCGCCAGATAGTCTGCGAAATCCAACCCGCCCGTTGCCGCGACTGGCGCGGCTGGCGTGGCCGGATCACTCACAACAAGAACAACAGCGACAGCCAGCGTGATCACCACGCTCAGCACAATGGCCAGGAGGGTTTTCAACAGCATCCCTTTGGTCCCTTATGCCTTCAGGTCTCGGATCAGTTTCCACCGGATCGCGTCCAGCAACGCCTCGAAGGACGCATCCACGATGTTGGCCGATACCCCTACGGTTGACCAACGCCGCCCCTGCCCGTCTTCGCTGTCGATGATCACGCGGGTCACCGCTTCGGTGCCGCCTTGGGTAATGCGCACCTTGTAATCGACCAGATGCATATCCTCCAGCAGGGCCGAATACTGCCCCAAATCCTTGACGATCGCCTTGGAAAGCGCGTTCACCGGGCCACGGTCGCAGCCTTCCTCATCCATGCTTTCACTTACCGAAAGCCGCTTTTCACCGTCGACTTTGACGACGACAACGGCCTCCGACAGGCTGACCATCTGGTCGTATTTATTCTTGCGCCGCTCAACCGTAACGCGATAGCGCTTGACCTCGAACAGATCGGGCATCTGCCCCAGGGCCTGCCGCGCCAACAGCTCGAAACTGGCCTGCGCGGTATCATAGCTATAGCCATCGGCCTCGCGTGCCTTGACCTGATCGAGGATCAGCCCCAACGCCGGATCGCCCTTGGCAATCGTCAGGCCTGCGCTTTCCAAACGGCGGCGCAGATTGGATTGACCCGCCTGATTGGACATCGGAATGATCCGCGCATTGCCCACCCGTTCGGGCGGAATATGCTCGTAAGTCGACGGGTCTTTCAGAATCGCGCTCGCATGCAGCCCCGCCTTGTGGGCAAAGGCCGAAGACCCCACAAACGCCGCCTGTTTCATCGGCACACGGTTCAGGATTTCATCAAGACTGCGGCTGATCTGGGTCAACCCCTCAAGCGCCTCCAGACTGATCCCGGTCTCAAACGTGCTGGCATAGGGCTCTTTCAGCAGCAAGATCGGGATCAACGTGGTCAGATTTGCATTACCGCAGCGTTCGCCCAGCCCGTTCAACGTGCCCTGTATCTGCCGCGCACCGGCATCCACCGCCGCCAGCGAACAGGCGACCGCGTTTTCGGTGTCATTATGGGTATGAATGCCCAGATGGCTGCCCGGAATGCCCGCCGCAATCACCTCAGCCGTGATCCGCCCCACCTCGGCGGGCATGGTGCCGCCATTGGTGTCACACAGCACAATCCAGCGCGCGCCAGCGTCATAGGCGGCCTTGATCGCCGTCAGCGCATAGGCGCGATTGGCGCGGTACCCGTCAAAGAAATGCTCCGCATCAAACAGCGCCTCGCGCCCCTGCGCCACCAGATAGGAAATTGATTTCGCAATGTTTTCTGTATTTTCATCCAGCTCGATGCCAAGCGCGGCAGTCACGTGGAAATCATGGGTCTTGCCCACCAGACAAACGGTCTCGGTACCCGCGTTCATCACAGCGGCCAACACGTCATCATTCTCGGCCGAAAACCCCGCCCGTTTGGTCATGCCAAAGGCCGTCATCCGGGCACGGGTGCGCGGCGCATCCTCGAAAAACGCGGAATCCGTAGGGTTCGCCCCCGGCCATCCGCCCTCAATATAATCCACCCCCAGCCCGTCCAAAGCATTCGCGATGGTGATTTTCTCGGCGGTCGAAAACTGCACCCCTTGGGTCTGCTGCCCGTCCCGAAGCGTGGTGTCATAAAGATAAAGGCGTTCTCTCGTCACTTCCGCACCCCCACCTTCATTTTGCCAAATAAACTCCGGGGAGCGTGAGGGGCTGGCCCCTCACTCCCGCCGCAACAAACTGCGCCACCATTCGCAAATGCGCGCATCATTTGAGGGCCTCTAGTTTGGCAAGCCTGAATTCAGTATCCGGCCGCAAATAAACACCGTCTTTGCTCATTTGAACACTTAGGCCAATGTCTTCCAACTGACGTTTCATAGCATCCACTAAAGAAAAGTCCTTTGTTTCCATTGCCACTTTTCTTAGCGCTGATAGACGATCACCAACGTCTGACAATCTTCTCTTAATTTCTTGCCGCTCTGCGAGCTCAGAAGCCAAGGCGTCCCACGAGTAAAAACCCAGAAACACGAGATTTGCGGCCAATTGATCAGCGTCAGCAGAGCCGTTTCCCTTTGAGAGAATTTCAAGCGCGGCATGCGTATTCAAATCATCCGACAGGGCATCAATCATTGCGTCGGTAGGCTGTATTTTTTTTGCCTTTTCCAAGTCCCCATAGTCAGCAATAAGCTCAAGAAAACCATGTAGCTTGTATTCTGCTCCAACGGCCTTTTCGACGGTCCAGTCCATCGGCTTGCGGTAATGCGTGCTTAGCATCACGAACCGGATCACCTCGCCCGGCACGCCCTGATCCAGCAAGTCACGCACGGTAAAGAAGTTGCCAAGCGACTTGGACATCTTCTTGCCCTCGACCTGCAACATCTCATTGTGCAGCCAGTAATTGGCCATAAAATCCGTACCATTAGCGCAGCAGCTTTGGGCAATTTCGTTCTCATGATGAGGGAACTGTAGGTCCAAACCACCGCCATGAATATCGAAAGTGTCACCGAGCAAGGCCTTTGCCATAGCCGAGCATTCGATATGCCATCCCGGCCGACCGAAGCCCCAAGGACTGTCCCAACCGGGTTCGTCACCGTTCGACGGCTTCCATAAGACAAAGTCCATGGGGTTTTCTTTTCCTTCACCTACCTCGGCCCTGCTCCCTGCGATCATCTCATCCAAAGACCGACCGGATAGAGCTCCATAGTCCTTGTCCTCCTCAACTTTGAAAAAGCTGTGTTCCGGAGCTTTATCGGCATTGAAATAGACAGCTCTGGAGTTGTGCCCAAAGCTAATAGGCTTGGAATATGCATAACCCTTTTTGATCAACGTCTGAATCATCGCAATCATCTGCGGGATATAGGCCGTCGCGCGCGGCATCTCGTTGGGTTCAAGCGCCCCCACAGCCGCCATATCGTCCAGAAACCACTGGGTCGTCTCTGCGGTGATCTCTCCGATCGACCGACCGCTTTGCGCCGCACGTGCGTTGATCTTGTCATCCACGTCGGTAAAATTTCGCACATAGGTCACATGATCCGGCCCGTAGACATGGCGCAGCAACCGGTACAGCACGTCGAACACGATCACTGGCCGCGCGTTGCCCAGATGGGCGCGGTCATACACCGTGGGCCCGCAGACATACATCCGCACGTTTTCAGGGTCGATGGGAACGAAATCCTCGCGTTTGCGGGTTTTCGTGTTGTGCAGCTTGATCGTCGTCATATGGCGCGTCCTTACGCAAGTATGGCGCGGGCATGGCACATTTGTTTTGAAAAGAAAACGCTATGAACAGGCCCGCCGGAAAGTCTCAGCAGGGAATACAGCAAATAATGAGTGTGTTCATCGTCATGGCACCTGCCTAGCGCGGGGCAGCCCTATGGGTCAAGCTTGATTGACAAAGCCCGCCACCTCTGCGCCCCTGCGGCCCAAACAGATCAATCGGAGATAACGAATGCAGCTTTCCTCACGCATCACAGGTCTTTTGGGCGGCGGATCAGATGGCTGGGGCGTGTTCCTGCGCGCCCGCCAGATGATCTCTGACGGCACCCCCGTCACCGAACTGACCATCGGAGAGCATGACATCCGCACCGCAGCACCGATTTTGCAGGAAATGCACCGGGCGGCCCTTGCCGGGCACACGGGCTATGCCTCGGTTCCCGGCACCACCGCCTTGCGCGATACCGTCGCCCGGCGCGTGCAGGACCGCACCGGCGTGCCCACGACCCGCGATAACGTGGTAATCACCCCCGGCGGCCAGGCCGCCCTGTTCGCCGCCCATGCCGCCGCCACCAACCCCGGTGACACGGCGCTGTTCATTGATCCCTATTATGCGACCTATCCCGGCACGATCCGCGGTGTCAGTGCCGTGCCAAAAGCAGTCCCCGCCCATGCCGATGACGCCTTCCAGCCCCGTGCCGATGTAATCGCTGCCGCCGCACCGGGGGCAAAGTCGCTGCTGGTCAATTCGCCCAACAACCCCACCGGCGTGGTCTATTCCCGCTCCACCCTCGACGGCATTGCGCGTGCCTGCATGGATCACGACCTGTGGCTGATCTCTGACGAAGTCTACGACACGCAAGTCTGGAAAGGCACACATCTGTCGCCCCGCGCCCTGCCCGATATGGCCGACCGCACGCTTGTTGTCGGCTCCATGTCGAAAAGCCACGCCATGACCGGGTCGCGCTGCGGCTGGATCGTGGGGCCGGCGGATGCCATCGAACATCTGACCAATCTTGCCACCCATACCACCTACGGCGTGCCGGGCTTTATCCAGGATGCCGCCCAATTCGCCCTGAACCAAGGCCCCGCTTTCGAAACAGAAATCGCCGCCCCCTTCCAGCGCCGCCGTCTGCTGGCCCAGGATATCATCGCGCGCCAGAATGCCGTGTCCTTGGTGCCCGCCGATGGGGCCATGTATCTGATGCTGGACATCCGTAGCACCGGCATGTCCGGCGAAGACTTCGCCTATGCGCTGCTCGAGGCCCATCATATCGCGGTGATGCCGGGGGAAAGCTTCGGTCAGGCAGCCGCGGGCCATATCAGGGTTGCGATGACCATCGAAGACACCGCTTTTGCGCAGGCCCTGAAAACCCTGTGCGATTTCGCCGACAGCCGCATCAAATAGCAACCGCACCCCCGAAACGTATCAGAGGCCGGGGATTGCTCCCTGGCCCCTGTTCTCTGGCTCTTAAATATCCCCGCCGGAGGCACCTTTTCAGGCACCCCCAAGGGTCACACCGCCAGTTTTCTCACTTGGTCGCCTTAAAAGCGGTAGGAACCGCGCAGGGTAAAGGTTGTCACGTCCAGATCGTCACCGACAACACCACCGATATCCTTGAAACGGTGCTCCAGCAGCTCCGCACCAACGGTGTAGCGTTCCGAGACCTTATAGCTCATGCCGATACCATAGAACGCGCCATCTTCGTCGCCGCCCGACGTGTCAGCCAAGGCATAGCCACCGGTCGCATAGACCAATGTGTTACCAAAGTCGTAACCGCCCTTGATCTTGGCACGTGCAACGGAATCAATTGTTGCTGCACCACCGTTCAGGTCGATGTTGGTTTGGTCATAATCAAGCTCGCCGCCCAAGACGAACTGACCGAAATCATAGTCATAGCCAGCGTGGAAGCCATAAAGGCCGTTGTCGCCATCCAGCACGCCCGGGCCATCTGCATCGCCATAGCCGAGCTGCAAACCAGCGTAAAAACCGGTCCAATCGCCGCCAGTGTTGATGACTGGAACGGGTTCCATCATCACAGGTTCGATCACGGGTTCGCTCAGGCTGCCGGCAAAGACGGAGCCTGCGAAAGCAGATGATGCGACAAGAGCGGCTGAAGCAATTTTCATTGTACGTTTCATAATAGATAACTCCTTAGGATATCATGTCCGAGCGGGGCGATCCCGCCTCGATGACATAACTCGCAAAGTAGGCATCGGTTTCAATCACCACTTGTCATAGATCAATCGGGGGGCGGTTTGTTGCTGTTTTGCCTTGCCCGTCGGCGGAGGGCCGCCACCCATTGCCCTTGTTCACAAGGAGTTCACTTGGTCGCAAACAGAATTTACGTCGCAAACAAGACAGCGTCGGCGACTTTATTTTCGCAGCATCGGAACAATCTTGGGAGCAGGTTCATGAAAACAGACCACTGCATCGCGACGCGTGTCAGCCGCACCATCGGTGCGGATCGCGGGCGTGCGGCACGGGGGGCACCCTTGGGCCACTAGCTTGGCCTTTCGCACCCTGACAGTCACCAATACTGGATTCCCTTCATGACCGTACAAACACCTCACCGCACTGGTGGCCGCGCCGCACGCCGTGCCGCACGCGCCGCCCCCCTTGCCGATCATCTGCGCCCGGTTCGGGCTGGCATGTCGGGCGGCACCTATAATCCGCTGTCCCCCGCCGCGATGGACCGTATCCATCTGGCCGTTCTGGACGCGCTGGAACAGATCGGCCTTGCCGACGCGCCCCCCTCGGGAATTGCCCATATGACCGGTGCCGGTGCCATTCTGGGCGACGACGGCCGGCTGCGCTTTCCCCGTGCGCTGATCGAAGACACGATCGCATCGGCCAACCGCTCTGTCACCTTGCATGGCCGTGATCCAAAGCACGATCTGGAACTGTCGGGCACCAAGGTCCATTACGGCACCGCCGGGGCCGCTGTGCATCTGGTCGAAGTGGACGGGCGCACCTACCGCGAATGTGGCGTGCAAGACCTGCATGATGCCGCGCGCATTGCCGACCAGCTCGACAATCTGCATTTCGTGCAGCGCCCGATGGTGTGCCGCGACATCCCCGACAACCTCGAGATGGATTTGAATTCGATCTATGCCTGCTGTGCGGGTACCACCAAACATGTGGGGGTTTCCTTTACCGAACCGTCTTTTGTGCCGCACGGGCTGGAACTGCTGCACATGATCGCGGGAGGCGAAGACAAATGGCGCGCACGGCCTTTCGTGTCGAATTCGAACTGCTTTGTCGTGCCCCCGATGAAATTTGCCACCGAAAGCTGTCTGGTGATGGAGGCGTTGATCGACGGCGGCATGCCGATCCTGCTGCTGTCGGCCGGTCAGGCCGGTGCCACCGCCCCTGCCCCCATTGCCGGTGCGATCGTTCAGGCGGTTGCGGAATGTCTGGCAGGGCTGGTCTATGTCAACGCGATCAAGCCGGGGCATCCCGCGATCTTTGGCACATGGCCCTTTGTCAGCGACCTGCGCACCGGTGCCATGTCGGGCGGGTCCGGCGAACAGGCGCTGCTGACGGCGGGTTGTGCACAGATGCACCGTTACTATGACCTGCCCGGCGGCGCTGCGGCGGGCATTGCCGATGCCAAGCTGCCCGATATGCAAGCGGGGTGGGAACAGGCGATGTCGAATGTGATGGCGGGCATGTCCGGCCTGAACATGGTCTACGAGGCCGCAGGCATGCACGCCTCCTTGCTGGGGTTCTGTCTGGAATCGCTGATTTTGGGGGATGATCTGATCGGTCAGGCCCTGCGCTGCGTGCGCGGCATCGAAGTCACCGAGGACAGTGTCAGCCTTGAGGTGATCCGCGCCACCTGTATCGGCGGCCCGGGGCATTATCTGGGCTCCGACCAGACCCTGAGCCTGATGCAGACCGAATATATCTATCCCGCACTGGCCGACCGCACATCGCCCAAGGAATGGGCCGAACTGGGCAAACCCGATCTGCTGGCCAAGGCGACAGCCCGCAAGGAAGAAATCCTGGCCCAGCGTGCAAATGCGCGGTTTGATCCTGCAACCGACCGGATGATCCGCGAAAGGTTCAATATCCACCTGCCCCAATAACATGCAACTCCCCCCGTGACTTCGCGGGGGGCTCTGTTAAGTCTTGAAGCGGGGCGCGACATCGCCCCTTACCGCAAGAAGACATGCAGGGACCCTCTATGTTCGGCTTTATCACCACCCATATCGAGGTCGTGGGCGTCATTCTTTTGACGTTGCTGGTTGCGTTCATTCTGCTGCAACAGCGGCGCAGCCCCCAATCCACTGCCGCGTGGATCCTGTTTCTGGTGTTATTACCCTATGTGGCCGTGCCGGTGTTTTTGGGCCTTGGGTTTCGCAAACAAAACAAGAAGTACAACCCGATCCGGTTTTCCGACAAGGAACACCACCGCACGCCGGTACACGCGCTGGATCACACCTTTCAGGCCTTCAACATGCCCCCCGCCGTCGAGGCCCAAAGCTTCAGGCTGCTCGACAGCCCGCAGGCCACATTTCATGCGCTGATGGAGATGATCGAAACCGCCGAACGCAGCATTGATTGCCTGTTCTATATCGTCACCGACGACGACACCGGCAGGCGCTTTGTCCAGGCGCTGACCGCCAAGGCCAGGGCCGGCGTCAAAGTGCGGCTGCTCATGGACCGGATCGGCACCATGCGCGGCCCCCACAAGGCGATGAAAGCGCTGAGAGAGGCAGGTGCCGACGTGCTGTTCTTTTCGCCGTTTCTGCAATTGCCCAGTTCGGGCCACCTGAACCTGCGCAATCACCGCAAGATCATCATCGCCGACAATGCCCGCGTTTTCTCGGGGGGGATGAACATCGGGGCCAACTACATGTCGGACGCGCCCACCGATGCAAGCTGGGTCGATCTGGCTTATCTGCTCGAAGGGTTGGCCGTACAGGGGTTTTGCGATGTCTTCAGATCCGATTGGGAGGTCGCAAGCGGTAACGATATCAAGCTGACCAGCCCCGCCCCGAAATCTGCGGGCCTTGCCACGGTACAACTGATCCCCTCGGGCCCCGATATTGCCGAAGACCCCCTGCATGACGGGCTGATCCGCGCCCTGCATCTGGCACATTCGCGCATCTGGATCGCGACACCGTATTTCGTGCCGACCGAACCCTTGTCCAATGCCCTGCGCATCGCGGCCCTGCGCGGTGTCGATGTCAGGATCATGGTGCCGCAGAAATCGTTGCAGCCGATCGCCGATTTCGCCCGCGGTGCCTATCTGCGCGACGCTGAAACAGCCGGTGCCGTGATCCACTATTTCACCCCTGCGATGATGCACGCCAAGGCGATGGTGATTGATGACGCCGCCGCCATGGGCACGGCCAATTTCGACGTGCGCAGCATGTTGCTGAACTTTGAGGCGATGTTGTTTCTTTATGATGCGGGCAGCGTGGCGGATTTGTCTGACTGGTTCACCGCCGGTTTTGCGCAGTGCCACACAAACACGCCGCACCCGACCTTGCCGCGCCGGCTGTCCGAGGCCATATTCCGCATCGGAGCCCCGATGTTATGACCGCACCAGATACCACCACCGCCCCCACGCTGCGCATCGCCAGCTATAATATGCGCAAGGCCAAGGGCACGGACCGCCAACGCGACCCTGACCGGATCATGCGGATCATCCGCGATCTGGATGCCGAAATCGTTGTGCTGCAAGAGGCCGACATGCGCCTTGGTGAACGCCCCTCGGCCCTGCCGATGGATATGCTGACCGCCGAAACCGGCCTGATCGCGGTGCCCGTGCCCAGCAAGGTCAGCATGGGCTGGCATGGCAACGCGATTTTGTTGACCCCGCGCGCCGAAGTTCACGACGTCCAGCATATCAACCTGCCCGGTGCCGAACCGCGCGGCGCGATGGTGGTGGATACCGATATCGGCGGCATCGCATTGCGCGTCATTGCCACCCATCTGGGCCTGATGCGCCGGTCGCGCCGGGCGCAGCTGTCAGCGCTGATCGCCCATCTGGACGCGCGGTCGCGCCGCCCGACGCTGATTGCCGGTGATATGAACGAATGGTCCCAGACTGTCGGGCTTGGCCGGCTGGCACACCACTTTAACATCCACGCACCGGGCAAGAGCTTTCATGCGCGCATGCCCATGGCCGCCCTTGACCGGATTGCGATGGATGACGATCTGCGGCTGGTCGGCGGCGGCGTGGTTGAAACACCGGATGCCAAGCGCGCGTCGGATCATCTGCCGATTTGGCTCGATTTCATGCCGCTAATGGGTTTCGGCCGCGATTTACTGTGACGTCTTATGCCGCCGCCCCACGCGGTCAGGCCGCCCCGGCAGGTTAAGCACCGTGTCAGACCGTGGCCCCCGCGCGATCACCCTGCCCTTGGCGATCACACATAACCGGTTGGCCCGCAGGCGCAGCGCCTCTATCGGGTCACCGGCATCCAGCACCACCAGTGATGCCTTGGCCCCGACCTCCGATCCGTAATTCTGCAAGCCCATGGTGCGCGCATTGCCCGTGGTCACCATGTCAAAGCATTTGCGCAACGCGTCCGGGCTGGTCATCTGCGCCACCTGCAACCCCATCAACGCCACGTCCAGCATGTCGCCCGTTCCCAGCGAATACCACAGGTCCGGCACGCAATCCTGCCCCCAGCCGACATTGATCCCCATCGCCAGCATTTCCTTGAACCGCGTCAGGCCGCGCCGCTTGGGGAATGTATCATGGCGCCCCTGCAAGACGATGTTGATCAGCGGGTTCGGGATCACGTTGAGGCCCGGGATGCCCGCTAATTCGGATTACTTACATTATCATTTGACAGCAGTGCCTTACATGGTGAAGGCAATGTGATATCGGGGGGCTTTGCCACCGTGCCCATCATCAGCGCCGGCAATGGGTTGTTATCCGTGTCAGCGGTACGGGTCTGGGCGACCAACTTGCTATAGCGCAGCGCCGTAACACGGTCGGATATCTCTATAACCTCATGTAATTTATGGGAAATAAAGGGTATCGACAAACCGTTTGCGG
Organism: Sulfitobacter sp. SH22; assembly: GCF_965641905.1. Taxonomy (NCBI): domain Bacteria; kingdom Pseudomonadati; phylum Pseudomonadota; class Alphaproteobacteria; order Rhodobacterales; family Roseobacteraceae; genus Sulfitobacter; species Sulfitobacter sp. SH22. The sequence goes on from NZ_OZ282573.1 coordinate 1,195,587, forward strand.
TTGCCAATCGAAGGGTTGCGAAGAGGTCATCTGCTTCTTGCGGGGGCAGATGTGCGGTGGGTTCGTCAAGGATCAGGATTTTCACATACCGGTACAACGCCTTAAAGATTTCCACCCGCTGGCGTTCGCCGACCGACAGGCCGCCCACCCGCGCCGAAGGTTCAACCATAAGTTTAAATATGCCTTACAATTATTTGTTTTTGAACGGTATTCAAACCTTCTTAAAGTGAAAATAATTCAGCGATTGGACGCCAGGCGCGATGTTCTCCAACACCGTCAGATTATCCGCCAAGGTGAAATGCTGATGCACCATGGCAACGCCCGCATCGCGCGCGGCACGCGCATTGCCCGGCGGCAGGGTCTGGCCGAACACCTGCACCGACACTCTGCTGGCGGTATCGCCCCCGAACACGATATTCATCAACGTCGTCATGCCTGCGCCGTTTTCCCCCAACAGCGCCACGACCCCGGCCCGATGCAAAGCCAAGCTGACCGCGTCATTCGCGACCAGCCTGCCAAAGCGTTTGGTGATGGCGTCAAAGCGCAGAACGACCTCTGAGGTTGCCATCATGGGTTACGGCGACGTGGGTTCGCAATCGTCGATCTCGACGGTGAAATCACCTGACATGATCTCGGCCTCGCGCTTTTTGACCAGTTCAAGCGCGGCTTCGGGGGCCTTACCCTCAAACGTGCCCAAGGGGGCCAGAACGGTGCCGCCCTCTTTGGTGAACGCATAGATCCCGAAATCCGCCGCCATGCACATGCCTTGCTGCACTTCGGCAATCGTCTTGTCCAAGGTCGGCGCAAAGTTCCAGATCGCCGGGGCAACGACGGTTTCAGGCCATTCCCGGCTTCGGCATATTCACACACGACGCGGGCATAGTCGGTGTTGCTGACGTTCTCCGAATAGACATGGTCGATATCGCCCGCGCGCATTGGCCGCCATCGCTGCCTTGTGAATGCGGCTGACCCAAATGCCAGCGACCTAGATCGGTTCGGCAGCCAGCGCGGCAACGGGTCAGGCAAAGGTCAACTGCACGCGGCCGAATGCCCCGAAATCCGCGTCGAATACGCTGCCGGGTTCTGCCTCGATCGGGCGGATGAACGACCCTGACAGAACGGTTTCGCCAGCCGACAGACCCATGCCATAGACGGCAAGCCGTTGGACCAGCCAGACAATCCCCATCACCGGATCATTCAGCACGCCTGCGCCCAATCCGGTTTCTTCGACCACCCCGTTGCGTTTGACCACGGCCCCGACCCAACGCAAATCTTGCGCGTCGATCCTGTGCCGCTCAGCCCCCAAAACGATGCCCGCATTGGCCGCATTATCTGCGACCGTGTCATAGATCACCCGCGGTTTGCCGGTCGCCGGATCAGTACGCAACACACGGGTGTCGAGGATTTCGAGCGCGGGGGTCACATGGTCGGTCGCTGCAATAACGGCATCGCGCGTGACATCCGCGCCGGCCAGATCGGTTTTCATGACAAAGGCAATCTCGGCCTCGATCCGGGGTTGGATGAACCGCCCCTTGGGCACCGTGTCGCCGGTCTGGAACACCATGTCATCCAGCAGAACGCCGCTGTCAGGTGTGGTGATGTTGAGCGCCTGTTGCATGGCGCGGCTGGTCAGGCCGATCTTCCAACCAATGACACGCGCCCCCGCCGCCCGTTTGCGCGCGACCAGGGCGGCCTGCACGGCATAGGCATCGTCCAGCGTGATGGCGGGATAGGCAAGGCTCAGCAGCCCGCATTGCTGGCCGCTGAGTTCGGCCTGAAACAACATGTCGGCGGCGGCGGTGATCTGATCGGGGGTCATTCGTCGGTTACTCCGTTGCGCAAGATGCCGATGCCTTGGGCTTCGACCTCGACCACGTCACCGGGCACCAGCCAGACCGGCGGATCAAACCGCGCACCCGCACCCGTGGGCGTGCCCGTGATGATGATGTCGCCCGCCACCAAAGTCGTGAAGGTCGAGATATAGGCGATCTGGCGCGCGACGGGAAACAGCATCCGCCCGGTGCGGTCCTTTTGGCGGAGCGCGCCGTTGACCCGCGTCTCGAGCGCGACATCGACGATCTGGTCAGGAGTCGTAAAGGGCACCAACCAAGGGCCCATGGCCCCTGATCCGTCCCAATTCTTGCCCTGGGTCACGTTGAATTTCGCGTGACGCACCCAATCCCTTAATGTACCTTCATTACAAAGGGTTATTGCAGATATGTGATCCAGTGCATGAGCTTGGTCAATCCGTCTGCCACCTTTGCCGATAACGACAGCAATTTCGCCCTCGTAATCCAGCTGATGTGTCTCTGGTGGGCGGGTTAGAGGCGATTCATGCCCGACAAAGGAGCGCGGAAACCGGATGAACAGCGACATGTTGGGCGGTGCGTCTTGCCCGTCTTTATATTCGGCGTTGCGGTCGGGGAAATTGACGCCCACGCAGATGATCTTTTCGGGATTTGGCACGGGAATATCCCAGCGGAACGTGCCATTGGCGTGGCTGACGGCCCTGCCCTGTGCGGCGGCTTCAAGCGATGAAAAACCATCGTTTTCAATTACATCGCGCAATGTCTTCCACTGCGGAAAATCGCCCGACAGCGCGATCATGCCGCCGTCTGACAGAGCGCCGTAATATTGGGTGCCATCAACGGTGAATGTGGCAAATTTCATGGTGTACTTCCTTTAGGGTGCGATGATCGGTTGCGCCTTCAGATCGCTTTCAGCGACAGTGACCCCGTCGAAAAGCGACCCCAGTTCAAACCAGCTGCGCGGCGCAGCGGCCCCCCACAAGGTCTGGCGCTGCGGGTCTTTGAGATCCCATTTGATCGGTTCCATATCGGGGTCGATCGTCTGGTAATCCGAGCAGTAAATCTCGGTGCGGTGGCCATCCTGATCGCGGATATACAAGAAGAACGCGTTGGAAATCCCGTGCCGTCCGGGCCCGCGTTCGATGTTGGTCACATAGCCGGTCGTGCTCATCAGATCGAGCAGGTCGATGATGTTAAGCGGCGTCGGCACCCAGAACGCAAGGTGATGCAGGCGCGGGCCGGTGCCGTTGGTGAAGGCCACGTCATGCACGCCGCCCTTGCGCTGCATCCATGCGGCCCAGGTGCGGTCGGTTTCCTCGTCTGCGGTGTATTCGGTAACGCGAAAACCCATGTCGCCATAGAATTGCACCGACGCATCGACGTTGGGGCTGAACATGTTGAAGTGGTCGATGCGCAGCGGTTTCACGCCTTGGTACAGCTTGTACTTCTGATGGATCGACGGCAGCCGGTCCATCTTGGCATAAAACTCCAACGGGATACCCATCGGATCACGGGTGGACAGCACCCGGCCCATAAACGGGCGCTCGATCCATGCGGTGGGCAGATCGCGGGATCTGAACCATGCCTCGGCGCGGTCCAAGTCCTCTTCGCTCCAGACCTTAAAGCCCAGAACCCCCACCGATCCGGCTTCGGCTTTTTTCAGGATCACGCAGTGGTGGCCGCGTTCCTCCATGGCGCGCAGATAGATATGGGTCGCGTCCTCGTGGGTGACTTGCAGACCCAGGGTATCGACGTAAAACGCGCGGCTCCATGCCAGATCGGTCACGCGCAGTTCGACATGGCTGAGGCGGACGATGTTGAAGGGCGGGTTCAGGTTGGCGGCGGGAATTGGCATAGCGCTGTCCTTTGTTTACGCGCCCAGACGGGCAATTTTATGCTGGCCAAGGGCAAAGGCGGTGTTTTTCTGCTCCATATAGAAATCAAACGACCATTGCCCGCCATCACGGCCGATCCCGCTGGCCTTGGTGCCGCCAAAGGGTGTCGGCAGGTGGCGCACGTTGTCGGAATTCACCCAGATCATCCCCGCATCCAGCGCGTCCGAGAACCGCAAGGCGCGGGTGACATCATTGGTCCAGACATATCCCGTCAGCCCGTAATCGACATCATTGGCGATGCGCAACGCCTCGTCTTCGTCCTTGAACCGGATCGAGGTCAGGACCGGGCCAAAGATTTCCTCCTGCGAAATCCGCATTTTCGGGGTCGCGTGGGTAAACAGGGTCGGCTTGACGAACCAACCCTTCCCGTCAGGTGCCGTGCCGCCTGCGGCCACAGTCGCGCCATCCGTGCGGGCGATGTCAAAATAGCGGCACACCTTGTCGTAATGCACCTTGTGGATCAGTGGGCCGACTTCGGTGGCAGGGTCCAGCGGATGACCGACGCGAATGGTGTTGACCCGCTCGACCAGTCGCGCCTCGAATGCGTCGGCAATCGTGTCTTGCACCAACAAGCGGCTTGACGATGTGCAGCGTTCCCCGTTCAGCGAATAGATCATGAAGATCGTCGCATCCAAGGCGCGTTCGAAATCGGCATCATCGAATACCACAACCGGGTTTTTGCCGCCCAGTTCGAAATGGCAGCGCTTCAGGGTATCGGCCCCCTGTTTCATGATCATCGATCCGGTTTTGCTCTCTCCGACAAAGGCAATTGCCTTGATATCGGGGTGTTCGGTCAACGCGCGTCCTGCGTCTTCGCCCATGCCGTTGACCAGGTTCCAGACACCGGCGGGCAGACCCGCCTCGTGGGCGATCTCGGCCAGAATACGGGCGGTCAGCGGGCTGAATTCGGCGGGTTTATGCACGATGGTGCAGCCCGCGGCCAAGGCGGGCGCGATCTTCCAGGTGGACAGCATAAACGGCGTATTCCACGGCGTGATCACCCCCACGGGGCCGATGGGGCTGCGGCTGGTGATGTTCATGTGGCTGTTGGTGGGCAGCGATTGCCCGTCGCGTGCCGTCGGGGCCATGTCGGCGTAATAGCGAAAGTTTTCAGCCCCGCGCAGGGCGGCCTTGGACATGAAGCGGAACGCCTGACCGGTGTCCCAGCATTCGTACAGCGCGATTTCTTCGGCGCGCGCCACGATCCCGTCGGCGATCTTGTGCAATATCTTTTTGCGGGCGGCCCCGTCCAGTGCGGCCCATGCCGGAAACGCGGCTTTGGCGGCTTTGGCGGCGCGGTCGATATCCTCTGCCGTGCCTTTGGCGACAGTACATATCAAGGTTTCATCCACCGGCGAACAGGTTTCAAAGCTTTGCTGACCGGCGATATCCTGACCGTCGATCAGGTTCAAAATCCCCTTGTCGCGAAACCGCGCCAGATGGGCGTCAAGCTTGGCAAGATGCGTGGCAAGATCGGTCATTGTAATTCCTTTGACAGGTATTGGCGGATTGAACTGGATTTGAAGCTCAGCGCAGGGTCGATCTCGCGCATCTCCATCGACAGCATGAATGAAGAGCTTGCCATCACGGGGGCGCAGAACGCTTCCATCGCTTGAAAGATCGCTTTCGCGGCGGCCTGCTTGGCAGAATCCGCGCGCCCTGCCGCCAGCCGCACCGACAGATCCAGAAACGCGTGATCGGGGTTGCCATCGGCCATCACCACATGGGTGCAGGCGGTGGCGCGGACCCGAATGCCCGCCACAGGAAAAACGCCCGTCTTGGCTGCGGCATCGGCGACCACCTGACACAGCGCGGCAACGTCCAGACGCGCCGCAAGGTTGGGTGAATAATCAATGTGAAGATGTGGCATGAACCCTCCCCGGAGCCGCATGGATTTAGTTGACAAGTTAAGTATATTAATTAACATGTCAATCAAATTTAGCTAACCCGAAAGCCCCACCTTGACCAACGATCGCTCAAAACTGACGCAAACCGCACGATCCTTGCCGATTGCGCTGCTGCGCGCCCGCGAAACCGTGATGGGTCCTTACCGCGAAATGCTGAGCGAGACCGGCATCAGCGAACAGAAATGGCGGGTCTTGCGGGTGGTATCTGAATCCGGCCCGATGGAACAGACCGCCATCGCCAGCGCCGCCTGCCTGATGTTGCCCAGCCTGACCCGCATCCTGAGCGCGATGGAGAAAGACGGCCTGCTGACCCGCCACCCGGGCACCAAGGACAGGCGCAAATCCATCGTCACGATCAGCACAAAGGGGCAAAACCTGATCAACGATCATGCCGCCCGCTCTGCTGAAATCACACAGCAGCTTCATGCCCGTTTTGGTAGCGTACGCATATCTCAACTGCTGGACTTGCTTGAAGATCTGAAAGACGCTGATCTGACAGCGACACCTGATATCACCACAAAAGGACATACCCCATGAACAAGACAACCGCCGATATGATGGTCGATGCGCTCGTCGCAAATGGTGTCGATACGGTTTTTGGCATTCCGGGGGCGCATTCTTACGAGCTGTCCGATGCGCTTGCCCGGCGCGGCAATGACGTGCGTTTCATTCATACACGCCACGAACAAGGTGCCGGATATATGGCCTATGGCTATGCGAAATCCACTGGCAAGCCGGGGGTGTTTACGGTCGTGCCCGGCCCCGGTGTTCTGAATGCGGGGGCGGCGTTGTGCACGGCTTACGGCGGCAATGCCCCTGTGATGTGTCTGACCGGCAATATCATGTCGCACCTGATTGGTCAGGGGCGCGGGCAGTTGCATGAATTGCCCGACCAGCTAGCCACCTTGCGCGGGCTGACCAAATGGTCCGACCGCATCGATCACCCCTCGCAAACCGCCGATACAATGGCGCAGGCCTTTACCCAGATGCTGTCGGGCCGCCAGCGCCCTGTCGCGGTCGAAGTCCCGTGGGATGTGTTCGGGCAAAAACTGCCCGCGCCTGACCAATGCGCCGCCCCGATCCGGCAGGTCGTGATGGACCCTGATGCCATCGCCGCAGCCGCTAGGATGATTGCACAGGCCGAAAACCCGCTGATCATGGTGGGGGGCGGTGCGCTGGATGCAGCGGACCAAGTGCTTGCTTTGGCGGATAAAATTCAGGCTCCGGTCACGGCCCATCGCAGTGGCAAGGGAATCGTCGCTGAGGATCACCCGCTGTCGATGAACCTGATCGCATCCTATGATTATTTCCAGAAATGCGATTTGCTGATCGGGATCGGCAGCCGGCTTGAGCTGCAATTCATGCGCTGGCAATGGCGGCCCGAAGGGTTGAAGGTGCTGCGCATCGACATCGACCCGACCGAGATGGTGCGCCTGAAACCCGATCTGGGCGTCGTGGCCGATGCCGCCGACGCGACCGCTGCCCTTGTGGCGGCACTGGACGGGCATAGCGCGCCTGACCGCGCGGCTGAATTCGCCGACTACACCACCCGCGCCCACGAAGCCGCGCAAACGGTGCAACCGCAAATGAGCTATCTCGACGCGATCCGCCGCGCCCTGCCCCGTGACGGTTTCTTTGTCGAGGAAGTCAGCCAGATGGGCTTTACCGCACGGTTCGGGTTTCCCGTCTACAAGCCCCGCCAATATGTGACCTGCGCCTATCAGGACAATCTGGGTTTTGGGTATAACACCGCCCTTGGGGTCAAGATCGCCAACCCTGACAAGGCGGTTGTGTCGGTCAATGGCGATGGCGGGTTCATGTTCGGGATGCAGGAAATGGCCACCGCCGTGCAACAAGGCATCGCGGTCGTCGCGGTCGTCTTCAACAACAACGCCTATGGCAATGTGCGCCGCGACCAGATGAATGTGTTTAACGGGCGCGTGCTGGGCTCTGAACTGCACAACCCCGATTTTGTGGCGATGGCCCACAGCTTTGGCATGCGGGCCGAACGCGCCGAGACACCCCAAGCGCTTGAGACGGCGATTACCGAGGCGCTCAAGGCCAATGTACCTGCCTTGATCGAAGTACCCGTCGAGACCGGATCAGAGACGTCGCCGTGGTCGTTCCTGCACCCCGCGCCCCACGCAAGCTGATCCTAACAAAAAGGCCGCCTGATTGAACGGGCGGCCTTTCTTTCAGCTGTCGATATAGTGCTGCATCGCGGCGGTTGCGCCGTCTGACCAGATCATCCTGAGCCAATGATCAAAAGCAGCGGAAAAGGCCGCATTGCAGCCCAGATCGCCGTAAAGCCGGCTTTGGTCCAGCCACGCCTGCGGATTGGTTTTTGCCGCCTGTGCTGCGGCTTTCAGGTCCGCCCAATAGGGGTCATTCGGGGCGATTTCGGTCCCGTCCTCGCGGGTGCCTGCGCACATACGCGCCCACAAGGCTTCGACCAGCGCCAGGCCTTCGATTGCAGTGCCAGCGGCCAGCGCATCACGGATGATGGGCAGGACGAAACCGGGGTGGCGCGAACTGCCGTCAAAGGCCACGCGGCGCACCGTGTCGCGGATTTCAGGGTTGGAAAAACGCCCGTCGATCAGATCGATATAGGCCAGCGCGGTCATCCCCGGCACGGCATCCACATGTGGCGCGCTTTCAACGGTGCTGACCTTGAGCAGGAAGGCACGGATGGTCGGATGCGCCATGCAGCCCGAAATGGTTTCGATGTTCAAAATCTCGCCCGGATTGGCGATGATCTGATGGCCCGCATTCAACAAACGCAGTTTCATCGCCTCGAAGGCGTGGACATCATCGGTAAAGGTGGCACCTGCACGGTCCCAGTCGGGGCGGCCTGCGCAGAACGTGTCTTCGATCACCCATTGGCGGAAATTTTCATGGGTGACAGGCGCGCTATCAATCACGCCAAATTCGCGGGCAAGGGCCAGTTCGGCAGGCCCCGTCGCGGGCACGATGCAATCGACCATCGCATTCGGGAAAGTGCATTGCGCGTCGATCCAAGCCGCGAGATCAGGGTCGGACAGTTGCGCCAAGCCCACCACGGTCTGACGCAGGATCGCGCCGTTGCCTTGCAGGTTGTCGCAGGATTGGCAGGTAAAGGGCCCATGGCCCGCCGCGCGGCGCAGCTTCAACGCTGCGATCATCGCCCCGAATGCGGTCTTGGGTGTGGCAGGCTGCGCCGCATCATGAACCATATCGGGATGGGCGGCATCAAACCCGCCTGCCCCGTTCTGGTAATACCCGCCTTCGGTCACGGTCAGCGACACAATGCGGATTGCAGGGTCGGCCATTTGCGCGATCAGCGCGGCATTGTCATCCTCGACCGGAACGAAACCGATCATTGATCCGGTGATTTCCGCCGATTTCCCCTTGGGGTCCAGTTCGATCAGGGTCGACAGGTAATCCTGCGCCTTCAGGCGTTCGCGCTGCGCGGTATCGGCGGCACGCACACCCGCGCCGATAATGGCCCAGTCATGGGCAAGCCCCATGTCCATCAAACGGTGCAGATACCATGCCTGATGGCCGCGGTGAAAGTTGCCAAGGCCGATGTGCACGATCCCCGGAGACAGGTCTGCGCGCTTGTAGGACGGCACGCGAATGTCTGAAGGAAGGTCTTTGAGGGTCTTAAGAGTCAACGGCTGGGCCATCAATTTCTCCGGTTCGGGGGGATAGGATGACGGACGCGCCTAGCTCATCCATTGACCGCCGTCGACGTTATACGTCTGCGACACGATGTAGTCAGATTCAGCCGAGGCAAGGAAGATCGCCATGCCCGTCAAATCCGCAGGAACAGCAAAGCGCCCGGCAGGCACCCCTGCTGCGACTTCGGCCTTTTTCTGACCGGGTTTCTTGTTTTCCAGCTTGGCAAACATCGCATCGACATGATCCCAATGCGCGCCGTCCACCACACCGGGGGCGATGGCGTTGACGTTGATGCCGTGGCGGATCAGATCAAGGCCCGCCGATTGCGTCATCGAAATCACCGCCGCCTTCGTCGAACAATAGACCAGCACAACCGCCTCTCCGCGACGGCCCGCTTGGGACGCCATATTGATGATCTTGCCGCCGTGGCCCTGCCGGATCATCTGCTTTGCTGCCGCCTGCATGGTGAACAACGTGCCCGCCACGTTCACGGCATAAAGCTTGTCATAGCTGGCGCGGGTGATGTCGACGGTCTCAGAGGCGTCGAACAAAGCCGCGTTGTTGATCAGGATGTCGAGCTTGCCCGCGTGATCCACGACCGATGCAATGGCCGCATCAATGCTGGCCTGATCGCTGACATCAATCTGAACCGCATAGGCCGCATCGCCCAGGCCGGCGGCCGCTGCCTGTGCTGCTTCAAGGTTGATATCCGCAATCGCCACTGTCGCCCCTTCAGCGATATAGGCCTCGGCAAAGCCCAGACCGATGCCACGGGCAGCGCCCGTAATCAGGGCCGATTTTCCCTCAAGCCGTTTCATGCGATCCGCAGCCCTTTTTTATCAAAGCGGTGAATCTTGTCTGCCTGCGGTGTCAGGTGGATCGTGTCGCCATAGCGCAACCCGACCTCGCCCGTGGCCCGCACGGTCATGGGTTCGTCCATTTCGGCCAGATGCACATGGAAGAACGTGTCAGAGCCAAGGTGTTCGGCCACGCCGACCTTGCCCACAAAGGTGCCGCCGCTTTCGACGATTTCCATGTGTTCAGGGCGGATACCAATATGCATCGCATCATGTCTGGCAGCAGTTTCCCCGCCGATGATGTTCATCTTGGGGCTGCCGATAAAGCCCGCAACAAACAGGTTGCGCGGCGTGTGATACAATTCGAGCGGCGTGCCGACCTGTTCGATATGGCCCGCGCGCAGCACCACGATCTTGTCTGCCATTGTCATGGCTTCGACCTGATCGTGGGTCACGTAGATCATTGTTGTTTCGAGCTTTTTATGCAGCTCGGAAATTTCCAGACGCATCCCCACGCGCAGGGCCGCATCAAGGTTGGACAAAGGTTCGTCAAACAGGAAGGCCGAAGGTTCGCGCACAATCGCACGGCCGATCGCCACGCGCTGGCGCTGCCCGCCCGACAGTTGCCCCGGACGGCGGTCCAGATAATCAGTCAGGTTCAACGCCTTGGCTGCGGTTTCGATGCGGCGGTTCTGTTCCTCGACCGGCATATTCGCCATTTTCAGCGGGAACGCGATGTTCTTGCGCACCGACATATGCGGATACAGGGCGTAGGATTGGAAAACCATCGCCAGCCCGCGCTTGGCCGGTGGCAGGTTTGTGGCTGGCTGACCGTCAATGCGGATTTCGCCGCCCGTGACATCCTCAAGCCCCGCAATCAGACGCAGCAAGGTGGATTTACCGCAACCCGACGGGCCGACGAAAACCACGAACTCACCGTCTTCGATGGTCAGGTCCAGCGGTGGAATAACCTCCACTTCGCCGAATTTCTTTTGCACTTTCTCGAGCGTGATGCGTCCCATGAGAAATCCTTCCTTATTTGACGGCGCCGAAGGTCAGGCCCCGGACGAGTTGTTTCTGGCTGAACCAGCCCATGATCAGGATCGGCGCGATGGCCATAATCGAAGCCGCACTGAGCTTGGCGTAGAACAAGCCTTCGGGTGCCGAAAAGCTGGCGATGAACTTGGTCAAGGGTGCTGCGTCAACGGTGGTCAGCAGGATGGTCCAGAATGCTTCGTTCCAGGCCAGAATGACATTCAGCAGAATGGTCGATGCGATCCCCGGCAACGCCATTGGCGTCAGCACATACAGGATTTCGTTTTTCAGGCTCGCCCCGTCCATCCGCGACGCTTCGAGGATCTCACCGGGAATTTCGCGGAAATAGGTGTACAGCATCCAGACAATGATCGGCAGGTTGATCAACATCAGCACGACGACCAGCAACAGACGGCTGTCCATCACGCCAAAGTATTTCGCAATCAGCACAAGCGGATACAAAACCCCGACGGCGGGCAACATCTTGGTCGACAACATCCACAACAAGACATCCTTGGTCCGATCGCCCGGCACAAAGGCCATCGCCCAAGCCGCCGGAACCGCGATCACGATCCCCAAAAGCGTCGATCCAACTGCGATGATGATCGAGTTCATCAAGGCCAGCGGATAATTCGACCGTTCCAGCACGTCGTGATAGTTCTGAACCGTCCAGTCAAAGAAGAACCAGACCGGCGGGTCGGAAATCGCGGTGCTTTCCGCCTTGAAGCTGGTCAGGAATGTCCACAGGATCGGAAAAAAGATCAGTAGACCGAAACCCCATGCCAGGGCTGTCCACATCAGTTTTTTGCGGGGAGATATTGCGCGTGCCATGATCTGTACCCTTCAGTTATCGATGTTTTTGCCGACAATGCGCATCAGGAAGATGGCAATGATATTGGCAAGGATGACGGCAACGATCCCGCCCGCTGAGCCCAGACCGATGTTCTGGCTTTCAAGGACGCGCTGGTAGACCAGATAGGTCAATGTGCGTGTGCCAAAGGCCCCGTTGGTGGTCACGAAAATCTCGGCGAAGATCGACAGCAAAAAGATTGTCTGGATCAGGATCACCACGGTAATGGCGCGCGAAAGATGCGGCAGGATGATGTACCAGAACCGCGCCAGCGGCGGTGCGCCATCAATTTCGGCGGCCTCAAGCTGTTCGCTGGACAGCGATTGCACCGCCGTCAGCATGATCAATGTCGCAAAGGGCAGCCATTGCCATGCCACGATAATCACGATCGACAGCAACGGGGATTGGCTCAGGAAATCATAGGGTTGCATACCAAAGAACTTGTAGAAGTATGAAAACAGCCCGTTATCCACATTGAAGAACATGTTCTTCCAGACCAGCGCCGACACGGTGGGCATGACGAAAAACGGTGCGATCACCAGAATGCGGACAATGCCCTGACCGAACATCGGCTGATCCAGCAGCAGCGCCAGAAGAATACCGCCCGTGATCGTGATGGCCAGAATGCCGCCCACCATCCAAAGGGTCGTCCCGACCGATGACAGGAACGATGAGGACGACACAAACCGGACGTAGTTATCAAACCCGATCCACGCATCGAACACACCGCGCATCGGGCGATAATCTGCAAAGGAAAAATACAGCGTCATGCACAAGGGGATCAGCATCCACACCAACAGCAGAAAAACGGCTGGGGCGATCATGATGCGCGCGGCTGATTTGGAATGTTCTGTCGCCATGTCAGGCTCCTTCCGACAAGATAAGCAGGACCTTACGAAGACCGCGTACGCGACCTGCGAAAACACCTAGCATACAACTGTGGGGTGGTTCAGGGAAATCCGGGGCAGGTACGCCCTGCCCCGGACTGGAAGATAAGCGTCGGCTTAGTAGCCCGCTGCTTCCATTTCTTCGGTGGTCAGCGCTTGCGCTTTTGCAAGGGCTTCTTCGGCTGTCTGGTTGCCGGCAAGTGCATCCGAGAACTGCTGACCGACCTGGTTGGCAATGCCCGCAAATTCAGGGATCGCAACAAACTGGACACCTGTGTAAGGCACTGGCTTTACAGTTGGGTTTGTCGGGTCTGCGGACAGAATGCTATCAAGCGTCATTTGTGCAAATGGTGCAGCAGCAAGGTAGTCGGCGTTTTCGTACAAGGATGTACGTGTGCCCGGAGGTACGTTTGCCCAACCTTCGTTACCCGCAACAAGTTCTGCATAGGCCGGGCCGGTTGCCCAAGAGATAAAGGTTTTCGCGGCGTCCTGCTTTTCAGAAGAAGACGGGATCGCCAAGGACCATGCCCACAGCCAGTTGCCGCGCTTGCCCAGACCGTTGTCAGGTGCCAATGCAAAACCGACTTTGTCTGCGACAGTTGAATCTGCGCCTGTCACAAAGGATGCCGCAACGGTTGCGTCGATCCACATGCCACATTTTCCTTGCTGGAACAGTGTCAGGTTTTCGTTGAAACCGTTGTTGGCGGCACCAGCTGGACCGGATTCATTCATCATACCCAGATAGAAGTTCAGGGTATCGGCCCATTCAGGGCTGTCGAACTGTGCGTTCCATTCTTCGTCGAACCAACGTGCGCCAAAGGAGTTGGACATCGCTGTCAGGAAGGCACCGTTTTCGCCCCAGCCTGCTTTGCCGCGCGCACAGATGCCGTTGATGTCGCTTTCACGGTCGGTCATTGCGGCTGCGGCTTCACGGATGAATGTCCATGTTGGCGCGTCCGGCATTTCAAGCCCGGCTTTTTCCATCAGGTCTGTGCGATACATAACCATCGAGGATTCACCATAGAACGGCGATGCGTACAGTTCGCCGTCAACAGTCAGACCGCCAGCGATCGCAGGCAACAGGTCGTCCTTGTTGAAATCATCGGCCATGCCTTCGTTCAAGGACACCAGCCAGCCGTTGTTGGCCCAGATTGGCACTTCGTATGTGCCGATTGTCATAACATCATAGGCACCGCCACCGGTGGAGATGTCTGTTGTCAGGTTTTGACGCAGAACGTTTTCTTCCAGCGTGACCCATTCGACTGTGATGTCGGGGTGCTTCGCGTTGAAGTCCTCGGTCAGACCCTGCATGCGGATCATGTCACCGTTATTGACAGTTGCGATTGTGATTGTCGTACCATCCGCGGCTGCGATGCCAGCAGACAGACCGAAGCCGACCGCAGAGGTCAGCAAGAGTTGCTTCATGTTCATGGTTGTCCTCCCAAAGACTTTTACACGTGTCAACACTAGGTCCAAGATCGCACAACCGTCAACTTAATATTTCAAATATTAACGCCGCAACGCAGCAAACGGAAAGAATTCAGGCGGATTCCCGGATCTTCAGCACGCCATCCATAAGCTGAACCGTCTGATTGTCTTGAGAATTTTCCGCGCGCAACTTTTCGATCAGCCGATCGATGGCCGCCTGCCCTATCGCCTCAACATTCTGGGCCACGGTCGTCAGTGTCGGGATCAGGAAGGGGCAAAGCGGGTAATCATCATGCCCCGCGATTCGCAAACCGCCCTGACGCAGCGTCCCCGGCTCAAGCCCGTGATGCGCCGCGGCCCGTAGCGCCCCGATTGCCACACGGTCATTCGCGCACAGGATCGATGAATTGATAAACTCACCCTTCGAAAAATACGCATTCAGGACCGCCAACCCATGCGCCTCGAAATACCCGCCCGCATCAACCTCCTCGGTGCCGATAATGACGGGCTCATGCCCCAGCTCCTCCATCTTGGCGATATATGCCGCCTCACGCTCAAGGGCGTTAAAGTTCACACGCGGCATCGCCAGAAACACCGGCGGACCACCGACACGGTTCAGGTATTCTGTAATTATTCCAGTGCTTTGAACATGGTCGGTCCCAACAAAATCCACCTGGGACAAGCGGGCAGGACGTGAATCCATCAGCACAAAAGGCAGCCTTGAATTCAGCCTTTCATAGACCTTCAGGTCACTGTGATTGCCCAGTGGGGCAACGACCGCCCCATCCACATTCATAGACAGAAACGTCTCGGCAGCGCGGGCTTCGATATCGGGGTCCGCATGCGAACATTGCGTGATAACGGTATAGCCTGCCCGCATGGCAGCACGCTCAATCGCCTCAAGCAGACGTGTAAAAAAAAGGTCATTCAGATAGGGGATAATCACGCCGATCATCCCGGTCGACTTCCGATTCATCCGCGTGGCAAAGAAGTTCGGCGTGTAATCCACCTGCTCCAACCCGCTGCGAATACGCTCGACCGAGGACTTGCTGACCTTTGAAGGATCCTGAAAATAACGTGACAAAGTCGGTCGCGACACACCGATCGCGGCTGACAGCTCCTCCATCGTATGGATCTCAGGCTTTGACATGTGTAAAATTTCCTTCACTACCATTGCTGAAATGAACAGTAAGGTAAAAAAATGGAAATGTCGCCACGGAGATTTTCACATGCGGTAAAATACCCGACAAAATATTGCCATTTCCCAAGCAGATGTCATTCAGAACCACGTCCAAAGCATCGCGCAGCGCCCAAGACCCAGGACCCAGGACCCAGGACCCAGGACCCAGACATGATCCCGAGCCGCGTCATAGCAAGCTGTGAGTTTCTGGACATCGGCTTGTGTTTGTCGACAACACCGCCATCAGGGTCGTGACAAACGCCCGGGGGCTGCAATACTCGATCTGGGCTACAAGTTTCTAAGTCAAACTGCTTCGCAGCATTTGTTCGGCGACCACACTGATATGGTGTCTTTGGCATGGAAGATCGAAATCAAGCAGCGCGCCCCGGTTCAATTCACTCATCCGGGGCTTCTGGTCTCGCTTTCAAATCGATTAATAACCTGCGCTCCGCCCAACCTTGGTGCCCCCGCCTCCTTGCCTTTCGCCTTTCGCGGGCCGCAAGATCCATTTTGTAAAGAAACTACTCGGATTGCGCGGCCCACCGCTTCGCCGTCCATGGACACCCGCCGTTATCCCCAAGGGGATCTCCCGCTACCGGTTACAGAGCACCATCGCCCCTTCAAAATCTCATGGATTTAAAATTGCTGCCGACCATTTTCGCTGATGCCGCTCTACACCCCTTAATAATCCGGGTTACAACCCGCGCGTCAGAAAACGCCACTGAGGAAACCGGTCCCAACCAAAGGCTTCGCGTTGAATGACCAGCACGGATATTCAACGCCGTCCACTTTCATTGCTTAATTGATGCAATATTAAACCGAGCGTTGACCCCCGCCTGGAAATCCGAAAGCTGGCAGGAAGGCCCGCCAACACCTGCAAGGAAGAAAGGCCATCCAGACCAGCCGCACGGGTATGATAGAGCTGCCCGCCCCTAGTCGCGTAGGTTTCGATGTCTATGCCGTTTTTCGGGCCATCGAATTTGCGCCGGTCGTTTGAAACCGCTCGGTCAATTCACGCAGCGTACTGGCGTTCTGGGCCAGGCTAAGACAGGCGGCGTTGGTTTGCTCAAACCGTGCGGCGTTACGCTGCGTAGCGGATCCCAAATCACCTACAGAAGCGTTTACAGATGATATCTCTACACTTTGCCTTTGCGTGCTTTCCGCGATTTTTTCCATTTTCGAAGTTATCGCCAGAACGCCGGCAACAACCTTTTCCAGGGCAGAAACGCTATCCGCGATCTTATTTGATCCATTCGCCACCTGCTCCTCTGATCGGGTGATGATTGTCCGGATGTCTGTCGCACTTTCCGCCGACCGCTGCGCAAGAGCTCTCACTTCTGATGCGACAACCGCAAATCCTCTTCCGGCATCACCTGCCCGTGCAGCTTCAACACCAGCATTCAGCGCCAAAAGGTTTGTCTGAAAGGAAATCGCGTCAATAACCTCAACAATTTTGGCAATTTCTTCAGCTTCCGTCTTGATCGACTGCATCGCAACAGAAGCATCTGACACAATTTCACCGCTTCGTTTTGCACTGGTTTGCGCAGTTTGCGAAGACCCGTTTACCTCGTCAACATTCGCCGCATTTTCTTTAACTATCCGAGTAAGCGCATCCAACGCATTGGAAGTCTTCCCAAGGGTCATGGCCTGTTGTTCAGTTTGGAGCGCTAAATCATTGGTGGAAATCGAAATCTCATGAATTTCTGCATCCATTTGCAACGATCGGCTGGCAACTTCGGACACCATTTCTTCCAACGCTTGTACCGCAGCGTTGAAGCCATTCCTCAATTCATCATACTCTTCCGGAAGCGATCCCGAGATGCGCGCAGTCAAATCACCCGATTGCAAACGCCCCAAAGCAACACGCAGGGCATCAACCACAGAGGCCTGCTCCTCAGACTTTGCGCGATCACGCTCCATATGATCGTTCTGTAATTTGAGCGTCTCGGCCTCACTCGCTTGCCGCGTCGTTTCGGCATTTTCAAGTTGAACGATGGTGGCTTCAGCGCGCTCTTGCGCTGACTGCGCCTCCTGTTTGGCTGTCTCGGCTTGTTTCTGCGCTGTTTGAGCAAGCGTGCGTGCCGTATCTGAAATTGCCAAACTCTCAGAAAGTTCATCAGCTTTCAAACTCATTTCCACTTCAAGGCCCTTCAACTGAAGCACAGTAATCACCAACGCCGCCGTCTCAAGCACAACTATGACAGCATGAAACGAGGTGCGCTCGATATTCTCCCAAACCCCGCCAGAGGGGTAAATCAAAGAGGGCATCAGTACAGAGAGCGACGCGTGATGGATTGCGATAACCCCAGCGGCCACAATGAGCGATGGAACACTCCGCAAAACAACCAACGATGCGAGCAATGCAAAATACAGCATGTGACTGTCAATCTGCCAAGGATGACCTTGAAAAGCCCCGTTTAACGCAATTGCCTGGCCAGTAAGTGCAATCGCCGCCCCAACTGGTACCAGCAATGGCTTGCTGAGTGCCATCGATGCTCCCAATATCAAAAAGCTGATTGAGACTGCGCTCGCCCAAACGATGTTACTGCCAATAGCAAATGCAGCAAGGACAACGCACGGGAAAAGCAATATTGCTCCTCCAAAGATCAGTTTAGCAGATGTTGAAAGTGAACTTATTGTCACAACGGTTAACTCCTTGAAGGCAGAGACTTTGGATTGACTGAAAATCCGCAAATTCCCGCTAACACACTAGCGGGAAGCATTCGGTATCCAGCAGATTTGAGGTTGGCATGCCCACTTGGCGGCAACATAACCATAGTTGAAAATCGCGAACTTCGCGGACCCAGCTCACGGCCACGAACAGAGGAAACTGATTGAAACAACGGCCTAATAGGTTCGAGAGAGATGACTAGGTAAATACCATTTTTATCCAAATTGCCCACGGTTGGTCCAATTGCTGCCAAAGGCCCAACCCCCAGGGAAAATAGAATTGTTACGAAAGACCAAGACAAATTTCCAAACATCGCAAGTCCAAAATTACACGATAAGTAGTTATATGCAGAATATAAAAAATGAAACCTTAAGACGTGAAACCAATATAACACCAATTTCAGTTAAACAGGGCAATTTGGACCGCGATATATGAAGATCAACTGCTAGCACATTGGGGTGAAACCATAAACGTAATAGCGGCGGACAGACTAGCAACTCGTCGCGTCTTGAAAGAATGTTACATCCTCTTCTTCAGTAGGTTTACCGAAAACCGCACCAGATAAATTCCTTCTTGTTTGCCCCAGATGGAGAAGATCTAGACAATCGGATATATTGACTTTCACTTCAAGGCTCTCGCTCTCACACAGACCTTTTAAAAATCTTTGAATGTCTTCTGCGGTTTGAATAAGCAAGTCCACATTCTGTAGTGAAATCACATCGTCTTTTCCAATATTACCATCAGTCTTTGATATTTTCATAAATGCGATTTCGACTTCGCGCGCCATTGTCTCTATCCTAAAGATTTCGCCTTCCAGGTTCTTTACAATCTCACCCAAGTTAAGAAGCACCCTTGTCATAAACGCCCTGTGACGGTTTCGAGGCACGCCCTCATCTTTGCAGTGTCAAATGGTTTCGGTAGAAAGTTATTCAGACCCCACTTTTGAGCTTCCGCTAGGATTTCTTTAGTCATCGAACCACTTACCAATATAAATCCGATTCTTGATGTCAATTTTTGAGCCCTTAAATTTGCAAGCAATTGCAATCCAGTCATTCCAGGCATATGCTGATCTGATATCACCAGGTGGAACCCTTCCCGAGTAGCCTTGTCGAAGGCAATATCCCCAGAGTTACATACATCAACATTTGCAATTCCAATTTCATCCAGTGCATTACAAATTAGACCCCTGCTCACACTGGTATCATCCGCAACCAAAATTTTTACTGAATCACGTAATAACATTAAGACTCTCCATGTGCTCAATATTCTGACTTCTCAGCGCTTGAGGGCGGCGGAAGGACGTCGGTCCAAATAGCTCCAGCCTATCCATCAACTCAGGGCCGATGCGTTCCGAATGCCCAATGAACAAAGCGCCATCTGGGTCCAAAACAGCTTCCAAACCTGTCCAAATTTTCGACTGCGTTTCTGGCGGCATATAGATTGCAACATTTCTGCAAAAAATTACTTGGAATGGGCCAGAAACTGGCCAAGGCTCGATAAAATTAAGATACCTAAATGTTGTAAGTGCCTTTAATTTTTCCTGAACGCACAGGTTATCACTGTCCTGTTCTGGCTCAAAAATATCTTCGACATAGCGCTGCGGGACACTGGAAATAGATGCTCTTGAATAAACGCCAGCCTCTGCATGTTTCAACGTTTGAGTGTCAACATCCGTCGCCAAAATACGTATATCAAAATTGTGGGCGTCGGGGAAATTATTCAACAGAACCGCTGCGATACTATATGCTTCCTCACCACTCGAACAAGCTGCGGACCATAACCTCACGCGTGCTCCATTTTTGGCTTGTTTAATAAGTGAAGGAAGTATCTCATTTTCAAATATTTCGAAATGCCTAAGTTCGCGAAAGAACCGTGTCGTATTTGTCGTCAGCGCATTGATCATCAGGGACATCTCATGCCCCCCCGGATCATCTATTATATGCTGAATATAGCTATCAAAACTTGATAGTCCCAGTCGCCGCACATGTAAAGAAAGCCTTGAAGTTATCAAGCTCCCAGCACTCTCATCTAAGAGAACCCCAATTTTTTCTCCTAGCAGGGTCCTGATTTTATCAATAGCACTTACTGACAAGGTCAACTCTTGTCGTTTTTCCAGACTTGATCCGCTCATCATAGTCATACGCTTTCCTGTGCGGTCGTCATTGATGCTGCGAGGGACGCTATATCAAGTACGCGAAGCGTTTTATTATCCGAGATATATATCCCTTTTACGAACTGATTTTCCTTTTTCCCGCCCATTTGGGGCATAGGCTGGATGTCAGTTTGGGAAAGCTCAATGATGTCGGATACAGCCGTTACCAAGAAACCGACAATTTTCTTTTCGATTAATGTAATTATTATCACATCTCTCTCTTTGGATTCGCAAACACCCAAGCCCAAGCGTGCCGATAAGTCTACAATTGGAACGACCGCGCCGCGTAAGTTCATAACACCCAGCACGTCTTTGGGAGCGTGGGGTAACATGGTGACATTTGTCCATCCGCGTATCTCCCGAACCAGTATGATATCCATACAAAAGTCCTGCGAACCAATAGAAAATGTAATTAATTCAAATTTTTCTGAATTACTGCTATCGTCTTCAATTTTCATGCGATTGCCTCAATGGATTGAATAGACCTTGATTGATCCACGGAAACCTGGTGGGTTATTTCATCTAGATCAACAATAAGAGCGATTTGCCCGTCACCAAGGATTGTTGCTGCCGCAACAAAAGGAACATGCCCATAATTAGACTCTAGACTTTTAATGACGACTTGCCTTTGGTCTCGAATCTTATCAACCGCGAGCGCGAAATGCTCACCTTTATCGTCTTCTACTATAACCAAAATTCCGTCATTGGTGTGATTCTTTATTGGCGCACAGCCAAATACTGCCCCTAATTCAATAATTGGCACCATCTTTTCGCGCACGGCGATCATCCGTGCTGCTGGGCCGATCTGATGAATTTGTGATGTATCAGGCCGAATAGTCTCAACGATTGCGGAAATGGGCACCACCATAGTCTCATCAGCGACATCGACAACCATTCCGTCCAGAACCGCCAGAGTAAGCGGTAGACTGATTGAGATGGTCGTCCCCGATCCCGGATGCGAAATGATCGCAACCCTCCCACCAAGGCGGCGGATTTCACTGTTTACGACATCCATCCCGACACCACGGCCTGAAAGGTTCGTGACAGACGCTGCAGTCGAAAAGCCCGGTAAGAACAGCAATCTATCAATGTCAGAATCAGAGAGCTGTGCAGCTTGCGGGACCAGGCCCTTTTCAATTGCCGACGAGAGAACCTTTTCTCTTTGAACGCCACCGCCATCGTCGATAACTTCAATCACAACGCGCCCCGACCGGTGGGCTGCAGAAAGCGTGACAGTTCCAATCCTGTCCTTCCCTGCTTGCGATCGTAGTGCGGCATCCTCCAAGCCATGGTCCACAGCATTCCTGAGGATATGAGTAAGGGGATCGACCAAACGTTCAATCACGGTTCGGTCGACCTCTGTATCCTCACCCTCAGTCGCAAATCGAACTTCCTTTCCAGCGATTTGGGCCGTCTCTCGCACTATCCTGGCCATACGCTGAAATAGTGGCTTCACAGATTGGGCGCGGATGGCCATAACGCCTTCTTGAATGGTTCTCGTAAGGGACTTGAAGTCTTCAAGCGTCGTCGAAAGTTGCCGCCCTCCAATACCATCTTGTTCTGTAATCGACTGCGTCATGACGGATTGGGTTATGACCAGCTCTCCGACTAAATTGATCAACTCGTCAACCAAATCCAGATCAACACGAACAGTCGCTTTCGGCGCAGCACTTATTGCACTTCTAATTGCAGATGGCTCCGCAGAATGAACCTCCCCGGCTGGGTCAGGAGCAGCGTTTGGTTTTTCCATAGTAGGAGTGCTAGCAGGATGCTTTGAAACGCTTTCTATCGGTGCGGAAACGGTTATATCGGCAACTTTGCTCGAAATTTCAATCTTTGCATATGGTTCCGAAAACTCGAATATCTCAAGAATTTCACTCTCAGATTGATTGGTCGAGAGAGCCAGGTGCCACTCTATAGCTGGCTCAGCTTGATCCCATTTGAAATCACGATCAAATTTACACTGGACTTCCAAGACGCCCAAGGTTGAAAGTTCCCGAAAGATTTGCACCGGTTCATGCCCATTAGCATAGAGATCCAGTGTTGGTTTGAAGTATATCTCGAAAACACTTCCGTTGACATCTTCAACTGGCGGGAATTGCATCTCACCGCTTAATGCGAGCGGAGTAAATGCGGCGATACAGTCATCCTCTTCAGAAACACCCGCTCCAAATTTCATTGACCCCGATAGTGCTGATAGGTCTTTTATCTTTGATTCTAACTCTGCGGCTATAGGCTCCACATTCTCAGCACCAAGCGAAACCAGATCTGTCAAATAGTCTGCAGACGTGAAGAAAGTATTTATAATTTTTTGGTTTAGAGTTAGTTTACCGCTGCGTAGCTCGTCCAAAATCGACTCATACGCGTGGGCAAATTGCGTGATTGCATCTAATGAAAATGATGCAGCACCCCCTTTTACTGAATGAACCGCACGAAACATTCTATTAATTATTTCTGGATCAAGATTGGAAAAGTCCTCAGAGCCTTCAAGGGCGGTCAATCCATCAGTCAGATCTTCTAATTGCTCCTCACACTCCTGAAAGAACACCTGGCGAAGCTCAATAAGTGATGCCATTCCTCAGACCCTCGCAACGCGTCGTATTGCTGAAATAAGTGTCGTGTCATTGAATGGTTTTACAATCCAGCCTGTTGCGCCAATATTTCGGGCGCGATCCTTAAGTTCCGGGCTGCTTTCTGTACTTAGCACCAAAATGGGGACAGATGTTCCGCACACTCCGTTCCGGACGGCTTCAATCAATCCAAAGCCATCCATAACCGGCATGTTAATATCTGTAATTATTACATCAGGCTTGTTTTCAATTACCTTATCTACACCGTCAGCGCCATCTTCTGCAGTTGTCACTAGAAATCCGGCCTCTTCCAATGTCAGGCGCAAGAGATCACGCATTGTGCGGGAGTCATCAACTGCTAAAATACTCAAGCTCATGTTTTTTTTCCCTTTTCAAGAAGCTCCTGGGTCATCCCGAGCATTCTAAGATCATCTTCGAGACTTGAGGACACCTCGATCTGAAATTCGCATCCGGAATCCTCGCAAAACAACTTAAACCTTAGGAGAATTTCCGCAGGAAAAGCCCCAATAGAAACAACCCTCCGAGCATCAATAGTGATATCAGAGCCCTCGCTTTCAGATAGTAGTTTTGCGAATTCTACAGCCATTCCTGATTGTATTTTATCTGGAAGATCTATGGTTCTTTTATTCACATTATTCACCAAAAAACATAATTTCTTCTTTAGTTTCTAGCGGAGTGGAAGATATATTAGCTTCGGCTTCGCAATCATAAATTAGCCGTTGACTAACCTGCCCGGTGGAAGGGTTGAATCGTATTGCTCGGGCATGCTCACCGCCCAAGCTGCACGCAATGATCGGAAAACCTTCCATATCTAGAAATTTTGTTGCAAATTCACAATTCTTTATCCCAATATGCCCCATTATTCCGGACATGGTGGCTCCGCCAAAGACTTTCGCTTGCAACTGTGATTTTCTCGCGCCAAGCTTTAATAGACCATTAATTAATACTTCCATTGCATATGCCCCGTATCTTTCCGAATTTGTGTCGCGATCTGATCCTGTTGCGAGCAGAAAATGGTTCATTCCGCCTACTTTTAAAACAGGATCATATAGACAGGTCGCCACACAAGAGCCCAATAATGTCTTCACAATTACATTAGGGGAATTACTTACGTGAAACTCCCCCTGTGCGACAATAATTTCGTCTGACTTTACATCTCGCATTGGAGAGTCTGGCAAACTTAGCGACACTGAACGTTTCCTCCCCATGGCCCAAACGGCGTGATGAATATGAATTTAAAAGTCGGTCCATGTACCTGACACAGAGTTCACAAGTTGATTTGATATTGGCGTATTTGGCCTTTTTTCACTTTCTTTCGGCTTTTCGATCTTCACGACCTTGGCACTTTTAGTGCCATAGGCGACGGATTTTTCAGCCAATTGAAAGTGGTTTAGGGTCTCGACCAAGGCAACTGCTTCTCTTTTTAGAGCTTCGCTTGCAGCGGTCGTTTCTTCTAATCTTGCTGCATTTTGCTGCGTAGACTGATCAAGTTTTGTAACGGAACTATTGATCTCTTCCAGGTTCAGCGATTGTTGCTGGGCGGAAGTCGCTATTTCTGAAACTTGCATCGATATATCATGAACTGAATTTGCGATCTCTTGAAGAGAACTGCCTGTTTCACCAACGAGATCCACACCAATTTTCACTTGAGCAACTGACTTCGCAATAAGTCCGTTTATTTCAGTCGCCGCTTCGGAAGATCGCTGTGCAAGGGCTCTCACTTCAGATGCAACAACGGCGAAACCTCTACCTGCTTCACCAGCCCTCGCGGCCTCGACCCCTGCGTTCAATGCCAATAGGTTTGTTTGAAATGCGATATCATCGATTACCTTGATTATGGATGCTACTTTTTTGGAGGACGTTGAGATTTCATCCATTGCGGTCACAGTCTTCAAGACAACTACACCGCTTTTTTCGGCATTGTTTTGCGCCTCTGAAACGATTGCATTGGCTTTTTGAGCACCTTCTGCGGTTCCTCGAACAGCGGCTGTCAATTCGTCCAGCGCGGCAGCGGCCTGTTCCAAGGTAGCTGCCGTCCCCTCAGATCGACGCGAAAGGACCTCAGTTGTGCCGCTAATATCTTGGGATTCATTTCGGATTGTTTCAGCGCGATCGGCAATTCCCCTTAACGCCTGGCACATTTGACCGATTGCGCTGTTATAGTCCTGCCTCAGTTCCTCGTAACGGTCGGCAAATGGTTCAGACAGGTCGACATGCAGGTGGCCATCGCGCAGACGTTTGAATGCAACACGCAGGGCATTGACGACTTTCGCCCGCTCCTCGTTCAGCTCCGCACGTTCCCACTGGGCTTTTTCGGCGGCATGTTCGACTTCGGTGATATCGCGACCAAGCAAGATCAGACGGTAGGGCTTCTGGTCGGTCCCAATGACCGACGTAATGCTGCCTTCAACAATAACGTCACACCCATAGGCACCCTGAAAACGCATTTTCCCAACGAAGGAACGGTCTTTTTTGAGTGTCTCATTCAGTTCTTCGAGGTCGCTCGAGATCAGGGAGGTCAATGTAGTGACGCCTGTCGGCTCAGTCCTTTTGATCGTAGCACTGAAAATTTCATTGGCGTCGAGCAGATTGCCATCCGGTGAAAACTCGGCGCGCAGTTGCGTTGTGTTCAGTTCGTTAATGAGTGCCGTATTTTTCCAGACATTCGTTACGTCCTGCCATTCTAGAACAAATCCGATTTTCTGATTGTCACTACCGTGTATCGCTTTGATTTTCATCGATATACGGACATCGTCCATAGAGATTATGGTCTCAAACGCCTCGCCATTTGAACCAATGTGATCCATCTTTTCCGCAGGGTTCGAGCCAAAGAAATCTAGCGGCTTTCCGACCAGATTTCTTGCGTCAAAATGTGGGAAACAGTTTTGAAATTGCTCGTTCCGGATTTTGCACATGTCTTCGAATGCCGGGTTGACCGCAAAGATCACGCCATTTTGGTCCGCGAGCACCAAAGCCGCCGAAGAACTATTGAAAGCCTCACGCTTAAAGCTTGCATCGCGGGCACCTGCGGCAGCGGCTTCCAGCTCTGCGCGAAGATGGTCGACCGCCTTTCCCGTTATACCGAATTCATCGGACCGCGAGGCACTGGCAACTTCTGTTGTAAACTCGCCAAGCCGTAACGCTTCCACTGTTTTGGTGAGCTCCGACATCGGTTTTAGTATTATGCCATGGAATGCTAGGATTGTTGCGCCAACCGCCAGAAACCCGGCAACGGCAGCGGCAATCAATGACTTTATCTGTGTGGCTTCCAGAAAATCGGCAAGGGGCCCCAACGACCAGCGCATTGCAAATGCGCCGACATTTCGCGCTTTTCCATACATGAGCGGAAATGCGAGTACCTTTTCGTTTGGTAAGTTTATGTGACTGTCCGCCCCAAGAGCACTGCGTGCGAAGTTGGCCAATGTTTCATCAGGGTTGGGGCCGTGCTTTGCAATGATTGCCCCTTCGGCCCCCACAACGACAAAGCTGATATAAGAGGTTTCAACCCCTTCTTCGAATTGACCCAATAGCCCATCAATATCCCCATATTTTTCGAATGCGACAGGGGCAGGCAACGCGCTGGCAAGCAATTTTCCCTGGCCTTCGGCTTGTTTGGCCAAGGATTCACTTGCCAGATGCCCAAGCGAACTGTTCTGCAACATCAGCAGTGGCAGGACCACGACCGAGATCGATAGAACCACAGCAAAGGCAAACTTTGTTGCGACTGACCTGAAAATGCTCACGCGCTTTGGCATCGACGACATCTGGTTCTCCAAATCTGGGGGATTAATTAAATGCTGCGGCATCGACGCCGAAAGTAACCGCCCCGACAGGGAACCTGGTGGCCGGGTCAACGAGCGTCAAAGAAATCTGTTGCTGATAAATATTTGCAGATTCATCAAATTCGATTTCACCTTCGTGAACGGCCCCGGGCCCTTTCGGGAAGGTTTCGGAAAACTTTTCCTCATCCCCTTGCCAGTAATCCGACGTGATGTTGCTGACGGCCGCATTCAGACCAGTGGCATCCATAACAATGATTTCAGTGATGCGACCGCCCGATTCATCAACCATCATGCGCAGGTAATCCGACGCCGCGGAATTGGCGATCGCGTTGATCAAACTTGGGTCTTTCGTGCCGATTTCAGAACGCC
The DNA here is from genome assembly GCF_965641905.1 of Sulfitobacter sp. SH22. NCBI lineage: Bacteria > Pseudomonadati > Pseudomonadota > Alphaproteobacteria > Rhodobacterales > Roseobacteraceae > Sulfitobacter > Sulfitobacter sp. SH22. The sequence continues at coordinate 1,222,599 of NZ_OZ282573.1, forward strand.
AGACCTCGTCTTTAGCCAGAATTTCTGACTCCTTCAGGTTCATGTTGAGGTGGTTGCTGAGCGCGAGCGCACCCCAAATCAAACTTTCATTCGCAAGGATTTCGAGCTTGACTTGAACATATGCGACGGCATTTTCCTCTGCCGCGTTGGCGGCAAAGGCCGGCATACCCGCACATCCCAAGGCAAGAGCTAACGCGTACGTCACATTATTCATTTTGTAAGATCCCTATTGAAACTGCCAATCCGATTGCTGGCCAGCCCCTTTAATAGGAAAAGTGTTTGCAAGCTCTTAATCCCAGCCGGAAGTTCCGGCGGATTTTAATCGAACCCCCCATCTATTACCCGATCCCGCAGCACCTGCCCGAAACTGCCGAGCAATGACCAGTCTATCTGGAGCACCAAAATAGCGGCACAGTGGTGGCAAGAGTTGTGGCGATTTCGCATTTGGAATAATGCCTGATAGGATGATAAAAAGGACATGAAACCGATGCGCCTAAAGTTTGAAGATCGGCGCAAGACCATGCTCTTGGGACTGGCCACAGCGGGCCTGTTTTCGGGGCTGGCATTCTATCTGGCACAGATGGGAGATGTTGCGGACGCGCTGTGGTTCGCGGGGGTGCTTCCGGTCCTGCTGGCGCTTGTTATCGACATATTCCGCAGCCTGTCGCGCGGCGAGGTCGGCCTTGATGTTGTCGCGGCGCTGTCGATGACGGCTGCGTTGGTGTTCGGGGAAACACTGGCGGCAGCGGTGGTCGCGGTCATGTATGCCGGCGGCACATTTCTGGAAAGCTTTGCCGAAGGCCGCGCCCGCCGCGAGATGCATAACCTGTTGTCACGCGTGCCGCGCACCGCCATGCTGCACCGCAACGGTGGCCTCGAGGACGTCCCCCTTGACGAGATCAGGCCCAATGACCTGTTGTTGATACGCCAGGGCGACATCGTGCCGGTGGATGGAACGCTTGCCTCAGGTACCGCGTTTCTCGACACTTCGGCCCTGACCGGTGAATCCCTGCCGGCAAAACTATCCCGCGGCGCAGAGATCATGAGCGGGGCGACCAACGCCGGAGAGCCCTTTGATCTGGTCGCGATCCGCAGCGCAGAACACAGCACCTATGCCGGCATCGTCCGTCTGGTCGAAGAGGCGCAGCGGTCCAAGGCACCGATGGCGCGGCTGGCAGACCGCTGGTCGCTCGGGTTTCTGGCGGTGACCGTGACAATCGCCTTTGCGGCATGGTGGTTCACAGGTGACCCTATTCGCGCCGTCGCGGTGTTGGTCGTTGCAACGCCCTGCCCGCTCATTCTGGCCGTGCCCGTTGCTTTGGTCGCCGGGCTGTCGCGCGCAGCGCATTTCGGCATCCTGATCAAAGGCGCAGGCCCGCTCGAGACGATGGCGCGCATCCAAACGCTGATCGTGGACAAAACCGGTACGCTGACCGATGGCCGCCCGCAGATCGTATCAATCAACTGCTGCCCGGGGTTCGAGGAAAACGACGTTCTTCGGCTTGCTGCATCGCTTGATCAGGCTTCCAAACACCCCGTCGCACAGGCCGTCGTGCTGGCCGCAAGGGAACGCGGCATTGATTTGCCCGTGCCCTCCGACATGATCGAAGCGGCTGGCGAAGGCGTGATTGGCACGGTCGAGGGCCGAAGGGTCATCGTTGGCGGTGATGATTTTGTCGCGACCCGGATCGGGCAGCGCGCAGGCAATCATTCGGCACTTGTTGCGGGGTCCGTTCTTGTGGCCGTGTCGGTTGACGGGCAGTTGGCGGGCCATCTGGTGATGGCCGATCCGCTGAGAAAAGAAACGGCTGCCATGCTCGCAGCGCTGCGCCGTCAGGGTGTTGCGCGGATTGTGCTGGCCACAGGCGACCGGAACGCAGTGGCGCAGACCATCACCAAGGGGCTTGGCCTTGACCGCATTCAGGCGAATTTGACCCCGGATCAAAAGGTGGCGCTGGTGCTGGCCGAGCGTGCAAATGGCATGGTCATGATGGTCGGGGACGGCGTCAATGACGCACCCGCACTTGCGGCGGCAAACGTAGGCGTGGCGATGGGGGCCCGCGGGGCTGCCGCCTCGGCAGAGGCAGCCGATGTCGTGTTGCTGGTGGACCGCATTGACCGGCTTGGCCCCGGCATTCAGATCGCAAAGGCCGCGCGCACGATCGCCCTGCAAAGCGTGGTCGTTGGCATCAGCCTCTCGGTTGCGGGTATGATCGCGGCGTCTTTTGGGTATCTGTCGCCCGTGCAGGGGGCCTTGCTGCAAGAGGTGATCGACCTGGCCGTAATTTTGAACGCGCTGCGGGCTTTGCGCATCTCACCAAGCGACCTATCGCCCCAAGACACCGCTTCGGACATCGACGCCATAGCGTAATAAAGGTGATGCTGATCAACGGATTATGATCCAGATCAATAAGTTTGACGCCCGCATGTGCAAAGACCCCAGTGAGGGAATTATGCATGAACGTCTTTGGCTGGATAAATGACCAACTGCTTCGGATGCAATGGCTGGCCGATCTGGTCTCGGCGGCCGTGTCGGCCACCGGGCTTGATCCGGCATCGCGCATCGGCGGGTCGGTCCATTTCTTTGTCTATGACGTCATCAAGATTTTCATCCTGCTTTCGGTCCTGATCTTCTCGATCTCACTGGTCCAAAGCTATTTCCCACCCGAACGCACGCGCCGCATTCTAGGGGGGCGTTCTGGGATCGGGGCCAATATCCTTGCCGCACTGCTTGGCACCATCACGCCGTTTTGCTCGTGCTCGTCGATCCCGCTGTTCATCGGCTTTACGGCGGCGGGGCTGCCCTTGGCAATTACGTTTTCATTCCTGATCTCGTCACCGCTGGTGGATCTGGCCTCGGTGATCCTGCTGGCGTCGATCTTCAACTGGTCCGTCGCACTGGTCTATGTGTTCGTGGGGCTTGTGGTTGCGGTGGTCGGCGGCACGTTGATCGGACGCGCAGGCATGGAGGATCAGGTGGCCGAATTTGTGCGCACCGCACCCGTGCACGATATGAGCGAAACCATGACCTGGCCAAAGCGCCTGAACTACGCCCGCGACCAGCTGTCAGAGATCATCCACCGGGTCTGGCTTTATGTGCTGATCGGCGTGGGCATCGGTGCCGCCATCCATAACTGGGTGCCTGAATCCGTGATCAGCGGCCTTTTGGGTCAGGATAAATGGTGGTCGGTTCCCGTTGCCACAATCATCGGTGTGCCCATGTACGCCGACATCTTCGGGACGCTGCCCATCGCAGAAGCCCTGATCGGCAAAGGCGTCGGCCTTGGCACGGTGCTTGCCTTCATGATGGCCGTAACCGCGCTGTCGCTCCCGTCGATCATCATGCTCAAGCGGGTGGTAAAGCTGCCGCTATTGGCGCTGTTCCTTGTGGTCGTCACGGGCGGCATTCTGGGCATCGGCGTTCTTTTTAACGCAATAACACATTGGTTCATCTGAAAGGAACATTGTCATGATCATCAAAATACTCGGCTCGGGCTGCAAAAAGTGTCTGGCACTTGAGGAAAATGTAAAAGCCGCCGTCGCAAAGGCGGGGCGTGATGCAGAAATCTCCAAGGTGACAGATATGGCCGAGATCGCCAGCTATGGCGTGATGTCCACGCCGGCCCTTGTTGTCGACGACAAGCTTGTTTCCGCAGGCAAGGTCCTGAGCGCGGATGACATCGGTGTCTGGCTGTGGAGCGGTTCACTGCCGTAAAACCCGTAGGCTAAGACAAGCTCTCTCGGGGCCAAATGCAGCATGCGGTTTTTTCGTAACGCGGCCCCGTCAATCCGTGATCATATTGGCAGCGACCAGTTCAAGCAGGCTTTCCACCTCTTTGTCCCAATCGGTTTCCTTGCGACTGCGGTCAAATTGCAAACGGCATTGCCCGCAACTGGTGACAAAATGCGCGGCACCGGTGGCCTCGACTTCCTTGCGCTTGATCTCGAAGGCTTGCAGACTCAGCGGTGCGGCACGGGTATTGGCCAGAACGCCGCCCCCTCCGCCGCAGCAAAAGGACGTCTCTTGGGTATTCTCAAGCTCGCGTAACTCCATCCCCAAGGTTTTCAAAACGACGCGCGGGGCCCAGCCCAGCCCCCCGCGGCGGATTTGCTGGCAAGGGTCGTGGAACGTAGCGCTTTCGCCCACGGGGCGCAGGCGGATGTCGCCCGCCTGGATGCGTTCCGCCAAAAGCTCGAGCGTGTGCATGATCCGGATATCGTCGATCGGCGCACCATACCAACGGGCGGCTTCCCATCGCAACGCACCCCAGGCATGACCACATTCAGGCAGCAGGATCGTCGCGGCCCCGATCTCGCGGGCCTTGTCGATCAGCCGGCAGGTCAGTTCCCCCTGAAGCTGCGTATCACCGGATAAATACCCGAAATTCGTGGCCTCGAACGCGACCGAAGACAAGGTCCAGTCGATGCCGAGACTGTCCAGAATGCGTGCAAGCCCGACGACCGACTGATGATGCTCGTCAAGATCGCCCGGTGCCAGTGTCAGCAGCAAATCGGCTTTGGGTTTGTCCAGCGGCAAGCGGATCGAGAACTCCGCCTCAATGGCTTGGATCGCTTCGACAAAATCCGCAGGCGCACCAAAGGGGCTGTGTTTGGTTTTCGCATTCCCCGCGATCTGCGCCAGACGGTCGGGCAGCAGCCCCGCCTGAAACATCCCGTGGCGCGCTTCCTTGACCAGTTCGGCAATGTCGATGCCCATCGGGCAAACCATCGTGCAGCGCCCGCATAATGTGCAGGAATCAAAGATCAGTTCTTCCCATTCCCGCAACTCGGCAATGCTGACGGTCGGTGCGATGCCAAATGCCCGTTTGATCCAGCTGAACGGCCCCTGCAGTTGGCCGTAAGCTTTCTCGAAGGGTTTGATCTTGTGGATGGGGGTATATTTCGCTTCCCCCGTTGCCAGATGGAAATGACAGGCCTCGGCACAAAGCCCACACCGCACGCAGGCGTTCAAATAGCTTGACGCCCGTGGCCCGAATTCCGACAGGAACCCCTCCATCGCGCTTGCCACGCGAACGGCATCGGGCACGTCGCCTTGCTGGTCAAAGGACTTCGGCGGCAGTGGCTTGGTATGGGCTGTCATTGCAGGTCTCCTACATGCGGGTGCCGCGACGGCCCGCCAAAGCACCGGTAAAGCCGCGCGACAAAGGCCAGGTGAATGTGTGCATCAGGCTGCTAAACGGGAAATAGATCAGCCAAGCCTCGACAAAGCCCAGATGGATGCCCCGCAACGTGACGCTTTGTTCGCCCAACGCCATGCATCCGGTCAGCATCACCAGAAACGTCAGCCCCGTCGTGATGTGATCGTCGGGCCGTGAGATCAGCCGCACAACCGGATCGACAAACCGCCGCACCCAAAGCGCCAGCAATCCGGTAAAGGCAAATTGCGCTGCAATGATAAAGCCCCATCTGGGCAGCGCAGGCCAGTCAAACCCCAGTATATGGTCGCGCAAAAACGCCACATGCGGGGCCGCGAAAAACAGCAGCGCAAACAGGCCGATATGAAAGGCATAGCCCGCGATGGTTACAAACCAGACCCTGCCCTGCCCCAAAAACGCCCGTCTGGGCAGGAAATGGCCAAAAATCGCCCGAACCGCACCGCCACGAGGTGAACCGACAGGCCGCGCCTGGGTTGGCGACCGCCCCGCCGTGAGGATCACAAAGATACGCCACAGACCGAACACCACAAAGATGCACACCGATAGGGTCCATAACGAACCCTCCAAAAGCTCAATCACGCCCATCTGCGGCCCCCCCTTTCGTCGCTTTCATGTCGTCCAGCCAAAGATCGTGATGCGTGCGGGCCCAGTTTTCATCGACATCGCCACTGATCATACCGTCGATCGCGCCTTCGGTGCCGATGGTACCCAGATAGATGTGCCCGATGCCAAACCCGACAAAGACCAAGGCCGCAATTGCATGCAACAGCTCGGCCCGGTGCAACAGGTCGTGTGTGCCCAGAACATCTGGAAAACTCAGAACAAGGCCCGAGACCGATAAGGCGATACCGGCAATCGTCGCCGTCCAGAACCACGCCTTTTCGCCAGCGTTGTACCGGCCCGAACTGGCATGACCGCCAAACATACCGCCACCCCGAACAACCCACTTGAGGTCGCTGAACGACGGGCTGTTACCCCGCAGAAACGTGATGAACAGCGCGACCAGCGAGACGATGAAAATCGGCCCGAACAGGTTGTGGGCCTGCATGGAGGCGGTCGCGATGATGCTGAATGCGGTTTTTCCGACAATCGGGATCAAAAAGGCGCGGCCGAACAGCAGCAGCAGCCCGGTAAAACCCAGCAAAAGAAACACCACCGCCATGACCCAATGCACGACACGCTGCGCCAGCGAAAACCGCGCGACCATCCGCCCTGACCGGCCACCGTCGATGCGCAGCCGTCCACGGGCCACGAAAAACACCATGATCGCCGCCAGGACCGTTGCAATACCGATACTGCCAAACCGGACCAGCGGCCCCGCGGGGCGGCGCAACTGCGACCACCAGACCCCATCGGCATTGATCAAGACACCATCCGTGACCTCGCTGCTGCCGGGAAGCCCGCCCCCACCTTGCCTGATCGCACGCCAGATATCACTGTCGCTTTGGTCTCCCAGCGTATTTTCAGGGCCGGACTGCGATGGAAACGGCGGTGCCGTCCCTTGGGCCGCCCCGTGTTCGACAGCGACGACCAGAAACATCATTGTAACAAGCAGCATCAATGACGCTTTTCTAACCAGCCCTGCGAAGGCGACACACATCAGGAAAACCCCGACATGACTGCATCAGTCAGGCCAAGCGCACAGCCGTTATTTCCTGAAGCCGTCAACATTGCGTTCAAACCTCACTGCGTCATCATCACTCTTTGAACACTAGCGATCGGGCCTGTGGGCGGCTTTGACGCAGATCAACTTCCAACGCAGGCCCTACCCCCGCGCTCACCGGCGCAGCGCGGCTTTGGCCGACCAGCCGTTTGTTCACGCTGTTGCACAGGGTCAGGCGGTCAAACTTGTCATTGCGTGCCGGTGCTGGCAGGGTAAATGCGCAAGACCACGGAGCCATGTCGCCAATGATCAGGAAACTTGCTGTTCTCTTACTTCTAGGCGCATCCGCGCTCTTTTCCTATCTGTACTACGACAGCTATTTCAGGTGGAAAGATTGCTTTAACGAACTGGGCCGCTGTTTTGACGCTGCAAGCGGCATTGTCCGGTTGGAACAGTCGGGCGAGGTCTGGCTGCTTTTGGCGGCGCTGTCGTTCGGGGGTGCCCTCTATCATTCATGGCGCTTGGTGCGCAGAACGCCCTAAGGCCGGACCCGTCCGTTGCGAGATATCAGCGCTTGCTACCCGACCGCGATGTTGTCGATCAACCGCACACCGGCCAGCCAGACCGCGGCCAACAGCCGTGCGGGGCGGTCCGGTTTGGTCAGCAGTTCCAAATCGTCAGCGGCGCGCAAATCCATATATTCGACCTCTCCGAAACCGGCCCGTTCCAGCCGCGCAAAAGCCTTTTCCTTCAAAGCTTCAAGATCGCCCCCCGCCAGCAGCCCCTCGGCGACGTCTTCCATCGCCAGATGCAGTTCGGGGGCGCGTGTCCGTGCGCGGTCAGACAGCAGCAAATTACGCGAAGACATCGCCAGCCCGTCTTCCTCGCGGATGGTCGGGCATCCGATCACCTCGATCGGCAGATCCAGATCCCGCGCAAGCCGTGTCACCACCTGCAATTGCTGGTAATCCTTTTCACCGAAAAACGCTTTGTCTGCCTGGGTTTGCGTGAACAGCTTGGTGACGACCGTTGCCATGCCATCGAAATGCCCCACCCGATGCGCCCCGCACAGCCCCTTGGTCAGCCCCGCCACCGACACTGTCGTGGCAAAGCCGTCGGGGTACATCTGGTCGCCGTCCGGCACATAAAGCACATCCACCTTGAACGACTTCAACTTGCGCGCGTCTTCCTCTTCGGTACGCGGATAGTTCGCGTAATCGGTGGGGTTGTCGAATTGCTTGGGGTTGATGAACAGCGTGACAATCACCCGGTCACATTGCTGGCTGGCCGCCCGAACAAGGCTCAGATGGCCTGCATGCAAAGCGCCCATCGTCGGCACAACGCCCACGGTTTCACCGGCAGATTTCCAACCGCCAACAATGCCGCGCAATTCGGCCAGGGTGCGAATGATTGTGGGGCTCATTTCTTTGGGCTTTCATCCGAGAATACATGCTCCGGTCCGGGAAAGACCCGCGTCTGGACCTCGTCCGCATAGGCTTGCACGGCCAGTTTGGCCCCCTCGCCCAAGGTGGCATAGCGTTTCACAAATTTCGCCTTGAAGGCCGTGAAAAGCCCCAGCATGTCGTCCACAACCAAAATCTGCCCGTCGCATTTTGCCGATGCACCGATCCCGATGGTCGGAATGGCCACATCGCGCGTGATCTGGTCCGCCAGCGTTTCAGGCACTTTCTCAAGGACGACGGCAAAGGCACCTGCGGCGGCCACGGCTTTCGCATCGGCCAGCATCTGGGCACCCGCATCGCCGCGCCCCTGCACCTTGTAGCCGCCCAACGTGTGAATGGATTGCGGGGTCAGCCCGATATGCGCCATCACCGGAATGCCGCGCCTGGTCAGAAAGGCGATTGTTTCGGCCATAACCTCGCCGCCTTCCAGCTTGACGGCACCCGCGCCGGTTTCGCGCATCAACCGCGCGGCGCTGGCAAATGCCTGCTGGGGGGATTGCTCGTAGCTGCCAAAGGGCATGTCGATCACCAGCATGGATTGCTTCAACCCACGCCGGACCGCCTGCCCGTGCAAGATCATCATGTCCATGGTCACTTCCAATGTGGACGTCAAACCATGCAGGACCATCCCCACTGAATCGCCCACCAGAACAAAGTCGCAAATCCCGTCCATCAGTTCCGCCATCGGCGTTGTATAGGCGGTCAGGCTGACCAAAGGCGTCCCGCCTTTTCGCGCCAGAATATCCGTCGGCATCGGAGCAGTCTTTTGGGCAGTGGCACTCATTTTGGCGGTCCTCACCGGGATTGATTGCAGTCAGGCTCTAATATTGGGTCAATTGTTGTCGAACAACCCTCGACCCTGCAAATTTCGCAATAACGCTGCGAAGGATAACCCTGCAGCGCCTTTTTCCGTGCCCTTTTTGACCCCCGGGCTGGTGCCCCTGGCGGGCCTATCTGTCGCCCGTTGCATTTGTGGTTTATGTTTGGCGCAACTATAGCCTTGCCGATATTCATACGCCCCGCGAAAGGCATCGCAGATATGATTTCACACCTGAGGGCACATCTGTGCGCCATCGCCAAAGACGGGTTTCCTGTTACGTATCAGGCCCTTGCCAGCGCCCTTGGTCTGGTGCCGCCAAATACGATCCACCAGATTACCGTCGCACTTGAAACCTTGATCCTTGAGGATGCCGCCGCCGACCGACCGCTGATCGCCGCCCTTGTGATCAGCAAGGCCCGTGGCGGATTGCCCGCGCCCGGATTTTTCGACTGCGCACAGCGCGTCGGGCGCTTTCAGGGCGACCCGTCCGGCCCCGAAGCCCCGGCATTTCATGCAACCGAGTTTCAAAAAGCGGTCGAATTCTGGCGCGCAGCCGAGGCAACCGGTTGATCCTGCGTGTTTTCTTTAGATGCGGGTGGTTTGAATTGCGTCGCCGCTACCCTGCCGTCGGGTCGCCGGGCTGATACCCGATAACCACCGCCCCCAACACCATATCCACAACGCGGCTGCGCAACCTTTTTTGGCCGTTTTCTGAATAAAGACTGTTGCCAAACGAAAACGCGAAAGTCTCCATGTTGGAGACGTTGTAAAAACTTGCCGAGCTGGTCATCCAGTGCAGTTCAAGCGGGTCGGCATCCTTGCGCAAGACACCGCTGGCTTTGCCCCGATCACAGATGTCGGTCAGTTTGTCGATGATAGCCTTGTTCAGCTTAGGAATGATCTCGGACCGCTTCACATACTCTGCGTTATGGATGTTTTCGATCATCACAAGGCGGATGAACTGCGGGTTGTTCACATGTGAATCAAAGGTCGCTTCGGTCAGCCGGCGCAGGGCCGCAACAGGGTCAAGCCCTTCAACATCCAATGTTTTCTCGGTGTCGCGCAAGGAGGAATAGACCCGTTCCAGAACATGCTGGTAAAGACCTTCCTTGTCCCCGAAATAATAGTAGATCATGCGCTTTGAGGTCGCCGTCTTCTGCGCGATTTCGTTGATATTCGCCCCCGAAAGCCCCCGTGCGGCAAATTCCTCTGTGGCGATTGTGAGGATGTTTTCTTTGACGGCGGCGGGGTCTTTCTTCCAGGTGGTTTTCCGCTTCGGATCCGCCTTTACCGTTTCTTTATCCATTTCAATTGCCCTCGAAATCTTGTGACCCTGAGAGTGGAGTAGCACAGAATTAACTCGGTGGTACATTTTATTTGACAAATTAACCTGAAGGTACATAAGTGAAGCTGTAATCGGCGGTGCGGGGAGCGAATCGTCGAGAAAAAACACCAAGGGAGGATAGAAATGTCTCGTAAACTGATTGGCGCACTCGTCGCCTTCGGACTGAGCGCGTCCGTTGCGACGGCTCAAGAATACCCAACAAAAGAAATCCAGGGAATCATCCAATGGGGTGCAGGCGGGTCGACCGACACCGTGATGCGGTCCGTGACACCACATGCCGAAGCAGCACTTGGTGGGACAGTTGTCATGCAGAACATGACCGGCGCTGTCGGTGCGATCGCGTTGAACTATGTCGCAGATTCCAAAGCAGACGGCTACACGCTGCTGATGGGGGCTGAAAACCCGATGCTCTACAAGATCATGGGCCTTGGCGACAAAGATTACAGCGAATTCACCCCGATCAATATTCTGGCACGCGGCACGCCAATTCTGGTGGCCAATAACGACGCGCCTTTTGATGATTACGCGGGCATGATGGCGTACATCCGCGCACATCCAGGTGAGCTCAAGATGGGTGCCACAGGACCGGGCGGCTTGCCGTCGGTGATCACGGCCATGATGAACACGGTCGAAGGTGAAATGGACGTGATTTCCGTACCTTATGATGGTGACGGCCCTGCCCTTACCGCCCTGCAAGGGGGTGCGATTGATGTGATGCCTGCGGTTTTGGGCGCTTCGATCGAAAGCATCCGTGCCGGCGCAATGAAGCCGATCGCGATTTTCGATGTCGCACAGAATGCAAAGCTGCCTGACGTGCCGCTGGTGACGTCGGCCAATGAAGGCTACAGCAAATATCTGCCCTGGGGTCCGTTTTTTGGCGTCTTCACGCCCAAAAGCACACCTGATGATGTTGTTGCAAAGCTCAGCGCAGCCTATGCCGAAGGTGCCGCACATCCTGATTTCGTAAAGCTGATGGACGACCGTGGCTTTACCATGATGGGCATCAGCGGGGCCGAGGCGAACGACTTTCTGTCGAAATGGCAGCAAGGCACCGCATGGCTGCTGCAGGACGCAGGTCTGGCCAAAGCATCCCCAGAAGAGTTCGGCATCGCCCGTCCCTAAGGCGTGATCCCGACAAAACCGGATGGCTGGCCTTCGGGCCTGCCACAAACCTGGCACCGCCCGCGCCTTTAAATGCCGGGCGGCGCTAGGCGTTCGGGTGGGAGAAGACCGGACAAAATCTCAGGGAGGAGAGGATCATGGATCCAGAATTTAGAGGTGACATAGATCACCACGACGGAACATCCGACGCAACGCCGGGCGGATACCGTGAAAAGCGCCGGCCCGGGGAATTGGCCTTTGCCCTGTTCCTGACGCTGGCCAGCTTGTTCTTGCTGTACAGCGCCTACGGGATTTCCGGGTTCGGAGCCCTGTCAGCGCCGGGCGCTATTCCAATGGCGACAACGCTGGTGATGGCCGTTTCGGCCGGTATCGTGGCCTTGCGCACGGCCCGCTTGCAGCGCGTCACCACCGAGACACTCTCAAAAGATATCCTGCCCGTAACGGTGATCGTGTTTATCGGTTTCCTGATTGTGTTTGGTCTGGCTTTGCAGCCCTTGGGTTTCGTCCTCACCGCTGCCCTGTTTCTGATCGTCGCGATCAAGGTGCTTGCGAAACGGGGCTGGGGCTACACGCTGGCGGTCTCGCTGGGGTCGCTGGTCGTGATCTGGATCGTCTTTCGCGTGGTTTTCACCGTGCTCTTGCCCGCTGGCATTCTGCCCGAGGCTGAATTTATCCAGTTTTTCCGAACCCTTATCTCAAAAGGTGCCTTCTGATGGAAACGTTTCTCGCCATTCTCACGGTTTTCACGCAACCTGAACTGCTTGCCCTTGTCGGCATAGGCACTTTTGCGGGCATCTATATTGGTGCCATCCCCGGCCTTTCGGTCACCATGGCCGTATCCATCCTGATTTCCTTTACCTTTTCATGGGACGTTTACCCCGCGATTTCGCTGATGGTCGGCATTTACATGGGCGGCGTCTATGGCGGGTCGCGCACTGCGATCTTGCTGAACATCCCCGGCGCACCATCGGCCATTGCAACGGCGATGGACGGCTATCCCATGGCGCAACGCGGCGAAGCGGGGCAAGCCATTGGCGTGACCACGGTCATGTCATTCTTTGGCGGTCTGATTGGCATCTTAGTCTTGGCCCTTGCCGCCCCGTTCGTGTCCGAATTTGCCCTGACGTTCCAGCCGCGCGACTATATGCTGCTGGCGGTTTTGGGCATTCTTCTGGTCGGCTCGCTGTCCAGCGGCTCCATGGTGAAAGGCATCTTTGCCGGTGCGCTTGGCATCGCCATCGGTGCCGTCGGGCGCGACCCGCTGACCTTCACCGAGCGGTTCACCTTTGATTTCCAGATCATGGAAGGCGGGATTTCATTCATCGCCGTTATGATCGGCATGTTCGGTGTGTCCGAGGCGCTGATACAGTTGCAAAACGTCGGCATGAAGGCCGTGCGCCAGAAGATCGACAAGATCGTCCCGTCTTTCAGCACCATCAAGACCTATCTGCCGCTGTCGCTGCAAACCTCGACCATCGGGGTCATTATCGGCGCTTTACCCGGAACCGGCGGCGATATCGCCGCGCTGATGGCCTATGACCATGCAAAACGGGTCACCAAGAACCCCAAGATACCTTTCGGCAAGGGCGCGATGGAAGGGCTGGTGGCCCCCGAAACAGCCAATAACGCAGCTGTCGGTGGCGCATTCATCCCGATGATGACGCTTGGTATTCCCGGCGATGCGATGACTGCGATCATGATCGGTGCCCTGTTCATCCACGGTTTGAACCCCGGCCCGATGCTGATGATTGATCAGCCCGATATGTTCTGGTTTATTATCGGCGCATTGTTCACCGCGAACATCTTTATGCTGATCTTTGGCCTGACAGGTATCAAGATCTTCACCAAGATCGTCGAGATGCCGCGCTCCGTTATTATTCCGCTGATCCTGCTGTTGTCGATTGTCGGGGCCTATGCGGTTAACAACTCCATCACCGATGTTTACTGGATGCTTGGCTTTGGCGTCTTCGGGTATTTCATGCGCCATTACGGCTACCCTCTTGGTCCGGTGATTCTTGGCGTGATCCTGTCGCGTCTGCTGGATGACAACTGGCGCCGGGCAATCATCTCTGAGCGCGAGGATCTGGGCCGGTTTTTCCACGGCGTATTCACCAGCCCGCTGTCTTGTGTGCTGTTTGTCGCGGTGATCCTGATTTTCGTCAGCCAGACACCGCTTTGGACGGCAATCAATAAACGCGTCTTCGCAAAGACATCCTGAGCCCAGCGTCCGGACCGTCGTTTCCAGTCTCACACCGCGCAAAGTTTTCGGCCTGATGGCCGGTAACACCGGTTCGGCCTGCCTGCTCTTGGCAATGCGGCGCTTGATCTGCGCGGGCATATCGGCAACCTTGTGATCAACGCAGCGCTGTCGCACACAAGGAGACATGGACGTGAGAAACATCCTTTGGTTTTTTGGACTGGTGATCGTCGGTTTGCTGGCCTACCTCGCCTTGTGGCCAGTAGCCGTGCGTCCCGCCGCTTGGGAGGCGCCTGAAAATGCGGGATATACCGGCGATTTTGCCGCCAATGACCGCCTGACTGCGCTTGATCTGATCGGGCTGGACGGGCGCACCGGCCCTGAAGACGCCGATATCGGGCCAGATGGCCTGATCTATGTCGCCACCCATGACGGAGAGATCTTGCGCATCGAAAACGACGGTGCGGTCACATCCTTCGCCCAGACGAACGGCCGCCCCCTCGGGATCGAATTTGCCGCGGATGGCACGCTCTATGTGGCCGATGCCTATCGCGGATTGCTGGCCGTTGACCGCGCGGGTCAGGTCAGCTTGCTGACCAACCAAGCCGAGGATGGCCGCCCGGTCCTGTATGCCGACGACCTTGATATCGCCGCAGACGGGGCCGTCTATTTTTCAGATGCCTCGACCCGGTTCGGTGCCGAAGCAAATGGCGGCACGTTGGCGGCGTCGGTCCTCGATCTTGTTGAACACTCTGCCAATGGGCGTATCCTGAAATTCGACCCTGCCACTGGCAAGACGACGGTTTTCGCAGACGGATTGAATTTCGCCAATGGTGTCGCTGTGGACGAGGCAAGCAAAGCCGTGTTTGTGGTCGAAACAGGTGCCTATCGCGTCTGGCGCTTTCCCATAAATGGCGGCCCCGGACAGGTGGTTTTGGACAACCTGCCGGGCTTTCCAGACAACATCAATAACGCGCCGGATGGCACATTCTGGGTGGGCCTTGTCAGTCCGCGCAATGCCATCATGGACAAGCTGTCGGGCAATCCCCCCCTGCGGCGCGTCATCATGCGCCTGCCCGATGCGATGAAACCCGCGCCGACGCGCTATGGCTTTATCCTGCGCATGGATGCCGAGGGCCGCGTGATCGAAACGCTTCAGGATCCGGCAGGAAATTACGCGCTAACGACCGGGGCCGTCACCCTGCCAGACGGGCGTATTGCAGTGACATCCCTGACCGAACCGCGTTTGGGTGTGCTGGGCAATTGACGCATTTGGCGGGATGCCCTGCCCGTCATTCCACCCTTTAACCGTCCAGCTATCGCAGCGTTCACACCTCAAGCAGTGCGGCAAGCGCGCTGCGCGGCTGCACCACATCGGCCAGTGTATAGCTGTCAAGCGTGGCAAAGAACGCCTCTTGCGCCTGGGCAAGCGGGCCGCGCAATCCGCAGGCTGGCAGGATTAGGCAGGATTTATTGGTTCCGAAACATTCAACCACCGGATCATTACGCTTCATCGCCCGCACCACAGCACCAATGCTGATCAGATCGGCGCTGCGCCCAAGGGTCAGCCCGCCATTGCGCCCCCGTTCGGAGATCGCGAATCCTTCGGCAACCAGCTGCGTTGCGACCTTGGACAGGTGATGTTCGGACAAGTCGTACAGCAAGGCGATCTGTGATGTCGGCACCCGCGCAGGTGCCCGGACGGCCAATGTGATCAATATCCGCAAGGCGAAGTCGGTGAATTTGTCCAGTTGCATGGCGCTATATTTAGCATTTGAACTGCGCAATTAAAAGCGGTAGATAATACGCATCAGAAATACTGATTAAAGGGACACCCCATGACACTTTCCGAAGCTTTCCTGTGGCCTGGTACCAAAGTCTGCGAAAAACTGGGCGTCGATCCGGAGGGCGAGGCAGGATTGCTGCGCTGGATGGTCAACACCCTTGTCTATCTGGTGCTCAGCCTGATTTTTGTCTGGATTTTCGTGGTTTGACCATCCCGCCACGCATTCCGGTCACTGTGGACCAAATCCAGACAGTCGTGGCGCAATTCTATGCCCGCGTCCGCGCCCATCCCGTGCTTGGGCCGGTCTTTGCCGCCCATGTGACCGACTGGCCCCCGCACGAGACAAAGATCACGCTGTTCTGGCGCAACGCGCTTTTGCTGGAGCGGTGTTACAACGGCAACCCGATGCAGGTTCACGCCGCTGCGGGCAACGTCAAAAGCGACCACTTTGCGATCTGGCTTGCGCTGTTCGATGCGGTGCTTGAACAAGAACTCCCCCAGCCCCTTGCCCAGGCATGGTCGACACTGGCCCATCGCATCGGACGCGGGCTCAGCTACGGTCTTCCTTCGTCTTGTGGGAAACAATCGGTGCCTGATCTAGGCGCGTTTTAGGTCAGGCGTTGCGCGTTGCCCGCTAGCCCACGTCCGACACCAGCCGCATCCCCAAATGTGCAGGGGGTGCGCCAACCGCGCAGCCGCCTCTGGCAGGGTCACGGACAAGGTATGACATGACGGCTTCGTGTTCTCCTCCCATGACATAGGCGGGGCAGCGTGATGGGTCGGTCTTGCCGCCCTGCCCGCTGGCACCGGCATAGCAGTCTTGGGTCCATTCCCATACATTGCCATCCATATCCTCAATGCCCGCCGCTGTCGTGCTAAACGCACCGCTGGGACGCAAGGCGCGGCCGGTTGTATCGGCTTTCGTCAAATAGGCCGAAGCCCAGGTCAGGGACGGGTCGGTAAAGATCGGGTCGGGCTTTCGGGGCATCACGTCTTCGGCAAGCTCGGTCCATTCGGTGGCGGTGGGCAAGCGCCACACCGTGTCACTGCTGGCATTTATCCAGCGTAAATATTCCATCGCATCAGGATAGCTCAGGCCCGTTGCGGGGTAATCTGCGGCGGACGTCTTGCGTTTCATATCCAAGGTACAGTGCCCTGCCTCATGGCACGCCTGCCACTGCTCCACGGTGACTTCGCGGGTTTGCACGCGCAAGGTCTGCCCGCTGCGCAAGACCACTTTTGCGCTGAGACGATCAGGGGCAAATGCGGGATCGGGGCCGCGCATTACCTGCACGGCCCCGATCGCCAAAGCGACCAAGGCAACACCCCCGAGCAGGATCAACAGGCTCTTTTTGGACAGTGCATTGGTCATTTTTTTATCCCTCAAAGGGTTCAGGTCGCGAATTCATGCGGTGCTACCACCTGCTCCATCAGCGAATTGTCCCACTCGCCCTCGACCACGAAATGCGCGGTTGCGCCCAGCAAAGCGGCCTCGATCAGGTTGTGGTTCACATAGGCGTAAACGCCGGGCTGCTCAAAGGTGTACATCGCCGCCATCGCAGTACCGCCCCGCACGAACCAGGTCTCAAGACCGGTCAAAGGCGCATCGCTGAACGAAGTTTCCCAGACATAGTTGCCATGCCCGCCGATCAGGTGCGGACGGCTGTCGCGGTTGGCCTGATTATGGATCATCAACACGGTTTCACCGACGTTGAACTTCATCGCATTTTCGCCGGTGATCGCGCCCACAGCCCCGTTAAAGACACAGTGGGTCGGGGTCAGGGTCCGCATCGCTTCGATGCTGTCGGAATAGTCGTCGCCCGCAGCTTCATAGGTCATATATTCGCCATCCGCGTCTTTGGGCAGATAGTAATCCTGTTCACCGATATAGGCGATCTTGTCATAGGTCAGCAGGTTGCCATCACCGTCTTTCAGACCGTCACGCGGCAGCACCATGACCGCGCCGTTCATGCCGTGGGTCACGTGATACGGGATCATCGCGCCACCGGGGGCACAGTGATAGGTAAAGCAGCCCGGCTTGGTCGCCTTCCAGCGCAGCACGGTTTCTTCGCCGGGGAACACGTGGGTCAAACCACCGCCGCCCAAGGCACCGGTCGAGGCGTGAAAGTCGATGTTATGCTCCATCACGCTGTCGGCAGGGTTGCGCAATGTCAGCTCGACCATGTCGCCCTCATGGACGATGATCAGCGGGCCGGGGACCGAACCGTTGTAGGTCAGCGCCCAGACCGACGCGCCTGTATCCTCGTCCACGACCATCAGACGTTCGGTGGTTTCGAGGGTGACTTCGACGATTTTGGGCCTACCGGTCGCGACCTGTTCATGGACAGGCGCATAGGGGGGGGCGACCAGCTCTTGCTTGACGCGGGTATAGCCCGACAGGTCCGCAGGTTTTGCAGTGCTGTCAGCGGTTTGCTGCGCTGCTGCCTTGTACAGTTTTGCCGAAGTCGCGTTGGCGATATCAAGCTTTGGCGCGCGGGTACGCGCCATTGCGCCGGCCCCGGTCAGCGCCGCAGCACCCGCAAGGACAGAGCCGCGCAAAACGTTGCGACGGTTGGTTTTCATAAGGCCTGGGTTGATAAACTTTTTCATGACATGAGTTCCTTTCATTAGGATCGCAGGGCCATTCCGGTCCCGCAGTTGGGATTTCAGAGACCGCCGAGGGCCTCCTCAAATTTCTGTTTGGCTTTCTTGGGCAAGCGCCCTTCCAGAAAGCTGTCGGGGGCGGCGGCGTCATCACCAACGGCGATGACCATCACCATGCCCATGGCGTAATGCGGCTTACACTTTACGCCGTAAAAGCCCGGCTCGGTCAGGGTCACTTCGATCTCTTCGTTGATCTTGCCCACAAAGCTGGCAGCGCCTTCGGGCATCATGTCGTCGATACTTTCGGCATTGTGACCCTTGTCGGTGGCCAGAAACTTGACCGTGTCGCCAGCAGCGATGCGCAGGGCGGCGGGCTCGAATATCATCCGGCCCCCGTCACCCTTGTTCAGCATCTTGACCTCAAAGGTCTCGGCCGAGGCCATACCGCCAAGGGCGACGATGATGGCGGCGGTTGTCAGTGCTTTGCGAAACATTTCATTTCCTCTCAAATGGTTCAGTGTTGGCACCAGCGTAGCGGCCCCGCAGGGCGCGAACGTTGCGCAAGATCAAACTTCTGATCGGACGGGGGAAATTTCTTGAATGCTGGCAATTCAAGCCGGTTGCCTTTAAACACAAAGCATCGCGGTATCGGGACATCAATGTGCACAGATTAGACGAAAGCCTGCTATCGCCGCTGCCGCCGTTTTCCATGCTGGACCGGCCGCAGATCAGATCCATTCTGGACCGCGCCACCAGCCGCCGCTTTGACGCGGGCGCTGCGGTGTTCGACGAAGGCGCACCGGCGCGCAGTTTCTATCTGTTGCTGGACGGGACAATCCGCGTGGTCAAAACCACACCGGACGGCGAACAGGTCACGGCCTTGCACATCCCCGCGGGGCAGTTGTTTGGCATTGCCCCCGCCTTCAGGCGCGACGCCTACCCCGCCACCGCCATTGCCGCGTCGGAACTGTTGACGCTGTGCTGGCCGGTATCGCTGTGGGAACCGTTTGTGGCGGATTATCCGGGATTTGGCACTGAAACCTACAAAACGATCGGTGACCGCGTTGCCGAGATGAACAACCGCATCATCGAAATGTCGACACAGCACGTCGAACAGCGCGTCGCACGTGCGCTGTTGCGGCTGGTGAACCAGTCGGGCAAGCAAACCGCAGAAGGCATCGAAATCAGCTTTCCCATCACGCGGCAGGATGTGTCAGAGATGACAGGCACCACCTTGCACACCGTCAGCCGGCTGTTGAGCGCATGGGAAAAAGACGGTCTGGTCAGCAGCAAACGCAAAAAGATCGTCGTATGCGACCCGCACCGCCTTGTGGCGTTGGGCGGCGCATAGCTACAGACCAACCGCAGCGTGCAATTCTGCACGAAAGGCCAGTTCATCCAGATCATAGGCAATGCAGGCGTCTATGACCGTGTGAAACGAACTGACCATACAGCCGATGCACAGCATCTTGTAGCGCAGGAAAACTCCGATGGTCTGTGGCCAAAGCGACATCAACTTGTCCAGCGACAGATCAGGATCGTCTAAGCTTTGCTGTTTCATAGCGCTTGCCCCTCCTCTCCTATTGCCAGCCTAACCTCTTTAATCATTCCAAACGTTGTCCCAGCGCAAACTTCGGGTGCAACAGGGCTGCTATCGCTTTTCCGACATAACAATTGGAGGGCTAAGGGATGGCCGAAATCCTGACGAAAACCCGCGCGCGCAATATTTTCTACGCAGGATCACTGTTCTTTGTGGTCATCTTTGTCGTGCTTACTGTGAACTCTCATCGGTATGTGGTGAACACATCAACCGCAGGCATGCCCCTGACCGAAGAGGTCGTTCTGGGCAAACATGTCTGGGAGCGGCATTCCTGCATCAACTGTCACACGTTGCACGGCGAAGGCGCGTATTTCGCGCCCGAGGTTGGCAACGTCATGACCCGTTGGGGCGTGCAGGACGACCCCGAAGCGGCGTTCGAGACCTTGCAAAGTTGGATGAATTCCCAACCCAGCGGCGTCGAAGGCCGCCGCCAGATGCCAAACTTCAACCTCACTGACGAAGAAATCCGCGCCTTGGCGGAGTTTTTGCGGTGGGCCGATCAAACCGACACGCAGGGCTGGCCGCCCAATGACGCGGGTTGAGGAGGGAAATACTCATGAAATATGAAACACAAAAAGTCGCCTACGCCTATTTCGTATGCGCAATGGCACTGTTTGCCATTCAGGTCCTTGGCGGGCTGCTTGCAGGGTGGATTTACGTCTCTCCCAACTTCCTGTCGGAACTGCTGCCCTTCAACATCATCCGCATGATCCACACCAATGCGCTGATCGTCTGGCTGCTGTTGGGCTTTTTCGGTGCCGCCTATTTTCTGGTCCCCGAAGAATCCGAGCGCGAGATCTATTCGGTCAAGCTGGCCTACCTGCAACTGGCGATCCTTGTCGTCGGCACGTTGGGGGCCGTTGGCAGCTATCTTGTCGGCATCCACGGGGGTCGCGAATTTCTGGAGCAACCTCTATGGGTGAAATTCGGCATTCTCGTTGCCGCGTTGATCTTTTTGTTCAACATCTCGATGACCGTGCTTGCGGGCAAGAAAACCGCGATCACCAACGTGCTGTTGATGGGGCTGTGGCTGCTGTCGCTGCTGTGGATCTTCGCCTTTATCAACCCTGACAACCTGTCACTGGATAAAATGTACTGGTGGTTCGTGGTTCACCTGTGGGTCGAAGCCACCTGGGAACTGGTCATGGCCGCAATCCTTGCCTTTTTGCTGCTCAAGCTGACAGGTGTGGACCGCGAAGTCGTGGAAAAATGGCTCTATGTCATCGTCGCCACCGCGCTGTTTTCCGGCATCCTTGGTACCGGTCACCACTTCTACTGGATCGGCTTGCCCGGATACTGGCAGTGGATCGGGTCCATCTTCTCGACGTTCGAGGTGATCCCGTTCTTCCTGATGATGTCCTTTGCCTTTGTGATGGTCTGGAAAGGTCGCCGCAACCACCCCAACAAGGCCGCCCTTTTGTGGTCGCTCGGGTCCAGCACGGTCGCCTTCTTTGGCGCGGGTGTCTGGGGGTTCTTGCACACGCTGCACGGGGTGAACTTCTATTCCCACGGCACGCAGATCACCGCCGCACACGGGCACCTGTCGTTCTATGGCGCTTATGTGGCTCTAAACCTCGCGATCTTTACCTATGCGATGCCGATCCTGCGCCAGCGCCAGCCCTATAATCAGGTGCTCAACATGGCGAGCTTCTGGCTGATGACCGGCGGGATGGCGTTCATGACCTTTGTGCTGACCTTTGCAGGCACCATTCAAACCCACATGCAGCGGGTGATCGGTGACTATTTCATGGAGGTACAGGACAGCCTGTCGATCTTCTATATGATGCGCTTTGGGGCGGGTATTGCTGTGGTGCTGGGTGCGCTGCTGTTCGTCTACTCCCAGCTTGTGATCCGCAACCGCGAGATCATCGAGCCGGGTCCGGCCCAACCGGTCGCAGGGGAATAGGTCATGAATGACATGACCCCCCCTGCACCTGTGCTAAACTACCACCAGACCGGACAGGAATGTACCCTGTTCGAGATGGCCCAAGCCAACCGTTTGCCCCTTCTTTTGAAGGGGCCGACGGGCTGCGGCAAAACGCGTTTTATCGAACACATGGCCGCCAAAACCGGTCGCAAACTCTATACCGTCGCCTGCCATGACGATCTGTCAGCAGCCGATCTGATCGGCCGCTATCTGCTTAAAGGCGGCGAGACGGAATGGGTCGATGGCCCCCTCACCCGTGCCGTGCGCGAAGGCGCGATTTGTTACCTTGATGAAGTGGTCGAGGCCCGCAAGGATGTGACCGTGGTGCTGCATCCGCTGACCGACAACCGCCGTACCCTGATGATTGACCGCACGGGAGAAGAGCTTCAGGCACCACCCGGCTTTATGCTGGTCGCATCCTATAACCCCGGCTATCAGAATGTCCTGAAACGCTTGAAACCCTCGACCCGCCAGCGGTTCCTGTCGATCAGCTTTGATTTCCCGCAAGCCGATATCGAAACCAAAGTCGTCGCGCAGGAAAGCGGAATCAGCCTTGAGCGTGCCGCAGGGCTTGTCCGGTTGGGCGGCGCGATCCGGCGGCTGTCCGGCATGGACCTGGAGGAAGGTGTCTCTACCCGCCTGTTGATCTATGCCGCGACGCTGATCAACGCCGGCATGCCCTTTGACCAAGCGATCGAGGCCGCGATTATCGAACCGCTCAGCGATGATGCGGATATCCAACAGGCGCTGCGCGATCTTGTCGCCGTGACGTTCGGATAACGACAATGGACCTGCACCCTCTTGATCTGATGGAGCCCGAGGAAACGGTCGGCAAGCTGTGGCATGACATGGCCGAAGGGATCGGCGCTGATCAGTGCTATCCCGACGCCGCTGTCGCCCTTGCGCAGGTCCGCCCCAGTCTGGCCGTGCTGTTTCGGGCCTTGGGCGGTGCGGCGGGGGTTGAACTATCTCAGGCCCCTGCGCAACTGGTCCAGCATCGTCGTACCCTGCGCCGCCGCATTGCCGTGGAACGCGATAAAACCCACAGTGCCAGCTATGACGGCAACGGCCTGCGCCTGCCCCCCGTGATGGACTGTTTCCCCGATCCGGCGCTGAACCGCGCGGCCTATTTCTGGCTGACCGCCCTTGCCGCCTGCGCCGATCTGGATGCCATGCCCCTGCCCGACGCTCACGGCGACCCGCACGATTTTGATGTGGCACAGATTGCCGCCAATGCGCAGGCCGGTGACCGTGCCTATGCGCGGTGTGCGGGGCTTCGGGCCGCGCATGGCGAAATGGCGGCGTTTATCCTTGCAGCGCGCAGGGCGCAGACCCAGCCCAAGGCTGAGGCCGCGATGGAAACTGCCATCCGCGACCAGCTGCACGGCACCTTCACTGTGCCCGCAGCCCCCGACGCCCGTCCGCGCAATTACACCCCCTTTCAACCCGTCCCGATCTGGCTGCGCTTTACCGCCCCCACCACAGGCGATGCCGCGACCGAGGCGACCGAGACGGACGCCCCGCCGCCCACCGCCACCCTGACCAAACGCAAGCTGGGTCTGCGCAAGGACCGAGGCGAGGCGAACCGCAAGGACAGCTTTATCCTGCACCGGTTTGAATCGATCCTGTCATGGGTTGAATCGATGAACCTGAACCGCTCCGTCGATGATGACGACGACGAGAACGCGCAAAAAGCGGCGGATGATCAGGACGAAATCACCCTGTCCAAGGTGGATAAACGCGCCGCCACCCGCCTGCGCCTGCATCTGGACCTGTCGCCAGCCGATGCCGATCACGAGGCGCTGGCAGGGGAATTCACCTATCCCGAATGGAACCACCAAGCCCGCAGCTATATGCAAGACCACTGCCGCGTGCTCGAGGCGCCACCTATGGACACAGGTGAACCCTTTGCGCCTGACCCGCAGCGCATCCGCGAGGTACGGCGTCAGTTTGCGGCGTTGCATCCGCGGCGTATCTTGCGCCCGCGCCAGATTGACGGGCCGGAACTGGATCTTGATGCGCTGATCGCCAGCCGCGCCGAAATTGCCGCCACAGGTCAGGGTAGCGACCGCATCTGGCAGGCCTCGCGGCAGGTTGAACGTGATCTGGCCGTTGCCTTTCTGATCGACACCTCGCGATCCACCGAAGCCGCAGTGGGCGATACATCCGTAATCGGGGTGGCACGCGAAACGCTGGCGGCACTGGCGGGCGGCATTGATGCAGCAGGCGACCGGTTTGGCATCTGGGGGTTTTCATCGCTGAAACGCGACCGCGTGTTCGTGACCCGCTGCAAGGGTTTTGACACGCCGATGTCACCCGAGGTGATCCGCAACATCGGCGCGTTGCGGCCCAGCCATTACACCCGCCTTGGAACCGCCATCCGCCATGTCAGCGCGCATCTGGCCAAGGAAACTGCCGCGCGCAAACTGCTGATCGTGCTGACCGACGGCAAGCCTAACGATCTGGACCATTACGAAGGCCAGCACGGCATCGAAGACAGCCACATGGCCGTGCGCGAAGCGCGCCGCGCGGGGCAAAGCCTGCACGGGGTCATCATCGACGAAGACGGGCAGGACTGGTTCGCGCGCATCTTCGGGCGCGGCGGGTTTTCATTGCTGCCCAACCCTGCACGGCTGACCCGTGCCCTGCCCGATATTTACCGACATCTTACCCAGGAGACATGACATGAAACATCTCGCCCTTTTTTGCGCAGCGGCCCTGCCCTTGCCCGCCCTCGCCAGCAGCTTTGACCGCCCCGTCCCGCAGGCCCAATCTGCCACGGCCGAATACTGGTTTGCTGCCGCATCCGTCGCGCTGATCGTGGCGCTTGTTGTGGTGGCGCGAATGGTGGCGCGGCGGTGACAGACAACGGCTGGTCCACACGCGCCATTGCCTTGGTGCTGTACCCGTTCGGGGCAGGCGCGATGGCGGTCAACGTGTTTTTCGCCTCGCTGATCGGAAGCTGGGTTGGCTTGCCTGTGTTATCGCTTTTATGGTCCATCGGGATTGGCGCAGTGATCGGCGTGCCGGCAACGATTGCCTTTGCACGCCACATCCGCCGCCTCATGGACAAGGCACAGACGTGAACATCGACCTGAGCAACCCGAACCCCACCATTGATGCCGCTGATCTGGCCAAGCTGTTGGACATCCCCGCACCGCAGGTGATCACCCTGATGCGCGAAGGGGCGATCACCAGCCGGTTCGAGACTGGGGTCGACGCAGATGCAGGCACCCACCGTTTGACCTTCTGGTATGGAGACATGCGCGTGCGGTTTACCTGCGATGACAGCGGCGCGGTTCTCAAGACCTCTCGCAACACGGCCAAGCGCAGCCTTTGACGCACGGCCCGTCCTAACTGAGCAGACCCGACGTAGCGTTTCAAAATTCAACGATGGCAATCGCCGCCTGCTTCGCCCCATAGTTTGCGCGATTATACGCAACCAATAGGGGGGACGGCATTATGGCCGAATTCGATATCATCATTTACGGTGCCACAGGTTTTACAGGCCGGCTTGTCGCGGAATATATCCAAGCCACATATCCCGACCGCCCTTGGGCCATGGCCGGACGCAGCGCCGCGAAACTTGCCGCTGTGCGCGACGAAATGGGCCTGCCTGCCGATACCCCCCTGATCGAGGCTGATGCCTCCGACCCTGCCTCGCTTGACGCGATGGTTGCCCGCGCCCGTGTGATCATCACCACCGTCGGGCCGTATCTGCTGTATGGCGAACCGCTGGTTGCGGCCTGCGCGAAATCCGGCACCGATTACGTTGATCTGTCGGGCGAGCCGCCCTTCATGTGGGACATGATCGAGAAATACAACGACACCGCCAAGGCAAGCGGCGCACGGATTGTGCATTCCTGCGGCTTTGACAGCATCCCCTTCGACATGGGTGTCTATTTCCTGCAACAAGAGGCGATCAAACGCTTCGGCGCGCCGATCAAAGACGTAAAAGGCCGTGTGCGCGGCATGAAGGGCACTTTCTCGGGCGGGACCGCCGCCTCTGGCAAGGAAACCATGAAACTGGCGATGGGCGATCCCGAGACCATGAAACGGCTCGTATCCTCCTTTGCGCTGACCGAAGGGTTCGAGGGGCCAAAGCAACCCTATGGCAACAAAACCTATGAGGATGCGGATTTCGGCATGTGGGTCGCCCCTTTTGTGATGGCATCGATCAACACCAAGAACGTGCATCGCTCAAACTTGTTGATGGGCCACCCCTACGGCACCGATTTCACCTATGAGGAAATGATGTTCACCGGCAAAGGCGAAAAAGGCGAAGCCATCGCCAACGGCATCGCCAAGTCCAATCCGATGGGCGACAATGACATCAAACCGGGCGAAGGCCCCTCGAAAGAGGAACGCGACAACGGCAGCTATGACCTGATGTTCACCGGCACCTCGGCGGACGGGCAGCGTTTGACCGTGGGCGTCAAAGGCGACCGCGACCCCGGCTACGGATCAACGTCGAAAATGCTGACCGAAGCGGCGATCTGCCTGATTGAGGAAGCCGCCGACGCCCCCGGCGGTGTCCTGACAGCGGCCCCGGTCTTTGGCGCGGCGATCATCGACCGATTGACAGCAAATGCCGGCCTGACATTCGAGGTCGAAGGGTAAAACCCCTGCCCCGCAGCGCCCCTATGCGGGCGCTGCGGGTTGCATTGCGCTAGCTATTGAAGTCCCGCTCGGTATAGGAAAACAGATACAGACTGGGTAATAGGGGCATCGGAGCCCTTATGGCGATGAAAGCGAGCGGCGTTTGAAAAAAGTTCCCGCAGAATTGCGCGTAGATTTTGTGAACGGTCCGGTTGCGCACCGGCTGCGGTTTGGTGGCGGACGCGGGCAGGACATTGCAAAAGCAATGGGATTGCGCGGCGGCAAAACGCCACTGATTGTCGATGCCACAGCCGGATTGGGGCGGGATTCCTTTCTTTTGGCCTCACTTGGTGCGCAGGTCTTTATGATCGAACGGTCCGAAAAAATGCATGATCTGCTGGATCAGGGCATGAAACGCGCCGCCCAGGAAGGTGGCGCACTAGCCGAAATTATCGGCCGCATGACCCTGCTAAAGGGCGATGCCAAGGATCTGATCCCTGAATTGGCGGGCGAGGCAATATTGATTGATCCGATGCACCCCCCACGGAAAAGCTCAGCGCTGGTAAAGCAGGAATTGCGTCAGGTCCGCGCGATCGTAGGCAGTGATGACGACGCCGCTGATCTGCTGCGTGTCGCACTGGAACATGCGCTCAACCGTGTGGTGCTGAAGTGGCCCGCCAAAGCGGACCCGATTGCAGAGATCAAACCCTGCACCCATCAAATCTGTGGAAAATCAACGCGCTATGATGTTTTCATGACAGCGACGGCATCACCGCAGAACCAACCTGACTAAGCGGTCGTCGGGCTTTGGTCCAAGCTCAGGTCGGCCCCCTGCGTTATTTAAAGCCGATCTCCCCCGCCTCTGCGACGCACCAGCCCGCCCTAAGCAGGCCGGGCGACAGTGACAGTTTGGAAATGGTCCGCTCTACCTTTGCAGAAGCGTCTTCCGCGCCCGTGACCTGAACAACGATTTCGACGATTTTAATATCCGTGCGGCTGACGATCTGGCAAATTTCCAACGCCTCATCGCCCAAACAGCCAATGATCGCGGCCCGCACCTGTTTCTCATCCTCAACCCTGCATTCAAAGGTCAGATCGAAATGCGATCCCGCCCCTGAGTTTTGATCGGACAGTGTTTTCAGCTTTCGCACAATCGGGCGCAGACCTAGATTCGAGAAAACGATCAACAAAGTCAAAGCGATGGCATAAAGCACATGCCCCGTCCCCGAGATCAATCCAACCGCCGCAGCGCACCATAAAGTCGCCGCTGTGTTTATCCCTTGGATGTTGAACCCGTCGCGGAAAATGATGCCCGCCCCCAGAAAACCGATCCCCGAAACGACCTGCGCAGCCACGCGTGTCGGGTTGATATCCGTTGGGAAAAGTGCTGCAAAAGTAACGAAACCGGCGGCCCCCAGCGACACAAGCGCATTGGTCCGCAGCCCCGCCATTCTGCCGCGAAACTGCCGTTCGGACCCGATGACAGCCCCCAACACCAATGCAAAGCCCATGTTCACAGTCGCAAGAAGCAACGGCATATCGAGGTCTGAAAAAATATGGTTCAACGCTCGGGTCTCCTTGGCTGGTCCCCAACCATAGCATCTAATCGCGCGTTATCAGCCCTTTCAGCACCGCATTGCGCCCCGTTCACGACATTTGGCGGCCCCCGAGGTCTAGGTTTTGAACAACCGATAGATCGCGGGGATCACCAGCACCGTCAGTGCCGTCGAAGACAACAACCCGAACAGCAGCGAAATCGCCAAACCCTGAAAGATCGGATCGACAAGGATCACGGTCGCTCCGATCATTGCCGCAATTGCGGTCAGCAAGATCGGTTTGAACCGCGTCGCACCTGCTTCGATCAGAATCTCGGTGGTGACCTTTTGTTCGGGGTCCGCGTGCCGGATAAAATCCACCAAAAGGATCGAATTGCGCACGATGATCCCCGCAAGCGCGATGAAACCGATCATCGAGGTCGCTGAAAACGGTGCCTGAAACAGCCAATGCCCGCCAATGATGCCAAGAAAGGTCAGTGGCACCGGCGTCAGGATGACCAAAGGCAGGCGGAACGACCCGAACTGTGCCACGACCAGCACATAGATGCCCAAGAGCGCCACAGCGAAAGCCGCCCCCATGTCGCGGAAGGTCACCCAGGTTACCTCCCATTCACCGTCCCACAGCAAAACCGGCTTGTTCGTGCTTTCGGGTTGGCCGTTCAGCCGGATTTCGGGTTTTTCCAGATCGGTCCAGTCCATGCCGTCAAGCTGGTCGACCACAGCAAGCATCCCGTAAAGCGGCGCTTCGAAGGCACCGGCCAGTTCTCCGGTGACCATGATCGCATCATAGCCGTTATGCCGGAAAACCGGAAAGGACGCGGGTTCTTGGGTCAGGCGGATCACATCGCCCAATTCGACCACACCGCGCCCGCCGGGGATGGCATTGGCCGGCACCGGAGTGGAAAGCGCGCGTTCATCCATCACCTGATCGGCCCTTGCGCGGGCAACGACTATGGGGATCGGGCGGCGGCCTTCGCCACGGTGCGAATAGCCCACGGTCGTCGAACTGTTCAGCAAGCGCAGCGTATCAAGCGCGTCGCGTTCCTGAACCTTGTAGAAATCCATGTCGCTGACCGATAGTTCCGCCCGCAAACGACGGGCCTGAACGCCGACACTGTCATCCACATCAACCACATAGGGGACCGCCTCGAACGCCGTGCGGACCTTGGCCGCGACAGCGCGACGGGTCGGTGCATCGGGGCCATAGATTTCGGCCAGAAGCGTTGAAATCACGGGGGGTCCGGGGGGCGGTTCAACCACCTTGAGCACCGTGCCATCGGGCACTGCAATCGCCTGCAACCTGTCGCGAAGCTCCAGTGCGATGGCGTGGCTTGGGCGGTCGCGGTGATCCTTTGCCGCGAGGTTCAATTGCACCTCGCCCATCTCGGGGTTCTGACGCAGATAGTAATGGCGCACCAACCCGTTGAAATTAAAGGGCGCAGCGGTGCCCGAATAGGTCTGGGCCGACACGACTTCGGGTAAATCCATCCCGATGCGCGCCGCGGCCTGCACGATGGCATCCGTGGCCTCGACCGAAGACCCTTCGGGCAGATCGACGACAATGGCCAGTTCGGATTTATTGTCGAAAGGCAGCAGTTTCACCGTGACATCACGGGTATAAAGCGTCGCCAGCGACCCGAAAGACAGCACCACAACGACCAGCAAAAACACGGCACTGCGGCCCTTGCTGCGCAACAGCGGGCGCGCGACTGCGGCGTAAACCCGACCCAATCGCCCCCCCGGATGCGCCCCGCCTTCGGCATGATGGCCCGCATCCGCCTTGCCAGCGATCTTGAGCATCAACCAAGGCGTGATCACCACAGCCACAAAGAAGGAAAAGATCATCGCAGCCGAGGCATTCGCCGGAATCGGGCTCATGTAGGGGCCCATCAGCCCGGACACGAACAACATCGGCAGCAGCGCCACAACCACCGTCAGCGTGGCGACGATTGTGGGGTTGCCCACTTCGGCAACGGCGGCAACCGCCGTCTCGAGCCGGCTTTTCCCGTTGTGTTTCATGGCCCAGTGACGCGCGATATTTTCAATCACGACGATGGCGTCATCCACCAAAATACCAATCGAAAAGATCAACGCGAACAGCGAAACCCGGTTCAGCGTATAGCCCATGATCCACGAGGCAAATAACGTCAGCAGGATCGTGACCGGAATGACAATTGCCACGACCAGCGCCTCGCGCCAGCCGATGGCCAGCAGCACCAGCGCCACGATCGACACTGTCGCAAGGCCAAGGTGGTACAGCAGCTCGTTTGCTTTCTCATCCGCCGTTTCGCCGTAGTCGCGCGTGACCTCGACCTCAAGGCTGTCGGGGATGATCCCGCCTTCCATCGCGTGAACGCGGTGCAATATCTCTTCTGCGACGATCACGGCATTGGCCCCGGCACGTTTTGCCACCGCCAAGGTCACCGCAGGACGGCGCGACACCGCGCCCCCGTCTTCTCCGGCGCGCCCCAGACTGGCCACGTGAAATTCGTCAAGGTCGGATACGAACGCCACATCGGCAACATCGCGGACATAGACCGTGCGCCCGTCGCGGGTGGTCAGTTCAAGATTTCCGATCTCTTCGGGTGTCGAAAGGGTTTTGCCGATCACCAGACCGATCTGTTCGCCCTGATCGCGCAGCTGCCCGGCGGGGGTGGCACTGTTGGCCCCCTCGACCTTGGCCACCAGCTGCTGCAAGGTGACACCATGGATGGCAAGCCGCTCGGGGTCCGGCGCGATGCGCAGCGCTTCTTGGGTGGCTCCGACCAGATAGGTCAGCCCGACATTGTCGATCTTGGCCAGTTCGACTTCGACTTCGCGGGCCACACGGGTGAGATCGCCCGCCGTAATGCCGTCGGCATCCTGAGCCGGTGCAAAAGTCAGCGTAACGATGGCCACATCATTGATACCCCGCCCCACGACCAGCGGTTCGGATATGCCCACCGGGATGCGATCAAGGTTGGCCATGATCTTGTCCCGAACCCGCAGGATCGCGGTATCCGCCGAGACACCAACAAGAAACCGCGCTGTCACCATCACGCGGTCGTCACGCGTGTCGGAATAGACATGCTCGACCTCGTCCAGCCCCTTGACGATATTCTCAAGCGGTTGGGTGATCAGCTTGACGGCATCTTCGGCTTTCAACCCGTCGGCCCGAACGTGGATATCGACCAAAGGCACGGAAATCTGCGGTTCTTCCTCGCGGGGGAGACTGACCAGCGCGATCAGACCCATTGCAAGGGCCGCCATCATGATAAGCGGTGTCAGCGGCGAGGCGATAAACGCCCGCGTCAACTGCCCGACAAGCCCGACCCGGCCGCCGTTTTCAGGGGTGTTATTATTCATGAGACACCACAACCCGATCTCCCGCAGCCAGACCGCTCAGGATTTCGCGCCAGATCGCGCCGTCAACTTGCACAGTGCCACCCGGCACCACGGTGCGCCGCTGCGCGCCCGCCCCGTCGGTTTCTACCGATACAAAATCCAGCCCGCCATGACGGCTTAGCGCGGCTTCGGGCACAAGGATCGCCATGCGCGTGCCCACGGCAAGCCGCACCGGCAACCGGCGTCCGACAAAGCGCCCGTCCAGCCCTTCGACCTCCACATCGGCCTGAACACGGCCGCCTTCGATCTGGGGGTACAGCTTGGCAAGCCGCCCCTTGCGCCCCGCGCCGTCACCCGCCGATGCAGTGCCAAGCTCGATCTCGTCGCCTTCGGACAATGTCGTGGCATGACGTTCGGGTACCGACAGACGCAGGAATATCCCCCCACCGCCAACAACTGCAGCCGTATCGCCCGGCGTCACGACAGACCCCAGCGACAGCGGCACCGACAGGACAACCCCTGCCCCAGGTGCCAGTATTTCGCCCTCGGCGATGCGCTGCTGGATAACCAGCCGCTCCGACCCGAGGCTGCGGACCTGACCCTCAAGAACGTCAACGGTTGTCTGCAATTGGTCAAGCCGCTGCTTGGTGATAACCCCGCGTTCAATCAGTTGAAGACCGCGTTCAAGATCGGCGCGCGCGGTTGTGATCTGCGCGTTCAGCGATGCAAGCTGCGCGTCGATGGACCCCAGTTGAAAGGCGAATTTGTCATCCTCGACCATCGCGACCCGCTGCCCGGCGACCACCAGATCGCCTTCGGTCACATCAAGTGCGGTCACCGTGCCACCGATGCGGGCGCGCGCGGGCACCCGGTCACGGGTTTCTATCTGGCCGTAAACAGCCTTCCATTCCGCGATGGGACTGGGTTCTAGCACCAATGTTTCGGCACCTGCCGGGCCGAGCAAAAGGAGCGTGGCAATGATCGATCCAAATAGTCGCATATTTCCCGCCATTTCCGTTCAATTCGTTTCAAGGGTCAGTCTGACACCCCGCAATACCGGCTTGCGGGGCAGCCTGCCTTGATTTCGATCAAGCGCGGCGTCGTCGCGGCAAAGCTGAATTGCGGTATATCAATTTTCCGTCGCCGTAACGGCGTAGCGTGCTTTTAATTACAGGAGATCGCTATGAAAATTCTAAACCTAACCTTGGCCGGACTGCTTTTGACCGCAGTCGCCGGCTGCGAGACGTACGTATATCCGCGCCACCATCATGATATGATCGTGCTCAGCACAGATGTTGAACCGCATGTTCACCTTGTGACACCCCTAAGCGCCACCAGCTATTCGGTACAATATGTGCCCGGCATGGTATCCGAGGCCGCGATCATCGCCAGCTTCGCGCCGCGCTGCACCGAGCTGGGTCTGATCGCGGTCAGAGGCCCCGGCCCGACACGCCGACAGATGGTCCGCCGTGGTCGCCGCGCACCGCTTACGGTAAATGTGTTCACAGTTGTGTGCCGTTGATCAACTTGCCGATGACCGGCATGACACTGACGGAAAGCACCTTTTGCAGGGTGCTTTCCAACAAAGCGAAGACCCCCGCGTGTGTTTGGCGAAGCGCACCCTGTCGAAGTTGTGCTGCCAAAGTGGTTAAGCCCAACGGATCAGGTCGCGGTTCTGGGATAGTCGTGTTTATTCAAGAACGCCCAAATCTCGCGGTTCAGATCCCCCAGATCGTCGATTGCCTTGTAAATGCCGTCTCGCGTGCCTTGGTCCAACTGCTCAACCTGCCCCATCTTGATCGCGTCTTTCCGATCTGCGATCCGCATCAGGATCGTATGCGTGGCCGCCGATTGTGAATCGAACGCATAGATACAATGGTTGTAGCGGTTGCGGATGTGGCCGATTTTTTGCATGCGCGTGGTCAAGGCAATAACCTGTTTGCGCTCCTCGCTTTGGACACGGCCCAGCTTTGACAGGCGTTGCACCAGATCAATCCGCGCCCGTGATGTATTCAGGGTCATGAAAATAACCGTCGCCGTTTCCAGATCGACCTTTGCCAATCCGGCGATGAAATGGATCAACAGGCTTTCGGTGTTTGTCCAGGCATAGTTGAGCCGCCCCACCAGCAATAGGAACTTGTCAAAACTTGTCAGGTCCGGCTCTTGCGATCTTGCCATCTGCTTGCCTATTCAACCCTGAAATTTCCGGTTGCGGCAACATAGGCAATCGCGGCCTCTGTTCTGTTTGTGACACCCATTTTGCCGATGATATGGTGGATGTGCAGCTTGACCGTGCTTTCCGACAGTTGCAGATGATGGGCGATGACCTTGTTTGGCTCGCCTTTTGACAAATAGCCCAAGACATCTTTTTCGCGGGCCGTCAGCGATCTGATCTGGTCCCACATATTGGCCTTGATTTCGAGTCCGGCAGGGAAGCTTCCCGACAAGAGATAGTCCATGACTTCCCCGCAAATGTGCCGTTCGCCCGAAACCAGCAAACGGAAGATATTTATCGCTGAATCAATACGCGTGCGAAGCGGCAGAAAACTCAATTTCGCCATCAACGCCGTATCTCCAATCGCGTCGATAAAATTCTTGATGTCTTTTATATCATGAAACGCCAAAGCCAGGTCGAAATTGGGGAACTGTTTTGACAATTCAAAAAGAGTTTCCATCTCTGCCTCCACAGACCGAGGCGAGAAAATTAACGTCACTCTGCAATAGGGGCTTGTATTCAATCGGTCTTTCACCGCTGCAAAAGTAGGTACAATTGAGACGTCCAAATTATCGAACTCGCTCATAATAAGGCGTAGGTAGACGTCAGGAAATGATGTCCGACCGCCGACAAACAAAATGGCCTGACGTTCTGTGCTGTTGTATCTCACTTGGTTAATAGCTTTAGGCATTGAATTTGTTCCAAATATTGGAGCGACTAGACCAAATATCACTACCAAAAAATTTTAGAGGGTTATTGATAAATCTCAATGGGGACTGACTTATCAAGGCAGGGCCTGGCAGGTTTTCGCCAAGGTTGTGGTGGAAAATTTCACCCCTGGCGGAACCCCTTCCTGACCAGAACCTAACACATCGGTTAAAAATACTTCCGGGAAACCAGAAAAACAGATTTCTACAAGCAAGTCAGAACCTTAATATAAGAATCGGGAAAAATATTCCGCATTTTATGCCTTCGATCTAAATCAAAGGGCCTATCTTTTTGGCGTAGATACTAACATTCACCCCATCCCATTGATTAGAATCTACAGTCTGAATTGCTAGATATCGCACCGCTTCTATTCACGCCAATCTGATCTTGTCGCAATGATGTGACGTTCAACAGGAACCGGCATTCAAATAGAAATCCCACCTTTTAGATGAGCGGTGGATCTGGCGGATGCCCCCAAAGAAAGCATTTATCATGTCAAATGGTAGACACGGACACCACCACGGTGGCAACAACTACGTACCGATGGGCAACCAAAGCCAGGAACAAGATCAGGCGCAGGCCGAAGCACAGCTTCAGGCGCAATTGCAGGGTCAGGGCCAGCTTCAGGGTCAGGGCCAATCGCAAACCAGCGAAAGCGAGAACCTGAACGGCAACGGTAACCTGAATGGTAACGGTAACCTGAACGGCAACGGTAACCTGAACGGTAACCTGAACCTGAACGGAAACGAAAACAACGCTTCCAACACCGCCACAAACGAGGCCACCAACACGTCGACCACGACTGTGACAGTCGATGTCGGGGTCACCGGCGCCTTCGATATGACGGACTATGTGCCATCGGACGATGACTTTGCAGACATCGACCTGAGCGGCGGTGCGTCTGTCGACAATATCCTGATGGCCAAGGGCGATGTGAACTTCGACCCCGGTAACGAGATGAACCTCGATGACATCCTGACCGACGCGCTGACCGGTGCCGGAAATGATGTTGGCCTTGTGAATGCACAGTCGAACAACCTGATCGACAGTGATGTTCTTCACAATGCAACCGTGGGCGGGTCGCTGACCAACAACGGCAGCGCGCATGGTGGCACCGCATCCTCAGGTGACGGCATCGGCACTGGCGCTGCTGCTGCAGAACCCGACTTTGGTGGCCACCCTTGGAAAAATGGTCCTCACGACGATGACGCCGATGGTGCTGTTGCCGGTACATGGGGCAGCGGAAACGGTGATGACGGTTATGTCGCCGGTGAATCCCTGTCTTCGGCATCTGCAACCGTTGATACCACAGCGTTCAACCAGAGCATTGTGATGGGTGCCAACATCCTCGGCAACACAGTCGATATGTCCGTGGTCGGTGGCAACATGAACTCCACCTACATCGGTGACGACAGCTCAGACGGCGCATAAACCGTTTGACCGTGACCGGCCCTACCGGTCGCCAATAACAACACCTCGCGCGAGAACAACTCGCGCGGGGCGCATAAAATTCCGAGGCACCACCGAGCAGATAATAATAATAACTGGTGGTCAAAATGCTTATCGATAGAACATCCGAAATCGTTGCCCATTTTATTGGTGCATTTGAAACGGCCTTGGACGGTTCGAGGTTTAGAAGCGAAATTGATGGTTTTCGTCATCGCCAAACTCAAGACCCCTCCTTTGACGATCAATCCTCACAGACGGTAGCTGCGCGCGCTCCATATGCGCTGGATGGATATGCAGCGGGTCTGTCGCCCTTATGGCTCACACCCGATGCCCCCGCACCCCTTGCGGTGTCAGGTCACCATCCCCTTCAATTGCCCTTCCTCAAGGCAAAGGCGGAACTGGTCGTCGACGATGCCCAGGACTTCCCGTTTTTTGAACCGGCCAAGCAGAGTGCTGGCGGTTTCACGGTGTCATCCCCGATGCCCGGCTCGGTTGCATTCGTCTCTCAGCAAACCAACTATCTGATCGATCACGACTTTTTCGGCGATATCGACGCAGGGAGCTTCATTGCCCCCGACATACTGGACCAGCAGCTTGAGACCCTGTGGCAAGCGGCCCAGCCGATGATGCCGGGCACAAATGGCGACCCGCTTACCCTGATCCTTGAGGGGTCAACGATGGGTGAAACATTCGCTGAGAACTACTTGGAAAGTGCCTCGGCCGCAGAAGCAATGGGCGGACAGGTGTCATTTCTGTCGGGTCCGGCCATCGGTGAAATCACCGTCAACGGGGCCGACCAAGACGCCATGCCCGATCTCGACAATCTTCTTCCCACATATCTGCAAGCCAAAAACGACGCGGCCCAGGCAGAGGATGCCATGGCCGCCGACAGCTTTCTCACCCCGACGGGTAATGCGGGCACTGCCGCCGCGTTTTTCGACGTCGAAGCCGGCCACAGCGTCATTGCAGGCGGCAATATGGAGATCAACGAAACCGTGATCGTTGCCCAACATGTAGATGCGCCTGTCATTGCAGTTATGGGCGATATGGTAGCGATTTCGGCGATTGCACAGGTCAACGTCATCCATGACTACAATTCCGGCGCGACGAACATCTCGCCGATGAATACATCCATCAATGCCGCGATGTTCGCCTCACAGCACAGTGTAACGTCAGATGCGGCACCAACTGCTGCCTTTCCGGTGAATGTCACAGCGATTGTCACGCGCGTCGATGCCGATCTGATTTCGGTCAACTGGATTCATCAATACAACTACATGTCCGACCATGACACGGCCCAGATCACCTTCTCGGGCGAAGACAGCTTTCTCGATTTCGGCGACAACGTGCTGTTCAATCAGGTCAGCCTTTTGGAATTTGCGCAGGGCTATGACCTGATCATTGTCGGCGGAAACATGTACGATATGTCGCTGATTTTCCAGACAAATATTCTGTTTGATGACGATGCGGTGCATGTGGCGGGGGCCGGTCCCTATTCTGCCTCCATGGGCGACAATCTTGCCTATAACATGGCCTTGATCCAGTCGAACTCCATCGACAGCTACATCGAGATGGACAGCATTTTCGCCCAAGCAGGGGCCGATCTGGCAGCAGGGGCGCGCGTGTTGTCGGATGACGTTCAAAACCACGAGGTGTTCGACGGCCATGCCCCTTTGAACATCCTGTATATTTCCGGCGACCTCATCAACGTCTCTGCAATCGAACAGACCAATATCATCGGCGATGCAGATCAGGTCGCGTTCGAAGTCGAAGCGCTTTTGGCCGGGTCGGATTCAATTCCAACCACCACGACCGGGTCAAACGCCGCAGTCAATATGGCGACGATCCAGAACTACGGGGCTGATTCAACGATCATGGTGGGCGGCGAGGTCTATGACGACCTGCTGCTGTATCAGGCAGAACTGATCGACACAGACGCCCAGCCCCTTGGCGCGCCCCCCCTCGCCTCAGAGGCGGTCGTCTTTCTTGCCGAGGATATGATCGACCCCGACCTCGGCGACACCGGAATGGTTTCGCAATCTCCGGATTTCACCAGCTCTGACGTCGACATGATGGGCTCCATCGTAACCTGAAGCATTTGAATTACCGGAGAAGCGCCTTGAAAGACTCTGACCACACCAGTGAACCATACCCGCACGAGGCAACGAAGTCGGAACCTTTAAAATTGAAACCCGAAATGGGGGCCGAGGTAATGGACAAACTGTCTGATGGCCCCCATTCCGGCCCCGTCATCGACCAACCCAGCAACGCAGACCGGCAAAAGGAAGCGACCCTTGCAGCGGCGGGCGGTGGTGGCGGCAAAGGCGCGGATACGGTACCCTTTCACAAGCGGATCGGGCCTGACGGTTTTGCCGATGCCCTGAAAAAAGGCGTGCGGGCGGTCCGGCGCAATCTCATGTTCGTCATGATCCTGACCCTTGGGACCAATATCCTGATCCTCGCGATCCCGATCTATCTTTTCCAGATTTCGGACCGGGTTTTGACAAGCAGGTCCGTTGATACGCTGGTGATGCTGACAATCGTGATCGTTGGCGCGATTTTGGTGCAAACGATACTGGATTCCCTGCGACGGTTCATCCTGATGCGAAGCGCCGTTGAAGTGGCCGCGCGTCTGGGGGCCCCGATCCTGAGCGCCGCCGCCCATGCCTCGTTGCAGGGCAACGGCAAGGAATACCAGACCCTGTCCGACCTGCAGCAGGTGCGCGGGTTCCTTGTGTCAGGGACGCTGATCTCCTTTCTGGATGTCCCCTTTGCCCCGCTGTTTCTATCGGTGATTTTCCTTGTCCACCCGCATCTTGGCATGATCGTGGTCAGCAGTTCGTTGCTGTTGCTTGTCATCGCAATCGTGAACCAGAAAATGACCGCCAAACCCTTTGCCGAGGCGAACATGGCCCAAAGCCGCGCGAACATGCATCTCGATTCAATGGCCCGCAACAGCCAGATTATCAACGCGATGGCCATGGTGCCCGAAGCCGTGCGCATCTGGGGCAAGGACACGGCAGGCTCACTTACCGCACAGGTGCGTGCCCAGGACCGCAACATCATTTTTGCCTCCATCAGCCGGGGCGCGCGGCTGTTGACGCAGATCGGCATGTTGGGTTGGGGGGCCAATCTGGCACTGCAAGGGGAGATCACCGGCGGCATGGTGATTGCGGCCTCTATCATCGCGGGGCGCGCGCTGGCCCCCATCGAAGGGTCGATCGAGGGGTGGAATTCGTTTCTGTTGTCGCGCGCGGCGTATGGGCGGATCAACGATCTGATGCGCCGCTCGCGGGTGCGGTTCGAACGGCTGGTTCTGCCTGATCCACAGGGCCGTCTTGATGTTGAACGCCTGCTATATGTGCCCGGCGGCACCAAACAGGTCATTCTGAACGGGCTCAGCTTCCACCTTGATCCCGGCGAAACCCTTGCTGTCATTGGCAACTCTGGCGCGGGCAAAACCACCTTGGGGAAAATGCTGGTCGGCTCCATTCTGCCAACCTCGGGCAGTGTGCGTCTGGACCTGATGGATATCCGCAACTGGGACCCGCGCCAACTGGGCGAAAGTATCGGATATGTGCCGCAAGATGTGCAGCTGTTCCCCGGAACGATCAAAGACAACATCGCCCGAATGCGCGACGACGCCACTGACGCAGACATCCACCGCGCCGCAGTGCTGGCAGACGTCAACGACATGATTGCAGCCCTGCCCCACGGCTATGAAACCATGGTCGCCGCTGACGGATCACCGCTGTCGGGCGGGCAAAAGCAGCGTGTCGCCCTGGCGCGCGCCTTCTTTGGCAAGACCCGCTTGCTGGTGCTTGACGAACCGAACTCCAACCTTGATGCGGCAGGCGATCTGGCCCTAGCGCGGGCCATCCAGCACGCCAAAGACAACAAGATCACCGTTGTTGTCATCACCCAAAAGCCGTCGCTTTTGAAGGTTGTCGACAAGATCATGATGGTCGCGGACGGGAATGTTGCGCTGTTTGGCTATCGTGATCCGGTGTTGCAAAAACTCGCCGAACGCAGCGCAAGCGCGAACGCCACCCCACAGGAGATTTCGTCATGAGACATGCCCCAACCGCGATTATTGACGCCACATGGTATGACGATGTGCCCCGGTCGATCAGGGGTCACGTGATATTCGGCACTTTCCTGATCATCTCCGCATTCGGGGGTTTCGGATATTGGGCCACCCAAGCGCCGCTTGCCGCGGCGGTTGTGTCGCAAGGCAGCTTTATCGCCACCGGACGCAACAAGATTGTCCAGCATCTGGAGGGCGGCATCATCGAACAGATCTATGTCGCCGAAGGTGATATGGTCGAAGCGGGGCAAGTTCTGGTCCGGCTCGACGAGACATCGGCGCTTGGCAAGGAACGGGAACTTTTCCTCAGGCAGGTTCGACTGGAAGTCGCTCAGGCGCGGTTCAATTCCGAATACAAACAAGAGAACACGCTCAGGTTTCCGCCGCATCTGGAAAAACTGCGCGCCGATCTGGAAGTCGCCACAATGATGGAGAACCAGTCTTTGGGGTTCACCGTGTCGATGCAGGGCCTGAAAAACGACATCGGCCTGCTGGAGCGCAGCATCGAGGCGCTTGGGATCAGGTCAAGCGGCTATCAAAGCCAGCTTGAAGCAACGCAGATTCAGGTCGCCATTCTGGCAGAGGAACTGGCCGATAAACAGACGTTGCTAGACCGCGGTCTTGTGCGCCGGACCGACGTAAACACCGTTCGACGCGCCATTGCCGAAGCCGAAGGTCAGGTTGGCCGCCTCACCGCCGAGATAAACGAGATTTCCGAAGTCCGCGATCGCTATACCGCGCAGATTGAACAGACTTTGGGGGAACACCGTGATAAGGCGCTTGATGAATTGCAGGTCGTAGAGGCGGAACTTGACGGCATTCGCGAACAGGTGCGCACGGCGCAAGAAGTGCTCAACAGGGTCGATATCACGGCCCCTGTTTCAGGCACGATCGTACGGCTGTATTACCATACGGCGGGCGGTGTGGTTGAAAGCGGCAAAGCCATCGTCGAGATTTTGCCATCGGCCGAACCCCTGATCATCGAAGCCCAAGTCCCGCGTACGAATATCGACAGTGTCAAAATCGGCTTGCACGCAACGATCCGGCTTTCTGCCCTGAACCAACGCACCACGCCGGTGCTTGAGGGCAAGGTTTTCTATGTCTCTGCGGATACGATTACCGACCAGAATTCAACCGCCCAGCAAGAGGTATACCTGACCCGCATTTCGATCGAACCCGAAGAATTGCTGAGAGTGCCCGGTTTTTCCCCCACCCCCGGGATGCCGGCAGAGATCATGATCCAGACCGACGAACGGACCTTCGTGCAATATCTCATGAAACCGATCCTCGACAGCATGTCGCGCGCTTTCCGCGAAAGGTAGCGATCCGTCGCGCGCGACAGGCATAGAGCGCCAGATCGGGTGGTCGTGTGTCGCGCGCGGTGCGACGTCGATCAAGCTATTGATATGTAGAACTCTTCTATCGGAACGCCCCCTTGGTTCGACCCCATGCAGGCACGCGTGCAAGGCGCGCCCCCTCGCGATGGGTCCGAAACAGCACCGGATTGAAGGCCGCCTCGCCGCCAATCACACAAAGCGTTCACCAGCCCCCCAAACCGCAGTTGCAAGGATCACGCAGCGGGTAGCCCCTAACGCCCCACAGCGGCTTTGATCCTTCCATTGTATGCGGTAGGTACAGTCAAACCGAATGATGCGGCGTCAGCTTTGCAAGCTTGCAAAGCTGGTTCGGCGGGTGCACTCGAAATAACACAATGAACTGTAATATGCTTGAACCTGACCAGCTCCCTCGCACGTTGAACGACTATTATAACCGTGCCCGTGACAGCATGAGTTCGGAAAACCGCGCATATTTCCTGTCCGGTGCCGGCGGCGAAGAAACGTTGTTGGCGAATGAAGAGGCCTTTGTTCGCGCACGCATCACGCCACGGCCGCTGCGCGAAATGGGCGGCGGATCAACGGCGACCTCAGTGTTAGGCCAACGGCTTGCGGCACCCCTTCTGATTGCGCCCTTTGCCTATCACCGGTTGCTGCACCCTTCGGGTGAGATCGCAACGGCCCAGGGTGCCGGGGCACAGTCGATCAAGATGATCCTCAGCGCGCAAAGCAGTGTGGAGTTGACCAATGTGCAAGCGGCTGCGCAAGGCTGCGACTGGTTCCAGCTTTACTGGATGGGCAGCCGGCAGGCCACGCTTGAGCTGGCGGAAATGGCCTTGGCGGCGGGGTTCGGCACGCTTGTCTTGACCATCGATGCACCAGTGCAAGGCGTTCGGGACCGCGAGATAGAGGCCGGTTTTCAATTGCCGCCTGACATGAGCGCGGTGAATTTAGCGCGGTTCGCCCCGCCCCGTTTCACCGCACCAGACGAAGGGCAATCGTTTATTTTCGACCGCATCGCGCATCATTTGCCAAATTGGGACGATGTCGCCTGGCTTGTTGAAACGGTGCAGGTGCCGGTTCTATTGAAAGGCATCCTGCACCCCGAGGATGCCGCCCGCGCGGTCTCCATCGGGGCCGCTGGCGTGATTGTATCGAACCACGGCGGGCGTGTCCTGGACAGGGCCCCTGCGACCCTCGACGTGCTGCCGACAATCGTCGAACGGGTCGGGCCGGACTATCCTGTGCTTATGGATGGCGGCATCCGCCGCGGTGTCGATATTTTCGTCGCTCTTGCCTTGGGGGCAAAGGCCGTTTTGATCGGCCGCCCTGTGGTGTGCGGTCTTGCCGTTGCAGGTGAACTGGGCGTCAGCCATGTGTTGCGCCTGCTGCGCGACGAATTGGAGGTTTCCATGCTGCTGTGCGGATGCGCCAGCATCGACGACATCACGCCGGATATGGTTCACCTAAAGCTGTAACGCAGCGGGATCATCAGGGTGAATTGATCACCAACTAGGTAATTGGGCGGTGTCGGCATCTTTTCCAACTGCTCGACCGTCCTGACCGCTGCGCCATCAAGGATCGGCGACCCCGAAGATTGCGCCACTTCCGTCGACACCAGCACCCCATAGCGATCAAGGGTAAAACGGATCTGGACCTCCCCTTCGATGCGGGCACTGCGTGCTTTTGCCGGATAGGTCTTGGCCCCGCTGATCAACAACACAATGCTCTTTTGCCAGTCGCGAATTGCCTCGGTCTGCTTGGCGGTCAAGCCTTCGCTCGCCGCTTCGGCACTGTCTGCCTCGGTT
Organism: Sulfitobacter sp. SH22; assembly: GCF_965641905.1. Lineage (NCBI taxonomy): Bacteria > Pseudomonadati > Pseudomonadota > Alphaproteobacteria > Rhodobacterales > Roseobacteraceae > Sulfitobacter > Sulfitobacter sp. SH22. The sequence continues at coordinate 1,265,323 of NZ_OZ282573.1, forward strand.
TCGGCCTGCACCCCTGCGACCGACTGCTCGGAGGCTGCGCGGTCCTCGGCCCCGACCTGACTTTCCGCGTCGATCTGGTCGGGGTCATGCTCGGTGGCGATCTCTTCGGCAAGATTTTCCGTTTCGGCTTCGGGCTCCGGCGCGGCAACGCCGAATTTCAGGCTTTCATCTTCGACATCATAGGGGATTTGGCTCAGGATAGGCTGTTCGGCGGCCTGCGCTGCCTCAACCACCTCGGGGCTTTCGGTCACGGTCGGGGCCTGCTGGCTTTCCTCTTGGGCGAGGCTGTCCTCCTCCAAGGCGGACGGGGCCGCGATGATATCCGACAGATCAAACATGATCGCACCCGTGATGCCTTCGGGCTGGGTTTCATCCAGCTCGGGCTCGGGTGTCTTGCTCAGGATTTGCGCCGGAAATCCGATGTGCAAAGCGGCGCTGAATGCGATGGCACCCAGCCAGAAGACCGGCTTTGTGCTGCGCGTCGTATAGGTCAGGCTCATGGTTGATCTGCCGCTAACGCCCCGTCCGCATCGGGGGTTTGGGCGACGTTTTCATCCAGCCCGACCAGACCGACTTTCAGAAAACCATCGGCCCGAAGGACATTCATGACCCGGATAAATTCGCCGTAAGGCACTGATTTGTCGGCGCGAATGTAAATGCGCGTGTCACGTTTTTGCAGCGTTGCAATGCCAACGTCGATAAACAGCCTGTCATGGGTGGTGCTGGTCTCTCCGACCGACAGGGCCAGATCTTCGGTGATGGTGATAAACACCGGATCCGCCGACCGCACCGGAGCATCGGCAACCGCCACGGGCAATTCAACCGGAATATCGACCGTGGAAAGCGGCGCTGCGATCATGAAGATGATCAGCAGAACCAGCATGACGTCGATAAAGGGTGTGACGTTGATCTCGCTGTTTTCGCTCAGATCACCATCATCGTCAGCGCGAAGCCGGGAAGCCATGTCGATTACTCCGCCGCTGGTACTGAAACTGATGCCAGCCGGGGCTGACGCGGCTTTGCGCTTTCGTCCTTGGTGGCCAGATCAAGATCGCGCGACAGGGTGCGTTCAACAAGCGCACCGGCATCCGCCAGCATGACCTTGTAGCCCCCCATGCCACGCGCCAGAATGTTGTAAAAAATCACGGCGGGAATAGCGGCAACAAGCCCGATGGCGGTGGCCAGCAATGCCTCGGCGATACCCGGTGCGACGATGGCCAGATTGGTCGTGTTGCTTTCTGAAATGGAGATAAAGCTGTTCATGATCCCCCAGACCGTGCCGAACAATCCGACAAACGGCGCGGTTGACCCGACATTGGCCAAAACCCCCGCGCCAAGGCTCATACGCCGTGCGGCTCCTGCCTCGATCCGCGAAATCTCGGAACCGACCCTTTCCTTGATGCCCGCTTTCATCGCGGCCCCCTCGCCCGAACAGGCCCGCTCGCGTTGTGCGGCGCGCACCATCTGCCCGACAACCCCCTGTTTGCGCGCAAATTTTTCTTGCGCGGCAAGCAACGTTCCTGACCGGTCCAAGTCACGGTAGCGGCGGCGCAGCACGCCACGTTCCCACCGCAGGATCATGATTTTGGCCGCAAAGATCACCCAAACCAAGGCAGAGGCGAAAAGCAGCGACAGCATGACGCCTTTCACCACCCAGTCAGCCGCCATGAACATGCCAAGGGGCGACATCTCGTTGTGGCCCGCGTCCTCAAGCATCGTTGTGAAGGTTTCAAGATCAAACGCGGCTGCCGGACCAGCGGCGGCGATCCCAATGAAAATAACGGCGGAAATCGGGGAATATTTCATGTCTCAGGTCTCTGCCCATGTGCGAATAAGGTTGTGATAAATGCCGGTCAGCCGGACCGTTTCGGTGGCGTTTGATCCGATTGTTGTGCTGAGCGACTGAATGGATTGATCCAGATCGAACAAGATCCGGCGATGCGCGTCGGACCTGATCATGCTTTGCAGCCAAAAAAACGACGAAACCCGCGCGCCACGGGTAACGGGTGTCACCTCATGCAGGCTTGTCGCCGGATACAGGATCATATCCCCGGCGGGCAGTTTCACCGTTTGCGTGCCGTAATGGTCCTCGATCACAAGCTCGCCGCCGTCATAGTCCTCGGGCGCGCTTAGAAACAGGGTCATCGACAGATCAGTGCGCAGACGTTCCTGGGTCAGCGGGTTGACCCGGATCGCGTTGTCGATGTGCGACCCAAAGGTTTCCGCCTGCTCGTATTTGTTGAACATGGGCGGCAAAATGCGGGCCGGCAGTGCGGCAGAAATAAACAGCGGGTCTGCCGTCAGTTTTTGCAGAATGAACTTGCCCAGGGTCTGGGCGGCATCCGATGCGGCTGGCAACTGCTGGTTCCGCTTCACCTCGATGGATTGCGGGCCGGCGGTGGTTGATCCGTCTTCCCAATCGGCGGCATCCAGATGCGCGCGCACCTGATTGACCTCATCTTTGCTCAGGACGGAGGGGATCGTGATTAGCATGGCAGAACCTCTGGTCGGTGCGGGCAACCCGAAAGCTGCCCGCAGTGATGGTTTTCGGATTAGAATTTCATTTCGTACGAGACCGAAATTTCACGGCCAGGTGCGACATAGGTGAAGGGTGTTCCCGAACGGTAGGCAGCGTCATAGACGATCGTGTCTGCGACATTGGTGATGCCCATCTTGAGCGTGGCATTATCGGCAACTTCGTATTCACCCAAAAGATCGAAGGTCCAGGCATCCGGCAGGGACCGGCCATTTGCAGCCGTGCTGCCCAGATCAATCGCGCCCTGATAGTTGACACGCCCGCCCAGCATCAGCTTGTCGGTGACCTGATACGTCGCAAGAATGTTGATCTGTTCATGGGCAACATTCGCCACCGACAGACCGACATTGTCACTGTCTGCGCTCTCCAGAATTTTGCTGTTCATGAAATTCGCACCGCCAAACAGGCTAAGCCGGTCATTCACTTTGCCAGCAACCCCCAGTTCGAGGCCGCGGATACGGTATTTCAACGTATCAGAGGTTACAGTCGCCCCGCGCGGTCCGATATCTTCGCGGGCATTGTCCTTGGTCGTTTGATAAAGCGCCGCCGTCAGCAACAGATCAGGCGAGAAGCTGAACTTGGCCCCCAGTTCGAGCGAGGTGTTTTTTTCCGGTGCCAACCCCGAGCCGTTGGTATCAAGGCCGCCGTAAAAACCACCGCCCGCTTCCAGCTCTTGTCCGGCCGGATTGGTCGAGGTTGCCGCCGCCCCATAGACATTCAGCCGGTCGCTGAGGGCGTATGTCGTGCCAAGGTTCCAGTTGAACATGACGTCGTCGCGGGCAAGGGTATAAGCTGTCCCGCCGCTGATGCCCGACCGTTCGATATCATAGATATCCACCCGCACGCCGCCGTTTACCTTCAGCCGGTCCGACAAGGTGACCGTGTCGAGCGCATAAAGCGAGGTGGTTTTGACCGTGGTCGCTGTGACATCCGTGCCCAGTTGCGGTTGCTCGCCGCTCCAGCAGCCCTCTGCGATGGGGTCAGGGTTAATTGCGTCGACGGTGCAGCCGTTCTGACCTGAGGGCGGCAGATAGTCTTCACTGCTCAGGTTTGAATAGCTCCGTTTTTCGATCTCTTCGCGCGATGCGGCCAGACCAAAGACAAACTTGTGATTTGCCCCGCCGAAATACCTTTCGCCTGCCAGCTCAAGCACATTGGCGATCACATCGGTTTCCTGATTCCAGCTTTTGAAGCTCAGCCCGACCTGCCAGTCCTCCGGATTGGCGGAATCGTTGTCGATCAAACGGCTGGGTGCGGTCAGGACATAATCATTCGTGGATTTCGACAGCCGCAAGGTGTTGGTAAGCGTCAAACCGTTGCCAAAGGAATATTGCGCCTTTGCCGTACCCACCGTTTCTTCGACGGTCTGGAAATCGCGCCCCGGAACACCATAGAATGTGGTACGGTCGACCCCGTATTCCGTCACCGGACCCACCACACCCAGATCGGCATTGTTCACAAACGGCACCCCCCAATCGGGTGTTTGCTCGATCTTGGTGTAGCTCAGGTTCCCTTCCAGTATCAGCGCCTCGGTCGCCTTGAAACGCACCGCCATTGCAGCACCTTCGCGGTCGTCGGTCACAACATCACGCCCCGCCACGGCACCGTCTTGCAACAGCCCGTTGAACCGCAGCTGAACGCGGTCATTGATCACCTTGTTGGTGTCGATGGTTTGGCGCACGGTCGATGCGTCGGTGACGGTCGTGACGATGCGTGTGAAATCAATGTCCTGAGGGCTTTTGGAAATGATATCGAGCGCACCACCTGTGGTCCCCCGCCCACCGACAGTCCCCGCCGGCCCTTTGGTGACTTCGACCTGTTCGGTGTTGAATGTCTCGGCGACGCCGGTGCCCGGGCTACGAACGCCATCGGTATAGACGTCGTTATTGGCCTTGAACCCGCGGATATAAATGTTGTCCCCGAAAGAATTGCCGCCTTCGCCGAACCCAAGCGATATCCCCGGCGTCGAACGGGCGATCTCTCGGACGCTGGTCGTACCGGTGGTTTCCAGAACTTCCTGGGTGATGGCCGTCACAGTCCGAGGGGTGTCTTTCAGCGGGCCGGGCATCCGGCTGTTTGCAAGGCTATTGGCTTTGAACGGGGAATTCGGATCTGCATAGCTACTTCCACCCGCCGCCGCTTTTGCCGCGGCAAGGGCTGTGGCTGCTGCCAGTTCCTGTGCTTCGCGCTCTGCCGCTTCTTGCGGGGCGCATACCGCCGTTCCGGCCAATGCTGGCGTGCAGACCGCAGGTGCTGCCACGCGCGGTTTCGCAGCGCGGCGCGGTGCAGGCTTGGATTTTGCAGGTTTGCGTACCGGGCGCGCTTCTTCGGTGGTTTCCACCTCGACCGTGGGCAGAATGATCAGATCGGTGTCCTGCGCGGACGCACCTGTCGTCATACAGGCCATTGCCAAGGAAGCCCCAAAGCCCCCGATAATAAGGGCAGAGTTTCTTTGGGGTTTGCCCGAGCAAACGCTATTTTCAGGAATTCGACGCATTGGTCCCTCGCTATGAATGTTCAACTTTTACGCTGGCTGCTCATAGAGAGGTTCGCTTGCTTTAGGCGGGAACGCTTAATCCGACTGTTTTAGTAAGTAAAGGCCTTTTCTTTGATTTTTTGATGGTTTACGGGCACTCACCCCGCCCAGACCGCTGAATGCAGATCAAAGGTTGGAGATTCCAGTGGAAGCTTGGTACCCGATAAAGTTCTCGGCCGATGTCCAGCGTGCCTATCCCCTGCACCTGATGCAAAGCTTCATGCCACCTGTCAGATTGGCATCGGCCTGATTGCTTTTATCGGCCATGGGATTTGGGATTTAGGATCAGATGCTATACCCCGACGTGTTAAGCAACACGCCATCACGGCCCGATTCAATGCCAGCCGTCCCTGCTCTGGCACGATCCAAACTTGCCCAAGCCGCGCAGGCCCCCGTTCTGCCCTTCGCAAAAGCTGCCCTGCGGGGGCTCTCTTGGATGCGCCACAGAAAAAGGGGTGCCACAAAGACACCCCAAGGTTCACATGACCATGCTCATTAGTTTACCGCTCGTTTTGTCTTATGCCTGCGGCTTGGTCAGCGTCAGGGGCGAGCGCACCCGCCCCGGATTCAATTTCAATTCGGCGTGGCGGTCGGGGTTGGTTTTGCCCCTGACAAGCGGCACCAACCGCCCGACCGTCACTATTTCTTAGCTACAGCCGGATGTCCCGCCGCAGGTGTTGCACTTCATGCAGGTGCCGTTGCGGACCAGCGTGTAATTGCCGCATTCGCCGCAGGCTTCGCCCTCATAGCCCTGCATTTTCGCCTTGGTGCGCGCGTCGATCCCGACAGCACCGCTGGAAACTGCGGTGGTCGATGACATCGACGTGGACACCGATTGCGCAACCGCAGTAGTTCCGGCGTCCAGCACCGCAAGATCGGCCATGCCGTGCCCGCCTTGCATCAAGACCAGTTCCTGCGGCATCCGGTTGCGCAGATATCCGGTGGAGCTGATCTGTTTCAGCACTTCCAACGACCGCGTCGCGGCGCTCTCGGAAATCTCGGACACGTTGCGCACGCCTTCTTCTTCGCCGCGACCGATGGTGTCGAAGGACGCGCCTTCGGGTTTCACATGCGCCAGATCGGTGCGGTCCAGATAGGACACAGCCAGTTCGCGGAAGATATAGTCAAGGATCGACGTTGCATTCTTGATGCTGTCGTTGCCCTGAACCATGCCTGCGGGTTCGAACTTGGTAAAGGTGAAGGCATCGACGAATTCCTCGAGCGGCACGCCATATTGCAGACCAACCGACACGGCGATGGCAAAGTTGTTCATCATCGCGCGGAAACCCGCACCTTCCTTGTGCATGTCGATAAAGATTTCGCCCAGCTTGCCGTCGCCATATTCGCCGGTGCGCAGATAAACCTTGTGGCCGCCAACGATGGCCTTTTGGGTATAGCCCTTGCGACGCTGAGGCATCTTTTCGCGGTGCGATTTGATGATCTCTTTGACGATGACCTTTTCGACGATCTTTTCGGCCAGAACCACGGTTTTTTCGTGCATGCTGCCCGATTCCAGCGTTTCTGCTGCTTCGTCATCATCCTCGACCAGCGCCGATGCCAAAGGCTGCGACAGTTTCGATCCGTCACGGTACAAGGCGTTGGCTTTGACACCCAGCGACCAGGACAGTTCATAGGCTTTCTGGCAGTCTTCGATTGTCGCGTCATTCGGCATGTTGATCGTCTTGGAGATCGCACCCGAGATGAACGACTGTGCCGCTGCCATCATGTAGATGTGGCTGTTAACCGACAGATAACGCTTGCCTCTTTTACCGCAGGGGTTGGCGCAATCGAAGATATTGTAGTGCTCTTCCTTGAGGTGCGGTGCACCTTCCAATGTCATGGTGCCGCAAACATGGTCGTTGGCCGCATCGACATCTTTCTTGGAGAACCCAAGGGATTTCAGCAGGTCGAATGTTGGATCATTCAGCATTTCCGCCGGGATACCAAGGACTTGGGTGCAGAATTCTTCGCCCAAAGTCCACTGGTTGAACACAAAGCGGATGTCAAAGGCCTGCGCCAGCGCCGCGTCAACCTTGGCCAGTTCGTTCGCGCCAAAGCCATGGCCCACAAGTGTGGTGTGGTTGATGCCCGGTGCGTTGCCGATGCTGCCGTGACCGACGGCATAGGCGACGATCTCTTCGATCTGGGCCGAACCGTAGCCCAGCTTTTCCAAGGCCGCCGGAACCGACTGGTTGATGATCTTGAAATACCCGCCACCGGCAAGCTTCTTGAACTTCACCAGCGCAAAGTCGGGTTCGATCCCTGTGGTGTCACAATCCATCACCAGACCGATGGTGCCTGTGGGGGCAATCACCGACACTTGTGCGTTGCGATAGCCGTGCTTTTCACCAAGGCGCAGCGCTTCGTCCCATGTGGATGTCGCGATGGCCAGCAGGTTTTGCTGCGGGCAGTTTGCGTGATCCAAAGGCACCGGCTTGACCGCCAGCGCTTCGTAGCCATCGGCATTGCCCATCGACGCGTTGCGGTGGTTGCGGATGACGCGCAGCATGTGGGCCGCGTTTTTCTTGTAGCCCGGGAAGGCCCCCAATTCGCCCGCCATTTCGGCGGATGTGGCATAGGAAACGCCGGTCATGATCGCGGTCAGGGCACCACACAAGGCGCGGCCTTCGTCGCTGTCATAGGAATAGCCCATGTTCATCAGCAACCCGCCGATGTTCGCATAACCCAGACCCAAGGTGCGGAAGTCATAGGACCGCTGCGCGATTTCCTTGGAGGGGAACTGCGCCATCATCACCGAGATTTCGAGTGTCACAGTCCACAAACGCGAGGCGTGCATGTAGTCTTCGACCTGGAATTCGCCGTCCTTGAGGAAGGTCAGAAGGTTCATCGACGCAAGGTTACAGGCCGTGTCGTCAAGGAACATGTATTCGGAACAAGGGTTTGACCCACGGATCGCGCCGTCTTCGGGGCATGTGTGCCATTCGTTGACGGTGTCGTGGTACTGGATGCCCGGATCGGCACAGGCCCATGCGGCGTGGCCAACCTGTTCCCACAAATCGCGGGCACGGATGGTTTTCGACACGCGGCCTGTGGTGCGGTCCAGCAATTCCCAATCGGCGTCTTTTTCAACGGCATGCAGGAAGGCGTTGGTCACGCGGATCGAGTTGTTGGAGTTCTGGCCGGAAACCGACGAATAGGCTTCGGAATCCCAGTCGGTGTCATAGGTCGGGAATTCGATCGAGGTGTGGCCCTGCTTGGCATAATCCAGCACGCGCTTGACGTAGGTCTCGGGGATCGCGCATTTCTTTGCGTCCTTGATCGCGGCTTTCAACTGCTCGTTCTTGGCGGGGTCATAGGCGTCGGCCTGAATGCCGTCCCATGCTTTGATCGCCGCGAACAGCTTGTTCAGCTCGCGTTCGTGCATCTTCGATCCGGCAACGATGGACGCCACTTTTTGCTCTTCGATGACCTTCCAGTTGATGAAGTCTTCGATATCGGGGTGATCCGCATCGACGATCACCATTTTCGCAGCACGGCGCGTGGTGCCACCGGATTTGATCGCACCGGCAGCGCGGTCACCGATTTTCAGGAAACCCATCAGGCCAGACGATTTGCCACCGCCCGACAGCCCCTCGCCTGCACCGCGCAAGCTTGAGAAGTTGGTGCCTGTGCCGGACCCGTATTTGAACAGGCGTGCCTCGCGGACCCACAGATCCATGATGCCGCCATCGCCGACCAGATCATCCGCGACAGACTGAATGAAACAGGCGTGGGGCTGCGGGTGCTCGTAGGAGGATGTCGAGCGGGTCAGCTTGCCGGTTTTGTAGTCCACATAATAGTGACCCTGCGCCGGACCATCGATGCCGTAAGCCCAGTGCAGACCGGTATTGAACCACTGCGGGCTGTTCGGGGCACCGGACTGGGACGCCAGAATGTGGCGCATTTCGTCGTAATAGGCTTGGGCGTCTTCTTCGGTGGTGAAATAGCCACCCTTCCAACCCCAATAGGCCCATGCGCCTGCCAGACGGTCGAAAACCTGCTTTGAAGACGTCTCGCCGCCCATGGTCGCGTCATCGGCAGGAACCGAGCGCCACAGGAATTCTGGCACGCCCTTTTCTTTGACCTTTTTGGTCGCAGAAGGCACGCCGGCTTTGCGGAAATATTTCTGGGCGATCACATCAGAGGCGACCTGGCTCCAGCTCGAGGGGACTTCGACGTTATCGAGGTGAAAAACAACCGATCCGTCCGGGTTGCGAATTTCGGAAACCGTGCTCACGAAATCCAGCTTTGCATATGCATCTTGCCCGGATGTGGTGAATTTTCTTTCGATCTTCATATCTGTCGCCCCATGTGCTCAGCTCAATTTCAAATGACAGGTCCTGACATTGCAGACCGCCCCAACTGCACCGACTTGAGAAAGAGACTGCACCCGCGCGTGACCAATCTGCCCCGCACCAAGCGTTCAAACGTGCGTTGAAGCTGCGTTTGCCTGTCCTGCCTCATTGGTCCGCCGCCTAGCGTTTACCACTAGATGTAGTGGCGTGACCGTCGATTTACACAAACTGACGTATAGAGGCCTATCGGGTCAACGAAAATATTCTGGAATTTCGCGAAGTTCAGGGTTGACCGAACCGGCATTTCTTGAGGCGACCGGACCCGCGGTGATTCAACCCAACGATATACACAAGCTGCCCGTTTTGCCGCCCCTCGAGCCCGCGTGTGGATAAGTCAATAAACCCCAAGGTTTAGCGGCAACCCCTCATCCATCACTTGAGATATCCACACAGTGCTTCACAGCCCTCTGGGGATAATTCGCAAATCAGCATGAAGTAGAAAAAGAATTGCACCACACAAGATGAAGTCCGATTATTGGGTAACCCGACAAGATGTAGACAGTGCTGAAACACAAATACAGCGTTCTGATCTGCATAAAGCAGATCAGGAACACTATATGTGGTGGTTCTTAAAGTGGTCGGGGCGAGAAGATTCGAACTTCCGACCCCCTGTACCCAAAACAGGTGCGCTACCAGGCTGCGCCACGCCCCGACTGAGGCTTACTTAGCCAAAGGTGATCTGATTGAAAAGCCCTAACTTCACAGAAATCGACCGAATTAGCAGGGCCATGCCGGGTTGTGCGCACTAAAGGCCGGATGGCGCAGTTCAGAGCCTGTTTTAATGCCCATTCGCCGTGCCAGCCCGCCATTTATTTCCAGCACCGACAACAGGTTCTCGCCACCCGAGATTACGGTCTCATCCAAAGGCACCGCATTTTCATGGATGTGCTGCACGACACCACGGGAATCAATGAACAACAGATCCAAAGGAATCAGCGTGTTGCGCATCCAGAAGTTCATCGCTTGCGGGCGGTCATAGACAAACAACATCCCCACACCCATGGGCATCGATTTTCGAAACATCAAACCCTGGGCACGCTCGGCCGCGTCATCGGCAACCTCGACCGAGAATCGGGCCTGCCCCCATTCGCCACGTAACGCGACAGACGTGTCAGAACAGCCCGCTGCCGCCGCCTGCCCCGTTGTGCAGGCGTTCAGCGCAAAAAGCGCCGCAAAAAGCGGTGCTAAATAGCTTTTTCGCAATTTAGAATAACGGTTTCCCATGCACGTACCTCAGCGGCCATCTTGCCGCGCTCGCCATTGATCACCCGCAACGCCAAAGCCTCGCCCGGTTGCAGATCGGACAGACCAGACTGGCGCAACACTTCGATATGCAAAAAGATATCATCACTTTTGCCAAACACATTGGCAAAGCCGAACCCTTTGGATTTATCGAACCACTTTACCCGCGCAGGTTCAATCGGTGCCGCAGCCACAATCGCGGGATCAACCCCGACGATTTCGTCCAAGGCAGCGGATTGGCTGGTTTCCGGAGGGTGTATTGCGTGAATTTGCGTCGCCTGGACACCGCGGCTTGTTTCATGTGCGCTCAATTCAACCCGCGCACCATCCGCGATCGAGCTTTGACCGTAATTGCGCAAAACGTTTACATGCAGCAATATATCTGCCCCGCCCTGATCGGAAATGACGAATCCGAACCCCTTGGAAGGATCAAACCATTTTACGGTTCCCGAAATAATATCTGGGGTATGCTCTAAATCTGACACAAATAACCTTTGGTATTCTAAGTGTAGCTCGCCTTCATAATAATCCGGCGCTTTGTTCCATATGATATTATGGGTTTAACCTTGTTACAGTCCAGTCTGATGAAACATCCGCCCGACGCCACACGAACCGGTCATGCAGCCGAAATTCGCCATCTGCCCAAAATTCGATCTCTAGCGGTGCCAAACGATAGCCCCCCCAGAACGGCGGGCGGTCAGGGTCTGTGCCCTGCCTCAGGGTGACCTTGGCAACCTCGGCCATCAACGCGGCGCGGCTGCTCAGCGGGCTGGACTGGTCCGACGCCCATGCACCCAACCGGCTCTTGAGCGAGCGGGACTTGTAATATTCATCCGCTTTCGGCCCGTTTTCCTTGGTAATCAGTCCCCGCGCCCGCACCTGACGGCGCAGTGATTTCCAATGCATCACAAAGGCGGCCTTGCCCGCGTGATCAAGCTCTTGCGCCTTAGCGCTGGTGTAATTCGTATAAAAAACAAAAGCATCGTCTTCGATGTCCTTGAGCAGGACCATCCGTGCATTTGGCATGCCTTGGGCGTCTACCGTCGACAAAGCAATCGCATTTGGGTCGTTCACCTCGGCCTGCGTGGCCTCGGCCAACCAGCGCTGTGCAATTTCAAACGGATTATCCCCCGCAAACTTGCCTTTACGCGCGTCACTATCTCCCACTGAACCTACTCCCCCTGCCCCAAAGCGCATCTTAGCAAGCCCGTATAACATTTGACACGGCCAAACAACGAAAAGTCGCGCACTCAGAATGAAATGCGCGTATTGGTTGCTCTCGCATGTCTCGGTTTGCCCAGCCTTGCTGAAAAACAATCAATGGCATAAACCAGTGTCAACATAACAAGATAGTCGAAGGAAAAAGAATGGCAAATGACCTGATGGCAGGCAAACGTGGGCTCATCATGGGTCTTGCGAATGACAAGTCGATTGCCTGGGGCATCGCGCGCGCCCTTGCAGATGCAGGTGCCGAGCTGGCATTTTCCTATCAAGGTGACGCCCTGAAAAAACGCGTTGATCCTTTGGCCGCCCAATTGGGCAGCGATATGGTGCTGCCCTGCGATGTCGGCTCGGAAGAGTCGATTGACGCGCTGTTCGACGGCATCAAGGAACGCTGGAACAGCATCGACTTTGTCGTCCATGCCATCGGCTTTTCCGACAAGAACGAATTGCGCGGCCGCTATGTCGATACCAGCCGCGGCAATTTCGCAATGTCGATGGACATCTCGGTCTACTCCTTTACCGCCGTGATGCAACGCGCGGAAAAAATGATGACCAAAGGCGGCAGCGCCGTCACCCTCACCTATTATGGCGCTGAAAAAGTCATGCCCCATTATAATGTCATGGGCGTGGCCAAGGCCGCCCTCGAAGCATCGGTCAAATATCTGGCCGAAGACCTTGGCAAGGACGGCATCCGCGTCAATGCCATCAGCGCGGGCCCTATCAAAACACTCGCGGCCTCGGGCATCGGCGATTTCCGCTACATCATGAAATGGAACGAATACAACTCGCCCCTGCGCCGCAATGTCACGATTGATGACGTCGGCAAATCCGCCTTGTTCCTGCTCAGCGATCTGGGGTCCGGGACCACGGGCGAAAACCTCCATGTGGATGCAGGATATCATGTGGTCGGCATGAAGGCCGTCGATGCACCCGATATGGCAAAGGAATAAACGGATGAGCAAAGACCCCTCGCGCCTGCCCCATGAAAAGGGCTTTCACATCAGCTGGGACCAGATCCACCGCGACAGCCGCGCATTGGCCTGGCGCCTGGACGGGTTGGGCCCCGATGATGGCGCATGGCGCGCCGTCGTGGCGATCACACGCGGTGGCATGGCCCCCGCGATGATCGCAGCCCGCGAACTCGACATACGCACCGTTGATACGATCTCGATCAAATCCTACGACCATCAGGACCAGTCCGACGCCGTCGTGCTCAAGGCACCGGATGCCGAGCTGATGGGCGACGGCACCGGTATCCTGATCATCGACGATCTGGTGGATTCCGGTAAAACCCTTGAAATCGTGCGCAAACTTTATCCAAATGCACATCTGGCCACAGTCTATGCAAAACCCAAGGGCCGCCCGCAGGTTGATACTTTCATCACCGAGGTCAGCCAGGACACATGGATATTCTTTCCATGGGACATGGCCCTGCAATATGTCGAGCCGTACCGCGGCAAGGACTGAGCCAGAAAGATTCTATGCCTTCGGCGAGGATTTTAGACCATTTGGAATGAAGACGCGCACTGCGTCCCGCTTCTCTGGCTCCTAAATATCCTCGCCGAAGGCATCCGCCCTTGACCACAGGAACCTGCATCCGATGTTGACGCGCACCGCTTCCACCTTTGCCCCGCCCGTGATGGAGGCCCGCCGCTGGTTGGCAGGCGTTGAATTCCCGGCAGACCGGCCGTTGATCAATGTCAGCCAGGCCGCCCCTGTCGATCCGCCCCCGCAAGCGATGCGCGAAGCAATGGCGCAGGTCGCTTTGACAAATGACGACGCACATCTTTACGGTCCCGTGCTGGGGTTGCCCGAGTTGCGGGCCGAGCTGGCGTTGCAGAGTTCGGCGCATTACGCGGGTCGAATTGACGCCGCGCAGACTGCAATCACCTCCGGATGCAATCAGGCTTTTGCCGCGGCCATCGCAACCTTGTGCAGCGAGGGGGACGAAGTAATCCTGCCAACCCCTTGGTATTTCAACCATAAAATGTGGCTGGACATGTCAGGCGCGACTGCGGTTGCCTTGAAGACCGGGCCTGACCTCTTGCCGGACCCCAAACAGGCGGCGGCGCTGATTACGGACCGGACCCGTGCAATTGCGATTGTCACGCCGAACAACCCCGGCGGTGTCGAATATCCTGCCGAACTGGTTCAGGCGTTCTTTGATCTGGCGCGCGCCCATGGCATCGCCCTGATCGTGGATGAAACCTACCGCGATTTTGACAGCCGGTCAGGCCCGCCTCATGCGCTGTTCCAGGATCCGGACTGGCAAGATACGCTGATACATCTTTATTCCTTTTCCAAGGCATACCGCCTGACCGGCCACCGCGTCGGCGCGATGATCGCATCCCCTGCACGGCTGGCCGAGGTTGAAAAATTTCTGGACACCGTCGCCATCTGTCCCGGCCAGATCGGCCAGCATGCAGCCTTGTGGGGGATGCAAAATCTGTCGCAATGGCTGGCGGGTGAACGCGATGAAATCCTCGCGCGGCGCAAGGCGATCACCGACAACATGCCCAAGCTGGACGCCAAAGGCTGGACGCTGTTGGGGCTTGGCGGGTATTTCGCCTATCTTGCGCATCCTTTCGAAGAGAGATCGGACCAGCTGGCCCGGCGGATGGTGCGCGAGCAGAGTATTCTGTGTCTGCCCGGCACGATGTTCTGCCCTCAGGATGACCCCAGTGGCGCGTGTCAGGTGCGGATCGCCTTTGCGAATCTGGATGCGGATGGAATTGCCGTGCTGTTTGACAGGATGGCCCGGCTTTAACGGACCTCTTGCCCCCCTGCCGCGCACCGCATAGATAGGTTCAAACGCGCTAAAAGGGTAAGATCATGAAAGCCAAAGGCAATAGCCTCACGAAAACCGCAGTCTGGGTATTGATGGGCCTGCTGATCCTTGGCCTTGGCGGCTTTGGCGCGGTCAACCTGTCGGGCAATATACGCACGGTTGGCAAGGTCGGGGACAAGGAAATCTCGGTCGATAACTATGCCCGCGAGCTGCAACAGCAGATCCGCAGTATTGAAAGCCAGACCGGCGAAACGCTGCCCTTTCAGCAAGCTCAGGCCATCGGTCTGGATCGCGCCGTTTTGCAGCGCCTTGTCCGCCTGCGCGCGCTGGATAACGAAGCCGAGCAGATGGGCCTGTCCATCGGCGACGAGAACCTGCGCCAGCGGATCGTCGAAATCCCTGCGTTTCAGGGTGTGAGCGGCGATTTTGACCGCGAGGGGTACCGCTTTGCGCTTCAGCAGGCCGGGCTGAGCGAGAGCGAGTTCGAAGTGTCGTTGCGCGAAGAAGCGGGCCGCACCTTGTTGCAAGACGCGATCACCAGCGGCGTTGCCATGCCCGATGCTTTTGCCAAGACGTTGGTCGATTATGTCGGCGCGAAACGCAGCTTTACCTGGGCGGCCCTGAACGAGGTCGATCTGGCCGCACCCGTTCCTGCCCCGACGGATGCGCAATTGCAGACCTATTATGATGAAAACACCGATCAGTTTATGCTGCCTGCCAGCAAATCGATCACCTATATTCTGCTGACCCCCGGCGACGTGCTGGACGAAGTCGAAGTATCCGACGCTGATTTGCAGCAAGCCTATGAAGAGCGTTCCGCCGAATATATCCAGCCCGAACGCCGCCTGGTGGAACGTTTGGTTTTTGCCGACGAGACAAGCGCCGATCAGGCCGCAGCAGCGCTTGAAGTCAATGGCACAACCTTTGAAGCACTGGTTCTGGACCGGGGTCTGGCCCTTGAGGATGTGGATATGGGCGATGTGGCCCAGCAGGATCTGGGGGCCGCTGGTGATGCGGTCTTTGCCGCCGAAGTCGAGGATGTCGTGGGGCCGCTGCCCACCAATCTGGGCCCTGCATTGTTCCGCATCAACGGTGTTTTGCCGTCGCTGAACACCACCTTCGAAGAAGCCCGCCCCGCCTTGCAGCAAGATCTTGCAGGCGACCGTGCGATCCGCCAGGTCGAAGTCCGCGCCCGCGATCTGGACGATCAGCTTGCCGGTGGTGCCACGCTTGAGCAACTGGCCGAAGAAACCAAGATGACCCTTGGCAAGATCGAATGGACCCAAGACAGTGACGAAGACATCGCCGGTTACGCCGGTTTCCGCGAGGCCGCCGCGGGTCTGACCGCAGATGATTTCCCCAAGATCGACCAGTTGGAAGACGGCAGCGTTTATGCGATGCGTCTGGACGGCACATTGGATGAACGCGCCAATCCGTTTGACGACGCGCGCGCTGATGTTGTGGCCGCCTGGACAGCCGATCAGGTCAGCCAGGCGCTTGTCGCGCAGGCGGAAACCGCCAAAACCGCGCTTGAGGCCGGGTCTGATTTCGAAAGCCTGGGGCTGACCCCAACAGCACAGACCGACCTGACCCGCGATGCGGTGATCAACGGCACCCCGTCCGACATGTTGAAACTCGTATTCGACGCCGCCCCCGGTGATATCCGCGTGGTTCAAGGCGATGATACTGTCATTGTCCTGCGGGTTGATGGCGTGACAGACGCGCAGGAAAGCGCGCAAAACCAGCAACTTCTGGCGCAATTGGCTGGTCAGCTCAGCCAGCAGCTTAGTCAGGATATCTTTGCGATCTATTCTGACGATGTGGTGCGCCGTGCGGTTCCGCTGGTCGATCAACAGGCGGTGAATGCCGTCCATGTGAACTTCCCCTAAAGAAGGCCCCCCATGTCCCTGACCCCTGATTTCGACAGCTTTGCCGCAGGATATGCGGCGGGTAAAAACCAGATCGTCTATACCCGTCTGGCCGCTGACCTTGATACGCCTGTGTCCTTGATGCTCAAGCTGACGGGAGATGCGCAGAACGCTTTTGTGCTGGAATCTGTCACGGGCGGCGAAGTGCGCGGGCGCTATTCGATTATCGGGATGAAACCTGATCTGATCTGGCGCTGCAAGGGCACGACATCGGCCGTGAACCGCGCCGCGCGCTATGATGCGGATGCGTTTGAAGATGTTGCCGGCAACCCGCTGGATACCCTGCGCGGGCTGATCGCTGAATCAAAGATCGACCTGCCTGCCGACCTGCCCCAAGCCGCCGCCGGTCTGTTCGGCTATCTGGGCTATGACATGATCCGGCTGGTTGAACATCTGCCCAATGTGAACCCCGATACGCTGGGTCTCCCGGATGCGATGATGCTGCGCCCGTCGGTGATTGCGGTGCTGGACGGTGTCAAAGGTGAGGTGACAATCGTGTCCCCCGCTTGGGTGTCCGACGGCCAATCCGCCAAGGCCGCCTATGCGCAGGCAGGCGAACGTGTGATGGATGCCGTGCGCGATCTGGAACGGTCCATGCCCGGCACCAGCCGCGATCTGGGCGAGGCGCATGAAGAATCCGCACCCGTCAGCAATTTCACCCGCGAGGGCTATAAATCCGCGATCGAAAAGGCCCGCGAATATATCGTTGCGGGCGATATCTTTCAGGTGGTGCCGTCGCAACGCTGGGCGCAGGGTTTCTCGCAGCCGCCGTTCTCGTTGTACCGCAGCCTGCGCCGCACCAACCCGTCGCCGTTCATGTTCTACTTCAATTTTGGCGATTTCCATGTTGTGGGGGCCAGCCCTGAAATCCTTGTCCGCGTCTTTGGCAAGGAAATCACCATTCGCCCCGTTGCAGGCACCCGCCGTCGCGGGGCCACCCCCGAGGAAGACCGCGCCCTTGAGGCAGATCTGCTGGCCGACCAAAAAGAACTGGCCGAGCATTTGATGCTGCTGGATCTGGGCCGCAACGATGTGGGCCGTGTGGCCAAGATCGGCACCGTGCGCCCCACCGAAGAATTTATCGTCGAACGCTATAGCCACGTGATGCACATCGTGTCCAACGTGGTGGGCGAATTGCGCGACGACCGGGACGCGCTGGATGCGTTCTTTGCCGGGATGCCTGCGGGCACCGTGTCAGGTGCCCCCAAGGTCCGCGCGATGGAGATCATCGACGAGCTGGAGCCGGAAAAACGCGGGCTTTATGGCGGCGGTGTCGGCTATTTCAGTGCGGGCGGTGATATGGACATGTGCATCGCCCTGCGTACTGCCGTGATCAAGGATAAAACCCTGTATATTCAAGCGGGTGGCGGGGTTGTCTATGACAGCGATGCCGAGGCGGAATATATGGAAACCGTGCATAAATCCGACGCCATCCGCCGTGCGGCTGCCGATGCGGCGCGGTTCTCGGGACGAGGTAACATCTAAATATGCCCAATCAGGTGCCTTTTGAAATCGCGGGTCAAAAGGTGGCTCCCGGCACCCGCGCACAGTTCGACCTGCCGATTTCGATCTTGCCCGATCACACGCCTGTGGGCCTGTCGCTTGAAGTGATCCACGGCAAGCGCGAGGGCCCCACGATGTTCGTCAGCGCCGCTGTGCATGGCGATGAACTGATCGGGGTCGAGATCGTGCGCCGCTTGCTGCGCACCCCGCAGCTGAAATCCCTGCGCGGCACCTTGCTGGTGGTGCCTGTGGTGAACTCTTTCGGGTTTATCAACCGCTCACGCTACCTGCCCGACCGCCGCGATCTGAACCGCTGCTTTCCGGGGCATCCCTCGGGGTCTTTGGGGTCTCGGCTCGCGCATATTTTCCTCAATGATGTGGTTTTGCGCTGCGATTTCGGCATCGACCTGCACTCAGCCGCGATCCACCGGACCAACCTGCCGCAGGTGCGGATTTCGCCCTCCGATCCGGTCACGCGGCGCATGGCGATCAACTTTGCCGCCCCGGTCGTTCTGACCTCGCCGCTGCGCGACGGATCATTGCGGGCCGTTGCATCGGCCAAGGGCACGCCCGTGCTGCTGTACGAGGCGGGCGAAGGGTTGCGTTTTGACGAAATGGCTGTGCGGGCGGGCGTTGCCGGTATCTTGCGGGTCATGCATGCCGAAGACATGCTGCCCGCCAAAGGCATCGCCCCCTCGCGCCGTCAGTCCCATGTCTGTTCCAGTTCAACCTGGCTGCGCGCCCCCGTGGGCGGGCTGCTGCGCACCTTCCGCGCCGAAGGTGAAACGGTCAAGGAAGGCGACGCGCTGGCCACGGTATCCGACCCGTTCGGCAAAACCGAAGAAGATATTATCGCCCCTGCTGACGGTATCCTGATCGGCCGTGCGATCCTGCCGGTGGTGAACGAAGGCGATGCCGTGTTCCATCTGGCCAAGCTGCTGCCGCGCGCCGTGGCCGACACGGTCGAGGACATGATCACACAGCTCGAAAGCGATCCGCTGTTCGACGAAGACGAAATTATCTAGCGTTATTCGCCTTTTGCATTCAACAGCACGGCAGAAATCGGGGCCAGCGCGACCTGGCTCGCGCGGTCCTGCAACCCCCAGACCAGCAAGGCCGATATCGTCTCGGGGCGCATCCGGCCCAGCATGATCACCGATCCTTCGATCCCTGCTTTGAACGCCGCCTGATCCAGAAAACGGCGGATCACGGTGGGCGTCTGGTCTTTGCTGTCAAAGTCGCGGAAGATCGGGGACGCGGGCACGCCTTCCTTGACCGCCAGCTTTGGCATGGTGTTCAAACCCTTGTCCTGACTGACCAAACCATAGCCGCCTTGCGCAAGAATTGCGGTGACCTGATCCGCGACGTCGCGGTTGGGCTGCAAGCCTGCCCCCGTCCCTTCCAACACGCCCACAACTTCGGGCATCCGGCTGAACGCGACCGCTAAGGTGGTTTCTGCATCAGAGGCTATGGCACCTTCCGGCAGGTCAACCATGGCCATCACTTCAAAACCTTCGTTGCGGTAAATCGCCATACGTTCGGCAGCGTCGGCAAGGGTCATGTCCACGGCAAAGCTGATCGGATAGGGAAAACTGCGCAGGGCGGCAATGCCCACTTCGCCCCCATCAAGATCACTGCCTTGGTCGATCAGCAAAATGCTCATCAACGGTTTTTCCTGAGTATTTGCAAAGGGTTGTGAATAGCGCGTAATTGCCCGCGCGCCGATGGACGGCGCGGCTTCGGCATCGGTCTGACCGCCGCTGCTTGCCGTTGGCAAGCGGTTGATCGTAACGCGTGCGCCGCCGTCATCCGCAGTCGGGGTATCACCTGTCGGTATCGCTGTGCCTGTTGTTTCAAAAGCGCGGCGGGTTTGGATGGTTGGCACCGGCGTTTCTTTTGGCTCGACAGTGACTGTCTTGATCTCGGGAACCTCGGCTGGGGGCTCTGCTACCGGTGCCTCGACAGGCTCTGCGACGGGGGCCTCCTCCACAACCACTTTCTCGACCGGCGGTACAGACGGGGCCGTTGACACGGGGGGGGCTGCCTGGGTCACGATGTCGACGGTATCAGGGGCCGGCGGCTCCATCGGGGCAAGCGCCAGCGGGTTTTGCAGCACCGGTTCATCCGCGGAAATATCGGGTGCTGTGCTTTCGGTCATTTGCGCTGGCGCTTCGATATCCTGAATCGCCTCGGGTTGGGCAAGCGGGGCAATCATGGCCTCGATCTTGACGTCTTCAACGCTGTCTTGCAGCGGAGCTTCGACCACCGCAACCGGCTCTGTCACGGGTTGGGTTTCATCCATCTCGGGGATGATTGCAGGAACGCTTGCGGGCTCTCCCGTATCGATCTTGGCCGGTCCGGTATCCGCAATTTTGGGTGGCGTGCTGATCGGCACCATGAAAGACACGATACCAGCCACCAAAATGCTGAACACACCACCAATGATGATGCCTCCAAGAAAACCGCGTGCCATGATTGAAATACTCCTGCTTTTTGTTCCTGCATTGGCCGCTCTGCGGACCTGGTGCCCTTGACGATAGGTCTTAAGCCTGAACATGTAATGGCGAACATTATACCGTGGTTTGGTGCCAATCCTCTAGCCCTAAACCCCCGCCTGAACGCAAAGAATTGCCCTATGCTACTGCTGATAGATAATTACGACAGTTTCACTTACAATTTGGTGCATTATCTAGGCGATTTAGGAGCCGAGGTCGATATTCGGCGAAATGATGCCATTTCCGTTGAGGATGCCATCGCGATGAACCCTGCGGGCATCATCCTGTCCCCGGGTCCGTGCGACCCCGATCAGGCGGGCATTTGCCTGCCCTTGACCAAAGCGGCCGCCGATGCGGGTGTGCCGCTGCTGGGGGTGTGTTTGGGTCATCAGACCTTGGGTCAGGCATTCGGCGGCAAGGTCGTGCGCGCCGGCGAGATTGTGCATGGCAAGATGGGCCAGATGCACCACACGGGCAAAGGTGTCTTTGCCGGCCTGCCCTCGCCCTTTGCCGCGACACGGTATCATTCGTTGGTGGTCGAACGCGCCAGCCTGCCCGATTGCCTTGAGGTTACGGCAGAACTTGAGGACGGCACGATCATGGGACTTCAACACCGCGAGTTGCCCTTGCACGGTGTGCAGTTTCACCCCGAATCCATCCGGTCGGAACATGGCCACCAGATGCTGCAAAACTTTCTCAACGTCATAAAGGTGCCCGCATGAGCGAACGTCTGAAACCGCTGATTGATGCGGCTGCGACTGGCCCGCTGACCCGCGATCAGGCCGAAGAGGCCTTTGAAATCCTGTTCGATGGCGAAGCAACGCCCAGCCAGATCGGCGGGTTTTTGATGGCGCTGCGCACGCGCGGCGAAACCGTGGATGAATATGCCGCTGCCGCCTATGTCATGCGCGCTAAATGCCATCCGGTGACTGCGCCCGAAGGCGCGATCGACATTGTCGGCACCGGTGGCGACGGCAAAGGCACGTTGAACATTTCAACGGCAACCGCCTTTGTGGTGGCGGGCGCTGGCGTGGTCGTGGCCAAACACGGCAACCGCAACCTGTCGTCCAAATCCGGTGCCGCCGATGCGCTGACCCAGATGGGTCTGAAGGTCATGGTCGGCCCCAAAGTGGTCGAGGCCTGCCTGAAAGAGGCCGGAATCGGTTTCATGATGGCCCCCATGCACCATCCCGCCATCGCCCATGTGATGCCGACCCGGTCCGAACTGGGAACCCGCACGATTTTCAACATCCTCGGCCCGCTGACCAACCCGGCCAGCGTGAAACGGCAACTGACCGGTGCCTATCGCCGCGATCTGATCCGGCCCATGGCAGAAACCCTTGGCGCATTGGGGTCTGAAAAGGCGTGGCTGGTGCACGGGTCCGACGGCACCGATGAATTGACCATCACCGGGGTCAGCTGGGTTGCCGCGTTGAACCCCGACGGCACCATTACCGAATTCGAGATCACCCCCGAGGACGCCGGCCTGCCCGTGCATCCGTTCGAGGATATCGTCGGCGGCACCCCCGAAGAAAACGCGATTGCGTTCAACGCGTTGCTGGATGGCGCGCCCTCTGCCTATCGCGATGCGGTGTTGTTGAACGCCGCCGCTGCTTTGGTTGTCGCCGATGCCGCGCCCGATCTGAAAACCGGCGTTGAAATGGCCCGCGCCAGCATCGACAGCGGGGCCGCGCGCGACAAGATCACCCAAGTGGCCCGCATCACGCAAGCCAGTTGATGTTCGATCTGTCCACCCTTGGCGCGTGGCGCGATCTGCCGTTTTTTGACGAAACCCTGCCGGGGATCGAAGCTGCCTTGGCGCAGGACGATCGACTGATCCTGCCGCCACGGGATCAGGTATTTGCCGCCCTTGAACGGACCCAGCCCGATGACGTGCGGGTGGTCATCCTTGGTCAGGATCCATACCCCACGCCGGGCCACGCCCACGGGCTGGCGTTTTCGGCTGCCGCTGACACACACCCCCTGCCACGGTCTTTATCAAACATATTCAAAGAGATGCAGGCCGACATTGACGCATCACCCGAAGATGCCGACCTGCATTTCTGGGCCGCACAGGGTGTCTTGTTGCTGAATACCACCCTCACCGTGCCTGCGGGTGCGGCGGGTGATCATGCGAAACTGGGCTGGCACATCCTGACCGCGCAAATCCTGCACCGCCTGTCCGACCGCCCTCGCGTCTATCTGCTGTGGGGGGCCCATGCCCACAAGGTCGCCAAAGACGTGGACCCGCGCGCGAACCTCAAGATCGAAACAGCGCATCCATCGCCCCTGTCTGCGCGGCGCGGCTTTTTCGGCTCGCAGCCCTTTTCACGCAGCAATGACTGGTTGCAGGCACAAGGCCAAACCGCCATAAACTGGGCAACCCCGGAGACATCATGACAGACACCATCCTAGACAAGATCAAAGCCTACAAGCTCGAAGAGGTCGCGGCCGACAAAGCCGCAAAACCCCTTGAGGCCGTGGAGGCCGACGCCCGCGCCGCATCACCCGTGCGCCCCTTTGCCGATGCCCTGTTCGATGCCGCCCGCGAAGGGTACGGCCTGATCGCCGAGGTCAAGAAAGCCAGCCCGTCCAAAGGGTTGATCCGCGCCGATTTCGACCCCGCAGCATTGGCAGCCGCCTATGCGGCAAGCGGTGCGACATGCCTTTCAATCCTGACCGACACGCCCAGTTTTCAGGGTGCCAAAGACTACCTTGTCGCCGCCCGCGAGGCCTGCACCCTGCCCGTCTTGCGTAAAGATTTCATGTACGACACCTATCAGGTGGCCGAAGCCCGCGCTTTGGGGGCTGATTGCATCCTGATCATCATGGCCTCGGTCAGTGACGCACAGGCCCTCGAGCTTGAGGACGCCGCCGCCGAATGGGGCATGGATGCCCTGATCGAAGTACATGACAAGGCCGAACTTGACCGCGCCGCCCAGCTGAAAAGCCGGATGATCGGCATCAACAACCGCAATCTCAAGACCTTTGAAACCTCGCTTGATACCACGCGCAGCCTGTCCAAATATGTCGATATGGACAAGATGATCGTGTCTGAATCGGGGCTGAACACCCCTGATGATCTGGCAGATATGGCGAAATACGGGGCGCGCGTGTTCCTGATCGGCGAAAGCCTGATGCGTCAAGACGACGTAGAGGCCGCCACACGCACGCTTCTTGCCAATCCGTTTCGCCCCGGAGGGATGTAAATGAGCCTGACGCATTTTGATGGCAAGGGCGATGCCCATATGGTCGATGTCTCGGACAAGCCGATGACGTCGCGGATCGCTGTCGCTGAGACCTACATCAAGATGCAGCGCGAAACCTTTGATATTATTACAGAAGGTCGCGCAAAAAAGGGTGACGTGATGGGCGTTGCGCGTCTGGCTGGTATCATGGCCGCCAAACGCACATCCGATCTGATCCCGCTGTGTCATCCGCTGCCGATCACCAAAGTATCGGTTGAATTGACCCCAGACGCCGACCTGCCCGGCCTGCGCATCGAGGCGACAGTGAAAACCACCGGCCAGACCGGCGTCGAGATGGAGGCATTGACCGCCGCATCCGTCACCGCACTTACCGTCTATGACATGGCCAAAGCCGTGGACAAGGGCATGGAAATCGGCGGGCTGCGCGTCATGCTCAAGGACGGCGGCAAATCGGGCCGCTACGAAGCATCATGATTTCAGTCGAAACCGCCCTGTCGCACCTGTTTGATCTTGTCGCCCCCATGGGTGTTGAAACCGTCCCCCTGCGCCACGCCGCAGGACGGGTATTGGCCGAAGACGTCACGACACCCCTGACCCAACCGCCCTTTGCGGCCTCATCGATGGATGGCTATGCCCTGCACCGCGCCGAGGTTGAGCCCGATGCGATGTTCAAGGTGATCGGCGAAGCCGCCGCTGGCCACCGCTTTGACGGGGTCGTGAAAGCCGGACAGGCCGTGCGGATTTTCACCGGTGCCCCGATCCCCGAAGGCGCTGATTTCGTCGTGATCCAGGAAGACACAAGCCGCCGTGGCGATCTGCTGATGCTGGGCCATGACATTGACGGCAAAGACAATATCCGCCCCGCCGGTGGTGATTTCAAAGCCGGCGATGTGATGACCGCCCCGCGCGTCTTGCGGCCCGCCGATATCGCCCTGCTTGCCGCGATGAACATTGCCGAAGTGCCCGTTCACATTGCCCCGCAGATCGCGATCATCGCCACGGGGGATGAATTGGTGCAGCCGGGTGAAACACCCGGACCCGACCAGATTATCGCGTCAAACACCTATGGTCTGGCTGCGATGCTTGAACAGATCGGGGCGCGCTGCCGGTTGATCCCCATTGCGCGGGACACCGCCGCATCGCTGACCCAGTCGTTCAAACTCGCCCAAGGGGCCGATCTGATCATTACCATTGGCGGGGCCTCGGTCGGAGATCACGATCTGGTTGCCCCCGTTGCTGCCGAACTGGGCATGGAACAGGCGTTTTATAAGGTCGCGATGCGCCCCGGAAAACCGTTGATGGCCGGAAAACTGGGCAAGACGCCGATGATCGGCCTGCCGGGAAACCCCGTGTCTGCCATGGTCTGCGGCGTGGTGTTTGTGGCCCCCGTGCTACGCAAGATGCTTGGGCTGGCTGGCAAAGCTGCCCCCCGTACCCCGATGCCGCTGGCCTTGGATCTGCCCAAAGGCGGGCCGCGCACCCATTTCATGCGGGCCTTGGTGCGCGATGGTGCGGTGCATCCGGAAAGCAATCAGGACAGTTCGTTGCTAAGCGTTCTGGCCCAGGCGGATGTGCTGATGATACGCCCCGCCGATGATCCGGCGCGCCAATCGGGCGAAATGATGGAGTGTATCCCGCTGTAGCGTTGACACAAAACAAGAACATCACTAGAACAAACCCAAACCAATAATCTCAGGGGATGTTCGGATGCTAACCAAAAAACAACTCGACCTGCTGGCTTTCATTCACAAGCGCGTTCAGCGCGACGGGGTGCCGCCCAGCTTTGACGAGATGAAAGAAGCATTGGACCTGCGGTCGAAATCCGGCATCCACCGTCTGATTACAGCGCTTGAGGAACGCGGATTTATCCGCCGTCTGGCCCACCGTGCGCGCGCGATCGAGGTTGTGAAACTGCCCGACAGCATGGGTGGATTGCCCGGTTCCGGCTTTACCCCCCGCGTGATTGACGGGGATCGCCCCGACGCCCCGCCGCCGCGCGCCGCCCAGTCTGTATCGGGGTCCGCGACGGATATTCCGATGATGGGCCGCATCGCCGCCGGTGTCCCGATCGAGGCAATTACCACAATGACCCATTCCGTGGCTGTTCCGGGCAACATGATCAGCGGCAGCGGCGAACACTATGCCCTTGAAGTCAAAGGCGATTCGATGATCGACGCGGGCATTAACGACGGTGACGTTGTGGTGATCCGCGAGACCTCTGTCGCGGATGACGGCGATATCGTGGTGGCACTGGTCGACGATCACGAGGCGACGCTCAAGACCTTCAAACGCCACGGCAGCTCAATCGCGCTGGAGGCGGCGAACCCAGCCTATGAAACGCGGGTGTTCCCGTCGGATATGGTCAAGGTTCAGGGGCGTTTGGTCGGTTTGATCCGCACCTATTGATCTGGGAACTGGCCGGATCAATCATCTGGCCAGTGCGTCCACAACCGCGAGCCCGCCCTTTGGCGGGCCGTTTGCATTTTGATCTGCCCGTTTTCCAGACGCATCGAAATCGCACCGGTCTGACGCAGATATTTCGGGTCAAGGATCAGGCAATCGCCCAAGCTCTTTTCAAGCACCACCGAGGTCACGATGATCTGCCCTGACGTGCAGCGCCCGAATGCCGCAACGGCGCGTTTGCCTGACAGGTGGATGATTTGCTGGCCCGCGACCCGCATATCCGGCCGCCACCGGTCAGCGGCATCCGCCTGCATGGTCCCGTCCCCGTCATTCTCCAGCCAGTTTCGGGCGATAAACCCTGCCCCTTTGGCCTTGCTCAGGGCGCGTCCTTGCGGGGTGATGATGCCAACCAGATTTCCTGTATCCGCGATCAACACCATGGGCCGCTCTGCCTGATACCACAGGGCGAATCCCGCGATCACAGCCGCAATACCCGCAAACCGCAGCCGCCCCTGCCACAACAGCACCCATAAAAACCCGAGCGCCAGCAAGGGCAGCACCCAGACCCCCGGCCCTTTTACATGACCCTGCGCACCTTCGATATCCGCCACAAACGCCGCCACAGCCAAGATCCAGCGCAGGCCCAGCCCCATGATCCACAGCGCAAGATGGTCCAGCCCCAAGGGGGCCAGCACCAGCGCCCCGACCGCCGCAGGCATCACCAGCAGCCCCATCAAGGGCACAGACAGCAGGTTCGCGATCAGCCCGAAATGGGCAATTGTATTGAAATGCGCCGCCCCCACAGGGGCCGTGAACAGCCCTGCCACCGCAGACGATATAAAGGTCGCCACCGCCGGGGCCAGCCATTTGGGGCCCAGCGACAACTGCCCGTCGCGCAGCCAGCCGAACACCGCCACCAACGCCGTCGTCGCCGCGAATGACATCTGGAACCCCGGCCCCATCAACGCCTCTGGCCGCAGGATCAACACCAGCGTCGCGGCTATCGCCACGGCCCGCAGGCTAAGCGCGCGCCGCCCCAGCATCAGCGCCCCCAAGGCCACCGCAACCATCACAAACGCCCGTTCGGTCGCCACATTGCCCCCCCGACAGCGCCAGATATCCGGTCGCGGCAACCAGCGCGCCCGCCGCCGCAATACTGCGCGTCGGCCAGCGGAGCGCGACCCAAGGGACCAGGCTGAGGACCAGACGCAATGCCCCGAACACGACCGCGCTCAGCAACCCCATATGCAGACCCGAAATCGCCAGCAGATGCGCCAGATTGCTGGCCCGCAGGTCAAACAGGGCGGTTTGGCTGATGGCACTGCGATCCCCCGTTGTGATCGCGGTTGCAAAGCCGCCGATATCGCCCCCGAGCGCCGCTTGCACGCGGGCGGACGCCGCCATGCGCACCCGCAGCACCATCAGACCGGCGCGGCCCTGCGCTGCGGGTGCTGCCCCCAGCACCGGATTTCGGGTATAGCCGACAGCCCCCAAACGCGCGAACCACGCATGGCGCTGGAAATCAAAGCCGCCCGGTTCAACCGGACCGCTGGGGGGCGACAAATGCCCCGTTGTCATCACGCGCAACCCCGGTTCGGCGGCGATGCTGTGGCTTTGATCGCCGTGCAGCGACACCCGCACCCGCATCGGTGTCCGCTCGGCAGACACCCTTTCCAGCACCACGCGGTCAAGGGTCAGGCGCAGCGCGTCGGACTGGCTGCGGTCAATCCCGACGATCCGCCCCTCGATTGCACCGTAATAGCGCCAGCCCAACACCGGCCCGCCAACCGCATGGGCGCGCAAGGCGGCCAGATCAAAGCCGATCATCCCCAACGCAACGGCCACCGCAACAGGGGCCGCCGCATCGGGCAGGTGCCGCGAGAGCAACAGCAACACCCCCGCGCCCGCCATCAGCCCCAGCAAGACGGGCAGCGCGGGTTCGGCCCTGACCATGAAATAGCCGCCGATCCCGATCGCCAGACAGACGGGCACCCAGCCGAACAGATGGCCACGCTGCTGTAACATCATCTGCGACAGACCTTGCATCAGGCCCATACTTGCCCCCGATCCCCGCACTGGCTAGATAGACCCTGACGCTACCCGCTGCGTGGTTAGCAAAAGATAAACGGCCCCCTGCCAGAGCGGGGAAACCGTACCATTTCACTGAAAGGACACCCCATATGACACAGCCTGTCGTCACCCGCTTTGCCCCTTCTCCGACCGGCTATCTGCATATTGGCGGGGCGCGGACGGCCCTTTTCAGCTGGCTTTATGCGCGCGGCCGTGGCGGCAAATTCTTGCTGCGCATCGAAGACACCGACCGTGTGCGCTATACCCCCGAAGCCACCGATGCGATCTTGCAGGGCCTTGCGTGGCTGGGGCTGGATCATGACGGTGATGTTGTCAGCCAGTTTGAAAATGCCGCGCGTCACGCCGAGGTCGCCCTTGAACTTCTGGCTGCCGGCAAGGCCTATAAATGCTTTGCCAGCCAGGAAGAAATCGCTGAATTCCGCGATACGGCAAAGGCCGAAGGCCGCAGCACGCTGTATCATTCGCCTTGGCGCGATGCTGACCCATCGACCCACCCTGACGCGCCTTATGTTGTGCGCATCAAGGCCCCCCAAACCGGCGAGACGATCATCCACGACCGCGTGCAGGGCGATGTGAAAATCGGCAATGACCAGCTGGATGATATGGTTCTGCTCCGCTCTGATGGTACCCCGGTTTATATGCTGGCCGTTGTCGTTGACGACCATGATATGGGCGTGACCCATGTGATCCGTGGCGACGACCACCTGAACAATGCCGCACGCCAGATGATGATCTATCACGCGATGGGCTGGGACGTGCCGGTTTGGGCGCATATCCCGCTGATTCACGGACCCGACGGCAAGAAATTGTCGAAACGCCACGGGGCTTTGGGCGCGCAGGAATATCAGGCGATGGGCTATCCTGCCGCCGGTATGCGCAACTATCTCGCCCGTCTGGGCTGGAGCCATGGCGACGACGAGTTTTTCACCGACGAGCAGGCAAAAGAATGGTTCGATCTGGACGGCATTCGCAAAAGCCCCGCACAGTTTGATTTGAAAAAGCTGGAAAATATCTGCGGCCAGCATATTGCCGTCGCCGATGATGCCGCATTGCGGCACGAGATCGAGGGATATTTGGCCGCCGCTGGCCTGCCTGCCCTCACGTCGCAACAAGGTGATGGTTTGGAACGGGCCATGTATTGCCTCAAGGAACGCGCCAAAACCTTCCCCGAACTCCTTGAAAAAGCAGAGTTTGTTCTGGCCAGCCGCCCCATTGTACCGGACGAGAAAGCAGCCAAGAACCTGGATGATGTATCCCGTGGTATACTGAGCGAATTGACGCCGCAGTTGCAGAATGTTAACTGGGACAGAGAAACGCTAGAAGAGGCGTTAAACGGCTTTGCAGCCGCACATGATACTAAATTTGGCAAGTTGGCTGGGCCTTTGCGCTCTGCCCTTGCAGGTCGGACAGCGACCCCGTCGGTATTCGATATGATGCTGATTTTGGGGCGTGACGAAAGCCTTGCCAGATTGCAGGATGCAGCAAATTGAGAGATGCTTAAGCAAATCTCAACTTAAAGCGAGATAACACAACGCACGGGCCACTTCAGGCCGGTGCCGGACGGTGGGCAGAACGCACATCGCCAACGGTAGAAAGGGACTTCATGGCCGAGAGTACAAAATCAGCAACGTTGACCATCGACGGTAAAAGCTTTGAATTACCTATTTATTCCCCGACTGTAGGGCCGGATGTCATGGATATCCGCAAGCTTTACGCGCAGGCGAATGTCTTTACCTATGACCCGGGTTTTACGTCTACTGCCGCTTGCGACAGCACGATCACCTTTATTGATGGCGACGAAGGTGTGTTGCTGCACCGTGGCTATCCGATTGATCAGCTCGCCAGCGAGTCGCATTACCTTGAGGTGTGCTATTTGCTGCTGAACGGCGAACTGCCGTCGCCAACACAGCTGGAAGAGTTCGAGGAACTGGTCACCAACCACACCATGATCCACGAACAGATGATTAATTTCTTCCGTGGTTTCCGCCGTGATGCGCATCCAATGGCGATCATGGTCGGCGTTGTGGGCGCAATGTCTGCATTCTATCATGACAGCACCGACGTGAACGACGCGCACCAGCGCGAAGTCGCGACGATCCGTTTGATTGCCAAGATGCCAACCATTGCGGCGATGGCGTATAAATATACCATCGGCCAACCCTTTATCTATCCACGCAATGACGTCGATTATGCCGGTAACTTCCTGCGCATGTGCTTTGCCGTCCCTGCAGAAGATTACGTTGTTGACCCGATCCTGGCCCGCGCGATGGACCGGATCTTTACCTTGCATGCCGACCACGAGCAAAACGCCTCGACCTCGACCGTGCGTCTGGCGTCCTCCTCGGGCGCGAACCCGTTCGCCTGTATCGCGGCGGGCATCGCCTGTCTTTGGGGCCCTGCCCACGGGGGTGCGAACCAGGCCTGTCTTGAAATGCTCAAGGAAATCGGCACGCCGGACCGGATTCCAGAATTCATCGCCCGCGCCAAGGACAAGAATGATCCGTTCCGTCTGATGGGCTTTGGCCACCGGGTTTACAAAAACTTTGACCCGCGCGCGACCGTGATGAAGGAAAGCGCGGACGAAGTTCTCGAACTGCTCGGCGTTGAAAACAACCCGATCCTGCAGGTCGCCAAGGAACTGGAAAAACAGGCACTGGAAGATCCGTATTTCGCGGATAAGAAGCTGTTCCCCAACGTTGATTTCTATTCCGGCATCATTCTTGAGGCCATGGGCTTCCCGACGTCGATGTTCACGCCTATCTTTGCATTGGCCCGCACCGTTGGTTGGATTTCCCAGTGGAAAGAACAAATTAGCGATCCACAGATGAAAATCGGCCGTCCGCGCCAGCTGTATCTGGGCGAAGGCAAACGCGATTACGTCGACATCGAAAAACGCTAATCGCAGCGTAGAAATGACGAAAACGCCCTGCCATCTGGCGGGGCGTTTTTCGTTGGGGCCATCCTGTGATTGATCAAAATCAATGACAATTGCGCCGGTAAATCACAGCACCCACTGGAATTAGAATCACGGTCAAACCGGCCGGCTGATCAAAGCCGCCAATTCGCCCAAATTGTTTCGGCCTATTTTCCGGTATATCGAAACCAAACCGCAGAATTACGACATTTCTGTGTTTTTGTTTCCGCCTGTTGGACAATCAGCGAACTTGATTGACCCACACCCCCGATCGTCAATAGATTAACGATAATTGCTGAGGTTTAGCATCTGTCCTTGCCGTAAAATAACGCAGGGTTTGGCAGGCTGGCTGGCATCTCGCTTAAAAAAACAAAGGATGCAGTGATGGCAGTTCCAGCTTCTTATGCCGGTCTAGAATGGGACACTGCGACCAGCCTGACATCCAAAAACGCCTTGAAACAGCATTCACCGCAAGGGTCTTTGGTGCACGACAGCGACCAGAATTGTGATCAGATCGCGGTCGTCTATAACAAAGGCCAGACACCCCCCCGAATTACGGTCAAGCAGGTATCTGGCTCGGTTCATACGGTCCTGGCGGACGGGATTGCCGTGGCTGTGGTTGCCAGCGCAACACGCCCCACCTTGAACCCCGACGACGTATTGCTGATCGAACGGTCGGTCTGACCGATCCGCTTACCGCCCTTCGAACTTCGCAATCCGCTTTTGCAAAAACGCGATCACACCCTCTTTGAAATCCCGCGATTGGCCGCATTTGCCTTGCTCGCGGGCTTCTAGTGCCAGCTGGCCCTCAAAGGAATTGTCCCAGCTTTCACGAATGGCCTTTTTGGCCGAGGCATAGGCCAGCGTCGGACCGCTTGCCAGTTGCGCTGCTTTTGCACGCCAATGGGCGTCAAAGCCCGCATCCGGCACCGCTTCCCAGATCATCCCCCAGTCATCCGCCTGACGGGCGCTGATCTTGTCTGCGAACAGGGCCGCGCCCATTGCCTTGGCCATGCCCATCTGACGCGGCAGCGTATAAGTGCCGCCTGCGTCGGGGATCAGCCCGATGCGGGTAAAAGCCTGAAGAAAATAAGCCGATTCCGTTGCAATAACGATGTCGGTCGCCAGCGCCAGATTTGCACCCGCACCGGCTGCGGCACCGTTTACCGCGGCAATGGTCGGCACCGGGCAATTGGTAATCGCGCGCAGCATGGGGGCGTATTCATCGCGCAGGGTCCGTTCCAGATCCATAGACGCACCGCCGTTGCTGTCGCCCAAATCCTGGCCCGAACAGAACGCCCGCCCCGCCCCTGTTACGACCACGCAGCGCGCCTGTTTGCCGCCCTGAACGAAGGCATGTTCGATCTCGGCACGCATCTGGGTGGTCAGCGCGTTCATCTTGTCAGCGCGGTTCAGGGTGATCACCGCAAGGCCATCGGTCACGTCAAAATTTAGGGTCTGGTAGTCCATCAATCAGGTCCAATCTGCATGTTTGCACGCAGTGTACCCAATGCCGCCCTCAGGGCCAGCGAAACCAAGCGTTATTTGTTCAGAATATCATCCAAACGGGCCTGTTCTTCAGCGCTAAGCGGGGTTTGATCCGCGGCGGGTGCCGTAGACCGCCCGCGCAGATAGCCATAGCCCAGCCCCGCAGCAAGCAGCAGCATCAACGGCCCCGCCGCCCAAAGCAGCCAGGTCGACCCCGACGCAGGCGGATTAAGCAGAACATATTCGCCATAGCGGTTGACGATGAAATCCACCGCTTCCTGGTCACTATCCCCCGCAACCAGCCGTTCGCGCAGCAAAATCCGCAGATCGCGGGCAAGGCTGGCGTTGCTCTCGTCGATGCTTTCGTTGCGACACACAAGGCAGCGCAAGCCCTTTGACAGGTCGCGGGCCCGTTCCTCAAGCACCGGATCCGACAGGATCTCGTCCGGTTGCACGGCCCAGGCGGGGGTGACCACCAGCAGCATAAATGCGATCAAAAGCGCCCTCATTCTGCTGGCACCTGTGTTGGTCGTTTGGCCGCACCGGCTGCGATACGAAACCGCCTGTCCGACAAGCTTAGCAAACCGCCCAAGGCCATCAGCGCACAGCCGATCCAGATCCAGTTGGTCAACGGCTTGATATATGTCCGCACCACCCAGCCGCCGTCGTCCTGTTCATCGCCAATCACCACATACACGTCGCGCGCGAGGTTATAGTCGATTGCCGCTTCGGTCGTGGGCATTTCAGCGACGGGATAAAACCGCTTTTCGGGCCGCAATTGCGCGATTTCAACACCGTTCTGGAACAAGGTCACATAGCCGGTGGTCGCCATATAGTTCGGGCCTTGCAACCGTTCGACGTTATCGAGCTGAACGGTATAGCTGCCCACCTCGACCGAGCCGCCGATAGGAACGGCACGAATGTCATCCACGCTCCACGCGGTGATGCCGGCAATGCCGGCCATGGTGATCCCGAGCCCGGCATGGGCAAGCATCTTGCCCCAATCGGCCCGTGGCAACCGTGTCAGACGGCGCAAGCGCCCCTGCCCGCGTCCGGTACGCCCCAGCAGGTCAACAACCGTCCCCATCACGATCCACGCGCCAAGAAACAAGCCGACCGGCCCCAACAGGCTGCGCCCGCTCTGCATCGCAAAGGCCAGGCCGCCAACCGCAATCGCCAGCACAAACACATAGCGCAGCGGCTTTAGCGCGCGCCCGATCTGCGCACGTTTCCACGGCAAGGCCGATCCGATCGGCAGGACCAAGCCCAGCACTACCATAAAGGGCGTGAATGCCGCGTTAAAGAACGGCGGCCCCACGCTTAGCTTGCGGTCAAAGAACATCTCGGCCAGCAGCGGCCACATCGTCCCGATAAAGACGACAAAACACGCAACCGCCAGCAACACGTTATTCACCAACAAGGCGGATTCACGGCTGACAATGCCGAACACGCCCTTTGCCTCAAGCGCGGAGGCACGCATGGCAAACAGCACCAAAGCGCCGCCCATGAAGAACGCCATGATCATCAGGATAAACACACCGCGTTCGGGGTCGTTGGCAAAGGCATGCACGGACGTCAGCAAGCCCGAGCGCACGATAAATGTGCCGATCAGCGAAAAGCCGAAAGCAAGGATCGCCAGCAGGATTGTCCAGCTTTTCAGGCTCTCGCGTTTTTCCACCACGATGGCAGAATGCAACAGTGCCACCGCCAGCAGCCACGGCATAAACGAAGCGTTTTCAACAGGATCCCAGAACCAGAAGCCGCCCCAGCCCAATTCGTAATAGGCCCACCAGGACCCAAGCGCGATGCCGATTGTCAGGAAAATCCAGGCCGCCAATGTCCAAGGGCGCACCCAACGGCCCCAAGCGGCATCAATGCGCCCTTCGATCAGCGCTGCAACGGCAAAGCTGAAGGTCATCGACAGGCCGACATAGCCCAAATAGAGGAACGGCGGGTGAAAGGCCAAACCGGGGTCTTGCAACAGCGGGTTCAAATCCTGCCCGTCAAAGGGCGGTGTCGCCAGACGCAAGAACGGGTTCGATGTGAACAGGATAAAGCCATAGAAAGCGACGCCAATCGCGGCCTGAACCCCCAGCACACGGGCCCGCAGGCTTTGAGGCAGGTTGCCCCCGAACCAGGCTGCCATGGCACCAAACAGCGATACAATCAGCACCCAAAGCAGCATCGACCCTTCGTGGTTGCCCCATGTGCCGCTGATTTTATACAGCATCGGCTTCATCGAATGGCTGTTCAACACCACCAGTCGAAGCGAGAAATCAGAGGTGATAAACGCCCACATCAACGCGCCAAAGGCCAATGCCGTCAGGGCAAATTGCGCACCCGCGGCGGGTTCGGCAACGGCCATCCACCCGGGCCAGCGTTTGTAGGCACCAATCAGGGGCACGACCATCTGAAAGATGGCCACACCAAAGGCGAGGATAAGGGCGAAATGTCCGAGTTCTGTAATCATGGTGCATTATAGGCCGCAAACGCGCCCCATGCCATGCCGATTAACGCCCTCGTAGCGCGCAAAGCGTCGCAGCTAGGCCGCCGCTTTGCGCCAATCCTCAAGTGCAGGGTTATCTGCGGCCTCGATCACCGCCAAAGACAGGGCCGCATCGCCCCCCGTAGCAGCCACCTGCACCGAATCGTGGCGCAGCGCGTTGATCGACCGGATATTGCCCACCACCTGCGGCACCTGCGCAATGGTTCGCACGATAGAGCGTTGGAATTCCTGGGTTTTCACCTGATGCCGCGCCCCGAAATAGAACGATACGATCACCCCCAACAACCACCAAAGCGGCTCTGGCACCAATGCGATCCCCTGCATACGGGCCGCAAACCAGATCGGGTCGACCATGGCCGCTACGAAAAGCCCAAGCGTGCCAAGCGCAAGCGCAGGGCGTGGCACCCGGTTCAACCCGTCCATAAACCGGTCAAACCCGCCTTTGCGTTCAATCGCGAATTCGGCGGCATATTGCGCCATCGCCTGATCTTGCGCCTCGGCAGAGCGTTGCGCGCCTTTTTCGGCGTTTTCGCGAAACACTTCAACCGTGTCGCGCACCATCGCCCCGCCATTGCCAAACACCAACCCAACGACCTTGTCGATCAACCCCATGACGCTGTCCTTTCGCTGAATGCCGATTGGCTTAGGTGGTATTTCGGGGCGATAAATGCCTCGGCGCGCGTGATCCAACCGCCTTTGCCGCCTGCCCGCGTGCGCGCATATTTGCGGCTTGCAGGTCGCCGATCCGCCAGTGTGAAATAGTAATTCCGCCGGGCAATGCCGTAAGCATCCACCAATTCCTGCGGGGCTTTGGCATAGGCGTCCTGGGCTACCGCATGGCTTTGCGCCCCCAGCACGCCGTCGACGGCGATATCGTACCCCATGCTGCGCAAAAGCCGCTGCAAGATCTTCACCGCATTGCTGCCTGCGTTAACATACATATCGAAAACGCTTGGGTGCAGCGCATCGGGCAGCCCTCCGATCAAAGGCGCGTGGAAATAATGCCGGATGAATATATTAACCGCGTCGGATTGGCTCAGGCTGCGCAGATCGCGTTGATCGACCACACCGTCGTGGTTCAGGTCGATCCCCAATCGCCGCATCGTGTGGATCGTAACGCCAAAATTTGTCGCCCCGCCCGGATCATCGGGATCATTCACAAACCCGCCTTCACGGGCCACGATGTCCCTCGCGATGTCTTTGACAGAATACATTGAACGGCCCCCTTGCACATTTCACTGCGACAAGGGTGCTGGGTCATTCGTTAACTTAGGGAAAGCGGCCCGTTCGGTCCTAGCTTTCAGGCTCGACGTAAACACCTTGCGCCTTGAGGGCGTCAACGACCTCTTTTGGCATGTATGTCTCGTCATGTTTGGCAAGGATTTCAGTCGCTTCGAACACGCCGTTGATGTAGCGCCCTGTGCCGACCATCCCTTGGTTTTCCTCGAACAAGTCGGGCAAAACACCGGTATAGGTGGCCGGAATAACCGCCCCGCCATCGGTCACGGAAAAGCGGATTGTCTCTCCGTCACCGCGCACAAGCGACCCTTCGGCCACCAGCCCGCCAATGCGAAACACCTCGTTCGGGCCGGGCGGTTCCGCGATCACCTGACTGGGGGCGCGGAAAAAGTTGATCCCGTCGCGCATCGCGTAACCGATCAATGCGGTGGACAGAACCAATGCCACCACCGCCACTGCGATCACCTGAATTCGACGCTGCTTTTTAAGACTTTTCATCGGACCTCAAGGGAATAGCGGAGCCATCATCAGCCCCTCTGTCTCTTCAATACCTAACATGACATTGGCATTTTGCAACGCCTGCCCGCTTGACCCTTTGGTCAGGTTATCAAGTGCTGCAATCACAATCGTGCGCCCTTCGATCCGGTCTGCAACAACACCGATGTGGCAAAAGTTCGATCCGCGAATGTGGCGCGTGCTGGGGGCCTCGCCCATCGGCAATACCTCGATGAACGGCTCGTCGGCATAGGCCGCCATGAACGTATCGTGAATGACCTGCGCATCGCCTTTGACATACACGGTCGCCAGAATGCCGCGGTTGGCGGGAATCAAATGCGGGGTGAACTGCACTTTGACCGGGCGGCCCGCGATGGCCGAAAACTCCTGATCGAATTCACCCAGATGCCGGTGCGTACCGCCGACGGAATAGGCGTGGTACCCTTCGGACAATTCGGCATGCAGCAGGTTTTCCTTGAGCGACCGACCCGCACCGGAAACGGCGCATTTCAGATCAAGGATGATATCATCCAGATCAATCACACCCTTTTCGATCAGGGGACGCAGCGCAAACTGCCCTGTCGCCGCATTACAGCCCGTACCCGCGACCAAACGCGCGGTCTTGATCTCGTCGCGGTAGAATTCGGTCAGCCCGTAAACCGCCTCTTTCTGCTGCTCCAAGGCGGCGTGGGGGTTGCCGTACCACTTGGTATATTCTTCGGGGTCGCGGAGCCGGAAATCGGCAGACAGGTCCACGATTTTCAGGTCCTTGGGCAGCGCCGCGATCACTTCCTGACTGGTCTTGTGCGGCAGCGCGCAAAAGCACAGATCGATGTCCGAGAAATCAATATCCTCGATCAAAACAAGCGCCGGAAGATCCAGATGGCGCAGATGTGGAAACACTTCGGCCATGGTCTGACCCGCCTTGGAGTTCGCGCCCAAGGCCTTGATTTGCATCGAAGAATGGTTGGCGATCAACCGGATCAGTTCAGCGCCGGTATAGCCGGAGGCACCAAGAATAGCGATGTTATACATTGTGTCGGGTTCCGTTCGGAAAAATATCAAAGGGTCGTTAAGCGGCTTGAAAAGTCAACGGTCGTCGCAAGAACTGCGTCGCCCTGCTGCTGACTTTCTTGGGGTCGCCCGTGGTCAGAAATGCCGCCTCGCCCGTGCCCATCATATTGGGATGGCGTTTCAGATAGTCACCCAGACTGCGCGCCACCAGATTGGCCTGACTGAACACTTTTACATCCGGTCCAAGCGCATCCTGAAAGGTTTCCAGCATCAGCGGATAATGGGTGCACCCCAGGATTGCTGCCTGCGGCTTTGGCATTTTGCGCTGCAAGGCGTCCACGTGGCTGCGCACCAGCGCTTCGGCAAGGATGAAATCACCGTCCTCGATCGCGTCCACCACCCCCCCACAGGCCTGCGCCTCCACGTCGACGCCAATCGCGCGGAACGCCAATTCACGTTGAAACGCGCGGCTGGCCACTGTGGCAGGCGTCGCAAACAACGCCACATGTTTCAGATCGACTTCGCGCGGGGGTGAATTATCGCCCCACTCGCGTTCGGTCATCGCCTCGATCAAGGGCACGAACACCCCCAAAACGCGCTTGTCGGCTGGCACCCAGGATTCCTGCATGCGCCGCAATGCGGCCGCCGATGCCGTGTTGCAGGCCAAGATCACCAGATCGCAACCCGCGTCAAACAGCCGTTGGGTCGCAGCGACGGTCAGATTGTAAATGTCATCGGCAGTGCGCACGCCATAGGGCGCATGGGCGCTGTCGGCCAAATAGACGAAATCAACGTCAGGCAACTGCTTTTGCACTGCATCCCAGACGGTCAACCCGCCGAGGCCCGAATCGAAAATACCAACTGCCATATTCTTTTGCCGTCACCTGTCGGCGCGATGCCGATCTTCAAATTCAAAGCCCAGATCAAAGGTCTTGGCCGGGTCTGGTGACAACTCATACGTGGCTTTGCGCAGGAAATCCATCATCGCTTTTGCGTCTTTTGCCAAAGGGTTCAGCACATTCCTGCCGATCGGCTCCCCGATCACCACGCGCACCGGCGTATCGACACGTTTGCGGAATTCCTTGATCAGCAGACCCAAGCGCAAACTGCTGTGCAAATGGCTGGCAATCTGGAACAGACGGCTGGTGTGACCGTCGAAATAGATCGGCACAACAGTGGCTTGCGACTTGCCGATCATCCGCGCGGTAAAACTGCGCCAACCGGGGTCCATCGGCTTGGAAAACGGCCGCGCGCCGGTGCTGACCGTGCCACCGGGAAAGACGCCGATTGCGCCGCCCTGCCCCAGATAATCAAGCGCGGTCTTGCGCGTGTGCAGGTTCAGGGCAAGTGCTGCCTTGTCCGCGTCAAAGCTGATCGGCAACAGGTGCCGGTTCAAATCAGGCGCACGGTTAAACACCGAATGCGCCATGATTTTAAAGTCACCCCGCGTGCGTGACATGATATGGCCCAGCATCAGCCCGTCCAGAATACCATACGGGTGGTTTGCCAAGAATATCACAGGCCCCGTGGCGGGAATGCTGTCCAGACTGCCACCCACCACGTCAAGGCTCAGCCCATAGCGCTGCACCATCACGTCAAAAAAGCACCCGCCGGCGGCCATGTCCTGCTCGTACCCCGACGCCCGCTTGATCAGCCCCAACCGGCCCGTCGAATTCTCGATCAAGCGGATGAAGGCACGGCCCGGCTTGCTGCGCACCGAATGGGCATAGCTGATTTCGCGGGCAAAAAACGGTTTTGGCTGGCCCATTTCAGGATCCCTCTTGGATGACGGTCTTGCCATATGCCGTTTTCATGACAAGCGCATGACAGCCAGCCCCTATTCTGCGGCTTTTGACGTCGTTGTGCCTCCTGTGCGGATCACGGCCAGCAGTTCCTCGCGACGTTTGGCTGCTTTTGCCTCGTTCGCCTGCTTGACGGGGCCAAAGCCGCGAATTTGCAAGGGAAGCTCGGCCAGCGCGATGATCGCCTCGCGGGTCTGGTCGGTCAGTTTGGGCAACACGTCTTTCATGTCGGCCTCGTACTGCTTGATCAGCGCCCGCTCCATCCGGCGTTCCTCGGTCCGGCCAAAGGGATCAAACGGCGTGCCGCGCAAAACCTTGAGCCGTTTGAGCACCGACAACGGCGTTTCCAGCCATTCGCCAAAGGCGCGTTTCATCGGGCGTCCATCCGCGCCGGTTTTTGACAGCATCGGCGGGGCAAGGTTAAAGGTGATCTTCGGGGCACCGTCGAATTCGGCATCCACCTTGGCCCGCGTCGATTTGAGCAACCGCGCAACCTCGTATTCATCCTTGTAAGACAACAGCTTGTGATAGCCCAAGGCCACCGCTTCCTTGAGCGCTTTGTCGGTGATCGGCTCCAGCATTCTGGCATAGCGTTTGGCCAGCCCCTTGCCCTGATAATCTGTCAGGTGGTTCATCCGGAAGGCGATTTTCTCGTCCAGCGTTTTTGGCATTTGCACCACATTGGGCGTGATGACCTGCGCGGCCTCGGCAGGATAAAGCACGGCCCAACGGCCCAGCTCGAACGCTTTGAGGTTGCGTTCAACCGCCGCCCCATTCAGCCGGATCGCGTCTTGAAGCGCCTCAAGCGACAGAGGGATAAGCCCCTTTTGCCACGCCGCACCAAAGATCATCATGTTGGAATAGATCGAATCCCCCAGCGTCGCCTTGGCCAGATCCGACGCATCAAACAGCGCCACATCGTCTTTCAACCGCGCCTCAAGCGCGAGGGTCAGGCGGTCGTAGGGCATCTTGAATTCCGTATCACGGGTGAAATCGCCCGTGATGATCTGATGCGAGTTCACCACAGCGCCTGTGCGCCCCGTGCGGGTCAGACCCAGCGTTTTGGTGCCCGCAGACACCACCAGATCGCCCCCGATCAGCGCATCCGCTTCGCCGGTCGCCACGCGAATGGCGCTGATATCTTCGGGGCGGTTGGCCAGACGGCAATGGATGTGCACCGCACCGCCCTTTTGCGCCAGCCCCGCCATTTCCATCATCCCAGCGCCTTTGCCGTCAATCTGCGCGGCCTGCGCCAGCACGGCACCGATGGTCACAACGCCCGTGCCGCCAACGCCCGTGATCACCACGTTGAACGTGCCATCAATGGCAGGCAGCGCAGGCATCGGGAGATCGGGTATTTTGACTTCGGTTGTCGGGTCTTTGCGGATTTTAGCGCCTTCAAGCGTTACGAAAGACGGGCAAAACCCTTTGACGCAGGAAAAATCCTTGTTGCAGGACGATTGATCAATCATCCGCTTGCGCCCCAGTTCCGTCTCTGCCGGAACGATGGATACGCAGTTGGATTGCACCCCGCAATCACCACAGCCTTCGCAGACATCGGTGTTGATGAACACGCGCTTGTCGGGGTCGGGAAACAGCCCGCGCTTGCGGCGGCGGCGTTTTTCGGCAGCGCAGGTCTGGATATAGACGATGGCACTGACGCCTTTGTGCTTGGTGAAATTCTGCTGAACCGTTTGCAGCTCGGCACGCTCGAACATTGGCACACCCTTAAAGGCCGCCGGGTCCACGTCTTCTTTCTCGTCGTAAACCACAGCGATGTTCTTGACCCCCATCGCGCCCAGCTCTGCCACGATGCGCGGTGCATCCAGATCGCCTTCGTTATGCTGGCCGCCGGTCATGGCAACTGCATCATTATACAGGATTTTATAGGTAATGTTGGTCTTGGCCGCGACGGCAGCGCGGATCGCCTGAATGCCCGAGTGGTTATAGGTCCCATCCCCGAGGTTCTGGAACACATGGTCACGGGTCGAGAAATGCGATTCACCGATCCAGTTCGCGCCCTCGCCCCCCATGTGCGTGTAACCGGTGGTCTCGCGGTCCATCCACTGCACCATGTAATGGCACCCGATCCCCGCATAGGCGCGGCTGCCTTCGGGCAGTTTGGTCGACGAATTATGCGGGCAACCCGAACAGAAATACGGGATACGCGCGGCGATATCTTCGGCATTGTCGGCACGGCGCGCCGTGTCCAGCGCTTCCATCCCGGCCTTGATACCATCAGTGTTGCGGCCTTCCTCGATCAGGATATTGCCCAGCTTTTCGGCGATCCAGATCGGGTCAAGGGCCGCACGGGTCGGGAACAGCTCTTCGCCATGCTCCATCCCGGCACCACCCCCCTTGTGCCAGCCATAGACCCGGCGGTGCGTGTCCGAGAACAGGGCCTCTTTGATCTGGATCTCGATCAGCTTGCGCTTTTCTTCGACCACAACAACCAGATCCAGCCCCTCGGCCCATTTGTGAAAGCCCTTCATATCCAGCGGAAAGGTCTGCCCGACCTTGTACAACGTGATGCCCAGCCGTTCGGCCTCGTTCTCGTCGATGTTCAGCAGGCTCATGGCGTGCAGCAGGTCCAGCCAGTTCTTGCCCGCCGCCACAAAGCCGATCTTGGCACCGGGCTTGCCCCACATGCGCTTGTCGATCTTGTTGGCATGTGAAAACGCCTCGGCGGCAAAGCGTTTGTGGTCGATCATCCGCGATTCCTGCAAATGCGGCGTATCAACCAGCCGGATGTTCAACCCACCCTCGGGCATGTCAAAATCAGGCGTGACCAACTGCATCCGGTGCGGATCACCATTCACGACCGATGTCGCCTCGACCGTGTCTTTCATCGTCTTCAGGCCAACCCAAAGCCCTGAAAACCGCGACAACGCCCAGCCATAGATGCCGTAATCCATAATCTCTTGCACACCGGCAGGGCTGACGATGGGCATATAGGCATCCATCATCGCCCATTCGGACTGGTGCAGCACGGTCGAGGATTCGCCGGTGTGGTCATCCCCCATCGCCATTAGCACGCCGCCATGCTTGGACGACCCCGCCATATTGGCGTGGCGCATCACATCGCCCGACCGGTCAACCCCCGGCCCCTTGCCGTACCACAGGCCAAAGACACCGTCGTATTTTCCCTCGCCGCGCAATTCGGCCTGTTGCGTGCCCCACAGGGCGGTCGCGGCCAGATCTTCGTTCAACCCGGCTTCGAACAACACGTCATATTCCGCCAAAGGCTTGGCCGCGCGTTCCATCTGCAAATCAACGGCACCCAGCGGCGATCCGCGATAGCCGGTCACATAGCCCGCGGTGTTCAGCCCGGCGGCGCGGTCGCGCGCCTTTTGCATCATCATCATACGCACCAACGCTTGCGTACCGTTCAGCAAAACGGGGGACTTTTCCAAGTCAAACCGATCATTCAAAGAAATCTTTTGCGTACCCATGGCGCGTCCTCCCCTACGTGCGATTGATGCATAAGGATCAATCTAGGTCATAAACGCTGACCTGTCTAGCGTTGTGTTTCCGTCCACCAACCGGGCAACCTGACGAAAAAATAGACATACGCCACAGGATGTTTATCCTTTGGATATAATGTTGCAGCGCAGCATGGCGTAGGGTTGTTTTTAGTATGCATTTAGCGCAAACACAGTGATCTTCAGGAAAAGATCATCCTTATAAAGGAAGTCCTCATGGATTGGGACAAGCTTAGAATTTTTCATGCTGTCGCGGATGCCGGCAGCCTGACCCATGCTGGCGAAAAGCTGAACCTGTCCCAATCCGCCGTCAGCCGGCAGATTCGCGGGCTTGAGGAACAGCTGAACACCAATCTTTTCCACCGACATGCGCGCGGGCTGATTCTGACCGAACAGGGCGAATTGCTTTTTGATGCCACCGCCGCGATGAGCAAACGGCTCGATACCGCCGCCGCACGGATTCGCGACAGCGAAGAAGAAGTGTTTGGCGAATTGCGTGTCACCACCACCACCGGCTTTGGCACCCTATGGCTCGCCCCGCGCCTGCCAAAGCTTTACGAGAAATATCCCGACCTCAAGGTGGACCTGATGTTGGAAGAACGGGTCCTGGACCTGCCCATGCGCGAGGCAGATGTCGCCATTCGCATGAAGGAACCGTCGCAGGCCGATCTGGTTCGCAAGAAGCTGATGATGATCAAGATGTGCCTTTATGCGTCGCCCGCCTATCTGGCCGAACACGGCACGCCCCAACGGCTGGAGGATATGTCCGACCACCGGCTGATCTGCCAGAACACCGACAGCGATCAGGTGAATGCCGGTTTGCAGCTGGTCCAGCAGTTGATGATGTATGATGTGCGTTCGATGCTGACCGTAAACAAC
Organism: Sulfitobacter sp. SH22; assembly: GCF_965641905.1. NCBI lineage: Bacteria > Pseudomonadati > Pseudomonadota > Alphaproteobacteria > Rhodobacterales > Roseobacteraceae > Sulfitobacter > Sulfitobacter sp. SH22. Next base: position 1,309,452 of record NZ_OZ282573.1, read on the forward strand.
TATTTCGGCGTGTTGCAGGGCGTGATCCACAATTTGGGCATCGGCGTCTTGCCCGATTACCTGATCGAAGACTTCCCCGACCTTGTTCAGGTGCTGCCTGATATTGAGTCGGCTGACGTGCCGGTGTTCCTCGCCTACCCCGAAGAATTGCGCGCCTCCAAGCGGGTTGCCGCCTTCAAGGACTTTGTCCAGGACGAGATTATCACCCACCGCAAACACCTGCGGCACCGCAAAAACGCCTAGCCATGCATTTTTCGCATAGCGGTCATGCCGAAATAATTCAAGTTCAGCCTTGATCCGAGCACAACCGCCGCCTAATTGGGCGGTATGGAGACAGACGCCTTCGGGCTGTCACTTCATACCTCCCTGTTGGACTTGGCCGAGCTTTATGCTCGGCCTTTTTTTTGCCAGCCCGCCAACTGCGCCTTTACGTGCTGCCTTTGGCCTTTTCCCCGCGCCAGCCTTACTCTAAGAGTACCGCCATATCTGCCAGGGGGATATCCGCACCATGACCGAACCAGCCATCACGCCAGACCTTATCGCCAGCCACGGGATCAATGACGACGAATACAAACGTCTTCTTGATATCATCGGGCGCGAACCCACCTTTACCGAGCTTGGGATCTTCTCGGCCATGTGGAACGAACATTGTTCCTATAAGTCGTCCAAGAAATGGCTGCGCACCTTGCCCACCGAAGGACCGCAGGTCATTTGCGGCCCCGGCGAAAACGCGGGCATCGTTGATATCGGTGACGGCCAGGCGCTGGTCTTCAAGATGGAAAGCCACAACCACCCGTCGTATATCGAACCCTATCAGGGTGCGGCGACCGGCGTTGGCGGCATTTTGCGCGATGTCTTTACAATGGGTGCCCGTCCCATCGCAGCCATGAACTCGCTCAGCTTCGGGTCGCCCGATCACCACAAGACGCGCCAGCTGGTGCACGGTGTGGTCGCGGGCGTTGGCGGCTACGGCAACTGCTTTGGCGTGCCGACCGTCGGCGGCGAAGTCCGCTTTGACACGGCCTATGACGGCAACTGCCTTGTGAACGCATTCGCCGCCGGTCTGGCCGACACAGACAAGATTTTCTACTCCGCAGCCTCGGGCGTCGGCATGCCTGTTGTGTATCTGGGTGCGAAAACCGGCCGCGACGGTGTTGGCGGTGCCACAATGGCATCGGCCGAATTTGACGACACAATCGAAGACAAACGCCCCACAGTGCAGGTCGGTGACCCCTTCACCGAAAAGCGCCTGATGGAAGCCACGCTTGAATTGATGGCCACCGGTGCCGTGATCTCTATCCAGGATATGGGTGCCGCGGGCCTGACCTGTTCCGCGGTTGAAATGGGCGACAAGGGCAACCTTGGTGTGCGTCTGGACCTTGAAAAAGTGCCAACCCGCGAACTCAACATGACCGCCTACGAAATGATGCTGTCCGAATCCCAAGAACGCATGCTGATGGTTCTGCGCCCCGAGCTTGAGGCCGAAGCCAAAGCCGTGTTCGACAAATGGGACCTTGATTTCGCCATCGTCGGTGAAACAATCGCCGAGGACCGCTTCTTGATCGTGCACAACGGCGAGGTCAAAGCCGACCTGCCGCTGAAAGCGCTGTCAGGCAATGCCCCCGAATATGACCGCCCCTGGGTCGAAACCCCTGCCGCCGAACCCCTGTCGGATGTGCCCGGTGTTGACCCGATCGACGGCTTGCGCGCGTTGGTGGCCAGCCCGAACTATGCTTCCAAAGCGTGGGTTTACGAACAATACGACACCATGGTCATGGGCGACAGCACCCGTACCCCCGGTCTGGGATCAGGCATTGTGCGGGTGCATGGTACCGACAAGGCCATCGCCTTTACCTCGGATGTGACGCCGCGCTATGTCAAAGCCAACCCCTTCGAGGGGGGCAAACAGGCCGTCGCCGAAGCCTATCGCAACCTGTGCGCCGTTGGTGCCCTGCCCTTGGCGACAACCGACAACATGAACTTTGGTAACCCCGAAAAGCCCGAGATCATGGGCCAGTTCGTCTGCGCGATCAAAGGCATCAGCGAAGCGGTATCGGCGCTGGACATGCCCATCGTGTCGGGCAACGTGTCGCTGTATAACGAAACCGACGGCAAAGGCATTCTGCCCACCCCCACCATCGGCGCTGTGGGTCTGCTGAACCATATCGACGACATCATCGGCAAAGACGTCCGGGAAGGCCATGTGGCGCTGGTTCTGGGCGCGACAGAGGGCCATCTGGGTCAATCTGCCCTGCTGCTTGAAGTGTTCAACCGCCGCGATGGCGATGCGCCAAGCGTCGATCTGGCAGCCGAAAAAGCCCATGGCGAATTTATCCGCAACAACCGCGCGATGATCAAAGCCTGTACCGACCTGTCCGACGGGGGCCTTGCCCTGGCCGCCTTCGAAATGGCGGATGCAGCGGGTGTTGGCGTTTCGCTCGACTCGGCCGACACGCAAACCTTGTTTGGCGAAGATCAGGCGCGCTATCTGATTGCGTGCAACTTTGATCAAGCCGAAGCGTTGATGATTGCAGCCTCCCAAGCCGGGCTGCATCTGGAAAGTGTCGGCAAATTCGGCGGCGATCAGGTCACCCTTGGGGGCGTCACCGCACCGCTGGCCGAACTGAGCGCGACGTATCGCAACACCTTTGCCGAGACCTTTGCCTAATTCACATAGGCAAGTAATCTAAAACCCCAAAGCCCCGTCAGACATCTGTTTGGCGGGGCTTTTTCATGGGTGATTTTTCATGAGTGATGGCGTCAGGACTTCGGGGGTTCCAGCATCCCCATCAGCCGCGCCTTTTCCCCCATATCATCGGGCCGGGAAATCACCTGCGCCAGCTCTTCCAAAGACGCGATTGAATGACCGGCGCGAAAGCTGTCCACATGGGGCAACATCGCGCGGATGCCTGCGGCCTTGGGCGCGAAACCGTCCCACCGCAACAGTGGATTAAGCCAGATCAACCGCCGCGCCGTCAGGTGCAGCCGCTGCATCTGACGCGCCAGATCGTCGGGATTGTCGCGGTCCAGCCCGTCGGTGATCAGCAATACAACAGCGCCCTGCCCCATGACCCGCCGCGACCAGTCACGGTTGAACGCCTCGATACAGGCCCCGATGCGCGTGCCGCCTTCCCAGTCCTGCGCCTGCGCGCCAGCAGCCTTGAGCGCCGCATCCACATCGCGGGTCGCCAGATGGCGGGTAATGTTGGTCAACTGGGTGCCAAAGGTAAAGGCGTGGACGCGTGCCCACCCCGCCCCCTTGGCATTGCTCACCGCATGCAGGAAATGCAGCACAACGCGGGAATACTGGCTCATCGAGCCCGAGATGTCGCAAAGCACAACCAGATTGGGGTACCGCGGGCGCGGCTTTTTGAGCGTAAGTTTATGCATTTCACCACCGCGCCGCAGGGCCGCGCGCATGGATTTTTGAACATCAATGCGCCCGTTCGGCGATGTCATGCTGCGCCGCGAGGGCATGGGTTTCACCGGCAGAGTCAGCCGCGCCAGCATCCGCTTGGCTTGCGCCATCTCGGCAAGGCTCATTTGTTCGAAATCAAGACTGCGCAGACGTTCCTGCGACGACATGGTCAGGCTTGCATCGACCTCGATCAATGTTTCCTCGGGCTCTTTCTCCGCACCGTCTTCCTGCTGGGGGGCCTCGGCACCGTCCAATAATGCTTCGGCCGCGCGTTTTTCGGCGGCTTGGGCGGGGCGGTCTTCCTGCACCCCGCGAATGGCGGGCAACATCGCCGCCATCATATGTTCCAGATAGCGCGGATCGCGCCAGTAGAGGCGGAAAAGCTGTGCAAAAACCGTGCGGTGTTCGGGGCGGTTCACGAAACAGGCATGCAGCGTCCAGTAGAAATCGACCTTGTCGGTAAAGCCCGCCGCCTCGACCGCACGAATGGCGTCGATGACCCGCCCCGGCCCGATCGGCAAGCCCGCACGGCGCAAGGCGCGGGCGAAATGGGTGATATTGCCGGCAAGTTTCGGGTTATCGGGGAGTTCAAGATCGGGAAGTTCGGCCATGACTTAGACCCCGGGGGGCTGTCTGCCCCCCGGCCCCCCCGAGGATTTTTTTCCATTTGGAATGAAAAAGGCGGTCATTTGGCCGGGTCCAGACTTGCCTTGGCCTGATCGAGGATGCGCTTCGCCTCGGAGCCGTGGAGTTTGGCAATGTCGTCTTGGTATTTCAAGATCGCGCCAAGCGTGTCGGCGATGACTTGAGGGCTGAGGGTGATGACATCAAGCGCCAGAAGGCATTTCGCCCAGTCGATTGTTTCGGCAACGCCGGGTTTCTTGAACAGGTCTTCGGTGCGCAACTGCTGGACAAAGGCCACCACCTCACGGCTGAGGGCTTCGGAGGCTTCGGGCGCGCGGGCCCTGAGAATTTCCATCTCGCGGTCGAAATCCGGATAATCCACCCAATGATACAGACAACGGCGTTTCAGCGCGTCATGGACCTCGCGGGTGCGGTTGGAGGTCAGGATCACGATGGGCGGTTCGGGGGCTTTGATCGTGCCAAGTTCGGGGATCGTGACCTGAAAATCGCTGAGCGCTTCGAGCAGGAAGGCCTCGAACGGGGCATCGGTGCGGTCAAGTTCGTCGATCAAAAGGATCGGTGCGCCGCGTTCGTCCGGGCGCATTGCCTCGAGCAGCGGGCGTTCAATGAGGAATTCATCGCTGAACAATTCGGTTGTCAGCGCCTTGCGGGATGTATCCCCTGCGGCTTCGGCGGTGCGGATCGCGACCATTTGCGCGGGAAAGTTCCATTCATACACGGCAGAGGACGCATCAAGCCCCTCGTAGCATTGCAGGCGGATCAGTTTGCGGTCCAACCCTGCGGCCAGTGCTTTGGCGATTTCGGTTTTACCGACCCCTGCCTCGCCCTCAAGAAACAGCGGGCGGCCGAGTTTCAGGCTGAGAAACACCACCGTCCCCAAGGCGCGGCCACAAATGTAGCCCTGGCTTTCGAGCATGGTCTGCACGGCGTCAATTGACGATATATCTGTCATGGTGTCCTCTCTTTTGATCACCCAAAGGTGCATCCTGTCGGCTTGCGGTCAAGGGCCAAGCCTGTTTTGGCGGCGCGCATGGCGGATATTGCCCCTACAAATGATGCGTCTTACGGAAAACTGCGCTGCCTTGGGCTTGAAATGCGCAATCATTCTCCGCAATTCTGCCGCATTGGAAGGCTAACTTTCCTTAACGGCGCCTGCGAAATGCGCGAAAAAACCACGATTGAGGACGCAACAATGATCGATGCACCATTCACGATCGAAACGTCGCTGGCCGACCTTCAAAAGGACGACTGGCTGCAAGCCGTGTCGGAAGTGGCTGAGGAAGAAGGGTTTTTTCAAAATCTGGGCGCGAAACATTACGCGATGTTTGTGGAGCGCAAGCCCACCTTGCTGGTCACATTCGAGACGATCAACGGCATGCGTGCCCTGTCGGCGCTCTCGCAACCTCTGGGCTGGGAGATGGTGCGCAACTATGACTGGTCGCATTTGTGCATCGCAAGCGAAGGCGATACCTGGTTTCGCGACCCCGCCGTCTATGCCTGTTTTGACCGCCTGATTGACGACGGGTTTTTTGATGAATTCGAGCGGGTTGTTTTTTACGGCGCAGGCCCGGGTGGCTATGCGGCGGCAGCCTATTCTGTGGCATCGCCCGGGGCGCAGGTGGTTTGCATCCAGCCCCAGGCAACGCTGGACCCGCGGGTCACCGAATGGGACGACCGCTTTACCGAGATGCGCCGCACCGATTTCACGTCACGCTTTGGCTATGCGCCCGATATGCTGGATGCCGCACATGAAGCCTTTATTCTATATGACCCCAAGGTTGTTCTGGACGCCATGCACGCCAGCCTGTTCACCCGTCCCAATGTCACCAAACTGCGCATGCGGCATATGGGGCTGGCCCTGCAAAGCGAACTGCTGCAAATCGACCAGCTGGAATCACTGCTGACCCTTGCCGCCGAAGAGAAACTGAACACCGTCAGTTTTGCGCGGCTTTATCGCGCGCGCCGCGATCACCGCAGCTATTTCAAATCCCTGCTGGTCACGCTGGAGGCGGACGACCGCAAAAAGCTGATTCTGCACCTGTGCCGCTATGTGAACGCGCGCATGCAGGCCCCCCGCTTTGCCCGCAAGCAAAAGCTGATCGAGGCAGAGCTGAGCCTGGTCGAAGGGATGAAAAAGCAAAAGGAACTGGAGGCCGAGACCGGAGAGATCAAACCGGTGGCGGACGTGACCGAACCACAAGCCGAGGTGCAAAACGCCCCGGAGGCACCCCAGACGCTCAACAGATCTTCCGAGGCCTCGTAATCGCCCGATCACGGCGGGGGAAATCGCCGCGCCCTCTGGTGCGGATCATGACCCTGTGCTAGCTGATCGGCCATGACACAAACACTGACGCTTCGACGCCCCGATGATTGGCACCTGCACCTGCGTGACGGCGATATGCTGCGCGCTGTGCTGCCCCATACCGCCGCCCATTTCGCCCGCGCGATCATCATGCCGAACCTTGTACCCCCTGTGGTGCGCGGTGCAGATGCCGCCGCCTATCGCGACCGGATATTGGCCGCCCTGCCCGAAGGCGCGGATTTCACGCCCCTGATGACGCTGTATCTGACCGAAGATACCGATCCGGATGATGTGGCCGCGGCCCATGCCAGCGGACTGGTCACTGCCGTAAAGCTCTACCCCGCCGGTGCGACGACCAATTCTGCCAGCGGTGTGTCGGATTTCGACAAGGTGGCCCCTGTGCTGGAACGCATGGCTGAAATCGGTCTGCCCTTGTGTACACATGGCGAAGTGACCGACCCTGCCGTTGATATCTTTGACCGCGAAGCCGTGTTCATCGAGCGCGTGATGGACCCGATCCGCAAACGCCATCAAGGGTTGAAGGTGGTGATGGAACATATCACCACAGCCGATGCCGCCGACTATGTCATGTCGGCTGATGAAAACCTTGGGGCGACGATCACCACCCATCACCTGGTGATCAACCGCAATCATATCCTCGCCGGGGGGATCAAGCCGCATTACTATTGCCTGCCTGTCGCCAAGCGCGAAACCCACCGGCTGGCGCTGCGCAAGGCCGCGACATCCGGCGATGCGCGGTTCTTTCTAGGGACAGATTCGGCCCCCCATACGGATGCCAACAAATTGCTGCCCTGCGGATGTGCGGGCTGTTTCACCGCGCCCAATACCATGTCGATCCTGGCCGAAGTGTTCGAACAGGACGGCGCGCTGGACCAGCTTGAGCGGTTCACATCGCTGAACGGCCCCGCGTTTTACGGGCTGGCTGCAAATACGCAGACCATGACCCTGACCCGTACGCCAGCCACCTATCCAGACCACATTGACACAGCCGAAGGGCCTGTGACCGTGTTTGACCCGATGATGCCGCTCAATTGGAGCGTCGCGCTAGATTGATCCGCCATTGGCATAGACTTTATGCCTTCGGCGAGGATATTTGAAAGCCAGAGAAGCCTTAGGCCACCCCAGAAGGAAGATACCCAGATGATCCCGACCAGCTTTCCCGATTCGACCGAAATGGCGCGTTTGACGGCGCGGATGCTGCTTGAGATCAAGGCGGTGCATTTCAACGCCGCCGAGCCGTTTACCCTGGCGTCGGGTCTGCCAAGCCCCACCTATATCGATTGTCGCAAGCTGATCAGCTATCCGCGCATTCGTGCCACCTTGATGGATTTTCTGACCGTCACCGTGATGCGCGAGGCGGGGTTCGAGGCGTTTGACAACATCGCGGGCGGTGAAACCGCAGGTATCCCTTTTGCCGCGATGGTCGCGGAACGTATGGCGCTGCCGATGACCTATGTGCGCAAGAAGCCCAAAGGCTACGGGCGCAACGCGCGGATCGAGGGCGAAATGACCGAAGGCCAGCGTGTGTTGCTGGTCGAGGATCTGACCACCGATGGCGGGTCCAAGATCAGCTTTGTCGACGCGATTCGCGAAACCGGGGCCACCTGTGCGCATACGGCAGTGATCTTTTACTACGGGATTTTCCCGCAGACCGAAAAGACCTTGGGTGACCATGGGGTTAGCTTGCACAGCCTGTGCACATGGTGGGATGTCCTGGCCGAAGCGAAAGCGCAAAACGCCTTTGACGCCGAGACCCTGAGCGAGGTTGAGGCGTTTTTGAACGCGCCGAAAGAATGGCAGGACGCGCGGAAAAAACTCTAAAACCACACCCCCTATCTGGTAGTTGGTCTATATTTTTCCACAAAATCCTGTAGTATCCACAAACAGCAGGGTTATCCACAAGTTATACAATTTGCAGGTGCCCCTCTGTCTCGGCTAAGTCCAAGACCGGGGCAGTTGCGCAGTAGGGGTACAAGGCAAATGAATGAGATTTCCAGCATCAACACCAACGATCTGACGGTTCAGGCACCCGAAACCATCCCCCATTCGATCGAGGCAGAACAGCAACTGCTGGGTGCGATCCTGACCAATAACGATATCTACGACCGTGTGGCGTCGATCATCGGCCCCAAGCATTTCTATGATCCCGTACACGCCCGTATCTTCGAAATCGCCAGCGCGCGGATCGCCAAGAACAACCTTGCGTCGCCGGTCACGCTTAAGGCATTTATGGAGGATGACGAAGGTCTGAAAGAATTGGGTGGCCCCGCCTATCTGGTACGCCTTGCCGGTGCCGCGATCAGCGCCTTTGCTGTGCGCGACTATGCGCAGATGATCTATGATCTGGCCGTGCGCCGCGATCTGATCCAGCTGGGGCGCGATATCTCCGCCAAGGCCGCGCAGGTTAACGTGATGTCGGAACCGCGCGAGCAGATCGTCGAAGCCGAACAGCAGCTTTACAAACTGGCAGAGCAAGGCCAGACCGAAAGCGGATTTCAAAGCTTTCTCAAGGCGGTAACGGATGCTGTTAACGTGGCCAACGCGGCCTACCAGCGTGACGGGGGCCTGTCGGGCGTCTCCACCGGTCTGATTGATATGGATAAAAAACTCGGCGGGCTGCACCCGTCAGACCTTTTGATCCTCGCGGGTCGTCCGTCAATGGGGAAAACCTCGCTTGCCACGAACATCGCGTTCAACGTCGCCAAAGCCTATCGTCGTGGCATATTGCATGATGGCACCGAAGGCGCGGTTGAAGGCGGCGTTGTGGGCTTTTACAGCCTCGAGATGAGCGCCGAACAGCTGGCCGCGCGGATCCTGTCGGAAGCGTCGGAAATCCCGTCGCAGCAGATCCGGTCGGGTGACATGACCGAGGCCGAATTCCGGCGTTTTGTGGATGCTGCAAAAGCGCTTGAAGCCTGCCCGCTTTATATCGACGACACGCCTGCCCTGCCGATCAGCCAGCTATCCGCGCGTGCGCGGCGTCTGAAGCGGACGCATGGGTTGGATGTGTTGATCATCGACTATCTCCAGCTGGTGCGCGGCACCGGCAAAAACGAAAACCGCGTGAACGAGATTTCAGAAATCACCATGGGTCTCAAGGCCATCGCCAAAGAGCTTCATATCCCGGTCATCGCCCTGTCGCAGCTGTCGCGTCAGGTGGAAAATCGCGAAGATAAACGCCCGCAGCTGTCGGATTTGCGTGAATCAGGGTCGATCGAACAGGATGCCGACGTGGTCATGTTCGTGTTCCGCGAGGAATATTACAAAGAGCGTGAAAAGCCCGGCGATCACGAGCTGGACAAGATGGCGATCTGGCAAGAAGAGATGGAGCGCCTGCATGGCCGCGCCGAAGTCGTGATCGGCAAGCAGCGGCACGGGCCGATCGGCACCGTGGACCTGAGCTTTGAGGGCAGATTTACCCGCTTTGGCAACCTTGTGAAGCCGTGGCAAAGCAATGATGACGGCGATCAGGAGTTCTGATCGCTACCCTCACCTCAAACGCTGGCAGCACGGGCGATTTCCGCCTCTGACAGATCGTATTTTCCGGCAAACCGGCCCCGCGCTGCCACAAGGCGCGGGTCATCGGGACGCATCCCCAAAGTCCGAATGAATTCAATCCGTTGCTGGTGTTTCAACGCCTCGCGGTCAATTGCCGTGCCCATCGCGCGGTCGATCACCGCGCCGCCGGGGCTGACGTGGAACCATTTGCTGAAATCGCGGAAATGGTGCTGGTTGTGCAGCGTGGTCACATAGCGTTCAACCCGCGTTTTGGGCAGGTTCAAATGCGCGGTCATGTGAAACCATTCATACACCAGAAAGGTCAGCACCCCGCCCACAGGCACTATGGCAATTGCAATCCAAAGGGCATTGGCGCTGCCAAACAGCGTCAGCACCGCCCATACCGCCAGACTGTTCACCAGCAAGATCGGCAAAGCGACCCAGATCGGGACGAAAAACAGCTTGGTATGGGTGGGGAAATCATGATGCCCGTAATGCGCCATATAAAGCAGATCAAACGCCCATTGCCGGCGCGGCGGCGGCAGGTGGAACACATAGCGGTGCAGGTTGTATTCATTCAACATCTGCGCGCCGATCCCCAAGGGGACCAGCGCCCAGATCCAGACCGGGGCAAACATCGCCAATGCGATCACCCCGGCACCGCAGGCCACCGCCATAACGGTCACGGCAGCGTGCGAGAACATGATGCGTAAACGCGTCATCACGGATCCTTTTGCTTTGACTTAATCAGGCGCTTTGACCTCATAGCGCAGTCCTTTGGCGGTGTCCTTGTCGAACCCTTTCCAATAGCTGTGATCGTCCTTGGGGGTACCGTCTTCGTTCATTGACCAGACACCGTCATTGGAATTCTCGAGCAGATCAAGGTAATCGCCGGCCGTCTCGTTCCCCTTGAGGTGCAGATCCATCCAGGCGCTGACGAAATGCTGCGCGATGTTGTTCATGCGCGCCTGATCCCAGACCGGATCAGTGTAATGCCCCGAGACGTTAAAGCCCAACCGTTCGTCATCGCGGTAGGATTCTGCCGGTGCAGGCATGGGGGCCGCCGCATTGTGACCCGCATTTTCAAAGGTCAAAAGACTGCGGTTCGTCGCGCTGGCGTTTTCCCAGATCGCACGCACCCCTTTTTCATAGAGCGATGTCATGTCTTGCGAACCGGCCATGAACAGCATCGGTATCTTGATGCCCTTCAACCCTTCGGCATCCCAAAAGCCGGTGTTCATGCCCCAGGGGCCGATGGCCACGGCGGTTTTGATACGCGGATCGGGCAGCGCGTTATGGGTATCTGACCCTGCCTGATGGATTGCCAGCGTGCCATGCGGCCCGCCCCAGCCATAGCCCACCGATGTTTCGGTCACGCCACCGCCTGCGGTGATCACCGCACCATAGCCGCCCATGGAATAGCCGACGATGCCCGCCGTATCGGCATTGACCAACCCGTTCAGAAACGAGTCCCCCTCGCCCGACAGTCGCGCCATTTCATCCAGCACAAACAGCTGATCCAAGGACCGGTTCACCAACGTCGACCCGAAAGCCGCCTGGGTGCGGTAGGTCGAATCCGTGTGATCGATGGAGGCAACGACATATCCCTTGGACGCGATGTTTTCCGCCAGATGCGACATCAGGAAACGGTTGCCCGGATAGCCATGCGATACGATGACCAGCGGATAGGCCGTGCCTGCCGCAGGCTCTGCATCGCGCATGGCCTGGCCGTTCAAGGTGACTTCGGTGGTCGCATCGCGCAGGAATGCCCTGAACGCGGTGTCACCCGTGGCCCCGTCGGCGGCAGGATACCAGACCTCGACGGTCAGGGGCCGGTCATAGGTCGGAAGGGTCTCGGGCTTGGCCGCTGCCGGATCGATGGACAAAATGTCGACCTGGCCCCCATGAACCAGCTCGATCTGGCGCACGCCAACCTTCATCTCCCCATAGGCCGCCAGCTCTGGCGCATTGGGCAGCTGCGTATCAATCCGGTTTTCCGCCAAGGCCATCGGTGCGGCAAACCCCGCCACCACAGCCAGCACCGGCGCGAATTTATATCTCTGGGTCGACATTGGGTTCTCCTCCCGCTTCTTGCCAGTACCTTGTGCAGCCTGACATTTGTTAGGCATAGGCTACCGAGTTCCGCCCACCTTGCAAGCAAAACGCGAAACTGCCGCAGCGGCACATCCCTTGGCGCAGCTTAACTTGCGCTTTGCCAAACCCCCTAAACCGGAAATTGCAACGCTTTATCCGGGTCACGCACGTTCAGACGCTTGACGCCGCCGCCCATCCGGTCAAAACAAAACCCATGACAACAGCCACACTTACCATCGACCTCACTGCACTGGCGGCCAATTGGCACGCGCTCAACCGCCTGTCCGAAAGCGAAACCGGCGCAGTGGTCAAGGCCAATGCCTACGGTCTGGGCATCGACCGCGTGGCCCCCGTGCTGGCGGCCGAAGGGGCGCGCGAATTCTTTGTCGCCGTCGCCGAGGAAGGCCTCGCCCTGCGCCGTGTGCTGGGCGACGGCCCCCGGATCAATGTGTTCGCAGGTCACATGCCCGGCGATGCAGATATGATCGGTCAGGCCAACCTGACCCCGATGATCAATTCCGTCGACCAGTTGATCGGCCATGTCGAAACCCTGCCCGGCCATCCCTTTGGCATCCAGCTGAACTCTGGCATGAACCGCTTGGGCATGGACCCCGCAGAATGGAGCGCCCTGCGCGACATCGCCCTGTCGCAAAACCCGACAATGATCATTTCGCATCTGGCCTGCGCCGATGAACCCGACCACCCGATGAACCCCGCCCAGCTCGAGGTCTTTCGCGAAATGACCGCCGGCGTCGATGTGCCTTTGTCGCTGGGGGCCACGGGTGGCATCCTGTTGGGCGATGACTACCACTTTGACCTGACGCGCCCGGGCATCGGCCTCTACGGCGGTTTGCCCTTTGTGGATGCGCGTCCCGTCGTGACACTCGACCTGCCGGTCGTCCAAACCCGCGACGTGATCCAAGGCGCATCTGTCGGTTACGCCTGCGGCTGGACAGCAGCGCGGGACTCCAAAATCGCAACCGTATCAGGCGGCTATGCCGACGGGCTGATCCGCGCCTTGGGCAACGGTGCCACACTCACCCACGAGGGGCGCAAGCTGCCGGTGGTCGGTCGCGTCTCAATGGATCTGATCACGGTCGATGTGACCGACCTGGCCGAAATCCCCGGACATCTGCAACTGATCGGACCGCATCAATCCGTTGATACAGTTGCAGGCTTTGCCGGCACGATCGGCTATGAGATCCTGACCTCGCTGGGCGCACGCTATGACCGGGTCTATCTAAAGTAACGTCCTCGCAGCATCGCTGCGCGCCACTCTGATCCGGATCGAAGCCCCCTGTGGGTCTGACTACCCTCTTCTCTGGCCTCATCTCTGGCCTCTTCTCTGGCTCTTAAATATCCTCGCCGAAGGCACCGATCTGCGCCCCGCAGATCGCAAAATCAAATGGCGCAGATGCGCCTCCTGTCTTGGAAACCCCATGCTGCGCGCCCTGAACCTGTCTTTGCTCCTCCTTTATCCCATCGCCTGGGCCGCACCGCTTTTGCGCGCAGGGCTGCTTCCGCTGTTCGGCCTGACCGAGATTTCAGTGCTCAGCGGGCTGCAAGCGCTCTGGGCCTCCGACATCTTCCTCGCGCTGGTCGTCACGGTGTTCGCGCTCTTTGCCCCCTATCTGAAAACCCTTGGTCTGGCGCTGGTGCAATTCGACCTGCTCAGCCCGCGCGCCCTGCCCGCGTTGAACTTCATCGGCAAACTCGCCATGGCCGATGTCTTTTTGATCGCGCTTTACATCACCCTCGCCAAAGGCGTGGGCATCGGCCGGATCGAGGTCGCATGGGGCCTGTATCTGTTCACGGCCTGCATTCTGATGTCCCTTTGGATCGGCTGGAAAACACAGGCATCCATGCGCAGATCAGGCTGATCTCCCCCCCCTGCGACCAAGCCACGCGATACCCCAAACAACGCGTTTTCGAATTGCCTGCGAAAGCCGCATGGTAATCCGTTCTTTTGCTTTGACCTCGCCTGCGCTCTCAGCCAAAAAGGCATATGGCAAAAACTCCCGTCACATTTTCATGCACGTCCTGCGGTGCCAGCTATAACAAGTGGTCCGGCCGCTGTGATGGCTGCGGCGAATGGAACACGATCCAGCAAGACAAAGGCATTTCCGCGGGGCCGCCCAGCAAATCGCTCGGGGCCAAGCGCGGGTCGGCCATGGTACTGACCGATCTGAGCACCAAGGAATCCCCCCCGCCGCGCAGCCAGTCCGGCATTGCCGAACTCGACCGCGTTCTGGGTGGTGGTCTGGTGGCGGCATCGGCCATTCTGGTGGGCGGTGATCCTGGCATCGGCAAATCCACGTTGCTGTTGCAAGCCGCCGCCCATTTTGCCCGCAGCGGGTTGAAAACCATCTATGTCAGCGGCGAAGAAGCCTCTGCACAGGTCCGGATGCGCGCGCAGCGCCTTGGGCTGGCCGATGCGCCGGTCAAACTGGCCGCCGAAACCAACCTGCGCGATATCCTGACCACCCTCGAGGCCGAACGCCCCGATCTGGCAATCATCGATTCGATCCAGACCATGTGGGCCGATAATGTCGAAAGCGCGCCGGGGTCGGTGTCCCAGGTCCGCGCCTCGGCCCATGAACTGACCAGTTTTGCCAAACGCACCGGCGTGTCGGTGATCCTTGTGGGCCATGTCACCAAAGACGGCCAGATCGCCGGCCCCCGTGTTGTCGAACATATGGTCGATACGGTGCTCTATTTCGAAGGTGAACGCGGCCACCAGTTCCGCATCCTGCGGGCTGTGAAAAACCGCTTTGGCCCCGCGGATGAGATCGGCGTCTTCGAGATGACCGGCCAGGGGCTGGCCGAAGTCACCAACCCGTCGGCGCATTTTCTGTCCGAACGTGGCGAACCGGCTGCCGGATCGGTGGTTTTCGCAGGCATCGAAGGCACGCGGCCTGTGTTGTGTGAATTGCAGGCGCTTGTTGCCCCGTCGCCGCATTCGCAGGCGCGGCGCACGGTTGTCGGCTGGGATGGCGGGCGTCTGGCGATGATTCTTGCGGTGCTCGAGGCGCGCTGCGGCATCCCCTTTGCCGGGCTTGATGTCTATCTGAACGTCGCAGGCGGCATGAAGATTTCCGAACCCGCCGCCGATCTGGCCGTGGCCGCCGCCCTGCTGAGCGCGCGCGAAGACGTGGCCCTGCCCGCAGAGACTGTTGTTTTCGGCGAAATAAGCCTGTCAGGTGCCCTCAGACCGGCAACGCAGACCGAAAATAGGTTGAAAGAAGCGCAAAAACTTGGTTTTACCAGCGCCATTGCGCCTGCCGGGGGAAAACCGGTGGGCAAAAACGGCATAACGCTTAATACCATGAGCGATCTAACCGGATTTGTAGGCGAAATTTTCGGGGCTGGCTGACAGCCCCCCCCAAGGAAGGCAAGACGATCATGGAAGGCTTTACCATCATTGACGGGGTTGTGGCGCTTGTCATCGTTCTATCTGCGCTTTTGGCATACGGGCGCGGGTTTGTACGCGAATTGATGGCCATCGTCGGCTGGATTGCCGCCGCTGTTCTGGCGTTTCTATTTGCCCCACAGGTTGAACCGCTTGTGACCGAACTGCCCGTTGTTGGCGAATTTCTGGCCGACAGCTGCGAATTGTCCATTATCGGTGCTTTCGCGATCGTCTTTGCCATCGCCTTGATCGTGGTGTCGCTGTTCACACCGCTGTTTTCATCGCTGGTGCAACGGTCTGTGCTGGGCGGTCTGGATCAGGGCCTCGGTTTCCTGTTCGGCGTGGCGCGCGGCATCTTGTTGGTGGCGATTGCGTTCTTTGTTTATGATACGGTGATCACCGGCCAGACCTTCACAATCGTCGACGAAAGCCGCTCTGCGCAGGTATTTGGGCGCTTTACCGGCCAGATCGAAGACCAGAACCCCGAAGAAGCCCTTGGCTGGATCACCTCGCGCTACGAGGCTCTTGTGGGTGCTTGCGGCGAATAACGCCTAAATAACAAATGATTTCAAAGGGCTGCCCCAACAACGGGCGGCCCTTTTGCCTTTCACGAGCCCTGTTGACGCATTAACCCTTTCTAAATGTGACAGCGGGGTGACAAGCCCCGCGCAACCGCCTACATAGTGCGTGTCTTCTTCCCCGGAATCGGAGCTCCCCGTTGTCCAAGATCATGCCCCCCGCACATCCTTTTGACACCTCGTACCTGCGAGACGCCGATGACGGCGATAAACTGAAAGAAGAATGCGGGGTATTCGGCGTTGTCGGTGTCGCCGACGCATCGAACTTTGTGGCCCTTGGCCTGCACGCGCTGCAACACCGCGGACAAGAAGCCGGCGGCATCGTCAGCTACGACCCCACAGACGGGTTCCAGTCGGCCCGCCGCTTTGGCTATGTGCGCGACAACTTCACCTCGCAAAAGGTCATGGAAACCCTGCCCGGCGAATTGGCCATCGGTCACGTGCGCTATTCCACCTCCGGCAACAAAGGCCAGACCGCGATCCGCGATGTGCAGCCGTTCTTTGGTGAATTCGCCATGGGCGGTGCGGCGATTGCCCATAACGGCAACATCACCAACGCCAATTCCCTGCGCCGCGAACTGATTGAACGCGGCTCGATTTTCCAGTCTTCCTCGGACAGTGAATGCATCATCCACCTGATGGCGCGGTCCTTGCAACGCACCATCCCCGAACGCATGGAAGACGCCCTGCGCCGGGTCGAGGGCGCGTTTTCCGTGGTCGCCATGACCCGCACCAAACTGATCGGCGTGCGCGATCCCTTGGGCGTGCGCCCCTTGGTTCTGGGCAAGGTCGGCGACGGCTGGGCGCTCAGCTCGGAAACCTGTGCGCTTGATATCATCGGTGCCGATTTCGTGCGCGAAATCGAGCCGGGCGAAATGGTCGTCATCACCGCCAAGGGCGTGGAAAGCCACTTCCCCTTCCGCCGCGTTGCATCGCGGTTCTGTATCTTTGAACATGTCTATTTCAGCCGCCCCGACAGCATTCTTGGCGGTCGCTCCGTCTATGAAACCCGCGAGGCGATCGGCCGCGAACTGGCCAAGGAAAGCCCCGTCGATGCCGATCTGGTCTGCCCCGTCCCTGACAGCGGTACCCCTGCGGCCATCGGGTTCAGCCTCCAATCGGGCATTCCCTATGCGATGGGAATCATCCGCAACCAATATATGGGCCGCACGTTCATCGAGCCGACGGAGCAGATCCGCAACATGGGCGTGCGTCTGAAACTCAACGTCAACCGCGCCCTGATCAAAGGCAAACGGGTGATCCTGGTGGACGATTCGGTGGTGCGCGGCACAACCAGCCGCAAGATCAAGGAAATGATCCTTGATGCCGGTGCCAAGGAAGTCCACTTCCGCATCGCGTCGCCCCCGACCGCGTGGCCGTGTTTTTACGGCGTCGACACACCGCAGCGTGAAAAGCTGTTGGCCGCGACCATGTCCGAAGAAGAAATGCGCGAGCACTTGCAGGTAGATAGCCTCAAGTTCATTTCGATTGATGGTCTGTACCGCGCCGTGGGCGAAGCCGAAGGCCGCAACGCCAAATGCCCGCAATATTGCGACGCCTGTTTTACCGGTGACTATCCCGTGAAACCGACAGATCAAATCACCGCAGGCTTCCAGATGAAATCTGCCGCTGAATAAGCGCACCCGAAACACCACTAGACAAATGCAGCGCAGAGGCACAACCCCCTGCGCTGCTTTGCATTTGGCCCCCGTGGCAAAGCTTTGCCGATGTCTCAGCCGGTCTTTGCTTGCCTGTTCCTGCGCATCTTTCGGCCGCGCAAAGCCTTTGTTAACTGACATGTCGTACCCCTCCCCTGACCCACAGGGACAAGAAAGGCTGACATGACCACCAACGAAAACGGCACCCCGACCCCTGCCAAAGTGATTGATCTTGCGACCGAGCAAGTCGCCCTGCCTGCTGTAACCTTGATTGGTATTTTTGGCAGTCTCGAAGATCCGGGTGCCTTGGTGCGCGACCGCAATGGCCGGATCAGACGGGTCAAGCTGGGCGATGCCATTGCAGGGGGCACAGTCGCTGCAATCAGTGACAATGCCATCGTCATCGGGATCGGTTCAAAGGCCAAGGTTTTGCAACTTCCCAAATCCTGATCACGCCACACCGGACAGCAACCGGACAACTGGCACGCCTTGCCCGCCCGCGCGGCCAAGCGCCCCCTTGACGCCGCGCATTCCCCCGCGCATATCCCTCCCATGACACAGAAAACTGCATTGATCATCGGCGCCTCGCGCGGCTTGGGCGCTGCCTTGGCCGAAGCGCTTTGCGACACCCATCACATCATCGCTGTGGCCAAGACCACGGGAGCGCTCGAGGAACTGGATGACCGCATCCAGGCCCGTGGCGGCAGTGCGACGCTGGCCCCGATGGACGTCACCAACGCCGATGCGATGGCGACCTTGTGCCGGGGCATCTATGACCGCTGGGGCAGCCTTGATCTGTGGCTCCACACCGCCATCCACGCGGCACCGCTGGCCCCCACCAATCACGTCGATACCAAAGACATGGCCAAATCGGTGGCCTGCAACATCACCGCGACCTCGACCCTGATCACCTATGTGTCGCCTTTGCTCGGCCACGCGGGCCAGGCAGTGTTTTTCGACGATCCGGTCGTGGGGTCCAAGTTTTACGGGGCCTATGGTGCCACCAAAGCCGCGCAAATCGCGCTGGCCAAGTCTTGGCAGGCCGAGGCCGCCAAAATCGGGCCAAAGGTGCATATCCTGACCCCCGCGCCGATGCCCACGGCGACCCGCGCACGGTTCCATCCCGGTGAATCCCGCGATGGTCTGGCCAGCCCCCAGTCTCAGGCCGCCGCGATCTTGACCGCCCTTGGGTCTTCTCTGGCTTAAAAATATCCTCGCCGAAGGCTCCTGCCTTGCCGCGCCCACGTCCCTCGCATATCAAGGCGCAAAGGGGATATTATGCGCATTCTGATTACCAACGATGACGGCATCCACGCACCGGGCCTCAAGACGCTTCACGCCATCGCAACCACCCTTGCGGGCCCCACGGGCGAGGTCTGGACCGTCGCCCCGGCCTATGAACAATCGGGCGTTGCCCATTGCATCAGCTATACCCGCCCGATGATGGTTGAACGGATCGGAAAACACGCATTTTCCGTCGAAGGCAGCCCCGCAGATTGCATTCTGGCCGCGCTGCACGATTCCATGAAGGACGCGCCCCCCGATCTGGTCCTGTCGGGCGTGAACCGGGGCAATAACGCGGCTGAAAACGCGATGTATTCCGGCACCATCGGCGGTGCGATGGAAGCCGCGCTTCAAGGCATTCCGGCGGTCGCCCTGTCGCAGTATTTCGGTCCCGCCAACCGCGTTCTGGACGATGCCTTCGAGGCCGCCGCCGAACATGGTGTCGACGTGATCCGCCGTATCCTTGGTGCGACGCCCGCGCATACGGATGGCTACCGTTTGTTTTATAACGTGAATTTTCCCCCGACAGCTGCCGCTGATGTGCAGGGAATCCGCCTTGCCCCCCAAGGCATCCGCAGCGATACCAGCTTTTCCACCACGCCCCATGTCTCGCCTGCGGGGCGGCGGTTCTTGTGGATTCAAGGGGCCGACCAGCAAATCCCCACCGCCGCCGACACCGATGCAGCGCTGAACCTGCAAGGCTATATTTCCGTAACGCCCATGCGCGCCGATTTCACCGCGCATGACAGTTTTGCGGCCCTCAAAGCGATCAATACATGACCGACGAGGAAGACATCTCGAGCGCGGAACGCAAGATGCAGTTTCTTTACGCCTTGCGTTCAAAGGGCGTCACCGAAACGCGCATCCTGAACGCGATGGAGCAGATCGACCGTGGCCCGTTCATTCGCGGCCTTTTCGCGTCCCGCGCCTACGAGGACATGCCCCTCCCGATTGCCTGCGGCCAGACCATCAGCCAGCCCTCTGTGGTGGCGCTGATGACCCAGGCGCTCGAGGTGACCCCCCGCGACAAGGTGCTCGAGGTGGGCACAGGATCGGGCTATCAGGCGGCGATCCTCAGCAAGCTGGCGCGGCGGGTCTATACCATCGACCGCCACCGCAGGTTGGTCCAAGAAGCGCGCGAAATCTTTGACGCGCTCGATCTGGCCAATATCACGGCGATCACAGGCGACGGCAGCTTTGGCTTGCCCGAACAGGCCCCGTTCGACCGCATCATTGTGACAGCCGCCGCCGAAGACCCCCCCGGCCCCTTGGTTGCCCAGCTCAAAGTAGGCGGGATCATGGTAGTGCCTGTGGGCCAGTCCGACGCGGTTCAGCACCTGATCCGGGTGCGCAAAACCGAAACCGGTCTTGAATATGACGAACTGCGCAAGGTCCGTTTTGTACCCTTGCTTGAAGGATTGGGCAAAGACAGCTAAATGCTGTATAGGCAAGGTAACTCCGGATCACATGGAGGCCGAGGACCGAATGCCGCGAAAGACATGAGGACAAGCAGATGATCTACCCGATGGCTATCCGACCCCTTAGGTTGGCGGTGTTGGCAGGCAGCAGCGCACTTTTGCTGGCTGCATGTGATCGCCCCCTTGATTTCGATATGCGCGGCGGCTTTGGCGATGGTTTCACCACAGCCGATGCAGCGACAGGCCCGCTGGCCCCCCGGCCCGCACCGGATAATCGGGGGGTTATTTCCTATCCGAATTATCAAGTGGTTGTCGCCCGCCGTGGCGATACATTGACGGATGTGGCCAACCGTATTGGTGCGGATGTTGGCAGCTTGTCACGCTACAACGGCATTGATCCCACTGCCCTTTTGCGCGAAGGCGAGATCATCGCCCTTCAGAACCGTGTCGCCGAACCATCGCCCGCGACAGGGGCCTCGGGCACCGGCCCGATCACCACGCAAGCCATTGATATTCAAACACTTGCGGATGGTGCCATCAACCGCGCGCCAGCGTCGCCCACGGTTCAGACCGCAGCCCTGCCCGCCACGCAGACCCGCGAAAACCCGAAGAAACAGACAGGCAGCGAACCCGTGCGTCACAAGGTCGAGCGGGGCGAAACCGCCTATACGATCGCGCGGCTTTACAGCGTACCCGTCGCCACCTTGGCGGAATGGAACGGCCTGGGGGCGGATTTCTCGATCCGCGAGGGTCAGTTCCTGTTGATTCCTGTTCCACAGCAAGCCGCACCCCAACGCAGTGCCGCGGTCCCTGCAACGGCCACAGCCGCCACGACAATGCCCGGTGTCGGATCTCCGACACCTACCCCGCCCAGTGCCGCCAAACCCCTGCCACCGGTAGAGCCCGCGGTGAAACCCGCCACAGTGGAACCGGCAGCGGCAAAACCTGTGGCAGATGTCGGCAGAACCACAAAACCCGTTTCGGCAGGTCGCATGACACCGCCCGTTCAGGGCAGCATTATCCGCGCATATTCCAAAGGCAAGAACGAGGGGATCAACATCCAAGCTACCCCCGGCGGCGCGGTCAAAGCGGCGGATAGCGGCACAGTCGCAGCCATCACAAAAAGCGCCGAAGGTGTGCCGATTGTCGTGATCCGTCACCCTGACAACCTGTTGACCGTCTATGCCAATGTCGCGAATGTCAGCGTGGCAAAAGGCGATAACGTGGCAAAAGGTGCCACCATCGCCAAGCTGCGCGGCGGCGACGATTCATTTGTGCATTTCGAAGTGCGCAACGGTTTTGACAGCGTCGACCCGACCCCCTACCTGAACTGATCCAGCTTTGAATAAGCGGTTTCGCAGGCGCGCCAATCTTGCGGCGCGCTTGCATAAATCACCTGTGAGTGATGTTTGGGCCCCGACGCAAGCCGCGCTTAAAGCGTAACGCCCCGACGGCCCGCCAGATCAACGAAATACTGCCACGCCACCCGGCCCGACCGTGATCCGCGCGTCGCCTGCCATTCAATCGCCTCGGCATGGAGCGTCGGCTGATCGATCTCGATCCCGTGCGCATCACAATAGCCACGGATCATCTCAAGAAACTGCTGCTGGTCACAGGCGTGAAAGCCAAGCCACAAACCGAAACGGTCCGACAGGGATACCTTTTCCTCGACGGCTTCGGCAGGGTTGATCGCCGATCCACGTTCGTTTTCGATCATGTCGCGCGGCATCAGGTGACGCCGGTTCGACGTTGCATATAAAACGACATTATCCGGCCGCCCTTCAATGCCGCCATCCAGCACAGCCTTTAACGACTTGTATTGCGCATCATCATTGCCAAAGCTCAGATCGTCGCAAAACAGGATAAACCGGTAAGGTGCATGGCGAAGATGGGCCAGCAAACGGCCGACCGACGGCAGGTCTTCGCGTTGCAATTCAACGATGCGCAAGGCGCTATGCGTTGCCTGAACATGGGCATGTACCGCTTTGACAAGGCTGGATTTTCCCATCCCCCGCGCGCCCCAAAGCAGGGCGTTGTTGGCAGGCAGGCCTGCGGCAAACTGGGTGGTGTTCGCCAGCAACGTATCACGCGCCCGGTCAACGCCCACCAGCAACCCCAGATCAATTTTGCTGACCTTGGGCACGGGCACCAGCTGGTCCGGCCCCGTGTGCCAGACAAAGGCCCCGGCAGCGTCGAAATCAGGAGCTTTCAGCGGCGCCGGAGATATCCTCTCGAGCGCCGCCGCGATGCGGTCTAAGGGATCGTCGATCACTTGCCGTCATCCTCGTCGAATTCCGCCATCAGGGGGTCTTCGTCTTCGTCGTCGTAATACCCTTCGGCGCGCAATTTCTCTTCGCGCTGGCGTTCAACACGGCGCACCAGCATGATCGAAATCTCGTAAAGGCCATAGACCACCACGAACAGAATGATTTGCGTAATCACATCCGGTGGCGTCACCAAAGCGGCCAGAACCAGAATGCCGACAACCGCGTATTTGCGCACGTTGCCAAGCCCCTCGGCACTGACCAACCCGGCCTTGCCCATCAAGGTCAACAACACAGGAAGCTGGAAACACAGACCGAACGCCACGATGAATTTGATCGTCAGGCTCAGGTATTCCTGTGCAGACCCCTGAAAGGCGATCGCGGCAATACCCTGCCCGTCTTTGCCCCCGTCGCCCACCAATGTGCCCGCTTGCTGGAACCCAAGGAAGAAATCGAAAGCCAGCGGCGTGACCACATAAAAGGCAAAAGCAGCGCCCAAAAAGAACATCAAAGGGCTGGAAATCAGAAACGGCAGGAACGCGCCCTTTTCGTTTTTATACAGCCCCGGTGCCACAAACCGCCACAGCTGGTAGCTGATATAGGGGAAACCCAACACCAAACCGCCCAAAAGCGAGATCGAAATCGCGACAAAGAAACCTTCTTGCAGCTTGATCAGGATCAACCCGCAATCCTCTTGGCCCCGCTCGGCCATGGCCGAACACAACGGGTGGGTCAGAAAGTTAAAGATCGGATTCCAAACAGTAAAGCAAATCACCATCCCGATGATAAACGCGATCACGGAATGGATCAGCCGCGTGCGCAGCTCTGCCAGATGTTCGATCAGCGGGGCGGCGCTGTCGTCAATATCGTCCGAAGCACTCATGTTTCACTCTTTTTTGCCGCTGGCTTTTTAGCCGCAGGTTTCTTGGCTGCGGGCTTTGCAGCCGGCTTTTTCGCGGCCGCCGCTTTCGGCGCAGCAGGCTTTTTCGCAGGCGTCTTTTTTGCAGCTGCCGGTTTGGCTGCCGGTGTCGCAGGCTTGGCCAGATGCGCCACCTCGGCATCCGCCGTCGCCAACGCCTCTTTCGCTTCGCGCTGCTTGCGCTCGGCAATTGTGCGGTCGCGCACGGCCTGCATCTTTTTGGCATCCTCCGCCCGCTTGGCCGCCAGTTTGCCGGTCTCGCTATCCGGGTTGATGTCGGCCAGGGACTTGGTCGCCGATTTGACCCCGTCCATTGCAGTGCCCAGCGGATTGGTCGCCGCCTTGAGCGACTTGTTCAACCCCGATGATATTTCG
Source organism: Sulfitobacter sp. SH22 (assembly GCF_965641905.1). NCBI lineage: Bacteria > Pseudomonadati > Pseudomonadota > Alphaproteobacteria > Rhodobacterales > Roseobacteraceae > Sulfitobacter > Sulfitobacter sp. SH22. The sequence continues at coordinate 1,333,335 of NZ_OZ282573.1, forward strand.
CGCATGCCGGTGTCATCCGCCGCGTCATTCATTGCGCTGCTAAACTCGCGCGCCATGCCTTTGGCCTTACCCACGAACTGCCCCACCTTGCGAAACAAGACAGGCAGGTCCTTGGGGCCCACCACGATCAAGGCAACGACGCCAACGACCAATAACTCCGACCACCCCATATCAAACATGGCGGGTTACACCTTGTCCTTGTCGGTCTTGATTTCGGTCACAACGGCAGACTCGTCAGACAATTCAGCTTTGTCATCGCTGGCATTCTTGATGTCTTCTTCGCCTTCGTTGATGCCCTTTTTAAAGCTGGTGATGCCTTTGCCGACTTCACCCATCAGGCTTGAAATCTTGCCACGTCCAAACAGGACCAGCACAACAACAGCGATCAACAGAAGGCCGGGAAGGCCGATATTATTAAACATAGTTTTCTCCACATCCAAAGCAGGCGAACGCAGTTCCCGCGTCCGGTTCCGTTTCTGTCTATGTCTGACCGACCCGGGCTTGAAGGGGGAAACACCCCAAGGCCCGGCCAATTCCACCAGTTTTCCGCAACAGCTTCGATCCGCGATCAACAGCTGACAGTTTTTTGGCAGTTGCCTTGGCAATCCCCGGCTTTTGTGGCACAAAACCCCATGAACCGCTCCGACCGCCTCTTTGCCCTGCTCGATACGCTCGGCGATTACAGCCTGCACCGGGCCGAAGATCTGGCTGCGGCACAGAATGTGTCGCTGCGCACGCTGTACCGCGACATCGGCCGGCTGCAATCCTCAGGCGTGCCCGTGACAGGCACACGCGGCGCAGGCTACCGGCTGGAACCGGCCACCACATTGCCACCGTTGACCCTGACCGATCCCGAAATCGAAGCACTGCAACTCGCCCTCGCCATCGTGCTGGAAACCACGGACCCCGCCCTGAAATCCGCCGCGACCGCATTGGCAGCCAAGATCGACGCAAGCCTGCCGCTCGAGACATCCGCCACCGATACAGACTGGCAACAGATCGAACACCCGTTTGCCAATGCCGCCCGTGGCATGGGGCACCTGCCCATTCTGCGCGCCGCAATCCGCGCCCGCCAGAAACTCAAGCTGGTCTATAACGCCCCCGACGCGACCCTGCGCAGCCTGATCCTGCACCCCGCGTCGCTCCAGCATCAGGCCCGCAGCTGGATTCTGAAAGGTTGGGACGAAACCCGAAACGCACAGGTCTCCTTGCGTCTTGATCTGATCGAAAACGCAGAGCCCCTACCCGAGCTTTTCACCCCAAGGGTCTAATTCCAAATGGAAAAAAATCCTCGCCGAAGGCATTGAATCTCTTTTATGACGCGCCGCGCAAGCGCCAGCCATCCTGCTTGGGCAAAAACGCCTCGACACTGGCCTGCGCGACGACAATCACCTCATCCCCGCTTGGCACATTCAGCCCGCCGAACACCGCGCGTACCTGCGCCCGGCCACGCGGCAGTTTGGCGACCAGCGCGTCAATATTCACCTTGTCAGGGTCCTGCACCGCCACAGTGACCTGCACGCGCATCGCATCATGAGGCAAATCCAGCACGCCAAACAACGGCAAGGATGAATGCCGCAAGGCGTCTTCGATCGCGCGGGCGCAGGCCTTGGTGTAATCCATGCCGTGCAGGTCATTGCCCATGCCCATCTCGATGATGATCCGCTGCTCAACCATCGGCGCGCTCCATATCAAAGGCCACGGACAGCGCCACATTCGCCATGATCGTCGGGTTGCCCTCGCCCTCGGGGCGCGGCACATCCAAGCCGCCGCGTTGCACGTTCACCGTGACATCACCGTAGGGAAACACCGCCCGCAGCACATCGACATCGACCTGATCGGGCTGCTGCACGCCCACATCCAGCGTGATTTTCATCGCGGATTTATCAAAGCCGAACAGCTCTGCCAGATTGATCGAATTATGCCACAGCGCATCGCGCACCGCGCGTTCGGCGGCTTGGGTATAATCGGCGCGGCGCAAGGACGACCCCATGCCGAATTCAACCATCAACGTCTGCATCCCTTGCCCCTTCAGCTTGCCGGAAACACGAAACAGCGGTCGCGCCGGATCGTCAGCCACATCACCGCGCCGGGTTGCGGCAAAAACACATTAGGCACCGTGGCGCGCAGGCTGCTGCCGTCATGGTCCATCACGAATTCAACAAGGCTTTCATTGCCCATAAACCGCGCCCGCGAAACAACGGCACGGGCTGCCGTGCCATCTGTTGCGGTGGGCAATGGCCCCTTGCCCGCACGGTCAAAATCGATCCGCACGTGCTGGGGGCGAAACACGATATCCACCTGCGTGCCATCCGGCACACCGGGGGCCAGAAACCGCCCGAAAGGCGTTTGCGCCAGCGCACCCGACACTTCGGCCCGCAACACATTCGCATCGGAAAAGAACGAGACCGCCGCGCGGTCGATGGGCCGGGTATAGACGTTATAGGGTGCGCCTTGCTGCACGATCTTGCCGTTGCGCATCAGCGCGATCTCGTCGGCCATGCGCATGGCCTCTTCGGGCTCGTGGGTGACCAGCAAAACCGCGGTGCCCTCTTCCTTGAGGATACCCAGCGTTTCATCGCGGATGTCATCACGCAAACGGTTATCAAGCCCCGAAAACGGCTCGTCCATCAGCATGATCTTGGGGCGCGGGGCAAGGGCGCGGGCCAGTGCCACACGCTGCTGTTCGCCGCCCGACAATTGATGCGGATAGCCGTCGATAAACCGCAGCAGGTCAACCCGCTCCAGCAGTTCCTCGACCCGCGCGCGGCGCTCTGCCTTGGTGCCGGTTTTCAGGCCAAACCCGACATTGCCGGCAACGCTCAGGTGGGGAAACAGGGCAAAGTCCTGAAACATCAGGCCAATCTCGCGCCGTTCTGGCGGGATGCGGAAAACCGTGTCGCAGATCAGCTTGCCATCCACATGGATCGTGCCGCTGTCTTGCATCTCGACGCCCGCGATCATCCGCAGGGTGGTGGACTTGCCGCAGCCCGACGGCCCCAGCAAACAGGTCACCTGCCCCGGCATGATCTGGAGACTGACGTCGTCAACAACAGCGCGGCCGCCATAGCTGCGCTTGAGGTGTTTGATTTCAAGCCGAGGCTGGATTTGCGTCATGGGCTACAGTCTTATCCGATCAATTCGCTCGGGTACGACCGCTATCAGCCCCGCCGCGCGCCCGCAAGCACCGCCGCAAAGCCTGCGGTCAAAACAACCACACAGATCACCAAGAGCTGTTCGTATTTATGCCCCTCGGGCAGGATCGCAGCGAAGACCGCCCAAGAGCGCCCGAAATAGGTAACCGCCCCCAGAATCGCCGCGCCAAAGGCAACGAAATAGGACCATTGTGCAATTTGACGCCCCATCACCAGCCCCACAATCAACACAGGTGTAAGGAACATCGACGCCGTGCCGGACACCGCCACCGCGTCAAACAGCGTCGCATTGCCCCACAAGGTCAGCGCCGCCCCTGCGACCATAAAGACCACCATCACAACGCGCCCGCCGTTCAGGCTGCGCGGGGCCAGTTTCAATTCCTCGACCACCAGCCGTGCGGCGGATGCCAAGGCGGAATCCAGCGTGCTGAGCGCCGATACCAGCAATGAGATCATCAGCGCGCCAAAGACCCATGCGGGAAACATCTTGGCCCAAGTCCCGATCAATTCGCCCTCGTATTCCGCCCCTGTCAGGCTGGCCTGAATGCCGAAAAAGCCGAAACCGATGATGCACAATGTCGAAATCCAGAATGCGTGGATGAACGACCGCCGCGTCGTGTCTTTGTCTGCGATAAACCCGCGGTCCATCATCACCGGATCATGGGCGGGGTAGGAAAACACCTGCAACAGCGCCACCACCAACAAGACCCAGCCGTTATAGCTGCCCGCTGTGCCCGGTGCCGTGACAACCGCGCCCAGATCGAAACCGGGGCTGGCGACCAGAAACACCAGCGCCATGCCGAAGACGACCAGAAACACCAGCATTTGCAGGACATCCGTGCGCAGGGCCGCGCTCAATCCGCCCCAAGCGGAATAGACCAGCCCCATAAACGCGACGATCAAGATCGCGGTCGTGCCGCTGCCCGCCAGTACGGCGTTGAAAATCAGCCCGACGACCAGCAGGTTGGCAAAGACTTCGGACAAAAGCCGCAGCGCGATGACCAGATTGTAACAGCCATTGCCCGCCACCCCGAACCGCGCGCCCAGCCAGTCCTGAACCGACATCGACCCGCTTTCGCGCAGGCGGCCCACGATAAAGCCCCCCGTCAGGAACGACCCGTAGTAGGCCGCGTAGGCCAAGGTGCCCGCGATGCCGTAGTAATAGCCCAGGATCGCCGCGTTCATCAGAGAACGGGCGAAAATCCATGTGGTGACCTGGCTTAGCACCAGCGTCCAAAGACCGGGGGCGCGGCCCGAAGATGTCACCCCGCCAAAGAACCCTTCGATGGAGGCGCGACGCGGTGCGACCAGCAGGCTGGCCACGACAATGGCACCGAAAACGGCGATCAGGATTGTGGGGTTCATTCGGGGGCTACCTTTGTTAAATCGTTAAACCAGACCTAGCCGAGACAGCAATCCTGCGCCATCTGGGCAGCGGATGCATATCGCGATTGTGATTTTCTGTAGCAATCCAGGGCATCAAGGCGGCACGAGGCTTTGGATTGGCCCCCGTGCCGACTTGTGGTTGTTTAAAGGGTCAAATTGGCGGCACCGCCATCCAGCAACAGGTTCTGACCGACGATGAACCCCGCATGTTGCGAGCATAGAAAAGCGCAGGCAGCACCGAATTCCTGCCGCGTGCCATAGCGCCCCGCCGGGATGGTGGCCGCGCGCGCTTTGCGCGCCTCGTCCAGTGTGATGCCCTTTTGCTTGACCACGGTGCCGTCCAGCGCATCGGCGCGGTCTGTGGCGTGGATGCCGGGCAGCAGGTTGTTGATGGTCACGCCCTGGCCCGCCACCTGACGCGATGTGCCCGCGACATAGCCGGTCAATCCGGCACGGGCGGAATTGCTCAGACCCAGAACGCCGATCGGCGCGCGCACGGATTGCGAGGTGATATTGACCACGCGACCCCAGCCGCGCTCCATCATCGACGGCACCAGCGCTTTGATCATCGCGATCGGGGCCAGCATGTTCGCGTCCAGCGCCTTGATGAAATCGTCGCGCTCCCAATCCTGCCACATGCCGGGGGGCGGACCACCTGCGTTATTGACCAGAATGTCGATCTGGCCCGCCGCATCCAGCACCTGTTTCTGGCCGTCCTCGGTCGCGATATCGGCAGCGATGGTGATGACACTGACGCCATAATCCTGCCTGATCCGCTCGGCTGCGGCCTCAAGCGCGTCGGCCCCGCGTGCATTCATCACCAGATGAACACCCGCGTCGGCCAATGCTTCGGCGCAGCCCAGCCCCAACCCCTTGGATGACGCACAAACCAATGCGCGTTTGCCCTTGATTCCCAGATCCATAATAATTCCCTCCTGATTTCAAATTGTTCGTATCATTCATGATCGGTCCATTGCCAGCAAAAGACCCAAGGCTTGACCCGCTGTAGCCACAATCATATCTCATTGAAAACATGCGACACATCGCTTGATACAAAGGCACGTCCCCAAAATGACCTCCAACCGGCCAGCCCCCCCCCAAAGCGTGCCTGTCTACCGCGCAGCGCAGCTGGTGGCGACGGATGGGGCAAATATGGGGGATGCGATTTCCTTTGCCTCGGAACTGCTGCTGGATGACGTCTACGAGCTGACCTACGGGTCGGACCCGCACCGCCTGTCGATGCTGGCCTTGGGCACGAACGGGTTCGAAATTGCCCCCGATTCCGAGGTGGGTACCATCGGCGCACAGCTGCATCTGGACAGCGCGCTGACCTTCATGACCCCGGACGGCCAGACCACAGACCTGATTATTCTGGTCGAAGTGGACGAAAAAAACAACGCCGAAGACATCTATGTCGTGCCGCTGAGCGCACTTTCATCGGCACTGGAATACCGGCTGGTCGGCATCGATACAAAGACGGCACAGCAGAAATTTGCGCAGGTCGCCTGCGTGTCATTTACCCGTGGCACCCATATCACCATGGCATCCGGCGAACAGCGCCCGATCGAAGACCTGAAAGTCGGGGACCGCGTGTTGACCCGCGATGACGGGATCAAGGCAGTGCGCTGGATCAGCCAAAGCACCGTGCGCGCCGTGGGTGAATTTGCCCCGATCTGCATTTCTGCCGGCACGCTTAACAACGCCAATGACCTGATTGTCAGCCCCGATCACCGGTTGTTCATCTACCAACGCGAAGACCACCTTGGCGCGGGCCGCTCGGAACTGCTGGTCAAGGCGCGCCATCTGGTGAACGGTGACAGCGTGCGCGTTCAGGATGGCGGCTTCGTCGATTATTTCCAGCTGCTTTTTGACGGCCACCAGATCATCTATGCCGAAGGCATCGCCGCTGAATCCATGCTCATCGACAGCCGCACCAAAGCCGTGCTGCCCCAAGAGCTGTCTGACGCGATGGGCGATGTGATCCCCGGCCATTCCGACCGCCGCCATGCCGGGCTGGATGTCGGCAAACCCCTGCTCGACCGTCCAGATGCGGCGGAACTGTTGCGCAAGGCCAGCATGCGCTGACCTCGGCGCAGTTTTCAGCCAAAGAATTCCTCGCGTACGATTTTGCCGTCTGCAACGTGGTAAATCGCGACCTCTTTCATCACCATTTCCTTGCCGCTCGCCTTTTCGCGCGCCGCCACGTCAAAGATCACCGCAAACCGGTCATCGCCATGCAGCATCGGGTCGCTGACCTCCTGGCGGGTGACCTCCATCGTGTCGGCCCACCAGGCGTGCTTGCCTTTGATGCCATCCAAACCTCTGGTCTCGCGACCTTTTCCGTAATCGGCCCCTTCGACTGAAACCGCATCTGCCGCGTAAAGCCTGTCCAGATTCTCACCCTCGCGGCCTTCGCGGCACCCTTCGACCAGGGCCTGTGCAATGTCTTTCAGTTCCATTTTCCTTCCCCTTCCTTGCTAAGTCATCCACATTCTACACCGCTTGGCCGCAAACCCGCAGACAATTTGCACGGCCACAGCTTTGCCCACACTTGCGCGTGTCAATGGGCATGGATATATGCCAATCTATGTTAGATACCCCCTCAAACCGCCCCGCATTGCCCGCCGAAATCGCCCGGCGCCGCACTTTTGCGATCATCTCGCACCCCGATGCGGGCAAAACCACGCTGACGGAAAAATTCCTGCTGTTCGGCGGGGCGATCCAGATGGCGGGTCAGGTCCGTGCCAAGGGCGAAGCACGCCGGACGCGGTCGGACTTCATGGCGATGGAAAAAGACCGGGGCATTTCGGTCTCTGCGTCGGCCATGTCCTTCGATTTCGCGACCAAAGACACCAATTACCGGTTCAATCTGGTCGACACCCCCGGCCACTCCGACTTCTCGGAAGATACCTACCGCACGCTCACGGCCGTTGATGCCGCCGTGATGGTGATTGACGGCGCGAAAGGCGTGGAAAGCCAGACGCAAAAGCTGTTCGAAGTCTGCCGTATGCGCGACCTGCCGATCCTGACCTTTTGTAACAAGATGGACCGCGAAAGCCGCGATGTCTTTGAAATCATCGACGAAATTCAGCAAAATCTTGCCATCGACGTGACCCCGGCCAGCTGGCCTATCGGCGTGGGCCGCGATTTCATCGGCTGCTATGACATCCTGCGCGACCGTCTGGAACTGATGGACCGTGCCGACCGTAACAAAGTGTCCGAAAGCATCGCCATCGAAGGGTTGGACGACCCTAAACTGGCCGAACATGTGCCCGCGAACCTGCTGGAAAAGCTGCGCGAAGACCTTGAGATGGTGCGCGAATTGATGCCACCGCTGGACGCCGCCCTGATGGCCGAAGGGTCACTGACCCCGATCTGGTTCGGATCGGCAATCAATTCGTTCGGCGTCAAGGAATTGATGAACGGCATTGCCACCTATGGCCCAGAACCACAGATCCAAAGGGCCGAACCCCGCAACATTCTGCCCGAAGAAAAGAACGTGTCGGGCTTTGTGTTCAAGGTGCAGGCGAACATGGACCCCAAGCACCGCGACCGCGTTGCCTTTGTCCGGCTTGCCTCGGGGCATTTCACCCGCGGCATGAAACTGACCCATGTGCGGTCGAAAAAAGTCATGTCCGTCACCAACCCGGTGATGTTTCTGGCCGCCGACCGTGAACTGGCCGAAGAAGCATGGGCTGGCGATATCATCGGTATTCCCAACCACGGCCAATTGCGCATCGGGGATACATTGACCGAAGGCGAAGCGCTCCGCGTGACCGGCATCCCGTCTTTTGCGCCCGAATTGCTGCAAGGCGTGCGCGCGGGCGACCCGATGAAGTCAAAACATCTGGAAAAGGCGCTGATGCAATTCGCCGAAGAAGGGGCCGCCAAGGTTTTCAAACCCGCCATCGGGTCGGGCTTTGTTGTGGGCGTCGTCGGGCAGTTGCAATTCGAGGTTCTGGCCAGCCGGATCGAACTGGAATACGGCCTGCCCGTGCGGTTCGAACAATCGCAGTTCACTTCGGCGCGTTGGGTGAACGGTGACCGCCAAGCCGTTGATAAATTTACCGAAGCCAACAAACAGCACATCGCGCATGACCATGATGGCGACATCGTCTATCTGACGCGTTTGCAGTGGGATATCGACCGCGTCGACCGTGACTATCCCGATGTGCGCCTGACCGCGACCAAGGAAATGATGGTCTAGCTTTGGCTTGCCAGCGGCCTTTGAACACCGCAAACTTGCCCCATGACTGATGTGACATGGGGCATCGCCTCGACCATACTTGCGCCGACGCGCGACATCTTGCAGTTCGCCGCCTATCATCTGGCGGCGGGCGCGCATCGCATCTACATCTATCTGGATGCGCCAAATGCCGAAGCCTACGCCCATCTGGACGCGCATCCGAAAATCCGTGTCACCACCTGTGACGACAAATACTGGAAGCAGCGCAAGCGCGACCGCCCCGATACCCATCAGGTGCGCCAAACCGCCAATGCCACCCACGCCTATAACCGCCGGACCGAGGTGGACTGGCTGATCCACATGGACGCCGACGAGTTTCTGGTCGCCGACCGCCCCATCGCCGATATTCTGGCCGAACGCCCCGCCGATCCGCCCGCCACCCGCATCCGCCCGATGGAGCAGCTTTCCGGCGCGCCATCAGCCTTTAAGGTTTTTGTGCCCAACGGCCCCGACCGCGCCCGCATCATTGCCGATCTTTATCCCACATACGGCGCATATCTTAAGGGCGGGTTTCTAAGCCATCTGGCAGGCAAGGTGTTCGTGCGCACAAATCTGCCGAATATCCATCTGCGTATTCACAACGTGTTTCAGGACGGCAAAATGCTGCCCTGCCACGACCGGCAGGACGAAATTGATCTGGCCCATCTCCACGCAAAATCATGGGACGACTGGATTGCCGCCTACCGGTATCGCGTGGCCAAGGGCAGCTACCGCCCCGAACTTGGCCCCAACAAGCCTTATGAAAAAGGCGGATTGTCGATGAACGACCTGTTCCGGATGATCGAGGGCGAATCTGGCGAGCAAGGATTGCGCGCATTTTTTGACGAAGTCTGCGCCGATACCCCTGCCTTGCGCGCCCGTCTGACCGGTCACGGGCTCCTGCGCGAGGCAGACCTTGATCTAATGTCACATCTTGGCACTCATTTTCCCGATTTCACAGGCGTTTAGCGCATCCATTTGACCTGATGCAGAGTCTTTGTTAATGGGTGCTGAACATGTCGCGGAGACCCTCCGCCGCTTGGGCCATGCGGGCCGACATGAATGCTGCCGCGGGCCAAAATTTATGTCCGCTATCATCGGACACACATGACAAAATTTTCTGATCTAAATCTGAACCCGAAAGTACTGAAAGCCATCGAAGAGGCCGGGTACGAAACTCCCACCCCAATTCAAGCGGGTGCCATTCCCCCTGCCCTTGAAGGCAAAGACGTTTTGGGCATCGCCCAGACCGGTACTGGCAAAACCGCCAGCTTTACCCTGCCCATGATCACCATGCTGGCCCGTGGCCGTGCCCGTGCACGTATGCCGCGCAGTCTGGTTTTGTGCCCCACACGCGAACTGGCCGCTCAGGTCGCCGAGAACTTTGACACCTATACAAAGCACCTGAAACTGACCAAAGCGCTGCTGATCGGTGGCGTGTCTTTTGGTGAGCAGGACAAGCTGATCGACAAGGGCGTCGACGTCTTGATTGCCACCCCCGGCCGGTTGATCGACCATTTCGAGCGTGGCAAACTGATCTTGTCCGACGTAAAAATCATGGTCGTCGACGAAGCCGACCGTATGCTCGACATGGGTTTCATCCCTGACATCGAACGCATCTTCCAGATGACGCCGTTCACCCGTCAGACGCTGTTCTTCTCGGCCACCATGGCCCCAGAGATCGAGCGGATTACCAACACCTTCCTGTCGAACCCCACACGTGTCGAAGTCGCGCGTCAGGCCACCACAGGCGAGAACATCGAACAAGGCGTGCTGATGCTGACCGCGTCCCGCAAGGACCGCGAAGCAACGGAAAAACGCAAGGTCTTGCGTGCGCTGATCGATGCCGAAGGCGACAAATGCACCAACGCCATCATCTTTTGCAACCGCAAGATGGATGTGGACACCGTTGCCAAGTCGTTGAAAAAGCACGGTTATGACGCGGCACCGATCCATGGCGATCTGGACCAAAGCCAGCGCACCAAGACCCTTGACGGGTTCCGCAACGGCGAATTGCGCTTCCTTGTGGCGTCTGACGTTGCCGCACGCGGCCTTGATGTCCCGTCGGTGAGCCACGTTTATAACTTTGACGTGCCCTCCCATGCCGAAGACTATGTGCACCGCATTGGCCGTACCGGCCGCGCCGGGCGCGATGGCAAAGCGATCATGATCTGCGTTCCGCGCGACGAAAAGAACCTCGCCGATGTCGAACGTCTGGTCCAGCGCGAGATCCCCCGGATCGAGAACCCGCTGGGTGACACCCCTGCGGCAAAGCCTGCCAAAGAAGCGGCCCAGGACGCCCCCAAGGCCGACAAGCCCGTTGCCAAGGATGCCGCACAAGACGAGGCACCAAAGTCAGAAAAGCCCAAGCGCACCCGGACCCGCAGCCGTAAAAAGCCCGAAACGGCCAAGGTTGAAACCGATACCGTCGCAGCAGACGCCCCGACACCCGAGCCAAAGCCAGAGCAGCCAACACCAGAGGCAACGCCAGAGGTTCAGGCTGAAAAGCAGCCCGAACCCAAAGCAGCAGCCGCTGACGATAAACCGCAAGACGACAAGCAACAGCAAAACCGTCGCGGTGGCCGCGGAAACAACCGCAACGAAAACCGCAACCAGAACAACCGCAACGATAATAAAATCGTCGGTCTGGGCGAACATACCCCCGAATTTATCGGCCTCAGCTTTGCCGAGCGCCGCGAATAAATACCGGATCGTATTTCAAGGAAACGGGCGCAGGGGAAACCTTGCGCCCGTTTTCGTTTCACCGCCCCCTGAAAATCTCACCGCCCCCTGCAAACTCACCGCCCACCACAAACAAAAACGCCGCGCAGATCCTTTGATCCACGCGGCGTAAATGCAGTATTTTCAGGCGATCAGCTTAGACGGCTGACCACAATCGTGACTTCGGGCTTCTTGCCGATCTCGTCGTTGGCCGACTGACGCACGACACGTTTCAGACCGTCATGCAGCTTGTCATCATCGCGCAACGTCTTTGCATTGGCACGGCCAAGGAACTGAGCCAGGTCAGCCTCGAGGATTTCAACAAGCGACGATTTCGACCGGCCCTGTTCGGGCAGGCCCATGGCATCAACCCAAGGGTCGCCCAAAGCTTCGTCGTTTTCATCCATGATCACGGTCACGGTCACATGCCCGTTCAGCGCCATACGGATACGGTCGCGCACGACCCCGTCCATCGCGCCGATCTGGGTCGATCCGTCCAGATAAGTGCGCCCGCTGTCGACATATTCCGCGACTTTGGGTTCATTGCCAGACAGGTCGATCATCATGCCGTTCACAGCCAGAACGCCCTTCATGCCCTTGGCATTGGCGATCTTCACATGCTCGCGCAGGTGACGGTGTTCGCCGTGCATCGGGATCAGGATCTGCGGCTTGACCACATCATGCAAAATCTCAAGGTCGGGACGGTTGGCGTGGCCCGACACGTGGTACAGGCCCGAACTGTCATCGACGATATCAACGCCCATCTCGGAGAATGCGTTAATCACCTTGATCACGCCGCGCTCGTTGCCGGGAATGGTCTTGGACGAGAACAAGAACATATCCCCTTCCTTCATCTCAAGACCCATGTATTTGCCACGTGCCAGCTGCGCCGACGCCGCACGGCGTTCGCCCTGTGATCCGGTCACCAGCAGCATCAGGTTCTCGCGTGGCACGCCGCGCGCGTCCTCGGGGCTGATCACCGCCGGAAAGTCCTTCATCACGCCGGTCTCAAGCGAGGCCTCGACCATCCGCTTCATCGCACGACCCAGCAGAACGACAGACCGCCCTGCCCGCTCGCCCGCATCCGCAAGGGTCTTCACCCGCGCCACGTTCGACGCAAATGTCGTTGCAACAACCATACCCTGGGCAGAGCCAAGCAGCTTTTCAATCTCTGGCCCGACAGTCGCTTCGGACCGGCCGGCGTTCTGCGAAAACACGTTGGTACTGTCACAGATCAACGCCTTGACGCCACCCTTGGACACATCGGCCCAAACCTCGGGATCATAGGCTTCGCCCACACCCGGAGTCATGTCGATCTTGAAATCGCCCGAGTGGATCAAACGGTCGCCTGCCACGTCGATCACAAGGGATGACGATTCAGGGATCGAGTGGGACATCGGCAAAAAGCCGACCTTGAACGGACCAACGGTGGTCGTTGCAGGCCAGGGTGCCACAGTGGTGATCGCGTTATCAGGATGGTTGTATTCGCTCATCTTGCGCTTGGCGATGTTGGCGGTAAATTTCCGCGTATAGATCGGCGCACGCAAACGGTCATAGGTATGCGCAACCGCGCCCACGTGGTCTTCGTGCGCGTGGGTGATGAAAATGGCCTCAATCTGGTTTCGGCGTTCTTCCAGCCAGGCGATATCGGGGATGATCAAATCCACGCCGGGGCTGGTGTCCATGTCCGGGAACGCAACGCCAAGGTCGACCACAATCAGTCGTTCCTTGCCAGGTTTCCCATAGCCATAAACATAGGCATTCATGCCAATTTCACCTGCCCCACCGAGGGGCAGATAGATCAATCTTTCGCTGCTCATATGATTAAGCGGTGTCCTTGTTATAATTATAAATCACGGTCAAACCGTGCATTGTCAGATCATCTTGGTAGGAATCGAACAGGTCCACTGCCTGCTGAAACAACGGGGCCAGCCCGCCGGTGGCGATCACACGCATTTCGCGCTCACGCTCCGCCTTTATCCGCGCACATATCTCACGAACGAGCCCGACATAACCCCAAAAAATACCTGATTGGATGCAGGCTACGGTATTTGTACCGATCACCGCCTGCGGTTTAGAGATATCCACATGAGGTAAGGCCGCCGCGGCATTATGCAATGCCTCAAGACTAAGATTTACCCCCGGCGCAATCACCCCGCCGATATAGGCCCCGTCACTGGCCACCACATCAAAGGTGGTCGCAGTGCCGAAATCCACCACAATCAGATCGCCGCCGAACAGATCAAACCCCGCAACGGTGTTGACCAACCGGTCCGGCCCCACGGCAGTGCCCGCATCAACGCGCACATCAACGGGCAGCTTGCATTCGGGCTTGCCCACCACGATGGGGCGCGTGTTGAAATATCTGTCGGCCAGAACCCGCAGGTTGAACACCACCCGTGGCACGGTCGAACTGATGATCACATCGGTGATATCCGCCTCGACCTTTTGAAATTTCATCAGCGTGCTCAGCCAGACGTAATACTGATCCGCCGTGCGCTGCCATTCGGTCGAGGTCCGCCAGGTGCCAATAAACTGCGTTCCGTCCCAAATGGAAAAAACCGTATTCGTATTGCCGCAATCAATCGCCAAAAGCATCGAACGGCCCTCCCTCACATCCTAGAAAAATACATCCGCCGCAGTGATCGGCACCCGCCCCTTGGGGGTGCGCAAGATCAGACTACCGTGTTCATCCACATCCTCAAAGATCCCGCGTGTCTCGTCGCGCATGGTCCGCGCCACGATCACTTCGCCCAGACGGGCCGCATGGGCCAGCCAGGCGGTGCGGATCGGCGCAAAGCCAAAGGTCTGAAACTGGGTTTCAAGCACGGCATATTCGCCAGCCAGCGCATCCAGAAACGCAGCGGGGGAAACAGATATGCCCGTTTCACCGATCACCGACACGGGGCGCAGGGCCCCCGCCTCCACCTGATCGGCACCGGGCGCATGGGCTAGGTTCACCCCGATCCCGATCGCCAGATGATCGCCGATCGTCTCAAGCAAGATGCCCGCAACCTTCCCACCATTCAGCAACACATCATTGGGCCACTTCAAGGCAAAAGCCCCCTCGTCCCCGGTCACCCGTACAAAGGCACGGCGCAAGGCCAGCGATGCGACAAAGCTGCGCAGCGCCGCGATCCCGGGGGCCTCGACGCGGCGCATCATCAATGTCCCTGCAAAATTACCCTTCGGTGTGGCCCATGACCGCCCGCGACGCCCGCGCGCCGCCGTTTGTTCCTCGGCCAGAATCCAAAGCGGCCCGGTCAACTCTGGCGCACGCCGTGCCGCCTCGCTCAACGTGGAATCGATGCTCTCAAACACAAGACGCCCGTAACCATCCGGCCACGACGCGCCCTGCTTCTCTGGCTTGAAAATATCCCCGCCGGAGGCTCCCTCACGCACGGGGCCCACCAACCGATCAGTTGACCAGTGTCGCCGCCGCCGTGATGGCAGCACCCTCGACACCGAACATATTGGCAATACCGACCACCATGATCACAGCCGACGCAATGAGGAAGCCTGTCAGCAAACCGCTTTTCCCGCCATCCAGCCGGTCATCACCCTCTTCGCCGAAATACATCAAAAAGACGATGCGCAGGTAGTAATAGGCACCAATCGCCGAGGCGACAGCACTTGCGGCCACCAGCCAGATCAGCCCCGCGTCAACGCCGGCTTGCCACACGCCGAACTTGGCAAAGAAACCCAGCATCGGCGGCACACCGGCCAGCGAGAACAGCAACACCAGCAGCGCCAATGCCTTACCGGGCGCGCGTTTGGAGTACATGTTCAGCGCCGCAATATCCGTGACCGGCTGGCCGTCTTTCTCCATGCTCAGGATAAAGGCAAATGTACCGATATTCATCGTCACATAGATCGCCATATAGACCAGCATCGCCTTGACGCCCAGTTGGGTGCCAGCCGCCAGACCGATCAATGCATATCCCATGTGGGCAATCGACGAATACGCCATCAGACGTTTGATGTTGGTCTGGCCAATGGCAGCAATCGCACCAAGGAACATCGACAGAACCGACAGCAACGCGATGATCTGGCTCCATTCGGCGACAGCATTGCCAAAGGCGTCATGCATCACGCGGGCGAACAGCGCCATTGCAGCAACCTTGGGGGCTGTCGCGAAAAACGCGGTGACAGGGGTCGGCGACCCTTCGTAAACGTCGGGGGTCCACATGTGGAACGGCACAGCCGAGACTTTGAACGCCAGACCGGACATCAGGAATACGATCCCGAACAGCAACCCGAGGGAGGTCTCACCCGTCTGCGCAACGGTCATAATACCTGCGAATTGCGTGGTGCCCGCATAGCCGTACACAAGCGACGCGCCATATAGCAACATCCCCGAGGACAAGGCACCAAGCACGAAATACTTCAGGCCCGCTTCGGTTGATTTCAGGCTGTCACGGCGCAGGGACGCGACCACATACAAGGCCAGCGATTGCAGCTCGAGGCCCATGTAAAGCGACATCAGGTCGCCTGCACTGACCATCATCATCATGCCCACAACGCTCAGGGCGACCAGAACCGGATATTCGAACCGCAGTAGGCCACGGCTTTTCATATAGGCCTCCGACATCGCCAGAACGGCAGCAGCGCTCAGCAGGATCGTCACCTTGGCAAAGCGGGCAAAGCCGTCTTCGATGAACAACCCGTTAAAGGCGATGCGTGTCTCGCCCGTGCCGGTCATCCCGATCCAGATCGCCAGCAGCACCATCAGCCCCGCCGTCAGCCAGACCAGCAAGGACCCCGTCTTGTCTTTAGACGTATAGACCGCCCCCAGCAGTGCCAGGATCGCAAAAAGCGACAGCACGATTTCGGGCAGGATGACATTCAGATCAGCGGAAATCATCGCGCGGTCCTTTATTCTGAGGCCATCTGGACAGCGGCACCTGCCGCCTCCAGGGCCGTATCATAGCTAGCAACAAGGGCGGAAACCGATGGTCCGATGATATCAAGGACCAGTGCCGGATAGACACCCAAAAGAAGAGTCATGACGATCAGCGGCGCGAAAATCCAACGCTCACGGGTCGTCATATCGGTGATTGTGCGCAGGCTTTCCTTGATCAGGTCACCCATCACAACGCGGCGGTACAGCCACAGCGCATAGGCCGCCGAGAAGATAACGCCGGTTGTCGCAACCGCAGCCACCCATGTGTTGACCTGGAAAATCCCCATCAATGTCAGGAATTCACCCACGAAACCGGATGTCCCCGGCAGGCCGACGTTCGCCATGGTAAAGAACATGAACACCAGCGCATAGGCAGGCATCCGGTTGACCAGACCGCCATAGGCGTCGATCTCGCGGGTGTGCATACGGTCATAGATCACGCCAACGCAGAGGAACAAGGCAGCCGAGATAAAGCCGTGGCTGACCATCTGGAAAATCGCCCCGTCCAGACCTTGCTGGTTGAAGGCAAAGATACCCATTGTCACGAAACCCATGTGGGCCACCGATGAATAGGCGATCAGCTTTTTCATGTCTTCCTGCACCAGCGCCACCAGCGAGGTATAGACAATCGCAATGGCGGACATCCACAGCACCAGCGGTGCCAGCACATCGGACCCGACAGGGAACATCGGCAGCGAGAACCGCAAGAAGCCGTAGCCGCCCATTTTCAACAGGATCGCCGCCAGGACGACAGAACCCGCAGTCGGGGCCTGAACGTGCGCATCAGGCAACCAGGTGTGGACGGGCCACATCGGCATTTTGACAGCAAAGCTGGCAAAGAAGGCCAAAAACAGCATGGTTTGCAAACCGCCAACCACTGTAATTCCGGCAATCGAGAATGTCTCGGAGGCAAAGGTATGGGTCAGCAGGCTGACTTCGCAGCCGCCAATACAGGTGGTGCCCGCATCGGCATACATCGCAACCATGGCCACCAGCATCAAAACCGAGCCAAGGAAGGTATAAAGGAAGAACTTGAAGCTGGCGTAAATCCGGTTCGCGCCACCCCAGATACCGATGATCAGGAACATCGGGATCAGGCCTGCTTCGAAGAACAGATAGAACAGCACCATATCCAGCGCCATGAACACGCCCAGCATCAGCGTTTCCAGCAGCAGGAAGGCGATCATGTATTCCTTGACCCGCGTGGTCACGTTCCAGCTGGCGGCGATCACCAGTGGCATCATGAAGGTAGTCAGCATCACAAACAGGATCGAAATCCCGTCGACGCCCATGCGGTATTTCAGACCCATGATCCAGGTCGCTTCGTCCACAAACTGGAAGCCGGTGTTGGACGGGTCAAAGTCGAACAGGATGAACAGTGAAATCAGGAAAGTGACGGTTGTTGTAATCAACGCCAGCCATTTTGCATTGCGTGCCGCTGCTTCGTCGTCGCCGCGCAGGAAGACGGCCAAGATCAGCGCCGCAAAGCTTGGCATGAAAGTAATGATGGAAAGCAAGTGATGATCCATTAGTTTGCCCCCCCGCTCATCGTCATCCATGTTACAAGGATCGCGATCCCGATCACCATGGCGAAGGCGTAGGTAAAGATGTAGCCAGATTGCGCACGACCCGCGAGCCGCGTGAGGAAGGGAATAATGCCCATGGCGATGCCATTCAGCGTCCCGTCGATGACATTCCCGTCGCCGCGCTTCCAAAAGAAACGACCGATGGCAGAAGCCGGTTTGACGAAGATCACGTTATAAATCTCGTCGAAATACCACTTGTTCAGGAAGAACAGGTAAAGCGGACGCTGGTTTGCCGCCAAACGGCCCGGCAGCGTCGGGTTCCAGATGTAGAACCACAGCGCCATGATCAGACCCAGCGACATTGCGATGAACGGGCTGACCTTGACCCAGGCAGGCGCTGCATGCGCATCGTCAAGCACGGTGTTATCGGGACCAAAGAACAAGGCACCTTCGCCGGGTGCACCAGCAAAGCTGGGCCCGTGGTGTGCGTCATCGCCATGGCCTGCATCCGTTGCGGCCGCACCATGGCTGTCTTCGGCACCTTCAACCTTGGCATCGCCACCAGCAGCCATTTCGGCCATCGGGATACCATAGAATTCGCCGATATCTTCGGCATGACCAAAGAAGCTGTTGTAAAACACCATCCCCGAGAAGATCGCACCAAGGCTCAGCACACCCAGCGGGATCAACATGACCATCGGGCTTTCATGCGCATGGTCATGGGTATGTTTGTCACCGCGTGGCTTGCCAAAGAAGGTCAGGAACATCAGGCGCCAGCTGTAGAAACTGGTCATCGCCGCAGCAATCACCAACATCCAGAAAGCATAGGATGTGCCACCGGCCCAAGCGCTTTCAATGATCGCATCCTTGGACAGGAAGCCGGCGAAACCGAAATGGGTCAACGGAATGCCGACACCGGTGATGGCCAGCGTGCCGATCATCATCGCCCAGAACGTATAAGGGATCTTTTTGCGCAGACCGCCATAGTTGTTCATGTCCTGCTCGTGATGCATCGCGTGAATGACGGACCCTGCCCCAAGGAACAGCATCGCCTTAAAGAACGCGTGGGTCAGCAGGTGGAACATCGCGGCGGAATACATGCCAACGCCCGCAGCCACGAACATATAGCCAAGCTGTGAACAGGTCGAATAGGCGATGACGCGTTTGATGTCGGTCTGAACCAGACCCACAGTCGCGGCGAAGAATGCGGTGGTCGCACCGATAAAGGTCACGAACATCATCGCTTCGGGCGCGAATTCCATCAGGGGCGACATGCGGCAGACAAGGAAAACACCCGCAGTAACCATCGTCGCGGCGTGGATCAGGGCGGACACAGGGGTCGGGCCTTCCATCGCGTCCGGCAACCATGTGTGCAAGAACAGCTGCGCCGATTTACCCATGGCACCGACAAACAGAAGGAAGGCAAGCAGGTTCGCCGCGTTCCAGTCAGCCCACAAGAAATGCAAGGTGGTGTTTGCCAGTTCAGGTGCCGCGGCGAAAACATCGTCGAACTTGATGCTGTCGGTCAGATAGAACAGGCCAAAGATCCCAAGCGCAAACCCGAAGTCACCGACACGGTTGACCACGAAAGCCTTGATCGCAGCAGCGTTGGCCGACGGTTTTTTGTAGTAAAAACCGATCAACAGATATGACGCAACGCCCACACCTTCCCAGCCAAAGAACATCTGAACAAGGTTATCGGCTGTAACCAGCATCAACATCGCAAAGGTGAAGAACGACAGATAGGCAAAGAAACGGGCGCGGTATGGCTCGTTGTCTTTGAAATTCTCGTCATGGGCCATGTAGCCAAAGGAATACAGGTGCACGAGGCTGGACACGGTGGTGATCACGATCAGCATGATCGCCGTCAAACGGTCCATGCGGATCGCCCAGTCTGTCGACAGGCTGCCGCTTTCGATCCAGCGCAACAGCTGGATATGCTCTGTCACACCGTCAAAGGTCAGGAAGACGACCCAGCTTAGGAAAGCCGCCAGAAACAACATCGCCGTAGCGAACCACTGTGCCGGCTTTTCGCCGATCAGTTTCCAGCCAAAACCCGTGATCAATGCACCCACAAGTGGTGCGAAAAGAATGATGCTTTCCATGATCTTAGCCCTTCATCACGTTGACATCTTCAACAGCAATCGAACCTCGGTTGCGGTTAAAGCAGACCAGAATGGCCAGACCGATCGCCGCTTCCGCAGCAGCAACAGTCAGAACGAACAAGGTAAAGACCTGCCCCACCATATCGCCCAGGAAATGCGAGAAAGCGACGAAGTTAATATTCACCGCCAAGAGCATAAGCTCGATCGACATCAACATGATGATGATGTTCTTGCGGTTCAGGAATAGCCCGAAAATGCCAATGACAAAAAGCGTCGCCGCCACTGTCAGGTAATGTTCAATTCCGATCATGTCGTCCCTCGGTTCTTTGCCCGTTTCGGGCGTTCTTTAGTTCTTGGCGGTCAAGGTTTCCACCCCGATCCCGTCGTTATCCGATGATGTTATAGCCGCCAAAGACAACGATCAGCACGACAACCAGTACCACAATGGTATTTCGCGACATGGCTCACATCCTTGTTCGGGCAGGTCTTTACAGACCCTGCCCCGGTTTCACATCATTCAATTTCATGGCCTTGGCCGGATCGCGCATCATCTGCGCCACCACGTCCTGGCGTTTCACATCGCCACGATGGCGCAGCGTCAGGACAATCGCCCCGATCATCGCAACCAGCAGGATCAGACCCGCAAGCTGGAACAGCAGGAAATATTCGTCATACAGGATCAGGCCCAAGGCAGCCGTGTTCTGCACCTCGTCCGTGACCACCTGCGTGCGCAGCCCTTCGGCAGCGGCATTTGCATCCCATGCGCCAAAAGCCATCACGAATTGCATCAAAACGATCAATCCGATCAGCAGCCCCAACGGCATATAGCGCGCCATCTCGGCCTTCAGCTCGGTGAAATCGACGTCCAGCATCATCACAACGAACAAGAACAACACCGCAACCGCGCCCACATAGACGATGATCAGCAGCATCGCCACGAATTCGGCGTTCAGCATCACGAACAGACCGGCGGCACTCAGGAATGCCAGGATCAGCCACAACACCGAATGCACCGGGTTACGGCTGATGACGGTAAAAAGCCCGCCTGCAATCACGCTGATCGCAAAAAGATAAAATGCAAAAACGCTCATGCGTCACCTTCCTTGTCATCCAACACGCCCTGCGCAATCTGCATTGCACGGGTCATGGCAGGGATACCGGCAAAAACCGCCATCTGTCCAATCGTCTCAATCACTTGCTGCTTGTGCGCGCCCGCCTCGATCGCGTGGATCACGGACTGTTTCAGCGCGATATCGTTTTGGGCACCTTGCATGGTCAAACCTGCAATCGTCAGCAGCATCCGCGTTTTGGCATCCAACCCGTCGGGATTCAGCGTGTTGCCAAAAAACGTTTCCATCATGTCCTTGGGCATCTTGCCCATCATCGCCTCGAACCCCTTTGGCGAAAACGCATCCATCGCCGGAAAGGCCTTGGCCATATCCTGCATCTGACGCATCATTTCTTCAAAAGGGTTGGAGGGATTGGTCATCTGTAAGGTGCATCCATCTCGAGGTTGCGGGCAATTTCGGCTTCCCAACGGTCGCCGTTTTCCAGCAACTTGGCCTTGTCGTAATACAGCTCTTCGCGGGTCTCGGTCGAGAATTCGAAATTCGGCCCCTCGACAATCGCATCCACCGGGCAGGCTTCCTGACAGAAACCGCAGTAGATGCATTTCGTCATGTCGATGTCATAGCGCGTGGTGCGGCGGCTGCCGTCATCACGGGGTTCGGCGTCGATCGTGATCGCTTGCGCAGGGCACACGGCCTCGCACAGTTTACACGCGATGCAGCGTTCTTCGCCGTTTGCATAGCGGCGCAAGGCATGTTCACCGCGGAAACGCGGGGACAAAGGCCCCTTTTCATGCGGGTAGTTGATCGTCGCCTTGGGCTTGAACATATACTTAATGCCCAGCTTCAGACCGTGATAGAAATCCTGCAACAGGAAATATTTGGCGTGACGGGTATAGTCTGTCATCGGATCAGCCCCCTACTGTCCAGCGTGCGTAAACACCCCAGAACCATTCGAATTTTGCGGCAAAGGCAACGAAAACCACCCAGAACAACGAGAACGGAAGGAAGACTTTCCAGCCCAAGCGCATCAACTGGTCATAGCGGTAGCGTGGTGTGATCGCCTTGACCAAGGAGAAGAAGAAGAACACCAGACCCATTTTGGCGACCATCCAGAAGATGCCATCAGGCAGGCCCGGGATCGGGGACAACCAACCGCCAAAGAACATCAGCGAGATCAGCGCGCACATCAACACGACGGCAACCAGTTCGCCGATCATGAACAGCAGGAACGGGGTGGATGAATATTCAACCTGATAGCCAGCCACCAATTCCGATTCCGCTTCGGGCAGATCGAATGGAGGGCGGTTTGTTTCAGCCAAGGCACTGATAAAGAACAGGATCAACATCGGGAAGTGCGGCAACCAGTACCAGCTTAGCAAGCCATAGTCGCTGTCTTGTGCTGCAACGATGCCGCTAAAGTTCATCGATCCGGTGGAAATGATCACACCGATGATGATCAAGCCGATCGACACCTCGTAAGAGATCATCTGCGCGGCAGAGCGCAAGCTGCCCAAGAAGGGGTATTTGGAGTTCGAGGCCCACCCGCCCATGATCACGCCATACACCTCGAGAGAGGAAACCGCGAAGACGAACAGGATCGCGACGTTGATGTCGGACAACACCCAACCGTCATTGAACGGGATCACCGCCCAGGCAACCAGCGCCATGACCAGACTGACCATCGGGGCCAGGAAGAACACGGGCCGGTCCGCACCCGCAGGCACGACGATCTCTTTGACGATGTATTTGCCGAAATCCGCAAAGGATTGCAGCAAACCATATATACCAACCACGTTCGGACCCCGACGAAGCTGAACGCTCGCCCAGATCTTGCGGTCTGCATACATAAGGAAGGCAAGCGCCAGAAGCAAAGGCACGACGATCAAAAGGATCTGCCCGATAATCAGCAGGATCATGCCCAGCGTGGTGTTAAAAAAGAAGTCAGCCATAGGTCCTCACACCGTCGGTATGCCGCGTTCCATGCAATTTTGCACGGTTACTTCGGCATCAATTGTCTTCAAGCCCCGTGGCAGGCTTGGCGAGATGGTGTAAACAGCATCTGCGTGCCAGACGCCACCCACGATCTCAACATTTGTGCGCACGTGACGGGCAAATCCAAAGCCCCGGATCAAAGTATACCGCGCCGCCGCACATTCCGCGTATTCTGCCACGTTATCAGCTGACCGCGCCTTGGTCATTGCCACGTTGAACTGAACCAGATCGCCGTCAAGCAACTTGGTCTCCACGCCTTGATAATCAGGGATAAAATCCTCTGCCATGGGCACCTGCGCTTCGCAGGCGGCCATAAATGCAGGGAGTATCATCATCCCCAAAACCCTCACTCTGCCGCCAAAGGCGCTTCGCGGCGGGCTTTGGCATTTGCCGAAAGCTCTGCCATCAACTGGCTGGCCCGCGCGATGGGGTTGGACAGGTAGAAATCAGCGATCACAGGCTGGAACGCCGCATCCGCCATTTTGCCCTGTACCACAGCTTGCCAGTCGTTTTCAGCAACCTGATCGACGTTCCCCAGATGCGGAACCTCGGCAACCAATGCCTTGCGCAAGGCGGCCAGCGAATCGAACGGAAGCGTGGCCCCCAATTCGGCGCTTAGCGCACGCAGGATGGCCCAGTTTTCCTTGGCCTGACCGGGTGCAAAGCTGGCACGAGCCGCCAGTTGGGGCCGTCCTTCCGTGTTCACAAACAGGCCTGCTTCTTCGGTATAGGCGGCACCGGGCAGGATGATATCGGCACGATGTGCGCCGCGATCCCCGTGCGAGCCTTGGTAAATCACGAATGGTCCGGCAGGGATGTCACCCTCGTCCGCGCCAAGATTATAGACAACATCGGCAGCCACGACATCACCAACGCCACCGTCGGTGACAGCGCCGATATCCATTGCGCCCACACGGGACGCCGCAGTGTGCAGCACCATAAAGCCCGATTTCGTTGCTTCGGCCAAGGCCATCGCTGCGGCCAGAACCGCGGCACCGTCTTCGCGGGCCAATGCGCCCATGCCGACAATGACCAAGGACGGCTTGTCCGCCACCTCGGTGTGGTCGCGCTTGAGCAGATCGGCCAGAACCGATGGGCCATCGCCCAAATGCGCATGTTCATAGGTCAGATCGGCAGCAGGGCCGACGTGACCGATATTGGCACCGCGTGACCACGCCTTGCGAATGCGCGCGTTCAGAACAGGTGCTTCGATCGCGGGGTTCGTACCGATCAGCATGATCGCTTGGGCCGTGTCGATATCCTCGACCGCCGCCGTCCCGACATAGCCGGACCGGTTGCCCGCTGGCAGCTTTGCACCATCGGTGCGGCATTCAACGACGCCGCCCTGCCCTTCGATCATCTGCTTCAAGGCGAATGCAGCCTCGACCGGAACCAGATCACCGATCAGACCGGCAACTTTCTTGCCCTTCATCGCGGTGGCGACAGCGGCCAGCGCTTCGGGCCATTCGGCTTTGCGCAGCTTGCCGTTTTCACGGATGTAAGGTGTATCCAGACGCTGGCGGCGCAGGCCGTCCCAGACGAAGCGGGTTTTGTCGGAAATCCATTCTTCGTTCACGCCGTCATGGTTGCGTGGCAACATGCGCATGACTTCGCGGCCTTTGGTATCAACACGGATGTTGGACCCAAGCGCATCCATCACGTCAATGGATTCGGTTTTGGACAATTCCCAAGGGCGCGCGGTAAAGGCATATGGTTTCGACACCAAGGCACCAACGGGGCACAGATCAATGATGTTGCCCTGAAGGTTCGAATCAAGCGTCTGCCCCAGATAGGCTGTGATCTCGGCGTCTTCCCCACGGCCCGTCTGGCCCATCTGGTGAATGCCGGCAACTTCTGTGGTGAAACGAACGCAACGGGTGCAGGAAATGCAGCGCGTCATGTGGGTTTCAACCAGTGGCCCCAGATCAAGATCTTCGGTCGCGCGCTTGGGCTCACGGTAACGGCTGAAATCAACGCCATATGCCATCGCCTGATCCTGCAAGTCACACTCGCCGCCCTGATCGCAAATCGGGCAATCCAGCGGGTGGTTGATCAGCAGGAATTCCATCACGCCCTCGCGGGCCTTTTTAACCATGGGCGAATTGGTTTTGACAACCGGTGCCTGGCCTTCGGGGCCGGGGCGCAAATCGCGCACCTGCATCGCGCAAGACGCGGCTGGCTTGGGCGGACCGCCGACAACTTCGACAAGACACATCCGGCAATTGCCCGCAATCGACAGACGTTCGTGGTAGCAGAAACGTGGAATTTCCACGCCCGCTTCCTCGCACGCCTGAATAAGCGTCATTGCCCCTTCGACTTCAACTTCTTTACCGTCAATGATGATCTTGCGGATATCGCTCATATGCTTACTTCGCTCTCAGTAACGAACCTATACGGCTCGATTTTTGGATTTCTGCGCGGCCTAACGTACAATAGCTTTGTGGATCGGAAGTATCGACCCCATTTGCCTCTAAATATGCAGCACCACGGGCTTTCATGCGCGCTTTTTCTTCGGGGCTTTTGCGGTAGGCGTCAATTTCGGCATCTGTATACCCCAAAGACCGCGCGGTTTGCTGGATATTGTTCAAATAACTGATGGCGCGGATCATGCGGGCGGAAATATCGGGGCATTCCTTGCGAATCTTGTCGGCCAGTCCCAAGTCCAGCAACGCGCCATCTACAGCCGCCACATCACGCAGCGGTGACTTCGCAGCGACAGGGCTGGCCAGCAGCGCCACAGACACCACAGCAATCAATACGTTACGCATCTTACTCTCCTCATGCAGGGGGCGGAATGCCCCGTCTGCATATGGGAACCGACATGGTTGTTATGCAATAACATCCCGAAATCAGCCATTTGCATGCCGTGTGTCGCGCAAACCATCACGAAGGGCAAGACCCAGAAAAGGTCAAACTATCCCCAACGAGCTGCAAATTTTCCGAAGGGGTATCCGGCCCCACAACCCACATGATATCGGAACTGCCATAGGTGTTCACGCAATATACCGTCGCCTCGTAACGCGCGGCCTCGCGGGCACCGTCAATCGACTGCGACGCGTTCTTGACCACCAGCGTGAACACGTCACGTTGGCCATCAACCTTGCTGATCTTGGTCTTGAAAAACTTGCCATCAAAGGCGATCCGGTCCTCTTGGGACGTGCAGCCCGCCAAGGCCACCGTGGCCATAAATGCACAAACAATAAACTTCATAGTTTTACTCCGCCGCTGTGGCTTGGCACCCGTCGCTGCGCCAGCGCGTTGCCTGTTTCAGATGCGCCCAGCCAAACGCATGGTCACTGTCGCCGTTTTCGCGCAAATGGTCCAGTCGCGCCAGTGCTTCTTCCAAAGTGGGGCGATGGCCTTTTGGGACCCACCACATCACAAAATGCATTTTATCCAAGACTTCAAACCATTCACGACGCCGCGCATAGAACTGTTTGTGAATGGTCCCCCAGACGAATTGCTCAAGGGTTTCAACGTCTTCCCAGACCGTCAGGTTTGAAACATGCTGCGGGTCGCCGTCGATCTTGGCATCGGTGTTGCCCGTCCCCGGTTCGCCCGACCCTTCCATCATCCAGACAAAGCCGGGCATCCGCTTGCCCATGCCATTGATCCGGTCAAGGTTGTCCATAAATTCGGCGACACGCGGGTCACCTGTTGGGGCCAAAAGCCGCCCGACGTTCAGCTCGGCCAGATGCATGTCGTCCATCACCGTCTCCGATCACGCAAGGGGGCCACGCCATCCAGCGCTTTGCGCAGAAAGGCGATGGCCAGATTGCCGCCGATATAGATCAACCCCACCAGCGCCGCATAGGTCCACACCGGCACGACTTTGGCCGATATCGCCAGATGCGTCGCCCAAACGGGTGTCGCAAAAACCGCGAGGGTTACCAAAGCCGCAGCAAGGCTTAGCAGACCGTCCCAGATATTGCGGAAAAATCCCATGCGCGTTCCTTGTTGCGGCCAAGCGCTGGCAGCAGCCCCTTTAAAAGGCCGCGACCACTGTCATGATCACCAGTGCCAGAATGCAGAACAATCCGATGCCAAAGCACAGCGACCGCGCCGCCTGATTGGTTGTGCGGATGTGAACAAACGCCATTACAGCACGTGCCACAATAAACACCGACGCAAACAGGTTGACCCAGAACGGCGAAGCACCGATCAGAATTGCCGCAACTGTGGTCGCGATAAACGGGCCGGAGGTTTCAACGGCATTCATGAACGCACGTTCACTGCGGTACCACGGATCGTCGTAATTCCGCTTGGGCTTGCCACAGTCGCACCGGTTTTCGGGGGTACGCCCACGGGTCGATGCGGCACCCAAAACGCTGATCAACAGCGCCCAAAGGGCAAGGGATGCGATGGCATGGCTATAGGCGGCAAATGCTTCCATGATCATTCCGCCGCCACGGCACTGACGCGGCCGGTGCGCTTGTGCTTGATACGGTCTTCGATTTCGTCACGGAAGTGACGGATCAGACCCTGGATCGGCCAGGCCGCCGCATCGCCGAGGGCACAGATTGTGTGGCCTTCAACTTGCTTGGTCACGTCCAGCAGCATGTCGATTTCTTCGGGTTCGGCATCGCCGGTCACGAGACGGTCCATCACGCGCATCATCCAGCCGGTGCCTTCACGGCACGGCGTGCACTGGCCACAGCTTTCGTGCTTGTAGAATTTGGCCAAACGCCAGATCGCCTTGATCACGTCGGTAGAGTTATCCATGACGATAACCGCAGCCGTACCCAGACCCGACCGCTGCTCGCGCAGGTAATCGAAATCCATGATCGCGTCGCGCATCTGTGCGCCGGGGATCATCGGAACAGACGACCCGCCCGGAATAACGGCCTTGAGGTTGTCCCAGCCACCGCGAATACCGCCGCAATGCTTTTCGATCAGTTCTTCAAAGCCGATGCTCATCGCTTCTTCGACGACGCAAGGGTTGTTGACGTGACCGGAAATCGCAAACAGCTTGGTGCCCGCATTGTTGGGGCGGCCAAAGCTCGAGAACCACTCGGGCCCGCGGCGCAGGATCGTTGGCACAACGGCGATCGATTCCACATTGTTCACCGTGGTCGGGCAGCCATACAGACCGGCACCCGCAGGGAATGGCGGCTTCATGCGCGGCATGCCTTTTTTGCCCTCAAGGCTTTCCAGCAATGCGGTTTCTTCGCCGCAGATATAGGCCCCTGCTCCGTGGTGCAGATAGATGTCGAAATCATAGCCGGATTTGCAGGCGTTCTTGCCCACCAGACCCGCATCATAGGCCTCGTCAATCGCGGCCTGAAGCGCCTCTTTTTCGCGGATATATTCGCCGCGGATGTAGATATAGCAGGCGTTGGCCTGCATGGCGAAGCTGGCGATCAGACAGCCTTCGACCAGCGTATGCGGATCGTGGCGCATGATTTCGCGGTCTTTACAGGTGCCGGGCTCGGATTCATCGGCGTTCACCACCAGATAGCTGGGGCGGCCGTCGCTTTCCTTGGGCATGAAAGACCATTTCAGACCGGTCGGGAAACCCGCACCACCCCGACCGCGCAGGCCTGACGCCTTCATCTGGTCGATAATCCATTCGCGGCCGTTCTTCAGGATATTCGCCGTGCCATCCCAATGGCCACGCGCCTGCGCGCCCTTCAGCGTCCGGTCGTGCATACCGTAGATATTGGTAAAGATGCGGTCTTGATCCTGGAGCATGTCGCTTCCCTTTATGTCTCGCAGCAGTGCTGCGCTTACTGTTCTATTCCTGTGCGGCGTACCGCGTTTTCTTTTAGTCGTTGCGGCTTGCCGCGCGGGCCTTGCGCATCTGATAGATATTAACCATCGCCCAGATCAAGGCACCCAAGGCAGCAAAGTCAAACAACAAGGCATAGCGCCCCGGCAACCCGAACTGCGGCGCAAGCCACTGCAGGGCAATCCAAAGCAACATGGTGCCTGCGATGACCAACGCCACCATCCGGCCCTTGCGGGCGAGTGCGATGTTTTCTTCTTCGGTCATTTGTCAGGCACCACGTCAGGCTTCAGGTTTTCTTGGTGCGGGCAGAGAATTCGGTCTCGCCGCCAGCAGCCAGAATTTTTGCCTGCTCCATCCAGTTGTCACGCGCGATGCGGCCCTTAAAGCGAACCCGCGCGTCAACCCATGCAATTTCCTGCGCGCCCCAATTGGCGATCTGGTCAAAGTGATAGAACCCCAACTCGTTCAGGGTCTGTTCCAGCTTGGGGCCCACACCGCTGATACGCTTGAGGTCATCCGCCCCACCTGCCCGCGCCTGGGTCAGGGTTTTGGGCTGGCTTTGAACCGTGTCGGCAGGGACATCCACAAACGCCGCAGGCGCAACTGGCGCGGCGGCTGTTTTCTTCGGCGCGGTTTTTTGCTTGGGTGCTGCGGCTTTCTTGGGGGCTGCGGTTTTCTTGGGGGCTGCGGTTTTCTTGACCGGAGCCGCCTTTTCGGGCGCAGCAGCTACGGCTTTCCCAGAGGCCACGGCCTTCTTGGGGGCTGCGGTCTTTTTCGCCGGGGCTTTTTCGGCCTTGGGCGCTTCGTATTTATAGGTACCCTTGCGCGCGGCCAGTTCTTGCTGGCCCTTCAAAGGCGTGCTGGGCTTCATCCCGGAAAATGCCGCCTTTTCAGGTGCGGCGGCAGCAGCATCGGGGGCGCTTGCAGCGGCCTCGGATGGGGCGGGCGCAACATCGGCAGAAGCCTGCGCGGCAGGTGCGGCAGACGCAACAGGCGCTTCGGGGGCCGCTGTCGCCGAAGCGGTCGCAGCAGCGCCAGAAGATGCGGCGGAAGATGGCGCTGCGGCAGACGCAACAGGCGCATCGGAAATCTTGTCACACCAGATGTTTGACAGAACGAAAAAAGCCACCACACCGAAAACGATACCAAGGATAACGGACAGGAAAAAACCCCAGCCAAAGATCGCCCAAAACAAAAGAGCGGCACCAAGGCCGATACCGGCCCCCCACCAGGTGCACCCACGTTTACACTGTTCTTTTTCTGTCAAATTTGTCATGTCCGTCCCTTTGTTGCCATTCAAGATGATCTATTATGCCTTATAGATATCATCTTTTTTGGCGCGGGACGAGAATTCTGTTTCCTCGCCTGCGGCCAGCTTTTTGGCCTGATCAACCCAAGCGTCGCGGGTCGCGCGGCCCTTGAAGCCGGCAAGGTTCTGATCGACCCAAGCCAGTTCATCTGCTGTCCAGTTGGCGACCTGGTCAAAATGGAAGAAACCCAATGAGTTAACCATCTTTTCAAGCTTTGGTCCGATGCCCTTGATCAGCTTCAGATCATCCGCAGCCCCACCCCGTGGCGCATCAAGCATCGCAGGTTTCGTACCCCCTGCTTGGGCGTTATTTTCGGCCACGGCAGGCTTGGCTTTGGGTGTTTTCGGCGCCGGGGCAACGCTGCCCTGTGCCGGTTTGCCGACGGCTTTGACACCTTTGGCTTCGCCGGGGGCTTCGGATTTTTTGTCGGAACTGTCACCGACATTGCGCGGCGCGGCTTGCTCTGCTGCGGTGCGCCCGCCTTGGGCACCATCGGGGCCAGCCGGCGGCATCAGATCGTCGCGTTTCGCGGGTTTGCCGGATGTCTTGCCGGCATCTTTGCCCTGCCAAGGGGCGGAAAACGGCACTTCTGTCCCGTCGATCCGTTTCAACGTATCGCCAATATCAACCGCCAACTGGACGCTGGCGTTATATTGCGTCTTGCCGCTGTCGTGATCCGTGAGGCTGGTCAAACCGGACAAAGGCTCGGACGCGTAGCGGCCGTTCTGGGGACCGGGAACCGGCACTTTGCCCGCTGCCATATCGTCGATCATCGCCGAGAAACCCTCGGTGGTCAGATCCTCGTAATAATCCTTGCCGATCTGGGCCATGGGTGCGTTGGAACAGGCTCCGAGACATTCGACCTCTTCCCACGAAAACTTGCCATCAGCGCTGATTTCATGGGGCTTGGCAGCGATCTTTTCCTTGCAGACCGCGATCAGGTCTTCGGCACCGCAGATCATGCAGGATGTGGTGCCACAAATCTGGAAATGCGCGACTTCGCCCACGGGCTGAAGCTGGAACATGAAGTAGAATGTCGCAACTTCGAGACCACGGATATAGGCCAGCCCCAGCATGTCGGACACATGTTCGATTGCAGGGCGGCTGAGCCAGCCCTCCTGTTCCTGCGCACGCCACAACAGCGGGATGATCGCGCTGGCCTGACGGCCTTCGGGGTATTTGGTGATCTGCGCTTCGGCCCATACCTGGTTGTCGGGGGTAAAGGCAAAGCTTGTCGGTTGGTCAGGGTGTAGACGGCGCAGCATCAGATCAGGCTTTCGTTCTGGCAGAGACGGCAGGTGCCTCCGGCGGGAGTTTATTTTGCAAAATGAAAACGGCGGGCAGGCTCAACGGTCGACCTCGCCAAAGACGATGTCCATCGTACCGATGATGGCCGCGACATCCGCCAGCTGGTGGCCTTTGGCCAGATAATCCATGGCTTGCAGATGCAGATAGCCCGGCGCGCGCAATTTGGCGCGGTAGGGTTTATTGGTACCGTCAGCGACAAGATACACGCCGAATTCGCCCTTGGGCGCTTCGACCGCGCAATAGACTTCGCCGGCGGGAACGTGGAACCCTTCGGTGTACAGCTTGAAGTGGTGGATCAGGCTTTCCATGTCGGTCTTCATCGCGGAGCGGCTGGGCGGTGTGATCTTGCCACGTGCCAGCACATCGCCCTGCCCTTCGGGTGCGCGCAGTTTCGCGATGGCCTGCTGGATGATGTAGGTCGACTGGCGCATTTCTTCCATGCGGACAAGGTAGCGGTCATAGCAGTCGCCATTCACGCCCGTCGGGATCTGGAAGTCGAATTCGTCATAGCATTCATAGGGCTGCGCGCGGCGCAAATCCCAGGCCATGCCAGACCCGCGCACCATCACGCCCGAAAAACCCCAATCCTGGATGTCTTGGGTGCTGACAACACCGATATCGACATTGCGCTGTTTGAAAATGCGGTTTTCGGTCAGCAATTCGTCGATGTCGACCATGAAGCCGGACAGGAATTTATGCGACCAGGTTTCGATATCGTCCAGCAAGGCCGGTGGCAGATCCTGATGCACACCGCCGGGGCGGAAATAGGCCGCGTGCAGACGGGCACCGCAAGCGCGTTCATAAAAGATCATCAGATCTTCGCGTTCCTCAAAGCCCCAAAGCGGCGGGGTCAAGGCACCAACGTCCATCGCCTGCGTCGTGACGTTCAGCAGGTGCGACAGGATGCGGCCGATTTCGGAATAAAGCACGCGGATCAGCGAAGCGCGGCGCGGCACGACAACGCCGGTCAGCTTTTCAATCGCCAGACACCAGGCATGTTCCTGGTTCATCGGGGCCACGTAATCGAGCCGGTCGAAATACGGGAGGTTTTGCAGATAGGTGCGGCTTTCCATCAGCTTTTCGGTGCCACGGTGCAGCAGGCCGATATGCGGGTCGCACCGTTCGACGATCTCGCCGTCCAGTTCAAGCACCAGACGCAAAACGCCGTGGGCCGCAGGGTGCTGCGGGCCAAAGTTGATGTTGAAATTGCGGATTTTCTGTTCGCCTGTCAGGGCGTCTTCGAAACCTTTGGTACCGTCCATCATTTACGCTCCAACTCGGCCAGTTTGACGCCCATCCACCACAGCAAGGCGATCACGCCAAAGGGGACGACGCAGGCCGCAGCCCAGTATTTGTTGATCCCGAAGAACGGCAAAAGCCGCACCATCGGGATGATTGTGAGGGCTGAAAGAACAAACCACCAGATGCCTCCCATCACTTCGCCTCCGGCTTTTCGTCGCCGGGAAGAATGTATTCGGCACCTTCCCAGGGCGACATGAAATCGAACTGGCGGTATTCCTGAACCAGCGACACGGGTTCATAAACAACGCGCTTTTCGACCTCGTCATAGCGGACTTCGGTATAGCCGGTGGTCGGGAAATCCTTGCGCAGCGGGTGGCCGCGGAAACCATAGTCGGTCAGCAAGCGGCGCAAATCCGGGTGGCCTGCGAACAGGATGCCGAACATGTCGAACACTTCACGCTCGAACCAGTTGGCGGAGGGGTGGATGTCGACGATCGACGGCACCATGTCTTCCTCGCGGGCGGCGACCCGCAGGCGGATGCGCTGGTTCTGGAACATCGACAAGAAGTGGTAGATCACGTCGAACCGCTTGGCCCGCCCGGGGTAATCCACAGCCGTGATATCAACCAGCGAGGTAAAGCGGCAGGTTGCGTCACCTTTGATGAATTCCACGAGACCCGGCAAATTCGCCTGGGTCACGTCCATGTTCAGCTCGCCAAAGGAGATGTCCCAACCCAGGATGCAGTCAGGGCGTTTCGCTTCGATGTAAGCGCCAAGTTCGTTCAGTTGTTCTGACATATCAGCCCCTTAGCGAACAATTGTGCCGGTGCGGCGCATTTTGCGCTGCAATTGCATGATACCGTACAACAGCGCCTCTGCCGTGGGCGGGCAGCCGGGTACATAAACGTCAACGGGCACGATCCGGTCACAGCCGCGCACCACGGAATAGCTGTAGTGGTAATACCCGCCGCCATTGGCACAAGACCCCATCGAGATCACATAGCGTGGCTCGGGCATCTGGTCATAGACCTTGCGCAGGGCGGGTGCCATCTTGTTGGTCAGCGTACCGGCCACGATCATCAGATCGGACTGGCGCGGGGATGCGCGCGGGGCTGTGCCGAACCGTTCAAGGTCATAGCGCGGCATCGAGGTGTGCATCATTTCGACCGCGCAACAGGCCAGACCAAAGGTCATCCAGTGCAGCGAACCGGTGCGCGCCCAGTTGATCAGGTCTTCGGTCGAGGTCAGCAAGAACCCTTTGTCCTGCAGTTCCTTGTTCAGGTTTTGGGTGGCCACATCGCGGTCCATCCCGGCCGAATAGGCCCCGGCGGCTGCTACTGCCATTCCAAAGCTCCCTTTTTCCATTCATACGCAAAACCGGCGGTCAGCACGGCCAAGAAAACCATCATCGACCAGAAACCGGCCATGCTCACATCCTGAAAGGCGACGGCCCAGGGAAAGAGAAATGCAATTTCGAGGTCAAAAATAATGAAAAGAATCGACACAAGATAGAACCGTACGTCGAATTTCATCCGTGCATCGTCAAATGCGTTAAAGCCACATTCGTAGGCCGACACTTTTTCAGGGTCCGGATTACGCACCGCAATGACCACGGCGGCCAATATCAAAACAAGGCCAAGGCCAATGGCAACAGCCAAGAAAATAAGGATCGGCAGGTATTCCCGCATCATCTCGTCCAAGGGGAAGCTCCTTTGCGTATCTGGCGCGGCTATGCGCCTTACCTGTCAGGCTGCGAACCTGACTGAATGGGGTTTACTCCGCCGCCTCGTCAGGGTCAACCGAACCCGCCATTTTTGAGGGTTTCCGTTTCACCATGGATGAGCGGGCAGATCAGTGGCTCTGGGGTTGCCTATTTCCTGCGCGCATCGACATAATCCCGCCAGCTGTGTTCGGGCGCAAAGCCAAGCAGCGCGCGGGCCTTTGCGTTGGTAAAAAATGTCTCGTTTTCGCCCATCTCGCGGGTTTGCGGGACGTCTTTATAATATTGTGCGATCAATTCCGACGTTGTGCGGTCCACCGAATGGTCGTCATTGGCGACATTGAACACCTCATAGCCCAGCCCGTCCGTCTTTAGGCAGCGGGCCACCATCTGCCCCAGATCGCGCGCATCAATATAGGCAAAGATATTGCGGCGGCGCTGGTCGGGGTCGTCGATGAAATTCGGAAAAATCCGTGCATATTCATCAGGCTCGATCACGTTGTTGATTCGAAGCCCGTAAATATCGACCCCCGTGCGCGCCTGAAAACTGCGCGCCGTCGCCTCGTTACAGACCTTGGACATGGCATAGCTGTCTTGCGGGACGGTCGGGTGGTCCTCGTCCATCGGGATATACTGCGGTTTGACCTCTCCATCGGCAAAGCAGATGCCATATGCCGTCTCGGAGGACGCAAAGATCACCTTGCGCACCCCGGCCTTGAGCGCGGCATCGATGACATTATAGGTGCCAAGGGTGTTCACCCGAAACACCTCGTTGTCAGAGCGGATCAGAATGCGCGGGATCGCTGCAAAATGCACCACCGCATCAAAGCGCGGCATACCGTGGCCCGGTTCCAGCTCTCCCAGATTGGCATAGCTTTGCATGACGTCGAACATCTGCCCGGCATCGGTCATATCGGCAATGCGGTTGTCGACACCGGGATAGTCCAGCGGCACAAGGTCGACATTCAACACCTGATGCCCCTGATCCATCAGATAGGGCACCACATGCCGCCCCGCCTTGCCGCTGCCGCCTGTAAACAAAATCCGCATCATGCCCTCCCAGTGTGTCTTCTACGTCCGAGGTAACGCAACACGGGTCGCGGTCAAGCCTTGATCCATGCCGGTTTGCGCTTGTCGAAAAACGCACCGATTCCCTCGGCGGCTTCGTCGGTCTCCCATCTTGCGGCCAGCGCCGCGATGGTGTGCCCCACAACCTCGGCGTCAATCCGCGGCCCCAGATCGCGGGCCAATTGCTTTGCCGCGGCGACCGCACCGGGTGCGCAAGACAGATAGGGCAGGACTTCGGCCTCGATTGCGGCATCAAGGTCCTGAGCCGGAACGATCCGCGCCAGCAGGCCCAGATCAACGGCTTCATCCGCCCCGAACAACCGCGCCGACATGAACACACGCCGCGCGCGCCCCTCGCCCATGCGGGCCAGCACATAGGGGCCGATGGTCGCCGGGATGATGCCCAGCCGCGTCTCGGTGAACCCCATCTTGAGGGTATCTACACCGACCGCCACATCGCAGACCGACGCCATCCCGACCCCGCCGCCAAAGGCGTTGCCCTGCACCCGCCCGATCAACGGCTTGGGCAGCGCATTCAACGCGCCCAGCATCGCGGCCAGCTTGCCAGCCTCGGCCGACCGTGTGGCCGCATCCATATCGCGCTGCGCCTGCATCCAGCCCAGATCGCCGCCCGCGCAAAACGACTTGCCCGCACCGGTCAGAATGACAACCCGCACGCTGTCATCCGCACCCAGCTGCGCCGCCGCCTGGCTCAGCTCCGCGATCATCTGCGCCGACATGGCGTTGTGCTTGTCTTCACGCGCCAGCGTCAGCGTAGCGACCCCGCGCGGGTCTGTCTCGACCCTTATCGTCTCGTACATCAGCCGGTCCTCATCTGCCGCGCCATGGCGGCGGCTTCCTCGATCAAGGCTTGATCCAGCCCCGTTTTATACCCGAGCGCGGTCAGATGCGCATTCACCGCCTCGGTCGCTACATTGCCCGCCGCACCGGGCGCATAGGGGCACCCGCCAAGACCGCCAACAGCCGCATCAAACACCCGCACCCCCATGGACAGCGACGCATCAATATTATCAATCGCCCGCCCGTTGGTATCGTGAAAATGCCCCGCAAGCCGCCCCACAGGGACAACATCACGCACCGCCAGCAGCATCTTGGCAATGCTGTCAGGCGTCCCTGCGCCGATGGTATCGCCCAAAGACACCTCGTAACATCCCATGGCAAACAGCCGGTCGGCCACCGCAGCAACCTGCGCAGGCGATACCACCCCGTCATAGGGGCATTTGATGACGCAAGACACATAGCCTCTTACAGGCATGTCCACATGCCGCGCCTCTTCCAGAATGGGGGCGAAACGCTCGAACGCCTCGTCAATGCTGGCGTTGATGTTCTTCTTGCTGAACCCCTCACTGGCCGAGGCAAAGATCGCGATTTCATCGGCCTTGGCCGCCACCGCATCCTCATAGCCGCGCATGTTCGGCGTCAACGCTGCATAGCGCACCCCCTCGGCACGTTTAATCCCGGCCAGAACCTCACCCGATCCCGCCATTTGCGGCACCCATTTGGGGCTGACAAAACTCGCCACCTCGATCCGTGAAAACCCGGCCCGGCTTAGCAAATCGACCAAGGCAATCTTTTCGGCCACCGGAATTTCGCGCGCCTCGTTCTGAAGCCCGTCCCGAGGCCCCACCTCGAATATTTCACAAACGCCCTTGTCCATTTCCGTCCCTCCCCTTCATTTTGCCAAATAAACTCAAAATAACGCCATTGGCCTCACACGACCGGCCAAGGTTCGAAAAACCCCTGTTCAAACAAGGCCCCTTCCGTAGGCAGGGATTTAACGAACCCCGCCCGCTCCGAAAGCCGGCCAAACCACGCAGCCACCCTTGGATGGTCGTCGGTCCTGGCGAAAAACTGCCCCATGTAAACGGCCTGCCCGACCCCGATATCGGCAGCCGTAAACCCGCTGGACAGCAGATAATCCCGCCCCTCCAGACGCGCCTCAATGGCATCATAGCATTTCTTCACCCGTGCGGCTTCCAATTTCATCACAATCGGGCTGCGCATGGCATCATCGCGCAAGGCCACATGTTGCTGGGTCAGGGCTGCGCAATGCTGGCTGACGGTTTCCGCAAAATGCATCCAGACCAGCCACTGCTGGCGCTCCGGCGTGCCGGGCATCCGGCCCAGCCCCTCGGGGCTGAACCGCTCGCACAAATATTCGCCAATCGCGCCGGTCTCGAACATCGCCTCGCCGTCGATCTCAAGCGACGGCACGCGCCCC
This sequence comes from Sulfitobacter sp. SH22, assembly GCF_965641905.1. NCBI lineage: Bacteria > Pseudomonadati > Pseudomonadota > Alphaproteobacteria > Rhodobacterales > Roseobacteraceae > Sulfitobacter > Sulfitobacter sp. SH22. Next base: position 1,371,036 of record NZ_OZ282573.1, read on the forward strand.
GCGGGCGAAATCGCCAGATAGGCCGGATCGCGCAGGGATTTGTCAAAAGGATGCACCACGACTTCAAACGGCACATCCAGTTCATGGAGCAACCACAGGCTGCGCATCGACCGGCTCTGCGGAACGTGGTGCAGGGTGATCATGCCGCGTCCGCCTCGGCTTCGGGCTCCAGCCGCACCAGCGCCGCCCCTGCTTCGACCTGATCGCCGGCCACGGCCAAGACCTCGGCCACAATCCCATCCCGCGCGGCCAGCAGGCTGTGTTCCATCTTCATCGCCTCCAGCACCGCCAGACGGTCGCCCTTGGCAACCGCTTGCCCCACAACAGCATCGACACTGCGCACCAGCCCCGGCATCGGTGCCTCGACCAGATTGCCATCGCCGTGGCCCCCGGCCGCACGGGCCAGCGGGTCGATCACCTCGAACACCAATCCGTAACCGTCAAAGACCGTGACCTGACCGTCCTTCACCGCAACAGCCGCTGCACTGTGCCCGCCGACCTGCCAGCCGCTGCCCGCACGCCGGGCCACAACCTCGGTCCCGTCGACCTGCCAAAGCTGTTCGCTTGGCGACAGCACCTGCACCTTCAACAGGTGATCCTCCCCGCCCCAGGTCAGACCGACCTGACGCACCAACGGCTGCCACAAGGTGAACCCCGTATCGCTGCCCGCGTGCAGCAGACCCAAAGCCGCCATGCCTGCCAGCGCCGCATGACGCGGCTGCACGTCGGGCGCGACAGTCAGGCTGTCGATCTCGCGGCCAATCAACCCGGTATCCACATCCCCCGCACCAAAGCCGTCATGCCCGGCCAGCGCGCCCAGAAACGCAAGGTTGGTAACAGTGCCGCCCACTTCGCAATTCTTCAAAGCCGAGCGCAGCTTGGACAGGGCAATTTCCCGCGTCGGCCCATGCACGATGATCTTGGCAATCATCGGGTCGTAAAACGGGCTGATCGTATCCCCCGCCCGCACACCGCTATCGGCACGGGCTCCGTTCTGGAACGCCAGATGGGTCAGCGTGCCTGTCGCAGGCAAGAAGCCTTTCGGCACATCCTCGGCATAAAGCCGCGCCTCGAACGCGTGGCCCTGAATGCCCAACGCATCCTGGCGCATCGGCAGGCTTTCCCCCGCCGCCACGCGCAATTGCCATTCGACCAGATCAACGCCGGTGATCGCCTCGGTCACGGGGTGCTCCACCTGCAACCGCGTGTTCATCTCCATGAAAAAGAACCCGTCAGGGCGCAGCCCGTCCGACCCGTCCACAATAAATTCGATGGTGCCCGCACCGGCATAGCCGATCGCCTCGGCCGCCGTCACCGCCGCCTGCCCCATGGCCTCGCGCATTTCAGCGGTCATGCCGGGGGCCGGCGCTTCCTCGATCACCTTCTGGTGGCGCCGTTGCAGCGAACAATCGCGCTCGAACAGATGCACCGCACGGGTGCCGTCCCCGAACACCTGCACCTCGATATGACGCGGCTTGGTCACGAATTTCTCGACCAGCACATCGGCATTGCCAAAGGCGGTTTTCGCCTCGGAGCGCGCACTGTCCAGCGCGGCCTGAAACCCGTCCGCCGCCTCGACCAGCCGCATGCCTTTGCCACCGCCACCCGCAACGGCCTTGATCAACACCGGATAGCCGATCTTGCCCGCCTCGGCCGCCAGCAGGGCATCGCCCTGATCGGCCCCGTGATAGCCCGGCACAACCGGTACACCTGCCTTTATCATCAAGGCCTTAGCGGCGTCTTTTAATCCCATCGCACGGATCGCCTTGGCCGATGGTCCGATAAACACCAACCCCGCCGCCTCGACAGCATCCACAAAATCGGGGTTCTCTGACAAAAACCCATAGCCCGGATGGATCGCCTGCGCGCCCGTGTCCAGGGCCGCCTGAATGATCACCTCACCACGCAGATAACTCTGCGCCGGGGCAGACCCGCCGATATGCACCGCGGTATCTGCCATCGCCACATGCTTGGCCGACCTATCCGCATCCGAATAAACCGCGACACAGCGCACGCCCATGGCTTGAGCCGTTTCCATCACACGGCAGGCAATCTCGCCCCGGTTCGCAATCAAAATTGTATCAAACATCACCCAATCCCCTTAAACCTTATCTTCATTTTGCCAGATAAACTCCGGGGGTCTGGGGGCTGGCCCCCAGCAAACCCTGCGTCTGGGGGCCGGCCCCCAGCAATCCCTCGCGATCACCGAAAAAGCTCCCATCAGGCGAAATCCTCAATCAGCTTGAACCGTTCACACATCAGCTTCATGTCTGGCTTGAACCCGCCGCTACGATGGAAATACGCCTCGTATTTTTCGCGCCAGTCGGCCAGATCGCGAAACTCGCCCTGCGCGGCGACAAATTCGGCGTCCATCTCGTTGAAACGACGGGTCGATACCTCGACCGTTTCGATCATAAAGGCAGGCGTGCCATCCCAGTTCAGCGCGATGTCGCGGCGGCCAATCTCGGGGTATGCATCCCCGCCCGCGCCATAGGCCGATGCGGCCTCGCAGGTGGCGGTCTTTTTGCCGGCCCGCACCAAGGCGATGATCTCGGCACATAGTTTCGGGTTGTCGCCAAAGCGGAATGTTTCCGCCTCCGGATTGGCATCGACGATCTGTTGTAATGTCTTTATCATGGCGATCCCCTCACATCCGGAACACGCCAAAGCGTGTGTCCTCGATCGGTGCATTCAAACTGGCCCGCAGCGACAGCGACAGCACATCGCGGCTTTTGCGCGGGTCGATCACGCCGTCATCCCACAGCCGCGCCGAGGCATAAAGCGGATGCGACTGTTCCTCGAACATATCGATCGTGGGCTGCTTGAACTTGGCCTCGTCTTCCGCGCTCCAGCTTTCGCCAGCCCGTTCAATCGCATCGCGCTTGACCGTGGCCAGAACCCCTGCCGCCTGCGCGCCCCCCATGACGGAAATCCGCGAATTGGGCCATGTCCACATAAAGCGCGGGGAATAGGCCCGCCCGGCCATGCCATAGTTGCCCGCACCGAATGACCCGCCCACCAGCATGGTGATTTTCGGCACGTTGGTGGATGCTACGGCAGTCACCATCTTGGCCCCGTGCCGGGCGATGCCTTCGTTCTCGTATTTGCGCCCCACCATGAAACCGGTGATGTTTTGCAAGAACACCAGCGGGATCTTGCGCTGCGAACACAACTCGACGAAATGCGCGCCTTTTTGCGCAGATTCCGAAAACAGGACCCCGTTATTGGCGATGATGCCCACAGGGCAGCCTTTGACATGGGCAAAGCCGCAGACCAGCGTTTCACCATAGCGCGATTTGAATTCGTCAAAGCGGCTGCCATCTACCAGCCGCATGATCACCTCGCGGATGTCGTAGGGCGTGCGCAGATCGGCGGGGACAACGCCCAGCATCTCGGCGGGGTCATAGGCGGGTTCCTCGCTGGGCTGCCATTGCACGGTGGCGGGTTTGGCACGGTTCAGCCCCGCCACGGCACGGCGTGCCAGCGCCAGCGCATGGGCGTCATCCTCGGCCAGATAATCGGCAACACCGGACAGACGGGTGTGCACGTCGCCGCCGCCAAGGTCTTCGGCGGTCACGACTTCGCCTGTCGCGGCCTTGACCAGCGGCGGGCCGGCCAGAAAGATCGTGCCCTGTTCCTTGACGATGATCGACACATCGGACATCGCCGGCACATAGGCCCCACCGGCGGTACACGACCCCATCACAACCGCGATCTGCGGGATGCCCTTGCCGCTCATCCGAGCCTGATTATAGAAAATCCGGCCAAAGTGGTCGCGGTCGGGAAAGACCTCGTCCTGATTGGGCAGGTTCGCGCCACCACTGTCGACCAGATAGATGCAGGGCAGATGGTTTTCCTCGGCGATTTCCTGGGCGCGCAGGTGTTTCTTGACGCTCATCGGGAAATAGGTGCCGCCCTTAACCGTCGCGTCATTGCACACGATCATGCAGTCGATGCCATGCACCTGCCCCACGCCCGCGATGACGCCCGCACAAGGGGCCGCCCCGCCATAAAGGCCGTGCGCCGCCAGCCCGCCAACCTCGAGGAAAGGCGATCCGGGGTCCAGCAGGTTCGCCACCCGTTCACGCGGCAGCATCTTGCCCCGGCTCTCGTGGCGGGCACGTGATTTTTCACCGCCCCCGAATGCAGCCGCCTCGGACGCTTCGCGCACGGTTTGCAACGCTTCAAGATGGGCGGCTTCGTTGGCTTTGAAGCCTTCGGATGAGGGCAGCGCCTGCGAGATCAGCTTCATGTGGGTCTCCTTGGGTGTATCAATTGGACAGCGGTCACGGGGTCTGCTCGCTTGTGGCAAGCGCTTTGAGGTCTTTGCGGATCACCTTGCCCGTCACGGTCATCGGCAGCGCATCCAGAAAGGTGATTTCGCGCGGGTAGGAATAGCTGGCCAGACGGGTTTTGCACCAGTCTTGCAGGGTTGCCGCGTCAACGCTGCTGCCGGTTTTGCGCACCACATAGGCCTTGACGATTTCGGTGCGCAGGGCGTCCGGTTTGCCCACCACACCGCAGGTCGCGACATCCGGATGGGTCAGCAGGCAGTCCTCGATCTCGGCGGGGCCAATGCGGTAGCCCGACGAGGTGATCACGTCATCCTCGCGGCCGACAAAGCGCAAATAGTCGCCTTCCCAGATGCCGCGATCGCCGGTGATCATCCAGTCGCCGCGGAATTTTTCGGCCGTGGCTTCGGGGCGCTGCCAATAGCCCAGCATCATCGCCGCAGACCCACGCCGGATCGCGACATCGCCTTCGGCCAATGTGGGGGTGCCATCACTGTCGATCACCGCCACGTCATGGCCCGGCACGGCCTTGCCGATACAGCCCGCACGGGCCGCAAACCGCGCGGCGCAACTGGACGCGACCATGTTGCATTCGGTCTGGCCGTAAAATTCGTTGATCGTCAGGCCGAAGGCGCTTTGGCCCCATGCCAGCATCTCCGCGCCCAGCGGTTCACCGCCCGACGCGACCGAGCGCAAACCTGAAATTTCGGCCCCCGCCGCCTTGAGCATCCGCAGCGCCGTTGGTGGAAAGAACACGTTGCGCACGCCGCCATCCGCGATGATGCGCGCGCAGTCTTCGGGCGAAAATTTGGGCAACCGCGCCGCGACCACGGGCACACCCAAGGCCAGCGCGGGCATCAACACGTCAAACAGCCCGCCGATCCATGCCCAATCCGCAGGGGTCCACAGGCAATCGCCTTGCGCGCCCAACACATCATGGCTCAGCGATACGCCGGGCAAATGCCCGGTCAGAACGCGGTGGCCGTGCAGCGCGCCCTTGGGGCTGCCCGTGGTGCCCGATGTGTAAATCAGCACCGCCGGATCGTCCGGGCCGGTATCGGCAAAGGGTACCGGATCGCCCGCGATGCCCACGGTTTGCGCCATCCATGCCTCGGCCAGATCATCCAGAAGATCGCGCCCTTCGGCGTCGGTCAGCACCAGCGTGATGCCAGCATCCTGCACGCGGGATTTCAACGCGTCATACTTGAAGAGCTTGAACAAAGGCACTGAAATCGCACCAATTTTCCAGATCGCCAGATGGGCCGCCGCACACCACGGGCTTTGGCTAAGCAAGACCCCGACGCGGTCGCCCGCCCGCACGCGGGGCAGCAAGCTGCGCGCCAGACCATCGGCCATCCCGGACAGATCGCCATAGCTGACATCCCTGCGGACATCGCCCGTCAAATCAATAATCGCCGTGCGGCCTGCATCCTGCGCCAGACATTGTGCGGCCATGTTCAGCCGCGCAGGAATGTCCCACGCCCCCGACATATCCAGACCGGGCAAGGGGCCAGCCATCGCCTAGTCCCAAGGCTCGAGGATCAGGGCCTGTTTGGCGGTTTGCTGCATAAGACAGCTGACTGTCGCGGGTCCCTGCCCCGAACCACCGCCCCAAAGCGACGCCTCATAGGCGCAGGCCTTGTCCCGAAACGGAATCCACGCACGTTGCATGTCGCGCAGGGCTGTTGCCGCCCCCGGCAGGTCTTTCATCGACGCCGGGCGCTCGCCATCAAGCCGTTTTGCCTGTTCCATCGCCGCCTTGTAATGGCTGTTCAACAAACCATCCCAATAGGTGTACTCCCGGTTAAGACAGCCGCCCATGCCATAGGTGCTGTTGCCGCCGGGTGTATCTTCCATGCATTGCCCCGCCGATGCGCCAACGCAATTGATCTTTGCGCCATAGCTGTCGGCCTCTTCCAGACAAGTTTGCGTAACCCTGTCGGTATATTGCAAATCCTGCGCCATCACGGGTGCGGCCAGCAGCGTCAGCACTGCAGCGAACCGGATCATGCCATTGCTCCCATCATCTCGCGGCCCACCAGCATGCGCCGGATTTCCGACGTGCCTGCCCCGATCTCCATCAGCTTGGCATCGCGGAAGATGCGCCCCACAGGGTTGTCGGACAGATAGCCCGCGCCGCCCATGGCCTGCACCGCCTGGTGCGCCTGTTTCATCGCCTCTTCGCTGGCATAAAGGCAGCAAGCCGCCGCATCCGCGCGGGTCACCTCGCCGCGATCACAGGCCTTTGCGACCTCGTAGACATAGGCACGGGCGGAATTCATCGCAGTGTACATATCGGCCATCTTGCCCTGCATCAGTTGGAAGCTGCCAATCGGCTGGCCGAATTGTTTGCGCTCGGCCATGTAGGGCATGATCTCGTCCAGACAGGCGGCCATGATCCCCAGACCGATGCCCGCCAGAACGACACGTTCGTAATCAAGCCCCGACATCAGAACACGCACGCCGCGCCCCTCTTCGCCCAAGACGTTTTCGAACGGGACTTCGACATCGTCAAATATCAGCTCGGCGGTGTTTGACCCGCGCATGCCCAGCTTGTCGAAATGCGGGCTGGTGGTGAAACCCTTCATCGATTTCTCGATCAGAAAGGCGGTGATCCCCTTGGACCCCGCATCGGGGTCTGTCTTGGCGTAAACCACCAGCGTATCGGCATCGGGGCCGTTGGTGATCCAGTATTTATTGCCGGACAAACGATAGTGATCGTTGCGCTTTTCGGCGCGCAGTTTCATCGACACCACGTCGCTGCCCGCCGATGGTTCAGACATGGCCAGCGCGCCGACATGGGTGCCCGCACACAGGCCCGGCAAGAATTTCGCCCGTTGTTCAGGTGTGCCATTCAGGCTGATCTGGTTGACGCACAGGTTGGAATGCGCCCCGTAAGACAGCGAAACCGAGGCCGAGGCCCGCGCGATTTCCTCGACCGCGACGGTATGCGCCAGATAGCCCATGCCGGTGCCGCCGTATTCTTCGCTCACGGTCATGCCCAGCAAACCAAGGCTGCCCATCTCTTCCCAAAGCTCGGCGGGGAATTCGTTTTTCAGATCAATGCCGGCGGCCATCGGTTTGACCCGCTCTTGCGCCCAACGGTGAACCATATCGCGCAGATCATTCACATCGTCGCCCAAATCGAATTTCATGCTGGCGTTGAACATGGACCCCTCCCAGAGTTTATTGAACAGTTGTTCATTACTTTACACCCTCAGAGGATTCGGTCAAGCAAATCCAAGTCGCATGGAACCCGATCCCCCGCGCCGCTGTTAGCTCATTGAACAAGTGTGAAAGGACGCGTTGAAGATGAGTACGTCATTGAAGGAAGAATTCTGGGACCGGATCGAAGATATCCGCACAGGCATGTTGGGCACAAACACGGCACGTTCCGTCCCGATGAGCCATTATGTCGATGAGGATGCGAACGCGCTGTGGTTTATCACGGCCAAGGGCACCGATCTGGCGAAAACCGCACAGTCGGGTGTAGCGGCTGAATATGTCGTCATCAGCAAGGACGAACATCTGTATGCGCGCATTGATGGCAAGGTGCAGGCGGTGACAGACCCCGCCAAGCTGGACGAACTGTGGTCGGCAATCGCAGGCGCGTGGTTCGAGGATGGCCGTCAGGATGAAGACGTCCAACTGCTGCGCATGGACCTGACAGAGGCCGAGGTCTGGGCGACCGGTGGCAGCCTGTCCTTCCTCTATGAAATCGCCAAGGCCCATATCACAGACGAAAAACCCGACATGGGCCAGCATGGCACCCTCGGGTTCTAATCCGTTTATGCAAATCAAATGAAATCAGGGCGCTTTCATGCGCCCTTTTTTCATGCGCTAGGCCTGCTGGTAAACTGCGCTGACTTCCTCGCGGATGATGCGGGCGATCAGGGTGCAATCGTCAATGCTGAACGTCAGCGGCACCCGCATGTCGATCAACCCGGCCAGCACCGCATCGCTTTTGGGCAGCGGGTCAGACGGTGCATAACGCCAACTGTCATAGCGGCTGGTAAAGCCCAACGGCTCTGCCGCGCCGAACCATTTCAGCTCTACTCCACGGGCCAGACAGCGGCGCAAGACATCCCGCACCTTGTCAGCGGCCCAGCCTTGCAACAGAAACTGGATCGACGATCCCACGATGCTTTCCCCCGCCGCCCGTTCGATCACGGTCAATCCGGGGGTGTGGCGCATTCCGGCCTCCAGAGTGAAATACCGCTCGTTCCAGCGTGCCACCTGCGCCTCAAGCTTGCGCAACTGGGGCCGCAACAGCGCCGCGCGCAGATTGTCCATGCGGCCTGATATGTTGGGGGTCTCGTATTTGATCCGGTCAAAGGTTTCTGGCGGCGGACCTGCCAGATGCTTTTCGTACAGCATGTAAGACCCCGACAACATGATCGCACGCGCGGCCATTTCGGCGTCATCGGTGACCAGCAGACCGCCCTCGCCCGCATTGACATGTTTGTAGGTCTGGCAGGAATAACACCCGATCGCCCCCTGCCGTCCCGAAGCCACGCCATTCCACGCGGCCCCCATGGTGTGGGCGCAATCCTCGATCACGGTGACGCCGGCGGCATCGCACATGGCCATCAGCGCATCCATGTCGCAGATATGGCCCCGCATATGGCTCAGCAGCAGAACCTTGGCCTGATCCAGCTTGCCCGCCAGATCGTCCAGATCAATGACCAGCCCGTCGGTCACATCAACAAACACCGGCTCGGCCCCGACGGCCGCAATCGCGCCGGGCACAGGGGCCAGCGTAAAGGCGTTCGACAAGACCTTGTCGCCCGGCTTTACCCCCACGGCGCGCAATGCCGTTGCCATCGCATAGCCACCTGATGCCACGGCCAGACAATATTTCGCACCGACCAATGCCGCGAATTCCTGTTCAAGCAACGCAGTTTCCGCGATTTCATCACCCGCAGTGTTATAGCGGTGCAACCGCCCGTGGCGCATCACCGCAACGGCGGCGTCAATCGCATCGTCGGGTATGGGCTCTTGCTGGGTAAAGCTGCCCTTGAACACCTCCATGCCCTTAGATGCCCCCGATCAAGGTCGGTACCAAGGCGGGCAAATGCGCATAGTCATGCAGCAACGCCTCGGGGTTGAGGGCGGCCATATCCTCGCCCGAGGGGCCGAAAGTCACGAGAATGCACGGCACACCGGCGGCGGCGGCGGTTTTGCGGTCGGTATTCGTATCGCCCACCAGACAGCATTGCGCAGGGTCGCCCCCCGCCCGCCGCGCGGTTTCGTACAGATGTTCAGGGTCGGGTTTGCGCACGGCCAGACTGTCGGCCCCCAACATCGCCCCGAAGGCATCACGAATGCCAAGCCGCGTCAGCAAGATATGCGCCAGCCCTTCGGGCTTGTTGGTGCAGATCGCCACGCGGTAGCCTGCAATTTTCAACGCCTCGACCGCATCCATCGCACCGGGATACAAAACTGTATGTGTATCAATGTCTTGAGCATAAGCCTTGAGTAAGACAGGGTAATATCGGTCAATCGTCGCCTCGTCCTCGGCGCGGCCCAACCGTTCCATCCCCAGTCGCAGCATCGCGCGCCCGCCTTTCAAGGCTGTGCCCGCGTCATGGCGCGCATCCAGCAGATCGCCCGCGCCCATATCGCGAAAACAGGCGTTGGCCGCTGCAATCAAATCACCGCTGGTGTCTGCCAATGTGCCGTCCAGATCGAATACAACCGTTTTCATCGGCGTTCCTTTGCTTAGAGATGTTGCAGGCCGAAATCTTCTTTGATGCCCGCCAGACTTGCGCATAAACGCCAACAAGGTAAAGAGAGCCCAAGTCAATTTATTAAAGAGATTTTATATGGAAGTCGCACTGATCCTATTGGCCGCAGGCAAAGGCACGCGAATGCAATCGGATTTGCCCAAGGTTCTGCACCCCGTCGCGCATGCCCCTTTGCTGGAGCATGCGATGGCATCCGGTGCGGCCCTGTCACCTGCCCGAACCGTCGTCGTTGCAGGCCACGGTGCCGATCTGGTGCGCGCCGCCGCCGAAGCCTTTGACGATGAAGCTCAGGTCGTTGTCCAAGAGGAACAGCTGGGCACCGCACATGCCGTCGGTCAGGCCCGCGAAGCGCTGGCAGGCTTTGAGGGCACGGCGATTGTCCTTTATGGCGACACGCCTTTTGTACAGACAGAAACCCTCGAGGCGATGTGCGATGCCTTGCGCGAGAATGACGTTGTCGTGCTGGGGTTCAACGCCGCCGATCCCGCGCGCTATGGCCGTTTGGTGATGCAGGGCGACAGCCTGGACCGCATCGTCGAATTCAAGGATGCAACAGATGAAGAGCGCACCATAACCCTTTGTAATAGCGGCGTTGTTGCTTGCAATTCAGACCTGCTTTTTGATCTGATCGATGCGGTTGGCAACGACAACGCGTCCAAAGAATACTACCTGACCGACATCATCGGCATCGCACGGGCACGGGGCCTGAAAGCCACGGCCGTGACCTGCCCCGAGGCCGAGACGATGGGCGTGAATTCCCGCGCGGATCTGGCCGCCGCCGATGCCGCGTTTCAGGCGCGCGCCCGGGCTGCAATGCTGGAAGACGGCATTACCCTGATGGCCCCCGATACCGTCTATTTCGCACGCGACACCTATATCGGCCGCGACACGGTGATCGAACCCAATGTGGTTTTTGGCCCCGGTGTCACCATTGAATCCGGTGCCACGATCCGCGCCTTCAGCCATCTTGAGGGCTGCCATGTGTCGCGTGGCGGCGTCATCGGGCCCTATGCCCGCCTGCGCCCCGGTGCCGAACTGGCCGAAGACGTGCGGATCGGCAATTTTGTCGAAATCAAGAATGCCCAGATCGACGAAGGGGCAAAGGTCAACCACCTGAGCTATATCGGCGATGCAACGATCGGCGCGCGCGCCAACATCGGCGCAGGGACAATCACCTGTAATTATGACGGCGTGATGAAGCACCACACCCATATCGGCGCGAATGCCTTTATCGGGTCCAACACCATGCTTGTGGCCCCCGTCCATATTGGCAACGGGGCAATGACCGGGTCGGGGTCTGTTATTACATCCGACGTAGAAGCCGACGCTTTGGCACTGGCGCGTGCGCCCCAGGTTGAGAAACCGGGGATGGCGCGCAAATTGTTCGAAATGTTAAAGGCCAAAAAGGCAAAACAGCAGAGAGGCAGCTAATTATGTGCGGTATTGTAGGGGTCCTCGGGCAACACGAAGCAGCGCCCATCCTTGTTGAAGCATTGAAACGTCTGGAATATCGCGGCTATGACAGCGCCGGGATTGCCACGATCAACAATGGCCGTCTTGACCGCCGCCGCGCAGTGGGCAAGCTGGTGAACCTGTCGGATCTGCTGGTTCATGAACCGCTGGCTGGCAAGTCCGGTATCGGCCACACCCGCTGGGCCACCCATGGCGCGCCTTCGGTGACCAACGCGCATCCGCATCAGGCCGGCCCTGTCGCTGTCGTGCATAACGGCATCATCGAAAACTTTCGCGAATTGCGTGCCGAACTGGCGGCGCTTGGTGCCGAATTCGTCACGGAAACCGATACCGAAACCGTCGCCCTGCTGACACAGCACTATATGTCCCAAGGCATGGGTCCGGTCGATGCGGCCACCAAGACCCTCACGCGCCTGCACGGTGCCTTTGCCTTGGCGTTCCTGTTCGACGGCGAAGAAGACCTGATGATCGGTGCCCGCAAAGGTGCGCCGCTGGCCGTGGGCTATGGCGACAACGAAATGTATCTGGGCAGCGATGCGATCGCCCTGTCGCCGATGACCAACCGCATTACCTATCTCGAAGAAGGCGACCGCGCGGTCCTGACGCGCGGTTCGGTCGAGATCTTTGACGCCAATGGCGCGCGCGCCAACCGTGCGATCAAAACCATCAGCCTTGATACCACCCGCGTCGACAAAGCCGGCCACAAACATTTCATGGCCAAGGAAATCGCCGAACAACCCGGCGTGATCGGCGAAGCCCTGGGCCATTACATCAACGCCAAGGGCGAGATTTCCCTGCCCGACCCCGGGCTTGATTTCAACGCCTTCGACCGCATCACCATGGTTGCCTGTGGCACCGCCTATTACGCCTGCCTGACCGCAAAATACTGGTTCGAACAAATCGCGCGGCTGCCGGTCGAGGTCGATTTCGCCTCCGAATTCCGCTATCGCGAACCGCCGATCCCCGGCCGCACCCTTGCGCTATTCGTCAGCCAGTCCGGTGAAACCGCCGATACCCTTGCTGCCCTGCGCTATTGCGAGGGCAAGGCCGATAAAATCGCGTCCGTCGTCAACGTCACTGAATCCTCGATCGCCCGCGAAAGCGATCTGGCGCTGCCCATTCATGCAGGCGTCGAAGTCGGCGTTGCCTCGACCAAAGCGTTCACCTGTCAGTTGACCGTGCTGTTCCTGATGGTCCTCAAGGCCGCCTATGAACGGGGCACCATCACCCAAGAACAACTGGCCGATCACGTGTCAGGCCTGCGGGCCATGCCCTCGCTGATCAACACCGCGCTCGAACAGAACTCGGCCATCCGCGATGCCGCCTACAAGCTGTCCTCGGCCCGCGACGTGCTGTTTCTGGGCCGTGGCGCGATGTTCCCCCTCGCCCTTGAAGGTGCGCTAAAACTAAAAGAAATCAGCTATATACATGCCGAAGCTTATGCATCAGGTGAGCTGAAACATGGCCCTATCGCCCTCATAGATGAAAACGTTCCAGTGGTCGTAATGGCCCCCAAGGACAACCTGTTCGATAAAACCGTCAGCAACATGCAGGAAGTCATGGCACGCAAGGGCAAGGTCATCCTGATCTCTGACCGCTCGGGCCTCGACGAAGCCGCCGAAGGCACCTGGGGCCAGATCGAAATGCCCCCCGTGGCCGATGCGCTTGCCCCGATCCTCTATGCGATCCCTGCGCAGTTGCTGGCCTATCACACCGCGATTGCAAAGGGCACGGATGTCGACCAGCCCCGCAATCTGGCCAAGTCTGTCACGGTCGAATAATGGCCAAGCAGTTCGACCAGATCAGCGACGACCACCGCGACTTCATTCAGGCGCAGCACATGTTCTTTTGCGGGACAGCGGCGGATGAAGGGCGGGTCAACATCTCTCCCAAAGGGATGGACAGCCTGCGGGTCCTGGGGCCGAACCGTATCATCTGGCGCAACATGACAGGGTCCGGCAATGAAACCGCCGGCCATCTGGCGCGGATCAACCGGATGACGCTGATGTGGTGCAGCTTTGGCGCGCGCCCGATGATCATGCGCGCCTATGGCACCGCACGGGCCGTGCACCCCCGCGATGCCGATTTCGCCCCCCTGCAAGCGATGTTCCCGCAGGCCCTTGGTGTCCGGCAAATCTATGATATGAGCGTCGACATGCTCCAGACAAGCTGCGGCTATGCAGTCCCGTTTTACGAACACAAGGCCGACCGCGACGTTCTCAAAAAATGGGCCGAGGACAAAGGCGCAGCTGCGATTGAAACCTATTGGGACGACCGCAACAGCACCACGATCGACGGCCTGCCCACCTTTATCACTCAGGATCCCCCCAATGCATGAGCCCTATTTGGCGCAACTGACAGCGCTTGCCGATCCGGAACGCGCGGCCCAGATGCTGGCCTATCACAAGATCGACCGGCCCTATCTGGGGGTGACCAACCCCGAGATCAACGACCTGACCAAAACCTGGCGGGCCGAACTTGATCTGGCAGACCGTCTCACCGTCGCCGATGCGCTATGGCAGACCGACATTTTCGAGGCCCGCGTCGCCGCCGCCAAACTGCTGACCCAGGCCCGCCTGCGCCCCGACGACGAAGCCGCCTGGCAGATGTTGCAAAGCTGGGTGCCCGACTTCGACAGCTGGGCCATCGCCGACCACGTCTGTATGGCGATCCAGAAGCGCCTGATCGCCGATCCCTCCCGCCTCGACACCGTCGAAAGCTGGACAACCTCGGATCAACTCTGGACAAAACGCGCCGCCCTTGTGGCAACCTTGCCCTGGACCAAACAAAACAACCCCAAACCCGAAGAACTCGCCGCGCGTGAACGCATTCTCGGCTGGGCGGCAGGGTATTTACCGGTCAAAAACGGCATCATGCAAAAAGCCATCGCCTGGTGGGTCCGCGACCTCAGCCGCCATGATCCGGCCCGCGCCCAAGCTTTCATCGACGAAAACAGCCACCACATGAAACCCTACGCCATCAAGGAAGCCTCACGCCACCTTCCCGCAGCCGAGCAAACCACCCCAGACGCCCCAAGCGCCTGATCCGTCTTCTCTGGCTCGAAAATATCCCGGGGGGCGCGGGGGGCTGGCCCCCCGCTCTTTCAAATAGTGATCGGGCTAAAAAAATCGGGGCGAAAGCCCCGTCATGTCTCTAAGGTCTCGGGCTCAGCGCCCCCCGATACTGCAGACCCCGAACCTACCCCGCCGTTGACACTTCAACGCTGGTCAGATCCGTCAGCGACGCCCCGATCAAGCGCAATGCTGACAAGGACATGCGGCTGCCCGCCGTGGGTGGCCCGTCAATCGGGATCAACATCACCGTGGATGACTTGCCCGTGGCGGGGTTGGTGACACGGCCCTGCATTTCAGTTTTCACCAGCGGCGTTTTCATCCAAAGACCGGGCTCTGTCGCACTGCCCAGCGATGCCACCGTCGTGCCCAACAGCCGCGCCCCTGCGGCCACCGGTGCCACGGCCGCTGCGCGCTGCGCGGCGGTGGTGGTATCCAATGCCTCGACCGTGCGGGCCGCGGGCGGCGGCGGGGGGGCCGATGTCACAGGGTCCAGCACGGTCTGCGCGACTTGGGCAGCCTCAGGCACAGCCGCGACTGCGGTTTCGGCGGGTGTGGCTGTCGCGTCACGCGCACCGGGCCATGCAAGGCCCAACCGTTCGGTCACCGTGCCGCACGCGGACACTCCCACCCCCATAGCGCAAAGAAGTACATATTGTTTCATGACCCAATGAATACCCCTCCCCACCTGCTGCTTCAATAACCTTATTCTCCCTTGCCCCGCGATGGGCCGATGTTTACCTATAGGGTATGAATGCACCATTGATTGACCCTTTCGCCCGCGCCATCACCTATCTGCGTGTCTCTGTCACAGACCGCTGCGATTTCCGCTGCGTCTATTGCATGTCCGAGAACATGAACTTCCTACCCAAAAAGGAACTTCTCACGCTCGAGGAACTGGACCGGCTGTGTAGCAATTTCGTTGACCTCGGGGTGCAGAAATTGCGCATCACCGGGGGCGAGCCTTTGGTGCGCAAGGGCATCATGACCTTCTTTGACAGCATGACCCGCCATCTGGATGCAGGCACGCTCAAGGAACTGACGCTCACGACAAACGGCAGCCAGCTGGAACGCTTTGCCGCTGACCTTTATGCCGCGGGCGTGCGGCGTGTGAATGTGTCGCTTGATACGCTGGACGACCAGAAATTCGCCGATATCACCCGCTGGGGTCGCCTGCCCCAGGTGTTGCGCGGCATTGATGCGGCGCAGGCTGCGGGGTTGCGGGTCAAGATCAATGCCGTTGCCCTCAAGGGGTTCAACGAATCCGAACTGCCCAGCATGACCGCATGGTGTGCCGATCGTGGTATTGACCTGACCTGGATCGAAGTCATGCCGATGGGCGATCTGGGCAACGAGGACCGCCTTGGCCAGTATTGGTCCCTCAAGAATGTGCGCAAATCCTACGAGGATCATTACACCGTCACCGATCTGGCGGAAAGTTCCGGTGGCCCTGCCCGCTATGTGCGGCTGGAAGAAACCGGCCAGAAGATCGGTTTCATCACGCCGCTGTCCCATAATTTCTGCGAAAGCTGCAACCGTGTGCGGATCACCTGCACCGGTGAAATCTTTATGTGTCTGGGTCAGGAAGACGTCGCGGACCTGCGCGCGCCCCTGCGCAACCACCCCGATGACGACGCGCCGTTGAAAGACGCCATTCGCGCGGCGATCAACCTCAAGCCCAAGGGCCATGATTTCGATTACTCCCGCCAAAAGCTCGACGGGCAGATGCCCCGCCACATGAGCCACACAGGCGGCTGACCCAGTCATGTCCGCCCCTTTTCTGTATCGCGCGTGGGTCGTCGCAAGCATGGGATTGGTCCCGTTCTTTGCGCGTTCCCAAACCGCCAAGCTGCGCGAACAAGGTGTGTCTGTCAGGCGCGCCCATGAAAAGCTGGGCCATGCCACCCAAGACCGCCAGACCTCGGGCCCGCTGATCTGGCTGCATGCCGCATCGGTCGGGGAAAGCCTGTCGGTGCTGGCGCTGATCACCCGCATGGGGCTGCTGTTGCCGCGCGCGCAGTTTTTGATCACATCGGGCACCGCCACATCGGCCAAGCTGGTGGCGCAACGCATGCCGCCGCGCACGGTCCATCAATTCGCCCCGCTGGATGCCCCCGGCCCGCTCAAGCGGTTCTTGCGACACTGGCGTCCCGATGCCGCGATCTTTGTCGAAAGCGAATTATGGCCGCAGATGCTGCGCCGGACCCATGCCACGGGCGCGAAAATGGCTTTGGTCAATGCGCGTTTGTCCGAAAAATCCGTCGCGACATGGCGCAAACATCCGAAGTTGGCCCGCTATCTGTTTGGGGTCTTCGATCTGATCCTGACCCAGAACGATGCGATGGCCCATAATATGGTCAGCATGCACGCCCCGTCGGATCGGGTGGCGCGGGGGATTAACCTCAAATCCATGGCAGGCCCCCTGCCCGTTGACGAGGACGCGCTGTTCGAGGCGCGCGCGGCACTTTTGCACCGCCCTGTCTGGGTCGCGTCCTCGACCCACGAGGGCGAAGAAAACGCAGTCTTGCACGCCCATCGGGCGCTGTTAAAGCAAGTCCCCGACCTGTGTCTGATCCTTGCCCCGCGCCACCCTGAACGCGGGGACAGCGTCGAAGCGTTAATCACCGACGCGGGCCTGACCTGCACCCGGCGCAGCCGTGGCGAAAAACCCGATGCTCAGGTCTATCTGGCCGATACGCTGGGCGAGCTGGGGCTGTGGTATGCGGTAACGGATATTGTGTTTCTGGGCGGATCGCTTTTGCCGATCGGCGGGCATAATCCCTTTGAGGTGGCCCAATCCGGTGCAGCCGTCTTGTCGGGCAGCCATGTGTCGGCCTTTGCCGAAACCTATGCCCAGCTTGAAACCGAAGGGGCGGCGCGGATTGTGACGGATGGCGCTGATCTGGCCGCGCAGGTTGGCATCTTGCTGTCGCAGCCCAAAGAGCGGGCCACCATGACCGATGCCGCAAAACGCTTTGTCGCGGGGCAAGAGGACCAGCTGGACGGGATCGCCACACGAATTCTGTCTGCCTTGGGGCTGAAAGAGTGATGAAACCAAAGCTGTTCGTCACCAATTTCAACAAGAATTTCACCGGCGTATCGGCCACGGCTGCCAATGTGATCCGCGCCCAGATGGGCCGTTATGATCTGGCGCTTGTGGGCCGCCCCCTGCCCGGTTGCCCCGATCCCGTCACCGTCAGGCAGGCCCGTGCAGCATCCGCCCGCGGGGCGATCTGGCATGTGCGGCGCAACACCGAAATGCGCGCCGCCCTTTGGGCCCGCGACATCCTGCGCCTGCCGATTAAAATCGTCTTTACCTCAGCGGCTCAACGCCGGCATTCGGCCTATCCGCGCTGGCTGATCAGCCGCATGGACGCCGTGATTGCCACGACCGACAAGGCCGCCAGTTTTGTGCCCCATGTCCGCGCGGTGGTGCCTCATGGCGTGGATACTGCCCTGTTTCACCCTGCCCCCGACCGTGCAAAGGCGTGGGCCGCGTTGGGATATGGCGGCAAGACCGGCATCGCCACCATCGGCCGCATTCGCCCCGAGAAGGGCACGGATCACTTTGTAAACGCGATGATTGATCTGTTGCCGGACCACCCCGATACGGTCGCCTTGGTTCTGGGCAAAGCGACCCGCGATCATCGGGCGTTCCTTGCCAGCCTGAAAGACCGGATCAAAGCCGCCGGCCTGACCGACCGCATCCTGTTTCCCGGCGAAATCCCTGCCCAGGACCTGCCCGCCGTGATGCGCGGCCTGTCGCTGGTCGTGCAGCTTCCGCAATACGAAGGCTATGGCATGGTGCCGCTTGAAGCGATGGCATCGGCCGTGCCGTTTGTGGGCTATGAGGCCGGATATTACCGTGCCTTTAGCGCGCAGGGTCGCGCAGGTGTGATCGTTGACACACCATCGGCCGCCGCAATGGCCGCAGGGCAGATCCTTGCTGGCAAGGTTGACGCGATGGGCGATATCGCCCGCGCCCATGTATCGCAAAATTTCAGCGCCAAGGCCGAGGCCGACGGGATCGACGCCGTGTATCAGATGATTTGGGCGCAGGGTTAACCCCCCGCGCCCGAAGCTTGACCTAGCCCATTGGCATCCGCTGTTCGGCAAGCCCTGCCCACCAGCTGCACCCTGCCGGAATCACGTCATCGTTGAAGTTGTACATCGGGTGATGCACCATCGCCGTGTCGCCATTGCCCACCAGAATATAGGCACCGGGGCGCTCTTCGAGCATAAAGGCAAAGTCTTCGCCGCCCATTACCAGCGGGGCCTCGTCGCATTGACCTGAAATGCTGCGCGCCACATCAGCGGCGAATTCGGTCTGTTCGTCGTGGTTTACCATCACCGGATAGTTGCGGATGTAGTTCACCTTGGCCGTGGCCCCGAATGTCGCAGCGATACCTTCGCAAATCTCGGTCACGCGTTTTTCGGCCAGATCGCGCAGGTCGTTCGACAAGGTGCGCACGGTGCCCAGCAGATTGACTCGCTGCGGGATCACATTGAACGCCTTGGAGGACGATTCAATCGAGGTGATGGACACCACGATATTGCCAATCGGGTCGGCATTGCGGCTGACGATGGTTTGCAGCGCGGTGATCATTTGCGCGGTGACAACCATGGTATCAATCGTTTCGTTCGGCTTGGCGGCGTGACCGCCCAGACCTTCGACTTCGATCTCAAGCAAATCGGTCGCAGCAAAGAACGGGCCCGGACGGATGCCGAAGCTGCCTGCTGGCATGCCGGGCCAGTTCTGCATGCCGTACACTTCTTGGATGCCCCAGCGGTCCATCATGCCGTCTTTGCACATCTCGCGGCCACCGCCACCGCCTTCTTCGGCGGGCTGAAAGATCACCACGACAGTGCCGTCAAAATTGCGGGTTTCGGCCAGATATTGCGCGGCCCCCAGCAACATCGCCGTGTGGCCGTCATGGCCGCAGGCATGCATCGCGTTCGGTGTCTTTGACGCATATTCGACGCCGGTTTGCTCATGGATCGGCAGCGCGTCCATGTCGGCGCGCAGGCCGATGACCTTGCCCGATGTGGTGGCGTTGCCCTTGATCACCCCCACAACGCCGGTGCGACCAATGCCCTCGACGACTTCGTCACAGCCAAAGGCGCGCAGTTTTTCGGCGACCGTGGCAGAGGTGCGGTGGGTTTCAAACAGGATTTCAGGGTGTTCGTGCAGATCGCGGCGCCATGCGGTGATCTCGGGGTGAAGTTCGGCAAAGCGGTTCTTAACAGGCATGATAGTTCCTTGGTTGGGAGAGTTGTAGCCGGGCGTGGGGCTGGTTTACCCCGCGCTTGGCAATCGTGTTTCGACCATCTCGGCGAACCAGCTACAGCCGGCGGGGATGGCGTCGTCGTTGAAGTTGTACATCGGGTGGTGAACGGTGGCACCGTCGCCGTTGCCCAGCATGATATAGGCACCGGGACGTTTGTTCAGCATATAGGAAAAATCCTCGCCGGCCATGATCGGGGGCGTGTCGCGGTCCACGCCGGGGGTCACGTTTTCCGCAACTTGCGCCGCGAAATGGGTGTTGTCCTCGGCGTTGATGGTCACCGGATAGCCGCGGTCATAGGTTATATCCGCACTGCATTGATAGGCCGCACAGGTATGGGTCACAATCGCCTCAAGACGTTCCTGCGCCAGATCACGGATGTCCGCATCAAGGGTGCGCACCGTGCCGCGCAGACGCACGGTTTGCGGCAGGACATTGTGGCTGTCCGTGTCAGACCGCAGGGTGCAGACCGACACAACAACCTGTTTGATTGGGTCCACATTGCGGCTGGCGATGGATTGCAGGGCAATCACCACATGGGCGGCGGCAAGGTTGGTATCAATCGCCTCGTGGGGGGCGGCGGCATGTCCACCCTGCCCGGTGATCGTGATGTCGAATTCATCGGCAGCGGCCAGCAAGGCACCGGCGCGAATCGCAAACTCACCCACCGGATGGCCGGGCATGTTATGCAGCCCGTAAACCTCATCGATGGACCAACGCTCCATCAGGCCCTCTTCGACCATGACATTGCCCCCGCCGCCGCCTTCTTCGGCAGGTTGAAAGATCAGCACCGCGCGGCCATCGAAATTGCGTGTCTCGGCCAGATATTGCGCCGCACCCAGCAAGATCGCCGTGTGCCCGTCATGACCGCAGGCATGCATCTTGCCCGGATGGGTCGAGGCATAGTCCAGCCCCGTTGCCTCGGTGATGGGGAGCGCGTCCATGTCGGCGCGCAACCCGATGGTGCGGCCCGAATTGTTGGTTTTGCCTTCGATCACCGCGACGATTCCCGTTTCGGCGATGCCCGTGGTGATGTCCGTGATGCCAAAGCTGCGCAGTTTTTCAGCCACGAACGCGGCGGTTTTGGGCAGGTCGAACTGCAGTTCTGGGATCGTGTGCAGGTGGCGGCGCCATGCGGTGATATCGGCATGGGTCTCGGCAAAGCGATTCTTGATCGGCATAGGATGCTCCGGTACTAAATTCAGACACTGGGGCCCAAGACGATTGGGCTGCCGTCGCTAAAGCGCGACAGGCGAAATCTGGTCAGATCATGCCCTACATCGCCGCCAGTTGCCAGTGCAGCCAACACGCGGCCCATCCCCGGCCCGATGCCAAACCCGTGGCCCGACATGCCTGTGCCGATGGTAAGCCCCGGCAAACTGGGCACGTGATCCACCACGGGCACAATATCGGGCATGGTATCAATCATGCCTGCCCATGCCGCCTTGAGACGGATTGGCGGCAGATCAGGGAAAAGTGCTGCAAAATTGCGCAAAAGCCGGTTGACCTTGCCCATATTCGGGGCCGGATCCAGAATGCGCATCACTTCGAAAGGCGATGTCTCATCCCCGCGCCACTTGCGTCTGGTGCCCCATGCATCGGGGAACCCTTTTGGCGCAAAGGGGCGCAACACCTGCCCAAAGGGATCGGCCCTGAGCTGGGTGAGGTACTGCGGAAAATTGCGAAAGGCATCAGGCCCGATGAACAATTCCGGCGCACCCGGAGGGGCCAGCGTATAGCCGCCATCCTCGCGGCGTCTGAACGCCACTTTGGGATTTGCAGCCGCCCCTGCATAAATTTCAGGCAAAGGTTCGGTCGCCGCCACGGTTTCACGCACGGAAAGCTGGGGGATGCTGACCCCGTGATTGCGCAAGAACAGGGACGACCAGGCTCCGCCCGCCAGGACCACCTGCGATGCCATGATGCGACCGTTTTCGGTGATCACGCCTGCCACACGGCCCGCCGCAATATCCAACGCGCGCACGGCACAGTTCTCCACGATCTGCACCCCTTCGCGCGCTGCAATCGCGGCCAAGGCGGGTACCGCGACCCAGGGTTCGGCCCGCATATCCGATGCCGTGACCAAGGCCCCGAGCGCCGGTGTCGCAATGCCCGGAAACATCGCGGCGGTTTGGGCCGCGGACAGAATCTGGCTGTCGACACCATTGGCACGCGCATGGGGCAACCATGCCTCGTACCCCGCAAGCTGGCTGGCTTTGCCTGCGAGATAGGCAATGCCGCCCTGGCGCAGGCCGATGTCGATATTGGTCTGGCCTGCCAGTTCATGCCAAAGGCGCTGCGCCTCGGCCATGATCGGCATTTCATCGGGGTCGCGGCCCTGCTGGCGGATCCAGCCCCAGTTGCGGCTGGATTGTTCGCCCGCGATGCGGCCCTTTTCCAGCAGGATGACGCGGTGGCCGTCGCGGGCCAGAAACAGGGCGGTACAGACGCCGATGATGCCGCCGCCGATGACCACCATATCGGCCTGATTGTCGTGCGGACCGGGATAGGTGACGGGGGTCGTGGTGTTGATGGGAAACTGCATGATCTGCGGGTTCAGTCCGGGGTTTGGCCGGGTTGGGGGCCAGCCCCCGGTGCCGCGCTGCGGCCCCTCCCCCGGGATTTTGGTCCATTTGGAATTAAGGAAATGGGGAGGGTTGCCAGTGTCATTTCACCCGTGTCATTTCAACCGTTCGATCAGGTCGCGCATGAACTGGTGTCCGGCCTCGAACTGGGAGATTTCGATATATTCATTGGGCTGATGCGCCTGCGCGATATCACCCGGCCCGCAGATCACAGCGCTATAGCCTGCGTCCTGGAACTGGCCGGCTTCGGTGCCGTAGCTGACCTTGTGACTGGCGTTGTCACCGGTGATCTGGCGTACAAAGGATTCGGCAAGACCGTCCTTTTCCGGTTGCAAGGCGGGCACGTCGAAACGCGGGGTGACTTCGATATAGGTTTCCGGCACGACTTCTTGCATCTGCTTTTCGACTTCGCGCACCTTTTTCAGATAGGCGGTGCCCCAAGCGTTTTTGTCTTCGCCCGGCACGACGCGGAAATCCATTGCGAAATAGCAGTCTTTGGCGGTGATGTTATGGGCGGTGCCGCCTGAAATCTGGCCAACGTGGCAGGTGGTAAAGGGTGGATCGAACATCGCGGCCAGATCAGAGGGCTTGCGCGCGAAGTTTTCGGTGTTCATTTCGTTGGCCCATTCGACCAGCTTGGCCCCTGCCATGATCGCGTTCACGCCGGTGTGCATCAGGGAGGAATGAACTTCGAAGCCGACCACATGGGTGTTGAAACCGCAGCCGCCCTTGTGCCCCGTGACCGCCTGCATCGTCGAGGGTTCGCCCACGATCACCAGATTGCCCTTGGGCAGCACCGGTTGCATGGCTTTGATCATCGGGGGCGCACCGGTGCAGCCGACTTCCTCGTCAAAGCTGAGGGCGATTTGCAAGGGCCGTTTGATATCGCTGTATTTCGCCTCGACCATGGCCCAGATCGCCATGGCGTCGAACCCTTTCATGTCGCAGGTGCCGCGCCCGTAGTAGCGGTCATCGCGTTCGACCACGGTGAAGGGGTCGGTGTCCCACGGCTGGCCGTCAACGGGCACCACATCGGTATGGCCCGACAGGACAACAGCCCCTTCGACCCACGGGCCGACATGGGCAAACAGCGCATGTTTGGGCTGGCCGGGGTCGATGTAGCGGTGGCTGTCGATGCCGTGGCTTGCCAGATAATCGGCCACCCAGTCGATCAGGGGTATGTTCGTATCCCGCGAGACTGTGGGAAAGCTGATGAGCTTTTCCATGAGTTCAAAGGGGGTCATGCGTTCTGCCATGGGGGCGATCCTTTAGTATCCGCTGTCGGTCAAAAGCACCTGATGGCCGGGGGATACGGTTTTATAGACGGAGGGTTCGGGCGTGTAGCTGACCGAATGGATCGGCGAGGGAATCGGTTTGAAATTCAGCTCGCTTTCCTTTTTGCGTTTGCGCGGATCGGCGATGGGCACCGCCTTCATCAGGGCCTGCGTATAGGGGTGCTGCGGGTTTTCGAACACCTGCTGGCGCGATCCCAGCTCAACGATGCGGCCCAGATACATGACGCCGACCTGATGGCTAACCCGTTCGACCACAGCCATGTCATGGCTGATGAACAGGAAGGACAGCTCGAGCTCTTGTTGCAGTTCCAGCATCAGGTTCACCACCTGCGCCTGCACCGATACATCCAGTGCCGATACCGCTTCGTCGGCGATGATCAGCTTGGGGTTCAGGGCCAGAGCACGGGCAATCGCGACACGCTGGCGCTGGCCGCCAGACAGTTCGTGGGGAAAGCGGCGCATAAAGCTGCGGGGCAGTTCCACACGGTCAAACAGCATCTCGATGCGCTTGGTCAGGGCCTCTCCTTTGAGGGTGCCGTAGTTGTGGATCGGTTCGGCGACCTGATCGGACAGCTGCATTTGCGGGTTCAACGAGGCAAACGGGTCTTGAAAGATCATCTGCATATCAAGGCGCGCTTCGCGCAGGTCATGGGAATTGAGCGCCATGATGTCCTTGCCCGCGATGTCGATCTCGCCCGAGAGCGGTTCAACCAGACGCAAAATCGACCGGCCCGCAGTCGATTTACCGCACCCGGATTCGCCAACAAGGCTAAGGGTCTGGCCCTTGTTTATGGTGAACGACAGGTCTTCGACGGCGTGGACATTGGCGATGGTGCGGCGGAAGAACCCGCCCTTGACCGGAAAGCGCGTAGTCAGGTTTTTCACTGTCAGCAAGGTTTCGGTCGTGCCCTTGATCGGGACGATTTCCTTGTCCTTGTTGCCCAACAGTTTCATCGGCTCGGGAAAGGGCTTGCCGGTCATCTCGCCCAGCTTTGGCACGGCGGCCAGCAAGGCCTTGGTATAGGGGTGCTGTGGGTTCTCGAAGATTTCCTCGACCGTGCCCTCTTCGACCTTGTTGCCGCGGAACATGACGACAACGCGGTCCGCCATTTGCGCAACGACAGCCATGTCATGGGTGATGAACATCACGGCGGTGCCGGTTTCACGTTTCAGCCGGTCGATCAGCGCAAGGATTTCGGCCTGAATGGTCACATCCAGCGCCGTTGTGGGTTCATCTGCAATCAACAGGCGTGGCGAACAGGCCAAGGCCATCGCGATCACCACACGCTGGCGCATCCCGCCGGACAATTCATGGGGATATTGCTTGAGCCGTTGGTCGGGTTGGGGGATTCGCACCTGTGTCAGCAATTCCAGCGCGCGGGCTTCGGCCTCGGCCTTGGTCATGCCTTTGTGCAGCCGCAAGCCTTCGGTCAACTGGCGGCCCACGGTGAAAACAGGGTTCAGCGCGGTCATCGGTTCCTGAAAGATCATGCCGATTTCATTGCCGCGAATTTCGCGCATCTGATCCTGGTCGGTCTGTGCCAGATCCACCGCAGCATTATTCTGGCGCTCAAATAATAGGCGCCCGCCGGTGATTTTCCCACCGCCGAATTCCACCAACCGCATCAAAGACAGCGACGAAACGGATTTTCCCGAACCGGATTCGCCGACCACACAAACGGTTTCGCCGGATTTAATGTCGAAACTGACATTCTCGACCCCTACAACGGGGCCGTCCTGGGTTTGAAATTCGACCCTAAGCCCTTGAATTTGTGCAATTGGTGTCGATGTGCTGTCGTCAAGCATGAGATAATCCAACGCTGGTAGGTGAAGTATTGCGCAAACGCTAAGACCATTCGTCACCCAGTGTCAAACAACACGGGACGTCGTGGCGTTACCGCTCTCACGACGCTTGCATTTTGCGCGAATTCTGTTTCGATGGCGCTACGTGCGCTTGGGGAAGCAATATGGCGAAGGGCAACTGCAAATTAATTGAACAGTTGTATTTCATCCTATTGACCTTTCTGACGCGATGATAAGAAAGTTGGGGCCATGTCGATGATTTGGCATCCAACAATAAAAATGCGGCACCACCAAAGAAATCACCGGTGCCCAACAAGGAGTAAGTTATGACGTTGAAAACCCTTTTGATGGGTGCAATTGCCTTGACGGCTCTTGCCCCCGCTGCATTCGCAGCCTCCCACGAGGGAGAGCGCGGACGCGACGGCGAGGTCAAGATCATCTATTGGCAAGCGCCATCGATCCTGAACCCCTATCTGTCCGGCGGCACCAAGGATCTCGAAGCCTCCAGCCTCGTGATCGAACCTTTGGGCCGTTATGACGAAACCGGCGCATTGGTGCCTTTCCTGGCCCAGGAAATCCCGACCGTTGAAAACGGCGGCGTTGCCGAAGACCTGAAATCCATCACATGGAAGCTGAAAGAAGGCCTGATGTGGTCTGACGGCACGCCTGTGACATCGGCTGACATCAAGTTCACAGCCGAATATTGTATGCACCCTGAAGGCGGTTGCGCACAGGGTTCCAAATATGACGGTGTTACATCTGTCGATATCGTCGACGACTTGACTGTTACGGTCAATTTTTCTGACGCAAAACCAAACCCTTACGGCCCGTTCATGGGTGCTCAGGCACCGATCATTCAGGCGGCTCAGTTCGCGGAATGTCTGGGTGCTAAGGCACCTGAATGTACCGAAGCCAACTTTAACCCGATCGGCACCGGCCCGTTCATGGTTACGGATTTCCGTCCGAACGACGTGATCCAGATGGTTGCCAACCCGAACTTCCGTGACCCGAACAAACCAGCCTTTGCATCGCTGACCTTTAAAGGTGGCGGCGACGCGACAGCAGCGGGTCGTGCGGTTATGGAAACCGGCGAATACGACTATGCATGGAACATGCAGCTGGCGCCTGACGTACTGGCCAAAATGGCCGAAGGCGGCAAAGGTCTTCCTATCTCGGCATTCGGCACATTGGTCGAACGTATCGAGATGAACATGACCAACCCATCGGCAGACCTGCCCGAGGGCGAGCGGTCCACCGTGATGCACCCGCATCCGTTCCTGTCGGATTTCAACGTCCGCAAGGCGCTTTCCATGGCAATCGACCGCCCGCTTCTGGTTGAAGTCGGTTATGGTCAGGCCGGTCGTCCAACCTGTAACCTTGTTCCTGCCCCTGCACTCTATGCATCCGACAACACCGAATGTCTGACGCAGGATCTGGAAGGTGCCAAGGCACTGCTGGAAGAAGCCGGTTATACCGATAGCAATGGCGACGGTATCCGTGAAAAAGACGGCGTAAAGCTGTCGGTTCTGTACCAGACCTCGACCAACGCTGTCCGTCAGGACTTCCAGGCGTTGATCAAAGACTGGTGGAACCAGATCGGTGTCGAAGTCGAACTGCGCAACCTTGACGCGTCTGTCTTCTTTGGTGGTGACCCAGGTTCGCCTGACACGTTCCAGAAGTTCTATGCAGACGTTGAAATGTACGCAAACAACTTTGACGGCACAGACCCACAGTCCTATCTGTCGGCCTACCGTTGTGGCAACGAACCAAAGCCATCCAGCCAGTGGCAGGGTGAAAACATCAACCGCTTCTGTAACGCGGAATATGATGAACTGCTGGACGAATTGTCCCGCACAGGTGAATTGTCCAAGCGTGGCGAAATCGCCAAGCGTCTGAACGACATCATCACCAAAGAAACCATGACAATCGTTCCACTGGTTGACCGTGGTCGTGTATCGGCTGCCTCCACCACTTTGGGTGGCGTTGTGCTGAACACATGGGATTCCGAGCTTTGGAATGCCGCTGATTGGTACCGCATCAAGGAATAATACTTTCCTTCTTTGGGGGAGCGTGTTCTACGCTCCCCCTCTCCGGACCGACCACCTGAATCACCATCACCACAGACTGACCTGCAAAGGCGCCGCGCATGCTGACTTTCACCATTCGACGACTGCTATTGTCGATCCCGACGCTTTTGTTCATCAGTATGGTTATTTTCCTGCTGCTCCAGCTCGCCCCCGGCGATCCGATGGCGCAGGTTCCGCTGACCGTGCCCCCAGAAGTCAAACAAAAGATGCGCGAAGCGCTTGGCCTTGGCCAGCCGATCTATGTGCAATATTACAAATGGCTGATCCAGTTCTTCTGGGTTGAACCGCAGGTGTTCCTGGATTGGGCGACACGGGACTCCTTCCTTTTGGGCTGGCTGCCGGACACGCATTTCTCGACCTTCATCGACCCCGATACCGGTGCCGTGCGCCCCGTGCAGCGCACCATCAGCTGGCAGACCCGCAGCCCGATCATGGATATCGTGATCCAGCGGATGCCACAGACCCTTTGGGTGGTGGGGCTAAGCTATGTCGTTGGCATCCTGATCGCGATCCCGATCGGTATCTATTCGGCCTATCGCCACTATTCGCTGTTCGATCAGGCCGGTACTTTCATCACCATGGTCGGCTTTTCGATCCCGCCCTTCTTTACGGGCCCGCTGCTGATTGTGGTGTTTTCGGTCACGCTGGGCTGGTTGCCGTCGATCTATGACACCACCCATGTGGTCACCGACTGGGCCAGCTTTAAGATCCAGTTCATGCAGATGATCATGCCGGTCATGGTGCTGGCGCTGCAAACAACGGCCCAGATCAGCCGCTATATGCGCGGTGCGATGCTGGACAACCTCAATCAGGATTACGTGCGCACTGCGCGGGCCAAGGGCCTCAAGGAATCCTCGGTTGTGTTGGTGCATGTGCTGCGCAATTCGATGATCCCCGTTGTGACGGTGATTGCGCTTGGGATGCCCGCGATCTTTGGCGGCGCGATCATTACCGAAAACGTGTTCAAGGTGAACGGCATCGGCCAGCTGCTGCTGACTGCCCTGTTCGCCAATGACCTGCCGATGGTGATGACGCTGACCTTTATCTTTGCCATCCTGATTGTTCTGTTTAACCTGATTGCCGATGTTTTGTACGGCCTGCTTGACCCGAGGATCCGCTATGACTGAGCAAGCCATTCCAGCAAGCCCCATCGAGGCCGACATCGAAACCTTTGGCGCGTTGGTCGACAAGGAACCATCCAAGCCGCCGCGCAGCCAATGGATCGACGTCTGGCAGCAGTTCCGCAAACACAAAGGTGCCGTGTTCGGCGGTGGCTTTTTGCTGTTCATCACGCTGGCGGTGGTTTTCGGCCCCTTCCTGTGGGACGTTGACCCCAAGGCGCTGGACATCCGCAACAAGAACTGGCGCCCCGTGTACCAGTTGCTGTTCGACAGCGAGGCCAAGGCCGGTTGGGCACATCCGTTCGGCACAGACCAGCTGGGCCGCGATATCATGGCGCAGATGATTGCAGGCGGTCAGGTGTCGATGGCCGTGGGCTGGCTGGCCATGGCGCTGGCACTGGTGATCGGCTCCGCGATTGGCGTGATCTCGGGCTATTTCAAAAAGCTCGATTTCTGGCTGATGCGCTTCACCGATCTGGTGCTGTCCCTGCCGATCCTGCCCCTGACACTGCTGGCCGTGACGCTGTTCCGCCAGCCGCTGAATTCACGTTTTGGGCCCGAAGGCGGGATGTTCATCCTGATCGTGGGCATCATCGGCCTGACATCCTGGATGCAAACCGCGCGGATCGTGCGCGGCGACATTCTGGCGCTGAAAGAACGCGAGTTCATTCTGGCCGCGCGGTCGATCGGGACGCGGTCGGGCAAGATTATCCGGCGGCACCTGCTGCCCAACGTCATCTCGCCCATCATGGTGTCGGCGACCCTGGGTCTCGCCACAGCGATCATCACCGAAAGCGCATTGAGCTTTCTGGGGGTCGGTTTTCCGTCGGACTTCCCCACCTGGGGCAAGCTGTTGTCGGACGCGGTCAGCCGGATGCAGGAATTCCCCGAGCGGGTGTTGTTGCCGGGAATCGCGATTTCGCTGACGGTGTTGAGCGTGAACTATCTGGGCGACGGTTTGCGCGATGCCCTGGACCCGCGGTTGCGGGGGCGGTGACCGGACGCGGGCTTGGGTCTGTCGGGCTGCTGGCGGATTTGAGTATTTAAGAAAGGGTGAAGGGGGGATATTGGTCCTCCCTTTTTTTATGGGTGAATAAGGAAGCGACACCGGTGCGCGGCGGGTGACGTGGAACGATAGCTGCCATGGGGCGCAAAATCGGGGGAATGGTTCCTGTAGGGCGCGCGGAACGCGGGAAAATGTTCCGGTTCACACCCTATAATACACATATGAATTGCTTGATATCAGCGTTTTTTCGCGCCAATTGGGAAATAATTCCATTTCGCAGAGGATCAGGCGATGTTTGAGTCATTCGGTTTTGAAAACACCACCCCGCAGCAGGCATCTGTTCTGCTTGCCATTATCATTGGCCTGCTGTTCGGCGTCTTTGGACAGATTACCAAGTTCTGTTTCCGCAGGTCCCTGATCGGCGCGGATCGGGTTTCGGCTGCGGGTGTGTGGCTGACGGCGCTTGCCTTTGCCGTTGTCGGGACCCAGGCCGCCGTGTCGATGGGTTGGATCAGCTTTGCCGAGCATCGCTATATGGTATCTGATCTGCCGGTTGCCGCGATTGTGGTTGGCGGGTTGCTGTTCGGGGCCGGTATGGTGTTGACCCGTGGCTGTGTGTCGCGTCTGACCATTCTGGCGGGCTCCGGCAATCTGCGGGCAGCACTTGTTGTCGTTGTGTTTGCGATTGTTGCCCATGCCACGCTGAAGGGGGTGTTGGCCCCCCTGCGGGTCGCTTTGGGGAGTGTCACCGTTGATATGGGCGACGCCATCAGCCTTGCCGCCCTGCCCGGTGGCGCGTGGCTGTGGACGGCAGTGATTGCCGTGCCTGCGTTGGTCTATGCGCTGCGCTCGGGCAACGGGGTTGGCACCTTGGGTATGGCGGCGGTCATCGGCCTGCTGGCCCCACTGGCCTGGGTCGGCACCGGTTTCATCCTGTTTGACGAATTCGACCCCATTGCGATGGAAAGCCTGTCGTTCACCTCCCCCGCCGCCGAAACGCTGTTCTGGGCCATCGCAAGCAGTGCTGTGCCTGCCGGTTTCGGTGTTGGCCTTGTGGGCGGCGTCATCGTCGGGGCGTTGCTGGCAAGCCTGACCTTTGGCGGCTTTGCCTGGCAGAGCTTTGAGAGCCCCGCCCAGACCGGTCGCTATTTGGCAGGTGCCGCGCTGATGGGCGTTGGTGGTGTGCTGGCGGGCGGCTGCACTTTGGGTGCCGGTCTGTCCGGTGTCCCTACCCTGTCGCTGGCAGCGATCATGGCCATCGTGATGATCGGCGTTGGTGTGTTGACCATGAACGCCCTGCTGCGCGCTGCCCCTGAGGGCCGCGTGGCACATGGCTGAGGCCCTAGTGGATCTTGCTGCGTAGCCGCCGCAGCATCCACCACACCACCAAGACCACAATCGGCACAGCGACGGCAGTCAGAACGCCCTTGCTGATTCCGAAGGGTTCGGCCAGCGGATAGAGCGCATAGCTGGCAAGCGACACGGCGTAATAGCTGATCGCGACCACGGACAGCCCTTCGACGGTGTGTTGCAGACGCAGCTGTAAATCCGACCGCCTGTCCATGCTGGCCAGAATTTCCTGGTTCTGGGCAGAGCGTTCCACATCCACCCGTGTGCGCAGCAGTTCCGAGGCGCGAATGGCGCGGGCCGACATGGACTGCAACCGCATCTCGGAGGATTTGACCGTGCGCATGGCGGGCTCGTAGCGGCGCATCATGAATTCATCAAACCCTTGCCGCGACATGAACCGCGTTTCGCGCAGGGCCGATATCCGTTGGGTGACAATCGCCTGATAGGCCTCGGTCGCGCCAAGGCGATAGGAGGTTTGAGCCGACAGGGTTTCAAGCTGCACTGAGATGTCCAACAGCTTGTGCAACGTGTCTTCGGCCATTGCATCAGAGGCGCGCATGGCGGCCATCAGGTTGGTCAGTTCCCTGTCCAGATCATTCAACTGCCCGCCGAAATCACGCACCTTGGCAAAGCCCAGCATCGACATGGATTTATAGGTCTCGATCTCGCACATCCGCTGGACGATACGTCCAAGGCGACGTTCACCTGTCTGGGGGGCGGCAAAGATCGCCACGCGCATGTGACCGGCGGAATCGATGCGGAAATCGCAGGCCACTGTGGCCGCATCATCCAGCACATTCGCCACCGCAAGGCTTTCGGGGACAAACCAGTCGCGCAGGACATCGGAGATCTGCCCATTGTTTTCCGGCCGTTGGACCAACCGCAGCAGGATCGAGGTGATCCGTTCCGCGTTCAGGCCAGCCCGCCAATCTGCGGGAAACACGTCGAATTCTGCGGGGTCAAAGGGGCGGTCGCTGATCTGGTCTGAAAACACCGTATAGGTCACGAATTCGGTGTGCTGTTCCCATTTCAGCGCGAACTTCCCCATCGGGCCGTAATAATGCGTGGCATTTTCAGCGGGGAGCGGCGCGCCGTAGTGTTTCAGCAGTGCCGACAGGTGTTCAAGATCAACAGATCTGTCGCGGGTGGCGGCATCGCCGGGGGGGCGCACGGCGAGATAGGCCGCGACATGCGGGGCACCAAGCGACGGAAACGGGCGCGCGTGCAATTCGCTATTGAGCGCGTAACGCAGGGGGTGGTCCTTGATCGAAGCCATTCGGGTCCTCGTCGGTCAAAACGGTTATTTGCGCCAAGATACAACAATCGGCGGCAAAGGATATATAAAATATCGAATATTTCCAGAGCCTTACGGTGTACCATTGAATACCACGCGGGGCTTTGCGCGGGTCTGTGTCGTCAGGTTGTAGCGACGTCAAAGGTTTATGCGGCTTCATTGTCCACAAGGGCAGCCGACAGAACGCCAAAACGGGATGTCCAACGACCGGGTTGGCGTAAACCTCGGGGGCGACAAAACGCGAAACGCCCCGTCATTTCTAACGGGGCGTTCCAGTTCGGTAGCAGCGGGATGGTTTCCCGCCTGACCTATCAGTCGATCAGCGGCAGCAGCTTGTCCAAGCTGGCCTTGGCATCGCCATAGAGCATCCGCGTGTTGTCCTTGAAGAACAGCGGGTTTTCGATGCCGGAGTAGCCTGTGCCCTGCCCGCGCTTGGACACGATCACGTTCTTGGCCTTCCAGCATTCCAGAACCGGCATACCGGCGATGGGGCTGTTTGGATCGTCCTGTGCGGCAGGGTTTACGATGTCGTTGGACCCGATCACAATGGCAACATCCGTGCTGGGGAAGTCGTCGTTGATCTCGTCCATCTCCATCACGATGTCATAGGGCACCTTGGCCTCGGCCAGCAGCACGTTCATGTGACCCGGCAAACGCCCCGCAACGGGGTGAATGGCGAAACGCACGTTCTTGCCTTGGGCGCGCAGCTTTTTGACCAGCTCGCTGACCGCTTGCTGTGCTTGGGCAACCGCCATCCCGTAACCTGGAATGATGATGACGCTATCCGCTTCGTTCAGCATCGTCGCAACGCCGTCGACTTCGATTGCGACCTGTTCGCCTTCGACCGCCATCTGTTCGCCTGCAGGGCCACCAAAGCCGCCCAGAATCACGCTGACAAAGGACCGGTTCATCGCCTTGCACATGATGTAAGACAGGATCGCCCCCGAAGAACCGACCAGCGCGCCAACAACGATCAACAGATCATTGCCAAGGCTAAAGCCGATCGCCGCCGCGGCCCAGCCGGAGTAGCTGTTGAGCATCGACACAACCACCGGCATGTCGGCACCACCGATGCCCATGATCAGATGGTAGCCAATGAACAAGGCCGCCAGCGTCATCAGCAACAGCGGCAGGAAGCCACCGGTGTTGAAGTACCAGATCAGCGTCAGCACAGCGACAGCCGCCGCCGCGATGTTCAGCATGTGACCGCCGGGCAGTTTTTCCGCCTTGGAGGACACGCGACCCGCCAGCTTGCCATAGGCAATCACCGAGCCGGTGAATGTCACCGCACCGATGAACACGCCCAAGAACAGTTCGACCCGCAGAATGCTCAGCTCGACACCGGATTTCTTGGCGATCAACGCCGCGAAAGTGCCCAGTTCATAGGGGTCACCGCCGTCAGCGATGAAACCACCCACGCGGCCGATCTCGAAATGTGCGATCAGACCGACGAACACCGCTGCCAGACCGACAAGGCTGTGCATCGCGGCAACCAGTTCGGGCATCTGCGTCATCTGCACCTTGGTCGCCAGCTGATAACCGATGGCACCGCCACCGGCGATCAGGATGATCGACAAAAGCCAATAGCCGGAACCCGGCCCGATCAATGTTGCAGCCACGGCCAAAGCCATACCCACAATACCGTACCACACCGCGCGTTTCGCGCTTTCCTGCCCGCTCAACCCGCCAAGCGACAGGATAAACAGGATTGCTGCGACCACATAAGCCGCTGTTGTGAAACCAAAATCCATGATTCCCGCCCCCTTAAGATTTCTGGAACATGGCGAGCATGCGCCGTGTCACGAGGAAGCCGCCGAATATGTTGATCCCACACATGAAGACCGACAAAGCCGCCAAAACAATCACCAAGAAGGAACTGGAACCGATTTGCATCAGCGCGCCCAGAATGATGATCGACGAGATCGCATTGGTCACCGCCATCAACGGTGTGTGCAAGCTGTGCGCCACGCCCCAGATGACTTGGAAACCGATAAACACCGACAGAACAAACACGATAAAGTGCTGCATGAAGCTGGCCGGAGCCACCAAACCAACCGCCAGCAGCAACGCGCCGCCAACAGCCAGCAATGTGACCTGCGACTTGGTCTGCGCCTTGAACGCGGCCGTTTCAGCGGCGCGCTTTTCTTCCGGTGTCAGTTCCTTGACCGGTGCCTTTTTCGGGGCAGCCGCAATCGCTGCCACTTTGGGGGGCGGCGGCGGGAAGGTCACTGCGCTTGCGTGGGCGATGGTCGCGCCACGGATCACGTCGTCTTCCATGTTGTGGTTGATCACGCCGTCTTTTTCCGGCGTCAGATCGGTCAACAGGTGACGGATGTTGGTCGAATAAAGCGTCGACGCCTGCGTCGCCATCCGGCTTGGAAAATCGGTATAGCCAATAATGGTCACGCCATTATCGGTGACGATCTTTTCGTCCATCTTGGTCAGCTTGCAGTTACCGCCCTTTTCCGCCGCCAGATCGATGATCACCGAACCGGGTTTCATCGCCGCGACCATGTCTTCGGTCCACAGCTCAGGCGCTTCGCGGTTGGGGATCAACGCCGTGGTGATGACGATATCGACTTCGGGGGCCAGTTCGCGGAACTTGGCCAGCTGCGCTTCGCGGAATTCCGGCGAAGACACCGACGCATATCCACCCGAGGTGGAGCCGTCTTTCTGTTCTTCCTCGAAATCGAGGTAGACGAATTCGGCACCCATCGATTCGACCTGCTCGGCCACTTCGGGACGCACGTCAAACGCGTAAGTAATCGCACCCAGGCTGGTCGCAGTCCCAATCGCGGCAAGACCGGCAACACCGGCACCGACAACCAGAACCTTGGCCGGGGGCACCTTGCCCGCCGCCGTGATCTGACCGGTAAAGAAACGACCAAAGTTATTGCCCGCCTCGATCACCGCACGGTAGCCTGCGATGTTCGCCATCGACGACAAGGCATCCATTTTCTGCGCGCGGCTGATCCGGGGGATCATTTCCATCGCGACAACGGTGGCCCCTTTGTCAGCGGCGGCCTTCATCTTGGCCTCGTCCGCGACAGGGCTGAAGAACGAGATCAACGTCTGACCGCTGCGCAGTCTTTTCATCTCGGCGTCGTCCGGTGCGCGCACCTTGGCAACCACATCAGCGGCTTTCCAAAGCGCCGCCGCCGTCTTGACGACCTCAACACCAGCAGCGGTATAGGCTGCATCGTCAAAACCCGACGCAATCCCTGCGCCTGTTTCGATCATGCACTCATGACCCAGTTTTTGCAGCGCAAGTGCTGACTCGGGGGTCATCGCAACGCGGCGTTCCCCCTCAAATACTTCCTTTGGCGTCCCGATCTTCAATCCAGAATCCCCCGTGTTGCCGTGTCGCGACCACCGTGGCGCAACATTATTGCTCTGAGCAGTACCGCTTGGGTTCCTATAGTACAAGTCGTGGCCAGGGATTGAAGGCCAATTCTGCCCCCTGCTAGCGCTAAAAGTTCGATTTCCGGGCATGCGACGTTGCGTGACAGTGCCGCATGGCTTGCGCCCATCGGCCCCGGTCGCCAGCATGGTCTAAATTCAAAGGGAGAAGATCATGGAATTGAACGGAAAACACGCATTCATCACCGGTGGCGGCACCGGCATCGGTCTGGCAATCGCGCAGGATCTGGCCGCCAAAGGTGCGCATGTCACCATCACCGGCCGCCGCCAAGACGTGCTGGACGAGGTCGCAGGCCCGAACATGACCGGCGTGGCAATGGATGTGCGCAACGAGGATGACGTGGTCGCCAAGATCGCCGCTGCCGTTGCCGCCCATGGTCCGATCCAGATTTGCATTCCCAACGCAGGCATCGCCGAAGGCAAAGCCGTGCATAAAACCGATATGGAATTCTGGCGCAACATGATGGCGACCAATCTGGACGGCGCGTTTCTGACGATCCGCGAATCGTTGAAATCCATGCGCGAAACCGACTGGGGCCGCGTGATCGCGATTTCCTCGATGGCGGGTCTGCGCGGGCTGCCCGGTGCCGCGGCATATTCCGCCTCCAAACACGGGATGATCGGGCTGGTCCGTTCCCTCGCCGAAGATTACATGGGCCAGCCCTATACGTTCAACGCCATTTGCCCCGGCTATGTGGACACGCCGATTGTCACCCGCAACACCGCGTCCATCTCGCAACGCGCTGGTATCTCCGAGGAAAAAGCCCGCGCGATCATGGTAAATTCCAATCCCCACAAACGTCTGATCGACGTCTCCGAAGTCTCTGCGGCAGCCGGCTGGTTGATCGGCCCCGGTTCCCAAAGCATCAATGGCCAGTGCATTCAGGTCACCGGCGGCCACATGTAGGCCGGGCGTCAGGTCCAATCGGTCAAAAGTAGAATTGGCTTCAACATTCATTAACCATGCGCCGCTAGTCTCGGTGCATGGTTAATGTCTCTGTCATCCTCGATTACGCACTGCGCGCTGCCCGCCCCTATGATGGCGGGCCCGCATGATAAAGCTGTCCTTTAAAAGCCGTCGCAAGCCCGGCACGCCGCCACCGGTCGGTTCCGAACCACCCTTGCCGGTGCAGATACAGCGAAATCCGCCCGGCTATGTCTGGCGGTCACGTCGCAAACCCATTGCATCCCCGCCCCGCCATACCTTTGACTTCAAAGCGGAAAAACACCCAGCCTAGGCGGTTTGCAACAATCCCTGACGCTTGCCCACAACCCAGGCTTTTGCGGCTTCGCCGAACCGTTCGAACAAGGGGCGCGACACCGGATCATTGGCGGCGTCCCATTCGGGATGCCACTGCACTGCAAGGGTGAAACCGGGTGCGCCTCTGATATAAATCGCCTCTGGCGTGCCATCATCGGCAAAGCCGTCAATCACCACGCGCGGGCCGGGTTCCTTGATGCCCTGCCCGTGCAAGGTATTGGTCCGCACCTTTGCCGATCCCAGAATTTGATGGAAAACGCCGCCCTGCGTAAAGGTCACATCATGGCGCAGCTCGAATTTTTCCTCGATCGTGCCGTCGGGGGGCATCCGGTGGTTCATCCGCCCCGGCAAATCGCGGATCTCGGGGTACAGCGACCCGCCCATCGCGACATTGACCTCTTGAAAGCCACGGCACACACCGAAAAACGGCTGCCCGCGCTCGACACAGGCGCGGATCAGACCCAATGCAACCGCATCCCGCGCCCGGTCAAAGGTACCATGGGCTTCGGTCTCGGCCTCGCCGTATTCTTCGGGGTGCACATTCGGACGGCCGCCCGTGAACAAAAACCCGTCGCAGGCGTCCAACAGTTCCGGAACGGAGACAAGCGACGGGTCACTGGGGATGATCAAGGGCATACAGCCCGAAACCTGCGCCACCGCCACCGTGTTCATCGTACCGGCAGCGTGGATAGGGTATTGGTCATTCAAAAGGCCGGCGTTGCCAATAATACCGACGACAGGACGTGACATATGCAGCCTCAAACTTGCGAATAGATCAAAGCTTATCGCGTCCCATGCGCGACCTCAACACCTCTTAAAGCGACGGTTTCACGCTTCGGCAGCGATCCCCGCAGCGGCGATGCCGGCCATTCCGGCCTCCACATCATTGTCAGACGTGTCACCCGTGACCCCCACGGCACCGATGACAACGCCCTTGTCATCGCGCAACAAGATACCACCGGGCACAGGCACAACCGCCCCGCCGTAAACCCCGTTCACAGCCGCCATGAAATAGGCCTGCGCCTCGGCCCGCGCCATCTGCGCCTTACCGGCCATCCCAAGCATCACCGACCCGTAGGCCTTGCCATGCGCAATACCGAAACGCCCCGGTGCAGCACCGTCTTCGCGCTCGAACGCCTGCAGATGTCCGCCCGC
Organism: Sulfitobacter sp. SH22; assembly: GCF_965641905.1. NCBI lineage: Bacteria > Pseudomonadati > Pseudomonadota > Alphaproteobacteria > Rhodobacterales > Roseobacteraceae > Sulfitobacter > Sulfitobacter sp. SH22. The sequence continues at coordinate 1,409,281 of NZ_OZ282573.1, forward strand.
GTCCAAAACCACGACCGACAAAGGCTTGAACCCCATCTCGCGGCCTTTTTTCAGCGTTTCTGCAATAATCACCCGCGCCTGCTCTAACGATACCATCATTCTAAACCTTTTTCATTTTGCCAAAAAACTCCGGGGTGCGCGAGGGGCTGGCCCCTCGCTCCCGAACCATCACCCTTGTGCGGCCTTCAACTCCAGCCGCCGCGCGTGCAACACAGGCTCGGTATAGCCCGAAGGCTGCACCCGCCCCTTCATCACCAGATCACAGGCCGCCTTGAACGCGATCCCGTCAAAACCCGGTGCCATGGGGCGGTACAGCGGATCACCCGCGTTCTGCCCGTCAACCACGGCTGCCATTTTCTTCAAACCGGCCATCACCTGATCCTCGGAAATCACCCCGTGATGCAGCCAGTTCGCCAGCGCCTGCGCAGAAATCCGGCAGGTGGCGCGGTCTTCCATCAGGCCCACATTGTGAATGTCAGGCACCTTGGAACAGCCCACGCCCTGATCGATCCACCGCACCACATAGCCAAGGATACCCTGGGCGTTGTTCTCGATCTCTTTTGCGATTTCCGCGTCCGACAGGTTGCGGCCCGTCAGAACCGGGATCGTCAACAGCGCCTCCAGCGTGCCACGGGCACCGCCGGCCTTGATCTCTTCCTGCCGCGCCAGCACGTCAACCTGATGGTAATGCATCGCGTGCAGCGTCGCCGCCGTTGGCGATGGCACCCAGGCGCAGTTCGCACCGGCTTTGGGGTGGCCGATCTTGGCCTCCATCATGGCGGCCATCATGTCGGGCATCGCCCACATGCCCTTGCCGATCTGGGCCTTGCCCTGCAAACCGCAGGCCAGACCGATATCGACGTTGCGATCCTCATAGGCGGCGATCCACGCTGAATTCTTCATCTCGCCTTTGGGCACCATGGGTCCCGCCTCCATCGAGGTGTGGATTTCATCACCCGTGCGGTCAAGGAAACCGGTGTTGATAAAGGCCACCCGCGATTTTGCCGCGCGGATACATTCGGCCAGATTGGCCGAGGTGCGGCGCTCTTCGTCCATGATGCCCAGCTTGACCGTGTTGGCAGGCAGAGCCAGCACGTTTTCCACATGGGTGAAAATCTCGTCGGCAAAGGCGACTTCGGCAGGGCCGTGCATCTTGGGTTTGACCACATAGACCGATCCCGCGACCGAATTGCGCATCCCGCCGGTCTTTTGCAGGTCGTGCATGGCAATCAGCGTGGTGATCATCGCATCCATCAGCCCCTCGCCCACTTCCAGACCGTCACGGTCCAGCACGGCGGGGTTGGTCATCAGGTGGCCCACATTGCGGATCAGCATCAGCGACCGGCCTTTGACGGTCAGCGCACTGCCATCCGGCGCGGTATAGTCGCGGTCGGGGTTCATCGCGCGGGTGACCTGCTGGCCGCCTTTTTCGAATGTCTCCGACAGATCGCCCTTCATCAGGCCCAGCCAGTTGCCATAGGCGACAACCTTGTCTTCGGCATCCACGGCGGCAACGCTGTCTTCGCAATCCATGATCGTGGACAGCGCGGATTCCATCAACATATCCGACACATGCGCCGGGTCGGTTTTGCCAATCGGGTGATCCGCGTCGATTTGCACTTCTATATGCAGCCCGTTGTGTTTCAGCAAAATCGCCGTCGGCGCGTCTGCATCCCCGCGGTAGCCCGCAAATTGCGCAGGATCGGCAAGGCCGCCCGCACTGGCCAAGGACAGAGCGCCGTCAGACAGTTTGATCCCCGACACATCCGCCCAAGAGCCGGACGCCAGTGGTGCCGCCTCGTCCAGAAACGCCTTGGCCTTGGCCACAACCCGTGCGCCGCGCGCCGCGTCATAGCCCTTGCCCTGCGGCAGGTCGCCCAGCGCATCGGTGCCATAAAACGCATCATACAGGCTGCCCCAGCGGGCATTGGCCGCGTTCAGGGCAAAGCGGGCATTGGTGATTGGCACAACCAGCTGCGGGCCGGGCACCGACGCGATTTCAGGGTCAACGCCAGCGGTATCAATGGAAAACGCCGGCCCTTCAGGCACCAGATAGCCGATTTCGCGCAAAAACGCGGTATAGGCAGCCGCATCGTGATCCTGACCGGCACGTTCCTTGTGCCATGCGTCGATCTGCGACTGCAGGTCTTCGCGCACCTGCAACAGGTCGCGGTTCTTTGGCCCCAGATCATGCACGAGATCAGAAAATCCACTCCAGAAAACATCGGGTTTCACACCGGTTCCGGGCAGCGCTTGGGTTTCGATGAAGCGGACCAATTCGTCCGCGACCTGCAAGCCGTTCTTATCTGTGCGTTGGGTCATTGAATGCTCCTAGGGGTTACGTCTGCGATCGCTTTCGTCAAATGCTTAAAAGGTAACATCCACTTGAGCAAGTCATATTGGTAAAATTATATTACCAATATGGCTCAAACCCGCTTTTTCAGCGCCCCGCGGCACCTGTCAGAACAGGTGCGAACCGCATCCCAGTCTCTGGCCCATTTCTTGCGCCACATGAAAGGCAACCCGCATGCGGCGCAGATTTTCGTGGGCAGATCGGCTTTCTTGCGCATTTTGGGCATCGGGGGCCTCGCAGGGATCATCAAACAAAAAACAGGCAGGTCCTGAACGCCAGAACCTGCCCTGAAATACTCGTTAAATCGGAAACTTAATTACTGTCCATGGTGCCTGTGGCCACCGGATCAACGGGCGCAGCCGTCGATGCGGCACCTGCGTCCTGTTCGATCAACACGCCATCTGTTGCAATGTCATCGCGGCCGTTATCGATGATGAAAAACAGCAATAGCATCACCATCATCACACCAAAGACCATGGCGGCCATGATCCCCAAAAGGGCGGGTTTATGTTGCTTTTCCTGGGTGTCGATGTTTGTGTCGGGTGCTGACATGATCATTCTCCGTTCAATAGTTTCTCGCTCCCGCCTTGCGGGTGCTTCTTCGGGGGATTAACTTTGGAACAGGACATTCAGTTCCGAAATAAAGGAAATACCATGCGCGACGCTGCCCCACAGACGATATACCTCGCCGATTACACGCCTTTCGGCTTTATTATCGACAGCGTTGCCCTTCACTTTGATCTGGACCCGCACAAGACCCGCGTCAAAAGCACCATCGCGTTCCGGCCAAACCCCGATGCCACAGACCCCACGTTCTTTTTGCACGGTGAAAAGCTGAACCTGATCAGCGCCAAGATCGACGGCAAACCCGTAACGCCCGATGTCACCGCCGAGGGCCTGACCTGCGACGTGCCAAACGCCCCCTTTGTTTGGGAATCCGAGGTCGAGATTGACCCGACCGGCAACACCGCGCTTGAGGGGCTCTATATGTCGAACGGCATGTATTGCACCCAATGCGAGGCCGAAGGCTTTCGCAAGATCACCTATTACCCCGACCGCCCCGATGTGATGGCCGTGTTCACCGTGACCATCAACGGCCCGCATCCGGTGCTGCTGTCCAACGGCAACCCTGTGTCCAACGACACCAACAGCGCCGAATGGCACGACCCCTGGCCCAAGCCCGCCTATCTCTTCGCGCTGGTCGCTGGCGATCTGGTCGCCCATCCTGGCAGCTTCACCACAAAATCCGGCCGCGATGTCACCCTGAACCTCTATGTGCGCCCCGGCGACGAGGGCAAATGCGCCTTTGGCATGCAGGCGCTGAAGGATTCGATGAAATGGGACGAAGAAGTTTACGGCCGCGAATACGACCTTGATCTGTTCAACATCGTCGCCGTCGATGATTTCAACATGGGCGCGATGGAGAACAAGGGCCTGAACGTCTTCAACTCCTCTGCCGTTCTGGCCTCGCCCGAAACCTCGACCGATATGAACTTTGAACGGATCGAGGCGATCATCGCCCACGAGTATTTCCACAACTGGACCGGCAACCGCATCACCTGCCGCGACTGGTTCCAACTGTGCCTCAAGGAAGGGCTGACCGTGTTCCGCGACAGCCAGTTCACCTCCGACATGCGCTCGGCCCCAGTCAAACGCATCAGCGATGTGATCGACCTGCGCGCCCGCCAGTTCCCCGAAGACCAAGGCCCGCTGGCCCACCCCGTGCGCCCCGACAGCTTTCAGGAAATCAACAACTTCTACACCGCAACGGTCTATGAAAAAGGGGCCGAAGTCATCGGGATGTTGAAACTGCTGGTCGGCGACAAGGCCTATGCGGATGCGCTCGACCTCTATTTCGACCGCCATGACGGTCAGGCCTGCACGATCGAAGACTGGCTGCGCGTGTTCGAGGACACCACCGGCCGCGACCTGACCCAGTTCAAACGCTGGTATTCACAAGCCGGCACCCCGCGTCTGTCGGTGACCGAAGACTGGGACCACGGCAAACTGACACTGACCTTTAAACAGCACACCCCGCCCAGCACTGCCACGCCTGATCCGCAACCGCAGGTGCTGCCCATTGCCGTGGGTCTGATCGACCAGGACGGCGACGAGGTCGAGGAAACCAATATCCTCGAAATGACTAAAGCCGAACAAAGCTTTGTCTTCGACAACCTCGGCACCCGCCCCATTGTGTCGATCCTGCGCGGCTTTTCCGCCCCCGTGGTGCTGACCCAAGACTTAAGCGATGCCGACCGCGCGCATTTGCTGGCCTATGATACCGACCCCTTCAACCGTTGGGAACAGGGCCGCATTCTTGCGCGCAAATCGCTGCTGGCAATGATCCTCGAGGGCAAGAAACCGAACAAGGACTGGCTGAAAGGCATCCGCGCCGTGATCAGCGACGAACATCTTGATCCGGCCTACCGCGCGCTGATGCTCAGCTTGCCCTCGCAATCGGATCTGGCCCGCGCCTTGGCCGAAGACGGCCACACCCCAGACCCCGACATCATCTATGCCGCGGTCGAGGCCACCCGCGATGCGATGGCGAAATCCTATGCCAATCTGGTCCCGACGCTCTATATGCGCCACACGGTGACGGATGCCTATGAACCCAATGCCGCGCAATCGGGCAAACGGTCGCTTGCCAATGCGGCCTTGTCGCTGCTTACCCGCACAGACGACGGTGCCATGGCGCAAAAGCAATACGGTGCCGCCGATAACATGACCCAACAGCTTGGTGCCCTGGCGAACCTGATCCGCGCGGGCAAAGGCAGCGGCGCGTTAAAGGCGTTCGAGGCACAGTGGAAAGACGACCGTCTGGTGATGGATAAATGGTTCGGCCTGCAAGTCATGGAAGCCGACCCCGAAGAGGCCCACGAGGTCGTCGAAACCCTGACCGAACACGCCGATTTCAACTGGAAGAACCCCAACCGCTTCCGCTCGGTTCTGGGGGCCTTTGCCGCCCATCATGCCGGGTTCCACCACGCGTCGGGCGCGGGCTATCGCCTGCTGGCCGACTGGCTGATCAAGCTTGATCCGCTGAACCCGCAAACCACGGCACGGATGTGTTCCGCCTTCCAGACATGGAAACGCTATGACGCGGACCGGCAGGCCTTGATCAAAACCGAACTCGACCGCATTCTCGCCCAGCCCGACCTGTCGCGCGATACAACCGAAATGCTAACCCGTATCAGGGGGGCCTAAGCCATGCGTCCGATCCTTCTCATCACCGGTGCCTCTGCCGGCATTGGTGCCGCCTGCGCCCGTCTGGCCGCGCCCAGCTATGATCTGGCCCTGAACTACCGCTCCGATACTACAGGGGCCAAAGCGGTCGCCGCACAGGCCGAAGCCCAAGGCGCACGCGTTTTGCTGTGTCAGGGCGATGTCGCCGACCCTGCCGATGTGGCGCGCATCTTTGACCAGATCGACCAACACTTTGGCCGCCTCGATGCGCTGATCAACAACGCGGGCATCGTCGACCAGATCGCCACGGTCGCCGACATGGACCACGCCCGCCTGAAACGCATGTTCGATGTGAATGTGATCGGGGCGATGATGGTGGCCCAGGCCGCCGCCGCCCGAATGCAAGCCCAAGGCAACGGCGCGATCGTCAACATGGGGTCGATCGCGGCGCGGCTCGGGTCGGCAAATGAATTCGTGGACTATGCCGCCTCCAAAGCCGCCATTGACGCCTTCACCAAAGGCCTCGCCAATGAACTTGCGCCCCAAGGCATCCGCGTCAATGCGATCCGCCCCGGCCTGATTGAAACCGAAATCCACGCCAAAGCAGGCGCACCAACCCGCGCCCAAGACCTTGCCAAAAACATCCCCATGCAACGCACAGGCACCGCCGACGAAGTCGCCAGCGCCACGTTGTTCTTGCTGTCGGATGCGGCCAGCTACATCACCGGCACGACATTGGACGTCAGCGGCGGGCGCTGATGCCCGCCCCGTTCACCTACCAGCGACAGGGGCGCAGCATCGGGGCGATGGTGCTGCTGGCAGCGATCTGGACGGCGCTGGCCTGCGCCTGGGTTCTGATCGACGCCGCTCCGCTGATCCTCGGGATCATCGCCGCCTGCACCCTGCCCGCCCTCTATGATGTGGTCAAAAACCCCGCAGCCGGCCTCAGCCTCACCCAAGAGCAACTCCACTGGCACAGCGGCCCCCGTACCGCCGAAATACCGGTCACGGAAATCGACCGCCTCCGCCTCGACACCCGGCTCGACTTTTCAGTCCGCGCAACGGTCATGCTGAAAAACGGCCGCAAAATCCGGATTCCGTTCGAGGCGACACCCCCCCATCACAGCTTTGAACAGGCGCTAAACGCCCGAAACATCAAAACCGAACGCCATCATTTCAGCCTCAGGCAATGACCCCCCGCTTCTCTGGCTCTTAAATATCCTCGCCGAAGGCATCCCGCCCCCAGCGCCCATTCCCAAGATCGAAAAAACGCGCGCTATGGCCGCGCCTTGGGCCGGACCCGGTCCACAGGGGTACAATAGCTCTGCCCTCGCAGCCACCGCGCCATATCTCCCCGCTTGGCCTCGCTGCGCATGGGCCCCCAATCCGCCGCGACACCGCGCCCCTTGGGGCCATAGATCACCCCGTCCCGCGGGACCGTCACCGCCATGATCCGAATGCCACAGCTCAGGTTCGCGCCGCCGCTTTTCAGCGCCTCACCGCTGCCCGCATTGCATTTGTACCCCCGTGCAGTGGCGGGCAAAATCTGCAACAACCCGTACCACAGCCCCCCACCGCCGACAGCATAAGGCTTGTAGGTGCTTTCATGTTTTGACAGCGCTGACAGGAAACCGACCCAAAACGCGCGACGTCCCCTTTCATCTGCTGTGGGGTATGCGGGGCACCAGTCGCCGATATCTGCCGGCACCATATCAACCAGAGGTTTGCCGTGGCTCTTGAGCGCCGACAGCGCCACCCGTGTCCAAAGCGCATGCCCCGGCTGATGCTGGAACCGCGTGCGGGGCAGGTTTGCGGGCCGTGCCGGGGGCGACAGGTTTTCCCGGCTCAACCGGGCGCGCGGTGTCAGATCCGTCAGCCCCGCAGCGGCGGGTGCATCCGCAGTCTGCCCGACGGCAACCGATGGCAACGGCACCACCGCATCTGACCCGATAGAGCCATCCGCCCGCGCAATCGGGCGCAGCAAATCATCGGCCTGCGCAACCGCATAGGTTGCGCACCCGATCAGGGTCAAACTCAGAACTGAAAGTCGTCTCACGTCCTCATCCCCCCTGTTCTCCCTTGAAATTCAGGCAAATCACCATTCCCGCAAGCTGTTTCAACAAAGCTGTCGCATTTCGGCTACCGTTTCCAACCCTCATACAATTCGTCAGAATTTAGCCCGAAACACACGCTTTGGCTGTAGATAAATCGCACATGAACCTTGCCGCAGCCATGTTCGCGCCCAAATCTGCGGCCATCTTAATCTGATACGAGACGTTCACACGAAAGACTGGACAAAACATGATGCAGATTAAGAACTTTTTCAAACGCAAGAAAACGTCATCTATTACACATGGCGCTGTCAACATGTCTTCGATCCCGTCCCTTGCTGATCTGTCCGAAAAATTAACGAACGCCAAGCTGTGCCAGCGGCAATCCCGCGAGCCGCTGGCAAAACCCGATCGGGATATGCTGAAGATCAACTGTCCCGACCCCACTGCCGAAGAACGCGCGCGCGATGGCTATCAACAGACAGGTCAACGTCTGGTGCGTCAGGAAAACTGGACAGCCCTAAGCCAGGTGATCCGCCAGCATGATGACGCCAGTACCTTGACCCAAGGCGCAATGCCGGTGGCGGATTTGATCGCCTTTGGTGCCCGTGGCGATGTGGTCATGGCTGCCGAACACGCGATCCGCGAAAGCGACACCTGCATCGCCAAGGAAGTCCTGACCGGCATCGAAGACTTTGAACATGTGCTCGAAGAATATCCCAACGACTATATCGTGGCCTGCATCGTGGCCCATGCCCATATCGACGTCGGCTGGGCGTGGCAACGGGTGGGATGCGGAAATCCCGCAGCGCAACCGCGATGCCTTTGAGGCGCATTTCGCCCGCGCCCAAGAGATCATCGAACCGTTTTTGGACCAACACCCCGACAGCCCCCTGCTGGCTGCAACCCATTGCGCCCAGGTCTGCGGACCCGTCGGGGCAAAAAGCGACGTGGCTGACAGATACGAACACCTGATTGACCTCAACCCCCGCAATCCCGGGCCAATGCGGGCGATGGGCAACCATCTTCTGCCGCGCTGGTTTGGCAGCTATGCCCAGCTTGAGCTCGAGGCCCGGCGCACAGCGGCGCGCACGGCAGATATCTGGGGGGCTGGCGGCTATACCTGGGTGCAGTTCGACGCGATTTCCTGCGATGACGAAGCCTGCGCGCATCTGGACCTGCAATTCTTTATCGACGGTCTGCGCGACATTCTGGAGCGCAGCCCGGATGCCTATACGGTGAACCTTCTTGCGGCCTATTGTGCCAACACCATCGGTCAGGGCTTTACCGGCAATGACGAAGCCGACCAGGTTCGCGCCCAGATTGCCGCTTGCACGGAATGGATTGTGCGTGAACATCTGACCGAATTGCACCCGATGATCTGGGCCCATGCGGCACACGGGTTTGACAACAACCTGCGCATCCGTTCACCGCATAAATTTGCGGCTGCGGGTCAGGATGATGCCATGCGGATCATGGCAGGCCTGTTCAAAGCAGAGATCGAAGCCGGTAAACGCATCGTATTCACGGAAAACGGCCCGCAGGCCCACGCCTTTTAGGGCATTCCGTTTCCATGTCGCTCCGTTCGGGATGCCGTCCGATGACCGTCGCGCCATCGCGCCGGACTGGCCCTTGCGCCGGTCCGGCGCGATGGCTTTGGGCGACAGGGGCCAAGCCCCCTCTTGCAGCACCCCGCCCCCTGTCTTATGACCGACACAGATCCCTAAGATGCCAAAGGTGCCCGAATGCTTGACCTGACCTATGACACCCCAAAAGTCCGCACAATTGCCGGTGCCAAACATGACTGGGAACTGGTCATCGGGATGGAGGTCCACGCGCAGGTGCTGTCGAACGCCAAACTCTTCTCGGCGGCATCCACCAAATTCGGCGCAGAACCCAACAGCAACGTGTCATTCGTCGATGCCGCAATGCCCGGGATGCTGCCCACGCTGAACGAATTCTGCGTTGAACAGGCGGTGCGCACCGGTTTGGGCCTCAAGGCGCAGATCAATCTGGAAAGCGCGTTCGACCGCAAGAACTACTTTTACCCCGATCTGCCGCAAGGCTATCAGATTTCCCAGCTGTACCACCCCATCGTGGGCGAAGGCGAAGTGCTGGTTGAAATGGGCGACAACACCGCGCGTCTGGTGCGCGTCGAACGCATCCACCTTGAACAGGACGCGGGCAAATCCATTCACGATATGGACCCGAACATGTCGTTTGTGGATTTGAACCGCACCGGTGTTGCCCTGATGGAAATCGTCAGCAAACCCGACATCCGCGGCCCCGAAGAAGCCGCCGCCTATCTGACCAAACTGCGCCAGATCCTGCGGTACCTGGGCACCTGCAACGGCGACATGCAGTCCGGTGCCATGCGCGCCGACGTGAACGTGTCGATCTGCCTGCCCGGCCAGTATGAAAAATACCAGGCGACGCAAGATTTCAGCCATCTCGGCACCCGCTGCGAGATCAAGAACATGAACTCCATGCGCTTTATCCAGCAGGCCATCGACGTCGAAGCCAAACGCCAGATCGCCATTGTCGAAGGTGGCGGCGAAGTTGTGCAGGAAACGCGGCTGTTTGACCCGGACAAAATGGAAACCCGTTCTATGCGGTCCAAGGAAGAAGCCCATGATTACCGCTATTTCCCCGACCCCGATCTGCTGCCACTGGTGATTGAACAGGCGTGGGTCGACCAGATCAACGCAACCCTGCCCGAACTTCCCGACGCCAAGAAAGCACGCTTTATCAACGATTTCGGCCTCAGCGACTATGATGCATCGGTGCTGACGGCAGACCTCGACAGCTCCAGCTATTTTGAGCAAACCGCCCAAGGGCGTGACGGCAAGATGGCCGCGAACTGGGTGATCAACGAACTCTTCGGTCGTCTCAAGAAGGACGAGAAAACGATCAATGAAAGCCCCGTCACCCCCGCCCAGCTGGGCGGCGTGGTTGATTTGATCGCGTCCGATGCCATTTCCGGCAAGATCGGCAAAGACCTCTTCGAGATCGTCTATACCGAAGGCGGCGATCCGGCCGTGATCGTTGAAGAACGTGGCATGAAGCAGGTCACCGACACCGCAGCCATCGAGGCCGCCGTGGACGAGATCATCGCCGCCAACCCCGATCAGGTTGCCAAAGCCCGCGAGAACCCCAAGCTGGCCGGTTGGTTCGTGGGTCAGACCATGAAAGCCACAGGCGGCAAGGCAAACCCCAAGGCGGTCAATGAAATCGTGGCGAAAAAGCTGAACGGCTGAGGGCGGCGCGGAATTTTTCAAAAATTCCGGCCCGTTTTCTTTCAAGAAAACGCCCCCCGCCCAAAGTCTATCGCCCTAACGAGAGGTTGCCCCTTGGAAACGCCCTTTAAATCATCACTGCGCCCCGTCAGGCCCGAATGGATCGACTTTAACGGCCATCTGAACATGGCCTATTATTCGGTGCTGATGGATAACGCGGTCGATGATGCCTACGATGTGCTTGGCTTTGGCCCCGAGTATCAAAAGCAGGGCTGCACCACCTATGTCGCCGAATTCCACATCTGCTATGTGCGCGAATTGCACGAGGGCGCGCAGACCTACTGCACCTTCCAGTTGCTGGATTACGACGAAAAGCGCTTTCACAGTTTTGTGGAGCTTTGGCACGCAGATGGCTGGCTTGCCGCCACCGGAGAGGCGCTGACCCTCCATGTCGATCAATCCGGCCCCCGTGTTGCCCCCATGCCAGACACGATCCTGTCCAAGCTTGACGCGATGAAGCAGGCCCACAGCAGCCTGCCTTTCCCCGACCGGGCGGGGCGCAAGATCGGCCTAAAAAAGTAGCAATGCCTGATAAGTTGTAGAAACTGCGGCGCGATCCCGTTGAAGGACATTTTCCAATGGGGTATGACAGGGCAAGCAACCCCGAAGGACGCACATGCCCCGTTACGAATACAAAGTCGTACCCGCCCCGAACAAGGGCCTGAAAGGCAAGAACGTCAAAGGGGCCGAGGCCCGGTTTTCCCACGCATTACAAGAGCTTATGAATGGTCTTTCCGGCTATGGCTGGGAATATCAACGCGCCGAAACCCTGCCTTCGATTGAACGTGCAGGCCTTACCGGGTCCACCACCGAATGGCGCAATGTGCTGGTGTTTCGCCGCCCCCGCGAGGGCGATGCGGATGCGTTTAACCCCGAATTGCTGCCTGCCCCGCAGGCCTTTGCGCCCGATCCAGACCCGATCGAAGCCAAAAAGAACGAAATTTCCAGCAACCCGCAAGGATATCAGGGGTTCTTTCAAGGCGAAAACGGGGTCGAGGATCACGACGATTTGAACGCGGCCCCTGCCTTGCTCAATTCGCTTGCCAAGCGGCGCAAAAAACCCGCTGCGGGTGACGAGGCCGCAGGTGACGCTGCTGAGGCCGCCCCAGCCGACACGCCCCCCGCCGCCAAAGACTAAACGTCGATATCCAGCGCCAGCGCGTGGATGCGGCCAATCAACTCGGGTCCCAAGGCCCCGTGCACCGCGCGGTGCCGTGCAATCCGGTTCATGCCCTTGAATTTTTCGGACCTGATTTTTACGTTAAAGTGGCTTTCGCCTCCCTCTTGAAAGCCCGAATGCCCTCGGTGGCTTTCGCTATCATCCACAACGCTCAGTTCGGTTGGCGCAAAATCGGCTTCCAAACGGTCGGCAATTTCTTGAGTTACTGACATTTTTTCGCAAAGCCCCCTTCAATCTGGCGCTGCAATCTTTAGAGTGATCGTCCTGAGTCGGAAAGGTCCATATCATGCCCAAGCCTGATCCCTTTGGATTCGACATGTCCGTGTCGTCTTCCAAAAAGAAAAACCCCCGTGGCCGAAGGGGTATGTCCGGTGCATCCGAGACATCACAACGGCTGTGTTCCCACGAGGGATGCCAGGAGCCCGGTAAATACCGCGCACCCAAGGCTCCTGACGTGCTGGATGACTACTTTTGGTTCTGCCAGCAGCACGTGCGCGAATATAATCTCAAGTGGAACTTCTTTGACGGCACCACCGAGGCCGAATTGAATGCCCAAATGTCCAAGGACAAGGTCTGGGAGCGCACGACCAAGCCGCTGGGTGATCCAGAAGCACGCGCCTGGGCCCGTCTGGGCATCGAAGACCCCCATCAGGTGCTGGGCAAGAACGCGACCCAAAACCCCGGCAAAGGCCCCGCAGCGGGGCGCCGTTTGCCACCCACCGAACGCCGCGCGATCGAGATTCTGGAGGCCAAGGACAACTGGACCAAGCCCGAAGTGCGCAAGGCGTATAAGGCGCTGATCAAAGTCCTGCACCCCGACATGAACGGCGGCGACCGCAGCCAGGAAGAACAGCTGCAGGAAGTCGTCTGGGCCTGGGACCAGATCAAGGCCAGCCGCAACTTCAAAGACAAATAAACAAAGCTCCGCGCGCGCCCGCTTGGCATGAGCAGCAGCGCGCGGACGATATCAGGGGGTGCAGCCGGTTGCACCGTTTTTGCACAGACCGCAGGGCGACATTGCCGCAGATGCGAATTGGCCCTTTCCCTCAGGCTTAAGAAAGATATGTTGCCTAACGAAACCGCCCTGACTTGCAGGCGCGCATGATTATGAAGGACGCACAGAATGGCCGAGACCTCATTGGATCTTAACGCAAAACCCACCAAAGAGATCTCCGTTCGCGAAGTCTTTGGCATCGACACAGACATGATCGTGCATGGTTTTGAGGAACGCACAAGCCGCGTCCCGGACCAAGACAGCACCTATAAGTTCGATCCCGACACCACGATGGCCATTCTTGCCGGCTTTAACCACAACCGCCGCGTGATGGTTCAGGGTTATCACGGCACGGGTAAATCCACCCACATCGAACAGGTGGCAAGCCTGCTGAACTGGCCTTGCGTGCGCGTCAACCTTGACAGCCACATCAGCCGGATCGACCTGATCGGTAAGGACGCGATCAAGCTGGTGGATGGCAAACAGGTCACCACCTTCCAGGAAGGCATTTTGCCCTGGGCCCTGCGCAACCCGACTGCGATCGTGTTCGATGAATACGATGCTGGCCGCGCCGACGTGATGTTCGTGATCCAGCGCGTGCTGGAAGTCGACGGCAAGCTGACGCTGCTGGACCAGAACAAGGTGATCGAACCGCACCCCTATTTCCGCATTTTCGCGACCGCCAACACCGTTGGTCTGGGCGATACCACGGGCTTGTATCACGGCACCCAGCAGATCAACCAAGGTCAGATGGACCGTTGGTCGCTGGTGGCCACGCTGAACTATCTGGGCATCGAGGCCGAGACCCAGATCGTTCTGTCCAAGAACCCGCATTACAACACCGACAAGGGCCGTAAGACGATCAAACAAATGGTCACCGTTGCCGATCTGACCCGCACCGCCTTTATGAACGGTGATCTGTCGACCGTGATGTCGCCGCGCACCGTGATCGCATGGGCCCAAAACGCCGAGATTTTCCGCAACGTCGGCTATGCGTTCCGCCTGTCCTTCCTCAACAAATGTGACGAGCTTGAGCGCCAGACGGTTGCCGAGTTCTATCAGCGCCTGTTCGACGAAGAGCTGCCTGAATCAGCGGCCAGCGTGAGCCTTGGGTAAAGGCGCATCCACCATCGGCATCTGTGCCGCCCTGCTGACAGGCAGCGGCGCGCAGGCCTATGATGATGTTGCACTTTATCCAGCCGCGCAATGCGCTGCCTTTTGGCTGGGGTTCGATGACTATGCCAAACGGTCGCCTTTCTTGGACAGTTCGCCCGACCATGTGAAACGATCAGATGCATTTCGCGCTGTTGCTGTCAGACTGGCCCCTGACCGCGTCACCGAAATTGACCGGACGATCCAAGACCAACGCAGCGCAATGGCCCTTTTGGCCGAAGCCGTGATTTACGCCAACGACAAGCCGTCTCGCAAGGTGTTTGAAACACTGACACAAACCTGCGAGAGTTTTGCCAGCAACCATCCTGAGACGCGAGATTTGAAATGAGCAAACCATCAGACAATCCCGCAGACGCGTTCAAAAAGGCGCTGGCCGAAGCGACCAAGGTGATGTCGCATGACCCCGATCTGACGGTCAGCTATTCGGTCGATCCGTCGGGCCTGTCGGGTGACGCGATGCGCCTGCCGCAAGTCAGCCGCCGCATGACCCGCGACGAAGTGTTGCTGGCCCGTGGCACGGCAGATGCGCTGGCGCTGAACCGGCGTTATCACAACGGCCAGACCCATTCGAAATACCTGCCCAACGGCGACATGGCCCGCGAGCTGTACGAGGCGATGGAAACCGCCCGTTGCGAGGCCGTAGGGGCCCGCGACATGCCCGGCACCGCCGGCAACATCGACGCCAAAATCAAACACGACGCGCTGCGCAAGGGCTACGATCAGGCCAAACAGCCCAGCGATGTACCCCTGTCCACCGCTGCCGGATACCTTGTGCGCCATCTGGCCACGGGCCGCGATCTGCCCCCCGGTGCATCCGAGGCGCTGGAACTGTGGCGCGGCTATATCGAAAACCAGGCCGGTGGCACGCTCGAAACCTTGAACGACACATTGGACGATCAGGCCGCGTTCGCGCGGTTTGCCCGCAAGATGATCGTCGATCTTGGCTATGGCGATCAGCTGGGCGACGACCCCGACCAGTCGGATGACGACCAGGACAGCGCCGAAGAAGAAGGCACCGAAGAAGAGCAAGACCCAGATAGCACCGGTCAGGACGAAGACGACGACGAGCAGGCAGAAGCCTCGCCCGAGCAGTCGCAGGACCAGCAGCAGGACGAATCCCAGGCGCAGGTGTCGATGGACGACATGGCCGATCAGGAACTTGGCGACGAAGCCGAGATGCCCGATGGCGACGCCCCGATGGAGCCACCTGCCCCGCCGCAAGCCTCAGACGCGGACCCCAATTATCTGGTCTACCGCACCGACAATGACGAGGTGATCGGCGCAGAAGATCTGGCCGAACCCGCCGAATTGGAACGCCTGCGCGCCTATCTGGACCAGCAGTTGGAGCCACTAAAGGGGGCCGTAAGTCGCCTTGCCAACAAGCTGCAACGCCGCTTGCAGGCCCAGCAAAACCGGTCGTGGGAATTTGATCTGGAAGAAGGCACGCTGGACGCGGGCCGTCTGGCGCGGATCGTGGCGAACCCGACCACACCGCTGTCGTTCAAGATGGAAAAAGACACCGAATTCCGCGACACCTGCGTAACGCTGCTGCTGGATAACTCCGGCTCCATGCGCGGACGGCCGATCTCGATCGCGGCGATTTGTGCGGATGTTCTGGCGCGCACGCTGGAACGCTGCAACGTCAAAGTCGAGATCCTGGGCTTTACCACCCGCGCCTGGAAAGGTGGCCAGGCCCGCGAGGCGTGGCTGAACGAAGGCCGCCCCGTGCAGCCCGGCCGTCTGAACGACCTGCGCCACATCATCTATAAATCCGCCGACGCGCCCTGGCGCCGCACGCGGCCCAATCTGGGGCTGATGATGAAGGAAGGCCTGCTGAAGGAAAACATCGACGGCGAGGCGCTGGAATGGGCGCACCGCCGCATGATGGCCCGCCACGAGTCGCGCAAGATTTTGATGGTGATCAGCGATGGGGCACCGGTCGATGACAGCACCCTGTCGGTGAACCCCGCCAATTATCTGGAAAAGCACCTGCGCGATGTGATCGCCATGGTCGAAAAACGCAAAGCCGTTGAATTGCTGGCAATCGGGATCGGCCATGACGTGACGCGGTATTACGACCGCGCGGTCACGATCACCGATGTCGATCAACTGGCCGGTGCGATGACCGAACAACTGGCCGCATTGTTTGACACCGATCCCCGCGCCCGGGCGCGGGTCATGGGCATCCGCCGCGCGAGCTGAGACGGCGGACGCTCCGCGGGGAGTTTATTTGGCAAAATGAAGAGGGACTTGCGTCATGTTTCAATCGTTTGAGGTGACTTCGAGGCCCGAACAGGGGCCACCGCGTTTGGCGGCGTTGCGGGTCGAATTAGCAGCCGAAGGGCTGGACGGTTTTCTGGTGCCGCGCGCGGATGCGCATCAGGGCGAATATGTTTCCCCCCATGACGAGCGGTTGATCTGGCTGACCGGCTTTACCGGGTCGGCCGGTTTTTGCGCGGCGCTGACGGGCGTTGCAGGTGTGTTCATCGACGGCCGGTATCGTACGCAGGTCAAGGCGCAGGTGGCGGATGTGTATAGCCCAGTGCCCTGGCCCGAGGTGTCTTTGGCCGACTGGCTGCGAGAGCAATTGCCCAATGGCGGGATCGTCGGCTTTGATCCGTGGCTGCATGCCGTGGGGCAGATCGAACAGCTTGAAGAGGCCTTGAAGGGCAGCGGCATCAAGATGCGGCGCTGCGATAATCTGGTGGACCGGATCTGGCAGGACCAGCCTGCGCCACCGATGTTTCCTGCCAAGGTGCATCCCCTTGAGTTCGCAGGAGAACCCCATGCCGACAAATGCGCCCGCCTGGGCGAGGAGTTGCGCAAGAAAGGCGAAGCGGCGGCTGTCATTACCCTGCCCGACAGTCTGTGTTGGCTGCTGAACATCCGCGGTGCGGATATTGCGCGCAATCCGGTCGTGCACGGCTTTGTCGTGTTGCACGGGTCCGCGGCGGTTGATCTGTTTGTCGCCCCCCAGAAGGTTGCCGGTCTGGCAGATCATCTGGGCGACGGCGTGACCGTCCATGCGCCTGATGCGCTGCTGGGCTATCTTGCCACCCTTGCCGGCCCGATCCGGCTGGATAAAACTACGGTTCCGGTGGCTGTGGCCGATGCTGTGGGCGACCGCGTGTCCTGGGGCGATGATCCCTGTGCGCTGCCCAAGGCCTGCAAGAACGAGGCCGAGCTTGCGGGATCGGCTGCGGCGCATTTGCGCGACGGGGCGGCGCTGGTCGAATTGCTGGCCTGGCTGGATGCCCAAACCCCCGGCACGGTGACCGAAGCTCAGGTCGTGCGCCAGCTTGAGACTTGCCGCCGCCGCGACAATGCCTTGCAGGACATCAGCTTTGAGACCATCGCAGGCACGGGGCCCAACGGCGCGATCATGCATTACCGCGTGACCGAGGAAACCGATAGCACCCTTGAAGATGGTCACCTGTTGGTGCTGGATTCAGGCGGGCAATATCTGGATGGCACAACCGACATCACCCGCACCATCGCCATTGGCACCCCGCCGCTGGAGGCAAGGCAGGCCTTTACCCGTGTTCTGATGGGCATGATCGCGATGAGCCGCCTGCGCTGGCCGCAGGGCCTTGCGGGCCGCGATATCGAGGCAATCGGCCGCGTGCCGCTGTGGCTGGCGGGACAGGATTTCGACCACGGGCTGGGCCACGGCGTTGGTGCCTATCTCAGCGTGCATGAAGGCCCGCAACGGCTGAGCAAGATCAGCACGGTGCCCTTGATGGCCGGGATGATCCTGAGCAACGAGCCGGGATATTACCGCGAGGGGGCCTTTGGCATCCGGATCGAGAACCTGCTGGTGGTGCGCCCTGCCCCTGATCTGCCGGGGGGCGACGCGCATCGCAAGATGCTGGATTGGGAAACCCTGAGCTTTGCGCCCATCGACCGGCGGTTGGTCCTTGTGGAGATGCTGGGGGAGGATGCCCGCGACTGGCTGAATGCCTACCACCATAACGTTGCGGAAAAAATTGGACCCCGGCTATCGCCTGATGCAAAATTGTGGTTGGATGCCGCAACGGCACCTATTTGAGCGTCGGTTATCATAAGAGTTTCAGGGAGGGCGGTCCGAAATGTCAGACCATATAAAGATTTTGAATGCCGATGGCACATGGACAGTCCGCGCAGGGGGGGCCGTTCTGGCCGAGACCAAAAATGCGCTTGAGCTGCGCGAAGGTGACATGGATGCGGTGATCTATATCCCGCGCGAAGACATCGCGATGGCATTTCTGGACAAGACCAACAAGACCACCCATTGCCCCTACAAGGGCGATGCGACCTATTACTCGGTCGTCACCAAAAGCCGGACGTTGCAGAATGTTGCCTGGTCCTATGAAAATCCCACCGAGGCTGTCGCTGGGATCAAGGGCTATCTGGCCTTTTACAATCTGCCCGAAGTCACCGTCGAGCAGATTTGAACGTTTAGACGTTAAGCAACCAGCTGGTGTCGGCGCTTAGGGCGGCGGCATCGGTGTTTTGCAAGATCACAACCACATTCCCCCCGACAACGATTTCACTATCCGTGCCGTTTGCAGCAGTGCGGATCTCGAAATTACCATCGCCGGGTGCGAATTTCGCGGGTGATGTCTGGGTTTCCTGCAAATACAGACCGTCTTCGGCCAGATTGAAATCTGTCACGATCACCGGTGCCGTGCCGACCTGATCATAGCCGATGGCGTTGATGATGTCCGATCCGGCACCGCCAGTCACGCTGTCGCCGTTATTGGCGCTGATGGTGTCATCACCATCGCCCCCGACAACCGTATCAGCCAGCGTATCGGATGCGCCTGTGACATCCGTGCCAAAGTCGAAATCATAGGCGCGAATAACGTCGTTTCCAGCACCACCATCAATGCTGTCCACCCCGGTGCCTGCCAGCAGGAAATCATTGCCTTCGTTGCCCAGCATCGTGTCATTGCCCGGCCCGCCAAAGATGGCGTCATTGCCCAACCCGCCCGAGATGACGTCGTCGCCCTTGTTGCCAGCCAGTTGGTCGGGGCCATCGCCACCGTCAAGCGTGTCATTGCCCGGACCGGCGTTGAGCGTATCAGCGCCGCTGCCCCCCGACATATTGTCGTTGCCGCCACCGCCATTCAGCAAATCGCTTTGGGTGCCGCCATCAAGCACATCATCGCCTGCGCCGCCGTTCAACGTGTCATCCGACCCGCCGCCCAGCAAGGTATCGTTGCCGGAATTGCCGTTGATCAGGTCACTGCCGCCTTCGCCGTCCAGCATGTCATCACCCGACAGACCGCTAAGCGTGTCATTGCCAACGCCGCCCAACAGGGTGTCATTGCCCGCGCCGCCGTTCAGACCATCGTTGCCTTCGTTGCCCGACAGCAGGTCATTGCCATCATTGCCCGCAAGATAGTCAAAGCCTTCGCCGCCCGACAGCGTATCGAACCCGCGACCGCCAAACAGGGTATCGGCCCCAAAGTTGCCTTGCATGTCGTCATTGCCCGAACCGCCATTCAGCAGGTCGTTGTTGGTGCCGCCGCGCAGCACGTCATTGCCCTTGCCGCCAAACAGCGTGTCGGCCAAGCCGTTGCCAAACAATGTGTCAGCGCCGTCGCCGCCATCCAGATTATCGGCACCGTTGCCGCCAACCAATGTGTCCTGGCCGCCAAAGCCCGCGATGCTGTCATCGCCAAAGTTACCCTCGAGATAGTCATCCCCTGCGCCGCCATCCAGCGTATCATTGCCGTTTTCGCCCGCCAGAATGTCATTGCCCGTGCCGCCGCGCAGCAGATCGGCACCATCACCGCCAAGCAGCAGGTCATCGTCACCGAAACCGGTCAGAACGTCGTCACCGGCACCGCCGGACATGCCGTCAGACTGCGGCCCACCGTTCAAGGTGTCATTGCCGTCGTCGCCCAGCAAAATGTTGTCTCCACCGCCGCCCGAAATGCTGTCGGCACCGGGGCCGCCCTGCAATGTATCATCATTGCCAAACCCGTTGAGTGTGTCGTCGCCCTCAAGCCCGTCCAGATCGTCCTTGGCACCAGTGCCGTTCAACAGATCGCCCTCGGAGGTGCCAGATGCGGCGATGATCTGGGGATCGACAACAGGATCGATCACATCGGGATTGGTGTCTTGGGTATCGGTGTCGTCGTCGCCACCGTCAAGAAGCCCCGCCAATCCGAAAAGAGCAATCGCAGGCAGCAAAACCAGACCAAGCATTGAAAATATCCTTATTTGAAAATGAGTTAATAAAATCTTACTCGAAATTTTGCCGCTGTTAAGTCTTAATCTTGCCACATTTCAAATGGTTGACGCCTATTGGCGGACAATAAAAAGGGCGCATTCGCATTGTGTCTTAATGTGACACAATCAGGAATGTTCTTCTGCCGCAGTCTCGGCCAGGGCGCGGTTATAGGCCTTGAGGGCGTCCACATGGAACAGCGCGCCAAGCAGTTCGGGCGGAGAATCAGGCTTGAGGGTCACAACCGGAATAAAGGCCGCACCGGACTGTTCAAATATCGGCATCGCGGCCTCCAGCGTGGCTGCCCCGTCGATATAGGTGCCCTCGGCGATCAGGTCCCAGCAGGTTTCCTCGTTCGCGGCGCGCGGGTCATCGCGGGGGCGCATGATCCGGCCCACCAAGAACATCGCCAGCAAATAAGCCTGCGGCCCCGCCGCCAGATGTACACCGCGCCGTTCCATCTGGGTCAGGAAAAAACTGCGATCGACAAGCCGCGATGCAACGGCGGTGGAAATGCTGACCGCCACCATGACCGCAAGGCCGGTCTGCCAGTCGCCTGTCAGTTCAAACACGATCAGGGTCGTCGAAATCGGCGCGCCCAGCACGGCGGCGGCCACGGCCCCCATCCCCGCCAGCGCATAAAGCGACGTGACCCCGGACACATTGGGAAACACGCTGGTGGCGATCAGCCCAAAGGCCAGCCCGGTCAGCGCGCCCAGCATCAAGGACGGTGAAAACACCCCGCCGCCCATCCGGCCCCCCAGCGTGATCGACACCGCAACGATCTTGAGAGCGGCAAAAACAATCGCTTCGTTCAGCACCATATTTCCGGCCAACGCACGGGTCGTTGTCTCGTATCCGACACCGATAATGTGCGGGAACCACAAGGCGATACACCCCAGCAAGGCCCCCGCAACCGCAGGGCGCAAATAGCGGGGCAGCCTCGTTTTGTCCTGAATGAAGTTGCCGATGTCTTCGGCCCAGAAAATACTGCGCATCAAGATGACAGCGACCAGCCCGCAGGTCAGGCCCAACAGCAAGAACGCCGGCAATTCGGCGTAAAAGGCCACGTCACCGACGGTCGGAAGGGCAAATTCGGTCAAGCCGCCAAACTCCAGCCGGTTGATCACCGTTCCGGCGGCCGAGGCAATGACGATCGGCGCAAACGCATGCACCGCGAAATGCCGCAACACCACCTCGAGCGCGAAAAGCGCGCCCGCAATCGGCGCGTTAAAGCTGGCGGACACGGCAGCTGCCACAGCACAGCCCAACAGATCGCGCCCCGTGATGCCGCTGGCGTTGATCCTGCGGCTGACAAGGGTGGAAATCACGCCGGCAAGGTGGACAACCGGCCCTTCACGCCCCGAAGACCCGCCCGTGCTAAGCGTGATCATCGACGCCAGGGCAGATGCCAGACCGGCGCGGGTTTCGACCCTGCCCTCGTGCATGGCCGCGCCCAAGATCACATCCCCGACACTGCGCACACGGGCGTCGCGGGTGAAAATATGCAAGATCAGCCCAACCACCAAACCACCCGTGGTCGGGATCAGGACAACCCAGTACCAGTCAAGGCTACCGATAAAACTATGCAGATGCTGTACGTCTTCGGTGCCGTAAAGAAACGCCTGTATCAGGTTGATTCCCTTACGGAAAAGAAGTGCGGCAAATCCGGCGGCGATGCCAACGGCCAGAGCGATGAACCAGAAAGTGACCTTGCCCGGCCCCTTTTGGCGCAACACATCCCAACCGCTGCGCGCCTTGGCGCGGGCAACATCATATTGCTGGGTCAGATAGGGGTGCGGGTTCACGGGCAAGACTGCTTTTCATCAAGGGTACATCCTGTCTAGGACACAGTTGCCCATAGGAAAACCCCTGCAACAGCAGCGCGCAGATTACTCTGCGAATTGACCGCCCAAAAGTTCGCGCGCGGCGGCCCGTGCAGCATCGGTAATCGTGTCGCCGGACAACATGCGGGCGACTTCGTCCACCCGTTCGGCATCTGACAGGGGCGTGACCGTGGACAGGGTCATGCCCTTTGAAACCGCCTTGGACACCCGCCAGTGATGCGCGCCAAGGGCGGCCACCTGGGGCGAATGGGTCACGACCAGAACCTGTTCGCCCTGCGAAAGCGCCGCAAGCCTGCGCCCGACGGCATCGGCAGTCGCCCCGCCCACGCCACGGTCGATTTCGTCAAAGATCATCGTCAGCCCGCTTTGCCCCTTGGTCAGAACCACCTTGAGCGCCAGCAGGAAGCGGCTGAGTTCACCACCTGATGCGATTTTGCCCAAGGGGCCGGCAGGCGCACCGGGGTTGGTGGCCACGGTGAATGACACGGCATCGCGCCCTTCGGGGCCAGCGGTTTCGGGGCTGATCTGGGTCTGGAACACGGCGCGTTCCATCTTGAGCGGGGCAAGTTCGCCGCCCACGGCCTTGTCGAGCTTGCCAGCGGCCTTGGAGCGGGCCGCAGACAGCGCATCTGCGGCTTTATCATAGGCCGCCTGCGCATCGCGAACGGCCTTTTCCAGCCCCGCCTGTGCCGCCTCGCCCGCATCCAGCGCATCCAGCTTGTCGCGCAATGTATCGGCAAACCCCGCCAGATCATCCGGCTGGACCTCGTGCTTGCGGGCCAGACCGCGGATCGCGAACAGACGCTCTTCGGTTTCTTCCAGCTCGATCGGGTTGAAAGACATGGTGTCGATCGCGGCAACCACACCTTCCATGGCATCGTCCAGTTCGACCATGGCGCGTGCAAGGGCCGCCATCGGGGCCTCCAGCGTGCCTTCGGCCTTGTGCGCCACACCGTCCAGCCAGCGCAATGCATCGCCCAACTGGGTCTCTGCGCCGCCCTGCCCCAGCATTTCATAGGCGTTGACCACATCAGACCGGATCTTTTCAGCGCCCTGCATCAAACGACGGCGGGCATCCAGCTGCGCCTCTTCGCCTTCCTGCGGGTTCAGCTTGTCCAGCTCGCCCACTGCATGACGCAAGAATTCTTCTTCGGCGGCAATGGCGGCGCGTTCCTGTGCGGCCTTGGTCGCGGCCTTGCGCGCGGCTGCAAGGGCCATCCACGCCTGCCGGACCTTGTCGCGCAGGCCCGATGTGCTAGCAAAATCATCCAAGATCGCACGGTGGCCTTTGGGGTCCAGCAAGCCACGGTCGTCATGCTGCCCGTGCAGTTCCACCAGCGTTTCCGACAGCGCCCGCAACACTTCGCCGGAACAGCGGCGGTCGTTGACCCAAGCGGTCTTGCGCCCATCAGACGCGTTGATACGGCGCAGGATCAATTCGGGGCCACCGGGCAATCCGGCTTCCTCCAGCACGGCATGGGCGGGATGGGTGTCGGTCAGATCGAACCAGGCCGTGACCTCGCCCTGATCGGCCCCTTGGCGGACCAGATCGGCACGACCGCGCCAGCCCAGCACAAACCCCAGACTGTCGAGCAGAATAGATTTACCGGCCCCGGTTTCGCCCGTCAGAACGTTCAAACCCGGCTGGAACGCAAGCTCCAGCCGGTCGATGATCAACATATTCGAAATATCTAGGCCGCGTAACATGGGTCAAATTCCGTATGGGACGCTTTGCTTGCGTCCGTCAGATCCACTCGCCCTTGATGGTTTGGCGGTAAATCGCGGTCAGCCAGTTGTTTCCAAACGATTTCATCTGAAGACCCTTGCCCGTCAGCAATCTATAGCTAGCCTCGTACCATTCCGTGGACTGGTAGTTGTGGCCCAAAATCGCACCGGCTGTCTGGGCTTCGTCGGTCAGACCAAGCTGGAGATAGGCCTCCACCAGACGGTGCAAGGCTTCGGCTGTGTGGGTTGTTGTCTGGAAATCCTCGACAACGACGCGGAAACGGTTGATCGCGGCAGAAGGATGGTTACGGCGCAGGTAATAGCGACCGACTTCCATTTCCTTGCCCGCAAGATGGTCAAAGGCCAGATCGAATTTCAAAACAGCCGAGCGCGCATATTCGCTGTCGGGATAGGTTTCGATCACCTGACGCAACGCCTGTAACGCCTGAAAGGTCAGGCCCTGATCGCGACCGACTTCGTCAATCTGGTCATAATAGCTGAGCGCCAAAAGATAGCTGGCATAGGCCGCATCATCATCATCGGGGAAGAAATCAATGAACCGCTGGGCCGCAGAACGGCTGTTGGGGTAGTCCTGATCTTGATGAAACGCAAAGGCTTGCATGATCAACGCGCGCTTGGCCCATTCGGAATAGGGATAGAGGCGTTCGATCTCAGAGAAATATTCAGCCGCTTCAGCAGGGCGCTTGCGGTTCAGTTCGAATTCGCCACGCTCGAAGATCTGCTCGGCTGTATATGTTTCAAGCGGGATTTCTTTGCGGTTGAAAAAACTGTTGGTAATACGACCAGTGTTCTGGTTGCCACTACATGCGCCAAGCACAGCGACCATAACCACCGCACCGACCAACCGCTTGCGCGACTTTGCAATTGTCATGCCCTACACCCTCGCTTCATTTCTTCAGCCACGTTTTTGATACGCCTTTGCATGTGACTAGCACAATAGATCGCGCAACAAAACGATGATTAATCCCGCAAGACAAAGTCTTACTGCCACCGGTTTGCTTTTCAAGGATAGGATTAACCAAGCTGGAGCGGAGTTTCAACTCCACAAGCGCGAGCCCTTAGGCAACCGCAGGAATCTCGTCCCAAACCAGACCATAGCCCGGCAAACGCTTCTCCATCGCCTCGTCACACTCCACCAGACGCACGGCACCGGGTGTTGCAAACAAGGCGCGCAACAGGGTGTTGGTCAGCGTGTGACCCGCGCGCAGGCCTGTATAATGGCCGATCAGCGGGGCACCGGCCAAGGCCAGGTCACCCAAAGCATCCAGCATTTTATGGCGCACGGGTTCATCGGCATGGCGCAAACCGCCAGGGCTCAGTACCTTGTCGCCGTCAAACACGACCGCGTTTTCACCTGAATCGCCACCCAGGGCCAAGCCGTTCGCCTGCATCGCATCCACATCGGCCTGACGACAAAAGGTGCGGCTGTCACAAAGCTCGCGGGCAAAGGACCCGTTGTTCATGACCAGAGATTTCTTTTGGTTGCCAATGGCGGCATCGACAAAATCAATCTCGAAATCGATTTTCATGGTGTCGCTGGGGGCGATGGTGGCCGAGGCGTCGCCTTCGGTCACGGTGACCGTTTTCAACACTTCAAAGGCCATCACAGGTGCCGTCAGGGCACGCACACCGCGCTGCATGATGCCGCGCACGAAGGGGGCGGCAGACCCGTCAAGGATCGGAACCTCTGGGCCATCAATCTCGATCAGGGCGTTGTGAATGCCACAACCGGCAATCGCGGCCATCAGGTGTTCGACGGTCGAAACCTGCAAACCCGATGCGTTCTCAAGCTTGGTACACAAAGGGGAGCGGTTCACCGCGTCCCAACGGGCGGGGATCAAACGATCGCCGACGTCCAGATCGCTGCGCGAAAACCAGATGCCGTGATGTGCAGCAGCCGGACGGATCGTAACAGTCGCCGGAAGGCCCGAATGCAGGCCCTTACCGATAAAACTGATCTCTGTCTTGATTGTTGTCTGCACGATGAAACCTCAGTGGTCAAAGAACGTCTGTCTAAGTTGAACAATCTCCTATCGGCGTGGTTCCTCATGCTCAACTCAATCATTGCTACGGTCTGAAACATGAATGTTACAATTGGGCGCAAAGGCGCTTACGGCCCATCAACACACTGAATTAAATTGATTTTTAACCGCTACAACCCTGCCATTACCGTCAAAAGCGTGATCTGTTTTCTGTCATAAACTCACGAAAATCGGCCAAATATTACATTGCGACCGACCGCCCGTCGCCCCGCGCCGCCCCCGGAAACCGGCCCGAAATGCAAAAAGACCACCCCGAAGGATGGCCTTTTCGATCGTTTACGAGGTGGTCTTCGTCGTCTTAGTTCGCCTGACGGCGCAGGAACGCAGGGATCTCGATGCGTTCTTGATCTTCGTCCTGGGCGTCGCGCGGCTGTGGTGCGGCCGAGGAAACGCGGGTCTGGATCGGTGGCTGCTGGCGTGTGGGGCGCTGCTGCGCCTCTGGCTCGCCGTGGCCTGTCATGCGGTTGATCAACGAATTGATGCCGAAACGCTTTTCACCATGCTCTGCCGCGGCAGGCTGTGGGCGCTGCTGTGGCTGAGGCTGAGGACGCTGCTGACCACCGGTAGGCGAGGATTTCTGTGCAGCGGCACGCAAACGGGCCAGCGCTTCGGGCGATGGTGTACCGGGTGCAGGCGCACGCGGTGCAACAAAGGTTTCCTGCTCGGGCTCGTGGGCTACTTCTTCGCGACGCGGCTGAAAGGATGCGACTTCGGGGCGGTATGCGGGCGGTGGCAGATCATCTGCTTCGCCTGCGTCTTCTGCAAAGATGTCATCCTCGCCAAAGCCGCCGTTCCCTTCGGACGCGCTTTCAAACAGCTGTGGCTGTTCGTCTTCATACTGCTCTTGTGCTACTACAGGCTCGGCTTTTTCTTCAAAGGCCGCTGGCATCGGTGCCGACACGCGTTGTGTCAAAGGCTGCGACATGGAGCGGCGCGGCACGG
Source organism: Sulfitobacter sp. SH22 (assembly GCF_965641905.1). Lineage (NCBI taxonomy): Bacteria > Pseudomonadati > Pseudomonadota > Alphaproteobacteria > Rhodobacterales > Roseobacteraceae > Sulfitobacter > Sulfitobacter sp. SH22. Next base: position 1,436,308 of record NZ_OZ282573.1, read on the forward strand.
GCATTTCCGTGTTCACGTCAACCGCATCGATACCTGTTGCAACAACGCTTACGCGCATGATGCCACCCAGTTCGGTATCCAGTGTGGAACCGACGATGATGTTTGCATCCGGATCGACTTCTTCGCGAATGCGGTTCGCCGCTTCGTCCAGTTCGAACAGGGTCAGGTCGTGGCCACCGGTGATGTTGATCAGAACGCCCTTGGCACCGCGCAGGCTGATTTCGTCCAGCAGCGGGTTTGCGATGGCTTTTTCTGCGGCTTGGATCGCGCGATCTTCGCCCTCGGCCTCGCCTGTGCCCATCATCGCCTTGCCCATTTCGTCCATTACGGCGCGAACGTCAGCAAAGTCGAGGTTGATCAGGCCGGGACGGACCATCAGGTCGGTCACACCTTTAACACCTTGGTACAAAACGTCATCCGCCATGGAGAACGCTTCGGTGAATGTGGTTTTTTCATTCGCCAGACGGAACAGGTTCTGGTTGGGAATGATGATCAGCGTATCAACGACCTTTTGCAGGGCTTCGACACCCTCTTCGGCCTGACGCATGCGCTTGTTGCCTTCAAACTGGAACGGCTTGGTCACAACACCAACAGTCAGAACACCCAATTCACGTGCGGCCTGCGCGATGATCGGTGCGGCACCTGTCCCGGTGCCCCCGCCCATACCAGCCGTGATAAAGCACATGTGCGCACCGGCAAGGTGATCAACGATCTGCTCAATGCTTTCTTCGGCAGCGGCAGCCCCGACGCTTGCGCGCGCACCGGCACCCAGACCTTCGGTCACTTTCATGCCCAGCTGGATGCGGTTCTCGGCCTTGGCTTGCTGCAACGCTTGCGCATCGGTGTTTGCCACTACGAATTCAACACCGTCGAGGTTCTTCTCGATCATGTTGTTCACAGCGTTGCCGCCTGCACCACCCACACCGAAAACGGTAATCCGTGGTTTCAGATCGCCCTGTCCGGGCATTGAAAGATTAAGAGTCATGTGCCGTCCGCCTGTATTGCTTGCCCACTTGCGGGGCATTTTGTGGTTCAATCCCCTTCAGAGTATAGGGATTAAAGCTTTACGTCACCCGAAAAACACAATTCCAACACATTATCTGGGCGTTTTTTTGCCGATTCTTACCCGATTTCGACCAAAGCACCCTATCTTGCGTTCACCAGTTGTCTCTGAACCACTTGACAGCGCGCTTTAACGACCGCGCAGGATAGCGATCTGCCGGAATGTCAAAGTCCCACCATTCGTCTTGGGGATTTGCCGCGAACAGCGCCAGACCCACGGCAGAGGCAAAACTGGGCCCCGTCGCGGCCTGCGGCAACCCATGCACGCGCAGCGGACGGCCAAGGCGCACCTGCTGGCCCAAAATCTTGCTGGCCAATCCGTCAAGGCCCGGTATCTGGCTGCCGCCACCGGTCAGCACGATCTGCTGGCTGGGCAGGTGATCGAACCCTGCGGCATCCAGACGCGCGCGGACTTCTTCCAGAATCTCTTCGACGCGGGGGCGCATGATGCCGATCAATTCGGCGCGGCTGACCGTGCGGCGGTCATGTTCATAGTCGCCGGTGTCCCCGCCGATATCGATCATCTCGCGGTCATCCATGCCTGTCGCATGTACCCCGCCGTAAAATGTCTTGATCCGTTCGGCGTTGTTGGTGGGCACTTGCAAACCCATCGAAATATCCGAGGTAATGTGATCCCCGCCCATGCGCACACTATCTGCATAGATCATGTGTTTGCCGATAAAGATCGAAATCGACGTCGAACCGCCACCCAGATCGATACAGGCAGCACCCAGTTCCTGTTCGTCCTCGACCAGCGCCGATATCCCCGACACATAGGCCGAAGACGCGATGCCCGCCAATTCAAGGTCACAACGTTTGATGCAATGGGCCAGATGCTGCACGGCGGCGGCATTGACGGTCAACATATGCATATCGACAGAAAGGGAATTGCCAAGCTGCCCGCGCGGGTCCGACAGACCCGACCGGTTATCAATGGCAAAGTTCACGGGCTGCGCGTGCAGCACTTCGCGGTCTTCACCGTATTCAGGGACATCACAGCTGGCCAGAACCTGTGCGACATCCTGCTCGGACACCACCTGCCCTTCCAGATCAATCTGCGCATCCAGACCATAGCTGCGCGGTTCGGCCCCCGAGAAACAGGCGATCACGTGATCAACACGGATGTTGGCCATCTTTTGGGCGGCCTGAAGCGCCGTGCGCACCGCACGTTCGGTTTCTTGCATGGCGGTAATTTCGCCAAAACGCACCCCGCGCGAACGGGTTGTCGCCGCCCCGATGACGCGGAAACCGGACTGACCGGCAAGCGAGCCGATCTCGCCCTCGTCCGACATGCGGCCGGACCCGTCAAACCGCAGGACAAGGCACGCGATTTTGGAGCTGCCCACGTCCAAAATAGCCACAACGCCCCGCTGCATTGCAAGCTTGCGCATGTGGCGCATCGACCGTTGACTGTCGTAAAGATCCATAGCGTTACTGTCCCGAAATTTGCCTGATGCGCCACCATTCTTGGGTGGCCTCTTTATTCATTTGTACGGTTGGTCTTTGTGCCAACCGCATATCGACCCGTGCTACATCGCGGGTCAGAACCTCTTGGGCACCTTCCAGCGCGATGACGCGTTCCAATGCCTGTATCGCGCCCTTTTCGGGCAGCAAAATCCGCTGCTCGCGGTCCAGCACCACATCCCACCGACGCCCGCCCATGCGCACGAACCCGCGCAAACGGTCGCCCAAGGGGGACGCGACCCGCAACAGGTCCAGCGCCTCGGTGACACTTACGTTGGCCTGATCACCGGCAACAAGCGGCAGATCGGGGCGATCTGTGCGATGCTCCAGTTCACCGATAAAGGTGCCTTCGGCATCAATCAGCGCCAGACTGTCTTCGCTGCGCCAGACGGCAACAGCCACACGCGGCTGCACCTCGACATGCAAAACACCGCCCGGCTTCACCCGCAAGCTTGCCTGTTTGACGCCGGGCAATTCCATGATGGCAATACGCATCGCCGGCAGATCCAGATCAAACGAGCTGGTGGGAAAATCAACAGGAACCGCCGCGCGCACATCCGCCGCCAATTCAGCGCCGACCCCGTCGATGGCCATCAGTTTGACCATGAATTCGGGGCGTTGTTCGATGCTGTCGCGCAATTCGGCATAGGTTTCGGTCAGCTGCCCGCGCCGCGCATCATCGGCCAAGTATATTGTACCCGCGACCAGCGCCAAACTGAACGGTACACCGACGCGCAGACCGAACAGGAATGTCGGCGTCAGCATCAGACGCTGCATCCGCCACGCCCAGCGGGACGGTGCCGGATCAGACTTGAGCGTCTTGGAGGGTTTGACGCGCCGGATCAGCGATTGCATGACGCGTCCTCCACCATCCAGGCGCAAAGTTCGCCAAAGGAAATCCCGACCGCCTGCGCCTGTTCGGGCGACAGCGATGTGGGCGTCATGCCCGGTTGGGTATTGGTTTCCAGCAGGATCAGGCCGTCGGCACCGCGGGTTTCATCCCAGCGGAAATCCGTGCGGCTGACACCACGGCACCCAAGCGCGTTATGGGCGCGCAGGGCGTAATCCATGCAAAGTTCGAAAATCTCGTGCGGGATATCGGCAGGCACCACATGGGTGGAGCCGCCCTCTTTGTATTTCGCGTCGTAATCATACCAGCCGGTGGTCAGGATATCGGTCACGGTCAAGGCGCGCTGGCCCATCACAGTGGTGGTCAATTCGCGACCGGCGGCGAATTTTTCGACCATGACTTCGGCAGGCATATCGGCATCAAGCTGCGGCGGGCCGTTGTTTTCGATTTCAACCAGATAGACGCCGACGGATGACCCTTCGTTATTGGGTTTCACCACATAGGGCGGTTCCATCAAGTGCCGCGCGCGTACATCCGAAGCTGCGGCGATAATGCTTTCGACAACGGGCAACCCGGCAGAGCGGAACACTTCCTTGCTGCGTTGTTTGTCCATCGCAAGGGCAGAGGCCAGCACGCCCGAATGGCTGTAGGGGATGCGCATCCATTCAAGGATACCCTGAACGCAGCCGTCTTCGCCCCAGCGACCGTGCAAACAGTTCAACACAACGTCAGGGGATGCGGCACGCAAATCTGCGTACAGATCAGGACCCGCGTCCACTTCGGTTACGTTAAAGTTTCTGTCCCGCAAAGCAGCAGCGCATGAACGCCCACTTGAAAGCGACACTTCGCGCTCTGCGGAAGGGCCACCCATCAATACCACCACTTTCGGGTCTGTCCTGCTCGACATGCCCACTCAATGTGCCTTTTTAACTGGGTCTTATTGACCCTATTTGTTATGTAGTTTGCCGCAATGCGGCCTCGTGCCTGTGCGCCCGCGCGTTTATCTTTCGCCGATCCGCATAATTTCCCACTCTAGCGTGATACCGCTGGAATCGTAAACCTTTTTTCGCACCTCTTCGCCCAATCCTTCCAACTCTGCGGCAGTGGCCCCGCCTGTGTTGATCAGAAAGTTCGGGTGTTTGGGGCTCATCTGCGCGCCACCCAAGGTTGCGCCGCGCATCCCGGCATCATCAATGACCTTCCACGCCTTCAGATCATGGCGATCATCCGCCTGCCCCGTGCTGGAAAATCCGGCAGGATTGCGAAAGGTTGATCCTGCGCTGCGGTCTTTGGTCGGCTGGGTTTCATCGCGCTTGCGCAGCTGGTCTTCCATGCGGGTATGCAGCGTTTCGGGGTCGCCTTTTGGCGGGGCAAACGTGGCGGAAATCACCACGCAGCCTTCGTCCAGCGTGGTCTGGCGGTATTTGAAATCAAGGTCTTGCGCGGTCAGGGTGATCAGATCGCCGCTGCGTGTAATCGCCTGCGCGCTGACAAAATGATCGGCCGTATAGCTGCCGTAGCAGCCTGCGTTCATCCGCACGGCACCACCGATGCTGCCCGGGATCGTGCGCAGGAATGTCAGATCCAGACCTGCATCCGCCGCCTTGCGTGCCACATGGGCATCCAGCGCCGCCGCCCCTGCGGTAACATGGTCGCCGTCAATCTCGATCTGGTTAAAGCCGCGGCCCAGCCGGATCACCACCGCCCGCAACCCGCCATCGCGCACGATCAGGTTTGACCCCACGCCCATGGGGAAAACTGCCACATTTTCAGGCAATGCGCGCATGAACGCCGCCAGATCCTCGGCATCGGCGGGTTGGTACAGGTAATCGGCCACACCGCCGACACGCAACCATGTCAGATCGCTCAGCGGGCGTTGCGGCGTCAGTTTGCCGCGCATATCGGGGAATGAAATATCGGTCATGGCGTGGGGCCTAGCGCTGTTTTCGGATGGCGTCAAACCTGCGGTTCTTTTTCAACGCGGCTGGCCCGCCACTGGCGCATGAACCGACCGATCAGCCACCCGGTCGCCAAGGCGCAAAACGCGTACATCAGGGCCGAGATTTGCGCCATCACCACCGGAGGCTCGATCAGCTTTGCGCCAAGGCCGAATATCATCCACGCCCAGTTCAGGCCAAGCCCGATCAACAGCACCAGCAGCGCCAGCAAAAACCGTTTGGCATAGCCACACCAGCCCAAGGCAAACATCCAGACCACCAGCACAGCAATCAAAAGCGCCAGTGTCGGCGTCATTCGGCCGGGCCCTGAAAGGTCACGCGGCGCAACCAGCGCATCAGATATATCACCGGCCAGCGCAGCACCGAACATCCCGCCGCCAGCACCAGCATGGCGACCCATGGGCCATGCTGCATCGTGACATAGCCCAGAATCGGAATGCCAATCGCGATCAACCCATAGGCATTGCGCCAATGGTTATCCGAACTTGGGGTCAGCGCGATGATATTGGCGATCACGGCCCATAAACAGGCAAGCGTCAGGGAAAGGCTCATCTTGGCACCTCGGGGTTTTTGCCGCGCAGTTTTGCCAGCAGAAACAGCAAAGGGTTGCGGAACATGGACACATAGGCAGCAAGAGCAAGCACACTAAAGATAAAGCCGACCTCGAAACCGATCGCGACAATCAGAACCGGTCCGGCAACCAGCAGGATCGAGCCGGGAATATATTGCATGCGCATCGGAAGGGTGGCGACGGTGGCGGACAGGAAAACCCAGATCAGGCTCAGCCAGACCAAGGTCACGCAACGCACCTAAGGATGACGGGGCGTGCCATTCAGACGGCTTCCTTTTTCAACGCTTCAAGGGCTGCGGGCAGGCCATTGGCCCAGGCGCTGATTGTACCGGCCCCAAGGCAGACCACCATATCGCCCGGTCCGGTTTGCTCCGACACAAGGCGGGCAAGGTCTTCTTCGCTGCGCACGGCGCAGGCGTGACGGTGACCGTGACGGATCAGACCGGCCACCAGATCATCGCGGCTTGCCCCTTCGATCGGGTCTTCGCCAGCGGCATAGACTTCGGCAATGCCCACAACATCGGCATCGTTGAAACAGGCGCAGAATTCTTCGAAATGGTGATGCAAACGGCTATAACGGTGCGGCTGGTGCACCGCGATCACGCGGCCTTCGGTTGCTTGGCGCGCGGCCTTGAGAACGGCGGTGATTTCAACCGGATGATGGCCATAATCATCAATGATCGTGACGCCGTCCACTTCGCCCACTTTGGTAAAGCGGCGGTTCACCCCCCCGAAACCGGCAAGGGCGGCGCGAATTTCTTCGGCCTTCATACCAAGGTGACGCGACACGGCGACAGCGGCCAGCGCGTTCGATACGTTATGATCCCCCGGCATCGGCAGGCTGCAATCCTTGATCACAATGTTTTCGGCCTGCAACTGAATGTCGAAATGCGCAACGCCGGCTTTGTAATGCAGGTTGACCGCACGCACGTCGGCCTGCGCGTTAAAGCCATAGGTCATCACACGGCGGTCGGTGATCTTGCCGACCAGCGCCTGAACCTCGGGGTGGTCAATGCAGCAGATCGCCAAGCCGTAAAACGGAATGTTCGACACGAAATCAAGGAACCCCTGACGCAAGGTGTCAAAATCACCCCAATGCTCCATATGTTCGGGATCGATGTTGGTCACAATCGCGATGGTCGCAGGCAGGCGGTTAAAGGTGCCGTCGGATTCGTCGGCCTCGACCACCATCCATTCGCCCTGCCCCATCCGCGCGTTCGACCCGTAGGCGTGGATGATCCCGCCGTTCACGACAGTGGGGTCAATGCCGCCTTTGACCAGCAATTCGGCAACCATCGTGGTGGTCGTCGTCTTGCCGTGGGTGCCTGCAATCGCGATGTTGGATTTCAGGCGCATCAATTCGGCCAGCATTTCGGCACGGCGCACAATCGGCAAACCGGCACGGCGCGCCGCATCCAGTTCGGGATTGCCCGGCTTGATCGCCGAGGAAATCACAACGACCTCGGCCCCTTGGATGTTTTCGGCTTTTTGCCCCTCGAACACGGTCGCGCCCAGGTCGACCAGACGGTCGGTGATCTTGGTTGTCTTCAGGTCGGACCCTTGCACGCGGTAGCCGTGGTTTAGCAAAACCTCGGCAATGCCGGACATGCCGATGCCACCAATGCCGACAAAATGGATCGGGCCCACATCGGTGGGAAGCTTGGTGGCTGCGTTCATGTTGCGGGTCCTTTATTTCCCAGGTGTTCTACCATTTGTGCCAGTTCTTCCGCCGCGTCGGGCTTGCCCACAGACAAGGCCGCTTGGGACATCTGCTGCGCGCCGCGCGGATTGGACAGCACCATTTCGATTTGCGCCGTCAGGCTTTCGGGGTTGGCCATGTTTTCAGGGACCATGATCGCCGCGCCCGCATCCACCAGGCCCCGCGCATTGGCGGTCTGGTGATCCCCCGTTGCCGCAGCATAGGGGATCAGGATCGCAGGGCGGCCAATGACCGACAGATCCGCCACGCTCGACGCACCGGCGCGGCTGATCACCAGCTGTGCTTCGGACATGCGGCGCGGCACGTCGTGAAAAAACGGCTGCACATCGGCGTTGATACCGCTTTGCGCATAAAATTCGGAGACCCGCTGCGCATCTTCATCCCGCGCCTGATGGCTGACGCGGATGTTGCGCAGCATTTCCATCGGCAGATTGGCAATCGCAGGCGGGACCACCTCGCTCAGGATGCGCGCGCCCTGACTGCCGCCCATCACCAGCAGTTCCATCGGATAATCACCCGGCTCGATATAGCCTGCACCCGCGCGCTCCAGCACAGAGGACCGCACCGGATTTCCCACGTGATAGCCCTCGACGCCTTCGGGCAAGGTGGTCGGCCAGGTGCCACAGGCAACCGCATCGACGCGCTTGGCGAAAATCGTATTCACCCGCCCCAACACCCCGTTTTGTTCATGGATCATCCGCGGTTTGCGCAAGATCCATGCCGCTGCCAAGGCAGGTATCGACGGATAGCCGCCAAAGCCTACAACCACATCGGGCCTGTCGCGCAACATGCCAAACACCGCACCGATAACGCCGCCCAGAATGCGAAACGGCACCAGCGCCTTGGCCAAAATCCCGCCGCGCGCAAAGGTGGCGCTGCTGATCTGCTGAATTTCGACAGAATGCGGAAAGCCCCCCGTATAGCGCGCGCCGCGTGCATCGGTTGACAGCTTGACCCGCCAACCGCGCGCCAACATGACCTCGGCCAAAGCCTGCGCGGGGAACATATGCCCCCCGGTCCCGCCCGCTGCGATAATCAATAATGGTGCGCGTGTGGTCATCGGTTTCGCCCCCGACCTAACAAATCTGAAATCTGGCCCTGCGGCCGTGTGCGCGTAAACGCCAGCAACATGCCAACCGCAATGCCGGACGCGATCACGGACGATCCGCCATAACTGACAAAGGGCAAGGTCATCCCCTTGGCCGGCAGCAACCGCACCGCAACGCCCATGTTGATCATCGCTTGAACCCCGAACATACAGGCCAGCCCGGTGCCCGCCAGCCGGATAAACGGATCACGTTCCCGTACCAGACGCAGCAGCGATCTGACAACCACAACAGCATAAAGCGCGATCACGATCATGACCAGGATCAGGCCGTATTCCTCGGCAGCGACTGCGATGATAAAATCCGTATGTGCATCGGGCAAAGACCATTTCACCTGCCCCTCGCCCACACCAACCCCGAACAGGCCCCCCTCGCGGATGGCATCGGTGGCATAGCCAAGCTGCGTGCGCGGGTCGATATCGGGCGACAGAAACCCGTCGATCCGCCGGGCAAAATGTTCGGAATTCGAATAGGCGACAGTGCCCGCAATCACGACCATTCCGGCCATGCCCACCAGCAACACCAGCGGGGCACCGGCCACAAAATACATCACACCCCAACCGAACAACACCAGACAGGCCTGCCCGAAATCGGGCTGCAACGCCAGCATCAGCACGATCGAAATGCACAAGGCAAAGGACCATGTCTTGCCCGGCGGGCCGTTAATCTCGACCGAGGCGGCCATCATCCACGCCGAAACAACGACGAAACCGGGTTTCAAGAACTCGGACGGCTGAAACGACGCAAAACCCATCGAATACCAGCGCACCGCGCCTTTGCCAAAATCCGTCCCGAAAAACGGCAGCAGGGCCAAGGCCACAAAGGACGCCAGAAACCCCAAAACCGCCAGACGGCGCACCATGGTTGGTGTCATCATCGACGTCAGCATCATCGCAACAATGGCAAGGAAACCGAACGCGGCCTGTCGCTGAACGTAATGAAAGGACCCGAACCCGTTTTTGGCAGCCAGCGGCGGCGACGCGGCCAGCCCCAGCAAAATGCCCACGGCAAACAACATGAGGATGCAGAACATGCCCCATTTGTCGATCGTCCGCCACCATTTTGGAAGGATAGGTTCGCCATCCCGAACGGGAACTGCGCCATAGACCATTTCTGTCATGGAATCTGCCTTACACTGCCTCAAAACGCCCCTTTTCGGGGTCTGGCTTTAACTGTAACGCGAATTTTCCATCGGCGCTAGCCCGTTTTCGCGCGGCCCGCGCAAAGCTGCCCATGCCCACGCGGCCCTTGACCACCCTGCCCGCCTCAGGCAAAGCGCGGTCCATGCACTATGATACCGTCATCCTTGGCGCCGGAGCCGCCGGCATGATGTGCGCTGCCCACGCAGGCGGGCGGGTGTTGCTGGTCGATCACGCCAAAGCCCCCGGCGAAAAGATCCGCATCTCGGGCGGCGGGCGCTGCAATTTCACCAACATGCATTGCACGGCTGACGCCTTTATCTGCGCCAATCCGCATTTCCCCAAATCCGCACTGGCAAAATACACCCAGTGGGATTTCATCGAACTTGTCGATGCCCATGGCATTGCCTGGCATGAAAAGACCCTCGGGCAACTGTTCTGTGATACCTCGGCCAAGGAAATCGTCGCCATGCTGCGCGGGTTGATGGACAAGGCCCGCGTCGAGCTGCGCCTGCAAAGCAGCCTTGCCGATATCGCCAAATCCGACAACGGCTTTACCATGATGCTAACCACGCCGGATGCCAGCACGCAAATCACCGCCACCCATCTGGTCATCGCCTCGGGCGGCAAATCCATCCCCAAGATGGGGGCCACGGGCCGCGCCTACGAGATCGCCGAAAGCTTCGGCATCCCCGTGACGCCCACCCGCGCGGGCCTTGTGCCCTTCACCTTCACCGACGCGCGGTTTGCCCCGATCTCCGGCACCGCTGTGCCCGCCCGTGTCACCGCTGGCGACACGACTTTCGACGAAGCCCTCTTGTTCACCCATCGCGGCCTGTCCGGACCTGCGATCCTGCAAGCCTCCAGCTACTGGGAAGAAGGCACGGAAATCCGCCTCAACATTCTTCCAGCCAATGACCTGCTCGAAAAACTGCGCGACCAACGCCAAACCTATGGCCGCCGCAACTTCACAACGGAACTGGCCAAACACCTGCCCTCCCGTCTGGTCGACCACCTTGCCACCCAGTTCGATCTGACCGGCAACCTTGCGGATTGGTCCGATGCCCGCCTGCAAACCCTCTGCGACAGCCTGTCAAACTGGCAAATGACCCCCTCCGGTACCGAAGGCTATCGCACCGCCGAAGTCACCCTTGGCGGGATCGACACCGATGCGCTGTCCTCCAAGACGATGGAAACCAAAACCACGCCTGGCCTGTTTTTCATCGGCGAAGCGGTCGACGTCACCGGATGGCTCGGCGGGTATAACTTCCAATGGGCATGGTCCTCGGGAATGGCCGTCGCCCGCCACATTGCACAGCACAGCTAAGTTCCAAATGGACTAAAATCCCGGGGGAGCAGCCAAAGGCTGCGGGGGCAGCGCCCCCGGCCCCGCCTACAGAAACTTCTGCACCTGGGTGACAAAATCATCCCCGCGCCGCTCGAAACTGTCATATTGATCGAAACTCGCCGCCGCAGGGGCCAGCAGAACCACATCGCCCGCCTCTGCCTCCGCCACAGCCCGCGCCACAGCCACCTCCATCGTGCCGCAGACCTCGGCCTCGACCCCCAGCTTCATCGCAAACTGCGCCGCCTCGCGCCCGATCACATAGGCCTTGCGCACCGTCGGCAGGGGTTTGGTCAGATCGCCCAAGCCCCCCTCTTTCTCCAGCCCGCCACAAATCCAGCGGATGTTCTGGAAGGCCGCAACCGCCTTGACCGCGCTGTCCACATTGGTGGCCTTGCTGTCATTGACAAAGCGGATGCCGCGCAGCTCGCCCACCGTCTGGCTGCGATGCGGCAAGCCGCCAAAACTGTGAAATGCCGCCTCGATCACCTTGGGCGCAAACCCCAAAGTCCGGCAGGCCGCATAGGCCGAACAGGCATTCTGATGGTTATGCGCCCCCGGCAACCCCTCAACCTTGCGCAGATCAATCGAAGCAACCTGCTTGCCAGCGCGAAACTCGGCAAGAAACCCCTTGCGTGCAAAGACATTCCACCCAAGCCCTACCAGCTTGCGGTCCACTGACACGCGAATGACCCGATCATCCGCCGCCCCTTCGCTGAGCTGCCCCGCCAAAAACCGCCCCTCGGCCTCGTCCACACCAATAATCGCACGGTCCGGCCCGCCTTCGGCGAACAACCGGCGCTTGGCCGCGAAATAGCCGCCCATCCCCGCATGACGGTCCAGATGATCGGGGCTAAGGTTGGTAAATACCGCAATATCCGGCGTCAGATTGCGCGCCAGATCGGTCTGATAGCTCGACAGTTCCAGCACAACGACCTCGCCATCGATCGCAGGCTCGATATCCAGAACCCCGCGCCCGATATTGCCCGCCAGTTGCGTCGGCCGCCCTGCATGTTTCAAAATATGATGGATCAACGCCGAGGTGGTCGATTTCCCGTTCGATCCGGTGATCGCAATCACCTTGGGGGTCTGGTCGAAACTATCCCAATCCTGCGTGGCAAAGCTCTGAAAAAACAAACCGATGTCGTTATCAACCGCAACGCCGGCATCCTGCGCGGCAACAATCACGGGGTTGGGCGCGGGATAAAGATGCGGAATACCGGGGCTGACCACAAGGCGTGCGATATCGTCAAACGCCCCCGCCTTCACCAGATCAAGACACTCGAACCCTTCGGCCTGTGCGGTGTCGCGCGCGGCCGGATTGTCATCCCAACACACAGGCACAGCCCCCCCCGCGGCCAAGGCACGCGCCGCCGAAAGGCCAGACCGCCCCAAGCCCAAAATAGCGACCCGTGCGCCTGTCAAACCCTGAACTGGTATCATGCCCGATCTCCTGTTAGCGATGCCCCTGAAGTGACCTTCGGAGCCCATATGTCCCCTCTGCCAGATATTCTGTCCCAGCTCAACGACGACATGCGCCGCGACGATGACTGGGGCGCTGTGGCCAGCTATATCCCCGAACTTGCCCATATCGACCCTGCGCAATTCGCCATCGCCGTGACCACCGCCGACGGAGAGATGTTTACCGCAGGCGATGCCGACACACCGTTTTCGGTGCAATCAATCACCAAAGTCTATACCCTCGCCATCGCCCTTGGCCGGTCGGGCGATCAACTCTGGCGGCGTGTGGGCCGCGAACCCTCGGGCAAGGCGTTCAACTCGATTGTCCAGCTCGAACAGGAAAACGGACGCCCGCGCAATCCCTTCATCAACGCAGGTGCCATCGTCACCACCGATGAAATCCTCACCGGCCGCCTGCCCCGCGAAACGCTGGCCGAAATTCTCCAGTTCATCCGCGCGGCCGCTGGCGATGACAATATCCACATCAACGAAACCGTCGCCGCCTCCGAGAAAGCCCACGGCCACCGCAACTTCGCGCTGGCCCATTTCCTCGCTTCCTGCGGCAACCTCAACAACGCGCCGGAAAAAACCCTCGGCACCTATTTCCACCACTGCGCCATCGAAATGTCGGCCCGCCAACTCGCCATGTCCGGCCGCTTCCTGATCGACACGCCAAAACTGCCGCGCCTGATCCTGCCCCAACGCATCCGCCGCCTGAACGCGCTGATGCTGACCTGCGGGCATTACGATGGCTCGGGTGATTTTGCCTACCGCGTCGGCCTGCCCGCCAAATCCGGCGTCGGCGGCGGCATCCTCGCCATTGTGCCCGGCGTCGCCAGCGTGGCTGTCTGGTCGCCCGGCCTGAACCGCTACGGCAATTCCCAAAAAGGCACCGAAGCCATGGCCCGCCTCGCCCGTGAAATGAGCTGGTCGATCTTCTAAAGCAAATTCATTTTGCCAGATAAACTCCGGGGGGATCGGCCAACGGCCGATGGGGGCTGGCCCCCGACACCGCCCGCCGCAGGCGCATCCCCAACCGTCAGAACACCAACGACCAAGGACCCCGCAGGTCTTACCGGACTTTCAGCGTCGCCAACCCGATCATCGCCAGGATGAGCGAGATGATCCAGAACCGGATCACGATCTGCGGCTCGGCCCAGCCTTTTTTCTCATAGTGGTGGTGGATCGGGGCCATCAGAAACACCCGTTTGCCGGTGCGTTTGAAATACAGCACCTGAATGATCACCGACAGGGCCTCGACCACGAACAAACCGCCGACGATGGCCAGTACCAATTCGTGTTTGGTGGCAACCGCAATGGCCCCCAACGCGCCGCCAAGCGCCAGCGATCCGGTGTCGCCCATGAACACGGCGGCAGGCGGGGCGTTGTACCACAAAAACCCAAGGCCCCCGCCAAAAATACCCGCCGTAAAGATCAGGATTTCGCCTGTGCCCGGCACATAATGCACATCCAGATAATCGGTGAAATCGACCCGTCCGACCGCATAGGCAATCACACCCAAAGCCCCCGCAGCAATCATCACCGGCATGATCGCAAGCCCGTCCAGACCGTCCGTCAGGTTCACCGCATTGGCCGACCCGACGATCACAATGACGGAAAACGGCACAAACAGGAAACCAAGGTTGATCAGCGTGTCCTTGAACACCGGCAGCGCCAGCTGGTTTTGCAGGCCTTCAGGATGGTATTGCGCGGCCCAGAACCCCGCGATTGCGGCAATGATCAGCCCCAACAGCAGGCGCATCTTGCTGGAAACACCCGCCGTCGTCTGTTTGCTGACCTTGGCGTAATCATCGGCAAAACCGATGGCGGCAAAGCTCATTGTCACGAAAAGCACCATCCAGATAAACGGATTGTCCAGCCGCGCCCACATCAGCGTCGAGGTCAGCAAAGCCCCCACAATCAGCAAACCACCCATCGTCGGTGTGCCCGCCTTGACGAAATGCCCCTCGGGGCCATCATCGCGAATGGGTTGGCCTTTGCCCTGACGTTTGCGCAGAACTGCGATCAGCGGCTTGCCAAACAGAAAGCCGAAAATCAGCGCGGTCAGAAACGCACCACCAGCCCGAAAGGTGATGTAGCGGAAAAGGTTGAAGAAATCGCCGCCATCCGACAGCAGGGTCAACCAATAGAGCATTGTGCGCGTCCTAACTCAAAATCTTGCGGGCCTCAGCCCTGTTCTTCGTTGGTGACCGGATGGCCCATTTTGCGGATCGCGTCAACGATCAGGCCCAATTTCATCGACAAAGACCCTTTGGCCAGCACAACATCGCCGCTGTCCAGATGTCCCGACAATCCGGGCAATAGTTCTGCCGATGTCGCCGCCCATTCACCGCGCTGATGCGCCGGAATCAGATCGTAAAGCGACCGCATCAACGGGCCAACGCAATGGATCACATCCAGCTTTTTGGTCGCTTCCAGATGGGCCAGCCCTGCGTGCAAGGCGATTTCATCGGGGCCAAGTTCTTTCATGTCGCCCAGATAGGCAATGCGCCGTCCCTTGCTGACGCGGCCAATGTCATGGGTGACCTCTGCTGCCGCCAACACCTCCAGTGCGGCCGCCATTGAGGTGGGGTTGGCATTATAGCTGTCGTCGATCAGGTTGAGCGTCATGTTGATTTCAACGCGATCAAGATGGATGACCTCGCGGACGCCGCGCCCTTTGTAAGGCGTCCAGCGCCCCAGGGACGCCGCCGCGAGCGCCAGATCGGCCCCCATGGCCTGCGCCACAGCCAGCGCGCCAAGCGCGTTCATCGCGAAATGCCGCCCCGGCGTGCCGATCTTGAACAGCAAGGGCGTGCCATCGGCGTCAGCCTGCACCACGGTGGTATCACCCTGAACCTGCACGTCTTTCAGTTTGAAATGATAGGCGTTTTCCCCGAATTCGATGTCGCGCAAACGGCAGTCTACGGCTTTGGCCATCAGGATCGCGGCATGGTCGATATCGGCATTGATCACGGCCACGCCGCCCGGTTGCAGCCCGTCAAAGATAGCGGCCTTTTCAACCGCAATGCCCGCCACATCGTCAAAGGCTTCCAGATGCACAGCTGCAACGGTGGTGACCATCGCCGCATCAGGCTTGGTCAGGATCGCCAGCGGAGAGATTTCTCCGGGATGGTTCATCCCGATCTCGATCACGGCATATTGGGTATCGGCTGGCATCCGCGCCAGTGTCAGCGGCACGCCCCAGTGGTTGTTATAGCTGTCCACCGATGCATGTGCCCGCCCCTGATCCGCGAAAATCGCCAGCAGCATTTCCTTGGTCGAGGTCTTGCCGACGCTGCCCGTCACCGCGACCACCTTGGCCTTCGTGCGCGCACGCGCAGCAGCACCAAGCGCCTCAAGCCCCGTCAACACATCATCAACAATCAGCAACGGCGCATCTGCGGCCACCCCTTCGGGCACATGGCTGACCAGCGCCGCACCTGCGCCTTTTTCCAGCGCCATCGCAACGAAATCATGCCCGTCGCGCACATCCCTGAGGGCGACAAACAGATCGCCCGCCTGAATTGTGCGGGTGTCGATCGACACCCCGTCACAAGACCAATCACCGACCGCGCGGCCTCCGGTGGCTTTTGCCGCCTCTGCTGCTGTCCACAAGCTCATGTTAGCCTCCCGTCCAGTGCCGCAACCGCGAGGCTGGCCTGTTCCACATCATCAAAGGGCAAGACATCATCGCCGATGGTCTGCCCGGTTTCATGGCCCTTGCCCGCAATCAGCAGCGCATCGCCGGGGCCGATGACATCGACGCCGCGCAAGATCGCCTCGGCACGGTCGCCAACCTCGGTTGCGCCGGGGGCACCTGCCATGACCGCTGCACGGATCAGGGCCGGGTCTTCCGAGCGCGGGTTGTCGTCGGTCACAAATACCACATCGGCATGTGCCGCCGCCGCCTGCCCCATCAAGGGCCGCTTGGTCGTATCGCGGTCGCCGCCAGCGCCGATGATCGCAACCAGACGTCCCATCACATGGGGGCGCATCGCCTGAAGCGCGGTCGCGATGGCATCGGGGGTATGGGCGTAATCGACGAACACCGCCCCGCCATTGTCGCGGGTCGCGGCCAGTTGCATCCGGCCCCGCACGGTCGTCAGGTGGGGGATCGTGTCGAACACATCCGCAGAATTGGCCCCGCAGGCAATGACCAGCCCGCAGGCCAGCAAGACGTTATCGGCCTGAAACCCGCCAATCAGGTTGAGCCGTTTCTGATAGGTCTTGCCGCGCCAGTCAAAGCGCAGATCCTGCCCCGTGGCATCAAAGCGCTGGCCCGTCAGGTGCAGATCGCCGCCATCCCGGCCCACGCTGATCACCTCGCAACCGCGCGCACGGGCGATGGCGGCCATATCGATGCCTTTGGGGTCGTCGATATTGACCACAGCGGTGCCGTCTTCGGGCAGGACGCGCGCGAACAAACCCGCTTTGGCGTCGAAATACGCCTCGAAGGTCGCGTGGTAATCCAGATGATCCTGGGTGAAGTTGGTGAACCCGGCGGCCCTGAGCGTCACGCCATCAAGCCGGCGCTGGTCGAGCCCGTGAGAGGACGCCTCCATCGCGGCGTGCGTAATGCCGTTAGCCGCAGCTTCGGCCAGCGCACGGTGCAGGGTGATCGGTTCGGGCGTGGTGTGGGCCAGCGGGGCGGTCCATGCGCCCTCGACCCCTGTGGTGCCAAGGTTGACGGCCGACAGGCCCATTTCGATCCAGATCTGGCGGACAAAGGTACTGACGGATGTTTTGCCATTGGTGCCGGTCACGGCAACCATCGTGGCAGGCTGCGCGCCGAACCACAGCGCCGCAGAACGCGCCAGCGCCTCGCGGGGGGCATCGGTGACAACGACGGCAATGCCGGCATCAGCCATCAGATCACCGGCGATTTCGGCACCTTTGGCATCGGTCAGAACCGCAACCGCGCCCATACGCACCGCATATTGAATGAATTCGGCCCCGTGAACCTTGCTGCCGGGCATGGCGGCAAACAGAAAGCCGCTTTTTACCTGTCGGCTGTCAACGGCAATGCCGGTGATGTCGGGGTTGGCCTCCCCCTTTGCGGTCAGACCAAGTGAGGAAAGGGGGATGGTCTGTGTGCCCATGGGGGACGCTCTTTTATCAGTTGCTGCTGGACAGCGTTATACCAGCGACACTGTCCGGTTCAACAGTTGGTCTGAGCCCCAGCAAAGGTGCGATCCGGCGGATCATCTCGGCGGCGACGGGCACAGCCGTCCAACCCGCTGTGCGGCGCGGTTTTTCACCCGATGTTTCAACAGGTTCGTCCAAGGTCAGGATCAGCACATATTTCGGATCAGTGATCGGGAATATGCTGGCAAATGTGTTGATCACCTTGTCTTCAAGATACCCGCCACGGGGGCCGGGTTTGTCGGCAGTGCCGGTTTTGCCGCCCACATGATAGCCGGGAACCTCGCCAAAACTGGCGGTCCCTTCGGTGACGACCTTGCGCAGCATCATCCGCGCATCGGCGGCGGCGCGCTCGGACATCAGGCGTTCGCCCATTTTAGGCCCGTTCTGTTTCACCAAGGTCGGCAAAACCTTCAGACCGCCATTCGCAATCGCAGCATATCCGGCCGCAAGATGCATCGGGCTGGAGGACAAACCATGCCCGTAGGAAATCGTGACCGAGCTGAGCTCTTCCCAGCGTTTGGGCAGCAAGGGCTGGCCCCCCGACGCTTCAACGATCTCGAAGGGGGTGGGTTCAAAAAAGCCGAGGCTTTTCAGGAATGCCTGTTGCCGCTCTGACCCGATTTGCAAGGCAAGACGACCCGATCCGCGGTTCGAACTATGAACGATAATGCCCGTAACCGATTGTTTTCCGTAGTTCTTGCCGTTGAACTCTCCGATTTTGAACCCGCCGACCTTCATCGGCCCGGAGGTGTCAATCACAGTGTCCGCATTCACCAACCCCAGATCAATCGCCTGCGCTGCCGCGAAAATCTTGAAGACGGAGCCCAATTCGTACACGCCTTGAACCGACCGGTTGAACAGCGGGCTGTCTGACGCGTCGCCCTTTACGGCGACGTGCGGGCGGTCGTTGGGGTCAAATGACGGCAGCGACACCGCGCTGATCACCTCGCCTGTGTGAATATCCATCAAGACCGATGTCGCGCCCTTGGCGTTCATCAGCTTCATGCCGCCGTATAAAATCCGCTCGGAGGCGGCCTGCACCGTCATATCAAGCGACAGTTCCAGCGGCTTGTTCCCGTTGGCAGGGTCCCGCAGGTAGGTATCAAAGTATTTTTCCACGCCGGCAACGCCGATCACCTCGGCACCGTGCACGCCCTCTTTGCCAAAGCTGGCACCGCCCATGATATGCGCGGCCAGCGTGCCATTGGGGTACAGGCGCATGTCGCGCGGGGCAAACAGCAGGCCGGGTTCACCGATTTCGTGAACCGCTTGCATCTGTTCGGGGCTGATTTTCTTGCGAATCCACAGGAACTTGCGCTTGCCGGTAAAGTCGCGGATCAGCCGTTCCTCGTCCAGATCGGGGAACACCTTCATCAGCTTTTTGGCGGCGCGTTCGGGGTCGATCATGTGATGCGGCTGTGCATAGAGCGCATGGGTCTCGAAATTCGTTGCCAGCAGGTTGCCGTTGCGGTCAACGATGTCGGCACGGGTGGCCGAAATCACCGATCCGGGGGCTGCGGCGCGGGGTTCTGTCGGGTCCGTGGTGGCCATCACGCCCATGCGCGCACCCACAACGGCAAAGGCGCAGAAAAAGAACACACCCAGGACCAGCAAACGCCCTTCGGCACGCTGGCGCGAGGAATCGCGCATCTGTTCGTGCCGGATACGGGTGTTTTCACGTTCAATCGCGTCGGGGTTTTCGCCTTTTTGGCGTGCCTCAAGGATACGGGCCAGTGGACGCAGCGGGGTGCGGATCATTCTGATGCCTCCATCGTGGACACGTCGACGCCTTGGGTGATCTCGAACAGCGGGAATTCAGGCAGTGGCGGATAGCCGACCTGATCAATCGCGCCGAACTGGTCGGGGTGCAGCGGCAAAAGGCCAAGGCGGTCAAAGTTCATTTCCGCCAGATCACGCAGCCGGTCGGGGCGGTTCAGATAGGCCCATTCGGCGCGCAAAACGGCCAGACGGCTGTGCGCTTCGCGGATTTCGTGACGCAGACCGTCGGTATCGCTCAACGCCTTTTGCGTGGCATAGTTTTCGCGGTAGGCCCAAAATGCCAACCCGATGACAGACAATGTTGTGAGGACGTAAAGCACGGCTCTCATGGCAGAATTCCTTTGACGACGGGCATCCCGAGCGATTTTGCATCAACGGGTCCGGCAGGCGCATCGGTACGAATGGCAACCCGCAGCTTGGCAGAACGGCTGCGCGGGTTTTCCTCAAGCTCTTGCGCATCCGGCCCGATGGCCTTGCGCTTTTTGACGATGAATTGCGGTGCTTCGGTTTCCATTTCAGGCGCAAAGCGGTTGGCATTGCCACCGGTCCCTGCCCGCGCCGTCAAAAAGCGTTTGACCATGCGGTCTTCGACCGAATGAAAGGTGACGACGGCCAGTTGTCCGCCTGGTTTCAGCGCCCGTTCAGCGGCCATAAGCCCTTCGAACAATTCACCATATTCGTTGTTCACCGCGATGCGCAGCGCCTGAAAACTGCGGGTCGCGGGGTGCGACTGACCGGGTTTGGAGCGGGGCAAACAACCCTCGACCAACCCTGCCAGTTGCAAGGTTGTGGTAATCGGCGCTTCTTCGCGGGCCCGCACAATCGCCTTGGCAATGCGGCGGCTGGCGCGTTCTTCGCCGTATTGGAACAGGATATTGGCGATGGTTTCTTCTTCGGCCTCGTTGACGATGTCAGCGGCAGACGGGCCTTGCTGGCTCATCCGCATGTCCAAAGGCCCGTCGCGCATAAAGGAAAAACCGCGTTCGGCCAGATCAAGCTGCATCGACGATACGCCCAGATCCAGCACAACACCGTCAAGGTCCTGCGCGTATTCGTCCATCTTGGAGAAAACGCCCTGCTGCATGATAATCCGGTCGCCATAGTCAGCGGCCCAGCTTTTCGCCATCTCAAAGGCCAGCGGGTCACGGTCAACGGCGATGACCTGATCGGCACCGGCATCCAGCAAGCCGCGCGTATAGCCGCCCGCGCCGAATGTGCCGTCCAGCCAGCGGCCCGTGACAGGGGCAACCGCAGCCAGCAAGGGGCGCAACAGAACCGGTGTGTGGGGGGCTGAAGGGGTGTCAGAGGCAGCGGTCATATCGCTTAAGCCCCCGGCTTGCCGTCCAGGAAGGCCATCGGATCGAAGTCTTCTGGCAATTCATCCAGCCATTCCTCTTCGCGGGCTTTTTCCTCGGTCTCATAGGTTTCGGGCTTCCAGATCTGGAACGTGTCACCGGCAGCGATAAAGAACGCCTCGCCTTCCAGGTCGATCTTGTTGCGCAGCTTGGCAGGCAGCACCAGGCGGCCCGTTTCATCAACGGATGTTGGAAAGGACTGACCGTGGAACAGCCGTTGCAGCATCTTGCGTTCCATTGATCCGCGCGGCAGCGCGTCGATTTTATCGTCGACCTCGTCAATCGCCTGCATGGTATAGCATTCAAGATAGCTGCGGCGGCTGTCGCCATAGACGATGACCAGTTCGGGCGTGCCGCCGTTTTGCCAATTCGGATCACCGGCTTCCAACACACGACGAAAAGAGGCTGGGATAGACACCCGCCCCTTCGTATCGACCTTGTGCTGGCTTTCGCCTCTGAACCTGCGGCTCACGTGTTAGTCCCTGCCTATGACGCGTTTCGCGCCTGAAATTCATGTCCCCGGTGGTGCCCGACGTTTGATGTAAAAACGGCGGGTTGATCTGCTGCCACTGATCAACCCGCCGCGTATCCCGCCGTTGCGGGGAAGTCCGACTGCGCGCGCCACCTGGGGGGATGTCTGCTCGCTCGCGCGCCGGATCTCTTGGTCTGATGAAAGCGAGGTGCCTGTATGAACCTGCTAGAGTTTTATTTGGTCGATGGGGTCGTTTGGTGCCCCGTGTCTCGTTCTCATCCGATGCACTAGGGATGCCATGGGAAATCATGGGCGTCTACATTTTTTTTCGGGAAAAGGCACCGGATTTGGTTTTGCACAGGGGATATAAACAACATGTAGATTGGGAAATCACAGAAATATTACCGCATCATGTTTACATTCATCGCCAACACACCAGATGTAGTGCGAACGATCCTGACCCTGAATTTCCCACGGTTTCCCGGAAAAAATTCATCCTCAAACTTATCCACAAGCCATGTTCCCGCCTTGTTCCATAAATCAACGGGGTTAGACAACCGAAATCAAGAGCCGGAACCCGGATTTAAAGCTGAATCGGCACATTTCAGCCGAATCACCTCCGCGACGGGCAATC
Organism: Sulfitobacter sp. SH22; assembly: GCF_965641905.1. Taxonomy (NCBI): domain Bacteria; kingdom Pseudomonadati; phylum Pseudomonadota; class Alphaproteobacteria; order Rhodobacterales; family Roseobacteraceae; genus Sulfitobacter; species Sulfitobacter sp. SH22. Next base: position 1,458,372 of record NZ_OZ282573.1, read on the forward strand.
CGGACCCGCCAAAAATCCCATGAATTCCCGCGCGGGGCATCGACCTGGGATGCTGTGGGCCGAAATTCCCAGATCGGGCGCGATATTTTTATCTGCATTGACCCCTGTCGGGTCAAAACGCATTCTGCGCACAGACTATGAAAAGGCACCGCATGAAACCTACCGTCCTCCTGATCGCCGCTATACCTGTCGCGATTGCAGCATGTACCCAACCCGCCCCGCAAAACCGCGGCGCAGATCTATACGCGGCGCATTGCATCAGCTGCCACGGCAAATCCGCTCAAGGGGACGGGCCGTTGGCCGCGCAATACGGGATGCGGCCGGCAAACCTGACGTTGCTTAGCCAGAACAACGGGGGCGTTTTCCCGTCCGAGGGCGTGATGGCGCAGATCAACGGCTATCCCGGGCGTCACGACTTTGGCGGCATGCCTGAATTCGAACATGTACTGTCGGGCACGACCGTCCGGTACCAGACAGCGTCGGGTGAGGTGATCGAAACCCAGCAGGCGCTCATCGACATCGCCACCTATCTTGAGACCCTTCAGCAGTAGAAAGGCGGGGGCTTACGCCATCCCGCCCTTTATCAACCCTTCGGCAATGCGGGCATAGGCCTGCGCCATGGGACCATCGCCCGCTGCAATCGGCGTGCCACCGTCGCCGGCAAGGCGGGTATCCAGATCAATGGGCAGACTGCCCAGCAAGGGCACGCCGATCTTGTCCGCCTCGGCCGCGACACCGCCATGGCCGAATATCTGATGTTCGGACCCGCAATCGGGGCAGACAAACATCGACATGTTTTCGATCAGGCCGATAACCGGGGTTTTCAGGGTGTTGAACATGTCGATGGCCTTGCGCGCATCAATCAGCGCCACGTCTTGCGGGGTGGACACGACAATGGCCCCCGACAATTCGGACTTGGTACATAGTGTCAGCTGAACATCGCCTGTTCCGGGCGGCAGATCGACCAGCAGCACGTCAAGCTCGCCCCATTCAACCTGCCCCAACATCTGCTGCAGCGCCCCCATCAGCATCGGGCCACGCCAAACCACGGCTTTGCCTTCTTCCATCATGAAGCCGATCGACATCAGGGTTACGCCATGGGCGTGCAGGGGAATGATCGTTTTGCCATCGGGCGATGCGGGGCGTTTGTTGACCCCCATCATGCGCGGCTGGCTGGGGCCGTAAATATCAGCATCCAGCAGGCCAACCTTGCGCCCTGCCCGCGCCAGCGCCACCGCAAGGTTCGAACTGACGGTCGATTTGCCAACGCCACCCTTGCCCGACCCGATGGCCAGAATCCGCTGCACGCCTTTGGGCTTGGTGGGGCCGTCCTGCGGCTTGGGATGGCCGCCGATCTTGAGGCTGGGTGCCGGAGCCTTGGGCGCGGGGCCATGGGCGGTCAGGGCCACGGTGACGGAGCTCACACCCTCCATCGCCTTTACCACCTGTTCGGCCGCATCACGCAAAGGGGCCATTTGCGCGGCCACCTGCGCATTCGGGGCCTCGATCACGAAACGCACGACATCCCCGTCGATCGTCAAAGCACGAATCAAATCATGGGCAAGGATGGATTTCCCATCCGGCATTGTGACGCGTTCCAGTTCAGCTTCGACTTGGGCTTTTGTAACGGGCATATCGTTTTCCTTCTTATCCAGGGTTTTGACATGGCAGTTTTTGACCAAACCGCAAGAGCCTGTCGCCACACTGCCCACGCAAGCAGCAAAGCCCGAAATATCTGCCTAGAAAATAATCAAACCCCCTATGTTTCTGCTGCATAGCTGCATTGCAGAATTTATATTTGTGCAACTGCAGCAAATAGGTCAGAAAGGTTTCAGGACAGCACAAGCTGCTGACCAACAGAAAGACCAGACGCATCCATCCTCCTCCCGGATGTTTCTGTTTTAGGCGACGGCACCCTCCTCCTCCCTGGTGTCGTCGCCATTTTTTTTGTCAAAATTTTTCAGGACCTTACGTCAACTTTGCTTATGCATTTGCTGCATAGCAGCATTGACGACATGTGCATTGTGCAGACGCAGCATCTTCCTACATATGGATCACAACGAAACGCAGACGACGCAAACGCAGACGAAACAAACGAGGTGCTGAAATGGCATATGTAAACGCAACAACCGCTCCTTCCATCGCAGACCGCTTTAACGCTGTTCTGTCCATGATCGCGACGCGCCGCAAACAAGCCCGCGTATACCGCGCCACATTCGACGAGCTGAGCTCGCTCTCGAACCGTGAATTGGCAGACCTCGGCATGAGCCGTTCACAAATCCGCAGCATCGCTCTGGAAACAGGCCGCAACGCTGCCTAAATGAATTGAGATCGGACACACACATCCTCCCTGTTGTGTGTCTGTAGAAGGCCTACGGTTTCCTCCTCCTCCCTGAAACCACGGCCTTCATAAACGTCTCCTTCCTCCTTTCCTCCCGATTGGATTGGAGACGTCGAAAAAGACGGCGGTGCTTTCCTCCCAAAGCGCCGCCGTTCTTTATTTCAAAGGCACCCATTTTCAGAAATCCGGTATTTACGGGCATCAGGTGCGTGGTGGGCCAAGGTTTGCTCTGGGGGACAAAACGGATCTTCAAGATCATCTAGCGAAGCTCCGCTTTGGTCGATGAACTCTATCGTCTTTGTATCAAGCGCTGCCAGCCTCCCGGAGAGATACCGAAGTTCGCTTTGAACTGTCGCGTCATGTGGGGCTGGTCGCTGAAACCCGCTCTTAAAGCAGCGTCAACCAAAGTAGCTCCAGAAACAATGTCGCCGCGAACCTGATCTAGACGACGCAGTGTCAGGTATCGATACGGGCTGGTTCCGAACGCTTTTCTGAACTGACGCGCCAGCGCATACCGGTCCAAGCCGGTGATTTTTTCCAGTTCTTCGGAATGGACGGTCTGATCAAGATTGCCGTCAAGGTATTCTCTCGCTCGGTTTGTCGCTCTTAAGTCTATCAAGGAGCCTGTTGTGCGATGGGCAGACGTGTCGTGTGCCAGCAACCCGTCCGCCAATAAAACGGCCAGTTCATCCATAGCAACCGTTTCCAGAATTGTGGCCATATCGGAGAATGCAGCATGGATTGCGTGCATCAAGCGCGGGTCCGTAAGAACCGCGTCACGCAAAAAAGGAAGCGTGCTTGCCGACGGCCCTAAAGCCTCACGTACCAAAGATGGCTCGACATACAGCATCCGGTAGTGGAACCCGTCTTCTGTTCCGGCCTCGCCAGTGTGTACTTCGTCAGGGTGTAGAACAATTACCTGACCGGCAACACTATCCGAACGCGCACCACGATAATCAAAGCTCTGGACGCCATTGATGGTATATCCGATTGCGTAAGTGTCATGTCGATGCGGGGCGTAAGCCTCACCGGAAAAATGTGCCTCGATCCTCTGGATGCCGGCCTGCCAGGGCGCTGCTGCCACCCAATCGCGCGCGCACGATCGTTCAAGACCCGGCGTGAGGTCGTGTGATCTTGTCTCACTGGATTGTCGTTCGCTTTTAATCGGACAACTCCTGATGGCTTCGTGGCCATACCTGTAAAAACAATAAAAAGGACATCATCAATGAAATCAGTCAACCTTGAGGAAAAACTGGCACAGTTTTCAACGCATTGGGACCCACATGTGATTGCCGATTATAACGACAATGAAGTCATGGTGGTCAAATTGATCGGTGAGTATCCATTCCATAAACATGACTCCACAGATGATTTCTTCTATGTGCTGGAGGGTGAGATGCAAATGGATATTGAAGGGGAGCCGTCGCGCACGGTCAAAGCGGGCGAGCTGTTTATTGTCCCAAAGGGCGTGGTCCATCGGCCACGCGCTGACAGTGAGGTCAAGGTACTTCTGATCGAGCCGAAAGGCGAACCCAATTCAGGTGACTCAGATCGCAAAGCTGCCCCCAAGACCCGCATCTGATTAATAATAGCGGCGGGATAGGTGACGTTAATGCCCGCCGCAGCATCGGTCGCTCTGGGCTCGAAGTCGGCCTGCATCATCCTCCGAAACCGCAAGCGAACGCGGTCGCCGAACTGAAGCCTCGATCCACCATGAAGCCGCCCCGCCAAGCAGTTCTGCCTAATTCGAGCGCAGTTCCCCGCCAACTCCAATCCCGAAAACCCGCACCCGACGACAAATCTGTTGGTTTCCCCGCACAACCGTGGTTAAAATGCTGCATTACCTTGGCAATAAAGGCATTGCGCGCTGCTGCTTGGGTGAGCGGAGCCGTTCTGCTCACACTCCGGCCCCTGTTTGGCCCCTTGCGTGCAACCGGCTCCTTTCAGAATGAACAGGCGGCGCGCCGCCACAGTCGAAGGGTAAGACCATGCTACACAATGATAAACTTGAACAATGGGACCGCGAGAATTTCTTTCACGCCTCGACCCATCTGGCTGAATTCGCACGGGGCAACATCCCGCAGCGCGTGATCAAAACCGCGTCCGGCGTGCATATCGAAGACCGCGATGGCAACCGGATGCTGGACGCCTTCGCGGGTTTGTATTGCGTCAACGTCGGCTATGGCCGCCCCGAGATCGCCGAAGCCATCGCCGAGCAGGCGAAAGAGCTGGCCTATTACCATTCCTATGTCGGCCACGGCACCGAAGCGTCGATCACCCTTGCCAAGATGGTGATGGACCGCGCGCCCGATCACATGTCCAAAGTGTATTTCGGCATGTCCGGCTCCGATGCCAACGAGACCAACATCAAATTGATCTGGTATTACAACAACATACTGGGTCGCCCGAAGAAGAAAAAGATCATCTCGCGCTGGCGCGGCTATCACGGATCGGGCCTGATGACCGGATCGCTGACGGGCCTCGACCTGTTTCACAAGAAGTTCGACCTGCCCCTCGCGCAGGTGATCCACACAGAGGCACCGTTTTATTTCCAGCGCAAGAATCAGGACCAAAGCGAAAGCGAATTCGTCGCCCATTGCGTGTCCGAGCTTGAGGCGATGATCCACGCCGAAGGGGCCGACACCATCGCGGCCTTTATCGGTGAACCCGTTTTGGGCACCGGTGGCATCGTGCCGCCGCCCGCAGGCTATTGGCCCGCCATCCAAGAAGTGCTGGACCGCCACGATATTCTGCTGGTCGCAGACGAAGTCGTGACCGGTTTTGGCCGTTTGGGCACGATGTTCGGGTCCGATCACTATGGCATGCGCCCCGATCTGATCACCATCGCCAAGGGGCTGACATCGGCCTATGCGCCGCTTTCGGGGTCGATTGTGTCTGACAAAATGTGGGCCGTGCTTGAAAAAGGCACCGATGAAAACGGCCCGATCGGGCACGGCTGGACCTATTCGGCCCATCCTATCGGCGCTGCTGCGGGCGTTGCGAACCTGCAATTGATCGACAAACTGGGGCTGATGGAAAATGCAGGCACGGTTGGGGCCTATCTGAACACCCAGATGCGCGCCGCCTTGGCCGACCACCCCCATGTGGGCGACGTGCGTGGCGAAGGCATGTTGTGCGCGGTTGAATTCGTGGCCGACAAAGACAGCCGCACCTTCTATGACGCGGCCGACAAGATCGGGCCGCAGATCGCCGGCAAGCTGCTTGAGCAAAGCAACGTCATCGCGCGGGCCATGCCCCAAGGGGATATTCTGGGCTTTGCCCCGCCCTTCTGCCTTAGCAAGGAGGAGGCCGATCAGGTCGTTGCCGCAACCCATCAGGCCGTGACATCGGTTCTGGGCTAAATCCGGCTGACATACTCATGGGGCGCTGCATCTGCCGCGCCCCATGAACCAATCCCTTAAAACGGTACGTCATCCGATCCGGTCAGAAACCGCGACACGACTTTTTTGATCCCGGCTTTTTCAAACTCGATCTCAAGCTTGTCACCTTCGATCCCGATCACATTGCCATAGCCGAATTTCTGATGGAACACGCGTTCGCCCATGGTGAAGCTGCTGACTGCGGCCATATCAATGGTGACATTGCGCGATTCCCTGGGCTGGCTCATCCCGCGATCATTGCTGCGCGATTGCAGACGCCGCCAACCCGGTGAATTATAGACATTCGCCTCGGCGGCCTTTTCATGCAGATCGGATTTCGGCATCGCAGCGCCAAACCCACCCCCATAAAGGCCGGGCGGGGTCAGGACATCCACGTGATCCTGCGGCAATTCGTCGATAAACCGCGACGGCATGGCGCTTTGCCATTGGCCAAACACCCGCCGGTTCGCGGCAAATGAAATGGTGCAGATTTCCTCGGCGCGGGTGATGCCGACATAGGCCAGACGGCGCTCTTCCTCGAGGCCCTTGACCCCGCTTTCATCCATAGACCGTTGCGACGGAAACAGCCCGTCCTCCCAGCCCGGCAGGAACACGGCAGGAAATTCCAGACCTTTGGCGGCGTGCAGCGTCATGATCGACACCTTTTCGCCCTCGCCTTGCTGTTCGTTGTCCATAATCAGGCTGACATGCTCAAGGAACCCTTGCAGATTCTCGAACTGTTCCAAGGCCTTGACCAATTCCTTGAGGTTCTCAAGCCGCCCCGGTGCCTCTGGCGTTTTGTCGTTCTGCCAAAAACCGGTATAGCCGGACTCATCAAGGATGACCTGCGCCAGCTCGACATGGCTCATCTCGGGCGGGCCGTATTCATAGCGCGCAATAGGCACGCCATCGTCGATCACTGAATTATCGTCGATCTCGGTGCGAATGCGCGGCCCGCGCGCCATCTCGCCCCAGCGTTCAATGCCGTCAATCAACAGCCGCAACTGCGCCGCCCCCTTGCCGCCGATCCCGCCATTGGCCAGCAATATCCGCGCGCCTTCCACAAGGTTCACGCCGTTTTCACGCGCCGTTACCTGTATATTCTGCTGCGCCTTATCGCCCAGCCCGCGCTTGGGCGTGTTCACGATCCGCTCGAACGCCAGATCATCATCGGGCGATGTCACGACGCGGAAATAGGCCATCGCATCGCGGATTTCCAAACGCTCGTAGAAGCGCGGCCCCCCGATGACGCGGTAGGGCAGACCGATGGTCAGAAACCGGTCCTCAAAGGCGCGCATCTGGTGCGAGGCCCGCACGAGGATCGCCATATCATCCAGCGAATACTTGCGCAGATCGCGGGTCCCGCGCTGCATGGATTCGATCTCGTCCCCGATCCAGCGGGCTTCTTCCTCGCCATCCCAATGGCCGATCAACCGAACCTTTTCACCATCCCGCGCTTCGGTCCAAAGCGTCTTGCCCAACCGCCCTTCGTTGCCCGCAATCACGCCGGACGCAGCAGCCAGAATATGCGGGGTCGACCGGTAGTTCTGTTCCAGCCGCACCACATGGGCACCGGGGAAATCGCTCTCAAACTTGAGGATATTGCCCACTTCGGCCCCGCGCCAGCCATAGATCGACTGGTCGTCATCCCCCACACAACAGATGTTTTTATGCCCCGCCGCCAACAGCCGCAGCCACAGATATTGGGCGACGTTGGTGTCTTGGTATTCGTCCACAAGGATGAACTTGAACCAGCGTTGATACTGTTTCAGCAAGTCCTCGTGAGTCTGGAAAATCGTCACCATATGCAACAGCAGATCGCCGAAATCGCAGGCGTTCAGATCTTTCAGCCGCGCTTGATACTGGGCATAAAGTTCGGTGCCACGGTGGTTGTAATGACCCGCATCGGCACTTGGCACCTTTTCCGGTGTCAGGGCACGGTTCTTCCAGCCGTCAATGATCCCCGCCAGCATCCGCGCAGGCCAACGCTTGTCGTCAATACCTTCGGCCTTGATCAACTGCTTGAGCAGGCGCAACTGGTCGTCCGTATCCAGAATGGTAAAGTTCGATTTCAACCCCACCAGTTCCGCATGACGGCGCAGCAGCTTGACGCAGATCGCATGGAACGTGCCCAGCCACGGCATGCCTTCAATGCTTTGCCCCAACATGCCACCGACGCGGTTCTTCATCTCGCGCGCGGCCTTGTTGGTGAAGGTGACCGCCAAAATCTCGTTCGGGCGGGCGCGGCCCGTGTTCATCAAATGCACGATCCGCGCAGTCAACGCCTTGGTCTTGCCGGTGCCCGCCCCCGCCAGCATCAACACCGGCCCGTCCATCTGTTCAACGGCAGCCCGTTGCGCGGGGTTCAGCCCGTCGAGATAGGGTTGCGGACGCGCGGCCATGGCGCGCGCTGATAAAGATGCGCCCTCAAAGGCGTCCATTTCGTCGAAATCATTCATGGGCCATAACCTAGCGCGCCATGCGTCCAAATGAAAGACACGTTCGCAAAATGTTCTTGGCAGAAAACGGCCGTAATTGCCGCCGGTATTTCCGCCTCTGTGATGTTCAATCCGGTGCAGATGGCGGCTGGACAAACCCCGACTGTCCTGCCCAAATAAGCGCATGGATTTGCACACAAACTACCCCGAACTCTCCGACCTGCGCCGCCGCGCCAAACGGCGGATTCCGAAATTCGTCTGGGAATATCTGGACAGCGCCACCGGAGCCGAGACCACCAAACACCGCAACCGCCAGTCGCTGGACCGGATCGGCTTCATGCCATCGGTGCTGCATGGCGAATTCGACCCTGACCTGTCGACGTCATTATTCGAGGCCGATTTCCCCCTGCCCTTCGGGATCGCCCCGATTGGCATGTCCGGGCTGATCTGGCCCGATGCCGAAGGCCACCTTGCCCGCGCCGCCGCCCGCGCCGGCCTTCCCTATTGCCTGTCCACAGTCGCCACCCAAAGCCCCGAAGACCTTGCCCCCCATATCGGCAAGGACGCGTGGTTCCAGATGTACCCCCCGCGCGACCCCGACATTCGCACCGACATGTTGAACCGCGCCAGATCCGCCGGTTTCAACGGGCTGATCCTGACCGTCGATGTCCCCGTGGCCAGCCGCCGCGAACGGCAAACGCGCTCTGGCCTGACCAACCCGCCGCGCCTGACACCGCGCTTGCTGGCCCAAGTGGCGATGCGTCCGGCCTGGGCCATGGGCATTGCGCAGCGCGGGATGCCGCATATGCGGATGCTGGACAAATACAAAAGCACCAGCACCCAAGGTTTGTCATCCACCGCGCATGTCGGATACCTGCTGCGCACCTCGCCCGATTGGGACTATGTCAAATGGTTGCGCGATGCGTGGGACGGGCCTTTCATGATCAAAGGCGTGTTGCGCCCAGAAGATGCCACCACCCTCGAAACCATAGGTGCCGACGGCATTTGGGTGTCCAACCATGCGGGCCGGCAATTCGACGGGGCCCCTGCGTCAATCGACATGCTGCCCGCGATTCGCGCCGCCACTACTTTGCCGATTATTTTTGACAGCGGCGTCGAAACCGGCCTCGATATTTTGCGCGCATTGGCCCTTGGGGCGGATTTTGTGATGATGGGCCGCGCCTTCCACTATGCCCTCGCGGCATTGGGACCAATTGGCGTCGATCACCTGATTGACACCTTCAAAAAGGACCTAATCGCAAACATGGGGCAGATGGGCGCAAGATCATTGCAAGATTTGCCCGCTCCGATCGACCTCGATCAGCGCGTCTAAATTCCAAATGGTCTAAAATCCCCGCCGGAGGCATAAAAACTTCCTTGCACCCCGCGCCAAACACACGCAACAATGCTGCACTGCCGCATTAACCCCACGGGTCCGGCCCTCTCGCCGCGGCCCCGCCCAGCGTATCCTAAGCGAGGCCCGATGACAGAGTTCAAGAAAATCCTGATTGCCAACCGTGGTGAAATTGCCATCCGTATTATGCGGGCGGCCAATGAAATGGGTAAAAAGACGGTGGCCGTCTTTGCCGAAGAAGATAAACTTGGCCTGCACCGTTTCAAGGCCGACGAAGCTTACCGCATCGGTGCGGGGCTTGGTCCGGTTGCGGCATATCTTAGCATCGAAGAGATCATCCGTGTCGCCAAAGCTTCGGGCGCGGATGCGATCCATCCGGGCTACGGGTTGCTGTCGGAAAACCCCGATTTCGTGGATGCCTGCGAACAGAACGGCATTACCTTTATCGGGCCGCGCGCTGAAACCATGCGCGCCTTGGGTGACAAGGCCAGCGCGCGCCGCGTCGCGATCGAGGCAGGCGTGCCGGTCATTCCCGCCACGGACGTGCTGGGCGACGACATGGATCTGGTGCGCAAACAGGCAGCCGAGGTCGGCTACCCCTTGATGCTCAAGGCGTCCTGGGGCGGCGGCGGGCGCGGCATGCGGCCGATCAACTCTGAAAAGGAACTGCAAGAAAAGGTTCTTGAAGGCCGCCGCGAGGCCGAAGCCGCCTTTGGCAATGGCGAAGGTTATCTGGAAAAGATGATCATCAAGGCCCGCCACGTCGAGGTGCAAATTCTGGGTGACAAACACGGCGAGATTTACCACCTGTTTGAGCGCGACTGTTCCGTGCAGCGCCGCAACCAAAAGGTCGTTGAACGCGCCCCCGCCCCCTATCTGACCGAAGAACAGCGCACCGAGATCTGCGAATTGGGCCGCAAGATCTGCGCCCATGTCGGGTATGAATGCGCGGGCACTGTCGAATTCCTGATGGATATGGACGACGACAAATTCTACTTTATCGAGGTAAACCCCCGCGTTCAGGTCGAACATACCGTGACCGAAGAAGTCACCGGCATCGACATCGTGCGCGCGCAAATCCTGATTGCCGAGGGCAAGACCCTTGCAGAGGCGACGGGTAAAGCCAGCCAGGCCGATGTGCAGCTCAACGGCCATGCGCTGCAAACCCGCATCACCACCGAAGACCCGCAAAACAACTTCATCCCCGACTATGGCCGCATCACCGCCTTTCGCGAGGCAACGGGCATGGGCATCCGTCTGGACGGCGGCACCGCCTATTCCGGCGGGGTGATCACGCGCTATTACGACAGCCTTTTGGTCAAGGTCACAGCCAAGGCGCAAACCCCCGAACAGGCGATCGCCCGCATGGACCGCGCGTTGCGCGAATTCCGTATTCGTGGCGTGTCGACCAACATCGCCTTTGTGGAAAACCTGCTCAAGCACCCGACCTTCCTGGACAACACCTATCATACCAAGTTCATCGACCAGACGCCGGAACTCTTCACCTTTAAAAAGCGCCGCGACCGCGCGACCAAGGTGCTGACCTATATCGGCGACATCACTGTGAACGGGCATCCCGAAACCAAAGGCTTCGAGCGCCCTGCCGCAACCGTGCGTGCCCCGATGCCCCCCGTCGCAAAAACCGAGCCGACGATGGGCACCCGCAATCTGCTGGAACAAAAAGGCCCGCAGGCTGTCGCCGACTGGATGGCAAAGCAGCAACAACTGCTGATCACCGACACGACCATGCGTGACGGGCATCAGTCGCTGTTGGCCACGCGGATGCGCAGCCATGACATGATCAAGGTCGCCCCTGCCTATGCCGCCAACCTGCCGCAGCTTTTCTCGATGGAATGCTGGGGCGGTGCGACTTTTGACGTGGCCTACCGCTTCTTGCAGGAATGCCCGTGGCAGCGCCTGCGCGACCTGCGCGCCGCGATCCCCAACGTGATGACACAGATGTTGCTGCGCGGCTCGAACGGGGTGGGCTACACCAATTACCCTGACAACGTGGTGCAGGAATTCGTGCGCGTCGCAGCCACCGAAGGTGTGGATGTGTTCCGGGTCTTTGACAGCCTGAACTGGGTTGAAAACATGCGCGTTGCAATGGACGCGGTGATTGATAACGGCAAGGTTTGCGAAGGCACCGTTTGCTATACCGGCGATATCTTTGACCCCGACCGCGCGAAATACGACCTGAAGTATTATGTGGCGATGGGCAAAGAGCTGAAAGCCGCAGGCGCGCATGTGTTGGGTCTGAAAGACATGGCAGGTTTGCTGAAACCCAACGCCGCCAAGGTGTTGATCAAAGCGCTGAAATCCGAAGTCGGCTTGCCGATCCACTTCCACACCCATGACACCGCCGGCGTTGCCATTGCCACCATCATGGCGGCGTCAGAGGCGGGCGTGGATGCGGTCGATTGCGCGATGGATGCGCTGTCGGGCAACACGTCGCAGGCGACCCTTGGGTCGGTCGTCGAGGCGCTGAAACACACCGACCGCGACACCGGCCTGTCGATGGATGCCGTGCGCGAGATTTCGAACTATTGGGAAGAAGTCCGCGGCGAATACGCAGCTTTCGAGACCGGCATGCAGGCCCCCTCCTCCGAGGTGTATCTGCACGAAATGCCCGGTGGCCAGTTCACCAATCTCAAGGCGCAGGCCGCGTCGATGGGGCTGGACGACCGCTGGCCCGAGGTCGCCAAGACCTATGCCGACGTGAACCAGATGTTCGGCGATATCGTCAAGGTGACGCCGTCGTCAAAGGTGGTCGGGGATATGGCGCTGATGATGGTGTCCCAAGGGTTGACGCGTGCGCAGGTCGAAGACCCCAACGCGGAAATGTCCTTTCCCGACTCTGTGATCGACATGATGCGCGGCAATCTGGGCCAACCTCCGGGCGGGTTTCCTGCTGGCATCGTCAAGAAGGTGCTCAAGGGCGAACAACCCAATACAGAACGCCCCGGTGCTCATCTGCCGCCAACGGATCTTGAGGCAACCCGCAAAGAACTGGAAGCCCAATTGGAGGGTGCCACGGTCGAAGACGACGATCTGTCGGGCTATCTGATGTACCCCAAGGTTTTCCTTGATTACATGGGCCGCCACCGGACCTATGGCCCCGTGCGCGTACTGCCGACACGCACGTTCTTTTACGGCATGGAACCGGGCGAGGAAATCACCGCCGAAATCGACCCCGGCAAAACGCTGGAAATCCGCCTGCAAGCGCTGAGCGAAACCAACGAGGATGGTGAGGTCAAAGTGTTCTTTGAACTTAACGGCCAGCCCCGTGTCGTGCGTGTGCCAAACCGTCTGGTCAAAGCCACCACCGCCCAGCGTCCCAAGGCCGAAATCGGCAACCCCAACCACATCGGCGCACCGATGCCGGGGGTTGTGGCATCGGTCGGGGCGGTCGTGGGCCAGCACGTCAAAGCAGGCGATCTGCTGCTCACCATCGAAGCGATGAAGATGGAAACCGGCATTCACGCAGAACGCGACGCAGTGGTCAAAGCGGTGCATGTCAGCCCCGGCGGCCAGATCGACGCCAAGGATCTGCTGGTCGAACTGGAATAATGAAATCGGGGGCCAGACGCGATCTGTCGCATTGTCTGGCCCCTGAAACGTCCTAAATTAGCGGTTGTAACACAGGTTAATCTTAATCAACCGGACCGACCGCCCCATGCCCTATGAATGGAAAACATCCCCCACCGCCCGCACGCAGGAACTGCGCCTTTGGCCGCACCAATCCTTGCCGCCCAAGGGGTTTGCCGCATTTATCCTCACGACATTCACGCTGATCCTGATTCCGACGCTGCCGCTGTTGGGCACGCCGTTGCTGTGGGGGTTGCTGCCCTTTGTGCTGGCTGCGGTCTGGGGCATGTATTTCGCGCTGCAAGGAAACTACAAGTCCCGCCAGATCGAAGAGGTGTTCACCCTCACCGATGATACCGTGCATCTGACCCACACCACGCCCAAGGGCGATGTCAAAGAATGGGACTGCAACCGCTATTGGACCGTGGTGACCAAATACGAAAAAGACGGGCCCGTGCCGCATTACGTGACCCTGCGCGGCAAGGGCCGCGAGGTCGAGATTGGTAAATTTCTAAGCGAAGACGAGCGGATCGCGCTGTTTGACGAATTGAACCGCTCGCTGCTGCGCGGGGCTTAGCTCAGCCGGTCTTTGACTTTTGGTCCGACAGCGCCAAAATCCATCTGGCCTGTGTATTTTCCCTTGAGCAAACCAATCACCTTGCCCATGTCGCGGATCGATGTTGCACCCACTTCGGCAATCGCATCATCAACGGCTTTTGCACTTTCTTCCTCGGTCAACTGACGGGGCAGAAATTCCTCGATGATCTTGATTTCTTCGCGCTCGCGGTCGGCAAGGTCCAGACGACCGCCTTCCTCGTAAGCGCGCACCGATTCCATGCGTTGCTTGGCCATTTTGCCCAAGATCGCCAGAACTTCCGGATCGCCGACGCCATCATCCCCACCATCTGCGCGTGCAGCGATGTCTTTGTCTTTGATGGCCGCGTTGATCAAACGAAGGGTAGACAGCCGGTCAGCGGCCTTGTCTTTCATCGCCTGTTTCATCGCGTCTGTGATGCGTGTGCGCAGTTCCATTGCTATCGTCCTTCGACCAATGCGGTGTAAGCTGCGCAACATAGACAATTCCCCCAAAACAGGCAATGCCCCGCACCTTAGATAAGGCACTGTTTACAAACGATATATCATTTTTCACACGGTCTTGACCCGGCCCGCCCCCGGCTTTAGGTTGCACCCGTTTAGCCCCACCTATCTGCCTTTGGAGGCCCTCCCATGACTGCGCCAGTATCCCCCCGCCCGACCGCCTGCCTAGCACTTGCGGACGGATCGATATTTTACGGCATGGGATTTGGCGCGACAGGGCAAACCGTGGCCGAGCTGTGTTTCAACACGGCGATGACCGGCTATCAGGAAATCATGACCGATCCGTCCTATGCGGGGCAGATCGTCACCTTTACCTTCCCCCATATCGGCAACACCGGCACCACGCCCGAAGACGATGAAGCCGGCGATCCGGTTGCCGCCGGCATGGTTGTCAAATGGATGCCCACCGACCCCAGCAGCTGGCGTTCGGTCCAGCCGCTGTCCGAATGGCTGGCGGCACGGGGCCGCATCGCGATCGGCGGTATTGATACCCGCCGCCTGACCCGCGCCATCCGCCAGCAAGGGGCCCCCCATGCCGCGCTCGCCCATGATCCCGAAGGCAATTTCGACATCGAAGCACTGGTTGCAGCAGCCCGCGGGTTTGCCGGCCTGGAAGGTGCGGATCTGGCCAAAGACGTGACCTGCGCGCAATCCTACCGCTGGAACGAAATGCGGTGGGCCTGGCCCGAGGGATATGCCGCGCAAACCGACGCGAAATACAAGGTCGTTGCCGTCGATTACGGTGCCAAGCGCAACATCCTGCGCTGCCTTGCCTCGGCGGGTTGCGATGTGACCGTTCTGCCGGCATCCGCCACTTTTGACGATGTGATGTCCCATAACCCCGATGGGGTTTTCCTGTCCAATGGCCCCGGCGATCCGGCGGCAACCGGCGTTTATGCCGTGCCGATGATCAAAGACGTGATTGCCAAGACCGACCTTCCGGTTTTCGGGATTTGCCTTGGTCATCAGATGCTTGCACTGGCCCTTGGCGGTCAGACAATCAAGATGAGCCACGGCCATCACGGTGCCAACCACCCGGTGAAAGACATGGAAACCGGCAAGGTCGAGATCACCTCGATGAACCACGGCTTTGCGGTGGATGCGCAGTCGTTGCCCGACGGCGTTGTCGAAACGCACCGGTCGCTTTTTGACGGGTCCAACTGTGGTATCCGGATGGAAGGCCGCCCCGTTTGGTCCGTTCAGCACCACCCCGAAGCAAGCCCCGGCCCGCAAGACAGCTTTTACCTGTTTGAGCGTTTTGCAGCAGCAATGGCCGAACGCGAAACGCAGACCGTCTAGTTCATCACCTGTTAAGACCTGATTAAGGCAATCTGCGGCATCCTGCTCCGACCTATGAGGGGAGGGATTCGCGGGGTGAGCGATCTACGTCTGCAATTTACAACGCCCGAACCTGCGTCACTGGCGCAGGCCCACCAGCCTTTGGGCCGGATATTGGTCAATTCCGGCGCGATTGATCAGGCCGACCTCGTGCGTGCGCTGGACGACCAGCAAGCGCTTGATGTGCCGTTGGGCGAATGCCTGATTGCCAAAGGGGTGGTTTCGCCGGCGCAGGTCTGCGCGGCGCTTGCGACACAATACAATCTTCAGCATATCGACCTTAGGATCGACCCGCCAAACCCCGCCATGGCCCAACATCTCGACGCGATGGATTGCCTGAAATTTAGCGTCGTCCCGTGGCGGTCCTTGGGAAATACGATTCTGGTTGCCATCAGCCAGCCCGATCAATTTGACCAAGCGGCATCGGCATTGGCCCGCAAGGACGTCACCCTGCTGCCCGTCATCGCCGATGAAAAGCAGATATATCATTCTATTACAGCACTTTACGGGGCGGAACTGGCACAAAACGCAGCAATCCGGGTGGCCCCGATCGAAAGCTGCCGGACATGGCGGCTGGATATGAATGTCAGACGCGCATGGGCCATTTCCATTTTCGCCCTGCTGGCAATCATGCTGGTGTTGCAGCCTGCATGGGGCTTTACCATCATCATCCTATGGGCGCTTTGCACCAGTATCTTGACGGTCTGTTTGCGGACATGTTCATTTTTCGCACAACTATTCCTGTCCAAGGCACCGCCCGAACCTCCACCCCGACAGCCTGCGGATCAAACGCCCCTGCCCCGCGTTTCCGTCCTTGTTCCCCTGCTTCGGGAAAAGGAAATCGCGACGGCACTGATCGCGCGGCTGACACAGTTGACCTATCCCAAATCCCTGCTCCAGATCCTGCTGGTGCTTGAGGAAGGCGACGACATAACCCACCAGACCATTGCCCGCACCCCCTTGCCCGCGTGGTTTGACGTCATTGTGGTACCGCAAGCCAATAACTTGCGCACCAAACCGCGTGCGCTAAACTATGCCCTGAATTTCTGCAAAGGCAGCATTATCGGCGTCTGGGATGCAGAGGACGCGCCCGAAATCGATCAGATTGACCGCATCGTCCGGCATTTTGCCCACGCCCCCAAGGATGTCGCCTGCGTTCAAGGGGTTCTTGACTACTATAATGCCCGCACAAACTGGATTTCGCGCTGTTTCACCATCGAATATGCCGCGTGGTGGCGCGTGATCCTGCCCGGCATTGCGCGGTTGGGGCTGATTGTCCCCTTGGGCGGCACGACCCTGTTCTTCCGCCGTGACACGCTCGAGGAATTGCGCGGCTGGGACGCCCATAATGTGACCGAAGACGCCGATCTGGGGGTCAGGCTCGCGCGGCACGGCTATAAAACCGACCTTTTGCCCACCGTCACCTACGAAGAAGCGAATTGCCGCGCCTGGCCCTGGGTCAAGCAGCGCTCCCGCTGGCTCAAAGGCTTCCTGATCACCTGGTGCGTCCACATGCGCCATCCGCTTCACCTGATAAAACAGATCGGATTTCTGCGTTTTCTAGGGCTGCAAACGCTTTTTCTGGCCACGGTCAGTCAATTTCTATGCGCGCCCCTGTTGTGGACGCTGTGCCTGACCCTGCTGGGCGTCACCCACCCCGTCGAAATGACCCTGGGCACGGATATGTTGACCGCATTGTTCTGCTTTTTCATTTTCGCGGAAATCCTGAATATTTCCATAGCAGTGCGTGCCGTTTGGGGTAAAGAGCATCGTCATCTGATCCCTTGGGCATTCAGCTTGCCGATTTATTTTATGCTGGGCACATTTGCGGCGTATAAGGCCTTGTATGAATTCATTTTTCACCCGTTTTACTGGGACAAGACCGAACATGGCGTGACCCCAGAAATGCCCCGAAAGGCCAAAGGGGAAACACCCGTCCCTGCGGGTTAGCCTTCTTCTTCGCGCCGCGCGGCCTCTTGCTTGAGGCGGGTCATGAAGGCCACCGAAATATGCAAGCGCAGCGCTTCGTCTGCGCCATCCTCGTCGCGCTGTTCGATCATCCGCACGATCTTGTCATGTTCGGCCTGCGCAATGTGGCCCCGCCCTTCGACCGCCAGCGATGACGTCGCCATCAGGGCCATCGACCGGTGCACCAAATCAAGCTGCTGCACCAAATATCTGTTGTGCGACGCCAGATGGATTTGTTTGTGGAACCGCCGGTTTGCCCGCGCCAGAGCCACCGGATCATCGCGCAGGGCGTTGTCATTTTCGACCATCTCGCGCAGAACGCGGACCTCTTCAACCGTGGCATGACGCGCAGCAAGGCGGGCGGCCAGCCCCTCCAGCTCTCCGCGCACCACATAAAGCTCTGCTGTCTGGTTGTGATCCAACGATGCGACAATCAGACTGCGGCCATCGCGCGCAAGCAGTGATTGCGTCTCAAGCCGTTGTAATGCCTCGCGAATGGGTGTGCGCGAGACGCCAAAGCGTTCCGCCAATTCGCTTTCCACCAGACGGTCTCCGGGGCGGTAGGTGCCCAGATCAATTGCCTCGAGAATCATGGCATAAGCATCGGTTGGTCCGGGTCTTGGGGCAGTCATCGGGTCACTTTCATAAAGGTTGGGGCAGTTTATCCCCCGCGTCCATTTGTACAAGCCCGCGATCTTGCGCAAGCCTGCGACGAAGCGTAGCTAGGGCTCATGCCAAAGCACGCTTTTTCTCATGTGGATACTTGGGTCTTTGACCTTGATAACACGCTCTACCCGCCCTCGGCCCGGTTGTTTGACCAGATCGAAGTCAGGATGACCCGTTGGGTTATGGACACGCTGGGTGTGGATCATGCCCGCGCAAATTACCTGCGCAAGCATTACTGGCACACCTACGGCACAACGCTGGCGGGGTTGATGCGCGAACATTCGGTGGACCCGGCCCCCTATTTGCATGACGTTCACGATATTTCCTTTGACGTGCTCACCCCCGACCCTGTGCTGGCCGATCGCATTCGCGCCCTGCCCGGACGGCGGATTATCTATACCAACGGCACCGCCCCCTATGCCGAACGCGTCGCAGCGGCGCGCGGATTGGACGGGTTGTTTGATGCGATCTATGGCGTTGAACATGCACAGTTTTTGCCAAAGCCCGAGCGCGCCGCATTTGAGCATGTTTTCACCACCGACAAGCTGGACGCGACCAAAGCTGTGATGTTCGAGGACGACGCCCGCAATCTGGCCGCCCCCCATGCGATGGGCATGGGCACGGTGCATGTCGCCCCCGAACCGCAGACCGGCGACCACATTCATTTTCACACCGACGATCTCAGCGCTTTTCTTGGGCGGATCACGGGCTAGCTTTCGAGGATGACTATGGATTGTGATATTCTCATTTCGGGCGGCGGCATTGCCGGGCTCTGCGCAGCGGCCGCATTTGGCAGCGCAGGTTTCAAGGTAATCTGCGTCGACCCCGCCCCCCCCATTACCGACGGCGATGCCGATGGGGCCGATCTGCGGTCCACGGCGATGCTGCAACCGGCCCGCCGTGTGCTGGAGGCCGCGGGCATCTGGAACCACCTTGAAGCCCACGCCGCCCCCTTGCAAATCATGCGCATTGTCGATGCAGGCGGCGAAATCCCCGAAGCCCGCGTCACCCGTGAATTCAATGCAGCCGAAATCTCGGACCAGCCGTTTGGCTGGAATTTCCCCAACTGGCTGCTGCGCCGCGCCCTTCTGGAACGTTTGGCCGAATTGCCCAATGTCGATTTCCGTCCCGGCACCGGCACGACATCGCTGTTCACCCGCACCGCGCAAGCCCGCGTGGGCCTGAGCGACGGCAGCCGCATCACCACGCCGCTGGTCATCGCCGCAGACGGGCGCAACAGCCCGATGCGCAAGGCCGCAGGCATTGGCGTGACGAAAACCGGCTATGGCCAAAAAGCGGTGGTTTTTTCGGTCACGCACCCTGTGCCCCATGAAAATGTCTCGACCGAAATCCATCGCACCGGCGGGCCGTTCACGCTGGTGCCGCTGCCCGACCATGACGGGATGCCCTGCTCGGCCGTGGTCTGGATGGACAGCGCCGCCGAATGCACCCGCCGCATGACGCTGGATGCAGATGCGTTTTCGCACGAAGCAACGACCCGCAGTTGCCATCTGTTTGGCCCGCTGACCCTGGTCACCGCGCGCAATGTCTGGCCGATCATCACCCAGCACGCCGCGCGTCTGTCCGGCGAACGCATTGCCCTGATCGCAGAGGCCGCCCATGTGATGCCACCCATCGGCGCGCAAGGGCTGAACATGTCGCTCCAAGACGTTGCCACATTGCTGGAACTGGCCCAAGCCAACCCCGCCGATCTGGGCAGTCAAAAGATGCTGGATGCCTATCAGAAAGCGCGGTTTGGCGACATCATGCTGCGGGTACGGGGGATTGATCTGCTGAACCGTGCCAGTCAGGCAACCAGGCCCATCGCCCGCGATGCCCGTGCAACCGGGCTGAACGCGCTTTACGCGATGGCCCCGGTGCGCAAAATGTTGATGGAAATGGGGTTGGGCATGCGACAGGATTAAGACCCTGCCGCAACACCCTGAAATTACAGAACCTTGTCGACCACACGCGCCAAGCGCGCCAGCGTCGCATCGACATCATAGAGCTTGTCCAAGCCGAACAGACCCAGCCGGAACGTCTTGAAGTCTTCCGGCTCGTCGCACATCAGCGGCACCCCTGCGGCGATCTGCATCCCTTCGGCGGCAAAGGCCTTGCCGTTCTGGATGGACGGATCCGTGGTATAGCTGACCACAACGCCCGGCGCGCCAAATCCGTCCGCTGCCACCGAAACAACGCCCCGCTCTGCCAGCATTTTGCGAACGCCGTCACCCAGACGCCACTGCGCCTCTTTCAGCCGTGCAAACCCGTAGGTCTGGGTTTCCTTCATGGTATCTCGGAACGCGCGCAGTGCATCGGTGGGCATGGTCGAATGATAGGCGTGGCCGCCGTCCTCATAGGCTTTCATGATGCTGTGCCATTTGCCCAGATCGATGGAAAAGCTGTCCGACCTGGTCTCGGCCAGCCGCGCAACCGCACGCTCCGACATCATCACCAACCCGGCTGAGGGCGACGCGCTCCAGCCCTTTTGCGGGGCCGAAATCAACACATCAACGCCAAGCGCCTTCATATCCACCCAGGCACAGCCCGACGCGATGCAATCAAGCACCATCAACGCGCCGACCTCATGGGCCGCATCGGCCATCTGCTTGATATAGGCGTCCGGCAGGATCACACCGGCACTGGTTTCCACATGCGGCGCGAACACGACCTGCGGTTTTTTGCTGCGGATCGTGTCGACCACCTCCTCGATCGGGCATGGTGCGAAAGGCGCTGGCGTGCTGTTGCCCTGCATCCGCGCCTTGAGAACGGTGGTGTTTCCGGTCAGATCGCCGTTCTCGATGATCTGGCTCCAGCGGTATGAAAACCACCCGTTGCGCACCACAACAACCTCGGCATCACGGGCGAACTGGCGGGCCACGGCCTCCATCCCGAATGTCCCACCCCCGGGCACGATGGCCACGGCATCGGCATTATACACCTCTTTCAGCATGGCACTGATATCGCGCATCACGCCTTGGAATGCGGCGGACATATGGTTCAACGACCGGTCGGTGAACACGACCGAGAATTCTTCAAGCCCTTGCGGGTCAACAGTATTCAGCAAAGCTGGCATGGGAACATCCTTTATATTTGCCCCAAGGATACAGCGCTGCCCGTCAAAGTCATAGACCCAAAGGCCCCGCAAGACGTTCTTCGCTCAACAGCACATTGGCCTCCACCGCGCCGGCCCCGGGCAAGGTCATGATCCGCCGCCGCAAGACCCGTTCAAAATCGGCCAGATCCCGCGCCACGACCCGCAAACGGTAATCATAAAGCCCCAAAACATGCTCCACCGTCTGCACTTCGGGGATCGCACTGACCGCACGTTCAAAATCCTCAAGGCTGACACGCCCCTTGGTGGCCAGCTTGACGCCCAGAAATACCGTCACGCCAAAGCCCAACGCCTCGCGGTTCAGCCGCAGCCGCTTGCCGCGCAAGATGCCTGCCTCCTCCAGCCGCCGGATGCGCCGCCATGTGGCAGGTTGCGACAAGCCCAGATGCCGCCCCAAAGCACCGGCACTTTGCGTTGCATCCCGCGCCAGCGACCGGATCAAATGGTGGTCAATATCGTCCAAGGCAATCATAGCGGCAACGCCTCGTCCGACTTGATCCGCGCCACATGCATCAACGCCTCGATGTCGGCGATATGCGGCAAGGTCAGGATCTTGCCGCGATAGATCGCCTGATAATGCCCCATGTCGCGTGCAATGATCGACAGGCGCACATCCACCCGCCCCAGAAACGTCTGGATCTCGATCACTTCCGCCACCTTGCGCGCCGCGACCAGAAACGCGTCAAACGCATTGCCTTGTGTCTTGTCCAGGGTAATGCGCAACGACACCTCGACCGCATAGCCCAGGGCCGCCCAATCAACGACAGCCCCCACACCCTCGACAATGCCCGCCTCTTGCATCCGTACAATGCGTCGCGCGACCTTGCCGGAACTGATCCCGGTCCGCTCCGCCAACTCGCCCGGGCTCAGCCCCGCATCCGCCTGCCAGTGACGCAAAATACGCCGATCTTCATCATCAAGCATGATTTTTCCATATTTTTACAAATCCACGCATTACCATCTTCATTTTGCCAAATAAACTCATAATCCGACAATGGCATCACCCGAACCATCCGTTATAACCACCCCAGATTTCAACGCATACGAAAGGACGCCCCAATGCGCGTTTATTACGACCGTGACTGCGACGTTAACCTGATCAAGGATAAAAAAGTCGCCATCCTCGGCTACGGCTCCCAAGGCCACGCCCACGCCCTGAACCTGCGCGATTCCGGTGCCAAGAACCTCGTCGTCGCTCTGCGCGAAGGCTCCCCTTCGATCGCCAAAGCCGAAGGCGAAGGCCTGAAAACAATGGGCATCGCCGAAGCCGCCGCTTGGGCCGACGTCATCATGTTCACCATGCCCGACGAATTGCAGGCTGATACCTACAAAAAATACGTCCACGACAACATCCGCGAAGGCTCCGCCATCGCATTCGCCCACGGTCTGAACGTCCATTTCGGCCTGATCGAACCCAAGCCCGGCATTGATGTGATCATGATGGCCCCCAAAGGCCCAGGTCACACCGTACGCGGCGAATACACCAAAGGCGGCGGCGTGCCTTGCCTCGTGGCCGTTGACAAAGATGCCTCCGGCAAAGCGCTGGAAATCGGCCTGTCCTATTGCTCGGCCATCGGTGGCGGTCGCTCCGGCATCATCGAAACCAACTTCCGCGAAGAATGCGAAACCGACCTGTTCGGCGAACAAGCGGTTCTGTGTGGCGGTATCGTTGAACTGATCCGCATGGGTTTTGAAACACTGGTCGAAGCCGGCTACGAGCCCGAAATGGCCTATTTCGAATGCCTGCACGAAACCAAGCTGATCGTTGACCTGATCTATGAAGGCGGCATCGCCAACATGGATTACTCGATCTCCAACACTGCCGAATATGGCCAGTACGTTTCCGGCCCGCGCATCCTGCCCTACGCCGAAACCAAAGCCCGCATGAAGGACGTCCTCAGCGACATCCAGTCCGGCAAATTCGTGCGCGACTTCATGCTTGAAAACTCCGTGGGCCAGCCCACCCTCAAAGCATCGCGTCGGTCCAACGACGAACACCAGATCGAAATCGTCGGCGGCAAACTGCGCGACATGATGCCGTGGATCTCCGCAGGCAAAATGGTCGACAAAGCCAAGAACTAAACCAAGAACGGCCCGGAGGTATAAACCTCCGGGCCTTTTCCCCCTCGGCCCCTCGAGGGTCGAAACCAAAGCCACATCCTGTTGCAGCCCCCAAGGGACTGCCATAAAGCAAGGGCTTCGCTCTACAAAGGCCAGCCCATGCAAGACGCCCCCAATATCACCGCCAGCAGCTGGCTGATGATCGCCCTTCTGGCCTTCATCTGGGGCGGCACCTTTCTGGTCACCGAAATCGCCCTTACCGAAATGCCCCCGTTCTGGATCGCCGCCAGCCGGGTCAGTCTCGCGGCACTGGTCATGGTCGCCATCTGGTCCCTGCGCGGGTTCCGGCTCTTTGCGGCCCCCCCGACCCGAAAACACCTGACCGCCCTGTTTTTCATCGGCGCTGCCAGCTCCGCCGTGCCCTTCAGCCTGCTCGCCTGGGGCCAGCAATATGTCACCTCCGGCTTTGCCGGCGTTTCCATGGCCGCTGTCGCCCTGATCGTCCTGCCTCTGGCGCATTTCTTCGTTGACGGCGAACGGATGACACCCCGCAAAACCGTCGGTTTCGTCATCGGCTTCATCGGCGTAACCCTTCTGATCGGCGCTCAGGCCTTCGAGACCACAGGCTCCGCCTTCGAAACCCCGTGCCGTCTGGCCTGTATCGGGGCCGCCAGCTGCTATGCGCTCAGCTCCATCGCCATGCGCCGCCTGCCCGCCATCGACGCGATCGGCCTCGCGACCATCCTGCTGATCATCGCCAGCGCAATAACGATCCCCCTTGCCCTGCTAACCGAAGGCCTCCCGCCCATCCCTTCCGCGTATATTTTCGGTGTTCTCGCCTTCCTCGGCCTCGTGCCCACAGCGGCGGCAAATTTCCTGCGCGTGCTGGTGGTGCGCAGCGCGGGGCCTGTGTTCATGTCACTGGTCAACTATCAGGTTCCGGTCTGGTCGGTCTGCCTCGGCGCAGTGGTCCTCAGCGAACCCCTGCCGGTCTCACTGCTCTGGTCGCTGGCCCTGATCCTGACAGGCGTCGGCCTCAGCCAATACGGTGCCTTCCGCAGGCTCTTCACCAAAACCCAGGCCTAATTCCAAAGCCCGACCCGAATTCCAAATGGTAAAAAATCCTCGCCGAAGGCATCCGACAGCAAGGCTTGTCCAAAACACCTGAACCGGCACCGCACCGCAGCGCCGGTCACCCCGGAAAAAATCGAATGCGCGCAAGCGCTCCTTTAGCTTTGAACCGACTGCGTGACCGCATCGACGACCGAATTCACCGCCCGCGCCATCAGGCCCGCATCTTCATGCTCGGCCATCACACGCACCAAAGGTTCGGTGCCCGACTTGCGGATCAACAAACGCCCCTGACCGGCCAGATCGGCCTCGGCCTGCGCAATCGCTGCTTTGACCTGCGTGTCCTCCAACGGGGTCTGCCCGGCGGCAAAGCGCACGTTCTTCAGCAATTGCGGCACCGGATCAAAATTGCGCAGCAACTCCGAAGACGGCTTGCCCGACCGGATCATCTCCGCCAGAAACTGCAACCCCGCCATCAGCCCGTCACCGGTGGTGGCATGGTCGGTCATAACGATATGACCCGATTGCTCGCCGCCCAGATTGAACCCGCCTTCGCGCATCCGTTCAACCACATAGCGGTCCCCGACCGACGTGCGTTCCAACTGCACGCCCTGCCCTTGCAAGAACCGCTCAAGCCCAAGGTTGCTCATCACGGTCGCCACCAGCGCATTATTGGCCAGACGGTCTTCGGCCGCCCACCGCGACGCCATCAGTGCCATGAACTGGTCGCCATCGCCGACATTGCCCGCTTCATCAATCAAGATAACCCGGTCCGCATCGCCATCCAGACAAATCCCGACATCAGCCTTATGCTGCAAAACCGCCGCCGCCGCTTGCTCGGGGTGGGTCGATCCGCATTTGTCGTTGATGTTGAAACCATTCGGCTCAACCCCGATCCGGATTACCTCG
The DNA here is from genome assembly GCF_965641905.1 of Sulfitobacter sp. SH22. Taxonomy (NCBI): domain Bacteria; kingdom Pseudomonadati; phylum Pseudomonadota; class Alphaproteobacteria; order Rhodobacterales; family Roseobacteraceae; genus Sulfitobacter; species Sulfitobacter sp. SH22. Next base: position 1,483,699 of record NZ_OZ282573.1, read on the forward strand.
GCACCAAGTTCCCACAAGGCTTCGGGGGCCACACGGTGCGCCGCACCATTGGCGCAATCCACCACGACCTTAAGCCCGTCCAGCCGCATGCCGCGCGGAAACGACGATTTGACCCGCTCGACATAGCGGAACCGCCCATCATCAATCCGCTTTGCCCGGCCAATCTTATCCGAGGGGGCCATTTGCACCCCGTTGGCGATCAATTCCTCGATCTCGGCCTCGACCGCATCGCTCAGCTTGAAACCGTCGGGGCCGAAAAACTTGATCCCGTTATCCGTCGCAGGGTTGTGGCTGGCCGAAATCATCACGCCCAGATCGGCGCGCATCGACCGGGTCAACAGGCCCACGGCAGGTGTCGGGACCGGCCCCAGCAAAAGCACATTCATCCCCGAAGATGTCAGCCCCGCCGTCAGCGCGTTTTCGAACATATAGCCGGACAAGCGCGTGTCCTTGCCGATCACCACCCGATGTTCGCCGCCTCTGCTGCTGCTGAAATAGCGGCCAACCGCCGCCCCGATGCGCAGCGCAACTTCTGCGGTCATGGGATATACATTCGCTTCGCCGCGAATCCCGTCTGTGCCAAATAGTTTCGTCATAAGATACTCTCCGAACTCGCGGCACACCAAAGCGCAATCGCCTGGCGTGTTTCAGCCACATCATGCACCCGTACCAATTGCACACCTTGCGCCAATCCTGCAAGGGCAACGCCGATTGACCCAGGGGCACGATCTTTTGCATCAGGGGCATTGCCAAGTGTCCCGATAAACTTTTTTCGCGACACACCCAGCAGCAAAGCCGTGCCCAGCATATGAAAGATACTGATCCTTGCAAGCAACGCCAGGTTGTGCTCAAGGTTTTTTCCGAACCCGATGCCCGGATCGGCAAGGATCGCATTGCGCGCAATTCCGCCGGTTTCCAGCTTGCTGATCTGGTCCTCAAGGGTGTCATAAACATCCAGCACCACATTTGAATAGCTGGGGTTCAAATGCATTGTCGCAGGATCGCCCTGCGTATGCATCACGCAGACCGGCAATTGATGTTTCTGGCAAAACGGTGCCAAGCCGGGATCAAAGGTAAAGCCCGACACGTCATTGACCAGATTAGCCCCCGCCCCAACAGCGGCTTCGGCCACGGCAGCCTTGCGCGTGTCGATGGATATGGGCAGGGTCAGGCCCGCCGCCCTCAGGGCGCTGATCGCGGGGGCGGTCCGTTTTATTTCGGTCTCGATGGGGACAAAGCTGGCACCGGGGCGCGTGGATTCACCGCCAATATCGATGATATCAGCACCGCTTTGCGCCATCGCCAGCCCAGCGGTCACGGCATCCGCAACATCGGCATGCTGCCCGCCATCGGAAAAACTGTCAGGCGTCGTGTTCAAAATGCCCATGATGCGGGGGCGGTCCAATGACATGCCTGCAATCGGGGCGCGCGGAGCCGTCAGCCGCGCTGCCTTGTCCGCCGGCATGTCGCCCGCAGGGATGACTTGCGCAGGCGCGTTGCGCGACAGGACTTCGACATGGGTGAACCACCCCCAGCCGCCCGCCAAGGGTACAGCCGTTTCAGGCCGTGCGGGGCCGATTTGCACAAGCGGTCTGAAATAATCGGTCATGGTTTCAAATCTGATCCTGATCCGCAGGGACCATGCGCAGGGGAACAGACGCCTGTTTGGGCAGTGCCGCACCAATCACCAGCATTTCTGTCGCGTCAAAGGTCGCGGCAAACCAGGCGGCCAATGCGACCGCATCGCGGGGCTGCGCTGATGGGGTATCCACACTGTCCAACACGATCTTTGACGGGGCCCAAACGCTGGTCTGGCCGTTCTTCATCGCCCAATCCAGTTCCGTGCGCGTCGATACAACCACACAGCGTTTGTCCTTGGAGGCCAGAACCCAGGCGTTTTGTTCGATAGCCAGCAGGTCAATGCGCCGCTGCGCCATTTTATGGGCGACCTGCGGGGCCGGTGTGTCAGACGCCCCGACACATAAGATCAGCGGACGCCCCAATTGCTCAAGCTGGTCCAGCCACCCGGCCAGATGCGGCGACCCGATCGCGTCATTGCTCAGATACACCAGTTCAGGATGCGGGACTTCGGCAGCGTCAGACCTTGCGTCCGGCGTATCATCGCGGGCGCGCGCGATTTCCACGCCCAAGGCCCCCGGCCCCCGATCCAGTTTTTCGATCCGTACAAAAACCCGCATCGCCTGACGTTCCAGCAAGATCCGGTCGGCCACACGTTCGGCAAGGGTTTCCAACAGGTTCAACCGCTCGTCCGACAGCTCGTGCGCAATCGCTTCGGTCACCCGGTCATAAGACAGGATACGGTCCACATCGTCATCCACCGGGCCGGTTAACGGTTGAACTTCGACCACCACGTTAAAGCAGATGCGCTGCGTGACACCGCGTTCGGCCTGAAATGCGCCGATCTCGACCTCGACGATATGATCGCGCAGGGAAATACGGTCCAACGGTTCCGGCCCCGCAGTGGCCGCCGCACGCTCGGAGGGATGTGCAAAGGCAAGCCTTGTATCGGTGGTCATCATGCGGGCCTTTTTGTTAACACAGTCAACACGATCCTAGACCGCTTGGCCGGATGTAACAAAGCCAGTTGCGGCTGGCCAGACCTCAAAGACGACCGGAATTGCAGCTTAGTTGGACGCGGTCCGCACCCCGTCGCGATAGAACAGGTGCACGCCGATTTGCGCCGTGCGCGTAAACACCCGCGACCAGCGCGGTTTTACAGCAGTTGTGTGGTAATAGGTGGCACCATCGGTCAACGCGGGCACCTTGCCATCCAGAACAGCGCGGGCGATTTTGCCAACCTGGTCATAGGCACGCGGTTCTGCGATCACTTCGGCATTGCCATCGCATGTATAGGTAAACTGGCACTGGTATTTCTTGCCGGTGCCCTGATGGATAACATTGCACAAGGATCCGGGAAAGCGGCTGGATTTGACCCGGTTCACAATCACCTCGGCCACAGCGAACTGGCCCTTGACCGTCTCGCCCCGCGCCTCGAAATACAGCGCCTCGGACAGGCATTTCCATTGTTCGCCACCGGATGCTTTGGGCTGCTGGGCCAACCAGCTTCGGGTGAATTCGACATCGCTGGCCGATTCAGTGGCCGCTATCATACGTTCCAGCCGCTCTGATCCGACAGCTTGCAGCCCTTTTGCCTCGATCTCGGCCAATGTCTCGGCTTGTTGAGAGTTCGCCATCACGGCGTTGGGGGACAAAAAGGACAACGCCACAGCGGCGCAGATTGGCAGAAAGGTAGAATAACGCATGCAGCGCCTCGCAGGTAATTTCAAACAAGGCGACTAGACAACATAATCCCTTACGTAAACCCTTGGATGGTCGCTTGCGCGGCAAGCCGCCCAAATTTCTAGATGTTGATTTACGGCCTTGCCTTTTACCCTATCTTGTGTGCAATCGCCAGTTGAGCCGCCGCAAGCCGGGCCACCGGAACCCGAAATGGTGAACAAGAGACATAGTCGAACCCCGCTTCGCGGCAGAATGCAATCGATTCGGGGTTGCCGCCATGTTCGCCACAGATCGACAAAGTGATGCCCGGTTGCGCCGCGCGACCGCGCGATGCCCCCAGTTGCAACAGCTCGCCCACCCCGTCCTGATCCAACATATGGAACGGATCTTCGGGGAACACACCCTGCTGCACATAGGTCGACATAAAGCGCCCCGCGTCATCGCGGCTAAGCCCGTAGGTCATCTGCGTCAGGTCGTTTGTCCCAAAGCTGAGGAACGAACAATGCGGCGCGATTTCACCCGCACGCAAGGCGGCACGCGGCGTTTCGACCATGACCCCCAACCGGTAGGTAAATGTCGCCCCGCGTTCATTGCGCACGGCGGTCGCGATCTTGTCGATGCTGGCCTTGACCAATTCGACCTCGCGCTTGGCCGACACCAGCGGGATCATGATTTCAGGCACCACAGGGTCGCCATCCCGGCTGGCCTCGATCGTGGCTTCGAAAATCGCGCGGGCCTGCATCTCATAGATTTCGGGCACGGTGACGCCCAAACGCACGCCGCGCAAACCCAGCATCGGGTTGTATTCCGACATCGCCTCGATCCGGCGGGTCACATCCGACAGCGGCAAATCCAGCGCTTCGGCCAGATCGCGCTGTCCCGACCTGCTGGTGGGCAAAAATTCGTGCAAGGGCGGGTCGAACAGACGGATGCACACGGGCTGGCCCTGCATGATCCGGAAAAGCTGGATGAAATCTTCGCGTTGCATGGGCAACAACCGGTCCAGCACGGCACGGCGTTCTTCGCTGCCATCGGCAAAGATCATCTCACGCATCACGGTCAGGCGGCTGGGGTCAAAGAACATGTGTTCGGTGCGGCACAGGCCGATGCCATGGGCGTTGAAATTGCGCGCCGTCTGCGCATCGGCAGGGGTGTCGGCATTGGCGCGAATACCGATATCAGCGGCATTTTCGGCCCATTCCATCAGCTTTTGAAAGGTCGTATCCAACAGCGCCTCAAGCATCTGCGCGGCCCCTGCCAGCACCTCGCCCTTGGTGCCATCAATCGTGATCTCGTCACCGGCCTTGAACACGCGGCCATCCGGCGCGGTGATCTGGCCTTTGACCAGATCGAATTTCATCGACGACGCGCCCACAACACAAGGCAAGCCCATGCCGCGCCCGATCACGGCGGCGTGGCTGGTGATGCCGCCCCGTTCGGTCAGCACCGCTTGGGCCGCATGCATCCCGCGAATATCTTCGGGCGATGTTTCGCGGCGCACCAGAATACACGGCTCGCCCCGTGCGGCACTGGCCTGCGCATCATTGGCGTTGAACACGATCTTGCCCGTCGCGGCACCGGGGCTGGCGGCAATACCGCGCCCGATCAGATCGCGCTTGGTGCGCGGATCGACCTGCCGGTGCAACAATTCGGTCAAGGTGCGCGGCTGCACCCGCATCAACGCTTCCTCGCGCGAGATGATGCCCTCGTCGGCCAGCGCCACGGCGATACGCACGGCAGCCCGCGAAGACCGCGACACCCGCACACCGTCCAGAATAAACAACTCTCCGTCCGAGATCACAAATTCCAGCTGCATCTCGGCGCGCAGTTTAACCCGCATCAAGGCCGCATGCTGTTTCAGCGTCTCGAATGCCTCGGGGGCGTGTTCTTCCAGCGACGGGCCGCGCGGATCGCGGGTCAGATACATCGCGTCGGCATCGTTTTGCAGCGCGTCGCGCCCCTGTGACTGGCTTAGATAGCGGCCGGTAATTTGCGGCAAACCGCTGTCGCTGTCGACCAGTTGCAACACGCCCGACCCGCAGAGCCCCGTGCCCACGCCAAAGGCCATTTCCTGCACAATCAGCCCCAGCCCCGCATCGGCCGGTGCCCCTTTTGCCTGACGCAACAGACGCGCCGACGTGCCTTCCCATGCGCGGGCCATCGAACTGAGCACCGCTGTCAACTGGGTCACGCGGTCCTGGGGGAACGCCTCTTCGGTCTCAAGCTCGTAGGCGCGCAGGGATTGTTCCAGCGCCTCGCGCCCGTCCCCGATCACCTCGTCGAACATGTCAGGGTCCAGCCGCGCCACATTGACGGCATAGGATTGCACGAACCGGGTATACAGCGCCGATGCAGGCCCCTCGCCCATGCGTTCGCAATATTCCATGAAACGGGCATCATTCATGCCGATGTTCAGAACCGCGCCCGGCCCGCCCCAATCGGGGTCCTGGCTGGACGGGCGCACACAAAGCAACGCGCCGCGGGGAAATTCATCAGCAACCGCTTGCAGATCGGGCATATCACCGCCCGCAATCTTGTGAACCACATTAAAGGGCAGCGTGACCGTGCGCGGCACCGGCAGATCAAGGCGCACCAGACGTTGCAAACATTTCGCCCGCCCGCCGTGGGTGTCCGTGGCGATGGGGGCGGTCTGGGTTACCAGCGTTGTCATGGGCGTTTTCTGCACTGCGGCACCTTTTGGTTTGTCCGCAGCATAGGCTTTCATTGGTGTCTGGCAAGACTTGATGCGCCCTGCCAGACCAAAGAAACTGCGTGTCAGCCGTCGATCTTGGTCAGGTCCGCGACAGACGAACAGATCGTGCGGATACGGCTGAGCAGGTTCAACCGGTTACGCCGCACGGTGCTGTTGTCGGAATTGACCTGAACGGCATCAAAAAACGCATCAATCGGGGCGCGCAAAGACGCCATGGCGGACATGGCATCGGTAAAGTCCTGGGCCGCCATCGCCGGATTGATCTGCGCCTCTGCCGCGTCAAGGGCGGCGAACAAGGCGCGTTCCTCGTCCGTTTCGGCAAATTTGATATCCGCACCATAGGAGTATTCGACCCCATCCGCCGCTTCTGCCTGCGACAGGATGTTATTGGCGCGCTTGAAACCCTGAATCAGGTTTTCACCGTCATCGGTCTTCAGCGTTTCCGACAGCGCCTTGGCGCGTTTGACCAGCAAGGTCAGATCGTCGTTGCCGGGCATCGCGATGCAAGCGTCGATGACATCATGCCGCACACCTTGGTCCTTGAGATAGACCTTGAGGCGGTCGTGGAGGAAGGACATCAGATCACCGCTTTTCTCAGGGACAGCCGTTTCCAGCTTGGCGATGTCGTCGTTGGGGGCTTTTTTGTCATTGCGGTGAATGAACGCATCAAATGCAGCCCCGAACACACCATGTTTGGCGATGTCATGCAGCAGGTCTTCGACGTGGTGGTCTTCCAGCCCCGGCATCACCTTGCGCTTGTTGCGCAGCAACTGGGCGGCGTGCAACTGGTCCAACCGCACATGCAGGTCGTTCTCCACCAGAATCCGGATCACACCCAGGGCAGCCCGCCGCAGCGCGAAGGGGTCTTTCGACCCTGTCGGCTTTTCATCAATCGCCCAGAACCCTGTCAACTTGTCGATCTTTTCGGCCAGTGCCACGGCAATGGAAACCGGCGCAGTTGGCACATCGTCCGACGGGCCAAGCGGCGCATAGTGGTCTTGCGCGGCGGCGGCGATGGCACCGGATTTACCAGCGGCTTTCGCGTAATAGCTGCCCATAAGCCCTTGAAGTTCGGGGAATTCATAGACCATTTCGGACGACAGATCGGCCTTGGCGAAACGTGCAGCCTGACGGGCCTCGTCTGCGTCGGCACCGACCATCGGGGCCAATTCGCCCGCCAGTGCCTCCATCCGCGAGATCAGTTCGGCCTGTGTGCCCAGCTTGTTGTGGAAGGTCACGTTCGACAAACGGTCCACCCAGACCTGCATACCCGCATCAGATTTGGCAATGCGCAGGTCGTTTTCCCAAAAGAATTTCGCATCCGACAAACGCGCGCTCAGGACTTTTTCATTGCCTGCCAAAATCGTCGCACCATCATCGGCGGTGGTGCGGTTGGCGACCGTGACAAAGCGTTCAATACGGCCCGTCTTGGGGCTGCGCACGGAAAAGAACTTTTGGTGTTCTTTCATCGAGGTCTGCAAAACCTCTGGCGGCAGATCAAGGAAATCATCCCCGATCCGGCCCATCAGCACCACGGGCCATTCGACCAGCCCTGCGACCTCGGCCAAAAGACCTGCGTCCTCGACCACTTCAAGCCCGTTGGCAAAGGCCATGTTGGTCGCGTCATGCCAGATCGCATCGCGGCGCTCTGCCGGGTCCAGCACCACAAAGGCGCGTTTCAGCTTGGCGGCGTAGTCGTCGAAATTATTGACCGTGATCATGTCTGGCGCAAGGAAACGGTGGCCGCGCGTGGTGGCCCCTGCTTCGATCCCGTCAACGTTCATCGGGACAACCTGCGCACCGTCTTCGGCAGACAGGATGCATAGAATAGAGTGCAACGGACGCACCCACCGCAAGGAACCGGTGCCCCACCGCATGGATTTGGGCCAAGGGAAATTGCGGATGGTGGTGTCGAGCACTTCGGCCACGATCTCGGCCGCGGGGCGGCCCGGCTTTTTGATCATTGCAAACAGGATGTTGCCCTTGGGCGTTTCGCGTTCTTCCAGCTGGTCGCGGGTCAGACCGGCACCGCGCAAGAACCCTTCGATGGCCTTTTCGGGCGCGTCGGCCTTGGGGCCTTTGCGTTCTTCGGTGATGGACGGGCTGGCATCCAACATGCCCTCGATGGTCAGGGTCAACCGGCGCGGCGTCGAAAACGCAGCCGCCGAGGCATAGGTCAACCCGGCCTCGACCAAGCCGTTGGTTACCAGTTTTTTCAAATCATCCGCAGCCCGTGCTTGCATACGGGCGGGAATTTCTTCTGAGAAAAGCTCAATCAGCAGGTCGGGCATGGGTGGTACCTTTCGGGGGCCGTTTATGGGGGCACGGCTTAGATTTTTTGCGCTTCGCGCGAGGATATTTAAGAGCCAGAGAAGGCCCTATCGGCTTGGCTGGTCGGGGCAGGCTTCGCCAACGACGGTGCCATCATAGGATTTTTCGCCACAATCGTTCAGCTCGTGCCAGATATAGCCGCGCCCGTCCGATGTGATCGCCACGATCCGGTCGACGCCGAAGTGGATGTTCTTCTGGCTCAGGAATGTCAGGGCTGTCCCGGCCTCGAGTTCCTCGCCGATGGCCTTGGCGTCAAAGCAGTCAAACCAGCCGGGCGCGTTGCGCGGCTCGATTTCGTCGCTGACCACATAGGTTTCGGACAGCATGGCAAGGCTGAGTGTCGTGTCAAAACACGCGCGATACCGGATCGGAGAGCTGTCCGCGTCGATGGCGCGGAAATTGTCGGTCAGGATGGGCTCGGGCATATCTGTCGACAGTGATACCAGCTCGACGCCCTGTGGCGGCGTCGGGGCCTCGCGGTAATAGCCATAGACCTGAAGATAATAAAGCGTGATGCCCGCGATGGCTGCTGCGACCAAGATGACGCCTCCTACGATTTTGCCGTTCATATTGCGCCCCTAATGCCAGAAAAGGTTGATATAGGGATGGTCGCGCGCCTCGGCCTGCGCTTGCAAGCGGTGCGCAATCGGCATGTAGCGCGCAGGGTCCATCCATTCATGGGTTTCGACAAAGATCGTGTCGATGCGGTCCAGCACAGGGTGCTCCATCAGCGCGGGCATGAGATCCCATTCGGAGCCTTCGATATCCATCTTCAAAATGCGGATATCGCGGTCTAGCCCGGCAAGGAATTCCGGCAGGTTGATCACCTCGACCGGCACCGTATTGGTGTCATCCATCGTTGCGTCATTGCGCACCAGCGAGGCCGATTGCGAAAAACGGTCCGGATCTTCGGCCATTCTGGCAGAGCGGCGCAGGTTCAGCGTATCGGCCTTGGCCCCTGCCGCCTGCTGGTACAGGGTGACGCCGGGCATCTGGCCCACGTTTTGCACAAGGCGCGCGAATGTATCGGGGTCGGGCTCAAACCCGATCACCTCGGCACCGGCGTTTGCAAGCTGTGTTGTGACCTCGCCCAGATTGGCCCCCAGATCGATGCACAGATCACCCGCGCGCAGGTCTGCGACCAGTTTCGGCCAGATGTCCTCGTTGCGCCAGCGATAGCGCCGCTTGAGCTTGCGGTAGCAGATAAACCCCGGTTTTCCCGGCAGGTTCTGTCCCGCATGCATTGCCTTTTCAAACAAGCCTTCGGGTTGCTGCGGCATCATCTTGGGTTGATAGCGATCTGTCATGCTGCATCCTCTGACCAGCCGCCGGCGCGGGTTTGCACAAAGGCATCGGCGCAGGCTTTGGCCAGCGTGCGCACGCGCCCGATATAGGCCTGACGTTCGGTAACCGAGATCACACCGCGCGCGTCGAGCAGGTTAAAGATGTGGCTGGCCTTGATGCATTGGTCATAGGCGGGATGTGCCATGATGATGCGCTTGCCGGTTTTGGGGTCAAGCGCCTCTTGCGACAGGATCGCGTTGCATTCGTTTTCGGCCTCGACAAAATGGTCCAGCAGCACGTCGGTATTGGCCACGTCAAAGTTCCAGCGTGCGAATTCTTCTTCGGTCTGTTTGAAGATGTCGCCATAGGTCAGCGGGATCGGCGCATTTGGGTCATTGAACGGCATGTCCATCACGTGATCCACGCCCAAGACATACATCGCAAGGCGTTCCAACCCGTAGGTCAATTCGCCCGACACTGGGTGGCAATCATGCCCGCCGACCTGTTGGAAATAGGTGAATTGCGACACTTCCATGCCGTCACACCAGACTTCCCAGCCCAAGCCCCATGCGCCCAGGGTGGGGCTTTCCCAGTCGTCTTCCACGAAACGGATATCGTGCAGCGCCATATCGATGCCGATCGCCTGAAGCGATCCCAGATACAGGTCCTGAAGGTTGGGCGGGCTAGGTTTGATCAAGACCTGATACTGATAGTAATGCTGCAAACGGTTCGGGTTTTCACCATAGCGCCCGTCGGTGGGGCGGCGCGAAGGTTGCACATAGGCGGCAGCCCAGGGGTTTGTCCCCAAGGACCGCAGCGTCGTCGCCGGGTGGAACGTCCCTGCGCCGACTTCCATGTCATAGGGTTGCAGGATCGCACAGCCCTGCAGCGCCCAATAGGTTTGGAGGGCAAGGATGATTTCCTGAAAGGAACGGGGGCGTTGAACCGGGTCGGACATGGGATAAAAGCCTCTACTGCTGCGCGCCTTTCCTACGGCGCGCATGGCCAAGGGTCAATTGGCAGCTTTGTGATGATTTAACGCGCATCTGCCATGGCATTTTACCCCCGTTCCTGCTTATCTGCGTTAAATTTCAATGCACGAGAGCACTTAAACCATGAAGCGATTGATTGTGGCGCTGCTTGCCACCCTGATTTTGACCCCTTTTTCCCTCAAGGCGCAATCTGCCGGTGACGTGGTCTGGTTACAGATCGAAGCCCAGCCCACCCTGTCTGGCGCAACAAGTCGGGCGCAGGCCTATAGCAACAGCATTGAAGATGTGAACGGGTTTTCGCTGGGCGGTAACTGGTATGCAATCGTGGTCGGCCCCTATCGCCGCGCGGATGCAGAGCTGCTGTTGCGCAACTACCGCCGCGAAGGTCTGGTGCCAAGCGACAGCTTTGTTCAGGTGTCAGAGCGGTTCGCGCAACAATTCTGGCCGGTCGGTGCGAATGTGTTGAACATCCCCCTGATTGCCCCGATTGCAACCGATCTGGCAGAAAACGAACCCGCCGTTACAGCAGAAGATCCCGCCGATCCGATCACCCAGACCACATTGGAACCGGCTGATGCTGGCACATCTGTTGATGCGGAACCTGCACAAACCACAATGGTCCCGGTGCTGCCCGAACCACCCGCCGATGAAACACTGGCAGAAGCGCAGCGTGGCGAACGCAACCTGACCCGCGAGGAACGCGAGCAACTGCAAATCGCGCTGAAATGGGCAGGGTTTTACGACAGTGCAATTGATGGCGCATTCGGACGCGGCACGCGCGGGTCGATGGCCCAGTGGCAAACCGCCAATGGCTATGACGCGACGGGCGTCCTGACGACACTGCAACGCGCTGCATTGAACCGGCAATACAATGCCGTGCTCGAAGGATTGGGCCTGCAAACGGTGCGCAACAGCGATGCGGGCATTGAAATGCTCATGCCCACCAAGATTGTGGCGCTCGACAAGCTTGAACCGCCCTTTGTGCAGTACAATGCCACGGGCGACATCAATGCCCGCGTCTTGCTGATCAGTCAGGCCGGCGATCAGGACACGTTGTACGGGCTCTATGATATCATGCAGACCCTTGAAATCGTCCCTCAGGACGGGCCGCGTGAACGCAAATCCAACAGCTTTGAACTGATCGGCGAGAATGGCAGCATCATCAGCCAGACCCAGGCATCGCTGGAAAATGGCCAGATCAAAGGCTTTACCCTGATATGGCCCGCCGGTGACGAAGACCGCCGCCGCCGTGTGATGTCAGAGCTCGCCAAAAGCTTTACCCGTATTCCAGGTGTTCTGGATGCCGCAGCGGGCGGGGGCGATGATCAGGCGATTGATCTGGTATCCGGCCTTCAGATCCGGCTGCCGAAACTGTCACGCTCCGGTTTTTTCATCGACGCGGCAGGCACGATCGCAACCACATCGCAAGCCGTGCAAAGCTGTGGCCGCATGACGCTGGACGACGACACCGAATTGACAGTCGTGGTGGACGATGCTGCCAGCGGGGTTGCCCTGCTCAAGCCAGGCAACCGTCTGGCCCCTGTCGAAGTGGCAAATTTCAACACCGTCCCACCCCGCCTGCAATCGGAAATTGCCGTTGCCGGTTTCCCTTACGAGGGCGTGTTGGGGGCTGCGACCGTGACATTCGGGGCGCTGGCTGATGTGCGGGGCCTGAAAGGCGAGGAAAACATCGCACGGCTGGAACTGGCGTCGCAATCCGGTGATGCGGGCGGGCCGGTTTTTGACGGCAATGGCCGCGTGTTGGGGATGCTCCTGCCCCGCGCCGATGGCGTGCAACAACTGCCCGACGATGTGAATTTCGCGGTCGAAGCGACCCTGATCGCGGATGTCGCGAAAAAGGCAGGCATCACCGTTCAGACAGCCCAGGACGCAAGCGCGCTCAAGCCCGAAGACCTGCGCGCCAAGGCAAAAGGCATGACAGTCCTGGTCAGCTGCTGGGAATAACAATCGCCAGCGGGTGCGGAATTTTTCAAAAATTCCGGCCCGTTTTCTTTGAAAGAAAACGTCTTAGCCGGTGATGGCGGGTGTCAAATAGATCAGCGTCGGGCGACCGGCGCTAAAGGCGGCTTTCAATACCGCTGGCAGGTCTTCCAAAGATTTGGGTGCTGCTGACAAGGCACCGAATGCTTCGGCCAGTTTGCAGAAATCAGGGTTATGCGCCACCACGGCATTGGGGGCGATCTGGGCGCGTGTCATGCTGTCCTCGATCTCTCCCAGCTTGCCATTGTCCCAAAGGATGATCGGCAGCGACAGGCCCAGCTCAACCGCAGCCCCCAGTTCCTGCACCGTGTAGTGGAACCCGTAGTCGCCGATAATGGCCATCGTGGGCAATCCGGGTCGACCAATCGCGCCGCCAATGGCTGCAGGGGTGGCATAGCCCAACGTGCCAAAACCATAAGGATGGTGCCAATGGCCCGGCGCGTTCATGTCCCACACCTCTTTTGCGGCATAGGCGAATTGGGTCATGTCGGAGTAGATCATAACGTCATCGGGCACCGAGGCTTGCAGCGCCTCGATGACCGGCAACAACCCCGGGCGCTCCGCCTCGATCTCCGAGCGCCAGCGCGCACGGGACGCCGCGACCTCTAGCGCGGTCCAGCCCGTGCGCGGCTGCCCCAAATCCATCTCGCTCAGCGCCGCGACAAAAGCCGCGGCATCGCCCTGAATATGAACCTGCGCCCCTTGCGCGTCGGTCAGCACGGTCGGGTCGATATCGACCCGGACCAGCGGCGCGGTGTGCCCCAGTTGCGCGCGCCAGATGTCGACCTCGGCCAGTTCGGTGCCGACTGCGATCACCAGATCGGCGCTGGCGATCACATCGGCACTGCCCGGACGGGCCAGCGTCGACCCGAAATGCAAGGGCGCATCAGGGGCCACCACGCCACGACCGGCATAGGTGGTAAAGGACGCGGCCCCGGTGCTGTGCAACATCGTGGCGACGCCCTCGGCGCGCTTTGCCCCGCCACCAAAGATGAACAGCGGCCGTTTCGATGCGGCCAGCTGGTCGCTCAGCTTTGCAACGTCTTCGGCTTTGGCCGCCAACGGGGCCATCGCGGTTCCAGCAACAGGCGGGTGGCCCTGCGCCGCCGCCTCAAGCACGCCGATGGGCACCTGAATATGTTTGGAGCGCGGGCGCTGCGATGCGAATTCGTTCAATGCGCGGTCGATCAACGTATAGGCAGCGGCGCTTGTGCGGGCTTCCTCGGACCAATCGCAGACAGTCGCGGCGGCGGCTTGCTGGTCTTTCATCTGGTGCAACTGCCCCTTGCGCGCTGCCGTTTCGTCCAGACAGGAGGACAGCACCAGCAGGGGCACAGAATCGCTATAGGCCTGGCCCATCGGGGTCATGATGTTGCACAGCCCCGGCCCCGTGATCACATAAGCTACCCCCGGCTTGCCTGTGGCGCGGGCATATCCGTCGGCCATGAAACCGGCTCCTTGTTCGTGGCGCGCCAGCACATGGGTCAGGCCCGCCTCTTCGATCCCGCGGTACATTTCCTGATTATGCACACCGGGGATGCCGAAAATCACCTCGACCCCGCGATCCTTGAGCATATGCGATATCTGCGCGCCCAAGGGGCGGGTCTGCGCTGTCTTTGAATTCGCCATTATGCTCTCCAGAATTTGAAGGTGAGAATGACGTAAACCGCCATCAGTTCCAGCCGCCCGATCAACATTGCTGCCGTGAGGATCCATTTGGCCGTGTCATTCAACGTGCTGAAATTGCCAGCCGGCCCGATGATATCGCCCAGACCCGGCCCGATATTGGCAAGGGCGGCCCCTGCCCCCGATACCGAGGTTACAAAATCCAGCCCCGTCATGCTGAGCGCCACAGCCACAAGGCCCAGCGTCAGGGTAAAGAACATGAAAAACGACATGACCGATATCATGACATCGCCGCTGATCGGGCGACCGTCATAGCGCGGGGTAAAAATGCCGTGGGGTGATCTGATCCGCTGCAATTGCGCCCGGATCGACGCAAACAGCAATTGATAGCGGAAGATCTTGATCGAACAGGCGGTGGACCCCGCACAGCCCCCGATCAGGCCGGTGAAAAAGAACAGCGCAATGGGAAACGACCCCCATTCCATATAATCAACCGACGCATAGCCGGTGCCCGAGATGATCGAGGTAATGTTGAACAGGGCCTCGCGCAGGGATTGTTCCCAATGCTGCGGAAACAGCCCCCGGATCGAGATAAAGATCACCACCACCAAGACGCTGACAACCAACAGAAAACCACGCACCTGCGGGTCACGGTGCAGGGCCATCGGGTGCCCGTTCAGCAGTTGCACATAGCGCACAAACGGCAGTGCCGCGAGGATCATAAAGAAGGACGCGGCATATTCGGCCTTGCCTGAAAACGTGCCGAAAGACGCGTCGTAATTCGAAAAACCACCCGTCGACACAGTGGTCAGCGCATGAACCGTCGCATCAAACAGGTTCATGCCAAGGGCCAGATAGGTCAGGGTACAGGCAAAGGTCAGCCAGACGTAAATCACCGAGATCTGGCTGGCGATCTGCCCCGCGCGTGGCAGAATTTTCCCAAACGTATCAAAGGCTTCGGATTTGAAAATCTGCATACCGCCGACCCGCAGTTCGGGCAGGAACACCATGGCGACAACAATAATACCGATCCCGCCCAGCCATTGCAGGATGCCGCGCCACAGCAACAGCCCCTTGGGCAGATCATCCAGCCCCGTGAACACCGTCGATCCCGTGGTGGTCAGCCCCGACATGGCCTCGAACACCGCATCCACCAGCCGCGCCTCGGTGGCACCCAGCATGAACGGCAAGGCCCCGAACAAGGGCAACATCAGCCAGACGCCAGTGGTCAACAAGAACGTCTGCTGGATGGTCAGGCCCTGTTTGACGCCATTGGCGCAGGCCAAGGCGATCATGCTGCCGCCCAGAATGGTAATCAGGCCCGATTCAACAAAGACCGGCCAATGCCCGCGCCCTTCGGCAATATCCACCAGCATCGGCACGATCATCGCAATGCCTAGCACTGCGACCAACAAGCCGATCACATATCCAACGGGTCTCATATCCAACATGGGGGCAGCGTTGGCGCGCCGCAGCGGCGGAGTCAAGGATCAGGCGGCCGGAAAACGAAAACGGCCCGCGCTGATGTCAGCGGGGCCGCATTTTCTGCACCGTCAGACCTGTTTAGATATAGTACAGGTCGCGGAATACATGGTGAACGATCTTGTCACGCGTGATGCCCATTTCAGCCAGCTCTGCGTCGGATTTTGCGTTCAGCATCTCGACTTCGCGCAAACGACCGGAATTGCCGTTGGCTGTGATCATTGCGTGACCGATCCGCGAGAAGAACGCCCCGATTGCAACGAATGGGGATTTCAGGGAGACGCCACCGGTGTGGGAGATTGTGCTGCTGTAAGCCATGATAGATCTTTCGGTTTGTTAAGGCATTTCCGCCCGTTACGCTGTGTTGACTTCAATATATACGCCACAGCCCGGATGAGAATTGCCCATTCTGCATAGCAGCATCCCGGATATGCCGCATCGCAGCACGACTAACGTTACAAAGGCGGCAGAGACAGCAAAACGCCGCCCAAAAATTGAGCGGCGTGAAAACTTAACCGGTTTTGAGGCCGTCAGATCACCCGACGTGAAACAAGGTGGTGAACAGCTTGGGGTCGATGCTTTGCGCGGAAAAGGTGTCGCCTTGGGTCAGGATGCTGATCGCATCATGGCTGTGCAGGCTTTCTTGATGGCTGGCAACCACACGGAAATCACCGATGCGCGGGTCGGCCTGCAACTGCTCGCAAAACAGCCGCGCCGCGTCTTCGACAAAGATCGGATTGGCGGCGTTCAGCTCGGCAAAGGCTTGTTCATCTTCGCGTTTGACCATCACCTGGGTCTCGGTGGGGACAGCACGGCGCGCCGCCTCGATCAGGTCTTCGAACCACAGACATTCCGCATCATAATTCACATCAACGGAAATCCGCGCCACGGACCGCTGCGAATGCGGGGTGGCCAGCTGACCGCGTGTGGCGCGGGCATGTTCGGACAGTTCCAGCGAACAGGGGCATGTGGACGAATAGACGTAATCCAGATGCATGATCTTTTTACGCAGACCGCCGATTTCCACCAGCTCCAGCGCGATGTCGTAATATTGGTATCCCGACAGTCCCGACCGCAGGCTTTGTATCTTCATCGGAAAGGAAAAACGCATCTGGATGCGCGCGTCAAAGCTCTCCAGGTCGGCCTTATAGTCATCCAGCGCGGCTTCCATCACCTCAAAGCTGAACGTCGCATCCCCGTGCTTGTAAAAGCTGCGCATGATGCGGGACATGTTGATGCCCTTTTTATCCGCCTCAAGGCTGACCGACCCTGTCACGGAGGTCTCTAAGGTCAGATCGCCGTTGTCGCGGGTGTGATACCGCAAGGGCAGTCGAAAGTTCGAGATACCGACATGCTGGATTTGCTGCTTGGCCCCGCGGATCAGGCTGGACGGCCCGTTTTGCAGGTCCGGCAAGGTGGCCTTGTAATTATCGCCTACCGCGAAATCTTCGGGGTAGACGCGGTTGAATTCGGGGTAGTCATCAACCTTGGTCAACAGCCGCGCCAAGGAGGGGTCAAGCGTGTCGATCTCCGACTGGCTTGCCGCCGCAGCCCAGGCCCGCAACGTATCAAGCGCGGTCATAGCGGCGTCGCGGTCAGGTGCGCCGGAAACAGGTGCGATGACGTTCATGATAAAGCCCCCCTTGGTAGCTGGACCATATATAGGGCAATCACCGCACCGTTTCCAACAAACTGCTCAAAATAGTGGAAATGGGTGTCAGAAAATTACGCTGATTTGTCCAAGGCCTGTTTGATGTCCGCCAGCAGGTCATCCACATCCTCAAGACCTGCCGACATGCGCACCAATCCGTCCGAGATGCCCAAAACGTCTTTTTGTTCTTGCGGCAGACGCTGGTGCGTGGTGGTCGCCGGGTGCGTGGCAATTGATTTGGCATCGGCAAAGTTGTTGGAAATGGTGATAATCTCCAACGCATTCAGGAACTTGAAACAAGCTTCCTTGCCGCCCTTCACCTCGATCGCAAAGACGGTGCCGCCCGACGGGGCCTGCGCCAGCGCCAGCGCGTGCTGCGGGTGGGACGGGTGTGTCGGATAGCGCACGGCACTCAAACGCGGGTGACCGTCCAAAGCATCGGCCAGCTTGAAGGCCGCGTCTGACTGGGCGCGGACCCGCAGGTCGATGGTTTCCAGCGACTTCAGGTGGGTCCAGGCGGTGAACGGGTTCATCGCGCCGCCTGTGTGTTTCATATAGGCCTCGATCGGGCCGCGGATCAGGTCTTTGGACCCGCAGATCGCACCGCCCAGCAGACGCCCCTGCCCGTCCACGTGTTTCGTGGTCGAAATGATCGCAATGTCGGCCCCGCAGTCGCGTGCATAGGAATAGACCGGCGTGGCCATCGCATCATCGGCCAGCACCAACGCGCCAACCGCATGAGCCTTAGCCACCACATGGCGCATGTCCACCACTTCCAATGTGGGGTTCGAGATGCTCTCGAAGAACACCATCCGCGTGTCGGGGCGGATCGCTGCATCCCATGCCGCATTGTCGGTACCATCAATCAGGGTGATCTCGACGCCGAACCGCGCAAGGATGTCTTCGAGCACGTACAGGCACGACCCGAACAACGCGCGTGCGGCAACCACGTGATCGCCCGCTTTCAGCAACGCCGTCAATGCGCCGCTGACCGCCGCCATGCCCGATGTACAGGCAAAGCAGTCTTCATAGCCCAGCATGCCTGCGATACGGTCTTCGAACATGCGCACGGTGGGGTTGCCGTAGCGTGCATAGATAAATTCGTCATCGCCCAGCGATTGAAACCGTGCCTCGGCCTGTTCGGCACTTTCATAGACAAAGCCCTGCGTCATGAACATCGCCTCGGACAGCTCGTTATACTGGCTGCGGCGGGTGCCCATGTGAATGGCCTTGGTGCGTGGTTTCCAATCGTTGCTCATCTTTATCATCCTTCTGACCCGACAGATCGGGCGTAAAAAAACCCCAGACGCGGTCAAGCGAAAGGGGGCTTTCATCCTGACCTTTTAGCGGTATTTCAGCAAGTCGCCCTGCCCGTGGCCCGCAATCCGGTAACAAATCGCCACGCGACATCTGCTACGCCTGTGCGGCCCTCACGTCAACAGGCAGCGTCATAGCAGAGTGCCCTTTCCCTTGTAGGTGCCAAAGAAACGCGCAGTATAGGCCAACCCGTGTTTCCAAAAGGTGACTTTGCATGACCGCCCCGATTGATCTGTATTACTGGCCGACGCCGAACGGCTGGAAAATATCCATCGCCCTCGAGGAAATGGGCCTGCCCTATACCACCCATCTGGTCAACATTGGCGCTGGCGAACAATTCGCACCCGAATTTCTAAAGATCGCGCCCAACAACCGTATGCCTGCCATCGTTGATCCGGACGGGCCGGACGGTGCGCCGGTGTCGATTTTTGAATCCGGTGCGATCCTGCAATATCTTGCCCGCAAAACCGGCCAGTTCGGCGGCACGACCGAACGCGAAATGATCGCCGTGCAGGAATGGCTGATGTGGCAAATGGGCGGGCTTGGGCCAATGGCAGGCCAGGCGCATCATTTTCTGAAATACGCCCCCCAGATGGATCCGCCCAACGATCTACCCTATGCCAAAGACCGCTACCGCGCTGAAACGGCACGGCTTTACGGGGTTCTGGACCGGCAACTGGCAAAACATGAATTCGTGGCAGGTGATTTTCTGTCGATTGCCGATTTCGCGATTTGGGGCTGGGCATCGCTGTGGGAAGGGCAACAGCAGACGCTGGATGACAAACCCCACATGGCCCGCTGGCTGGCAATGATGGGTGCCCGCAAAGGCGTTCAGGCGGGGCGCGCGTTATTTGCGGAAAAGCGCGCGGATTTCAGCAAAGACAGCGCGGCACAGACGACCTTGTTCAAATCAAAATAGAACGGCTGGCGCATATCACGATGTGATCCTGGCAAACGAAGGGGCCACGAACAGGCCCCTTCGGCGCATCAGGCTTTGTCTTTTTCCAGGCCGTATGTCTGAAACAATTTGCCCTGCGACATGAAGAACACGAAGACAGCAGCCGTCAGACCGAAGGTTTTGAAATAAACCCAGGTTTCGGTGCTGGCAAAACGCCAGATCAATTCATTCGCCAGCGCCAGCCCGAAAAAGCACAGCATCAGCCGCTTGGTCAGGATCATCCAGCCCGCGTCTTCCAGCGGCATCGTTTCTTCCATCACGTATTTCAGATAGGATTGCCCGCGCAGCAGCCCGATGCCCAGCAAGCCGCCAAACAGCAGGTAAATCGCCGTAGGCTTCATCTTGAAGAACCGCTCGTCGTTCAGCCAGACCGAAAGCCCGCCGAACAACGTCACCAAAATCACGGTCGCGACCTGCATCCGGCTCAGCTTGCCGGTCAAGGCCCATAGCGCCGCGGTCGAAGCGATCAGCAGCGGCACAAAGGCGGCAGTGATCAGGATAAAGCCGCTGTATTCCGTGCCCCAGACCGTGAACACGTCATCCTTGTAGCGCAGATAGGCCGCAAAAAAGATCAGCACGGGCCCGAATTCAAGGGCAGATTTCAGCAACGGGTTGATCTTGCGTTTCTCGGTCATCTTGCTCTCCATTAGCCGCCCATCTCCACTATCACAGCGCCTGCTGCGATCAATGCCATCAGCGCCACGCGGCGCGGGCCAACTGTTTCTTTCAGGACCAACCAGCCGATTATCGCCGCAAACACGGTCGAGGTTTCGCGCAGCACCGCGGCCTCGCCGACTTTGTCCAACCGTGTGGCCAGCATGACCGCCCCAAAGCTGAAAAACGCGACGATACCGCCGATGACGCCGCGCAGCATCAGCGGGCCAAGCGCGGGCGGGTTGGACATTTTCACGTAACGCCGCGCGGCAATCACGGGCATCACCAGACCGTCGATCATGAAAAACCATGCCAGAAAGGTGAACGGGTTTTCCGTCGCACGGATGCCATAGGCGTCAAAGGTGGTATAGACGGCGACACATAAACCGGTCAGCACAGCCAGCCCAAGCGCGGTGTTCAGCGTGTCACGCTCCGACACCAGATAGACCATGTTATACACCGCCAACCCAAAGATGCCGGCCATCAGCACGCCCACGCCCATCCATTGCGTCAGGGTAAAGCTTTCCTCGAAGATCAGATAGGCCCCGATCACCGTGAACAGCGGCCCCGTGCCGCGCACCACAGGATAGACCACCGTATAGGCCCCCTTGGTATAGGCCCACGCCTGAAGCACCTTATACACAATGTGGATCGCAAAAGCCCCGGCAAAGATCACCCACATATGCGGTTCGGGCCAAGGCACCACAAACAAGGCAAAGGGCGCGGCCATCAGGCAATAGGAAAAATCAATCGCGCCACGGGTCATCCACGGGTCATGCCGCCCCTTTTGCAGCGCGCCGAATACTGCGTGCAGGAAGGCTGCCAGCAATGCCAGATACAAAGCGGCCTGATGCCCTGCTGCGGTGCCCTCGATCTGGGCCAGCCATTCGGTCACGGGTGTAGCCCGTTATGCGACAGGGTCACTGCGGGTCCAGCCCCATCAGCGCATCCGCGAATTCCTGCGGATCGAACGGTTGCAGATCGTCGATCTGTTCGCCCACCCCGATCGCGTGGATCGGCAGGCCGAATTTATCCGCCAAGGCCACCAGCACACCGCCCTTGGCTGTGCCATCCAGCTTGGTCATGACCAGACCCGACACATCCGAAATCTCTTGGAATACCTTGACCTGATTAAGCGCGTTCTGGCCCGTTGTCGCGTCCAGCACCAACAGGGTGTTATGCGGGGCCGACGGGTCTTTCTTGCGGATCACCCGCACGATCTTGGCCAGTTCCTCCATCAGGTCACCCCGGTTTTGCAGGCGTCCGGCGGTGTCGATCAACAGCAGATCCGCGCCATCGCGTTCGGCCTGCCCCATTGCCTCAAAGGCAAGGCTGGCGGGGTCGGACCCTTGGGCCGCCGTCAAGACAGGCACGCCCGCACGGTCGCCCCAGACCTGCAACTGCTCAACCGCGGCGGCGCGGAAGGTATCACCGGCGGCAATCATTACATGCTTGCCCGCCGCCTTGAACTGGCTGGCCAGTTTGCCGATGGTTGTCGTTTTGCCCGACCCGTTCACGCCCACAACCAACACCACCTGTGGTGTCTTGGCATATAGCGGCAGCGGCTTGGCGATCGGGTCCATGATCCGCGCGATTTCCGCAGCCAGCAGACGTTTGATTTCTTCGACCGACAGACGTTTGCCAAAGCGGCCTTCGGCCATGTTCGCCGTCACGCGCAAGGCGGTATCAACGCCCATATCGGTCGAGATCAACAGCTCTTCGAGCTGCTCGAGCATCTCGTCATCCAACACGCGACGCACAACAGGTGCGGCGGTGCTGCGCCCCATCAAACGCCCCATCAGACCGGGCTTTGCGGGCTCGGGCTTTGCGGGCTCGGGGCTTACAGGCTCTAATTGTACGGGTTTCGGCTGCACGGGCTCGGGCTTGGCCGGTTCAACCGCCTTGGGGATGGACACGGGTTCAGGCGCATCCACCGTGTCGGCAGGCATAGGTGCCGGCTCCTCATCGACCGCTTCGGGCAATGCCTCGACTGCGGCGACGGGGGTGTCCATCACCTGATCGACGGGCAGTTCGTCAACGGTTTCGGGGGCGTCAACAACACCGCCGTCCTCAATGATCGCCTCAAGCCCTTCGTCAATCTTGGACGATGATTTGAACAGTTTGCTTTTCAGTTTCTTGAAAAAGGCCAAGCGCAGTCTCCGCAAAAGTATCAGGCGTTTGCTATGATCTATAGGCTCAACGGGTCAGAGGAAAGGGCACCAACAGGAATTGACAGCCCGCGCAGCCTGCCCCACCAAGTTATCATGCGTTGGTTTTTGATATTTGCCCTTCTGCTCTTGGGGAACGCGGGTCGCGCGGACCCCGACCAACGCTATTGTTCCAGCACCAAATGGGGCCATGCCCATTGCATCAGACCCGCGCATTTCGTCTATGACACCTGCAATGCGATCAAGGTTTTCTCGGACCGGCACGGGCTGAACCGCGACTTCTTTGCGCGGCTGATCTGGCAAGAAAGCCGCTTTGACCAAAACGCCCTGAGCCATGCAAACGCACGCGGGATCGCGCAGTTCATTCCGTCAACCGCCGCATTGCGTGGGTTGAAAGACCCCTATAATCCGGCCGACGCATTGGAACATTCCGCGCAGTACCTTGCTGAAATGGTTGGGAAATATGGTAACGAAGGCATGGCAGCGATTGGCTATAACGGTGGCGAACGCCGCGCCGAAGGGTTTTTGCAAGGCAAAGGGCTGGCCCCTGAAACGGTGAATTACGTCCCCATCATCACCGGTCTGGCCGCCGATATCTGGCGCGACACCCCCCCGAAAGCACCCGATTTTCGTTTGTCAAAAGACGCGCCATTCCTGCCTGCGTGCTACATGATGGCCGCATCGCGCCGCATTACACCGCTCAAGCTCACGCCGCCGCCACCGGTGCTGAAACCCTGGGGGGTGCAGGTCGCTTTTGGCACCAGCAAACGGGCGGCACAGTCCAAGGCGGCATCGAATATGTCGTCCTGCCGGGCCACAGTGAAGGGCCGGAAACTGGACATGCTTTATAAGAAAAACCGCGTGTCAGGGCGCAAAGGGTTCTTTTTTGCGCAATATGGCGCGGACACCCGCACAAGCGCCCAACAGCTTTGCGCGGGTTTGCGCCAGAAAAGATGTACCTGCCTCGTGGTCAAGAACTAGCCCAAAGCCGGGCCTGCGTGCCGTTTCAACCACGCAGTGTTGCGATTGCCGCAGTCAGTTCAGCTGCCCCGAAGGGCTTTTGCAGCAAGGTAATACCCGCATCCATACGGCCGTTCTGAATGATCGGATTTTCGGTGAACCCCGACATAAAGATCACGGCGGCATCAGGGAAGAACACTGCAAGCTTTTTGACCGCCTGCGTCCCGTCCATGCCCCCCGGCAAAACAATATCGCTCAGGATCAGATCAACCTTCGGCAGGTTTTCAGCCAGCGCCAGGGCCACGGGACCGTCGTCGGCTTCATGTACAACGCAGCCCATCGCCACGAGCATGAGCTTGAACATTTTCCGAAGCTCCGCGTTGTCTTCGACCAGCAGCACCACCATCCCTGCGAAATTGGCGCGAGACGGGGGCGGTCTTTCAATCTCGACCGCGTTTTCGACCTCTAGCGCGCGTGGCAGATACAGCTTGACCGACGTGCCGATCCCCTGTTCGGAATATATCTCAAGATGCCCTTTCGATTGTTTGGCAAATCCAAACGCGATCGGCAGACCAAGCCCGGTACCCTTGCCGACACCTTTGGTGGTGAAAAACGGTTCAACCGCACGCTGGAGCGTTTCATCTGACATGCCATGGCCGGTATCGTTGACGGATATGCACACATAGTCGCCTGCCTCCACCTCTGCGCGGCGCAAAACATAGTCCGGGCCGATCTTGCAGTTGCTGATCTTGATCGTCAGCCTGCCCCCGTCCGGCATGGCGTCGCAACCATTCAGCACCAGATTGAGCATCGTGGTTTTCAGCTTTTCCGGATCGGCGAAGGTTTTCCAAAGCCCGTCTTCGGTCAGGATTTCCAGATCTATCGCATCCCCCACAGACGTCCCCAGCAAGGCGTGGGATTTGTTGATCAGCACTGCGGCATCGAAATTGGTCGGCGACAAAGGCTGTTTGCGCGCGAAGGACAGCAATTGTTGGGTCAAATTCGCCCCGTTGCGCACCGCCGAAAGAGCCACCTCAAGGAAAACACGTTCGCTTTGGTTTTCCAGCGTCAAAAGCGTCAGTTCGATGTTGCCGGAAATAACCGCCAGCAAGTTGTTGAAATCATGGGCAACACCGCCCGTCAGCTTGCCAATGGCATCCAGTTTTTGCGCCTGCAAAAGCTGTTCTTCGAGGATTTTCTGGTCTGTAACGTCCAAAGACACGGCTTCGAGCATTAGATCGCCGGTCTTGGGGTGTCGCAACGGCTGGATGATCTGGCGTAAAAACCGGGATTCCCCGTCTTCCATCGTATATTTCAGGATGGTATCTACAGGCTCCCCGCTTTGGAGCCGCTCGCCGATCGATTGCAGCTTCTCAGCACTCTCGCCGCGCAACAACGTGCCGACGAAATCCTTGCGCATATCCATGTCGATGACCTGCTGCATGGTCATGTTCAGCGCCTGGGCAAAGATCGGGTCACATTCGGTAAACTTGTCTGTTGTCATATCAAACGTGGCATAGCCAAGCCGCGCCAGAGAGGCTGCATAGGCCAGCTTTTTCTCGGAACTTTCGCCGGCCGCCTGCGATGACAAAATCTGGTCGCGCATGCCGTGGATCGCATCAACCAAGGTGGTCACTTCGTCCCGAGGACGCGGGGTCGGTCCGTCATCCAGTTCGATTTTCAGCGTTTTCCAATCGTCGGGAAACTCCTTAAGCGTATCTGAAACATTCAGGATCGGCTGTAAAACCGTGCGATCCATCAGCCGCAGCACCTGCATTGCCGTAAAGAAAATAAAGACAACCGAGATGATCATCGTGACGGCCAGCCGCAGCAGGATCACCTCCCAGATCTCGCCATGCGACACCTCAAAGACCAATGTGGCGATTTGCACATCACTTGACCGGTCCGCCCCGAAAAGCGGCACCTCCAACCGGTAGGCAAGCGTGCTGTTGTCAAGAGACCCTGCAACAAGGTTGATCAATCTGCCATCCGACACCCCCGCCCCGGTGACGACGCCAAGCTCGACATAGCTGTCCAGAAGCCTTTGCGCGCTTTCCAGATCATATTGCCAGATGTCATCTTGCATCGTCGCCGCAGTGCTGGCCGCAAGGCTGTCGACACGTTCTTTCAGCCGCGCTTCGGAAATATCATAGTAGAAAACCGCCGGGACCAGACATGCGACGATCACCAGACCGGTCATCGGCCCCCAGATCGCCCGACAGATTTCCCGACGGATGCCCTCTGGGACAAATCGGCATATCATTCCGACAAACCTTGCTTGGTCGAAAGATCGGCGCGGCTCAGGATATCCATATAAGTCCCGTCAGCCCGCATGTCCCGAAGCGCTTGGGCAAGATCGGCCGCTAGATCCGCATGTTTCGGGTTAAGATGAATAAAGAGGCCGGAATAGTCGATGAATTTAGAGAATTTCAGCCCCGTGATCTTTTTCTTGTCGGCGATATATCGGGCATGAGTGAAGTACATAAAGGCCACATCAATCCGGTTCTGGGCCAGCATTTCCATCAAAAGCTCGGGAGAGTTGGCCGTATGTGTTTCTGGCACATCTTTCAGCAGTATGCCCGGCTGCTTCCATCCCTTGCCATAGCCGACACGGTATTTCTTGAAATCCGCAAGTTCGTAAATCGTGATGTCGTCGCGCAGAAAGACACCGCCGGCAATGCTGGAAAAAATCGGTTCCTCGACGCGCACCAAAGGCTTTAACATTGGCGCAGTCAATATCGGAGTTGCGAAAAAACCATCAAATTCACCCGTGAGGGTGCCATATAATCCGCGACTGACCGATGTGGGCTGATAGGCAATCGTAACGCCGACGCGCCTGAAAGTTTCCTTGACGATAAGGTCGATATCACCGTTTTGCTCAACGGTGATATGCGGCGGACTAAGCGCCACGGCGAAGTTGAGCTGTGGTTGGTCGGCCTGTACAGGCCCGGCCAAGGCGTAAATGGCAAATACACATAAACTAACAAGCGGGCGTATAGACCGTATGGCCATTGCTGCGTCTCCATTCTTGCGGTGCCTTACCCACGACTGTCATTGCGGGTAAATTAGAAATCTACCATGGCCCAAATCGCGGCAATTTGCAATTTGGAGAAGTCCGCACCAAGGTCAAGACAACCGACGATTGGAAAAAACCATCCGATACGCTGTCGCAGGTGGCCTTGGGCGCGCGGGAAATCCTGCGTTGAATACCCGCAAGCGGGTCTGGCACTCTCGCGCCAGACCACGGTGTATTCAGCATAATCGACCGGATTACGCTGCGGTCAACCCGGGGCTAGACCTCGTCTGGGAAATGTTTCATCACCAGCCGGATCGGGTTCGGCGCGGCCTGCCCCAGCCCGCATATCGACGCATCGACCATGGCTTGGGACAGTTCCTCTAGCAGCGGTTGGTCCCAGCGGTCCGCCTGCATCAGCTTGACCGCCTTTTCGCAGCCCACGCGGCAGGGCGTGCATTGGCCGCAGCTTTCGTCCTCAAAGAACCGCAGCATGTTCAGCGCTGCGGCCTTGGCACTGTCGGCCTCAGACAGCACAACAACCGCCGCCGAGCCGATGAATGACCCGTGTGCCTGCAAAACGTCAAAGTCCATCGCGATATCGGCCATCGACGCTGGCAGCAGTCCCGAAGACGGCCCCCCCGGTTGATAGGCCTTGAACACGTGGCCTTCGGCCATGCCGCCTGCGGCCTCGATGATGTCGGTGATCGTTGATCCGGCGGGCAACAGATACATGCCCGGCTTGGCCACACGTCCCGAAACCGAAAAGCTGCGCAGCCCTTTGCGACCGTTCCTGACCGTGGTGTTCAGCACCTGCGGCCCCTCGCGGCACACCCGCGTGACCCAATGCAATGTCTCGACGTTATGCACCAAGGTGGGGCGGCCAAAGATACCGACCTGCGCCACATAGGGCGGGCGGTGCCGTGGCATCCCGCGTTTGCCTTCGATGCTTTCGATCATCGCGGATTCCTCGCCGCAGATATAAGCCCCCGCCCCGCGCCGCAGATCAATGTAACCTGCTTCGACGATGCCCGCTTCTTCCAGTGCCGCGATTTCCGTGCGCAGCAACGCCAAGACCTGCGGATATTCGTCGCGCATGTACAAGAACACTTTTTCCGCCTCGACGGCCCATGCGGCGATCAGCATCCCCTCAAGGAACTGATGCGGCACGCGTTCCAGATACCAGCGGTCCTTGAAGGTGCCCGGTTCGCCCTCGTCCCCGTTCACGGCCATATAACGCGGACCGGCATTGCCACGCACAAAGCCCCATTTCTTGCCCGACGGGAAACCCGCGCCGCCCAGACCGCGCAGACCCGCCTCAAGCATCTGGTCCTGCACTGCCTCCCAATCGCCGGTGGCGCGCAGGTTTTTCAACGTCTCATAGCCGCCGTCCTTCGCATAGGCCGCGAAATCTTCGTAGTCGGGGATATGCACATGGGTGTCGCCAGCGGCAATCACCGCCTCGACCTTCTCCAATGTGGCGTGATCGACAAAGTTATGCCCGATCTCAAGCGCGGGCGCGGTATCGCAACGGCCCATGCAAGGCGCGCGCACGACACGCACCTCGGCAGCGTCCAACCCATCCTCAAGTGCGGCCTTCAACGCCTGTGCGCCCGCCATCTCGCAGGCCAGAGAATCGCAGATACGGATCGTCAGCGCGGGCGGAGGTGTCTCGCCCTCTTTGACCACATCGAAATGCGCATAAAACGTGGCGACCTCGTAAACCTCGGCCATGCTCAGGCGCATTTCCTCGGCCAGGGCGCGCAGATGGGCGGCCGACAGATGGCCGTATTCGTCCTGGATCAGGTGCAGATGTTCGATCAGCAAATCCGCGCGGCGGGGTTTGTCACCCAGCAATGCACGCACGTCGTCCCATGCGGCATCGTCCAGCTGGCGGCCCTTGGTATGGGTGCGGCCCTTGCCCTTGCCGGATTTCCAGACGCCTTTTTCAGGGCCTTTGCCGTCAGACTTTTTATGCTCATCCAATGCCATATCGGCCCCCTCGCCTGGTTGTTGCGCCCAAGCTATCAAAGTTGCACCGATGCTCACATTCGAAAAACGACCTTTCCCTCGCACTTTACGCGGAGTCTGGTACGGCTTGCGTCCTTTTCCACGCCGCATTTCGCCTATCAGAAACTTGGCATTCCCAGATGCGACCAAAACGACGTAACAAAGGCAAGGTAACAAAGACGGAGCCGCAAAGATGATCTGGTATGCCATCGCCAGCCTGACCCCCGCCGTGCTTTTGGCGCTGGCCTGCCTGTTTGGCGGGGCGTGGCCGCTCGCGGCATTGCTGTCGATCACGGTGCTGGTGTTCTTCCTTGACCGCATCGAACGGCTGATACCGCCCCGCGACGACACAGGGCGCGGCCTGAGCCTGATTTTGGCCGCCTCACATTTCGCCTTGCTGCCTTTGGCCGTATGGGCGCTGGCAGGCAACAGCGGGTCAAATTTTGCAGATAACGTGTTGATTTACCTCGGGGCGGGGCTGTTCTTCGGCCAGATCTCGAACTCCAACGCACACGAGCTGATCCACGCCAGCAGCCGTTGGCCAAGGCGCATCGGCACGGCGATCTATTGTTCACTTTTGCACGGCCATCACGTGTCGGCGCATCTGCGGGTGCACCATATTCACGCGGCAACCGATGCCGATCCCAACTCTGCCCGTCTGGGTGAAGGGTTCTATGCCTATGCGCTGCGGGCGGTGCGCGGCGAATTCATGGCGGGGCTGCGCGCCGACACCCAACAGCGCGCGCGCGCGACCGAACAGTCGGTGCTGCCCCATCCCTATGTCGGATATCTTGCGGGGGCCGCTGTGTCGCTGGGCTGTGCCGCATTGATCGGCGGAGCCTATGGCGTGTTCGCCCTGCTGGCCCTCGCGTTTTATGCGCAAATGCAATTGCTGCTGTCCGACTATGTGCAGCACTACGGGTTGCGCCGCCATATCCGCGAGGACGGGCGGATGGAGCCTGTCGGCCCGCAGCACAGCTGGAACGCCCCGGCGTGGTATTCATCTGCGATGATGCTGAACGCCCCGCGCCATTCCGACCACCACATGCGCCCCGCCCGCGCCTTTCCAGCGCTCGAGATCACGGCTGACACGATGCCGATCCTGCCGCGATCCCTACCGGTGATGGCGGCGCTTGCGCTGGTCCCGCCAATCTGGCGGCGCGTCATGGACAGGCGCGTGGCGCGGTGGCAAAATCCTGCCTGACACGTTTTCAAGATTGCTGGATCAGGCGCATCCTTTCTGGCAGGTTACGGTCATGAAACATATTTTTGCCGCCCTTGCATTGATCACCGCCGCACCTTTGGCCGCGCAAACCACCATGACGGCCAAAGAATTCGAAGCCTACACCAGCGGCAAGACGTTGTTTTACAACAGCAACGGGCAGACCTACGGCGCGGAACGCTATCTTGAAGGCCGCCGCGTTGAATGGTCGTTTCTGGATGGCGAATGCAAACCCGGCCAATGGTACGAGGACAATGGCCAGATTTGTTTCACCTATGACGACAACCCCGATGCGCAATGCTGGACGTTTCAGCTGGGCAGCAGCGGCTTGATCGCGCGGTTTGAAAACGACCCCGCCACGACCGAACTTTACGAGGCCTAAGACATCGACGAAAAGCTGCTATGCCTTGGCCCCAAGATCGGCGTCTAAAGCTGGTTTCTAAAGCTGGCGTCTAAAACAGACTGCCCTGTTCGGGGGGCTTTTTCGCAGGCTTGCGCGGCGCAGCGGCCCCGCCGATCTGCATCCTGCCATCTGCGAATTCGATCTCAAGCGATGTCGCAGCCTTGGCGGCCTTTTTGGTCGTGACCAGATTGCCGTCGCCGCGCACAACCGCATAGCCGCGCGCCAATGTCGACTTGTAGCTGAGCATTTCATGCAAGCGGTCCAGCCCCGCAACCTGTTTGCGCCACCCTTGGGTCTGGCGCTGCCCCGCATCTGAAAGACGCCGCGCAAGCGCTTGGAATGCATCGGATTTACGCTTGTGATCCTGCACCAACGCCTCGGGGCGGAACCGCGATGACAGCGCCGCCAACCGCCGCTGTTCGGATTGCAAGGCGCGGGTCAGCGTGCCGGGGCGCAAGACGCCGGACATATTCGCCAGCCGCACTTTGCGCTTTTGCACGCCTGCGGTCAGCGCCGGCCCCAGCCGCCCGCCCAGAACATCCAGCTTTTGCCGGGGACCGTCCAACAGACTTTCAGCCCGTGGCAAGGCCCGCGTCATATCGCGCAGACGTTGATCGCGCCGCGCCAGTCCCTGGCTTAGCGCCCGTGTCATCCGCGCCTCTTGCCCGTCCAGCCACGCGACCAGTTCGTGACGCACAGGCACCGCCAGTTCAGCCGCAGCCGTGGGGGTCGGTGCCCGCTTGTCCGACACATAATCTATCAGGGTCGTGTCCGTCTCGTGGCCCACAGCCGAGATCAGCGGAATCTCCGACATGGCCGCCGCACGGGCGACGATTTCCTCGTTGAACCCCCAAAGGTCTTCGACCGACCCACCACCGCGCGCGACGATCAACAGATCAGGGCGCGGGATCGCCCCGCCGGGGGTCAGCCGGTTGAAGCCTTCGATGGCACGGGCCACTTCGGGTGCGCATTTCGCACCCTGCACCGCCACGGGCCAGATCAGCACCTTGCGCGGAAAACGGTCGCGCAACCGGTGCAGAATATCGCGGATCACCGCCCCTGAAGGCGAGGTCACCACGCCGATCACATCCGGTAGATAGGGCAACGCGCGTTTGCGTTCGGGGGCGAACAGCCCTTCAGCCGCCAGCGCCGCCTTGCGTTTTTCCAGCAGCGCCATCAGCGCGCCCATACCCGCCGGTTTGATGTCTTCGATGACGATCTGGTATTTCGACTGCCCGCCAAAGGTGGTGATGCGGCCCGTGGCGATCACCTCCATCCCCTCTTCGGGCTGGGTTTCCAGACGACCGGCGACGCCCTTCCAGATCACGCCGGAAATCACCGAACTGTCATCCTTGAGGTCCAGATAGATATGCCCCGACCGCGGGCGGCTGACACGGCCCACTTCGCCGCGAATCCGCACATGGGAAAATTCGCTCTCGATCACCCGCTTGATCGCGCCGGACAGCTCGGTCACGGTGAATTCGGGGCTGTTTTCGCCCTCGCGGGGGGTGTCGATCAGGTCCATGCGGGCGTCCTTCGGGTCTGGGCTCGTGTCCGGCTTGTGTATTTCACAACCCCAGCTTAGAACGCGCAGCAACCAAGGCCAAGGGAGCGCATTCATGAATATCCTTATTTTGGGCAGCGGCGGGCGTGAACACAGCCTTGCCTGGGCCGTTTTACAAAACCCCAAATGCGACAAGCTGATCGTGGCACCGGGCAATGCTGGCATCGCCGCGATTGCCGAATGCGCGTCCTTTGACATTGACAATGGCGCGGCTGTGGTCGGGTTTGCCGACGAAAACAGCATTGATTTCGTGATCATCGGGCCAGAGGCACCGCTTGCCGCCGGCGTAGCAGATGATCTGCGCAATGCGGGTTTTCTGGTCTTTGGCCCCTCCAAAGCCGCCGCAGCGCTTGAGGCCTCAAAGGCGTTCACCAAAGAAATCTGCGATGCCGCGCAAGCGCCCACAGCCGCCTATGGCCACTTTACCGATGCCGCATCTGCGCGCGCCTATCTGGCCGACCACCCTGCCCCCATCGTGATCAAGGCCGACGGTCTCGCCGCTGGCAAAGGCGTGATCATCGCCGAGACGGATGCAGAAGCGCTCGCCGCCGTTGACACCATGTTCGACGGCACCTTTGGCGATGCCGGTGCCGAGGTCGTGATCGAGGAATTCATGGACGGCGAAGAAGCGTCGTTCTTTGTGCTGTGCGACGGCGACACCGTGCTGCCCATCGGCACGGCTCAGGACCACAAGCGCGTGGGTGACGGCGACACAGGCCCCAACACTGGCGGCATGGGGGCCTATTCCCCTGCGCCCGTGCTGACCGACGCCATCGCCGAACGCGCCCTGGCCGAGATCATCCGGCCCACGATGGCCGAGATGTCCCGACGCGGCATGCCCTATCAGGGGGTTCTCTATGCGGGCCTGATGATCAAGGACGGTGCCCCCCGGCTGGTGGAATATAACGCGCGCTTTGGCGACCCAGAATGTCAGGTGTTGATGATGCGACTGGGCGCGCAGGTTCTTGACCTGCTGCACGCTGCCGCCGAAACCCGCCTGTCCGACATGCAGGTGAACTGGGCCGAGGACCATGCGGTGACAGTGGTGATGGCCGCGTTGGGCTATCCCGGTGACTATGACAAAGGCAGCGTCATCTCCGGGCTCGACGCCTTGCCCGAAGACAGCCGCAACATGGTGTTTCACGCAGGCACCGCCGAAAAAGACGGGCAGATCGTTGCTGTGGGCGGGCGCGTGCTGAACGTCACCGCGCGGGGCGACAGTCTGGCCGAGGCGCAGGCGCGGGCCTATGCGATGGTTGACGCGGTTGATTGGCCGGGTGGTTTCTTCCGGCGCGATATCGGCTGGCGGGCGCTGACATAATCAGGGGCCGGACCGGGGGCTAGCCCCCGGACCCCCAGGATTTTTTACCATTTGGAAATCAGGCTGGGATATCAGCTTGGGTCTATCGCGCAGGTCAGCGCTTGTGCGATGTTCTGTTGTGTAAATGGTTCTTTGAACGGCGCGCGGGTGAGTGCGCCTTTCGAGAGGCTGACCGCGACCATTTTTGCATCCCCGCCTGTGCGCCACGGCATTTCTGCCAGGATCATCTGGGGGGTGCCCTGACAGTTCCGGATACCGCCTGCGATATCCGTGTCGCCAATGCGGTGATTGGTCAGGCCGTTTGTGGTGGCAATAGGTGTAAGGTGTGCGCCGTCAAATGTCAGGATCACCAGTTTTCCGGCGAGATGCGGGGTTACCACCATGGCGATCTCGGACCGGCCGTCGCCTGTGAAATCGGCAGCGCCGATAGGGGCCAGCCAGCGGTTCTTCCGCCCGATGTGATCGGTCATGGCAAGGCGGCCGCTGGGGCCGTAGACGACAAGACGCGCGCCCAAGGTCAGGCTGCTTTCGACCACGATCACTTCGGGGGAGCCGTCTGCATCCAGATCGGAAAGCCTTGGGGCAACGTCTTCGAACACCAGCGTTTCGGGCAGGATGAAGCGCCGCTGGGTGCCATCCTTTAGCGTGATCTCGAGGGTGCCCCATTCAACCGCATCGCCCAAGATCCCATGAGCGTAGCGATCTGTCGGGTCGGTGTAGCGCGCGGCCATGATGGTATCTGCCACGGTCAGACCGGGCACCAGCGCCGCCAGCCCCGCCAACCCCGCGCACAATATCAGCTGTGCGCGGCGGGCGAACCCTGTGGCAAGGCGCGCCGGAAGACGCCGCGCCCCGGCCAGCATCAGATCTGCTTTTCTGGCATCTGGACGCGCAAGCCATCAAGCGCGTCGGTCACTTTGATCTGGCAGGTCAGGCGCGAGCGTTCAGGATCGGGCTGATAGGCGAAATCAAGCATGTCTTCTTCCATGTCGTCCTTTGCCGGTACTTTGTCGATCCACGCCGGGTCCACATAGACATGGCAGGTCGAGCAGGCGCAGGCCCCGCCGCAATCGGCTTCGATTCCCGGGATGTTGTTGTCGCGTGCGCCTTCCATGACGGTCATGCCATTGGCCACATCCACCACATGTTCCGTGCCGTTGTATTCTACGTAGGTGATTTTGGCCATTGTGACCCCCTGTGCAATAAATATCGCCCTATGTGTAGCCAGCCCCGCGGCCCTTCGCCAGCCCCTTTTGCCCACCAATGACACCTCGTGATTGCCGCAGAAACGTGCCAATCAGTTAGTCCCCTATCCATTGATCTAGGCAGCGCCGGAAAAACGCGTTAGATTGCCGCAAAAGACGAGACCGACAAAGGCATGGCGTGCAGGCAATTTCACGAAAATTGGTGTTAACAGGGTGTTCCATCGCCCTTTGCCTTGCAGCGCTGTCGGGCTGCGACATGTCGGGTGCGGATTCCCCCCCGCCAGAGCCGGGCGTGATCGAGGCCACCACCCAAGGGCCCGCAGGGGCACCTCCCGGATCCTGTTGGGGCCGCACCGTGTCGCCTGCGGTGATCCAGACCGTGACCGAACAGGTGCAGGTCCAGCCCGCCCAGATCAGCACCACCGGAGAAATTCAGGCCCTGCCGATTTACCGCACCGAAACGCGGCAGCAAATTGTGACCCCGCGCAAGGACAACTGGTTCGAGACCCTGTGCGCCGATCAGCTGACACCGCAATTCATCGAAACCTTCCAGCGCGCGCTTGAGGCGCGGGGTGCATATGCCGGAGAGATTTCAGGCAATTTCGACACCGCCACCCGCAAGGCGATGCGCGCCTACCAGATCAGCACCGGCGGCCCGGACAGCCCCATTCTGGCCATGAGCACCGCGCGTGGGTTGGGCCTGATCGCGGTCGATCCGACCACGCTCGAGTAATCTGATTTCAAGGCGTTACGGCGCGAACTTCATCGGCAGCGTAAAGCTGTGAACCCCTGATTTCAGCCCCTTTGGCGCAGAAGCGATGCGGGCGGATTTCACGGCAGCCACCGCCGCGCGGTCGATTTGGGCCACGCCGGAAGATTTGCGCACCG
Organism: Sulfitobacter sp. SH22; assembly: GCF_965641905.1. Classification (NCBI taxonomy): domain Bacteria; kingdom Pseudomonadati; phylum Pseudomonadota; class Alphaproteobacteria; order Rhodobacterales; family Roseobacteraceae; genus Sulfitobacter; species Sulfitobacter sp. SH22. The sequence goes on from NZ_OZ282573.1 coordinate 1,518,723, forward strand.
ACACGCCCGTCACCTGCCCCTTGGTATGGACCGAAATGGCCAGCGTCACCGTGCCATGCGCCCGTGTGCCCGATGGATAGCGCTTGCGCCGCTCGATGCTGGTGCGGATCTGCCCGCCCCAGGACGCCATCAGTTTTTTGCTATTGCCCGGTTTCGCTGCGGTTGCTGCCGCGTTACCCGACGTGCCCTTGGCGGTTTTGCCACCTGTCCCCGCCGCCTTTTGTGCTGCGTTGGATTGCGCAAATTTCCTGGGCTGCGGTTTTTGCGCTGTGGCTTTGGGGGTCTGCACTGACTTGGCCTTGGCCACCGGTTTCGGCGTTGGCTTTGGCTTTGCCACCGGCTCTGGCCGCAGTTTGGGGCGCTGCTCTGGCAGTTTTGGTTTGGCTGCCGGGGTTTGATCGACGTCGGGCAATGCAGGGGCGGCACCCGCAGCGGGCATAGGTGACGGGGCGCGCGAAGTGACAGCGCTTTGTGGCATCGCGGGTTCAGGGGCGGCCAATTCGGGGAGCATTTGTGCCGGTTGCACCACGTTCTGCACCACCTCGACGGGCTTTTCCCATTCGGTCACCATGTCTTGCACAGACATGTTTGCCGCCGCCAGCGTGACAGTGGCATCGCCCCCCGCGCCCGCAGCGCTTTGGGTACCCGTTGGTGCGATATAGCCCACCGTCAGGTGCAGCGCCGTGGCACCCGCAAGAAAGGCAGAGAATTCAAAGAACTGTTTCATGGCGTACGGATCACCAATTCGACATCTGCGTGGCCCATCGCGGACAGCCGCGCAAGAACCTGCGCCAACCTGCGGGCCTCGAGCGTTGCATCCGCACGGACCGTCAGCGGCGCAGGGTCGACCGCGCCAAGCAGGTCCCACGCGGCATCATCCAATGCGCCGTCATAGCCAACAGTGCCTTGCGCCGACAAATACAAGGTCTGGTCGCCGGTCACTTCGCCCTTGGCCTGCGTTTCGGGCAGGGTCAGATCAAACGGCGGGGCCTGCGTGATCGTGGCGGACATCATGAAAAATATCAGCAGCAAAAAGACGACATTGATCATTGGAACAATGGATTCAGCAGGCTGGCGGCGGCGGGGTTGGGCGAACTTCATGGCGCTACTCCACCACGACCAGATTGGCGAACCCGGCGGCTTGCAGCGCCTGTGCTACATCCAGCAACCGTTGCAGGCTGGCCCCGTCGGTGCCGCGCAGAATGACGGTGTCGGCGCGGTCCTGGGTCAGCGGGGTCAGCGCATCGGGCAGGCCCGCAATATCAACGCCCATGCCGTTCAACGTCAGAGCGTCGGGGGCGATGTCGATCAGGCGCGGCGGGCCGGAATAGGCCGCCCCCGCCCCTGCACCGGACAGGCGCACCGCCGCATCCTGACCGAATTGCGAGGCCAGCATGAAAAACACCAACAGCAAGAACACCACGTCGATCATTGGCGTTAGGCTTGGCCTGCGGCTGCGGCGTGGGGATGCAAAGGCAAACATCAGCCCGCCTGCCCCCCGGAGGTAAAGATACGTGTGGCGATGTCCTCCATGTCGCCCTGCACCCGTTCGGCGATGGCTTCGAACCAGCTAAGGGCGACTGCGGCGGGGATCGCCACGCCCATGCCTGCCGCCGTGGTCAAAAGTGCCTCCCAGATGCCGCCGGCCAGAACCGACGGGTCGGCCTGACCGCCGGTGGTTTCCAGCGCCTGAAACGCGTCAATCATGCCCAAAACGGTGCCCAGCAAGCCGATCAGCGGCGCGATGGTCACAATCAGTTCAAGCGGGCGCAAGCCGCTGCGCAGTTGCACCAGCACACGGCCCGCAAGGCGCATCACCTCTTCGCGGGCAAGGCCGTCAGGTAAACGGCGCGCGCCAATCACATCGGCAGCGAAACGGGCGCGCAGCCCTTTGGCAGGCACAGACTGGCCCGCGACAATCGCCTCGGCGCGGGCACGAGACCACGCGCCCATCAGCGACAAACGCCACAATTTCCACAAGACGATGGCCAGTACCAGCACGGATAGAACCGCAATCGCCCAAAGCGCCGGACCGCCGGTGTTCAGGAAAGCGAGCATTTCGGGTGTCATGACAGAACCTCTAGCGGTTGGAAAATGATGCCGTCGGGTGTTTCTTGCAAATAGGCGCTGATGCCAAAGGCGGCGCGGATCAGATCGGGGGTCAGCACGTCACGCGGCGGGCCATCGGCTGCAATGCCACCGCTGTGCAACATCACGATGCGGGTGCAATGGCGGGCGGCAAGACCCAGATCATGCAGGGATACCAACACAGATTGCCCCGTCCGGGCAAGGGCCGCAAAGGTTTGCATGGTCGCAATCTGGTGCGCGGGATCAAGCCCCGCCGTGGGTTCATCCGCCATCAGCAAAGGGGCCTCTTGGGCAAGGCTGCGGGCAATCAGCACGCGCGCCTGTTCGCCCCCCGACAAATGCGTCGCTGTGCGGTGGCGGTAATCCTCAAGACCCATGCGGGCGATGGCGCGTTCCACGGCGGCTGTGTCTGCCGCGCTTGGCTTTTGGCCTGCGACCAGATGGGGAATGCGGCCAAGGCGGATCAGGGTTTCCACATCCACCGGCCAGGCGATTTCACGCGCTTGCGGCATCCACGCGGCGGCGCGGCCCCGATCCCGCGATGACATGGCGGCCAGCGAACTGTGCCCCTGCGACGGGATCAAGCCAAGGCAGGCGCGCATCAGCGTCGTCTTGCCCGCGCCATTCGGGCCGATCAGCCCGACAATCTCCGATGGTCCGATCTGCAGGTTGATGCCCTGCAATATCTGTTTGTCCCGGCGTTTCACCGCGAAATCACGCAGGCTGAGCATGGTCATAGCCCGTCCCTCCGCGTGCGGTAGATCAGGTGCAGGAACAGCGGTGCCCCGACCAGTGCCGTGACCACCCCCAGCTTGAGGTCGCTTTCAGGCAGCACCACACGCACCAGTATATCTGCGGCCAGTATCATCGCCGCCCCGCCAAGCCCCGAGGCCCATAGCAAGGCACCGGGCCGTGCACCAACCCAAGGGCGCAGCAAATGCGGCACCACAAGACCGACAAACCCGATCGCCCCCGCAACCGCAGTGGACGCCCCCACAACCGCCGCCGTGCCAAAGATCAGTGACAGACGCAGGCGGGTCAGGTTCACCCCCATCGCCTCGGCCGCGTCTTCGCCCAAGGTCAGCGCATCCAGCCCGCGCGACAGGGTCGACAGCAGCAGGCTTCCTGTGATGATCAGGGGCAAGGCGATCCAGACATGGATCATCGACCGATCCGCCAGCGACCCCATCATCCAGAAAATGATTTCACTCGCCGCATAGGGGTTCGGCGACAGGTTCAACACCAGCGATGTCAGCGCCCCCGCAAAGGCGGAAATCGCGATCCCGGCAAGGATCAGGGTCAGGGACGATCCGCGGGGTCCGGCCAGCACCAAGACCAGCAAGACGCCCACCAATGCCCCCGCCAGCGCCATCATCGGCAAGGCCAGAACCATCGTCGCCGCAAGCCCGGTCTGGATCGACAAAACCGCCCCCAAAGCCGCAGAGCCCGACACGCCGATCAGCCCCGGATCAGCCAGGGGGTTGCGCAGATAGCCCTGCATCGCGGCCCCGGCCAGCCCCAAAGCACCGCCGACCAGCACCCCCAGTATGGCACGTGGCAAACGGATTTCGCGCATCACCAGCGTCATCGGGCCGTCGTCGCCAAACATCAGGGCGTTCAGACTTTGACCCACGCTCAGCTGTGCCGGGCCGATCACCAGCGCACCGATGAACAACAGCACCACAATGGTACACAAGAACAATGCAAGGCGGTTCATTCCACCGCTCCTTGGGCTTGAATGCGTATACGCAGTTCCGTCATCTTGGCGATGGCGCGCAGGACAAATGGTGTACCACAGACCCAATCGTGATCTGTCAGCCCTGCCCTTTCGCCATTCTTGCGCAGCGCGGCAACGGCGGGATGGTCCATAATTTCTTCGGCGCGTGATCCGCCCTCATAGGGCAGGCTTTGGATCACGGCATCGGGTTGCGCCATGGCCAGAACCTCAAGCGGGATGATCCCGCCACCCGCATAGCCCGCCGCAACGGCCGCATTTTCAAACCCCGCCAAGGTCAGGATCTCCCCCGCCATGGATCTATCCCCTGTGGTATAGCCATTGGCCTGATACACCGCCGCTGTGGGCCGGTTGGAGGGGTTGGCCTGAAACGCGGCAAGTGCGGTTTGATACTCGGCCACCAGTGCCGCCGCCTTGTCTTGCTGGCCCAAGATCTCGCCCATATGGGTCAGTTGGTCGGGGATGGTGGACAGACTGTTGCTGATCTCAAAGGTCTCGACCCTGATGCCAAGCCGTTCCAACATCCGCACGGTGGCGCGCGCACTATAGGGGCTGGTCAGCACCAGATCGGGCTGCATCAGATAGATTTCTTCGGCGCGTCCGTGGTTGGTGATGTACTGGTCCGCCTGCACCACCATAGCAGAGCTGCGCGGATCACTGGCAAGTTGTGAGACAGACAAGAGCTGCCCCTCGCCTGCGATCAGCATTGCCAGCTGGTCGGTGCACAGGTTCATCGACACGACCCTTTGCGGCGCGTCTGAGGACACGACCCTTTGCGGCGCGGCTTGGGCAAAGCAAACAGCGGGCGCGCAAAACAGCGCACCCGCAAGCCACATGGCGTGGATGGGTTTAGAAGTTCGCACGGACACCGATATAGGCCGCGCGGCCCCGGCTGGCATAGCCCCAGACGTCAACTGCATCATCGTCAAACAGGTTGGTAATCCGCCCTGTCAGCGTCACGCGGTCATTCAGGTCGTAATCGGCGGCCACATCAACCGTGGTATAGGACGGCAGTTTGATCGTCGGATAGGTCCCAAAGAACTGCGTGTCATAATTTGCCGACACGTGGCGCAGGTCTGCGGAAACCGACCCACGGCCGCCAAAGGTTTCAACTGTGGCACCAAGGGTGAATTCGTGACGCGGACGGCGGATTTCCACGCTGCCATTGGGGTTCTTCGCATCCAAATAGGTATAGGACATGCGCAGCGAAACGGTGTCGGTCGCCTGCATGTTACCCGAAATCTCAACACCTTCGCGGGTGCTTTCACCGGCCTGGTTCTCGTAGGTGAATGCACCACCACCAAGCGAGAGGGCAGAAATCTCGTCTGTCAGCTTTTCGTTGAAATACGTCACATCAATCGTGCCGCGCCCCTCAAACACCGGGAATTCGGCCCCGATATCAAAGCTCTTGTTTTCTTCCGGACGCAGGTTTGGGTTGCCGGTATAGCCAAATGCATTGGCAAAAAGCTCGAAATACGAGGGGTTCACAACGCCCGTACCAGCCGATGCGTGCAAACGGATGCCCGATCCAGCCAAGGTATAGCCCAGACCAACATTCCACGTCGTGGCGTTCTCGAAAACATCGTTGTCGTCGAAACGTGCACCGGCTTGCAGATCAACACCGTTGCTGAACGCACCGCGATATTCCAAGGCAATGGATTGGGCCGCGCGGTTATAGGCCGGGTTACTGTCGCTGGTATCGCTTTGACGCTCGACAAGCAGGTTCAGCAGGTGATCGGTTTCAGCAACACTGCGCCCGTCCAACCCATAGCTCAGGCGGTATTTCAGCGCTTCACTCTCGGTCTGCCCCAAAGGTGCCCCGTTAGAGCTTTGGCGGTTGCGGGTGGTTTCATAAGCCAGACGGTGCGTCAAACGCCCGCCCATCATCATGTATTCGGCATAAACCTGCGCTGTCAGTTCCTTGCGGTCGGCATATTGCGACGGATCGTCAACAACATAGCTGGCCGGATCGGTCGCCACGAAAGAGGTGGAATCAAAATCGTAGTTTTCATCGGATGTGCGCAGAACGAAGCCCAGTTTCAGATCATCCGTCACCAGATAATCGCCGCTCAGGATCGCTGTGTTACGCTCTAGCCCGTCTTTTTCGCCGCCATCACCAGACTGGTCATAGCCGGCGTCATTGGTATGCGCCAAGGACAGCGACACACCGCCCCGTTCGTTGCGGCGCGCGATAAACGCGGTGGCGATTGTCGCAGAGCCGACTTCGAGGCTGGTGGAATAGGTTTCGCCCAGATCGCCCTTGCGGGTGATGATGTTGATCACACCCGAAGACGCGTTCGACCCGTAATACACAGACTGGGGGCCGCGCAGGACTTCGATGCGTTCGATGTTGGCGGTCTCAAGCCCGCTGAACACATATTCGCCGTCGCCACCGGCAGCTTCGACACCGTCGATCAGCACCAATGTGTGGTTTGCTTCGCCGCCACGGATGCGCACTTGGGTAAAGTTGCTGCTAACACCGCTGACCTGAACACCGGGCAGGCTGCGCAGGGCGTCTGCGACATTGGTGATGCCGCGGTCTTCGATGTCTTGTGCGGTGATGACAGTTGCGGCGCGGCCATAGGCGTTGGCGGCGATGGGCGACAGGCCGCCCGACACGATGATCTCGTCCAGTGCCAGTGTTTCCTGTGCAACAGCGGCCGAGGTGCAAAGCGCGATAAGCGCGGCGGATGAAAGTAGGGATGTTCTAAACATCTTAAGTCCCTTTGGTAACGACCGGCAATCGGTCGTTTGACGTCGTGAATGTCAGTAAAGGGACTGGATTGCCCCCCGCAGACGGTGAAGCCACCACAGCGGAGAATCCGCAGCCAAAGCGCCCCTCGCGCCCTTAGCAGGGTGATCACCTTGGCAGGTCTCCTGACTTGCGGGTCAAAGCTGAACCGGACCTTCCCATCATGACAGACATGACAGTGGCCTTTGCCGGTATCGCTCGCCGCTTACAGTTGCGGGGGCAGTCGTGGAATGGGCAGGTGCCGCACCACGTTCCCTTTTAACCGAACGACAGAACCGTCCGGACCAAAGTGAGTCCGTTGCTACAACCGGTCGCACCGTTTGTGAAGACGATTCTTAACTTTTCGCTAGCCGTGGAACGCCGCAACCGTCTTGAGGGTCGAGAACCCGTAAAGCGCCTCAAAGCCCTTTTCGCGGCCATGTCCGGACAGTCCCACCCCCCCGAAAGGCAGTTCAACCCCGCCCCCCGCGCCGTAGTTATTCAGGAACACCTGACCCGCGCGCAGCTGTTTGGCCAGCCGCATCTGCCGCGCCCCGTTTTGCGACCACACGGCGGCGACCAATCCAAAGTCGGTGCCATTGGCGATTTGCACGGCCTCTTCCTCGGTATCAAAGGGGATGATGACCTGCACGGGGCCGAATATTTCCTCTTGGGCCAGCACATGATCGGGGGCGACACCGGCGAATAATGTCGGCGCGACATAGGCCCCGTTTTCAGGCGCATCCGCCACGATCAGGCCACGGCCGACGACCTCCAAACCGTCGCCCTTGGCCAGATACCCTTCGACGATGGCCTTTTGGCGCGACGAAATCAGCGGCCCGACATCCAGATCGGCCATGGCCGGGCCTACCCGAAAGACATCATACCGCGCGCCCATCTGTGCCACCACGCGGTCATAGACACCGCGCTGCACCAATATCCTGGAGGCCGCCGAACAGGTCTGGCCCGCATTCTGGATGCCCGCATTGACCAGAAACGGCAGTGCTGCATCAATATCGGCATCGTCAAACACCAGCTGCGGCGACTTGCCCCCCAGTTCAAGCGTGACAGGCACGACATTACGGGCGGTGGTTTCCTGGATCAGCTTTCCGACCCCGACAGAGCCGGTAAACGACAGATGATGCACGCCGGAATGCCGCGTCAGCGCCGCCCCCGCTTCGGCCCCCAAGCCCGGCACCACATTCAGCGCACCGGCGGGCAGGCCTGCCGCATGGGCGATCTGCGCAAAGGCAAGGGCTGTGAGACAGGCTTCCTCGGCGGGCTTGAGCACCGTGGCGTTGCCCATCGCAAGGGCCGCCCCGACAGAACGCCCGATGATCTGCATAGGATAATTCCAAGGGATGATATGCCCCGTCACCCCATGCGGTTCGCGCAAGGTATAGACGGTATAGCCGTCCAGATACGGGATCGTTTCGCCGTGCAGCTTGTCACAGGCACCGCCGTAAAACTCCATATAGCGCGCCAGCGCCAGCACATCTGCACGGGCCTGTTTCAACGGCTTGCCCACATCCAGCGCCTCGAGGCGGGTCAGTTCGTCGATATTGTCCAGAACCCCCTGCCCGATCCGCGCCAGCACCCGCCCGCGTTCGGCTGCGGTGGCGCGGCCCCAGTCGCCGCGCAACGCCGCATGGGCAGCCTGCACCGCGCGATCAATGTCTGTGTCCGATCCGCGCGCAATGTCACACAGGCGCGATCCATCCGACGGGTTCACCAGCGTCACACGCGCCGACGTGGCAGAGGGCACCCAAGCCCCCCCGATAAAGCAAAGGGACGGGTCCAGACCTAGGGGCGTGACGGGCATTTTGGTTTCTCCGTATCAGACATGCCCCCACATCAGCACAGATCCGCCCCCTTCGCGAGCGGTATTGCCGCGACATGCAACAATCGTGTGCTTGGCCGTGAACCTTTTGCCCGGTTGCGGCGTTTGATCCGTAACCCCTGACGCATTGGACATTCCTGTGGAACACATTCCCTCGATCCGGCGCTCTTTGCAAATGCTGGTGCTGATATCGCTTTTTGTCACAGCCTATTTTGCCAAAGACCTTATCTTGCCGATTTTGCTGGGCTTTTTGCTTGCCCTGACCCTAAGCCCCGTTGGCCGTGGCTTGTACCGTATTGGCGTGCCACATGTCGTTTCCGCCTTTATTCTGGTGTCGGCCACCGCGCTGCTGATCCTGTCGGTGGTGGTGCTCTCCGCCGGGACGGTTGCCCTTTGGAGCGACGAAATCCCGCAAATGGGCCGGGAAATCGAACAAAAGCTCAGCAGCCTTAGTCAAGCGGTCGAAACCATGCGCAGCGCCAGCGAGGAAGTCGACAAGATCAGCAATGGCGGCGTCGACAACAGCAACGAAGTCGTCGTGCGCCAACCCGGATTGCTGGACACGGCGCTGGATACGGTCAGCACCACAGGCGCGTCGCTTGCGGTTATCCTGATCCTCGCGCTGTTCTTGTTGTCATCAGGAGAGATGTTCTACCTCAAGCTGGTGCAGTCCATGCCCACCATGACAGGCAAGAAACGTGCATTGCAGACCGTCTATGATGTGGAAAAACGGGTGTCGCGGTATCTGCTGACCATCGCGTCGATCAACGCGGGGCTTGGTATTTGCGTCGGGCTGTATCTGACGGCACTGGGCCTGCCTTCGGCCTATATCTGGGGGATTGCCGCGTTCATGCTGAATTTCCTGCCCTATATCGGCGGGTTCGGTGGCGTTATCTTGGTCGCGGGTTTTTCAATCGTGACCTTCGACAGCCTTGGCTATGCCTTGCTGGCCCCCTTGGGCTATCTCACGCTGACCATGCTTGAGGGGCAGATCGTCACGCCATGGCTGGTCGGTCGCCGCCTTGAGATGAACACGGTCGCCGTGTTTCTGACCGTGGTGTTCTGGGGCTGGCTTTGGGGAATTGCAGGTGCCTTGGTTGCGGTGCCTTTCCTCGTTGTCTTCAAGGTCATCTGCGAGAATTTTGAGCCCCTGCATACCATCGGGAATTTCCTGTCCGCAGAACAGGTCAAACCCGAGGATAGCAGGGAACAACAACGCGCTGATCTAGCTGGCCAGTGACGGCAGCCACAGCACGATAGACGGGAAGGCCACGAGCAAGGCGATCGTGATGGCATCCGCGACAAAGAACGGGGCCACGCCTTGGAACACGTCCTGAACCGTCAGGTCGTCACGCACACCGGCAACGACAAAACAGTTCAACCCGATGGGCGGGGTGATCAGGCAGAACTCGGCCATTTTCACCACCAAGATCCCGAACCAGATCGCGCACATCGGACCTGACATGCCAAAGGAACTGTCGGCGGCGGACACAAATTCGCCCCCGTTCAACGCCATCACCGCAGGATAGACCACAGGCAAGGTCAGCAGCAGCATCCCGATGGCATCCATGAACATGCCCAACACGGCATAGGCCAGCAGGATACAGATCAGGATCAGCATCGGGGCCATTTCAAGCGACGAAATCCAGTCGGCAAAGGCACCGGGCAAATCGGCAAAGCCCAGAAAGCGCACATAGATCAACACGCCCCAGATGATGCTAAAGATCATCACCGTCAGCTTGGCGGTTTCCAGCAAGGCGTCCTTCAGCTCTGGCCAGCGCATTCCGCGCCACAGCGCCATCAGGAACACGATAAACGCCCCGATGGCACCGCCTTCTGTGGGTGTGCCCCACGCATCGCCAAACGGGTTGTAGACGAAAAAGATGATGATCACGACAACGGCCACAATCGGCAAGGCCGGTGGCAGGGATTCAAACCGTTCACGCCATGTGAAGCCGGTGATCGGGGGGCCTACCTTTTTCCAGACCAGCGCAATGCCCACGATGATGATCGTATAGACCAGCGCCGAAAACGCACCGGGGATAAAGCCCGCCAGCAACAGCTTGCCCACATCCTGTTCCACGATAATGGCATAGATCACCAGAATCGCCGATGGCGGAATAAGTGAAGCCAGTGTGCCCGCAGCCGCCACAACACCGGCGGCGAATTTTTTGTTATAGCCGTTTTCGAGCATCTCTGGGATGGCGATACGCGCGAAAACCGCCGAAGTCGCAACCGAAGCACCGGATACCGCCGCAAACCCCGCCGTGGCGAAAACAGTGGCAACCGCCAGCCCGCCCGGCACCCAGGCGATCCAGCGTTTTGCCGCCTCGAACAGGGCCTTGGTCAGACCCGCGTAATAGGCAAGATACCCGATCAGGATAAAGGTCGGGATCAGCGACAGCGCCTGGCTGGCCACCTTGGAATGCGGCACCTGCCCGGCTGTTTTCGTGGCAACGGTCATCGCCCACATGAATTGCGAGGGGTCATACCCCTTTTTGGCCCAGAACACCCAGACCAGCCCAACCAGACCCGCCATCGCGGCGGCAAAGGCCACGCGCATCCCCAAAACGACCATGACCAAAAGGCCGATGGATACGTAAATACCAATGTCGATACTGTCCATCAGAGGTCCTCCCGTCCGGTGACAGCGGCCGCTTCACGCGCCGCAATTGTTGCTGCATCTTCGACCAGCGGCACACCAACAGGTTCATCCGTGCCGCTTTTGATCGCCAAGCCGTAGGAATAAAGCTGCAACATCAGACGCAAGGCCAATACGGAAAATGCGACAGGCACGATCAGCTTGGCTGGCCAGATCGGCAGTTTGATGTCGATGCTGCTGTCACGGCTCCAGAGCGGGGCGGCAAAGTCGAAACTGCGTTGGAAATGCGCCCATGATCCCCAGATCAGCAACAAGATCAGGACCAACACCAGGAATGTCGTGATAAATTCGGCGGTCCACAGGGCACGGCCCCGAAGCCTGCCCACCAGAATGTCCATCCGGATATGCCCGCCATCGCGTTGGGTATAGCTGACCCCCATAATCGCGATCAACGGCATCGCCATTTCGATCAGATCGACATAGCCCTGCACCGGAGAGTTGAAAATGTTACGTCCCCCGACGGAATAAACCGCCAGAAGCATCAGGGCAAAAACGGCAACCCCACTGACCAGACCAAAGGCTCTTTCAAGCCGGTATAGCCCCTGATCCAGACGGCTCAGAAGACTGTCATCGGTTATTACCGCAGCACGAATGGCCATGGTGTTCCCCCCAATATCAAGATGGTTGTACGGCGATAAAAATCGCTTCGGAAATAGCAAACGGCGCGCAGCCCATACCAGGGCAGCGCGCCGTTCAAATGTCCGAGGTTACTTACCCAGTGTCGTGATCACCAGATCATAGAGTTCTTGCGCAGGCAGACCGCGTGCGTTGTTCTCTTCGATCCATTTGGCAGCAACAGGGCCGGCAGCCTTTTCGCGGAACGCGGCAAGGTTGTCTTCGTTATAGCTGACCTTTTCGATGCCTTTTTCATCCAGCAACGCCCACCACTTGGTCATGGTGTTGTTGTTGTAGTTGTCGATGTAATAGGCCAGCGACTCGTCGACCGACCCCAACAGGGCCTCACGCTCGGCGTCAGACAAGGCACCCAGCGCATCGGAGTTCACCACAACAGGGCAGTTCACGGTGCCGGGGTTGAGGTTTTCTGTCCACCATTTCGCAGCTTCCATGATCCCAAAGGACATGTGCGCATGGGGGGCAAATGCGATCGATTTAACGATGCCCGAATCCATTGCCTGACGGGCCTCGCCCGAGGTCACGGAGGTTGGCACAGCACCGATCAGCGTCAGCGCTTCGCCGATACCACCTGTCGCACGAACAGTCAGACCGTCGTAATCGGCAAGCGTTTTGGGCGCGTCGCCCACACCGGCAATGTTATACTGTGGCATCGGCGATGGCATCAGCAGCGTTGCGTTCCAACGTGCCAGATCGGCAACTGTAGCCGGGTGCGCATAGATTGCTTTGGAAGCCGCGACTTCTTCTTCGAGGGTCTGCACGCCAAGGAACGGCAGTTCCAGCACGGTGATCGACGGGTTTTTATCCGCGTGGTAGCCTGCACAGAACTGCGCCATCTCGAAGGCACCAATGGAAATACCATCAAGGTTTTCAGTGTTCTTGGAAAGACCACCGTAGCTGACGTTAATAGTGAATTCGCCGCCGGTCTTTTCGGAAACCAGTTCTGCGATTTTCTCGATGTGCTCGGTAAAGGCGCGACGCTTGCCCCAAACAGATGCGTTCCACTCGGTTGCCACAGCTTGTGATGCGAATGCGAATGTGAGGGCGCTGATTGCTGCGCCGTTTAGTAGATTCTTCATGTAGTCTCTCCCTTGATGCGGAGCTATGCGTTCCGCTTGCCAAAACACTAACTGCGGACAGCGGGTCTGCCAACCCCAGAACATGCGGTGCCGATTTTAGGCCTTTGGCTTGATCCTGAAATGGTTTGAGGCCGCAAATTTGCCCTGTAAAACCGCTTGAAAATGTTGACATGTAATCGGCGGCAAAGGCGGGAAAATTCCCAATACCCCTCGCAAAATTTACAAATCACCGCCGCTTTCGGAAAAAACTTTACAGACAAAGCGCGCCATAACAGATACTTATTCCTTTCTTTTCAGTTGCCGCTATGATCCGCCAAGGGAGGATCGACGAGCCGTCAGGCTCAGCCGGTCGATTGAATGCTATGATCCTTGAGGGAGGAACCGATGTCCAACGCTGCAAAGACCTATCCGCCATCCGCCGAAATGGCTGCAGGTGCCCATGTGAACGCTGCCAAATACGATGCCATGTACAAGGCGTCGATTGATGATGCAGACGGGTTCTGGCGCGAACAGGCGCAGCGTATTGACTGGATGACCCCCTTTACCACAGTAAAGGACGTGGATTTCACCTTTGGACAGGTCAAGATCAACTGGTTCGCCGATGGTGCGCTGAACGTCAGCGCCAACTGTATCGACCGCCACCTTGAGACACGCGGCGACCAGACCGCCATCATCTGGGAGCCCGACAGCCCCGAAGAAGGCGCGCAGCACATCACCTACAAGGAACTGCACGCCCAGACCTGCAAAATGGCAAACATCCTGCGCGATCTGGGTGTGACCAAAGGCGACCGGGTTGTCATCTATCTGCCGATGATCCCCGAAGCCGCCTATGCGATGCTGGCTTGCGCGCGGATCGGTGCCATCCACTCCATCGTTTTCGCAGGTTTCTCGCCCGATGCCTTGGCATCGCGGGTGAACGGATCAGAGGCCAAGGTCGTCATCACTGCCGACTATGCCCCGCGCGGTGGCAAGGCGACGCCGCTGAAAACCAATGCCGACCAAGCGCTGCTGCACTGCAAGGACAGCGTCAAATGCCTCGTTGTCAAGCGCACCGGCGGCCAGACAACCTGGACCGAAGGCCGCGATTTCGACTATAAAGCACTGGCAAAGGACGCCGCTGACACCTGCGCCCCCGAGGCGATGAACGCCGAAGATCCGCTGTTCATCCTCTACACCTCGGGCTCGACCGGTCAGCCCAAAGGCGTTGTGCATTCCACCGGCGGCTATCTGGTCTATGCCGCGATGACCCACGAGATCACGTTCGATTACCATGATGGCGATGTCTATTGGTGCACTGCGGATGTGGGTTGGGTCACGGGCCACAGCTATATCGTCTATGGGCCACTGGCCAATGGTGCCACCACCCTGATGTTCGAAGGCGTGCCAACCTATCCCGATGCCAGCCGGTTCTGGCAGATCTGCGAAAAGCACAAGGTGAACCAGTTCTACACCGCCCCCACCGCCATTCGTGCGCTGATGGGCAAGGGGCGCGAATTCGTGGACGGCTGTGATCTGAGCAGCCTCAAATTGCTGGGGACCGTGGGCGAACCGATCAACCCCGAAGCATGGAACTGGTACAATGACGTGGTCGGCAAGGGCAATTGCCCGATCGTCGACACATGGTGGCAGACCGAAACCGGCGGTCACTTGATGACCCCCCTGCCCGGTGCTCACGCCACCAAACCCGGTGCCGCGATGAAGCCGTTCTTTGGCATCAAACCGGTCGTGCTGGAACCCGCCTCGGGCGAGATCGTCGAGGGCAATGGCGTCGAAGGTGTGTTGTGCATCGCCGACAGCTGGCCCGGCCAGATGCGTACCGTTTGGGGCGATCACGAACGGTTCGAGCAAACCTATTTCAGCGACTACAAGGGCTATTACTTTACCGGTGACGGCTGCCGCCGCGACGAAGACGGCGATTACTGGATCACCGGGCGCGTCGATGACGTGATCAACGTATCCGGCCACCGCATGGGGACCGCCGAAGTCGAAAGCGCGCTGGTTGCCCACCCCAAGGTGGCCGAGGCCGCCGTGGTCGGTTATCCGCATGATATCAAAGGCCAAGGCATCTATTGCTATGTGTCCTTGATGGCGGGTGAGGAACCTACGGACGAGCTGCGCACCGAACTGCGCAACTGGGTACGCACCGAAATCGGCCCGATTGCATCGCCAGACCTGATCCAATGGGCCCCCGGCCTGCCAAAAACACGGTCGGGCAAGATCATGCGCCGCATCCTGCGCAAGATTGCCGAAAACGACTTTGGCGCGCTTGGCGACATCTCGACACTGGCGGAACCCGAAGTGGTGGACGAACTGATCGAAAACCGCATGAACCGCTAAGGGAAACGCACACATATTAGAAAAGGGGGCATCCAGTCGGGTGCCCCTTTTGCAGTCCGGCCCTGGGGGAAACGCCCGCCAACACCGGCCATGCCTCAGGCGGCTGGCCCTAGCCCTTATGCATAAAGACTCCGGATTTTCTGAACCCCCTCGTCATCAAGGGGTTTGAAAACATACCCTTTGATTGATCCGATTTCTGCTGCTTTTGCCATGTCTTGCGGATTGCTGGACGAGGTCAGCATCATCACGACCAAGCCTGACGGACTGTTTGCGGCTTGGGCCTTGCGCTCCATCTCGAGGATGGTTTCGAAACCCGTCAAAAGCGGCATATTCACATCCATCAAAATAAGAAACGGCGTGCCTTGAGCATCCCTGCGAAAATCGCCCCTTGTCAGCCGTTCAAGGAATTCAGTGCCGTTTGTGACCTCAAATATCTCCCCAAATCCGCCAGCTTTGGCAAGCCGCCGCCTTACGATATATCGATCCGAAACGTTGTCATCGACAACCACAACCGGAATATCAGTCATGCGTTTTTTCCTCCGATGGCAGGGTAAAGCATATCTCGGTGCCTTGCCCCACGGTGCTGTTGATCGTGATCTCCCCGCCAAGCCGTTCAACCTGTTTTTGAACCAATGACAGACCCAGCCCGTCACCACTTCGCTCGTCCAGTCTGATGAACATCTGAAATACCTTGAGCAAATTCTGCTCTGAAATTCCTATCCCGTTATCCCGGACAGATATTTTCACCCCATCTTCAACGGCATCGCTTTTGACGCAAATCACATGCTCCGGTTTCGAGCTGTCGCCATAGCGCAATGCGTTGGACAGCATGTTTTCGATGATCACTTTCAACGTCGGCAGCTCTGTCACGAGGGGGTCAGCATAATTGAACTCCAGCTCCAGCTTTGTGGTGCTTTTTCCGCCTGTGAGATCTATCCATATCTCTGCGATGATGGCATCCAGCAAGACCGGTACCTTTGGCATCCCGTCCCGTCCCGCACGTGCGATTTGCAACACACCTTCGACTTTTTTGGCGCTGCGGTGGCTGATATCAATCACCCTTGCAAGGTTCTCGCGCACCTCATCAAGGTTCCCTTCATCCAGATCCTCGATGCATAAATTCAACAGCCCGGTGATCGACGACAACGGTGCCTTCAGATCGTGGCTCGCGCTATAGGCAAAATGCGAAAGCTCGACATTCAGCGCCGCCAGCTCCGCGCTTTTCCTTGCAACCGCCTCGGCCGCCGCGACACGTTCGGATAAATCGACAATCGTGCTCATGACCAAGACCCCGCTTGGTGCATCGACAGGTGTGAGGGATATTTCCACGGGAAAGCGTGTCCCGTCACTGCGCCGGGCGAACAGATCCCTGCCCAACCCCATGAACCGTTCGGTGCTGTTGTTCATGAAACTGCCAAGATACACAGGATGCGCCCGCCGGAATTCTTCGGGAATAAGCATCTCCACCTTATGACCCAGCAGATCTTCTTCATCATAGCCAAACAACGTCGACGCGGCTTTGTTGACGAACACGATTGTCCCGCGTCCATCCACCATCACCATGGCGCTGGCAGCGGCATCCATGGCACGGTGCATCCGGTCCTCGTGGACCTTTCGATGGCTGATGTCGATGGCTGCAACAAGCGCCATTTTTTCGACGCCATCGGTGACCGGTTCAAGCCCCAGTTCAAGCGGGATCACATTGCCCGATTTTGTCACCCCATGCAGATCACGCCCCGCCCCCATGCTCCGCTTCGTTGACACCTGGTTATAGGCACTGCGCAATTCGGGGTGATATTCGCGGATTGAGGCGGGCACCAATGCCTCAACGTTCAACCCGCGGAGCTCTTCAATGGTGTATTCAAAAAGATCAAGGAAATCGTCATTGGCCAGCAACATCGAACCATCACTTGCAACCAAAAGCATCGGCACCGGAGATATATCAAACGCCAAACGGAATTTATCAATTAGCGACACATCAAGCCCTTCTTATTTATGACAGCAGCCCGACACTGAAATTCATCCTCGATCTACCTATCCAAGGGAGGTTAAGAAACCGTTCGCTGTCACAAGGTACGTAGAGCCGGGCCGTTTCAAACCCCTTTGCAACGCTTTCCCTTACGGCTTTGCCACCGCACAAAGCCCCTGCGGTTTTGCCGTCTGGACAATTCTGCCCCCCCGTGGCACCGCTGCACCATGAAAAAAAGCTTGCATCATTTCGTTCCGGCCTCTGACGACACTTCAGACCTGCGTCGCGCCTTCGGGCGCTTTGCGACCGGGGTAACGGTGGTCACCGTCCAGACGCCGCAAGGCCCGCTGGGCATGACCGCAAATTCGTTTTCATCCGTGTCGCTTGATCCGGCATTGGTGCTGTGGTCGCCCGGAAAATCGTCAAAACGCCATGACGCCTTTGTCCAGGCACCGCATTTCGCAATCCATGTTCTGGGCGCGGACCAGCAGGCATTGGCAGATCACTTTGCCGCCAATGGCGACGGGTTCGACCGTTTCGATTGGTCCAAAGGGCCGAATGGCGCGCCAACATTGGCCGGATGCCTGACGACTTTTCATTGCGATACATTCGCCGTCCATCCGGCGGGTGACCATTCACTGATCCTGGGTCAGGTCACGCAATGCGCCTATGAGCCGGACCGACACGCCCCCGCCTTGCTGTTCGAACAAAGCAGGTTCGGCGCGTTCAGCACATCCGCCAGCTAAGCCTAGTAATCTTTCTCGAAGAAAATCCCGATGCCGGTGTTACCGTCTGAATGAACCGTCCCCTTGGCGGTCAGGTTCTTGGAGATGTCCAGATTGATGGAGATATCAGCCGTCCCGTCAGACGCGGCAGTCACATCGGTATAGACGTTATCCGAGATGTATTTGCCCGCGCGCACCGCCGTTGCACCGCTGTCTGTGGTGGTCACATCCAGATCGTCCAATCCGAACCCCGTGCGCAAATTCGAAATCACACCCGCCCCGCCGCGCCCTGCCAACGTCGCGACAGCACTTGCCAGTTGCAGCGCCTGAAACGCCGAGATTTCAGAGATATTGCGCCCGAAAAGCAATTGCGCAAGGACCTCGTCCTGCGGCGATGCGGGGGTCGATTCAAATGATACTTCCGGCGCGGTTGCAGGGCCTTCGATGATGATGCGCACTTCGCCTGTTTGGGTCGCCGTGGCCGTGACAAAGCGCAGATAGGGCACCAGATCGCCCTGGAATTGCACCGCCCCTTCGTTCAGATCAAAGCGCTTGCCCAGGATATCCAGCCGCCCGCGGATCAGATCAAACCGTCCGGCCGAGATCACGCGATTGGTCGTCCCTGTCAGCAACAGACCCCCGCCCAATTCCGCGTCCAGCCCGCGCCCGCGTACAAAAATACGGTTCGGCGCGTTGATCTGGATGTTCATCCCAAAGCCTGGCCCCTTATCTGCCGCGACCCCCTCCGCGTCCGCCCGTGCGCCATCAAGCCCGGCCTTGCGTCTCGTGGCAATCACATCAGCGGGTGCCCCGATAAAATCGATCGGTGGAATGTCACCAATACTGGTCAGCCCCGTCGAGGGCACCGTGACGCTGGTTTCACCGACATCAATCCGGCCATCAATTCGCGCCCCACCTGTGAGCGGGCCTGCAAGACGCAGGTTGCCATTCAGCGACGTGCGATAAAGCGACGGGTCAATCAGCACGAGATTGTTCAATCCGATCTGCAAATCCGCCGTCATCGATCCGGCCAGCACCACAGCGCCGCCGACCTTGATCTGCCCGCCATCAACGTTTTCTGCCGACAGATCGACCTGCGCGCGATTGTTGCCAAGGTCGATGTTGGCCGCGATATTTTTCAAGGCGATCCGCAGGTTGGGCGCTGACAGCGACGCATTCGATGTGCGAATGGTGCCTGACACAGACCCAAGCTGCGCCGGCCCGTTCACGCTTAGATCAAAGGCCGCCTGCCCTTGCAGGATGCGTGGCGCGATAAAGGGCGCAGACAGACCCAGCGGTGCGTTGCCGTTGATATCAAGGTTCAGGGTGCCATCGCTGCCCACCAGCCCCGCAATGATCGCCTGCGTGCCAGCCGGACCGCTTGCATTGGTGTTCACGCGCCAGCCCGCACTTTCCTGTCGGGCTGTGCCCGTCACATTCAGCGGCCCGTTCAGCTTGGGAACCAGTGCCGCGAGATTTGGGATCGTGATGTCATAGTTCAGCGCAGGGGTGTCGCCGGTCACGACGCCCTGCACCGATGCCCGCGCCGCATAGGGGCCCGTTGCATTGGTGTCAATGGCGATGCCCGCCGGGGTCTGGCGGATCGACCCTGTGGCTGCCAGAGGCCCCGATACGCCGGGGACCAAAGGCTGCACATTGGGCACGGCTATATCAAACGAGATGTCGATCATCGGCGTCAGCGCACCTTGCACCGCGACCTGCGCGTCATAGGGACCGGATGTCTTTGCATCAATGACAAACCCGGCGTCGGTCTGTTTCAGGGTGCCTGCCGCCGTCAGCGGGCCTGTGACCTGCGGCGCAAAGGCCTGCACACGGGGGATTTGCGCCTCGAATTCGATATCCAGCGGGGTCAGCAGCCCTTTGACAGTGGCCGATACATTTTCTGGTGCGGCGGCTTTGGCATCCACCTGCCAGCCGTCGGGCGTCTGCCGCAAAATGCCATCCAGCGCGATCTTGCCTCCAACCGGCGCGTCCGGAACGAAGTCTTTGATTTCAGGAACCTGCGCGGTGAAGTTCAACGTCGCGTTCGGGCCGGTCGCCAGACCTTTGGCGGTCAGCGCGGCGTTATAGGGGCCGTCGGTCACGGCATCCACCGTCCAGCCGCGGGTGTCCTGATCGGCGGTGGCGGTGATCGTCACGGGGCCGGAATACTGCGGCAGGACAAGGTGGATATTGACCAGATTGGCCGTGAACCGCGCTTGCGAATTATCGCTGCGCAGCTCTGCGCCGCCGGTCACGGACACAGCCGCGTTCTCAAGCGTCAGATCACGCACAAAGGTGCCCGTCTCATCGCGCAAGGCCGCGACACTTAGCGTGGTTTCGCCAGCAAGCACCGCATCCGCCTGCGCGATGCCCAGCTTCAGGTCGCGGGTCAGGCCGGTGATGTTCAGATCAAACATGCCGTCCAGCGGTTTGACCTGACCGGCCAGATCGACGTTTGCAGCACCGTCCAGCTCGCGTCCGGCAAGGGCCGAAAAGCGGCTGATTTCCGTGGCTTCCAGCCGTGCCTTAAGCTGCGTCAGGAAATTCTCGGCGGGGCCATTGATCGTCATATCCCCCGTCAAACCGTAATCTGTGCCCGACAGGTCAAGCCCGCTGATCTGCACGGGCTGCCCTTCGACATAGGTGATGGTGGCGCGACCGCTAAGCGCGCTGCCCAAGGCCTCGGACAGGGCGGCGTTGGTAAAAGTCAGCCCCTTGGTCGCAAAATCCAGATCGCCGTCAAACGCACCGACGCTGCCCGCTTTTCCAGCCAGCGTACCGGTCAGGTTCAATTGTGTGCTGTCAATCGCCAGCGCATCTGTGGCCAATCCGTCAACGTCAAAGACCGCTGTAATCGTGTCGCCATCACCCGCATCATATTTCACGCCCAGATCCACGCGGCGCACATAGGTGCTGGCCCCCGCAACCGGCAGCAAAACCCGTTCGCCATCGGTTGCGGCCACGGTGCCGGTGATATCAATCAGGCTGGGCCATTTATCGCTGTTCAAGGTGATCTTGCCCTGCAATTCGGCCGCTTGCGCCTTGAGGGCGAAATCACTGACATCAAGCCCGCCATCCGCCTGCACCATGGCATCAAGCGTCAGCGCCACGTCTGTGCCGAAAAATTCGCGGTATTGCGACAGGATCAATGCCGTCACATCCCCGCGCAGATCGGCCTGAATGCGGCGGTCGGGGTCATCGGTTGCCCCTTGTTCGGCCACGATCACCTGTCCGGCCAGACGTTGTTCGCCATCGGTCGACAGCTTGATGTCGGTCTTGAAATCCGACACCGGCCCCGACCCTGCAACGGTCAGATCAACCGAAGGTTCGCCGGGGATCTTCAGGGTCCGCGAGATGATGCCCTTTTGCTCTTCCGAGAGGTTGACCAGCAGATCAAGCAGGTTGTCGCTGCGGTTCAGATCAGCCGAAATCTTGAACGCCCCTTGTTTGCCATCCGTGCGGGTGGCGTCGATATCAAGGGTCACAACTTCGTCATTCAGCTTCGCGGTGGCCTTGAGGTTCAGTTGCGCAGCTTCGCCCAGGATCGGCGCGCCCAGCACAATTTCCTCGACCTCGAAATTGGCGACATCGATGGAAACCGGCAAATCGGGAATGGCCGGAAAGGTAAACGGCTTGGCCTCGGGATCGGGCAAACTGTCTTCTTGCGTGGCGGGCAGACGCGGTACCGACAGACGCTTGGCGGTCAACGCCTGAACTTCAAGCCGGCCGCGCAACAGGGCAGACCGGTTCCAGTCCAGCTCGACCTCCTCCAATGTCAGCCACACGCCTTGGTCGTCGGAAATCGTCATTTGATCGAATGACGCCCGCGAGCTGAGCGCGCCTGCAAAGCCGTCGATGCTGACAATCCGCCCCGCCCCGCTTAGCGCGTTCTGGATGGTGCGGGTCAGAAAATCCTTGTCATCCTCCTGGGCCAACGCGCCCGAGGCCAGAAGCATCATACAAGTGAAAAGGAAGCTGCGTACAAAGTGGATCAAAACGATTGTCCAATACCGATATAGACTTGAAAATTCTCGCCCGTTTCAGGCCCCGATGTCGGCACCGCGACATCGACGCGGATCGGGCCGATGCCCGTCTCATAGCGCAGGCCAAGCCCCGCACCCGAATGCCAGACCCCCGACCCGTCATAGAATGCCTCGGCCCCGATATAGCCCGCATCGGCAAAGGCCACGATGCCGATCTTGTCCCGCACCGCAACGCGCGCTTCTGCGGACAGACCCAGAAAGCTGCGCCCGCCAACGGTATTCCCGCCACCCAAATCAACGCCAAGCGTCTGGTAGGGCTGTCCGCGGACGCTGCCGCCGCCGCCCGAATAAAACAGATAATCTGCCGGGGCCTGCGCCAAAGTTGGACCGTAAACCGACCCAAGCTGCCCGCGCAGGGCAAAGGTGACCGGACGGGTGGTGCCAAAGGTCTTGTAACCGCGCACATCAACATAGCTGCGCAACCCGCTGGACGACCCCGAAACCGCCGCGAAGGGCGTCAGGCTGGCCTTGGCGTAATAACCGTCTTTGGCGTCCAGACGGTTGTCGCGGTAATCATGTTCGGCGGTCAGTGGCAGCGTCACCAAAGTGTAGTTTTGCGTGCCGAATGCATCGCGGGTTTCGGCGGTGCGCAGCCCCATGCCCAGCGTATAGGTCCGCTCGGCGCTGGCGATCCGTTCAATCCCTGCCTCGATCTCGAACTGCCGCGAGAAGAAATTCACCTCGTCCAGCTGTTCGATCTCGGCGAAGGCGTAAAAATTGGTGTCGGCGTTAAAGGTCGCGGGCCGTTCAAAACGCGTCGACAGCCGGTAATCCGTCCCGCCCGAACTGCCACCGATGCCCGATATCTCACCCTCAACCCGCAGGTTTTCGGCACCGCCCAAAAGGTTCCGGTGCATCCAATAGGAGCTGACTGTCAGCCCCTCAAGCGACGACAGTTCGGCCCCAAAGCCAAAGCGGCGCGGTGGTGCATCCGCAATCTGCGCGGTGATCGGCAGAAGATCAGGCGCGGTGATCTGGTCGGCCTCAAGCATCGCGACAGAGCTGAAAGCCCCTGTGCGGCGCAGACGGGTGGCCGCCAGATCCAGTTGGTCCTGAGAATAGACCTGCCCCGTGGGCAAACCGGCGATCTTGACGATCCGACGCAAACGCACGGCGCTGTCGCCCTTTACCGTCAGATCACCAAACCGCAGGCGCGGACCGGGGGCCAGCCGCAAGGTCGCGCTGATTGTGCTGTCGGGAACCCGCGCGGTAAGCTGCTGATCGGCCAATGCCGCCTTGGCATGCCCCTGATCGCGCCAGCCTTTTATGCCAGCTGATACCGTGTCTTTCAACACGCCCAGACGGGCTGGCGCGCCCACAGCGAATTCTTCGGGCAATTCGGTGTCAGGCGCGACTGGCGCGATTTCCGCCTTGGCAAAGCTGAACTTTTTGCCCGGTTTGACCGTGATGACCGCCTTGTCGATCCGCGCGGGTGGTGACACGGGCGCAATCGTGGACGCATCCACCCCGTCCACGGTGATCGTGATCACGGCCGCGAAATACCCCTGATCGTAAAGCACGGCCAGCAATCTGGCATAATCGGCCTGCGCTGCCGCCAGCAACTCCTGGGTCGACGGGGTTGCGTCCTCGGCGGTTTGTTCGCGCAACAGCGATCCGCCCAGCACGGCCTCATAAAGGTCGGAGCCTTTTTCGACGCCCGTGATATCCAGCGTTGCCGCAAAGCCGACCGAACTGCCCCACAGCACCGCCGCAGCAGCGGTGGTGGCCAGCAAACCCGCTAGAAATCTGTCTTTTGTCGAACGCGACATGCGCCACCCCTTCTTTGCGAAGAACGATACCCGATGCAGATCAGATAGATCGTTCAGGCGGCTCGTCAGCAGTGAACCAATAATATTGGCTACATAACTGAAACAATCGGCTTGCAACAAATATTCTGTTGGGGAAATGCGCAATTGTGAACACAAAATCTGGTATTTGACACTAAATCAGCCCGAACAGGCGAAGATGCGCCGTTTTGCACCACATCTAAACGCAAAACACCCGCCAAGACGATGCTTGGCGGGCGTTTCAATCTTTATGTCAATAGGATCAGGCCGATTTTGCCAGATCGCGCAGAACGTAATGCAGCACGCCACCGTGTTCGATATATTCGATCTCGATCGCGGTATCGATGCGGCACTTGATCATGATCTCTTTGACCGAACCGTCAGCCATTGTGATCGTGCAAGGCACTTCTTGCAGCGGCTTGATCGTATCCAGACCCGAGATCGAAACGGTTTCCTGACCGGTCAGACCCAAGCTTTTGCGCGTGTCACCATTGGTGAATTCGAACGGGATAACGCCCATACCAACCAGGTTGGAGCGGTGAATACGCTCGAAGCTTTCGGCGATCACGGCCTTGACGCCCAGCAATGCTGTGCCCTTGGCCGCCCAGTCACGCGAAGACCCGGCACCGTATTGTTCACCACCAAAGATCACCAGCGGTGTGCCGGCATCCTGATAGGCCATGGCTGCGTCAAAGATCGACGTTTGCTTGCCATCCGGGCCGTTTGTATAGCCGCCCTCGACCCCGTCCAGCATCTCGTTCTTGATACGGATGTTGGCGAATGTGCCGCGCATCATGACTTCGTGGTTACCACGACGCGAGCCATAGGAGTTGAATTCGCGCACAGGCACCTGATGCTCCATCAGATATTGACCGGCAGGTGTGGTTTCCTTGAACGAACCGGCAGGGCTGATGTGGTCGGTTGTGATCATGTCACCCAAGACAGCCAGTACTTTGGCACCTTCGATGTTGGTGATCACGCCCGGCTCTGGCGACATGCCCTGGAAATAGGGCGGGTTCTGAACGTATGTCGACGCGGGTGGCCAGTTGTAGGTCTTGGCATCCGTCGTCTCGACCGCCTGCCACTTTTCGTCGCCCTTGAACACGTCGGCGTACTTCTCTTGGAAGGCTGCGCGCGTCACGGTCTTTTCGACCAGTTCGGCAACTTCCTGCGTGGTTGGCCAGATGTCTTTCAAATAGACGTCATTGCCGTTTTGATCCTGACCCAAAGGTGCGTGTGCAAGATCGACGTTCATGTCACCGACCAGCGCATAGGCCACAACCAGTGGCGGGGACGCCAGATAGTTGGCGCGCACGTCAGGGGAAATGCGGCCTTCAAAGTTGCGGTTACCCGACAAGACCGAGGTACCGATCAGGTCGTAGTCGTTGATTGCCTTGCTGATCGCAGGCTCCAGCGGGCCGGAGTTACCGATACAGGTCGTGCAGCCATAACCAACAAGGTTAAAGCCGATCGCGTCCAGGTCTTCTTGCAGGTTTGCGGCCTCAAGATAGGCGGAAACCACCTGAGAACCGGGGGCCAGCGATGTCTTGACCCAAGGCTTGCGGGTCAGGCCAAGCGCGCGCGCTTTGCGTGCAACCAGACCGGCACCGATCATCACGTAAGGGTTCGATGTGTTGGTACACGATGTGATCGACGCGATCACGATGGACCCGTCATGCAGCTGGTAATGGCCATCGTCGGTCATCACATAGCCGCGCTTGTGGTTGCCCTCGTCGCCGGGGATCACCTGTGGCTCCGGCTGGCCGCCCTCGCCTTCCCAACGCACTTCGGCGGCGGGTGACGCGTCTTTGCCCGCGCGGACACCTTTGACGTAATCGGAAAATGCAGTGTGCGCAGAGGTCAGCGCGATATAGTCCTGCGGACGCTTGGGGCCGGAAATCGCAGGCACGATGGTGCCCATGTCCAGCGACAGCGTGTCGGTGTAGATCGGCGCATAATCATCGCCGCGCCACATGCCGTTTTCCTTGGCATAGGCTTCGACCAGCGCAATGCGGTCTTCTTCGCGGCCGGTTGTGCGCAGGTAGCGCAGGGTTTCGCCGTCAATCGGGAAGAAACCACAGGTCGCGCCATATTCAGGTGCCATGTTGGCGATGGTCGCACGGTCTGCCAGTGGCAAGTGATCCAGACCTTCGCCGTAGAATTCGACGAATTTGGAAACCACGCCTTTTTCACGCAGCATTTCGACGACTTTCAACACAAGGTCGGTACCAGTGGTGCCTTCCATCATGCGGCCTGTCAGCTCGAAACCCACAACTTCGGGGATCAGCATCGAAATCGGCTGGCCCAGCATCGCGGCTTCGGCCTCGATCCCGCCAACGCCCCAGCCCAGAACGGCCATGCCGTTGACCATGGTGGTGTGGCTGTCTGTACCGACCAGCGTGTCAGGGTACGCAACCTCAACACCGTTCTGGTCTTTGTCGGTCCAAACGGTTTGCGCCAGATATTCAAGGTTCACCTGGTGGCAGATGCCGGTACCGGGGGGCACAACGCGGAAGTTGTTAAACGCCTTTTGGCCCCACTTGAGGAATGTGTAGCGTTCGATGTTGCGCTCGTATTCGCGGTCCACGTTCATCTGGAACGCGCGCGGGTTGCCGAATTCGTCAATCATGACCGAGTGGTCGATGACCAGATCAACAGGGTTCAACGGGTTGATCTTGTCAGCGTCGCCACCCAAAGCAACCAGACCGTCGCGCATCGCGGCCAAATCAACAACCGCCGGAACGCCGGTGAAATCCTGCATCAGAACGCGGGCCGGACGATAGGCGATCTCGCGCGGGTTCTGGCCGCCCTTGGCACCCCATTCGGCAAATGCCTTGATGTCGTCAACGGTGACGGTCTTGCCGTCCTCGAAACGCAGCATGTTTTCCAACACCACTTTCAACGCGGCGGGCAATTTCGAGAAATCACCAAGCCCGGCTTCCTGAGCGGCGGGAATCGAATAATAGGCAATAGATTGATCGCCAGACGTCAGCGTCTTGCGTGTCTTGGCGGTGTCCTGGCCAACGATGATGGTCATGGGAGCTCCCTTCGATGGGTTGAAAACAGATTGGCGGCTTGGCGCCTAGATGCCGTATTGCGCGCGCCGTTTCAACTGTAATCCATCACGGAAATCGCTTTTGTATACCATTGTGTACAGAAATTGATGTAAATTCCGGCTTTCAGGACGTAACAATGGCTCAACAAAGCTTGAGTGGTAATTGAGCGAAGCCCGGTCTACAAAAAACCTGCCTTGTGAAAGTTGTCCGATTGATGAAGATCCTGTTTTCCACCCTTCTCGCCGCGGGCGTCGCCTTGGCTGCGCCCTTGATCGCTCAGGACCGGCCTGTGGTGGTTGAACTGTTCACCTCGCAAGGGTGTTCGTCCTGCCCGCCTGCGGATGAGATTCTGGCAGAGCTGTCCAAGCGCGACGATGTGATCGCTTTGGCGCTGCACGTGGATTATTGGGATTACATCGGGTGGAAGGACCAGTTCGGCAACCCCGACCACGCCGCGCGCCAACGCGCCTATGCCGCAGCCGGCGGGCGCAAATCGGTCTACACCCCCGAGATGATCATCAATGGCAGCACCGATATCGTAGGCGCGAAACCCATGGCCGTTGCCCAGGCCATTGCCGCCCACAAAAACGACCCCCTGCGCGTCAATCTTACCCTGTCACGCAAGGGCGATAGCCTTGCGATCAATGCGGAGACAGTAAACGGGGCAAAAGGTCCGTTCACGGTGCACCTGCTGCAATATACGCCGATGGAAATGACCCATATCAAACGGGGCGAAAACGCAGGTCACGCATTTGAATATCACAACATCGCCAAGAACTGGTCGGTGTTGGGGACCTGGACAGCAGACCAACCGCTGATCCTGACCGCGCCGTTAAAAGGGGCCTCGCCCGCGGTGGTGATCATCCAGCACAGCAATGCCGGCCCCATTGTGGCAGCGGCGCGCGTCAAGTAATTCAGTCTTCGTTTGGCCGCCAGCGCCGGTGCACCCAGAACCATTGTTCGGGATGCGCCTTGACCCGTGCGGCCAGACTGTCGTTCAGGGCCTGCGTCATGGTTATCGCGTCAGAATGCGCGATCGGTGCCTCGAGCACGGCATCGAAAGACACACCATCAGACTGCCGGATCCCGTAAAACGGGATCAAAAGCGCGTCATAGCGCAAGGCAAGCTCAGCCGCTGAAAGGGCCGTGTTTGCGGGCTGCCCCAGAAAATCGAGCTTGGGTGCGCCAAAGACATGCTGGTCAAACAACAACACAAGCTGCCCGCCATTCTTGAGGTGCCGCACGAACCCTGCCGTGCCGCGCCGCCCTTGCGGAAAAACCGGCCCGCCGAACGCTTCCATGGTTTTCACATAATGCGCGTTGAAATAGGGGTTTTTCATGTCGCGGTACAATCCGCCAATGTCAAAGCCCCGCGCAACGAGGCAGGCGCGGGTCGCCTCGTAATTGCCGAAATGCCCGGTGACCAGAATGACCGCCTGCCCCTTGGCCGCGGCGGCTTGCAAGGCTTTGACACCGGGGCCCCGAGGGGTGTTTTGCGCCATGCGCGCGGGAAAATCGTCAGCAGAATAGTTTTCGATAAAGCTCCGGCCCACGTTGTTCAGGCACCCGGCAACGATTTCGTCCCTGCGCTTGCGCGTCAAATCAGGCCAGATCAACGACAGGTTTTCGGCAGCGCGACGGCGATACCCTGCTGCGGGGCCGATCACATGCTGCACGACCCACCCCACAAAGGCCAACCGCGCCCGAAACGGGATCAACAGCGCGACGCGGATCAGCCCGACAATCAAGGCATTCGTCAGGTAGTGACCTGCGCGCCGCGCAAACGGATCTTGGGGGGGACGCTTCGGATCTGTCATATACCTCTGCCAGATGGCTGCACTATCGCGCTGTTTACAGCGCGCAAACGCAGGCAACAAGCAGGATCAGGGTTCCTCCTCCTCCTCGACAATCAATTGCAAATCGCCATCCGCCTCCATATCGCGGATCACGGTGACAAAGGCGGCCATCGCGTCTTCGGCATCCGAGGGTTTGACCGTCCCCGCATCAGTGACGTCTTCGCGCAACTGATCCGCCATCCGGCCCGACATGTTTTCAAGAATAAAGTCGAATACATCTTTCATCCCGGCGGCTTCGGCACCGGCAAGGGCAATCACCAGCTGTGACTGTTCGGCGCGGCGCAATATGGCCGGAATGTCGCGCGGCGACACCCGTACGGGGATGTTTGCAAAGGTAAAGATCGCTTTGCGCACAGCGGTGGCAAAGCCACGGTCCGCCTCGTCCAGACCGGTTAACATGTCATCGCGCGTCAGCGAGGTTGAAGAATTCAGGATCGCGCCCAACCGTTCCACCGGCCCTGTATCAAATGCTTTGGGCGGCACGGTGTCCAGCTGGCTGGCAAGGGAAATACCAATGCGTTCAACCGCTTGGGGCGTGACCGTGCTGGTCAGCGATATCGCATAGGTGATCTGGCGCGCCACCGGCCCGGGAAGCAGCCCCAACAGTTCGGCTGCCAATGCGACCTTGAGTTTTGACAGCACCACAGCCGCGACTTCGATGCTTTCGTTTTTCACCATCGGCAAAAGGCTGGCCGCGTCCAACCCCCGCAGACGGTCCCACGGGTCACCCATTTCGCGCACGCCCGCTTCCTTGCGCAGGCGTTCGGCGGTTTGTTTGCTGATTTTTCCGTCCAGCGCGGAAATGGCCCCGACCATCCCGCCGGGAAAGGACAGCCCGATGCTGTCCAGTTCCTGAGCAAATTCTTCGACGACAGAGGCGAGCGTTTCGCGGTCAACCGTGCGCATCGCCCCCATTTGCTGGGTCAGGCTGGCCTGAAGCGCCTCCGGCAGATCCTCCAGCGGGATATCCGCCCCCTCGTTCAGCAGCAAACGCACCACAATCGCGGCTTTCGCCCGCCGTGACAATCTGGCCGCGCCCGGCAGCGCAGATCCCATCATCTGACCGGGTTGAATTTGCCCTAACGTTGCAAGTTCATTCATTAAATTTCATCTCTGACTGCCACTATGCCTTTCAGCGTTGTCGCAGCCAGAAATGAACAAAAAACGAACAGATTTAACCTCAGTAGTTAAAAGTCTGTCCAGTTGCGATGGCAGTGCGCAAAGACGCCTCTGCCCATGTACCCGTCCCGCCATAAGACCGGATCGCGCGCAATTGCGCCAAAGCATCGGCAATATTGCCCTGCTCCACCATGCCCTGCCCCATATAGGACCGCGCAAGAATATTGGCCGGGTTCACTTCGAGCGCGCGGGAGTAATACTCCATGCCGATATCCGCATTGCCCATTTTACGGTTTGTGAAACCCATATAGGTCAATCTGCGGTCATCATCCTGCGGCATTGCAGCAAGCACGATCTGCGCGCCCGCGTAATCGCCGGCATAGGCCAGTTGGCGCACCGTTTGATACAGATCGTCCGGTGTCAGACGGCTGTCCTGCGCAGAGGTGCATTTTTTGGTCTTTTTATCAAAAACCATGCCCTTTTCACAGGTCACCGTTGGTTTCGGCGGCGTTGATTCTTCGCCAGCGGCAAAAGCGGCGAATGGTAGAGCGGCGGCAAGAGCAGACGCCAGAAGGACGCGCATAACGGAATTCCCTAAGCCTATTCAAAGTAATTCGATCTTACTTTTACTTTACCTAGGGCAAAGTGAAACTAGTGAAATAATATTCACGTTTACTTGGGGATCAGGACGTTGCCGCCGTCACACATGTCGCCGTTTCGGCATCATACACGGTCCCTTCGGCGCAAGACATCGCATGTTCTGGCGACGAACATGTTGCAAAGCCAAAGGTTGGAAGCACCACAAGGGCCAAAGTCGACAAGGTAAATGCAAGTTTCATCAGACTACTCCTTTGAGACGCATCAAAGCGTACAACGGCTTTGTGCGTTCTCAAAGGAATATTGCAAATCAGCCTATCTGATCGGTTAATTTGCCCTGAAATCAGTCTTTAAAGACGCGGGCAAAGATCGTGTCGACATGTTTGGTGTGATAGGCAAGGTCGAATTTTTCTTCGATTTCCTCTGCACTTAGCGCGGCCAGAACCTCTGGGTCGGCCAGCAATTCCGTTTTGAAATCCTTGCCCTCTTCCCAGACTTTCATCGCATTGCGCTGCACCAGCTTATAGCTGTCTTCGCGGCTGACGCCTGCCTGTGTCAACGCCAGCAAAACCCGCTGAGACATCACCAAGCCGCTGAATTTATTCATGTTGGCCAGCATGTTGTCAGGATAGATCAGCATCTTGTCGATCACGCCGGTCAACCGGTGCAACGCGAAATCAAGGGTGATCGTGGTGTCCGGCCCGATCGCACGCTCGACCGAGGAATGCGAGATGTCACGCTCGTGCCACAGGGTGACGTTTTCCATCGCAGGGATCACGGCCATTCGAATCGTACGGGCAAGACCGGTCAGGTTTTCGGTCAGCACCGGGTTCTTTTTATGGGGCATCGCCGAGGAGCCCTTTTGACCTGCCGAGAAGAACTCGGCACCCTCGAGAACTTCGGTGCGCTGCATGTGGCGCACTTCGGTGGCGACGTTTTCGATGGAGCTGGCAACAACACCAAGGGCCGCAAAGAACGCCGCGTGACGGTCGCGCGGGATGACCTGTGTGCTGATCGGTTCGGGGACAAGACCCAACTGCTCGCAGACGTGCTCTTCTACGCGGGGGTCGATGTTGGCGAATGTGCCGACAGCGCCCGAGATCGCACCGGTGGCGATTTCTTCGCGGGCGGTTTTCAGGCGGGTCAGGTTGCGGTCCATTTCGGCATAGAAACGCGCGAAGGTCAGGCCCATCGTGGTCGGTTCGGCGTGAATGCCGTGGCTGCGGCCCACCCGCAATGTGTCTTTATGTTCAATCGCGCGGCGCTTGAGGGCGGCCAGAAGATGCCCCATATCGTCGATCAGGATATCGGCAGCGCGGGTCAGCTGGACGTTGAAACATGTGTCGAGCACATCCGAAGATGTCATGCCCTGATGCACGAAACGCGCCTCGTCGCTGCCCACATGTTCGGCCAGATGGGTCAGGAACGCGATAACGTCATGTTTGGTCACGGCTTCGATTTCGTCGATACGGGCCACGTCAAATTCAACGTCTTTGGCTTTCCAGACCGCGTCGGCATTGGCCTGCGGGATCACGCCCAGCCTGGCCATCGCGTCACAGGCATGCGCCTCGATCTCGAACCAGATGCGGAACTTGGTTTCGGGGGACCAGATTGCAACCATCTCGGGGCGGGAATAGCGGGGAATCATGCGTGATACCTTTATCTAGGGGCGTAGGGGTTCGAGCGCGGCATAGACCGCGGGGGGGTAAAGAACAAGGCTCAACGGGGGTTTGCGGGCATCCGGCGTGGCGTTTGGCCGGAATTAAGGATGCCTCCGGCAGGAGTTTAAGGGGCAAAATGAAAGGGAACGTGGCGTTCAGTGATTTACGGGCTGGCAGTTTTGCAAGGCGCGGGTTTAGGTGTAGGAGATTGAAAACAGGTCATCTTTGAGGAGTGGCGCAAACCATGTCTGATACTTCACGATTGAGCCCCGCCACCATCGCAGCACAGGCCGCCGGTGCGGTCGACCCGCAAAGCGGTGGTGTTGTGCCGCCTTTGCAAATGGCCACCACCTATTTGCGCGATGCGCAGTATCAGCCCTTGCGGCCTGACAATATTTACCTCCGCGATCAAAGCGATATCGTGCGGGTCGCGGAAACCGTGCTGGCCCAGCTTGAGGGGGCCGCCGAGGCGTTGTTGTTCCCTTCGGGCATGGCCGCGATTGCAGCGGCGTTTCGCACCGTTCCGAATGGTGGCTGCGTTTTGGTGCAGTCGCAAATCTATTGGGGGACGACCAAATGGCTGCGCGATTTCTGCACCCGTCGCGATATCGCCTTGCACGAGGTGGAAGCATCGGATGCCACCGCGTTCGAGACCGCCTGTGTTGCGCTTGAACCGTCGCTTGTGCTGATCGAGACCCCGTCGAACCCGTGGCTGCGGGTCACGGATATCGAGGCTGCCGCCAGAGCCGTTCACGCCGTTGGGGGGTTGTTGATGGTCGACAGCACCGCCGCCACCCCTGTGTTGCAAAAGCCGCTGGCCTTGGGGGCTGACATCGTGATGCATTCGGCCACCAAGGGGATCAATGGCCATTCGGATGTCTTGGCGGGTGTGTTGGCAACCAACGACGCGGACGCGCCGATCTGGACGGATATCAAGGTGGACCGCCATGATGCGGGCGCGGTCATTGGCCCCTTTGAGGCATGGTTGCTGGTGCGCGGTATGCGGACCCTACCCTTGCGGATGCGGGAAATGTCGCGCAACGCCCAAGCCCTGGCTGAGTTTCTGGACCAGCATGAGCAGGTGGAAACCGTGATGTATCCCGGATTACCGCATCATCCCGGCTTTGATGTCGCCACCCGCCAGATGAGCGGCGGCTTTGGGCCGTTGCTATCCTTTGTCGTGAAAGGCGGTGCCCCTGCCGCCTTGGCCGCTGCCGGCAAACTGGCGCTGTTTCACCGTGCGACATCCTTGGGCGGGGTCGAAAGTCTGGTCGAACATCGCCACACGATCGAGCCACATACCGGCATTCCCGAGGGTCTGTTGCGCCTGTCGGTGGGGATCGAGGATATCGAGGACCTGAAAGCGGATCTGAGCCAAGCCCTCGCGGTCTGACTTTGACCTGCAATGAAAAGCGGCGCGCCTGGTGAACGGGCGCGCCGCTTTTTTATTGCCCGTGCGGCATGTTTCTGCGGCAAATCAAATCAAACCCCGTTGACAGGCCTTCCATACTTCAAATATTCATGAAATATGGAATCAATGCTCATCGACCGCCTCTCCACCCTGAGTCATCCGCAAAGGATGGGAGTGTTCCGCTTGCTGATGCGGCGCTGTCCGGATGCGCTGCCTGCGGGTGAAATTGCCCAAGCGCTGGACCTCAAAGCCAGCACGGCATCGGTGTATCTG
Organism: Sulfitobacter sp. SH22; assembly: GCF_965641905.1. NCBI lineage: Bacteria > Pseudomonadati > Pseudomonadota > Alphaproteobacteria > Rhodobacterales > Roseobacteraceae > Sulfitobacter > Sulfitobacter sp. SH22. The sequence continues at coordinate 1,552,328 of NZ_OZ282573.1, forward strand.
TCTGCCTTGACCCAAGCGGGGCTGATTTCGCAACGCCGTGACGGGACGCGGTTGCTTTATGCCGTCAATCTGGATGCCACCCGCGAGGTCGTGTCGGATCTGTTTCTGGACTGCTGCCGGGGGCGCGCCGATCTGTGTCCGCCGCAGTTTGCCGGTCTTCTTGAGGGGATCGCCCCCGCATCTGGGCCGAAATTCACCGTCTTGTTCCTGTGTACCGGCAACTCGGCCCGTTCGATCCTGGCTGAAACCATTTTGCGCGACATGGCGGGTGACCGGTTCACGGCCTATTCCGCAGGCACAGCGCACCGGTCCGAACTGAACCCCTTTGCCGTTGAAATGCTGCGGAGCAAGGGGCATGACGTGTCCCCCCTTCGGTCCAAGAACCTTGCCGAGTTTCAGGGGCCAGACGCGCCCAAGATGGATTTCGTCTTTACCGTTTGTGATCGCGCCGCGAACGAAGACTGTCCGACATGGCCCGGACACCCCGTTTCAGGCCATTGGGGCATGGCGGACCCTGTGAAAGCCGAAGGAACCGAAGCGGAAAAGCGTCTTGCCTTTCACCAGACCTATGGCGCGCTGCACAACCGGATCAGCGCTTTTACGTCGCTGTCGTTCGAAGCGTTGGATCGCGCCGCCTTGCAAAAACACGTCGACGCCATCGGCAAAGACATACCCACACAGGAATAGATCATGACAACCTATGCACTTAACGGCCTTGGCCGGATCGGTAAAATTGCCCTGCGCCCCCTGCTGGAACGCGGGGCCAAGATCGCCTTTATCAATGATGCGGTGGGCGATCCGGCGATGCACGCGCATCTGCTGGAATTTGATTCCGTTCACGGACGCTGGCCCGCCAAATTCGAGGCCGATGCAGATGCGATCAGCATCGATGGCATGCGCATTCCGGTCACCGGCACCCGCAATCTGGAAGACCTGCCCTTGGAGGGCGTTGATGTCGTGATCGACTGCACCGGCGCGTTCAAGACCGAAGCCAAGCTGGCCCCGTATTTTGCAGCTGGCGTGAAAAAGGTCATCGTATCGGCCCCGGTCAAGGACGGCCCCACGGCGAACATCGTTTATGGTGTGAATGACGAGATCTATGACGCGGACACCCACCAGATCATCACAGCGGCAAGCTGTACGACGAATTGCCTGGCACCGGTGGTCAAGGTGTTGCTGGACGGGATCGGCATCAAACACGGGTCCATCACCACGATCCATGACGTGACCAATACCCAGACGATTGTGGACCGCCCCGCCAAGGACTTGCGCCGCGCGCGGTCGGCTTTGACCAACCTGATCCCCACCACGACCGGATCGGCGACGGCGATCACATTGATCTATCCCGAACTGGCCGGAAAGCTGAACGGCCATGCGGTGCGCGTGCCGTTGCTGAACGCCTCCATCACCGATTGCGTGTTTGAAATGGCCCGCGAAACGACGGTGGAGGAAGTAAACGCCCTGTTCGAGACCGCCGCCAATGGCCCGCTTCAGGGTATCCTGGGCTATGAGACCCGGCCTTTGGTGTCATCGGATTACACGAACGATACCCGCAGCAGTATCATCGACGCGCCATCGACGATGGTGGTGAATGGCACGCAGGTGAAAATCTATGCGTGGTATGATAATGAATACGGCTATGCCTACCGGCTGGTCGATGTGGCCTTGATGGTTGGGGGCAAGCTGTGACACGCCCTGCGGGCTTTGCAGCCTATATGACGGTGACGGCGGCCTATTGGGCCTTCATGCTGACCGACGGTGCCCTGCGGATGCTGGTGCTGCTGCATTTCCACACGCTGGGCTTTTCGCCGGTGCAACTGGCCTATCTGTTTGTGCTGTACGAAATCGCAGGTGTTGTGACCAACCTGTCGGCGGGGTGGATCGCCGCGCGGTTTGGTCTGACGGCGACGCTTTATGCCGGGCTTGCCCTGCAGGTGGTCGCGTTACTGGCGCTGGCGCAGCTTGATCCGGCGTGGGGCATCACCGCGTCTGTCGTCTTTGTCATGCTGGTGCAGGGCATGTCGGGCGTTGCCAAGGATCTGGCCAAGATGAGCTCCAAAAGTGCGGTGAAAATCCTTGCCCCTACGGATGGTGGCGGGTTGTTTCGCTGGGTAGCGCTGCTGACCGGTTCAAAGAATGCCGTCAAGGGCTGCGGATTTTTGCTGGGGGCGGCGCTGTTGGCCATACTGGGGTTTGTCCCGTCGGTGCTGACGATGGCCGCGATCCTGTTTGTCATCCTTGCCGGTGTTGTCGTCGGGATGCCAACGGGCCTGCCGGTCGGGCGCAAGGATGCAAAATTCCTTGAGGTGTTTTCAAAGAACCGCAACATCAACTGGCTCAGCGCTGCGCGGCTGTTTTTGTTCGGGGCGCGGGATGTGTGGTTTGTGGTGGGCATCCCGATCTATTTCTATGCGGTGCTGTCTGACGGATCAGAGGCCGGTAACCGTGCCGCGTTCTTTATGATCGGGTCGTTCATGGCGGTGTGGACCATCCTTTACGGCGTCGTGCAGGGCTGGGCACCGCGCATTTTGCGGGCGGCATCCCGCAGTGACGCACAGATTTTGGCGCAGGCGCGGGCATGGGTCGGTGCCCTAGTGATCGTGCCGGCAGTGCTGGCCGCTTTGGTCTGGGTCGCCCCCGCGCCGTCCCCCCCGCTCACTGTGACACTCGTTCTGGGCCTGCTGGTTTTCGGAGGGATTTTTGCCGTGAATTCAGCGCTCCATTCCTTTTTGATCCTCAGCTTTACCGATGCGAAACGGGTCACGATGGATGTGGGGTTCTACTATATGTCCAACGCGGCGGGGCGGTTGGTGGGGACCGTGCTGTCGGGCCTGACCTATCAACTGGGCGGGCTTGCGCTGTGCCTGGGTACGGCGGCGGTGATGATCGCCATCAGCTTGCTTGCCACAGCGCAGCTTGATGACCGATCCCCTGACACGGCAGCGGTGTAACCCTTCTGATCTGAGCGCCGGATCGCGCTCAGGACGCAAGATCGATACGCACCGGCACCCCGTTAAAGGCGGCATTCCCCGTCAGCGGGTCAATGCGGCGGTCATCGGTCAGATCGTTGATTGAAACGGTCCCCGCACTTGCCGCCACGCTGATCGTGTCACCGCTTTGGCCCCACCCTTGCGGGATCGAAACGACACCCGGTGCCATCGTATCCGTAATCTCGACCGGCAACGTCACCGTCCCAACGCGGGACGACACCCGCACGTCCATCCCATCGCTGATCCCCAGACGATCTGCATCGGTGATATTGACCTCAACGGTGCAGCGGTTGCGCCCCTTGACCAGACGCGGGCTGTTCTGGGTCCAGCTGTTGTGACTGCGGACCTGCCGGCGTCCGATCATGGCAAAGGGATAATCGGCGTCCCGCTGATCCACAAACGCCAGCAGACGCGGCAGATCTTCCAGATAGACCGACGGCGCAAGGTGAAGCCGCTGATCGGGCGTTTCGAGCCGGTCGGTCAGACGGGCGATCAGCTCCCATTCAGGCATCACGTTTTTGGGCGGATCAAACAGCGGGCGGGCATAGGCGGCGGTATTGCGCACGGCAAAGCTGTGGAACACCATGTCATAGACGGCCTCCTCCAGCGCAACGGTTCCGGGCAGGATCAAATCGGCATGGCGCGAGGTGTCGTTGATGTGGATATCCACGCAGATCACAAACTCCAGCTTTTCGATGGCCCGCTCGATCCGCCGCCCGTTTGGCGCGGTCAGAACCGGATTGCCCGCAACGGTGACCAGCGCCTTGATCTGGCCGTCGCCTGCGGTTTCCATTTCCTCGGCCATCACCGAGACAGGAAATTCGCCGTTGTACAAAGGCTGGCCGGACACACGCGAACGCGCCTCGGGATAGCTGCGCACCTTACCCTTGCGCGATGTCATGCCCGCGTAATCGAATGCGGGCATGGTGAACATCGCACCGCCCTCGGCGTCAAAGTTTCCGGTGATGACATTAAGCGCATATGCCGCCCACAGGGACAGCCCGCCAAAGCTTTGGGTTGAGGCCCCCATGCGCGCATAACACACGGCGCGCTTGGCCCCGATGAAACTGGCCGCAAGCGCACGGATCGTGCCCGCGTCAATGCCTGTCACTTCGGCTGCCATTTCCGGCGTAAAGGGCGCGGCGGCTGCTTGCAGCGCGTCCAGACCGCTCACCACAGGCTCAAGATGCCCCAGACGCTGCTTGCCCGTGGCGAAAACCTCGTGGATCAGCGCAAGCAGCAAAACGGCATCGGTCTCGGGGCGGATAAAGTGATGCGCCGCAGCCTTTTCGGCTGTTTCGGTGCGGCGCGGGTCGATCACCACCACCTGCCCCCCCCGTGCTGCGATTTCGTCCATGCGTTTGCCAAATCCGGGCGCGGTCATCATCGACCCGTTCGACACCAGCGGATTGCCCCCCAAGATCAACATGAAATCCGTGCGATCCACATCGGGGATCGGCATCAGCATCGGGTGGCCCAGCATGTGAATTGATGCAACGTGATGGGGGATCTGATCTGCCGTCGCCGAGGAATAGCGGTTCTTGGTGCCCAATGCCCGAACCAGCCCCGGAAGGTTCAACAGATTGCCGAATTTATGCGCGTTGGGATTGCCCAGATAAACCCCGACCGCGTCTTTGCCATATGCCTCTTGCACGGCGCGCAGGCGGGTTGTGGCCACGTCCAGCGCTTCCTCCCAAGACACCTCTTTGAATGCGCCATCCACCTTGAGCAGTGGCGCGGTCACACGGTCGGGATCGGTGCGAAAATCCTGCAACGCGACGGCCTTGGGGCAGATATGCCCCCGCGACAGGGGATCGTCAGGGTCGGGTTTGACGCTGATCACCCGATCCTTGGTGTGGGTGATGATCAGGCCGCACATGGCCTCGCAAATATTGCAGGTGCGATAGTGTTTTTGTTCGGTCATGATCTGCCCTCCCCCTTGGTCGCGCTATGGTGTGATACCTGCGTCGCCATCGGTATTATTCAGGGCAACGGCAAAGCCGCTGCCGCCCAAGGCTAGACCGAGTTCCCAAAGAAGCGAAAGGGTTTCCCGCGCAACGCCGTAACGTCACAGCGGGTCAAACGCGCGCCAAAGCAAACGCGCTTGCAGCAAGGCTGGCTTTGACAACCGCTCAAAGATCGACTGGCAGCGCGCCGGACACCTTCATTTGCCGCAGGATAAAGGTAGTAGTCGTCGTCCGCACGACCTTGAGCCGCAGAAGGCTGTGCATGATGAATTGCTCAAGGCTTTCGGGGTCTTTGGCAGCAACTTTGAGAATATAGTCAAAGTCACCCGTGATCGACGAACATTCCAGCACCTGGTCGTTCTTGTCCACAAAGGCCTGGAATGTATCAATCGAGGCAACGTCATGATCCACCAGCGACACCTGAATATGGGCAAAAGCATGTAGACCCAGCTTTTTGCCATCCAGAATTGCCGCATAGCGGGTGATGTAGCCCTCTTCCTCCAACCGTTTGACCCGCCGCCAGCACGGAGAGGGCGACAGCCCCACAGCATCCGAGAGCGCTTGCGTGTTGGCGCGCCCGTCGCGTTGCAGAACCTTCAGGATGAGCTTTTCAAATGAATCGAGCAAAGATTTACCTACTTTTTGTGGATATCAGGCATAACTCACCCAGCCTGACCCAAAACAGACCAATTTAGAAGCAATTTCACGCAACACAGACAGTATCATCCCTCAAAGCCCGTCGAAGCTGTCAAATTTGAGGAAAAGGTCACGCCAATGTCCCCCCAGAACCATGTTTATCAATCCATTGCACGTGCCACCAAAGACCACGGAACCCAAAAGATGTTCGGCCTGATGGGGGATGCAAACCTGTTCATGGTCGACAGTTTTGTGCGCGATTGTGGCGGTGATTTCATCCCCGCAGCCCATGAGGGCAGCACGATCCTGATGGCGGCGGCCTATGCCCATGTTTCGGGCCATGTCGGGGTTGCAACCGTCACCCACGGGCCCGCGCTCTCCAATTGTCTGACCGCGCTGACCGAAGCCGCGCGGGGACATAGCCCGATGGTCGTTCTGGCCGGGGACACCCCCGCAGACAATCCGCGCCACCTGCAAAGCATCGACCAGCGCGAACTGGTCAAGGTCACAGGCGCAGGGTTTGTGCAGCTTCGCACGCCCGCAACCGTCTGCGAGGACGTCGCGCGGGCGTTCTACCGCGCCCGTGTCGAACGCCGCCCTATCGTGTTGAACATGCCCGCTGATTTCATGTGGCAAGAAGCGGATTACACCCTTCAGGTGCTGGATGTGTTCACCACCCCCGGCGGGGTGGCCGAAGGTGATATTCTGGATAATGCGATTGGGATGATCGCCTCGGCGCGGCGTCCTTTGATCCTTGCGGGGGGCGGGGCCATCCATGCACGCGATCAGTTGGTGCGACTGGCCGACCGGCTGGAAGCACCGCTTGCAACGACGCTTCGGGCCAAGGGTCTTTTCAACGATCACCCCTATAACATCGATATTTTTGGCACCCTGTCGACCCCCGCCGCCTATGACCTGATCGCGAAATCCGATTGTATTATCTGCTTTGGCGCAGCGCTGCATGATTTCACAACGGACCGTGGCAAGTTGATGAAAGACAAACGGATCGTGCAAATCGACAGCGACCCGACCGCGATTGGCGGCGGGCTGCACCCCGATGCGGCCCTGATCGCCGATGCGGGGCTGACCGCTGACACCATCCTGCATTGGCTGGACGAGGCCGAGATCCCCGCCAGCGGCTTTACCCGCGAACTCGATACCGCGTCGCTTACCGCCCATGTGGCAGGATCGGGCAAGGCACCGGAAGGTTTCGTGAATTATGTCTACGCGCTTGATCGGTTGGAACAGGCCCTGCCCGAAAACCGCGTCTTGGTCACGGACGGGGGGCGTTTCATGACAGAGGTCTGGTGCCGCATTTCGGTGCCCGACCCGCGCAGCTTTGTCAGTACGGTGAATTTCGGGGCCATCGGATTGGGGCTGCAAGAAGCTATCGGGGCAGCGGTTGCCGCGCCGGATCGTCCGGTCGTGCTGTTCAGTGGCGATGGCGGGTTCATGATGGGCGGAATCAATGAATTCAACACAGCCGTGCGCCTTGGGCTGGATCTGATCGTGATCATCGCGAACGATTCCGCCTATGGGGCCGAACACATCCAGTTCGTCGACCGCAAGATGGACCCAAGCCTGACACAATTCACCTGGCCGTCTTTCGCCCAGATTGCCAAATCGCTTGGCGCAGACGGGGTCGAGGTGCGCTCGAATGATGCGCTTGAACGCGCGCTTGCAGCGCTTGAGACCCGCAAGGGCCCCTTCCTGATCGACCTTCGGCTTGACCCTGATGATGTCCCCCGCATGCGCATCTGACCAATCAGGTTGAAAGTTCCCGGCCTGCCAAATACTGACGTGTAAGGTAAGGGACTGCGGAAATGCTTGGCTTCAGCGCAGTTCACCAGCATTGAGGCACCCTTTGAGAATTGACATTGCAACGGACAGCCGGGCCAACCTGATCGGCAGCATCTGGATGATCGCGTCGATGGCGGGTTTCGCCATTGAGGACGCCTTTGTAAAAGCCGTGTCCGAAACCCTGCCCGTCGGTCAAATTCTGATCCTGTTCGGCTTGGGGGGCGCATTGGTCTTTGCGCTTGTGGCGCGCGCCAACAAGCAGCCGCTGTTCGTCCAGGATGTCGTGTCGCGCCCCATGTGTATTCGCATGTTCTTTGAGATCATCGGCCGTCTGTTCTATGTGCTGGCAATTGCGCTGACCCCGTTGTCTGCGGCGACCGTTATCCTTCAGGCGACCCCGCTGGCAGTGGTCGCAGGGGCCGCTTTGGTCTTTGGCGAACGGGTCGGCTGGCGCAGATGGCTGGCCGTTTTTATCGGGCTGTTGGGAGTTGTCGTCATCCTTCAGCCCGGAACGGATAGTTTTTCGGGCCTGTCCTTTCTGGCCATTATCGGAATGATCGGCTTTGCGGGCCGCGATCTGGCCAGCCGTGCCGCACCTGCCACGCTGCACACCTCGATCCTTGGCCTATATGGTTTCCTGTCTGTCATTATCGCCGGCGTCGCCATTTCGGCTTGGCAATCCGCACCCTTCGTGCGTCCAAGCGCCGAGGTTTGGGTATTTCTGCTTGGGGCAGTCCTCGCAGGCGTTGCGGCTTATTCCTGCCTGATGAAGGCGATGCGCACCGGTGAAGTATCCGCCGTCACCCCCTTCAGATACACGCGGCTGCTGTTCGGCTTGGCATTCGGGGTTATCCTGTTTGGCGAACGGCTGAGCCTGGAAATGCTGGTCGGGTCCGGTTTGATCGTGTTTTCAGGCCTTTTTATCCTATGGAGAGGCAAACAGGCCAAAGCAGCTTTGTGATCTGACCTGCAAGGAATGCGGTGTCGCAGCCTGTGTCGCCACCGCTACCCGTCCCGACCGGGTTCAGACGGATCGCTGGAAAAGAGCGCGATCTTGTTGCCTTGGGGGTCGCGAAGGTAGCCAACATAGAAATGCGGTCCATATGACACGCGAAAACCGGGCTGGCCCTCGTCAAAGCCGCCAGCGGCAAGGGCAGCGGCGTGCAGGTCCCGAACCTGAGCTTGATTGCGCGCCTCGAATGCGATCATGGTCCCGTTCCCGGCCGAGGCAGCATTACCGTCAAAGGTCGGTTTAACGTAGAAATCCGGCAAAGGGGCAGACTGCCCCGGTTGAACCGGCAGCGCATAGCTCAGCCCCTCAGGCCCCTCTTTCAGCCCGTACCCGAGGGCTGGCAAGAACGCTGAATAAAACCGCTTCGCGCGGGCGATATCATCAGCACCAACGGTGACATAGGCAATCATGCTGCGTGTTCCTTTCGAGGCGTTCGGATATTGTGGCGCGTTTACAGGATGATGGTAGAACAACGCGCGAACCGGCTCAACAACCGCGACGCGCAGTTGGCAACGGGAGTTTTTCAATATCCGGCTCGCCCCCCGTTTCAGACCATGGTCCACACCCCCGCCCCGATCATGCCCGCACCAGCGACCTTGGAAACCACATCGCCCGCGGGAACGGCCTTTTCGATCAGAACAAAGATCGTGATCGCGATGATCCATGCAGCCTGCATCACGCCGACAACGAACAAAAGCCCCATCAGCGCTGACGTCTGACACAGCCGGAAAACGGGTTATCAAGCGTGAGGCCCTCATTGTTAAGAATGCCCAGGCACCGATCCGAGGGGACAGGACTGTGATGGGGCGTTCCCGTCAGACTCCTATAAGGTCACATCTCGCCCGTTGCCGGGGCGCTTGATGGTCGACACGTCAACGCAATGACACGCAGTCAATCGTAACATGGGTCAGGCCATCAAGCCGCAATACCATACTCACAGTCATAGCAATTTCCCTTTCCACTCATGCACTGCCCGGCAGTGCATGTTCACATGCGCGAGAGGGGACACTTTGAAGCCGTGCTGTCGCAGGATTTTCTGATAGTCGTGCGAACAATATTGCGACACGAGATCCGTGTGATGGATGCAGCCCTTTGGGCGGTGAGCGGAATGCTATCGCCATGTTTAACGCCCGGATCGCCAGGTCTCGCTTCATCCTGTTGCTCACCGCCCAACCGATCACGCGTCGGGAATGCAGGTCCAGTATTACAGCGAGATACAGCCACCCTTCGCGCGTCGAAATATAAGTGATGTCACCGGCCCATGTCTGGTTTGGCTGATCTGCTGTAAAGTTCCGGTCAAGCAGGTTCGGTGCGATGTTGAACGTATGATTGCTGTCTGTCGTCACCTTGTGTTTCCGTGTTCTGACCACAGATATGCCGTTCTGGCGCATCAAACAGCCGATACGGCGGTGACCGATATCCAATCCGATCTCTTTCAGCTCTTCGGTCATCCGTGGGCTGCCACTCTCGGGACATAGCTGCGCAATACCCTGCCGCGCAGTGGATCATCAGCAACCTGCATACGCGTTAGCCCGCTGGTCAGCGCGATGCGCACCGCATCTTGCCGGAATTCGCCCGTCCGTTTCAGTCCCATGGTCAGTCTCCTTTGTTGCAGCAAATGCGATCAAAGGAGCGGCATCAAACCGTGGAATCAGACACCTAGGGACCTCGTAACACCAATCGCGAATCATGGATAATTGGTACGGTTATCTGTCGCCATCCAGAGGGTGACCACAATGCGCCTCTTCCAAGTGCCGGGCCGGGCCTGGATGAGTGGGCGATCAAAGGTAATTTAGCTCAGAAGCCGAATTTATTGTTTCTCAATCAAGCCTATCTGCCCATCAACCCCGGCAACCATGTGCCCAGTTCGGGCAGCCAGACGATCAGGCCAAGCACAAAAAGCTTGATCAGAACGAAAGGCGTCACCGCCGCATAGATGTCGCGCATGCGGATTTCGGGTGGTGCCACGCCGCGCATCACGAACAAAAGCAATCCAAAGGGGGGCGTTAGCAGCCCAATCTCCATCGTCAGAAGATAGACCACGCCCAAAACCAACGGGTCGATCCCCATCGCATTGGCCAGCGGCACAAAGACCGGAACGGTGACCATCAGCATCGACACCTGATCAATGAAGCAGCCCAGAAATAGTAGGATCGCTATCATGCCAAGCAACACCATCAGCGGGGTCGGGTCAAAGCTGTTGATGGCGTTGATGAGGCCGTTTGTGGCTCCGGAAAAGGACAGAACCTGCGCGAAAGTCTGGCTTGCTGCGATAATGAACAGGATCATCACTGAAAGCTTGAGCGTTTCCATCAGCGCGCGGCCCAGTTTTGCCCAAGTCAGCGCGCGATAGGCTGCGCCGATGGCGACTGCGGTCAGACTGCCCAAGGCAGCGCTTTCTGTCGGCGTTGCGATCCCCAGCAGCAGTGATCCGATCACCACGGCAAACAGCACCGACAGCGGAAGCACATAGAGGACGAAGGGCGTCCACCTTTCCCTCAGGCTCATTTTTTCCTGTGTGTCAGGGGGGCGACCGAAGGGTCAAGAATGCTGCGCCCGACCACATAGGCCACGAATAAAAGCGCCAGCAGCAGTGCGGGGATGACCCCTGCGACCAGTAACCCGGCAATGGATATTCCCGCGAGCGAGCCGACCAGAACCGCCAGAGCCGAGGGCGGGATCAGCATTGCAATCGCGCCGGATGCCATGATCGGGCCCATGGCCATCGACGGGTGGTAGCCTCGCTTGAGCATGCCCGGCAACAGCGTACTGCCCAGCATTGCCGTATTTGCGATGGTGGATCCGGACAAGGCAGCAAAGATCGTACCGCCAAAGATTGTGACCACGGACATACGCCCTGGGATGCGCGTCACGACCCGTTCAATCGCGTCAATGGCCCGGTGTGCGACACCAGTCTGAAATAAGATCTCGCCCATCAGGATAAATAGCGGGATCGGGGCAAGCTGGAAGTTCGCCACCGACTGCGCCGAATTTCGCGCCAATTGCAGGATGCCACGTTCACCGCCCAGAACGAAATACGCGCCGACCGTGGTGACGGCAATGAATGCAAAGGCGACGGGCAGGCCGATAAGCAAGAGTACCGCCAGGCCCCCCAGCATCAATGTCAGAGTTAATCCCCAATCCATGATGCTAAAGCCCGCTCAGCGGGGCGTCGGGCATGCCAGGCTGCAGTACCTTGCGTAGGAAGACGGCAACACAAAGCGCCATGGACGCAGGCACGAATGCCAGCATCCACCATTCCGGGATCACAAATGATGTGCGGATCATCGACCCGCGCGCGGCTGAGGCAATTGCGGCTTGAAGCCCGTACCAACCCAGAATCCCCGCCGTGACCGCCCCGATCAGATTGGTGACACGGCCTACTGTCTGCTCTGCCCGGGGGGGCAAAGCGCTGGTGAGCAGGTCGACTTTGACGTGACCACCCTGCGCCAGGACCCAAGGTGCCCCCATGAAAGTGGCAATCATCAGTGCGTATTGTATCGCGTCCAGCGCGCCGTAGATGACCGGCAAGCCAAGGTTGCGCAATGCCACGTTGATCGCGATGGTCACGGCAATCAAACCCAGGATGCCTGCCGAACACACGGCAAGCATCCAGAGGGCCCGGTCAAAGATGTGTCCGATCATCTTTGATTACTTGACCAGGCAGGCGCGAAGTTCTTTGGCCAAGGGCGCATCGATGGCGTCGACAGCGGCCCAACCGGCGTCCCGTGCCGTGTTCAGCCATTTTTCCGCACCGGCCGCGTCAAAGGTGATCGTTTCGATCCCCGCCTCGGCCTGTTTGGCGTATTCGGCTGCATTGAGGTCGGTATTGTTGGCGTTCAACGATTCCATCCAGGCGGCCCCTTCTTCAAGCTTGGCGCGCTGTTCATCGGTCAGCCCGTTCCAGACATCAAGATTGACCAACAGGTTTACGTCGACATTGTAAAAGCTGGGATCGACGCGGTATTTTGTCTGTTCGTCCCAGCCAAGATCCAGCACGCCCTGGGAAGGCCAGCCGTAGCCGTCAATCGCGCCGCGCTCCAGCGCGCTATAGACCTCGCCCGGTGCGGTGCGCACCAGATTTGCGCCAAGCGCCGCAAACATTGCCTGATAGACCGGCGTGGTGCGAATGGTCAGACCACTCAGGTCCGGCCCTTCGACCGGCTTGGTCAGGTAAAGATGAAAGCCCATTCCGTCACCCGCACGCGCTAGATATTTGGCGTTCATCTGCTCTTGGTGGATGCGGTCGATGACATCATAGCAGCCGTTCGCGCGCTGTTCTTGCACTGTATTTTCAGCCAGGTGGATCGCGTCACCTGTCGGGACAAGATTGGGATAGAAGGCCGACGTATTGTTGGCGATGTCCACCACGCCGGATTGCACGGCATTGCCCAACTCGAAGGGGGGCACTGCTTCGGGCCCGCCGATGATCTGGATCTGGACAACACCTTTGCCGTTCTCGTTGACCCATCCGACGAAGGATTCAAATTCGCGGCTGAATGTGGTGCCGAGATTAAAGGCGGACACGCCGCGCAACGTGACTTCTTGCGCGAAGGCGGGCGAGGTTAGCGAGGTGGCAGTGACGATAGCGGCAGTAAGCATTCTCAAGGTGTTCATGTCGATCCTCCCGGTTGAAGGTGGCCCGTTGTCTATCGCTCCGGCACCACTTTATATGTATCTGCATATAATTCGTAGCGACAACCTGCCGTACAGTCAATTTCGCATATCAGTCATATCCAGAGCGGCCTTGCTGCGAGGTTTCGCATGGGGAAGGCGTTGTTGCATATCTCCGAAGAGGGCGGATTCACATTGTGAATCCATGCAGTTACAGGATCTGCACGAGCAAGCCATCACCCGCCCGCTACCGCATCACCAATTGGTCCAGCTACAATGCATCGCTCAGGAAGCCGGGATCGCTGCTGATCTGGGTCGACAAGGAGATGACGTGGCTCGCACCGCGTGACGGGCGACCGCCGGTCTTCTCTGATGCTGCGATCCAGTTCTGCCTCTCAATCAAAGTGCTGTTCAAGCTGCCTTTGCGCCAGACCGCCGGGAAGGTTGCCAGCCTGCTGCGGATGGCAGGCCCGCAAGCATGGTGTTCAGGGGCGGCGTCAATGGCGCAAGGTACCGCCGAGATCGAACGCGTGGCATAACCCCAGCGGGAAAGGGGCAGTCACGTCCTACGAGGGACTTCTGCAACAACGCCGATGTGAACCCTAAATCGCTCTGGACCCCCCGCTGGTGGGCCTTTCAAACGTATTGAGGGATAAATTGGCGGATACCAATCCAAATACAGCCGGCAAGCCGTTGAAAATATTAACTAATGTAAAATAAATTGGTGCGGTCGGAGAGACTCGAACTCTCACGGGTGTTACCCCACAGCGACCTCAACGCTGCGCGTCTACCATTCCGCCACGACCGCACGCCATGGATGGTGAGGCTCGTTTAGACAAACTTCTTCCCCTTGTGAAGAGGCAATCCTCATCATTTCGAACAAGATGATTTAACCGGCCCTTCCCAGCGTAATTCCACTGCCCCCTTGAATTAGCCCCGCGAAACCTGACTTTAGGTGCAAGCAATGAAAATAGGTGATCCAACGTGACCAATGACGCGCCCGCACAAACCGCCCCTGCCCTGCAAATCGACATCGTTTCAGATGTCATGTGCCCGTGGTGCATCGTGGGGTATCGCCAGTTGGAACAAGCGCTGGCGCAGACCGGCGTGGGGGCCTTCATCCGCTGGCACCCGTTCGAGCTGAACCCGCAGATGCCCCCCGAGGGTCAGAATACCGCGGAACATATCGCCGAGAAATATGGTGCAAGCCCTGAACAATCGGCGCAAAATCGGGCGCATCTGGTGCAGATCGGGCAAGGCTTGGGAATCGATTTTCAATTCACCCCCGACAGCCGCATCGTCAACAGCTTTGCCGCGCACCAGCTTTTGCATTGGGCGCAGGAACACAACCTACAACACCCGCTCAAGCTGGCGCTGTTTCAGGCGCATTTCACCCAAGGGCGCGATGTGTCGGATCACACGGTGCTGGTCGATGTGGCTGAAACGGTGGGTCTGGACCGCGCGAAAGCCGCCGAAGTGCTGGAAAGCGGCAGCCACGCCGATGCGGTACGCGAGTTGGAAGGCGTTTGGACCGGTCAGGGAATCAGCGGCGTGCCCGCAATGGTATTCGAGGGCAAATATCTGGTCACCGGCGCGCAGGGTTCGGATAATTACACTCAAGTCATTCAACAGATCATGGCTGAAAAAGCGGCGGGCTAGCGATCACATGTCTTTGCAAGCCTGACGCGGGACGCTAAGCAGACGGCTATGGTGGAATGGATTATCTCTGACGGCTTGACCGATTTTCGCACCGCCGAGGCGTGGATGGAAGACCGTGCAACCCGCATCGCCGACGGCACCGCCGAGGAATGCATCTGGCTGGTCGAACACCCGCCACTTTATACTGCGGGGACTTCGGCCAAAATCACCGATCTGACCGACCCTGACCGGTTTCCCGTCTATGAAACCCGCCGGGGCGGGCAGTACACCTATCACGGGCCGGGCCAACGGGTGGTTTATGTCATGCTCGACGTGGGCAAACGCGGACGCGATGTGCGCCGCTTTGTCCAGCAGCTTGAGGCATGGGTGATCGCCACCCTCGACAGTTTCAACATCAAGGGCGAAATTCGCGAAGGCCGTGTCGGCGTCTGGGTCCAGCGCCCAGACAAGCCGTTGAATATCAACGGTCAGACCCCCGAAGATAAAATCGCGGCCATCGGAATACGCTTGCGCAAATGGGTCAGCTTTCACGGCATCAGCATCAATGTCGAACCCGATCTGAGCCACTTTGGCGGGATTGTTCCCTGCGGCATCACCACCCATGGCGTGACGTCGCTGGTCGATCTTGGGCTGCCCGTAACGATGGATACGCTTGATGTCGCCTTGCAGGCGGCATTCGCGGCCATTTTCGAAGACACCCCGCAGACGGATTGATTCGCGTGGCCTGCTGCGGGATTCGTTTGCTTGGCCAGTAAAACGCTTTTTGGTGTCCACGGATATCGATCCCCTCATTATCCTGAGCACGACACCCCCAGGGCACCGGATTTTCCCCCGCTCAAGACGCGATTACGTTCTGAGAGTCACATATGTTTCACTTATCTGGTCTTGGCTCGCTGGCAATCATGTCACTATATCCAGCCGTGACATGCTCGCGCTCACAAGATGGCGTGCCAGC
The DNA here is from genome assembly GCF_965641905.1 of Sulfitobacter sp. SH22. Lineage (NCBI taxonomy): Bacteria > Pseudomonadati > Pseudomonadota > Alphaproteobacteria > Rhodobacterales > Roseobacteraceae > Sulfitobacter > Sulfitobacter sp. SH22. The sequence goes on from NZ_OZ282573.1 coordinate 1,567,961, forward strand.
AACGACCCCGGATTTTTCAGAAAATACCGCACCTGCGGCAATCGTGGCCATTGCCCCTTTGGGCAAGGCGCACTAGAACAAACGATAATCCAGCGCGCGTTCCTTGTCGGGGCGTGGGTTGACCAACCAATCTCAGGAGGCACCGCATGGCCGACGCAGCCATTCACGGGCATGATCATCACGACGAGCGTGGATTTTTCACACGCTGGTTTATGTCCACGAACCACAAAGACATCGGTATTCTATATCTGATCGTCTCAGCCCTCGTTGGCTTTATCTCAGTCAGCTTTACCATCTATATGCGCCTTGAACTGATGCACCCCGGTGTTCAGTACATGTGTATGGAAGGTGCGCGTTTCATCGCCAATAGTGCAGAAACATGTACGCCAAACGGGCATCTTTGGAACGTTCTGATTACCGGCCACGGCATCTTGATGATGTTCTTTGTGGTTATTCCCGCGCTTTTCGGCGGTTTTGGTAACTATTTCATGCCGCTGCAAATCGGCGCGCCTGACATGGCGTTCCCACGCATGAACAACCTGTCCTTCTGGCTGTATGTCGGCGGCACCACGCTTGCTGTCTGTTCGGTGCTTGCACCAGGCGGTAACGGTCAGGCCGGGTCCGGCGTTGGTTGGGTTCTGTACCCGCCGCTTTCCGTACGTGAAGGCGGTATGTCGATGGATTTCGCGATCTTCGCGGTTCACGTTTCCGGCGCTTCGTCCATTCTGGGTGCGATCAACATGATCACCACCTTCCTGAACATGCGCGCCCCCGGCATGACATTGTTCAAGGTGCCATTGTTCAGCTGGTCGATCTTCGTTACAAGCTGGCTGATCCTGTTGTCCCTGCCCGTTCTGGCCGGCGCAATCACCATGCTGCTCATGGACCGCAACTTTGGTTTCGCGTTCTTTGACCCAGCAGGCGGCGGTGATCCGGTTCTGTACCAGCACATCTTGTGGTTCTTCGGTCACCCCGAAGTGTACATCATCATCCTGCCAGGCTTTGGTATCATCAGCCACGTGATTGCCACGTTCAGCCGCAAACCGATCTTTGGCTACCTGCCAATGGTTTGGGCGATCATCGCAATCGGCGCATTGGGCTTTGTTGTGTGGGCGCACCACATGTACACAGTCGGTATGTCGCTGAACCAGCAAGCCTACTTTATGCTTGCGACGATGGTTATCGCGGTGCCAACCGGTGTTAAGGTCTTCAGCTGGATTGCCACCATGTGGGGCGGTTCGATCGAATTCAAAACACCAATGCTGTGGGCTTTCGGCTTCCTGTTCCTTTTCACCGTCGGTGGTGTAACAGGTATCGTTCTGTCCCAGGCAGCCGTCGACCGCTACTACCATGACACCTACTATGTGGTTGCACACTTCCACTATGTTATGTCGCTGGGTGCCGTGTTCGCGATCTTTGCAGGTGTCTACTTCTACCTGCCCAAGATGTCGGGCCGCATGTACCCTGAATGGGCCGGCAAGCTGCACTTCTGGGCGATGTTCATCGGCGCGAACCTGACCTTCTTCCCACAGCACTTCCTGGGTCGTCAGGGCATGCCACGCCGCTACATCGACTACCCCGATGCATTTGCTTACTGGAACCTGTGGTCCTCGATCGGTGCCTTCCTCAGCTTCGCGTCGTTCCTCTTCTTCTTCGGTGTGATATTCTACACACTGACACGGGGCGCACGGAGCACGGCCGCAAACCCGTGGAACGAATATGCCGACACGCTGGAGTGGACACTGCCAAGCCCACCCCCAGAGCATACGTTCGAAATTCTTCCAAAGCAGGAAGACTGGGACAAGCAGCCAAGCCACTAAGGCAAGGTACTAAGAAACAAGGGGCTCCAACGGCGGTTGGGGCCCTTTTCCGTTGCCGGCGTTCACTTGACTGACCAGCCCCCCGTGCAGTCGGCCCAGTGCTGATCGTGTCAGGGCGCGTTGCCTTTTTCAGCCCCGTTCAACGCCCCCCACCCCAGCAAAAAGATGAATGCCGCTTTCGCCCTTTCGGAAATCACGTTTTGCCATAGGCTGCCAAATGAACGCCCCTGACCGAAAGACCCCCTATGCCCCTGCCCATTACATCCCTCTATGCTGCGCTGACCGCCTTGGTATTTCTCGCCCTCAGCTGGCGCGTCATCCGCTACCGCAGGGCCAATGTCATCTCGCTGGGTGACAGCGGCGACAAGAACCTGCTCAAACGTATGCGCGCCCAAGCCAATTGCGCGGAATATGCGCCGCTGGCGCTGATCCTGATGATGCTAAGCGAATTGAACGGGGCACCGCCCGTCGCGCTCCATACCATGGGCGCTGCATTTGTTGCCGGTCGCGTTTTGCACGCATATGGCTTCGCCTCCACACCGCAAAAGATCATCTTGCGGCAGGCTGGCATGGCCCTGACCTTGGCAATGATCGCCGCTGCCGCCTTGGGGATTCTGGCCCATGCACTGGTCTGAACGGACCTAAAATAGCCGCCCGAAAAAAATCTGAAAAAAAGTGCATTCAAAGGCAATTTCCCTCTTGCGGACACTGCGCCCTATGGGTATCTCACGCCCTACCAGAGGATGCGGGCGTAGCTCAGGGGTAGAGCATAACCTTGCCAAGGTTAGGGTCGGGCGTTCGAATCGCCTCGCCCGCTCCAACTGGTTTCTGCTTACCCAGCAGAAAAAAACAAGGCCGCCTTCGGGCGGCCTTTGTGTTTTCCGGCACCCGTTTATTCAGCCGATCCTGCCCTGTCACCATGGGCCAGCGACTGATCCGCGCCATTTGTCCAAAACGAAAAAGCCGCCCGGTTGGGGCGGCCCTGTGATTTAAATTGTCCTTCAATTTGGTCCGATCGCTCCAGCAGCTACAGCAGAGAGATTTGCGAACGCGCCGAAACCGTTTCGCGTTCCATCTGTTCAACGGCACTTATGTGCCACTCCAGACCCGATTGCCCCTGGGCCGCCGCCGCGCGCAGGTTGGCACTGGCCAAACGCGCCTGCTGCGACGACATCATCAACGCCTCAGCCAGTTCGGCCCGACTGGCCCGGATCGCATCCAGCCGCGCCTCATACTCTGCCTCAGTGAGGGTCCCTGCCCCGCGTAGCGCCGCCAACCCCTCGATGTCGGATTCTTGCCGCGCAAGGAAGCTGGGCAACTGGATCGAGATATCATCGAGCTGCGCGTTCGATGTTCGAATGCTCCGGACGATGGCATTGGCCGATACAAGTTCCATCCTGCGGGCAACGTCCTTTTTGCCTGCCATATGGCCGTTAACCGCCCCAACGACCCCGCCAGACGCGGCCGCCGCCATGCAATGCGAGGCATTGGACGTCACGATCGCCAGTCCACATCCGACAGCGGCCCCGACGGCGGCGTGTTTGATCGTCGTGTTGCGGACGATGTCTTTCATCATACGGTCCAAAGCGGCCGTTTGCTCAATCAATACCGCCCCGTCCTGGCCTGTGGCCTGAAAAGAAAATGCAGTCGGCGGATTGGAAACCGCGTGGTGCGGGACTGCACAGCCCGACAGCCCCAGCGCAATGATGATAGGTATAAGAAACAGTGGTTTGGACATCTGAAATTCCATTCGTACTACAGACAGCTTCGTGAAAACTCTAAAATTCCGCTACGGTCTATCGAAACAATGTGCCGATTTTGCGGCCTATTGGATAAATTTCATAAAAATTGCATTGTGCGGACTTGGCGCCGGAAAATTGCCAACAATACCATTAAAAAGGTCCAGAATGCAGATTGCGCGTCATATTCTTGCCCAGATTGAATCCTAGCTATACCACAACATAAAAAAACGCAGCCTATGCGAAAACACTGACTGAAACCGGAGCAAATCATGAAAATTCTAGTGGTAGATGATGACCCGTTTATCCATGAACTGTTCCCGGAAATTTTCGGTCTGGCCGACCTGACCGATGTCCACTCGGCATCCGGTGGCTTTGAAGCCCTCGATATCATAGCGGCGCAGGGCAAGCCTTTCGATTGCTTCGTGCTGGACGTCGATATGCCGAAAATGAACGGCATTGAACTGTGCCAGCGCATCCGTGCCTTGCCCGGCTATGACAAGAAACCCATTCTGATGCTGACCGCCAGAACCGACCCGATTTCAATCGAGAACGCTTTTGCTTCGGGGGCAAACGACTACATCTCAAAGCCGTTTAACCTGAAAGACATCTACAACCGTATCCGCGTCGCAGAGCGGCTGAGCGAGGCGTCAAAGACCGTGGTGAGCGTCAATGCGCTGGACGTCGGGGCAAAGGATGCAGCAGGCGTTCATGACTTCGAATTATGCGAAAAATTGCATCTCGCCCATGTGGACCGTCTGATCCTGTCCTTCTCGCTTGGCAACTACCTGACCCAGCTTGATCGCAAGGCGCTAAAGGGGTGCAAGGTTTTCTGTGTCTCGCTTGATGATGCGCAACATCTGTATCAGCACAGCGCCGCGTCCGATTTCACAACGCTTTTGACCGATCTGGGCGAAAGCATTATCAGCACTGTCGACTGCCCCCATCTGTTGATGTCCTACGAAGGCAACGGCCAGTTCATCTGCGTTAGCCGTGACACCCAGCTTGCCGATTGGGAAGTGCTCGAAGCCGGCATCCAGCTTAGCCTTGAAGACACATCCTATGGCCTGACGATGATGGGAAACACGCCGATCACGATCTCTGTCGGCACCCCGATCGCCCCCAATGCCAACCGGACACAACGTGTGAAAAACACATTCACCCGCGCGATTGGCCGCGCAGAGATGCGCCATTCCTCCAAGGCGAATGCCGCGTGATCGGATCAGTTAATCGGGAACTGGACCAGACATTTGGCCGCGTTGCGGCGGTAATCGCGCAGCGTGGCGTCAATGTCGCGACGATCGCGCATGACCGCCATTGCGGCCTTTTTCTGCGCCCGGGTACCGCTGACATGCCGTTCTAAAATCAGAACGGTGATGCCCAGCATGACCTCTTTTTCTTCCTGACCGATCATCTCTTCGCGCGCCAATGTCACGGCCGTATAGGCCAGCATATTGGCACATCGCAAAGCGGCCGCCTCTTCGCCCCCATAGGTGCGGTCAGCAAGGGCGGGCGTTGCACATAGCAATGTCGCACAAAGAGCGATGAAATTTCTCAAAACACTTTGAACGTCATTGTGGTCAACGACCGCTCAATCCCGTCGATATCCAACAGGTGATCGTTGATATAGACCCCCACGTCTTCGCCCTTGGGGATATAAAGTTTCATCAGCAGATCAAAATCGCCGGATGTCGAATACAGCTCCGAATGGATTTCACGCAAGGCGATTTCCTCCGCAACGCGGTAGGTTGTGCCGGGCCGGCAACGGATCTGGATAAAGACGCAGGTAGACATCGGGTCGCTTTCGACTGGTTGCAGTACCGCCACGCTGTCATAGCGGGGTAAGGGCCGCAATCCCCTATGATGCTCAAATCCGATTGGCTGGCCCTTGGCGTGGCCGCGCGCGCTGCTATAAGGGGATCAACAGCCGGAGAATTCCCATGCGTCAAAGCACAATCAGCCGTTCCACCGCCGAAACCGAAATCACCGTCGAGGTCAATCTTGATGGCACCGGTGCCTATGACAACAACACAGGCGTCGGTTTTTTCGATCACATGCTGGATCAACTGGCGCGTCATTCGCTGATTGATATGAAAATCACCGCCAAGGGCGATCTGCACATCGACGATCACCACACGGTCGAAGACGTGGGCATCGCCTTGGGTCAGGCACTGGCCGACGCCTTGGGCGACAAGCGTGGCATCCGGCGCTACGGCGCGTGTCTGCTGCCGATGGATGATGCGCTGGTGCGTACAGCACTTGACCTGTCTGCCCGTCCCTTTCTGATCTGGAACGTCGATCTGCCGACCTCCAAGATCGGCAATTTCGACACCGAACTGGTGCGCGAATTCTTTCAGGCGCTGTCCACACATGGCGGCATCACCCTGCACGTGGACATGCTGCACGGCATCAACAGCCACCACATCGCCGAGGCGGCGTTCAAATCCGTTGCCCGCGCCCTGCGCGAAGCAGTCGAGGTCGATACCCGCAAATCCGGCGATATCCCGTCAACCAAAGGTGCGTTGTAGCAAATGCTGACCGCGATCATTGATTACGAATCCGGCAATCTTCACTCTGCCCAAAAGGCGTTTGAACGGATGGCCCGCGAAACCGACGCGGGCGATGTTATCGTCACCGCTGACGCCGATGTTGTCGCAAGCGCTGACCGCCTGGTGCTGCCGGGCGACGGGGCGTTCCCGTCCTGCATGGCCGCCCTCAAGGGCCACAGCGGCATCTATGCCGCAATGGTCGAGGCCGTCGAAGTCAAAGGCCGCCCGTTCCTGGGCATCTGTGTCGGGATGCAATTGATGGCCTCTTGGGGCCGCGAATACGAAGACACCCAAGGTCTGGGCTGGATCGAGGGCGAAGTCACCAAAATCACCCCCGCCGATCCAGCACTGAAAGTGCCGCATATGGGGTGGAATGATTTGGTCATTGACCATCCACACCCCGTTTTCGACGGCATCAAGACCGGCGATCACACCTATTTTGTCCATAGTTATCATATGGCTGTAGCCAACCCCGCAGAGCGGCTGGCCCATGTCGACTATGCTGGCGAAGTCACCGCCGTGATTGGCCGTGACACCATGCTGGGCATGCAGTTTCACCCCGAAAAAAGCCAGGCAACAGGCCTGCGCATGATCGCCAATTTCCTGAACTGGCGGCCATAAGACCACAGCCCTTCAGACTGCGCTTGATCAGTCCGCGCCCCGTCAGCATTCCGGGCCCGCTTAACGCAAGCGGGTCCAGACCACTTCATTGCCGCTGTTCCCAGTGCATTTGACCAGATGCATGGCATTGCCATCGACCAACATCGTCGTCTGTTTGCGCGTATTGCCTGACGGCTTTATCAGCGTCCCCTCGTAAGACCCGTCGGCCTGTTGGACCATGTCCCAGAACACGCGTTTGCCGACAGCGGTTGATTTCTTGTCATAACCGCGCCGGTCTTTGGCCCGCTCGACAACACCGCACAAGGCCTGCCCGCACGGCCTGGCCCTTACATGAACAACCAATCCGTTAACATCTGGTGCAGATTTCCAGACACCTTCCGCCACATCAGAAAATACCGGCGCCGAAATCGCCATAAATAGGGCGCTCAGAAAAATGCATTTCTTTGAAATCATTTGCATCACGGCCCAAAGCAACACAGATGCCTTACACGCTTTTGGCACCGCAGCCAAAAACCAAGGCGCTGGTGTTATCATTCACCAACGCCATGATTCTCGCAAATCAGCTCAATCCCAGGGCAGATCATCCTTTGGGTTTACTGAAGGCGGCTCCAGCTTTGCTTTGAACACAGCAAACCACCGGCAACACATCCCGAAAGCTTCAGGTTGTTGCCCGAAACGCTCATCTTTCCGATGTAGATTTTATCGTTCGACGGCCGCCAGACCTTGCCCGCATAGTTGCCTTTGCCATCCGGTGCCATGCCGATCACCAGCTGTTTGCCGATGTTCTCGGATTTATATTCACCGTCACCGTTAAAGGTGCGCATGATCGTGCCGCAGACCTCGGCCCCGCAAGGGCTCATCTTCACATGCGCATAGGCACCATCATCCGGCTGGGTCTTCCAAACCCCAACCGCAGGATCCGCCGCCATTGCCGTGCCCGCCGCCATGATTCCAATGACTGCCGCCAAAATCGTTCTTTTCATGATATATCCTCCCGATATCTCCGCAGTTTGACTAAAATTCACCGATTCAAGCAAGCTTTACGTAGGGGCCGCGCCTGCTGCGTTGCACATTTCCGCCCGCCATGCGATTTGGTCGCAAACACCCGCAACCCAAGGCCTGCCCAATGATCCTGTACCCCGCAATCGACCTCAAAGACGGCCAAGCCGTGCGCCTCGTTCACGGCGACATGGAAAAATCCACCGTGTTCAATGATGACCCCGCCGCACAGGCCCGCGCCTTTGTCGATGCAGGCTGCACATGGCTGCATCTGGTGGATCTGAACGGTGCCTTCGCAGGGGCCCCCGTCAACGCCGCCCCGGTCGAAGCGATCCTGAAATCCTGCAACGTCCCCGCCCAGCTTGGCGGCGGCATCCGCGACATGGCCACAATCGAGGCATGGCTGGACAAAGGCCTCGCGCGGGTGATCCTGGGCACCGTGGCCGTCGAAAACCCCGATCTGGTGCGCGAAGCCGCCCGTGCCTTCCCGGGCAAAGTCGCCGTTGGCATTGATGCGCGCAACGGCCGCGTCGCCACCAAGGGCTGGGCCAATGAAACCGATGTGATGGTCACCGACCTCGCCAAATCCTTCGAGGACGCAGGCGTCGCCGCGATCATCTACACCGACATCCTGCGCGATGGTGCCATGGGCGGACCAAACATCGATGCCACCGCCGCCCTCGCCCGCGCCGTCAATATCCCGGTCATTGCATCAGGCGGTGTCAGCTCGCTCGACGACCTCAAGGCGCTCAAAGCCACCAACGTCATCTCCGGCGCGATTTCAGGCCGCGCCCTCTACGATGGTGCCATCGATCTGAAACAAGCTCTCAAGGCCCTTGCCTGATCTTCCAAATGGCCCCAAATCCTCGGGAGGTCTGGAGGGCAGACAGCCCTCCAGCGGCTTGCCACCCGTCCACAGCCCCTCTAAAGAATAGCTATGCTTAAAACCCGTATCATCCCCTGCCTTGATGTCGCCGATGGCCGCGTGGTCAAAGGCGTGAATTTCGTCGGCCTGCGCGATGCGGGCGATCCCGTCGATGCCGCCATCGCCTATGATGCGGCGGGCGCGGATGAACTGTGTTTCCTCGACATCCACGCCACCCATGAAAACCGCGGCACGATGTTCGATCTGGTGACCCGCACGGCTGAACATTGCTATATCCCGCTCACGGTGGGCGGTGGCGTGCGCACCGTGGCTGATGTGCGCGCCCTCCTGCTCGCGGGTGCAGACAAGGTCAGCTTCAACTCTGCCGCCGTCGCAGACCCCGATGTCATCGCCCGCGCGGCCGATCAGTTCGGCAGCCAATGCATCGTCTGTGCCATCGACGCCAAAACAGTCAGCCCCGGAAAATGGGAAATCTTCACCCATGGCGGCCGCAAATCCACCGGCATCGACGCCGTGGAATTCGCCAAACTGGTTACCGCCAAAGGGGCCGGTGAAATCCTGCTGACCTCGATGGACCGCGACGGCACCAAACAAGGCTTCAACCTGCCCCTGACCCGCGCCATTTCCGACGCCGTCAGCGTGCCGGTGATCGCCTCGGGCGGCGTTGGCAATCTTGACCACCTGGTCGAAGGCGTGACCATCGGCGGTGCCTCCGCCGTCCTCGCCGCCTCGATCTTTCACTTTGGCGAATATACCATCGCGCAGGCCAAACAACACATGGCCGCCGCCGGTATCCCCATGAGGCTGACATGACCCTGGATGATCTCTACGCCACCATCACAGCCCGTAAAAATGCGGACCCGTCCAGCAGCTGGACAGCCCAATTGCTGGCCAAAGGCCCCGAAAAATGCGCCGAGAAATTTGGCGAAGAAGCGATCGAAGCCATCATCGAAGCGGTGAAAAACGACAAACCGGCCCTCACCTCCGAGGCCGCCGACGTGCTGTACCACCTGCTTGTCATGCTCGCGTCGCGCGATGTCCCGCTCTCAGACGTGCTTGACGAACTCGCCCGCAGACAATCCAAAAGCGGCATCGCTGAAAAAGCCGCCCGCTAGGCCTTCTCTGGCTCTCAAATATCCTGGGGGGAAGCCGATCTTTCGGCTGGGGGGCAAAGCCCCCTTTCCCGCCGCCGCAGGCACTATCCTCGCGTCACAGCTTGCTCGAAATAATACCTGTCGCAAAGCCGCCCATGCGCAATTCCGAAAACAACCGCTGGTATTCGATTTTGGGGCAGCGGTTCTGTATCACCGTCACCCCGCGCGCCTCGGCCAAAGCCGCCGCCTCGGCATGCTCCACACCGATTTGCATCCAGATGGTCTGCAACTTGGGAAAGACTTCCAGCGCCTCTTCCACGATTGCGGGCACCGCCTCAGAGCGGCGGAAAATATCGACCATATCCACATCACCCTCGATGTCGGATAAGGTGGCGACCACCTTGGCCCCGAACAACATCTCGCCTGCATGGCCGGGATTGACGGGAATCACATCAAACCCCTTCAGCGACAGATAGCGCGCCACAAAATAGCTGGGCCGCACCGGGTTCATCGACACACCGACCACAGCAATCCGCTTGGTCCGGGTCAATACATCTTTCAAAAGGGCGTCTGGATATATCATCCCCCACATCTACACTGATTCTCGGATAAAAAAAGCGCCCTGCAGACAAATGTCCGAGGGCGCGAAGGTATGGAACGAGGGACAGTTAAAGACCGGCAGGAGTTCCGAACCTGCCGCCTTGCACATGAGTTAAGAACTATTTGCGCAATTCAAAGACCGTCTGACAAATGCGTGAACAAAACCTAAAGATCTAGGCAAAATATCGCCAACCCTGCGTAACATGCCTTCAGTCGAAAATATCTTCCACAATGTCGAAAACCTCGCCGGTCAGCTTTTTCAGCCAGGATTTCTTGCGCTTTTGGTATTTCTCTTTTTTCGGCTTCATCGCCGGTTTCGCGGGCTTTGACGGCGCAAACTGTCGCAAGCGCGGCGAAACCGCCGGCTTGGCCGATGCCGGGGCCGGAACAGGAATTTGCTTGAGGTCATGCAGCGGCGCGCCGCATTGCGCGCAGGCCAGCTCGTGACGCCCCGCATCCAAGGTCAACGCGGCCTTGCTGCCGCAAAAGCAGCAAGTCGCGATTTTTACTGGATAGCTCACGGCGTCTCTTCCTTTTACATGCGGGCCTTACCCATGCGGACGAGAAGCATATAGGGCGATTGCCGCCGCATTTGAGACGTTGAGCGAGCCAAATCCACCATCTGCGTCAATCCGTACCAACAGATCGACGGTTTCTTTGGTCTTTTCTCGCAGGCCCGGCCCTTCGGCCCCCAGCACCAGCGCCACCGGACGGTCGCGCTTGCCTTCAAGGGCGGCCTCCACGGTCATGTCGGCCTCGCCATCCAGACCCAGCACAAGATACCCCATGTTCTGAAGCTCCTTGATCGAATCCGCCAGATTGCGCACCCGCAGATAGGGCTGGCGTTCCAGCGCCCCGCTTGCCGATTTGGCCAGCGATCCGGTTTCGGGGGCGGCGTGATGGCGCATGCCGATCACCGCAGACGCGCCCAACACCTCGGCCGAGCGCAAGATTGCCCCAACGTTATGCGGATCAGTCACACGGTCCAGCAACAACACACGCGGTGCCTCGGCCCCGATGCACACCTCTTCCAACGATCCCCATGACAGCGGCTTGACCTCAAGCACAGCGCCCTGATGCACCGATCCTTGATCCAGCGGCGGGCGGAATTTGCGGGGGTCAACGACCTCGGGCTCGATTCCCGCCTTTGCAATCGCCTCTTCCAGCTTGATCTGCGCATTGGGCGTGACCATCAGCCTTAATTTTTCACGTTTAGGATTCTCCAGTGCGTCGCGCACCGCGTGCAAGCCGAACAACCACACGGTCTGGTTCGCCTCGACCTTTTTTTCCTGCTCTTTTTGCACGACCCACTTCGGTTTTTTCATGCCCAGACCCTCTTTCATGTGCTGCAAGGATCATTTCCCTGCCTTTCGCCTAGGTTTTCGCCTTGACGCCTATCAGGACCGCTTGTAATCACGCCTTCACAGCCGGTGCAATGCACTGGCTGAAAGTGGGCGACAGGCCGCAAGGTGTGGCAGGGGACTGTAACTCCCTCGCGGAGACGCACGCCAGGTTCGATTCCTGGGTCGCCCACCATTTCACTTCTTATCAACGGCTCAGACACGAATGTGCTTTGGTGCGCCGCCACGGTGGACCATCAACCATGCGAAGCGCATTATATCTAAGCTTAAGCAAACACGGCATATTCTACTTTAGGCGGCCTTTACCAACGGACAAGCACCGTCTCGGAAAAGCGTCCCGTGTTCGGCTCTCACGCGTCCCTATCGTCTCTGCTGTCTGACGTCAGACAGTTTGAAAAACGTGCTGAGCGCAGCGCCGGAAAAAGGGGCCTGATCATGCCCGATGCTTGCCGCGATACTCCCTTTTGCAAACAAGATGCCGCGCAAGAACGGCACCTGTCAATCAGGCGGCTATATCGGTCCGGGCTTATTTGCTACCTTTTGTGAAACAGCGTTTACCCCTATAGTCGGGCAAAAAAAGCATGAGGCATCGCGTTGACCAGTACATCCCCATCGCAAGACTTTAATATCGTCATCGTCGGCCAACATGGTCGTTTGGCATATGAGGCACTGCTTTTCGCGGCCTCTTTGCGTCACAGCAGCCCCGATTTTCGCGGCCGCCTGCTGGTGGCTGAACCGCAACCCGGCGTGTTGTGGCCAAATGATCCGCAAATCAAAAGCGCGGAAGTGCGCGCGGCGCTGGAAGATCTGGGGGCGGAAATCATTCCGTTCCAGTCAAAACACTTTGGTGCGTCTTATCCCTATGGCAACAAGATCGAGATGCTCTGCGCCCTGCCCAAGGGTGAACCCTTTGTCTTTTTTGACACCGACACCCTGATTACAGGCGATATTACCCAAGTCCCCTTCGATTTCGACCGCCCCACCGCATCAATGCGGCGCACCAACACCTGGCCCGTGCCGCAGCTTTACGGGCCGCAATACAACGGCTTGTGGAAATCGCTTTATGACAAATTCGGTCTGGATTTCGAAAGCAGCCTCGATCTGAGCCACCCGGACGAATACTGGCAACGCTATCTCTATTTCAACGCAGGCTTCTTCTTTTACCGCTGCCCCCATGAATTTGGCGCACGGTTTTTGGAATATGCGCTGGCGATCCGCGACACCCCCCCGGTAGAGCTTTGCGCACAAAGCTTTGATCCCTGGCTGGATCAGGTGGCCCTGCCGCTGGTCATCCACGCATTAGGCGGCGGGCGCGACACCCTGCCCCAAGGGCTGCTGGATGGAAGCGTCAGCTGTCACTACCGGTTCTTGCCGCTGTTATATGCGCGCGAAAGCCAGCAAGCGGTGGATGTTCTGGAAACGGTTGCGGCCCCGAACAAGCTCAAGAAAGTGCTCAAGGGCTACGAGCCCATCAAACGCATGGTCTATCAGGGGCGGGGCCAGAAAGCGCGGGCCCTGTTTGACCAAGACAACCTGCCCCGCAAGGAACAGGCCATCCGCAATCGGCTTAAATCCAACGGCTATTGGATGCGCTAACAGGGCGGCGCTGGTCGGAAAATTCAAATTTTCCGGTCCGGAATTTTTAAAAATTCCGATCGTCACCGCTGGCCGTGTGCATTCTCTTGTGTCGCATACCCCGTTCCAATATCCATAACCCAACCAATCCACGGGAGGATAACCATGACAGACGGCCCAACTTACGGCTTTGACACGCTGCAAATTCACGCAGGTGCCAAGCCCGATCCGGCAACCGGCGCGCGTCAGACGCCGATTTACCAGACCACGGCTTATGTGTTCCGCGACGCAGATCACGCCGCCGCCTTGTTCAACCTGCAAGAAGTCGGCTTTATCTATTCGCGTCTGACCAACCCCACTGTGGCCGTTCTGCAAGAACGCATTGCCACGCTTGAGGGCGGTGTCGGCGCTGTGTGCTGTTCTTCGGGTCACGCGGCCCAGCTCATGGCCTTGTTCCCGCTGATGGGGCCGGGCAAGAACATCATCGCCTCGACCCGTTTGTACGGCGGCACGGTCACCCAGTTCAGCCAGACCATCAAGCGCTTCGGCTGGGCGTGCAAATTCGTCGATTTCGATGATGTCGAAGCGGTCAAAGCTGCTGTTGACGATGACACCCGCGCGATCTTTGGCGAGGCGATTGCCAACCCCGGCGGCTATATCATGGATGTGCGTTCCATCGCGGATGTGGCCGATGCGGCCGGTATCCCGCTGATCATCGACAACACCACCGCCACCCCGTACCTGTGCCGCCCCATCGAACATGGCGCGACGCTGGTCGTGCATTCGACCACGAAATACCTGACCGGCAACGGCACCGTCACCGGCGGCTGTATCGTCGATTCCGGTAAATTCGACTGGTCCGCGAATGACAAATTTCCGTCGCTCAGCCAGCCAGAACCCGCCTATCACGGCCTCAAGTTCCACGAGACCTTTGGCCCACTTGCCTTTACCTTCCACGGCATTGCCATCGGTCTGCGCGATCTGGGCATGACCATGAACCCCCAAGCGGCCCACTACACATTGATGGGCACCGAAACCCTGTCCTTGCGGATGGAGCGTCACGTCGAGAACGCCACCAAGATCGCGCAATGGCTCGAGAATGACGACCGCGTTGATTTCGTGACCTATGCAGGTCTTGAATCATCGCCGTATTTCGACCGTGTCAAAACCGTGTGCCCCAAAGGCGCTGGCGGCTTGTTCACCTTTGCGGTCAAGGGCGGCTATGACGCCTGCGTGAAACTGGTCAATGCGCTCGAGATATTCAGCCACGTGGCCAACCTTGGCGATACACGGTCGCTGATCATCCACTCGGCCTCGACCACCCACCGCCAACTCAGCGCAGAGCAGCAAGAAGCTGCCGGTGCCGGTGCCAATGTGGTGCGCGTGTCCATCGGGACCGAAGATGCGAACGACCTGATTGCCGATCTGGATCAGGCGCTGGCCAAAGCGACCAGCTAATCCAGCCATATCAATAAAAAGCGCCCGAGAGACGATGATCTCTCGGGCGCTTTTTCGTTTCTAGCCCAGGCCCGCTGGTTATTGCGAGATCGCGAACTGCATGGTGACCTGGGCGCGAATGGCCACTTCGCCGGTTTCGATCGGGACATCCATGCTGCGCATCTGCGACGCTTTCATTTCCATCGGCCGGTAGCCCTGACTTGATTCCGACATCTGCAAGACAGCGCCCAGTTTGACCCCCGCCGCTTCGGCCAGCTGGCTTGCACGGGCCATCGCATCGGCAACGGCCCCCTTGCGCGCTGCAATCAAAGCCTCGGCATTGTCTTGCAGGCCAAATTCCAACCCGTTGAAATCATTTGCCCCTTCAGCCACGACCGCATCCAGAAGCGCGCCCAGCTTGCTCAGGTCGCGCACGGTGACGCTGACGGTATTGCCCGCCTCGTATCCGACCACCTGCGCCGGGCCATTGTCGTCGCGCGGGCGGTTGTCATAGACCGGGCGCAGATACAGACCGCTGGTCTGGCGATCCAGTCCCGCCACCTGAATACCGTCCAGCTGATCCAGAATGCCCCGCACCTTTTCAGACGTCTGGCGCATGGCATCAGATGCGGTCGCGGCACGCTCCGAGACACCCAGACGAATGGTGGCCATATCGGGGGCCAGCGAAACAACGCCCTCGCCGCTCACGGTGATTCCATTCTGGACGTTTTGGGCGATGACACCCGATACCAGCGCCATCCAAATCACAGCGGTCCATTGCAAAATTCGCATTATTTCAACCTTTGGTTTGATAAATCTAATCTGAATTATGTTTGGCGGCCCTATGCCCTTACCGCAAGCCCCGTTGCCGCTCTGCCCTTTCCATAGGCAAACTACTGCTATAATCTGAATGATATTCCGGCGCGCTGTTTTAATCCGCGGGCACGTGATAAAATTCTACCGGTACCTGCCTGATAAAAAAGCGTCGATATGAAGCCAAATTTTGCACTTTCCCTGTCCATTGATGGCATAAGTTTGCTGCACCGCACTGCGGGCGGCTGGCGCAGCATTGGCGATGTATCAATTGATGCACCGGACATGTCTGCCGAACTGGCCGTGCTGCGCAAAACCGCAGCCGCGTTGGAACCCGGCGGCGTGCGCACAAAACTGCTGATCCCCAATGACCAGATCAAGTTTATGACGCTTGAAACACCCGGTCTTTCAGATGCGGCGCGCATGTCCGAAGCCCGCCGCGCGCTTGAAGGGGCAACCCCTTATGATGTCGACGATCTGGCGTTTGATATCAGCAGCGATGGCGCACAGACCCATGTGGCAGCCGTTGCCCTTGAGACTTTGGCCGAAGCCGAAGCCTTTGCCACAGAACACCGCTTTTATCCGGTCAGCTTCGTCGCCAGACCCGACAGCCACGTTTTCAAGGGCGAGCCGTTTTTCGGCCCCACCGATGTCGCCTCAAGCTTGTTGGAGCGTGACGAAGCGATCGAACCGGATGACGATGCCGTTGTCGTACTGGGCCCCTATGTGCCCCCGGTAAAAGAGCCCCAAGCAGACGAAGCCTTGAGCGATCTGTTTCAAACCGCCCCTGCCAAAGACGGGCCGGATGCCGAAACGCCACAGGATAAAACCGCCACCCCGCGCGGCGATGATGCCACCAGCTTTGTGCGCGGTCGGGAAGATATAATCGCGGCAAAACCGGCGATCCCCCCCGCGCCTGCCTTGCCTGAAGACATGGCCGCTGCCGTGGCCACGGAGCCTGCGAAACAAGCGCAGCCCGAAGTGAAATCAGAACCCGCACAGAACGATGCACCGGAGGATTTGAAGGCCAGGGTCCGGAAAGCCATTTCCGCCGCTGCCGCTGCAACGGGTGCCGCGCCAGCAGGTGTCAAAGCGCCCCCGAAAGCTGCGGCTGCGGCCCCTGTGCCCGCACCTACAGCTTTCTCAAGCCGTCGCAGCAGTGCAGCCGCCCCCCCTGTCGGGACGGCCAAACGCGCCGATGCCGCAGCGAAAGGGTCAACGCCGGATGCACCTGTGCCAGACAGCAGGTCGTTAAGTGCTGTTCCCGCCGAAAAGCCCAAGGCGAAGATCAGGAAATGGGGTTTCCTGAGCAAAGGCAAACCGCGCAAGACGCCGCCCCCGCCCGCCGCCGCATCCTATGGCGCGGGTGTCGCAGTCAAAGACACAAGCATCACGCTGCCCAAAACCACGTCCGAAGCGGAACGGATGACCATTTTCGGGGCGCGGAAGTCGAATAACGTCGGGGGGAAACCGCGCTTTCTCGGGCTGGCACTGACTGCCGCACTGCTGGTGTTTCTTGCCGGTGTCGCCGCCTGGGCGTCGGTGTTTCTGGATGACGGGCTTTCGCTGTCGCGCTGGTTTACCAGCCGCGACACGACCGCGATTGCATCGGCCCCTGTTGAACCACGCGATCCGGCCCCCAATACCGTCCCCGCCCGCGCGGAAACATCTGTTGCACTGCCCGACACCGTCACCACTCCACAGCCCCCCACACCACAACCCGCCGAAGAACGGGTCGCGGCGCTGGACCCCAGCCTGACCGATGAAGACAGCGCCGTTCTGGATGCCTTGCGCGTGCCCGAACTGGCCCAACCGCGCACGCTGACCCAGCAAGAGATCGAGGCGAAATACGCCACGTCGGGTATTTGGGTGATGGCCCCCGAAACCCCGATTGCCCCTGCCATGGTGCCGATTGATGATCTTTATATGACCAGTATCGATCCGGTCAGCTCCGCGAACGACGCCGTGGCCCTGCCCAGATTGGCGTCTTTTGGCGGGGATACCGTGGAATTTTCGCCAGCCTCCCCCGCACCGCCCGGCACCTCATTTACGCTGGATGACAAGGGCTTGGTCGTCCCGACCCCGGATGGCGCGCTGAATGCCGACGGGATCAAGGTCATTGCGGGCCGCCCCCCTGCCGAGCCGCCCAAAACCCTGACGCGCAGCAGCACCCAAACGCCGGAAGCCGCGCCAGAGGTGCCGGAAACACAGCCCGGTCTGCTTGAGTTCCGGCCCGTCGTGCGGCCCGGTGATCTGGTGGAAAGCAACGAGCGGTCAACCCTTGGCGGGCTGACCCGCACGGAACTGGCCAGCCTGCGCCCGTCGTTGCGCCCTGCATCGGTCCAGCAGACTGCCGCAACCTCAGCGGTGCCGCAAGCCGTCGCACCCGAAGTTCAGGCGGCCTCGGCGGCGGCGGGGGCGTCGCTTGCCGCGATTGTGACTGTTGCACCGAAACCTGCCGGACCGGTTCTGAACAACGCGACCCCCTATGCGGTTCAGGCCTCCGTGCGCCCGGATACGCGGCCCCGCAACTTTGCCCGCATCGTAAAGCGGGCCGAACGGGCCACGCCCGAACCCACGCAAGTTGCAAGTACTGCCGCCGTGGCACCGCGCACCGTCGCCCCCAGCCTGCCGTCAAAAGCATCTGTGGCCACGCAAGCAACTGTCAAGAACGCTATCAAACTGCGTGATATCAACCTGATCGGGGTTTACGGAAAACCGTCAAGCCGCCGCGCCTTGATCCGGTTGAGCAACGGGCGCTATCAAAAAGTAGCGGTTGGCGACCGGTTGGATGGCGGGCGCGTGTCGGCCATCGGCGAAAACGAATTGCGCTATACGCGACGCGGGCGGGATGTTGTTTTGAAGATGCCGCGCAGCTGAGGCTGACGCTGTCGGGGGCCAGCCCCCACCGCCTGACGGCGGTTCCCCCGGGATATTTACGAGCCAGAGAAGAGACAAGGCCGCATCTGCTGACGCGACCTTTGGTATTTCTATCAGGCTGATTTCAGCTCGCCCGTGTCTATCTGTTCTTGTTCGATGCTTTCGAACAGGGCTTTGAAGTTGCCTTCGCCAAAGCCGTCGTCGCCTTTGCGCTGGATGAATTCGAAAAAGATCGGGCCGATCACGGTTTTCGAGAAAATCTGCAAAAGGATGCGGGTTTCGCCGCCATCCACGACGCCCTCGCCGTCGATCAGGATCCCGTGTTTTTTCATCCGGTCCAAGGGTTCCTGATGGTCGGTCACCCGGGTCTGGCTGAGCGCGTAATAGGCATCGGGGGGGCCGGGCATGAATTTGAGGCCATTTTCGGCAATCTGATCCGTGGCGTCATAGATGTCGCGCGCGCCAACGGCGATGTGCTGGATGCCTTCGCCTTTGTATTTTTTCAGATAGGCAACGATCTGGCCCTTTTCATCCCGATCCTGATTGATCGGAATGCGGATACGACCGCAGGGCGATGTCAACGCGCGCGAGGTCAGGCCGGTAAACTTGCCTTCGATGTCAAAGAAGCGGATTTCGCGGAAGTTGAACAGATCGCCGTAGAATTTGAACCACACATCCATGTTTCCCTTGAACACGTTATGGGTCAGGTGATCGAGATAGTAGAACCCGACCCCTGCCGGTTTCGACTGTGCGATCCAGTCGTATTCTTCGTTATAGGGGGATGTGTCGTAATACTGGTCCACGAAATAGATCAGGGATCCGCCGATGCCTTTGATGGCCGGAACATCCAGAACCTTGCCCGCACCGGTGTATTCTTCGGCCCCTTTGGACAGCGCATGGGCCAGGGCCTGCTGTGCATTCACCACGCGCCAGCCCATCGACGGGGCGCAAGGCCCGTGGTCTTGCACGAAGGCGGCGGCAAAGCTGGAGGGGTCGGCGTTCAGCACATAGGTGATGTCGCCCTGCTGCCAAAGCTCGATCGCTTGTGTCTTGTGTTTGGCCACGTGCGCATAGCCCATGCGCGTGAACAGATCACGCAGTTCTTGCGGGTCAGGGCTGGCGAATTCGACGAATTCGAACCCGTCGGTGCCGGCCGGATTTTCATCGGTTATTTTGGACTTTTCGGCATCATGTGGAAACGGACCCATGCGGATTCTCCTGTCAGTAATATATTTCGCCCAAGATATCGGCAGATCCCCGCGTTAATTGCGCAAAATTGACCTATGCTCTGGATAAATATGCGCGAACCACGCATAATTAATGGAAACCAAGCGAGAAACCCGCATGACATTGGATGAAACAGACAGCCGTCTGCTGGCCGCCTTGCAAAAGAACGCGCATCTGACCGCGCAGGAGCTGGGTGAGCAGTTGCACCTGTCCCCCTCGCAGGCGGGGCGCAGGCGTCAGCGGCTTGAGACCGAAGGCTATATCGAGGGCTACCGCGCCAAGCTGAACCCGATCCGGTTGGGTCTGGCGGTGCAGGGGTTCATCCAGGTCCATCTTGGCACCCATGGGCCCGACCATTCTGCCAGCTTTGCCCGCCTACTGGCCACCCGCCCCGAGATCGTGAGCGCCTGGACCATGACGGGGGATGCCGATTACCTGCTGCGCGTATATTGTGTGGACTTGTCCAGCCTGAACCGTTTGATCCACGATGTGTTGCTGCCCCATGGCGCTGTCGCAAAAGTGCATAGTCAGATTGTTATGGACCAGCTAAAGCATGACGGGCCCTTGCCCACCTAAACGACCCTTTGCCGGTTTCCCCGCTGGCCCAATGAAAGAAAACGTCCCATGGAAGGTTTCCTGTTCCAAGCCACAATCTATCTGGCAGCCGCAGTCATCGCGGTGCCTATTGCCTCGCGGTTGGGGTTGGGGTCGGTGCTGGGCTATCTGGCGGCGGGTATCCTTATTGGTCCCGCATTGGGCTTTGTCGGGTCAGAGACCAAGGACCTGCAGCATTTTGCGGAATTTGGCGTGGTGATGATGCTGTTCCTGATCGGTCTGGAGCTGGAACCCCGCGCATTGTGGAACATGCGGCACAGGTTGTTGGGGCTGGGGGGCTTGCAGGTTCTGATTTCAGCCGCCGCGCTGATGGGCATTGCCATGGCCTATGGCCAGCCAGTGGGTGTTGCGATTGCGGTTGGTCTGACCCTGTCGCTGTCCTCGACTGCAATCGTGCTGCAAACCCTGTCGGAAAAGGGGCTGATGCAGACCGCAGGCGGGCGATCGGTGTTTTCGGTCCTGCTGACGCAAGATATTGCCGTGATCCCGATCCTTGCCTTCCTGCCGCTGCTGGTCACCAAAATGGTAGCAGAGGCATTGCCGGACGGGTCGATAACGGTTGATCCGGATGCGCATGGCACGCCGGTCGTCGGTCATGGCAGCGAAGAGCCTTTGGGCCAGGGTGCCGAGGTGGCGCAAGCTGCGATATCGCTGATCCAGGGGTTGCCCGGCTGGGGTATTACCCTTGTCACAATTGGGGCCATCGCGGGGATCATCATCACCGGCGTGTTCTTTACCCGCCCTGTGTTCCGCTTTATCCACGCCGCCAAGCTGCGCGAGATGTACACCGCATTGGCCCTGCTGATTGTTGTCGGGATTTCATTCCTGATGATGCTGGTCGGCCTGTCCCCTGCCCTTGGCGCATTTCTGGCCGGCGTGGTTCTGGCCAGCAGTGAATTCCGCCACGAACTGGAAACCGACCTTGAGCCGTTCAAAGGCCTGTTGCTGGGCCTGTTCTTTATCACCGTCGGTGCGGGCATCAACTTTGAGCTATTGTACTCGGATACGGTGATTATCATGGGCATGGCGCTCTTGGTGATCATCGTCAAAGGGATCATCCTGTTCGGGCTTGGCACGTTGTTCCGTCTGCGGGGCCGCGACAGATGGCTGCTGGCGCTTGGGTTGGCACAGGCAGGCGAATTCGGCTTTGTGCTGGTCAGCTTTTCGGTCGCCACGGGGGTGATGCCCGGCCAGGTCGCCGAAGTGTTGCTGCTGGTGGTGGCCCTGTCGATGCTGATCACGCCGCTTTTGTTCATTCTGTATGACCAGATCAGCAAACGTTTTGACAGCAAGGCAGGCCCCATCGTCGCCGATGAAATCGACGAACAAGGCACCGTTATCATTGCGGGGGTCGGGCGCTTTGGCCAGATCGTGAACCGGCTGGTTCAGGCATCGGGCTTTCGCACCGTGGTTCTGGATCACAACCCCGAAACAATCGCCGTCATGCGCCGCTTTGGCTTCAAGGCGTTCCTGGGCGATCCGACCCGCCCCGACATCCTGCGCAAGGCCGGTTTGCGCGATGCCAAGGTGCTGGTCGTGGCGCTGGACGATCCCAAATCCGCGCTTCAGCTGATTGCCTATGCCCGCAAGGAACGCCCCGATCTGCATATCGTGACCCGCGCCCATGACCGCACGGATGTTTACCGCCAGTATCAGGCCGGTGCTGATGATATCGTGCGCGAAATGTTCGACAGTTCACTGCGTGCAGGGCGCTATGTGCTGGAAAATCTGGGCCTGTCCGATTACGAGGCCGCCGAAGCGCAGCGCATGTTCTATAGCCATGACCGGGCATCGGTCCGTGAGCTGGCCGCCCTATGGCGCCCCGACATCCCGCCGAGCGAAAACAAGGCCTATGTCGCCCGTGCGAAAGAGCTGCAAAAAGATCTGGAAACCGCGTTCATGAACCGGACCGAGTACGAAGAAAAGAAACAAGCCTGACACCAGACAGGCAAAAGCCGCGGCAAGGGAAACCTGCCGCGGCTTTTTTAATGGGTCGTAGGGTCGCTTAGGCTGCTGCGACGCGGCTTTCCAGCACATCACCGATCTGCTTGGCTGCGGCCAGTTCATCGCCACCGGCAACGGCAGACACTTCACGTGTCAAACGCTCCAGTGCCGCCTCATAAAGCTGACGCTCGGAATAGCTTTGCTCGCGCTGGTCATCAGTGCGGTGCAGGTCGCGCACGACTTCGGCAATGGCGATCAGATCACCGGAGTTGATCTTTTGCTCGTATTCTTGTGCACGACGCGACCACATGGCCCGCTTTACCTTGGCTTTACCCTTGAGGGTTTTCATCGCGTGGGTGATCGTGTCGGGGCTGCTAAGCGCACGCATCCCGATTTCAATCGCCTTATGGGTCGGCACGCGCAATGTCATCTTGTCTTTGACAAAGGCGATCACGAACAGTTCCAGCGTGATGCCCGCGACTTCCTGTTCTTCGACCGACACAATTTGTCCGACGCCATGCGCAGGATAAACGACGAACTCGTTTGGACGGAAATCTAGCTTTTTCGACTTGCTCATAAAAATGGCTCCTTGGTCACGGGGCGTTGCCCGCAGGGGTAGATGGCCTTTTCACAAAGGCAAAGGCTGCCCAGCCCAAAAGGGCGACAGCCAAGAATCATAACTTCAGAATTTCGGGTTCACCCGCAGGGATTGGGTTGAGAAGTGGCAGGTGTGTAAGTTCATCGAAGGCATAATACCATAAAAATGGGCCCTGCGAAAGCGATCGCAAGGGCCTTGTATATTAAATTATCGTATAGAGGGGCCGTTTTACCGGAAAAAACCAGTCTGGCCGCCCCGCAGCTCTGGCGATTTTCGAATCGCTTAACCGCCTTCGCCCGGTGCCTCCGAGAAGTATTTATCCAGCTTGCCCGCTTCGCCATCGCGTTCTTCCGCATCGGGAAGTGGGTCTTTCTTGGTGATGATCACAGGCCACAATTCGGAATATTTGCGATTGAATTCAACCCATTTTTCCATGTCCGGCTCGGTGTCCGGACGGATCGCATCAGCGGGGCATTCAGGTTCACACACCCCACAGTCGATGCATTCATCGGGGTGGATGACCAACATGTTTTCGCCCTCATAGAAGCAATCCACAGGGCAAACTTCGACGCAATCAGTGTATTTGCAGGCGATACAGGCGTCGTTAACAATATAGGTCATAGAGTCATCTTTTATAACGGGTTTGGCGCATTGCTAAATCAGCACAGCACATCATTCAAGATGGCGGGCCCGAGAAAGATCAAGCACACGCCGATCACGCTTGCTGGGACGCCCTTTTCCCTCAAAAGCCGGATTTTCAGGCGGTTTTTTCTCGGACTTGGGCGCAGGCGGGGACAGATCGGAATAAAGCGCCTGCGCTTCGGGGGCCGGGCCGCGCCTTGTGCCGATGCCGTCGATCTGGATCACACGAATGTCATCGCCCATCGCAAAGGTCAGCACGTCGCCCGGCACGATGATCGTAGCCCGTTTCTGCGCGATGCTCCCGTTCACGCGAACGGCGCCCGCTTGCACGCGCGCCGCCGCCAATGATCGTGTCTTAAAGAACCGCGCATGCCACAGCCATTTATCCAGCCGCAGCTTTGAAGCCGCCTCCGACAATTATTTGGTCTTGAGACCCATCAGGGCCGCAGCAAAGGGGTTGTCAGGGTCGATCGGCTTTTCCGCCTTTGGAGGGCGCGCGCTAAAGTTTTGCGACTTGTTGCCGGTTTTGTCGCCCTTGTCACCACGCTGGCCACCCTTTTTGCCACGCGGGCCAGGTTTGCCTTTGCCTTGCGGACGATCACCACCGCCGCGCCGCGCATTCTGGTTGGCACGGGCCGGACGACCCCAGGTAAAGACGTAAAACACCTCTGTCTCTGCGCCGGCGATGGATGCATCGGGGGCAGTACCTTGCGGGTTTTCCCCGGCAGCGGTGTCAGGGATGTGGTCCGATACCTCGGGCGTTTCCGCCGTTTCCGACAAGATCGGCGCAATACCTTCGTCGATGATGTCAGCCGTCTCAGGGACGACATCAGCAGGCTCAGCCGGCGCAGGGTCAGCAATGATACCGCCCGCAGATTGCTCGGCCGCGACATCCATCACTGGTGTGTCTGCATCCGCGCCCTTGTCAGCTTCCATCTTCGCGCCGTCATGCGGGATCACGGCATCAACAGCTTTGACCTTGGTGCGCTCGGATTTCTCGGCCTTGTAGCCAAGACCTTCCATCAGGGCCGCGAACTGTTCCAGCGTCATGCCGGTGATCGACAGCATATCCGG
Source organism: Sulfitobacter sp. SH22 (assembly GCF_965641905.1). Taxonomy (NCBI): domain Bacteria; kingdom Pseudomonadati; phylum Pseudomonadota; class Alphaproteobacteria; order Rhodobacterales; family Roseobacteraceae; genus Sulfitobacter; species Sulfitobacter sp. SH22. The sequence continues at coordinate 1,592,435 of NZ_OZ282573.1, forward strand.
CTTTGCCTCGAACCCGCCGCGCGAATCCTCTGAGCGCAGCATGTCAGCCAGACGTTCCAGCATATCGATGCGGATCGCACGTGTGCCAGCATTACGGTAGCCCGACATGGTATCGGCACCCGCAGGCGCGCTTGCATCCACAGGGATGGTCACCAAACCCGGAGGGGGCGATTCAGGGAATTCCTGCAATCCCTTGCTGAGCGACCACAATACCAGCCGCAAACGGGTCGGCGCGGGTTTGAGCAACGCCTGCATGAAGATGGTGAACTGGCCAAAACGGATACCGTGCTTGCGCAAGGCACCACGGGCATCCTGATCCAGCGCTTTGACATCGTCAGCGATATCGGTGCGCGGCAAAATGCCGAAATTTTCAACCATGCGGAAGGCAAAACCACGGGCAAGACCGGTCAGGGCCTCGTCCTTGGACAAGGCGACCAACGGCTCGAACAGGGCCGCAATCTTGCGATCAATGAAATGCTGCAAGCGGCGCTGCACCTTTTGGGCAACCTCGGGGCCTGCGACATCATCAACGAAAACCTCGATACCGGGTCTGAGCGGATCAGGGCCCGCCACCAGCTTGCCCACAGCCGAGCTGCCCCACATCAGGCCGCCCTGCTCTGTGAAATCAATCTCGGTATCGGGTGCATTATAAAAACGGTCTGCACGCAAATGGAATTGCGGGGCCAAAGCCTGCAATGACGCGGTCTTGATCGTTTTGTCTTCTGCGACGCCAGCGCCTTTGTCTTGCCGGAAACGGAAACCGTCCAACTTGCCTACAAATTCGCCTTCAACGGTTACTTCACCGGTCTCGTTTACTTCGGCCACCATGGCTTCCTTCTGTCCTAGCCGGCGCAAAAGCACGGACGTGCGCCGATCTACAAATCTTTGGGTCAGACGCTCGTGCAGCGCGTCCGACAGTCTGTCTTCTACGACACGCGCCTCGTCTCGCCAATGACTTTCGTCAATTGTCCAACCTTTGCGTTGCGTGACGTATGTCCATGTGCGGATAAACGCCAGACGTTTCGATAACGCATCAATGTCGCCATCGGTTCGATCAATGCGTTGAATTTGTCGTGCGATCCACTCATCCGGGATAGAACCCCGCTGATGCAGATAGATAAATATCGTCTCAAGAAGGCTGGCGTGCTCTGCATGACTGATCCCGCGAAAGTCGGGAATCCGGCACACATCCCATAACAGCTTGACCGACGGCCCGTCGGTGCAGCGCGCCATGATCTCGGCATCCTGCCCCAGCGATTTGAGCACACGCAGGTCATCCGCCTCGCGGGCTTTGAACAGACGTTCGTGATCCGGCGACATCTCTAGCGTGTTGATCAGCCGGTCGATGCTGCCGAATTGCAGCGACGGGTTGCGCCAGTTGATCTTGTTTTGCGGGGTAAAGCTGTGATCCATGATCGCACGCGCAACGCCGTCTTCCAACGGGGGCGCATCGCCGGTCACACCGAAAGTCCCGCTTTTGAAGCCGCGCCCTGCCCGCCCGGCAATCTGGGCCAGCTCGTTCGGGGCCAGCGGGCGCATCCGCCGACCGTCAAATTTGGTCAGGGCAGAAAACGCCACGTGATCAACATCAAGGTTCAGCCCCATCCCGATGGCATCTGTGGCCACCAGGTAATCGACCTCGCCGTTTTGATACATTTCGACCTGCGCATTGCGCGTGCGCGGTGAAAGTGCACCCATCACGACCGCCGCACCGCCCTTTTGGCGGCGGATCAGCTCGGCTATCGCATACACATTCTCAACCGAAAAACCGACAATCGCACTGCGTGGGCGCATCCGGCTTATCTTTTTCTGACCAACATAGGTCAATTCGCTCATCCGCTCGCGTTTGATAAATTGCGCCTTGGGGACCAGCGCAGCGATGGTCCCGCGCATGGTGTCAGACCCCATAAACAACGTCTCGTGCAGACCGCGCGCCCGCAACAACCGGTCGGTAAACACATGCCCGCGCTCGGGGTCGGCACAAAGCTGGATTTCATCCACCGCGACCAGATCCGCGCCCATGCCTTCGGGCATCGCTTCGACCGTACAGACCCAATATTGCGTGCGCGGCGGTACAATCCGCTCCTCGCCCGTGACCAACGCGACAACGGACGGGCCGCGCAACGCTACGATGCGGTCATATACCTCGCGGGCAAGCAACCGCAGCGGCAGCCCGATGATGCCCGTACGATGTGCCAGCATCCGTTCAATGGCATAGGTTGTCTTGCCTGTGTTGGTCGGGCCCAAAACGGCCACGACCCTACCTTCGCCTGTCACCAGAATATTCCCGACGTCTTAAAGTGTGCGCCCGATGCCGTCGCGCCGAAGCCCGTCCAGCGCCTTTTGCGCGTTTTCATGGTGAGGGTTAATTTCTAACACCCGACGATATAGATCTGCGGCCAAGCGCAGTTTCCCAACTTCTTGCAAGATCGCACCCAACCCGAAAATAGCATTATACTGCTGAGGGTTAAGCGCCAATGTTAATTCCAGATCATCTATCGCAGGGCCATATAGATCGGCCTGAAAATAGGCCTGCGCACGGGCATGATAGCCTTCGGCAAAGGCGGGTGCGTGATCTGTCAACGCGGTGAAATGTTCAATCGCGAGCTTGATATCGCCCGCCTGCAACGCGCCCTGGCCCCGCTTCATCAGCAGATCAATCGTCGCCGAACCGGATCGCGACCATGCGGTCTGAACCTCACGCTCGAGCCGTGACGCCTCTTCGGCAGGCGCATTTCGCAACTTGTCTAATAATTCATCGGTTTGCGGCAGGGTGGACTGCGCAAAACAAGTACCTGCAAGCAACACCCATAAACCAAGTGCCGCTACGGTATGTTTGAGGTTGACGATGTGATTGACCATAACAATGTTGAATGTAACAGGCTGCCGCCACTTTTCCAGACGTGTCGGCACCAAATGCCAAAAAAGGGCCCACTATGAGCGACATTTTGAACGAAGCCGTAACTGTACTGAACGAAAAACTGGCCGGCGCGGATTTTGACGGCACAGCCAAGTTCGACATCGAAGGCGAAGGTTCTGTGATTATGGACGCAAACGGCGCACGTGCCGCAGACGAAGATGCAGACGTAACCCTGTCTGCCGACGCGGATACGTTTCAGGCGATCCTGTCGGGCGACACAAACCCCACCGGCGCGTTCATGAGCGGCAAGCTCAAGATCGACGGTGACATGGGCATGGCAATGAAGTTGGCGGCCGTGCTCGCCTGATGTCTCTGACGCCCGCGCCCCTATTTACCGACATCTATCCTGGTCCGGACACTGGTCTTGCCCATTGGATAGAGACGTCTGACGGTAAAAGGCTGCGGGTGGCACATTGGACGGTCGAGGGGGCGAAAGGCACTGTCCTTTTGTTCCCCGGCCGCACCGAATACGTTGAAAAATATGGGGTAATTGCGGCCGAATTCGCAAAACGCGGCTTGGCGGTGATGGCCATCGACTGGCGCGGTCAGGGGCTGGCGGACCGGATGTTGCCGGATCGCCGCATCGGCTATGTCGATACGTTTTCGGATTATCAAAAAGACGTTGCCGCCATGATGCGTGCGGCCCGCAACCTGCAACTGCCGCGCCCGTTCTTCCTGCTGGCCCATTCGATGGGCGGCTGCATCGGTTTGCGCGCCGTCATGGAGGGGCTTTCGGTTCAGGCAGCAGCCTTTACCGGCCCGATGTGGGGCATTCACATCGCGCCACACCTGCGCCCCTTCGCCGCCGTATTGTCGCATCTGATGCCAAAGATCGGTCAGGGGCACAGCCTGCCAATGGGAACAAAACTCGACCCCTATGTCACGGTTGAACCGTTTGAAGACAACATGCTGACCACGGATGCGTCCATGTACGATATGATGCGCGACCAGTTGGCGGCGCATCCCGACCTGTCGTTGGGCGGCCCCAGCTATGTCTGGCTGCGCGAGGCATTGTCCGAAACAAACCATCTTGCCTTGCGTGCGGCCCCCAGCCTGCCTTGCATTACCCTGCTTGGCAGTAACGAACGGATCGTCCACCTTGGCCGGATCAGGGACCGGATGGCGACCTGGACCAGCGGCCAACTGCAAATTGTCGAGGGTGCCGAACATGAAATCCTCATGGAAACGCCCAAGCTTCGCGACAGTGCGCTTGACGATATCGCCCGGTTGTTTTTGGGAAATGCAAAAAGCTAGCTTGATCGACCTGCATCAACAACGCGCCCTATCCATCTGATATAAAACGATACTATACCCGCCCCATTTCGTTTATCACCGTTCCCCCTGTTCAAATCGCGCAACACCCCTATCTGTTTCGCATGACCAAAGCACCCGTTCTTAGTTTCACCGAAAACGGCATTTATTGTGCCGCCGGGGATTTTTACATTGATCCGTGGCGTCCGGTGGACCGCGCGCTGATCACCCACGGCCATTCCGATCACGCGCGTTGGGGCATGGGGCGGTATCTGGCGACCCACGCCGCCCTGCCCGTCATGCGCCACCGTCTGGGCGACATCACCGCCGAAGGCATCGCATACGGCGAGGTCCGGCGGATCGGTGGTGCAGACGTGTCGTTTCATCCTGCCGGACATGTGCCCGGCTCGGCCCAGATAAGGGTCGAGGTCCAAGGCGAGGTCTGGGTCGCATCGGGGGATTACAAGGTGGTGAATGACGGCCTGTCCGAAGCGTTCACCCCGATAAAGTGCCATCATTTCATCACCGAAAGCACCTTTGGTCTGCCCGTGTTCCGTTGGGAGGACCAGGCAACTGTTGCAGCCCAGATCAACGGGTGGTGGGCGGGTTGTGCCGCCGAAGGAAAGACCGCTTTTCTGGGGGCCTATGCCTTGGGCAAGGCGCAACGTCTGTTGACCATGCTGGACCCTGCCATCGGCCCGATCCTGACCCATACGGCGACAGAGAACACCAATCAGGTGATGCGCGATCAGGGGATCAGCCTGCCCGATACGATCCTTGCGAAGGCGGATCTGAAACCCAAGGACCATCCCGGTGCGATCGTGCTTGCACCGCCCTCGGCATTGGGCAGCGCATGGGCCAAGAAATTCGGCCCCCAGGAAACCGCCTTTGCCAGCGGCTGGATGGCCATTCGGGGCGTCCGGCGGCGGCGCGCGGGCGATCGGGGATTTATCATCTCGGACCATGCGGATTGGGACGGGCTGCTGTCAGCGATCAAAGAGACAGAGGCCGAAAATATATATGTTACGCATGGTTACACGGATATCTTCAGCCGGTACCTGAAGATTAACGGCTGGAATGCGCAGGTCGTCCCGACCCAGTTCGAGGGCGAGACGCTGGACAAGGATGTCTCGGAATGAAGCGCTTTGCCCAGCTGTTCAGCACCATCGACCAAAGCACCAAAACCAATGCAAAGGTCGCGGCCCTTGCCGACTATTTCCAGCACGCACCCGATACCGACCGGCTGTGGACCATCGCGCTGTTTTCGGGCCGCCGGCCCAAGCGGGCGGTGACAACGACCAAGCTGCGCGAATGGGCGGCAGAGCGCGCGGCGATCCCGCTGTGGCTGTTCGAGGAAAGCTATGCCATCGTCGGCGATCTGGCCGAAACCATCGCGCTGGTCCTGCCGCCGAACACCCCCCAGGACGACCGCAGCCTGTCCGCCTGGATCGCCGCCCTGCGCGAGATTTACACCCAGGACGAAGATGCCCGAAAGACGTTCGTTCTGTCGGCCTGGGACCAGCTTGGCGGGGCCGAACGGTTCATCTTTAACAAACTGATCACCGGCGGTTTCCGCGTCGGGGTCAGCCAAAAGCTGATGACCCGCGCCCTTGCCCGCGCCACGGACAAGCCCGAGGCCGAACTGGCGCACCGGCTAATGGGCAACTGGCACCCCGATGACACCACATGGCACGCTTTGGTCGAAGCCGAAGACGCCTCTGCCGATGCGTCGCGCCCCTACCCCTTCTATCTGGCCTACGGGCTGGAGGACACGGCGCAGCATCTGGGCGACACGGCCGACTGGCGCGCCGAGTGGAAATGGGACGGCATTCGCGGTCAGCTGATTCTGCGCGATGGCCAGTATTTCGTCTGGTCCCGTGGCGAGGAACTGATGACCGACCGTTTTCCGGAACTGGCAAGGGCGGTCGATTATCTGCCGCAAGGCACCGTTCTGGACGGCGAATTGCTGGTCTGGCCGTCAGACCAACCGGTGCCGTCGTCGTTCAACGCGCTGCAATCGCGCATTGGCCGCAAGACCGTGCCGAAAAAGCTGCTGACCGAAGCCCCCGTGGTGCTGCACGCCTATGACCTGCTGGAATGGCAGGGGCAGGACATGCGCAACACCCCCTTTGCCATGCGCCGCAAGCTGCTGGAAAGCGCCTGCGCCGACCTGCCCGCCGATGCCCCCGTGCGTCTGTCGCCGCAACTGGGGTTTGACACATGGGATGATCTGGCAGCCCTGCGCAAGAGTGCCCGCAACGCCCAGGCCGAAGGGGTGATGCTGAAACGCGCCGACAGCCCCTATCTGGCCGGACGCAAGAAAGGCGACTGGTGGAAATGGAAGCTGGACCCGCTGACGATTGATGCCGTGATGATCTATGCGCAATCAGGGTCGGGCCGCCGCGCCAACCTGTTCACCGACTTTACCTTTGCCGTGTGGAACGGCAACGAACTGGTGCCTTTTACCAAAGCCTACAGCGGGTTGACCGATGCCGAATTCCGCCAGATCACCGCTTGGGTGCGCAAGAACACCGTCGAACGCTTTGGCCCCGTGCGCAAGGTAACGCCCCATCATGTCTTTGAAATCGCCTTCGAAGGCATCCAGCGCAGCCCGCGTCACAAATCCGGCGTCGCCCTGCGATTTCCCAGAATGTTGCGCTGGCGGCAGGACAAACCGCTGCAAGAAGCCAATTCACTGGCCGATCTTGAAGAGTTATTGCGCATTTACGGCTAATCCCATCCTTCCCCTGCTTGCTTTGACGCTATGGCACGCTTAGGTAACCTTAACGTCAAAAAGAGGTATACGATGTTCCAACTGCCCTACCCCGTCCGTGATGCAAATGCCGGTGCCGGCACCTCTCCTTTGGGCAACCTGCCGGAATGGAACCTTGACGATCTTTATACCGGTGAAAACGCGCCGGAACTCAAGCGCGATCTGGACTGGCTGGAAGAGGCCTGCCGCAGCTTTGCCGCGGATTACGAAGGCAAACTGGCTGATCTGGACGCGGCGGGTTTTCTGAACTGTGTGCTGCGCAACGAGAAGATCAACCAGATCGCCGGACGCATCATGTCTTTTGCGGGCTTGCGCTATTACCAGCTGACCACAGATGCCGGCCGGGCCAAGTTCCTGTCCGACATGCAGGAAAACGTCACGAATTTCACCACACCGCTGGTTTTCTTCACGCTCGAGCTGAACCGCCTTGAAGATGACCATCTGGGCAAGCTTCTGGCACAGAACGCCGACCTTGCGCGGTACAAGCCCGTGTTTGACCGCATTCGCGCGATGAAAGATTATCAGCTGAGCGACGAGCTGGAAAAGTTCCTGCACGATCTGGGCGTTGTTGGCGATGCCTGGGAACGGCTGTTTGATGAAACGATTGCGGGCCTTGAATTCGAGGTCGACGGCGAGCCGCTGAACATCGAAGGCGTGCTGAACCTTTTGACCGACCCCGCTCGCGATATCCGCGAAGCAGCCGCCCGCGAGCTGGCCGATGTGTTTCAAAGCAATATCAAAACCTTTGCGCGGGTCCACAACACCCAAGCCAAAGAAAAAGAAGTGCTCGACCGCTGGCGCGGCATGCCAACCCCGCAAACCGCCCGCCACCTGAGCAACGACGTCGAACCCGAGGTCGTGGAGGCCCTGCGCAACGCGGTCGTCAACGCATACCCCAAGCTGAGCCACCGCTATTACGAGCTGAAGCGGAAATGGCTGGGACTGGACGTCATGCAGGTCTGGGACCGCAATGCGCCGCTGCCGATGGAAGACCCCAAGATTGTCAACTGGGACCGCGCCGAGCGTATGGTGATGGATGCCTATAACGCCTTTGATCCGCGCATGGGCGAAATCGCCGCTCCGTTCTTTAAGGACGGCTGGATTGATGCGGGTGTGAAGCCGGGCAAAGCGCCGGGTGCTTTTGCCCACCCCACCGTAACCAATGTGCACCCCTATGTGATGCTGAACTATCTTGGCAAACCGCGCGATGTGATGACGCTGGCCCACGAGTTGGGCCACGGCGTGCATCAGGTTCTGGCCGCAGGTCAGGGCGAAATGCTGTCATCGACGCCGCTGACCTTGGCTGAAACGGCATCCGTGTTTGGCGAGATGCTGACGTTCCGCAAAATGCTGGACGGTGCAAAGACCAACGCAGAACGCAAGGTTCTGCTGGCGGGCAAGGTCGAGGATATGATCAACACGGTCGTGCGCCAGATCGCGTTCTATGACTTTGAATGCAAGCTGCATGACGCACGTCGTGGCGGAGAGCTGACCCCCGACGACATCAACGCGTTGTGGATGTCCGTGCAGGCCGAAAGCCTGGGACCGGCATTCGAATTCATGGACGGCTACGAGACCTTCTGGGCCTATATCCCCCATTTCGTGCATTCGCCGTTCTATGTCTATGCCTATGCCTTTGGCGACGGGTTGGTGAACGCGCTTTATGCCGTTTACGCCGAAGGCGGGCCCGGGTTCGAGGACAAGTATTTCGAAATGCTGAAAGCCGGCGGGTCCAAGCACCACAAAGAGCTGTTGGCCCCCTTCGGGTTGGACGCATCGGACCCCGCGTTCTGGGACAAGGGTCTGTCGATGATTTCCGGCTTCATCGATGAATTGGAAGCAATGGAAGACTAGGCAAACGCTGCGCCGAAGAGAAGAATGCCTTCGGCGAGGATTTTTTACCATTTGGAATTGAAGACGGGCCCTTGAGACATCAGGGGCCCGTTTTTTATTTGAGCTGGCTGTCTTTGCTGCCGCGCCGGTTGATGCCGCCGCGGGTCGCTGGCCGGTTGTCGCGTTCAGCCACACACTCAATGCAAAGCTTCACCCCCGCAAGCGCGTCGCGGCGGGCTTGGGGGATCGGCTCTTCGCATTCCGCGCAATGGGTGCGGCTTTCGCCCTGTGGCTGCTTGCGCGCCTTGAGGCGGGCGAGTTCGTCGTTGATCGAGGCCTCGATCTGTTCGCTGACGGCCCCGTCTTTTGCCCATCCTCCGGCCATGTTCGCCTACCTTTCGCTGAAAATCACCTAGCGTGCTGCATAGGCCATATCGATCATTGCTTGTGTGCCTTTGCTGAATTCGAGCGGGCACGGATAGGCAGCACCTGTTGTGACCGAGCGGCCAAAGGCTTCTACCTGTTCAATATAATGATTTGTGCCGGGGAAACGTTCCGTGGTGATCACGTTCTTTTCCGTCTCGAGATGCAATTCGGCCTGGGAATGAACGGTCGGATTGAACGGGCAGCTGAGGCGCAGCACGCCTTTTTCGCCGTGCACCACGATTTCCTGACGGGGGAACATGCGCATGGACACGGTGGCGGAATAGTCGAAACCTTCAAACCTGGCGGCCACTTGCGCAAAGACATCAACGCCGTTTTCATAGTCGATTTTGGCATAGGGGATCGACAGCGGTTCCTGTCCCGTCAGAAAGCGCACGGAGCCGAAGGTGTAGATCCCGATATCTGGCAAACCGCCGCCCCCCGCTGCGGGTTTGTTGCGGATGTTATCGGTGTCGTCGTTAAAGAACGAGAATGTCGCGCCGACGTGGCGCACGCGGCCAAGAGCACCGGAGGCAATGATCTCGCGGGCGCGGGTCATCTGGGGGTGGTGGACGATCATGAACGCCTCGGCCGCGAGTAGGCCAGACGTATCGCGCGCGGCGATCAGCCTGTCAAATTCGGCGGCCTGCATCGTCATCGGTTTCTCGCACAGCACGTGTTTTCCGGCCTTCAGCGCCTTGAGCGTCCATTCCACATGCAGGTGGTTGGGCAGCGGGATATAGACAGCGTCGATATCCGGATCAGCCAGCAGCGCATCATAGTCGGTATAGACCTTGAGGTCGGGGGCGAAGGCGCTGAAAGGAGCGGCTTTTTCTGCGCTGGATGTCGCGAGGGCTGCAAGCCGCGCACCGCGCGCCGCGTGGATCGCAGGGCCCATCTGTTCACAGGCGAATTGCGCCGCCCCCAAGATGCCCCAGTTCACTATGTCCATGTCTGCTCTCCTTTTTGGGGCAGTTTAGGCAAGATTGCGGGGCATGACGAGGGGGAGATGCAAAAAACCCCGCAAAAGCCGGGGCTTTGCGGGGGCGATTTATCAGGCTGTGAACGGGGATCAGGCGGTTGCCATCATTCCCTTTTCGCGGGCCAGTTCGCGCATACGCTGTTGCAGCTTTTCGAACGCGCGCACTTCGATCTGGCGGATACGCTCGCGGCTGACGTCATACTGGCTGCTCAAATCTTCGAGCGTGATGGTCTCGTCTGACAGGCGGCGTTGGGTCAGAATGTCCTTTTCGCGGTCATTCAGCACCTCCAGCGCCTCGGCCAGCATCTCGCGGCGGGTTTCCAGCTCGTCACGCTCGGCATAGTCGCCGGCCTGATCCGCGTCTTCATCCTCGAGCCAGTCCTGCCATTGCATGGTCCCCTCGCCTTCGGACCCGACGGTCGCGTTCAGCGAGGCATCGCCGCCCGACATACGGCGGTTCATCGAGATCACTTCGGTCTCGGTCACGCCAAGGTCGGTTGCAATACGGGCCACGTTTTCGGGGCGCATGTCGCCTTCTTCCAGCGCGCCAATGCGGTTTTTTGCCTTGCGCAGGTTAAAGAACAGCTTTTTCTGGCCCGACGTGGTGCCAAGTTTGACCAAGCTCCACGAGCGCAGGATATATTCCTGGATCGAGGCGCGAATCCACCACATGGCATAGGTCGCCAGACGAAAGCCCTTTTCAGGATCAAAGCGTTTGACCGCCTGCATCAGACCCACGTTGGCCTCCGAGATCACCTCGGCTTGCGGCAAGCCGTAGCCGCGATAGCCCATGGCGATTTTGGCCGCCAGACGCAGGTGGGATGTCACCATCCTGTGCGCGGCTTCCGTGTCTTGCTCTTCGACCCAGCGTTTCGCGAGCATGTATTCTTCTTCGGGTTCCAACAGCGGAAACTTGCGGATTTCCTGCATATAGCGGTTCAGGCCGCCTTCAGGTGTTGGTGCTGGCAGATTTGCATAATTAGCCATTTTATTGTCCCTTTCCCCAATTTCAGGGGCCCATGTTATTGGGCTTAACATAGATATGGAGAGCGCTAACACTGATTTCAAGTGCTAGGCTTGCCCTGTTTGATGAATATGATCTTAATCGCGATGAAGAAAAGCATTGCTTCACCGCATTCACGCGGTCGTGCGGTTTGTGACCGATTAGGCCTGCACCAGCCCCACGAGGTCCAGCAAATCCGTCATATCTTTGGGCAACGGGGCCTCGAACCGGACCATTTCGCCGGTCACAGGGTGTTCAAACCCCAAGACGGCGGCATGAAGCGCCTGACGCGGAAAGGCCCGTACCGCGTCGGAGGCGATTTCAGGCAGGGCGGCCTTGGGCAGCTTGCGTTTGCCACCATAGGTCGGATCGCCCACCAGCGAATGGCCGGCATGGGCCATGTGAACCCTGATCTGATGGGTGCGACCGGTTTCAAGCCAGCATTCCATCAGGGCCAGAACCGGTGGCGTGCCGAAACGGTTGATCGTGCGGGCCCGCGTCACAGCGTGACGGCCGCCCTGGAACAGGACAGCCTGACGCTGACGGTCTGTGCGGTGCCGGGCCAGTTGCGTGGTCATTTTCAGGATATTGCCGGGCTCAAAGCTCGTTCCCTTGATGCCGCGCAGACGCGGGTCGTTCGCATCGGGCACCCCGTAGACAAGCGCCTGATAATAGCGTTCAACCGTGTGTTTTTCAAATTGTTTGGCAAGCCCGTGATGGGCGGCGTCGGATTTGGCCACAACCAAGAGGCCCGATGTGTCTTTGTCGATTCGGTGTACGATGCCGGGGCGTTTCATGCCGCCAACACCCGACAGGTCATCCCCGCAATGGGCCAGCAGCGCGTTGACCAAGGTGCCGGACGGGCTGCCCGGTGCGGGATGCACCACCATGCCTGCAGGTTTGTTGATCACGATCAGATCCGAATCCTCGAAGATCACTTCCAGCGGGATGGATTCGGGCGCGATATGGCTTTCCTCGGCCTCTTCGACGTCGATGGTGATTTCCTGGCCTTCCATGACACGCGCGCGCGGATCGGTGATCACGAAATTGTCGATTTGCACGGCACCATCGGTGATCAGGCGCAACAAGCGGGTGCGCGACAGGTTCGCGTCCTCTGGCACATCGCGGGCAAGCGCCTTATCAAGGCGCGGCGGCGGTGTGTCCGCGATGACAAAGCTGATACGGCGGTGCGACATGACTGATCCTTCCGAGCCCCCAAACATTAAGTTCCTACGAAGGCTGGTGACGGTGCTAACCGCCACGATGATTTGCGGCCTTCTAGTCGTGATTGGCCTGCTTGTCATCCGGTTCTCGAGCAAAGCGCCGGATTTACCGGATGTAATTGCATTGCCAAGCGGTGAAAAGGCCACGGCATTCACCCAAGGGCCCGATTGGTATGCGATTGTGACGAAAGAAAACCAGATTCTGATTTTCGACCGGACCAGCGGTGCGCTGCGCCAAACCGTCGATATCAAATAGCGGTTTGCCCCAAAGGACGCGTTTAGTCCGCCGAGCTTATCTGGGTGATTAATCGGGGGGGGGTAATGGTACCACCTCCTGGTCTCGAACCAGGGACCTCCTGATCCACAATCAGGCGCTCTAACCAACTGAGCTAAGGCGGCACTTGCGCCGATCTAACGTCCAAGCAAAAAGATTGCAATACCCTAAGACGCGCGAATTTAATTTGTTCGCCACATTGGCATGTTTGGTGAAACTTGCCTTTCATCCGCGCCCGCGCTAACGCTGGCGACATCATTTCGGAGGGACCTATGGGTATCGACACTGAACGCGACATCGAAGCAAACCTGCAAATCGGCCCGACCGACGCAGGCATGGTCCGGCTTTTCATCGAAGCCGAAGGCGGCATTGAAATTCCGATGGATTTCACACCTGACGAAGCTGTCGAGATTGCGGAAGAGATTATGGCCGCAGCGCATCGCGCAGGCAAAAACGCGAATAAAAAGCGCAAATAAAAAGCGTTACGCTTTTTGACAGGGGGTACGGGGGCCAGCCCCCACCGCGCCAAGGCGCGGCCCCCCGGGATTTAGATCCATTTGGAAATAAAAGATCAGTCCCAATGCGGGGTCATGTGTGGATCACGCAAATAATGCAGTCTGCGGGCCGCATGGGTTGCGAATTTATGGGTGATGGCCTTGCGGCGCGCAGCGGCAAGGCGGGTTTCCCCGCCCATGCGCAAGACTTCGGCACCGTAGCCATCGGCAATGATCAGGCCTGAGTCCTCGGGCAAAAGATCGGTGTCGAAATCTGCGTCGACCGCCCAGAAAAAGCGGTCTGCCCATTCAAGATAGCCCTGCCATTTGCTGTCGGTCATGAAATCGGCGCGGCTAGATTTGCATTCGACGATCCAGATGTCGCCCTTGGGGCCAAGCGCCATCACATCGACGCGCAAGCCCCGTGTCGGGACAAGTTCTTCGACGCAGACAAAGCCGAGCGCCGACAGGTGGCGCGCCACGCCGCGGGCCAGAATTTGGCCGGGTTGCAGGGGTTTGGGGTCGTCGGGTGTCATGGTGGCACTTATGAACAATACGTGAACATGAGGCAAGCCCCGACCTGGTGGCTTGGTAATTTTGCCGCGCGGCCCTATCTTTGATGCGGTAGGGTAAGGGGCCAATCCATGACAGACGATAGAGCGCAGACCAACCAGCATCGGCGTGGCGCAAGCTATGCCCGCGAGCTTGAGGGGCATTTGAGCTGGCTTGATACATTTTCGGGCACCGCATTGGGTGTGCTGGCCGTCGCGTCTGGCATCTATACCTATCTTGGGGTGTCGTCCTTGCTGGATGACAATGGTGCGATGTCGGCCTTTGCCGCGATAGCCTATTCCATTGCCGTGTCGGTCGGTATTTTCGTGTTCTGGTCCTATATGTTGCGGCTGTTTCCGGCGGTGCGCGGCGCACGGGCGCGGACCGGATTGCTGGGGGCCATGGGGTTGGGATCACTGGCGATCATCGCCATGTCGAGCTGGCTGAACGCCGCGGCCCTTGCGGGATCGGCGGCGGTGGAACAGCATCTTGCCGTAACGGTTCAGGAATATCAGGGATCGCTGGAACGCGCCCACGAGATTGCCCTGTCCGCCCAAGGGTTGGAACGCGATGTTACCCGCGTGCGTCAAAGTTTTGAGGACCTGAGCGAACAGGAAGCCACCGGCGGCTTGTCGGGTCTTGCCGGGCGCGGTGCCGTGTTTCGGGTGCTGCGGCAGAAATCATCGGAACTGGCCGGGCTTGAGGCCCAGATCGCCACCCAGACCCCCTTGGTCGATGCGGCATTTGTGGAAGGCAACCAACTGCTGAGCCGGATGCGTGCCCTGACGGTTGAACCCGGCCCGGTCGAGGCACGGTCGGTCGAGTTTTCGGAACAGGCGGTGCGGCTTGCCGGTTTGATCACACAACTGCGCCAGCTGTCCGTCGCCTCGTTGGTGGAACGTGCGGCGCAAGATTTGTCGGCCTCGGTCGTGCTGCCCGAACTGGACGGTGGATCAGAGGAATCCCGTGGCAATCAGGCTTCAACCATTACATCGGTGCTGGCGGTGCTGGCGCAACGTGCCACAACGCTGGAACGTGCGGCCCAAGCCGTGCTGGCCATGCCGCCGCCTACTGAGACCACCTATACCCCGATCTCGAGCGCCGATGCGGTGATCAAATATGCCCGCAATTTTGTGCCCTCCTGGGCCGGTGCCATCGCGATTGATCTGCTGCCTGCGGTTTTGGTGTTCATCCTTGCGATCACCCAAACGGCGATCCGCGAAGGGCGCGAAGGCACATCGATAGAGGAAACCCTGACGCTGGCAGAGCTGCGGGCCGCCGTGAACGCCATGCGCGACGTGGAGGCGTCGATGAAGGGGACGGCAATAGATGCGGCGGCAGACATCCCGCGCGTCACGCCGTTGAAATCCACATGAGCGACACGGCGCAGACCGCCAAAAGCAACCCCATCGGCAGGGCGCTGATGTGGGTGCTGGCGTTTCAGCTGGGGTTGGCCGGCTTGCTGTTCTGGGGCGATCTGCGTGATGGCCTGCGCTTGCCCGGTTTCGGCCCACGTGCACCCGAGCTGACCGATCCGGTGCGCCCCGGCGACCAGACCCGACGGTTCCGCCCCGATCGCGCCCCACCGGGCGGCCGACCGATGCCCAGCTCTCCCCTGCCCGACCGGTTGACGCTGACCGTGGTTGAAGGCGGGCAAAGGGCGCTGCTGGAAGGCGGCATCGTGGCGGGTGATGCGGAACGGATCGAAAAACAACTGGCCGGGCTTGATCCCAAACCCCAAGGCGTGATCCTGAATTCCCCCGGCGGGTCGGTTCAGGATGCGCTGTTGCTGGGCCGGTATTTGCGGGATGCGGATTTGACAACCGCTTTGCGATCCGGCGATGTCTGCTATTCCGCCTGCCCCTATCTGCTGGCAGCCGGAACGCGCCGGACCATCCCCGATGACGCGTCTGTTGGCGTGCACCAGCATTATTTCGGGGAAAGCACCTTGCTGCCTGCCTTTGTTGCGGTCGAGGACATCCAGCGCGGTCAGGGCGAGGTGATGAGATACCTTGATGACATGGGCATCGACCCGCTGGTCATGCAGCACGCGCTGGTGACACCGCCCGATGAAATCTATGTGCTGCTGCCCCAGGAGTTGGAACGCTACCGCTTTGTAGAAAAACCTGACGGCAGCTAAGAATGCCCCTTGTCGCGGGGCCTGTCCAAGCCTACCTGTTGAGGGTGACGGTTCTGCCCTGTTTGTAAAAGTTACATTCCAGTGGCCTTAAGCAAATCCGAGGGAGCTGGCTCTGTTCGAACCCTGGTTCTTTTACCTGGCGCCCACCTGTACATACAGGTCCTCGGGAATATACAACGGTACGGCAGTGGTGGTTCCGTCACACTTGGACAAGCGCCCGACAACAGCGCCTACGCCTGAGCACGCGCCAGAAAGCTAGCGCCTGCCCCTGATTTCACGAAATGAGTTTAGAATGCTTCGGGACGGGATTCGCGGGCCATGTGGTCGAGAACCGCGTTCACGAACTTGGGCTCGTCGCTGCCTTCAAAAAACGCGCGCGCCACATCGACGTATTCGGTGATCACGACCTTTGGGGGTGTGCCGGCGTCGCGCAATTCGGCCCCAGCCGCGCGGAACAGGGCCCGCAAGGTTGGGTCGATCCGGGCAATCGGCCATTTTGCAACCAAGGCGCGGTCGGTCATCTGGTCAATTGCTGCCTGATAGTTCACAGCCGTTTCAAGCACATGGGCAAAATGGCCGATATCGCCATCAATCATTTCCTCGCCATCATAGGTCGCCCCGAAACGGTGGTTCAGGAACTCTACCTTCACGGTGTCATAGCTTTGCGATGAATGTTCCATCTGGAACAGCGCCTGCACCGCGTAAAGCCGCGAGGCTGATTTCATCTTGCGTTTTTGATTGCCCGAAAAGCCGGCCGAAGGTGTCATGCTGTTGTGGGTCCGTCATTGTCGCCCGCCATCAGAATCTCTTCTGATCGCGGCTTGAAACCGATGTCTTTGCGAATTTCGCCCCACTTACGGGCGAGCGCGATCAGATGCAAGGCCGCAGCCGCAGCGCCGCCCCCCTTGTTCTGCCCGGCAGGATCGGCACGTACCGCCGCCTGTTCATGATTTTCCACGGTCAGGATGCCGTTGCCGATGCACAGGCCCTGCAAGCCCAGCAGTTGCAGCGCGCGGCTGCTGTCGTTGCACACGGTCTCGTAATGGGTTGTTTCGCCGCGGATAACGCAGCCCAAGGCAACATAGCCGTCAAAGTTGCTTTTGCGGTCCGAAATGCCGATGGCGGTCGGGATTTCCAACGCGCCGGGCATTTCAACCACGTCCCATTCAACGCCAGCAGCTTCCAATTCGGCCTTCGCCCCTTTTAGCAACCCGTCCGCGATGTCGGAATAATAGGGCGACAGGACGATCAAAACCTTAACGGGCTTGTCGAAATGCGGCGTGACCAATGTGGTGTGATGTGTAGCAGCCATTGCGGTTACTCCGTTGTGATGGGGCGCGTGCCCACAATGCTAAGGCCGTAAGCGTCCAGACCCAGATAGCGCGTATCGGGGTTGTCCGTCAGCAAAACCAGCTCGTGCAGGCCAAGCGTCGCCATGATTTGCGAGCCAAGACCCGTGCGTTTGATGGTGCGCGGGCGCTCGTCTTCCTCGTCCTCGAACCGCAGGCGCGGATCGGGATCGCGGAACAGCAGCACGGCACCGCGCCCCTCGTCCGCGATAATCTGCATGGCGCGGGGCAATTCATCTGCGGGGCTGGGACCAAGGCCCAGAATGTCTTCGAGCGCGTTGATGGCGTGGGTGCGCACCAAAACCGGGGCATCCGTTGTCAGATCGCCCTTGGACAGCACCACATGGTCGGTGCCGCTGATCTCGTCGGTAAAGATCTGCATCTTCCAGTCGCCACCATAGGCAGAACTCACCATGCGGCTGGTGCGCTCGACCAACAGGTTGTCGTGCTTGTGACGATAGGCGATCAGATCGCTGATCGTGCCGATCTTCATGTCATGCTCTTGGCAAAAGGCCACCAGATCGGGCAGCCGCGCCATGGTGCCGTCTTCCTTCATGATCTCGCAGATCACCCCCGACGGGTGCAGCCCGGCAAGGCGCGAAATATCAACCGCTGCTTCGGTATGGCCTGCACGTACCAGCACGCCGCCATCGCGCGCCCGCAGAGGGAACACGTGACCCGGTGTGGCGATATCCGCCTGGCCCATATCTTCGTCAATCGCCACCTGAACGGTCAGCGCACGGTCGGCGGCGGAAATACCGGTCGTCACCCCTTCGCGGGCTTCGATCGACACTGTGAACGCGGTTTCATGCCGGGCCGAATTGTTGACCGCCATCATCGGCAGACCCAGCTTGGCAATCCGCTGTTCGGTCATTGGCAAACAGATCAATCCGCGCCCGTGGGTGGCCATAAAGTTGATGGCGGCCGCATCGGCAAATTGCGCAGGGATCACCAGATCGCCCTCGTTCTCGCGGTCCTCGTGATCCACCAAGACAAACATGCGCCCCTGACGGGCCTCTTCGATGATGTCTTCGATGGGGGAAATTGCCGATGCCAATTCAGCTTCAACCGGGCCGGGCGTTTCAAATTGCATAGGGCGTTCCTCTTGTATCAGGTGATCTGGCACATATCCCACCATCACCCAGTTTGCCAGAGCACGCACACCCACGCCCCTGTTTCATTTTGCCAAATAAACTCAATCCCGCAACGTCATTTGCGCGCACACGCCTGCGTTAGGCCCCTGCCCCGAAATACCGCCCCGCTTCAAGATAGCCCGCAGCCCGACTTGCAGCCGACCAATCCCGCTCCATCGCGGTATCGCCGATGATCAAGACCTGATCGCCCACCAGCTTGCGGCCCTGCACGGCACCGGCCAGATGGTCGCGCATGTCGGACCAGCTGTCGGTGAATGTCGGGGCCGCGCCGGCAAAGTCCAGAACGGGGTTTGCCGCGCCGATCACAGCAGGGTCCAACGGCCGGTGCACCAGCGCCAGTTTTTGCGCGCCTTGCACGGCATTCAGCACCTCGGCCTGACGCACGGGCATTTGCGGCGCATCTGCGCGCACCACCCGCAGGGCATTGTTTGAAAACAGCAGCGCCAGAATATCGCGGCCCGTGGCCTGCCGGATCGCGGCATAGGCCTTGTAATCCAACCCCAGCTCGCGCGCCCGTTTGACGCGCATCTTGACCACCATCAGCGGGATCGTGTTTGGCATCGCGGCCTCGCGCGCCTTTTGCCACTGGAACGTCCGCCATGTGTGACCGGGCTCCATGCTGGGGCCTTGGTTATGTCCGATACCCGCCGTCATGACATTTCCGCCAGACGCGCGACATACCGCGCCAGCGTGTCAATCTCGAGGTTGATGCGGTCGCCCACGGCCACATCGCCCCATGTGGTCACTTCCTTGGTATGGGGGATAAAGTTGATGCCGAAATCGCAGCCGTTGACCTCGTTCACGGTCAGGGATGTGCCATTCAACGCAACCGATCCTTTGGGCGCGATGAACCGCGCCAGATCACGCGGCGCGCGCAGGGTCACGCGGGTGCTGTCGCCCTCGTCGCGCATGGCGATCACCTCGGCCACGCCGTCCACATGGCCCGACACGATATGCCCGCCCAGCTCGTCCCCGACCTTGAGCGCGCGCTCGAGGTTCAGGCGTTTGCCCGGTTTCCAATCGCCAAGGTTGGTTTTCTCGACCGTTTCGGCGCTGATCTGCACTTCGTACCAGTTTGGGCCCAGATCAACCACCGTCAGGCACACCCCGTCACTGGCTATGGACGCGCCCATGTCGATCCGGCTGGTGTCATATCCGGTCTCGATCCGCGCCCGCAGGTCACCTTCTTGTGCAAGCGTTGCGATCTTTCCAATGTCTGTGATAATTCCTGTAAACATCCGCAGCCCTTTCATGTATCCCCCAACGAATTAGACCGCCGCCCCGACCATGACAAGTCCGCACCCACGCCACACTTTAGCCCGGATCGCATGATTGCTTCCGCGTTGACCAAAATGAACTGAATGCCAGACATGAATTCCGCCTCCGCTCCCCAACGGGTCTTTTTGTTTCTGCAAGGACCGCATGGCCCCTTCTTTAACAAATTGGGCAAGATGCTGCGCCGCGCCGGGGCTGATGTGTGGCGCGTGGGCTTTAACGCAGGTGATCGCGCATTCTGGTTTCATCCGTCCAGCTACATCCCCTTTCGCGGTCACGCCGACACCTGGAAAGACACATTCGTTGCACTGCTTGCTGAAAAGGGTGTCACTGATATTGTGTTGTATGGCGACACGCGCCCCATCCACGCGCAGGCCGTCACCGAGGCCAAGGCACGCGGCCTGACGGTGCATGTCTTCGAGGAAGGCTATATGCGGCCCTATTGGGTCACCTACGAGCGGGGCGGGTCGAACGGAAATTCGCGCCTGATGAACATGAGCATCGAACAGATGCAACTGGCGCTGGCCAATTCCGATATGGAGGCCCCTTTGCCGCCCGGCCATTGGGGCGACATGCGCCAGCATGTGTTCTATGGGGCGCTGTATCATTGGTTCGTCATGTTCCTGAACGGTCATTACCGCAATTTCCGCCCCCACCGCAGCATCCCGGTCACCAAGGAATTCGGCCTTTACGTCAAACGTCTGCTGCTGATGCCCGCGCTGGCACTGGACCGGTTGTTCGCCACCTTGCGCATCCGTTTGGGGGGCTTTCCCTATCATCTGGCGCTGTTGCAGCTGGAACATGACAGCTCGTTTCAGGAACATTCCCCGTTTGAGACCATGTCGGATTTCCTGCGTGTGGTGCTTGAAGGCTTTGCCAAAGGTGCGCCGCGCCATCACCATCTGGTGGTCAAGGCACACCCGTTGGAAGATGGCCGTGTTCCCGTGCGCCGCGACATCAGACGCATCGCCAAGGAACTGGGCGTATCCGACCGGGTGCATTACGTGCGCGGCGGCAAGCTGGCGCAGCTCTTGAACGATGCGCGCACGGCGGTCACAGTGAATTCCACCGCAGGCCAACAAGTGCTGTGGCGCGGCATTCCGCTCAAGGTGTTCGGCCGCGCGGTCTATGCCAAACCCGAATTCGTGTCCGACCAGCCGCTGACCGAATTCTTTGCCGCTGCCGCCCGCCCCGACAACAAGGCTTACAAGGACTATCGCCGGTATTTGCTGGAAACATCGCAACTGCCCGGCGGGTTCTATGCCGCGCGCGGGCGCACACAATTGATGCGTCAGGTGGTTGATATGATGCTGGCCGCCGAAGATCCCTATGACGCGCTCGAACAGGGCACCGCGGCACCACGGCAACAGTTGCGCGCTGTAACCTAGGCCGATCCCTTCCAAACAGTAGCTTTTCGATCAGAACTACGATAGCGTGGCGGGAATTACGTCGAAACAATCGGCGAATTCGAGGCAGAGTTTGAATAGGTCGAGGAGACCGGGCAGTGAAATCCGTACCTTTCCGGTGGGCGCGTCCCATCGCAGTTCTTGCGGCTGTGGCCGTCATTTCATCATGTGGCTTGCCACAGGTGGGGCCGAACAAACGCCAGATTTACTCGGGCTCGGTGCAGCGCGAAGGGGATGCTTTCATCGTCGAGGTCAATGACCGCGTGTCCCGTGCAACCGCCGTGACCCCCGCCTTGGGGTTCAGCCAATCCTTTATCAACGCAGGTCAGCTTGGCTCTGACACGATCAGCGCGGGCGATACCTTGGGTCTGACGATCTGGGAAAACGTCGATGACGGCCTGCTGGCCAACGAGGCAACCAACGCCACCCAACTGGAAGAAGTCCAGGTTGACGGCGCGGGCTTTATCTTTGTGCCCTATGCCGGACGCATCAGGGCCGCGGGCAATTCACCCGAAGCAATCCGCCGCATCATCACCGAACGGCTGTCCGAACAAACACCCGATCCGCAGGTGCAGGTGCGCCGCGTTGCAGGCGACGGTGCCACCGTATCGCTGATCGGGTCTGTCGGGTCCCAAGGCGTCTATGCGATCGAGCGCCCCACGCGCACCTTGTCGACGATGCTGGCCCGTGCCGGCGGTGTGTCGATCACGCCGGAAATCGCGCAGATCACTGTCTTGCGCGGCACCGAGCGTGGGTAGATCTGGTTCGAAGACCTCTATGACCACCCCGAACTGGACATCGCCCTGCGCGGCGGCGACCGTATTCTGGTCGAAGAAGACACACGGTCCTTCACCGCAATGGGTGCCACAGGGTCCCAGCAAAAAGTACCGTTTGAATCGCAAAACCTGTCCGCCCTCGAAGGCCTTGCCCAGGTTGGTGGTCTGAATGCGGGTTCAGCCGACCCCACAGGGGTTTTCGTCTTCCGCAACGAAGCACAAGAAGTCGCGGAACTGGTTCTGGGCCGCAACGATCTGCAAGGTGCTCAGCGTCTGGTCTATGTGCTGGACCTGACCAAACCCAACGGCATGTTCATGGCCCGTGATTTCGTGATCCGCGACGGCGACACATTGTACGTCACCGAAGCGCCGTTCACCCAATGGAGCAAGGTCATCTCGTCGATCACAGGCTCGGCAAGCTCGCTCAACGGACTGAGCTCTCTTGCCTCGGGCAACTGACCGCAAAAATGGCTCTAGGGCCCGAGATATACGACACCCCCGCCGCCGGCCCTGAAAAGGACCGGCGGCTTTTCGTGTATAACGGCGGTTTTCTGACGCAAAAGCGCCTGCGCCGCATCTTGCAGCTGTCGGGGCATTCCCTCCATCTTGGCCTGCCCCGTCGCGCAGGCGATGCCATCGCTGTCTGGGGCAATTCACCCACCGCCCATCGCGGTTTGACCATTGCCGCCAAACGCGACGTGCCCGTGGTGCGGATTGAGGACGCATTGCTGCGGTCGCTTTTCCCCGGCCGCGCGGGCGAGCCGCCGCTGGGGCTACTGATTGACCACAAAGCCGCGCATTTCGACCCCTCCCGCCCCTCTGATCTGGAAACCTTGCTGGCCACGCACCCACTGGACGACACCGCGCTGTTGAACCGCGCACGCGGCTGCATCGCCCGCATGATCGAGGCCGATCTGACCAAATACACAGGGTTCGAAACCGGCCAGCCCGCCCCTGCCCCCGGCTATGTGCTGGTGATCGACCAGACCCGCGGCGATGCATCGGTCACGGCCTCTGGCGCGGACCGGTCGCGGTTTCTGGAAATGCTGGTCTTTGCCCAACAGGAAAACCCCGGTGCCCGCATCCTGATCAAGACCCACCCCGAGACGGCCAAAGGCTATCGCGCCGGCCATTTCGGCCCAGAGGACACCAACGACCGGATCACCCTGCTGACCGCCCCTGTCAGCCCCTGGACGCTGTTCGAGGGGGCCGTGCGCGTTTACACCGTGTCGTCGCAAATGGGCTTCGAGGCGATTTTTGCCGGCCATAAACCCCGTGTCTTCGGGCAGCCGTTCTATGCAGGCTGGGGGCTGACCGATGATGAATTCCCCGTCCAGCGCCGCCAACGCACCCTGACCCGCGCGCAGCTTTTTGCCGCCGCGATGATCCTTTATCCCAAATGGTACGACCCGCACCGCGACCAATTATGCGATCTGGAAACCGCGATCGAGGCGCTGGCCGCCCAGACCCGCGCCTGGCGCGAGGATCACAAGGGCTGGACTGCCTCTGCCATGCGCATGTGGAAACGCCGCCCCCTGCAACGGTTTTTCGGCGCGTGGTCCCCTGTGGTGTTCCAGGACGATCCCGCCGCTGCGCGCAACGCGGGCAGGCCCTGGATGGTCTGGGCGGGCAAGGCCAATAT
Source organism: Sulfitobacter sp. SH22 (assembly GCF_965641905.1). Classification (NCBI taxonomy): domain Bacteria; kingdom Pseudomonadati; phylum Pseudomonadota; class Alphaproteobacteria; order Rhodobacterales; family Roseobacteraceae; genus Sulfitobacter; species Sulfitobacter sp. SH22. The sequence goes on from NZ_OZ282573.1 coordinate 1,615,905, forward strand.
CGGTCACGCAGATGCCATACGGGTCGAAGACGGATTCTTGCGGTCCCGCGGGCTGGGGGCTGATCTGATACCGCCCCTGTCGCTGGTCTGTGATGATCTGGGAATTTATTATGACCCGCGCCAGCCCAGCCGTCTGGAAAAATGGATCGAGGCCCGGCACAGTCTGCGACCTGATCAGCAGCGACGCGCGGAACGGCTGATCGCGGCGCTGCGCGCCAGCGGGTTAAGCAAATACAACCTTGGTGGCACGGCGGAACTGGACGGATTGCCCGAAGGGCTGCGCATTCTGGTGCCCGGTCAGGTAGAGGATGACGCGTCGATCAAGACCGGCACTGACGGCGTATCAACCAGCCTTGGCCTGCTTGCCGCCGCGCGGGCGGCAAATCCGGAGGCTGTGATCCTGTATAAGCCCCACCCCGACGTCGAGGCGGGCCTGCGCAGCGGTGCGGTGGATGCAACGGGACTGGCCGATGTTGTCTTGAGCCATACCGACCCCATCGCCGTGCTGGCCCATGTCGATGAAGTCTGGACCATGACTTCGCTTTTGGGGTTCGAGGCATTGCTACGAGGGGTCAAGGTCGTCACGCTGGGTGCGCCGTTTTATGCGGGCTGGGGTCTGACGGAGGATCGCGGCGACGTGCCCCCGCGCCGGCGCAGCGATGTCAGCATCGAAGGCTTGGTGCACGCCGCATTGATCGATTATCCGCGTTATTTTGACCCGCGCAGCGGCATCGCCTGCCCTGTCGAGGTGGTCTTGGAGCGGTTGCGCGACAGTGATTTACCGCACCCGGGCTTGGGAAATCGGCTGTTGGCCAAGCTGCAAGGCGTGTTTGCCAGTAAAGCGCATGTGTGGCGCTAATGGCAGGCGACGGACCGGGGGCCAGCCCCCGGACCCCCGGGATTTTTGGCCATTTGGAATGGGAAGGTTAGGTTCGGTTCCAGATGTGCAGGACGTCCGGGCCGATTGCTTGGGTTGAGGCCAGCGTGAAACGGGGGGCGTTTGCGAGCTGTCTGATGCCAAGCGGGCCGATGGACGCGAGCCCGTCGGAGCCGAGGGTGACGCCAGCGGTAAAGCCCACGAGCCGGTCGACCAGCCCTGCGCTGAGAAGTGTCGCGGCAAGGCCGCCGCCCCCCTCGCAGAAGATGCGGGTCAGGCCGTGGGTGCCTAGGTTTTGCAGCAGGTCATGTGGGTCGATTTGCCCCGCGCGGGTGGTGCAGGGGATCAAGGTTGCGCCGATGCCTTGCCAAGCCTTGATAAGCTGCGGGTCTGCGGTGCGGGCGTGGCAGAGCAGGAGCGGGATCTGTGCTGCCGTCTGCGCGAGTTTACCGCCCAGGGGCAGGTCCAGATGTTTGCTGATCACGATGCGCGCCGGTTGGCGGGCAATGCCGAGGTCGCGGATGTTCAGGCTGGGGTCGTCCTTGCGGGCGGTGCCGCCGCCCACCATCACGGCGTCGTGGCGCGCGCGCATGGCATGGACCAAGCGGCGGGCCGGGCCGGCCGTGATCCACTGGCTTTCGCCCGTGGCCGTTGCAATCCGCCCGTCAAAGCTGCTGGCCAGTTTCAGTGTGACCATCGGGCGGCCAAGGTCGACCTTGGAGAAAAAGCCGATGTGATCGGCGCGGGCCTCGCCTTCGGACTGGCCAACCTCGACCGTGATACCGGCGGCTTGCAACATCGCGATGCCCTGACCGCTGACGCGCGGATCGGTATCGGTGCAGGCGATCACCACCCGTGCCACCTGCGCATCAATCAGGGCCTGTGCGCAGGGCGGCGTTTTGCCGGTATGCGCACAGGGTTCAAGCGTGACATAAGCCGTCGCACCACGGGCCGCTGTGCCGGCCTGACGCAGCGCTTCGGTTTCGGCGTGGGGGCGGCCCCCCGGCTGGGTCCAGCCGCGCCCCACGATACGGTCGCCCTGGACAATGACACAGCCCACGGCGGGGTTGGGCCAGACGGCCCCCTCCCCCCGTTTGCCCAAAGACAGGGCAAGCGCCATAAAGCGGGTGTCGGCTTTGAGCGTCACTCTTCCGGCGGAACGTCTGGGCGCAATTCCTGGACGAATTTGTCGAAATCATCCGCCGCCTGAAAGTTCTTGTAGACGCTTGCGAAGCGCACATAGGCGACGGTGTCGATGCGGGCCAAAGCCTCCATCACGATTTCGCCGATCTGTTTGGAACCGATGTCGGTTTCGCCCATGCTTTCCAGACGCCGCACGATGCCCGAAATCATCTGATCGATCCGTTCGGGATCAATCGGGCGTTTCTGCATTGAAATACGGATCGAGCGTTCAAGCTTGTCGCGGTCAAAGTCTTCGCGTTTGCCAGAGGTCTTGATGACCACGAGATCGCGCAGTTGCACACGTTCATATGTCGTAAAACGGCCACCGCAGGCCGGGCAAAAACGGCGGCGGCGGATGGATACGTGATCCTCTGCCGGGCGGCTGTCTTTGACTTGGGTATCGATATTTCCGCAAAACGGGCAGCGCATGGCCGGTCCCCTTTATTATCTGATCTGCCTCAATAGTGGAGCAATTCGCTCTCTTGGCTAAAACTATAGGATACCCGCGAGGTTTTGGGTAGGGGCGAAATGCGCTGCTAGATGTTGTGTTATGAACCGTGACATGAACCCAACAGCCGCCTCGTGCGTTAAGCCCGAACAGGAACAGAAATTCAGGAGAATATCATGGCCAAGACATTATTTATCACCGGCGCATCCAGTGGCATCGGGGCGGCAACAGCCAAGGCGGCTGCGGCGGCGGGCTGGAATGTCGGGCTGTTTGCCCGCAGCGCGGACAAGTTGGGCGCCTTGGTCGACGACATCGGCGCGCAGGCGATCGCCCTGCCAGGCGATGCAACATCCTATGAGGCGCAAAAGGAGGCGCTGGATGTTCTGGCGGGTAAGTTCGGGCAGGTGGATGCCGTATTTGCCAACGCGGGCCGTGGCACCGCGCAGGGCGGCACCGAAAAGGGCGACCCCGAGGATTGGAAGGCGATGGTCGATCTGAACGTGATGGGCGCGCTATACACCGCCCATGCCGCGATGCCGCACCTGCGCAAGACGACCGGCCAATATGTTGTCACCGGATCGGCAGCAGGGCGTCGCCATATCAAAGGGTCGATCTATGGGGCGACGAAATTCTTTATCCACGGTTTTGCGGGTAATCTGGCAGATGAGATGGCCGAATGGGGCGGCCGCTGCATGGTTGTGTCCCCCGGTATGGTGAACACAGCGTTTTTCGACGAAGCCAAACCGGACAAGTTGCAGCCTGACGATGTCGCCGCAGCGGTGATGCATGCGCTAGAGGCCCCTGCCCATGCCGCCATCCGTGAAATCCACCTGATGCCTGTCGGCTAGGAGGCCGCGAAATGTGCCGCGATGCGCCTGACATGGGGCGCGTCGCGGTGTTCGAACAGATAGACGCCCTGCCAAGTGCCCAGCATCATTCGCCCGTTCTGGACCGGAATGGAAAGGCTGATCGGCAGCATTGCGGCCTTGATATGGGCTGGCATATCGTCCGGCCCCTCTGACCTATGGGCCAGATAGGACATCGACGGATGATCCCCCCGAGGGACAGCGCGACTGAAGAACGCCAACAGGTCACGTTGCACATCGGGGTCGGCGTTTTCCTGGATCAACAAGGATGCAGAAGTATGGCGCACCATCAGTGTCAGCACTCCACCCGGCTGCCCGTTCAGCCAACGGGCAACATCACGGGTAAATTCATAAAGCCCCTGGCCCTTGGTCGAAATCTCGAATTCTGTAATCATACAGCCAGATTAGGCCCGGAACCCGGGACAGACAACCGCCCCTTAACGGCTGGGCAGACGCAGGGCGGCACAAAAAGTCAAGGCGTGGTTCACAGACAGCCGTGCCCCCTTGCGGGTCAGGGAAGGACCAACAATGAAAACATCAGACGGGGTCAGCCCTGTCGGATCAAGGGTAAAGGACACCGCGTTCGACTTGCCAAAACCGCGCTGGCGCGGCTCGCTCACATAGATATCCTGATCGCCGCGGGCACCCAGTTCAGCCTGCATGTATTCAGCAGCCCCGCACCATGTTCCGCGCGCGCCATGGCCCGTTTCCCCTTCGATGCGCACACCGTTTTCAATCGGCGTAAAGCGCAACCCGCTGCCGGCAGAATAGGCCTGCGCAAAGGCTGGCCCCGATACCGCTGCGGCCAGAAGTGCCGCTACAAAAATACGTTTCATCATATGCTCCTTGAGCTGGACTACAGATCATTCAATTCGATGATGTAGTCTTTGCAAAACTGACTGGAATGGGAGACGCTCAGCCCGATGCTTTGTTGATCGACACTGACTGAATAGGATTTTCGCGGTGGCGAGGGAAGATCACTGGGGTCCAAGGTGAAAACAACGCCGATGCGTCCGACACCACTGACCGACGGGCCACGGGGGGTTTTGATATAGATACGCGATGTGCTGGCAGCACCTGCCCTGTCATAGGCAAAGCTGGCCGCAGCACACCAGATGCCGCGCGGGCCTTCGCCAAAGCCTTCGATCACCTCGAAGCTTGAACCACCGAGCGGGACGACCTGCAAACCGTTTATCGCCTGATACCCCTGGGCGCTGGCCGCAAAGGGCAATGTCGCACAAACCGCTGCAACTAGAATAGAACGCATGCCAAATACTCCTTTTGGTTGCTGAAACTCTTAGATAGGTCCCTATCGCTTATCTCACAATCACAGCTGAGTGACTGACACAGATCAGGTCGGGCAAGTTTTTCAACCTGTTCAGAATGCCTGCGCATGAAAAAAGGGGCGGAGTATTCACCCCAGCCCTTTGCATTAAATGGTGCAAGCGCGGCGAACGGCAGGTTTGAGCCCGAACTTACGGTTGCTTGCGGCGCGTAGAAGGGCGGCTTTGCTATCTTAGGCATCGCTGTCATCCAGTGGCGGATGGGTCAGCAGCAATGTAATGGCGAAAAAGTAGTGCAATGCGATAGGCAGTATCGAGAGCGTTACGACTCTCGTGCCCAAAGCCGTATCCAGAGCGATGAGTGTTTCGTTGGTCGCGATGACAAGGATAGCTACCATTGCATAGAGCTTCAACAGATGGCGCCGGAAATCGAGAGGGGCATCGGAATCCTTCGAGACTGGCGCGAAGCGATTGATGATATCACTGTCACCCCAAACACCTAGCGCCATCAATGTCGCATAAAGCGCACAGTAGATACTAACCAACCGCTGACTCAGCCACGGTTCGGACCACCAGATTTGCAATGATAAAAAACAGAGAAGAATTGCCATAGCCCGGCTTGTCGCATAGCTAGCACGACCAAATGTAAAACGATGTCGCCGGACGGTTACCGGAAGTGTGCTCCAGATTTGAGCTGCTTGGGCGAGCACACCTGCCCAAACAAACGCAATGGAATCTTGCACGTGCACTGCTTGTAACGCTGTCCAACTGCCGAGAAAAATGACCGGCATCAGCAATCGTCCCGGTGAGACCGGGGGTAGATGGCTTAGCAAAAACCACAAGAACAATGAAAAGCGACGCAGTGGGGTCATACACTTGTTATATGAAAACGCTGCTGTGGCATGACTGCGGCCGACACAAGGATTTTCCGCGACCGTGGACTTGCCGAAAAGCGATAGCAGTCATTGGCGCATCCGCAGCGAAAGCACACTAAGTCCCGCAAAACAGCCATCCGGGCAGACGACAGTCAAGGGCCGCAATCCGCCCATTTTAGCCGAGGACACGGACGGGCACACAGATGTCTGTTGCTCTGTTTCCCTGATGCCAATAAATTCAAATCTTCAGGCTGTCCTCAATCTAATCCAAAACGACTTTGAACGTATATGGCCACCATCAAATCAAAAATACCTTCGCGACGTCCGGATGGGCCCTGCCCAATGACCGGAGAGGCTGTGGATTTCTGGAAGGTACAGACGCGTATTGCCGCCAATCTTGACCCTGAAATGAACTCCAAAGTGAATTTAGGGTGTTGGCTTCGCTGACTGCGTCCTTGGCATATTCACTCGACAAGGCCGAAAACCGCGTTCGGATTTGCTCTTCTCTGTAATGCTCTGCCAGATGGCCATAAGTGTTACTTACAGCTATCGAATTGGCATGGCCCAACTGTTTAGCTATCACCTCAAGTGGGACACCCTGGCGGACGAGATCACTCGCATAAGTGTGTCTTAGCCCATGGAAAACGAATTCCTCCGGCAGTCCAGCTTTCGTGACAGCACGTCGAAACAATGGAGTATGCTGCCTCCTCCAAGGTAATTTCCTGTGAGAAAGGAAAACATAGTCTCTATCTGACTTTCCTTGGCAAAGCTTTAGAAAGAACGCCATGCCTTCGTCTGGCAAAAACACAAAACGAGCTGGTGCCCTTTTGAAAGCATCGACTCTTAACCCAAAACCTTGTCGACCGACATCTTCAACTCGAAGTGCACCTAACTCCCCAACGCGGCAGCCTGTATAAAGCGCGCCTAAAACTAACTGCTGCAATGGGAGGTCACAGGCCTCCAGAAGGTCCTTACATTCTCTTCTCGTCAAAAATAGCGTACGAGGGGTGTGGTTAACTGAAATTCTTTTGATGCAACGCCACGGTCTTTCAGATTCGATCTTTCCACTGTCCCAAGCATGCTGAAACGCCATCTTCATTATGCTCAGAAGCGAATTAAAGGTCTTCTTTCGCCTCCGAATGTCGTCGGATGAAAGATCATCTAAAGAAACTCGCGGCTTGTATGGCATGAATCCATACTTAGGAGGTGTTTCTAAAACCTGTTTAGCCAAAGAAACCAGATTGGTAGCATTGAATTCTTCGAGTGGGATATGGGCAAACTTCGGGACAATATGATAATTTATTAGTACAAGATTATTGTAGTGTCCTCCCTTTGACCGGGATAGCTTTGTCCATTCAACATAATCCCTGAGCGCGTGACCGACCGTATATATTTTGCCAATCGGGCAGATGCAAATCTCTGAAGTCCGCCCTGTCAGCACTGGCTCATTTGCTACTTCTTTTAATTCAGCCTCCTGAAACCAAAGAAACGCCCTTTCGATTGCTTCGGTGAAGGAGACTTCACCTTTTCCATTATCTAACGCTGGCCCAAGGCACTTTTGCTTGTACTTTTTTTCCTTGGTTAAAATTCGCGCGGTCCAGTTGCAAGTTTTTCCGTCTGGGCGATGAATGCCAAAATGGCGTGATACAAAAAGAGAATGCCAATACGGAGCGTCTCGAAAACCCAGATTTTCCACGCCACCGATCTCGGCGAAACGGCATTCTTGTATTGATTTTAACGCTGTCGTTGGAACGTTTTCTGTAAATTTTTGCTTGAGCACAGCAGTTGACCTTATCCCATTTCCCTAAGGTCAGCTTAGCCCATGTTTTAGGTCTTGCAGTAATTCTCCTCCTAACAATGAAAAATTACTCTTTGGCCAAGATCCAGATGGCAAGATTTTCTCCTCCCCTTGCAATGAGTTTCTCAATAACGCCAGCTTTGGATCGGGCATAAACGGGCTTTCACAGAGAGATGCAAACCGCAACTCAAGTTCTCGCTCGATACTTGAAGAAGATAAGTGGCCATAAGTTCTGCTGACAGTGTCTGTGTTCGAGTGCCCGAGCTGGCGAGCTACGACAGCTAACGGTGCTCCTGCTTGAACAAGTTGGCTTGCATAAGTGTGCCGTAGTCCGTGAAATACGAATTGTTCAGGTAAACCAGAAGATCGCACGGCCTCCTTAAACAGATGCTTGTGAAGGCCATTCCATTTTTGATTGCGCTCCGTTCTAAAGATGAAATCTTCCGGCTCTTTTCGGAGACACATGTTCAAGAAGAACTGCATGCCTTCTTCTGGTAGAATGACATGCCGCGACTTACGGCTCTTTGCTGTTGCAATAAAAAGGCCAAATACATCTTTTCCAATGTCCTTACGACGGAGTTCGGTCAATTCAGTTATCCGACATCCTGAATAAAGTGCTGCTCGAACAAGAAAACTCAGGTCTTCTCGGCAATGCTGAATGAGCTCACGGCATTCGATACGCGAGAGAAATATTTGCCTTGGAGTCTCATAGTTCGGAAGTCTTCGAATACATTGCCAAGCTCGTTCATTGTCAGTTCGACCGTTCTCCCAAGCCATTTTGAGTGCAAGCCGTAAGATACCAATAAGTGTGTTCACGGTGGACTTCCGCTTTCGCAGGGTATCTGCGTCAAGGTCGCTAATTGATACTCGGGCCTTCGCTTCTTGATTTCCCCGCGCTGCCGGAGTTTCGAGAATATCTCGACAAAAAGACGTCGCTACATTTCCGGTAAAATCTGCGAGTTGGATGTCGCCAAGGCGTGGAATAATATGATGGTTTATCAGGGATAAAAGAACCAAGAAATTTTTCTGGGTGGCCGCAATTCGCTTCCACTCCACATAGTCAATCATGGCATCCCCAACGGTGAGACCCTGTTTTGAGGGTGAATATCGCAATATCTGGTTCGTTCCGACACTATATGCCTTCGAAGCTAAGGCGGCGATTTCAGGTTCAGTGAACCTGGCCTCTACCAACTTCAATGCATCGGCATAGCTGAGGCCTTTAACTGCTTGCTGAACACAAGCTCCGACCCGGAACTGCTTGTAGCTGCCCTTCTTTGTCCGAATTCTTCCCAGCCACATCATGGGTTTGCCATGTTGCTTTTCCAAGCCGATGTGGCGTCCATACTGCAAGATATTCCAGTAAGGGGATTTGCGTTCTCCTAATTCAATTTGGGCGTTTGGGTTGGACAGGTTGGGGCTCTTCATCCTTAACACCATTCAAATAGCGCTGCATAAAATAATCCCTGGCCTCTTCGGTAAATCCGTATCTTTCGACATAATTGGTCAAAACGCGTTCCAAGGCTGAAACTTGATCGTCTACGCTCATATACTCCTCCAACGAAACGGCCGCAGTTTTTTTAGAAAACTCGACCTTAGATCTGCGGCGAGTCATGCCGCTTTATAGTGGTACAGCAATGCTATTTAGTCAACGTTAAGTTGTTCACTCGTGCATTTTCTGAGACGATTTCGAGGGCACCAAGGATAAATCATGACGTCCACCACCGTTGGAAATAAGAGCTACAGGTAGTTGGCGCTGGCTACTCTATGCTGTGGCAGCAGGCTGTCAGAGGTCTGTAACCGACCCTTAGCGGACCTTCATGCTCGGTGCAGCGAACGGCAGGTCTGAGCCCTCTTTGACCAATGCTGCATTGTGAACAAATGGCTGCTATCATCAGTGACGCAGAACCGTCCAACAGTTGCATGGGTTTTGAACTGGGCTTGTGGCAGCGTCAAACGCGGCGGTTTTTAGGTGTGCCAAAAACGAGCGTTTTAGCTCGCGTCCAAAGGTCTTTTGTGCGGATTAAGTTGTTTAGGTCCTTACCAGCAAATCATCCTTCATAACTTAACGCTGCCTTCCACTTGCAATGCCGAGAAATGTGCCCGCAACGATCAGCCCTGCACCGCAAAGCGCTGCCGGAGTGGCAGGTTCGGACAGAAGCGCCCATGCAAGTGCGAAACCGAACAACGGCTCGGTTCCCATCAGAAAACCGACACGCGTGGGGCTGGTGCGCCGCACCGCCATGTTTTGCACATAGAAAGCGCCAACGGTGCAAAACAGGGATAAAAAAGCCACCGAAGCCCAGCCATTTATATCTGCGCTGACCAAAAGCCCCTGCGGCCCAGACTGTGCCAGAAGAAGCGTCAAGATCACCCCCGCAACGGTGGCGGCCTGCACGGCAGTCAGTGCGGCGGAAGAAAGGCGGCTACCTTCCATCAGGCGTTTGGTTGATACCACCATCACCGCCCGCAAGCCTGCGGCGCAAAGAACCAGAAGATCTCCGAACCCGAGCGCGCCCATTCCACCTGACAGCACCATGACGCCAATCACCGCGACGACGCCGCCACACATAATTCCGGCAGGAGGTAGCCTGCGCTGAAGCCCGAATTCGAGAAAGGGCGTAAGGATCGTGCAGAGTGAGATGATCAGCGCCGTGTTCGTGGCTGTGGTCATCGACACACCCCATGTCTCAGCGAGGAAAATTGCGCTGAGAATGCCTCCAAGCAGCGCTCCTGCCCGAAGATCTGCAGGGCATGCCGCGCGCAGGTCGCGGAAAGCCACCGCACTCATGAGCAACGCGGTCAGAGTGAAGCGATAGAAGAGCAGTACGAGCACCGGCATATACTCCAGCGCTCCCTTGGCGACCGGGTAGCTTGCGCCCCATACCACAGCAACACCCAGCACTGCCAAATCCGCCCAAAGCGTCGTGCGCCGTGCCATGATACTTTCTGATACCGCCATCGTGGCCCCCGTATTCCGCATGAACTTACGGCGAGTTAGGCCATGCGGCGCATCGTGATATAGAATGAAAGTGCGGTGTCAGCTTTTCGCGAAAGCGGCTGGGGTGATGCCGACAATCGCCCGGAAATGGCGACCCATGTGGCTTTGGTCTGCGAAGCCCGCCTGCGCTGCGGCCTCCGCCAAGGGCATGCCCGCGCGAAGGAGGCGCTTCACGAGTAAAATTTTTCTTTGCAAATGCCAGGCATGAGGAGGCAGGCCAGTTGCTTGACGGAAAGCCGCGATGGTCTGCCTGCGGCGCAGGCCGGTAACCCGGCATAGATCTTCCAGCGAGACATCCTGTTCAACGCAGCTGTCAAGATAATCCATCGCATCTGCAATCCGCCCTCTTCCTTGCCGTTCGGGGGCGGAAAACTGAGGCATCAGTTCGCGGAAGAGCGCTCCAAGAAGTGTATCAAGCGCCACTTCGCGCGACAGCCGCTGAACCGATGCATGCAGAACCTCGTGCAGGATGGAAAATCTCCGTGTCAGGTCAGGGCGCGCGTGAAAGGCCGCGCCAAAATCAAGCGTTCCTGCGAGGGTATGCCCTGTCATGTCTTCCAAAAGCGTGACAATCCCCGCCTCGGGAATATAAAGCATTCGCTGCCGCCAGCCGATCTCACTTCCTGCGCCACCATGATGGATATCGCCCGGACGCATCGTGACCACCGTACCCAATGGCACTTGGTTCATCTCGCCACGACACCAGACAGCATGAGTGCCGCCTTCGATCACTCCGAAGATATATTCGTTATGAGCGTGGGGTTTGAACCTCTGCTTCAGATAAGATGCAGAGCTGGTTTCGATGCCATAGAAATCGGGCTGGGACCGTAGGGATACCTGTTCGCAGCTCAGTTGTAGATCTATTTTTTGCAAGCAGGGGTTCCTCAGTCGTCGGATTGACCCTTAGTGTCGAAACTATACCGCGTCAAATTAAGCAGTGTTATATTGGTCTCTAACATTGCTTTCGATATGCCGGTCCAAACCGTTCAAGGACCGCCGTTTGTTGAACGGTTCAATCCGAAAGCAGTCTTTGGGCTAGATTTAACGAACGGCGGCTAGGTCCCGCCTACCAGACATAGACAAGCTCCGAGAAACAGATCCCAATTAAGCTCACGAAAAATTCTTCGGCAGCTTCACGTCGTCTGCGTCCCTTTGTGGTATGATCGCATCACGCCCTTTGAATCATTTACTGCAAAGGGCGGAGTATTCACCCCGCCCCCTTTTCCACATTTCGTGATTTTCTTACTGGTCCAGGAAAGACCGCAGCTTGCGTGACCGGCTTGGATGCTTGAGCTTGCGCAGCGCCTTGGCTTCGATCTGGCGGATACGTTCGCGGGTAACGCTGAACTGCTGGCCGACTTCTTCCAGCGTGTGGTCGGTGTTCATGCCGATGCCGAAACGCATCCGCAAAACACGTTCCTCGCGCGGGGTAAGCGACGCCAGAACCCGCGTGGTGGTTTCCTTGAGGTTTTCCTGAATGGCGCTGTCCAGGGGCAGCACCGCATTCTTGTCCTCGATGAAATCGCCAAGCTGGCTGTCTTCTTCGTCGCCGATGGGCGTTTCCAGCGAAATAGGTTCCTTGGCGATCTTCATCACCTTGCGGACTTTTTCCAAAGGCATTTGCAGCTTTTCTGCCAATTCCTCGGGGGTTGGTTCGCGACCGATTTCATGCAGCATCTGGCGACCGGTACGGACCAGTTTGTTGATCGTTTCGATCATGTGCACCGGAATACGGATGGTGCGCGCCTGATCCGCAATCGACCGCGTGATCGCCTGACGGATCCACCACGTCGCATAGGTGCTGAATTTATAGCCGCGACGGTATTCGAACTTATCAACGGCCTTCATCAGACCGATGTTACCTTCCTGAATAAGATCAAGGAATTGCAGACCGCGGTTGGTGTATTTTTTCGCGATCGAGATAACCAGACGCAGGTTTGCTTCGACCATTTCTTTCTTGGCCTGACGGGCTTCTTTTTCGCCCTTCTGAACCTGCTGCACAATGCGGCGGAATTCAGAGATATCCAGACCAACATATTGACCGACCTGCGCCATATCGGAACGCAATTCGTCAACCTTGTCAGAGGAGCGTTCGATAAACATCTGCCAGCCGCGACCGGATTTCTCGGCCATCCGCTCCATCCAGTTCGGATCAAGCTCGTAGCCGCGATAGTTATCGACGAATTCCTTGCGGTTGATCCGCGCTTGGTCAGCGAGCTTCACCATGGCGCTGTCGATCTGCATGATGCGGCGGTTGATGCCGTAAAGCTGGTCGATCAGGGCTTCGATACGGTTGTTGTGCAGGTGCAGTTCATTCACCAGCAAGACGATCTCGGACCGCACCTTCTGGTACTCTTCCTCGTCTTTTTTCGAGAATGTCCCGTCTTCGTTCAGGGTCGCTGAAATCCGGCTGTCCTGAATTTCACTCAGCCGTACATAGTCGTTCGCAATGATATCCAACGCCTCAAGCACCTGAGGCTTGAGCGCGGCTTCCATTGCGGCCAGCGACATGTTGGCCTGTTCGTCCTCGTCATCATCATCGTCGGCATCACTGGAAATCGGGTTGCCGTCCGCGTCGACTTCGCTTTTTTCTTCGGATAGTTTGGCCTCTGATCCGGGCACGACGGGCACGACGGGCGTGGTTTCTTCCTCACCCATCTGGGTGCCAAAGGTCGCCTCGAGGTCGATCACGTCACGCAGCAGAATGTCTTCGGACAAAAGTTCGTCACGCCAGATGGTGATCGCCTGGAATGTCAGCGGGCTTTCACACAAGCCGGCGATCATGGTGTTGCGACCGGCCTCGATGCGCTTGGCGATGGCGATTTCGCCCTCGCGGCTCAGCAGCTCGACCGACCCCATTTCACGCAGGTACATGCGCACCGGATCGTCAGTGCGGTCCAGCTTTTCCGAGGTGGAAGCCGACAGCGTGATATCACGGTTGCTGTCTGTGGTGGCAACATCGGTGCCGCCCTTGGCGTCTTCTTCCTCGGCGTCTTCGTCTTCGATAATGTTTATGCCCATCTCCGACAGCATCGACATCACGTCTTCGATTTGTTCGGAGCTGACCTGCTCTGGCGGCAAAACCGTGTTCAGCTGGTCATAGGTGATATATCCCTTTTCACGGGCATCACCGATCATTTTCTTGACGGCAGCCTGGCTCATGTCCAGCGAGTGGCCGGCATCCTGATCGTCAGACTTTGCGTCTTCATTGGTATCTTTGGCGGCCATTAATACTTCCTCCAGCGAACGTAAGCGAATCACCCACGGCGATTCGCAATTTTCCGAATCATGCGGGGTTCTGGGTGATTCTTAAACCCGTTACCCTGCTTTTTATTAAACATCCCGGCGAAAAAGCCACGCAGGGGTCATTTCTCGTCGTCCACGCCCTTGCCACGGATCGCCCCGATCAACGCATCGAATGCGCTGCGCTCGTCACGGCTGATATGCGCACCGTTTTCGGCGATGTCATATTCGGCAGTATCTTCCTGCCCGCTGCGCTGCGCACGGTCGGCATTTCGCGCCGCTTCGCTCAGCCGCCAGGTCAGCCCTTCGTCGGCCACGCCGCTCAGGTCTTCCATCGCATCGGCGATCTCGGCATCCAGCCCGCGTACGGCTTCCAGTTTGCCCAGCTCCTCGGCGACGGTCATACGGGTCATTTCAACATTGCCGGGCGTTCTGATGCAGGGCGTCACAGCAACGTGGCGCTGCGAGGTCATGTTTTCAAGGGTGTGCTCCCCCAGTGCGCTGTATATCTTTTCGCGCAACGCGGCGGGGTCTTCGTGCATGTAGCGCAACATCAAATCCCTGATACGCGCGTGATCACTGTGCGCGCAGTGCATCGCCGCCAGTCCGGTCTCGAATTCCTCGATCAATGCGGGGCACCCCAGCAAGGCACACAAGATCACCGCCTCGCGAAAATGCTCTGTCGCGCCGACACCGGCAGCCGTCACCAACATCGACGACTTGGCACTGGGCGACGGCCCTTGCGGTGCGGCATTCCAACGCCCCTGCCCGTCCCTGCGCGCCCCCGGCGTAAACGCCTTTTTCGCCTGTTGCGGCCGGAACAGCTGATAGCGCAGGTCTTTGATCTCCTGACCATAGTGACTGCGGATCGACGGGTCCTTGATCAGCATGATCTTTTCACGCAGCGACTTGTCCAGCGCCGCCTTGCGTTCGGGGCTGTCGAACACGCGCCCCTCTGTCTCGCGCTGCCACAACAGCCGGACCATCGGCAGGGCCCCGTCCAGCAGCTTTTGCAAAGCAGGCGCACCCTGGGCGCGCAACAGATCATCAGGGTCCTGCCCCTCGGGCATCATCGCAAACCGCAAACTTTGCCCCGCCTCAAGCAGCGGCAAGGCCAGATCAATCAGTCGCAAGGCCGCGCGCTGGCCCGCTGTGTCCCCGTCCATCGTGATGATCGGTTCGGGCGAAATCCGCCACAACATCTGCAACTGGCTCTCGGTGATGGCTGTCCCCAAGGGGGCAACGGCCGCGCCAAACCCCGCCTGCACCAGCGCGATCACGTCCATATAGCCTTCGGCCACCAACAACGGCTGCCCCTGACCTGCCGCCGTGCGCGCCTCTTTCACGTTATAAAGGCTGCGACCCTTGTCGAATAACTCCGTCTCGGGCGAATTGAGGTATTTGGCGTTGTCATTTGGGTCCATCGCCCGCCCGCCAAAGGCAATCGCCCGCCCCCGCGCATCCCGGATCGGAAAGATAATCCGCCCGCGAAACGTATCATAAGGCCGCCCGCCCTTGGTCGACGGCTTGGCCAGACCCGCGCCAAAGATCAGCTCGTCCTCGACGCCCTTTGCCTTCAGATGATCCCACAAACCCTGCCACTGATCCGCAGCAAACCCGATCTCCCAGCGTTCCAACGCCTGCGCGTTCAACCCGCGCCGCGCCAGATAATCCCGCGCCGCACTGGCAGCCCCGGTCTGCAACTGCAACCGGAAAAACTGCACCGCCTGCTCCATCACTTCGGCCAGTTGCGTGCGCTTGTCGGATTTCTCCTGCGCGCGCGGGTCCTGCTTTGGCACCGGCATCCCGGCCTCGCGGGCCAGAATCTCGACCGCCTCCATGAAACTCACATTCTCGGTCTCGCGCACAAAGGAAATCGCATCGCCCTTGGCATGACAGCCAAAGCAATAATAGAATCCCTTGCGGTCATCGACGTGAAAACTGGCGGATTTCTCCTGATGGAACGGGCACGGTGCCCACATATCGCCCTTGCCCTGATTGGACTTGCGCGCATCCCACAAGACTTTGCGCCCCACCACCTGAGACAGGCTGGAACGGCTTCGCAATTCATCTAAAAATCCAGGGGGCAGGCTCATAACACTATATATTAGCCGCGCCCGCACAGAGTCCAGAACCCTATGCGCGAAACCACTGCTTCATTTTGCTAAATAAACTCCGGGGGGATCGCCCGTCAGGGCGATGGGGGCTGGCCCCCTCGAACGCCAGCCGCCCTGTCAGGCCTTATTGGCCCATACACATTTCTTTCCAGGCCGCACCCAGATCATTGGCCTTCACATCGGACATTTTCATCTCGTAGACCCAAGGGGCGACAAGCGGCACAACCGCGTTGTATTTTTCAGGCCAGCTTGGCGCGGTCGCTTCAACATGGGCTGCCACCTTGCGTTCCTTGACCCGTTCGATGCGCGCTTGGCGCACCGCTTCGACAACATCCGCTTGATAGGTGCAGTCGGTCTCTTTGGCTGTCTGGGCCAGAACGGGGGCCGCCGTGGCCAATAGGCCCGCGGTAATCACCAGGGTAACAATCTTCATCTCGTCTTCTCCAAATCTGTCTGCCGAAACGGCAAACGCCTCAAGTGCTGCGCGACGCAACAGCCTGCATCGCCTGTTCTAGCTCGTGGATCAAGGTAATCGCCATCGACCGGAAAACAAGGATCATAAAACTGTCCGACCCTGTGCGCGTGACCGAGGCCATCATATGCCCGACCTGCGTGCGCGCCGTATGTCCCCGCTTGAACTGCCCGCGGCGCAGGTCCACAGGCACCAGACGCGCCAGAATATCCTCTGACGCTGCCCCGCTGAGCGACACGGCACACCATGCATCGCTCTGATCGACCACAGCGGCGTGATTGCCAAGGGCGGCATCGGGTGCAACCCCGATCAGGATCGCCTGATTGCGCCCGAACCAAACGCAGCGCCCTGCGTCCTTACTGCTGCTGCGGTTGGGTTTCGGGAACGCCATCCCATGCGCCGCCTCCATCGCGGCTGACACTTCGGCCTCCTGCCCCCAAACCATGACGGATGTCACAGGCCCCAGGTCAAGTTCCTCCAGCTGTGCGGCACCCACTGTCACCGGCAGGGCGTCTTCACAGGCTGTTCTTGCTTTCAATTCAGCCACGGGCACGACCTCCCTCTGGGTCAAAGAACACAGGCGGGCAGATTTCCACCTCGACCTCCAAATCGCGCAGATGATCGACCACGCGCATTACCTCGCCGTATCGCTCGGGCCCGTTCTTGACGAAGCCCAAACCGACATAGGTGCCAACCTCGGGTGAAAAACAGACCGAGGTCACATAGCCCTGATCATTCTCGCGCACCGCTTGCGCGTCTTTTTCAAAGATATGCGCCCCCGCACTCAGCATCTTGACCGCGCCCACCGGTTTCATCCCGACCAAACGCTCGCGGTCGCCCGCAACCAAGCCGGGCCGCGCGGCCATCACCTTGCCGATGCAATCCTTCTTGGCGCTGATCATCCCCGCCATGCCCACATCGAATGCAGTGGTGCGCCCGTGGATCTCTGCATGGGTGATGAACCCCTTCTCAACGCGCAGCACATTCAGCGCCTCCATCCCATAGGCACCGCCCCCCAGCCCCTGGGCACGGGCAACCAGCTCGCGAAACAGGCTCTCGCCGTAACGTGCAGGCACCGCAATCTCATAGGCATGCTCGCCCGAGAACGATATCCGGAACAGCCGCCCCTTGACGCCCAGCACCGACATGTCGCCGCACGCCATGAACGGCCAACTGTCATTGTCGATGGGCGCATCCAGCACCCCGTTTAGCAACTCGCGCGACTTTGGCCCTGCAACGGCGAACTGCGCCCATTGTTCGGTCACCGATGTCATCGCAACACGCCATTCGGGGTGCAAACATTGCGCGACGAACTCCAGATGTTTCATCACCGCGCCCGCCGCTGCGGTCGTGGTGGTCATCACGAAATGCTGATCCCCCAAACGCGCGCAGGTGCCGTCATCCATCACCGTGCCGTCCTCGCGCAGCATCAGACCATAGCGCACACGCCCGACCTTCAGCGTCGAGAACATGTTGGTATAGACGAAATCCAGCAAGGCCGCCGCATCCGGCCCCTGAATGTCGATCTTGCCCAGCGTCGACACATCGCAAATGCCAACCGCCTTGCGCACATATCCAACCTCGCGATCACACGACTGCCGCCAGGTCTTTTCCCCCGCTTTCGGGAAATAGCTGGGGCGGTACCACAAGCCCGCCTCGATCATCGGCGCACCCGCTTCGACGCTGGCATTATGCGAGGTGGTAAACCGCTGCGGCGCAAAGCCCTTGCCCTGCGCCCCCGCCCCCATCGCCGCGATGGTCACCGGCGAATAGGGTGGCCGGAATGTCGTCGTCCCCGTTTCGGGTATCCCGCGCCCGGTGGCATCGGCCAGCACCGCCAAGGCACCGACATTCGAATTCTTGCCCTGATCCGTCGCCATCCCTTGCGTGGTATAGCGCTTCATATGCTCGACCGACCGGAAGTTCTCGACCGCCGCTTGGGCAACGTCCTTCACGCTCACGTCGTTCTGGAAATCCAGCCAGGCGCGCCCCTTGCCCGCGACGGCCCATAGCGGGGCCATCCGGTAAGGCGCATCCTCGGCCTGCGGCAGCGCCACATCCGGCACCTTCTTGCCCAGCACCTCCAGAACCTTGCCCGCAACCTGCGCCCCCTCGGCCAAACAGCCGTGGGTCGAAAACGTCCCGTTACACGCCCCCGCGACGACCATCCCCGGAATGGCCCCCTCGGTCGGCACAAAGGCCTGGATGTCAGGCCGCCACGTGGGCCGCCCGTTCATGTGACAGGTCAGATGCACCGTCGGGTTCCAACCGCCTGACATCGCCAGACAATCGGTCTGGATTTTTTCGACGCCGCTGATGGTGCGGATGGAGATGCTCTCCAGCTCCTTGCCACCGCCGGTGTTGAACACCTGCGCGCCACGATAGACGGGGAAATCCCCCTCGATATCCGCGTCGGTACGGCTGTCGATCACCGCTGCAATCCGCACACCCGCATCCGCCAGATCACGCGCCGTGCGATGCGCATCGTCATTATTGGCAAAAATCGTCAGCGCCTTGCCGGGGCTGACCCCCCAGCGGTTCAGATAGGCGCGCACCGCCCCCGCCGTCATGATACCCGGGCGGTCGTTGTTCTGAAACGCAATCGGCCGCTCCAACGCACCCGCCGTCAGGATCGAATGCCTGGCCACGATCCGCCAGAAACACTCGACCGGCGCGCCCGCGCTGCGGTCCCCATGATGTTGCCCTACCCGCTCCAACGCACCAAACGTGCCCTGATCATAGGCCCCCGTCACCGTGGTCCGCGACATCAACCGGACATTGTCCATGCCCGCCAACTCGGCCACAGCTTCCGCCGCCCAGACATGCCCGGGCTTGCCGTCGATCTGATAGGTTTCCGCATTCAGCCGCCCGCCCATTAGCGCGTCCTCATCGGCCAAGATCACATCCGCACCGCCGCGTGCCGCCGTCAAGGCGGCCATAAGCCCCGCAGGCCCGGCACCGATCACCAAGACATCACAAAACGCAAAGGCCCGCTCGTAACTGTCGGGGTTATGCGCCCCGCTCAGCCCGCCCAAACCAGCCGCGCGCCGGATCACCGGCTCATAGACCCGCTCCCAAAATTTGCGCGGCCACATGAAGGTCTTGTAGTAAAACCCCGCCCCCAAAAACGGCGAGACCAGATTGTTCACCGCCATCACATCGAAATCCAGCGACGGCCAGGCGTTCTGGCTGCGCACCCGCAACCCTTCATAGACCTCTTGCATGGTGGCGCGCACATTTGGCTCGGATGCCGCACCCGTGCCAACAGTCACCAGCGCATTGGGCTCTTCACTGCCCGCCGTCAAAACGCCCCGCGGACGGTGATATTTGAACGACCGCCCCATCAGCGTCACGTCATTTGCCAACAAAGCCGAGGCAACAGTGTCCCCCGCAAACCCGTCATAGCTGCGCCCGTCAAAGCTGAACGTGACCGTATTGGCCCGATCAATCAGACCCTTGCCCTTGATCCTCATGCCATGGCCCCCTTCACGTCAGATGCCAGCTCGACCGCCGACACCGCATGGGTCACCGTATCGCGCGTCACCACCAGCCACGCGCCACAGCCCGCTTCATGCTGCCACAAATCCCGCGTCTGGCCCGCCGGATTACCCCGCAAATGCAAGTAGCGGTCCCAAGCGACTGCACCCGCATCCACCGCAGGGCGCGCCAACATCACGGCATCCCCCTGATAATAAAACTCGCGCCGGTCACGGTTTCCACAAATCGGACAATCCAGTCTCATGCCAAGCCCCCCTGAACGGGCATCTGCCCCTTCACCCTTTTAAAAATACTCAAATCCAACCCCATCCCCAAAGCGCCATCAATGAAGATTATGCTGGGAACCGGTGCCCTCTTCATCCATTAAACCAACGCCGGTGCGGAACCGGTCCAGCCGGTATTTCGCCGCAGGCGCATGGTGGTTACCGGTTGCCATCAGATGCGCGAAACTGAACCCCGATCCGGGCACCGCCTTGAACCCGCCGTAACACCAGCCGCAATCAATGAACAAACCCTTGGTATCGGTCTTGTCGATGATCGGGCTACCGTCGGGGGTCATGTCCATGATTCCGCCCCAGCTACGCAGCACCTTGGCCTTGCCGATCATCGGCATCAGGGTCATCCCCGCCTCCATCACATGCTCGGCCATCGGCAGATTGCCCCGGCTGGCATAAGAGGCATAGAAATCCAGATCGCCGCCAAAGACCAAGCCGCCCTTGTCGGATTGCGAGATATAGAAATGCCCCATGCCGAAACTGACCACATGGTCGATACACGGCTTGAGCCCCTCGGTCACGAAGGCCTGCAAGACGTGGCTTTCGATCGGCAGGCGCATCCCTGCCATGGCCGCCACCTGACCCGACCGCCCCGCAACCACGATCCCGACCTTCTTGGCGCGGATCGGCCCGCGCGTTGTCTGTACGCCGCGCACCTGACCGTTTTCGATATCAATGCCGGTGACTTCGCATTGCTGGATCAGGTCCACCCCGCGATCCGACGCCCCGCGCGCGTAACCCCAGGCCACCGCATCATGGCGCGCCGTACCACCGCGCGGATGCAGCAAACCGCCATAGACGGGGAACCGCACATTGTCGAAATCGAGGTATGGCAGATGTTTGCGCACACCCTCGCGGTCCAGCAGCACCGCATCATCGCCCTGGTTGATCATCGCATTGCCACGCCGGGCAAAGGCGTCGCGCTGGCCGTCGGAATGGAACAGGTTGATCAACCCGCGCTGCGAATGCATGACGTTATAGTTCAGGTCTTCTTCCAACCCTTCCCACAGCTTCAGCGAATGGGAATAGAACTCGGAATTACCCTGAAGAAAGTAATTCGCTCGCACGATCGTGGTGTTGCGCCCGACATTGCCGCCGCCAAGATAGCCCTTTTCAAGAACGGCGATATTGGTCAGGCCATGTTCCTTGGCCAGATAATAAGCGGTGCTTAATCCGTGACCGCCACCGCCAATGATGATCGCATCATATTCGGCCTTGGGTTCGGCATCGCGCCAATGCGGTGCCCATCCCTTGTTTCCGGTCAATCCTTCGCGCAGCACGCGCAATCCTGAAAACCGCATCGCATCCCCCGTTTCATCCGCCCTGATGGCAGCGCCTTGGGGCTACTCAATCAAGTCCGATACAAAGGTGCAATGGCTGGCCGCAGGATGGGTGGCGTTTTGCGCCGCGGACGGGTCCGTCCGCGACAGTCTTTTATCAATCTTTAGTCAGTTCGGGCTTTTGCGCTTTTTGCGTTTAGAGCCCTTTGGCACGGTAGCTTGCCGCGACCTTGGTGATGCTGACCAGATAGGCGGCGGTGCGCAAATCGGTCACATCATCCCGGCCATGCCAGATCTCAGCCATCGACCGGTAAGCATCGACCATCGTGTCATAAAGCCCCGAGCGCACCAGTTCCAACTCGTCCGCGCCGCGCAGGTATTTTTCCTTGAAGTTCGGGCTGAGCTGCCAGCCGACACCGCTGTCGGCACTCAGACGTTCAAGCTCGTCCACCAACAACTGGTGGCGGCTTTCCTCGTTGCGGCGCTGCATCCGGCCAAAGCGGATGTGGCTCAGGTTCTTGACCCATTCGAAGTACGACACGGTCACACCGCCGGCGTTTGCGTACATGTCGGGGATGATCACCACACCCTTGGCACACAGAATTTCATCCGCACCCGCAGTGACAGGCCCGTTCGCCGCTTCGACAATCAGCGGGGCCTTGATCCGGTTGGCGTTGCTCAGGTTGATCACGCCTTCCAGCGCGGCGGGAATAAGGATATCGCATTCCCCTTCCAGCAAGGCGGCCCCGTCTTCGATCATCTTGGCATCGGGATAGCCTTTGATCGTGCCGTGTTTGACAATCCATTGATGGACAGCTTCGACATCCAGACCGGCATCGTTTTGCAACGCACCATCGCGCTCGATAATCGCAGTGATCAGGCAGCCGTCTTCCTCGCTCAGGAATTTGGCCGCGTGATAGCCCACATTCCCCAAGCCCTGAACGATCACCCGCTTGCCGCTCATCTTGCCTTCAAGACCGGCCTTGGCCAGCCCTTTGGCATCGCGGAAAAACGCGTGCAGGGCGTATTGCACACCGCGGCCTGTGGCCTCTGTCCGGCCATGGATGCCGCCCGCATTGATCGGCTTGCCCGTGACACAGGCGACGCCGTTGATGTCGGTGGTGTTCATGCGTTTATACTGGTCCGCGATCCACGCCATTTCGCGTTCGCCGGTGCCCATATCGGGGGCGGGCACGTTCTGCGCGGGGTTGATCATGTCGCGCTTGATCAGCTCATAGGCAAAACGGCGCGTGATCAGTTCCAGCTCGTGGTCATCATAATCGCGCGGATCAATGCACAACCCGCCCTTGGACCCACCAAAGGGCGCTTCGACCAGCGCACATTTATAGGTCATCAGTGCCGCCAGTGCTTCGACCTCGTCCTGGTTTACACCAAGACTGTAGCGGATGCCGCCTTTGACCGGTTCCATATGTTCGGAATGGACCGACCGGTACCCGGTGAAAGTTTGGATACGTCCCCGCAGGCGCACCCCGAAACGGACCGTGTAGGTCGCGTTGCAAACACGGATCTTTTCTTCCAGCCCTGGCGACAGGTCCATCAGGGCAACCGCCCTGTTGAACATGATGTCCACACTGTCGCGAAAGCTGGGTTCATTTGCGGGGGTCATAGAGTGCTCCTGTTTGGCAATGTGACCTAAGGTAAAGATTTTGGCGCATCGTCTGTTGAACATGGCCCGCAAGATTTGAGAACCCGTAAAAAGCAAAAAATGCATATTTTTTAAGCAGAATGAAAACTTTTTCCGGCACGATTCGCCTGATTGCGATGAAACGCCACTTCGTTTCCGACCATGCAACAATACTTTGAATAAGGAACATCTTCCCACAAAGCACACAGAATAGCCGCTGATTTTGAACGTTATTGCCGCAATTCGGCCACGAAGCTTTCTTATAAGTAACCAACAGAAGCAGTCAGCGCGGGTCCAAAGGCCCTGTGATGTTCTGGTTAATGAGGAAATAACTATGTCGCATTCTTTTATGACGATCCAACCAATGAAAGACGCAATTGCCGCCCAAACGCGGCGGTTCGCCCGCGAAGAAGACGGCATCATGACGGTATGGGTGCTTTTCGTGATTCTGATGATGGTGACGGTGGGCGGCATCCAGCTTGATTTCATGCGCCACGAACTTGAACGTTCAAGGCTTCAGGCGGTATCTGACCGCGCGGTTCTCGCCGCGGCCGATCTCGACCAGATGCAAGACCCCAAGACTGTTGTCGAAGACTATTTTACAAAGTCAGGCATGGCAAATTACCTGTCGAGCGTGACAGTCGATGACGGCCTCAACTATCGCACAGTCTCGGTCAATGCCTCAAAAGAGCTTGATACACCCTATTTGCGCAAATTCGGCGTTGATACGATGACCGTCCCCGCACATAGCACCGCCGAAGAACACGTGGCCAATGTCGAGATTTCAATGGTGTTGGATGTTTCGGGCTCGATGGCTAAGGGAACGCGGATGACCGACATGAAAGACGCCGCGGGCGTTTTTCTCGATACGGTTTTGCGCGCAGGCAACGAAGACCTGATTTCAGTTTCCTTGATCCCCTATTCCGAACAGGTGAATGCCGGTCCTTTGATCTTTGACCGCATGAGAATGAATGCCAAACACAACTATTCGCACTGTGTTGAATTCGACAATGATGAATTCAACAGCGCCGCACTGGATACCACCAAATGGCATGACCAGGCCCAGCATTTCCAATGGAACTATGACGGGCGGAACAACTACCGCAACGATACGGTCTGCCCGCGCTACACCGACGAACGTATCAAACCGTTCTCGCAAGACCGCACTGCGCTAAAGACCCAGATTGACGGTCTGCAACCCGGTGGCGGTACGTCGATCTTCCTCGGGATGAAATGGGCGGCAGCGATGCTAGACCCGTCGTTCCGCGACATTAACAATTCCCTGGTTTCCGCCGGTGCAGTCGACAACCAGTTCTATGGTCGTCCCGTCGACTACGACGACCCTGAAACGCTCAAGACTGTAATCTTGATGACCGATGGCGAAAATTCCGTCTCTAACCGGATTGCCAGCTATTACTATGACAGCGACAGTGAAGTCGTCCACTGGGATAAATACAACCTCAACTGGTATCTTTATAACTATGTGTCTTCATGGAATCGTTCGAGTTTCTACTGGCGAAAGTATGACCGTTCGCTGGGCAACTCCTTGCTGAGCAACATCTGTACGGCGGCCAAGGCAAAGCGCATCGTGATCTGGACCATCGGTTTTGAAGTCACGGATGACCCGTACAACAATAACGACGGTGCCGACGTCATGAGAAACTGCGCCTCATCGCCAAGCCACTTCTTCGATGTGGACGGTGTTGAACTCTCCGAAGCCTTCAAGGCCATCGCCCGTAAAATCAACCAACTAAGGCTGATCCAATGATATCCTGTATGCAAACTGCCCTTCGGCACTTTCGCAAAGAGGAAAGCGGATCAATCTTCCTGATTGAATTTGTGATCCTTTTCCCGCTGATCTTTGGGATATTCCTCGCCTCGATTGAAATGAGCCTTTATGCCATGCGTCAGGTCCACCTGAACCGCGGCCTGGAAGATGCGGTCCGGTATATCCGCCTGAACACACAGACGCCAATGACACACGACCAGATCAAAACGATGGTGTGTGAGAGGGCCGGGAATGTCAGCAATTGCGATGAAACACTGCGCCTCGAGATGATTACAGTTGACCCGCGCAATTTCCAAACGCTGCCGACCGATATCGATTGCATCGACAAATCGGAACCCGTCACACCGGAGCGCGGATTTACCCTGGGCCAACAGCACGACCTGATGATGCTGCGCGCTTGCCTGAAGTTCGACCCGATGCTTCCAACGTCCCGCCTTGGCTTCAAATATGCGACTGATGGGTCCGGCCAATCTGCAATGTATGCCATCTCGGCCTTCGTACAGGAGCCAGGTTAATGCTTAAACATCTCACCAAAACCCTCGGCTTGCGCCGCTTTGCCGGTCAGGAAGAAGGCAGTGTGTCCCTTGAGGCCTTGATCTTGATGCCAATGTTATTCTGGGTCTACGCGTCGATGTTCTCGATCTTTGAGACATACAAGGAATACAGCCTGAACCAGAAAGCGGCCTATACGATTGGCGACATGATTTCGCGCGAAACCTTGCCCATCGACACCGGATATCTGGACGGTGCGCAGGATTTGCTGGACTACATGACCAATTCGCCGGAACAGTCCACGCTGCGGGTGACCTCGCTCAAGTATAATCAAACCGAAGGACGGTTTTACGTACATTGGTCGCGTGCCCGTGGTGCCGGCGAGCCGGTAACCGATAATGATGTTGCGACTTGGCATAATCGCCTGCCCCTTATCCCCGATGACGAATATATCTTGGTCACTGAAACGGCGACGACATTCAGCCCGCCCTTCAATATCGGGCTTGGGCATCCAACAATTGAAAACTTTGTTTTCACCCGTGCCCGCTATGCGCCCCGTGTCTTGTTCACCGGCACCTAAAGCACAGCAATGACAGCCCATAAAAAAGGCCCCAAGGAAATTTCCATTGGGGCCTTTTTTATTTCAGGAACTCAAAGCCTTCCGGTTTCGTCCGGTTGGTTACGCACGGCAATCATCGTTGAAATGATTTCGGCCATGTATTTGGTTTGATTGCCCGGTGTCATACCGCCCACACCGATGCGCCGTCCCATCCGCCACCACAAACCCGGACGCCAGACCGTCTCGGCCCCCGTCTCCTTTTTCGTGCGCAGCAAAAAGCCGTTGGAGGGTTTGAATGCAAAAACCCCGCGGTCAATATGTTCGATATCTTCGACACGCGCGATCAATGTACCATCGCTGCTGCGCAGGACCGCCGCCGTCAGCTCGATCGTTCCGGCCGTTGAGCGGCGCATGAAATCGGCCATCCAGATCGCACCACCGCCAATCACCAGCAAGAACAGCTGCCACCCCAGACCGGGCGTTGACGTGAACGCCACATAAATCAGGAACACCCCCAGAAATCCGAGCGACACCAGGCCGATCAGCCGCCGCCCCGCAGATGCGCGCGCAGTGGCAAGAACAGTGTCGGTGTCAGGAAAATCGAGCGTCATGGCAAAGCCTCTGGTTTGGGTCGCTTTGCGTACCTTGCCCTGTCCCCGCTTGGCAAGCCAAATGGGTGTTTGCGCGCATTAGTCGTCCTGACGGCTTTTGCGCTGATCCTTCTTATGCTTGGGTCCGCGGGCCAAGACCTCTTGCAGGCGATCGGCATAGGCCGCGCGCTCTGACGCATCCATCGATGCGATCTCTGCCAGCCAGGCGTCTTGAACGGCCTGCTGGACGGTAACGCTGGCGCTGGCCTGTTGATCCAGCACCGACCGGACCCGCGTGACGTCAAACGGGTCCGCCCGAAGGGCCTGCACAACCTCCGAATACAGCGCGCGGCGCGCGGCGCGGTCCAGATGACCTGCGGGCCTGTCCTGCCGCAACCCCTTGAATATCTCGCGCCTGCGGTCTTTCTCGAGGGCGGCAATATAGGGCGTGCCAAAGTCGCGCGCGCTGCCGCCGGGTCCGCCATGCGGGCCGTCAAAGCGGTATGCAGCCCCAGCGACCAGGCCGACAACCAGCAGATTGACCCCCAGTGATAGCCCCAAGGCCCACCGCATCCACTTGCCGTTTTTTGTCAAATCCGATGCCATGGTCTATCCTTCGTCAATGTCCCAGCCAAAGGCTGTGAGGTCGGGCGTGGCCGTGTCGTCAAGCGCGGCATAGCTCGCACCGGTGATGATCTGCGTCGCAATATCGGGCAGAGTGCTGGGCGGGGCCACCCCGATCCAGAACCCAACAGCGGTCGCCGCGACCAACCCGCCAAAGGCAGGAGCGCCGCCAATGGCCTGCCAGATGCCCCGCCAACCGCGGGATCTGGCATTGGGTTGCTGCGCCAGCGCATCCGCCATAATCCGGTCCAACAACCCGTCAGGCAGTGCCGGCGGTGCCGCGCGCGCGTCTTGAAACAGGGTCTCAAGCATATCTGTGTCAGGTTTTGTCATCTTCATATCCTAATGCTTCGCGCTGTCCTGCCAATAGGGCAGTTAACGCGCGTTTGCCCCGCGCTGTCAGGCTTTCCACCGCTTCGACCCCGATCTCGAGGATCTGGGCAATTTCGGGGTTCGCCAACCCCTCGATATGACGCAACACAACCGCCTGCCTCTGGCGTTCCGGCAAAGCGTCCAATGCCGTCTGAAGCGCATCCTCGCGCGCCCCGCGCTGCAATCTGGCCTCGGCGCTCTCGGCGGGGTCTGCCGGTTCGGCGATGTCCTCAAGCGGGACGCCGCCGCGACGTTTGCGCAGCCGGTCGGTGCACAGATTTGCCACAACACGGTACAGCCAGGTTGACACCTTGGCTTCTCCGCTGCGCCACTCCGGTGCGATCTTCCAAAGCCGCATCAACGCATCCTGGGTCACATCCTCTGCTTCGGAGCGATCCCCCAAGACCCTGAAAGCATGGCCAAAAGCACGGGGCGACAACTGCACCGTCAACAAACGCGCAGCCGCCGCATCGCCCTGCGCATAGCGCGCCAAGAGCGCGGCATCAGGGTCGTCGACCACATCATCAATGGAGGCATCAAAGCTCATAATCCTAGCGCTAACGGCTGCGGGCGCACCATTCAAGCGCGCCCGTGCCCTTAGATTACTCGGACATTTCGTCGTCATGGCCGTGGCGTTTGCCATAACCGTCGTGCTTGCCGCCATGCTTGCGATCGTGCTTGCCGGCATGCTTGCGATCGTGACCGTGTTTGCCACCCTTCCGCGCCTTGGCAAATTCTTCGGCGCTTAACGTGCCATTGCCATCCGCATCCAGCTTGGCGAACATCTTTTCGGGCGAATGGCGACCTGCCATTTCTTCCCTCGACAGCTTGCCATCGTCATTGGCATCCATCCGTTCTATCATTCTTGCGGTCCGCTCGGCCCTCTTGTCCTGGCCCATCGCTTGCAACTCTTCGGCTGACAGCGATCCGTTGCCGTCCTTGTCGAGCTTTGCCAACAACTGTTCGCTGCGCGCCACACGACGTGCCGCAGCGGCGGCCTGCATTTCGGCTTCGCTCAGGAAACCGTCGCTATCTGTATCGGCGGCGGCAAAACGTGCTTCGGCGTGGGCCTTCATCTCGTCCTGCGTCAGCGCACCGTCGCTGTTGGTGTCGATCTGGACAAAGCGATCCTGCTTCGGCGTTTCTTGCGCCAACAAGGCGGTCCCGCCCAAGGCAATCAGGCCACTCAACAATGCGATTTGAAAATTTGCTCGGTTTGTCATTTGTTTATCCTTCGGTGATCTCAATCTCACACACCGTTTTGGCGTGGTGATACTGGGTCAAACGGCGTGGCCAGAAACTTCCGTCGCAGATAAACAGAAATAATTTCAGTGACCCCGATTTGCGACATCCCGCCGCAAGGGCAGCTTGTCGCCTTTCAATTGACCTCAAACGCCCGCATATGTGACCGACCTCAGGATAGAAATCATGACAGATCACAGCGCCGAAATCACCCATGCCGAAAAAGACCAGCGCCCGCTGGCCGCCTCTTTGCTGCGCGGCTGGCGGCGTAAATGCCCCAATTGCGGGGCTGGTCCTGTGCTCAAGGGATATCTCAAGGTCAATGACAGCTGTACCGTTTGCCGCGAAGAGTTCTTTCACCACCGCGCAGACGATGGCCCCGCCTATCTGACCATTCTGATCGTCGGTCACCTGATGGCCCCGATGCTGCATATCGTGTTTGTGACATGGCGCCCCGAACCTTTGACGCTGTTTACAATCTTTGCTGTTGGCTGTGTCGGCTTGTCGCTCTACCTTCTGCCCAGACTAAAGGGGGCCTTGATCGGCTTCCAATGGGCAAAAGGCATGGGCGGGTTTGGCGACACATAGTCGGCCAGACACCCCGGGCCCTGCCGATCCGCAAGAATAAGGGCCAATACATGACCATCGACAAAAGCCAGATCCGCAACGCATCCACCGTCATTGTGATCCGCGACCGCCACGAAAACCCCCACATCCTGATGGGGCAACGCGGGGCCAAGGCGGTCTTCATGCCGAATAAATTCGTGTTTCCCGGTGGTGCCATGGATGCGGGCGATGCGCATATTCCGCTGGCCCGCCCCCTGCCCGACATGTGCCATGACCGGCTGGCCGAAGATGCGGATGCGTCGCTCGCCCATGCATTGG
The DNA here is from genome assembly GCF_965641905.1 of Sulfitobacter sp. SH22. Lineage (NCBI taxonomy): Bacteria > Pseudomonadati > Pseudomonadota > Alphaproteobacteria > Rhodobacterales > Roseobacteraceae > Sulfitobacter > Sulfitobacter sp. SH22. The sequence goes on from NZ_OZ282573.1 coordinate 1,645,315, forward strand.
CTGTCGCCGGCATTCGCGAATTGTGGGAGGAAACCGGGCTGATCCTTGGGGAAAAAGGCACCTGGGATGGGACCCCCCCTGACGATTGGGCAACATTTGCACAGCGCGGATACCTTCCCAACGCGGCACCCATGCAATTCGTGTTTCGCGCCCTGACGCCCCCCGGCAGACCGCGCCGCTTTGATGCGCGGTTCTTTTTGGTGGATGCCGATGATGTGGCCACCGATCTGGATGATTTCGATGCCGCCTGTGACGAACTTTCACATTTGCAGTGGATTGCCCTGTCCGATGCGCGGTCTTTCGACATGCCGTTCATCACCGAGGTCGTGCTGGCAGAAGTCGAAGCCCGCGCCAAGGAACTGGCCCCGCCTGAATCCGTCCCGTTTTTCAAGAACAACGACGAGGAAAGCCTGTTCCTGCGCCTGCGCGGCCGCCCGATGACAGACTAACTCGGGTTGGCGCAGCCGTTTTTTTCCGGAAAAAAACGGTCCGGAATTTTTGAAAAATTCCGCGCCCGCCTCAGGCGACGAGCACCAGCATCAAGATCGACCCGACCAGAACCGCCATCCCCGCCCACTCGCGGCCGGTGATTTTCTCGCGGAAAAACAGGGTGGAGGCTGCGACGCTCAGGATCAGCTCGACCTGCCCCAATGCTTTGACATAGGCCGCGTTTTGCAGGGTGAAGGCGATGAACCAGCACAGCGACCCGCCCAGCGACATCATCCCGACCCAGACCGCGACCTTGCGCGCCTGCCACACCGCGCGCATCTGAGCGGGTTCACGCCAGCGCAGCCACACCGCCATAATAGCGGCCTGCATGCAGACCACAGCGGCAAGGGTCACCCCTGCGCGCAACACCGGCATGTCTGACATCACAGACAGCGTCGCGCCGCGATAGGTCACAGCCGAGATCGCGAACAAACCACCTGACGCAATGCCCAAACCCGCAGCCCGGTTGCGCAGATCGCTTAAGTGGAACCCGACCGCGTCTTTATTGCCTGACAGCAAGAACAACCCGACCACCCCCAGACCGATTGCGGCAAAGCCCCAACCGCTGACGCCTTCGTTCAGGATGACCCAGCTGGTCAGGACGGTCAAAATCACTTCGGTTTTCTTGAACGTGATCCCAACCGCAAAATTGCGCTGTTTGAACAGCAAGACGACGCAGACCGTGGCAAGGATTTGCGCTGTGCCGCCCAGCAAGCCATAGGCCCAGAACGCAGGCGCGATCGGCGGTAATTGCGTGCCGCTGACCAACAGATAGGCTGCCAGACCGCAGACGATGAATGGCGCGGAATATAGAAACCTCGAGAATGTCGCCCCTGCGGCTGACAGGGTTGCTGTCGCCAGATATTTTTGCAGCATGAACCGCGCCGTTTGAAAAAACGCCGCGGCAAGGGTGACGAGGATCCACAGATCAGGCAATGCATGTGTCATGCTGCCTCTTATGCGCGTTTCGCAGTCCCTTGCCAGCCTTCAATCACAATTTGGGGTCGGGATTTTCCGTATGCCCGTCCACGGCGATCACCTGCCCCGACACCAGCCGCGCCCCGTCGGACCCCAAAAACACCGCCATATTCGCCACATCGCGCGCCTCGACAAAGCTGCGCATCGAGGTGCCCGACGCATAGCCCTCATAGACCTGATCGCGGGTCATGCCTTTGGCTGCGGCTTCGCGGGCCAGCACGCCTTCCATGCGCGGGCCTTCGACCGAACCGGGGCAGATCGCGTTGGCGCGGATGCCAAAGGGGCCCAGCTCCATTGCGAGGGTTTTCATCAGGCCGATCATCGCCCATTTCGCCGCCGCATAGGGCGCGCGGTTGGGGTAGCCATAGATGCCAGCCGTTGACGAGGTGATGACAATCGCACCGCTGCCCGCCGCCTTCATCAAGGGGGCCGCATGTTTGGCGGCGATAAACGCGCCTTCCAGATTGACGCTGACGCAGGCGCGGAAATCATCCAGCGCCACGTCTTCGATCCGCGCCGTTGGCCCCGCAATCCCCGCATTTGCACATAGCACGTCGATATGGCCCATCTCGGCGATGATCGATGCCATCGCCGCCTCATCCGTGGCATTGGCCAGGCGGTGATGCCATTTGGCCGGACAATGATCCAGCGCCGCGCGGTCGGTGTCAGTCACCCAGACCTCGAACCCCGCAGCGGCAAAGGCATCCCCCATCGCACGGCCAATACCTGACGCCCCCGCCGTGATCAGAACCCGTTTCATCGGGGTGCACCGACATAGCGGCCAACGCCGTCGGGCTTTGGCAGGCTGGCGTGACCTTGGGCAAAGCGCACCAGTGCAGCCTCGATTTCTGGGCTGGGGTCGGACGGTTTGCGGGTCTGCAAGCTGACGTGCAGCAGGAAATGTTCCCCCGTGGCCAGCAGGCGGTCGCCCTCGTACATCTCGTGCCACAGGTGCATCTTTTTGCCCGCCCCCATCAACACCCGTGTGCGGACCTCGATCAGCGCGCCGGCATGTGCCTCGTCCACGTGACGAATGTGCGTTTCAGCGGTAAAATAGCTGCCGCCCGAGGCGATATAGTCGGCATCACAGCCGATCAGTTCCATGAACCGGTCGGTCGCATCGGCAAAGGCTTGCAGGTATTTCGCTTCGGTCATGTGGCCGTTGTAATCGGTCCAATCCAGCGGCACGGCACGGCGCACGGTCAGCACCGGCTGGCTGGCGTCTGCAATGTCATCGGCCCGTGCGGCCAGCACAGTGCCTGCGCGCAACGTCGCCTCGTGTGCTTTCATCAACCGGCCCGCGCCCCAGTCCTGCTGCTTCAGTGCGCGCATCATCGACACCAGATTGTTGTCGCGGATGCGTTCCAGATCGCGGATGCCATATGCGCCGGATTGTTCATCGGATTGCCCCGCGATCAGATCGACCAATTCGTCATTGAACTCGGGTACGTCCATCAGCTTGGTCCACGGCCATTCCAGTGCAGGCCCGAACTGCGCCATGAAATGCTTCATTCCGGCCTCGCCGCCTGCGACACGGTAGGTCTCGAACAGACCCATCTGCGCCCAGCGGATGCCAAAGCCATAGCGGATGGCGTTGTCGATTTCCTCGGTGGTGGCGATGCCATCCTTGACCAGCCACAACGCCTCGCGCCAGACAGCTTCAAGGAAACGGTCCGCGACATGGGCGTCGATCTCTTTTTTCAGGTGCAGCGGGTACATCCCGATCGACGTCAGGGTTTCCTTGGCCTTGTCCACCATCGGCCCGTCGATGCCATTGCCCGGCACCAGTTCCACCAGCGGCAGCAGATAAACGGGGTTGAACGGATGCGCGACCATGATCTGGTTGGGGCGCGCCATGCCCTCTTGCAATTCGGAGGGCTTGAAGCCCGAGGTCGACGATCCGATCACCGCATCCGGATCACAGGCCTGCTGGATCGCGCCAAAGGTGGTGTGCTTGATCTCAAGCCGCTCTGGCACGCTTTCCTGAATCCACGACGCCCCTGCGACCGCGTCGGAAATACTGTCGTGAAAGCTGATCTTGCCCTCGTCCGGTAGGGCCACATCGGTAAGGCCGGGCATGGAACGGCGGGCGTTGGCCATGACTTCGCCGATCTTGCGTTCGGCCTGCGGATCGGGGTCAAAGACCTGCACGTTCCATCCGTTCAGCGCAAACCGTGCAGCCCAGCCGCCCCCGATCACGCCACCGCCAATAACTGCTGCAATCTTCGTCATTTCCGCATCCTTAACTGGCTGATGTCATAGCCGTTGAAATCCAATATCTCTTGTGCCGCCTTGATCCGGTCCGCCCCGCCCTTGGGCGCGCGGTCCAGTATCCAGCCGAAATCCCCCGCAGGGTTGCCGATGACCGCCGTGCGAAACCCTTCGTCGACCCAAAGCACCCACAGATCGCGGGTGCTGCCGTCAGGCCGGGTCAGGGCAAAACGGCCCTGCCCTGTGGGCGTGGCCAGCCACAGGCCTTCGCAGGTGCCCGCCTCATCACAAAGCTGAAAGGCCGGCCCGCCGGTGCTGTCGACAAAGGCGACCGTTGCCGGTGCCTCCGCCTCAAAGCTGCCGCGCATCACCCACGCGCCTTTGAACCGCCCCGCATCATAGCGGCTGGTTGATCCGATCAGCGCCGCCGGATCACGATACCCTTGGCGCACCTCGGGTACAGGTGCCGCGCAGCCTGCCAGCAAAATTAACGCCAGCAGAGCCCGTTTCACGCAGGTGCCCGTTTGGTCAGGCCCAGTTTTTCACGCACCTGTGCCGGGGTCATCAACCGTGCGCCCATGTTTTCGATAATGCTGCCTGCGCGCTCGACCAGCTGCCAGTTTTCGGCCAGCATGCCTTTGTCCAGCCACAGGTTATCCTCGAGCCCGACGCGCACATGGCCGCCCGCCAGCACGGATGCCGCGACATAAGCCATCTGGTTGCGCCCCAAGCCAAAGGCGCTGAAGGTCCAGTCATCCGGCACGTTGTTCACCATCGCCATGAATGTGTTCAGATCATCCGGCGCGCCCCATGGCACGCCCATGCACAATTGCACCAAGGCGGGGCTGTCCAGCACACCGTCTTTGACCAGTTGCTTGGCGTACCAAAGATGGCCGGTATCAAAGGCCTCGATCTCGGGCTTGACGCCCAGATGGGTCATCATCTGGCCCATGGCGGTCAACATGCCCGGCGTATTGGTCATCACGTAATCGGCTTCGGCAAAGTTCATGGTGCCGCAATCGAGCGTGCAAATCTCGGGCAGGCATTCGGCGATATGCTGGACCCGCTCGGATGCGCCGATCATGTCGGTGCCCGCGATCGGGGGCATCGGGTGTTCGGTCGGGCCAAAAATAATGTCGCCGCCCATGCCTGCCGTCAGGTTCAAGATCACATCGGTTTCAGATTCGCGGATGCGTTCGGTGACCTCGCGGTACAGATCCAGCCGGCGGCTTGGTGCGCCGGTTTCAGGGTCGCGCACGTGGCAATGCACCACCGCCGCCCCAGCCTTGGCCGCTGCAATCGCGCTGTCGGCGATCTGCGCGGGGCTGCGCGGCACATGGTGGCTGCGGTCTTGCGTTGCTCCCGATCCGGTAACGGCGCAGGTGATAAAAACGTCTTTGCTCATGGTAAGTGGCATGGGGTTGCTCCCTTAGATCGGATTAATATGGCATTGGATGCGCTTTATGCGCGGTGGCGATATCGGCCAGGACGTCTTGGCCCAGTTCCAGATCAATGGCACCCAGTGCCACCTCAAGCTGGTCCAAAGACGTCGCGCCAAAGATAATTGACGTCATAAAGGGCCGCTGCCGCGCCCAGGCCAGCGCCATTTGCGTCGGGTCCAGCCCGTGTTTCTGCGCGATGTCCAGATAGGCGGCGGTGGCGTGGAACACGCGGTCGGTCTTGCGCCCGCCCAGATCACCGTTGATCGCCATGCGCGACCCGTCGGGCAGCGCGCCGTTTTGGTATTTTCCCGTCAGCAACCCCGCCGCGAGGGGCGAGAACGACAGCAATCCGATGTCTTCGTTGTGGCAGGCTTCGGCCAGGTCGGTATCGGCCAGACGGCACAGCAGCGAATACTCATTCTGCACCGACACAGGGCGCGGCCCGCCCGTGCGTTCCGCCGCATTCGCCCATTGGGTCAGCCCCCAGGCGCTTTCGTTGCTCAGGCCAAAGCTGCGGATCGTGCCGCGTTTGACCTCGTCTTGCAGCGCGCCCATGCAGTCTTCCATATGGGCAATCACATCGGCACGGTTTTGCGAGGACGGGTCATAGTCCCAGTTCTTGCGGAACATATAGCTGCCGCGATCAGGCCAATGAAACTGGTACAAATCGACGTAATCGGTCTGCAACCGCTTCAACGACCCCTCAAGGGTCTGGCGGATCGTCTTGGACGAAATCCCCGCCCCGTCACGCGGCGCAGCCCCTGCGCCCGAATGTTTGGTGGCCAGCACGACATCCTTGCGCTTGCCTGATTTCGCGATCCACTGGCCGATGATTTCTTCGGTCAGGCCGACGGTTTCAGCCTTGATCGGGTTGACCGGATACATCTCGGCGGTGTCGATAAAGTTGATGCCAGCAGCCAGGGCGCGGTCGATTTGCGCATGGCCTTCCTCGGGGGTGTTTTGCGTGCCCCATGTCATGGAGCCAAGGCAGAAATCCGTCACTTCGATATCGGTGCGGCCGAGTTTGTTCATCTTCATCGCGTTATCCTTGTCTGAATCTTGCGCCACCCTCTCGTTTCGGCTGCGCCATCGCAAGGGGGTTTTCCGCCCTGCGCAACAAAACACCATTTGCGGCGCTTTTTCCAAAACCATGTCGTTTTGACCGTTGGTTTCCCCCCTGATTGCCGACAAAGTAAAAATCATGCGCTTGCTCATTTCATTTGCCGCCCTGTTTTTATCCGTCATCCTGCTGCAACTGTCCTCGGGCGGTGTGGGGCCGCTGGACGTGCTTTCGGGCATTCAGCTGGGTTTTTCCAATCAGGAAATCGGCCTGCTCGGTTCGGCGCATTTCGTGGGGTTCTTTATCGGTTGCTGGTGGGCCCCGCGCCTGATGGGCAGCGTCGGCCACAGCCGCGCCTTTGCCGCGTTCACGGCATCGGGCGCGATCGGGTTAATGGCGCATATGCTGGTGCTTGACCCCTATGCCTGGGCGCTGATGCGCGTGGCGTCGGGCCTGTGCGTCGCGGGCTGCTATACCGTGGTCGAGGCATGGCTGAACGCCAAGGTCACCAATGAAACGCGGGGCCGCACCATGGGGGCCTACCGTGTGGTCGACATGAGCGGATCACTGGCCGCGCAAATGATCATCGGCGTTTTGGCCCCCGCATCCTATGTGTCGTATAACCTGCTGGCGATCCTGTGCTGTGCGGCGCTGATCCCGCTGACCCTTACCACGTTGCCGCAGCCCGAAACGCCAGCCCAGCCGCGCCTGCGCCCCCGGCTGGCGCTGGACCGGTCCCCCTTGGCGGTGGCGGGCGTTGTGGTTGCCGCCCTGTCCAGCGCATCGTTTCGCATGGTCGGCCCGATCTATGGCGAAGAAGTCGGCCTGAGCGCGGGCCAGATTGCATGGTTCTTGTCGGCCTTTGTTCTGGGCGGCGCATTGGCGCAATTCCCCGTTGGCTGGCTGGCAGATAAGTTCGACCGCCGCTGGGTGCTGATCTGGATGTCTGCCGCGTCCATCGTCAGTTGCGCGGTCACGGTGATGACGGCCGGGCTTGGCACCCAGGCGGTATTTTTCGCGGCAACATTTTTCGGGCTGACCACATTTCCGATCTATTCAGTCGCCGCATCCCATGCCCATGATTTTGCCACCAGCGAGGAACGCGTCGAACTGTCTGCCGCGCTGATGTTCTGGTTTGCCGTCGGCGCGATCTTTGCGCCCTATCTGGCGTCGGTGCTGATTGACAGCTACGGCCCGGCGGCGTTGTTCACCATGATATCGGTCGGGCACGGGGTCTTGGTGATTTTCGGCCTGACACGTCTGCGCGCCCGCCCCACCCGGAAAAAGCGCACGCCTTATGTCTATGCGCCACGCACATCTTTCACCATTGGCCGCCTGATGCGCCGCCAACGGGACGCAAGCAACGACAACGCCCCCTAGCCCTTGGCCCGTCCCTGCGTTAGAGACATGCCAAAGCATTTTCGGGGCCATTACCATGACACGCCACCTTATCACCTCCGCCATTCCCTACATCAACGGGATCAAACACCTAGGTAACCTTGTGGGCAGCCAGCTGCCTGCCGATCTTTACGCCCGCTATCTGCGCGCGCGCGGTCACGAGGTGTTGTTCCTGTGTGCCACAGATGAACACGGCACCCCCGCCGAACTGGCCGCCGCCAAAGCGGGCAAACCGGTCGAGGAATATTGCGCCGAAATGCACGAGGTTCAGGCGCGGATTGCCGAAGGTTTCGGCCTGTCGTTCGATCATTTCGGTCGGTCGTCCAGCATCCAGAACCAAAAGCTGACCCAGCATTTTGCCGGTGCCTTGTACAAAGAAGGCCTGATCGAGGAAGTCGAGCAGCGCCAGATCTATTCCGAAACCGATGGCCGCTTCCTGCCCGACCGCTATGTCGAAGGCACCTGCCCCAATTGCGGGTTCGAGGATGCGCGCGGCGATCAATGCGACAATTGCACCAAGCAGCTGGACCCCGAAGATCTGATCAACCCGCGCTCCACCGTGTCGGGTGCCACCGACCTGGAAATGCGCGCGACCAAACATCTGTTCCTCAAGCAGTCCCAGATGAAAGACCGGCTGTCCGACTGGATCGATTCCAAGACCGACTGGCCTGTGTTGACCACCTCCATCGCCAAGAAATGGCTGCATGACGGCGACGGGTTGCAAGACCGTGGCATCACCCGCGACCTAAGCTGGGGCGTGCCCGTCAAACGCGGCGACGAGGACTGGCCGGGCATGGAGGGCAAGGTGTTCTATGTCTGGTTCGACGCCCCCATCGAATATATCGCCTGCGCTCAGGAATGGGTCGATGCGGGCAAAGGTTCCGATTGGGAAAGCTGGTGGCGCACCGACAAAGGTGCCGACGACGTGCGCTATACCCAGTTCATGGGCAAGGATAACGTGCCCTTCCACACGCTCAGCTTTCCCGCCACGATCATGGGCAGCAACGAGCCATGGAAGCTGGTCGACTACATAAAATCCTTCAACTACCTGACCTATGATGGCGGGCAGTTCTCGACCTCGCGCGGGCGCGGGGTGTTCATGGATCAGGCGCTGGAAATCCTGCCCGCCGACACATGGCGCTGGTGGCTGCTGAGCCATGCGCCGGAAACATCCGATGCCGAATTCACCTGGGAGAATTTCCAGGCCTCGGTGAACAAGGATTTGGCCGACGTTCTGGGCAACTTCATCAGCCGGATCACGAAATTCTGCCGCTCGAAATTCAGCGAAGACGTGCCGGCAGCGGGCGAATACGGGCCCGCCGAACATGCGCTGATCGCGGACCTGACCGAACGGGTCGCGCGGTACCAAACCGCGATGGAGGCGATGGAAGTCCGTAAATCCGCCGCTGAATTGCGGGCGATCTGGGCGGCGGGCAATGAATACCTGCAAGCCGAAGCACCCTGGACCACCTTCAAGACCGACCCGGACAAGGCTGCGGCCCAAGTGCGTCTGGCGTTGAACCTGATCCCGCTTTACGCGGTTCTGTCCGCGCCCTTCATCCCCACGGCCGCGGCCAGCATGTTGGAAAGCATGCATGTGGAAAACGCTGGCTGGCCCGATGATGTGCCCGCGGCCTTGGCCCAGCTTGCACCCGGTCACGCCTTTGACGTGCCAGAAGTGTTGTTCGCGAAAATCACCGACGAACAGCGCGACGAATGGGCCGAAAAATTCGCAGGTGTGCGGACCTGATCCACGGCGCGCTACCAGCGCTAAACCAGACTGGCGGCGCTGCAAAATATTAAACTCGCACTCCGGAAGAGCGGAAACCCGCCCTTCCGGCATAAACCTTGATGAATATATTACGCTTTGGTTCCAACGCCCTACGCCCGTTTCAGGGCTTTATTATCTATTGATAATCAGGTTTTGCGATCTTCGCATTGGACAGATCGTTCCCGCGGCTTACCTATCATGTGATTCAATGAAAGGGCGTGGGGATTTCAATGCCTACAAGATCTATTGACGAGATGGCAGCAGAACTTGTGCACCTGCAAGGCGCATTGGCAGCCAAAGAAGCGCAAGCAGCCGGACATGGTTCGGGGGCTACTTCCAACCGCCTGACTTTTCTTGAGGCGATGATGGAAACCGTGCCTGTGGGCGTGGTGATGGCCGATGACACAGGCAAGATCATCTATGGCAACAGCCATGTCGAAATGATGGTGCGCCACCCGGTGATCCATTCAGAAGACACCGAAGATTATGGCGATTGGGTGTCCTTCCACGAGGATGGTTCTCGGGTCGAAAGCCACGAATACCCGCTGTCGCGCGTGATCCGTGATGGCGAAGCCCATGCCGAGATTGACGTGCATTACCAACGAGGTGACGGCACGATGTTCTGGATGCGGATCATTGGCAGACCGGTGATCGACGCCAATGGCACGCGCATCGGCGCGTCGGTCGCCCTGATCGACATCGACGAAGAACGCCGCCTGCGCGAGGCGCAAAATATCCTGATCGCGGAACTGAACCACCGCGTGAAAAACGCCTTTAGCGTGGTAAAATCCATCGTCAGCCAGTCCCTGCGCAAGATGAGCATCCAGCGCGGATTGCGCGAAACCATTGATCAACGGCTGAATGCCTATGCCATGGCCCACTCCAAACTGGTTGGCACGAAATGGGACCGCGCCGATATCGGTGCCGTCGCCGCAGACGTTCTGGACCCGATCGGACATGGCCGCATTATTCAGAGCGGCCCTCAAATTGAAGTCCCCTCGCGTCAGGCTTTGTCCTTCTCGATGGCATTTTACGAACTTGCCACCAACGCGATGAAATACGGCGCGCTTTCGGTGCCCGATGGCTGCGTCAATTTGACGTGGGAACAATCGGACACGGCGGATGGTTCGGTTATAGAACTGCACTGGATCGAGACAGGCGGCCCCGCTGCTGAAAAGCCGGACGAAACCGGCTTTGGCAGCTTTATCACAGGTCGCGCCTTGCAGATGGAGACCGGCGGCGAGATCACTTCGGATTTCGGGCCCCAAGGATTTAATTGGCATCTGCGGATGCCCCAACACAGGGAAGACCGAGCAAGCTAATGGCCAATAAACCTCAAAATATTTTCATCGTCGAAGACGAGGTCGTTGTGGCCTTTGAAATGACCGATATCCTTGAAGACATTGGATTTAACGTCGTTGGCCCGTCCATCCACCTTGAGGATGCCAAGATCAAGGCACGCGAGGGTGACATTGATATCGCCTTTCTTGACGTGAATTTGGGGCATAACAAAACGTCGAAACCGGTTGCCGACATCTTGCGCGAACGCGGCATCCCCTTTGTGTTCATCACCGCCTATGATCGCGACCAGATCAGCTTTCTTGGGCCAGACGACCGTGTGGTAAAAAAGCCGGTGAGCAGCCAAAAGCTGATTGAAACCCTGCGCCGTGTGTACCCCAACCTCGAAACCTGAGGCGTCAGGCGGGTCCCACTGAAATGTGAGCGTAAAAAAGCGGGCTGCGGCGACTGATCGCAGCCTATTCACATGACACAGTCGAAAAAAGAACATACAGTGAACGTATGGTTAAACATACGGTAGAACAAAAGCTCGCGATTCTAAGCGACGCGGCGAAATACGACGCATCTTGTGCCTCGTCAGGCTCCACGAAACGCGACTCGCGGGATGGCAAGGGGTTGGGGTCGAACGAGGGCAGCGGTATTTGCCACGCCTACGCGCCGGACGGGCGCTGCATCAGCTTGCTGAAAATCCTGATGACCAATTTCTGCATCTACGATTGCAGCTATTGCATCAACCGCGCCTCATCGAATGTCGCCCGTGCACGGTTCAGTGTGGACGAAGTGGTGAAGCTGACCATCGAATTCTACCGCCGCAATTACATCGAAGGGTTGTTTTTATCCTCGGGCGTGATCCGGTCGCCGGATGCCACGATGTCAGATATGGTGCAAATCGCGCGGAAACTGCGTCACGAGGAAAACTTTCGCGGCTATATCCATCTGAAAACCATCCCCGATGCCGCCCCCGAACTGATCGCCGAAGCAGGGCTGCTGGCGGATCGTCTGTCGATCAACGTCGAACTGCCCACCGATGCCGCCGTCCAGCAATATGCGCCCGAGAAAAAGCCCGACCAGATCCGCAAGGCGATGGCCAATTTCCGGCTGCGCAAAGAGGTGTCAAAAGACACTTCCCACACGGGCAAGCGCCCGCCGCGGTTTGCGCCTGCGGGGCAATCGACACAGATGATCATCGGGGCCGACGGGTCGAATGATGCCACCGTGCTGGGGCAATCCACGCGGCTCTATTCCAGCTACAAGCTCAAGCGGGTGTATTATTCCGCCTTCTCGCCGATCCCTGACAGTTCCTCCAAGCTGCCGTTGATCCGGCCACCGTTGCAACGCGAACATCGGCTGTATCAGGCAGACTGGCTGCTGCGCTTCTATGATTTCCAGCTGGACGAGATTACGTCCGTGACCGCCGACGGGAACCTTGATCTTGAGGTTGATCCCAAGCTGGCCTGGGCCTTGGTCCACCGCGCGGTCTTTCCGCTGGACGTCAACCGCGCCAGTCGCGAGATGCTGTTGCGCGTGCCCGGCTTTGGCGTGAAGACCGTCAACCGCATTCTAACCACCCGCCGCCACCGCACCTTGCGTTTTGAGGATCTGCTGCGCATGGGTGCCTCGATGAAAAAGGCGCGCAGTTTCATCACCGCCGAAGGCTGGTCCCCCGGCAGCCTGACCGACAGCGCCGATTTACGCGCCCGTTTCACACCACCGCCAGAACAGTTGACCCTGTTCTGATGCACCGCGCCGTCATGCCACAGATCGGCACCGCGCAGGCGTGGCGCGATGCGGCGCGGCAGTTTCTGGCCGCCGGTATCCGCCCCGAAGACATCCTGTGGGGGGATGCCACCACCGCGCCCGACCTGTTTGGCACTGACGCGCCCCTGCGGCCAAACCGCCAGGTCACCGTGCCGCGCAGCTTTGTCAGCATGGCCAGCAGCGTGGTCTGGCACGGTGATCCCGAACGTTTTGCGCGGCTTTATGCGTTTCTCTGGCGGCTCAAGGACGCGCCGCATCTGATGACGGATCGCGGCGATGCGGACTTGTCGCAGCTGCGCAGGATGGAAAAGAACGTGCATCGCTGCCAGCACAAGATGAAAGCCTTTGTGCGTTTCCGCGAGATCGGCAGCGCAGACGCCCCGCGCCGGTCTTTTGCCGCGTGGTTCGAGCCGACCTACCACACGGTTGAGCCCACGGCCGATTTTTTCGTGCGCCGCTTCAGCGATATGGACTGGCGCATCCTGACACCCGATGTCTGTGCGATTTTCGAAAACGGCAAGCTGTCCTTTCGCGAAGGGCAGGAAAAGCCGCACCTGCCCGAAGACGCCAGCGAACAGCTTTGGATCACCTATTTCCAGAACATCTTTAACCCCGCGCGGCTGATGGTCAAAGCCATGCAATCCGAGATGCCCAAGAAATACTGGAAGAACATGCCCGAGGCGGCGTTCATCCCCCAGATGATCGCCGATGCCCCCGCCCGCGCCCGTGCAATGGCCGAAGCGGCCCCGTCGCTGCCCCCCGCCCGCATGGCGCAGGTTCAGGCGCAGCTGGCGGCACATCATTCGGCGTGGGACGGCCCCCAAGACGCGCTGCCCGCCGCGATTGCCGCCTGCACCCGTTGCCCGCTGCATTGCACCGCGACCCAAGCGGTCGTGGGCGAAGGGCCGATGGATGCCGACCTGATGATCGTCGGCGAACAGCCCGGCGACCAGGAAGACCTAAGCGGTCGCCCCTTTGTCGGTCCTGCGGGGCAGATGTTCGACCAGATCGCCGCGCAGGCGGGGCTGGACCGGACACAGGCCTATGTCACCAACGCGGTCAAACATTTCAAATTTACGCCACGCGGCAAACGGCGCATCCACCAGCAGCCCAACAGGTCCGAGATTGACCATTGCCGCTGGTGGCTCGATGCGGAAATCGCACAGGTGCAGCCCAAGCTGATCCTTGGGATGGGGGCCACCGCCGCCGAAGGGCTGACAGGCCGCCGTGACGCGATCCTTGCCCGCCGTGGCACGGTTGAGGCAACGCCAAACGGCACACCCGTTCTGCTGACCCTGCACCCGTCCTATCTGCTGCGCCTGCCCGACCCCGCCGCCAAGGCAGATGCCACTGCGCAGTTCAGGGATGATCTGGAAACAGCCCTGCGGATGTTGGCCTAAAAGCGGCTAAATCGAAATCGCCTGTTGCAATGCGGCATTCAGCATCCATATACCATCCACATGGATGGAGAAACATCATGACCAACGTCAGACAGATCCGGGACAAGATGCCGGAAAACGAAAAGATCACCATCAATCTGGGCTTTGTCGATCTGGGCCGGATTGATCTGCTGGTGCAGGAAGGCTTTTATTCGAACCGTAGCGATTTTATCCGCACGGCCATTCGCAACCAGTTGGACCACCAATCCGACACCGTGCGGCAATCGATTGACCGCCACACGATGGAACTGGGGTTGCGTGATTACTCCGTCGCCGATCTGGAAGCCGTGCGCGCCGCGAACGAAATGTTGCACGTCAAGGTCGTGGGCCTTGCCCGCATCGCCAGCGATGTCACGCCCGAACTGGCGCTTGCGACCATCGGGTCAATCACCGTGCTGGGCGCGCTTCAGGCCAGTGCCGAGGTGAAAAAGGCCCTTGGCGCGCGGATCAGCTGACCCCGATTTAATCCCTTAAAGGAACTAAGAATGACTGATGATTTCAAGTCGGCCATGCGCCGGGCCAGTGAATTCGTGCGCAAGGGTAACCCTGCTGACGCGACCAAGATGATACAGGCAGCGCTTGCCAAGGGCGGCGTGTCCGGCCCCAGCACGCCCCAAACCCCCGACGCTACAGCCTTCGGCACGGCCAAGATCGGTCGCAGCCTGCGGGAAACTCTGGCGCGGCTCGGCACCCTATCGAGATCCCGCATGCCGGCCGCCGATGTGACCGAACCGCCCCTGCCGCAGGGGGCGCGTTTTGACGGGGACACCTTTGCCTGTGCGCAAGGCAGCCGCGATTATCGCGCCTATATCCCCGATCTGAGCGGTGCGCCCGCCAAGGGCCTGATCATGATGCTGCATGGCTGCAAACAATCTCCGGTGGATTTCGCCAAGGGCACGGGCATGAACGCGCTGGCCGACCGGCACGGGCTGATCGTGGTTTACCCTGCGCAATCACGCAGGGCGAACATGCAAAGCTGCTGGAACTGGTTTGGCCCCGCCGACCAGATGCGGGACGCGGGCGAACCCGCGATCCTCGCCGGTCTGGCGCAAAAGATGCAGCGCGACCATGCAATCCCCCACGGGCGCAGCTTTGTCGCCGGTCTGTCGGCAGGGGCGGCGATGGCGGTGATCTTGGGGCAAACCTATACGGATGTGTTCAGCGGTGTCGGAGCCCATTCCGGCCTGCCCTACAAGGCTGCGCATAACGCTCGTTCAGCCTTTGCGGCGATGGGCTCCGGTGGTCCTGATGCACAAAAAGCCCGACCGATCCCGACGATCGTCTTTCACGGCGATGCCGACAGCACGGTCCACCCCGCGAATGGACACCACATTGCCGGTGCCGCCGCCACTGGCCCCCAAGTGCAAGAGGACGGCAACGCTGGCAAACGCAGCTTTACCCGCAGCAGCACCCTGTCGCCCCACGGCCATCCGGTGATGGAGCATTGGACCATCGCGGGCCTTGGCCATGCGTGGTCCGGTGGCCACAGTGCGGGGTCTTACACCGATCCCGACGGCCCCGATGCCAGCGCCGAAATGGTGCGGTTCTTCCTCGATCTCCCTATGAAAAGCGCATGACATGACCCATTCCCTGACCTTTGATGCGATCAGCGAAGCCACCCCCGGCCCCAAATGGGCCGCCCGCTGGCAACGATCCTGGCCCGCCTACGAGGCGTGGTTCGTGGCAAATGGTGGCGACACCGGCCCCGACCGCGCGGCTTGCGAGGCCGCCTTGCACGACTACATGCCCGAATTGGTCCCCGTTAACGCGCAACTCACCGCTTTGGCGGGTGGATCGGATCGCGCCGCGCGCTTTTTGTCCACATGGTGCCCGCCCAGCTATCTGGGGGGCTGCTCGCTGGCTGTGGCCACCTCACGCGACGACATCCGCCTTGTGCGCAACTATGACCTGTCGCCTGACCTGAACGAAGGGTTGCTGTTGCACAGCGCATGGACCGGGCGGCGCGTCATGGGCATGGTCGAATTCCTGTGGGGCCTGTCCGACGGGATCAACGATGCGGGGCTCAGCATCGCGCTGGCCTATGGCGGGCGGCAGGAAACGGCACGCGGGTTCGGGATCACCACGATCCTGCGCTATGTGCTCGAAACCTGCGAGACCGTCCCCCAAGCCTTGCGTGTCTTGCAACGGGTACCCTCGCACATGCCCTATAACGTGGTGGTCGCCGATGCATCCGGCGCGGCCGCAAGCGTCGAGATTTACGCAGGCGGCGGTGCAAAGGTGCAGCCGCGTCTGGTTGCCACCAACCACCAGACCAACGGGACCGCGCCGGACCGCGGTGGCTTTACCCGCACGTTCGAGCGCGCCGACCATCTGGCGGGGGTGCTTTCGGACGCGCCGACACCCTCAACCTTGGTGGGCCAATTCACCCAAGCCCCGTTGAAACAAGACCGCTTTGCCGAAGGGTTCGGCACGCTTTTTACCGCCGAATACGAACCCCTGCGCCGCCACATGACACTGCATTGGGACGGCGACACCTGGGCGCAGTCGATTGAGGCCTTCGAGGAAGGCACGCGGGAGGTGATCTATGGAGGCGGGGCTGGCGGGGCCAGTGCGCAGGCCGGTAACATCGACTGGGTCAGGATCGGCATGGACTATGCCGCCGGACGCCACCCCGACTGGCGCAGCTTTGTGCCGGACTGGGTGGATGTGGCCTGAGCAGCCAGCGCAAAACCGCAGAACCCACCGTCACACACGGGCAAACCGACCGGAAGGCGGTGGGGCCTGTGAGGTAGAAAAAGTGGTGCGGGCGGTGGGACTCGAACCCACACGGGCACAAGGCCCAACAGATTTTAAGTCTGGTATGTCTACCATTCCATCACGCCCGCAACGCCGCGCACAATAGCCAGCTTGCGGGCAGTGTAAATGGTCAGATGTCTTCTCCGACCGGGCCAAGGGGTGCGCCCTTGGCCAAAAGCGCCGCTTCCGACAGCCAGGGATTGTTTTGGACAGCAATCAGCAATTGCGCGCGGGCCTCTGGTATGCGCCCGAGCTTCATGAGGGTAAGTGCCCTGCCCGATTGCGCGGCCACGTGAAAAGGCTGTAATTTCAATGCAATATCCAGATCAATCAATGCGGCGTCATAGTTTTCGCGCAGGAAATTGATATAGGCGCGTTGATTGAACCCTTCGGCGTAGGTCGGGCAATAGCTGGCAAGCCGGTCAAATTCTGCAAGTGCGCCAATAAAATCATAAGCATCCCGTTTGCGAATGCCCCGGTCCAGCACCTCTTGGGCAGCAGCATCAGGGGCGCGAAGCCAGACCAGCCACATCTGGCTGGCAACCGACGCGCCTTCGCGGAAATCTGCGGCGGTTCTGGATTTTTCGAAAAGATCGGTCAGCTCGGCCGCCGTATCCGCAGGCGCAGGGCAATCAGCCGCAAATGCGGGGCTGCAAATCAGGGCAAGGACACAAAAGATACGCATACCCCGATGGAGCGCGGTAACCCTGTTTCAGTCAAGTCACATCTGCGAGCATGATTTCCTTGACCGCTTCCATCGCCACATAGGTCGACGTGTTCGACACATAAGGCAGCGTGGTAATCGTTTCGCCCAGGAAATTCCGGTACGCCGCCATGTCGCGGGTCCGCACCTTCAGCAAGTAATCAAAGCTGCCTGCGATCATATGGACCTGTTCAATCTCGTGCACCTTTAACACCGCCGCGTTAAATGCCTTGAGCGCGACTTCGCGCGTGTCGCTTAGCCGGACCTCGACAAAAGCGACGTGATCCAACCCCAGCCGGATCGGGTCAAGCAACGCACGGTAGCCCAGAATAACACCTGCGATTTCAAGCCGGCGCAGACGCGCCTGAGTGGGGGATTTCGAGAGCCCGATCTTTTTCGCAAGGTCGGTAATACTGATCCGCCCATCCTCGGCCAACACCGTCAGGATAGCCTGGTCAAAGCGGTCCATCTTAAAGTCGTCGTTTGTCACGTGGTGTACCCAATAATAAACCGGTTTACCTATGAAACAGGCACCAATCAGTCACTATTACTTCAAAATCGGGACTACGCTAGCCCAATTAACAAAGGAGGCCGATATGGCACGTGATTCTTCCCCGATTTTGCGTCATCAGATTGATGCAGGCACCTATACTGACCAAGATCACGTCTTGCGCGAACTCGTCCGCAATACTCAGTTGTCGCCTGAAGATCGGGTAAAGATCACCAAAGACGCAGCAGACATCGTGCGCGCCATTCGCAACCACACCGCCCCCGGCATGATGGAGGTGTTTCTGGCCGAATATGGCCTGTCCACAAACGAAGGCGTTGCCCTGATGTGTCTGGCCGAGGCGCTGTTGCGCGTCCCGGATGCCGAAACCATTGATGCGCTGATCGAAGATAAAATCGCGCCCTCCGATTGGGGCCGTCACATGGGCCACTCGACCTCGCCGTTGGTGAATGCGTCGACATGGGCATTGATGCTGACAGGCCGCGTGCTGGATGATGCACAACCCGGCCCCGTGCGCCACATCCGCGCCGCCATCAAACGTCTGGGCGAACCGGTTATCCGCACCGCCGTCAGCCGCGCGATGAAGGAAATGGGCCGCCAGTTTGTGCTGGGCGAAAACATCAACGGCGCGATGGACCGCGCCAAAGGCATGGAGAAAAAGGGATATACCTATTCCTATGACATGCTGGGCGAAGCCGCCCGCACCGAAGCCGATGCCAAACGGTATCACCTAAGCTATAGCCGTGCGATTTCGGCCATTGCGATTGCCTGCACCAACAAAGACAGCCGCAAGAACCCCGGCATCTCGGTCAAGCTGTCGGCCTTGCACCCCCGCTATGAGGTCGCGCAGGAAGCATCGGTGATGCGCGATCTGGTGCCGCGTCTGCGGGCGCTGGCGCTGCTGGCGAAATCTGCGGGCATGGGTCTGAATGTCGACGCCGAGGAAGCCGACCGTTTGGGTCTGTCCCTTGATGTGATCGAAAAGGTGCTGTCCGAACCGGCCTTGTCGGGGTGGGCCGGTTTTGGAGTGGTTGTGCAGGCCTATGGGCCGCGCGCCGGTGTCGTGATCGACGCGCTTTATGACATGGCGATCCGCCACGACCGCAAGATCATGGTCCGTCTGGTCAAAGGGGCCTACTGGGACACCGAAATCAAACGCGCGCAGGTCAAAGGTGTCGATGGCTTCCCCGTCTTCACCCAAAAAGCCGCGACCGACGTGTCCTATATCGCCAACGCGCGCAAATTGTTAAGCATGACAGACCGGATCTATCCGCAGTTTGCCACCCATAACGCCCACACCGTTGCCGCCGTGTTGCACATGGCCGAGGACAAGGAAAAATTCGAATTCCAGCGCCTGCATGGCATGGGCGAGACCCTGCACAACATCGTCATGGAAAAGCATGGCACCCATTGCCGGGTCTATGCACCTGTCGGGGCCCACAAGGATCTGCTGGCCTATCTGGTGCGCCGTCTGCTGGAAAACGGGGCGAACTCCAGCTTTGTGAACCAGATCGTCGACGAGGACGTCACCCCCGAACAAGTTGCCGCCGATCCGTTCGAGAGCCTGTCCGAGACTGTGCTCCAGATCCCGACCGGCCCGGAATTGTTCCAGCCGATGCGGGTGAACTCGATGGGGTTTGACCTGATGCACACCCCCACGCTGGATATGATCGAATCCGCGCGCGCTCCCTGGAAGGCCCATCGCTGGGCCGCAACCCCGCTGATCGCCGGAGAGGCCAAGCCGCAAAAAGCCGTCCGCCTGCAAAACCCCGCAGCCGCAGGGCGCAGCCCCGGCACCGTGTGCAATGCATCCCCGGCCGATGTGAAAACCGCATTTGACCTCGCGAAAACCTGGGACGCGCCCTTGGAAGAGCGGCAGGACATCCTGCTGAAAGCCGCTGATATGCTGGAAGCACATTACGGTGAAATCTTTGCGCTGCTGACCCGCGAAGCGGGCAAAAGCCTGCCAGACTGCGTTGGCGAACTGCGCGAAGCCGTTGATTTCCTGCGCTATTATGCATCGCAGGCAACCGATGTCCCCCCCGCTGGCATCTTTACCTGCATCTCGCCGTGGAACTTCCCCCTGGCGATTTTCTGTGGACAGGTCTGTGCCGCTCTGGCCGCTGGCAACGCCGTTCTCGCAAAACCCGCCGAACAAACGCCCCTGATTGCCTTTCTTGCGGTGTCGCTGCTGCACGAGGCGGGCGTCCCGCGCGAGGCCTTGCAACTGCTGCCCGGTGGCGGGGATGTGGGCGCGGCGCTGACCTCTGATCCGCGCGTTGGCGGTGTGGCCTTTACCGGCTCGACCGCGACGGCCCTCAAGATCCGCCAGTCCATGGCCGATCACTGCGCCCCCGGCACCCCGCTGATTGCCGAAACCGGCGGCCTGAACGCCATGATCGTGGACAGCACCGCCCTGCCCGAGCAGGCCGTTCAGGCCATCGTGGAAAGCGCGTTCCAATCTGCAGGCCAACGCTGTTCCGCCCTGCGCTGCCTTTATGTACAGGAAGACATTGCCAAAGAAGTCATCGAAATGATCGAAGGCGCGATAGAGGTGATGGTGATGGGCAACCCGTGGGATCTGTCTACCGATATTGGCCCCGTCATTGACGAAACCGCCCGCAAAGGTATCGCCGATCACATCGACAAAGCCCGCAGTGAGGGACGGGTGATTGCGGAAATGACCGCCCCCGCCCAAGGCACGTTCATTCCGCCCACGATGATCCGTATCAACAGCATCTCGGACCTCGAGCGCGAGATTTTCGGCCCGGTGCTGCATATCGCGACCTTCAAGGCGACGCAGCTGGACAAGGTGATCGATGACATCAACGCCACCGGCTACGGGCTGACCTTTGGCCTGCAATCGCGCATTGACGACCGCGTGCAGCACGTTTCCGAACGGATCGAAGCGGGCAACATCTATGTGAACCGCAACCAGATCGGGGCCATCGTCGGCTCGCAACCCTTTGGCGGCGAAGGGATGTCAGGCACCGGCCCGAAAGCGGGCGGCCCGAACTATCTGCTCCGCTTTGACGTGCCGGACATGAAATCGGTCGATGAGAAATGGGAAGGCACACAATCCGATCTGCCCGAATTGCCGGACCACATCGGCGTTGTGATTGACACGGTTACCCTGCCCGGACCAACAGGCGAGACAAACCGCCTAAGCTCTATGCCGCGCCCTGCATTGTTGTGCATGGGGCCGGGCAAGGACACCGCCACCGAACAGGCCCGCGCCGTATCGGCGCTTGGCGGTGACACGCTGGAACTGACGGGTCAGATCGACGTTGCAGCGCTGGCAGAGGGGCCCAGCTATGGCGGCATCCTGTGGTGGGGCGACGAAGAAACCGCCCGCGCCATCGAACAAGCACTCGCCAAACGCACAGGCCCGATTGTGCCGCTGATCCGGGGCTTGCCTGACATGGCCCACGTCCGCGCCGAACGCCACCTGTGCGTGGATACCACGGCCTCGGGCGGGAACGCGCAGTTGCTGGGCGCTGCGGGGTAACTGGCGCTATTGGCGGGCGATCTTGATTGCCCGCCGCACCGCCAACCTAGGTGTGGTTAACACCGGCACGCCCATATCCATCAAATACGGGGCCGCCCCCTGCATGGAGGCCTGCGCCAGAACGATACACGCCGTTTCAGGGGCACTGATCATCGCGGCCCCGACCGACTGCGCCACAGCGCGGTTGAAACCGGACATATCGCCTGCCTCGAAATGGGCCCATGCCCCGTCACACAACACGACCACGGGTTCGCGCCCCTTGGCGCAGTCCTCGAACAACGCGACAGTCGGGGCGCGGGTGCTTTCCAGACAAATCGCCAGCATAACGTTGCGATAGGATGCCGCTTGCTCCATCGCTGGCCGGTCGATCCGCACCGCCTTGCCTGTGCCCGACGCCTCGACCAGCGCGCCCAAGGTCGAGCAGGTACAGAGCACCGCATTAGCATCCGCACAGTCCGCCAGCACCGCGCCGACATCCTGCGCAACCGCATCAATCCCGTCCGATTGTGCCCGTGCCAAAAGGTCAGGACGCACGACATGTTCCAACGCGCCATCCCACCCCTGATTGGCAAACAGGGCTGTCATCCCCTCAACATGGCTTTGTGCCGTGTGCAAACATGTGATCTTCATCTGAAACCCTGCCCTTTGACGCCTATTGACCCGGCCCCGGCGATGGCTAAGGGTCACGGCATGTTTCCAATTCGCGACCATAACCCGTCGGGGCGCACGCCCTATGTGACTTACCTGCTGATGGCGGTGAACATAGGCGTGTTTCTAAGCTATGTCAGCCTGATGAATGATGACCGCGCGATCGGCATGTTCTTTTTCAACTGGGCGCTTTTGCCTGAAAGGGTCACCACAGGCGGTGGCTATACCGGTATTTTCACGTCGATGTTCCTGCATGGCGGCTGGATGCATCTGGCCGGTAACATGCTGTTTTTGTATATTTTCGGCGACAATATCGAAGACGAGATGGGCCATTTGGGCTATCTTGCCTTCTACCTTGCCTGTGGTGTCCTGTCGGCCGCGGCACATGTGATATCGGCCCCCTATTCCGGTGTGCCCACGGTGGGTGCATCAGGGGCGATTGCAGGGGTAATGGGGGGCTATCTGCTGCTCTATCCCAAAGCCAAAGTCGACATCCTGATTATCTTTATCGTGTTTTTCCGCATCCTGCCGATCCCGGCCTGGATCATGCTGGGGCTTTGGCTGGGGATGCAATTCATCGGCAGCGTCGGCACCGACCCCGAAACGGGCGGCGTGGCCTATTGGGCGCATACGGGCGGGTTTATCGTGGGGATGATCCTGACCATACCGATCTGGCTGCGCTTGGGCGGCCCGCGGTTCTGGTCACAAACTCATGGCCGGCCACCGCATCCAGATGCCACCTATCCAACGGTGCGCAGCCGCATCCCAAAGGTACGGCGCAAGTAACCATGGATAAACGCCACACGCCTGTCAGTGGCTTGCACAATACAACGTTTTAATTCCAAATGGTCTAAAATCCTCGCCGAAGGCATCCCGTCCCCGGCAAAGCACTCAACCGCGTGCGATTTTCGCAAAGCCCGAGAACAACGCCTCGTTCGCGCAGACAATCTCGCCGTCTGCCAGAATGTCGCCATTCGGGTTCATCGGTTCAACCATGCCACCCGCTTCGCGCACAATCAGCATGCCTGCCGCCAGATCCCATGAATTCAGGCGACGTTCCCAATATCCGTCATAGCGGCCCGCCGCAACATATGCCAAATCCAGCGCCGCAGAGCCCCAACGCCGCACGCCCGCACAAACCGGCAAAATGCGCCCAAGATCGCGCAGCGTGTCAGGCAAATCGGCACGGCCGGCAAAAGGCAGGCCCGTGGCAAAGATGGATTCGATCATCCGGTGACGGCCCGAAACACGCAAACGCATGTCGTTCATCCAGGCACCGGCCCCTTTTTCGGCAAAGAACATCTCGTCCTTGGCGGGGTCAAACACCACGCCGGCCACGATCTGGCCTTTGTGTTCCAACGCGATGGAAATCGCCCAATGGGGCAAACCGTGCAAGAAGTTGGTTGTGCCATCCAGCGGGTCCACGATCCAGCGGCGTGTGGGGTCCTGACCCTCGTCGCCGCCACCTTCTTCGGCCAACCAGCCATAGGTGGGGCGGGCGCCCATTAATTCTTCCTTGATGGTCTTTTCGGCCTGTATATCGGCGCGGCTGACAAAGTCGCCTGCACCTTTCATAGACACCTGAAGGTTCTCTACCTCACGGAAATCCTTGACCAGCCCGCGGCCTGCGCGCCGCGCTGCCTTGATCATGATGTTTAGATTTGCACTGCCAACCATTTTCCGCGCCCTTCATTCAATCAGCCCTCCCTTTAAGCCCGCAAGCCCCGATTGCCAAGGGCCAGATTGCCAAAGCCCGATCGGTGCAACCCGGCCTCTGACGCAACGTGTCGTCTGAACGCCGCTTGCGCGCCAATGCTTTCCAGATACGGTGCCCCCAAGGAAACAACCGGAGGACCCCGAAATGACCGATACAATGAAACATATCGTCTTGGCATCGCGCCCTGATGGCGCGCCCACAGCCGCGAACTTTCGCCTTGAGGAATCCGCCGTCCCAACGCCGGGTGACGGCGAAGTGCTGGTGCGCGTCCACTACATGTCACTTGACCCCTATATGCGCGGCCGCATGGATGATGCGAAATCCTATGCCGCCCCCGTGCCCATCGGCGGCACCATGGAAGGCGGGGCCGTAGGTGAGGTCATCGCGTCCAACAGCCCGAATTTCAAACCGGGCGATTTCGCCTTTGGCATGTTCGGCTGGGCCACCCATGGCGTGCAACCAGCCAAGATGCTGCGCAAGGTCGACCCCGCGCAGGCCCCGATCACCACGTCGCTGGGCGTATTGGGCATGCCCGGCTTTACCGGCTGGCAGGGTCTGATGGAATATGGTCGCCCCAAAGCTGGCGAAACGCTGGTCGTTGCCGCCGCCACAGGTCCGGTCGGGTCGATGGTGGGCCAGATCGCCAAGGCCCATGGCTTGCGTGTGGTCGGCATCGCGGGGGGCGCTGATAAATGCGCCACGGCCAAGGACCACTTTGGCTTTGACGAATGTCTGGACCACCGTGCCTATCCGGATGCTAAATCCCTGAGCGCCGCGTTGAAAGAAGCCTGCCCCAAAGGCATCGACATCTACTTCGAGAATGTCGGCGGCAAGGTGCTTGAAGCCGTGATCCCGTTGATGAACCCCTTTGGCCGCATCCCGATCTGCGGCATGATCGCATGGTATAACGCCGGTGGTCTGGGCGCGAATGCAGCCGAACAGGCGCTGACCGCCCCGAAACTGTGGCGCACCATTCTTGTGAACTTCCTCAGCGTGAACGGTTTTATCATTTCGAACCACTGGGCGAACTTCCCCAACTTCCTGAAAGAGGTCGCCCCCAAAGTTGCAGACGGGTCGATTGCGGTTCAGGAAGACATCACCGAAGGTCTGGAAAACGCGCCACAAGCGTTCATGGATTTGCTGACTGGCGGCAACAACGGCAAGGCCATCGTCAAGGTCATCTAAACCTTCAAGGTCGGGGGCAAATGGCCCCCGACAATTTTTGGTCTTGCCCCGTTTTAGTTCCGGTCTCTTTCGAGCAATGTTTGCTATGAAGGAGATAAGGAATGGCAAAGCGATACACAGACGAGTTTCGGCGTGATGCTGTGCGAATGGCGACGACCAGCGGCTTAACGCGCCCGCAGCTTTCATCGGATTTAGGGGTTGGCGTCTCCACGCTGAACAAGTGGGTTCAGCAACATCAGCACGACGATCTGATGTCTGGGCCGCATGAGGATGTTGAGAAGGAAAACATCCGCCTTCGCAAAGAAGTCCGGCTACTGCGCGAGGAGAGGGAAGTGCTAAAAAAGGCGGCAATCTTCTTTGCAGGCGAAAGCCGGTGAGGTTCGCCTTCATCGACGCCTGGAAGGAAGCTTGGCCCGTAGAATTTCTCTGCCGTATCATGCAGGTCACGTCTCGTGGGTTTCGTGCGTGGCGGATACGCCCAATGAGCCAACGGCAGCGAGATGATATGGTACTTCTCGCCCACATCCGTGAGCAGCATCGGCTTAGCCTGCAAAGCTACGGACGCCCACGGATGACTGAAGAACTGCAAGAACTGGGGCTGAGCGTCGGCCACGGGCGTGTGGGCCGTTTGATGCGCGAGAACGGCATCAAGGTCGTCAGGACCCAAAAATATAAGGTCACAACAGATAGCGATCACACGTTCAACATCGCGCCCAACCTGCTGGATCAGGACTTCACTGCGGATGGCCCGAACCAGAAATGGGCCGGTGATATAAGTTACATCTGGACCAGCGAAGGCTGGCTATATCTGGCTGTCATCCTCGACCTCTACTCTCGCCGCGTCATCGGCTGGGCTGTCAGCAACCGCATGAAACGGGATTTGGCGATCCGGGCGTTGGACATGGCTGTGGCGCTACGGCAACCGCCCGAAGGCTGCATTCACCATACGGATCGCGGGTCGCAATACTGTTCCAACGAGTATCAGCGCCGCCTGTCAAAGCACGGCTTCAAGGTCTCGATGAGCGGCAAGGGCAATTGTTACGACAATGCGATGGTTGAGACATTCTTCAAATCCATCAAGGCAGAGCTGATCTGGCGCAATCGTTGGGACACACGCCGCCAGGCAGAAGGCGCGATATTCCAGTATATCAATGGCTTCTATAATCCACGCCGACGTCACTCATCGCTCGGCGGGAAAAGCCCCTTGGCATTCGAACGAAAGGCCGCATAAATGAGTTGAGAGACCGGAACGTAACCGTGACAAGACCAGTCAGCCTGGTCATTCTGGCCGCTATTTTATGTGCGTTCGGAAGCTGGGTGACCTCCAGACTGTACCGGCACGCGCGACATAGATCGCATCACCATGCGATATCATGGAATTTTTTGACCGCCCTTACGGCGGGCATTTCGATATGGTGCACGCATTTTGTGGCCATGCTGGGGTTTCAACCCGACGCGCCGGTTGATTTCGACCTGACGCTCACCCTTGTCTCGTTTCTGATCGCAGTCGCGGGCAGTGCGGCGGGGATATTCCTTTCCACAACCACCCGGATCCGCTTTGCCCCAGCCATCGGCGGTGCCGTGCTGGGCCTTGCGATTGCCAGCATGCATTATGCGGGCATGATCGCATACCGCGTGCAGGGGATCGTGTTTTGGGATTACGGCTATCTGGTCGCCTCGGTTATTCTTGCGACGGTTTTCGCCTCTGCTGCTCTTGTGTTCGGACAAAGGGCAAAACAATCCGGCGAATACCTCATGGTGATCGCACTGACCTGCGCCATCATCAGCCTGCATTTCACCGGCATGACGGCATTCAATGTGGACCCGATCAATATTACCGGCGACTTCACCAATCCCGAGGCGTTCAAGATCCTTGCTTTGGCCATCACGGGCACGGCCATGATCATCGTTATGGGCGCGCTGCTGGGCTATGTGATTGAAAACCGCACCTTTACGGAAAATATCGCCGAACTGACCGAAGCCAGGAATGCAGCAGAAAGCGCCAGCCGCGCGAAATCCGAATTTTTGGGTATCCTGAGCCATGAACTCAGAACACCGCTTTCGATCATCATCGGCTATGCGGGCATCTTGGCCAAACTCAAAGAGGTGAACGCCAAGAAATCGCCATCCATCGAAACTGTGGTCTCTTTCAATGACAACCGATTGGGGGATCAAGCCGAACTTTACGGCGAAAAGATTTCAGTCGCGGCAAGCCATCTTCTCAAGATGATAAACGAGATTCTGGACTACACCAGTCTTGAGCTTGGCGATCTCAAACTGGAGAAACGATCATTCCCCATAGGGTCGCTTTTGGAAAAGGTCCGGGATCAGTTCTCGATTATGGCCGCAGAAAAATCTTTCGCCATCAAGGTCGAGTGTGACGGCGTAATCGCATTTGCAGATTACCAGCGCTGTCATCAGATACTTGTCAATCTCGTCGGGAACGCATTCAAGTTTTCAAAGGCGGATGAAATCATTCTGCGCGCCTATGTGACGGAAAACGGTTTCAATATCGAAGTCCAAGACAATGGCTGCGGCATCTCTCAAGACGCTCAGGCCCTGATTTTCGGCGCATTCCAGCAGCTCGAACCGCAAGACAACCGGCTTGAAGGCGGCACAGGCCTTGGCCTTGCCATGTGCAAAAGCCTGGCCGCCGCTCATGGGGCCGAATTGACGGTCCAAAGCAGCCCCGGCGCTGGCGCAAAATTCACCGTCGCCATGCCCCAAAGCGCGGTTGATCCCACACCGCTAAAGGCAACCGCCTGAACGACCCCGCCGCCGCAACCAGTTGCCCCGACGATCTTAGGGCAACATGGCCGCGCCTCCCCGCAACCGACAGGTCAGCTTTGCTGGAGCTTGCGCGCTTCTTGCCCCGCCAGCTTGAGCAGCTTGTCCATATAGGGCTTGCCCAGATCGTCCTGCCGCACCGCTGCATAAAGCCTGCGGGTGATCCCCTTCTCGGTCAGGGGCCGCGTGACGTAATCATTGCTGTATTTGACCTCGCGCACCACCCAGTCGGGCAGCACCGCCACCCCTCGATTGGATGCAACAAGCAGCAAGATCACCGCCGTCAATTCCACCTGCCGGATCGCCAAGGGCTCGACCTTGGCCGGTATCAGCAACTGGCTGAACACATCCAGCCGCGTCCGTTCCACCGGATAGGTGATCAAGGTCTCTGTTCTAAAATCCTTGGCCTCGATAAATTTCTTCTTGGCCAAAGGATGGCTGCTGGCTGCAACAAACACCGCCTGATAGTCGAAAAGTTCGACAAATTCAACGCCCGGCAACTCTTCGGGGTCAGACGACACCACCAGATCGACCTCTTCGCGCAACAAGGCAGGCAGGGCATCGAACGCAAGACCGGGGCGAATATCCACATCCACATCCGGCCACGATTTGCGAAACTGCTCCAACACCGGAAACAGCCATTCAAAACAGGCGTGGCATTCGATTGCGATGTGCATCCGCCCGGTGCTGCCCGCCCGCAACCCCATAAACTCGGCCTGCGCGGCCTCAAGCTGCGGCAAGACCTGCTGCGCCAGCTTCAGCAAACGCAGCCCCGCAGGCGACAATTTCAGCGGCTTGGACCGGCGCACAAACAGCTCGACCCCCGCCTGATCCTCAAGCCCCTTGACCTGATGCGACAGCGCGGATTGCGTGATGTTCATCTGCTCGGCAGCACGGGCCAACCCGCCCGCCTCGTGGATGGCCTGAATGGTACGCAGGTGACGGAACTCAATATGCATATGAGGCGCTCCTCATGTTGAAGATGAAAGTTATGAGTTTGTTTCACAACTCCATCTGTGCGACAAGAGATGAAAGCCAGAATAGGATCTTAAAAATGACCAGCCCCGCCGTCTCCTTCGAAGTGTTCCCACCCAAATCTGTCGATGCGTCTTTCCGTCTTTGGGATACAGCACAGGCGTTGGCCCCTCTGGCACCACGCTTCTTCTCGGTCACCTATGGCGCTGGCGGCACGACCCGCGATCTGACCCATGATTCCGCCCATGTGCTGCGCCGCACCTCGGGCCTGCCCGTGGCGGCCCATCTGACCTGCGTCGGGGCCAGCAAGGCCGAAACCATGGAAGTCGCCAACAGCTTTGCCGAGATCGGCGTGACCGATATTGTTGCCCTGCGCGGCGATCCCGAAAACGGTGCCAAGGTGTTCACCCCGCACCCCGAAGGTTTTGCCAACAGCGTCGAACTGATCGAGGCGCTGGCCGCCACCGGTAAATTCACCCTGCGCATCGGTGCCTATCCCGAACCGCACCCCGAAAGCGCGGATCAGGCGCAAAACATCGAATGGCTCAAGCGCAAGTTCGACGCCGGCGCAGACGAAGCGATCACCCAGTTCTTTTTTGACGCCGATACCTTCCTGCGGTTCCGCGATGACTGCGCGGCGGCTGGCATCACCAAGACGATCACCCCAGGCATCATGCCCATCACCAACTGGAAATCCGCCCGCGGCTTTGCAACGCGCTGCGGCACCTCGGTTCCCGCATGGCTGGATGACGCCTTTGAAACCGCAATCCGCGATGACCGCCACGATCTGCTCTCCACCGCCCTGTGCACCGAAATGTGCAGCAAACTGGTCGATGAAGGCATCGAGAACCTGCATTTCTACACGCTCAACCGCCCCGAACTGACCCGCAGCGTCTGCCGCGCCCTTGGCGTCACAGCACAGACCGCGCTTTCGGACGTGGCGTAAGACCAAACTCGCCTTGCCCTCGGGCGGCAAATTCAACAAGCTTCTCCGGCACGCAATTGCCGGAGATTTTTTATGCCACGTGTCGCCCAAGGCCCCCAAGACCTGCTGCCCCAAGCCGAAGCGCTAAAGCTTTCAGGCCTTGAATTCATGCAGAAAATTCTCGACGGCACCAACCCCGGCCCGCCCATCGGTCAAACCATGGGCTACGTGCTTCACGACGTCTCCGAAGGGCGCGCCGTCTTTCGCGGTGCTCCTGAATTCAACGTGACCAACCCCTTGGGCACAGTCCACGGCGGCTGGTACGGCACGCTGCTCGATTCCGCGATGGCCTGCGCTGTGCAAACAAAGGTTCCGCGCGGCTCGATCTACACAACGCTGGAATATAAAATCAACATCCTGCGCGGCATTCCCCTGGGCACCCAGATCGAATGCATCGGCACCACCGACCACGTTGGCCGATCCACAGGTGTCGCCCATGGCGAAATACGCGGTGTCGAAGACGGCCGCCTTTACGCCACAGGCTCCACCACCTGCATCGTTATGCAGATCGTGAAATAACCCGCAGCTTCTCTGGCTCGAAAATATCCCGGGGGTGGCCCGTCAGGGCCGGGGGCAGCGCCCCCTCCCCGCCTACACCCGGTCAGACCAACAGCTATTCAGCAGCAATCGCCTGATTGTTCAGCAATTCCCAGACCTTATGCGGTGTGAATGGCATATCGGCCTGACGCACCCCCTGATCCCACAGCGCGTCCTGTACCGCATTCGAAATCGCGGCCAGGGCACCAACAGTGCCGGCCTCGCCACAGCCCTTCATCCCCATCAGGTTCGCGGTCGAGGGCACCGGCTCCGAATTGAACGTGATAAACGGCACATCCGCCGCACGCGGGATCGCGTAATCCATAAAGGATGCCGTCAAAAGCTGGCCATCCTCGTCATAGACCACATGCTCCTGAATCGCCTGTCCGATGCCCTGCACAACCCCGCCATGCACCTGGCCCTCGGCCAGCATCGGGTTGATCAGATTGCCGAAATCATCCACCACCGTATAGCGGTCCACCACGACAACGCCGGTTTCAGGGTCGATCACCACCTCGGATACATGCGCGCCATTGGGATAGCTGCGCCCTGGCAAGGTCGCGCGTTCGTGATGGACCAGCAGATCGTTGCGGCCCTTTTCACGGGCCATATCAGCGACCTCCAGCATGGTGGGGGTCATGTTCGACCCTTCGGCGCGGAACCGTTCATCGTCAAAGCTGATCTCGGAGGCAGGCACCCCCATTTCATCGGCCAGAAACGCGGTAAAGGCTTCGGTCATCTTGGCCACCGTGGCCAGTGTCGCCGTGCTCTGCGTTGTCACAGACCGTGATCCGCCTGTCCCGCCACCTTGGGCGATCAGGTCGCTGTCTCCCTGGATCACGTGGATCAGATCAGCCGGAATGCCCGTCATGTCGGACAGGAACTGCGCATAGACCGTCTCGTGGCCCTGCCCGTTCGATTGTGTGCCGACATAGATAAACACGGTGCCGTCTTCGTTGAACGCGACCTTGGCCCCCTCGGACGGATCGCCCAGAATGCTCTCGATGTAATAACACAGCCCCTGCCCCCGCAGCAGCCCCTTGGCCGCATCCGCAGCCTTGCGCGCGGCAAAACCGTTGTTGTCGGCCTCAAGCGCAGCGCGGGTCAGCAGGCGGTCGAACTCACCGACGTCATACAATTCGCCCGTGGCAGAGGTATAGGGAAACTGTTCGGGTTTGATAAAGTTGATCCGGCGCAGCTCCCACGGGTCCACACCCAATTCACGCGCCGCACGGTCCATCAGGCGTTCCAGCACATAGATCGCTTCGGGACGGCCCGCACCGCGATAGGCGTCAACCTGCACCGTGTTGGTATAATAGCCCTCGACCTGCAACCACGTGGTCTGCACGTCATAAACCCCCATCAAGACCTTGCTGAACAGGGTTGCCTGAATGGGCTGGCCGAACTGGCTGTTATAGGCCCCGAGGTTGCATTTGGTGCGCACCCGATAGGCGGTGATCTTGTTGTTCTCGTCAAAGGCAAATTCGGCCAGCGAGGTCAGATCGCGCCCGCCATTATCGCTCAACATGGCTTCGGTGCGATCGGACATCCAGCGCACCGGACGCCCCAGGGCCCGCGACGCCTGCGCGACCGCGAAATATTCGGGATATGCCGCTGCCTTCATCCCGAAACCGCCGCCGGTATCGGGGTTGGTAACCTGCACATGGTCGTCATCCAGACCAAACGCACGTTTCAGGTGCCCCTTGTGCACCCAGACACCTTGGGCGTTGTTGGCCACATGCAGCTTGTCCTTCGTCCATTCGGCATAGCAGCCGCGCGGCTCCAGTGAATTGACGATGATCCGGTTGTCACCCACATCAAGGCTGATGGTCTTGGCCGCCGCATCGAACGCTTTTTGCGTTGCGGCCTCGTCGCCCATGCCCCAGTCAAACGCCAGATTATCCGGTGCCTCGGGGTGCAGCGCCTCTCCGCCCCGTTCCAGCGCCATGTGGGTGGGCAGGTCTTCGACCTCGAGCAGGATCAGTTCGGCCGCATCGCGGGCCTGTTCCAGCGTATCGGCAATCACGGCCGCCACTGGCTCGCCCACATAGCGCACGCGCCCCTTGGCCAACAACGGACGCAACGGCTTGGCCCCGTCTGTTCCGTCACGGTTTTT
Source organism: Sulfitobacter sp. SH22 (assembly GCF_965641905.1). Classification (NCBI taxonomy): domain Bacteria; kingdom Pseudomonadati; phylum Pseudomonadota; class Alphaproteobacteria; order Rhodobacterales; family Roseobacteraceae; genus Sulfitobacter; species Sulfitobacter sp. SH22. The sequence goes on from NZ_OZ282573.1 coordinate 1,677,586, forward strand.
CAAAATCGCACCGGACATGGAAATATCCATGCCTGCCGCTTCCAGATCTTCGACGGTCAGCACTGCGTGCACGCCATCGGCCTCGCGCGCGTCAGATACATCAAGAGATGTAATCACCCCATGCCCGACAGGCGAGCGAAAGAAATAAGCGTGCAGCGAATTTTCAGGCGTGATGTCATCGACATAGCGCCCTTCGCCCGTCAAAAACCGCACATCTTCGACCCGTTTGACCGCCTGGCTTTTACCGAACTTATCCATTTGCGCGCATCCTTTGGAAATTCATCTAGTGTTGCGCCCGACATTAGCCCTGAAACCCGCGATGTCCAGACGACCACAGGCAAAACCCCGCGTCCTGTGCGCGCGCCCAAGTTTTCCACGCGCCAGCCTTCCCCTTTGCGCCTTGCTCGGCTAGATCATCCTCAAGTTTAAAGAAGGACGCTGATCATGGCACTCGACAAGAATTTTGACGCCGCCCAGGCCGAAACCCGTTTGTACAAAGCATGGGAGGCCGCAGGTGCCTTCAAAGCCGGCGCAAACGCCAGCCGCGACGAGACCTATTGCGTGATGATCCCGCCCCCCAACGTCAACGGGTCGCTGCACGTCGGTCACGCCTTCAACAACACGCTTCAGGATATTCTGGTGCGCTGGCACCGTATGCGCGGCTTTGACACGCTCTGGCAGCCCGGCCAGGATCACGCAGGCATCGCCTTGCAACTGGCCGTCGAAAACAAGCTGGCCGAAAGCGGCATCAAACGCACAGACCTGTCGCGCGAAGAATTCCTGAAACACGCTTGGGCCTACAAGGAAAGCACCGCTGACACCATCGTGGGCCAGCTCAAGCGTCTGGGGTCCTCCTGCGATTGGTCACGCAACGCCTTCACCATGTCCGGTGCCCCCGGCGACACCCGCGTGGGCCACGAGAATTCGCCAAACTTCCATGACGCCGTGATCAAAGTCTTTGTGCAAATGTACAACGAAGGCAAAATCTATCGCGGCAAACGTCTGGTCAACTGGGACCCGCGCTTTGAAACCGCGATTTCTGACCTCGAGGTCGAAAACACCGAAGTGCCCGGCCATATGTGGCACTTCAAATACCCCCTCGCGGGCGGTGCGACCTATGAATACGTCGAAAAAGACGAAGACGGCAACGAGACCCTGCGCGAAACCCGCGACTATATCGCCATCGCCACAACCCGCCCCGAAACCATGCTGGGTGACGGTGCCGTGGCTGTGCACCCCTCGGACGAACGCTATGCGCCCATCATCGGGAAACTGTGCGAAATTCCGGTTGGCCCCAAAGAACACCGCCGCCTGATCCCGATCATCACCGATGAATACCCCGACAAGAATTTCGGCTCGGGTGCGGTCAAGATCACCGGCGCGCATGATTTCAACGACTATCAGGTCGCCAAGCGCAACGGCATCCCCATGTACAACCTCATGGACACACGCGCCGCCCTGCGCACCGATGGCAAACCCTATGCCGAAGAAGCCGCAACCGCCCAAAAAATCGCGAACGGAGAACTGGAATTCGACGAGGCCATGATCGCCGCGATGAACCTTGTTCCCGACGACTATCGTGGCCTCGACCGGTTCGAGGCCCGCGACAAAGTTGTCGCCGAGATCAATGCCGAAGGCCTCGCGGTCATGCACGACGTGACGCGCACGGTGAAGGACGAAGACGGCAACAAATCCGAAGTCACCGAAACCGTCCCCTACGTCGAAAACAAACCGATCATGCAGCCCTTCGGCGACCGCTCGAAAGTGGTGATCGAACCGATGCTGACGGATCAGTGGTTCGTCGACACCGACCAGATCGTCGGCCCCGCGCTGGACGCGGTGCGCAATGGCGACGTCAAGATCATGCCCGAAAGCGGCGAGAAAGTGTACTACAACTGGCTCGACAATATCGAACCCTGGTGCATCTCGCGCCAGCTGTGGTGGGGTCACCAGATTCCGGTCTGGTTTGACGATGAAGGCAATGAATACTGCGCTGAATCCGAGGCCGACGCGCAAGCAATGGCTCCGAACAAGTCGCTGACCCGCGACCCCGATGTGCTGGACACGTGGTTCTCCTCCGGCCTCTGGCCGATCGGCACGCTTGGCTGGCCCGAAGACACGCCGGAACTGAAAAAGTACTTCCCCACCTCCGATCTGATCACGGGTCAGGACATCCTGTTCTTCTGGGTTGCCCGCATGATGATGATGCAGCTTGACGTGGTGAAACAGATCCCCTTCAACACCGTCTACCTCCACGGCCTCGTGCGCGATGCCAAGGGCAAGAAAATGTCGAAATCCGTGGGCAACGTGATCGACCCGCTTGAAATCATTGATGAATACGGGGCCGATGCCCTGCGCTTTACCAATGCGGCGATGGCGTCCTTGGGCGGCGCGCTCAAACTTGATACCGCGCGTATCGCAGGCTACCGCAACTTTGGCACCAAAATCTGGAACGCGCACCGCTTTGCCGAAATGAACGGCGTGTTCGAAGACAACGTGCCAGCGGTGAACTACACCAGCCACACCCAGGTCAGCCACACGCTGAACAAATGGATCATCGGCGAAACCGCCCGCGTGCGCGAGGAAGTCGATGCGGCGCTGGAAAACTACCGCTTCAATGATGCCGCCAACGCGCTTTATGCCTTTGTCTGGGGCAAGGTCTGCGACTGGTACGTGGAACTTTCCAAACCCCTGCTGCAAGACGATGCACCGGAAGGGGCCGAAACCCGCCAGACCCTGAAATGGGTGCTGGACCAATGCCTGACCCTGCTGCACCCGATCATGCCCTTCGTCACCGAAGATCTGTGGCAAAATACCGATGCGCGCGGCAAAATGCTGATCCACGGCGATTGGCCAACCTATACCGTGGCCGACATGCTGGACGCAGATGCCGACCGCGAATTGAACTGGGTGATCGGACTGATTGAATCGATCCGCTCGGCGCGGGCGCAAATGCACGTGCCTGCAGGCCTCAAAGTGCCCATGCTCTGCACCGCGATGGACGCCGCTGCCAAAGCGGCATGGGATGGTAACGAGGCCATGATCAAACGCCTCGCCCGCGTTGAAAGCCTTGAAAGCACAGATGACTTCCCAAAAGGCACCGTCTCCATCGGGACCCCCGGCGCGACCTTTGGCCTGCCTCTGGCCGGGTTGATCGACATCGACGCGGAAAAAGCCCGCCTGCAAAAATCACTGGACAAACTGGGCAAGGAAATCGGCGGCCTCAAGGGACGTCTGAACAACCCCAAATTCGCCGCCTCGGCCCCTGCCGATGTCGTCGCCGAAGCCCAAGGAAATCTGGATGCGCGCCAGGAAGAAGCAGACCAGCTTCAGGCCGCTTTGGATCGTCTGGCCGAATTGGGATAGGAACCGGTCTTAATTCCAAATGGACTTAAATCCTCGCCGAAGGCATTTTTCTCTTCTGGAGCCCCAAAAGAGATTTTTTGCCTTCGGCGAGGATTTTTTACCATTTGGAAACCAAGATCAGTGATCTTTGATCTGCGGTCCTAGCTGGGAAGCGAAGATCGTCCATTTGGAAGGCCCCGTCTGTTCGTTCAGGCGGGGCTGCCCGTATTTTGGTCTTTGAATGTTTTCTAGTCTTTGAAAACCGCGGGGCGTTTGCCGAATTCGGCGGCGATGACTTCCAACTGGTGTGGACGGCCCAGCAGATCTGCCTGTTCGCGGGATTCCTCCAGCAGGACCTCGTCGGCACCGTTTGTTTCGGCAAAAGCCGTCAGGCGTTTTGCCGCTTTGATGGCGCTCGGGCTTTTGCCGGCGATGGTCGCGGCCAGTTCCATTGCGGCGGCCAGCGGGTCATCGGCAAGCTGGGTGACCAGCCCCCAGCGTTCGGCTTGTGCGGCGTCAATCGGCTGTGCGGTATAGGTCATCAGCCGCAAGACATCGCCGCGCACCAGTTTGGGCAGCAGCACCATGCCGCCCATGTCGGGCACGATGCCCCATTTCATTTCCATCACTGCCATTTCGGCATCGGGGCCCGCGATGCGGATATCGGCCCCGAGGGCCAATTGCAGCCCTGCGCCGTAGACCTTGCCATGCAGCGCAGCAATCACCGGAATACCCACGCGGGTCCAGATCATCGGGACTTCTTGCCATTGGTTGGTGGTCCCGTTGCCATGGGTGCGCGGCATCATCTTTTCGGACGGATCGCCCCCGGCCAGGCCGCCCATCGCGCTGATGTCGATGCCGGCGCAAAATGCCTTGCCCTCGCCCGATAGCACAACAACCCGCGCATCAGACGCGGCGACTTCGGTTCCTGCCGCGATGATGGCGTCGATCATATCCTGATCCACGGCATTCATCTTGTCGGCGCGGGTCAGGCGCACATGGGCAATGTGGTTTTCATAAGTGACTGTTACGCGGGCCATAGGTTCCTCCGGAGGTTTTTCAGCATCTGGCCCTATATCAGCCGGCGTGCAAAGCAAAACGCTACGGCACCCAGCGTTCGACCGCGCGCATCATGCCAAGCGATTTATCGTAGACCAATGTGAGGATACGCCGTCCGCCCAGCTTGGCCCCGGCAAGGGGGACCGTCCGGATGGCACCGGCGGCCAGCGCTGTCACGACAAAACCGCGACGGGTGAGTTTGGCCATCATCCAGCCCTCCAATTCCGAATGGTGAGAAGCTAAGCGTCTCGCGCCGGTTTTTCAATGCTTGCCCAAGCGGCCAGGGATGCAGTAATCGGGTGGCATGACACATGTTCGCCTTACCCCGCTTGCCCAATCCCTGCCCTCGACCGTGCCGTTTGTGGGCCCTGAAACGCAGGAGCGTGCCCGTGGCAGTGCCTTTGTCGCGCGGCTGGGTGCCAATGAAAACGTATTCGGCCCCTCGCCCCGCGCGGTCGAGGCAATGGCCGCGGCCCAGCAATGGATGTACGGTGACCCCGAAAGCTTTGATTTGCGCCAGGCGCTGGCGGCCCATCACGCGGTGACACCCGACCATATTATCGTGGGCGAAGGCATTGACGGTTTGCTGGGCTATCTGGTGCGGTTGATGGTGGCGCAGGGCGATGCTGTGGTCACCTCGGATGGGGCATACCCGACGTTCAACTATCATGTGGCCGGATTTGGCGGCGTGCTGCACAAGGTGCCGTATCGCGGCGACCTTGAGGACCCTGCCGCGCTGTTTGCCAAAGCAGCCGAGGTCGATGCAAAGCTGGTCTATCTGGCAAACCCCGACAATCCAATGGGCAGTTGGCATTCCGGCAGCGATCTGGTCGAGGCGATGGACGCGCTGCCCGATGGCTGTCTGCTGGTGCTGGACGAAGCCTATGTGGACTGCGCGCCGGAGGGGACTGCGCCGGTGTTGGAGGCAGATGACCCGCGACTGATCCGGATGCGCACATTTTCCAAGGCATACGGGCTGGCGGGTGCAAGGGTCGGCTATGCGATTGCGGCCCCTGATCTGATCACCGCCTTTGGCAAAGTGCGCAATCACTTTGGCATGAACCGCGCGGCCCAGGCTGGCGCGCTGGCAGCCCTGGAAGATGGCGGTTGGCTGGAGCATGTGAAAGCGCAGATTGCCACATCGCGCGCCCGGATTGCCGAGATCGCGCGTGACAACGGCCTGGTGCCGCTGCCCTCTGCCGCGAATTTTGTGGCGATTGACTGCGGGCGCGACGGGGTCTTTGCCAAGGCTGTTCTTGACGGGTTGGTTGCGCGGGGCATCTTTGTGCGCATGCCCTTTGCCGCCCCGCAAAACCGCTGCATCCGCGTCAGCTGTGGCACACCTGAAAATCTGGATGCCTTTGCCGCTGCCCTGCCCCTTGCCTTGGCGGACGCGGGCAAGGCCTGAGCAGCCTGCACCCGCAGACCTGCCGGATCGCGCGGCGGCGGGGTTATGCCCCGCCGATCACCCTGGCCGCTGCATCCAGCGCGCCTGAGCCCCGCTTGATGCCAAGCGATGCCATTCCCGCCTCCATCCCGCCGAGCAGGCCCATGATCATCTGGCCATTCACATGGCCCATGTGGCCCAGCCGGAAGAACCCGTGGCTTTCCGCACTGCCCGGCGCGGCCATGCCAAGGCCGATGCCCAAGGTCAGACCGATGTTTGCCTGCACCCATTCACGCAATTGCGTGGCTTGGGGGGCCTCAAGACGCAGGGCCGTTACCGCATGGCTGCGCAGGGCCGGATCGCTGATATTCAAGGCAAGCGTGCCGTCGGTGCCCCATGCCTCGCAGGCGGCCCAGACGGCGCGGGCCAGAACGGTGTGACGGTCCCAGACCCCTTCGATCGTTTCGGCATGGATCATATCAAGTGCGGCCCGCAAGCCGTAAATGTGGTGCGTGGGGGCGGTGCCGCAGTGGTATTGATAGAACTCTTGCGGGTTCGCGCGCGGGGCCCAATCCCAGAACATGCTGACGCGTGGCATCTTGGCGCGCACCTGTGCGGCGCGGTCATTGAAAAACACAAAGCTGACGCCGGGGGGCACCATCAGCCCCTTTTGGCAGCCCGTCACCATGATATCGACACCCCATGCGTCCATTTCAAAACGGTCGCAGGCAAAGGAGGCGATGCAATCGGCCATCAAAAGCGCCGGGTGTCCGGCGGCGTCCAGGGCAGCGCGCACCCCGGCCACATCGTTCAGAACAGAGGTCGAGGTATCGACATGCACGGCCAGCACGGCCTTGATCTCGTGAGCAGTATCGGCTTTCAGGCGTTCCGCGATGCGGGCCAGATCCATCGGGGATTGCTTGCCGAAATCCATCACCTCGACATCTGCACCCAAAGCGGTGGCCATTTCCCCCCAGCCAAGGCCAAAGCGGCCCGTCGCAGGCACCAGCACCTTGTCACCGGGACTTATCACATTGGCCAGCGATGCCTCCCAAGCTGCGTGGCCATTGCCGATATACATGGCAACGTTGTGTTTCGTCTTCGCAATCGCGCGCAAATCCTGCATCATGGGCGGCATCATATCCACCAATTCACCCGCATAGATGTTCGGCGCGGGCCGGTGCATCGCGTTCAACACGGCCTCTGGCATGATCGAGGGGCCAGGAATGGCAAGATAGCCGCGCCCATGCGACAGATTGGGGTGGGATGACATCAGGAATGCGCCTTTCAGGGACTGTGTTAACTGGCAACTTATCCCTGTGCGCCGCGAGGTCAATCGGACAATCCGATCCCCAATTCAGGCCCGCACGCTTGCCCTGCGCCGCCGGGCTGCGTAAACCATACAGGACCTAGCCCAAAGGACCGTGGCCGCTTTTATGAGTGATGTAACCTATACTTCCAAAGAGCTGCTTACGTGGCTTTGGCACGACTACCTGAAAAAGCACTTGTGGCTGCTGGCTTTGGCCGTTGTTTTCATGTCGGTCGAAGGGTCGACCCTTGGGGCATTGGCCAAACTGATGCAGCCCATGTTCGATCAGGTTTTTGTCGCCGGCAATGAATCAGCGCTTCTATGGGTCGGGCTGGTGCTGGTAGGAATTTTTGTTCTACGCGCTGCGGCTGGCATTGGTCAAAAGGTGCTTTTGACGCGGATCGCCCAGACCTCGGCTGCGGATATGCGGATTGATATGCTGAACCGTATGATGATGCAGGACGGGGCCTTTCATCAGGCCCACCCGCCGGGGTTTCTGATCCAGCGGGTGCAATCGGATGTGAATGCGGTCAATGACGTGTGGCGTGCGATCATCACAGGCACGGGGCGCGACCTGATCGGGTTGTTTGTCTTGCTGGGCGTCGCGATTTCCATTGATCCGGTCTGGGCCTTGCTGGCCTGCGTCGGCGTGCCGTTGATGGTGATGCCTGCCGCCCTTGCGCAACGGTTTGTGCGCGCACGCTCGCGCGAGGCGCGCGATCTGGGGGCGCATCTGTCAACCCGTCTGGACGAGGTGTTCCACGGCATCGTGCAGATCAAACTGAACGCGCTGGAACGCTATCAATCCGACCAATACCGCGACCTGACAAAGACCTATGTGAAAACCGAAGTCCGCGCCGCCTTTGGCAACTCCGCCATTCCGGGGATGATCGACATCATGTCGGGCATCGGTTTCATGGCCGTGATCCTGTACGGCGGTTCCGAGATCATTTCCGGCGACAAGACCATCGGCCAGTTCATGACTTTCTTTACCGCGATGGGTTTCACCTTTAGCCCGTTGCGCCGCCTGGGCGGCATCAGCGGCTTGTGGCAAACGGCGGCGGCAGCCCTTGAGCGGATCAAGGAATTGATGGATGCGCCGGTTACACTGAAATCCCCGAAAAACCCGGTGGCGCTTCCTGCGGGATCGTCTGACATCGTGCTGGACGGGGTCAGCCTGTCTTATGGCGAGGCAAAGGTGCTGGACGATCTGTCCTTGACCGCTATTGCGGGCCAGACCACGGCGCTGGTGGGGGCATCGGGTGCCGGTAAATCCACGATCTTTAACCTGCTGACACGGCTGATTGATCCGCAATCGGGGACCGTTACCATTGGCGGCGTCGCCCTAAAGGACATGAACATTTCAGACCTGCGCGGCCTTTTCTCTGTCGTGACCCAAGAGGCGTTGTTGTTCGATGAAACCCTGCGCGAAAACATCGTGTTGGGCCGTGAAAACGTGTCGGAGGAAGAATTGCAATCGGTGCTTGAGGCGGCCCATGTTGCCGATTTCATTCCCAAGCTGGAACACGGGCTGGACACCCGCGTCGGCCCGCGTGGCTCCGCGCTGTCTGGCGGGCAACGTCAACGGGTCGTGATCGCCCGCGCGCTGCTGCGCAACACGCCGATCCTGCTGCTGGACGAAGCCACCAGCGCATTGGACGCCCAGTCGGAACAGGTTGTGCAACAAGCGCTGGACCGTCTGTCCCAAGGGCGCACCACAATCGTCATCGCGCACCGCCTGTCCACCATTCGCGGCGCGGACAAGATCGTGGTGATGGACCGTGGCCGCATCATGGACGAAGGCAAACACGAAGAACTGCTGGCACGCGGCGGCATCTATGCCGATCTGTACCGGCTGCAATTCGAGGATGGCAAAACCATTTCGGACCGGCGCAATTCGAATGCCTTGCGCGCGTTGGAAAAGGGGCTCAAGCCGACTGAGCCAAACCTTCTGCAACGGATTGGCCTGCGTCTGTTCGGGTAAATCGGGGCTGCGGGTAAATCGGCGCGGGTTTATTTGCTATAGGCCTTTGCCAGGTCTTGCGGGGATACCCCTGCAAAATACCGGATCAAGCTCCACAAGTTGCGCCCCCCGCGGCGCAGCCACCCCGCCTTGTGATATTTGTCGGCCGAGGTGATCGCAGCGCAGTCGATGCGCGTCAGATGCCCTTTTAGCAGGCGGGCCATGGCCACATCCTCCATCAAGGGTTGATCGGGATAGCCACCCAGCGACTGGTAGAGCGTGCGCGGCAGCAAAAGCCCCTGATCGCCGTAAGGCAGCCCCAAGCGGCTGCGCAGATTCGCCCAGCCCGCCACAAACCGCGCGGCAAATCCGGTGCTGTCAAAACGCAGTTGAAACCATCCGGCCTTGCGCCCCTTGAGATGGGAAATCACCGGGCCTGTCCATCCTTGCGCCAACTGCGTGTCGGCATGCAGGATCAACAACCACTCGCCCTTGGCCTTGGCGCAGCCGCGGCGCAACTGCCCGCCCCGCGATGCCGCCCCTTCGATGATCTGCGCCCCCCAAGCGTCGGCGACGATCCGCGTGGCATCCTCTGACCCGCCATCCGACACGATCAATTCGCAGATCAACCCCGCATCGACCCCTTCCATCAAAGCGGTCAGACAGTCCGTCAGACTGTGCTCCGCATTCAGCGTCGGAATGATCACGGTTATTGGCGCAGGCATGGTTGCCCCTTTCGGCTTTTGGTCGGCCTGATATATGTCATGCCATCAAACGCAAGGAAAAGCGATATGAACGACCGCCGCATCCTGAAACTCTCTGGCGCAGATACCCGCAGCTTTTTGCAGGGTCTGGTCACCAATGACGTGAACAAACTGGATCAAGGGCCGATCTATGCCGCGATCCTGACGCCGCAAGGCAAGTTCATCGTCGATTTCTTTTTGTCCGCGCAAGGCGATGATGTGCTTTTGGATGTCGCGGGCGACAGCGCCGATGCGCTGGTGCAACGGCTGAGCATGTACAAACTGCGCGCCGACGTGAAGATCGAGGCCAGCGGCCTGCATCTGCACCGCGGTTTGGGCGAAGCGCCCGCCGACGGCTATGCCGATCCGCGCGATGCGAATATGGGCTGGCGTGCCTACCGCGATGCGCCACAGGCCGATGACACGACAGATTGGGATGCCTTGCGCGTGGCATATATGATCCCAGAAACAGGTGCCGAACTGACCCCCGACAGCTTCATCCTAGAGATGGGATTCGAACGCCTGAATGGCGTTGATTTCCGCAAAGGCTGCTATGTGGGCCAAGAGGTCACAGCGCGGATGAAGCACAAGACAGAACTGCGCAAGGGGCTGGCCAAGGTCAGGATCAGCGCGCCGGTCGAGGCAGGCACCGAAATCTCGGCGGATGGCAAACCGGCGGGCACCGTGTTCACCCAAGCGGGGGACCATGCGCTGGCCTATCTGCGCTATGACCGGGCCACAGCGGCAATGCAGGCCGAGGGTGCCACGGTGACGATGGTAACAGACGGCTGAGGCGGGGATCAAAATTTTCCAAAAATTTTGGACCGGAATTTTTGAAAAATTCCGCCCGCGCCTCAGCCGTGCCACCACGCTGAAATCTCTGCTGCGCTGGTGTCGGCCTTTAGTCCGATCGCTACGACCCTGGTGGCTTGCGCTGTCTTGACCGGCTTGATGTTCACGCTGGGCCCGACGCAGTGCACTTCCCAGCTGCTGACCCCATCGTGACCGACGAACCCTTTGAAACGAAACACCCCTTTTGGGCGGCTTTCCAGTTTCGCCCGCAAGGTCGCATGGTCCAGCGCCAGATCACTGTGATCGCTCCACCCCACATAGGCCGCGTGCCGGGCCAGCGTTACAGCGGGGACAGAGCGTTCCGTGACCCCGAAAACAACCGGTGCCACATCATCGACCTGCGCCAGATCAACCACCAGCGCCCGCGACTGCACCCCCAGCCGCAATGCCAGCCCCGGATCGGGCGCATCCTGCTTGCTGATCAACACCAGATCGGCAGCACTGACCTGCCCCGCCACCTGCGCCCCGATCTGGTCATCGCGCAGCAAACGATCATAGCTTTGGCCGTCCACCACGGTCGCAATGCCGCCATAGACCAGTTCCGGTTCCGCCTGCGCCACTTGGGCAATCCGGGCAGGGTCCGCAATGCCGGACGCTTCGATCACCAGATGGTCGGGGCGCTGCGGGCGGTCCAGAACATCCCCGATGGCCATGAACAGATCCGCCCCCATGGTGCAGCACACGCAGCCATTGGTCAGGGTCATCGTATCGTCGCCCGCATCGGCAATCAGGGCGGCATCAATGTTGATTGCGCCGAAATCATTGACCATGACCATCAGCTTTAGCCCGTGGTCCTCGGCCAGCAAACGGTTGATCAGGGTGGTTTTACCGGCCCCCAAATAGCCCGAGATCACGGTCAGTGGCAGCCGTGATCTCATAGCAGATGCACACGCCCCCCGAACACCGTCCCAAGGACCGGCACGTCTTTCAACGCCATCGGGTCAACGGCCAAGGGATCATCACCCAAGGCGACGAAATCCGCGCGTTTGCCTGTCTCGATGCTGCCGATCTCGCTGTCCAGCTTCAACGTATAGGCCGCCCCCATGGTGATCGCGAACAGCGCTTCTTCGACGTCGATGCATTGCGCGGCCCCCAAGGTGCGCCCCGACATGGTCTGCCGGTTCACGGCACACCACGCAGTGAACAGCGGGGCCATCGGCGTTACCGGCGCATCCGAATGGATCGCGATATTTGCGCCCGCATCAATCGCGCTGCGCGAACCGTCCATGCGTTCAGCGCGGTCAGTGCCGATGGTCAAGGCGGCGTGCTGATCCCCGAAATAGTAGATGTGGTTGGCAAAGATATTGCAGCACACCCCCATATCAGCGGCCCGCGTGAACAGATCGCGGCCCATCATCTGGCAGTGCTGCAAGACATGGCGGTGGCCGGTCCACGGGTGTTTGCGCAGGGCTGCCTCGATCGCGTTCAGCGACACCTCGGCGGCCTCGTCGCCATTGACATGGATATGCATCTGGATGCCACGGCTGTGCAATTCGTCAACCAGCGCAAAGATCGTTTCGGGCGGGGTGTTCCAGATGCCATTGGGTTGGCCGCCCACATAACCGGGCGATTTCACCCGAGCCGTCCAGCCTTGGATCGACCCGTCGGTCATCAGCTTGACCGCGCCCAGTCGCAGCTTGTCGGTGCTGCGTTTGGCCAGCGCTTGCGCCTTGTCGGCAATGGCTTTCGGCCCGTCCATCGCCCCCAAGGCAGGCACCACACGCAAGGGGAAATCATCCGCCCCCGTGACCCGCAACATGGTGGCCACGTCGTCTTCCTCCATCTGGGAATACAAGTCGGTCACCGTGGTCACCCCCGCCCGGCGCGACACATCGGCATAGGCGCGAATGGATGCTTCTTTCTGGCTGAGACCGCGAAAATCGATCCCCAGACGCCGCATGACCGGGAACATCGCGGCCATTTCCTGCAACTCGCCCGTGGGCAGGCCGTCTGGGCCTTTGATCACCCCTTCGGCATTGGTGGTCTGGTCGAACCCGGCCAGTTCAAGCGCTGCCGAGTTGACGCACATCAGATGAAAATTCGAGAACATGATCGCGATGGGCCGCGTGGGGCTGATCTGGTCCAGATGCTTTTTGCTCAGCCGTTCGGAGGTCAGAAAGATCGGGTCAAACCCCCAGCCGACCAGCGGTGCGCCGTCCTCCAGCGTTTCGGCATATGCCGCAAGCCCGCCAATCACCGCGTCAATATCCGTTAACCCCGGCCACAGCTTGCCATCCGGGTCGATCCGGTCGTGAAAACCGGCATAGGCATATTCCCACATCGCGCCCGCCATCATATGCGCGTGGCCTTCGATGAAACCGGGCATCAGCACGGCACCTTTGAAGGCGTCATCATGGGTGACCACCCCCCATTGATCCGCACAGGTCGCATCACCCACGGCCAAAATCTCCCCGTCTCGAACCGCGACATGGGTCGCCTCCATCCGGTTGATGTCCATTGTGATGATCTTTTTGGCTGAAAAAACAACGATATCCGACATGATGCCCCCTATGTTCCGTTCCACAGCTATCGCAGCTTGGTTCAGCGGAAAAATAGATTTACTGTCTAGAAAAGCCCACAATTTTAGGGGAATGACCGATGCGCTTTACCTTCAAACAATTGCGCTACTTCGATGCGGCGCTGCGCTATGGCTCCATCGCGCGGGCGGCCGAGGAAATGAATATCTCGCAATCATCCATCACCGCGGCGATTGACCTGATGGAGGGCAATATCGGCACCGCCCTGTTCCGCCGTATCCCCGCCAAAGGCATCGTTGCCACAGATGCGGGGCGCGAAGTGGGCAAGCGGGTCGTCGCCTTTCTTGAGCACTGCCGCCATTTCGAAAGCGAGCTGATGAGCCTGCAAGGCAGCCCCACCGGCACCTTGCGCGTGGCCTGTTTCGAACCCTCCGCCCCCTATGTCCTGCCGCCGATCCTGAAACGGATCTCGGCGCTTTACCCGTCTATCCGCATCGACCTGAAAGAAGGCGACATGCAGGAAATTTCGCAGCTGTTGAAAGATGGCGGGGTGGATATGGCATTGACCTATAACGTCGGGCTGGCGGCGGATCAGCCGTTCCGGTCCTTGTTCTTTGCCCGGCCCTTTGCGTTGCTGCCCGCGGACTGGCCCTTGGCCGCCAAACCCGGCCTGACCCTAGACGATTTGGCCGACCTGCCCATGCTGATGCTGGATCTGCCCGCCTCGCAAAGCTATTTCAACCGGCTGTTCACCAGTCAGGGCCTGCGCCCGAAAATCGTGCATACCTCAAAATCATCTTCGGTCTTGCGCGGCATGGTGGCAGCGGGGTTGGGTTATACGTTGATGAATATTCACAACCGTGGGGATGCCGAATATCTGTCGGGCTATGTCACGAGACCTTTGTTGGGCGACCTCGAAGAACCCGACTTTGGCCTTGCCTATCGTGCCGGAAACGAGAAATCTGCCGTGCTGCAAGCGGTGCTGAAAATCTCGGACGACTTGGTGCGCGAAGGACAATTCGACAGTCTGGAGCTGCGGCCAGGCATCGCGGGTTAAGTGCCTCAGATCCACTTGGTTCTGGGCGTGCTGTTTTTCGCGGCGGCTATGGTGGTCGTGGTCAATATCATCACCGACCTGAGCGATCGTTGGGCGGAACCCAGATGAAGGGGGCGTTGAGGCCGGTATCCGGACGGGACATTGATTGGGGGGCGGTACCCAGACAAAACGGCCCTTGGGGGCCAGCCCCCAAACCCCCGGAGTTTACTTGGCAAAATGAAGGAGGACAGGCGTGAAATATCCGAATTTTGACGCCGTGGTGCCGAGCGAACAGGCGCATTATCTGAAAGGTGATCCTGCCAACTGCCGCCCCGCCCTTGATCGTCTCGGCGACCCTGACCATCGGTGTTGCGATCCTGTTCGAGGCAGGCCAGTCCTTTTTTGGGTTGGGCACCCCGCCACCAGCTTTGGATGGGCTGGTGGCCTGCCCCCGCCGGGGCGAGGCGGTGATGTATCTGGGGCAGATCGTTGAACCGGCGCAAAAGCCAGGGGTCCGCCCGCGCCATGCAGGTCAAGGGCAACCCGCCCAGCCCGATCAACCCGCTCAAGGGCAGTGCCTTTGCCACGCGCTGGCCAAAGGCGCGCGACAGGTGCCGTCAGGAAAAGCCGGCGTTGCAAAATCGCAACGATCACGGGGGCACCTGTTCTTACCTCGGCTAGGGACGCCTATCCCAGAACGCATAAAGCCCCGGTTATCCCGGGGCTCTGCGCTGCAGCAAAGGCATGACGATACGTCAATGCTGGGCCTTATGCGCGTTCGGAATATTCCATCGTTTCGGTGTTTACGATGATATCTTCGTCTGGTCCGACGAAAGGCGGCACCATCACTTTGACACCATTATCCAGGATCGCCGGCTTGAAGGAGTTGGCGGCAGTCTGGCCTTTGACGACCGGCTCTGTCTCGACGATCTTGCAGGTCACTTTTTGCGGCAAGGATGCGTTCAGCGCCTCGTCCTCGTGATACTCGACCACGACCATCATACCGTCTTGCAAGAACGGGCGGCGTTCGCCCAAAAGTTCGGCGGACAGTTGCACCTGATCATAGGTTTCGGTGTCCATCAGAACCAGCATTCCTGCGTCTTCATACAGGAATTGTTGGTCTTTTTGTACAAGACGGACCTTTTCAACCTTATCGGCGCTGCGGAAGCGTTCGTTCAGTTTTGATCCGTTGCGCAGGTTGCGCATCTCGACTTGCGCAAAGGCACCGCCCTTGCCCGGCTTCACGTGATCGACCTTGACCGCGGCCCAAAGCCCGCCGTTATGTTCCAGCACGTTTCCGGGACGAATTTCGTTTCCATTGATCTTAGGCATAGGGTGGCACCATGGCAAAATGTTGAAGATTAACTAGCGCGACCTATATCTACTACGACGTGGTCACGCAAGGCGGGCTAGCCCCTGCTGCAGCGGCAAAGAGCCATGCGTAAAATGCATAGGTGATATGCAATAAATGTGTATCCGAATCGCGCTCTTTCAGTCATAAGGAACTCCACGCCTAAATGACAAGAGCAAGAATAATAGAAAGGACGACGAGATGAAAGATTTCGTTGATGGCACTGCCTTTAACAATGAACAAGGCAACCGTGCCCGGAAACTTTTTGCCGCCGTGGTACTGGCAGCATTGGACGATGCAATTGCAGACGATAAGAAATACGGTAATGGCCCTGAACAGATTGCACGCTGGGCGCGGTCGCGCGACGGTCGTGAGGTCCTGAGCTGCGCGGGTATCGACCCGAACGAGCGCGTTGTATCCGGCCTGATGGATTTTGTTGGCAAAGGTGTCCGTACATCCGTTGCCCTGTCTCGTGAAGAGTCAGAGCGTCGCCATGCGGCACAGCAAGCCGAAGCTGCCTAAGTCAGCCCAAGGTTCCAGAATTAAATAACGCGGTCTTCGGGCCGCGTTTTTTTGTGCCGTTTCGGGATTGGGCGTTGGGGTCGGCCGGTTCCGGTTTCACTGGCCCACACGGACGGGGGGTTACCCCAGAAAAAAAAGCACCTGCCCGCGCAGATGCCTTTTCAACCGACCTTAAATCATCTGAACCGACGTTTTATTCCAGCTCTTGTGACGTGAGCGCACGGTGAATTTCACGGCGGACCAACTTGCGCACGTTGCGCGTGATCCGTTCGCCCAATGCGCCCTGCAATTCTGCGCGTACGATCTCTCCGACCAGATCACGCAGCATTTCCTCGTCGAAATACTCTTCCCCGCCCAAAGCCTTGAGATCCTCCTGAACCTCGGATGCGTCCTTGTCCTCAAAGGCATCCGCATCAGCGTAAGACGCAGTTTCAACCGGGGCTTCAACCTGTCTCAGGGGGGGCTGCTTGGGGTCTGGTTTCCTGGATGCAAGGATCGGCGCACCGGTTGCATCCCGTTCCACATCGTCCTCCCATGCCATCGCCAAAGGCTCGGGCACAGAAAATTTCGGCGTTTCGGGTTCTTCGGCGTCCCAGCCGCCGGGGATACGCCCGATGGCCGTTTCAAGCGCCGCAATCTTGGCGCTAAGCAGATCCGACCCGCCGGGCGCTGACTTGCTTTCAACCAATTCGGATGCGCCAAGGTTCAACATCCCTGCGCGCGCAGTGATGCTGCTTACGGTGTTGGGGCGATCCGTATCCCGAAGCGTTTCAGTCTGGCGGTCAACCGCGTCACGATCCGCAGAACGGTCTGACATTGCGTCGCGGATCAGGCCCTCGTCCTCCAATTCATCAAGATCGTGGAACAGCGCCTGATCGTCTTGCCCGCCATCAACCGAAGGATTGTGCATGCTGTCATCATCCGCAGCGCCAAAACCTGTATCAAGGGCATCGCCGCCGACCAGATCATCCTCCACGGCGGCCTGTTCATCGTCCCATTCTGTCGGTTTTACAGGCTCGGGCTTGCGATAGGCATCGACCAAAGGTGCGTCATTGGACACCCGCAAAGACGGTGTCAGGACCAGTTTATCCTCCGAAGGTGCATCGGCCTTGGGCCGGCTTACGGGACGTCTGTCCTCGGACACCAATCGACGGATCGAAGACAGAACATCTTCAACTTCTGCGTTGGTTACAGCGTCAGACATAATTCAACCACCACTCGTTCCTCAAACAAAACCTAGACGACACAAAAGATTCTCACAATGGTGCCGTGAAAATTGTCAGTCTTTTTGCAGTGCCCGCAACACACGGTCCAGTTTCTTGCCCTCTTTCGACAGCTTGGCCGGGCTTTCTTTTACCAGATTGTAATAGGCAGCAGGGTCATAAATCTGCACGGGCAGCTTCAGCTTACTGGCCGTCAGCTGGCCGGTTGCCTGCAACACCGAATAGGCCGCGACATAGATCTGGGTCTGCGCGTTCACGCTGGCAGATTGCGCATCCAGCAAGGATTGTTCGGCATCCAACACGTCAAGTGTCGTACGCGCGCCCAATGCCGCTTCTTCGCGGACACCCTGAAACGCGATTCTGGCGGCACGCACCTGGCGTTGCGACGCTTCGATCTGCGCACGTGCCGAGGCAAGCCCAGCATAGGCATCACTGACCGCGCGTTCGACATCTTTGACCACGACATGCAGGTTGCCGCGTTGTGCGTCGCGCTGCGCACGGTTCTTGCGCACCCCGGCAGACAAGGCACCGCCCTGATACAATGTCTGGCCGATCTGCACACCAACCGCGCCGCTGCGGGTTGAGGCTTCTGAGCGGAACGTATCGGAAATACCCACAGACCCCTGAACAGAAACCTGCGGCTGCATGGCGGCTTCGCTGCGGCGGATCAGAAGTTCGGCAGCGGCGACCTGATGCTGGACAGCCCGGATATCAGGGTGGCTGCGCACGGCCAGCGCTTTGGCTGTTTTGATAGAATTTGACACGGCGGGCAAACGCGGTGGCTTGCTCAGATTTCCCGGCTCGCGGCCGACGGCAACCTTGTAATAGGCTTTCGCCGAAATCAGGTTCCCTTGCGCTCCGGCCAGACCACTGCGGGCTTGCGCCAGTTGCGCCTCGGCCAGAGCGACGTCAGTGCGTGTCACTTCGCCCACCTCGAAACGGTCACGGGCAGCACGCAATTCCTGGATCAAAAGCCGTACGTTGTTTTCGCGCAACGCCACGATGTCGCGCGTCTGGATCACCGTCATATAGGCATCAACAGCGCGCAACAGAATTTGCTGCTCCACGCTGACAAGGCTTTCGCGGGTTGCCAGAACGGTTTCCTTGGTGGCCTCGACCGCATAGCGCGTCGCGCCGAAATCATAGACCAGAAGCGATGCAATCAGGTTCACCGTGGTAGAGAGCGAATTCGTGCTTGTGCGCGTCCCCGCAGGAACGAATGTCGATCCGGCACTGACAGAACGGTTAACGTTCTGCGACAGGCTGCCTGTCCATTGCACCACTGGCTTCAACGCCGCTTTCGCGATGCCAACATCTTCGTCAGCGGCACGCAGTACGGCGCGGTTCTGATCCAGCAAACCGGAGTTGTTATACGCCCCCACCAAAGCATCGGCCAATGTCTCGGCAGCGGAAGCGACCGGAACCAACATGGTAAAGCCCAGAACAGCGGCCACGACCGTACGGCGCAACCCTTGGGTTTGTTTTTTCAGATCCATCTAATCCACTCCGTCAAGCCGGGCCCCGTTTCACCGGAGATAAGGCTAATAAGTTTTAAAGTTGGAATGCCTTTTCGCGGGCAAACCCCTTAAGTACCGGCGCACCGGCATTGAAATCTGCGCGCCAGCTGACGCCATGGTCGTCTTTATATCCGACCCGCACTTCACCCAAGGCACCGTCCATGAAGATACACGCGATCCGGCCGCCTGTTTTCAACTGGCTCAGAATTGCCTCCGGCACCGTCTCTACGCCGCCTTGAATCAGGATCACATCATAGGGACCGTGCTGCGGGGCACCCTCGACCAACGCGCCAGCCTGAACGATCGCATTGTCGGCCCCCGAA
Organism: Sulfitobacter sp. SH22; assembly: GCF_965641905.1. Classification (NCBI taxonomy): domain Bacteria; kingdom Pseudomonadati; phylum Pseudomonadota; class Alphaproteobacteria; order Rhodobacterales; family Roseobacteraceae; genus Sulfitobacter; species Sulfitobacter sp. SH22. The sequence goes on from NZ_OZ282573.1 coordinate 1,696,693, forward strand.
GTCATCAGAATTTCCTGTGCTTCTTTCGCCATGGCTTCGTCTTCTTCGACAGCAACCACCGCTTCGGCGATATGGGCAATGACAGCGGACGAATATCCGTAAGCGCAGCCGATATCGAGAACCAGATCACCATTGTTGATCGCCAGCACATCCAGCATTTTCGCCAAGGTCCGCGGCTCAAGCAGGATACGTCCCTCCCCCAGGTTCAGGTTTTCGCCCAGATATGCGGCCTCGCGCTGTGCGGCGGGCACAAAATCTTCGCGGGCGACATGCAGCATCGCGTCGATAATGGGGAATTTTGTCACATCAGACGGGCGAACTTGGGTATCAACCATCATCGTGCGGCGGGCGGAAAAGTCGGACATTCGCGAAACTCTTTCGTTCAGATATTTTTCTCTGCAATGCCACACCACAAGCCTTCCAGCAACGCCAAGATGCCCGTTTACCTTGAACTGAGGCAATTTCGCCCGCGAATGATGTATTATCGCACAGTGTTTTCAATGTTGAATTTGGACACCTTAGCAGATTTTAACAGTTCAGAATTGACAGACATCAAACTGCGGTGAACACAAACACCCCACCACCCGACGCTTCCTTGTCCTCGACAAAGCCTTTGGCAGCGATGCCGTCCCTGATTTCGCGCATGCCGGGGCGGTGATAGATATGGCGGTGCAGCTCGGCGATAATGACTCTGATCCCGCTTAAATCCGCGTGACGAAAGAACTCCAGCTCGGCCCCTTCGATATCCATTAGCAACACCGTCGGTTTGATCTGTTTCTTGATTGTTGCCCATTTCACGACGGGTACGGCGACCTTTTCGGCCCGCTCGATCCCCTTTGTGATCGTCATGCCGGACCCCAGAAAGTTGCCCCGGATATAGAAATCAACCGATTTTGGCGCATCAGGATCAGAGATGACGATCTTGTTGCGCACCTCGATTTTGTTCTTGATGCCGTTATGGGCATAAAGCGCTTTGATCGGGTCTATCAGCTTGTGGTTCGCCTCGAAGGACACGATCTTGGCGGGCGCGCAGTTTTTCGCGGCAACGGCTCCTACAACCCCTGCCCCCGCGCCCATTTCGATGACAACATCGCCTTTCTTGATGAACGCCAGCGCAGACAAGACCTCGCGGCGTTCATAGCTGCCCTCGATCATATTGTTGATCATGGTCGGCCCCAGATGCGGTGCATCCAAAACCTCGACCCCGTGATAGGTCGCAACGACCTTGTTCTTCGTGTTCATGCCCTGCCCTATCCCGTATTTGCCCTGAACGGGCTTGTTTTGGTCAAATAGACCCTAACAAACTCCGTGACGCAATAAATGAATGGCGGCAATGGCAATGAGATACTGAATAGCCCCTAGCGTTGTAGACGCTTTTTTTCCTAATTTTGAGGTAAGGAGGCCGTTATGGGGAAGCCAAATTTCAGTGAAGATTCCAAGCGTGATGCTGTGCATCAGATCACGGTGCGGGGGTATGGCGTTCGTGAGGTCTCAGAGCGTTTGGGTGTCAGCACACATTCGCTGTAAAAATGGATGAAGCTGTACGCGAAGGCCACGTCACAGGCTGTGTCGGTGGATCATGAAGCCGAGAACCGACGGCTCGAACGGGAACTGGCGCGGATGACCGAGGAGCGCGATTTCTTAAGCAAGGCAGCCGCGTACTTCGCCCAAGATGCAAGATGAAGGACGCGTTTGTGGCAAAGCATCGCCCCGTCTTTTCGGTGCGTAGGATGTTCCGTTGCCTCAGCATCATAGAAGGTGTGTCCCACTTTGGGTCACACTCGAGCGTTCAGCCGCCAACCCTTTGATTTAGAATAAAATGGAGGCGAGTAGGAGAATCGAACTCCTGTACACGGATTTGCAATCCGCACGTTTTTAACTGATTTTAAACGGTTTTCTGTGCAACAAACTCGCAGAACATATCAGAAACGTATCAGGAATGTGCGGCAGAAGCATCTGGCAATGCTCAACACGTTATGTGAAGTATTATCAAGATCTCCAGAGAGTTCCGCGAAGTTGTGATTGCACTTTTCAAAAACCGTTTAGTCGTGGTGTAGCTCGAACCAGCCAAAGATGAAGTGGATTTAGCTAACGTAATTAGCTTGCCGAAAAAACGATAGCTCATTGTGTTCTGTGGAATAGCCGGTCGTATCAGCAGAGATATTATCTACATTGGTTGATAAGTTTGCGATATAGCGATAGCAAGCGCCGGTCTCTCTCACTGCCTGACGCAATCAATGCGGGGTACTCATCCCAGTAGAGATTAACATTCAAGTCAGTATTTCTTTTGACACACTTTTTACCAGAACTGCACTGAAGATAGTGATTGTAAAAGTTCTTTTTGATTTCCCCTGACAGTTCAGAAAACCTCACAGTAGTAGTGTTGATGCCATCGTTCGATTTATCGATTTCGGTCAGCAAACAGCCGTCACGTTCATTAAAATTATACGAAACCCTACTGCTCTCTGTTATTAGTGGACTACTTATGCCGCCTCGGTAAAGCTCCATAATAGCAGCCCATGTCCGACGCGCTTCTTGCCCACCAGATCTTTGAGTGCCCGCGCCACTACAAACATACTGCGCGGCAGAGGTTACCTGCCAGCCTGCTTTACAACTGGCTGAACGACCATTGATAGGAACTCCGCAAACAATACTTCCTTCGACTGTCACAGTTCCATATGAACGATCTGAACAAAATATTGAGTAAGCATCCCCCGTGGATTGCTTCTCGATGCTTGTAACACTTTGCGCAAACGCAGAACCGGCCCCAATCACTCCTAAAATAAAACAGAACCAAATACGGGTAGATACAGCAAACATATAACACTCCATATACTTATTGATGTGTAGCTTACGCTTTAAGACGATAGTCGAACTCCATTGTATCGTCGGCCTCAAGCTTAAACCTAATCCTTTGAATGAAAAGCACTAAGACTCAAGACTGCATAGGCGCTCGCCCTTCGATTTAGTCGCAGTTGAAGCTGATACCGCGTGTGTGCGGCGAAATGGGGGGCAAGTCGATGAGTTAGGAGATCTATAGATAAGGCTACCGGCAAAAACCTCTGCCATAAGCTACGTCTCGCCCTTGCCTTGTCTGTCTTTGAACGCAATTCCAGAAGCTAACATCTCGGTCAGCGTTTCTACAAAACCCACGAGCATAACTGGAATCCTTGCCCGAAGATACGACAGCACTTTGGCAAGCTTCGATAGTTCTTTGGTTTGGTTTCATTCTGCTACACTGAGCTTTCGATGTACTCAAGTCCACGTTACCGTTCGATCTGTTTAATGAAAATCTAAAATCCATTGTGCAGTTTTTTACTGACAGATCGAAGACCCATGGTCCATTAAATGGCGTACTTTTCTCTTTTAGATAGATATTTTGACCAGCATTATTTTTGCAAAGAAAGTTGAATACTATTTTGTCCACGCCGGAATATCCATCAAGACCAATTGAGCCCTTAATTCTCGCCCAACTGACCGCGGTAGGTTGATCCTGAAAATGGAAATTACAAGAATTGTGAGTAAAACTTTCCTGTGAAAAGCAAATTGCTGGGCTTATAGCCATAAAAATATATGTAAAAATTCGAATAAACATCTAGACTGTCTCTCCCGAAGATGGCGCAACGCACTCGACCAGCCTTCCTTCAAACTGCTTGTTGCGCAAGCGGTTTTTGCCCAAGCCACAAGCGTAGAATGCTGCAACTGGGCGTTTCGGCCCATGTAGCGACAGCCTGTGCTTCATGGGCCAAAACTTGGGGCACTTGGGTAATTCGGCGCTAAGGCTCAACCGGCACTGCCGTACAGCTCCGTGTAGCCCTTATCGGGGAATCGCCCTCAGTCATACCAGGACACCCGATGTAGAGAGGCTCGAGACAGAACTCAGCGTTCGGCTCGAGCCCATACGGCGCGGTGACCTGATACTGGAACGTGACCGGCTTTGAACCGACATTCTGGGTTTGCACCGGCCGATCGAGCCTCACAAACAGGCTGGCATCGTTGCGCGGGTTCCGGAACGAATACTGCGTTTCGCCAGGGACAACCTGGCAGGTTCTGCCCTGCTCGGTGCGTTCAATTTCCAGCTCGATCGCGCAGCTGCGACCACCGCCACAGGGAGGCCCGAGCACTTGCGATCGCGTGATCCGAAAAATGACATCCGGCCGCTGCAGGATCTTCACGTCCTCGACCAGGTGCGCGAGCGTTGCGGTGTTGGCATCGACCTTGTCGCCCAATCGCCAGGGGGAGAATACCAGCTCGTTGATCACAGGCACATACGCTCCGACCCACGCGGCAAATGCGCCGATGACCGTGATGCGGAAGAATTTGCCCCCGTCTTTTTTCCATTCTGACCAGTTGATCAGACCCACGCGCGGGCTTTCTTCTTCAGGCATTCAGACAGGCTCCAGAGGCAGACATTCCGTCTAAAATGGCCAAGCGCCCGGCTGGTTGCCTCTGGCGGGTTCCCTACTCCGGCCGCTCGCATTGGGCCATCGTTCGATAGCCCGCTTCCGACACTTCATGGGTCGCGGTTTTCACAATCCACTCGCCTGAAGCGGCCGAGCTGAACCCGATCGGCACGATGCGCCCCTCGGCAGCAATCGTTGGATTGCCAGGCAGCTCGAGATCGAGCGTCTCCTTTGCACGGCTGGCGCGGCGCGACTCGGCTACGGCGACGGCGCGCGCCTCCTCCTCCGACCGGAAACGCTGCCGCAACCGGCGCACCGGCTCGGCGTCCCCGATCTTCACCTCGACATCCTCGGCGTTTTCGAGATCCCGATAGGTGGCAATTATCGTGCCCGTGGCATCGCTGAGCCCCCGGCGCATGGACCAGCGGCTCACGTCTGTCTCGAGCAGCGTCACGATGGGCGTCGGCTGGCCCGATGCTTTGACGCCATCGGCCCTGCGGCCGACAAAGAGAACGCCCCCGGCCGGTTTGGCGACCAGGTCATGCAGCACCGCGATCCGCGTCAGAACCGACAGGTCGCTTTCATCCAGCTGATCGATGTGACCAGGCACGATCGAGCCCGCGGCCTCGGTCACGCCCGGTTCAAGCCCATTGTCGCCCGCGATGATCGTGACGATAGCCTTCAATGTCATCCCGGCTGGCCATGATCGCGACTTTTGCTGACTGATGGGCGCGAACCCGCTCTGCGTCTCCCCCTGCGCTTTCGCGCGGCACACGGCCGTGATCATGCGAGGGGGGGAGCTCTCCTCAACCTCATCGGCGATATACAGACCCATGCGCAGGAACGCCCCCAGGTAGCCGAGCGCGATCTCGACCTCGGCCCCAGGTTCGGGCATCGCAAACCGGGAAACTGGCGACGTGTTGACGAAGGTGATCTCGGCAGTATCCGAGATAAACCCGGCCGTGTCCGACACGCGCACCGAACTCAGCTGAGAGAACACGAACCCCGACAGCGGGATGCCGTTAATCGTGACCTGAACCAGCGGCCGGAAGTCCGTCAGCCCCATAGCTGCGCTGTTTCGGTTGGCGTTGAGGTTTCGAGATCCGGCAACAGGATCCTGACACCAGCATCCAGAACTGGTCTTGTCACGGTTACGTTCCGGTCTCTCAACTCATTTATGCGGCCTTTCGTTCGAATGCCAAGGGGCTTTTCCCGCCGAGCGATGAGTGACGTCGGCGTGGATTATAGAAGCCATTGATATACTGGAATATCGCGCCTTCTGCCTGGCGGCGTGTGTCCCAACGATTGCGCCAGATCAGCTCTGCCTTGATGGATTTGAAGAATGTCTCAACCATCGCATTGTCGTAACAATTGCCCTTGCCGCTCATCGAGACCTTGAAGCCGTGCTTTGACAGGCGGCGCTGATACTCGTTGGAACAGTATTGCGACCCGCGATCCGTATGGTGAATGCAGCCTTCGGGCGGTTGCCGTAGCGCCACAGCCATGTCCAACGCCCGGATCGCCAAATCCCGTTTCATGCGGTTGCTGACAGCCCAGCCGATGACGCGGCGAGAGTAGAGGTCGAGGATGACAGCCAGATATAGCCAGCCTTCGCTGGTCCAGATGTAACTTATATCACCGGCCCATTTCTGGTTCGGGCCATCCGCAGTGAAGTCCTGATCCAGCAGGTTGGGCGCGATGTTGAACGTGTGATCGCTATCTGTTGTGACCTTATATTTTTGGGTCCTGACGACCTTGATGCCGTTCTCGCGCATCAAACGGCCCACACGCCCGTGGCCGACGCTCAGCCCCAGTTCTTGCAGTTCTTCAGTCATCCGTGGGCGTCCGTAGCTTTGCAGGCTAAGCCGATGCTGCTCACGGATGTGGGCGAGAAGTACCATATCATCTCGCTGCCGTTGGCTCATTGGGCGTATCCGCCACGCACGAAACCCACGAGACGTGACCTGCATGATACGGCAGAGAAATTCTACGGGCCAAGCTTCCTTCCAGGCGTCGATGAAGGCGAACCTCACCGGCTTTCGCCTGCAAAGAAGATTGCCGCCTTTTTTAGCACTTCCCTCTCCTCGCGCAGTAGCCGGACTTCTTTGCGAAGGCGGATGTTTTCCTTCTCAACATCCTCATGCGGCCCAGACATCAGATCGTCGTGCTGATGTTGCTGAACCCACTTGTTCAGCGTGGAGACGCCAACCCCTAAATCCGATGAAAGCTGCGGGCGCGTTAAGCCGCTGGTCGTCGCCATTCGCACAGCATCACGCCGAAACTCGTCTGTGTATCGCTTTGCCATTCCTTATCTCCTTCATAGCAAACATTGCTCGAAAGAGACCGGAACTAAAACGGGGCAAGACCAACCCTACTTCGCAAATTATGCGATCCGCGTTCTGCGCATCCTGATGGAACACTGCGTCGATCTGGGCTGGAGAGACGACAACCCCGCCAAGGGCGTTTCGGAAATCAAAACTCAAAAAAGTGAACGTGAGCCTTGGCCGATAGAGCTTCTCGACGCTTACCGCGCCTCTTGCTCGATAGAATCCAGAGAGCGCCTTGTTATGGAGCTTTGCATCGGAACAGGGCAACGGATCGGAGACGTTCTTGAAATGCGCTGGTCTGATATTCAGGACGGCGCGGTTTATGTTCGGCAGAATAAAACCAGCAAAGAACTATGGGTTCCTATCCTGCCCGAACTTCAAATAGCCTTGAACGCGGCTAGCCGCCACTCGCTGTTTATTCTAACCAATGAACGGGGAACCAATCGTTGGTCCTATCGTGGGGCCTCTCAGGCTGTCCGCAAGGTGAGAGAACAAATTGGAGCCTTGGACTTCGACATTCACAGCTGGCGCTACAACGCCGCCTGCGAACTGCTGGAGGCGGGCTGCGATGATGATCTGATTGCCGCCGTCACAGGCCAAAGCCCCGCGATGGTCCTGCACTACACAAAGAAGGTGCGCCAGAAAATCAGAGCGCGTCAGGCGCAGCAAAAGCGAACAGAACAAAAACAGAATGTTTAGACGTTTGTTTAGACGTCAATCTGCTTGCCGCCCAAAAAACTTCTAAGTCATTGAAATTAAATGGAGGCGAGTAGGAGAATCGAACTCCTGTACACGGATTTGCAATCCGCTGCGTAACCACTCCGCCAACTCGCCTCGACCGCGTTTCCGCGGTGGTGCAGCAGGGCTAATGCCATGATGCGTGTCGGCTTATCCCGACTTTTTCGGGCTTTGTCTAGCCCAGTTTACGACAAACCCGTGACGATTTGAAAAGCCCAGGTTTGTCGCCGATCCCGAACCGGTTTCAGACAGACACAACCCGCTGATCATTCTCCTCGGGGGCATCAAGCTGCAGGTGGTGATCTTCGAGGATGAGAATGTTCTCGGACCCGATGATGTCGCTTTTCGTTTTATATCCGATCACGTCTTCAACACTCATGTCCGGATTGCGCGCCATCAGGATCGTCTCCTCGGACGAGAAATTGGTCAGACCGCGGGCGAACTCGTTGCCCTCTTCGTCATAGACATGCAGCACGTCGCCCTTGGAAAACTCGCCCTGGATCGACACAAGATCGTTGCGCGCAAGACCGCGCTCCTTGGCCGAAATCGCGGCAACGGCGGCGTTGGAAACGACCAGCGTTCCCGCCACCTGCAAACGGTTGCTTAGCCAGATCATCAGGGGCGACCCGGTCTTGTCACGGGCCAGACAGCGCGTGTGACGGCGTTCGCGGCGCAAGACCGATGACACGGGTGCCTCGATCACACCTTCGGCGATGATCGTCTCCACGCCTGCGTTTTGCGCCATGTTCGCGGCCAGCATTTTGGTCATCATGCCGCCACTGCCCAGCTCGCTCACGCTTTTGGTGGATTCCAGATGTTCGCTGACATCCTCGATCTCTTCGATGAATTGCGCGCCCGGCTCGGACGGGTCGCGGTCATAAAGCCCCTCGACACTGGTCAGGATGATCAGCTGGTCGGCTTCGATCATCTGCGCGACCTTTGCGGACAAACGGTCGTTATCGCCGACCTTCAGGTCCGTCGTCGCGATTGAATCGTTCTCGTTGATGATTGGCAGGATGTTGTTTTCAAACAACCGCAGCATCGTGTTCTTGATGTTCAGGAACCGGCGGCGTTCTTCCATGTCTTCGACGGTGACCAGCATTTGCGCCACGTCCATGCCATATTCGGACGCCACCTGACGGTAGGCGTTCATCAGCAAGGGCTGACCACAGGCAGCGGCGGCCTGTTTGTCCAGAATGCCCGCATCTTCGGGGCGTTTGCCAATCATGTTCAGACCCAACGCAACGGAGCCGGAGGAGGTCAGGATGATTTCGTACCCTTCCGACTGGAGTTCAGCGAGATCGGCCAGCAGACCGTTCATGAACGCGAAACGCAATGTTAGTTTTTCTTCGTTTGCCAGCAGGCTTGATCCGATTTTAACGACAATACGTTTTTTCTTGGCCACGGGGAGTATGCTCCGGTTGTTCAAAAGTTGGCGCAATATGCACGCGCAGCATGATTTGCCGCACAGCAGAAATTCGCGGTGATTCGAGGGGGTATAACATGTGGACAAGTACAAGATGCAACAGGGCAGCCCAGATCAGGGGCCAACACGCGCTGTTTTGCCTATCTTATTGCAGGGCTTCCAGCGCCTCGCGGGTGGCCGATGGCAAGGCCGCTGGGCGGTGGTCCTTGCGGTCGACATAGACATGCACAAAGAACCCTTCGGCGGATGCGATGTCGTCATCGTTGCGAAATAGCCCCAGTTCCATCCTGACCGAACTGCGGCCCAGATTGGCAACGCGCAACCCGGCCGTTACACGGTCGGGGAACTGCATCTCGCCGAAATAGCGGCAGCCGGTTTCAACGACCAGACCGAACACGGGGCTGGTTAATGGGTCAAGCAGCCCGCGTTCGATCAGCCAGCCGTTCACCGCCGTATCAAACAGCGCATAGTGGACGACATTGTTCATGTGCCCGTAAGCGTCATTGTCGTTCCAGCGGGTTTGCAGCGGGTAGAAATCCTTGAAATCGGCGCGGGATGGGGCGACGGGGCGATCTGACATTACCACGCCGCCGTATAGATTGTATGGGCGTCGGCCTGGGTGACGTCGCGGGGGTTATTCACCAGCAATCGCGCCTGTAGCATGGCATCCGCCGCCATCTTGCCGATCGCGTCTTTGGGGATGCCGACATCACGCAGACGGGTTTGCAAGCCGACACGCGCCGACAGGTCTGCCAGCGCGTCGATAAAGGCCGCTGTGCGGGCCTGTGTGCCGTCGACCGCAGCCAGTTCGGGAAAGGCATCAGCCGCGATCTCGGCATAAAGCGTGCTGGCGTCGGGGGCGTTGAAGCGCAGCACATGGGGCAGCACCAAGGCATTGGACAGCCCGTGCGGAATATGGAACGTGCCGCCAATCGGATAGGCCAGCGCGTGCACCGCCGCGACCGGTGAATTGGCAAAAGCCTGACCGGCCAGCATCGACCCCAGCAACATCGCACCGCGCGCCTCGAGGTTTGACCCATCCGCCACGACCCCCTCGATATTGGCCCCCAGCAGGCGCAAGGCCTCGCGGGCCAGCAGCTTGGACACCGGATTGTTATTCGCATTTTTCGACGCATAGGCCTCGATCGCGTGTACCATCGCATCGACGCCGGTTGCGGCAGTGATATGTGCGGGCAAGCCCAGCGTCAGTTCGGCATCAAGGATCGCCATGTCGGGCAAAATCACGGGCGAGGACACGCCGCGCTTTTCCTCGGCCCCGACGGTGATGATCGACACCGGTGTCACCTCTGACCCTGTGCCCGCGGTTGTGGGGATCAGCACCAGCGGCAGGCGCGGCCCCTTGGCCTGTGCGACGCCCCATGCGCTGTCCAGATCCTCGCCTGACCCCAGCAGCAGCGCCACCAGCTTGGCCACGTCCTGCGACGACCCGCCGCCAAATCCGATAACCCCGGTGGTGCCAGCCGCCCTGCCCGCCTCGACCGCCTGCATCAAGGTCTCGCGCGACGGGTCGGCTTCGACCGCATCGAATATCGTGACCGTGTGGCCCGCCGCTTGCAACGCGGCAATCGCCGGATCGCACAGGCCCAAGGCGCGCAGGCCCGGATCGGTAATCAACAGACAGTTGCGCCCCAACAGCCCGCCGGCAAGCTCTGCCAGACGCACGGCGGCCCCGTTTTCAAAAACGACGGATTTGGTGGTGTTGAACACGAATGGGGTCACGGGATATCACCTTTGCCAGAAAAAAGGGTGCCTTTGCGCATTCATGCAAAGACACCCGTCATTAAAGGCAATATTACCCGCTTCGCCTAGCCGTTTGTTCGATTAGTTCTTTCACACAGCGAAACGCGCCGCGAATTAGCGATCAGACGTTGCGTCACGCGGCCTGTTTGCCCCCAACACTGCGATCATCGCCCAGCGAATACGCTCCTTCAGGCCGTCCATCACGCTGAACAGGGATGGCACGAACAGCAGCGACAGCATGGTGGATAACAACAGCCCCCCGATCACCGCCACCGCCATTGGCGCACGAAATTCGCCGCCCGCCCCGACGGCCATCGCCGATGGCACCATCCCCGCCGTCATAGCGACTGTGGTCATGATGATGGGACGCGCGCGCTTGTGACCCGCTTGCAGCATCGCCTCTGACCGCGTGGCCCCGTCCTTCATCGCCTCGATGGCAAATTCGACCAGCATGATGGCGTTCTTGGTCACGATCCCCATCAACATCAGGAAACCGATGACAACAGACAACCCGATGGCCGACCCGTTCAGATACAGCGCAAAGATCGCCCCGCCGATGGCCAAAGGCAGCGACAACAGGATCGTGACAGGGGTGACAAAGCTGTGAAACAGCAAGACCAACACGACATAGACCAGCAAGATACCCGCCCCCATCGCAAGGCCGAACTGGGTGAACACCTCGCCCATCACCTCGGCGTCGCCCGCACTTTGGATCGACGTGCCTTCGGGCATGGCTTGCGCAATCGGCAGCGCCATCACGGCTTGGGTCGCAGGCCCCAGCAACCCGTCAGGGGCAAGGTCTGCCTCCACGCTGGTGCGGTACTGACGGTCATAACGTTCGATCTTGCTGGGCCCTGATGACAGCGCCACATCGGCCACAACGCTGATCGGCACAGGGCTGCCCGTAGAGGACGGCACCCGCAATCCTGCCAGACGGCTCAGATCATCGCGCACGTCTTTTTTCACGCGCACAAGGATCGGGATTTGCCGGTCGCCTGCGTTGAATTTTGCCACGTTACTGTCGGTATCCCCCAAGGTCGCAATCCGGATCGTGCTGGCCAGCGCCGCAGACGTCACCCCCATTTCTGCCGCCAGTTGCGGGCGCGGGGTGATCTGGATTTCAGGGCGCACCAGAGACGCGGTTGTCGCAGCGTTCACGATGTCAGGCAGATCATTCATCTGATTGGACAGTTCAATCGCCGCAGCCGAGGCCGCCGCTTCGGTATCGCCCAACACGTTCAGCTGCACATCCCGCTGACCGTTGTCTTTCAACACGTTGATCTTGACGTCGGGCAAGTCCTGCAACAGCGCTTTCATATCGTCTTCGATGACAAAAGAAGACCGGTCGCGGGTGTTTTTCTGGCCGTAGTTCACAATGACATTCGCCTTGGTATCAGACGATGTGCCGCCTTCGACAAAGACATTTGTCACTTCGGGGATCTGGCCAAGGATCGCCGACACCTCGCGCCCGCTTGCACGGGTTTGTTCAAGGGTCGAACCGGGTGGCAATTCCAGCGAAACCGCCGACCGGCCCCGGTCTGCGGCAGGCACAAATTCGGACGGCAACAGCGTGGCCGAATAGATCGATCCGGCAAAGATGCCCAAACCCAACAACAAGGTCGCTGTCCGGTTGCGCAGGGTCCACCCCAGCACCGCCATATAGCGGCGCATCAGAAAGCCGTCCTTTTCCTCTTCGGGGGCGATCCCGTCGCGCAGGAAATAGGCCGCCATCATCGGCGTGATCAACCGTGCAACCAGCAGCGAAAACAGCACCGCAACTGCGACCGTCAGGCCGAACTGCTTGAAATACTGCCCCGCGATACCCGACATAAAGCTGACCGGCGCAAACACGGCCACGATGGTAAAACTGATCGCGATAACGGTCAGACCGATCTCCGAGGCCGCTTCCTCGGAGGCCTCATAGGCCGGTTTGCCCATCTGGATATGCCGGACGATGTTTTCAATTTCGACGATTGCGTCATCGACCAGAATGCCCGTGACCAGCGTGATCCCCAGCAAACTGACAGTGTTCAGCGAAAACCCAAGGTACTGCATGACCATGAAGGTCGGAATGATCGACAACGGCAATGCGACCGCCGTGATGATCGTGGCCCGCCAGTTGCGCAAAAACAAGAACACCACGATGATCGCCAAAGCGGCCCCTTCATACAGCGTATCCATCGCGGAATGGTAGTTGCCTTCGGTATAGGTGGTGGCGTCATCAATCAGCGAGAAACTGGCGTTGGGATATTCCTCGCCCAGCTCGGCCAGCCGTTCCTTGGCATTGTCCCCTGCGGCCAGATCGCTGGCACCGGTGGACCGGAAAATCCCGAAAGCAACAACAGGCTGGCCGTCCAGCATGGCAAAGCTGCTCGCCTCGGTGGAGCCGTCAAAGACCTTGCCCAGATCGTCCAGCCGCACGGTACGCCCCGGCGACGTGGTGATCGGTGTCGCGGCCAGTTGCGCCACGGTGTCAGCACTGCCAAGCGCGCGGATCGAATATTCCTGCCCGCCCAGATCACCGGACCCGCCGCCCAGATCAATGTTGTTCTGGCGCAGCTGGTTGTTCACTTCGGACGCGGTCAGGCCCAAGGACAGCAAGCGGTCAACGTCCAGCTCAACCTCGATCGCGCGGTCACCACCGCCGATGCGGGTCACCTTGCCCACGCCATTTTCGACCTGCAATTCGCGTGCGACGATCTCATCCACAAAATAAGATAGTTCCTGAATGGATTGCGTCGGGTCAGACACCGCATAGGTCAGGATCGCCTGCCCCGTCACATCCAGACGTTTGATGACCGGCTCGGTCGAATTTTCAGGCAAATCGCCCTGCACCCCCGCAACCGCGTCCTTGATATCGGTCAGGGCCGTGGCGCTGTCGGTTTCCAGTTCGAATTCAATGGTCAAAGTCGCGGTGCCGTCAGACGCAACGGCCGTCACATGTTTGACCCCCGTGACATCAGAAACAGCGCTTTCGACAGGCTTGACGATCTGGGTCGCGATTTCAGTCGGCGCGGCCCCCGACTGCCCGATCGTCACGGTGACAATCGGAATGTCTATGTTGGGGAATTGCGTGACCGGCAGCCGGAAGAACCCAACGATACCGATCAGACACAGTACCAGAAACAGCGCCAGCGACGGCACCGGCGACCGGATCGCCCAAGTTGACATATTCATTCTGAAACAACCTTCTGCGGGATCGGGTTAACCTTGTCCCCGTCCGAAAAGAAGGCGCTGGCACGGGCCACCACAACCGCCCCGTCGTCCAGACCGGATATGACTTCGCGGACATCATTCCAGATCAGCCCCGCCGTGATAGCGCGCCGGATCAGCGTGTTGTCTTGCACCTCCAGCAGGTAATCGCCCTTGGCATCGGTCAGGATCGCCGTCGTGGGCACGGTCAAGCCTTCGTGGCGGTCCGTGATGATCCACCCGCCCGCGAATATCCCCGTGCGCAGCGCGTTGCTGCCCTCAAGCGACACGCGCACATCCCCCAGCCGGTTTGTGGCATCCACAGTCGGGGCAACAAGACGGACAGCACCCTGAACCGTACCGGCACCGGGGATATCGACCTGCGCCGGATCACCGATGCCGATCTGGGCCAGTGCCGTTTCGACGACGTCGGCCTTTACCTCGATCACGCCGTCCTGAATCATCCGAAACAACGGGTCCGCCCCACTGGTGGCAATCGCCCCCACCTGCGCATTGCGTGCCGAAACGATGCCGGCGGTGGGTGCCTTGATGGTGGCGTGATCCAGATTAAGCTGGGCAATGTCCAACTGCGCCTGCGCCTGCAACACCTGCGCCTTGGCAACCTCGAGCCCGTCTTCTGCAGATGCTGCTGCGGCATCTGCTGTCTGGCTGTTGGCGACGGCCTGATCCAGCGCGGCCTGGGTCACATTGCCGGACCGGTCAAGCTGTTGGGTACGTTCAAGAACACTGCGCGCCTGCGCTGCCGATGCCTTGGTCGATGTGATCTGGCTTTGTGCCTGGCGCACACCGGCCTGAGCCCGCACGAATTCGGCATTGGCCTGTGACAATTGTGCTTTCAGCGTGTCGGTGTTCAACTGGGCCAACGTGTCGCCCTTTGCGACCTTGGCCCCGATGTCCACCATCAATTCCTCTATCGGGTAACCGGTCACCTGCGGATAGACCAGAACCTCGCGGTAGGGTTCCAACGTGCCCGAAATCGGGATGCGGTTCACCACCTCCGTCACGGTTGCAGTGGCAACGGTGACACTTGGGACCCGTTTCAAATCAGCCTCTTGGGCCAGTACGGTCTGCGCCGTGACGGCAAGCAAAAGCGCAGCCCCCAAGTATCGTGCCAATACCAATTTCATTGCAAGCTCCGCCTTTTAGGTCGTGTACATCTGCGCCTTCCAAATCGAAATGCAATGGCGAAGCACCGGATAATCGGTGCAAAAGGGCTCAGTTCCCCTGCATCTTTGCGTCAACGAGCACTTCTTGGGCAATCATCGCCTCAAGCTGGCGGCGGAACCGAAGTTGCCCCGCATCAATGGGCAGGTCAATATGCGGGCTGGTCTTGCCGGCCATGCCCTTTTGCACCGCGTTCAACACCGCGCGATCTTCTTCAAAGGCGTGCTGCACGTCCTCGCTCATCATCTGCGACAGCGCCTCATCCTCGGGTCGGATATTGCGCAGCTGGAACCAGTAATAGCGGGTTTTGCCAGCGGTGGTCGGCGTCATGAAATTCATGCTGTCCATGATGAACGTATCGGGGTGCAGCGGCCCGTCTGGCCCGCCCGTCCCCGCAGGTGTGAACACCGCACGGATCAGCGCATGGGACGGATAGCGCACCTCGTAATGCTGAAGCCTGTCGCAGTTGCCCTTGAAACCAATAACCTTTTTATAAAACGGGGCCGGTTCCACATCCATCATCCAGCGGTGCACAATCACACCGTTATCGGTTTTCTTGACCCGCAGCGGGGTGTCCTTGGCGGCGGCCTGCCCAAAGCTGCCGCCATGCACCCACGCCACATGGGTCGGATCCAGCAGATTGTCGCACATCAACAGATAGTTGCAGTCTAGCTCCATCGCCGCACCACGGTTCATCCCCCAATCGGGATTGTCAAAATTCTCGATCTCGAAAATCTCTTCGGGGTCTGCCAGCACCGGATTGCCCATCCAGATCCAGACCAGACCGTATTTTTCATGGGTCGGATAGGCATGAACCCGTGCCTCTGACGGAATGCGCCCGCCGGGGGCCCAAACGCATTGCCCCACGCAATCAAACGTCAGCCCGTGATAGCCGCATTCGACGCTGTCCCCCTGCAAGCGCCCCATCGACAGCGGCAACTTGCGGTGCGGGCAGGCATCATCCAGCGCGACAACATCGCCGGCTTGGGTGCGAAACATGCAGATGTTTTTCTCAAGCACCGTGACCTGCGTCAGCGCATGGCTGATTTCATGATCCCAAGCGGCCACATACCAAGCGTTCTTTAAAAACATATCGCGATCCCCAGAGTGTGAGGACACCAGACCCTTTTCGACGGGCTTTCGTCAAGGCGGGCGACCGAAATCCGGCGCGATGTTGATAAACGCCCTAAATAGTTCGAAAATTGCAAGATTTAGCGGAGCAACAATGTGAGGCGAGCGCCACTTGGCCTGCTGAGTGAAATAATCCAATCCGATCACTGCATTACGCATACCCTGAACGCAAATCGAAAATCCCGAGCGTTTTCAAAACACTTGCGGCCAGACCTCATGTAAAATGCGGAAAACGGATAATCCGGCATATCCCCAGACCCTAGGGCAGCTTGCGCACTTCGGCTGTCTGGTGGCGCAGATACTCCATGACGGCTGCGCGAACGGATTGATCGCCACGGTCGCGCGCCTCGTAAATCACCGCGCGGACTTCATTCAGATTGGACCGCCGCAGCAGGTTCTTGACCGGCCCGATCGACGCTGGCCGCATCGACAGGGTCGTGATCCCGATCGCCGCAAAACAAAGCGCCTCTACGGGGCGACCTGCGTCTTCCCCGCAGAATGACAGCGGCGTGCCGGTTTCGCGACAGCGCGCCACAATGCCCTCAAGGAAGGTCAAAAAGCTGACGTTCAACGTGTCATAGCGCCGCCGGACCAATTCGTTCTCGCGGTCAGCCGCAAAGAAGAACTGCTTCAAGTCATTGCCACCGATGGACAGAAACTCGACCTCTTCGAAAAACTTCTTGGGCGCGAACGCCAGCGAAGGTGTCTCGAGCATCGCGCCTATTTCAAGGTGCGACGGCAGCTTGTGACCCAGACGCGCCTCGCGGGCCAAGGTCTTATCCATCTCGGCGCGGGCCGCACGGTATTCTTCGAATTGCGCCACAAAGGGGAACATCACCGACAAGGGCCGCCCGTTTGCCGCACGGATCAACGCCTGCAACTGCATCCGCATGATACCGGGTTTATCCAGGCCTACCCGAATGGCGCGCCAGCCCAATGCGGGGTTCGGCTCGTCGTTGGGTTTCATATAGGGCAGCACTTTGTCAGACCCGATATCAAGCGTCCGGAACACCACACGCTTGCCATTCGCCGCATCCAGGACACGGTTGTAAAGTGCTGATAACTCTGACCTTCTTGGCATCTTGCTGCGCACAAGGAATTGCAGCTCGGTCCGGAACAACCCGACACCTTCGGCACCCGACCCGTCCAGCGACGGCAGATCAGCCATCAAGCCCGCGTTCATGTGCAAACCCACAACCGTCCCGCACAGCGTTTCCGCCGGCTTGTCGCGGATCGAGGCATAGCGCTCCTGCGCCTCGGCCTGCATCGCGATTTTATCGCGGAAAGCGGATGCCACGTTTTCGTCGGGGCGCAGATGCACGATCCCCTGTTCACCGTCCACCATGATCCGGTCGCCATTCAACGCATCATTGGTGATATGCGCGGCATGCACGATCAAGGGGATCGCCAAAGCGCGGGCAACGATCGCCGCATGGCTGCCAACCGACCCGCCCTCAAGAACGATACCGCGCAGGGAACGGCCATATTCCAGCAGCTCGGCCGGGCCGATATTGCGCGCAACCAAGATCGGGTCCACAGGCATTTCCGCCCCCGTATCAGACCCTTGCCCGGTCAGAATACGCAGCAACCTGTTGCTCAGGTCATCCAGATCCGACAGGCGTTCGCGCAGATAGGCGTCGCTTGCCTGCCCCATGCGCGACCGCGCCAGGGATTGCTCTTTCTCGACGGCGGCCTCGGCTGACAGACCACGGTCGATGTCTTCTTCCATGCGCCGCATCCAGCCTTTGGAATTGGCGAACATCCGGTAGGCTTCCAGCACCTGCCGCTGGTCCTTGTCCCCGCCCGCCATCGACATCATCTGGTCCACGCTCACGCGCAGTTCATCAACTGCCTCGTTCAAGCGCTCTTTTTCGCGCACCGGATCATCTGCAACAGGGTTCGAGACCACGACGCGCGGCTCGTGCAGCCAGACATGGCCGTCAGCAACGCCCTCCTGGCCCACCGTACCGCGCAGCAAAACCGGCTGGCTGTGACGGGCCGACATTGCAGCCCCTTCGCCGACAAACGCGCCCAATTCGGTCATCTCGGCCAAAACCATGGCGACGACCTCAAGCGCATAAACCTCATCGGCGGAAAATTCGCGAGCGGCTTTGGATTGCACAACCAGCACGCCCAGCATTTCGCCAAGCCGCTGCACCGGAATACCCAAAAAGCTCGAATAAATTTCTTCGCCCGTTTCTGGCATGAACCGGAAACCGGGTGCCTGCGGGGCGTTGGGGGTATTCACGATCTGCTTGCGCTTGGCCACGCGCCCCACCAGACCTTCGCCCAGCTTCATGCGCGTTTCATGCACCGCACCGGGCTTCAAACCTTCGGTGGCACAGAGCTCAAGCGTGTCCACGTCGCGAAACAGATAGATCGAACAGACTTCGCAACCCATCGACGTCGCGATCAGATGGGTAATCCTGTCCAGCCGCGCCTGACCGGCTTCGTCGCTTGCCATCGCGTCGCGCAACCGCCCAAGCAGTTTGCGACTTTCTGTTTCAAACCCGTCGGCCATGGTAAATTTCTCCTCCGCAAGGCCAGCTTAGATCACAGGCCCCTCGAAAATGAAACGCCTGTTGTCATAAACACTTATCCGCCAGCGTTCATGCCACGAAAAGAAGCACCCTTCCAAAAGGCTGCCTCAATTGCGCTCCAGACCAACAGGTTGCACGGGATTTAGGCAGCTTTGTCCAGCTCGAACGCATCATGCAGCGCCTGAACGGCCAGTTCCATGTATTTGCGGTCGATCAGCACCGAAATCTTGATCTCGGATGTGGTGATAACCTTGATGTTGATGCCCTCGTTGGACAGCACCTGGAACATCTTGGCCGCAACGCCGGTGTGGCTGCGCATGCCGATGCCAACGACCGACACCTTGGCCACATCCGTGTCGGCGATCAATTCGTTGAAATTGATGGTGCCGGCAGCCTTGGCGTCGTCCATTGCTTTTTCAGCGCGCTTGGTCTGATCGACGGGGCAGGACCAGGTCATATCGGTGCGCCCTTCCTCCGAGATGTTCTGAACGATCATGTCCACGTTCACCCCACCCTCGCTCAGCGCGGTAAAGATCGCAGCAGCGATGCCCGGGCGGTCCGCCACAGACACAAGGGTCATCTTGGCTTCGTCACGCGAAAACGCGATTCCCGATACAACATTACTTTCCATGATTTCCTCCTCATCACAGACCAGCGTTCCAGCTTCGTCCGATTGTTCCTCAAAACTGCTCAACACCCGCAGCTTGACCTTATAGCGCATGGCCAACTCGACCGACCGCGTCTGCAAAACCTTCGCGCCAAGCGATGCAAGCTCCAGCATCTCTTCGAACGCGATCTTGTCCAGCTTGCGGGCCTTGGCGCTGACGCGCGGGTCGGTGGTGTATACCCCGTCCACATCGGTATAAATATCGCAACGCTCGGCCTCGAACGCCGCCGCAAAGGCAACAGCAGTGGTATCAGACCCGCCACGGCCCAGCGTGGTGATCCGGCCTTCGGGGCTGACCCCCTGGAAACCGGCAACCACCGCGACCTTCATGCCTTCGCCGAACTTCGCCATGATATTGGCAGGTGGAATTTCTTCGATGCGGGCCGACGAATGCGCCGAGGTCGTCTTGACCGGCACCTGCCACCCTTGCCAACTGCGCGCAGGGATATCCATCTCTTGCAAGGTCAGCGCCATCAGACCGGCAGTGACATTCTCGCCGCTCGATACAACCGCGTCATACTCGCGCGCATCATATAGTGGCGACGTCTCGTTCACCCACCCGACAAGCTCGTTCGTCTTGCCAGACATGGCCGATACGATCACAATCACATCATAGCCCTTGGAGACTTCGACCCCCACGCGCTTGGCGGCGCGGCGGATACGGTCCAATGTGGCCACGGATGTGCCACCAAATTTCATCACCAGAACAGGCATAGGTCCCCCGTTGCAAAACTCCGGCGCGGTTTACGCGCAAGCGCCAGCCTTAGCAAGCCCACGCAGACCCCTCGTTCTCTGGCTTTTAAATATCCTGGGGTCCGGGGCAACGCCCCGGCGCTCTGCCAGAAACACCAAACCGTCAAATTGGCCTAAAACGGATGCGCACGCCCGTCCCAAGTCTCGAAACAACCCGTCGTCCCGATCGACAGCGCCTCAAACCGCTGGACAAGACCGTGCACCGCCTCATCCACGGTGATCGCGGCCGAATTTCCCCCCATATCGGTCTGCACCCAACCGGGGTGGTATATCCCCACGGCGATCCCTTCGGCTTTCAGATCGGTCGCGATATTGCGGCCCAGATTCAACACAGCAGCTTTCGAGGCGCGGTAGATATAGCTGCCGCCCGGGGCCAGTTCCGAGGACGCCATCTGCGATGAAATAATCGCGATCTTGGGTGATTTGGCGCGGCGCAGATGTGGCAGCATCGCCTGAATGCTCAGGAACACCCCTGTCACATTGGTCGCAAAACTATGCGCCCAGACATCCGCACCATATCCGTCGTCAAAGCTGTCGCCCTTGTCCAGATACACCCCGGCATTGCACACCAGCAGGTCCAACGCACGGTCGCCCAGTTTTGCGGCCATGGCGCTGTGATCTTCGGGATGCGTCACATCCAGCTGGATATCGGCCATGGGCGAACGTCCGGTGCCAAACACCTCTTCGCCCTTGGCCCTGTACTGCGCGGCCAGCCCCGCGCCGATGCCGCGGCTCGCACCTGTGATCAGAATTGTCATGTCTCGGCTTCCTTTTGTCGCGCAACGCCTGCCCGGACGGGCCGGCCTATTGCGTTGATCTTTTGGGCCGGAACGGCAGCGCCATCAGTTGCACGCCTTCCTCGACCAGTTCTTTCGCCTGATCCAGCCGCGCCTCGCCATAGATCGACCGCTCTGGCTTTTCGCCCGCATGCATCGCGCGGGCTTCCTTGACGAAATCGGCCCCCACATAATCCGACGAGGCTTCGACCTTTTTGCGCAGGGCGCTGATGGCTTTTTCGATCTCGCTTTTGGGTTCGGACAACACCGGCACCGCCGGATCGCCCGTCGCTTGAGGCTCTGCCAGAGCTGCCGATTTTCCTGTGGAAACACGCGGTGCCATCATGCCTTTAGTGACCTGCGACGACCCGCAAACAGCACAGCTGATATGACCCGCCTGCGCCAGCGCATCAAAGGCGGCTGCCGATTTGAACCAGCTGTCAAAGCGGTGGTCCTGGTCACATTTCAAGGTAAATTGGATCATCTTACCCGCAGCTTGCCCTTTTCGATCAGTGTAAACAATCAACTCTTACATAAAAAATGGTGCGTCTGCCCGCAGGTTCAAGCGTCAGGCAGGCCCGGACGCGGATCAAAATCGCGGATCATCCGGCGCAGCTCGGGTTCTCTCACCATTTTCATCGCCTTTTTGCGCGACACCCATTTGCGCCGCCGCTGCCCGGCTTCGGGATACTTCTTGGCTTTTGCCTTCACCTCAACAGGATACAGCAACGCGAGCACCGGCAGGACTGAATCCTCGCCCACTTCCTTCGCATAGGAATATACCCCCAGACAGCCCCCGGTGACACGCCCGCGCACGCCCGCTTCCTCCCAGGCTTCCTGCAAGACTGCGGCCTCGGGGGTTTTGGCGTGCATCGGCCAGCCTTTGGGCATGATCCAGCGTTTTGATTTGCGCGAAGTGACCACTAATATCTGAAGCTTGCCCTGCCTGATCCGGTAGCACAGTGCGGCAAATTGCGAACGGGCTTCGCCTTTGCGGGCACCTTGCAGCGATATGGGCAGTTGTTTGATCATCTGGGTCTCGAAAAGGATACAGCCGTTAGGGAATTGTTTAGCGCCTTGCGTTGTCTAAGGCCAGTGATCCCCTTGCGTGCGATATACGCTTGTCGGATAGTGGTGACATGATTTCAAGACTGCTCATCATTCTGGCGGCTTTGCTGCCTGTCGCGGCACAGGCGCAGCCTGCGCCGGTCACGGTCTTCGCCGCCGCCAGCCTGCGCGGCGCGCTGGATCAGGTGGCCGCAGGATACGGCGCGCCGGTTGCGCTGTCTTTTGGCGGTTCGGGCACGATGGCACGCCAGATTGCCGCCGGTGCCCCTGCCGATGTGGTGATCCTTGCCAATGCCGTCTGGATGGGCTGGCTGGTTGAAAACGGCCCCGTGGCCCAAGGCGCGCCGGTTGATTTGCTGGGCAACAGTCTGGTGCTGATCGCCCCCAATGCCACCTCGTCAAACCCCGACCCGTTTCACCTTGCGGGTTTCCTCGGCGACGGGCGGTTGGCGATGGGGCAACGCGATGCCGTGCCCGCCGGAATTTACGCCGCCCAATGGTTAAAGGCCACCGGTCAATGGGATGCCTTGCAGCCCCGTCTTGCAGAAACCGACAATGTGCGCAGTGCCTTGGCGCTTGTGGCGCGGGGCGATGCGCCTTTGGGAATAGTCTATCGCACCGATGCGCTGGCCGAGCCTGATGTCCGCATGGTCTTTGATGTGCCCGCCGATCAGCACAGCCCGATCACCTATCCCGCCGCCGCCCTGACCAAGGCCGGAGCCGCCTTTCTGGCGCACCTGCAAAGCCCGGACAGCAGCGCTGTGTTCGCAAGCTTCGGTTTTGCGCCCGTGACCGCCCGATGACCCCAGACGCCGCTGCATGGGACGCGCTGCGCCTGTCGCTCTGGGTGGCTGTCTGGGCGACCGTGCTTGCCATTCCGCTGGCGCTGTGGGTGGCGTGGCTGCTGGCCCGGCGCGAGTTTTGGGGCAAATCGCTGCTGAATGCCGCCGTGCATCTGCCGCTGGTTCTGCCGCCTGTGGTCACAGGTTATCTGCTGCTGATGGCATTCGGACGCACCGCACCGCTGGGCCGCGCGCTGGACGCAATCGGCCTGCAACTGGCGTTTCACTGGTCAGGCGCGGTGCTGGCGGCGATGATCATGGGGTTTCCGTTGATGGTGCGGGCCATGCGCCTTGCGATCGAGGCCGTTGACCCCAAGCTCGAGGACGCCGCCGCCTCACTGGGGGCCTCGCGCGCATCGGTCTTTGGCCGCGTGACCCTGCCCCTGATCCTGCCGGGTATTCTGGCGGGCACCGTCATGGGCTTTGCCAAGGCGATGGGCGAATTCGGGGCCACGATCACCTTTGTTGCAAATATCCCCGGTCAGACCCAGACCCTGCCCAGCGCCATCTGGTCGGCCCTGCAAATTCCCGGCGGCGAAGGTCAGGCCGTGATCATGGTGGTGATGGCCAGCACCGTGGCCATCGCGGCGGTGCTGTTGTCCGAACTGCTTGCCCGCCGCGTTGCTGCAAGGATCGCAGGCGCATGACCCTGTCACTGTCCCTTTCGCACCGCTTTGCGGATTTCGCGCTGGATATCGCGCTTGAAGCCGGGCCGGGCATCACAGCCTTGTTCGGGCGCTCCGGCGCGGGAAAAACCACTGTGATCAACGCAGTCGGCGGCCTGCTCCGCCCCGACAGCGGCATCATTTCAGTCGATGGCGAAGTCCTTTTGGACACGGCCCGTGGCATATTCATCCCGCCCCACAAGCGCCGTCTGGGAACCGTGTTTCAGGACGCCCGCCTGTTCCCGCATCTGAACGTCGCGCAAAACCTGATGTTCGGGGCACGCTATGCGCCCAAGGGCAGCGTCGGGCCTGAATTATCCGATGTCGTGACCCTGCTCGGCCTTGAGGATCTGCAAACCCGTGCCCCCGCCACCCTGTCGGGCGGTCAAAAGCAACGGGTGGCCTTGGGGCGCGCGCTGCTCAGCCATCCGCGCATGTTGTTGATGGATGAACCGCTTGCCAGTCTTGACGCCCCCCGCAAACAAGAGATTTTGCCCTTTCTTGAACGGCTGCGCGACGGGCCGCTTGGCTTGCCCATCTTGTATGTCAGCCATGCCGTCGATGAAATCGCCCGCCTTGCCGACCGGCTGGTGCTGATCCAAAACGGCCAGATCCAGGCCCAAGGTCCGCTGTTCGAAGTGATGTCCAACCCCGCCGCCGTTCCCCTGCTGGGTGTGCGCGAGGCCGGTGCTGTCATCGAGGCCGATGTGATCGCCCACGGTGCAGATGGAATATCCACCCTGCGGATCAGCGCCGGAGAGATCGAACTGCCCGGCGTACAGGCCCCCATCGGCGCGCGGGTGCGGCTGCGGGTGTTGGCTCAGGATGTGATCTTGTCCCTGACCCGCCCAGAGGGGCTGAGTTCGGTCAATGTCCTGCCCGTACGGATCGAGGATATCCACCCCGGTGACGGCCCCGGTGCGGCCATTGCACTGCGCGCAGGAAACGACAGGCTGCTGGCCCGCGTCACCGCACGGGCGGTGGTGGAATTGGGGCTTTCACGCGGAATGCAGTGTTTTGCCATCCTCAAGGCCACGACCGTGGCCCCCGGCAGCATCGGACGCTAGGCTCTGGCGCGTTAGACTTTGGCGCGTTGCGATAACCGCTTGCGGCCAACCTTGTCGCGGAACATGCTAATCAGCTCTTCATGCGGGACATCCGCGTCGATCGCCAACTTGCGCAGACCGAAATGCACATGCGCCATGTCTTCGTAATAACTGGTATAGGCATAATTCGTCGCGGCCCCTGCAACGGCCCCCAGCACCGGCACCGCCTGCGCGGCCAGCTTTTGGCCCAGCACCACAGCCAGCTTTGGCGCGACCTTGGCAATCACGGCCTGCATGGCCCGACCGCTCAGCGCGATGCGGGCTGACAAAAAGCCCAGATCGGCCCCGTCATCATCTGATAAAGGCCCCGCAGCAGCAAAGACCTGCACGCAATCGAACTGCACATTCTCGGCCAGCGGATCAAACCCGTGGTCCACGGCAACCCCCTGGATCACCCGCAACAGCAATGTCGTGGTCACAGGCAGCTCTGCCAGGGCGGTGGGCAAACCACCTGCACCGCCAGCCGCCCCCATCGCGGCACTCACCGCCTGGTTCAGCCAGCTTTTCTGGTCCGGCACCATGGACCGCGACGAAGTGGCCGCCTTCATCGCCTGACCCAATGCCTTGATCGTGGCGGTTTCCAGATTACGCCGCACGGCACCGGGCAGTTTGTCGATCAACCCTTCGGCACTGCCGCCGATCAGGTTCAGCACATTGATGCCCACCCCCCCTGCGCCCTTATAGCGGGCCGCAAGCTGGTCAAGCCGCACCTCAACATCCACGGTCGCTGGCAGGTCGCTTTCGATTTGCATAGGGTCTCTCCGGCTGTTCGCTATAGATGTGGTGCTATTTGCGCGCCGTTTCAATCCGTCCAGCGCCTGACGTCACCCTCGATGCCGTCCCAGGCTCCCTCGACCAAGGCGCGGCCCAAGACGCGGGCGGGGTTGGTCGGCGGCGGCATCACGACATGTTCCAGCAGCGTAAAACCAAAGCGTTCGTAATAGGGCGCGTCGCCCACCAGCATCACCCGCGTCCACCCCAATGGCAAGGCTTGGGACAGGCTGCTTTCAATCAGCATACCGCCCAATCCTTCGCCCTGACGCGTCGGGTGCACGGCCACAGGCCCCAGCAACAAGGCGTCAACCGCCCCGATATGTATCGGCCAATACCGGATCGCACCGGCAAGAATGCCATCCGCATCCCGTGCGACATAGCTCAGCCCCGCAACAGGCGGAATGCCGTCACGCAAGCGGTAGGACGACAACGCCTCGCGGCCCGGGGCGAAACAAGTGTCATAAAGCGCTTCGACTTCCCAATGGTCAGCCTTGGTCTCTGGTCTCATTTGATACACGTAACGCGGCCCTGTCGGCGGTTTTGAGGTAGCAAAGCCTCTAACATGACGCTAGCCATAGGTGCAAACCTTGAGGAGAATTTGATGTTCTATCGCCCAAAAGACGGCCATTCCCTGCCCCACAATCCGTTCAATGCCATTGTCACCCCGCGCCCGATCGGGTGGATATCCACCCGCGATGCCCAAGGGCGTGACAATCTGGCCCCCTATTCGTTTTTTAATGGCGTGGCCTATGTCCCGCCGCAAGTGATGTTTGCGTCCACCGGCACCAAAGCGGATGTGGACGGGACCAAGGACAGCATGGCCAATATCCGTGAAACCGGCGTGTTTTGCGTGAACATCGTGGAATATGCGATGCGCGATGCGATGAACGCGTCTTCGGCGACACTGCCACATGGTGCAGATGAATTTGGCCATGCAGGTGTGGAAAAAGCGGAATGTGATGAAATCGCATGTGCCCGCGTTGCAAATGCCCCCGCGAGCCTCGAATGCCGCATGACCCAGATGGTCAAGATCGAAGGCGAAAGCAATTATGTGGTGTTTGGCGAAGTCATCGGCGTGCACATGCGCGACGATTGCATCAAGGACGGCCGCTTTGACGTGACCACCTATCAACCGCTTTCACGGCTGGGCTATCGCGACTACGCCCGCGTCACAGAGGTGTTCGAGATTATCCGCCCGGACGACTAACGCACGGGCGGAATTTTTCAAAATTCCGGTCCGTTTTCTTTGAAAGAAAACGGCGACCCCGGATTAGTGGCCGCCCAGGATACCTGTGCGCACCTGATAGTTGGCGGCGACTTCGTATTCGGGATCGTCGTCGCTGTCGATCATCAGGTGGCCGGCCTTTTGCAGCAGGCGGTGACAATCGCGGCTCAGGTGGCGCAGTTGAACGCGTTTTCCGGCCTCCTCGTATTTTGCGGCAATCGTTTCAATCGCCTGTAGGGCGGATTGGTCCGCCACGCGGCTGTCGGCAAAATCCACGATCACTTCGGACGGGTCCTGCTGGACGTCGAACAATTCGGCGAAGCCTTCGGATGAACCAAAGAACAGCGGGCCTTGCACCTGATAGACCTTGGCCCCTTCGGGCGTCAGATAGGTTTTTGCATGAATGCGCCGCGCGTTGGTCCAGGCATAGGCCAGTGCCGATACGATCACCCCGACCACAACCGCCACCGCAAGGTCTTTGTACACGGTCACAACTGTCACCAGCAGAATGACAAAGGCATCCATCAGCGGCACCTTGCGCAGGATGGTCAGCGAGTTCCACGCGAAGGTCCCGATCACGACCATGAACATCACGCCCACCAATGCGGCCAGCGGGATCAGTTCAATCACAGACGACCCGACCAGAATGAACAGCAACAGGAAGATCGCGGCAGCGATCCCCGCCACCCGCGTCCGGCCCCCGGATTTCACGTTGATCATCGACTGACCGATCATCGCACACCCGCCCATACCGCCGAAAAAGCCGGTCACGGTGTTTGCCACACCTTGGGCAATACATTCCTGGCTGGCACCGCCACGGGTGTTGGTCATGTCGCTGACCAGGTTCAGGGTCAGCAGCGATTCAATCAGGCCGATGGCCGCCAGAATAACGGCATAGGGCAGGATGATGTAAAACGTCTCAAGGGTGAAGGGGGCCAATGCGGTGCCATACAGCCCGATGCCTTCGCCAAAGGGCATGTGGAACATTGGAAATCCACCCTCGATCGAGGCCAGATCACCGACGCGCGGCACGTCCATGCCAAAGGCAATCACCACGGCCGCGACGATGCCAATGCCTGCAAGCGGTGCAGGAACCAGTTTGGTAATGCGCGGCATGACCCAGATGATCGCCATGGTCGCCGCCACCAGCGCCAGCATCAGCATCAAGGGCTGGCCGGACAGCCATTCGCCGCCCCCCATGCCGTGGCCTGTATCCACCATGGTGCCGGGCACCTTGAACTGGCTAAGCTGGGCAAGAAAGATGACGATCGCAAGCCCGTTCACAAAGCCCAGCATAACCGGATGCGGCACCAGCCGGATGAATTTGCCCCATCGCATCACACCGGCAAAAATCTGGATCAGGCCCATCAACACCACCGTGGCAAACAGATATTCAACCCCGTGCTGCGACACCAAGGCCACCATCACAACCGCCAAAGCCCCGGTCGCCCCAGAGATCATGCCGGGGCGGCCACCGATCAACGCAGTAATCAACCCCACCAGAAACGCCGCATAAAGCCCGACCAGCGGATGCACCCCGGCCACAAAGGCAAAAGCCACCGCTTCGGGCACCAACGCCAGCGCGACAGTCAGCCCGGACAGCAATTCAATGCGCAAACGCGAGACCGAGAGACCTTCGCCCGGCATCCAGCGCAGATCGGTCACATCAAGGTTCTTGGTGAAGCTGCGGAAAGTGGTACGCGCCATTGGGGCATCCTTCGTATTAATCGGTCTTGGAGAAGTTTTCCGCTCATTAGACCAAAGCGGCATAGATGGAAAGGCAAGCCCCGCCCAAGCGTCGGGTTTCGGGGTTTCCATCACTGCGAAGCTTGATACTCTGCCTGAAAATCAGTCCAAAGGCTTTCCCATGACCAAAACAAAAATCGCCGTGATTGGCGGATCGGGCATCTATGACATCGACGGGCTGCAAGGGGCCGAATGGCTGACCGTGCAAACCCCTTGGGGGCCCACATCGGACGCGATCCTGACCGGCACGCTCGATGGGGTCGAGATGGCGTTTCTGCCGCGTCACGGGCGCGGGCATGTGCATTCGCCCAGCACCGTCCCCTACCGCGCCAATATCGATGCGTTGAAACGGCTGGGCTGCACGGATGTGATCAGTGTTTCGGCCTGCGGGTCGTTCCGCGAGGCCATGGCACCGGGTGATTTCGTGATCGTGGACCAGTTCATTGACCGGACCTTTGCGCGGGAAAAATCGTTCTTCGGGACCGGCTGCGTCGCCCATGTCAGCGTGGCCCACCCGACCTGTCCGCGCCTTGGCGATGCCTGCGAGACCGCCGCGAGGGACGCCGGCATCAACGTGCACCGCGGCGGCACCTATCTGGCGATGGAAGGCCCGCAGTTTTCAACGCTGGCCGAATCCAACATGTACCGCAACAGCTGGGGTGCCGATGTGATCGGGATGACCAACATGCCCGAAGCCAAGCTCGCCCGCGAGGCGGAGCTTTGTTACGCATCCGTTGCGATGATCACCGATTATGACAGCTGGCACCCTGAGCACGGCGAGGTCGATGTCACCAAGATCATCGAGACCCTGATGGGCAATGCCGACAAGGGCCGCCAGATGGTCGCGCGTTTGCCAGCATTGCTGGGGGCCGCGCGCGCGCCCTGCCCGCAAGGCTGCGACCGCGCGCTGGAATACGCGATATTGACCCAGCCCGAAATGCGTGACCCCACGTTGATGGCGAAACTGGATGCGGTTGCAGGTCGGGTGATTTAAGCAGTAAACGGGCCGAGCCCGGCGGGCCGGGTCATGAGTATTTGTAAAAGGGTGAAGATGAGGGGGCTGTCCTTTGTCTGCGCCTGGTTTTTGGGAGAACCAGATGAAACAGGTTCAGGATTATATCCGCACCATCGAAAACTTTCCCCATGAGGGGATCATGTTTCGCGATGTGACAACGCTTTTTGCCGACCCGCGCGGGTTCCGGATGGCGATTGACCAGATGTTGCACCCCTATGCGGGCGTTGCGATTGACAAGGTTGTGGGCCTTGAGGCGCGCGGCTTTATCCTTGGCGGGGCGATTGCGCATCAATTGTCGGTCGGGTTTGTGCCTATCCGCAAGGCGGGCAAATTGCCCGGCAAGACCATCTCGCAGGATTATGTTCTGGAATACGGGCAAGCCACGGTCGAGATCCATGATGATGCAATCCAGCCCGGAGAGCGGATTTTGGTGGTGGATGATCTGCTGGCCACAGGCGGCACCGCCGAGGCCGGGATCAAGCTGATCGAACAACTGGGCGGCGAGGTCGTGTCTTGTGCGTTTATCATTGACCTGCCCGAGCTTGGCGGGCGCAAGCGGTTGGAAGCGATGGGCATGGATGTTCATGTGCTTTGTGCTTTTGAGGGGATGTAGCGGATTGGGGGGCGCTGCCCCCCGTCCCTGCGGGCCGTCCCCCCGGGATATTTCAGAGCCAGAGAATACGGGTTAGTTTGGTGCGGGGACAATCACACCGGGGTTCATGATACCGTTGGGATCAAGTGCGGACTTGATCGCGTGGATGGCCGAGAGTTTGGCCGGATCGCTGTAGCGTTCGAGGTCCTTGACCTTGAGACGGCCAATGCC
This sequence comes from Sulfitobacter sp. SH22, assembly GCF_965641905.1. NCBI lineage: Bacteria > Pseudomonadati > Pseudomonadota > Alphaproteobacteria > Rhodobacterales > Roseobacteraceae > Sulfitobacter > Sulfitobacter sp. SH22. The sequence goes on from NZ_OZ282573.1 coordinate 1,726,856, forward strand.
GTGTTCAGCGCTGACAGACCCGCCCAATTCATGGGTCAGATCGTGAATCGCCGTTTTGATCAGGTCACGTTCGTTCAGATGATCCTGTCGGGATTTGCCGATCACGGGGAAGATATTGAAGTGCAGGTTGCCATCGCCCACATGGCCGAAGCAATTGATGCGGAAATCACCCAAGGCTGCGATTTTTTCACCGGCTTTTGTGATGAACTCGGGGATGGCCCCCAGCGGCACCGAGATGTCGTGGCTTGAGATCGCGCCCACCTTGCGGTTGGCGTGGGGGATCATTTCACGGATCGCCCAGAAATCATCCGACTGTTGCTGGCTTTGTGCGATAAGCCCGTCTGTGACCAGATCTGCCTCTAGCGCGCGTTCAAACAGGGTTTCAAGCGAGGTGGCCGGGTCAAGATCACCGCTGAGGCCCAGTTCGATCAACACGCACCATTCGGGTGGCGTATCGAACGGCTGGCGCAGGTCGGGCATGGTATGGGCAAGGAAATCAAAGCCCATCTTGTTCATGATCTCAAAGGCGCTGATCATTTCGCCCAGCTGATCGCGGGCCAGCGACAGCAGTTTCAGGGCCGCAGCGGGCGAATGCACCACCAGCAGCGCCGTGCCTGATCTGGCCGGACGCGCAAACAGCTTGAGCGCGGCAGCCGTGATCACGCCCAGCGTGCCTTCGGCACCGATCAGCAGATGGCGCAGGTCATAGCCGGTGTTGTTTTTGCGCAGCCGGGTCAGCCCGTTCCAGATTTGCCCGTCCGGCAAGACGGCCTCGAGGCCCAGACACAGATCGCGGGCATTGCCATAGCGCAAGACCCCTGTGCCGCCTGCATTCGTGGCAAGGTTGCCGCCAATGCGCGCCGATCCTTGGGCCGCCAGTGACAGCGGGAACAGACGGTTCACCTTTTCCGCCGCATCCTGAACATCAGACAGGATCACCCCCGCCTCGGCCACCAGCACGTTTTCATCCGGATAGACCGCGCGCAGCTTGTTCATCCGCTCCAGCGACAGGATCAGCGGGGTCGGGCCGTTTTCGGCGATTTGACCGCCCACCAGCCCGGTGCCGCCGCCATAAGGGATCACACCGACCCGCGCCGCATTGGCATGGCGGATCAGCGTCGAGACCTCTTGCACCGTGCGCGGCAGCGCGAGGATCGCAGATGTTCCGGCATAAAGCCCGCGCGGTTCTTCCAGATAGCGCGGTTCGACAGGGCGAAACACATCGGAAGGAAGATCGGCACGCAAGGCGGCCTCGAAGGCGGGATCGGCGGGGTTCAATTTCATGGTGCATTGATCGCGCCGCTGCGGAAAACTTGCAAGACGCTTAATCGTCGCTGCGCAGATATTGCGGGCGCAGCACCATGATCGTGGGGCGTGACGGCAGCCGGTCGCGCGACAATTGCAATGACGGCCCTTCGACATGGATCACGGTGAAGTCATCCGACATGGCGGTCAGGAAATCGCCCAAACCGAAATCGGAGAACCAGTGCATGGGGATCACAATCGACGATTTGAGCCGTTTGAGGATGCGGATCATGGTCGGCAGATCAAGGGTATAGCCGCCATCGACCGGGGCCATCACAACATCCAGCCGCCCGATGGCTGCATATTGTGCGGCGTCGGGTTCGTGGTGCAGATGCCCCAGATGGCCAATGCACAGGCCTGCCATCTCGAAGATGAAAATCGAATTGCCCTTTTCCTCGACCCCTGCGAATTGCGACCGGATGTCGGTGGACACATTGCGCACCAGCACCTCGCCCAGATCAAGGGAATGGTCGATCCCCTGCCCGAATTCACCCCATCCGGGCAGGATATGCGTGATTGCTGGGTCGGGGAATTGGGTGAAATGGCTTTCATGGGCGCGGTTCATGGTGACCAGATCGGGGATCATCGGCAGCGTGCCGGTGAAGCCGGTAAAATCCGTGACCATGTTCAGCCCGCCGTGGCTGCGGAGCAGAAAACTGGCGTGGGCGATGTAATGCAGGTGCACGGTTTCCGGCGCGACATCAGGCAGGCGGACAAGGGTCAGATATTCCAACCCCGGGGTCGCATCCGCCAGGGCGATGCAATGGCTTGGGGTGCGCGTTGGCGTTTGCGCATGGGCCATCGGGGCCAGCAAAGACAGGGCAAATATCAAACGAAACAACATCGGCAAACCTCCTTTGATCGCAAAAGGATACCGCAAAATCGCTGTCTGTCATTAGAATTTATGCCGCAGGGCGACGGGTGTCACCGCAAGATCGGCGGCTTGCTGGGGTCCGATCCCGGTGCCTCCATCCGGGGTGTGTTTTGCAACGGCTCCATCTGGGGCAGATCAAACCGCAGCCCGACCTTTGACAGTTTCTCGACCGTTGGGTCAGAGGGCGCAAAGAAACCGACATCCATTGCACCCGCTTCGATACCCGAAAACGTCAACGCCTCGGATGCGGCGCGCACCAGCGCGTCTTGGGCACGCGGGATTGCGCCGACAAAGCCCAGCAAGTGCCCGCGCCCGCCGCCCTGATATTCAACGCCGACCAGCCAGGCCCCCGCCGCCATGCCGGTTGCGGTGGCCAGCTTGGCATCAATCGCCGCGATCAGGGTTTCGGGCAGACCTTTAGGCGGGAGAACACGGTCGATCCGCGCTTCGACCTGACCGGGGGCGTGGGCCAGCGTGTCGCGCAGCCACGCCACGGCACTGTCCGGCAGCAAAATCGCCGAGGCCGCGACATTCATGTTCACCGCCATGCCAAGGGGTTGACCTTCAAGCATGCCCGCAATCGCGCGGCCCGACAGCGCCACATAGGGGGCAGCGCGGCCCACATAGGCGGCCAGACGTTCGATACGGTCGAACACCAAGACATAGCCCTCGTCCAGCAAAACCGGGCTGACCTGATCGGCGTCGGGCTCATCCTCGAGCAGCAGGAACAGTTCCACATCGGCCATGCGTTCATAGAACCGCAACCGCGCCGTGTCGTTGGTTTCGTCGGCCATCATCGCGGCGTGGGCCACATCAAGGGGCGTCTGGTCAGTCATGCATCACATCCTTTACGGCGGCGCGCAGCCGGGGAAGCACGTCTTCCTCGAACCACGGATTTTTCCTGAGCCAAGCGGTATTGCGCCACGACGGATGTGGCAAGGCAAAGACGCCCGGCGGATGGTCGCGCCAATCGGCAACGGCGCGGGTCACGGTGGTGAAATCCGGCAAGTGATAGCGCATCGCATGGCCGCCGATCAACACGGTCAGACGAATATCGGGCACGGCTGCCAAAGCCCCTGCCCGCCATGTCTTGGCGCAAACCGGCGGGGGCGGCAGATCGCTGCCCTTGGCGTCATAGCCCGGAAAGCAGAACGCCATCGGCACAATCGCAACGCGGGTGCGGTCATAAAACGCGTCTTCGTCCAGACCCAGCCAGGCGCGCAGACGTTTGCCCGACGCATCCCAGAACGGCGTATTTGCCTCGTGCACCCGCAACCCCGGTGCCTGTGACGCGATCAACAGGCGCGCACCGGGCTGAAACCAGACCACCGGATTGGGGCGATGGGCCGTTGCCGTTCGGGCAAAGCGGTCGGCGCAAAGCGTGCAGGCGCGCAAATCTGGTCGGATGTCTGTCATGATCCCGAGATAGCAGCGCAGGCGCAGGTTTCAATCAGGCGGGGGCGCAATCATTTCGAAACTTATCGAAATGAAACTTGACGCTGCCATTCGTTTCGATATTTCTAGAAACATGGAAATGATTTCACCACTGCCCGCAGACCTGCCCCTTGCTGCCGCGCGCTTTGCTGCGTTGGGGTCCGAACAACGTCTGCACGTTCTGCGCATCCTTGTGCGTGCAGGGCCACAGGGTCTGACGATCGGCAGCTTGGGCGAAAGATCGGCCATCACCGGATCGACCCTGACCCACCATGTAAAACTATTGGTCGCCGCCGATTTGGTGCAGCAGCAAAAACAAGGGCGCAACATCATCTGTGCCGCCGTTGCACACCAAGCTGTCCATGACATGTCGCAGTTTTTGTTGACCGAATGCTGCGCCGACGCGGATGCCCCCTGCCCTGACCATCCCCACCCATAGAAAGCACCGCATGCCCCACGCGCATCATCATCATCACGTTGACCCTGCCGCAGGCGATGGCAAGATCGCAGCGGCTGTTGCGATCAACCTTGGCCTGACCGTGGCGCAAATTATCGGCGGCGTGATCTCGGGCAGCCTGTCCCTGATTGCGGATGCGTTGCATAACTTCAGCGATGCCATCGCGTTGATCATTGCCTTTGGGGCCCGCAAAATCGCCCGCCTTCCGGCCAATGCCGACATGACCTTTGGCTATGGCCGGATCGAGCCCGTGGCCGCCCTGATCAACTATAGCACCTTGATCGTGATCGGGCTGTATCTGGTCTATGAGGCCGTGATGCGCTTTGCCACGCCTGAACCGGTTGCGGGCTGGATCATTGTTGCGGTGGCCGGATTTGCCCTGCTGGTTGATCTGGGGACTGCCGCACTGACCTATCGGGCGTCAAAAACCAGCATCAACATCCGCGCCGCGTTCTTGCACAATGTGGCCGATGCCCTTGGGTCTGTCGCCGTGATCATCGCGGGCACGCTGGTCTTGCTGTTCGGCTGGACATGGGTCGACCCGTTGGTGACGCTGATGATCGCGGGCTATATTCTGTGGCAATCGGCAACCGAGCTGCCTCATGTGACGCGCATTTTGATGTTGGGCCGCCCCTTGGGGATCAAAACCGAGGATGTAATTGCGGCGATGCGGTCAATTCCCGGCGTCGCGGATGTGCATCACGTTCACCTCTGGATGCTGCAAGAACATGGCAACGCGCTGGATGCACATGTGGTTGCAACCGCTGACACCGATGCCAGCGCCCTGCGAAGCGCCCTTAAATCACAGCTGAAAGAGGCCTTTGATCTGCATCACATCACCCTCGAGCTTGAGACAAAGGCCAATCAATGCATACAACCCGTGGTTATTGGGCACTGATTGGAAACAATCATTTCGACGCAAAATACCCCCCCGCCCTTGCCATAGCGGCCAAGACAGACGCAATTCTGTTGGGCGGCACCCCTAGTCGGTGTTGTACTTCTGTTTCAGGATCGGACATAATATGGTCTAATTCGCCAGATAGTTGGTAGCTATACCTCCAATAAAAAAGGAGGAACCGACATAGAACAGCGCAACCGGAGCAGTCATGCTGGAATTCGACAATGTATCCAAGTCCTTTTGGACGGGCACGCAACACAAGGTCATTCTTGACCATGTGTCCTTTCGTGTGGAGCTGGGGAATTCATTGGGCATCATGGCACCAAACGGCACCGGCAAATCGACGCTGATCAATATGATGGCCGGGCTGGAACTGCCCGACGAAGGCGAGATCCGGCGCAACTGCAACATCAGCTTTCCGCTGGGGTTCATGGGCGGCGTGGTCAGCAAGGTCTCGGCGATGGAAAACGCGCGCTATATTGCGCGGCTCTATGGGCTGGACCCCGACTATGTCGAAAGCTTTTGCCGCTGGCTGTGCGGGTTGGGCGAATATTTCGATCAACCCCTGGGCACATATTCAGCCGGTATGCGCGGGCGTTTTTCATTTGCGCTGTTGCTGGCACTGGATTTCGACATCTATCTGATCGACGAAGGCATGCCGACCACAACGGATGTTGAATTCAACCGCAAAGCAGGCGAAATCCTGAAAGAACGGTTGCGCACCACCACGATCATTATCGTATCGCACCAAGCCGAGACGCTTGAGCAATATGCCCGTTCCGCAGGTGTCTTGCTGGGCGGGAAGCTGCATTTATTCGACACGCTGGAAGAGGCTAAGCAGGTTTATGACTACGAAACCAAAAGCTAGAAAATTTCGCATCAAGCGTAATACACCAGTTGCAGCGCCCGTAGAAGCAAAGCAGCCGGTGACAGCCGAGGCACCTGTCGAACCGCGCAGGCCTTCGGGGCCTGAGCCTGTGCACCCCCCTGCCCGCCCGCAAGCGGTAAGAACGCAAGAAACACCCCCACCAGCCGCGGCACCGGCACGCCCGGTTGCACCCACAGCACCATCACGCGCCCCCGCAGCACCATCACGCGCACCCGCAGCCGGTCCGGCACCGGCACCCCCGCCGCGGGACGGCGAGGTTGCATCCGCGAGCGAAGTCAGCGGTGAACAGGATATGGATGCGATCCGCCGCGAAGGTCTGACGGGTCGCCAATTGCGCATGGCCCGCCGTGTGGCCCAGAAACACGGGCTTGCCCCGACATCCGACTTTGATGCCGTGCGCCTGTTGCGCGCCGAAGGGATCGACCCGTTTCAACGCTCCAACATGCTTGAACTGGTGGTTCCCCAGGGCGGCAGTGGCGCAGCCCCCAATGATGCCCCGCAAGGCCGCGTACAATTGCCGCAAACCGTGCCCGCAGGCGGCAGGAACATGCCCTCGACCGACATTAATCCGATGGAACGCCGGATGCGCGAAATCTCGGTTATTCAGGCCGACATCACCCGCCGCCGCCGCCGCAAGATGGCGCTGCTTATGGTGCGTCTGTTGTTTTTTGTCGGCTTGCCCACCATCATGGGGGGCTATTATTTCTACAACATCGCAACGCCGATGTATGCCACCGACAGCCAGTTTCTGATCATCCAGAACGAAGGCAGCGGCGGGCTTGGTCCCTTGGGCGGCTTGCTGCCCACGCAATTTGCAAACTCGGCCGACAGTATCGCCACGCAAAGCTATTTGCAGTCCAAGGATGCGATGCTGCGCCTCGACAAGGATGTCGGGTTTGTGTCGCATTTCTCACAGCCCGGTATTGACCCGATCCAGCGCATGGACCCCGATGCCTCGAACGAAGAGGCGTATAAGTTCTATAAAAAGAACGTCAAAATCGGCTATGATCCGACCGAAGGCATGATCCGTATGGAAGTGATCGCCGCCGACCCCAAAGTCGCCGCTGTATTTTCCGAACATCTGCTGGACTACGCCGAAGAGCGGGTGAACGGTCTGTCCCAGCAAAAACGCGAAGACGGGATGCGCGATGCGCGCACGGCCTATGAGCAAACCGTAAAACAGCGCCGCGACGCCCAAGAGGCGCTGATCAAGCTGCAGGTCGAAAACGGTGTCGACCCCGAAGCCGTGATCGCGTCGATCCGTGCCCAGATCAGCAATTACGAAACCCTGCTGCTGGAAAAAGAGCTCGAGCTGGCGGCGCTTTTGGACAACCCGCGCCCGAACCGTGCCAAGGTGGACGGTGTTCAGGGCGACGTGCGCCGGATCGGCGTGCAGCTTGATCGCCTGAACGAACGCATGAACAGCGCCACCGAAGGCACCAATTCACTGGCGCAACAAGCGGTCAGCCTGCAACTGGCACAGGCCGACCTTGCGGCGGCTGACATGGCGCTGCAATCGTCACAGACCCAGATGGAACAGGCCCGCACCGAAGCACAACGGCAGGTCCGGTACCTGACCATCGCCGTGCAGCCCGTTGCCTCGCAATCCGCCTCCTATCCGCGCAAGTTCGAGAACACGATTTTGACATTCCTGATCTTTGCGGGCATCTACCTGATGCTGTCGCTGACCGCGTCGATCCTTAAGGAACAGGTAACAAAATGATCCAAGTCACTGTGGGCAATGTCGTCATCGGGAATGATCGCCCGTTGACCGTAATCGCCGGCCCCTGCCAGCTGGAAAGCGAAACCCATGCGCAGATGATCGCAGGCCAGATGAAAGAAGCCTGTGATGCCGTGGGGGCGCAGTTTGTATTCAAGGCAAGCTATGACAAGGCCAACCGCACCTCGCTAGGCGGCAAACGTGGTTTGGGCATCGACGAAGGTTTGCGCGTGCTGCAATCGGTGGGCAAGGCCATTGGCGTGCCGGTTCTGACCGATGTCCACACCGAAGCCCAATGTGCCGTCGCAGCCGAAGCCGTCGATATCCTGCAAATCCCGGCTTTCCTGTGCCGCCAGACCGATATGCTGCTGGCCGCTGGCAACACCGGCAAAGTGGTGAACGTCAAGAAAGGCCAGTTTCTGGCCCCGTGGGACATGCCCAATGTGGTGTCCAAGATCGAATCCACCGGCAACAAACGCATCCTGCTGACCGAACGCGGTACGTCCTTTGGCTATAACACTTTGGTGGCCGACATGCGCAGCCTGCCACAGATGGCAGCGACAGGATACCCTGTGGTGATGGACGCGACCCATTCGGTGCAACAGCCCGGCGGCATGGGCGGTTCCAGCGGCGGGCAACGTCAATTCGCCCCCGTTATGGCCCGCGCAGCGGTTGCGATTGGTGTGGGTGCGGTGTTTATTGAAACCCACGAAGACCCCGACAACGCACCGTCAGATGGTCCCAACATGATCTATCTGGATAAAATGCCGGCGCTCATTGCATCGCTGATGCGGTTTGACGCCTTGGCCAAATCCGACCCTATCGAAATCTAGGTTTTCGCGGGCTTTTGTGCCGCCTGGCCAAAGCCCGCGATCAACTCTGCGTCCTTGATGCCCGGCGCTGATTCCACCCCCGATGACACATCAACCTGACGCGCGCCGGTCATGCGCACCGCCTCGGCCACGTTTGCGGGGGTCAGCCCACCGGCCAGCATCCACGGTTTGGACCAGCTGCGCCCGGCAATCAGACGCCAGTCAAAGGCCAGCCCGTTGCCACCGGGCAGATCGGCCCCTTTGGGGGGCTTTGCATCAACCAAGATCTGGTCCGCCACCTGCATATAGGCGTCAAGCTGCGCCAGATCATCCGCATCTGCAACGCCCACGGCCTTCATCACCGGCAGCCCATAGCGCGCCTTGACCTCGCGCACCCGCTCGGGGGTTTCATGGCCATGCAGTTGCAACATGTCGATCGGCACAGCGGCCAGCAGCGCATCCAGAAACGCATCATCGGCATCCACCGTCAGGGCGACCTTGCAAATGCCGCCCGGCACCTCAAGCGCCAGCGCTGCGGCTTCGTCAAAGCTGACGTTGCGGGGGGATTTTTTGAAAAAGACGAACCCGACATAGCGGGCATTCGCAGCCACTGCCGCTGCAATATCAGCGGCGCTGCGCAAACCGCAGACCTTTACATGTACATTCATCGACATGGGTTTCCCTCGGGTCGCAGCGACCGTCAGATCAGCCTGCTTGGTCCAGCAAGGCCAGAACTTCGTCCTGCCCTTCGTATTTTTCGCCCTTGAGGCGCGCGATTTCACGCTGAAGGCGACGCATTTCACGGGCCTGACGCGCGGCTTCGGCACGTTGATTGAATTCGCGAATCCATTCCCAGACGAAACCAACCAAAAGGCCTGCGATGATGCTGCCCAGAATGACGATGAACAACGGCACCTGCATTTCAGGGTTCACAGCGAAAAAGCCCGACACCTCAGTTGGCAGCAGCTTGAGCGACACCATAGACCGGTTGGCCAAAGCGACGGCGATCAATGCCACTGCAAAAATAGCGATACAAAGGTAGCGGACATAGCGCATCAGGAATTCCCGTTCAGACGATCACGAAGCAATTTGCCGGTCTTGAAGAACGGCACGTGTTTGTCTTCTACATGAACAGTTTCCCCTGTGCGAGGGTTTCGACCCACGCGGGCATCACGTTTTTTCACGGAAAACGCGCCAAATCCGCGCAGTTCAACACGATCACCCTGCGCCATGGCACCTGTGATTTCTTCAAAGATGGTATTCACGATTCTTTCGACATCACGCTGGTAAAGATGTGGATTGTCGTCTGCGATCTTTTGAATCAATTCCGACCGGATCATCTGAAAGTCTCCCCCGAGATTTATTTTATTATGTCCCCGACTATAACAACTCCCACGCGTTCGTGAAGACATCCATATCGCCCATTGAGACATTTCGCGGCGCGAACCTGCTGATTTAAGGTCGTTTTTTAGCCGAAATGCTTAACAGCCCGCGCCCGTCTTGCGGGCGGACGCTGTACCGCCCCCCGCAGCCTGCCCCGATTCGCATAAAAAAAGGGCCCCGCAATCTGCATTGCGAGGCCCGTTATCTAACTTGCTAAACGCCTAAGGTTCAGTCGTCGCCCTTCAGAGCGGCCCCAAGGATATCACCCAAGGATGCGCCGGAGTCAGAGGAGCCATACTGCTCGACTGCTTCTTTCTCTTCTGCGATTTCACGTGCCTTGATCGAAACGCCCAAACGGTGCGCTTTGGCATCGACGTTGGTGATGCGAACATCAACCTTGTCACCAACCGAGAAGCGCTCTGGGCGCTGTTCGGCACGGTCACGCGACAGATCGGAGCGACGGATGAAGGCTTTCATGCCTTCATATTCGACTTCGATGCCACCGTCTTCGATGGAGGTCACAGTCACAGTCACAACGGAACCGCGCTTAACGCCGCCCACTGCTTCTGCGAACTTGTCGCCGCCAACACCTTTGATCGAGAGGCTGATGCGCTCTTTCTCAACGTCGACTTCGGAGACAACGGCCTGAACCATATCGCCCTTGCGGTAGTTCTGGATGGCGTCTTCGCCACGTTCGTCCCAGGACAGGTCGGACAGGTGAACCATGCCGTCGATGTCGCCTGGCAGGCCAACAAACAGACCGAATTCGGTGATGTTTTTGACTTCGCCTTCGACTTCGGTGCCTTCAGGGTGTGTTTCTGCAAACACTTCCCATGGGTTGCGCATGGTCTGCTTGAGACCAAGGGAAACGCGGCGCTTGGCACCATCGATTTCCAGAACCATGACTTCGACTTCTTGGCTGGTGGACACGATCTTGCCGGGGTGTACGTTTTTCTTTGTCCACGACATCTCGGACACATGTACCAGACCTTCAACGCCAGGCTCGAGCTCAACAAATGCACCGTAATCGGTGATGTTGGTCACGCGACCTGTATGCGTGGATTCCAGTGGGTACTTGGCTTGCACCAGATCCCATGGATCTTCTTGCAATTGCTTCATGCCCAAGGAGATGCGGTGCGTCTCTTTGTTGATCTTGATGACTTGAACCTTGATGGTCTCGCCAATTGTCAGGATCTCGGATGGGTGGTTTACACGGCGCCATGCCATGTCTGTGACGTGCAGCAAGCCGTCAACGCCGCCCAGATCAACGAACGCACCGTATTCGGTGATGTTCTTGACCACACCGTCAACTTCCTGACCTTCGGTCAGGTTGCCGATAACTTCGGCACGCTGTTCGGCACGGGATTCTTCAAGGATCGCACGACGCGAAACAACGATGTTGCCACGACGACGGTCCATCTTCAGAACCTGGAACGGCTGCTTCAGACCCATCAACGGGCCGGCATCGCGCACGGGGCGCACGTCAACTTGCGAACCGGGAAGGAACGCAACCGCGCCGCCCAGATCAACTGTAAAGCCACCTTTAACGCGGCCAAAGATTGCGCCATCAACGCGCTCTTCTGCGGCATAGGCTTTTTCCAGACGGTCCCAGGCTTCCTCACGGCGCGCCATCTCGCGAGAGATAACAGCTTCGCCACGGGAGTTTTCGACCTGACGAAGGAAAACTTCGACTTCGTCGCCGACTGCAACGTTGGGAGCTTCGCCTGGCTCGGCGAATTCTTTAAGATCGACGCGACCTTCCATCTTGTAGCCTACGTCGATGATGGCTTGGCCCGCTTCGATCGCGATGACCTTACCTTTGACAACTGAGCCCTCTTCGGGCGTGTCCATTTCAAAGCTTTCTTCCAAAAGTGCTTCGAAGTCTTCCATTGAGTTCATAGCCATGTAGCTTGAGTATCCTTTAGCATTTGGTTTCTGGCCGCGCGGTTGTCTCCGCCGGTCTGTGATTAAAAATGTCTTTCGTGGCCGGGTCCGTTTGCAAAACAAAGAGGGCCGGATGAATCCGACCCTGCCTGATATATCGCGCCCGAAACGTGTATCCGCCCCTTAGACAGTCGCGCGTATAGGCCTGTTTCATGGAAATGGCAAGGGCGGTCAGGCGGCTTCTGGCAGCCTGATCCACCGCTCGCGAAAGATCGCCTGCTGTGCCGTAATCAGTCTTCCGGTGTTAACAAGAAGGCGGCGGCACGCCTGGCGGATATGAAAAACCCCGCCCCCGGAAAGGGAGCAGGGATTGTCACCTCGAGCCTCGGTTGATTAAGCCTCGGTCGGGCCGCCCGCGTCTTCCCAGCCGGGGAAACCGCCAATGTTGGTCACATTGGTATAGCCCATGTCGTGCAGGGTTTTGCCGGACAACGCAGCCTGGCCGCCTGCCCCACAGATCAAATAGATCTCGGCGTCTTTTTGAAAGATCGGGTTATATAGTGCCTCGACCTTTGGGTCGGCGCGAAATTCGATCATGCCGCGCGGTACACGGTGTGCGCCCTTGATCGTGCCGCTGCTGGCAATATCGGATGAATCGCGCACATCGATAAACAGGCCTTGGCCCTGCGCGTGCTTGGCGATCGCGTCTTTGGCGTCCATTGTCGGAACGACGGTATTGGCGGCTTCCAGATAGTCTTGTGCGGTTTTCATAATGGGTATCCTTGTGATCATTGCGCCAGACCGCGCGCTGTCATCGCGCAGCATTCGACACATCAACGCACCGGATCAAAGGACAGTTCCATGGTGGCGAAATATCTTGCAGCCCCGCAACAGGACGGCAAAAGGCCCTAGCGCGCCAAACGCTGGCTGATCAGCTCAATCGCGCGGGCCACCGCCGTGGCGATATCCATGGTCGAGGTGTCCATCTCGACAGCATCTGCGGCGGGCTTCAGCGGGGCCTCGGCACGGCTGCTGTCGCGTTCGTCACGCGCCTCCACATCGGCCAACACCTGTTCAAAGGTTCCGTCAAACCCCTTTGCAGCCAGTTCCGCGAACCGGCGCTGCGCACGGACCTCGGGTGTGGCTGTCACGAACAGCTTTACCTGCGCATCGGGGCAAATCACCGTTCCGATATCGCGCCCGTCCAGCACCGCCCCGCCAGCCCGCATGGCGAAACTGCGCTGGAAATCCACCAAAGCGGCCCGCACTTCCGGGATCGCAGCCGCACGGCTGGCCGCCTCGGCCACCGCATTGGTGCGCAGCTGGTCATTCTCCAGATCGCCCGCAACCAAGGTCAATGCCGCCTCTTCAGGCGACATCCCTTCAAGCACCTTTGCACCAACGGCACGGTACAAAAGCCCCGTATCCAGATGCGCAAAGCCGAAATGCTCTGCCACAGCGCGCGACACCGTGCCCTTGCCCGCAGCGGCTGGCCCGTCAATGGCGACTGTAAAGCCGTCCATCACGCCGTGCCCCGCGTCACCTTGGCACCCAGCTGCGCCATCAGCGGCTCGAATATCGGGAAGGATGTGGTGATCGGCGCACCGTCATCGACGCTGACCGGAGCATTTGCCGCCATGCCCATGATCATAAAGGACATCGCAATGCGGTGGTCCAACTGGCTGGCACAGGTGGCCCCGCCGGGCACATTGCCATGCCCCAACCCGGTGACGGCCCACCAGTCGGGGCCTTCTTCCACCTCGACCCCGTTGGCGCGCAGCCCCTTGGCCATCGCATCAATCCGGTCGCTTTCCTTGACCCGCAACTCCTTGACGCCGCGCATCATGGTCTGGCCTTGCGCAAAAGACGCCACCACAGACAGCACCGGATATTCGTCGATCATCGACGCGGCCCGCGCGGGCGGCACCTCGATCCCCTTCATATCGGGCGAAAATCTGGCACGCAGATCGGCGACAGGCTCGCCGCCCTCGGTGCGCTCGTTCTCATAGGTCAGATCGGCCCCCATCTCGCGCAGCGTGGTAAACAACCCCGCCCGCGTCGGGTTCAAACCGATACCGGGCACCAAGACATCCGACCCGGGCACGATCAACGCCGCACAGACCGGAAACGCCGCCGAAGACGGATCACGCGGCACGTCCACATGCTGGGCCTGCAACTCGGGCTGGCCCGTCAAGGTGATAACGCGGCCCTCATCGGTATCCTCGACCGCAATCTCGGCCCCGAAACCTGCCAGCATACGCTCTGTATGGTCGCGCGTGGCTTCGGCCTCGATCACCACAGTCTTGCCCGGCGCATTCAACCCCGCCAGCAATACTGCCGATTTCACCTGCGCCGACGGCACCGGCACCACATAGCGCACCGGCACAGGTTCTGCCGCACCGACGATGGTCATTGGCAACCGCCCGCCCTTGCGCCCGACAGCCTGCGTGCCAAATAACGCCAACGGGTCCGTTACCCGCGCCATGGGCCGGCCGTTCAGGCTGGCATCACCGGTAAAGGTCGCGGTGATCGGCGATGTCGCCATCGCGCCCATGATCAACCGCACACCGGTGCCGGAGTTGCCGCAATCAATCACGCCGTCAGGTTCGGCAAAACCGCCAACCCCGACCCCGTGCACAGACCAGTTGCCGCCGCCCAAATCCGTGACGTCCGCCCCGAACGCCCGCATCGCGCGGGCCGTGTCCAACACATCATCGCCTTCCAACAGACCACTGATCGTGGTCTCGCCGACACACATCGCGCCCAATATCAAAGACCGGTGCGAGATGGATTTATCCCCCGGCACCTCGGCCACACCGCTCAAGGGTCCGCAAGCAGACGAAGTCATGGGAATAGGCGTGGCGTGACTGGACATGGGACAACCCTCAATCTGAATTCTGACCGCCGTCATAAACCAGCACGCAAGTGCCGTCCATAACTGAGCGCCCTATCTTCTCTGGCTCTTAAATATCCATGGGGGTCCGGGGGCAATCAGCCCCCGTCACACGCCGTCAACGTTTGCGAAACGTCAGATAATGGGGCACGCGGCCTTCGCGCAGGGCCTTTTGCTCGTATCGGGTGGAAATCCAGTCATCCCACGGCTCTTTCCAATCGCCAGGGCGCTCGGCCAGCCATTCAAAACCGTGGCGCGGCACCTGCTCCAGCGTCTGGCGCACATAATCCTCGATATCTGTCGCCACGCGAAAGATTGCGCCGGGTTTCAGCACCCGCACCAAGGGCTCCAGATGCTCTGGTGTGACAAAGCGGCGCCGGTGATGGCGGGTCTTGGGCCAGGGGTCGGGATACAGCAGAAATGCGCGGTCGATCGACGCTTCGGGCAGGACATCAAAGATATCGCGCGCATCGCCCGGATGGATCGCCACGTTGTCGACACCGGCACGGCGGATCTTGCCCAACAGCATCGCAACACCGTTGATATACGGCTCGCAACCGATGATGCCCACATCGGGGTTTTGCGCGGCCTGATGCACCATATGCTCACCGCCACCAAAGCCGATTTCCAGCCAGACGGGTTTGCCGCCGAACAGCCCCGGCAGATCCAGCGGTGTGCGCGACGGGTTGGCCTCCCAATCAACAGGACCGGGGGAGAGCGCATCAAGGTCTTCCTCAATATAGCCCTTCTGGCTTTGCTTGAGGGATTTGCCTTTGAGGCGACCATAAAAATTTCGGCGGGGGCGTATAGGATCTGTCATGCGGATGCCTTTAGCCTGACACCTGCGCCAGCGCAACGGGTCGCTTTAATCAGACATTAAGCCGAAGATGTAAGGGTTGGGCGATCAGACGCAATTCAGGCCAGATGACCATGCTGCAAAACAAGACAAATACCGGAACGCTACCGACCAAGTCCCGTGCGTTGGTGTTGGACGACGAACGTTTTGACCGCCACCGCATTGCCCGACTGTGTTCCGGGCTCAAGACCCGCTTTGATGTGTCCGATGTCACCTCCTTGAGCGAATTGTCAGAGATACTCGAGACCGACAGCTTTGATCTGATCTTTGTCGATTACAGCCTGCCTGACGGCACCGGGCTTGAGGCGTTGGAACTGATCCGCCTTTCGCCGCGCAACTGCACCGCCGCGACGATCCTGATCACCGGCATCGCGCGCGAAGATATCGCAATTGCCGCAATGGATGCCGGATGCAGCGACTATATCCCCAAAGAAGCCCTGACCAAGGAAGCGTTCAAACGGGCAGTCTCGAACGCTTTGTACCAGTCCGGCGGGGCCTTGCCTGTTGCCGATGGCGCGCAGCACGACGCCTTGCGCCATTTTGCCCGTGACTGCGCGATGGATCTAAAACCGATGGTCAGCAGGATGATGCGCCAGATCAGGGACCTTCGTGATGGTCGCACCCCCCAACCTGCCGCCCACACCGAACCGCTGGAAATGACCTGCAATCAGATCTGGGATTACCTTGTTGCCTTGCAAGAACAGGAAGGGCACCCGACCCTGCGCGCTGCCGAATTCAAGGCCGCCTCGCTCCAGACAGACAAAATCGCAAAACCGCCCTCGCCTTTCCGGCCTCTTTCCTAGGCCGCCAAGCGGGCGGGCGGTGAACGGCCCGTTACCTGTAATTCAAACGAAAAACGGACCCCCGGCACTGCCGAAGGTCCGTCAAATTGTTTTCAATTCAGCAGCAGATCGAATGCCGCCGACGCGCTAGAAAGATTAAAGCGCCGCTTTCAATGCATCAACCAGATCGGTTTTTTCCCAGCTGAACCCACCATCAGCTTCAGGTGCCCGACCAAAGTGGCCATAGGCCGCCGTGCGCTCGTAGATCGGCTTGTTCAGTTGCAGATGCTCGCGGATGCCGCGTGGGGTCAGGTCGATGATCTTGCCGATGGCGCGTTCAATCGCTGAATCCGCCACATCCGCATCACCGCCAAAGGTGTCGCAATAGATCGACAACGGCTTGGACACACCAATCGCATAGCTCAGCTGGATCGTGCATTTTTCAGCCAGACCCGCAGCAACCACGTTCTTTGCCAGATAGCGCGCAACATAGGCCGCCGAACGGTCAACCTTTGTCGGATCTTTGCCCGAAAACGCGCCGCCGCCATGAGGGGCCGCACCGCCGTAGGTGTCGACGATGATCTTGCGCCCGGTCAGGCCCGCGTCGCCATCAGGGCCGCCGATGACGAATGTGCCTGTGGGGTTCACCCACCATTCGGTGTCGGCCGTGATCCAGCCTTCGGGCAGGACTTCGGTGATGTAGGGCTCGACGATATCGCGGATATCGGCGCTTGTCTGGCTCTCGTATGCGTGCTGTGTCGACAGCACGATCGACGACACGCCAACCGGTTTGCCGTCTTCATAGCGCACGGACAGCTGGCTTTTTGCGTCAGGGCGCAGCGTCGGCTCCGTGCCGTCTTTGCGCACTTCGGCCAGACGGCGCAGGATCGCGTGGGCATAATGGACCGGGGCCGGCATCAGCTCGGGCGTTTCGTTTGTGGCGAAACCGAACATGATGCCCTGATCGCCAGCGCCTTCTTCTTTGTCGCTGGACGCGTCAACACCCTGCGCGATATGCGCGGATTGTTCGTGCAGCAGGTTGGTGATTTCACATGTCGCGTGGTGAAATTTTTCCTGCTCGTAACCGATGTCCTTGATGCAGGCGCGGGCAATGTCTTCGATCTTGCCCATATATTCGCTAAGTTTTTCCTGATCAGACAGGCCGACCTCACCGCCAATGACAACCCGGTTGGTTGTTGCGAAGGTTTCAGCGGCAACGCGCGCTTCGGGTTCTTCAGTCAGAAATGCGTCCAAAACGGCGTCCGAAATACGGTCGCAAACTTTGTCAGGATGGCCTTCGGAAACGGATTCCGAAGTAAAGATATAGTTTTTCCGGGACATGTAGTGCTCCAATAGATTTCTTAGCCACGTCAGGAAGCCGTTGTGGCCGGTGAATAGGGCTTAACTTTGACGATACTGTGCGTCAAATGGTAACTTGCGAAAATGCCTTCTAAGTGATCCCGCCAATCCGATCAGCAGCACCAGCAAGAACGGCCATTCGCCAAAGCGGCTGTACAGGGTCGGGCTGTTGGGTTCCGGCAGACGCGCATCCAGAAACCCCGCCGTATTCAACGCAAGACTGGCATTTATCCGCCCCAAAGGGTCGATCATCGCCGACACGCCGGTGTTTGCCACACGCGCCATCGGAAGCCCCTGTTCGATGGCGCGCATACGGGCCTGGGCCAGATGCTGCAACGGCCCCTGCCCTGCCCCGAACCATGCGTCGTTTGTCAGTTGCATCAAGAATGCCGGGCGCTGCGGGCTGGCGTTCACGTCGCGGGCAAAGACCGCCTCGTAACAAATCAGTGGCAGCGCCAACCCAAGGCGGCCCAGATCCATGACGGTCGCGCCGGGGCCCGAAGAATACCCGTTGCCCAATTGCGCGGCAAAGCTGCGGATGCCGATTTTCGCCAGCACATCCCCAAAGGGGATATATTCGCCAAAAGGCACCAGATGGTGCTTGTCATAGGTCTGCGTGACCTCGCCCTGCGGGTCCAGCAACACCGCCGAGTTGTAATATTGCAATCCCTCGCGCCGCTGGACCCCCAGGACAACAGGGGTATCGCCCGCGGCAAAGCTGATCTGGCTCAGCGCGCCATCGGCCAGATCCAGCGTCCACGGGATCGCGGTTTCGGCCCATAAGATCAAATCGGGTTTGGGGTTTCCCGCCGCAGGGGCTGCGCTGGTCTGGGCCAGTTGCCGCTCAAAGAACAGCGGCATTTTGGCGATGTCCCATTTGTCTTTTTGGGCAGCGTTGGGCTGGACCAACCTGACGGTCGTGTCGCTGAGCGGCGACGGGCCTGCGCTGAATGGCACCACAAGTGCGGCCAAGACCACCAGCCTGCCGCCCCAAAGCACGATCCGGTTTTTCAAAACACCCTGCGCCGCGCGGGTGAAAAGAACCGCAGCGGCAACCAGCGCAAGGGTCATGCCGTAAGGGCCGACAAAGGCCAGACCTTGACCGGGCCAGATGTCCACCAGACCCTGACTGAACATGCCCCAGGGAAAGCCCGTGAACAGATAGCCCCGCACCATTTCGGCAGCGGGCAGGCAAAAGATCAACGGCCAGGACCGGGGCGACAGCCAACGCGCCACCCCGAAAGCCAGCCCCCAAAACAACGCCAGCCCGCAACACATCGCCACCAGCGCAAAAGGGGCCATCCAGGCATAACGCTCAGGATCGACCATGAACGGCGACAGCAACCACAACCAGCCATGCAGGAAATAGCCCGACGCGAACCCCCAGCCAATTGCAGCGGCCTGCCACGGGTGCTGGCTGCGGTCGAACAATTCAAGCGAGACAACGAACCCGAGGAACAAAAGAACAGGGATGTCATAGGGGGCCTGTCCGAATGCCGCCACAGCCCCTGCCAATATGGCCAGTGCAAAGCGCAGCCAAGCCGCCGATTTTGGAGACATTACACCGATCCGGCCACGCGCACCCTCAGGCGCTTGATGCTGCGCGGGTCGGCATCAATGACTTCGAATTCGTGGCCATCGGGATGCACGACGATTTCGCCACGCGCCGGAACACGCCCCGAGAGCATGAACACAAGCCCGCCCAGCGTATCGATTTCTTCCTCGTCGACATCATCGTGATCGGTAAGCGAATGGCCGATCTCGGCTTCGAAATCCACCAGCGGGGTCTTGGCAAGGGCGATATAGCAGCCCGGTTTTTCGAGGGTCCAGTATTTGCCCTCGTCGACGTCATGTTCGTCTTCGATCTCGCCGATGACCTGTTCGATCAGGTCTTCGATGGTGACCAGCCCGTCAACGCCGCCATATTCATCAATGACCAGCGCCATGTGACGCCGTTCAGCCTGCATCTTGGTCAGCAAAACACCGATCGTCATCGAGGGCGGTACAAACACCAGCGGACGCAACATCGACACAAGATCGAAATCCTCCGTCTTGGCGTTGAACCCATAGGTCAAAGCAAGGTCTTTGAGATGCGCCATACCGACCGGGGTATCAAGGGTGCCGTCATAGACAGGCAAACGGGTCAGGCCGCTTTCCTTGAAGACCGCAACCAGTTCATCCATGGTCGAGGTGACAGGCACCGCCGTGATTTCCGCCTTGGGGATCGCAACATCGTCAACCCGCATACGACGCAGGTTCATCATGCCCCGCGTCGACAACGGGTCGGCCTGCGGGGATACTGTCTCGTTCTCCTCGGTGACCTCTGATGCGCTGAGCGCCCCCATCACGCGGGAAAAGAAACCGCCTGATTTAGGGGTGTCTTCTTCAACGATTTCCATGCTGTCAAATTCGTCCGCAAGCCGCGCGCTCTGCGCCGCCTCAGATGATCCGTCTGTATCGCCCATCGGGTCCCGTCTTTGTTGGTTAGGCAAGCGAACCGCTTGCGTTTTCCTTATATGGGTCATCTATGCCCAATTTGCCAAGTATTTCGACTTCGATACGTTCCATAAGCGTTGCATCCGCGTCACGCTCGTGGTCGTAGCCCAAAAGATGCAGCAATCCGTGCACCATCAAATGCGAAACATGATCTGCCATTGATTTGCCTGCGGTCTCGGCTTCTGCTGCGCAGGTGTCAAAGGAAATAGCGATATCGCCCAATTCCAATACGCCGTCAAACTCAGGCTCGACCGGCAGCGGCATGCCGCCGTCGGCTTCGGCACCGCGTTCCTCGGAAGGCCAGCTGAGCACATTTGTCGGCTGCGGCTTGCCGCGGAAATCCGCGTTCAAATCGGCAATGCGTGTGTCATCACAGGCCAGAATGGATACCTCGGCCAGGTCCGGATCAAGGGAGAGATGCGTCAGGCTGGCCGTGATCGCGCGCGTGGCGAGGGCTTCGAGACCCAGATCCTGCCAGCGTGGATCTTCCATGGCGATGTCGAGCGCGTTCATGAGCAAAGGACCGGGGGCCAGCCCCCGGACCCCCGGAGTTTAATTGGCAAAATGAAATACAGGACGGGCATCAGCTGTGACCGGTATCTGCTTCGTAAGCTTCGATAATCGCAGCAACCAAGGGGTGGCGGACCACGTCTTTGGAGGTGAAATAGTTGAAGCTGATTTTGGGGATCGTTTTGAGCAGACGTTCCGCATCTTGCAAGCCCGAGGGCACGCCGCGCGGCAAGTCGATCTGTGTGCGGTCCCCGGTGATCACCATCCGCGAGCCTTCGCCCAGGCGGGTGAGGAACATCTTCATCTGCATGGAGGTCGCGTTCTGGGCTTCGTCCAGCACGACAAAGGCATTCGACAGGGTACGTCCGCGCATGAAAGCAAGCGGGGCGATTTCGATCTTTTTATCCTCGAGCAGTTTGGCCAGCTGTTTGCCCGGAAGGAAGTCGTTCAGCGCGTCATAGAGCGGCTGCATATAGGGATCGACCTTGTCCTTCATGTCGCCGGGAAGGTAGCCCAGTTTTTCACCGGCTTCGACCGCAGGCCGCGACAGGATGATCTTGTCGACATGGCCGCCGATGAACATCGACACGCCCACCGCAACGGCCAGATAGGTTTTGCCGGTGCCTGCCGGCCCGATACCAAAGGCCAGTTCATTGTCGAAAAGGGATTGAACATAGGCCTTTTGCGCGGCGGTGCGGGGTTCGACGCGTTTCTTGCGGGTCTTGATTTCGATACCGCCCAGGATTGGCATTTCGATCTGATCGCCCGCGCGCACACCGGTTCCGGCGGCGGAATCCCCCATGCGCAGCAAGCTGTCCACATCCGCCGGTTCAACCGTGCGCCCCCCTTCGAGGCGGGCATAGAGCGCATTCAGGACGGTTTCGGCGCGCGCTGCCGCATCATCGTCACCGATGATCGAAAGCTGGTTGCCACGGCGCACGATCTGCACGCCGAGCACCTTTTCGATCGATGCAAGATGCACGTCATAGGCACCGCAAAGATCAATGAGCAGCCGGTTGTCTTGGAATTCCAGCAGGCGCGCGCTGTTGGAAGGAAGGGTGTTGGTATCGCTGAGCGTCAATGCCTGATCCTATTTCGAACTGTCTGTTTTACTATATGGGGTTCCAAGACGGCTTGAGTACCCCGCCGCGAGACAAAAAAGGCCGGAGCGTAAAACGCCCCGGCCCGAGATGGTTTATCTGCAAGCCACTATCAGTTCGGATCCCGAACGTTTGACCCGCCTTTGAAGTCGCCCGCAGTATGGGTCGGTTCGGCCACGCCGGAGCAAACTGGCTTGCCATATTTATCCAGACGCTGGCTCAGGTAGCCTTCGACGCCGTCGTCGATGATCCAGTGGTCGCATCCGTTCGGATCAACCCAGATCCCGGCCTGCAACTGGCTGAGGTGCTTTTTGTCAAAGCCGCGGTCCATCGTCTTATCAGCAGTATAGCCACCACCGATACCTTCGAGATCGGCACATGCGGTCAAGCCAAAGGCGCAGGTTGTGACCAATAAGATTTTTGTTTTAAACACTGTTCTGTCCCCTTAGCGAATGCAGATGATTTCGACACGGCGGTTCTGGGCCATGCCGGCGGCCGACCCGTTTGGTGCAGCGGGCATACGTTCGCCATATCCGCGTACATCTGCGATCCGCGCGCCGGTTTGTGCGGCAACAGCAGCAACGGCATTCGCACGGTTGATCGACAGGCGCATGTTGTATTCATCAGATGCGCGGCTGTCTGTGTGGCCGCTGATGATATAGGAAATCGCACCCGTTGATTTAAAGAACTGCGCCAGACGTTGCTTGCCCTGCGCGTGGATGCGGTAGCTGTCTGTTGCAAAGAACTGGTCGGTGTTCATCACACCGCAGACGTTGCCACGGCGGCACACCGGAATGCCCTGACGGCTTACGTTAGGTGTCATATACCCTTCGGCACCATCATCCATGACCCAGTGTTCGCACCCGTCGGGGTCAACCCAGATCGTCGGAATATACTGTCCCTTGTCGCGTCCACCTTGTGATTTTGTTTGTGCATCAGCAGCAGATGCTTGGAAAACGAATGTTGCGGCAATAATTATCCCCGCAAACAGGCGCAGACCTTTGGAAATTCTGTTCAACACAGCCCTCGTCCTTTTTTTAATCCCCCGCAAAAGAAACCAGAACTGCGCAGCGCAGCAGGGTCCCCCGCAATATATAGTCAGATTAGGAGGTAAACGAGGGTCTGTGAAGCACGAAAACCGCGGTATTTACTATATTGTGGCCATACTTAGGCAATTATGGGGCGATTGCGTTACAATCTAGGCTTTGTGAATCAGATTAAACGCTGCTGCGGCAACAATCAAAGGGATTTAAAGCTCCACCGCTGTCAAAGAGTTGGTTTTGGCACCAACGATTCTAACGCGGGCCACTTCGCCGACTTTCGCGGTGGCGTTGTCAATATGGACCGAATGCAGATATTCCGATTTGCCGACCATCTGCCCCGCCTCGCGCCCGGCCTTTTCGACCAGAACCGACAGGTCGCGCCCGACCATTGCGTTTTGAATGCTGCGTTGCTGGTCGGTGATCAGCGCCTGCAACCGTTGCAGACGCGCGTCCGCCACGGCCGTATCAACCAGTTCACGTTCTGCGGCCGGCGTGCCCGGACGGGTCGAGTATTTGAACGAATAGGCGTAGCCGTATTTGACCTCGCGGACCAAATCCATCGTGGCCTCGAAATCGGCGTCCGTTTCTTCGGGGAAGCCCACGATAAAATCACCCGACATCACGATATCGGGGCGGGCATCACGGATGCGTTCAATCAGACGCAGATAGCTGTCGGCGGTGTGGCTGCGGTTCATCCGTTTTAGAATGCGGTCCGACCCCGACTGCACTGGCAAGTGCAGATAGGGCATCAGCTTGTCGACCTCGCCATGGGCGGCGATCAACGCATCGTCCATGTCATTGGGGTGGCTGGTGGTATAGCGGATGCGTTCCAGCCCGTCGATCTTGGCCAACTCGCGGATCAGGCGGGCCAGCGTGTAATCCGCCCCCTCGGAACCGGCACCGTGATAGGCGTTTACGTTCTGGCCCAGCAAGGTCACTTCGCGCACGCCGTTTTCGACCAGTTCGCGCGCCTCGGTCAGCACGCGGCTGGCGGGGCGGGATACTTCGGCACCACGGGTATAGGGCACCACGCAGAAGGCGCAGAATTTGTCGCAGCCTTCCTGAACGGTCAGAAACGCCGATGGCGCACGGGCCGCTTTGCCCCGGCCTTTCATCTTTTCGAATTTGTCTTCTTCGGGGAAATCTGTGTCCAGCGCGGTCTTGCCTTCGCGCACGCGGGCCTCCATCGCGGGCAGACGGTGATAGGATTGCGGCCCCACCACCAGATCGACCGCAGGCTGGCGGCGCATGATTTCGGCCCCTTCGGCCTGCGCGACACAGCCCGTCACACCGATTTTCAGATCAGGGTTCAACGCCTTGAGCGGCTTTAGACGCCCAAGTTCGGAATACACTTTTTCCGCGGCTTTTTCGCGGATGTGGCAGGTATTGAGCAAGATCATATCGGCGTCATCCGCCGTCTTTGTCTCGATATAGGTATCACCCAGGGCCTCGGCCATGCGTTCACTGTCATAGACGTTCATCTGGCAACCATAGGTCTTGATGAACAGCTTTTTTGGCGCGGTCATGGCGTGGTCCGTTGTTGTAATATGCAAAAACGCGGTCTAGCAGCGCCAGCGTTCTCTTGCAATGCGTGGCGATTTGGCGGATTTAGATACTGTCGCACAAACACACAGGCCCCAATGCACTATCGCAGCCTTGATCATTTTCTGACCGACGGGAACGACGCGCTGGCCAAAGGGCCCATCGCCATGATTCTGGTCGAAGACGATGTCGAAATCGACACGACATTGCGCCATCACCATCAACTGGGTTTTACCAAGGTGATCGCGTTCATGCCCAAAGAATTCGATCTTCCGCGCGATGTCGATGAATTGCTGATCCGTGTCGACTACAACTTGTTCGAACCAAACGCGATGGAGACGGTCATCAACCGCGTGATCGAGGCCGCCGAGGGGCAGTGGCTCTATTTCTGCTACAACGCGGAATACCTGTTCTATCCGTTCTGCGAGACCCGCAATGTTGTCGAAATGCTCGCCTTTCATACCGAAGAACGCCGCGATTCCATGTTGTCTTATGTGGTTGATCTCTATGCCGACGACCTGACCGAAGTCCCTGACGCCGTGTCGCTGGAAACCGCGCATCTGGACCGGTCAGGCTATTACGCGCTGGCCCGCCCCGATGGCACACCGGCAAACCACCCCAAAGAACGCCAGCTGGATTTCTTTGGCGGGTTGCGCTGGCGCTTCGAAGAACACGTGCCCGCCGCGCGCCGCAAGATCGACCGCATTTCGATCTTCCGCGCCAAACCCGGCCTGAAAATCCGCGCCGACCACACGTTCAACGACGAGGAATACAACACCTATTCCTGCCCGTGGCACCACAATATCACATCAGCCGTTTGTTCCTTTCGCACCGCCAAGGCGCTGAAAAAGAACCCTGGCAGCAAGTTCGAGATCAAAACATTCAAATGGCACAACTCCGCCCCGTTTGAATGGCATTCACGCCAGTTGCTGGATTTGGGACTGATTGAACCGGGGCAATGGTTTTAGGCGGTGATTTTTGGTGGGTGAGAGATTATGTGGGCTAAAGGTGAGAGTGCTCAATGTCCGGTTTGAGCCCAACGTGATTGATGCTGTGTGGTGCACAAAGGTCCGCTATCAAGAGCGAGTTGAAAACCTTCAGCAACTACGCAGATTTTGGTTGGAGCTGTTTATGCCTGTTCCCAAAAGGATGACTTTTGGAAAGCATTTGATCGGTAGCTGTTCGAGCCTTGCTCGTTTTTGAGTAATTTGGTCAACGAACTCAGACACATTTTTGCAGGCGCTCGGTAGCGAAGCTTAAAGTTGGCTCAATTTTTCGACCTCATCTCGCCAAGCTTTTAAATGGGGCAGGACTGATTGCAGTCTTATGTTTTCTGTTTTTTCGACAAGCGCGGCCAAAACAACCGAGCAAATGTAATCATCCCCAAACCTACCAAAATTTTTCAGACGCGCGACGTTACTCTTGGATTTACAACCTTCAGGCCATGAAATATTGACTCGGCTCATCCCATCAGAATCTGGAGCGTCAATCGCGACGGCCCCTTTCCACCATTCAGCGTCATGTTTCCAATAATTTGCAGCACACCAAACAACCCATGCGAAGGACACATTTCCGGCCAATTTCGGCCCCGCATCAAGTGCTTTCGCTTGCTCAACTTTAAAAAAACAAAACGTCTCTGTCATGTATTTTTCGACAGCGGCAAGGCCAGCACCCATGAAGTACTCGCCAGAGTCAAAATAGCCATCCCCTTCGGGATCTTTCGATTCTGCTATTTTTGCGGATATAGCCGCGATCTCCGCATCAAGAACTTCCAGATGCCTCCGCAAATAATAAATGAAAAGATCGATGTTATCCGTCACGAACAACTCCTAAATTGGTAATCTGAAAAGTTATGCCGTTTTCCCAAATTGGATCTCCTGCACGCAGGCAACGCAATCGGTCTTTTTGCACACACCTTGCAAAAAGACATTATCTTTTGAACGCTTCGCCAAACCGGATATTGATGGACGGGCGGCGAAAGCTCACTCTGTCCGCCCCCCCCTTCACCCGATCAACATCGGAAACCAATCTTCCCTCAGTTTTTGCCCCTGCACCATTTCATGCCCCGGAAAGGGCGGCGAAGTCGGACCGGGCCGTTGGGTATAGGTAGCGTCATCGCCCAGCAGCCGCAGCGAAAAGGCACGTCTGCGCGCCGTCGACCGGTTGCCGCGCGCGCCGTGCAGGATGCCATAGTTGAATGCCACCGCATCCCCCGGCTCCATCGTCCATTCGCGGATATCCATCCCTTCGGCATCGGGATCGGGCACCGGCATGTAAGGCGCGGGGTCGAAAAACGCATCGCCCTTGACCCAGCGTGTCGGCAGCACCGGTTTTTCCCACAAATGCGATCCGGCCACACAGCGCAGCGTGGCATCGGTCACCGGATCAAGCGGCGACCAAAAGCTGACGTTCTGCTGCCCTTCGACGAAATAATAGGGGCCGTCCTGATGCCAAGGGGTGGCCATCGATGTGCCCGGTTCCTTGACCAGCACGTGGTCGTGAAACAGTTGTACCGACCGGCTTTGCATCAGATCAGCCGCCACCTGTGCGGCAGCAGACCCACGAATGACCTGCGCAAATTCGGGGATACGGTCCCAATTGCAGTAATCGTCGAAAAAGCGCCCCGTCTCGCCTGGCTTGTCGTTGTTCGACGCATAAGGGCCGGGGTTTTCCATGTTGCGCGCGATGCCTGCACGCAAGGCATCCACATGATCTGCAAATAAACCTTTTACCAGCACCACGCCGTCGCGCTGGTACGTGTCAATCTGGTCTTGGGTAAGAAGGGGGTGCATAGGGGCGCTCGCTGCTGTTTGGCCCAAGCCTATGCAACGCGCCAGCACCCGTCCAGCGGTTTAGCTTTTGCGGCGCAACCGGATCACAACATCAACGGATGCGATTTCGGCCCCGTCGGGCGCGTCGGGCAATTGTGCGATCACCAACTGGTCGGACGGGGCATCGGTCAGCCGCGCTTCGTCCTCCCAATAGAAATGGGGATGGTCGTGGGTGTTGGTATCGAAATAGCTTTTCGATCCGTCAACGGTGACTTCTTGCAGCAAACCCGCATCACAAAACGCGCGCAACGTGTTGTAGACCGTGGCCAGCGATACGGCTTCGCCCTGCCCTTTGGCCGCGTCAAACAGGCTTTCTGCGGTGACATGGCGGTGCTGACCGTCGCCCACCAGCAACTGTGCCAGCGTCATGCGTTGCCGCGTCGGACGCAGGCCCGCCTTGGAAAGCCACTTGGAACTGGTGTGTTGCATCACTTGGGTCATACCATACTCATTGACTGCTCTTGGATGTATATACAGCGCAAACCGCTCTCTTTTCAAACAAAAACCCAAAATGGTGCGGGTGCCAGAACCCTTGCAGCCATAGCGGGCACAATGCTAGACCGGAACGGACTTTGACAATAGCGAGCAGGAGCCGCAAAACTATGGCCGATTACCCCACCAGTTTCGACAAAGAGGATCTCCTAAAATGCGCCCGCGGCGAACTTTTTGGCCCCGGCAATGCGCAGCTTCCTGCCCCGCCGATGCTGATGATGGACCGGATCACGGATGTTTCCGCCGATGGCGGTGCCCATGGCAAAGGTCACATTACCGCCGAATTCGACATCACACCGGACCTTTGGTTCTTTGACTGCCACTTTCCCGGCAACCCGATCATGCCCGGTTGCCTTGGCCTTGACGGCTTGTGGCAGCTGACCGGCTTTAACCTTGGCTGGCGCGGCTGGCAGGGACGCGGCTATGCCTTGGGCGTGGGCGAGGTCAAGCTGACCGGCATGGTCCGCCCCGACCGCAAGATGCTGACCTACAAGATCGACTTTACCAAGGCGATCCAGACCCGCCGCCTGACCATGGGTGTGGCGGACGGTATCGTCGAGGCAGACGGCGAAGTGATCTATATGGTCAAGGACATGAAGGTCGCGCTCAGCGAAAGCTGAACCGAGAGATGACTTGATTTGTCGCCCCGTTGGCGGCAAACGGAGGAGCAAAGCCCCCTTGCCGCAGTCTTGGCAGGGGGTGCCGAAACAGGGCAATAGGCCCAGTAAGATCAAGGGAGTGCGCCATGCGCCGCGTCGTCGTCACAGGGTTGGGTATCGTCTCATCTATCGGAAACAACGCTGAAGAAGTGCTTGCATCGCTCAAGGCAGGGACCAGCGGCATCGTCGCCAGCCCCGAAATGACCGAGCACGGGTTCCGCAGCCGCGTCGCGGGTACGCTCAAGATCGACGTGGCAGACCACATCGACAAACGCGCATTGCGCTTCATGGGGGGCGGTGCCGCCTATGCCTATATCGCGATGGCCCAAGCCATTGCCGATGCCGGCCTGACCGAAGAGCAGATCAGCAATCCGCGCACCGGCCTTGTCGCAGGGTCCGGCGGGCCGTCGACCTCGGCCCTGTTTACCGCGCATAACGTGGTGCGTGACACCGGCGCGACCAAGCGGATCGGGCCGTTCGCCGTGCCGAAATGCATGTCCTCGACCGTCAGTGCCAACCTGAGCACGGCGTTCAAGATCAAAGGCATCAACTATTCCATCACCAGCGCCTGTTCCACATCCCTGCACTGCATCGGCAACGCAGCCGAACAGATCATGATGGGCAAACAGGACGTGATGTTTGCCGGTGGCGGCGAAGAACTGGATTGGACATTGTCCTGCCTGTTCGACGCCATGGGCGCGATGAGCAGCAAATATAACGACGCCCCCGAAACCGCGAGCCGCGCCTTTGACGCGAACCGCGACGGGTTCGTCATCTCGGGCGGCGGCGGCATGCTGGTGCTTGAGGAACTGGAACACGCCAAGGCGCGCGGTGCCACGATTTATGCCGAAGTCACCGGATATGCCGCGACATCCGACGGTCACGACATGGTCGCCCCGTCGGGCGAAGGCGGCGAACGGGCCATGCGTCTGGCGCTGCAATCGCTGCCCGAGGGCCGCAAGGTCGGCTATATCAACGCGCACGGCACCTCGACCCCCGTGGGCGACGTCGGCGAAATCGAAGCCGTCCGCCGCGTCTTTGGCCAGGGCAGCACGCCGCCGGTCAGCTCAACCAAATCCATGACGGGCCACGCCCAAGGTGCCGCTGGTGCCCTTGAGGCCGTGTTCTGTTTGCTGATGCTCAAGCATGACTTTATCGCCAAATCCATCAATGTGGTCGATCTGGACCCCAAGCTGGACCCGGCTGAAATCGCGCTGGAGCGTGTCGATAACGCAGGGCTTGATTCCGTCATGACCAATTCATTCGGATTTGGCGGCACCAACGGGTCGATGATCCTTTCCAAGTTCATAGAGTAAGGACAGCACATGTCAGATCTACTTAAGGGAAAACGCGGCCTGATCATGGGTGTCGCGAACGAACGGTCCATCGCTTGGGGTATTGCAAAAGCGATGGCCGAAGCCGGTGCCGAACTGGCGTTCACCTATCAGGGCGAGGCCTTTGGCTCGCGCCTGAAACCGCTGGCCGAAAGTGTCGGGTCGGATTTCATGGTCGATGTCGATGTGACTGATGATGCATCCCTTGATGCCGCATTCGAAAAGCTTGCAGCACGCTGGCCCACGATTGATTTCGTTGTCCACGCCATTGCGTTTTCGGATAAATCCGAGCTGACGGGTCGTTTCCTGAACACCAGCCGCGCGAATTTCAAACACTCGCTGGATATCTCGGCCTATTCCTTTATCGAGATCGCCCGCCGTGCGCATCCGTTGATGGTTGATAATGGGGGCACGCTGATGACCCTGACCTATCAGGGGTCGAACCGCGTTGTGCCCAATTACAACGTCATGGGCGTGGCCAAGGCGGCGCTGGAATCTGCCACACGCTATCTGGCCAATGATCTGGGCCCCGACGGCATCCGCGTCAACGCGATCAGCCCCGGCCCGATGAAAACCCTTGCCGGTGCTGCCATCGGCGGGGCGCGCAAGACCTACAAACACACAGACCAGAACGCGCCGTTGCGGGCCAATGCGACCTTGGAAGCGGTGGGCGGCACGGCCGTGTATCTGGCGTCGGATGCGGGGGCCTGCACCACCGGCGAGATCATTCGCGTCGATGGCGGGTTTCACGTGTTGGGGATGCCGCAAGCCGAGCATCTTTGACTTTTCCGGCGGACCGGGGCGCTGCCCCGGACCCCGGGATATTTCAGAGCCGGAGAATAAGGGTCCGTTAGCGCAGCGGTGGGGTTTGGTAGAACCAGACTTTCATGCCGCCATGGGCGATTGCGGGGCCTTGGGGTTTCCAGGGCAGGCCCGTTGCTTTGGCCAGGGGCGGTTCTGAGGTGACCAGACCGACGCGCCAGCCCTTGAAACGGGTCAGCAGTGTTTGGCCCAAAGTGCCGTAGAGCGGATAGAGAAGTTTTTTATTGCCGATGCGACCGCCGTAGGGTGGGTTCACCATGACAAGGCCGGGGGGACCTTCGGGCGGGGTCAATTCGCCTGCGGCGTGGTTTTCGAAATGCACGGCGTTTGCGACCCCTGCCCGTCCGGCGTTGGCCGTGCTCATCCTGATGGCACCGGCATCGCGGTCTGAGCCGTAGAAACGAAGGTCGGTTGCCTGTGGCGGTTTGGCACGCATTTCGTCCCACAGCTGCGGATCAAAGCTGGCAAGGCTTTCAAAGGCAAAGCTGCGCGAGCGGCCGGGGTTCAGGCCCATGGCGATTTCGGCGGCCTCGATCACGAAGGTACCCGAACCGCACATGGGGTCCACGACCGTTTCGGTGCCGGTATAGCCTGCCTGCCGCAGCAGCAAGGACGCCAGCGTTTCGCGCATCGGTGCTTTGCCCACGGCTTCTTTGTGGCCGCGCTTGTGCAGGGATTCGCCCGATGTATCGAGGCTCATCGTCACCACATTGTCGTCGATGCGCACCTTGAGGACCAGCGCTGCCTCGGGCGATATCGCAGCACCGAGGCTTTCGCGCAGGGCTGTTTCGATCCGCTGGGTGGCAGCACCGGCGTGGTAAATTTTCGACGCTTTGGTGGTGACCTGAACGCGCAGGGGCACATCGGCGCGCAGCACGTCCCCCCAAGGGAATTTGCGCGCGCGTTTGTCCAGTTGCGCCAGATGGAATGCCATGAACGATCCGATCCGCGCCAATATCCGAGACGCGCCGCGCAGTTCCAGATTGGCGCGCCAGACCTCGGGCCAGCCGCCCTGTACCGTGATGCCACCCGGTGACATCGTCGGGTTCGCAAAGCCTTTTTCGACGACTTCGGCCAGAAGCATGTCTTCTAGGCCGGGCGTGGCGACAAGGAATATCTCAAAGCTGTTATCTGTGTTCATAGACGCTGCTTACTGTGCTGCGTCGCGCTATTCGAGCGGAATCTTTCGGAGAGCGGCCTTATCGGCTGGGGCCGGAATTTTCGAAAACGCCGGTCCAGATAATTCTGAATTTTCCGGTGCCAGCGCAGGGTGCCCCGCGCTGGCATGCGAAATCAGGCGATTTTCATCAGTTCGATGTCGAATTGCAGGTCTTTGCCTGCCAGCGGATGGTTGGCATCCAGCGTCACGGTTGCTTCGTCGACTTCGACGACCATGACGGGCATCGCCTGACCGTCCGGTGTTTGCATCTGCAACTGCGTGCCGACCTCAAGCGGGATATCCGCGGGAATGCCTTCGCGTGGCACGGCCTGACGCATTTCGGGGTTCAGCGGGCCATAGGCGTCTGCGCTGCCGATCTTGACGGTTTTCTTGTCGCCAACCGCCATGCCGGGCAGTGCCACATCAAGGCCGGGGATGATCTGGCCCGACCCAACAACGAATTCCAACGGTTCGCGACCTTCAGAACTGTCAAAGGTGCTGCCGTCCAGCAAGGTGCCAGTATAGTGAATAGCAACGGTATCGCCGGATTTAACCTGCGTCATAAAAATCTCCGATCTGGATGGGTATAAATACAAGAGGCCGCGTGTCTGCGCGGGTGCTCTGGGGTTCGGCGCGCAGTCTTTCAAGACTGTGCGGCGGCGTAAACCCCCTAATAGACCAGTTTTCGGCCTTTTCTGTGGCTGCTGCCCGTGGCAATCTCGCCTCCAGCACCTCAGGGGGAGGCCATCATGCCAATCACCACCTGCGTCTTTGACGCATACGGAACTTTATTCGACGTCGCCGCCGCTGCGCGCCAAGCCGCAAGTGAGCCGGATTTCATCGCCCTCAAGGACAGTTGGCCGCAGGTGGCCGAACATTGGCGTCAAAAGCAGCTGGGATATTCGTGGCTGCGCGCTGTTACGGGCGCACATGCCGATTTTTGGGAAGTCACCCAGAATGCGCTGGACTGGGCGCTTGAGAAAACCGGCCATGACGGCGACCCGGCCCTGCGCGCCCGCCTGCTGGCGCTGTATTGGGAACTGCAAGCCTTTCCCGAAGTGCCCGCCATGTTGCGCCGCCTGAAAGACGCGGGGCTGAACACGGCGATCTTGTCGAACGGATCACCGGAAATGCTGAAAGGTGCGGTAAATTCTGCCGGCATCGACGATGTGCTGGATGCGTTGTTGTCTGTGGAAAGCGTCGGCATCTTCAAACCCGATGCGCGGGTCTATGATCTGGTCGGCCAGCATTTCGGCTGCGCCAAGGACGAGGTCCTGTTCGTGTCGTCAAACGGGTGGGATGCTGCCGCAGCAACGGGATACGGCTTTACCACCGCTTGGGTCAATCGCAGCGGCGAGCCCACGGACCGTCTGCCCTGGACACCTGCGCACACGCTTAACGAGCTTACCGAAATTCCAGCACTGGCAGGTATCTGATGCCCCATTTCACCACTTCCGACGGACTGAACCTGTATTACACCGACGAAGGCGCGGGTCTGCCGATCCTGTGTCTGGCGGGCCTGACGCGGACCACCGCCGACTTTGACTATGTCACACCGCATCTGGCGGGCACCCGGCTGATCAAGATGGATTACCGCGGGCGCGGGCAATCGGATTTCGACCCGAACTGGTCGCAGTATTCGCCGCCCGTTGAATGCCGCGATGCGCTGGAACTGCTGGCGCATCTGGGGCTGGACAAGGTCGCGATCCTTGGCACTTCGCGCGGCGGACTGAACGCGATGGGGCTGGCGATGGGGGCCAAAGACCGCCTGCTGGGCGTCGCCTTTAACGATGTGGGGCCGTATATCGACCCGCAGGGGTTGGATTTCATCATGCAATACATTGGCCGCAATCCCGCCGCCAAAACCCATGCCGAAGCCGCCGCCGCCATGCCCCGCGTGTTTCCCGAATTTGACGGTGTGCCCGACAGCCGCTGGATGGAGGAAGCCGTCAAGCATTACACCCAGACCGACAGCGGCCTGCAAATCACCTATGACAAGCATCTGCGCGATGCGGTGGCCAAGGCGTTCGACGGCCCGTCGCCCGATTTATGGCCGTTCTTTGATGCGCTGGCCGGGCTGCCGGTGGCGTGTATTCGCGGGATGAATTCCAACCTGTTGAGCGAAGAAACCCTGGCCGAAATGGAAAAGCGTCGCCCCGATATGATTGTGGGCCGCGTGCCCGGTCGCGGGCATATCCCGTTTCTGGATGAACCAGAAGCCGTCGCCGCCCTGCACACCTGGATCGAGGAAATGTCATGAATATCGAAATGATACGCGCCGCTGCCGCACGGCTTGAAGGGCATGTGCGCCGCACGCCGCTGTTGAACTCACCGTTTCTGGACGAGATCGCGGGCCGCCGCATCTGGGTGAAACCCGAATGCCTGCAACACACCGGCAGCTTCAAGTTTCGCGGCGGCTGGTCGGCGCTGTCCGCGCTTGATCCCGACACCCGCGCCAAGGGCGTGATCGCCTTTTCCAGCGGCAACCATGCCCAAGGCGTGGCCTATGCCGCCAAGCTGCATGGCGTGCCGTCTGTCATCATCATGCCGTCTGACGCGCCGCGTTTGAAGATCGAAAACACCCGCGCCCTTGGGGCCGAGGTGGTTCTGTATGATCGTGCAAATGAAGACCGTGATGCCATCGGTGCGCGGCTTGCAGGTGAACGCGGGCTAACCCTGATCAAACCCTACGACGATGCGCAGGTGATTGCGGGCCAAGGCACCACAGGGCTCGAGATCGCCCAGCAGGCCGCCGAACTGGGGATCACCTCTGCCGATGTGATCGTGTGTTGCGGTGGCGGCGGGCTGACCTCGGGGATCGCGCTGGCACTCGAGGCCGACGCCCCCGGCCTGCGGGCGCGCCCTGCCGAACCGGCCGGATTTGACGATGTTGCGCGGTCGCTGGCCCAAGGCAGCATCGCGCGCAACCCCGCGCTGGCCGGGTCGATCTGCGATGCAATCGTCACGCCGCAACCCGGTGACCTGACCTTTCCGATCATGAAACGGTTGTGCGGCCCCGGTCTTGTTGCGACCGATGACGAGGCGCTAAGCGCCATGGCGCAAGCCTTTAACCGCCTGAAAGTGGTCGCTGAACCCGGTGGTGCGGTTGCCCTTGCTGCCGCCTTGTTCCGGCGCGACCAGATCCAAGGCGATGATGTGATCGTTACGATTTCCGGCGGGAATGTGGATGCCGATATGTTCATCCGCGCCCTTGCCACCCTCAATTGACCCCGAAAAGGAGCCTGCCCCATGAAGCTTTTTGATACCGGCGATGTTCGCCTGCATTACCGCGTCGATGGCCCCGATGATGGCGCGCCCGTGGTGTTCGCCAATTCGCTGGGCACCGACATGCGCCTGTGGGACCCGATCCTGCCGCTGCTGCCCCAAGGCTTGCGGATCATTCGTTTCGACAAGCGCGGGCATGGCCTGTCCACCTGTCCGCCTGCCCCCTATTCGATGGGGTCGCTGATCACGGACACCGAAAAACTGATGGACTTTCTGGGCGTTAAGGATTGCGTCTTTGTCGGCCTGTCGATTGGCGGCATGATCGCCCAAGGGCTGGCAACCAAGCGTCTGGACCTGATCCGCGCCATGGTGCTGTCCAACACCGCCGCCAAGATCGGCACGCCCGAAATGTGGGCCAGCCGGATCAAGGACGTGCAGGAAAACGGCATCGAAAGCCTTGCCGATGCCATCATGGAGCGCTGGTTCGCCGCCGATTTCCGCGCCAAGCCGGAGCTTGAGCTGTGGCGCAACATGGTCACCCGTCAGGAACGCGATGGCTATGCCGGATGTTCGGCCGCGATTTCGGGCACGGATTTCTACACGCCGACTGCGGGCCTGCGCCTGCCATGTCTGGGCATCGCAGGGGCGGAAGACGGATCAACCCCGCCCGATCTGGTGCGTGAAACCGTTGACCTGATCCCGGGGTCCAAGTTCCACATCATCCGCAAGACCGGCCACCTGCCCTGCGTCGAGAACCCCGAAGAATACGCGCAAGTTCTGACCGATTTCCTGAAAAGCGTCGGACATGTCTGATATCCTTTTGGTTCACGGGTCGTGCCACGGTGCTTGGTGCTGGCGCGATCTGATCCCGGCGCTTACCGCGCTTGGTCACAGCCCCCGCGCCATTGATCTGCCCAGCCACGGGGCGGATCAAACGCCGGTCAACGACGTCACGCTGGACAGCTACGCCGATGCGGTGCTGGCTGCGTCAACGCCTGAAACCGTTGTGCTGGGTCATTCCATGGGCGGCTTTGCCATCAGTGCTGCCGCGCAAAAAGACCCCGATGCCATGGCGCAGCTTATCTATCTATGCGCCTATGTGCCCGCCCCCGGTATGACGCTGGCCGACATGCGCAAACAGGCCCCCAGCCAGCCGTTGATGCCAGCGGTGCGCCTGCGCGAGGATGGCAAAAGCTTTACCCTTGATCCGGCGATGACCGAAGCGTTGTTCTACAACGACTGCTCCGAGGGTGTCGCCGCTTTCGCCAATCCGCAGCTTTGCGCGCAGGCCGTGGCCCCCACCACCGCCGCCTTGCCCGATACGGCCCGCGCCGACGCCAAGCGGCGCAGCTATATCCGCTGCATGGACGACCGGACCATTCCGCCCGCCTATCAGGTGACCATGACCAAGGACTGGCCAAGCGCGGATGTCTATGAGATGTCCACCGGACATTCGCCGTTCTTTGCCGACCCCAAGGGTCTGGCGCAGATTATTGATACGATTCTCAAGAGGTAACCCATGGCCGCCAGCGTCTTCGACAGCCCCCTTTATGCGCAGCTTTTCCCGACGGGGGATGCCGGACGCCTGTTTTCCGACACCGCCGCAATCCGCGCGATGCTGCTGGTCGAAGGGGCGCTGGCCAAGGTGCAAGGCGCGCTTGGGGTGATCCCTGAACTGAGCGCGGCTGCGATCCACCGCGCATCGCTGGAAATTCAGGTCGACCCCGGCGCGATTGCCAAGGCGACGGGCGAAAACGGGGTCAGCGTACCGGGGCTGCTGGCGCAGTTTCGCGCTGAAATGCAAGCGCCCGAATTTGCCCAGCACGTGCATTGGGGGGCAACAAGTCAGGATATCATCGACACCGCGCTAATGCTGCGCCTGCGTCAGGCGCTTGGGTTGGCAGAGGCCGATTTGCGCGCCATCGTCGCGTCCCTTGCAGCAGCGGCCGAGGCCAATTCGACCCTTCCCCTGCCCGCGCGCACCTATGGGCAACACGCCACGCCGACCAGTTGGGGCGCGGTACTGGCCGAATGGGGCATGCCGTTGATCGACGCACTTGAGGAGCTTGAAGCCCTGCGTGCCACATCGCTGTTTGTGTCCCTGTCAGGTGCTGCCGGGACCGGGTCTGCCCTTGGCCCCAAAGCCGACGAAACGCGAGCGGAACTGGCCAAAGCGCTTGGCCTGCATGATCCCAAACGCAGCTGGCACGTGGACCGCGCCCCGATCTTGCGCATCGCCGACTGGCAAGGCCGGGTGATGGCCGCGCTGTCGCATATGGCGCAGTCCATGGTCGGGCTGACCATGACCGGGATCGAGGAAATCGCCCTTGGCGCGTCGGGTGCATCATCCACCATGCCCCAGAAACAAAACCCCGTCGGCCCGTCCGCGATCATCGCGCTTGGCCATCAGTTCACCGGCCAACGCGCCACATTGCAAGCCGCCGCAGCCCATCAGCACCAGCGCGATGGCGGCGCGTGGTTTGCCGAATGGATGGCCGTGCCGCAACTGTCCCTGTGCCTTGCATCGGCCCTGCGCCATGCCAAAATTTTGGTGGATGGCGTGGCCCCGCATCCGGTGCGCATGCACAGCGCCTTGACCGGTGGGTTGGATCTGATCCACGCCGAAGCGTTAAGCTTTGCACTGGCGCAAACCATGTCGCGCCCCGAAGCCCAGGCCATCACCAAGAAACTGTGCCGCGAAGCGCAGGACAAACAGGTGCCCTTGGGCGATCTGGCCCGCGCGGATTATCCGCAGCTTTCAGCCGACCTGTTCGACCCCGCCCATCAAATGGGCCACGCAATCGCCGATGCAAAGGCATTTGTTGCGCGCGCGCAGGCGCTCTGACGCGGTGCGACCGGCGGTACTTTTCATCGTCGCGACGGTCATGATCGATGCCATAGGGATCGGCCTGATCATCCCCGTCATGCCCGACCTGATCGAGGAAGTCCGGTCTGCCAATCTGTCGCAAGCCGCCCTTTGGGGCGGGGTGTTGGCCACCACATTCGCGGTGATGCAATTTCTGTTCAGCCCCTTGATCGGCAGCCTGTCCGACCGGTTCGGACGCCGCCCGATCCTGCTGGTTTCGCTGACTGTGATGACATTGGATTACGTTGTCATGGCACTGGCAGGGTCGATCTGGCTGCTGTTGGTGGGCCGCGTGGTGGGCGGCATTTCAGCCGCCACAGGGGCCACCGCCAGCGCCTATATGGCCGATATATCCGCGCCCAAGGACCGCGCGGCACGGTTTGGCCTGATCGGCGCGGGCTTTGGCGCAGGCTTTGTGCTGGGCCCTGTCGCGGGCGGATTTCTGGCCGAATTCGGCACACGCGCGCCGTTTTGGGCCGCCGCCATACTGGCCGCAAGCAACGTCGCTTTCGGCTGGTTCGTGCTGAAGGAAACCGTCGACCGCAAGGCAGCACGCCCGTTTTCATGGCGACGCGCCAACCCGTTGGGGGCCGTCAAACATCTGGGTGAATTGCCCGGCATCAAGCGGCTGCTGTTGGTGTATTTCCTGTACCACCTTGCCTTTGCCGTCTACCCGTCGGTCTGGAGCTATTTCGGCAAGGCGCAATTTGACTGGTCCCCGTCGATGATCGGCGGATCACTTGCGCTGTTCGGCTGTGCCATGGCTGTGGTTCAGGCCGGGCTGATCCGCCCTGTGCTGAAACGGTTCGGAGAACGGGGCACCGTGCTGTTCGGCTATGTCTTTAGCGTGGTGACGTTTTTCCTGATCGCCACGGTGACATCTGGCCCGGCGATTTTGATCCTGACACCGATGGCCGCCCTTGCCGGCGTGATCCCTGTCGCGCTGCAAGCGATCATGTCGCACTCCGTGGCCCAGAATGCCCAAGGCGAGCTTCAGGGGGTGCTGACCTCGGCATCCGCGCTTGCGATGGTGATTGCGCCCTTGGTGATGACCAGCACATTTGCCGCCTTCACAGCGCCCGACGTGGCGGTGTATTTTCCCGGCGCACCGTTTTTGCTGTCGATGCTGCTGACCTTGATCGCGGTGTCGGTTTTCATCCGCTGGCGCGGCCCCTCTGCCGACACGACGAAAACATAAGGCCGCGGGCAGGTTCAGACTTGCGTCCCGGGCAAAGCCCCGCCACGCTTGGTTAAGGCGGGGGCCAGCCGCCGCACATAGCACCTAGCGGGGGCCATCCCCCACACACGTCAAACAGTGGGGGCCAGCCCCCACACATAATACCTAGTGGGGGCCAGCCCCCACACCCCCGGGATTTTACTCCATTTGGAAAAGAAGGCCGCGCCATGAAGCTTCAGGACCTGGATGTCATCGTCACCGCGCCCCCTGCTCCGGGATGGGGCGGGCGGTATTGGATATTGGTCAAGCTGACGACGGACACCGGCATCACCGGTTGGGGGGAATGTTATGCCTCCTCGGTCGGGCCGGAGGCGATGCGGGCGGTGATCGAAGACGTGTTCCAGCGGCACATGCAGGGGCAAAACCCCGAAGATATCGAATTGATGTACCGGCGCGTCTATTCGTCAGGCTTTACCCAGCGGCCTGACCTGACGGTGATGGGCGCGTTTTCAGGGCTTGAGATTGCCTGTTGGGACATTTTGGGTAAGGACCGTGACCGGCCCGTCTATGCGCTGATCGGGGGGCGCATGAACGACCGTGTGCGCGCCTATACCTATCTGTACCCCTTGCCCCACCATGACATTGCCGCGTTCTGGAATTCGCCCGAAATGGCCGCTGAATCGGCGCTGGATTGTGTCGCGCGGGGCTATACCGCGATCAAGTTCGACCCTGCCGGCCCCTATACCCTGCGCGGCGGGCATATGCCGGCGATGACCGATATCAGCCAGTCGGTCGCCTTTTGCAAAGCCATCCGCGAGGCCGTGGGCGACAAGGCCGATCTGCTGTTTGGCACCCACGGGCAGTTCACGACCGCCGGTGCCATCCGGCTGGGCCAGGCCATCGCGCCCTATAGCCCGCTGTGGTACGAAGAGCCGATCCCGCCAGACGCGGTTGAACAAATGGCCGTCGTGGCCCGCAGCGTTGGCATCCCCATCGCAACCGGAGAGCGCCTGACCACGAAGGCGGAATTCGCGCCTGTTTTGCGGTCAGGGGCTGCCGCGATTTTGCAGCCCGCTTTGGGCCGCGCCGGTGGTATCTGGGAGGTAAAGAAGATTGCTGCCATGGCTGAGGTTTATAACGCACAGATCGCGCCACATCTTTATGCCGGTCCGGTGGAATGGGCCGCGAACATACATCTCGCGGTTTCCATCCCCAACGTCCTGATGTGCGAATGCATCGAAACACCGTTCCATGACCAGTTGATCAAAGGCTCCATTCGCGTGAATGACGGGTTTATCGAGGCACCAACCGCCCCCGGCTTGGGGATCGAGGTGGACGAGAGCCTGGCCCGCGCGCATCCCTACAAAGGCAGCGACCTGCATTTACAGATGCAAGAAGCCCCTTGCGATTACAAGAACGGCAATGCGTTTCAGGGCGGTGCCCCCGTGGCTCAGCACGAGACATAAGCTTGGGATAGCGCAACGCTAGCGATCAAGATCGGCCCGCTGGCAGCCCGCCCTTTGCCACGAAATGATGGCTAGGGGATAGGGAAGGCCGGGCCAGACACAGTGCGCATTGTGGCCCGCCTGAGGCTCAGTCTCCCAACAACGCCAATGAGGCGGCGACGATCGCCTCGCGTGATGGAAGTGTCGCGGCATAGGCAGGGCCCGTGGCGATAAAGCTGTCTTCGGCTGTCAGCCGCGCGAAACGGGCGATGCCGCGTTCTTTCATCAACGCCATGACCGCTTCGGCCTGCCCGCCCGTGCGGCGGCATTCGTCCACGATCAAGGCCGGCCGGTCGCCGATGGCGTCGATGATCGCATCTTCGGCCAGAGGGGCAAGCCAGCGCATGTCGATGACCCGCACATCCAGCCCTTGTGCGGCAAGATCGGCCTGGGCCTGACGGCTTAGGTAATGGCCATTGCCATAGGTCACGATCGCCAAATCGCTGCCATTGCCGTGCACGCCGATGTCTTGCAACCCAAGCCGCTGACCTTGATCGGGATAAGACGTCATCCACCCCCCGTCGCCAGCATCCAGCAGATCGCGCATGGGATAAAGCGCAATGGGTTCGACAAAGACCACAACCCGCTGTTCTTCGCGCGCAAGACGATGTGCTTCGCGCAGCATCATCGCCGCATCTGCACCGGTTGACGGACAGGCAATAACGATGCCCGGGATGTCCCGCAGAACAGCAAGGGAATTGTCGTTGTGAAAATGCCCGCCGAACCCCTTTTGATATCCCAGCCCCGCGATGCGCAGCACCATCGGGTTGGTCCACTGGCCATTGCTGAAGAAGGACAAGGTCGCGGCCTCTCCGCGCAACTGGTCTTCGGCATTGTGGAGATAGGCCAGAAACTGGATTTCCGGCATCGGGACAAAGCCGTTATGGGCCGCACCGATGGCAAAGCCCAGGATGGACTGTTCGTCCAGCAAGGTATCGATCACCCGTGCAGGGCCAAAACGCGATTGCAGCTTTTGCGTGACGCCGTAAACACCGCCCTTGCGGCCGACGTCCTCGCCCATGAGCAGGGTTTCTGGATGGGCCAGCATCAGATCATGCAGCGCCCAGTTGATGATCTTGGACAGAGGCTGCGGTGTTGCCATCTGGGTCAGTTCACCGCCCATGATTTCGGCGCGTTTTTCGGCAGACGGTCCATTGGTCGGGGCACAGACCCGCTTTGGCGGGATAATGCTGGCCATCACGCCAGCAGCTGTTTTCAAATGCGGGCGGGTGATAACATCAACAACGGCTTCTGCGACGTTGTCCAGTGTGTCAGTATAGATCGCCAACGCCTCGTCCGCGCTCAACGCGCCCGCTTCGATCAACAACCGGACACTGTGCAACAGCGGGTCATTGGCCTCGTCAGCCTCGACCTCAGATTTCGGCAGGTAACTTGTCGCAATATCCGCACCGGCATGACCATAAAGCCGAACGGTGCGCAGGTGCAAAAAGGCGGGCTTGCGATGCTTTCGGACAAAATCCGCCGCCGCTTTGGCAGCCGAATAGGCCGCAAACAGATCCAATCCATTGGCCTCGAAATAGGCAAGACCCGGACGCGCGGACATAGATGCCTTGATCCAGCCTGTCGGGGTCTTGGTCGAAATGCCAATCCCGTTGTCCTCGCAGACAAACAACAAGGGCAAGGGCACACCCTGCACGGCAGTCCAACAGGCGGCATTGATGGCACCTTGGGCAGTGGAATGGTTGGCCGAGGCATCCCCGAAACTGCACATCGCAATCCCGTCATGGGCAAGCAACCGATGCTCGGGCGGATTGCGGCGCGCCAGCCCCAAGGAATGGGCCACGCCGACGGCTTTGGGTAGATGACTGGCGATGGTCGAGGTTTGCGGCGGGATCATCAGGCGACGGCTGCCCAGCACCTTGTGTCGCCCGCCACTGGTTGGATCATCCATGGAACACGCGAATGACAGCAACATGTTGCGCAACATATCCTGCCCGCCA
The DNA here is from genome assembly GCF_965641905.1 of Sulfitobacter sp. SH22. Classification (NCBI taxonomy): domain Bacteria; kingdom Pseudomonadati; phylum Pseudomonadota; class Alphaproteobacteria; order Rhodobacterales; family Roseobacteraceae; genus Sulfitobacter; species Sulfitobacter sp. SH22. Next base: position 1,769,124 of record NZ_OZ282573.1, read on the forward strand.
ACCTGATCGGCCCGTGCAATCTGGAACGCCGCATCACGGTAATGCAGAAAAGCGATATCATCGGGGCGCAACGCATGGGCAACGGCGGCCATGCCCTCGTGCCCGCTGGACCCGATGGTGTAAAACCCCTGCTTGTTGGCCTGCATCACACGGCTTTGCAAATCCAGCGCGCGCGACAAAACCTGCGCACGGTAGAGCCCGACAGCAGCGTCATTGTCCAAACCGGGGGTCACAGCCCTGCCAACAGGAAAATCCCGCGCCGCAACGCGCCGCAAAAAATTGTCATGAACGATCTGTACGCGGTCCATAGTCACCTTTCCGACTAAACCAAAGGCACTGCCAAAAGATGCCTCCGGCGGGGATATTTAAGAGCCAGAGAAAAGGGAACCACTTCCTTTATTCTCTGGCTCTCAAATATCCTCGGGGGAGTTTGAGGGGGCAGACAGCCCCCTCATTGTGTCTTTAGAAAAATGCCTGAAGGCCGGTTTGCGCACGGCCCAAAATCAGCGCATGGACATCATGAGTGCCCTCATAGGTGTTCACCGTCTCGAGGTTCATCATGTGGCGGATCACTTGATATTCGCCGCTGATGCCGTTCCCGCCATGCATGTCACGCGACATGCGTGCGATGTCCAGGGCCTTGCCGCAGTTGTTGCGTTTCACGATCGAGATCATCTCGGGGGCGGCATTGGCTTGGTCCATCAGGCGGCCTACCTGCAGGGACGCTTGCAGGCCAAGCGAGATTTCGGTCATCATGTCGGCCAGCTTTTTCTGGAACAGCTGGGTTTGTGCCAGTGGCTTGTTGAACTGCTTGCGGTCCAGCCCGTATTGGCGCGACGCGTGCCAGCAGAACTCGGCCGAGCCCAGAACACCCCAGCTGATGCCATAGCGGGCGCGGTTCAGACAGCCGAACGGGCCTTTCAGGCCTTCCACATGGGGCAGCAACGCATCGTCGCCGACTTCGACGTTGTCCATCACGATCTCGCCGGTGATCGAGGCGCGCAGGGACAGCTTGTTGCCGATCTTTGGTGCGGAGAGGCCCTTCATCCCCTTTTCAAGGATAAAGCCGCGGATTTTGCCGCCGTGCTCTTCGGACTTTGCCCAGACCACAAAAACATCGGCGATGGGCGCGTTCGAAATCCACATCTTGGACCCGATCAGCTTGTAGCCGTTTGCCGTTTTCACCGCGCGGGTTTTCATGCCAGCAGGGTCGGATCCGGCGTCAGGTTCGGTCAGTCCGAAACAGCCGATGAATTCACCGCTTGCCAGTTTGGGCAGGTATTTCTTGCGTTGTGCCTCAGAGCCGTAGGCATAGATCGGGTACATCACCAGGCTGGATTGCACGGACATCATCGACCGGTATCCGCTGTCCACGCGTTCGACTTCGCGCGCGACCAGGCCGTAGGACACATAGTTGCCGCCCAGCCCGCCGTATTCTTCGGGGACAGTGACGCCCAACAGGCCCATATCGCCCATTTCCTTGAAAATCGCAGGGTCCGTGCTTTCGTTTGCAAAGGCGTCGATCACGCGCGGTTGCAGTTTTTCCTGCGCATAGGCGCGCGCACTTTCCTGAATCATGCGTTCGTCTTCGGTCAGCTGGTCTGCCAGACGGAACGGGTCTGTCCAGTCAAAGCTGCTCATGTTCGGGGCGTCTTTGGCCTTGAGAATTGGGGCTTCGGCGTTCATTGGATATCCTCCCAAAAGGTCTAGATTTGGGCAGAGTATTGCAAAGCCAGCCACGAAATACTATCGCTGCTTTATCCTAGCCTTATGAGTTTAAGTCATATGATAGCGCCGCGCCGTTTTTTGCCATCCATCAATGCGTTGCTCGCTTTCGAGGCCGTGGCGCGGCTTGGCAGTGCCACCCAGGCGGCGCTTGAGCTGTCCTTGACCCAAAGCGCGATCAGCCGGCAGCTCAAGACCCTCGAGGACCAGCTTGGCGTGGCGTTAATGGACCGGCAGGGCCGGCAGCTGGTGCTGACGGAGGCCGGGAAAAGCTATGTTTTGCAGGTGCGCGAGATATTGAACCGCTTGGCGCAGGCCTCGATATCGGCGCGGACAAACCCGATGGCGGGGGCGTTGAACCTGGCCATTCTGCCCGGCTTTGGCATGCATTGGCTGGCCCCGCGCTTGCGTGATTTTGCCCAGGCCCATCCAGAGGTGACAGTAAACCTGAGCACACGGCTGAACCCGTTTTCATTCCAGAACAGCAATTTTGACGCTGCCATACATTTTGGCAAGGAAGACTGGCCCGGTGCCGCCTATCTGCGGTTGATGCCGGAAACGGTTGTCCCCGTATGTGCCCCCGACCTGCTGGAGGCCCCGCTGGACAACCCGGCCGATATCTTGCGGTTTCCGCTGCTGCATCTTGAAACGCGGCCACGGGGCTGGGCGCGCTGGCTTGAGGCGCTCGGGGTGAGCAGCACCCCGCCATCCGGCATGATCTTTGATCAGTTTTCAACGATGGCGCAGGCGGCGGTGCACGGGCTTGGGGTGGCGCTGCTGCCGACATTTTCCGCAGACCCTTATTTGCGGGCCGGCCAATTGGTGCTTGCGTCGACCCAGACCACGCAAAGCATCGGCAACTACTATCTGGTGTGGCCCGAAGACCGCGCCGAGACTGCCGCCCTTCGGTCGTTCAAGGCATGGCTGGCGACCCAGACCGATCAAATCCTCTAAGAGGCACCGGAACAACCGTTTCGCCCTATTTCCGCCGCAATGCTTCGTTAAGGAACGTAGAACTGTAACCGGGTGGGGCCGTTGTCAGGAGCATTTCTATGCCTATTTCTTTTCACAAGGGGGCCATGTCCCTTGTTGCGTTCACTTTCGCCATTTGCGGCAATTCCGCTTTGGCACAAACCCAAAACGTGATGATCCTTGATCAGGCGTTTTTTCCCGCCGTGATCTACGTCGTGCCGGGTGACGTTTTGAATTTCACCAACAGTTCCGACCACGCGCGGACGGTGAAAGCGACCGACGGCACCTGGGAATCCGAGGCGTTGAGCCCCGGCAGTTCCTTTACCTATGTGGTTGATACCGCGTCTCCGCTGGCTTTCTCCAGCACGGGTGAGGCTGCGCCAGTGGAAGGCGAAGAGCCCACAGGGCCTGTCACATACGAGGGCACGATCAGCTTTGATGAGCCACCTCTGACCGAATAGGCCTGTTTGCCACAATCTCGGGGGCGCGATCGCGTGCCTAGATCGGTTCGACCAGCCCCGCCCCCGACGCTTTGTTGGAGTTCACCTTTCGCGACACCCGATGCCACGTCAATGTATCTTCGGCCGCAGCGTTCATGAGCGTTGCGGCCCCTTTGCCGTTTTCACCCAGCCATAACGGCCAATCCGGGGCCTCGATCAAGACCGGCATACGGTGGTGGATTGCGGTCATCGCCTTGTTTGCCTGCGTTGTCAGCACGGCACAGGTGGACAGGCGGTCGCCTTCGGGGCTGGTCCAATCCTGCCAGATGGCTGCCAGTGCCAGCGGCGCGTGATCCTGTCGGGTGATATACCACGGGTCGCGACCGTCTTGGGGGTCTTTGGTCCATTCGTAAAACCCGTTCGCCACAACCAGCCCGCGCCGCCTGCGCACGGCATCGCGAAAAGCGGGCTTGTCCGTGATTGTTTCGGCCCGCGCGTTGATCAGCAAAGGGCCGTCCGTCGGTTTCTTGTACCACGTCGGAATAAATCCCCATCGCATCGCGCCAAGCTTGCGGCCTGTCTGGGGGTCACTGGTGACGATATGCACGGCGTTGGTCGGGCAGACGTTATAGTTCGGCACTTCGGGCAGGTCGTTGGCAGGCGAGGCCGCAAAAAGTTGCGCCATCGCATCCAAAGGAAGCGTCACTGCCATGCGTCCGCACATAAATCCCCCCTCAGGCCAAACAAAGCACCCCATCCCCGACATCGGGGTTGGTTTCCCCCTAAACTTAGGGTCAGGTGTTGGCCAAGTCTATCTGCGCCGTGACCGAAGATTGCCGAAAGGACCACCATGCACCGCCATATCCTTCCGATTGCAGTTTTGTTGCTGGGGTCCGCGTTTTTGCTATTCGCCGGTGGCATCAACGGGCTGATCCTGCCGGTGCGGGGGCAAGCCGAAGGGTTTTCCGCCGTATCGCTTGGCCTGCTCGGGACGGGCTGGGCGATCGGCTATGTGTCGGGGTGCATTTTCACCGCGCGGCTGGTTGCCAGTGTGGGGCATATTCGCGCCTTCGGGGCGATGGCCGCCATTGCCGCAGTCTCGATCCTGGCCAGCGCATTGCTGATTTCGCCAGCCGCCTGGATCATTCTGCGGGCGCTTTGCGGGTTTTGCTTTGCCGGGGCCGCGATGATTGTGGAAAGCTGGCTGACCGAACAAACCAACCCGACCAGCCGGGGCAAAGTCTTTGGCGTCTATACGATGGTCAACCTCGGGGCCACGACGGCGGGCCAGTTGATGTTGACCACGGGCGATCCGAACGGGTTCACCTTTTTCGCCATCGCCGCGATATTCTATTGCCTTGCCTTGGTGCCGACGGCCATCAGTTCGACCAGCACCCCTGCCCCGCTGGTGCATGTAAAACTTGACCTCAAGGCGCTGTGGCGCAATTCGCCCGTTGCGGTGATCGGGGTCCTGTTTGTCGGGGTGTCGAATTCGGCCTTTGGCACTTTGGCGGCGGTTTATGCCGACCGTGTCGGGCTGGTGCTGGCCACCATCGCGCTGTTCACGTCGATCCCCATTCTGGTGGGCGCATTGGCGCAAATCCCTGTGGGCTGGCTGTCGGACAAGATGGACCGCCGCAAGGTGCTGGTTGGCCTGACGGTTCTGGCACTGGCCGCTGACACGGCGTTTTTGGTGCTGGCCCCCGAAAGCCGCGTTTTGAACCTGGTGCTGGCGGGAATTCTGGGCGGGTCGATCTTTGCGATGTATCCGGTGATCGTCGCCCATGCCAATGACCACGCCGCCCCCGGCACCGCGATCCAGATTTCAGGCGGCTTGCTGCTGCTGTACGGGGTTGGCGGCATCATCGGGCCGCTGTTGGCGGGCTGGGCCATGGCCGGGCTTGCAGACCGCGCGCTGTTTATGGTCACGGCGGGCAGTCATGTGGTTGTCATTTTCTACACGCTCTGGCGCATTCTCCAAAGCGAGGCAGTCGCGGTCGAGGACAAGAAAGAGTTTCAGATGGCCGTGGGCGGGCGGGCAAGCACGCCGCAAACCGCCGTCTTTGCCGATGCCGACAACCAGATCGACGCAACGCCGTAAATAAAGTTGGCCCGTAAAGGGCCGGCCCCCAAAAAACCACCCCATAAGAAAAGGCGCGCCATCCTGCAATGACGCGCCTTCATATTGTTTAAGCCAGCTTATTTCAGCGTGATACGGCCATCAAGGTAGGGCGTATATGCGCCGTTTGCCGCGATGTATTCAGCCGTGACGTCAGCCACATCCGGACCGTAATCATAGGCGTTTTCAGCGGTCTTGAACATCGCGTAGCCGTCACCGCCATTGCGCACATAGTTGTTGGACACGACGCCGTACATCTTGGCCGGATCAATCGGTTCGCCCGCAACCATAACGTCGCTGACGCGGCTGCCCACGTCGGCTTTTGCATCAACCGCATAGGTCATGCCCGCGACCTGCGGGAAACGGCCTGCGACTTCCTCGATCTGGCTGACACCGTTTTCAAGTGCCTCGATGACCGTGGCCCCTGAGACCTGAAAGGTCGAAAGCGTATTCTGGAACGGCAGCACCGACAGAACCTCGCCCATGGTGACATCGCCCGCGTCGATCGACGACCGGATACCACCACTGTTCTGGATCGCGATTTGCACACCCTGATCAGCCACGCGGGCCAGCATGGCGTCGGCAATCAGGTTGCCCATCGCACATTCCATCACGCGACAAACCGCACGGTCGCCGTCGATCATCGCAGATGTTTCGGCCACCACCTTGTTGCGGATTTCGTCCAGCGGTTGGGCCAGCTCGGCGATGCGCGCCAAGGTGCCTTCGTCTTCGACAACCGCCGCGTCGATCAACACCGGCTCGCCCGAGGCTTCGGTCACATTGCCTTCGTCATCGAAGGTCACGTTCAGTTCGCCCAGATATTTACCATAAGCATAGGCCTGAACGATGGCGGTGTCCTTGATCATCGTCGGGTACGCCCCTTCGGCGCGTTCGTTGGTGTTGCTGAGCAAGGTGTTCGAATGTCCGCCCACGATCACATCTACGCCCGTCGTGTTTTCGGCGACCATCTGGTCAACCTTATAGCCGGAGTGGCTGAGCACGATGATCTTGTTCACGCCCTGCGCGGTCAGCAGATCGACCTCGCCCTGCACGGCGGTGACGGAATCAGTAAAGATCACGTTTTCACCGGGGCTGGCCAGTTCGTCGGTGTCTTCGGCTGTCAGACCGATCAGGCCGATCTTTTCGCCGCCCCGTTCGATCACCGCCGATTTCGCCAGCTTGCCCGCCAGCAACGGTTCAGCCGAGATATCGGCATTCGACATCAGGATCGGGAATTCGAGCGCGGCCATGAAACCGGCAAGCACTTCGGGGCCGTCGTCGAATTCGTGGTTGCCCACGGTCATGCCGTCATAGCCCAGCATGTTCATCATTTCGGCGGCCATCTGGCCCTTGTAATATGTATAGAACAACGACCCTTGGAATTGGTCGCCGCCATCCACCAGAATATGGTTGTTGGTCCGCGCCTTGGCATCCTTGATCGCGTTGACCAGACGGGCGGTGCCGCCAAAACATTTACCTTCGGTGTTATCCTCGGCAGAACAAGGGCCGTCATATTTGCTGATCGGCTCAAAACGGGCGTGGAAATCATTGGTGTGCAGAATGGTCAGGTTGTACTCGGCCTGCGCCATGCCTGCCGTTAGGGCCAGCGCTGCGGTGGCCGTCAGGAATCGTTTCATGGTGGTATCCCCCAGGGTTGAAATTCTGCTGTATCGTGGCCTTGGCTTTTCAATCTGTCAAAGACCATCTGCACCGATTTCCCCCTGCCGCAGGGTCACATGCCAAAACGCCCGCGCGGTTGCACAGGTCTTGACCGTTTGCCGCCGCCAAGGCATCACGGCATCCATGTTGATATACAAAATATTTCGCGCCGACGAATGGCAAGCGTTGCGCAACGCGGGGACAACCCGAGGTGCGCCCATTGATGTGGCCGATGGCTATGTCCATTTTTCAACCGCGACCCAAGCTGCCGAAACCGCCGCGAAACATTTCGCCGGCGAAACCGGTTTGTTTCTGCTTGCCGTCGAAACCGACAGGCTGGGCGATGACATCAAATGGGAAGTCTCGCGCGGCGGTGCCGAATTTCCACATCTTTACCGCGATCTCAAGCTGGACGACGTCACCTGGGCCCAACCTTTGCCGCTTGAAAACGGGGCGCATCAATTCCCCGCCGGGTTTGAAAACGAATGACCCAGTACGTCGATCCGGACCGCGCGCAGTTTGACGCCTTCAAGGGGTTGGACCGCGATACGCCTTTGCACATGCTCAACCTTGTGCGGCTGCGCGATGTTGCGGCCTATCCCGCCGGTCACGCGCTTGCGTCAGCCGGGTTGACCGGTGCCGCGGCCTATAAGAATTACGGCGTCGAAAGCGGACCGGTGCTGGCCGATGTTGGCGGCTCCATCGCGTGGCGCGGGCAGTTCGAGACGACATTGATCGGCCCCGCCCATGAGGCATGGGATATCATGTTCATCGCCCACTACCCCAATGCCCATGCGTTTTTGCAGATGATATCTGACCCCCGCTACAAGCTGGCGGTTGTGCACCGTCAGGCTGCTGTCACCACATCGCGGCTGATCCGCACCGGCACCCTGCCCCTAACGGATGAATTTGCATGAAACGTTTCGCTGAACAAATCGGCCTGCGCGCCTTGCGCAAAATCGACCCCGAGGCAGCGCATGGGCTGGCCATCGCGGCCTTGCGGATGGGGCTGGCACCAATGCCGGGCCCTGTGACCTCGCCGCGTCTGAAGACCACCTTGGCGGGGCTGGACCTGCCCAACCCCGTTGGCCTTGCCGCCGGATTTGACAAAAACGCAACGGCAATCGCGCCGCTGTCCAAGGCCGGTTTCGGCTTTATCGAGGTCGGTGCCGCCACGCCCCTGCCCCAACCCGGCAATGACAAACCCCGCCTGTTTCGCTTGACCGAAGACCGCGCCGCGATCAACCGTTTCGGCTTTAACAACGAAGGCATGGACGCGATTTGCGCAAGGCTGCGTGACCGTGCGCCCGGCATTCCGGTTGGTCTGAACCTTGGGGCCAATAAAACCAGCACAGACCGCGCCGCCGATTTCGCGCGCGTGATGGAGGCGGCCCGCGATCACGTGGATTTCGCCACGGTCAATGTATCTTCGCCCAACACCGAAAAACTGCGCGATTTGCAGGGCAAGGCGGCGTTGGCAGCGCTTTTGGCCGGTGTGATGGATGTGCGCGGGTCAACCCCCGTGTTCCTGAAAATCGCCCCCGACCTGACCGAAGCCGAAATTACCGATGTGGCAGATGTGGCCAATCAAGCGGGCGTGGCGGCGATCATCGCGACCAACACCACGTTGGATCGTGCGGGCCTGCACAGCCGGCACCGCGATGAAATGGGCGGCCTGTCGGGCGCTCCCCTGTTTGAGAAATCAACCCGCGTGCTGGCGCGGCTGTCCACCCTGACCGATATCCCGCTGGTGGGTGTCGGCGGCATCGGTTCGGCCCAGGATGCCTATGCCAAGATTTGCGCCGGGGCGTCGGCGGTTCAACTGTACACGGCGCTGGTCTATGGCGGGCTGTCGCTTGCGGGCGATATCGCGCGGGGGCTGGATCAACTGCTGGCACGCGACGGCTTTGCATCCGTGGCCGATGCGGTGGGCACCAAACGCGAGGACTGGCTGTGATCACGATCTGGCACAATCCGCGCTGTTCGAAATCACGCCAGACCTTGGCCCTGATCGAAGCCTCTGGTGCAGAGGTATCCATTCGGCGCTATCTTGAGAACCCGCCCACCCTGGCAGAGCTTGAAGCGGCACAGGCCGCGCTTGGCCTGCGCCCGATCGAGATGATGCGCAGCAGCGAGGGCCGCTTCAAGGAACTTGGGCTGAGCAAGGACAGCGATGAGACGACATTGATGCAGGCGATGGCGGCAAACCCGATCCTGATCGAACGCCCCATGGTGTTTAGAGGCGACCGAGCGATCATCGGGCGTCCACCAGAAGCGGTACACAGTTTGCTGGCGGGGTGAGCCGGAATTTTCCAAAATTCCGAACCGTTTTCTTTGAAAGAAAACGGGCTAGCCCGCGGCCCGCTCGAGCGCCGGATAGCGCAGGCCAAGGGTAATGCCGCGGGCGATAAAGCTGACCAGCAGCGAAATCCACAAACCATGATTGCCAAGCATCGGGACCAAAACCCACGCGCAGGCGCAATAGATTACAAAAGACACCGCCATCATGTTGCGCATGTCCCGCGACCGCGTTGCCCCGATAAAAATACCGTCCAGCATCCATGACGCGCATCCGATCAGCGGGGCGGCGATCATATAGGGCAGGAACACCCGCGCCTCTTCGCGCACCAACGGGGCCGTTGTCATCAGGTCGATAATCGCACCACCGCCCAATGCAAAACCGATGGTCATCAGCGCACAGGCCAGCAACCCCCATCCGCTGGTCAGCAGCGCCCCGCGCCGCAGGATATCGCGTTGCTTGCCGCCCATCGCCCGCCCGACCAGCGCCTCGGCGGCAAAGGCAAAGCCGTCCAGCGCATAGGCCGTGATCATCAGGAATTGCAGCAACACCTGATTGGCCGCCAGTTTGACATCGCCAAGCCCTGATCCAAGAAACAGAAACGAGACAAAGATCGCCTGCAGCAGCAGGGACCGGATCAGGATATCCCCGTTCACCTTCATCATATTGACCCAGCGTGGGCCATCAAACACCTGTGGCCAGTCGCGCCATGCCGGCACCCCAAAGGCCGCGCGGCAGAACCACAGCCCCAAGGCGGCCCCCGTCCATTCCGCCAGAAACGTCGCAAAGGCCACGCCTTCGACGCCCCATCCCAGCCCCAGCACGAACCACAGATCCAGCAGGATGTTCAGCCCGTTCATCCACACCTGAATGACCAGCACGGCGCGGGTGCGTTCCTGTGCGATCAGCCAGCCGGTGATCGCATAAATCGCAATCGCGGCGGGGGCCGACCAGACGCGGATTTGCATATAGGACCGCGCCAGCCCTTCAACTTCGGCGCTGGCGGGTGACACCTGAAAGGCCCCCCAGAACAGCGGAATTTGCAGCAGCACGATAACCAGCCCCGCCAACCCGCCGATCAGCAGACCGCGTGTCAGCAGTGCTGCCACCTCGGCGTCGTCGCCGTTGCCGGCGGCTTGCGCGGTCAGACCAACCGTGCCCATCCGCAAGAAACCGAAAATCCAGTAGACCGCCGACAGGATGATCGCGCCGATGCCAACAGCCCCGATCGGGGCGGCAAGGCCCATCTGCCCCACTACGCCGGTATCCACGGCCCCCAGGATCGGGACCGTTGCGTTGGAAATCACAATCGGGATGGCAATGTTCAGGACGCGGCGGTGGGTCACCACCTCGCGGGCGGACAGCCGGCCTTGGGCCACTGCACGCACTTCGCCCTGCGGGATCGGGTCAGTCACGGCTTTGCGGCATCAGGAAATGCCCGGTGGCCTGCGCAAACAGCTTGGCGCGGTTGTCTTGCCACGCCTCGACATGCACCGAGGCATAGCGCCGCCCCGAACGGTTGATCGTGGCCCGTGCATAGGCATCGCGGGGCAGGCCCGAACGCAGGTAATCGACCGTAAAATCAATCGTCTTGGGCAAGCGGGGCATGTGTTCGCCATCCATCTTTTCCACGTCCAGCACGCCCGATTCCATATCTTCCCACAGAGAGGTCCAGCTCAGGGTAATAATCGACGTCACCTCAAGAAAAGACGCGGTGACCCCACCATGGATTGCCTTGATAAGCGGATTGCCGATCAATTTCTCGGAAAACGGCAGGATCGCCGTCAGTTCGTCGCCGCGGCGTTCGAATTCGATCCCCAGAAACTTGATATAGGGCACGCCGCCGACCAATGCGTTCAGCGCACCGTCGCGCCGTTTCTTGATGACCTGAACGGCCTCCGGCTTCTGGCGACCGCTCATCTTTTACCCTCCACTACAAAACTGCCTGTGGCTGTGGCCACCGGGCTGCCGTCTTCTTCGTCCCGGGCGGTGGCGCGCACAAATGCGACCGACCGCGTGACGTGATAACATTCCGCCCGCGCCGTAATGGTCTGGCCCGGTTTGGCAGCCCGCAAATATTCAATGCGCAGGTCGATCGTGGCGGTGCCACCGGGGTTGCTGGGGTGGCTCATCACGGCCGCACCGCAACATGTGTCCATCAAGGCCGACACCGCGCCACCATGGATCACACCGGTGCGCGGGTCGCCCACAAGTTTGGAATCATACGGCATCGAGATAACCGCAACACCACCATCCAGATCCTCCAGCGACATGTTCAGTGCCTCGCTGAACGGCAAAGCCGAGATGAACTGGCGCGCGATCCGCAGTTTGTCTGACATTTGTCAGCCCCTTTTCATAAACCTTCCCCACATATCAACCATCCACGTCGCCAAGAGCAACCCCGCCTGTTGCGCTTGGACAATCTTGCGCTTAGTTTCCCGATCTGAGGAGATAGCGATGCCCGATAAACGCCTGAGCTTTAAGGAAATGTGCGCCGAGTTTGATGTAACACCGCGCACCTTGCGGTATTACGAATATATCGAATTGTTGAATCCAGAGCGCAATGGCCGCTCCCGCAGCTATGGGGCCCGCGAAATCGCGCGCATGAAATTGATCATGCGGGGGCGCAAGTTCGGCTATTCCCTCGAAGGGATCCGCCAGTGGTTGCTGATCTATGAAAAAGAGGGCACCGAAGCGCAAATGCGTGCCTGGGTCATCAGCGCGGATCGCCAGTTGCTGGAACTGGCGGAACAGCGTGCCCAGTTGAACGATGCGATGGACGAGCTTCAACGCCTGCGCGACGATACGGCTGATGCATTGAAAAACATGTAATCGACAAGGCCGCCTGCCAGTCGATGGATGCCACGGCAACAGTGCCTGCGGCATCTAAAACCCGTGCCCAAGGCGCCTGATCCCTGCCCCATGAACAGCGCCATTCCGCCGTTTTTCCGCATGCGGTTCCCCGTTTTCACGTCTTACACACAAGTTTACCTAGATTTACCGTACGTAAAGCTAAAAGTGACGTGACGTCTCACTACGTCAACACAATCATCTGTTGTAAAGCGGCGCGAAAGCCCCCAACTCGATCTCAAATACCTTCTGATGCAAGAGTGGACCCAAGAGATGAACACCACCACAATGACCATCCGCGAGATGTGCGACACATTTGATGTGACCCCGCGGACCCTGCGCTTTTACGAAGCAAAAGAACTGCTGTTCCCGGAACGTCAGGGCCAGAAACGCCTGTTCACCAAGCGCGACCGCGCGCGGTTGAAACTGATCATCCGCGGGAAACGCTTTGGCTTCAGTCTCGAAGAAATCCGCCAGTTGCTGGACCTGTATCACATGGGCGACCAGCAACAGACACAGCTTGCTCGTACCTATGAAATCGCCCGCGACCGCCTTGCCGATCTGGAAGCGCAACGCGAGGAAATGGACCAGGCGATCGACGATTTGCGCAACCAGCTGAAATGGGGGGAAAAGATGATCGCCTCCATGAACAACCCGCGCAAAGCAGCAGAATAAACACATTTTTCAACAGATACGCGACCATCCGCCCAAGGGAGACTTCACCATGCCGAGCTACACAGCCCCCATCAAAGACATGCAATTCGTTCTGCACAATGTGCTGAATGTGACCGGGTCCACCATCCCCGGCTATGACGAACTCGAGCCCGATTTCACCTCCGCCATTCTCGAGGAAGCAGGCAAGCTGACCTCCGAAGTTCTGGCCCCGCTGAACGCTGTTGGCGACAAGGAAGGCTGCCGTCTGGAAAATGGCGTTATCTATACGCCAACCGGTTTCAAGGACGCCTTCGGCAAGGTCAAAGAAGGCGGCTGGCCCGGCCTGGACATGCCCGAACAATATGGCGGCCAGAACATGCCCTATGTCATCGGCACCGCCGTGGGCGAGATGTTCTCGGCCTCCAACCAGGCGTTCACAATGTATCAGGGCCTGACCCACGGTGCTGCCTCTGCGATTTTGGCCCACGGGTCGGATGCACAAAAAGACACCTACCTGCCCAACATGGTCTCTTGCGAATGGACCGGCACCATGAACCTGACCGAACCCCATTGCGGTACCGATCTGGGCCTGATGCGCACCAAAGCGGCCCCGCAAGCAGACGGCAGCTATAAGATCACCGGTCAGAAAATCTTTATCTCGTCGGGCGACCACGACATGGCCGACAACATCATCCACCTTGTTCTGGCCAAAATCGAAGGCGGCCCCGAAGGCATCAAAGGTGTGTCGCTGTTCATCGTGCCCAAGGTCATGGTCAACGAAGACGGCTCCCTTGGCGCGCGCAACAGCCTCTCGGTCGGCTCCATCGAAGAGAAAATGGGCATCCACGGCAACTCCACCTGCGTGATGAACTATGACGGTGCCGTTGGCTATCTGCTGGGCGACGCACATAAAGGCATGCGCGCCATGTTCACCATGATGAACGAAGCCCGCGTTGGCGTTGGCATGCAGGGTCTGGCCCAAGCCGATGTGGCCTATCAAAACGCGCTGATCTACGCCAAGGACCGCCTGCAAGGGCGCGCCGTGACAGGTACCGAAAACCCCAATGGCCCGGCCGATCCGCTGATCGTACACCCCGATATCCGCCGCAGCCTGATGGACCAGAAATCCTTTATCGAAGGCGCGCGCGCATTCATCCTTTGGGGCGCAAACCTGATCGACGCCGCGCACCGCTCAAATGACAAAGACGCCGACGGCCTTGTGTCGCTGATGACGCCCGTGATCAAAGGCTTCCTGACCGATGTGGGCTATGACATGACCGTCAAGGCACAACAGGTTTACGGCGGCCACGGCTATATCGAAGAATGGGGCATGTCCCAGTTCACCCGCGATGCCCGCATTGCGATGATCTATGAAGGGGCCAACGGCGTGCAAGCGCTTGACCTCGTGGGGCGCAAACTGGCGCAAGACGGCGGCAAACACGTGATGGCGTTCTTTGACCTGCTCAAGACCTTCATCAAGGAAAACGCCGGCCAGGATGCCGAATTCGACGCCACCTACCTCGAGCCCCTCAAGGCCGCCAGCAAGGATCTGCAAGCGGCGGGCATGTATTTCATGCAAAACGGCATGAAAAACCCCAACAACGCCCTGGCTGGGTCGACCGACTTCATGCACATGTTCGGCCATGTTTGCCTGGGCTATATGTGGGCGAAAATGGGTCTGGCCGCAAAGAAAGCAATTGCAGAAGGCACAGGCGATACGGCATTCTACGAGACCAAACTGGCGACCGGACGCTATTACATGGCACGTCAATTGCCCGCCACCGCGCTGCACCTGACCCGCATCCAGACCGGCGCGGATACGGTGATGGCGCTGGACGCCGCAAACTTCTAAGCTGGCAGAGGTGGGGAGCCCCCCACCTCACGCTTCTCGAAAGGTTTCCGATGCCCAAACGCTTCCGCCTCACCCGCCGCTTCCCCGTTGCCATGACCGAAGACGGCTACAGACGGCTCAAGAAATTTTCAGCCGAGGCTGGTTTGGACGAAGGGGAAGCGCTGTCTTTTCTATTCGAAAACTTCAACAGCGTGATGAACGAAGAAAACCTGACAGCGCGCCTGCGGCTTTTCAATGCCGAAATCGATGATCGCAAAAAATAACCGGGTAAGGATGAAAGCGGCCCTTCGGGGAGAGTTTATTTGGCAAAATGAAACGGGCGGCAAGGCCCTGCCTCCCCCTTGGCCAAACCACGAAAGAGACAGGGTTTCACTTTGCACGCCGCTCAGCTCTCCAGCCTGCTGCGCATCAGTTTGATAAAAGAGAGACACTAACAAGACCTTAAAAATGAAACATTTTGATTTCATTTTGCCAGATAAACTCCACGGGGGTGTGGGGGTGTGAAACCCCCACGTCGACGAGAGAAAAAGAATAGTGACCTTAGGGAGGTTCATCACATGACCATCAAATTGCATTGCTTCGGCGAAAGCGGAAACGCCTATAAAGCAGCCCTCGCGCTGGAATTATCGGGCCTTGCCTGGGAGCCCGTCAAAGTAGACTTCTTTGGCGGCGAAACGCGCACAGCGGATTTTCGCAGCACCACAAACGTGATGGGCGAGGCCCCGGTCATGATCGACGGCGATGTTACGCTGACGCAATCCGGCGTGATCCAGGATTACATATCTGAAAAATCCGGCAAGTTCGGCGGCAAGGATTCAACGGAACGTCGCGAGATTTTGCGGTGGGTTTTGTGGGACAACCACAAGCTCAGCTCCAACGCCGGGATGACGCGATTTTTGATGAATTTTCTGCCCGAGGACAAGCAGCCAAAGGAAGTCATCGGCTTTATGCAGGGGCGTCTTGCGGCGGCTTATGCGGTGTTGAATGATCACCTGAACGGCCGCGACTGGATCGTGGGCGACGGGATCACCAACGCCGATCTGAGCTGTTGCGGCTATCTGTATTACCCCGAGCCCTTCGGTTTTAACCGCAAGGACTGGCCCCATATCGATGCGTGGCTCACGCGTCTGAGCGAAACACCGGGCTGGAAAGCCCCCTATGACCTGATGCCCGGCAGCCCAGCTGACCGTATTTGACTGTAAGGGAGCGGCACAATGTGGAAGCTGATCATTTTCGTTGTCACAGGCATGCCCACATCCGAGCTTCATGGCGTGGAAGACTTGATCTTCTTTCAGAAAGCAGAATGCGAGGCAGCAGCGTTGGAAATAGCAGCGCTCGCCCCGGAACCACAACTCAGCATCCGAACCGCCTGTATTAAAGGTTTGTTCTACACTTCGAACGGAGACTAAGCATGACCGAAGCATATATCTACGATGCCTTGCGCACCCCGCGCGGCAAGGGCCGCAAAGACGGCGCGCTGCACGAATTGACATCGTTGCGCCTGTCCGCGCTCACGCTGAACGCGCTCAAGGAACGCAACAACCTTGAGGGCCACGCGGTCGAGGATGTGATCTGGGGCAACGTGACTCAGGTTATGGAACAGGGCGGCTGCCTTGCGCGCTCTGCCGTGTTGGCGTCCGATCTGGATGAACGCATTCCGGGTCTTGCGATCAACCGTTTCTGTGCCTCGGGGATGGAGGCCGTCAATCTGGCCGCCAACCAGGTCAAAGGCGGTGCGGGCATGGCCTATATCGCGGGTGGTGTCGAGATGATGGGCCGCGTGCCCATGGGCAGCGATGGGGCCGCGATTGCCGTAGATCCGACACTGGCGATGGAAAAATACTTTGTTCCGCAGGGTATTTCGGCGGATATCATTGCCACCGAATACGGTTTTACCCGTGAAGAGGCCGACCAGCTGGCCGTCAAATCCCAGCAGCGCGCGAAAATGGCTTGGGACGAGGGCCGCTTTGCCAAATCCGTCATCGACATCAAGGACCAGAACGGTTTGTCGATCCTGAGCCATGACGAATACATGCGCCCCCAGACCGACATGCAATCGCTTGGGTCACTGAACCCGGCGTTCCAGCAGATGGGCGAAGTCATGCCCGGTTTCGACAAGGTCGCGTTGATGAAGTACCCGCATCTTGAGAAAATCAACCACATCCACCACGCGGGCAATTCATCCGGTATCGTCGACGGTGCGGCGGCTGTGCTGATTGGCAACAAGGAATTCGGCGAGAAATACGGCCTGAAACCCCGCGCCCGTATCCGTGCCACAGCCAAGATCGGCACCGATCCGACGATCATGCTGACCGGCCCTGTGCCCGTGACCGAGAAAATTCTGGCCGACAACGGCATGAAGATCGGCGACATCGACCTGTTCGAAGTCAACGAAGCTTTTGCCGCCGTGGTCATGCGTTTCATGCAGGCGTTTGATGTCGACGACAGCAAGGTCAACGTCAACGGCGGGTCCATCGCGATGGGTCACCCTTTGGGTGCGACAGGTGCCATGATCATCGGCACGTTGCTGGACGAGCTTGAGCGCTCCGACAAGGAAGTCGGCATGGCCACGCTTTGCATTGCATCCGGCATGGGTGCCGCCACAATAATCGAGCGTGTATAATGAGCGATCAACCACATCCCTTTCTTGCCATCGCCGAACTGGCCCCGAAAAAGGGCTTGAAGGATCTGAAGGTCAAAGTCGAACGGGGCGGTGCATATGTGCGCTTGTACCAAGATGAGCCGCCATTGTTCTTCAAGCACCGCAATGATCCAAGCGACAGTTTCGACCGCGAGAGTTTCAATAACTTCAAGCGGATCCTGCTGAGCGAGGAAGATTGCCAGGATGGCCCGAAAGCCACGATCGAATTGATCCGGTCGCTGCTTGAGAAATTCGCTGATTACACACCTCAGCGCTCCTAACACACTCCAATTCAGGGAGAGATAAATGACCGATTTCACAATGAAGACAGACGCCGACGGCGTCGCCATCATCACCTGGGACGTCCCCGGTAAATCCATGAACGTCATGTCGATTGAAGGGTTGTCCGAACTGGACGCCATCATCGACACCGTTTTGTCCGACGACAGCATCAAGGGTGCGGTGATCACATCCGGTAAGGACGGGTCGTTCGCGGGCGGGATGGACCTGAACCTGCTGGCCAAAATGCGCGAAGATGCGGGTGACGATCCTGCCAAGGGTCTGTTCGAGGGCACGATGCAAATGCACGCCCTGCTGCGCAAGATCGAACGCGCGGGCATGGATGCCAAGACCAACAAGGGCGGCAAGCCGATTGCCGCTGCCCTGCCCGGCACGGCGGCTGGTATCGGGCTGGAACTGCCACTGGCCACGCACCGCATTTTCGTTGCCGACAACCCCAAGGCGCGTATCGGCCTGCCCGAAATTCTGGTCGGGATTTTCCCCGGCGCTGGCGGTACGACCCGTCTGATGCGCAAGCTGGGCGCGATGGGGGCGTCGCCGTTCCTGCTTGAGGGCAAGATGGTTGCCCCGGCGGCCGCGAAATCTGCGGGCCTGATTGACGAGGTTGTCGCCGATCCGGTCGCTGCCGCGAAAGACTGGGTACTAAACGCCAAGGATGCGGATATTTTGAAGCCTTGGGATGCCAAAGGGTACAAGATGCCCGGCGGCACGCCTTACCACCCTGCCGGTTTCATGACCTTTGTCGGGGCCAATGCGATGGTCAACGGCAAGACCCAAGGGGCCTTCCCTGCCGCCAAGGCCTTGCTAAGTGCCGTGTATGAAGGGGCCTTGGTGCCGTTTGATACAGCCCTCAAGATCGAGGCGCGCTGGTTCACCAACATCCTGATGAACCCGTCGTCGTCTGCCATGATCCAGTCACTGTTCCTGAACAAGGAAGCGCTGGAAAAAGGTGCCGTGCGTCCCGAAGGCGTGCCAGACCAGCGCGTCAAAAAGCTGGGCGTTCTGGGCGCGGGCATGATGGGCGCGGGCATCACGCTGGTGTCGGTTCAGGCCGGTATCGAAGTCGTGCTGATCGACCAGACGCAAGAAGCTGCGGATAAGGGCAAAGCCTATTCCGCGACCTTCTTTGACAAGGGCATTGCACGTCGCAAATCCACCGAAGAGAAAAAGCAGGCCGCGTTGAACCTGATCACCGCGACCACCGATCTGGACGCGCTGAAAGACTGCGATCTGATCATCGAAGCGGTGTTCGAAGACCCCGCCGTCAAGGCCGAGATGACCAAGAAGGTCGAAGCGGTGATCCCTGCGGATTGCATCTTTGCCTCCAACACCTCGACCCTGCCGATCACGGGCTTGGCCAAGGCATCGTCGCGCCCCGATCAGTTCATCGGCATCCACTTCTTTTCGCCCGTCGAAAAAATGCTGTTGGTCGAGATCATCAAGGGCAAGGAAACCGGCGACCGTGCGGTTGCGAAATCGCTGGATTACGTGCGCCAGATCCGCAAGACGCCGATCGTGGTCAACGACGCGCGGTTCTTCTATGCCAACCGCTGCATCATCCCCTATGCCAACGAAGGCGCGCGGATGATCACCGAAGGCGTGGCCCCGCAACTGGTCGATCACGCCGCACAATTGCTGGGTTTCCCCGTTGGGCCTGTGCAACTGACCGACGAAACATCCATTGATCTGGGGGCCAAGATCGCCCGCGCGACCAAGGCCGCGATGGGCAATGCCTATCCTGCGTCGCAAGCGGACGATCTGATTTTCTGGATGGAGGATCTGGGTCGTCTGGGCCGCAAGGCCAATGCCGGTTTCTTTGACTATGACGAAAAAGGCAAACGTCTGGGCTATTGGAAGGGGATGCACGACAAGTTCCCGCTGGCCGAAACCCAGCCCGACCTGCGCGATGTGCAGGACCGTCTGATGTTCTCGCAGGTGCTTGAAGCTGTGCGTGCATTGGAAGAAGGCGTGCTGGAAGACATCCGCGAAGGCGATGTGGGCGCGATCCTGGGGTGGGGCTTTGCGCCTTGGTCCGGTGGCCCGTTCAGCTGGCTTGATATCATCGGCGCACCCTATGCCGCTGAACGCTGCGACCAGCTGCAAGCAAAGTTCGGCGATCGTTTCGAATGCCCTGCCCTGTTGCGTGAAATGGCCGACAAGGGACAGACGTTCTATGGCCGCTTCGGGCCGGATGCCAAAGCCGCCTGATCAGGCGTCACATCTTGCACACGCAAACGGCCAGCAGGAAACTGCTGGCCGATTTCTGTTTGACCCGTTGAATGACATGCCGGACCTGCACAGGTCGCTTTGGCGGCAGCGGGTTCTTCAAACGCAAAAAAAGGGGCTGCACCGGGCAGTCCCTTTTTCATTCCGGCCGTCGAAATCTTTCGCGTTCTGTCATGTTCCGATAGACGCGGGATTACAGGCGCGGGATCACAGCCCGTGTTGCATCTGCGGAAAGCCGTGGTCGCCCCGGTCTTCCAGTTCCATCACGAAACATTCAACCAGACGCGAGGCCTCTGTTTGGCTCAACACTTCGTAGGTTGACTGGCTGCCATCCAAAAGACGGTCCAAGGTCGTGGTATAGGACAGGCACAAGATCAACGCGCCACCCTCGGCATAGATCACCTGATCCTCGGCAAAGGATATCGCGATCAGTTCGATCCGGGTGTTTGGCGGCGCGCGGTAGATACCGCGTTCCCCGACCAGCGCATGGGCGTTAACCAGTGCAAACGGATCGCCATGGATATCAGCGGCAGCTTCGCATTCCAGCATCACGCCCTGATCTGGCAAAAGCGTCAGTTTCTCTTTGTTACCCAACGCGTTGGGCGGGATCAGAACAGGCCACAACGCCTTTTCCGTTTCCATCGCATCGAGGCAGATTGTGACGCGGCGGATATCTGTGATTGGCTGCAAGCCGTTGTCAAAGGTCAGGACCATATCGCCCTTGGCCAGCGATTCAACGCCACGCCAGCCCATCGCCGATGCAACCCTTGTGCCTGCAACCAATCCATGTGTCGCGACCTCAAGGCCGCCATTATACGCACCTGACATTTCAGAGGTGCGGTAGTTCATTCGTGGGTCTTTGATCTTCCAACCAAACATTGCTTTCCATCCCCATGGCGCGATGCCTTTATTTTCGGCATATATTTATATGAATGCATATGGCGCGTCAGCCATGTCGAGAGATGGCCAACAAAGGGGCCATTTAGGGGCATTGATGCTCATTTCGCAGCAGTGCCGACCTTGGTGCCGGATTAAGCCTCGGATGGCGGGCAATCAGGCAACTTGTGGTTAGGAACTTTGCGGTTTTTATGACGCGCGACCGAATCCGTACCCGAACCGTGAAATATCGTCCGAACAGATTCGCGCGACGATCTGCGCAAGGTCGTCGGTGTAATATTCCTCATAGGATGCGGCACGATCAGATGCGTTTTCCACGGGCAGTTCCACCCGGAATCCCAGATGGTCAAACAGCGGTTCAGCGTCTTGGGCGAAACGCTCAAGGCGGATAAAAAGATTGGCCCGATCTACCCCCGCACCGTCTTGCAGATAGCTGCCATAAGGCGCGTTCGTCAGGCTGTCTTGCAACGCAGGTGTTTCAAGGAAATCCGCGAAACCGGTTTGCTGTGCCAGCCGGACCATCGGATGATCAAAGGACTGGTCGCGCAGCCAATGATAATAGCTGACCACCCGGTCCCAGGGGTTCCGCACCAGCGCGAAACAGAACATTTGGGCAATCTCGTCGCGGGTCACCACCCCTTCGATATCGGCCAGGGTCGAATGTTTCCAAAGCCGCCCAGCTGCCGGGACGTTTTTCATGCGTTTGCGGCGTTTAACTGCCTTGGGCGTGTCGCCCAGCATGATGTCGTCCTTCATCGCCCGCGCTTCAAGCGCCAGCGCCATTGAGGTGCCTCCGGTCTTGGGGATGTGCACAAAGATATAGTTGCGACCACGGCTGATGATCATTGCCCGACCTCGCTTGCGCTTGCCCGAACGCACCCGGTCAATAGGGTCAGGGCTGGTCTGCGATCTTGCAACGGGGTCAGGGGCACATATTCTTCCTTTGGATGGCAGAGTTTCCACCTTTTAACTTTACGCTACTGGCGCAATACTCAAGCAGAAAAGTTTCGCAATCGGGAGGGTGCGCCATGGGTTGGATGACAAACGAAGACGGGCTCGACAAATGCCGCGCCAATTATGTGCCGCTTAGCCCGCTGTCGCACTTGCAACGCGCGTCGCATGTTTTCCCTGATGTCTTGGCGGTGTCATATGGGGCGCACCGTGTGAGCTATGCCCAATATCACGCACGCTGCACCCGTTTGGCATCTGCGCTGGCAGGCATGGGCGTGGCACCGGGTCAGGTCGTATCGACGCTCTTGCCCAACATCCCCGCCCAAGCCGAAGCGCATTTTGGCGTGCCCGCCTGTGGTGCCGTTTTGAACACCATCAACACGCGGCTGGATGTCGATACCGTCGCCTATATCCTGGACCACGGCGAAGCCAAGGTCGCACTGGTCGACACCCAGTTCATGGATCTGGCCGAAGCGGCCTGCGCCACGCTCGACACGCCCCCCACCCTGATCGAGGTTCCCGATGAAAGCGCCGGTTTCCCAGCGACCGGGCGGCACATGACCTATGATGAACTGCTTGCCAAAGGCGATCCGGCCTTTGAATGGGTCTTGCCGCAGGATGAATGGGAAAGCCTTGCGCTGAACTATACTTCGGGCACCACCGGCCGGCCCAAGGGCGTGGTCTATCACCACCGTGGCGCATATCTGATGACCATGGGCACGGTGGTCAGCTGGCGCATGGTCATGCGTCCGGTGTTTATGCAGATCGTGCCGCTGTTTCATTGCAACGGCTGGAACCATTCGTGGATGATGCCCCTGCTGGGCGGCACCTTGGTGTGCTGCCGCGATATCACGGCCAGTGCCATTTACAACGCCATCGCTGACGAAGGCGTCACCCATTTCGGCGGCGCGCCGATTGTGTTGAACATGATGGTCAATGCATCCGACGCCGAACGCCGCGCCTTTGACCATCAGGTCGAGGTCTTCACCGCAGGCGCGCCCCCCGCCCCTGCAACCCTGTCCAAGATCGAAGCCTTGGGCTTTAACGTGACGCAGGTTTATGGCCTGACCGAAACCTATGGCCATGTAACCGAATGTTTGTGGACCCCGGAATGGGACGCGCTTCAAGGCGCTGATCGTGCCGCCATGAAGGCCCGTCAGGGTGTCGCCATGCCGATGATGGAGGACATCACCGTGCTGGACACCGACATGCGCCAGGTCACCAAAGACGGGGCCACCCAAGGCGAGATCATGATCCGTGGCAATTCGGTGATGAAGGGGTATTACAAGAACCCGCAAGCCACCAAGGAAGCATTCGCAGGCGGCTATTTCCATTCGGGCGATTTGGCGGTCCAGCATTCAAACGGCTATATGCAGATCGCCGACCGCGCCAAAGACATCATCATCTCGGGCGGTGAAAACATCTCGTCGGTCGAGGTCGAAGGCGTGCTGATGGGCCATCCGGATGTGAACCTTGCCGCCGTTGTCGCCAAACCCGATGAAAAATGGGGCGAAGTCCCGTGCGCCTTTGTCGAACTCAAGCCCGGCGTGACGGGGGACGAGGCCGCGATGATCGCCTTTGCCCGCGAAACACTGGCAGGGTTCAAAGCCCCCAAAAAGATCGTTTTCCAAGACCTGCCAAAGACATCGACGGGCAAAATCCAGAAATTTGAACTCAGGAAACTGGCAGCGACCCTTTAGGGGCGTTTGCCCCCTTCCCATCGCAACATCAGGCCCCGACAGCGCGGTCAGACGGCGCTCTCAGCCCAAGCGCTTTTCGTAGCGCCAGACCTCGACCATCATCGGGCCTTCTTCGGTCTCGACCTCATAGGGGATCGTGCCCGCTTGCTCCCAGCCGCATTTCTCGTAAAAGCGGGCTGCGCGGTCATTGCCGACGGAACAGGCCAGCCATTTCAACCCGTGGCCCAACGATGCTTCGGCTTTGTTCAACAGTTCAGTTGCAAGACCGGTCCCCTGAAATTCTTTGGCGACGTAGAACTGGTATATCTCGTCCCGGTCGATCAAAAAGAACCCCGCCATCTTTCCATCCACCCAAGCCACCTGCGTGTGCTTCATATGCGCCTTCGCGCGGGTCGAAAACTCCTGGGATGTGCGCAGCGCGGCAAGGGCCGCAGGTGCAATCGCAGCGTGTCCTTGAATCCATCCTTCGTGCCACAGCGCTGCAATTTCGGGAATATCGGCAGCGATAGCGGGTTTTACGTCCATAAAGTGAAATCTCCTGCGGGTTTGCACCATGCTGCCCCGAGCCGCCCCATTGCTCAAGTCTTAACAGATGCTAAAGTACCGCGAAACAACTAGGCAGTATATCCCAGCTCATGACGGCCCTATCGAAATACGCGCGGATCGAAGCGACGGGCCTTTGGCGTGCCAAGCCCGAGGATCAACGCCGCGAGGTGATCGTGTCCATCGGGGATGCGACGCTGGTGATTTCCGATATGAAGGATCAGGCCATCGCGCATTGGTCGCTGGCAGCGGTTGCGCGTGCCAATCCGGGCACCCGCCCCGCCGTGTTCCATCCCGACGGCGACCCGTCGGAAACGCTCGAGATCGCCGAAACCGAAGACACGATGATTGATGCCATCGAAACCCTGCGCCGCGCCGTAGAACGCAACCGCCCCCGCCCCGGCCGTTTGCGCCTGATCGGCGTGTTGGGGTCGCTTCTTGCAGTGATCGCGCTGGCGCTGTTCTGGCTGCCGGGTGCCATGCAGGATCACACGCTCAAAGTGGTCCCCATGGTTAAACGCGCCTCGATCGGGGCGGCGTTGCTGCGCCAGATCGAACGGGTATCCGGCAACACCTGTACCAACCCGCGCGGCCGTGCCGCCCTGACCAAGCTTGGCACGCGGCTGTCTGCCGGCCCGCTTGCGGTGCTGCCCGCCATGACCCGCGACAGCATCCACCTGCCCGGCGGGTTGATCGTGCTGAACAAAACCGTCTTCGAGGATTATGAATCCCCCGATGTCGCCGCCGGCTTCATCCTGTCAGAGGTGGTCAAACGGGCGCAAAGCGACCCCCTGCGCGACATGCTGGCCGATGTGGGCATCCGCGAGAACTTCCGTTTGCTGACCACCGGCGAAGTGTCGGATGCCGCGCTCGAAAGCTATGCCGAGAACCTGATGGCCGCCCGACCCACCCCCGCACCGGTCGAGGCCTTGCTGGCCCGCTTTGGCGCGGAAAAACTGCACAGCACCCCCTATGCCGAAGCCCTTGATATCACGGGGGAAACCACATTGGCGCTGATCGAAGGCGACCCGATGGCAGGTAAGGACACGGCCCCGCTGATCAATGACGCCGACTGGCTGCGGTTGCAAAACATCTGCGGCGGGTAATCGCCGCTGATGCTGGATTTCACCCTGCGCCTTGCCCTGTCGCCCGTCCTTTTGACCCAAGCCATCGGGGTGCGTGCCCGCGCCTTACAACTGCCCGAGGCCGCAGGCCCCCGCGAAGGGACCATCGGGTCCGGCCCTGAACTGTCGCTGCTTATCCTGGGCGACTCATCTGCGGCGGGTGTCGGTGTCGACCATCAGGATCAGGCGTTGGCAGGGCAACTGGCCGCGCAGCTGTCGCAGGATTTCACCGTGAAATGGCGGCTTGTTGCAAAGACCGGTGCCACGACCGCCAGCACGCTGAAGGCCCTAAAGGATCAGGCCCATGCGCCGGTCGATGTTGTGGTCACGGCCTTGGGCGTAAATGACGTGACCCATGCTGTCCCTTTTGGCCGTTGGCAAAGCCAGCAGCAGGTGTTGCGCAAGCGGATCGACCAGCTGTTTGCGCCGCGGCTTTTGTATATGTCCGGCGTACCGCCTTTGGGTCTGTTTCCCGTCCTGCCACAGCCCTTGCGCTGGACATTGGGCCGGCAAGCCGCGCGGTTTGATCAGGCCTTGGCCAAATCCTTGCACGGCGAAACCCATCGCCACCATATCCCCTTTGATCTGCCCTTGGACCCTGCGCAGATGGCAATCGACGGCTTTCACCCCGGCCCGCAGATTTATGCGCAATGGGCAAAAGAAATGGCCAGCCGGATCATCACCGACTGGCCAGATATGTCACACCATCGCTAGGGTTTAGCGGATATAGGCATCCCGGTATCCGACGCCGCGCAATTTGCCCAGCGCATGGGGCGCAGACGACGTTGGAAACGGGCCCGCCTGAACGGACAGATATGTCTTGCCGCCGCGGGTCGATTTGCCGATCCGCGCGCCCATGCCCATGCGGGCGATACGCTGTGCGGTCTGCTGTGCATTGGCCGCATTCAGGAATGTCCCGACCTGCACATAGGTGTTGCCCCCGTTCTGGACCTGCGCGCGTTTCTCAGGTGCCGCTGCAACCGGCTTGGCGGCGGAACGGCTGGAATAGGTCGGCTCACGCAGAACCGGCGCACCACCGGGTTTACGCACGATCCGCTTGACCAGTTGCCCGTTGCGCGCAAGCAAGGTGACCTCGCCCATTTCGCGGCGCTGTTGATCAATCGACGTATAAGGATAGATCAACGGCATTTTAGCCGTCACATCCTGACCTGTGGTCTGATTGATCAGACGACGCGGGACGGTGTTGGTCCAGATCAACAGCATCTGGGTCCGGCCAGCCAGGTTCTGTTCGGCCCGTTTGGGGTTCAGCCGGTCATCTTCCCAGACGGATTTGTACCCGTTGGGAACCTGCACGTTATTATATGTATTGATGCGGTTGATTGCGACATGCTTGGGCACAATGCGGGTTGTCGGGGAAACAGCGACCGTCCCTGCCGCCGACGGGTATTGCACGGCACCGCCACGCGTTGTGGTGGCTTGCGCGCCCACGATGCGGTGGGCTTGTGGTCCGCAGCGTACAGGCAGACCCGATCCCCCCGAATAGCGCTGGCTCAGCGCCGATCGTCCGGGGCAGTTGCCACCGGAAAGGGGCGCTGCGGCAGGGACCGTTGCCACGATTGCAGGTGCCACGGCCACAGGGCGCGGGGCCGTTTGCCGCACAACCTGAGGTGCGACCGGCTGGACCCGCCGTGTCTGGGGGACAGGGCGCGGCTGCACAGCCGCAACGCGACGTGTTGATTGTGTGGACGCGTTATCCAGCGTTATCTGAACAGGTGCCGGCCCTTGCGATGCAGGGGATGCCGCCGCAGTGCCGACATTGGTGGGTATGAAGCCGCAGACGCCATCGCGCTTGCGCGACACCCGCGGCACCCATGTGACGTTGCCGTCAATGCCTGCACGGATGAACACACACCCGCTGCTGTCGACGTATTGCTTGCCCTTATAAGACGCGGGCGGGTATTCTTTGGGCTGGTCCCGGAAGGACTGGGCCTGCAAGGCACCGATGCCCACAGACCCCAAGATAACAGCAATCGCGACAATTCTTGTAAACTTCATCTGCGCCCCCAGCACGAAATATCGCTCAAACAATGCGTCATCACCCGTTCAGAGTAAAGCGCCCCTGACACATTCCCGCCACTTTTCAGCCATTATTTTGTCCCATACATCCGGTCGCCCGCATCGCCCAACCCGGGCACGATATATCCCGATTCGTTCAGCTTTTCGTCCACCGCCGCAGTGACGATCGGCACATCAGGATGGGCTTCTTGCATGCGCTTGATCCCTTCGGGTGCCGCCAGCAGGCACAAGAACCTGATATTATTCGCGCCGGTCTCTTTCAGCATGTCGATGGCCGCGACCGAAGAATTGCCGGTTGCCAGCATCGGATCCACAACAATCACCAAACGGTCATCCAATCCTTCGGGCACTTTAAAATAGTATTTGACCGGCTTGAGCGTCTTTTCATCACGGTACAGGCCCACAAAGCCGACCCGCGCCGACGGGATCAACTCAAGCACGCCGTCCAACAGCCCGTTGCCCGCCCGAAGGATCGATATCAAGGCAAGCTTCTTTCCAGCCAGGGTCGGAGCCTCCATCGACTGCATCGGTGTCTCGACACTCTTTGTGGTCATCGGCATGCCACGGGTCACCTCATAGGCCAACAACTGGCTGATTTCGCGCAACAACTGCCGGAACACCGCCGTGGGGGTTTCCTTGTCGCGCATGATGGTCAGCTTGTGCTGTACCAACGGGTGATCAACGACCGTAAGGTTTTCAGATGTATAGGACATAGCGGCACTCTCCATTTTGCTTGATCCGAGTCTTGCCTTGAAACGCCATGCCCCGCAACCACGCCACAGCAATCCCGTTTCATTTTGCAAAATAAACTCCGGGGGAATCGTGGCTTGCCACGATGGGGGCTGGCCCCCATTCACCGCTAGCCCGGAACAGCCACCCCCAGATGATGCGCCACCAAAGCGGCCACATCTGTAAAACCGATCAATCCCAAGCTGCCTTTGCCCAGACCATCGACCAACACCGGAACCCGCTCGCGGGTGTGGTCGGTCCCGATCCATGTCGGATCATTCCCGTGGTCCGCCGTCAGCACCAGAATGTCGCCATCGCGCAGCATTGATCTGATCTTGCCGATCTCGCCATCAAACCATTCCAGCGCGCGCGCATAGCCAGACACATCCCGCCTGTGGCCAAACAGGCTGTCAAACTCGACGAAATTCGCAAATATCAGGCTGCCGTCTTCCGCGTCTTCCACCAGATCAGCCAGATGCCGCATCAAGCTCTCGTCAGACCCTTTGCGCACTTCGTCAAACCCCGACATCGAAAAAATATCGCCGATCTTGCCCACCGCATAGACACGCCGGCCTGCGTCCTGCACCCAGTTGCTCAGCACCGGTTTGGGCAATTCAATCGCGAAATCACGGCGGTTTCCGGTGCGCACAAACCCGGTTTCCGCATCCCCGACAAAGGGCCGTGCAATGACGCGACCCACCTTCATCTCATGGGCAATCGGCGCGATCTTGGCACAAAGCGCCATCAACCGGTCCAGCCCGAAATGCACCTCATGCGCCGCGATCTGCAACACGCTGTCTGCTGATGTATAACAAATCGGAAAGCCGGTTTTGATATGCGCGGACCCGAATTGCTCGATGATGGCCGTGCCGGGCGCATGGCAATTACCCAAGATCCCGTCAACACCGGCAAACTCCGCCAATTGCGCGACCAACTGCGGCGGAAAGGAATTCGTCACATTTTTAAAGTAATGCCATTCCCAAGGCACCACCAGCCCGGCCAGTTCCCAATGGCCCGACGGCGTGTCCTTGCCGCGCGACACCTCGGTGGCCGCCCCCCAGGTTCCGCGCACCTCCCCCGACAGGCTGTCCGCCCGCAACCCGCTGGCAAGCGCGGTCGCAGCCCCCAGTCCCATCTCCACCAGATTGGGCAGGCGCAACGGCCCCGAACGCCCCTCTTCGGCCCGCCCCTCGGCGCAGGCCTGCGCGATATGCCCGATGGTATTCGATCCGGTGTCGGGCACGGCCCCGTTGAAAAACCCGTCGGCGTCAGGTGCCCCCCCGATGCCGGTTGAATCCATAACAACCAAAAACGCCCGCGCCATCAGCCCACCCGCTCCAGAATAAGGTCCGGTACTTTTGCGGGTTTCGGCGAAATCGTGATCGCAGCGCGCACCGCCTGCGCCGCCTTTTCCGCATCGCCTGTGCGCACCGCATGAATAACCGCCAAGGGACCGCCCTTTGAGACCTTGGCCCCAAGCCGCACAACATCCGACAACCCCACCGAGGTGTTGATCCCGTCCGTCTCCAGCACACGCCCGCCGCCAAGGGCGACAACCGCCATGCCCAAAGCCTCGCCATCAATGGCCGTGATATATCCGGTCTCGGCTGCGGGCACTTCGCCAATAATTGTCGCTTCCGGCAAAAACCGGTTCCAGTTCTCAATGAATCCTACTGGCCCACCCATCGCAGCAATCATCATCCCAAACCGCTCTGCCGCGCGTCCGCTGCGGATGGCTTTGACAATGGCATCGGCCCCTGTCTGCACATCACCGGCCAACCCCGCATTGGCCAGCAACACCCCGCCCAAAGCGGCGCAAACCGAAACAACCGGCCCCTTTGTCTGCCCCGTCAGCACCCGCATGACCTCGGCCACCTCCAAGGCATTGCCAAGGCTGGGCACCAAAGGCTGGCTCATGTCGCTGATGATCGCCGTCGTCCGGCAGCCGCTGGCATTGGCCGTCTTGGTCAAGGCCGTGGCCAATGCCTGCGCCTGCTCAAGGTCCTTCATAAAGGCACCACTGCCGACCTTGACGTCCAGCACCAGCCCTTGCAGCCCAGCAGCCAGCTTTTTCGACAGGATCGAGGCGGTGATCAAATCCATGCTATCCACGGTCGATGAAACGTCACGCACCGCATAAAGCCGCTTGTCCGCGGGCGCGATGTCCCCCGTGGCCCCAACAATGGCACATCCGACCTTGCCGACAATACGCCGCAACTGCGCCTCGTCCATTTGCGTTGATACGCCCGGGATCGCCTCCATCTTGTCCAAGGTGCCCCCCGTATGGCCCAGACCGCGCCCGGAAA
Organism: Sulfitobacter sp. SH22; assembly: GCF_965641905.1. Taxonomy (NCBI): domain Bacteria; kingdom Pseudomonadati; phylum Pseudomonadota; class Alphaproteobacteria; order Rhodobacterales; family Roseobacteraceae; genus Sulfitobacter; species Sulfitobacter sp. SH22. The sequence continues at coordinate 1,799,148 of NZ_OZ282573.1, forward strand.
TCATCGGAACATAGGCCCCGCAGGCCGCCAAAGCAGGGGCAAGGATCAGGCTGACGCAATCGCCCACCCCGCCGGTGGAATGCTTGTCCAGAACCGGCCCGGGCAAATCCCATGACAAAACCTGACCGCTGTCGCGCATCGCAAGGGTCAGCGCCACCCGGCCCACATCGCTCAGACCGACCAGACACACCCCCATGGCAAACGCACCGGCCTGCGCGTCGCTCACGCGCCCGTCGGCCAGCGCTTGCGCAAACCAGACCAGCTCGTCGCGGTTGGGCGACTGCCGGTGCCGTAGCTTGGCCAGAATGGTACGTGCGTTCACAGGTCAGGTTTCCATATGGGCACGGTCAAACGCCCCCGGCAAAAGCTCGGTCAAAGTCATGGCGTCTTCCACACCTGAAAGGGTCCCCATGGTGACGCGCACATCCCCCTTGCCGAATTCCGCAAGCTTCTGCCGACACCCCCCACAAGGGCTGACCGGTATCGGACTTCCTGCAATCACATAGGCTTCGGTAAATTCCGTCTCGCCCGCGGCAACCATAGCGGCAATGGCACCGGCCTCGGCACAGGTCCCTTCGGGATAGGCAACGTTTTCGACATTGCAGCCGACATAAATCGCGCCCGACACCCCGCGCAGCGCCGCACCGACCTGAAAATTCGAATAGGGTGCATAGGCATTGGCCTGAACTGCACTGGCTTTTTCTCGTAAATCTTGTGTCATGGGGCCTCCGTTCACGAAACTATAAAAAGCTTTACTCAAAGTTGCGATGGCAAAAGAATAAAAAACCTTTGCCTTCATTTTGCCAGAAAAACTCCGGGGGATGTGCGGCTTGCCGCGCAGGGGGCTGGCCCCCAACCCGGCTGGCCTTTCGACGTTACGTCAAATGTGATGTTGGCGCGGCTGGAAATTTAGTTTAACGCTAAACCATTCGCCAAAAGGACACCAAATTATGACCGATGCGCCCAACCTGCGCCAAGCCGCGCTTGATTATCATGCCTTTCCGAAACCCGGAAAGCTGGAAATTCGTGCGACAAAACCTTTGGCCAACGGTCGCGATCTGGCCCGCGCCTACTCCCCCGGCGTCGCCGAAGCCTGCCTCGAGATCAAATCCGATCCCTCCACGGCAGCGCTCTACACCACCCGCGCCAATCTGGTGGGCGTGGTCACCAATGGCACGGCCGTTTTGGGGCTGGGCAATATCGGTGCGCTGGCCTCCAAACCGGTGATGGAGGGCAAGGCCGTCCTGTTCAAGAAATTCGCCAATATCGACTGCTTTGATATCGAATTGAACGAAAACGATCCTGAAAAGCTGGCTGATCTCGTCTGCGCAATGGAACCGACCTTTGGCGCGATCAACCTTGAGGACATCAAGGCCCCCGACTGTTTTACTGTCGAAAGAATTTGCCGCGAGCGGATGAACATCCCCGTCTTCCATGACGACCAGCACGGCACCGCCATTGTTGTGGGTGCCGCCGTCAAGAACGCGCTTTTCGTGGCGAAAAAGAACTTCGAAGACATCAAGATCGTCTCGACCGGTGGCGGGGCGGCGGGCATTGCCTGTCTGAACATGCTGCTGAAACTGGGCGTCAAACGCGAAAACGTCTGGCTGTGCGATATTCACGGTCTGGTTTACGAAGGCCGCGAGGTCGACATGAACCCGATCAAGACCGAATATGCGCAAAAATCCGATCTGCGTAATCTCGAAGATGTGATTGACGGTGCCGATCTGTTCCTAGGTCTGTCCGGCCCCGGTGTCCTGACCCCTGAAATGGTTCAGAAAATGACCCCCCGACCGATTGTTTTTGCCCTCGCGAACCCGACGCCTGAAATCATGCCCGACCTTGTGCGTTCCGTGGCACCCGATGCGATCATTGCAACGGGCCGGTCGGATTTCCCCAATCAGGTCAATAACGTGCTGTGCTTCCCCTTCATCTTTCGCGGGGCGTTGGATGTCGGTGCGACCACCATCAACGACGAGATGAAGATCGCCTGTATCGACGGTATCGCGGCCCTGGCCCGCGCCACCACATCCGCCGAAGCCGCCGCCGCCTATCAGGGCGAACAGCTGACATTCGGCGCGGATTACCTGATCCCGAAACCGTTCGACCCGCGCCTGATCGGTGTCGTGTCTTCGGCTGTGGCCAAGGCCGCGATGGAAACCGGCGTGGCGACGCGCCCGATCGAGGATATGGACGCTTATCGTCGCAAGCTGGACAGTTCGGTGTTCAAATCCGCCCTGCTGATGCGCCCCGTGTTCGAGGCCGCCCGCGCCGCCCCGCGCCGTATTGTCTTTGCCGAAGGCGAGGACGAGCGCGTGTTGCGTGCCGCCCAAGCGATGGTCGAGGAAACCAGCGAACGCCCGATCCTGATCGGCCGTCCCGAGGTGATCGAGCGGCGCATTGAAAAGGCCGGTCTGACCATCAAGCTTGGCGAAACCGTTGATCTGGTGAACCCTGAAAACGACCCGCGCTATCGCGATTACTGGGAAACCTATCACAACCTGATGGCCCGTCGCGGTGTGTCGCCGGACATCGCCCGCGCGATCATGCGCACCAACACCACCGCAATCGGTGCCGTGATGGTCTACCGCGAGGAAGCGGACAGTCTGATCTGTGGTACCTTCGGCGAATTCCGCTGGCACCTGAACTATATCGATCAGGTGTTGGGCCGCGATGGCAGACGCCCGCATGGTGCTTTGTCCTTGATGATCCTCGAAGACGGGCCATTGTTTATCGCCGACACGCAGGTGCATCTGCATCCGACCCCCGAACAAATCGCCGAAATCGCCATTGGTGCGGCCCGTCACGTCCGCCGTTTCGGGATCGAGCCGAAAATCGCCTTCTGTTCCCAAAGCCAGTTCGGCAACCAGGGCGAAGGCAGCGGCAAACGTCTGCGCGCCGCGATCCGCATGCTGGACGAGGGCAACCATGATTTCTGCTATGAGGGCGAGATGAACATCGACACCGCGCTTGATGCAGAACTGCGCAACCGTCTGCTGCCCTCCAACCGGATGGAAGGGGCGGCGAACGTGCTGGTCTTTGCCCATGCCGATGCGGCGTCCGGCGTGCGTAACATTCTGAAAATAAAGGGCGGCGGTCTTGAAGTCGGACCGATCCTGATGGGGATGGGCAACCGCGCCCATATCGTATCGTCGTCGATCACCGCACGCGGCTTGCTGAACGTGGGCGCGATTGCCGGCACCCCTGTCACCACATACGGCTAAGCCTGAAACAACAAACGCCGCCCTTTTTCGGGGCGGCGTACCTATCATCACTTTATCCGCACGGCGGTGCGGATTTGCAAAGCAGCATTACCGCGCGGATTTACCGCCCTTGGCTGCGAAAACCGGCTTGATATCAGCCGTTGCACTCATTGGCTGCTTTGCTGGCCGCGCGTCTGCTTTGGCCTTTTTCTTCTTGTTGGCGATCTTGTCACCCATTGTCCTAAACCTTTGATTAAAGACGAGGGGCCAGTGGAATACGGCCCCTGTTTCTGACTCTAGCCAAACGCTGGAACGGTGCTGGCAGATATTCGACAAAGACGTCCATTTTCGACATCACCGCTCGAAGAATTTTGTAAATACATTCAACCCCGCCCTGTCAAAACCTGTAAACTTTCTTTCAGAATGGCAGCCTAGCCCCCGCAAGAACCTTGCTCTGCCCTGCGTCTGTGCCCTAACACTTCAGCCAAGCGATCACGGGAGGGAGCCGCACATGGGTTATCACGACACGTATAAAAACTGGCAGGACAATCCGGAAGCCTATTGGCTGGAACAGTCAAAGGCGATTGACTGGGTTCAGGCACCGACCCAAGCGATGTTCGACAAAGGCAATGACCTGTATGAATGGTTTGCCGATGCCAAGGTAAACGGCTGCTATAACGCGGTGGACCGCCATGTGAAAAACGGCCGCGCCGATCAGGTGGCGATCATCCACGACAGCCCGATCACCGGCACCCAGACCAAGATCACGTTCGCCGAATTGCAGACCCGTGTGGCCTCTGTTGCCGGGGCGCTGAAAGCCAATGGCGTGACCAAAGGCGACCGCGTCATCATCTATATGCCCATGGTCCCCGAGGCGCTTGAGGCGATGCTGGCCTGTGCCCGCATCGGTGCCGTGCATTCGGTTGTCTTTGGTGGCTTTGCCGCGAACGAACTGGCCGTGCGGATCAATGACTGCACCCCCAAGGCGATCCTCGCTGCGTCCTGCGGGTTGGAACCCAACCGCATCGTCAAATACAAACCCCTGCTGGACAGCGCCATCGAACTGGCCGAACACAAGCCCGATTTCTGCATGATCCTGCAACGCGACCAGTCCCCCTGCGATCTGATCCAAGGGCGCGATCTGGACTGGAACGCCGCCCAACAAGGCGTCACACCTGCCGAATGCGTTCCCGTCGACGGCAACCACCCTGCGTATATCCTCTACACCTCGGGCACCACCGGCGCGCCCAAGGGCGTGGTCCGGCACACGGCGGGCCATTTGGTCGCCCTGAACTGGACAATGAAAAACATCTATGACGTCGATCCCGGCGATGTGTTCTGGGCCGCGTCCGATGTCGGTTGGGTCGTGGGCCACAGCTATATCTGTTACGGTCCGTTGATCCACGGCAACACGACGATCGTGTTTGAGGGCAAGCCTGTCGGCACCCCAGATGCGGGCACGTTCTGGCGCGTGATCCAAGAACATAACGTGCGCAGTTTCTTTACCGCCCCCACCGCCATCCGCGCCGTCAAACGCGAAGACCCCAAGGGCGAGGAAATCGGCAAATACGACATCTCGTGCTTGCGCGCACTCTATCTGGCCGGTGAACGCGCCGACCCGGACACGGTCGTCTGGGCGCAGGAAAAGCTGGGCGTGCCGGTCTATGACCACTGGTGGCAAACCGAAACCGGTTTCACCATCGCGGGCAACCCCGCGGGGCTTGAGGCATTGCCGGTCAAGGTCGGGTCACCCACCGTGCCGATGCCGGGCTATGACGTGCAAATTCTGGACGAAGCAGGCCATGCGCAACCCGCAGGCACGCTCGGGTCCATCGCGATCAAGCTGCCCCTGCCCCCCGGCACCCTGCCCACACTGTGGAATGCCGAAGACCGTTTCCGCAAAAGCTATCTGACCACCTATCCCGGTTTTTACGAGACCGGCGATGCGGGCATGATCGACGAAGACGGTTATCTATACATCATGGCGCGCACCGATGACGTGATCAACGTCGCCGGTCACCGCCTGTCCACCGGCGCGATGGAGGAAGTCCTTGCCGCCCACCCCGATGTCGCCGAATGCGCCGTGATCGGGGTCAGCGACGCGCTGAAGGGTCAGGCACCGATGGGTTTCGTCTGTCTGTCCAAGGGCGTGAACCGCCCCCATGCGGAAATCACCGCCGAATGCGTTCAGATGGTGCGTGACCAGATCGGCCCCGTGGCCGCCTATAAACTGACGTTGGTGGTCGACCGCCTGCCCAAAACGCGGTCAGGTAAAATCCTGCGTGCGACCATGGTCAAACTGGCGGATTCCGAGCCGTTCAAACTGCCCGCCACCATCGACGATCCTGCCATTCTGGACGAGATCAAAGTCGCACTGCAAACCATCGGATATGCGCAGGATAGATAATCCGTCCGCGAAGGAGCGACAGGCCAGTCGCCCCTTCGCCGCCCACCCCCGCTGCCTGCGCACCATAGAATTGTTGTGGGGTGCCATCTCTTGGGCTAGAGATTGAAAACCAGATCGCCGGGTCCACGGCGCTGGTTTCCAGAAAGCTTTTCTTCGAATGATACTTTTACGGCTTGCAGCTTTTGAGCAGCAGTTGAAATGGACTGCTGTCGGTTTGGGTATTTCCAGCACAATCAGTCTGGTGCAGGGGTGGCAATTGGCGGCGATGATGCTGAGCCTGCCGTTTTGCCTGATATGGGTCTATTGCGCCTGGCTGCGCACAGAACCACAGCTGAAATACCTGAACATCATGTTCTCTGCGCTGTATGTCTATGGGATTGCGCGGTATTTTCTTGTGCAATAGGCGACGGTACAACAAAAAAGGGCGGCCCCTGATGGAGCCGCCCCTTTCGTTAGATCAAGTCAGATCAGCTGTGCTTTGACACGAATTTGTCGACTTGCTTTTCCGCTTCTTCTTTGGCGATGCCATATTTGGCCTGGATCTTGCCAACCAGCTGGTCGCGTTCGCCTGCGGCCTCGGTCAGATCATCATCCGTCAGATCGCCCCATTCTTCTTTGACCTTGCCGGTCATCTGTTTCCAGTTACCTTTGATTGTATCCCAATTCATATCGGTTCTCCTTCTTGTTTCACTGCGCGTCAAAGACCGTCTAGGTCTCTGTGCGTCTCGTTAAACAAACGTGGCACCGCCGATTTGGTTCCGAAAAATTATCCTCAGGTGAATTGCTCGCTGATCAACCGCTCTTCCAGTCCGTGGCCCGGATCAAACAGGATACGATGCGATATGGTCGGGTCCGATGTGATCTCGACCGACACCACATGGCGGTGGGAAATGCCATCGGCATCGGCCATCACAGGCCGCTTTTCGGGCTCCAGCACATCAAAGCGAACGGTCGCCGTTTTCGGCAAAAGCGCCCCGCGCCAGCGTCTGGGCCTGAATGCAGCAACCGCCGTCAGCGCCAGCACATCCGCTCCGATCGGCAGGATCGGCCCGTGCGCCGAATAATTATACGCGGTTGATCCCGCAGGCGTCGCCAAAAGCGCGCCGTCACACACCAGTTCTTCCATGCGCACCCGCCCGTCGACACTGATCCGCAGCTTGGCGGCTTGCGGCCCCTCGCGCAGCAATGCCACCTCGTTCAGCGCCAGCCCCTTGGACGTGCTGCCATCCGCATGGGTCGCGACCATGACCAAAGGGTTGATCACCGCCTCCTCCGCCGCATCCAGCCGCTCGGTCAGATCGTCCTCGGCGTATTCGTTCATCAAGAACCCGATGGTGCCCCGGTTCATCCCGTAAACCGGCACGTTCAACGCCTGCGTGTCATGCAGGGTTTGCAGCATGAAACCGTCGCCCCCCAGGGCCACAATCACCTGCGCCTCGGTGGCCGGCACATTGCCATACCGCTTGCTCAGCGCATCCAGGGCGGCCTGTGCGACATCGGCGCGACTGGCGGTAAAGGCGATCTTCATGGGCACAAGTTTCCAATCGGGAATATTCAGCTCTGAAAGAACCACATTATCCACCGCTCTACCAGCTTTGCCGTTTATGTTGCCTGCTGCGGCGGAATACGACCTTCACCCCGCGGAAGGTTTCCGCTAGATAGCCCGCAACTGATACCTCTGTTCAAAGGAACACCCTATGTCCGGTTTCTTCACCAAATCCCTGTCACAAGCAGATCCTGCGATTTTCAAGTCCATCACAGACGAGCTGGGCCGCCAGCGCAACGAGATCGAATTGATCGCCTCCGAAAACATCGTTTCCGCCGCCGTGATGGAGGCGCAAGGCTCGGTGATGACCAATAAATACGCCGAAGGCTATCCGGGCCGGCGCTATTACGGTGGTTGCGAATTCGTTGATGTGGCGGAAAATCTGGCCATTGAACGCGCCTGCGAATTGTTCGGTTGCGGCTTTGCCAACGTCCAGCCGAACTCCGGCTCTCAGGCGAACCAGGGCGTGTTCACAGCCTTGCTGCAACCCGGCGACACGATCCTTGGCATGTCGCTGGACGCAGGCGGCCACCTGACCCATGGCGCGAAACCAAACCAGTCGGGCAAATGGTTCAACGCCATCCAATACGGCGTGCGCAAGGAAGACAACCTGCTGGACTATGACCAGGTCGAAGCGCTCGCCAAAGAACACCAGCCCAAGATGATCATCGCCGGTGGCTCCGCCATTCCCCGCCAGATCGACTTCAAGCGTATGCGCGAAATCGCCGATATGGTCGGTGCCTACCTGCATGTCGACATGGCCCACTTTGCGGGTCTGGTGGCGGCTGGCGAACACCCCTCGCCCTTCCCCCACGCCCATGTTGCGACCACAACAACCCATAAAACCCTGCGCGGCCCGCGCGGCGGCATGATCCTCACCAATGACGAGGCGCTGGCGAAAAAGTTCAACTCCGCCATCTTCCCCGGCATCCAGGGCGGCCCGCTGATGCATGTCATCGCAGCCAAAGCCGTCGCCTTTGGCGAAGCGCTCCAGCCTGAATTCAAAACCTACATCAAACAGGTCGTCAAAAACGCCCAGGCCCTCAGCGACCAGCTGATCAAAGGCGGGCTCGACACCGTGACCCACGGCACCGACACACATCTGCTGCTGGTCGACCTGCGCCCCAAAGGGGTCAAAGGCAACGATACCGAAAAAGCACTGGGCCGCGCCCATATCACCTGCAACAAAAACGGCGTGCCGTTCGACCCAGAAAAACCGACCGTGACCTCCGGCATCCGCCTGGGCTCCCCCGCTGCCACAACCCGCGGCTTTGGCGAGGCCGAGTTCCGCCAGATCGCAGACTGGATCATCGAAGTCGTCGACGGCCTTGCCGCAAATGGTGCCGATGGCAACTCTGCCGTCGAAACCAAGGTAAAAGCCGAAGTCGAAGCGCTCTGCGCCCGCTTCCCGATCTACCCGAACCTGTAATCCCTGACCTGCCCCCCGCTTCCAAATGGAAATAAATCCCGGGGGGCCCGCAGGGCGGGGGCAGCGCCCCCTCCACCACCAAAAAACAAAAGGCCCCGCCAGCATCCGCTGCGGGGCCTTTTTGCACATCTCGCCAAGACGCTCTGTGATCTCTCTGACGTCCCTCCTCCGGATCACCCTCAAAATCCTTCGGCTGATCTGCGCCAAAGCCGATGATCCCTTGCAATCGCCACCGCCCCACGTGATCCTGCCAGCAAGCCTTTCAAAAATCAGGACACCCAGATGGACATCAAACCCACAGGCTCCCGCCCCTCCGAGGTTGGATCGCCCGACTATTTCACCGGCACCGTGCGCCTTGATCCCGTCATGTCAGCCCCCGATCCCGCCCGCATGCGTGCGGCGACCGTCACATTTGAACCCGGCGCGCGCACCGCATGGCACACGCACCCTCTGGGGCAAACGCTTGTGGTCCTGTCAGGCGCAGGTCTGGCCCAGACCCAGGGCGGCCCGGTCAAACCCCTGCGCCCCGGGGATACTGTCTGGTTCGCACCGGGGGAAAAGCACTGGCACGGGGCCGCCCCCGATTGCGCCATGACCCATCTTGCCATCCAAGAAGCGCTGGACGGCAAGGCCGTGGACTGGCTCGAACATGTGACTGACGCACAATACGGCAGTCAGACGTAACCGCGCCACCACAGAAAAACGACAAAGCCCACGACCACAAACAGCAGGTTAAACGCAACGGCCCCCGCAACCCCCAAAAGGCGGTCCCTGCGGTCCTCGACCGCGTCAATACTCTCAAGATGCGCCATCACCCTGTCAAAGGCCGTTTCCACCGATTGCGCATCCAACCGCCGCGCCATCTTGGGATTTTGCGCGAAGAACTCGGCCCTGGCCAAAGCGTTTCCCTGTTTGCGCACATCACCCGGCAACCTGCGCCCGGCCTTGCGCAGCGCATGATCCAGATCGCGCCCCTGCACACCCAGCTTTGCCTGCATTTCGCGGCGCACCCTCTGCGCTTTTTTGTGAACGTCTTTCTGATCCAGCATATTGCATCCTAAACACTCTGGTGCATTTGCCGCAATGGGCCTAAATCTGGAACCATGCTTAGTTTCTCAGAATATGGCACCGCAACAGATGCCCCCGCCCTTTTGATTGTCCACGGCTTGTTCGGCTCCGGCCGCAACTGGGGCGTGATTGCCAAACGCCTGTCCGACACCCGCCGCGTGATCACCGTTGATATGCGCAACCACGGCGACAGCCCGCGCAGCGACACGCAAACCTACCCCGAAATGGCCGACGACCTGGCGCAGATCATTCGCCAATTCGGCGCGCCCATGGATGTTTGCGGGCATTCGATGGGCGGCAAGACGTCCATGGTGCTGGCCCTTCAACACCCCGAACTGGTCCGCCGCCTGATCGTCGCCGACATCGCCCCCGTCGCCTATGACCACAGCCAGCAAGAGTTCATCGACGCCATGCGCAGCGTTGACCTGAAAACAATTACCCGCCGCTCCGAGGCGCAGGAACAACTGGCCGCCGCCGGGGTCGAACCCGCATTGCAAAGCTTTTTCACGCAGTCATTGGACGTTGCAAACAAGACGTGGAAACTGAACCTCGACGTGCTCGAGGCCGAAATGCCCAATATCGTGGGATGGCCCGAAGACGTGACAGGCCCCTTTGACGGCCCGACCTTCTTTCTGTCCGGCGGCACGTCGCATTATGTGCAAGCCGCCCACCGCCCCAAGATCAAGGCGCTTTTCCCGAACGCCTATTTCGCCAAAATTCCGGGTGCCGGACATTGGCTGCACGCTGAAAACCCCCGCGCCTTCGAAGCATCGGTACGCGCGTTTCTGGACACCGCCTGACAAGAAAGGACCACCCCCATGTGGCGCAGTGCATTTGACCATTTCCTGAAAGGTCTTATGACACGCGACCGCCTGATCGTGCGCTTCGCCGATGGCAGCACGGCCCACTATGGCCCCGACACAGGGCAAACCGCGACCCTGCACATCAAAGACGATGCCATATTGCGTGGCCTATGCCTGAACCCCGTGCTTGCCTTGGGCGAAGGCTACATGGATGAACGCATCGGTTTTCCCGACCTCGGGCTGCTCGACACCTTGAAACTGCTGCAAGGCAACCGCAGCACCACAGGGTTTCCCGCGTGGCTGCGCGCGCTGAACCTTGCGCGCTATCACATGCGGCGTTTCATTCAACGCAACCGGCCTGACCGCGCCCGCGCAAACGTCGCCCATCACTACGACATATCCGACGCCTTCTATGCGCTGTTTCTGGACGCCGACATGCAATATTCATGCGCGTATTTCCCCGATCCCGACATGACGCTCGAGGCGGCACAAGACGCGAAAAAGGCGCATATCATCCGCAAACTCTGCCTGCGGCCGGGCGATCATGTGCTCGACATCGGGTGCGGCTGGGGCGGCATGGCACTGACCCTTGCGCGCGATCACGGCGTCCGTGTCACAGGCATCACCCTGTCCGAAAAACAGCTGCAAACCGCCCGCACCCGCGCGGCGCAGGCGGGCCTGTCGGATAAAATCTCCTTCCGCCTCGAAGATTACCGCAAGACATCGGGCAGCTTTGACAGGATCGTCAGCATCGGCATGCTCGAACATGTGGGCGTGCCGAATTACGGCACATATTTCCAGCGCATCAGCGATCTGCTGGCCCCCGATGGCGTGGCGCTGATCCACAGCATCGGGCGCTCCGCCCCGCCTGCGCGCCATGATCCGTTTCTGAACAAATACATCTTTCCGGGCGGCTATGTCCCGTCGCTCTCCGAACTTGCCGGTGCCATGGAATACGCAGGGCTGTGGCAGACCGACATCGAAATCTGGCGCCTGCACTATGCCAAAACCTTGAGACACTGGCTTGAACGCTTCAACGCCGCCCGTGACCAGATCCGTGCAATGCACGATGACCGCTTTATCCGCATGTTCGAATTCTACTTCACCATTTGCCTCATCGCATTCGAAGACCGGATGCAAGGCGTGTACCAATTCCAGCTCGCGAAAAACCGCAGCAGCGTCCCGCTGACCCGCGACTATCTCTACCCGAATTCCCACCCCCAGGGCCCCTCGTTCTCTGGCGCTTAAATATCCCGGGGTTTGGGGCAGCGCCCCAATCCGCCATCCCCGAAATCAAAACCCGACCAGATAGCGACCATCCCCCCTTGCACCTCTCCCCCCAAAGCCTATAACGCGGAGAATTTGCAAATATCCGGGGGCCTGAACCATGCCAAAAAGAACCGACATCAAATCAATTATGATCATTGGTGCGGGGCCCATCGTCATCGGTCAGGCCTGCGAATTCGATTATTCCGGCGCACAGGCCTGCAAAGCCCTGAAAGAGGAAGGCTACCGCGTCATCCTCGTCAACTCCAACCCGGCCACGATCATGACCGACCCGGGGCTGGCCGATGCCACCTATATCGAACCGATCACCCCGGAAATCGTCGCCAAGATCATCGAAAAAGAACGCCCCGACGCGCTGCTGCCCACCATGGGCGGCCAGACCGGATTGAACACGTCCCTCGCGCTCGAAGAAATGGGTGTCTTGGAAAAATACGGCGTCGAGATGATCGGTGCCAAGCGCGAAGCCATTGAAATGGCAGAAGATCGCCAGCTTTTCCGCGAAGCGATGGATCGCCTCGGGATTGAAAACCCCAAAGCCACAATCGTCACCGCCCCCAAGAATGCTGCCGGCAAAAAAGACCTCGCCGCAGGCGTGGCCATCGCGCTTGAAGCGCTTGATTATGTCGGCCTGCCCGCGATCATCCGCCCTGCCTTTACCATGGGCGGCACCGGTGGCGGTGTGGCTTATAACCGCGACGATTACGAATTCTTCTGCCGCTCTGGTATGGACGCATCCCCGATGGGTCAGATCCTGATCGACGAATCCCTGCTGGGCTGGAAAGAATTCGAGATGGAGGTCGTGCGCGACACCGCCGACAACGCCATCATCGTCTGTTCCATCGAAAACATCGATCCGATGGGCGTACACACGGGCGATTCGATCACCGTCGCACCGGCGCTGACGCTCACGGACAAAGAATACCAGATCATGCGCAACCACTCGATCGCGGTTTTGCGCGAAATCGGCGTGGAGACCGGCGGGTCGAACGTGCAATGGGCCGTGAACCCTGCCGACGGCCGGATGGTCGTGATCGAAATGAACCCCCGCGTGTCGCGCTCCTCGGCGCTGGCCTCCAAGGCGACCGGCTTCCCGATTGCCAAGATCGCCGCGAAACTGGCCGTTGGCTTCACGCTGGACGAGCTCGACAATGACATCACCGGTGTGACCCCTGCGTCCTTCGAGCCGACAATCGACTATGTCGTCACCAAGATCCCGAAATTCGCCTTCGAGAAATTCCCCGGCTCCGAACCCTACCTGACCACCGCGATGAAATCCGTGGGCGAGGCGATGGCGATTGGCCGCACGATCCACGAATCCCTGCAAAAGGCGCTGGCGTCGATGGAATCCGGCCTGACCGGCTTTGACGAAATCGACATCCCCGGTGCCCCCGAACAGGCAGCCCTGGTCAAGGCGATCAGCAAGCAAACCCCTGACCGCATGCGCACCATCGCCCAGGCCATGCGCCATGGCATGTCCGACGCGGACATCCACAGCGTGACCATGTTCGACCCGTGGTTCCTTGCCCGCATCCGCGAGATCGTCGAAGCCGAAGAAGTCGTGCGCAAGGACGGTCTGCCGCTGACCGAAGCCGGCATGCGCCAGCTCAAGATGATGGGCTTTACCGATGCCCGCCTTGGCATCCTGACCGGCCGCGACGAAGACAATGTGCGCCGCGCCCGTCTGAACCTTGGCGTCAAGGCCGTGTTCAAACGCATCGACACCTGCGCCGCAGAGTTCGAAGCGCAAACCCCCTATATGTATTCGACCTACGAATCTCCTGCATTTGGCGAAGTCGAATGCGAGGCGCGCCCGTCCGACCGCAAGAAGGTCGTTATTCTGGGCGGTGGCCCGAACCGCATCGGCCAGGGCATCGAATTCGACTATTGCTGTTGTCACGCCTGCTATGCGCTGACCGACGCGGGTTACGAGACTATCATGGTCAACTGTAACCCCGAAACCGTGTCCACCGACTATGACACCTCGGACCGTTTGTATTTCGAGCCGCTGACCTTTGAACACGTTATGGAAATCATGCGCGTCGAGCAGGAAAACGGCACGCTTCACGGTGTGATCGTCCAGTTCGGCGGCCAGACCCCGCTGAAAATCGCGCAAGCCCTGCAAGACGCGGGCATCCCGATTCTGGGCACCACGCCCGACATGATCGACCTTGCCGAAGACCGCGAACGTTTCGCCGATCTGGTCAAGAAGCTGGGCCTGAAACAGCCCCATAACGGCATCGCCCATTCCGACGCCGAGGCGCTGGAAATTGCCGCCGACATCGGCTTCCCGCTGGTGATCCGCCCGTCTTACGTTCTGGGTGGCCGCGCGATGGAAATCGTGCGCGATCAAGCCAGCCTTGAACGCTATATCCGCGAAGCGGTTGTCGTATCGGGCAAGAGCCCCGTGTTGCTGGATAACTACCTCTCCGGCGCGGTCGAGCTTGACGTCGATGCGCTGTGTGACGGCAAGAATGTCCATGTCGCGGGCATCATGCAGCACATCGAAGAGGCCGGCGTCCACTCGGGCGACAGCGCCTGTTCGCTGCCGCCCTATTCGCTGTCGCGCGAGATCATTGCCGAAGTCGAAAAACAGACCAAGGCGCTGGCCCTTGCGCTGAATGTCGTCGGCCTGATGAACATCCAGTTCGCGATCAAAGATGGCGAAATCTATCTGATCGAAGTCAACCCGCGTGCCTCGCGCACCGTGCCTTTCGTGGCGAAAGCAACCGATTCAGCTATCGCCTCCATCGCGGCGCGGATCATGGCGGGCGAACCGCTGTCGAACTTCCCGCTGCGTGCGCCCTACGATGCCGATGCCGCCTATGACGACGTGCTGCCGCTGGGTGATCCGATGACGCTGGCCGATCCGAACATGCCGTGGTTCTCGGTCAAGGAAGCCGTGCTGCCCTTCGCCCGCTTCCCCGGTGTCGATACGCTGCTGGGGCCGGAAATGCGATCAACCGGCGAAGTCATGGGCTGGGACCGCGACTTCCCGCGTGCCTTCCTCAAGGCGCAGATGGGTGCCGGCAACCCGCTGCCCCGCAACGGCTGCGCCTTCCTGTCGATCAAGGACATGGACAAAACCGACGACATGCTGACCGCCGCACGTATCCTGCTCGAGCAGGACTTCACCATCGTGGCCACCCGTGGCACGGCGGAATGGTTGACCTCGCACGACATCGCCTGCCAGATCGTCAACAAGGTCTATGAAGGCCGCCCCGACATCACCGACATGATGAAGGACGAAGCGATCCATCTGGTGATGAACACCACCGAAGGCGCGCAAGCAGTCGAAGACAGCAAATCCATCCGCTCCATCGCGCTGTATGATAAGATCCCGTATTTCACGACCGCTGCGGGGTCCTATGCCGCCGCATTGGCGATCAAGGCACAAGCCGAAGACGAGATTGGCGTGAAGTCGTTGCAGGGGTAATCCAAGGGGCATCGCCTTCCTGCGGGAAGGCGATACTCCGGTGTCTGAGGCGTGATCTCGGGCTAGGCTATTGCCCTCAGCCGCCCTGCCGCCTTCTCAACTCCGCCACCCGTTCGATCTCCTCGGGGCGCTGTGCTTCGCGTTTCACGAAGATCACCGTGCGGCGTGTTAGAAACACCGCGTCGATCCAGGATACCAGTTCAGATTCCTCCACACTCAAGGCGGGCCATTCGGTTTGGCAACCGGCCAAGGCCGCCTGAAGCCGCGAGATGAAGGTCCAGCAGGATTCAGGATGATCGGCGTAGACGTCGTATTTGATCGGCATCGGGAAGGACGTGAAGATATCCTCGATCACATAAAGGCCACCGGGAGGCAGCAGCGGGAACATGGTTTTGAACGCGGTGATCTGATGCGACCATTTGTGGCTGGCGTCATCCAGCACGATTGACGGCTGGTAGGTCTCTGACAGCTCGGTCAGGAATGCAGGGTCAGACGCGTCGCCAATGCGGATTTTGAACTCATCGCCTGAAAACTTCTCAACCCGCTTGTCATTGTCCACGCCGACGATCCGCGCTTTGGTGAAAAACTTCCGCCACGACCGCAATGATGCGGCGTTGATGCGGGGCAGACCCACGCCCAGCTCCATAAAACAGAACTCCTCGTCCTTGAACGGTTTGAACAGGAATTCGTAGAGCCGCATATAGTCATGCGTCCGCGAGGATTTGTCGGTGCCCATGTCATGGGCCAGTTTATCAAGTTCGCCGCGTGGCAGCAGGGATGGCAGGGTCATAACGTCTCCGGTCTGGGTGCCCGGGCGGGGCAGAATCTGACACACAGTGCTATAAACATCCCCGTCATTACAACCGATTATCGCTGCGCCTCCGCCGATAGCACCTGCTATAACTTGACCTTATCGCGCTTCTTTGACTTTATCGTCTGACTGAAAGAAAGGGTTTCAAATGTTCACACCCGCCATTACCGGTAGCGGCATTTTTACGCCGGATCAGGTCATCACCAACGCCGAACTGGTCGTCGCCTTTAACGCTTATGCCGATCTTTATAACGCCGAACATGCCGACGAGATCGCAGCAGGCACAGTGGCCGCCAAGGAACATTCCTCGGAAGAGTTCATCGTCAAGGCGTCGGGGATCGAGCAGCGCTATGTGATCGACAAGACCGGCCCCCTGAACCCGCACATCATGCATCCGCTGTTGCGTCAGCGGTCGGATGATGAACCCAGCCTGATGGCCGAAATGGCGCTGGACGCCGCGCAAAAGGCGCTGGCAGATGCGGGCAAGACGGCGGCCGATGTGGATGCGGTGATTTGTGCGGCATCAAACATTGAACGCGCCTATCCCGCCGTGGCGATCGAGATACAGGATCTGTTGGGAATCAACGGCTTTGCCTTTGACATGAATGTTGCCTGTTCGTCGGCCACCTTTGGTATTCAGGCGGCGGCAGATATGGTGCGGTCCGGTTCGATCCGGTCGGCGCTGGTCGTCAACCCCGAGATATGTTCGGCCCATATCGAATGGCGCGACCGCGATTGCCATTTCATCTTTGGCGACGTGGCAACGGCCGTGTTGATTGAGCGGGCCGAGAATGCAACCGGCCCCTATTTCGAAATCAAATCCACCCGCTGCGCCACGCAGTTTTCAAACAACATTCGCAACAACAACGGTTTCCTGCGCCGCTCGCGCCCGGATGGCGTCGCCGATCGTCGCGACATGCAATTCATGCAGAATGGCCGCAAGGTCTTTAAGGAAGTCTTGCCGCTGGTCGCCGACCATATCGCCGGCCATATGGCTGATGCGGGCGTCGAAGCCGCTGATCTGAAACGGCTTTGGCTGCATCAGGCCAACAAGTCGATGAATGATTTCATCGGCCGCAAGGTGTTGGGGCGCGTGCCGGAACCGGGCGAACAGCCCAATATTCTGCAAGACTATGCGAACACCTCGTCGGCGGGGTCGATCATCACGTTTTCCAAGTATTCCAAAGACTTGAAAGACGGTGATATCGGGCTGATCTGTTCCTTTGGGGCGGGGTATTCTGTGGGGTCTGTTCTGGTTCAGCGCCACGACTAAGCGGCGCGGTCGCGGGTGCATTATTGGCGGGAGCGGTGCCCAAAACCTCGCCCCTGCCCTCGCCTGCCCGCAATCAGCATCCTGATCTTGAACGCCTGCCCCGACTGCTTGTAAAGAGACCCATGGCAAAGCTTTATTTTCATTATTCGACCATGAACGCGGGCAAATCCACGGTGCTGCTGCAGGCGGCCCATAACTATGTGGAACGCGGCATGGTGCCTTATCTGATGACCGCGCAATTCGACAATCGCGCGGGCAACGGGCGCATCGCGTCGCGCATCGGCATCGGCCAGGAGGCCGACACCTTCGGTACCGGCGAAGACCTGTTCGAAAAGATAAAAAACCGTCTGGTTGCAGGCCCCTGCGCCTGTATCTTCATCGACGAGGCGCAGTTTCTAAGCAGCGATCAGGTCTGGCAACTGGCCCGCGCGGTGGATGATCTGGGCGTGCCGATAATGTGCTACGGGTTGCGTGTTGATTTCCAGGGAATGTTGTTTCCGGGGTCGGCGACCCTGCTGGCGCTGGCAGATGAAATGCGCGAAGTCCGCACCATCTGCCATTGCGGCAAGAAGGCCACGATGGTGGTCCGTCGCGATGCCGGGGGCCAGGCCATCAAAGAAGGCGCGCAGGTCCAGATCGGCGGGAACGAGACCTATGTCTCGCTCTGCCGCCGTCACTGGCGCGAGGCTGTGGGCCGCTAAACCAGCCGTTACACTGCGTTCGGAGGCGTTTTGCCTGCGACACCGGCTTTCAAATTCTCAACCGCCATCATCCACATATCCACACGAACCTCGTGGGACGACGTACCTAAATGCGGCAATAGCACCACGTTATCCAGAGCCCGCAGCGCTTCTGGCACCTTGGGTTCGAATTCGTACACATCCAGCCCCGCACCGCCAATTGAACCGGATTGCAACGCGTCGATCAGCGCGCTTTCCTGCACCACGTTGCCGCGGGCGATATTGATCAGTAATCCATGCGGCTGCATCGCGGCCAGCACATCGGCATTGATCAGATGATGCGTTTCATCCCCGCCCGGAACCGCGATCACAACAACATCAACTGCGGCGACCAAGGCCTTCAGATCGCTGAAATGTTCCGCCTCATAGGGCAGATCCTTGGCGCTACGGTTAAAGTATTTCACCGGCATCGAGAACCCGTAGTGGCAGCGCTGCGCCACGGCTTGGCCGATCCGGCCCATGCCAACGATGCCGACTGTCTTGCCCGTCAGATGCATGCCCAACAGCTGCGACGGGTGCCAACCCGTCCATGCGCCCGACCGGACCAGCCGTTCGCCTTCGCCCGCGCGGCGTGCGGTCATCAGCATCAGCGTCATGCCAATGTCGGCGGTGGCGTCTGTCACAGCGCCCGGCGTGTTCGACACCTCAACGCCACTGGCGCGCGCTGCGGCCGCATCAATATGGTTATAGCCGACCCCGAAATTGGCAAGGATCTTGCAGCGCGGGTTTCCCACCTGCGCGAAGACATCTGCGGAAAACGCATCGCCCAAGGTCGGCAGCACCCCGTCATAATCGCGCAACGCGGCCTTCATCTCATCCGCCGTCAGCGGCGTATCAATATCCCGGTAGGTCACGTCGAAACCGTCAAGTGCGGCGTGGACTTCCGCCGGTGCGGGGCGGGAAATCAGAAGTTTGGTCAATTCATGCGTCCTCCGTTAGGGACAGGCTGCGCGGGCCGCGTCAGCACGATTGCCCCGTTTTCATCAGGCACCCCCAGCACCAGAACTTCGGACATGAACGGCCCGATCTGGCGCGGTGGGAAATTCACGACACCCATCACCTGGGTGCCGACCAGATCCTCGGGCGTGTAATGCACGGTGATCTGGGCAGATGTCTTGCGTTCACCGATCTCGGGTCCGAAATCGATCCACATCTTGATTGCCGGTTTGCGGGCTTCCGGAAACGGCTCGGCGCGTGTGATCGTGCCAACCCGGATATCTACCGCCAGAAAATCGTCAAAGCCGATCTCAGTCACGGGACAGCTCTCGGGAACGGTCCGCAGCAGCGGCAACGGCGCGTTTGAGCAAGGCCGGAAAGCCGTTTTCCGCGTTCATCAACACATCCAGCGCGGCCTGCGTGGTCCCGTTCGGGCTGGTGACGTTCTTGCGCAGCTGTGTCGGGTCTTCGTCCGATGCTTTGGCCAAGGCCCCTGCCCCTGCCACGGTTGCTGTGGCCAGTTGCAGCGCCAGTTCGGGGCTCAGCCCTTGGGCAACGCCGCCTGCGGCCATGGTTTCGATCATGTGGAAGACATAGGCCGGACCGGAGCCGCTGACGCCGGTCACCGCATCAATCTGCGCTTCTTCGTCCAGACGCACCACATCGCCAACGGCGCTGAGCAGTTCTTCGGCCTCGTCCATGCCTTGGGCACCGACGTTGTCATTGCCGACAATTGCCGCAATGCCCTGGCTGATGGCCGCAGGCGTGTTGGGCATGGCGCGCACGATCGGCGTCTTTGCCCCGAGTGTCTTTTCGAAAGTGGCGATTGTGGTACCCGCAGCAACGCTGACAAATACAGTCTTGCCATTGCCCATCGCCTGCAAGGTCGGCAAGGCATCGCCCATCATCTGCGGCTTTACAGCGACCAGAACGATGGCAGGGGCGGCAGGCAAATCGACATTCAACTGGATACCCTGCGCTTTGAGCCAGTCGGATGGATGCGGGTCAATGACCCAGACGGATGATTTCGGCAAACCACGTGCCAGCCAACCGGCCAACATCGCAGATCCCATCTTGCCGCAGCCCAGCAGAACAAGGCCGTCTTTTGCAATACGTGTATCTTTCATCGCGATTTCCCCCAATTTTCATCATTGGGGGCAACACTTACGCGTGGCCGTAGGCCTCTGCAATGGCAACCTGAAGCGCCTGCTTGGGCGTTTGATCGCCCCACACAACAAGTTGAACGGCAGGGTAATAGCGTTCAGCGCTCAGCACCGCGGCACCGATCATCGTGTCGATCTGTTCAGCCGTCGCATCCTGACCGCCAGCCAGCACCAAGCCATAGCGATAGATCATCGTCTTTTGCTCGGCCCAATAGGTAAAGGCACCCGCCCAGCACTGGTCGTTCACGTCATTGAGCAAATGGTACAACGCAGGCAGCTTTTCGGCTGGCGGGTCCATTTCAAATGAACAGATCAGGCGCAAGGTCTCGTCATAGGCCGACCATGCC
This sequence comes from Sulfitobacter sp. SH22, assembly GCF_965641905.1. NCBI lineage: Bacteria > Pseudomonadati > Pseudomonadota > Alphaproteobacteria > Rhodobacterales > Roseobacteraceae > Sulfitobacter > Sulfitobacter sp. SH22. Next base: position 1,819,594 of record NZ_OZ282573.1, read on the forward strand.
AGCGTGATCGAATAGGTCCGCCACTGGCCCTCGACGGCCATTGCGATTTGTTCATCCGATATTCTGTCGAAATCCCACTCGTTAAACGCTGCCAGGTTTTCGACGATATCGATGGGATGGATCTCGTCGTCAAAATACTGCTCGCTCAGGGCCATGTTACCACCTCGTATTTTCTTGGGTATCGCGATGCCGGGGCACCTCAATACTTGGGTGTGTTCACTATGGGACGCTGCTCATCGCTATCCCCATACAAGATATGGTGCGCATATGACGTCCGCGTGGCAAGCCTTTTTCTGGGGATAGCTACAAAAGATGGGGGATAACCTCAGTATATTGTGGATAAAGCCATCCAATACACCAAATTTGGGAAATCCCGCAGCATCCGAAACTGGCAAATCGCTAAATGCAATCGCCGGCCCTAAAGAAAACAACGCACCCGAATGTAAATCCGGGTGCGTATCAAACGTTAAAAATCGGAAGGGAAATCGGCGATCAGCCCTTTGCTTCGATCGCGTCCAGACGGGCCTTGAGCGCCTCGTTCTCTTCGCGGGCTTTCTGGGCCATCGCGCGGACGGCATCAAATTCGTCACGGGTCACAAAATCGCGGTCGGCCAACCAACGGTCCATCATGCCCTTCATGGCCGTCTCGGCCTCGGTTTTGGCACCTTGGGCCACGCCCATGGCGTTGGTCATCATCTGCGAGATGTCATCAAATATCTTGTTGCGGGTCTGCATTGCGGTCACTCCTGTACGACGGTTGCTCTCTATATGGTGTTCAATTCATCTTCTCGCAAGGTTGACTTCGCCGCGCGGGCAGGCTCAATCACGCCCTATGATAGCAATGCTCCCCTTTCCCGATATGTCCCCCGAGGTTTTCTCGATTACCTTGTTTGGCATGACCTTTGCGCTGCGCTGGTACGCGCTGGCCTATATTGCAGGCATCGTCATCGGATGGCGTATTGTTGTGCGCACGGTCAACCACCCCGACTACTGGAGTGGTGGAAAACCGGTCATGACCAAAGAGCGGGTCGAGGACCTGTTGTTCTGGGTCATTCTGGGTGTGATCCTTGGCGGGCGGCTTGGCTATGTGCTGTTCTACCAGCCTGCCTATTACCTTGAAAATCCCTTCCAGATCCTGCGTATCTGGGAAGGCGGGATGTCATTTCATGGTGGTGCAATCGGCGTCGTTCTGGCGTTCCTGTTCTTCACGGTGCGCCACGGCTTCAGCAAGATTTCGACAGGCGATATGGTGGCCCTTGGTCTTGCGCCGGGTTTGTTTCTTGGCCGGCTCGCAAATTTCATCAACGCCGAGCTTTGGGGGCGCCCGACCGATTTGCCTTGGGGCGTGCCCTTTCCCACGCTGGCCGCGCAAAATTGCCCCGATGTCGTCGGCATCTGCGCCCGTCACCCATCGCAACTGTACGAAGCAGCGCTTGAAGGGCTGATTCTGGGCGCGCTGCTGCTGTACATGGCGTGGCGGCGCGGCGCGTTGAAATCCGAAGGGCTGGTCGGCGGCACGTTTTTGGCAGGGTACGGCATCGCGCGTTTCATGGTGGAATTTGTCCGCCAGCCTGATGCGCAATTCATCACCCCCGGCAATCCGCTGGGCCTTGCGTGGCAAATGGGCGGCTATGGCCTGACGATGGGGCAAATCCTGTGCCTGCCAATGATCGCCATCGGGTGCTATTTCATCATCCGGTCCAGACGCGTCGCATGACCGACCTGTTGGACCATATCAAGGCGCAGATCAGCGCCAATGGCCCCATGCGCATCGACGAATACATGGCGACCTGCCTGCTGCATCCGACGCTTGGCTATTACACCACCCGCGATCCTTTGGGCGCACAGGGTGATTTTGTTACCGCGCCGGAAATCAGCCAGATGTTCGGGGAACTTATCGGGCTGTGCCTTGCCCAGACGTGGCTGTCGCAAGGATCGCCTGCCCGGTTTACCTTGGCGGAGCTGGGACCGGGGCGCGGCACGTTGATGGCTGACATCTTGCGCGCCACCCGCAACGTGCCCGGTTTTGTCGCCGCAGCCGAAATCGCGCTGGTCGAAGCATCGCCCAAGCTGCGCGATGTGCAGGCGGCGGCACTGGCGGGCCACAAAGTCACATGGTTTGACACCGCAGACACCCTGCCCGATCAGCCGCTGTATCTGGTGGCGAATGAATTCTTTGACGCCCTGCCGATCCGGCAGTTCATCCGCACAGGCGATGGCTGGAGAGAACGGCAAATCGGTCTGGCAGACGACACAAACGACACAAACGGCGCGCTGTGCTTTGGCTTGGGCCCCGTATCACCGCAACCGGCCTTGGCGCATCGCCTTGAGGATACGTCCGAAGGCGATCTGATCGAAGACTGCGCGCAGATCGCACCGACGTTGCAGGCCGTGTCAACGCGCATTGCGACACATGGCGGGGCGGCATTGATCATCGACTATGGCGACTGGCGCACTTTGGGCGACACGTTTCAGGCGCTGCGGGCCCATGAAAAGACCGATCCGCTGACAGCGCCGGGAGCCTGTGACCTGACAGCCCATGTCGATTTTGAACAACTGGCCGTTGCCGCAGCACCTGCACAATACACCCGCATCACGCCCCAAGGTGTGTTCCTTGAGCGGCTGGGCATTACGCAGCGTGCGCAAGTTTTGGCCAAGACACTGACCGGCCCGGCCCTTGAGACGCATATCGCCGCACATCGGCGCTTGACGCACCCGTCAGATATGGGAAACCTGTTCAAGGTGATGGGGCTTTATCCACCGATGCAACCCCCACCGCCGGGATTGGAACCATGACGCTTGAGATTTTGACATCCGACAGTCTGGGTGCCGTGCGGCACGGCTTTTTCACGCGCCGTGGCGGGGCATCGTCTGGTGTATTTACGGGGCTGAATTGCGGCAGCGGCAGTTCCGATCAACGCGAAATCGTCGAGATAAACCGCGGGCGTGTCGCCGATGCCATGGGGGTGCCCGGCTCGCATCTGGTCGGGGTGCATCAGATCCATTCCGCGACCGCCGTGACTGTCGATGGCCCGCTTGCCGACAAACCCCGCGCCGATGCGCTGGTCACCGCGACACCCGGTCTGGCGCTGTCCGTGCTCACGGCCGATTGCCAGCCGGTACTGTTTGCCGATCTGAACGCTGGCGTGATTGGTGCGGCCCATGCGGGCTGGCGCGGTGCGCTGGATGGCGTGTTGCTGTCCACAGTCGAGGCAATGGAGGCCCTGGGCGCGCAGCGGGCCAACATACGCGCCGTCATTGGCCCCTGCATCAGCCAGCGCGCCTATGAGGTCGGGCCGGAATTCATCGACAGCTTTCTTGCGGAAGACCCCGATTACGCCCGCTATTTTGCCAATGGCAAGGACGACCGGATGCAATTCGATCTGCCCGGCTTTGGGTTGAACCGTTTGCGCGCGACCGGGGTCGGACATGCCGAATGGACCCATCACTGCACCTATAGTGATCCGAACCGCTTCTATTCCTATCGGCGCACGACCCACGCCAAAGAAGCGGATTACGGTCGCCTGATTGCAGCGATCACGCTTTGAGGTGATCAGATCGGGGCGAAGTTGGGCAAAAATGCGTCCGGCCTTTGCCATCTTCTTGCCAAAAACTGTATCCTCCCCTTTCACATGATCACGGAATTTAGCCCGTAATCGGCGGGGATTTAGGCCATAAACATCAATAAAACATAGGAAATATGGTGATTGGGGCGAAACCGTCATAAATCCGTCCGTAAAATTTTCACTTTCCTGAAAAGAACAGTCCCATCGCCCTATCGTCGCCCAAAAGGCTCTGCATATTGATCCTTAACGAAAGAGCAGACACGAAAAATAACAAAGGGTCACGATCATGAAAATCAAAACACGCTTCATCAAATCCATTGTTGAAACCGCAGCCAAGGATGACACCGTAATGCCATGGGCACGTGGCGCGCGTCGCGCAGCGTTCATCGCAAAGCGCTCGACATCTCAGTCGGTTCGCAAGTCCGCTTAAGCACCATACCCTGCGGCACGCAAAAGACGATTAATGAGTGCGCGGCGCAGGATTGCACGTTGCTGTGTCCCGACCTCACAGCGACGTAAAATTGAAATCAAGAAACGGCGCAAAGTAGATCGCCAATAACGTACCCCAAGACGTTTGCATCACTTCATGCACATGTCTCATCATGCGGCTAAGTGGGGGCTTGGGCTATGTGATGCAATTCTGAAAGCAACACCATGACATCGAATGTTGTCCCTTCGATTGAATCCAAACGCATTTACCCCTCTAATGCCCCCAAAGCGCACAGACTTTATGGCGCATCGCTTTCGCGAGGGCCCAAAATGCAAGCTGAACAACCGACCCGAAGCTATGAGATCGTCGCAAAACGCGCCGACGGATCCGTGTTTATCGGTCAGAACCGCGCGCCCGCCCTTCCGGTTTTTGAAGATGCTTTTTCAGCGTTTGCCCACGGCTCGCCCGTGTTGACAGATCATGGTGATGTGGCCGTCGAAGACCTGCATCCCGGTGACATGATCATAAAAGGGGATGGCAAGGCCGCCCCTCTATTGTGGGTCGGAACTAGCTTATTCATACCCGCCGATTCCGGCAAGCGGACCCCGTTGGTTCGCATTATGGCAGACAGTCTTGGTGCCGGACGCCCCTCCGGATTTCTGACGTTCGGGCCATCCGCGCGCATGTTGCACACCCCGCTGCACCTGCGCGGGAACGGAACGCAAAGGGAATTTCTGACGTTGCTGCGCGATCTGGTCGACGGGGTGAATATCATCGAGATTTCACCGCCGACCCCTGTGCGTTTGTACCATCTGTGCCTCGCGCGCCATGCAACGATCACCGTTGGCGGGCTACCAGTCGAGACATTCCACCCGGGGCCTGATGTCTTGCGGACTCTATCGATCCGGCACCGTGACCAGTTTTTGGGTATGTTTCCACATATTCAAAGCGACAAGGATTTTGGCCCGCTGTGCCATCTCCGCGTGGCAGGAACTTCGGACATGCTGCTTTAGGGCAGTCGCCCGATCAGGCGCTGGTGCTTAATCTATCTTCCAACACATCAAACGGCACGCCGGGTTCATCCTTGGCAGGGCGGATAACGAGGCTGGTTTTGACGCTCGCGACATTGGGCGTGGTCAGCAACTGCCCTGTCAGAAAGCTTTGAAAGCTCGACAAATCAGGCGCGACACATTTCAGGATAAAGTCCACTTCGCCGTTCAGCATGTGGCACTCGCGTACCAGCGGCCAGCTGCGGCACTTTCCCTCGAATGCGGTCAGGTCTGATTCGGCCTGGCTGGCCAGCCCGACCATTGCGAATACCTGTACCTCGAACCCTAGGTCACGCGCATTCACGTCCGCATGATACCCCCGGATATAGCCGCTTTCTTCGAGCGTGCGCACGCGACGCAAACAAGGAGGCGCAGAAATACCGACACGTTTTGCAAGCTCGACATTCGTCATGCGGCCGTCAGCCTGCAATTCGGCTAAAATTTTCCGATCAATCGGATCAAGCCGCGTTCCCGCCATAAAACCCCCAGTTTATTTCCGATTGTTATAGCACCCGCGCAGTCAGACGCAATATTCTTTCGCCGCCGCGCAATATTCTAAATCTACGATGGTTGGTGCTTTTGTCGCCTTCGATCAGAAATGGCAAACAGTTACCACCCGTTATTAATTCATGGGTTTAAGGTGCCCTGTGCCATGGCTATATTGGGCTAAGAAATTTTCACTTCATCCGAGGGGCTTATCATGGCCGATACACGCAAAACCAAGCTTTTGATCATTGGCTCAGGCCCTGCGGGTTATACCGCCGGTATCTATGGCAGCCGCGCAATGCTGAATCCGATCCTTGTTCAGGGGATCGAGCCCGGTGGCCAGCTGACCACCACAACCGAGGTCGAAAACTGGCCCGGCGACAGCGAGGTCCAAGGCCCCGATCTGATGATCCGCATGCAAGAACACGCCGCCGCAATGGGCACCGAAATCATCGGCGACATTATCAACGACCTTGATCTGTCCAGCCGGCCCTTTCGTGCAACAGGCGACAGTGGCACGACCTATATCGCCGATGCCGTGATCCTTGCGACGGGGGCACGCGCCAAATGGCTGGGCCTCGAGACCGAGGAAAAATTCAAGGGCTTCGGCGTATCGGCCTGCGCCACCTGCGACGGTTTCTTTTATCGCAATCAAGAGATTGTGGTCATCGGCGGCGGCAACACTGCCGTTGAAGAGGCGTTGTTCCTGACGAACTTTGCTTCAAAAGTAACGCTGATCCACCGCCGCGACGAATTGCGCGCCGAAAAGATCCTGATTGACCGCCTTGAGAAGAACCCCAAAATCGTCCCCATGTGGTTTCACGAACTTGACGAAGTATACGGCACCGATGCCCCGCTTGGGGTTGAGGGTGTTAAGGTTAAAAACGTCAAGACCGGCGAAATCACCGATATTCCGGCCAAGGGCGTGTTTGTTGCAATCGGCCACGCGCCCGCGAATGAACTGGTCAAGGACGTGCTGGAAACCCATATGGGCGGCTATGTTGTCACCAAACCCGACAGCACCGAAACATCCATTCCGGGTGTGTTTGCGGCGGGCGATCTGACCGACCACAAATACCGGCAGGCTGTGACCAGTGCAGGCATGGGCTGTATGGCCGCCCTCGAGGCAGAACGGTTCTTGGCCGAAGTTGGCGATGACGATGGCAAAGACACGTCTTTGCCCTTGGGCCACGGGGCCGAAGTCAAGGCAGACGCATAACATTCGGGCTAGACCGCTTTTGCTGGGATAGCGTTGCCGAATTCGGACAAAATTCACGCCTTTGTCCGTAAATTGCCGTAAACAGGCCGCAAGGCTTGATTAGCGACGGCGGGCGGGTTTATGACCCGCCTCAACCGTTCGTTGACCCTAATTAAGTGCGAGAAACCCATGCAAACGCCGAATCTAGCCCCGATCCCCGAACTTTATGTTTCATACGATTCGGCGCAAAAGCTGAAAATCGAGGCCGGCGAATTGATCAGCCACGATCTGACCCCGCGCCAGATTTGCGACCTTGAACTGCTGATGAACGGCGGGTTCAACCCGCTTAAGGGTTTCTTGACCGAAGAAGACTATAACGGCGTTGTCGAAAACATGCGTCTGGCAGATGGGTCACTGTGGCCGATGCCGATCAACCTGGATGTGTCCGAAAAATTCGCCGAAGGGCTCGAAATCGGTCAGGATATCGCCCTGCGTGACCAGGAAGGCGTGATCCTTGCGATCATGACCGTCACCGACCGCTGGACCCCCAACAAATCGGTCGAGGCGGAAAAAGTATTCGGTGCCGATGACACCGCCCACCCTGCCGTGAACTATCTGCATAACACAGCTGGCAACGTCTATCTGGGCGGTCCCGTTACAGGCATCCAGCAGCCTGTGCACTATGATTTCAAGGCGCGTCGCGACACGCCAAACGAATTGCGCGCCTATTTCCGCAAGATGGGCTGGCGCAAGGTTGTCGCGTTTCAAACCCGCAACCCGCTGCACCGCGCGCATCAGGAACTGACCTTCCGCGCCGCCCGCGAAGCGCAGGCAAACCTGTTGATCCACCCCGTTGTTGGCCTGACCAAACCGGGCGACGTTGATCACTTTACCCGCGTGCGCTGCTACGAGGCGGTGTTGAACAAATACCCCGCCGCGACCACGTCGATGAGCCTGCTGAACCTTGCCATGCGCATGGCCGGCCCGCGCGAGGCAGTCTGGCACGGTCTGATCCGCAAAAACCACGGCTGTACGCATTTCATCGTTGGCCGCGATCACGCCGGCCCCGGCAACAACTCCCAAGGCGAAGATTTCTATGGCCCCTATGACGCGCAGGACCTGTTCCGCGCGCATCAGGAAGAAATGGGCATCGAAATGGTCGATTTCAAACACATGGTATGGGTCGCCGAGCGCGCCCAATACGAGGCCATCGACGAAATCAAAGACAAAGACGACGTCACGATCCTGAACATTTCCGGCACCGAACTGCGCCGCCGCCTGCAAGAGGGTCTCGAGATCCCCGAATGGTTCTCCTTCCCCGAAGTGGTGACCGAACTGCGCCGCACCCGTCCGCCACGGAACAAGCAGGGCTTTACCGTGTTTTTCACCGGTTTCTCGGGCTCGGGCAAATCCACCATCGCCAATGCTTTGATGGTCAAGCTGATGGAAATGGGCGGACGTCCGGTAACGCTGCTGGATGGTGACATCGTGCGCAAAAACCTGTCGTCGGAACTGGGCTTTAGCAAGGAACACCGCGATCTGAACATCCGCCGCATCGGCTATGTCGCAAGCGAGATCACCAAAAACGGCGGCATCGCGATCTGTGCGCCCATCGCACCCTATGCCACCACCCGCCGCGCGGTCCGCGAAGACGTCGAAGAATTCGGTGCCTTCGTTGAAATCCACGTCGCCACATCGATCGAGGAATGCGAACGCCGTGACCGCAAAGGCCTGTACAAGCTGGCCCGCGAAGGAAAGATCAAAGAATTCACAGGTATTTCAGACCCTTACGATGTGCCTGAGAACCCGGAGCTTAGCGTTGAGACTGAAAATGTCGACGTGGACAACTGCGCACATCAAGTGCTGCTAAAGCTGGAGAGCATGGGGTTGATCAAGGGGTAACACCCTCGTTCCCCTTCTGCGAAAACCTGGAAAGCCAGCCGTTACAGGCTGGCTTTTAACGTTTCAGCGGCACGTAATTCGAGGTTGGCAAAGGCAGCGGCCTGCTCTTTCGCCTTGCGCAAACCAATCGCGAGCCCATCATATTGCGCATCCGATGCGTCAAGCATGGCGCGCTTCACATCGTCTTCGGTCTCGCAAATGATCATACCCGATGTATCCATAAAATCTGCGATATTCGGGCAGCCCCAATAGATCGGCACAGACTCGCACAGCACCGCGTCTACCAGTTTCTCGGTAAAATAGTTCTTTTCCCGGACGTTTTCGATCACGACAGAATACCGATACGGGGCCAGCCCGTCGCTTTTGCGCTCGAACGGGGCATAGCCGCGCCCCAATACCGTGACATCCAAGCCTGTTTTTTGCACATGTTCGACCAATCGGTGCCGCAGCAGATGGCCGGCATGGTCGCGCTTGCCCGAGGCGATCAGCGACATATGTCCGGTCTTGGTCAGATCAAGGTCTTTATACTCCGGCACCCAGGTCGTTCCGAATGGCAGAAACAACCCGTTCGCAATGCCATCCAGCAAGGTCTGGTGATAGGTCATAACCCGGAAGAACCGCCGGTGCGTCACGCGCAGCCAACGCAAATGCCTGCCGTGAATGACCGCAGGTTCGACCACCATCACCGTCACATTGGCCTGTGTGCCAAGGTTTGGAAGAAAATGCATGTTGGTTTTCGGATAAATGATCAGATGATCCGCCGGGGTCAGATCAGCGACCGTCCCCGAACGCAACCGCGCCGGGCGGCCCAAGGGCCAGTTCAGATCGTCCAGCTTTACCGCTGCCAAACGCCGCCCCAGCTTGTTGCCATAGGGAAGAACGGCAATTGCCGGATCAGACATGCGCAGGAACCTTCTAATATTTCATGAAGGGTTTATCGGTCACAGCACAAATAGAAAAGGCCGCAACGATGTGCGGCCTTGTCCCTTGGTGAAAATCACCCGTCGTTAATGTACCATCACCGGCGCGTAATCGTGATCCCGTGCCAGGCTGAAGGCCAGTTTGCGGTCCCCCACCAGCGCCAGTTGCTGACCTTTTGCATCATGAACCGCATAAAGCTGCTTTAGCCCTTCGGCCTGCTCGCGCACTTCAAGGGGCAGGTCCGAGACGGCAATCGTTTTCACGTATACGGTCCGGTCCTTAAGATGCGTTTCTGTATTGTGCATGTTACTCCCCTTTTCTGATTTTGATCGTCTGAACGACTTTTTCCGGCTTGGAACGGCTTAGATCCACATGAAGCAGACCGTTTTCCATCAGTGCCTCGCCGATTTCGACCCCGTCGGCCAAAACAAACGACCGCTGGAATTGCCGCGCAGCGATACCGCGATGCAGGAATATCCGGTTATCGGGGCCGTCGGCCTGACGCCCGCGGATCACCAATTGCCGGTCTTCGACGGTGATCGCCAAATCTTCCTCTGCAAACCCTGCAACGGCAAGGGTGATGCGGTAACTATAATCTGATGTCTGTTCGATGTTGAAAGGCGGATAGCCCTCGTTCCCTGCCTTGGCAGTTCGCTCCAACACACGTTCCAGTTGCTCAAAACCCAGCATGTGCGGGTAAGAAGCCAGCGTTAATTTCGTCATAAGACACGTCCTTTAACTAAGCGACAGTCAGTCGTTCGGCCCCTGTATCGGCGACCTACGTGGTAAATATGGGGAGGTGATGTGGCATAAGCAAGGGCTATGCCAATGATTGGCTAACGCTTATGTTATAAGACCTAAGCAAAAGAAGAATCACCCAGCCTTATGAATGCCCCAACTGACCTGTCGATGAAAAACGACGACGTCTTGCGCGTCGAACTTGCTGTTTTCCGCCGAGAACACCGCGATCTTGACGATGCAATCCACGCGCTTGTTGAAAAGGGCACCGCAGATCCGCTGACGCTGCAACGGCTGAAAAAGCGCAAGCTGCGCCTGAAAGACCTGATCGCCCAGATCGAAGACCGGCTAACCCCCGATATTACGGCCTGACCCGATTGCCACCCCTTTTTTGATGGCTATAGTACGCGCTTCTTAGGCGATCTTATAAAGGCGTATCCTGCATGAAAAATCCCCCCGTCGGTATCATCATGGGCTCTCAATCTGATTGGAGCACGATGCGCGAAGCAGCCACCCTGCTGGATGAATTGGGCATCGCCTATGAGGCCAAGATCGTCTCGGCCCACCGTACCCCAGACCGTTTGTGGGATTATGGCAAAACTGCGGTTGACCGTGGATTGCAGGTGATCATCGCCGGTGCGGGCGGTGCGGCACATCTGCCCGGTATGATGGCGTCAAAAACCCGCGTGCCGGTGATCGGCGTGCCGGTGCAGACCAAGGCATTGTCGGGTGTCGATTCACTCTATTCCATTTTGCAAATGCCACGTGGTTTCCCCGTTGCCACCATGGCGATCGGGGCTGCGGGTGCCGCCAATGCGGCGTTGATGGCCGCTGGCATTCTGGCGCTTCAAGATGATGCCCTTGCCAAACGGCTTGATGACTGGCGCACGGCGCTCAGCGCCTCTATCCCACAGGAGCCTGTCGATGACTGATCCATTGCCAACCGGTGCCACCATCGGCATTTTGGGCGGCGGCCAGCTGGGCCGTATGTTGTCTGTTGCTGCCGCACGGCTTGGGTTTCGCACGCATATCTTTGAACCCGGTGCGAACCCGCCGGCCGCCGATGTCGCCCACCGCGTGACCACGGCTGGCTATGATGATGTTGACGCGCTCAGGGCCTTTGCCAATGCCGTTGATATCGTCACCTATGAATTCGAAAATATTCCGACCGAAGCGCTGGACGTGATCGAGACCATCCGCACGATCCACCCAAACCGCGAGGCTTTGCGCACCAGTCAGGATCGCCTGACCGAAAAGACATTCCTTGAAGGGCTGGGCCTGCGTGTCGCCCCCTTTGCCGACATCGCCAGCGCCGCAGATCTTGACGCGGCCCTTGAAACCATCGGAACCCCGTCGATCCTGAAAACGCGCCGCTTTGGCTATGACGGCAAGGGTCAGTCGCGCTTGCGCAGCGCCGATGACGCGCAGACAGCACTGGATGATATGGCCGGCAGCCCCGCTGTTCTGGAAGGCTTCGTGAGCTTCACCTCCGAAGTATCCGTGATCGCGGCGCGCAGCCCCTCGGGCGAGGTTTCCTGTTTCGATCCCGGCGAAAATGTCCACCGCGATGGCATCCTGCACACGACGACCGTACCTGCAAATATCTCGGCCTCGCTGCGAATGGATGCCGTTTTGATGGCCGCCAAGATACTGAACGCGCTGGATTATGTCGGTGTTCTGGGGGTCGAGCTTTTCGTGACGCCCCACGGGTTTATCGTCAATGAAATCGCCCCGCGCGTGCATAATTCAGGCCATTGGACGCAAAATGGCTGCACCATTGACCAGTTCGAACAGCACATTCGCGCCATTGCGGGCTGGCCCCTGGGCGACGGCAGCCGATATGCGGATGTGGTGATGGAAAACCTGATTGGTGACGACATGAACCGCGTGCCGGAGCTGGCAAAACAGCGCGACACGGCCTTGCACCTTTATGGCAAAACGGATGTCAAAGCGGGCCGCAAAATGGGCCACGTCAACACGATCAAGCGGTAAAACGCATCGCGATATCGCCCGACATATAGCTGACGCGCCCGCCCGCCATCGTCATCGCGACGCGGCGGGTTTTCGCGTCAAGCACCACCAGATCGGCACGTTTGCCAAGGCTCAGATCGCCACGATCTGTGAGCCCCAAAACACCTGCCGGCCCCGCCGATACCAGCCGCCACGCATCGTGCAACGGCATGACGCCGCTGTCGGCCAACATGAACGCCGCACGGCGTGGCGAGGGATAGTGATAGTCCGACGCCAATGCCGCACCGACGCCCATCATGATCAGGTCGACCGCCGACACATTGCCATTATGCGACCCGCCGCGCACCACATTGGGCGACCCCAGCACCACCAGATCCCCGGCAGCGGCGGCGGCCTCGGCGGCCTCCAGCGTTTCGGGGAACTCGGCCACCTGAACACCACGCTTGCGCCACGCGGCACGGCCCTGCGCCGTGGTGTCATCATGGCTGCCCATTTGAATGCCTTGAGCAGCAAGCGTTCGGCAAAGATCGTCCAGCGCAGCAGGCACCGCATCGCGGTTTGCATGTAATTCCTGCATCAGTTTCAGATGCGCGTCCGGGTTCCGCCCCGCCTTGAGCGCTTGGGCAACCATACGTTTTGGCACGCGGTCCTGGGAAAGACGGTCATGCGGCAGATGGTCGTTGAACACGATATAGGACAATCCCCAATCGGCCATCCGCTGGGGGATTTCATCATATAGATCAAGCATATGCGTCTCGAAGCGCAACTGTCCGCGCAGGTCCGTGACCAATCCGGGCGCGGTGCTGCGCATCGCTTCAAACACCTGTTCGGCGAATTCAGGGCCGCGCAGCCCGCCTTCCCAGCTGACGAATTGCGCCAGCACGGCAGTGGTGATCCCGTTTGCGGCCAACTCGGCCTCGGCAGCGACCAATCCTTCCGAGAGCGTCTTCATCGCGCCCCGTCGCGGGGCAAGGTGACGCTCGAAGCCGTCGCCATGCACATCGACGATACCGGGCAAAACCATATAGCCGCTCAGGTCGATCGACCGCGCTTGCGGCGCGTCAACAACCAGCCCGCCTGCAATCGACAGAACGCGCTGGTCCAGCCCGCCCTCGCGCAGAATTTGCCCGCCTGTCAGATCAAGGTTTAGCATTTTCATCCTCCGCGCCGGGCAGGCAATCCCCTTCGGGGCAACCAATGGAATCAAGGACCGCATCAACAAAGCTGAGCGAGCGGTCGAATTTTCCGGTGTTCAGATAGGCCATCGTCTGCGCGATCACCGTGGGGTTCATCATGATAAAGGTGTGGGTCACCGGCAGCATCAGAAAATCCCTCATGCCGTCTACTCTGGTGGATTTCACCGATACCTTGCCGTCATCACGCCCCGGCAAAAGCGACGAAAAATAGGGGTTCAGCGATTGTGTTCCTGCAATCACCCCCAGATCGAAGGTCACCGGCGGCAATCGCAGAGGCAATGAATTTTCACCGGTCCCCATCTGTGCGCCCGCAGGCCCGTTCATCCAGTCAAACGCGGCGATATCGCCCAAGGCATCGACGACCTCGCTGCCGTGGTTGGGCGGGGCCAGCATCACCACGCGGCCCACCCGTTCGTCGCCGACTTCAGACACCCATTGCCGCAGCAAAATACCGCCCATTGAATGGGTGACGAAATCGACTTTTTCCGTGCCACAGGCCGCAACCGCATCGGGCAACGTGCGCCGTGTCAGTTCTTCGACCGGGGCCTCGGTCGAGGGATATCCGGGGCGGACGATCTTGTAGCCTTCGGTCTCCAGCGCGGCTTCCATGACGGCAAAGGATGTTTCTGTGCGCGCCAGACCGTGCAAAAGCACCACGCAGCGGCCAACACCGGCCTGCGCCAGATCCGACTGGGCGACGGCTGCGCTGCTCAGGGCGAAAAATAAAATAAACGGCGCGGTGATGATTTTCATGTGTGACCAGATAGACTGAAATTCCAGCATGTGAAATGCTTTGACAGCACCGATCATTGAAAGAGCATCAAATGGCGAAAAATAGCCCGCGACTGGCGGTACGCGCTGTCTTGCTTCACCAAGGCAGGCTGTTGCTGGTCAACGCATATCCCGACGGCAAAAGCGATCTGATGTGCGCCCCCGGCGGCGGGGTCGAAGTCGGGGCATCCCTTCCCGACAATCTGGCCCGCGAGGTATTTGAGGAAACGGGCCTGCGGATTGATGTGGGGGCACCCTGTCTGGTGAATGAATTTCACGATCCGGCAGCCGGCTTTCATCAGGTCGATTTCTATTTCCGCTGCACGGTTATCGGGTCAGCCGAGCTTGCCCCCGCGTGGCAGGATGTTGAGAATATCGTGACAGACCGGCGGTGGGTGACCCAAGACCAGATGGCGCAGCTGCGGGTCAAACCCGACAGCTTGATCAAGATTGCGTTCGACGAAGCCCCGATCAGCTATGACCCGCTTGAGCTGATCGTGCGCTGACCGCCAACCCGATGCCCCCAAGGACAAGAACGGTCGCCAAGATGACCTTGAGGCCCAGCGGTTCGGCCAGAACAGCAGCCCCCGCCACAATCGCGATCACGGGCACAGACAGTTGCACGACAGCCGCGGTGGATTGCATCAGCTTCGGCAAGACCGCGTACCATAACGCATATCCCAGCCCCGATGTCACAGCACCGCACAGCATGCCGACCATCAGCCCCGTGGGGGTGTAAAACGACGGCTGCACAAGCATCAACAACGCAACAACGGGCGCGCAGATCAAGAAGTTGCCAGCGGTATTGGCCAGCGGATCATCCGACCCTTTGCCGATAATCGTATAGGCGGCCCAGCCCAGACCGGCAGCAATCATCAGCGCCGCACCGATGGGATCAACCTGTACCCCGGCACCGGGCCACAACACCAGCACCAACCCGCCAAAGGCCACGGCCGCGCCGATCATCTTGCGCGGTGTCGGCGTGACCCCGAACGCGGCCCCGTGGGCAAACATCGCAATCTGCACCACACCAAACAGGATCAAGGCCCCCAGCCCCGCATCCAGCGTCAGATAGGCCAGTGAAAACCCGATGATATAAACCGCCAGCGTCAGCGCGCCAAAGGCACGTTCCCGGCTGAAAACCTGCAAACACCTGCCGCGCAGCCACAAGAACAGACACAGCATCGCAGCACCCGACACGACCCGCACCACGGCGAATCCGGTGGGGTCGATATGCCCGCCCGCAATGGCAAAGCGGGTCAAAACGGAATTCGCAGCAAAGGCGATCATCACAAGGGCGGTCAAAAGGAAAATACGCATGTCGACTGCTTAGGCCAGCCGCGTGGGGCGTGCCAACGAAAAAGGGGCACACCAAAAGATGCACCCCTTAATTCTGTCAGCGAAGGGTTCTAGAACCCTACGGCGTGATTTACATCATGCCGCCCATGCCGCCCATGCCACCCATATCGGGCATGCCGCCGCCGCCGTCTTTCGACGGACGATCAGCAACCATGGCTTCGGTGGTGATCAGCAGACCGGCGATGGATGCCGCGTCCTGCAGAGCAGTACGAACAACTTTCGCAGGGTCGATCACGCCGAATTTGAACATGTCGCCATATTCTTCGGTTTGAGCGTTGAAGCCGAACTTCAGGTCGTCGCTTTCGCGGATTTTGCCCGCAACAACGGAACCGTCAACACCAGCGTTTTCAGCGATCTGACGCAGCGGTGCTTCCAGTGCTTTGCGCACGATGGAAATACCAACGTTTTGATCGTTGTTGTCGCCTGTCAAACCTTCAAGTTTCTTGCCGGCTTGAACCAGTGCAACACCACCGCCAACAACGATACCTTCTTGAACAGCGGCACGTGTCGCGTTCAATGCATCGTCAACGCGGTCTTTGCGCTCTTTTACTTCGATCTCTGTCATGCCGCCAACGCGGATCACAGCAACACCGCCGGCCAGTTTGGCAACGCGCTCTTGCAGCTTTTCACGGTCGTAATCGGAAGTGGTTTCTTCGATCTGGTTACGGATCTGGGCAACACGTGCTTCGATCTCGGCCTTTTCGCCAGCGCCATCAACGATTGTTGTTTCGTCTTTGGTGATGGTTACTTTCTTGGCGGAACCCAGCATGTCCATTGTAACGGACTCAAGCTTCATGCCCAGATCTTCGGAGATCACTTGACCGCCGGTCAGGATTGCAAGGTCTTGCAGCATGGCTTTGCGGCGATCGCCGAAACCAGGTGCTTTGACCGCTGCGATTTTCAGACCGCCGCGCAGTTTGTTCACAACCAGAGTTGCAAGCGCTTCGCCTTCAACATCTTCCGAGATGATCAACAGTGGCTTTTGCGACTGGATGACCTGCTCGAGCAGAGGAACCATTGGCTGCAGCGACGAAAGTTTCTTTTCGTGCAACAGGATGATCACGTCTTCCAGTTCAACAGTCATTTTGTCGGAGTTGGTGACAAAATATGGCGACAGGTAGCCGCGGTCGAACTGCATGCCTTCAACAACATCGGTTTCTGTTTCCAGACCTTTGTTCTCTTCAACAGTGATAACGCCTTCGTTGCCGACTTTCTGCATCGCGTCAGCAATTTGACGACCGATTTCAGCTTCGCCGTTGGCAGAGATCGTACCGACTTGAGCAACTTCGTCGCTGTCGGATACGGGGCGTGCCGCTGCGCGGATAGCTTCGACAACACGTGCTGTTGCCATGTCGATGCCGCGCTTCAGGTCCATCGGGTTCATGCCAGCGGCAACTGATTTCATGCCTTCTTTAACGATGGCTTGGGCCAGAACAGTCGCGGTTGTTGTACCGTCGCCTGCTTCGTCATTGGTCCGGGAAGCAACTTCCTTGACCATCTGTGCGCCCATGTTTTCGAACTTGTCTTCCAGTTCGATTTCTTTGGCTACGGATACACCGTCTTTGGTGATGCGCGGTGCGCCAAAGGATTTGTCCAGAACCACGTTACGGCCTTTTGGGCCCAGCGTGACTTTGACCGCGTCGGCAAGGATGTTTACACCCTTGAGCATACGGTTACGGGCGTCGGTCCCGAATTTTACGTCTTTAGCAGACATAGTGTCTTCTCCTAAATTCTTGTTTTGATGTCAGCGTATCTTGGGTGGGGCGCTAGGCCCCCGGCTGTCCTGAAATCAGGACAGGATCCCCATGATGTCGCTTTCTTTCATCATCAGAAGCTCTTCGCCGTCGAGCGTGACTTCGGTGCCGGACCATTTGCCGAACAGAACTTTGTCACCGGCTTTTACAGCCATCTCGATCAGCTCACCGCTGTCTTTGCGTGCGCCTTCGCCACAAGCAACGATTTCGCCTTCAGCTGGCTTTTCTTTTGCGGAATCAGGGATGATCAAGCCACCCTTGGTTTTTTCTTCGCTTTCGGTGCGACGCACCAACACGCGGTCGTGAAGCGGTTTTAATGCCATCTTTCAGCTCCTTAAGGCTCAAAGTTATTCTCCCAAGCCACGTTCCCCCGTGCGGGGAAGCGGCCATTAGCACTCAGTACCCTCGAGTGCTAACGACGTTTAGCTAAGGATGTCCCCTGCCCTAGTCAACCATTGTATCGCGAAAAATTTAAACAGTCAGAACCACAGGCCAAAATCAGCCGGTCCCCAGGACCCGTGCGCTGGTTTCCACGGCCTGGGCCCCTTCGGCCGTGATGCCATATATGCCTTTTTCGATTTTTTCGAACCAGCCATAGTGATTGTCGCGCATCATTGCGGTTGCGCGCACCACTTCGGTCTCGCGGGCCACATCCGCGCCTTTGCTGGCACCGGCCTCGAACAGGTAAACCGCCAGCTTCAGCGCGTCCTGGCGATAGGTTGTGATCAACCCCGCCCGCGTTTGCCCGCCATCGTTGGGGTCGCCCTGACGGCGCGCGAATTCACGCAACAAAGACGCCTTGCGTTTCACGTTCTTGCGCGGCGCATAGGGCCCCGGATCGCAATGCACCGACACCAGCCCGTCCGAAAGCCGCACCGTCATCAGCCCCAGCCCCAACCGCCGCGCCAGCACGGTGTTCGCCTTGACCGCTTTGTAAAACGGCTTGCCCGGCTTATGCACCACGGCCAGATAGACGTCATCGCTGACCTTCAACCGTTCAACACATTGATGAAACAACGCCAGCGAAAACCCCAGCTTCAGTTCCACCACCACCGGCGGTTCTTCGCCGCGGATCGCCACCACATCCGCGGCCCCGACTTCGGCTTTCACCACATATCCCTGATCCTCGAGAAAGGATTTCACAGGCGGGTACAGATCGGTTTCGCGTGGGCTGTTCATAGCCATTAGCTAACAGCAATGCCCCCGTCCTGAGAACCCCCAAGACACCCGCGATGTTCAAGGTGGTGACAAGTGCCGCACTGCCCCCTATAAGGCGCGAAAATCCAACCCTCCCCTTTGCAGGAAACCGCATATGACAACGCTTGTTTTTGGCCATAAATCCCCCGACACCGACAGCACCGGCAGCCCGATCATCTGGGCCTGGTACCTGAACCAGATCGCAGGTGTCGATGCCGCCCCCGCCCTGCTGGGTGAACCCAACACCGAAGCGCTGTTCATGCTAGACCACTGGAAGCTGGACAAACCGCAGATCATTTCGAGCGTCGAAGCCGACCAGCCCGTCGTGATCGTCGACACCAACAACCCTGCCGAACTGCCCGACAACATCAATGACGCGGACATCAAGGCGATCATCGACCACCACAAACTGGTCGGCGGCCTGGAAACCAAAGGCCCGATCCACATCGTGATGGAGCCGTTGGCCTGTACCGCCACGATCATGTACAAACTGATCGGCGATGACATGGCGCAGATGCCCACCAACATCAAAGGCGCGATGCTGACCTGTATCCTGTCCGACACGCTGGAATTCCGCAGCCCGACCACAACCCCAGAAGACACCGCAATCGCCCATGCACTGGCCAAAGATCTGGGCATCGACATTGCCGATTACGCCGCACAAATGTTCGCTGCAAAATCCGACGTGTCGTCGTTCTCCGAAGCGGAACTGCTGCGCATGGACAGCAAGGAATACGAAGTCGGCGGCAAGCAATTCCGCGTTTCGGTTCTGGAAACCACATCGCCCAAGACCGTGCTGGACCGCAAAGACGCGCTGATGGCCGCCATGCCCGGCGTGGCAACCGAGGACGGTGCCGATCAGGTGCTGCTGTTCGTGGTCGATATCCTGAACGAAGAAGCCACAATGCTGATCCCCAACGATCTGACAAAATCCGTGGCCGAGAAAAGCTTTGGCGCGACAGTTACCGGCGACACGGTCGTGCTGCCCGGCATCATGAGCCGCAAAAAGCAGATCATTCCAAACCTGAAAGTCTGATCCAGCCAAGCTTCGGCATGGTAGGAAACGCAAAAGGCCCCCTTTCGATAAAGGGGGCCTTTTTTCATTTCGACGCACTGCAAGGGTGCTGCGCTCAGACCTTCAACGGTGTATCGCTGCGGTCCCAGGCAAGGGGTTTGAACACCTCGTCGACGGGTGTTTGTGCGACGTGGTTCACGTAGTTGGACATGGTTTTCTGAGCCATCCCCAAGATCACATCCAGCACAGCGCGGTGGCCGTAACCTGCACCAAAGAACGCCTGCATTTGTGCGTCAGTCACGTTGCCGCGGTCGCGGACCATCTGCACGGTAAAGCACCGCAGCGCTTCCAGCTTGGGCGTGGGCAGCGGGGTTTCATTGCGCAACGCCTCGGAGATTTCCTCGGATACTTTCATCATTTTCGCGATGCCGGTGTGGGCAGGAACGCAATAGTGACATTCGTTTTCGACGTTAATCGCCTGCCAGACCACGGTCAGTTCCTCGGCGTCGAAATCCGTCTCGGTGAACAGCTTGTGCAGCACCTGATAGCCCTCATAGGCCTGCGGGCTTTCGGCCAGAACCTTGTGCAAACCGGGCAAACGGCCAAACGCCTTTTGCGATTTTTCCAGCAGCGGCTTGGACGCTTCGGGCGCGGAATCAAGATCGTGGGACGGGAAGGTCATCTGGGCATCCTTTAATTTATGTCTGTACCCTCCATTTAGGCTTTATTGAGCGATCGCTCAAGTATATATTTGAGTGACCGTTCAAGATCAGGTGATCCAATGCCCCGCAAACCCAACTATGACCGCAACGATCTAATCAACCGCGCCCGCGATCTGTTTTGGCAGCGCGGGTGGGCGGGCACGTCGCTAAAGGATCTTGAGGCGTCCCTGAAAATGAAACCCGGCAGTTTCTATGCCGCCTTCGGGTCGAAAGACGCGTTGTTCGAACTGGCGCTTGAAAGATACGCTACAGACGGGGCCGAACGCTTGAGGGCGCTGGCCCGCGAGTTCGGCCCCCTGAACGCGCTGCAACGCTTTCCGAAAATGGCCATCGGCAATGATAATGCCCCCGCCAAAGCATGTATGCTATCGAAAACCCTGCTTGAACTTCAGGCGCACAGGCACCCCTTGGC
Organism: Sulfitobacter sp. SH22; assembly: GCF_965641905.1. Classification (NCBI taxonomy): domain Bacteria; kingdom Pseudomonadati; phylum Pseudomonadota; class Alphaproteobacteria; order Rhodobacterales; family Roseobacteraceae; genus Sulfitobacter; species Sulfitobacter sp. SH22. Next base: position 1,840,281 of record NZ_OZ282573.1, read on the forward strand.
GCAAAAGGCCAACGAACATCTTTTGAAGATGGAGCAGCTTTTTGCGGAGCTGTTCGCGCAAGCACAGGCCGCAGGTGACATCGGCGCGGCGCACGATCCGCACAGCCTGGCCCGCAGGTATCAATCCGATGTGCTGGGGCTGCGCGTGTCGGCCGAACGCGAAGGCGTGGATGCCGGTGCCATCGCGGTTGAGATCGCTGAAAATCTGGCCAAGCTCTAGCCGCTGACCCCGCGCAGGTTGTTGCCCCGCCTTGGGATGTATGCTTTCTGCGGGGGAAACCCATTGCAGATCGGACCGCCGCCCATGACCCAAATTATCAACAACCTTTTCGAAATCTCGGACCGGTACGAAGCGTTGTTTGTCGATCTTTGGGGCTGCGTCCATGACGGGGTCAAGGCCCTGCCCGATGCGGTCACTGCCCTGCAAGCCTATCGCAAGACCGGCGGCAAGGTGATCCTGGTCACCAACTCCCCCCGCCCCCGCGCGGGCGTGAAAAAGCAGCTGACCCATTTCGGCGTGCCGGAAGACGCATGGGACGACATCGCGACCTCGGGCGATTCTGCGCGGTCGGCGATGTATCGCGGCACAGTGGGCAGCGATGTCTGGCATCTTGGCCCGCCCAGCGACAAAAACTTCTTTGACCCCATCGCCATCATCGAAGACCCGATTGAAATTACCAAGGTCGATCTGAACGATGCCGAAGGAATCGTTTGCACCGGACCGTTTGATCCGATGGACGACCCAAGCGTGTTGCGCCCGCAGCTGCTGCTGGCCAAGCAAAAAGGTCTGAAACTGCTGTGCGCGAACCCCGATATCGTGGTCGATCGGGGCGGCGTGCGTGAATGGTGCGCGGGGGCGGTTGCGGCACTTTATACGGAAATGGGTGGCGAAAGCCTGTATTTCGGCAAACCGCATCCCCCCATCTATGATCTGGCGCGGCGGCGGCTTTTTGCTGTGGCCGGTGACATCGCCGACAGCGATATTCTGGCCATCGGCGACGGAGCCCAAACCGACGTCAAGGGCGCGATGGGCGAGGATATCGATTCGCTCTTTATCTCGGGCGGGCTGGCCGCGGACGAGACCAAAACAACGACACAGCCCGAGCCTGAAGCGCTAAATCATTACCTCGAACAAGAAATGTCGTCGCCAACCTATACCATAGGACACCTGCGCTGACCCATTTTTCGCTTGCTTTTCTGCGCCTGCAAAGTAATTAAGTGTCTCAAACGCCTTCGGGCACGTCACTTTATTACTTGAAGGGTGTAGCATGTTGGATAACCTTCCGCGCGGAACGATCTGTATCGAAGATATCGAAATGGGCATGTCCCGCTATCTGCAAAAGGTCGTGACAGACGAAGACATCGAAATGTTCGCACAGATTTCAACTGACCGGAATCCGGTACATCTGGATGACGACTATGCCCGCGACACGATTTTCGAAGGGCGCATCGCCCATGGCATGCTGACCGCCGGCCTGATCTCGGCCGTGATCGGAGAGCAGCTGCCCGGTCATGGCACGGTCTATATGGGCCAGTCGCTCAAGTTTCTGGCCCCCGTGCGCCCCGGCGACATGGTCTATGCCGAGGTCAAGGTGATCGACATTGATTTTGCAAAGCGCCGCGTGCGGCTGGAATGCCATTGCGCTGTCGAGGGTAAGAAAGTGCTGATCGGTGAAGCCACGGTTCTGGCACCTTCGCGCAAATTCGACTGAAGCCCCCACACACAGCACCAAGTGGGGGCCAGCCCCCACGCCCCCGGGATATTTTTGAGCCAGAGAAGGTGGGGCGCTGCTTGTCAGTCGGGTCAGACGGGGCTACGACCTAGCCCATGGACATCATTCGAGATTATCAGTTTGTAAATGCGTCCGATCGCGGGGCCTCGGTTGCCATCGGAAACTTTGACGGGGTGCATTTGGGGCATCGGTCGGTTATCGATCTGGCGCGCAGTGCCCAGCCGGACGCGCCTTTGGGTATTGTTACCTTTGAGCCGCATCCGCGCGAGTTTTTTGCGCCCACCGCACCGCCTTTTCGGCTGATGGGGGCCGAAGCACGGGCGCATCAGCTGGAAAAGCTGCGCGTTCAGAAATTATACGAATTGCAGTTTGATGCCGCGCTGTCGGGCCTGAGCCCGCGCGGGTTTGCCAAAGACGTGTTGGTTGACGGATTGGGCCTGCGTCACGTGGTGATTGGTGCCGATTTCTGCTTTGGCAAAAAGCGGGCCGGCACGGCTGAGATGTTGGCCGGTTTCGGGGCTGAAATGGGGTTTGGCGTCACCATCGCCCCCTTGATGGCCAAGGGCGAAAGCACCGTGTCGTCGACAGCGATCCGCGCCGCGCTATCGCAAGGAAAACCGCGCGACGCCGCCGGGATGCTGGGCCATTGGCACCGTGTCGAGGGGCCGATCCTGCACGGTGAGAAACGCGGCCGCGAATTGGGGTATCCCACGGCGAATATGTCGATTGACGGCCTGCATCCGCCCGCTTTCGGGGTCTATGCCGTGCTGGTCGATGTGCTGGAAGGCCCCCAGGCCGGGCGCTATCACGGGGTGGCCAGCCTTGGGGTCCGACCGATGTTTGGTGAGAACAAAGCCAACCTTGAGACGTTTATCTTTGATTTCAAAGGCGATCTTTATGGCAAGCATCTTTCGGTCGCACTGGTTGACTATCTGCGCGGCGAGGAAAAATTTGACGGGTTGGATGCGTTGATTGCGCAGATGGATGCCGACAGTGCGCAGGCGCGTGCACTTCTGGCCGCGCTATGACCGATCCGATTGCACCAAAGGGATTGGCGAAACGGTTCTGGGAGAAAAAGCCGCTTGCCCAGATGTCCCCCGCCGAATGGGAAGCGCTGTGTGATGGCTGTGGCAAATGCTGCCTGAACAAGCTTGAGGATGAGGACACGCAGGAGGTCGCCTTGACCCGCGTGGCTTGCCGGTTGCTGGATGATTCGACCTGTCGCTGCACCCATTACGAAAACCGGCATCAGTTTGTCCCTGATTGCATCGTGCTCAAGCCGGAAAATCTGGATACACATGCCTATTGGATGCCGCTGACCTGCGCCTACCGGCTGCTGTGGGAGGGCAAGCCCTTGCATGACTGGCATCCGCTGATCTCCGGTGACCCCGACACTGTGCACACTGCCGGGATTTCTGTGCAATACAATACCGTATCCGAGTTCGACACCCCGTTCGAGGAATGGGAAGATCACATTATTGAGGAGCCGACCTGATGTTTTTTGCCTCTGACAATGCAGGCCCAGTTCATCCGCAGATCATGACGCGGCTGGTACAGGCCAACGAGGGGCACGCGATGCCCTATGGCAAGGATGCGATCATGGACGAGGTGCGCGATGCGATCCGCGCGGCGTTCGAGGCCCCTGAGGCGGCGGTTTATCTGGTGGCGACGGGCACGGCGGCCAATGCCCTGGCACTGGCCTGCTATACCCAGCCGTGGCAGACGATCTTCTGTTCGACGACATCCCACATCAATGAAGACGAATGCAATGCGCCCGAGTTCTATGCCGGTGCGGCCAAGCTGACGGTGATCGAGACCGACGACAAGATGACGCCGGAGGCCTTGCGCCGCGCCATTGAAAAGCACCCTGACGGCAATGTGCATGCAGCGCAGCGCGGGCCGGTGTCGATCACCCAAGTGACCGAGCGCGGGTCGGTACATACGCTGGACGAGATCCGCGCCCTGACGGCTGTGGCCAAGGACTATGATCTGCCCGTGCATCTGGATGGTGCGCGCTTTGCCAATGCGATGGTGGCGTTGGGCTGTACGCCGGCGGAAATGACATGGAAAGCCGGCGTTGATGTGGTCAGTTTTGGCGGCACCAAGAATGGCTGCATGGGGGTCGAGGCCGTGGTGTTCTTTGACCCCGCCAAAGCCTGGGAGTTCGAATTGCGCCGCAAGCGTGGGGCGCATCTATTTTCAAAGCATCGTTTCCTGTCCGCGCAAATGGCGGGATACATGCAGGACGACCTGTGGATGACGATGGCACAGCAGGCCAATGACAACGCCGCGCATCTTGTTGACGGGTTGCGCGCGGCGGGGGCTACGTTTCTGCACCAGCCCGATGCCAACATGGTTTTCGCCAGCTGGCCGCGCCGCATTCACCAAAAGCTGCATGACGCGGGTGCCAAATATTACATCTGGAACGGGTCGCTTGACGGCGACGATCCCGAGGAATTCATCGGCGCGCGGCTGGTGTGCGACTGGTCGATCGGCAAGCCTGCAATCGACCAGTTTCTTTCACATTTCTAGGCGTTAGGTTTCTGCCAGAAACGACCTAATTTCATCCGCGACGGCTGCGGGGTGGGTTAGCGGTGCCATGTGCCCTGCCCCCGCAACCGTTCGGCAGGTGACATTTGGCAGCCGTCTGGCCAGGGATTCGTTGATCGCAAAGGCCATATCGCCCGACGTCGCGCCATCCATCAGCAGCACCGGCATTGTCGCCCGTTCGAACATTCCCGGCTTCAGCAGTCCGGCGCTGTCATCACGCAAAAACGGCTGGCTGGCTGGTACATAGTGGATGCGGTCAGCCATATACTGGCGCAGCTTTTCGGGCGTCTGTTCCCATCCGCTGCCATCGCCCCAGCCGGTGTTGAACACGCGGGCGGCCTCCATCATGTCACCGCTTTGATAGGCCGCGTTGAAGGCGGCGCTGTTGCGGTCAGCGGCGGCAACGCGGTCAGGGTCATCCACCACGGCGGCGGCGAAATAGACCGGTTCGAACATGGTCAGGCTGCGCACCAGTTCAGGGCTTTCGATTGCCAGACGCAGGCCCACGGTCGCACCAAAGGAATGGCCGATGATATCCATCGGTTCGGTCAACAACGCCCGCGCCATATCGGTGGCCACGTCATGCACGTTGCCCTGCCCGTCCCAGTCACCGGATTTCCCGTGGGAAGGCAGGTCATAGGCCAGCAGGGTCATATCATCGGACAAGGCCTCGGCCACGCCGCGCCATGCGACCGAATGGGCCAGGGTACAGTGAATGGCCAAGGCCTTGCGCGGACCGCGACCAAAGCTGCGCGTAAAGGTGTCGAGGGTCACAGACGACCGTCCAGATGCATTTCAAGGTCTTCGAGACGGTCCTGGCCCCAGAACTTCTGGCCATCATCAAGGATATAGAACGGCGCACCGAACACGCCTTTTTCGACCGCTTCCTCCAGATTGCGGGCATAGGTATCCGCCCCTTTCAGCAACCCTTTGTCAGCGATGGCGGGGTCAAATCCGGCCTTGGCAAGACAATCGCGGACCACATCGTCTTGGGCGATATCGCGGTCCTCGACCCAGACGGCATGCATGATCAGCTGGCACAGCTTGCCGACATCGCCGCCTTCGTCCTGGGCTGCAATGATCGCATAGGATGACGGTGCGCCGTTGGTGGGCCAGAACGCCGGTTGCAGCTTGAAGGGCATCCCCAGTTTCTTGGCCTGGCGCGGCAATTCCATCGCGCGATATGCCTGCCGACTGGGATGGCGGTCTTTTGGCGGCTGGCCCCCGGTGCGGCCAAATGCCGTAATCAGATCGAAGGGTTTATAGGTGATCGTCGCATTATGCTTTGACGCGATTTCCTCAAGCCGATTACCCGCTAAGTAGGCATATGGCGAAAGTGTTGCAAAAAAATAGTCGATATGGGGCATTAAGGTCTCCGATCCCGTCCTGTGCAGCTTTGCCAGACGGTAAGGTCATGTTAAGCGGTGTCAACGTCACGATTCTGTAACATGTTATGCAACCGGGGACCCTTTGCACATGGCTCAAACATCTGAACCGAAACTGATCTCGGGTAATGCAAACATGCCACTGGCAAAAGCGATTGCACGGCGCATGTCGCTGCACCGCGGTGTCAACGTCGGACTGGTCAATGCACGGGTGGAACGTTTCAACGACAGCGAGATTTTTGTCGAAGTGTTCGAGAACGTGCGCGGCGAGGATATGTTCATCATCCAGCCAACATCTAACCCCGCAAACGATAACCTGATGGAACTGCTGGTCATGGCCGATGCGCTGCGCCGGTCATCCGCTGCGCGTGTCACAGCCGTGTTGCCCTATTTCGGCTATGCCCGCCAGGACCGCCGCACCAAGGCGCGTACCCCCATCACAGCCAAGCTGGTCGCCAATATGATGGTCGGCACAGGCATTGAGCGTATTCTGACAATGGATTTGCACGCCGCGCAGATTCAGGGCTTTTTCGATATTCCGGTCGACAACCTTTATGCGTCGCCTGTTTTCGCGCTTGATATCAAGAACGAGTTCAAGGACCGCATGGACGAGCTGATGGTGATTTCGCCTGATGTTGGCGGTGTTGCACGGGCCCGCGAACTGGCCAAGCGCATCAACTCCCCCCTTGCGATCGTGGACAAGCGCCGCGAAAAAGCGGGCGAAGTATCTGAAATGACCGTGATTGGTGATGTGACTGGCAAAGTCTGCCTGATCGTGGACGACATCTGCGATACGGCTGGTACGCTGTGCAAGGCGGCAGAGGTTCTGTTGGAAGCCGGTGCCAAGGAAGTGCATTCCTACATCAGCCACGGCGTCATGTCTGGCCCAGCGGTTCAGCGCATCAAGGATTCGGTGATGAAGTCACTGGTCATCACCGACAGCATCCAGCCGACCGAAGCGGTCAAGCAGGCTGAAAACATCCGGATCGTGCCAACCGCGCCGATCTTTGCACAGGCGATTTTGAACATCTGGAACGGCACATCCGTGTCCTCCCTGTTTGACGCAGAATCCCTGGAGCCGATCTATGACGGCATGTACAATCCAAGCTAAGCCAAGTTTCAGGGGCGTCTAATAGACGTCCCAGTCTTCCTCTTGGGGAAGCGGGCCAATCGCGAACCACGCGATCCTGACACGTGCCACACGCGTGTCGCCCCATGTTCTGAACACCAGATCAAAACCGTCTTCGGCAATATTCTCGGACCGCAGATCGGCCCGCATCACCGTGGCATTATCCACGTCCCACAGCGCCAAGGAGGCCTGAACCGTCGGGATATCCTTGAACGGGGTGGAAAAGATAATACGCTGACGGCGTTCGCGCTGACCTTTGCCAGTCCACATTTCGCCGCCATCTTCAAAGTCCGAGAAAAGCACGGTTTCCCCGCTTTCAACGCCTACGGTATTTCCATTCATCCGGTTCATTGAGCGACACTTTTCCGTAACTCGTTATTCGTGCAGATTTAATGATCTTAGTGACGGTATCCAAAACAGAAAAGGCCCCGCAGTGCGAGGCCTTTTAATCACTATATCGACTTGGTGGTCAAAGGTTTGCTTGTTTACTGGTCAAACCGATGTGATCCCCAAGAGCAACCATATCAGACAGCAGCTTGGCTGCGTCATCTACGGGGCCCGGCTCGTTGACAAAGTTGTCTTTGGCCGTCGCGTACATTGTTTTGGCTTCTTCCATCATCTCGTCCAGATGCGCTTGGGTCATGTCACCCTTGGGCACGGCACGTTCGGCAAGAACCGACACACCATTGGCTGAGATTTCGGCAAAGCCGCCTGTAACAACGTATTCCGTAGCACCTTCCGGGCCTTCAACACGCAGCACACCGGGGCGCAACGTGGTGATCGTGGGGGCATGATCAGCCATAGCTGTCATGTCCCCATCAGACCCTGGAATCTGAACGGCCGTCACCTGCATCGAGGCCAGCCGCCGCTCTGGCGAAACGAGGTCGAATTGCATTGTGTCTGCCATTGTCAGCGCTCCTTAAGCGGCGTCAGCCGCCATTTTCTCGGCTTTCGCCTTCACTTCTTCGATGCCACCAACCATGTAGAAGGCACCTTCGGGCAGGTGGTCGTATTCACCCGCAACAACAGCCTTGAACGACTGGATTGTTTCTTCCAAAGGAACCTGCTTGCCGTCGGCGCCGGTAAATACCTTGGCAACGTCGAAAGGCTGGCTGAGGAAACGTTCGATCTTGCGTGCACGGGCCACGGCCAGTTTGTCGTCTTCTGACAATTCGTCCATGCCGAGGATCGCGATGATATCCTGAAGCGACTTGTAGCGCTGCAAAACACCCTGAACGTCACGGGCAACGTTATAGTGCTCTTCGCCAACGATGGACGGGTCCATCAAGCGCGAAGTCGAACCAAGCGGATCAACGGCAGGGTAGATACCCTTTTCCGAGATCGAACGGTCCAGAACGGTTGTCGCGTCAAGGTGCGCAAACGATGTCGCAGGCGCAGGGTCGGTAAGGTCATCCGCAGGAACGTAAACGGCTTGCACCGATGTAATCGAACCGGATTTGGTCGATGTAATACGCTCTTGCATCGCACCCATGTCGGTCGCCAGTGTTGGCTGGTAGCCAACCGCCGAAGGAATACGGCCAAGCAGAGCCGAAACTTCGGAGCCCGCTTGGGTAAAGCGGAAGATGTTGTCGACGAAGAACAGAACGTCTGTACCGGACTGGTCGCGGAACTGTTCGGCCAATGTCAGACCTGTCAAAGCAACACGCATACGCGCACCTGGAGGCTCGTTCATCTGGCCGTACACCAGCGCCACTTGCGATTTTTCCAGGTCATCAGGGTTGATAACGTTGGATTCGATCATCTCGTGGTAAAGGTCGTTACCTTCACGTGTACGCTCGCCCACACCCGCGAAAACGGAGTAGCCGGAGTGCACTTTGGCGATGTTGTTGATCAGTTCCATAATCAGAACGGTTTTGCCAACGCCGGCACCACCGAACAGACCAATTTTACCACCTTTGGCGTAGGGTGCCAAAAGGTCGATAACCTTGATGCCTGTTTCCAGAACTTCGGATGTTGTGGACTGCTCGGAGAACTCGGGCGCGTCCGCGTGGATCGAGCGACGCTCGGTCGATGCGATTTCGCCTTTTTCGTCGATGGGCTCGCCCACAACGTTCATGATGCGACCCAATGTGGCGTTACCCACGGGGATCGAGATCGGCGCGCCTGTGTCTTCAACCTTCTGGCCACGAACAAGACCTTCGGTCGCGTCCATCGCGATGGTGCGCACTGTGTTTTCGCCAAGGTGCTGAGCCACTTCGAGGATCAGCTTTCTGCCGTGGTTGTCTGTTACTACAGCGTTAAGGATCTCTGGCAGGTGATCCTCGAACTGCACATCGACGACGGCGCCGATGACTTGTGTAATTTTACCGACTGCTTGTGCCATGTCGTTTTTCTCCAATACCTTACAGCGCTTCCGCGCCGGAAATGATTTCGATCAGCTCGTTGGTGATGACGGCCTGACGGGAACGGTTATATTCGATGGTCAGATCTTCGATCATCTCACCGGCGTTACGTGTCGCGTTGTCCATTGCAGACATCCGCGCGCCCTGTTCAGAAGCCGCGTTTTCCAGCAGAGCCGAGAAGATCGCTGTTGCGACGCCGCGCGGCAGCAGGTCAGCCAGGATGGCCTCTTCGCTGGGCTCGTAATCGAACAATGTTGTCGCCTCGCCCGCGCCTTCTTCGGTTTCGAAGGAGGCAGGGATGATCTGCTGTGCCGTTGGGGTCTGGCTGACGACGTTCACGAACTTTGCGTAAAAGATCGTTGCGACATCAAATTCACCCGCGTCAAAGCGACCAAGCACATCTTTCGCGATGCCTTGCGCGTCGGCATAGCCCACGCGCTTGACTTCGGTCAGGTCAACGTGACCCACGATGTTCTTGGCAAACTCGCGACGAATGCTGTCGCGGCCTTTTTTACCAACAGTCAAGATTTTGACTTCCTTGCCCTCGCCGATCAGGCGGCGGGCGTGGATTTTGGCAAGCTTTGCGATGTTGGCGTTGAAACCACCGCACAAACCGCGTTCCGCGGTCATGACCACCAGCAGGTGTACCTTATTCTCGCCTGTACCGCTTAGCAGTTTGGGCGCGGAATCCGATCCACCTACCGACGCGGCCAGCCGCGACATCACAGCGTTAAAACGCTCTGTGTAGGGGCGTGACTGCTCGGCAGCGTCCTGCGCGCGGCGAAGTTTCGCCGCGGCAACCATTTGCATGGCTTTCGTGATCTTGCGGGTGTTTTTCACCGACGCGATCCGGTTTTTTAGGTCCTTGAGGTTTGGCATCTGCCTTCCCTCCCTTAAGCGAAGTCAGCGGCGAAAGATTCGATGGCAGCTTTGATCTTGTCTTCCAACTCATCCTTCACCTTGCGATCGTTTTCGGTGATGTCTTTCATCAGATCAGCGTGCTTGCTGCGCAGGTGCGCCAGCAGGCCAGCTTCAAAGCGACCGACTTGCTTGACGTCGATCTTGTCAAGGAAGCCTTTTGTACCCGCATAGATGACGCAGACGATTTCTGCGTTGGTCAGTGGGGAGTACTGTGGCTGCTTCATCAGTTCTGTCAGACGTGCACCACGGGCCAGCAACTGCTGTGTGGACGCATCAAGGTCGGAACCGAACTGAGCAAAGGCCGCCATTTCGCGGTACTGAGCCAAGGACAGCTTAACCGGACCAGCAACAGAAGACATTGCTTTGGTTTGAGCCGAGGAGCCAACGCGCGAAACCGACAGACCGGTGTTCACAGCAGGGCGGATGCCTTGGTAGAACAGTTCGGTTTCAAGGAAGATCTGACCGTCGGTGATCGAAATCACGTTTGTCGGAATAAACGCCGAAACGTCGCCGCCTTGGGTTTCGATGATCGGCAGAGCAGTCAACGAGCCGTTACCAGCCGCATCGCCCAGCTTGGCGGAACGCTCAAGCAACCGGGAGTGAAGATAGAAAACGTCACCTGGGTAAGCTTCGCGGCCGGGTGGACGACGCAGCAACAGGGACATCTGACGGTAAGAAACAGCCTGCTTGGACAAGTCATCATAGATGATCAAAGCGTGGCGGCCGTTGTCGCGGAAGAATTCCGCCATGGCTGTCGCAGAGTAAGGCGCGAGGTACTGCATTGGTGCAGGCTCGGACGCTGTTGCGGCAACAACGATGGAATATTCAATCGCGCCGGTTTCTTCGAGCTTTTTAACAAGCTGGGCAACTGTCGAACGCTTTTGACCGATCGCAACGTACACGCAGTACATTTTCTTGCTCTCGTCGTCGCCAGCGGCGGCGTTGACTTGCTGTTGGTTCAGGATCGCGTCAAGTGCGACAGCTGTTTTACCAGTCTGACGGTCACCAATGATCAATTCGCGCTGGCCACGGCCAACGGGGATCATCGCGTCAACGGACTTGAGGCCCGTCGCCATTGGTTCGTGAACCGATTTACGTGGGATAATGCCGGGGGCTTTAACATCTGCAAGGCCACGCTCTGTGGATGCGATGGGGCCTTTGCCGTCAATGGGGTTACCCAGACCGTCAACAACACGACCCAGCAGGCCGTTGCCGATTGGCACGTCCACGATGGAGTTGGTGCGCTTGACTGTGTCGCCTTCTTTGATGTCCCGGTCGGAACCAAAGATAACAACACCGACGTTGTCGGTTTCAAGGTTCAGGGCCATGCCCATGATGCCACCGGGGAATTCGACCATCTCGCCGGCTTGGACGTTGTCCAGACCGTATACACGAGCGATACCATCGCCGACGGACAGAACCCGGCCAACTTCGGCTACTTCTGCTTCTTGACCAAAGTTCTTGATCTGGTCCTTAAGGATCGCAGAAATTTCTGCAGCTTGGATACCCATTTATCCGACCTCTTTCATTACATTCTGGAGGGAATTGAGCTTTGCGCGGATCGACGTGTCGATCATCTTGGAGCCCACTTTGACGATAAGACCACCGATGAGGGATTCATCAACGGTCGCATTCAACGTTACTTTTTTGCCGGTTGTCGCGGCAAGCGACTTGGACAATTTATCAGATTGCGCCTTGGTAAGCGCCTTGGCCGAAACCACATCAGCTGTGACTTCACCCTTTTCCACCGCGATGATTTCGCGCAGGTTCTGGATCAGCTGGGGCAGAACAAACAAGCGACGCTTGTTTGCCATCAATTCCAGCGTTTTAGACATTGTATCAGACAGACCCATCTTTTTGGCGATGGCGCTGATAGAGGAAGCCTGCTGTTCGCGCGTGTAGATCGGCGAATGGATCAGGTCCCGGAAATCTTCGCTGTCAGCCAAAGAGGCTTGCAGCGCATCAAGATCGGTTTCAATCTGTGGAAGGGTTTTGGCCTCAGAGGCCAGTTCATACACGGCAGTCGCATAACGATTTGCGATACCTGTAGAGATTGATGCTGTTTCGGACACGTCCATCCTCTCGTACGTCAGTGCCGGATATGCGAATAACTCGCGTCACCGGGGTGTTGGCGCGGCTTGAATTAACCCAAGACGTCTAAATCAGGGCCGATGTAGCAGACAGGTTTGCGTCCCGCAACACAGTATAGTGAGGTTCTGACCTGAAACCGCCCCTTATTCTTATTGCCCCTTTAAACTGCGACGCTTTGACCCGTTTTATCCGGCAGATCACAGGGCGTGTACTGTCGTTTACCACTTAGTAACGATTCTTCCCAACCCTTTAAGGCATCAAACGGGCTTCACCGTTGGTGCCCCCACCCCTTCCAGCATCCGGATCGACCGGCGCACGCCTTTGCGCTCCACCTTGCCCTTGGGCGGATAGACCAGTTTTGTCACTTCGACCATGAATGCGCCGCCGGCCATCATGGTGGGAACATGACGGCCGACTTTCTCGAACAGCTTTCCAGACCGCATCCAGACCCGGCGCGTGGACGGCATCTGGTACAGCGCGCCCAGTTGCCGTTCGGGCAAAAACTGGTGCTTACGCAATTGCGCCTCAAGCTGGCTCAGCGAATAGGGCCGCCCATAGCCAAAGGGCGTGATGTCGCGCCGCGCCCACAGCCCCGCCCGGTTGGGCACGATAAACAACGCCCTGCCCCCCGGCCCCAACACGCGCCAGCATTCCTCAAGCAGATCCCCCTGCCTGTCCGACGTCTCGAGCCCGTGCAGCAAGACCAGCTTGTCCACATGCCCGGTTTCAATCGGCCACAGCGTTTCTTCGGTCAGCACCGATGTGTTTGCCATACCGGCAGGCCAGGGCATTACCCCCTGCGGGCCGGGCATCAGGGTCATCACCCTGCGTGCATCCGCCAGATAGGGCCGCAGCAACGGCGCGGCAAAGCCAAAGCCGACAACGGTCTGGCCTTTCGCTTCTGGCCACAGCTCAAGCATACGGCTGCGCAGCGAAAATTGCGCCGCCCGGCCAAGCGCACTGCGATAATAGAAGTTGCGCAAATCTTGTACGTCAAGATGCATGAGATCGGCCTTTTCTCGGAACGGATGCCTCGACCTTAGCGCGAACCGATCATTTGCAAAAGCCACATGCAGACCCCTGCCTGTTTTAGCGTCGGGCGCAATCTTGCCGGTCGATCGGGTGTTATGGCCTTGCCCCCCGGTGTGTGGCCATTACTATCTATCCAAACACCACGACAGGAGCCCCACCATGCCATTCGATCTAGTCACCATTCCCTGCCTGTCGGACAACTATGCCTTTTTGCTGCGCGATCAGCAAAGCGGTGCCGTCGCCCTGATCGACGTGCCCGAAGCGGCCCCCATCTCGGCCAAGTTAAAAGAACTCGGCTGGACGCTGTCTGAGATCTGGCTGACCCATCACCACCCCGACCACATCCAAGGGGTGCCCGATCTGACCGCCGAACATCCCGCACGCATTCTGGGGGCCAAGGCCGACGCCCACCGCCTGCCCGCGCTGGATCACGCCCTGACCGATGGCGAGGCCTTTCAATTTGCGGGCCACGATGTGCAGGTGATGGATGTATCGGGACATACCGTGGGCCATATCGCGCTCTATGTAGCGGATGCGAAATGCGTCTTTACCGCCGACAGCCTGATGGCGCTTGGCTGTGGTCGCCTGTTTGAGGGCACGCCTGCGCAGATGTGGGCCAGCATGCAAAAGCTGATGAAGCTGCCCCAGGACACGACAGTTTGTTCGGGCCATGAATACACCCAATCCAATGCAAAATTCGCCCTGACGGTTGATCCTGAAAATCCGGCTCTTATATCTCGTTCAAGAGAAATCGATCAGGCGCGCAAGGATGGCGTGCCGACGGTGCCCTCGACGCTATCGACGGAACTTCAAACCAACCCGTTTCTGCGCCCCGCCGATCCTGGCATCCGCGCGCAGCTGGGAATGGAAAACGCCACCGACACAGATGTGTTTGCCGAAATCCGCGCGCGCAAAGATCGCTTCTGAACGCCGCACTCATGGTCGAAAAATGTCGTTCACGATAAATGTGACGATATAATTGCAAAAAAGCCTTGAAGCTTTGCCATGATCAACCAAACTCTAATACTATGAGGCCATGTTCGGCTGAGGCGCGCCCCATCCCGGGTCACCGAACCGACACAGATCGAAAAGGAGCACGCCCGTGCCTTCATTCTCGTCTACTTTAGAACAAGCCATTCACTCTGCTTTGGCGCTCGCAAACGCGCGCAAGCACGAGTTTGCAACGCTTGAACATTTGCTGCTGGCCCTGATCGATGAACCCGATGCGGTTCAGGTGATGCAAGCCTGTTCGGTCAACATGACCGAATTGCGCGAAACCCTCGTTGAATTCATCGACGAGGACCTGAACAATCTGGTCACCGATGTTGATGGATCCGAAGCCGTGCCAACGGCCGCTTTCCAGCGCGTGATCCAACGCGCCGCCATTCACGTGCAATCGTCCGGTCGCACCGAAGTGACCGGTGCGAACGTGCTTGTCGCGATCTTTGCCGAACGCGAAAGCAACGCCGCCTATTTCCTGCAAGAACAGGACATGACGCGCTATGATGCGGTGAATTTCATTGCGCATGGCGTTGCCAAAGACCCAGCATTCGGTGAACCACGGTCCGTCTCCGGCGCGCCCGAGCACGAGGAAGAAACCCAAGGCGTCACCGACGGTGACAAAAAGGAAACCGCGCTCGAGAAATACTGCGTTGATCTGAACGCCAAATCCCGCGAGGGCGACATCGACCCGCTAATCGGTCGCGATGCCGAAGTGGAACGCTGCATTCAGGTGCTGTGCCGCCGCCGCAAGAACAACCCGCTTTTGGTGGGCGATCCCGGCGTTGGTAAAACAGCCATCGCCGAAGGTCTGGCCCGCAAGATCGTTGCAGGCGAAACACCAGAGGTGCTTGCCGACACCACCATTTATTCGCTCGACATGGGCGCATTGCTGGCCGGTACACGCTATCGCGGTGATTTCGAGGAACGCCTGAAAGCCGTCGTGACCGAATTGGAAGCGCATAAAGACGCCGTTCTTTTCATCGACGAAATTCACACCGTCATCGGTGCCGGTGCGACATCCGGCGGCGCGATGGATGCGTCCAATCTGCTGAAACCTGCCCTGGCAGGCGGAAAGCTGCGCACCATGGGGTCCACCACCTACAAGGAATTCCGTCAGCACTTTGAAAAAGACCGTGCTTTGGCCCGTCGTTTCCAAAAGATCGACGTGAACGAGCCGTCTGTCGAAGATGCCGTGAAAATTCTGCGGGGGCTCAAGCCTTACTTCGAGGATCACCACTCGGTCAAATATACGGCCGATGCGATCCGCACCTCTGTTGAACTGGCGCACCGCTATATCAACGACCGTAAACTGCCGGACTCTGCCATCGACGTGATCGACGAAGCAGGGGCCGCCCAGCATCTTGTCGCGGCGTCAAAGCGGCGCAAGACCATTGGCACAAAAGAGGTCGAAGCCGTGGTTGCCAAAATCGCGCGCATTCCGCCAAAGAACGTGTCGAAGGACGATGTCGTTGTGCTCAAGGATCTTGAGGCATCACTGAAGCGTGTTGTGTTTGGGCAGGACAAGGCGATTGATGCGCTGGCATCCGCGATCAAGCTGGCCCGTGCAGGTCTGCGCGAACCGGAAAAGCCCATCGGGAACTACCTGTTCGCAGGTCCGACCGGTGTGGGTAAAACCGAGGTCGCCAAACAACTGGCCGACACGCTTGGTGTGGAACTGCTGCGTTTCGACATGTCTGAATACATGGAAAAACACGCCGTTTCACGGTTGATTGGTGCCCCTCCCGGTTATGTCGGGTTTGATCAGGGTGGCATGTTGACTGATGGCGTTGACCAGCATCCGCATTGTGTGCTGCTGCTGGACGAGATGGAAAAGGCCCATCCGGACGTCTACAACATTCTGTTGCAGGTGATGGATCACGGCAAGCTGACCGACCACAATGGCCGGACAGTGGATTTCCGCAATGTCGTGCTGATCATGACCTCGAACGCAGGTGCGTCCGAGCAGGCCAAAGAGGCGATCGGCTTTGGCCGTGATCGCCGCACCGGAGAGGACACCGCAGCGATTGAACGCACGTTCACGCCCGAGTTCCGCAACCGTCTGGACGCCGTGATCAGCTTTGCGCCGCTGCCCAAAGAAGTCATCATGCGTGTGGTCGAAAAGTTTGTTCTTCAGCTTGAAGCGCAATTGATGGACCGCAATGTCACGATTGAACTGTCCACCAAAGCCGCTGAATGGCTTGCCGACAAGGGCTATGATGCAAAAATGGGCGCACGGCCTTTGGGCCGCGTGATCCAGGAATACATCAAAAAGCCGTTGGCCGAAGAATTGCTGTTCGGCAAGCTGGCCAAAGGCGGTGTCGTCAAGGTTGGCGTCAAGAAAGGCGAATTGGACCTGACAGTTCTGGGGGCCGAGAACCCCAAGCTGACCGGGAACAAACCACCGCTTTTGACGGCCGAATGAAGCTAAACGGCGCGGTATTCATCCTCGCCCTGCCCTTTGCCAGCCCCGCGCTGGCAGAGGGTTTTTTACTTTCCTCCCCCATCGACTGCGATCTGACATCCGATTGCTACATCCAGCAATATGTCGACAGCAACCCGTCGCCCGCAGCATCGGATTTCACCTGCTCCACCCTCAGCTATGATGGTCACAAAGGCACCGATTTCGCCCTGCCCAACCGCAGTGAAATCGCCCGCAATGTCCGTGTTCTGGCCAGCGCTGCCGGTCGGGTCAAAGGCGTGCGTGACGGGATGGCAGACGTCAGTTATTCGGATGAAACCGCTGATAAAGTCGCGGGCCGTGAATGCGGCAACGGGGTTGTCATTGATCACGGCGACGGTTGGGAAACCCAATATTGCCACCTGAAAAACGGCTCGGTCGTGGTCAAGCCCGGCCAAGACGTCTGGCAGGGTCAGGAACTTGGCTTTGTCGGGCAGTCCGGCAAAGCGGCTTTTCCCCATGTTCACCTGTCCGTGCGCAAAGACGGCAAAACCGTTGACCCCTTTGACCCCGATGGCACGACAACCTGCGCCACCCCCGGGGATAGCAGCCTGTGGCAAACCCGCCCCGCCTATCGCGCGGGCGGCCTGATCGGCGCGGGATTTTCCCAAGGCGTCCCCGATTTCGACGCGATCAAAGCGGGCACAGCCGATGCCAAAACCCTTTCGCCGGACGCGCCCGCGTTGGTGATTTGGGGGTATCTGTTTGGCAGCCAGCCGGACGATGTTGTAAACCTGTCCATTACCGGCCCTGACGGCATGGTGATTGCCGATGATGTCACATTAACCAAGGCGCAGGCGCAGTCCTTTCGTGCCATCGGCAAAAAACGTCGGGGCAAGGGCTGGGCGACGGGCACTTATACCGGCACGGTCACCCTGATCCGGGGGCCGCAAATCCTGAGCCAGAAAACCGTCGAAATCGACATCCGCTAGGGTTATTTTTCCGTAAATTTCAATTCGATCCGGCGGTTCTGGGCACGCGCTTCTTCGCTATTTCCGCTGGCCACGGGCTGGTATTGGCCAAAGCCGTTTGCGGCCAGACGGTCAGGCGCGATTCCCAGAAAATTGATCATATATTTGACCACCGACAAGGCGCGTGCCTGGCTCAGCTCCCAGTTATCCTCGAACTGCCCTTGGCCCGACAAAGGCTGGTTATCCGTATGCCCGTCCACCCGGATAACCCAGTCGATTTCCGGCGGTATTTCAGTGGCAACGTTACGCAAGATGCTGGCAACCTTGGCAATTTCGCCACGCCCGTCTTCCGATAAAGTCGCGGCACCGGGGGGGAACAAGACCTCGGACGAAAAGACGAAACGGTCGCCTTCGATCCTGACGCCCGGCTGATTGCCTAACAAATCGCGCAACCGGCCAAAGAACTCAGACCGGTATTGCTCAAGATTTTTCGTTTCAGCCTCAAGACGTTTGCGCTCTGCCGCTTCCAACTCGGCGCGGCGGCGTTCCTCGGCAGCGACGCGGGCCAGCGCCGTGTTCAGATCAGACCCGAGCGATTGCAATTGCACTTGCGTCGCGGCATCGCGCGCTACAGCGTCGTCCAGCAATGACTGCAATTCGCCCAATTGCCCGCGCAGGGATGCGACTTGCTGGTTCAGCAACTCGGTCTGGCGTTGTGCTTCGGCGCTGATTTTCTCTTCTCCGGCCAAGGCAGATTGCGCCATCGCCAAAAGCGCTGCCTGCTTTTCCGCATCGGTCATCTGTTTGTCTGCCTGCGCCAACGCGGCTAACCGCGCCGCTTCGGATGCACCCAGTTTGGCGTCCAGCTCTGCTTGGGCTGCGCGCGCGGCGGCCAACAGGGTTAATGTGTCTTCGGCATCTTTGCGCTGCGCCTCAAGCGCGAGGGTCATTGCGGTCAGTTCCGCATCGGCATCCTGCAACCTTGCGCGCAGCAATTCGGCTGCTGCGGCTTCGGCAAGACGGTCTGCCTCGGCCTGTGTCAGCGCGGCAGCCTTGGCCAACCGGTCCGCTTCGACCTGCGATAACGTCGCTTCATTCGCCAGACGGTCCGCTTCGGCTTGGGATCGCGCTGTTTCAGCGGCAAGCTGTGCGGCGGTCAGTTGGGACTGTGCATCGGCGTTTCGTGCGCGTAGATCGGCGACCAGCGCATCCAAGGCATCCCGCCGCGCGGCCGCAAGCCGTGCCGCTTCGGCCTGTGCATCCGTCTCTGATCTGGCCTGCGCCAAGGCCAGATTTAGCGCCTCCTGCGCCGTCAGCAAATCGGCCTGCTCCCCCTCAAGCGACGTGATCCGCGCTTGGGCGTCTTCGCGCTGCGACAACAAGGTCGCGACTTGCGCTTCGAAATCCGTGATCGTTGCCTTCGCGTTCTCAAGTTGCTCGGCCTGCGCTGCGCTTACCGAAGTGAGCGATGCAATGAGCGCCGCTTGCTCCGCCGCCTGATCGCGCGCCGAGGTGAGAGATACATTCAATGCCCCGACCTGCGCCTCAAGTTCAGCGCTGGTTTGCCGTTCCATCCCAAGGGCTTGCGCCAAGGCCGCGACCTCGCCCGACAGGGAATTCAGTTCGTCTTCCTGCCCGCTGATTTGCTGGGTTTGGACAGCTTGCAGGACCATAAAAATGGTCAAAACAAACATCAGCACCAACAAAAGCCCGGTCATCGCATCGACAAAACCGGGCCAGATGGAAGATTGAAACCGTGATCCTGAGCGTCGGGAAAGCGCCATGACTAGTGGCCCTCGGGCTCTGGCTTGTCAGGGCTGCGCATCCGTCGTGGCTCTGATGAACGCGGTGCCGATAATGCCTTGGCCAACAATGAAATATCCTTGCGCAATTCGGCCATGGTCTCTTGGCGGCCCGCCGAGATTTCTTCCAAAATCCGCAGCATCTGCACATCAATGGACCGCAGACGCATCCGGCTTTCGGCATCGACGTGGTCGTCGGTTTCCTGGCCTTCAAGCACCGCGATCATGCGTTCCTGGCCTTTTGCGATCCGGTCCAGACTGTCGTTTGACGCATCCCCCTGCGCGCTGCGTTCGGTCAAAGCCTCGATCGCAGTGGCAAGTGTTCCAAGCCGCGTATTCAAGGCGGTCTGGCTTTCCGTGGAGTCGCCGATCAACTGCCTGAAGCTGTCCATTTGTTCGGTGATGTGATCCAGCACGCCCGCCACGGCACTGTGATCCGGTGTGCCTTCTTCTCCGGCGGAAAATCCGATGCGGGTGATCGAACTCAGCCAGTCTTCGAGTTCCTGGTAAAAGCGGTTTTGACCATGGCCCGCGAAAAGTTCCAACAGGCCCACGACCAGCGATCCGGCCAGGCCAAGCAAGGATGATCCAAACGCCACGCCCATCCCGCCAAGCTGGGATTCAAGGCCCGTCATCAGCCGTGCAAACATGTCGGTGCTGCCGTCGCCTTCTTGTGGGGCAAGGCTGCGAATGGTTTCGACCACCGCGGGTACGGTTGTCGCCAACCCATAGAACGTCCCCAAAAGTCCAAGGAATATCAACATGTTAACGATATATCGCGTAATTTCCCGCGCCTCGTCGATGCGTGTGGCGACCGAATCCAGAATGGACCGGGTTGATGATGCATTCACCTGCATCCGCGCGCCGCGTGTCCGCAGCAGTGATGCCAGCGGGGCCAGTAATTGCGGGGCAACGGTTTCGGGATCAGGCGCATCTGACGCAAAGTTTTCGATCCAGCGCACCGACCCGATCAATTGCAGCACCTGATAGAAACAGGCGATCACACCGATAAAGAAAACGGCGATGATCACGCCGTTCAGATAGGGGTTCGCCGCAAAAATCGGCAAAACGCTGGGCAGCGCCAAAAAGGCACCAATACCGGTCAGCCCAAGGGCGATCAGCATCAAGGTAATCTGCCGTACCGGCTGGGAAAACTGGGGTTTAGATGAGCGGTCTGACTGCGCCATGCCTCGTCGATCCTGACACTTTTGTGCTTCTATCGTGGCACCTTACACTCAAGTCCCGCATTTATGCCAAGGATTTATGCGCAAAGCATCTTTACCCGGTCGTGCAGCCATTCAAGCGCAGGGTCATGCAGCCCGATTTGGGTCAGATGGCTGGCGGTGTTAAACAGATATTCAGTATTCGGCCCCATACCACCGACAGCATTTGCAATAATTTGCGCCTGCTCTTCCAGGGCCAGGCCACCGCAATACTGATCATGATCCGCATCAATCACATAGACCAACGCCGTGATCACGCGCCCGTCTGTCAGTTGAACGTCCAGATTTCGCTCCACATAAGCCGAGGAAATCAGTTCGCGCTCGCGCAGATATTCAAGGGTCTGTTCTTCTTGGCCAGGCACCACACGCAAGGCCATTCCGTCACAGGCTGTCCCGGTCACCGCATCCAGCGCCAGCACCAGCCCCGGCTGGTCGACCGTCCCGCGATGATGGATCGACCGCATACAAAACGAACGGGCATAGCCCGGCAAGCGCCCAACGACGCTTTCCGCCACGTCAAATCCCGGTTTCCACAGCAAACTGCCATAGCCGAATACCCACATTTCCATCACTCTGGTCCTTTGTCTCCCGCAGCGTTAAAGCGGGCCTGTCTGTCATGTTAATAAGGTTTTTGTCGCCATGGGCAAGCTGATCGGAATTGTCGTTTTTTTTGCCATTATCTGGTGTGGATGGTGGGCCGTGGCGTCAACCGGCATGCAGCGCGGGATTGCACGCTGGCTTGATGTCCGCCGCAATCTGGGCTGGCAGGCCGATGTGAGCAGCATGGAAAAAATGGGCTTTCCAATGCGTTTGCACACCCGGATGAAGGATATCGCAGTTGCGGACCCGACCACCGGCGTTGCTGTCGGCATGGATCAGATGGATATTTCGGTGCCGACCTATTGGCCCGGTTATGTGACCGTCGCACTGCCCCAAACACCGATCACCCTGGCCAGCCCCAATCTGCGCGCCAGCGTGACCGCGACCGCCGCCGTTGCTGACTTGCGCCTGCGCCCGGGCAGATCATTGCAGCTGCAAAGCCTTGGCCTAAAGGGCGGGGACTGGTCCGTGGATACGGCAGCCGGCAGCCTTGTCGGGGCTAACGGGATCGACCTGAACATGGCGCAGCAGGCCGCGGACATTCCCGTTTATGACATGAGAGTGAACGCCGTCGATCTGGTACCCGGTCAGCTGCCCCGCAGTTTTCTGGGGCTTTCCGACGACTGGCCCGTGGCATTCGATACGTTCACCGCCGATATGACGGTGACATTTGACCGCCTCTGGGATCGCCGCGCGTTAGAACGCAGCCGTCCCCAACCCCGGGTCATCGACATCAAGCTTGCGCAATTCATCTGGGGCGAGATTGAGTTGCGGGGCACCGGCAATCTGACCGTAGACGAAGAAGGACTGGCCAGCGGGACCGTGACGGTGAAGGCTGAAAACTGGCCTACCATCTTGGATATGGTTGGAAATGCGGGATATTTGCCCGCGAACATGCGTCCTCAGGCGGAACAGATGCTAAAAGGGTTGGCGCAAATGAACGGCCAGACGACGGGGCTGGACCTGACAATCACCCTTCAGGCCGGCCGTATGTCGATGGGGTTTTTGCCCCTGGGCCGCGCGCCCCGCATCATCTTGCGGTAACGCGCAGCGTCAAAATGCAAACGGTTTTGGTGAAAACCACGCGCGTTCGGGCCGGATTACTTCTTGGCTGGTTGACGCCCAAAGTTCGGGGCATCCGTATCCTGACCGGCCTGAATAATGCTGCGCCGGATCGCGCGGGTCCGCGTGAAATACGCATGTAGATGGTCACCGTCCCCCGTGCGAATGGCGCGTTGAAGGGCAAACAGCTCTTCGGTGAAGCGGCCCAAAATCTCGAGCGTCGCGTCCTTGTTGGTCAGGAACACATCGCGCCACATGGTCGGGTCCGACGCGGCAATCCGCGTGAAATCCCGAAATCCGGCGGCCGAATATTTGATGACTTCGCTATCCGTCACACGGCGCAAATCGTCGGCAACGCCCACCATGGTATATGCAATCAAATGCGGCGCATGGCTGGTCACGGCGAGGACAAGGTCATGATGCTCTGCGTCCATTTCCTCGACATTTGCGCCCAGCCCTTCCCACAGATTTCGCAAGCGGGCGATTGCATTTACGTTCGTGTCGGGGACCGGAACCAGCAGGCACCAGCGGTTGTCAAAAAGTTCGGCAAAGCCGCTACGCGGGCCGGAATGTTCGGTCCCGGCAAGGGGATGGGCCGGAATGAAATGCACGTTGTCGGGCAATAGCGGACCGACTTGGGCGATCACATCGGCCTTGACGGACCCCACATCCGTGACCGTGCAGCCCGGTTTCAGAAAACCTGCCATCTCCGCCGCGACCGACCCCATGACCCCCACCGGCACACAAAGCACCACCAGATCTGCGTCTTTGACAGCCTTGGCAATGGAATCGCAAACCTCGTCACACAGGCCGATTTCGCGCGCGGTATCGCGGGTTTCGGCACTGCGCGCAAAGCCCGATACCGTCCCGGCAAGCCCCGCGCGTTTCATCCCCCAAAACATCGACGACGCGATCAGACCCAGCCCGATCAGGGCGACTTTCTCGTAAATGACCGGCATATCAATCGCCCTTAAATTGACGGATGGCGTGAACCACACGGCGGCACGCGCTTTCGTCGCCAACGGTAATCCGCAAACATGCAGGCAGCTTGTACCCTGCCACGCGACGCACAATCAGCCCTTGGGTTTTCAGGTATTCATCGCAGGCCTCGGCCTCGGTCTGTGACTTGAAGCGCGCCAGAATAAAATTCGCACAAGACACGTCAGACGGCACCCCGATTTCAGCCAGGGCATCCGCCATCCAGCTTCTCCAACGCGCGTTTTCAACACGGCAATGTTCGGCATAGGCGACATCTTTAATGGCAGCTTCGGCGGCGTTCAGCCCTGCCTGCGACAGGTTAAATGGCCCCCGCACGCGGTTAAGAACCTCGATAATATGGGCAGGCCCATAGCCCCAGCCGACCCGCAAGCCGCCCAAGCCATATAGCTTGGAAAACGTCCGCGTCATGATGATGTTGTCATGCGCATCAACCAATGCGGCACCACCATCATACCCTTCGACATACTCGGCATAGGCCCCGTCAAGAACCAGAATGGCCTCCTTGGGAATCCCATTCGCCAGCCGCTCGATCTCGCTTAGGCCGATCATGGTGCCGGTCGGGTTGTTGGGGTTGGCAATGAAAACCAGCCGCGTCTTGTCGGTGCAGCCGGCCAGCAGCGCGTCAACATCGGTGACACGTTCGTTTTCCTTGACCTCAACCGGTGTGGCACCGTTTGCCAATGCGGAGATGCGGTACATGCCAAAGCCGTGTTCGGTGTGCAGCACCTCTGTGCCCTCGCCCGAATAGGCCTGGCACAAAAACGCGATAATCTCGTCCGACCCGGCACCGCAGATAATGCGATCCGCATCCAGCCCGTGCACATCTGCGATGGCATGGCGCAGCTTGCCGTGATCGGATGACGGGTAACGGTGCAAATCGTAAGACGCATCGCGAAACGCCTTGATTGCAGCGTCGGACGGCCCCAACGGATTCTCGTTCGAGCTAAGCTTGATCACATTCTCAAGCCCCTCAACATGGGATGCCCCACCTTGGTAAAGGTCGATATCCATGATGCCGGGTTGCGGGCGAATTGCGGTAGTCATCAATAAAATCTCCTGTCGGGCGGACCATAGACCCGTGCCGTAATCAGCGCCACCTGTGATCTTGGCCCTGCGTCACTTGGCATATGCCCCACGCAAGCCCCCTGATCAAACGGAAAAGGGCCGCGCCGGTATTCTCCAGCGCGGCCCCTTGGCAATAGATATGCGAGGAACCTTAGTTCTTCGCGTAGAATTCGACCACGAGGTTCGGTTCCATAACGACAGGGTATGGCACGTCGCCCAATGTTGGGGTGCGCACGAATGTCGCTGTCATTTTGGAGTGATCGACTTCCATGTAGTCAGGAACGTCACGCTCGGCCAGTTGAGTGGCTTCCAGCAATGCAACCATCTGCTTGGAACGGTCACGTACTTCGATCACGTCGCCTTCTTTTACGCGGTAGGAAGGAATGTTAACCTTCTTGCCGTTCACTTTGACGTGGCCGTGGTTCACGAACTGGCGCGCAGCGAAAACGGTCGCAACGAATTTGGCACGGTACACAACCGCGTCCAAGCGACGCTCGAGCAGACCGATCAGGTTTTCACCTGTGTCGCCTTTTACACGCTCGGCTTCACCGTAAATGCGGCGGAACTGCTTTTCGGTCAGGTCGCCGTAGTAGCCCTTGAGCTTCTGCTTGGCGCGCAGCTGGATACCGAAGTCGGAAATTTTGCCCTTGCGGCGCTGACCGTGCTGGCCGGGGCCATATTCGCGACGGTTTACCGGGGATTTTGGACGGCCCCAGATGTTTTCGCCCATGCGGCGGTCAATTTTGTGCTTGGCAGCGGTGCGTTTGGTCACGGCTGTTCTCCTTCATATGGCCCTTGCGGGCGGTAAAGGGCGTTGTCCTCTGGCATAAAGCCCGACAGGGATCCCTTTGCAGGGTCCACCAACACCAATGAAGCCGCGCTTATACGAGGGTTCACCGCGGAGTCAATGCGAGAAGTCC
Organism: Sulfitobacter sp. SH22; assembly: GCF_965641905.1. Lineage (NCBI taxonomy): Bacteria > Pseudomonadati > Pseudomonadota > Alphaproteobacteria > Rhodobacterales > Roseobacteraceae > Sulfitobacter > Sulfitobacter sp. SH22. The sequence continues at coordinate 1,865,527 of NZ_OZ282573.1, forward strand.
TAATATCAGGTGAAGAACCAACCGCGGTGCAATTTAAAGCTTGGTTGGCGGTTTAGAGGGTATGTGTTCAACTTCGGGCCGCCGCCGCCGCGCCAACGTCAGCCATTGCACCAAAACAAGAAAAATGGGCAGAAAATGGAGGGAGTGCGCAGATATTTTGGCCTTGTTAATTTTATTGTAGCTATTTTGTCATCACAGTAACCGTCATAAATCGGTCAGGTTCCTGTTAACTACTTCCGGCTGAACGGTTTTCTCACTTGGGCAAAAAACAGAGGATGCAATCATTGCCTGGTTAATTTTTTTTGCGTTGTTTAAACGGCGCATTCGTTTATCAAGGCCACGGGTAAAAACTAGAAAAGCAGGCACATGAACGATACTTCCAAGGTCTTTGGGCCAACTACGGGCTCAATACCAGCGCGCGACTGGATTAAAGTGCTGTCAAATTACCGCGATCCCAATGCATTGCGAAGCACGTTTGAGCTCGCCGTTACGGTGGTGCCGTTCATTGCGTTGTGGTCGCTTGCATGGGCTTCATTGTCCATCAATCCTTGGCTCACCCTTGTAATTTCGGTCTGTAACGCCGCATTTTTGCTGCGTTTGTTTGCCATTCAGCATGACTGTGGACACTATGCGTTCTATTCCAACCGCGCGCTGAGTGACTGGATCGGCCGGGTGCTTGGCGTCCTGACATTGACCCCTTATGATGTCTGGAAGCGGTCACATGCGATGCACCATAGCACATCGGGCAATTTGTCGCGCCGCGGCATAGGCGATATCGACACCCTGACAGTGGCCGAATACCGCGCCCTGACCCCCAAAAAACGCCTGCTGTACCGCCTTTATCGGCATCCGCTTGTTCTGTTCGGTCTGGCACCGCTTTACTTGTTCTTTATCCAGCAGCGGGTTCCCATGGGGTTAACCAAACAAGCCCGCTATTGGGTCAGTGCCATGTGCACGAATGCCGCAATCCTGATCGCGCTGTCCGTTGTATTTTACTTTGGCGGGCTCAAGCCGATCCTGCTGATCTTCCTACCCACAACACTTTTGGCCGCAACCGCCGGGGTGTGGTTGTTCTATGTTCAACACCAGTTTGAAACGACCCTTTGGGACGTGGACCCCACTTGGGACATTCACGAGGCAGCCCTGAACGGCAGCTCGCACTATAAACTTCCTGCACCTTTACAATGGCTTAGCGCAAATATCGGAATCCATCACGTGCATCATTTGTACAGCCGCATTCCGTTTTACCGTCTTCCCGAAGTCTTGCGTGATCATACCGCTTTGGCACAGATCAACACCCTCACCATTCGGGAAAGCTTTGCAAACGCGCGCCTTCACCTGTGGGACGAGAGCAGCAAAAAACTCTTGTCATTTGCACAGGCCACAAAGGCGAAGTAACGCGCTTTTACTCATTTGTTACCCTTTGGTCATCGATGCGACAACATCGTGTCGGTGGCAGGTGACAAGGTGGTCGTTAACCATGCCGACCGCCTCCATAAATGCATAAACGATGGTGGGCCCACAAAATTTGAAGCCCTCTTTCTTCAGGTCTTTGGATATTTGCGTTGATAACGCGGTCGAAGGCGGCACCTGAGCTTGGCTGGCAAAGCGGTTCTGCAAGGGTGCCCCGCCGACATAGTTCCACAAATACGCGTCAAACCCTTCACGCGCCTCGATTTTTTGCCAGACACGCGCGTTGGTAATCGTCGCTTCAATTTTGCCGCGGTGGCGGATGATACCAGGGTTTTGCAGCAGTTTTTCAACATCGGCAGCCCCCCAATCGGCGATCACGTCGGGGTCAAACCCCGCAAAGGCCTCGCGAAAGTTCTCTCGCTTTTTAAGGATCGTGATCCAGCTTAGCCCCGCCTGAAACCCGTCGAGCACCAGCTTTTCCCACAACGCCCGGCTATCGTATTCCGGCACACCCCAGTCAGTATCATGATAATCAAGGTAAATTTGTTCCGGGCCTGCCCAATCACAACGTTGCATCGTCACTCCTTTATTCCCGTTACAATGAACGTGCCGTTTATAATGACAAATCTATATTCATTCGACATTTAACCTGCCCTTATCAAAACACCATGCATGAACGCAGCATAGTCCGGGAAAAAAGGAATCTGCCACGTGCATCAGCGGTCCAAACATTGTTTCGCCGACCTTCCCGACGGGGGTGGCAGTCCTCTCGACTATGCCGTGACACAGCGTGACCAATCGACCATTGCAATGGTCCAAGACGCCGTCGATCACAAACAAACATTAATGGCATATCAACCAATTTTGCGTGATGTGGCCAGCCATAAGATCGCCTTTCATGAGGGGCTTATTCGTGTTTTGGACCCAACTGGCCGGGTGATACCTGCGCGGGATTTTATGCCCGTCGTTGAAAACACCCAACTGGGCCGCCAGATTGACGTGCTATCCTTGGACGCAGGCATGATCACCTTGCAGGCCCACCCGGAATTGCGGATTTCGATCAACATGTCCGCCAGATCAATCGGCTTCAGGGCGTGGACAACCATGTTGAACAGGTGGCTGTCACGGGAACCAACGATCGGGGAGCGTTTGATCCTCGAAATCAGTGAACAATCGGCCATGCTGATGCCCGAACTGGTGTCAGATTTCATGAAGCGCATGCAAGACAAAGGGGTTTGTTTTGCACTGGATAATTTCGGGTCTGGCTATGCCGCCATCCGATTTTTCAAGGACCTCTACTTCGATATTCTGAAAATTGACGGGCAGTTCACACGTGACATTGCACAGAACTCTGAAAACCGCGCGCTTGTCACTGTCATGGTATCTATTGCCGAAAACTTCGACATGGTGACTGTCGCGGAACAGGTTGAAAACATGGATGATTGTGCAGTTCTGGCCCAGCTGGGCGTCGACTGCCAGCAAGGGTATCTATTCAGTGCGCCAACCACCCGGCCCTATTGGGCCATCAAGCCCGAAAACCGCAAAACAGGATAAGCCTTACGTCGAGATTGCCGCGTCTGCTGCAATGCGGTATATCCGGCTTTCAGAAGGCTAGGGGATCGCAAGGAAGTTGCGATGGGAACCCCATCGGTCAATAACCTGAGGAAATACACATGACGAATGTTGTCATCGCATCCGCAGCACGCACAGCCGTGGGTAGCTTTAACGGATCTTTTGCAAATACACCTGCCCACGATTTGGGTGCCGCTGTTCTGAAAGAGATTGTCGCGCGCGCAGGGATTGATGCATCAGAGGTTTCTGAAACCATTCTTGGTCAAGTTTTGACAGCTGCACAGGGACAAAACCCCGCACGTCAGGCCCATGTAAATGCTGGATTGCCGATTGAATCCGCGGCCTGGTCGATCAACCAAGTTTGCGGATCCGGCTTGCGCGCCGTCGCACTGGCCGCACAGCACATCCAACTGGGCGATGCCGATATTGTGGCTGCAGGCGGCCAGGAAAACATGTCGTTGAGCCCCCACGCACAAAACCTGCGCCCCGGCCAGAAAATGGGCGACCTTCAGTTCATTGACACAATGATCAAAGACGGTCTTTGGGATGCATTCAACGGCTACCATATGGGTCAAACAGCTGAAAACGTTGCGGAAAAGTGGCAGATTAGCCGCGACGCGCAAGATGAATTCGCGGTGCGCTCCCAGAACAAGGCTGAGGCCGCGCAAAAAGCGGGCAAGTTCGCCGACGAGATTGTTGCCTACACAATCAAGACCCGCAAAGGCGAGACTGTCGTCGACAGTGACGAGTACATTCGCCATGGCGCGTCCATGGAAGCGATGCAAAAGCTGCGCCCTGCCTTTACAAAAGACGGCTCAGTCACTGCAGCGAATGCTTCGGGCCTGAACGACGGTGCGGCTGGCGCATTGCTGATGTCGGCGGACAACGCCGAGAAACGCGGCATCACGCCACTGGCACGTATCGCATCCTACGCAACAGTTGGCCTTGACCCGACCATCATGGGTGCCGGGCCAATCTACGCCTCCCGCAAGGCGTTGGAAAAAGCCGGCTGGAAGCCCGAAGACCTCGACCTTGTAGAGGCCAACGAAGCATTTGCGGCACAGGCTTGCGCCGTTAACAAAGAGATGGGCTGGGACCCGGAAATCGTGAACGTCAATGGCGGTGCGATCGCTATCGGTCACCCGATCGGTGCCTCGGGCGCGCGAATCCTGAACACCCTTCTGTTCGAAATGCAGCGCCGTGGCGCGAAAAAGGGTCTTGCGACCTTGTGCATCGGCGGCGGCATGGGCGTCGCAATGTGCCTTGAGCGCCCCTAACTCGACCCCGCACGGCGCAGATTGATGCGCCGTGCACTTCTCTTAGAAAACATTTGCAAAAAGCTTGGCCAAAACGGTTGCAAAGCCTGCACATGATGTTTTATCAATCTTTGACGTAATAAAATTGCGCAGCCGTTATCAAAAATGAAATAACGTTGCCGTTAGGGGAGAGGATCACCATGTCACGTGTCGCACTTGTGACCGGAGGTAGCCGCGGAATCGGTGCCGCCATTTCAACAGCACTCAAGGACGCCGGTTACACCGTCGCCGCCACCTATGCTGGCAACGACGAAGCCGCAGCAAAATTTACCGAAAGCACCGGCATCAAGACATATAAATGGAATGTCGCCGATTACGACGACTCCAAAGCGGGCATCGCAAAAGTCGAAGCCGATCTTGGCCCTGTAGAAGTTATCGTCGCCAACGCAGGCATCACGCGTGACGCACCTTTTCATAAAATGACGCCAGATCAATGGCATGAGGTGGTCAACACCAACCTGACCGGCGTGTTCAACACCATCCACCCGATTTGGCCAGGCATGCGTGAACGCAAATTTGGCCGGATTGTCGTGATCAGCTCGATCAATGGTCAAAAGGGGCAATTCGCGCAGGTGAACTATGCCGCGACCAAGGCCGGTGATCTGGGCATCATAAAATCCCTCGCCCAAGAAGGCGCACGCGCAAACATCACAGCCAACGCAATCTGTCCGGGCTATATCGCCACTGACATGGTCATGGCCGTCCCTGAAAAAGTACGCGAGTCGATTATTGCGCAGATCCCGGCCGGTCGTTTGGGCGAACCAGAAGAAATCGCCCGCGCGGTTCTGTTTCTGGTCGCGGATGACGCAGGATTTATCAACGGGTCCACGATTACGGCGAACGGCGCTCAGCACCTCGTCTGACGTCACGCACAGTTTGAGCTTTGAAAGGCCAGCGCAGGGATGCGCTGGCCTTTTGACATTACCGCGCGCGTGAATGGTTCTTATCCGACACCCCGAACAGCCAGCCCCAAAATGCCAAGGTTACCCGGGCCCGCTCCCGATGCGCCTGCTCCATCGCGTTTCGTGCGGCGCGGTTTGTTGTTGCTTCAATCATCTTCAAATCCAATCTATCAAGCAATTCTGTTCTGTGCTTAAGATTGCCCAAAGGTATCCGCTTAACAAACGAGACTTTCTGCGCTTCACATAAGAAATACTTAACTGATATGACAGATCGCCTGCCCCCACTCACTGCATTGCGCGCCTTCGAAGCCGCGGCACGGCACCTGTCTTTCGCAGCAGCCGCAGCCGAGCTCAACGTGACGCCAGCAGCCCTAAGCTTTCAGATCAAGTCGCTAGAGGCCCATTTCGGTGCGCCACTTTTCCGCCGCCTGAACCGTGCCGTCGAATTGACCGAGGCAGGCATCGCCCTTGCCCCCGGTGCAACAGACGGGTTTCAGACACTGGCCAGCGCCTGGCGCAGTGCACAGCGCACACAGGATCACCACTCTTTGACCGTGACAGCGGGGCCCGCTTTTACAGCCAAGTGGCTGGCACCAAGGCTATTCGAATTCGCCCAAGCGCACCCGGAAATTGAACTTCGGTTTTCGGCTTCATTGCGAAAGATGGATTTTGCGCGCGACAATATTGATGTCGCGATCCGGTTCGGATCATCTGTGGATCCCGGCCTTTATGCGCTCCCCCTTGCGGAGGAATGGGTGACGCCGGTCATGACGCCTGAACTGGCCGCCCGATACCCCACGCCCGCCAGCCTGCAACACGCGCCGCTGATCATCGACGAATCAATCGCGTTTTTGGACCCGCCGATGGATTGGAACAGTTGGTTTGCCGCTATGGGCCTGCCTGCCCTAGCGGTTCAGGGGCCCCGCTTTTCCCAGGCAGACCACGCCACAGACGCGGCATTGGCGGGTGTGGGTGTTGTCCTTGGCAGACGCGCATTGGTGATCAAGGATCTGGCCGAAGGGCGGCTGGTTGCACCTTATAATGCCGCACTTGCCACAGGGGCGCGATTCTGGTTTCTCTGCCCGAAGACGGCGCAGGACCGGCCGCAAATCATAGCTTTCAGGGAATGGATCATGCGCGAGATCAACAAGACTTCGGCCCTTGCCGACGCCATCCAGATCATCCCAAGGCCCACGGCATGACGCGGCCCCAAGCAACGCTGATCGGTTTTACTGCGGTTTTGCTGTGGTCGCTGCTGGCGCTTTTCACCGTCGGCACCGCACCGACCCCGCCGCTTTTGCTGAACACACTGTGTTTTTCGATCGGGGGCGTGCTGGGGCTGATCTGGTGCTTGGCCACTGGTACCCTTGGCACGTTGAAGACCGTGCCGCTGCGGGTGTATCTGTTCGGCATTGCAGGGCTTTTCGGGTATCACGCGCTGTATTTTTCCGCCCTGCGACTGGCCCCCGCCGCAGAGGCCGGGTTGATCGCGTATTTATGGCCTTTGCTGATCGTTGTATTTTCCGGCCTCCTGCCCGGAGAGATTTTGCGCAAGGGGCATGTTTTTGGCGCCGTATTAGGATTCGCCGGGGCGGCGTTGATCATCTCGAACGGATCAGGCAGCTTTCAGGCGCAGTATCTGCCGGGCTATCTGCTGGCCATCTGTTGCGCCCTGACCTGGTCGGCCTATTCGCTGCTGTCGCGGCGCATCGGCACGGCCCCCACGGCCAGCGTTGTTGTCTTCTGCCTTGGCACAGCGGCCTTGTCCCTGCCCTTGCATCTGCTGTTCGAAGAGACCGTCCTGCCCACGACAGGCTTGGGATGGGCCAGCATTGTGGGCTTGGGCCTTGGCCCTGTCGGTTTGGCATTCTATGTCTGGGATATCGGGGTGAAACGCGGAGACATCCAATTGCTTGGTACCAGTTCTTATCTAGCCCCCTTGCTGTCGACGATTATTCTGGTGGTTTCTGGTGTCACGCCCGCCGAACCCATTCTGTTTTGGGCGGCTGCGTTGATCACTGGCGGCGCTTTATGTGCAGCGCGCGCCAGTTACGTTAAGTCTGGTTAAATGGTTAATCCGACAGTCTGGTAATCTCTTCCTTCAGTCGAAGCTTTTCCTTCTTCATCGTTGCAACTTTCAGATCGTCGATACCCGGGGCTCGCTGTGCCTCTTCTACAGCATCGCTCACCGCCATATGTTTCCGTTTCAAAGCTTCAAGATGCGCGTCAAATGCCACTTAACTCTCCTATTTTGAATGTTGCGTAGCATGAGTGAAGCACGAAAGATTCAACCTGTCACGCGGCATCGCAGCAAAACTTCAGACAAGTTGAACAATCGGCTGGTTGATGCCTAAAACGGAAGCGCGGCACCGTCACGCAACACCGCACGGATCGCGGCCACATAACTGTCGCCATCCGTCACATGCGCATCGCCTTCGTGCATGATCATCGGCGCACAAAGGCGAAACGCCCCACGCCCGCTTTTGCGCGCCCGCAAGATGATCAACTCTGCCATGCGGCCCGTGCGGGGGGCAATCGGCAAGACCTCGATGCTGCCCATGTCATGGGGCAAGGCGCGGATCAGATCCGGCAGCCGTTCTGCACGGTGAATGAAATGCGCCTGCCCTTTCGGGGCCAGACGTTTGGCGGCGATTTCGACCCATTTCGCCAATGGGGTCTGTTCCCCCAAGGCCGTTTCGCGGGCATTATCCAGCGAGGCAACCGAAGCGCCACGGTCAAAATACGGGGGGTTGGCCAGCACATGGTCAAATTGACGTTGACGTAGCGTCACTGGCATCTCTGCAAGGTCGGCCTCGACAACCTCGAACCCGCAATGGTTGCGCCGGGCCAGCTCGGCATAGGCGGGCTGAAGCTCTACTCCGGTCAGGGTCAATCCGGGCACCCGCGCGCCCAGACACAAGGATGCAGCCCCAACGCCGCAACCCAGTTCCAACACCCGCTGCCCCGCCTGCGCAGGCACGGACGCGGCCAATAAAACAGGGTCAACACCCGCCCGATACCCCTTGCGCGGCTGCCACAAATGCAGCTTGCCCCCCAGAAAGGCGTCATGGGTCAGGTCATCTGGAGCAAAGCTGTTCACGGGGTCAGTCTGGCAGTCCGGTTGGAATGTCATTGTCGCGTAACACCCGCAGGGCGGCGCTGTGCTTGTCTTCGTGCACCATCAACCGACGGGGGAAAATACCGATCCCACCTTCGAGCACGCTCATATTTACGTCCAATGGAAAGCAGTCTATATCCTCGCCCTGAAGAAGGGCGCTGGCAAAAGCGATGATCGTCGGGTCAGTCGTGCGCAAAAGTTCCTTCATAACAGAGATGTAAGTGCAATCGGACCAGATTGTCGAGCCTTTCAGATGGGGTCATGCAGATGAAGATGGACGTAAGTCAAAAACCACATGACCGTATGGCCAGATATCTGGCCGCTGACATGACGGCAGTGAATGACCTGATCCGTGACCGCATGGCATCCGAACACGCCCCCCGCATCCCCGAGGTGACCGCCCATCTGGTCGAGGCAGGCGGCAAGCGTTTGCGCCCGATGCTGACCCTGGCTGCCGCCCATATTTGTGGCTACGACGGCCCCTATCACATCCACCTTGCCGCGACGGTCGAATTTATTCACACCGCCACTTTGCTGCATGATGATGTTGTTGACGAAAGCGGCCAGCGGCGCGGGCGCCCCACGGCGAACCTGCTGTGGGACAATAAATCATCGGTGCTGGTGGGCGACTATCTGTTCGCGCGCAGTTTCCAGTTGATGACCGAAACCAACAACATGCGCGTGCTGGCGATCCTGTCCAACGCATCGGCAACTATTGCCGAGGGCGAAGTTTTGCAGCTGACCGCAGCGCAGAACCTTGCCACTGACGAATCTGTCTATCTCAAGGTCGTGCGCGGCAAGACGGCTGCCTTGTTTTCAGCCGCGACCGAAGTTGGCGGCGTGATCGCCGGTGCCCCTGCCGAACAGATCAAGGCGCTTTATGACTATGGGGATGCCTTGGGCATTGCGTTCCAGATCGTCGATGATCTGCTGGACTATCAGGGGGATACAAGCGCTACGGGCAAAAACATCGGTGACGATTTCCGCGAAAGAAAACTAACGCTGCCGGTGATTAAAGCCATCGCAAAAGCAGATGCCGAAGAACACGGCTTTTGGAAACGGACCATCGAAAAGGGGCGTCAGGAAGACGGCGATCTGGACCATGCCCTGACCCTTTTGAACAAGCATGACACGCTGAATGCGACAAGGTCCGATGCCTTGGAATGGGCCGGTCAGGCAAAAGCCGCCTTGCATGCCCTGCCCGATCACGAGTTGCGTGAAATGCTGCACAACCTTGCCGATTACGTGGTGGCACGGATCAGCTAAGAACCTCTGCGGCGGTGACCCACCAGCCGGGATGGGCGTGGTCAATCCGTGCCGCGGCATGGTTCGCGGCCTCTTCGCTGTCGTAAAGGCCAAAGCACGTTGCCCCCGACCCCGACATGCGCGCCAGCAGCGCATCGTCCAGCGCCGCAAGGCAATCCGCGATTTCGGGAACGACTTGCAGCGCCGGTGCCTCAAGGTCATTGCGCTGCACCGCCAGCCACGCCACAAAATCCTGCAGCGTTTTGAAATCCGGTATGGCCTGTGGCATCGGCGCGTTCTGTTTCGATGCCAACCGGTTGAACACCTCTGGCGTTGAAACCGACTTGTTGGGGTTTACCAGCACCAGCCAGCAGGGCGGCAAGGGCCCGGCTGGCGACAGGTCTTCGCCGACGCCCCGCATCCGTTGCGGGCCATTGTGCATGCAAACGGGCACGTCAGCGCCCAGGCGCGCCACATCCTCGGGCATAGGCACCCCCCAATGACCGCTCAACAGCTTGAGCGCCGTTGCGGCATCAGCCGATCCACCACCGATCCCGGCGGCGGCAGGCAGCACCTTGGTCAAAAGCAACCGCGCCCCGCGTGTGCCTTCGGCATCCAGCAGCCGCGCTGCCCGGATAACAAGGTTACGGTCATCCAGCGGCGCGGCATCCGCATAGGGGCCGTCAATGAAAAGCTCCAACTCGGCTGACGGCGTAACGCTCAGCAGATCGCCAACCGCCGCGCGCACCACCAGACTGTCCAGCAGGTGATAGCCGTCGGCGCGTTGCCCCGTGACGTGCAATGTCAGGTTAATCTTGGCCCATGCCGGCTCTGAATACTCAAGGCCAAGGGCCGCGCGGTTCGTGCGCATCAATCCGCCATTACCTTGGTCAGCGGATCGGCCCCTTCTTCCTCGAGGACGACATCCAGACCGACTTCCAGCTTGCGGCGCATCCGGTCCGGTTCGGCTTCGCTGTCGGCATCTTCGGGGTCAACAAAAGACAAGGCCCGCCGCCACTGGAATTCGGCCTCACGCTTTCGGCCAACCGCCCAATACACGTCACCCAGATGATCATTCACCACCGGATCAACAGCAACCAGTTCCACCGCGCGTTCCATCTGTGACACCGCTTCTTCGTAGCGGCCAAGACGGTAGAGCACCCAACCGAGGGAATCGACGATATAGCCCGAACCGGGGCTTGCCGCTACGGCACGTTCGATCATGTTCAACGCTTCGTCCAGATTGCGCCCCTGTTCGACCAGCGAATATCCCAGATAATTCAACACCTGTGGCTGGTCGGGATTGATCGCCAGCGCTGCGCGAAAATCGGCCTCGGCCTCGTCCAGATCGCCGCCGCGTTCTTCGGAAATGCCACGGGCATAGAAAAGCACCCAGCGTTGCGGGTTTGTTTCGGCCGTCAGTTCGATCGCACGGTCATAGGACTCAATCGCCGCCTTGAATTTGTCTTCTGCTCGCAGCGCATCGCCAAGCGCGGAATGCACTGATGGCAATTCACCATGGCTGCGCGTCAATTGCTGCAAAACCTCGATCGCCTGTTCGGGTCGGCCAGACCTGCGCAAAGCCGCAGCGCGGCCCAATTCGGCAGCATGATAGGCCGGATCATTGGCAGGAACATTTGCCAGCTCGGTAATCGCAAGATCATATTGCGCAAGGCCCTCAAGCAGATCAGCCGTAAGCAGCAGCGCGTCAATGTGGTTCGGGTTCAGATACCGCGCGATCCGCGAATACAGCAGCACATAATAATCGCCCGCAGATTCACTCCGCAACACAGCCGCAAAGGTGAAAAACACCTCGGCAATTCCGGCTTTGGCATCGGCGATCTGGGTGAATTTGATCGGCTCGTCGTTGGTCAGCGCCAGAACAAGCGCTTCGAGTTCGGGGTCGGTACTGTCACCGAAACTGGCCTTGAGCAGGGCAAGCGCCTGATCCTTGCGATCCAGTTGGCCCAGAATTTCGGCCCGCGCAATCACACCACGCCGGGTCTGTCCTGCCGCACCCGCCTTGTTGGAGGCAAAGATGTCCTCCGCCCCTTCGAAATCGCCCACAGATGCCAGCGCCAGCGCCTTGTGATACATCACAAACCCCTGCATCCCGGCTTCCTGGCTCAGCTTGTCAAACTCGGTGATTGCCTGCGTCATGTCGCCCTTGCCGACATAGGACCACGCCTTGACCAACCCGTCGACCCAAGGGCCGATGCCCGCCTCGTCGCCTTTTTGCGCCAGCAGCCCGTCAAAGTCGCCCTTTTGTGTCAAATCGGCGGTGGAGACCAGATAGGCAACCTGTGAGCTTTGGTTTTTCGCGGCCAGAACCTTGGCCAGGGGCGCGGCCTTTGCGATATCGCCCAAGGACAGATAGGCAAGGATCGTGCTTTCCAACAGTTCGCTATTCATGCTGTCGCGCGCCAGGGCCTGTGCATAGTAATCAGCGGCTTCTGCAAAATCACTGCGCGCGGCAGCGTGTCGTCCGGCAAGATAGGCACCCGATACGGACTGCGCTGAAACGGGCAGTGCCCCGGTCACAGCCAAGGCCATGACACTGGCAGAAAACAACAGGTTACGGATCATATGTGCAGGCCTTATCTTGTTTCGATCAACGCTATCAGGTTCACCCCCAAGCGCAATGGCACCCCGCCGCCCAAGCACGCAGTCGTGAGCAGTAATTTGCCCGTCTAATACGAAAAAAGGCGCGCCGCAGCACGCCTTTTGATGGTTTCGCAAGCGACCCTATTACATGTTCGGATAGTTCGGGCCGTCCCCACCCTGCGGCGTTGTCCAGACGATGTTCTGCGACGGGTCTTTGATGTCGCAGGTTTTGCAATGCACGCAGTTCTGGAAGTTGATGACAAAACGCGGGTCTTTGCCCTCTTCCTCAACGAATTCGTACACACCGGCGGGGCAATAGCGCGCCGACGGGCCCGCGTATTCCTTGAGGTTCACATTTACCGGCACGGACGGGTCTTTCAACGTCAGATGCGCAGGCTGGTTTTCATCGTGGTTTGTAAAGGAAAACGCGACGTTGGTCAGACGGTCAAAGCTCAGCTTTCCATCGGGCTTGGGATAGTCGATCTTTTTGTGCTTGCTGGCTTTTTCCGTCGCCTCGGCATCGGATTTCCCGTGGCCAAGCGTACCCAGAAGCGAAAAGCCCAAGGTGTTGGTCCACATGTCGAACCCACCCACGGCAAGCGATGTCATCAGACCGTATTTGCTCCACAACGGTTTGACGTTGCGCACTTTTTTCAGGTCTTTACCGATCTCGCCGCCGCGCACGTCTTGCTCATAGGCGGTCAGCTCGTCACCGGAACGGCCAGCCTGGATCGCGTCAAATGCGGCCTCTGCGGCGGCTTTGCCCGACAGCATGGCGTTGTGATTGCCCTTGATGCGCGGCACGTTGACCATGCCCACCGAACAGCCCAGCAGCGCCACACCGGGTGCAACCATCTTGGGCATCGACTGATAGCCACCTTCGGTGATGGCACGCGCACCATAGGCGACGCGCTTGCCGCCTTTCAGCAGCTCGGCGACCATCGGGTGATGTTTAAAGCGCTGGAATTCCATGTAGGGGAACACATGCGGGTTTTTATAGCCCAAATGCACAACAAAACCGACATATACCTGATTGTTTTCAATGTGGTAGATGAACGATCCGCCACCGGCATTGCTGTTCAGAGGCCAGCCCATCGTGTGGGTCACGGTGCCTTCTTTGTGCTTGGCGGGGTCGATTTCCCAGATCTCTTTCATGCCAAGCCCGTATTTCTGCGGTTCCTTGCCAGCATCCAGATCATATTTCGCGATCACCTGCTTTGACAGGCTGCCGCGCACGCCCTCGGACAGGAACACGTATTTGCCGTGCAGTTCCATACCGGGCTCATAGTTGTCGCCCTTGGTGCCATCCGGGTTGATCCCGAATTCACCGGCAACCACGCCTTTGATCTCGCCATTTTCGCCGTACACCAGTTCCGAACAGGACATGCCGGGGAAAATCTCGACACCCAGCTCTTCGGCTTGCTCGGCCATCCAGCGACAGACATTCGCCATCGACACGATATAGTTGCCGTGGTTGTTCATCAGCGGTGGCATGGGGAAGTTGGGCACGCGCAGCTTGCCCGCCTCGCCCAGCATGTAAAAGTTGTCTTCGATCACCTTGGTCTTGATCGGCGCGCCTTTTTCTTTCCAATCAGGCATCAACGCGTCCAGACCGATCGGGTCCAGCACGGCACCCGACAGGATATGCGCGCCCACTTCGGACCCTTTTTCCAGCACGACGACGTTGCAGTCGGCATCAAGCTGTTTCAGACGGATCGCGGCAGACAGGCCCGCAGGACCAGCGCCAACAATAACGACGTCATATTCCATTGTTTCGCGTTCAACTTCGGCCATTTGGGGCTCCTCTTCGGGCAGAAAATGGGTTTGGATTTGGCTAAACCAGCAGGGCTTGCTTTGCAATCGGAACACAACGTTAAAATGCAGGCCCGCGACAGTTTCGTACCTATTTAACGCCCGTCCCGTCATTATGTTTCGCCATGCGAGATAATCTGGCCCGATGCGGTGCAACAAATTTAATCAAATCCCCGCAGGCGGAGTTTGGCAGGGCCGCAACACTCCGCTCTTGCAATCATCCGCTACTTTGGGTCAGGTAAGGACCAATTCAAATCGGTTGCACCCTCAGGCTTGGCTTGGGGCTGTGACCCTCATTGCGTGGACGACCACAATGGAAAAAATCCCGATGACCCGCGCCGGTCATACTGCTTTGGAAACCGAACTAAAACACCTCAAGACGGTAGAACGTCCTGCAATCATCAAGGCGATTGCCGAAGCGCGCGAGCATGGTGACCTGTCCGAAAACGCCGAATACCATTCCGCCAAGGAAAAACAGTCCTTTATCGAAGGCCGCGTGAAAGAGCTGGAAGGCGCGATTTCGCTGGCCGACGTGATTGACCCGTCCAAAATGTCCGGCTCCATCAAGTTTGGTGCCAAGGTCACCTTGGTGGACGAAGACACCGACGAAGAAAAAACCTATCAGATTGTTGGTGAATACGAGGCCAACATTGAAAAAGGGCTTTTGAACATCAAATCCCCCATTGCACGTGCGTTGATCGGCAAAGAAGAAGGCGATAGCGTTGCAGTGCGAACTCCGGGGGGTGAAAAATCGTATGAGGTTCTCAAGATCATTTACGCTTGATCTGGGGTTTTCAGCATGACCGAAAATGTGCCTGCCAAACCGTCAAGGCCGAACCCGCCGCGCCAGTCGGCGCGCTCTACGCCGTTCGGCGTCTATTCACGCCCGAATGACAAAAGCATTTCCAATATCGAAATTATCGCCATTGCACTAAGCGTGCTTTGGCTGCTGGGCTCTGCCATCTTTTTTCTGGTGCAACCTGCCAACCCCAACCCCGACGCCGGGGATAGCGGCCTTCGGTTCTTGATGACGATGCTGGCGATTTTCATGCCCGTCGCTATGATCTGGGTTGCCGCCACGGCAGCACGGGCCAGCCGCGTGATGCGCGAGGAAAGCCAGCGTTTGCAATCTGCAATCGACGCCATCCGGCAGGCCTATATCGCGCAGCAGCAAGGCAAACCCTTTGATGGCGATGCCTCGGTCAATCGTAAACTTGACGAAATCGCCGCCGCCGCCCGCAAAACCGAAACCGCGCTGGCGACGTTTCAAACCCGCCGTGATGCGGCACCCCGCGCCGCAGTCCCCGTGCCTGTCGTTGCGCTGTCTGACGATCAGCCCACATTGGCCCTTGGCACCCAAGCCAGCGATATGGCCCCCGCGCTGTCGCATGACGATTTCATTCGGGCGCTGAACTTCCCCGAAACGGCGGACGACACCGAAGGCTTTAACGCCCTGCGCAAAGCCCTGAAAGACCGCAACGCATCCCAATTGGTGCAGGCATCCCAAGACGTGCTGACCCTGCTGAGCCATGATGGCATCTACATGGATGACCTGCGCCCTGACCGTGCCCGCCCCGAAGTCTGGCGCGAATTTGCACAAGGGGCCCGTGGCCGGACGATTGCGGCCCTTGGCGGTGTGCGGGACCGGTCATCGCTTGCGTTAACCAATGCACGCATGAAGCAGGACCCGATTTTTCGGGATGCAGCACATCATTTCTTGCGGCGCTTTGACCGTGTTTTCGCCAGCTTTGAGGCGCAGGCATCGGATGCTGAAATCTCGGCTCTGGCTGAAACACGCACCGCGCGGGCGTTCATGTTGCTGGGCCGTGTGGCGGGCACCTTCGACTAGGGCGCGGGTGCCTTGAGGCCCTAAATCCCGAAGGATCCGTAGGGGATGAACCGCACCGGATCGCCGGGGCGCACATGGACCGCGCCGTCCGGCAGTTCCACCAGACCCTCCGCCCAGCTTAGCCCGCTGATCCGGCCCGATCCTTCGGAGGCGAACACCTCGACATGACCGTCGCGCATGCGGGCGCGCAGATATTCGCGACGTCCCGGTTTTTTGCGTTTCTCAAATGCCGCCGGCACGTTGAACCCTTGCGGTGTGGTCCATTCCTGCCCGGCCATCACGGCCAAAGCGGGGCGCGCAAAAATCAAGGTGCACACCATTGCCGCGACAGGATTGCCCGGCAGACCAAAAACCGGCATCCCCTGCCACATCCCCAAAGCCAAAGGCCGTCCCGGCTTGACCGCGATCCGCCAAAGCGACAAGGCACCGGCTTCCTCCAGCAGCGCCGACACGTGATCTTCGTCCCCCGCCGACGCGCCGCCACTGGTCAAGATCGCATCCACGCGGCCCGTGGCACCGTCCAGCCGCGCACGCAAAGCCGCGCGGTCATCGCCCACATGGCCCAGATCAACGGCGTGATAGCCGAACTGGGCGATCAGCGCCAAAAGCATCGGCCGGTTCGCGTCGTAAATCTGGCCATCCGCGGCGGTATCGCCCGGTTGCACGATCTCGTCCCCGGTCGAAATCACGCCAACCCGCAAGGGCCGGTACACGTCCAGCGCGGCATTTCCGGTGGCGGCCATCAGCGCCAGATCGGCAGCCGTCACGCGACGCCCCGCACCTGTGGTCACCTCGCCTTGCGTTATGTCCTCGCCCGCCTTGCGGGTGTTTGACCCCGCCTTGATCGGGCCGTTGAAATGCACGGCACCCGCATCAATGCGGACGTCTTCCTGCAACACCACCGTATCAACCCCTTGGGGCAATGCCGCCCCGGTGAGGATACGGATTGCCTGCCCATCAGGCACAACCCCCGGCGCATCACCCGCAGCAGCGCGGCCAGCGGCCAAAGGCAACCGATGCGGCCCCGCGCCCCGCCCGCCTGCAAAACCATAGCCGTCAACAGCAGTATTCGGCAGCGGCGGGTTTGCGCGTTTTGCAATCACGTCCCGTGCCACGACACGCCCCAAGGCATCGCCCAGCCCGACCGTTTCGACCGCAACGACCCGCGACAATCTTGCGCGCAACAGCTTCAGCGCTTCGTCTACCGGCGTCCAATGCACGCCGGGTGGCAGGGCAAAGCAATCATTGCGCAACGGTGCGGCAGACCGCAGACGGTCCTCGAAACCAAGCCCGAAAATCCAGCCTTCTTCGGGGGCCGAGACGTCAAGCATTTCTGCCAATGCAGTGCCCGACAGGCCGCTGATCTGGCGCGCGGCTTCCTGCACCTGCCACGCGTCCTTGATCACCCCCTGCGGGGCGGCACCCACCGTAAGCGAGGGCCAGATTTCAACAAACGCCACCTGCGACGTCAGGGGCTCAAAGGGCCAAACGCTGACCTTTTCGCGAAACCTGCTGCGCAACCGCGACAGAACCGGCAAGCCCATGAAAACCTGCGATCCGACCGCCCCCGCACCGGCCATTTGCCAACAGGTGAACGCGCCCTTGGCTTGGGCTTCCGACTGGCGCTTGTCCGCGAAAGGGTTCGAATAATCGGCCTTTGTGCGCGGCAAGCCGGGAATGTCACGCTTGGGCAGGCCGTTGGCCCAGAACGGGCCGCGCCCGTCGCCAAGCGCAAGGTTCAACTCTCCGGCCAGATCAAAACGGTTGTTGGCATCGCCCGTGTCCTTGATCCGCGCCTCGAACCAGTCCCAAAGTGCCAGCGGGTCGGGCGCGCCGGTCAAAGCCTCGGCAAAACCGGCGGGATAGCCAAAGGGGAAATCAAAACCGATCATGACGCGGCGATCAGTGCCCAGTTCGGTTTCTATCAGATCAGCGATCCACGCCTCTGCCGCGATCCGGTTGCGCAGATAAACCGGGTCTTGGGGTTGCCCCCCACGGCTGACGCCCGCCCAGATCGCATCCTTGCGCGGGCGCGCGCCGGTATCATTGCCGCCCGACCAGTCGATCATCACAATTGTATCGAAACCCGTCAAAGCCCGACCTCGGCCAGAATGAAATCGGCAATCGCAGCGGTGTCATCCAGATCGAACACGGGGCGGTCCAGCGTCAGAGGCGTGTCGCTTGCGACGGCCCGAATGGTCGGATCATCCGGCGCGATCAGCGGGTTTCCCGGCTCGGTCCGATAGGCCTCTACCTTGGGGTGGACGTCGCGCTTGTAGCCTTCGATCAACACCAGATCGACCGGGCTTAGCCGTGTCAGCAATGTCTCGAGCGTGGGTTCGTCCTCGTCGCGCAATTCATGCATCAAGGCGACCCGATTGCGCGAGGCCAGCAGAACTTCGCGGGCACCGGCGATGCGGTGGCGGTGACTGTCCTTGCCCGGGTGATCGACCTCGAACGTGTGGTGGGCGTGTTTGACCGTCGATACGCTAAAGCCACGGCCCGTGATCTCGGCCACCAGCCGTTCCATCAAGCCGGTCTTGCCCGCGTTCTTCCACCCAGTGACGCCGTAAATCCTCATAGCATGCCCTTTGCAATTTCCAGATCTTCCGGCGTGTTCACATTGAAAAACGCGGCCTCGTGAGGGAACAGCGCTTCGCGGCCCTGATGCTGCTGGGTCCACATGACCACCTTGCGCAAGCCCCCCTGCAAGGCGGCACGCAGATCATCGCGCAAGGCAACGGGCCACAGCCCGAATGTCGGGTGGCGCGCAGTGCCGCGGGTCGCATCAGGCGTTGCGGCCAGAACCAGCGGATGGGTCATGCCTTCGCTGGCAAGCAGCAGACGGGGCACCAGATCGCCGGGAAAAAACGGTGTGTCCGCAGCGGCAGTCACAATCGTATCCGCCCCGCGCGCGGCGGCCCAATCCATCCCGGCAAGCACCCCTGCCAAGGGCCCAACGAAACCGTCGATACTGTCAGGCAGAACCGGCAAATTCAGGCCGTCAAACCGCGCCGCATCGCCATTGGCATTCAAGGCCAGCTCAGCGACCTGCGGCGACAGGCGTTCGATGACATGGGACAGCAATGTCTTGCCACCAAGGGTCAGCAACCCCTTGTCGCCGCCCCCCATGCGCGTCGCCTGACCGCCAGCCAGAATAACCCCAAGTGGTTGTTTCATTCCGACCCCTTTCGGCCTGCCCGTTTCGGTTCATCCACGATCAAATCGGGGTCGGCGTCGCGCACAAGACGGTCCTCGCCAGCAAGGCAGACAAAGCGTTTGCCTTTCATCCGGCCAATCAAGGTCAACCCGACCTGATTGGCGATTTCGACACCCCATGCGGTGAACCCGGAGCGGGACGCCAGCACAGGTATGCCCATCATCGCGGTCTTGATCACCATCTCCGAGGTCAGACGCCCTGTGGTATAAAGAATCTTGTCATCGGCGCGCACTTTTTCAGAAAGCATCCAGCCTGCGATTTTATCGACGGCGTTGTGACGCCCGACATCTTCCATATAAACCAACGGCTTGTCGCCTTGGCACAGGATGGTGCCGTGAATTGCACCTGCCTCAAGATACAGGCTGGGTGTGCGGTTGATCTGCGCGCTCAGACGGTAGAGCCACGAGGTATGCACGGGCGTTGCGGGCAGGCTGACGCCCTCGAGCCCTTCCATCATGTCACCGAACACCGTGCCGACAGCGCAGCCACTGGTGCGGGTTTTCTTGCGCATCTTGTCTTCGTAATCGGTTTTCCGGGCGGTGCGCACCACAACGACCTCAAGGTCTTCGTCATAGTCTACGCGGGTGATTTCGTCATTGTCGCGCAACATGCCCTGATTGCGCAAAAACCCAAGCGCGAGGTATTCGGGATAGTCCCCGATGGTCATGGCCGTCACGATTTCCTGTGAATTCAGAAAAATCGTCAGGGGCCGTTCTTCAACCACATTGATGGTCAATTCAGCGCCCGTGTGATCGCGCCCCTTTACAGCACGGGTCAGGCGCGCGGCCCCCGGTTGCGGAGCGATCAGATAGGCGTCGGTGTCAGTGTCTGCAGACAATTGCATCCCCCTCGGACGGCGGCTAAGGATATGAAGGTAATCTAGGGGTAAACCATGGCCATCACCACCACGAAATCGGCCTTCCGCAAGGGGCTGGCCGATGCGGCACCCTTTGTCCTGGTCATCATCCCTTTCTCGTCCCTGTTCGGCATTCTTGCCACCGAAGCAGGGCTGAGCGTGTTTGAAACGCTGGCGTTTTCGGTTGTCGTGATCGCAGGTGCCGCTCAATTCACCGCCCTACAGCTGATGCAGGAACACGCACCGACAGCGATTGTGCTGGCGTCGGCCCTTGCGGTGAACCTGCGCATGGCGATGTATTCGGCGTCCCTGACCCCCTATATCGGTGCCGCCCCGCTTTGGCAGCGCGCGCTGGCGGCCTATCTGACGGTTGACCAATCCTATGTCTGCTCGATGGCGCAATATGAGAAAGAGCCGGACATGACGATCCCGCAGCGGATGTCGTATTTCTTTGGCTGCGTGACGCCGATCGTGCCGCTTTGGTATCTGTTCACGCTGGTCGGCGCATTGCTGGGCACACAAATCCCCGACAGCTGGGCGTTGGACTTTGCCCTGCCCATCACGTTTCTGGCAATGATCGCACCGATGTTTCGCACGCCTGCACATGTGGTTGCAGCGCTCGTTGCATCGATTGCAGCCCTTGCAACCGCAAGCGTGCCCTATTCGCTGGGCCTGATTCTGGCGGGGATGGCAGGCATGATCGCGGGGGCCCAGACCGAAGTCTGGCTGGTTCGCCGCGCAGAGAGGACCGCAGGATGATCGACAAAAGCACATTATGGATCGTGATCATCTGCCTTGGCATCGGCAGCTTTGGCTTGCGCTTTGTTTTTACCGGATTGGTGGGCGACCGCGAGATGCCCGCATGGCTGCTGCGCCATCTGCGCTATACCGCCGTTGCCATCCTGCCCGCATTGGTGGCCCCGCAGGTCATTGCCCCTGCTGCGACGGGGGGCCAATTTGACCCCGCGCGTTTCGCAGCAGCGGCTGTTGCCCTAGCCGTTGGCGTTCTTACCAAGAACGTTTTGCTGGCGATTATTAGCGGGGCCGGGACCTTGTACAGTCTCTTGTGGCTGCTGGGATAACTGGCCAGCGCGCACCGCATCAATCACATCACCATCGTCGTTTTCGTAATATTTGTCGGTGCTGACATTTGGCAGACTGCCAAATTGCTCGGACAGGCTGACCGGATAGAATGTCTTGCTGATCCCCTCAAAACCGGGAATCTGAGACAGCAATGCCGAGGTTGAATTGGCGCAATAGGCACCGGGCACCTGACCATTCGCCATCACCAGCTTTAGCACCTGTTCGGCTTGGGCGTCGGAGACTGGAACAGTCTGGCTGATCACGTGGAATGTGCTGCGGGCATGGGCTGATTTATAGGCTTGTATCCATTTCGGAGACATCCCGTATAAAACATCGCCCCGCTCGACCACGCGGGGGTCGCGGAAGGACCCTGCCGGATCAAAGATCACCTGCTGGGATCCGTTGACAACCAACGCCGTATGCCCGCCGTTGCCAGACCGGTTGTTCACCATGGTCATCAGGGTCAGGGATTTGGGCCCCGGCGCGGAGTAGGCCGCAGATGCGACCTCGGCAAGGGAATTGTCGGTGCCGGTATCGTTGGCACAAGCCGAAAGCGTGGCTACGCAGGCCAATGCCATCCAAATGCGCATGTGAATGTGAATGTCCTGCAAAATAGGGTCGATACGTCTTAGCGGGCGAAGATCGCCATAAAGACAAGAATACCGATGATCACGATGGAGGACCATTTGACCCAGTTCATGAAGCTGTCAAAGGTCTTTTCCTGCGACGTGGTATCCATGGAGCCGTGTTCATGCTTGGCCATATTCGTAATCCTTTGACTTGGTGTTCGTTCCAATTTGAAAACGTGGTTACTGCATTCGGACAGCCATGTCACGATGTCAACGCGCACGATCTTATGAGTTTTTTGTCTGCGTCTTGGCTGCATCAGCCTCGATATCCGCGATCAGCCGGAATCCGATGCGATTCGCGGGCTTTTCGCTTTCGGTCTTGGGCAAGGCACGCAGGGCGACGTTCAACTGGCTGACATGCTGCACCAGTTGCATCCGGCCCCCACCCCCGTCCTGACCGTAAAAGGTAACGATGTCGGGGTCGAAATATCCCATGCCTTCGATGCGCAAAACACCGGCGTCACCCCCCGCAAACCCCATGGCGACCTCGTGATCCCCATCCAGCTGTTCCTCAAAATTCTTGAGGTACAGCACAACCCGTTCATAGGCCCATTGCGCCGGAGATTTCCGCGCTGCGGGCGTATCGGTCATGCCGCTTGGCACCGCTTGTTCGCTTGCATTGCGCTGCGCGGGGTCGGTGTGAACCTCGTGCAGGCGGGGCAAAACATCGGCTTCCGCAGCCTCTGCTGCGGTTCTGATCATATCATCCATGCGCTTGATCCGTTGCCTGATATACCCATGCGCCATCTTCGGCCCGCAAGTCACGTGTGGCAAGCCCGGTTTGGTACAGATGACTTAGATGTGCGACAGACTCGACCAACGCCAGCCCGTATTCCTCTTCGCCGATTTTGCGTTTGAACAAGGTCGGAAAGCATTCGGATGCGGATTTCGGCGTATCGATATATTTGACCAACCGCTTCAGCGCGCCGTGGTGGTTGTCGATCAACTGGCGCATCCGCGTGGGCAACCCCGTGAAGGGCAGTTTATGCCCGCCCAGCACCAGATGATCCTCGCGGCCCATCGGGGCCAGCCGTTCGCAAGCCTCAAGCCATTCGCCAATCGGGTCGGCCATGGGTTCGGTCGCATAGACACCGACATTGGGGCTGATCGACGGCAAAATCTGATCGCCCGCAATGACCAGATTGTCATCCCTGCTCCAGAATGTTGCGTGTTCGGGGGCGTGACCATTGCCCATGTGCACGTCAAACACCCGACCGCCAATGGTGATCTGATCATCCTGCTTGATACGGGTGAACCCCAAAGGCAGCGGATCGACGATATCGGCAAAGTTGAAGGGCCGCTCCGTCGCGCGTTTTGCGTACAGGTCAGGGTCCATGCCCGACATCTTGTAAAACGCCAGTGTTTCCGCAGCCGGGGTCTTTTGGGCATCCAGCGTCAACATGCGCGCCGTCAGCCAGGCCGTGCGCGTTGTAACCAGTTCGGCCCCGTGTTCGGTCTGGAACCAGCCCGCCAGCCCGATGTGATCGGGGTGGTGATGTGTCACGATCACCCGCGAAACCGGCTTGCCGCCAAGCGGGCCTGCCATCAGATCGGACCAAGTTGCCTTGGCCTTCTTGGACGAAAATCCGGTGTCGATGATCGTCCAGCTGTCGCCTTCGTCAAAGGCATAGACGTTCACATGGTCCAGCTTCATCGGCAACGGCAAGCGCATCCACAGAACACCGGGGGCGACCTCGACCGCCTCGTTACCGGCAGGCGGCGTATCCCAAGGATAACGCAGGCCCACGTGCTTTTTAACGGTCATCAAGCGGTCAGTTCGTCAATGGACAGCGCAAAGAGGTCATCTGCGCCCGACTGCGCATGCACCAACAGCCCCGCATGTTCGGGCAACAACCGCAGAATATAGAACCGCGCCAGTTTTTCACGCGCACCACCCTTGTCGGCCAGCGCCGCCTTGAGGTGCAAATGCCCGCCCAAGACCCGTGCAAAAGCCCGCAGATACGGCACGGCACCGGCAAAACGCGTGTCCATGTTGTCTTGGGCAACCAGCCATTCGGTGGCCTCGCGCAGGGTTTCTGTCGCCTGCCAGACCGCGTCAGCCATGTTCGGGAACGCCTCGCGCGCGGCTTCGGCATGGGCTTCGATTTCGTCCATGAGACGGTTTGCCGCCTCGCCGCCATCCATCATCTTGCGCGCCACAAGGTCCATCGCCTGAATGCCGTTCGTGCCCTCGTAAATCGCCGTCACGCGGACATCGCGGCAGAATTGCGCAGCGCCGGTTTCTTCGATCACGCCCATGCCGCCATGCACCTGCACCCCCATTTGCGACACCTCGATCCCGACATCGGTGCCGAACGCCTTGGTGATCGGGGTCAGGAAGGCCGCGCGCGATTTCCACTCGGCCTCTCCGGTGGCATTGGTCATGTCGATGGCCACGGCACAGCTGGCCGCGATGGCCCGCGCCGCAAAGGTTTCGGCCTTCATCGTCATCAGCATCCGGCGCACATCGGCGTGGTCAACGATGGTGCCAGACCCGTCGGGTTTGATATTCTTGCCCTGCTTGCGGTCCAGCGCATAGGACAGCGCATGTTGATAGGCCGCCTCGGCAACACCGATACCTTGCTCGCCAACCCCAAGTCGCGCGTTGTTCATCATGGTGAACATCGCAGCCATACCGCCTTGTTCGGGGCCAACCAGCCAACCGATAGCCTTGTCATATTGCATCACACATGTTGGCGATCCGTGCAGGCCCATCTTATGCTCGAGGCTGACAACCTGCAGCGTGTTTCTGGCCCCCAGACTGCCATCTTCGTTTGGCAGGAACTTGGGCACCAGAAACAGGCTGATCCCTTTTGTGCCCGCAGGCGCACCGGGCAGACGCGCAAGCACCAGATGGCAGACGTTGTCGGCGAAATCATTGTCGCCCCAGCTGATATAGATTTTCTGACCCGAGATGCTGAACGTCCCGTCGCCGTTGTCTTCGGCCTTTGAGGAAAGCGCGCCCACGTCCGACCCGGCCTGCGGTTCGGTCAGGTTCATCGTGCCGGTCCATTCGCCGCTGATCAGCTTGGGCAGATACAGTTCCTTGATCGCGTCGCTGGCGTGGTGTTCCAGCGCTTCGATCTGGCCCTGGCTCATCAACGGGGCCAGTTGCAGCGACAGACACGCGCCGCTCATCATTTCGTTCACGGCGCTGGCCATGGTCAGGGGCAGGCCCATCCCGCCATATTCCGGGTCCGCACTGATCCCGATCCAACCGCCCTCTGCGATGGCTTTGAACCCGTCAGCATAACCGGGCGACGTGCGCACAACACCGTTTTCCAGTCTGGCCGGTTGAAGGTCACCGGGGCGCTGCAAGGGGGCCATGATATCGTTGCACAATTTGCCCGCTTCTTCCAGAATCGCCCGGCTCACATCATCTGTGGCATCTGCGAACTTGTCCGTGGCACGCACGTCATCAAACCCGACAATATGGTTGAACAGAAAATTATAATCCTCAACGGGGGCGCGGTATGGCATCGTAATTCCTCCTTGGGCCTGCGCGTCTGCTTGGCAAACAGAGCAACGACCTGATAAGCCCATAAACATGAAACGGGGGCAGTTTTCCAAGGATGCTGCGACTGGCCCGCCACCGCAACCCGAAACACAGCGTCACAAAGGCTTTGACCGACCCTATGACCGAGATCTTGCAGCCTGACGCCCGGGGCATCGCCCGCGCCGCCGCCGTTTTGACCGCAGGCGGATTGGTCGCACTGCCCACCGAAACGGTGTACGGGCTGGCCGCAGACGCCCGCAATGGCACCGCTGTGGCCCGCATTTACGAGGCCAAGGGCCGGCCAAGTTTCAATCCGCTGATTGTGCATCTGGCCGATGCCGAACACGCGCGGCGCTATGGCGTCTGGTCTGACAATGCCGAAATCCTTGCTGCTGCATTCTGGCCCGGCCCGCTTACGCTGGTTTTGCCCTTGGCGGATAATCACGGCCTGTCATCGCTTGTGACGGCGGGGCTGGACAGTGTCGCCCTGCGCGTGCCCGCCCACCCCACCGCACGGGCGATCTTGCAGGCGTTTGACGGCCCCATTGCGGCACCTTCTGCCAATCCGTCCGGCCGTATCAGCGCCACGACGGCCGCCCATGTGCTGGCCGGGCTGGACGGGCGCATCGACGCGGTTGTGGATGATGGACCTTGCGCCGTCGGCGTGGAAAGCACCATCATCGGGCTGAACCACGCGACCCCCACATTGCTGCGCGCAGGGGGCCTGCCCGTCGAGGCGATTGAGGCGGCCCTTGGCATGCAGATCGACGTGGCTGACGGGGCGGAAATCATCGCGCCGGGGCAAATGGCGTCACATTACGCCCCCGCCGCCCAGGTTCGTCTGGATGCAAAAACCGCGCTGGACGGTGAAGTCATGCTGGGGTTCGGAGCGGTGGACGGCGACCTTAACCTGTCCCCCTCCGGTGATCTGAGCGAAGCCGCCGCCAACCTGTTTGATTGTCTACATGCCTTGGATGCACTGGCCAAACCGATCGCCGTTGCCCCGATTCCCGATCACGGGCTTGGCAGGGCGATCAACGACCGTTTGCGCCGGGCGGCAGCCCCGCGCTGATCACGCGTGCCCTGCTGTCCCGCTGAGCCCCAGCGGATCAATTCCAAGCGATGCCAGCGCCGCAGCCCATTTTTCGGCATCGGGCAGATCAAACACGATCTGGGGCGTCGGATCACAGGTCAGCCAGCCGTTTTGGCCGATCTCGGTCTCAAGCTGGTTTGCGCCCCAACCGGCATAGCCCAACATCAGCAACGCCTGTTTGGGGCCCTTGCCGCGGGCGATGTCTTCCAGAATATCAAGGGTGGCCGTCATCGCGAACCCGTCAGCAACATCAAGCGTGTGCAGCACAGACCGGTATTCAGCACTGTGCAAAACAAACCCGCGCGATGTTTCGACCGGCCCGCCAAAATGCACACCCAGCCCCGATGTATCGCTGAAATCCATATCGCCAAGCTTATCCAGAACATCCGTGAGCTTTAGGTCGACGGCAGGTTTGTTGACAATCAACCCCATCGCGCCCTCGGCGGAATGGGTGCAGATAAAAATAACGGAATGGTCAAACCGCGGGTCTCCCATGCCGGGCATCGCCACAAGCAGTTGACCTGTAAGATCCATTTCCATCCTCTTTCGTCCTCAATACCATGTCAGATCAGCATGACGCGCCGGCCCTTTCGTTTCAACCCCACCGTTCTGTAACGTTTCATAATACAATAGTGACTTGGCAGGCTTCCGCCTTTGGCCCATGAAAGACCCATGAAAAGTAAACTTGTTCCGTTGATTGTCGCAGCTCTGCTTGCCCCCCTGCCCGCATCCGCAATGGATGTGATCAAGGGCGAAATCCTGCAAGGTTGGGTGCTGCCCGATGGCAACCGCGTTGCCGCGATCCGTATGACGATGGCCCCGGGGTGGAAAACCTATTGGCGCGCCCCCGGCGATATGGGCATCCCGCCGCAGTTTGACTGGAACGGGTCACAAAACCTGTCGGGGGTCGCGGTCGAATGGCCGGCCCCCACCGTGTTTCGCGAAAAGAACCTGACAACGATCGGCTACAAAGATCAGGTGGTTCTCCCCCTGGTCATCAGCGTCCCGAAAAAGGGCGCGGCCGTTCATCTGAAAACCACCATCGATATGGGCGTGTGCAGTGACATTTGCGTGCCCGCGCAACTGCATCTGGACGGTATCATCGACACCAATGCGACCCGCGCGGTGCCTGCGATTGCGGCCTCGCTTGCCCAGCGCCCCTTTTCCGCGAAGGAAGGCGGCGTTTCCAAAGCCACCTGCATGATCAGCTTTAACAATGGCGATCTTGAGCTTGAGACGGTGATCACCCTGCCCGATGCGGGCGGTCAGGAACTGGTCGTGATCGAAACCGGACAACCTGATTTATGGGTAAGCGAAGCCGATACGTTGCGCAAAGGCAAAACCCTGACCTCCAAGGTGGATGTGGCTCATTCCACAGGCGGGCCGATTGCCCTGAACCGGTCACAAATTCGCATGACGGTTCTGGGCGACAAACATGCGGTCGATATTCTGGGCTGCACGCCCGATTGATTACGCAGCAGGTTTGCGCTGCGCCCGCGTGAACACCACAGCACCGATGACATAACCTGCCAGCGACAACACAGCCGCCCCTGCGACAAACAAAAGCAGGGCCGCCGTCAGTGGTGACATCGCCGACAATCCGGAGAAAAGCGCCAGCACCACAGGGTGCAACGCGCCGTGCCAACCAGCCCAGCCCAGCGTCAGCGCGGCCCACCCGATCACAAGTACCCAAAGCGCCATCAGCCCGAAACGCAAGCCGTTTGCCCGCGCCCCAAGGCCACGGCGCATGGCGCGCACCTGCCGCGATATGTCATGCTGTGCGGCGACCAATGCAGGCACCACAAGCAGCACCAGAAACATGCCAAAGCCCAGACCGTAGACCAATGTGATGACCGTCGGCTTCAAAAACTGCGCCTGTTGGCTTTGCTCGTAAAGCAGTGGGGCCATACCCAGAACGGTGGTCAGTGTGGTCAGCATCACGGGCCGCAGCCGGTCGGACGCGCCATCAATGATCGAAGGGATCACCCCGCGCGTTTCGCCGTATTCGTCAATCGTGCCGATCAGGACGATGGAATCGTTGATGATAATCCCCGTCATCCCTAACAGGCCGACCACCGTGAACATACTGAGCGGAACATCCCAGACCGCGTGGCCATAGATGGTGCCGACCAACCCGAACGGGATCACCGACATGACCACCAAAGGGCGTGTCCAGCTGCCAAAGACCCAACACAACACCAGATAAATGCCCGTGAGCACCAAGATCAGACCTGTCAGCGCCTCTGACAGGAAGGTGTTTTCCTGCTCGCTTAACCCGCTGATGCGGAATTCCACCTGCCGCTCTGATGCGATGGTGGGCAGGATCTCTTCTTGCAGCGCTGTAGTGATTTCGGTCGCGCGGGCGGGATCGTCTTCGGAGATATCGCCCGTCACCGAAATCAGCCTGATCCCGTTTTCACGACGTACCGTGCTAAAGCCCGTGCGCCGCTCGACACTGACAATATCGGCAAGCGGCACATAGTGGCCATCAGGCGTGCGCATCTGGGTGCGGTCCAGAAAATCCGCCGTCAGCTCGCCCTCGGGCAGTTCAACCCGGATCGTGGCAGACCGCGGCCCGTCGGGATAGGTCGCGGCCTCGATCCCGCCAAGGCGGTTGCGCAGCGCGCGGCCAAGCGTGTCGATGGTAAAGCCCAGCGATTGCCCCTGCGGCGTCAGATCAAGGATCAGCTCTTCTTTGTCATAGGCCAGATTATCCTGCACGGCGCTGACTTCGGGATAGCGGCGCAGGGCGTTTTGCAAATCTTCGGATGCGGCTTTCAAGACATCGGTGTCGGCACCGTAAAACTGCACATCCAATGCATCACCACCGGGGCCAGAGCGCCAGCCGCGAAAGCTGACGGTTTCCACCAACGGATGATTTACAACCGCATCTTGCAGGTCGGCCACAAAGGCAAAGCTGGAATAGGGCCGCAGATCGGCGTCGATCAGTTCGATCGAAATGCCCCCCAACAGATCGGCGTCTTTGCTATCGGCACCATCAAGCCCGCGCCCTGCGTTGCCACCGACTTGCGCGATGACATAATCAATCGGATTGGTGCCATGGCGCTCGGCGTATTCGGCCCCCAAGGCCTCGGTCGCGCGCTGCATTTCGCGCATCATGTCCAGCGTATCTTCACGGGTGGCCCCTTCGGCCATGGCAAAGTTGCCGGTGACGGAGCCGCGCTCGGGCGCGTTAAAGAACCGCCACTGCACATCACCCTGAATGAACAGAGCCACCTGCGAGGCCAGCACCGCAACAACCCCCGCCAACACGACATAACGGCCGATGATCACGCCTGCGATAAAGGGGCGAAACAGCTTTTCGCGGGCCCATAAGAACCCTTTGTTCACCACACGGCTGGGCAGGTCATACCAATGCTCTTTGGCCCCCGCTGCCATTGCATGGGCCATGTGGTTCGGCAGGATCAAAAAGCATTCCACCAGCGATGCGGCCAGCACGGCAATCACCGTCAGGGGGATGTCGCCAATCAGACTGCCAAACCGCCCCCCGACAGCCAGCAGCCCGAAAAACGCGATGATCGTTGTCAACGTGGCGGCAAACACCGGCATCGCCATGCGGCGGGCAGCGTTTTCAGCAGCGACCATGGGGCTTTCGCCCAGTTCCTTGTGACGGTAATCGGCGTGTTCACCCACAACAATCGCGTCATCAACGACAATGCCCAAGGTAATGATCAACCCGAACAGCGAGATCATGTTGATCGTGATCCCGCCCACATACATCAGCGCAATTGCCGCAGCCATCGACGCAGGGATACCAGCCGCAACCCAGAACGCCGTGCGGGCGTTGAGGAATAAAAACAGCAGACTGACCACCAGAACCAAACCCATCAACCCGTTGTCGATCAACAGATCAAGCCGCCCGGTGATCGCTTCGGCACGGGTGCGGATCAGCTCGATTGTGACCCCCTGAGGCAGCATGACAGCCATCTCGGCTGCGACCTTTTCAACGCTGTGCTGAATGCCAATAGCGTCGCCCCCGTCAGACCGGTCCACCCGAACCGAAATCGCCGGGTCCTGCCCCACGAAATACCCGACCTCGCGGTCTGATCCCTTTTCGATCACGCGGGCCACATCGCCCACGGTCAGCGAAGACCCGTCCGCGTTTGTGCGCAACACGACACCGGAAATCGCCTCGGCTGTGCGTTTGGCGGTGCCGGTGCGAACCCGCGCATTCGCGCCCGTCACATCCCCCGCAGGGTCGGCATCAACCTCGGCCGCGATAACGCTGGCGATTTCCGCCATTGAGATGTCATAGCTGATCAACTTGTTCGACGGCACCTCAATCAGGGTTTGCGGCGATGCCACACCCTGGATCGTGCTGCGCGTCACCCCCGCCGCGAACAGGCGTGTGACAAATTCATCGGCGAAACGCCCCAGTTGTTCGGGGCTGATCGGGCCGGTGATCACAACATCGGTCACCCGGTCCCGCCAGATGCCACGGCGCACAACGGGGTCTTCGGCGTCTTCGGGCAAGGTCGTGATCGCATCAACAGCCGTCTGCACATCGGCGGCGGCGCGCGCCATGTCCCAACCGGGTTCGAAATCCAGCGTGATCGTCCCGCCCCCCTCGCGCGACGCCGCAGCAGAGCTTTCGACCCCTTCGACCGTCAGCAGCGCGGGTTCCAGCACCTGAACGATGGCGCTGTCCACATCCTCGGCACCTGCCCCGCTCCAGACGGTGGACACGGTGACATTGTCGATGATCACATCGGGAAAGAACTGCGCCCGCATGTTCGGCGCGGCAACGGCACCGCACACCAAAAGCACAACCAGCAAAAGATTGGCTGCGGTTTTGTGACGAACGAAATAGGACAGGATGCCCCCGGTGGTACGCGACACGCTGCGGGCCATCGTCTATCCCCCTATCCGGCTTTCAAGACGCTCGATCATTTGCGCGGGCACTTGCGGTTCTGCCAGTTGCGCCAGCACCCGTGCCTTGGCGGCCTCGGGCATACGTGTATTGGCCTCGACAAAGGCCACCAGCTTGGCGCGGCGTTCTTCGGTCAGCTCGATCATCGCGGGTTCTTCGGGGGCCGCGCCGGGGCGCAAGGGTTTCACGGCAATGCCAGCCCCCAGCAAGGGCGAACGGGCTTCGACAACCTCGCGGCCTGCGATTTCACCGCGCACCAGAACTTCGTCGCCGACACGGCGCATGACCTCGACGTTCACGGCCTCAAGCCGGTTCTCGCCGTCCAGCACCAAGACGCGCGCCTGCGCATCCAGGGCCGAACTGGGCAAGCGGATGACGTTTTGCAGTTCAGGCTCACGGATACGCACGGTCACAAAATCCCCCGGCTTGAACCCCGGTGCCTGCGTCAAGGATGCAAAGATCAACCGCCCGCTCGCACCTTCGCCCGCTGCCGCACTGGCGCGGGTGATCTTGCCCGTCACCTCAAGGTCTAGGCCCGCCACATCCAACGTCGCCGTGACATCCGCCTTGATCAGTTGCCCTTCCGCATCAATCAGCCGGACATATTGCGCCGTCGACACGCGAAACGACACCTCAAGATCGTTGGGGTCGATCAGCTCTGCCAGACGTTCATTGGCCGACACCAACCGCCCCTCAACAACCGAAACGCTGCTTAACGTGCCCGAAAACGGCGCGGCAATCGTTGTTTCATCCAGCCGCCGCTGTGCATCCTCCAGCGCAATCTGGCTGCGCGACAATAGGCTGGCGGCCTGATCTATCCGCGCCTCGGTCTGCGTGACCACCTGACGGCGTGCCAACACGGCCTGCCGCGCACTTGACGCCGCAAGCTCTGCCGTTTCCGTCGCTGTCGCCGTCCCGACACCGCGGTCGGCCAGATCGCTTTGACGTTGAAAAGCACGGGTTCGCAAGGCCGCCTGTTCCTCGGCAGCCGATTGTTCGTCGCGGGCCAGAACCAATGCGCGGGCGGCATCGCGCCCCTCTGCCTCGGCATCCAGAACCGCGCTTTTGGCGCGCGCCACTTCGGCCAATGCATCCGCGCGGTCCAGCCGGACCAAGACCTGCCCCGCCTCAACCGCGCCGCCATCCTCGAAGCCCGGGGCCAATTCGACCACGCGACCGCCAACCGCCGCACGCAATTCAAGCGTCCGCCGACTTTGGATCGCCCCGAAGCTTTCCAAAACCGGTGTTTCGGTGCCTGGGCTGGCCTCGACGACGTTGACAGAAAAAATCCGCTCGCGCGGGGCCTGCGGGGGCGGCGCATCAGCCATCCGCTTTTGCACGGCACCGCCGATCATATCAGCCGCAAATACCAAAAGACCCAAGGCCGTGGCTGCCAGAAACAGCCCAATCATACTTTGTCTTAGAAAACGCATCTTTGTCCGATCTTAAACCGTTTGGGCCAAAGGTAACCCGGCCTTTGGAAAAACCAAATCACAGTTATGATACGCACGCACTACGCCTTTCCGTCGCAATATTGTCGGAAAAACGCATATTTCGCTATTTGCGCCGCAGATGTTCATCCAGACGCGGCATGATTTCGACGAAATTGCAGGGCTTGTGGCGGTAATCCAACTGTTTGAGCAGGATTTCATCCCACGCATCCTTGCATGCACCGGGCGATCCGGGCAGCGCAAAAAGATAGGTACCTTGGGCCACACCGGCCGTCGCGCGACTTTGCACAGCCGAGGTGCCGATCTTTTGCATCGACACAATGGTAAAGACCGTCCCGAAGGCGTCGATTTCCTTTTCATAGACATCGCGGTGCGCCTCAACCGTGACATCGCGGCCCGTTAATCCTGTGCCGCCGGTGCTGATGATCACATCAACGGCATCGTCCGCACACCATGCACGCAGCTGGTCCGCGATCTGGGCGCGCTCGTCACGGATGATTACACGATGCGCCAAATGATGCCCGGCTTCGGCAATCCGCGCCACCAACACATCGCCCGACCGGTCATCCGCCAGGGCGCGGGTGTCCGAAACCGTCAGCACGGCGATGCGCACGGGGATAAATTCTTTGGTCTCGTCAATACGGCTCATGCCCGCTCCAATACTGCAAGTCGCGCCGCAAGGGCCACGAAAATTCCACTGCTGATCCAGCGCAAGGCCTGACCGCCCCCGGCCAGTTTACGCCCCAACCCACCGGCAAAAATGCCAACCAAGGCGTTGATGACGAAACCACCCAAGGACAAAACCGCGCCAAAGATCAGGAACTGTATCAAAACCGGGCCAGCCTCGGGCACCACGAACTGCGGCACAAAGGCCAGCACGAACAAGATCACCTTGGGGTTGGTCAGGCTCACGATCAGCGCCCCGCGAAACGCCGATGGCGGCACCGCGCCGGTTTGTTGTTTTGTGCCGCCCCGAAAGGTCTGCGCGGCCAGCCACAGCAAATAGGCAACACCAACCCAGCGGATCACATCAAAGGCCCAGGGCACGGCAGCCACCAGCGCCCCCAAACCCAGACCCGCAAGCGTGACATGCACCATGCCGCCCAGCGAAATCCCCGCACTTGCCGCCACCGATGCCTTGGGGCCAAAGCGCATGCCCTGCCCCAGACAAAACATCATATCGGCCCCCGGCGTCAGGTTCAGCGCCAAAGCAGCCGGTACAAAAGCCAAGAGCGTGAGCGGGTCAACCATCTTTCAACTTTGCCTTCAGCGCCAGCAAATCCGCCCATGCCTCGCGTTTGAACGCAGGGCTGCGCAGCAGATAGGCGGGGTGGAACATCGGCAAGGCGGGCAAACCTTGGGCTTGCGTCCACTGCCCGCGCAACCGAGTTATGCCGCGTTTGCCCAGCAGCGCCTGCGCCGACCAATTGCCCACAATCACCAAGACCTCGGGCTTGGCCAATGCAATATGCCGCGCCAGAAACGGCTTCATCATCGCGATTTCGTCGGGCTTGGGGTCGCGGTTCTGCGGCGGGCGCCACGGCAAGACGTTGGTGATGTAAACTGGCGCTGTCTCATGGGTGCGCCCCATGTCGATTGCCGCCAGCATCTTGTCCAGCAACTGCCCCGCGCGCCCGACAAAGGGCTTGCCTTCGCGGTCCTCGTCACGGCCCGGTGCCTCGCCCACAATCATCACCCGCGCGCCCGGCGTGCCATCGCTGAACACCATGTTGCGCGCACCCCGCTTGAGCTCGCAATGCTCGAAGGCCTCCATCGCAGCGCGCAATTCTTCCAGCGTTCCGGCCCCGGCGGCGGCACGTTCGGCTTCGGACACCGCATCAACACCTGCGACCATCGGCACAATGCGCGGCGCGCCCGGTTTGGGGGCCTTCGGCTTTTCGACGGCGGCGGGGACCTCGTAGCGGTTGACCGGCGCATCACAGATCGCCTCGGTCGCGCCAAGTTCGATCTGCCAATGCAAAAGTGCCAGCGCCTGATGATATTCGACTGATTCCATGATCCCAACTTACGCGCTGCCGCCCGCAATAAAAATCCCAACTTCCAAATGGCCTTAAATCCAATCCGCTCTCACGACCGGATGCCCCGGCCTGCGGGTTTCCCCCCGACTTGCCCAGTGGCTTTCCCAGTGACTTGCCCAGCCCCGCCCCGCCGCCTATAACGCCACAAATAGCGTGGGGTCGCCTTATGAGTTTCGCACACCGACATCTTCTTGGCATCGAACCGCTGTCGCAAGATGACATTACAACCTTGCTGGATCTGGCCGATACCTATGCCGATCTGAACCGACAGCCCCACAAGCACAGTGATGCGCTCAAGGGCCTGACGCAGATCAACATGTTCTTTGAGAACTCGACCCGCACACAGGCGAGCTTCGAGATCGCGGGCAAGCGTCTTGGTGCCGATGTGATGAACATGGCGATGCAGGCGTCCTCGATCAAAAAGGGTGAAACCCTGATCGACACGGCGATGACGCTAAACGCGATGCACCCCGATTTGCTGGTTGTGCGCCATCCGCAATCCGGTGCCGTCGATCTGCTAGCCCAAAAGGTGAATTGCGCCGTGCTGAATGCGGGCGACGGGCGGCATGAACACCCGACACAGGCCTTGCTGGATG
This sequence comes from Sulfitobacter sp. SH22, assembly GCF_965641905.1. Taxonomy (NCBI): domain Bacteria; kingdom Pseudomonadati; phylum Pseudomonadota; class Alphaproteobacteria; order Rhodobacterales; family Roseobacteraceae; genus Sulfitobacter; species Sulfitobacter sp. SH22. The sequence goes on from NZ_OZ282573.1 coordinate 1,900,712, forward strand.
CCTTGACGATCCGCCGTGCCAAGGGCCGCCTGCACCGCCTGTCCATCGCCATTTGCGGTGACATCGCCCACAGCCGCGTCGCGCGGTCCAACATCATGCTGCTTGGCAAGATGGAGAACCGTATCCGCCTGATCGGCCCGCCAACGCTGATGCCCGCCCAGATCGGTGAATTTGGCGTCGAAGTCTTCGATGATATGGAAGAAGGCCTGAAAGACGTCGACGTGGTGATGATGCTCCGCTTGCAAAAAGAACGCATGGATGGCGGATTTATCCCCAGCGAACGCGAGTATTATCACAGATTTGGTCTGGATGCCGAAAAACTGTCCCATGCCAAGCCGGACGCGATTGTCATGCACCCCGGTCCGATGAACCGCGGCGTAGAGATCGACGGCACCCTTGCCGACGACATCAACCGCAGCGTTATTCAGGATCAGGTCGAAATGGGTGTGGCCGTGCGCATGGCCGCGATGGACCTTCTGGCGCAAAACCTTGCCAACAGCCGCAAGGCCACCGCATGACGGTCCCGCCCTCCGAAGAACGCGACCTGCTAAGCTGGCGTATTTCACGGCGGGCATTTCTTGCGCGGACGTTTGTGTTGATGCTGCTGACGATGCTCGTCTGCTCTCCGATCCTGCCCTATTTCAATGTTCTGACATGGACATTAGCATCGGCCCTGACCGCGTTGTTTTACATGTGGATATTCGAAGAATTCCAGATCTGGTACAGCAACCGCAAGACCGTTTGGCGTCTGACAAACCGCGCGCTTTATATCAATGAACCCGACGCGATCGAACCGCTGGAACTGGCGCTGACGGACATCGCCGCAATTGGCAAGCTGTCGGTGTGGTCGATCACCTTGCGTTTACCCAACCGGCAAAGCATCACCCTACCGCTGGTGCCAAACATACGCGCCACCAAAGCGCGGATCGCCGCCGCACGCGAGGCCGCATTATGACCGAGGATTTTTGGCAAAACCTGCTTGAGGACGGCGAAGAACTGTTATGGACAGGCCGCCCCAAGCCGCGCATTTCAATCCGGAACTTCCAATTGCTGGGCCCGTTTGTCGGGGCAGCGGGGACCGTGATCGCGGGGGGGCTGTTGCTGACCTATAACAGCCTGCCGGTGTCGCAATCCGTGGTGCTGGCCGTTGTGATCGCGCTGGTTGTCCTGTCGCTGGTCAAAGGGCTGAACCGCTGGGCCGAATTGACACGCACGCGCTATGCGCTGACCACCCATCGCGCGTTGTTCTTTCGTCTGCAAAAGGGCGAGACCCGCGTCAAAGCGTTTTCGCGCAGCGCCGAAACCAAACCCGATGTCAAACCGACCAGCCCGCCTTCAGTGTTTTTCATCCGTCAGGAACGCGGTGACAATCCTGCCATCGCGGGACATCTTGGGTTTGAATATATCGAGGGTAGCGACAGTTTATGCACTCTGATGGCCACCGCATATAAAGGGGCGAAACAATGACCACGCTTACCATCCCCAAAGGCGAATACGGACAGATCAGGGTATTTGCCGTCAACCGCCCGGTTGATGCCATGGGTGCCGCCGTACAAAGCGACGGCAAAGCGGCGGTGATCCGTGATCTTGTGGGCTTTGACGTGCCGGACGGGTCTGCCGAATTGTTTGCGGTATCCGATCTGACCGGCGTCGGGCTGCCGCGCTATTTGTCGGACGGGTACACCGTGACGCAGGCGCAGATCAGCGCCGACCGCGCCCGGCTTGAGGCCTTGGACGGCTATGTTCTGATGCTGTTTTCCTCCGCCTTTGATGGGGCTGAAACCACGCTTGATATCGGCCCTGACCTGACGTTGATCGGCACCTATGGCGAAGAACAACCGGCAATGGCCGCACCGCCCCTGACGGCTGAGGCTGCACAACCCTATACTGGCGTGCCCAATACGACGCCCAGAAACCCGCCAAGCGGCCGCGCGGGCGGGGCGATGATCGCCCTTGCCTTGATCGTGGCTGTTGGCCTTATCCTATGGTGGCTGCTGTGAAAGAACCCAAACCTGATCCGAAAATGTCCGGTCGCGTCGCCACCGTCGCCCTGCTCGTCGCCTTTGGTGTCGTGGCAATGATGGTATGGATCGGCGGTTAAGCCTTTTGTGAAAGATAACAACGTCATGCTGCATTTTGTGAACGCGAAACTGATTGACCCCGAAGCAGGGACCGTGACCCGTGGCACCTTGCGGGTCGAAGGCAGCCAGATCACGGCGATCCTCCCCGATGATGCGCCCATTCCCGCAGACAGTGCGATTGTCGATTGTCGCGGCAAATATCTGGCCCCCGGCATCGTCGATCTGGGCGTCAAGGTTTGCGAGCCGGGCGAACGTCACAAGGAAAGCTTTCGCTCCGCCGGGTTGGCGGCCGCGGCAGGCGGTGTCACCACGATGGTCACCCGCCCCGACACCAATCCGACCATCGACAGCCCCGAAGTGCTGGAATTCGTCACCCGCCGCGCCAACGAGGCAGCGCCGGTCAATGTTGTGCCCATGGCCGCCCTGACCAAGGGCCGCGAAGGCCGCGAGATGACCGAGATAGGCTTTCTCATGGATGCAGGGGCAATCGCCTTTACCGATTGCGACCGCGTGATCAGCGACACCAAAGTATTCTCGCGCGCGCTGACCTATGCGCGCAGTCTGGGCGCGCTGGTCATCGCCCACCCCCAGGAACCGATCCTGAGCAAGGGTGCCGCTGCAACTTCCGGCAAATTTGCATCCCTGCGCGGACTGCCCGCGGTATCGCCCATGGCCGAACGCATGGGGCTGGACCGCGACATCGCCTTGGTTGAAATGACCGGTGCCCGCTATCACGCAGACCAGATCACCACCGCCCGCGCCCTGCCCGCGCTAGAGCGCGCGAAAAAGAACGGGCTGGATATTACCGCAGGTGTGGGCATCCACCACCTGACTTTGAACGCGCTTGATGTGGCCGACTACCGGACGTTCTTCAAGCTCAAGCCCCCGCTGCGCGACGAAGACGACCGCATCGCCGTGGTCGAAGCCGTGGCATCGGGCCTGATTGACATCATCTGTTCCATGCACACCCCGCAAGACGAGGAATCCAAACGCCTGCCCTTCGAGGAAGCCGCATCCGGTGCCGTCGGCCTTGAGACTTTGCTGCCTGCCGCCTTGCGCTTGGTGCATTCCGAAATGATGGACATCGCCACCCTGTGGCGTGCGCTGTCCTTTAATCCTGCCCAACGTCTTGGCCTGCCCGGTGGCCGGCTGACCGCAGGTGCCCCCGCTGATCTGGTGTTGTTCGACGATGGAGCCCCCTTTGTCATGGACCGCGAAACGTTGCGGTCGAAATCGCGCAACACCCCCTTTGACGGGATGCGCATGCAAGGTAAGGTCCTGGAAACCTATGTTTCCGGACAGTGTATTTATAAGGCCTCTTAATCATGCCCATCTTTGACAGTTCGCTCAACGTGCTCGCCCTTTGGGCCGTAATTGGCTATCTTATCGGATCAATCGCCTTTGGATTGCTGCTGGCGCGCGCCATGAACCTTGGCGATTTGCGGTCGATCGGGTCGGGCAATATCGGGGCGACGAATGTCTTGCGCACCGGCAACAAAACCGCCGCCGCGCTGACCTTGCTGCTGGACGGGGCCAAAGGGGCGGTTGCCGTTCTGCTGGCCCGCGGTTTTGCCGGCGAAGACGCGGCACAGATTGCCGCGCTTGCTGCGATGTTGGGGCATTGCTATCCGGTATGGCTGAAATTCAAAGGCGGCAAGGGCGTGGCAACATTTCTTGGCGTGCTTTTGGCGCTGGCATGGCCCGCCGGGCTGGCCTGCTGCCTGGCCTGGCTGATTGGTGCGTTTGCCACCCGCATTTCTTCCATGGGTGCCATTGCCGCCGCGTCCACCTCGACCTTCTTTCTGGTCGTTCTGGGCTACGGCAACGCGTTCTTCCTTGGCATCTTTTTGACCCTGATTATCTTTTGGCGCCACCGCGAGAACATCAAACGGATCAAAGCCGGAACAGAACCCAAGATCGGCGCAAAAAAGGCCTAAGCCGCAATGCAGCAGTTTTTAACGGCCTTTCATGCGCTGCCCCCGGGCACACATAAAGGGTCGTTTCAGGGCAGGCTTTATGTCTTTTCCAAAAGCAGCTTCGCACATGGCAAAAGCTGGAAACTGGTCGCCGAGGAACTGGGCGGCACCGATTATATCAGCTTGAACCTTTATGATCTGGCCAGCGGCCCGCGCCTGTACCCGTGCGAAATGCCCGCAGAAAAAGTGGTAAACTTCGTCTGCGGGCTGAAACAGGTCGGCTGATCGTTAGTAAGAATAGTCGGCGTAGATGCGGCTTAGATCGCCGTGCCACTTGCCGTTGTAATCCTCAAGCAACTCATCGGCCGGAACCTTGCCGGTCTCGATGCTTTCCTTCAGCGCATTCAGGAAATGCGTCTCGTCAGGGACCATGCCACCGGCCCCCGTCCGCGCACGCGCTTTCAAACCATGCTCGGACAGTGCCACGGCTTCGCGCGCCAGATCATGCATTTTTACGCCGTTGAACTCCGCCTGAAGCCCGTCAACCGAGGCCGCGACCCGCAACCCTTCGCGCGTCTCGGCATCCCAGCCCTTGACCAGATCCCACGCGCCATCCAGTGCTGTCTGGTCATACATCAGCCCGACCCAAAACGCGGGCAAGGCACATAGACGCCGCCAAGGGCCGCCATCCGCGCCGCGCATTTCGATGAACTTTTTGATCCGCGCCTCGGGGAATGCGGTTGTCAGATGATCCGCCCAATCGCTTAACGTCGGCTTTTCGCCGGGCAATGCAGGCAGCTTGCCCTTCAGGAAATCACGGAAAGACTGGCCAAGCGCGTCAATATACTGCCCGTCGCGGTAGACAAAATACATCGGCACATCCAACGCATATTCAACCCAACGCTCGAACCCCATGCCGTCTTCGAAGGCCCAAGGCAACATGCCGGTGCGTGCAGGGTCCAGATCCCGCCACACCCGGCTGCGCCAGCTTTTATGGCCGTTCGGCTTGCCCTCAAAGAACGGGGAATTTGCGAATAATGCGGTGGCAACCGGCTGCAACGCGAGTGCGACCCGCAGCTTTTGCACCATGTCCGCCTCTGATCCGAAATCAAGGTTCACCTGAACGGTGCAGGTCCGGCGCATCATGACCCGGCCCATCGTGCCGACCTTGGTCATATATTCGTTCATCAACTTGTAACGCCCCTTGGGCATCAGATCCATCTGCTCGTGGGTCCATACCGGTGCTGCACCCAGCCCGATAAAACCCGCGCCGATCCGGTCTGCCACATCGCGCACTTCGCGCAAATGCGCGTTCACCTCGTCGCATGTCTCGTGGATGGTCTCGACCGGTGCGCCCGACAGCTCAAGCTGCCCGCCCGGCTCAAGCGACACATTGGCACCGTCCTTGACCAGACCAATCAGCTTGCCGCCTTCCTCGACGGGGGCCCAGCCATGGCCATCGCGCAAGCCTTCAAGCATCGCCAGGATAGAACAGTCGCCCTCATAGGGCAGCGGCAACAGCGTTTCCTTGTTATAGCCGAACTTCTCGTGCTCGGTCCCGATGCGCCAGTCTTCTTTGGGCTTGCAGCCGTCAGCCAGATATTCTGCCAACTGCGCGTGATTTTCGATCGGGCCACCGCCGGATTGAGGGATAGACATAAGGGGAGGCTCCGGGATTGTTTCACTAAATGTCGGTGCGAAAATGATTTCGCTCAATTAGTAGGGATGGTGCGAATTCGTGGGGGTGTCAATGCAACAGGGCACGCGCAGGGCGCATGGATTGCCGCTCCCAGATCACAACCGAAAGCGTCTTGTCATCGGCAAGCTCCGCCAGCATGCGCTCGGTTTTCAACCCCGGAAGCGCTGCAAAGGCATCAAACAACGCGTCAGATCCGGCCGCATCCACCGGTATCATCACGGCATTTTGTCCGGGCTGTTCCAGCTTCCAATGAGCAGGATAGGCCCCGCGCTCCAAACTCAGCCGCTCCATCTCGCGCAGAGCCACAACCCCGCCCGTCAGCGGACCGAAATAGGCGATCTGTCCCTCGTCCACCTGAACGGCCCCCGCGCCAAGCCCGGATTTGCGAAACCGCCCGCGCTGCACACCCAACCAGACAAAGGCAATACCCGCGGCGATCAGCGCATATCCCGGCACAGCCAACAACAGACCCGGCCCCATGACCAGCCACAGCCCGAACAAGGCAACCGCCGCGCCGCCCAAAACCTCGCGCCAACGCCACAACTCGGCTTTCGCCTCAGGCCGTAAAAAACTCATACCCCAACCCCGTTTTCATTTTGCCAGATAAACTCCACGGGGGTGTGGGGGTGTGAAACCCCCACCTGCACAACAAAAACCCCAAGCGCGGCGCTCACGACCAATCTCCCAACGCCTGCTGCCAGACCGTCATCGCCGCGACAGCAGCAGTATCCGCCCTCAGGATCCGCGGCCCCAAGGGAACCGCCTGCGAAAATGTCAGCCCACGCAATCGCGCCCGCTCGCGGTCCGAAAAGCCGCCCTCAGGCCCGATCAGAATGCCCCAGGGTCCGGCTTTCGTCAGCCCCGGCCCGGCCTCTTCCCCCACCAGCGCCTCGTCGCAAAACATCAAGGACCGATCAGGCTCCCACTGGTCCAACAGCCGGTCCAGTTTTACCATCTCGGCCACTTCGGGCACGAATGTCCCGCCGCATTGCTCTGCCGCTTCGACGGCATGGGCTTGCAGGCGGTCGCGCTGGACCCGCCCCGAATTGGTAAAATCGGTCTGCACCGGCACGATGCGCCGCGCGCCCATCTCGGTGGCTTTTTCGACGATGAAATCTGTCCGCGCCTTTTTGATCGGCGCAAAGATCAGCCACAGGTCGGGCGGCATCTGCACAGGCTTCGTCGCCTCCACACAGCTTAGAATGCCGCCACGTTTGCCCGCTTGGGCAACCTGCGCCAGCCATTCGCCATCGCTGCCGTTGAACAGCAACACATGCGCGCCCTCGGTTTGCCGCATCACCCCGAAAAGGTAATGCGCTTGCGCTTTGTCCAAAGGAACGGATTGCCCCGGCCCCAAGGGATGCTCTACATAAAGTCTGATTTTCGCGTTCATAGGCAATGATATATGCAAGACGGCTCCCCTGTACCAGATGGCACTGACAATGATCGCGTGGCGGATGCGGCATCTGACAATTGGGTTGACCGTTTTGCCCCTGCCTTTACGCGCCCCTATCTGCGTCTGAGCCGGGCAGACCGCCCGATTGGCACCTGGCTTTTGTTGCTGCCATGCTGGTGGGGGTTGGCGCTTGCGATGCTGTCTGACCAGCAACCGCGCCTGTTCGATCTGTGGATCTTCATCGGCTGCGGCCTGGGGGCATGGCTGATGCGCGGTGCGGGATGCACCTGGAACGACATCACCGATCGCGATTTCGATGCGCAGGTTGCCCGCACACGGTCGCGTCCGATCCCTTCGGGTCAGGTCAGTGTGAAAGGTGCCGTTGCGTGGATGGTCGCACAGGCCCTGATCGCATTCTGCATCTTGCTCAGCTTCAACTACGCCGCCATTTCGCTGGGCATTCTGGCCTTGCTGCCGGTTGCGATCTACCCCTTTGCCAAGCGGATTACATGGTGGCCACAGGTCTTTTTGGGCATCGCGTTCAACTGGGGGGCCCTGCTGGCATGGACAGCCCATACCGGATCACTGGGCGCGCCTGCGGTGGTCTTGTATCTGGCGGGCATCGCCTGGACGTTGTTTTACGACACGATTTATGCCCACCAGGACACCGAAGACGACGCCTTGATCGGGGTCAAATCCACGGCCCGCCTGTTTGGCGACAACACCTCGCAATGGTTGCGCCGTTTTCTGATGGCGACGGTCGGGCTGATGGGGCTGGCCGTCATTTTCGCCCTGCGCGAGAATGCATCCTTTCTGGCGATGGTCCTGGCCATCGGCGGGCCTTGGGCGATGGGGTGGCACATGGCGTGGCAATTGCGCGGTCTGGACATCAACAATAACGACAAGCTGTTGCAACTGTTTCGCGTTAACCGCGATACCGGCATAATTCCGCTGTTATTTTTCGCAGCGGCACTGCTGGCCTGATTGCACAGCCCTGCCCCGACGCGTATCAACTAGTTTATCGTTAACGATCCCAGAAATGAGCTTATGCGTCTGTCTGCCCTTCTGATCATCGCGCTGACCTTTTCAGCGGCGGCAATGTTATCCCTCGTTGCTGCAAATTTCTCGGTCAAGCTGATCGAGGAAAACTCTGAAATCGGCGTGCGCGATGCGTTGGATGAAAAAGGCATGACATGGGCAGAAGTCGAAGCAGACGGCCTTCAGGTTGCCCTCTCGGGAACCGCCCCGAACGAGGTGATCCGCTTTAATGCGCTCAGCACAGCAGGCTCCGTCGTCGATGCGGCCCGTGTGATTGATCTGATGGCGGTCGAATCGCAAGCGGCGATCGCGGCCCCTCGGTTTTCGGCCGAGATATTGCGCAATGATTCCGGCGTGTCCATCAGCGGGTTGATCCCGACAACGACAGACCGGGACGCCGCCATGGATCGCTTTTATGCGATGGCAGGTCAGGAAAACGTCGCGGATTTTCTGGAATCCGCAAACTATCCGTCCCCCGACGGGTGGGAAGACGCGTTCGGCTTTGCCATTGCAGCGATGGAAAAACTGCCCCGCGCCAAAGTTTCCGTTGCCGCAGGGCGCGTCACCATTACCGCGATCTCTGACAGCTCAGAGGCCAAAGCCCGCCTCGAAGCCCAACTGCGCCGCGCGACGCCTCCGGGCTTGATCGTCACCATGGATATTTCCGCCCCGCGCCCCGTGATCACCCCCTTTACCCTGCGCTTCCAGATCAGCGACGAGGCAACGGATTTTGACGGGTGCAGCGCCGATACCGAAGCTGCCCGTGATCAGATCCTCAAGGCTGCGGTCAAGGCCGGCGCATCCGAAGGCCAGCGCTGTACCATCGGGATGGGTGTGCCAACCCCCCGTTGGGCCGATGCCGTTCAAACAGCAATCGCCGCGCTGGACAAAATCGGCGGTGGATCCGTCAGTTTTGTGGATGCCGACATTCATCTGACAGCAAAGGAAGGCACCGATCAGGCCCTGTTCGACCGTGTGATCGGGGAACTTGAAAACGCATTGCCGGATGTCTTTGCCCTGTCAGCGAAACTGCCCGTGACATCGGACCCGAATGCCGGCCCGCCGGAATTCGTCGCGACCCTGTCCCCCCAAGGCGATGTGCAACTGCGCGGCCGGCTCAGCAACGACGATTTACGCGAACTGGCCGACAGCTATGCCAAGGCCAGCTTCGGCTCGGACAAGGTCTATACTGCGGCCCGCATCGTAGATGATCTGCCCAGTGACTGGCCAACCCGCGTGCTGTCCGGTCTGGACGCCCTGTCAAAGCTTTCGAATGGCACGGTGATTGTCAGCCCCGACACGATCAGCGTCACCGGCAACACCGGCAACCCTGATGCCGGATCGGAAATCGCGACCTTGCTGGCCGGCAAGCTGGGCGAAGGCCAAGACTACGACGTCAAGGTGGTCTATCAAAAGCAGCTTGATCCGGTGCTGGGTCTTCCGACCCCCGAAGAATGCGAAAAACAGATCGGCGCTGTCGTAGCCGAAGGCAAGATCAACTTTGAGCCGGGCAGCGCCACCATCGATTCGTCTGCCCTTGGCACGATGGACAAGATCGCCGAGATTTTGAAAGACTGCGGCGATATCGCGCTCGAGGTTCAGGGCTATACCGACAGTCAGGGCCGCGAGGAAATGAACCTTGCCCTCAGCCAATCGCGTGCCCAATCGGTCTTGAACGAACTGCGTGCCCGTCGTGTGCTGACCGCGTCCTTTGTCGCAAAAGGCTTTGGCGAAGCAGAGCCTGTCGCCTCGAACGATACCGAAGAAGGTCGCGAAGCCAACCGCCGGATCGAGTTCCGGCTAATCCGGCCGGAAACGGACGAAACAGCGCTGGAAAACACCGAAGATACAGGCGATACAGAAGCTGGCGCATCTACGACCACGCAGGAAGGCAACTAACACATGAGCAGAACCGAGTTTATTATCGCTACTGCGATTATCCTGTTCGTCGCCTTTTGCATGGGCTGGTTTGCCAATTGGCTTTTGCACCGCTTTACGCGCGTCGCAGCCGATGATGTGGCCCAGCTGGACCGGATGAGCCAGGAACTGCACGAAGCCGAAGAAACCCGAGATCAGGCGATCACCTATCTGCAACAACGCGAGGCAGAGCTGACCAACCAGCTGAGCCAGACCGAAGCGGAATTGCGCGCGGCGATGGACGGGTTGCGCGATGCACGCCACGAAGCCGAAGAAATGCGCGCCTATATCGAACGCCAACAGGCCGGGTAATTACCAGCGGGCCAACGCGTCCTCGTCCTCATCCTTTGATTCAACCCACCCTGCGCCGGTCTTTGTGATTTCACGTTTCCAGAACGGCGCACGGGATTTCAGATAATCCATCAGAAACTCTGCCGCTTGAAACGCATCCTTGCGGTGACGGGCCGCAGTCGCGACCATCATGATCATTTCGCCCGGTACCAATCGGCCATAGCGGTGAATAACCAGCGCATCCCCCAAGGAAAACCGCACCATCGCCTGCTCGGCCATACCGCGCAACGCCTTTTCCGTCATGCCGGGATAATGCTCGATCTCCATCGCCTCCAGCGGATCATCCGGCAGATCCCGCACAACGCCGGTAAAGGTGACAATCGCGCCCATATCCTTGTGCCCGCCTGCGAAATCCGCTGACACAGCGCCCAGATCAAACGCCTCCTGCTGCACCGAGATATGCATGTCAGCCTCCCGTCATCGGCGGAAAAAACGCAACCTCGCGCACACCGGCCAGGGGCGCATCAAAATCGACAAGCTCTTGGTCCACCGCCACCCGAAGACTGGAAAGATCGGAAAACGCGATATCATAGCGTTCCTCGCGGGCGCGCAATTCTGCGACCAAATCCGCCACTGTCGCCGCGGCTGTGTCGATCTGTTCACGCGGCACGCCAATGCGTTCGCGGACCCAGGCAAAATAAAGAATGTCCATCAATTCGGCTCCGTCAAATGCGGCAAGGCCTTGCGCAGATAATCCGCGCCGGTAATGGCGGTCAAAGCGGCGGCGATCCACAACAAGACAAGCCCCACAAAACCGGCCCAGATTTCCAGATCCATATCGACGCCGGTCAGCTCATGCTCAAGCCCGATGCCTGTCACCTCGCCCGTGACCACATCCACACCCACAACGGATATCCCGAAATAATGTTCGAACACGCCCTGGCTGAACAGCACCGCAATCGCGACCATCTGCGCCGTGGTCTTCCACTTGGCAAGGTTTGTGACCTTCAGCGTCCCCGACACATCCCCCAGATACTCACGCAGGCCCGATACGAAAACCTCGCGGAACAAGATCACGGTGGCTGGCAAAACAAGCCACGGCGACCAGCTGGAAAACGCGACAATCACCATCAGGGCGATCACAACCATCGCCTTGTCGGCAATCGGGTCCAACATCGCACCAAGCTTGGTTTCCTGCTTCCACGCCCGCGCCAGATAGCCGTCAAACCAGTCCGTCACCGCCGCCGCAATGAATAAAAGCATTGCAAACCCGTCGGCATAAGGCCGCGACAGAAACAAAAACAGCATCGCGATACCAGGGGCCGCAATCAGACGGATCAGCGTCAGCGTATTCGGAATATTCCACTTCATTTCGACACTCTACAGCGTGATCCGGCAAGGGGAAAGCACCAACATATCGTCTTCATTTTGCAAAATAAACTCCCCGCGGAGCGTCCGCCCCCGATACCGAAAACAGCGCCTTGCGTTCAATCAGCCGCGCTCGTGAAAAAAACCGTAAATCCGTTCAGCCAATGCACGTGATACGCCCTCGACCGCCAGCAAATCGCTCAGGTTCGCGCGCCCCACGGCCTTGGCCGATCCGAAATGCGCCAGCAAGGCCCGTTTGCGCGCGGCCCCGACGCCCGGCACCTCGTCCAGCGGCGTGGCCCCCACGGCCTTGGCGCGTTTCGCCCGGTGCGTCCCGATGGCAAAGCGGTGCGCCTCGTCGCGCAAACGCTGGATGAAATACAGCACCGGATCATTGTGACGCAGGGCCATCGGGCGCTTGCCGACACGGTGGAATTCTTCCTTTCCCGCATCGCGGTCGATGCCCTTGGCAACGCCAACCATGGGGATGTCCTCGACCCCGTATTCGCGCATGATCGACGCAACCGCACTGACCTGCCCTGCCCCGCCATCAATCAGCAGCAGCTCGGGCCACATCCCCAGCTTGCGATCGGGGTCTTCTTTCAGCAGCCGTTTGAACCGCCGGGTCAGCACCTCTTTCATCATGCCAAAGTCGTCGCCCGGCGTCAGGTCTTCGCCGCGGATGTTGAATTTGCGGTACTGGTTTTTCATCATCCCGTCAGGGCCCGCAACAATCATGCCGCCCACCGCATTGGTCCCCTGGATATGCGAGTTGTCATAGACCTCGATGCGCTGCGGTGGCGCGTCCAGTTCAAAGGCATCGGCCAGCCCCCGCAGCAGGTTCGACTGTGTGGCGGTTTCGGCCATCTTGCGCGCAAGGGATTCGCGCGCATTGCGCAGGGCACCATCCACCAGCTCGGCCTTTTCGCCCCGTTGCGGTACCAGCAGTTCAACCTTGCGCCCCAGCTTGCCCGACAGCGCATCCGCCATCAGATCCATGTTCTCGATCTCGTTTGACAGGATCAACTGGCGCGGCGGTTCGCGGGTGTCATAGAACTGGCCGATAAAGGCCTCAAGAACCTCGGCGGCGTCCACATCGGGGCCAACGCGGGGGTAATAGTCGCGGTTCCCCCAGTTCTGGTTCGCCCGGATAAAGAACACCTGAACGCAGGCCTGTCCCTGCGCCATGTGCAGCGCAATGATATCCGCCTCCGAGACGCCTTGCGGGTTGATCCCTTGCGCCGTCTGCACCTGCGTCAGCGCCTTGATCCGGTCACGCAGGGCCGCGGCGCGCTCGAACTCCATATCCTCGGAGGCTTGGGCCATTTCGGCCGCCAACCGGCCCTGGATGTCCGTTGATTTGCCGTTCAGGAACTTCTGCGCATCCTGAACGGTCCTTTGATATTCTTCCGGGCTGATTTTACCCACGCAAGGGGCCGAGCAGCGTTTGATCTGGTGTTGCAGGCACGGGCGGGTCCGGCTTTCGAACATCGCATTCGAACAGTCGCGCAGCAGGAATACCCGCTGCAACTGGTTCAAGGTCCGGTTCACCGCACCTGCACTGGCAAAGGGGCCATAATAGTTGCCCTTTTCCTTTTTCGCGCCACGGTGTTTTTTGATCTGGGGATAGTCCTGATCGGCAGTCACCAGAATATTGGGAAAGCTTTTGTCGTCGCGCAGCAGCACGTTGAACTTGGGCTTGAGCTGCTTGATCAGGTTCTGTTCAAGCAGCAGCGCCTCGGTTTCGGTCTTGGTCGTCAGGAACATCATCGAGGTTGTGTTGGAAATCATCCGCGCAATGCGCCCCGAATGCCCCGATGGCCGCGCATAATTGCTGACGCGCGCGCGCAGATTACGGGCCTTGCCGACATACAAAACCCGGCTTTCGGAATCGAGCATACGGTACACCCCCGGCGACCCGTCGATGGTCTTCAGGTATCCTTGGATGACCTCATAGCCGGTCTTTGGTGTGTCTGATGTGTCAGTCATTGATTCGCGGTTCTCTGGGTGATTTGCTGCAATGGTTGGCTCTCAAGAACAAGAGCAAACATACCCCCGACTCCTGTGGATAACCCTGCATATAACTTTCTCCGAGGTTTCATTTTCCCTTGTTTTCAGCAGACTTCCGCCAAATGCTCATTTTTTAGGCAATTTCTTAACTTGCTGAATACAAAAGATATTTTTATCAACCTCCTACAAACCCCTGAAAACATGACGTAATTTGTAACGGATTTGTTAACTTATCAGGAAAAGTGCAAAACTTTTTGGTTGATGTTTACTCGAGCCCCAGCACATCCGGCGTTTTCCATCCCAGATGTTGCCCGCCATCCGTGCATAGCAACTGCCCCGTGACCGATGGCGCGTCCAGAAAATAGCCGAGCGCCGCCGTGATATCGTCGGGATTCGCGCCACGTTCCAGAATCACCCGCGCACGCTGTTTTTCAAAATGCTCGGCGGTTTGCTTGGCCCCTTGCAAGGTCGGGCCGGGGCCAATCGCATTCACACGGATCGCCGGAGCCAAAGCCTGCGCAGTGGTCTGCGTCATCGCCCACAGCCCCATCTTGGCGATGGTATAGGTCATGAACTCGGGGGTCAGTTTGCGCATCCGTTGATCGAGCATATTCACCACAAGGCCAGCGGCCATCGATTCGCCGTTATGGTCGGCAACGGGCTTGAGCCCCTGCCTTGCCATCGCTTGGGTCAAGATGAACGGCGCACGCAGATTGCTGCCGATATGGCGGTCCCAGCTTTCGGCGGTGGCCGTGGTGATCGTGTCATATTCAAAGATGGATGCGTTGTTGATTAGGCATGTGATCGGCCCGCCCAATGCCTCTGCCGCGCGGGAAAACAGGCTTTGCGTCTCGTCCTCGTTCAGCAGGTCGGCCTGAACGGCAACGCCACGCTGACCGGCGGCGTTAAGCGCGGCCACGACGTCATCGGCACCCTTGGAGGATGTATTGTAATGAACGGCCACATCATAGCCACGGGCCCCAAGATACAGTGCCATCGCACGGCCCAGCCGCGCACCGGCCCCCGTTACCAATGCAGTCTTCATGATACGGCCTTTCTCAGATCAAAATAACAAGCAGGTACAGTGCATATAGTCCGCAAAGGACGATACCCCAGACCCGCGTGATATCCTGACGCAAATAGACAAAGGGGATCAGCAGCAAAGACGCCCCCAACATCACCCAGAAGTCAAAGCGCATGAATTGCGGATCAACCTCGATCGGGCCAACCAGGCTTGCCACGCCAATGATGCCGAGTAGGTTGAACATGTTCGACCCGATCACGTTGCCCAATGCCACATCGGCCTGACGGCGCAACGCCGCCATCACTGTTGTCGCCAGTTCCGGCAAAGACGTACCAATCGCAACAAGGGTCAGCCCAATCACCGTATCGCTGATGCCATAGGCCCGCGCGATGATGGACGCATTATCGACCAGCAGGCTTGCGCCCAAAGGCAAACCAATCAGCCCCAGGATCAGGAAAACCGCAATGCGCCAGCCCGGCATATCGGGGTCCGCCCCTTCGGGTTCTTCCATCTCGTCGGGGGCAAGGCCCCTGCATTCCTGCCGGTGTTTTTGGGTGTCGCGAAAGGCATCGAATAGCACGAAGGCCAGACAGACCAGCAAGACGCCACCGGCCCAAAGATCGTACACACCGCGCAATGCCAAAAGGATAAAGATCACCGAAGCCGCGATCATCATGTTGAATGTCTTGCGGGTGGAGCATTCAGAGGTGTGCATCGTCGCCATCAAGGCGGGCACCCCCAGAACCAACAGTATATTCGCCGTGTTCGACCCGACGACATTGCCAAGCGCAATCCCCGATGCATTATCCAGCACCGCCTTGATCGAAATCAGCAATTCCGGGGCCGAGGTGCCAAAGGCCACAATCGTCAAGCTGACAATCAACGCCGGCACGCCAAGACGCAAGGACAGGTTTACCGCCCCCTTAACCAGCGCATCCCCTGCCAAAAGCAGGATAACCAGCCCCAAGAAACTGTAAAGCCATGGCATGATCATCCGCGTTTCCCCCCACAGCCACAGGGGCCTTTGCCTATGCGATAGCGGCCGCAGGACCTGCACTTTGCCTGACTGAAACGTTTGCCGCCCAGCCAATGCATCTTGCCGAACCACGCAAGGACGCCCATGGCGACAAGGAATAACAAGACGACCTTAAGAACCATGCCTAGAGGCCAAACTTTGCATAGGCCGCGCGTTCTTCGATGCCATCAACGGCGTCACCGAAAATCTGGGCCCCGAAGCGCGACAAAAACGGCTTTTTGCTGCCGTAACGTGCGAAGATGACCTTGTCACCGAACCGCTCCTTCAGCATCGGGGTCAGATGGCCGATGCCGTCAATCAACCCCAATTCGGCTGCGCGCTTTGCCAGCCAGATTTCGCCCGTGAACAGATCGGTTTCAGTGTTCAGCTTGTCGCCGCGCCGGTCTTTGACGTGCTCGATGAAATTGGTGTGAATGTCGCCCAGCAATGTCTTCAGCCGCGCGACGTCTTCGGCCTTTTCCGGGCGGAAAGGGTCCAGCATGGATTTCGACTGGCCCGCCGTATAGACGCGCCGTTCGATGCCATAGCGGTTGATCAGTTCGTTCACCCCGAAGGATGATGAAATCACCCCGATAGACCCGACAACCGAATTGGGGTCGGCATAGATTTCATCGGCTGCCGCTGCCAGCCAATACCCACCCGAGGCCGCCACATCTTCGACGAAGGCGATGACGGGTATGTTCTTTTCCTGCGCCAAGCGTCTGATCCGCGCGCCGATCAGCGACGACTGCACCGGGCTCCCCCCGGGGGAGCTGATCTCGAGCGCGACAGCAGCAGGTTTGCCCCGCCGGAACGCTTTTTCAATGACCGGCCCGATGGTTTCGTCACTAAGACCGACACGGCCGCGGCCGCCGATCACACCAGACAAACGAACAACCGCAACGATCGGATGCGACGACAGGAAAGGAATGTATTTTCTCATAGTTTGCATGTAGAGCGCCCATCGTTCTCAAACAAGGCAGTTGCCAAGATACTTATTGCCGAATGCGCCAGCCGGTCCGGAAAATCCACCAGATCACGGCCAAACATAGCGCAGTGAACCCTGCAATCGCGAAAAGGCTGGTCAAAATCGGCACATCGGCAGCGCCAAAAAACGACCACCGGAACCCCGAGATCAGGTAAACCACAGGGTTAAAGTGCGAAATCACCTGCCACACGGGCGGCAACATCGAGATCGAATAAAACGACCCGCCAAGGAAAACGAGGGGGGTGATGATCAACAGCGGCACCAGTTGCAGCTGTTCGAAACTGCCTGCCCAAATCCCGATGATGAAGCCGAACAGGGAAAAGCTGATACAGGTCAGCACCAGAAACAGCACCATCCAGACCGGATGCTGAATGGTGATATCAACGAAAAAGAACGCGGTGGCCAGGATGATGACCCCGATAAACAGCGCCTTGGTCGCGGCAGCACCGACATAGCCCAGCACGATCTCGATAAAGTTCACCGGCGCGGAGAGCAGTTCGAAAACCGTGCCGATGAATTTGGGGAAATAGATGCCAAAGGACGCGTTCGAAATCGACTGGGTGATGACGCTCAGCATGATCAGGCCCGGCACGATGAACGCGCCATAGCTGATCCCCTCGACCTCTTGGATGCGGCTGCCGATGGCCGCGCCAAAGACGACGAAATACAACGAGGTCGACAATACCGGCGACACAAAGCTTTGCGTGATCGTGCGGAAAAAGCGGGCCATCTCGAATTTATAGATGGATGAAACAGCGATCCAGTTCATGCTGCATCCTCCTTTACCAGATCCACGAAAATGTCTTCCAGACTGCTTTGCGATGTCTCGATATCGGTCAGGACCAGACCCGCAGCGGCCACATCGGACAGCAGTTTGGTGATGCCCGTCCGTTCGGCGCGCGTGTCATAGGTATAGATCAGACTGTCCCCGCCCGGCGACAGAACCAGCGCATCGGATGTCAGGCTGGCGGGCAACGCGTCAATCGGCTTGGACAGTTGCACGGTAAGTTGCTTCTTGCCCATGCGCGCCATCAGCTTGTCTTTGTCTTCGACCAGCAGCAATTCACCCTTGGCAATCACACCGATCCGGTCTGCAATCGCTTCGGCCTCTTCGATGTAGTGGGTGGTCAGGATAATGGTCACCCCATCCGCCTTGAGATTTGCCACGATCTCCCACATGTCGCGGCGCAATTCGACGTCAACGCCGGCGGTCGGCTCGTCCAGAAACAGCACCCGCGGTTCATGAGACAGCGCCTTGGCGATCAGAACGCGCCGTTTCATCCCCCCGGACAAGGCCCGTATCTGGGTGTCTTTCTTATCCCAAAGCGACAGCTGCCTGAGGATCTTTTCCAACGCAGCGTTATTTTTGGGTTTGCCAAACAGGCCGCGCGAAAAGCGGACGGTGTTCATCACGGTCTCGAACGGTTCAAGGTTGATTTCCTGGGGAACCAGACCGATCATTGACC
Organism: Sulfitobacter sp. SH22; assembly: GCF_965641905.1. Taxonomy (NCBI): domain Bacteria; kingdom Pseudomonadati; phylum Pseudomonadota; class Alphaproteobacteria; order Rhodobacterales; family Roseobacteraceae; genus Sulfitobacter; species Sulfitobacter sp. SH22. Next base: position 1,918,921 of record NZ_OZ282573.1, read on the forward strand.
GTGCTGCGCGGTAATCGGTAATCGTGTCATGCCCGCCCACTTTGACCGACCCGCCGGTCGCAGTGGTGATACCGCAAACGGTTGAGATCAATGTGGTTTTGCCAGCGCCATTGGGGCCAAGCAGGGCCAGAATCTCGCCCTGCCTGATGTTCAGACTGACCCCTTTGAGGGCCTCGAACCCGTCGCCATATGCTTTGCGCAGGTCTTGGATTTCAACAATATCTGGCATCAAGGCCTCCGGTTTATTTTGCCGGAAACTAGACTGAATGAGGCCAAGTTAACAGGGGGTCGGTTCAGGACTTTTCCCGCCCGAACCAGCCCTTCTTTTTGGGCGCATCGGCGGCAGCTTCGTCACCCGTCGCGGCCTCGGCATCGGCTGGCCCCTCAAGGGTTTCTTGCAGGTTGTTGAAAAACTGATCCGCCATTTTCTTGGCAAAGCCGTCGATGATGCGGCTGCCAAGCTGCGCCAGTTTTCCACCGATCTTGGCCTCGACGTCATAGCTCAGTTCGGTGCCGCCATCCTTGGCCACCAGCCTGACATCCGCCCCGCCCTTGGCAAAGCCCGCAGCCCCGCCCTTGCCTTCGCCGCTGATCTTGATGGATTGCCCCGGCACCATGTCCGACATGGTCACCTGCCCTTTGAATGTGGCCTTCACCGGCCCGACCTTTTGCACCACCGTCGCCTCATAGCCGGCTTCGGGTGATCCGGTGACTTCGGTGGCACCCGGCACACATTTGATCAGCATGTCGGGGTCTAGCAGGGCTGCGTAAACCTCTTCGGGGGTGGCAGCGATCTGGCGGGTGTCTGACATTTGCATCGGGGTGTCCTCCTGAGGGGCGATATTTCTGCAAGCCTAACGCAGGTAATATGCCCGCGCCAAGGTGGAAACACGCTGGACAGGATGCGGATAGCTGATAGGTCATGCAATATGAATGCAAATGCACATAACAAATCCGGCGCAGCCATCGCCTTTATCTTTGCAGGCGTGTTTGCGATTTCGATCAACGACATGCTGATCAAGCAATTGTCGGGCGGCTATCCCCTGCACGAGATCGTCTTTGCGCGCGCCTTTATCGGTATTCTTTTCGGCCTCGGCCTGGTCCAGCTCGAAGGGGGATGGCGCATTCTAAAAACCTCGCAGTGGCATTGGCATTTGCTGCGCGGGTTGCTGGTGGTGATCGCCAATATGACGTTTTTTCTGGCGCTGGCCGCCCTGCCCCTGGCGGACGCGACCGCCCTGTTCTTTGTCGCCCCGCTGTTCATCACGCTGCTGTCGATCCCGATTCTGGGGGAAAAGGTCGGCATCATGCGCTTGGGGGCTGTGGCCGTCGGCTTTGCCGGTGTGGTGATCATGCAGCGCCCTTGGGCATCGGTAGAAAGCCTGCAAGCCTCGCGGCTTGTGCTGTTGCTGCCCGTCGTGTCGGCGCTCACCTATGCGCTGAACCAGTTGATGACCCGCAAGCTGGGTGTGCGCAGCAAGGCATCGGCCTTGGCGATTTATATCCAAGGCACGTTCCTGATCGTGTCGATCGGGTTTTTCCTGATCGCAGGCGATGGCCGTTTTACAAATGACGCCAGCGCGCCATCGATGCAGTTTCTGCTGCGGGCTTGGGTTTGGCCAGCAAGGGGGGACATCTGGGTGTTTCTGGGCCTTGGCCTGAATGCTGCCGTTATCGGCTATTGCCTAAGCCAGGCCTACCGCATCGCAGATGCGGCCACAGTCGCGCCGTTTGAATATATCGGCCTGCCGCTGGCCGTGTTCTGGGGGCTGGTGATCTTTGGTGACCTGCCGGTCTGGGAGGTCTGGGTCGGCATCGGATTGATCCTGGGGTCGGGCCTGTTCGTGTTCCTGCGCGAGCGTCAAAAGGCCCGCGCATCCCTGCGCAACCAACCGATGCGCGGCGGTTAATCCGAAACGCGCACCACGACCTTGCCGGTTGCCTTGCGGCTGCGCAGCAGTTCCAACGCCTCGTTCGCCTGCTCTAGCGGCAGGACATGACTGACATGGGGTTTCAGCTTGCCCGCAACATACCAGTCGATCAGCGCCCGAAAGCTGTCGGTCAGCACTTTGGGTTTGAACTTTTTGTAGCCGCCCCAGAACAGCCCCAAGACATTCAGGTTCTTGACCATCACGATATTGGCAGGGATCTGCGGCACCTCGCCTGATGCAAACCCCAACGGCAGCAACCGCGCTTCAGGGTTGCATGCACGCATCGCAGCTTTGAACAGGTCGCCGCCAATCGGGTCATACACCACATCGGCCCCGCCCAGCGCTTTGACGATCTCGCGGATATCATCAACCTCGGAATCGATCAGGTGGTCGGCCCCTGCCGCGCGGCAGATATCCAGCTTGGCCTGGCCACGGGCACAGGCGATCACCTCGGCTCCCATCAGCTTGCCCAGCTCGACCGCCGTCAGACCCACCCCACCCGATGCGCCCAGCACCAGCAGCCGTTCGCCGGGTTGCAAACGCGCCTTATAGTCCAACGCCACATGGCTGGTGCCATAGGCAATCAGAAAGGCAGCGGCATCAACCGCGTTCATCTCGTCTGGAATGGCAACGCAGATATCGGCAGGCACCACGGCATAGTCCGCCAGCCCGTGAAACCCGCTGTACGCCGCGATGCGCTGCCCGGTTTCCAACCCATCGACGCCCGCGCCCAAGGCAGTCACAGTACCCGCCAGTTCCATCCCGAGGGTAAAGGGCAAAGCCGGCTTTTCCTGATAGGTCCCCTTGATCAGCAACAGATCCCCAAAGTTCAGACCGCAGGTTTCAACCTTGACCAAGACCTCGCCGGGGCCGGGCACCGGTATCTCCAGTTCTTGCAATTGAAGCGGCTGGTCATAGGCGGTGACTTGCATGGCGCGCATGGGGGTATTCCTTGGCTGGGTCGAACGACAGGTTTGACCGCAAAAGGGCCAGAGGTTTTGCGGTTTTGCAACCCCCACATCTGGCCCATTTCGGTTCAGCGCCGTTACCTTGCGTTACGGCACAATCTCCGGCCGGATCGCATGGGCGGCAATGCCAAGCGCCAGAACGCTCAGCACACAGATCGCAAAGAGCCACCCGGTTCGGGATGCCGAACAGGATCAGCGGGGGGCTGTCAAAGTGGCTTTCCATTGCCATGACTTTTGCGGGCTGGTGTTCAAGGATGTTGATGCCCCCACTGCCCCCACCACAAGCCCTGTGGTCAGATAGGCCGCAAGCACCATGTGCAGCAAACGGGTGGCGAAGGACGGGGTAAAGACGATCTTCCACCAATCCAGCCGGATAAACTGGCCCCGCAGCGAAATATGGGTCGTGTCACAGCATCAAATAGCCGCAGGACTATGTATTTGGAATTCGATCCTGACCCTGAGCCCCGGCGCGTTGTCGAGCAATGACAGATGACCGCCGTGCAGTTTCACCACCCCTTCCACCAGACTAAGCCCTAGGCCATTGCCGGGGGTATTTCTGCTGCGGTCCAGACGGTAAAGCCGGCGCACCACCTTTTCGCGCTCGGCTGCCGGGATGCCGGGGCCGTTATCGGCGATTTCCACAATCGCGCGGCCCGCGTTTTGCGCAAGCGTTACGGTAATCTTGCTGCCTTCGGGGGTATGGCGCATGGCGTTTTCAACCAGATTTGCCAGCACTTGCCCAAGAAGGTTCTTGTCGCCCACCACCTGTACCATCTTATCAGGCACCGCACAGACAAGCGACTGCCCCTTGGCGGCGGCGGCGGGTTCATAGACCTCGGTCATCGTCTCGCAAAGCTGGTTCAGATTGACGGGTTTGAAATGCGCCTTGGGTGAACCGGATTCGACCGATGCAATCTGCAACAACGATTGAAACACCGATGCAATCCCCGCGACCTCGTCCTGTGCCTTGCCCAGCAACGCGCCTTCGTCCGATGCAGAGGGAACGGTGCGGGCCATATCATCCAGATACACGGCAACCCGCTGGATCGGCGTTTTCAGATCGTGGGCAATATCCGACGACACCTGCCGCAACATCTGGGTCTGTGCCTCTTGGGCACCGGCCATCTGGTTTACCTTGTCGCCAATCCGCACCAGATCATCCGCCCAGCGGGGCCCCATGGTCACCCGTGCAGTCAGATCGCCGTTGGTCAGATCATCCAATGTGCCGCCAATCACCTCGACGTGGCGTTTGCTGCGCCGCGCCAGATACAGCCCACCCGACAAGGCGATCAGGATCGTCGGCAACAGGCTCAGCAACAGGATGTTAAAGAACACGACCCGCAAGGCCTCGATCTGGGCAAGGCTGCGTGCAACGGTCAACTGCCCGCCATAAAGCCGGATTGTCAGGGACAGATAATCGCCGTCATATTCTGTCCGGCTCTTGGCGAGCGACACGATATGATAACCTTCGTCGTCCCGCGCGATGGCCCCGTTGCCAAAGATCTGCCCGTTCGGGGTGATATAGCTCAGGATCACGCGGCCCGGATCGGTGCCGCGCGATTCAGCATCCACCAACAAGGCCACAGCCCGCGAATTGGGCGCGGCCCGAAACCCTGCGATGTCTTGTTCCAGATCGGCGCGGATCGCGGTTTCAAACGAATTGCGGGTCACCGCATAGCTGGCCAGAAGACTGATCAGGCTCACGGTGGAAAACAGCAGCACCAGTAACAGTGCCAACCGAACCGGCATCGACCGCCAAAGCTGCCGGATGCGCCCCCTCATGCATCCATCCTGTAGCCCGCGCCGCGCACGGTCTGGATCAGTTCGCGGTCAAAGGGTTTATCCACCTTGGCCCGCAGCCGGCTGATGTGGGTTTCGACCACATTGGTCATGGGATCGAAACTGATGTCCCAGACGGCCTCAAGCAGCATGGTGCGGGTCTGGACCCTGCCCTTGCGGCGCAGCAGGTGTTCCAGCAGGGCAAATTCGCGCGGCAGCAGATCAATTTCCTGACCGCCCCGCGTGACCTTGCGGGTGATCAGATGCATTTCAAGGTCCCCAGCCCGCAGAACGGTTTCCTGTTCGATCGCTTGGGGCCGACGCGCCAGCGCCGCGACCCGCGCAGATAATTCGCCAAAGGCAAAGGGCTTGACCAGATAATCATCGCCGCCCGCATTTAACCCGCTGATCCGGTCATCGACGTTGCCCATCGCCGTCAAAAACAACACCGGCGTGGTATTGCCCGCGCCGCGCAAGGTCTTGACAAGCGTCAGCCCGTCCACCTCTGGCAGCATCCGGTCGATGATGAGCACGTCATAGCTGCCCGATGTCGCCTGAAACAGGCCTTCGCGCCCGTCCGTCACCAGATCAACACTGTGCCCCTCTTCGCGCAGGCCGCGGGCGATATAGGTGCCGGTGGTGGCATCGTCTTCTACTACAAGCAGTTTCATTTCATCCGTTCCGTATGAACCATGACACGGCGATAGCCTAAAATCAGGCGTCTGGCAGCCCTGCACAGCAATCTTACAGATTTGTATATGGGGCAAAAACGCCCTGTAACAACGGGCTGCCATTTGGGTGTCATACCGATGATGCAAGGAAGCAAACATGACATCTATTATGAAATCCCCCCGCCGCGCGATGCCATTTGTATTGGCCGCTGCCTTGGCGTCGACCTCTTTGGTGGCGATTGCCCCGACATCTGCACTGGCCGTTCCGGCGGGTGGCTATGCCGATCTGGTTGAAACGATATCCCCTTCGGTGGTGTTTATCGAAGTCTCTGGCACAACCGCGAAATCCCCCGTCCAGATGGAAATGCCCCAAGGTATGCCCGAAGAATTGCGCAAGCGGTTTGAACAGATGATGCCCGGCCAAGGTGCCGAGGCGCAGCCTGTTCAGGGTCTTGGCTCGGGCTTTATCATTTCGACCGACGGGCAGATCGTGACAAATAACCACGTGGTCGAAGGTGCGGACAAGGTCACCGTAAAACTGTCGGACGGGCGCAGCTTTGAGGCAAAAGTCGTCGGCAGCGATCCGATGACCGACATTGCCCTGCTGAAAATCGAAGCCGATGTTGATCTGCCTGCCGTCAAATTCGGATCGTCTGAAAACATGCGCGTGGGCGATGAAGTCGTGGCGATGGGCAACCCCTTTGGTCTGGGGGGCACCGTGACCACTGGCATAGTGTCGGCCAAATCGCGCAATATCAACGCGGGCCCCTATGATGATTTCATCCAGACCGATGCGGCGATCAACCGTGGCAATTCGGGGGGGCCGCTGTTCAACAACGCTGGCGAAGTGATTGGCGTCAATACTGCGATCCTGTCGCCGGGTGGCGGGTCGGTCGGCATCGGGTTTTCCGTGCCCTCCGATCTGGTGCAAAACATCGTCGCCGATCTGGCCGATGACGGCACCATCACACGCGGCTGGCTCGGGGTGCAAATCCGCCCGATGACACAAGAAGTCGCACAGGTCTTGGGCTATGACGTTCCCAAAGGTGCGGTGATCGAAGCGGTGAGCGACGAAAGCCCGGCCAAGAAAGCCGGCCTTGAAAAGGGGGATATCATCTTGTCCTTCAACGGCACCGCGATCGACGAATTGCGCGATCTGACCCGCGCCGTGGCGGACACGGACCCCGATCAAACGGCGGATGTGGTGATCTTGCACAAAGGCAAGGAAGTAACCCGCGCCGTCAAGATCGGCACTTTGGCGGCCAAAGACGCCTAAGCACATCTGCCAGCGGGCTTACCTCGTCCAGGGCTGGCAATGACACTCCGGCCCACATGCCCCGATAGAGACATCTATCGGGGCATGTGTGGTTTCAGACCCGCTTAGATGGTCGCCTCGAACAGCTTGCGCAGGTTTTCCGTGGTCAAGGTGACGGGGTTGCCGCCGCAAGACGGGTCTTCCAGTGCCATGGCGACCAGATCATCCATGCGATCAGCGGTCACGCCCATTTCAGACAGTTTGCGCGGAATGGCAAAGCTGTCGTTGAAATCCTGAACAAAGCTGCGGAACCCGTCATAGCCGCCGTCAATACGCAGGTATCCAGCCGCACGGTCGAACCGTTCGCGGATCATCGGTTCGTTCAGGTCCAGCACCGCAGGCATGCACACCGCGTTGGTGGTCCCGTGGTGGGTGTTGAAGACCGCGCCGACGGGATGGCTCATCGCATGGATCGCGCCGAGACCCTTTTGAAATGCCGTTGCCCCCATCGCGGCGGCTGACATCATCTGCGCGCGCGCCTCGATATCGGTGCCATCCGCATAGGCGCGGGGCAGATAGTCAATGACCAGACGCATGCCTTCTAGCGCGATACCCTGGCTCATCGGGTGGTAAAACGGGCTGCTAAATGCCTCGACACAATGGGCAAAGGCATCAAGACCTGTGCCTGCGGTGATGTGTTTGGGCATCCCGACCGTCAGTTCGGGGTCGCAGATCACGACCGTTGGCAGAACCTTGGGGTGGAAGATGATCTTTTTCACATGGGTTTCAGAATTGGTCAGCACCGATGCGCGGCCGACTTCCGATCCGGTGCCAGCCGTGGTCGGCACGGCGATGATCGGCGCGATGGCATCTGCATCGGCGCGGGTCCACCAGTCGCCGACATCCTCGTAATCCCAAACGGGGCGTGTCTGGCCCGCCATGAATGCAACCATCTTGCCCAGATCAAGGCCCGACCCGCCGCCAAAGGCGATTACGCCGTCATGACCGCCGTCACGGTACACCTGAAGCCCCGCGGCAAGGTTGATTTCGGTCGGGTTCGCATCCACTTCGGAGAACATGGCCCGGCCAAAGCCAGCAGCCTCGAGCAGATCGAGCGTCTTGGTGGTGATGGCCATCGATGCCAGCCCCTTGTCGGTGACAAGCAGCGGTTTCTTGATGCCGGCGGCCTCGCAGGCCTTGCCGATCTCAGAAATACGGCCCGCACCAAAACGCATCGCGGTGGGGTAGGACCAGTTGTTTTTCAGCTCCATAGGATCAAGCCTTTTTAAGGTGGTAAGATTTGGGACGCGTCAGCGCCTGAAAGCCCAGCACGGACAATCCTGTGCCCTGGCCGGTGTCTTTGCAGCCCGTCCAGCACAGCGCCGGATCAAGGTAATCACAGCGGTTCATGAAGACCGTGCCGGTTTCCAACTGCGCACCGATGGCGTCAGCGGCATCTGCATCCTTGGTGAAAATCGCAGCCGTCAGACCGAACTGGCAATCGTTCATCAACGCAATCGCCTCGGCGTCATCCTTGACCGGCATGATGCCAACCACGGGACCGAAACTTTCGTCGCGCATGACGCGCATGTTGTGGGTTACGTTCGTCAGGATTTGCGGCGTCAGATAGGCGGCACCGTCATCTTCGGCAAAGGGTTCGATCAGTGCAGTTGCGCCATCGGCCACAGCTTCGGCGATCTGGGCGCGCACTTCGGCGGCAAAGCGCACGTTGGCCATCGGCCCGATGGTGGTTTCCTGTTCCAGCGGGTTGCCAAGCTTCAGGGCATTCACCCAAGCCACAGCTTTTTCGACAAAGGCATCATACAGGCTTTCGTGTACATAAATCCGTTCAATCCCGCAGCAGCATTGCCCCGCGTTGAACATCGCGCCGTCCATCAACCCGTCAACCGCCGCATCCACATTGGCATCGGCACGCACGTAACCGGGGTCTTTGCCGCCCAGTTCGGTCGCGACAGGTGTGAATGTGCCGGCTGCTGCAATTTCCATCGCCTTGCCGCCCCCGACCGAGCCGGTGAAGTTGACGAAACCGAACTGGCGTTCAGCGATCAGCGCCGATGTGGTGTCGTGATCCAGAAACACGTTCTGGAATACATCCTCCGGAATGCCCGCCGCATGAAACGCTTCGGCCAGACGTTCGCCCACCTGCAAGGTTTGCGTGGCGTGTTTCAGCACAACCGTATTGCCCGCGATCAAGGCAGGGGCAACGGTGTTGATCGCCGTCATGTAAGGATAGTTCCACGGGGCCACGACCAGCACAACGCCGCGCGGCTCACGGGTGATCTTGCGGGTGGCTTTTTCGCTGTCTTCGATAATCATCGGAGCCAGCGCCTGCTCCGCGATGTCGGCCATATAGCTGGCGCGTTCGTTGAACCCGCCGAATTCCCCGCCATAGCGCACTGGGCGGCCCATCTGATGGGCCAGTTCAACCGCCATGCGGTCGGTCGTTTTGCCCACTTCGGCGACGGCGGCGCGCACCAGATCAACGCGTTCAGCCAGCGGGCGTGCCGCCCACAAGGTCTGCGCCGATTTCGCCTGTGCACATACGTCACGGGCAGCCTCCAGCGACAGGACAGGGCGTTCCAGATAAACCGATCCGTCAATCGGTGAGATACATTTCAGGGTCTTTGTCATTGCTTATGCTCGCTCAAATCCGCGGTTGATTTCCCAGTCGGTTACGACCTTGTCGTATTCCTCCTGCTCCCATTCGGCTGCGCGGGTGTAATGGTCAACCACATCGTCGCCAAGGGCCTCGCGCAGCATGGCAGAGTTGCGCAAGGTTTCGGTTGCAGCCCGCAAGGTGCGCGGAATTTCGGTCACGCTTGCGTCTTCATAGGCATCCCCCATTGTGGGCTCTTGCAGGGGCAGCTTTTCCTCGATCCCCTTCAGGCCCGCCGCCAGCAAAACCGCCTGCGCCAGATAGGGGTTCAGGTCCGACCCGCCGATGCGACATTCAACGCGAATGCCCTTGGTGCCATCGCCACACAGCCGGAAACCGGCGGTGCGGTTATCAACGGACCACACCGTTTTCGTGGGCGCAAATGTGCCTTTGGCAAAGCGTTTGTAGCTGTTGATATAGGGGGCCAGAAAATAGGTGATGTCGGGCGCGTATTTGATCAGCCCAGCCATGAAATGCCCCATCAGCCCGGACATGCCCAGCTTGGCATCCTTGTCGAAAAACGCAGGTGTGCCGTCTTTCCACAGCGACATATGCACGTGGCTGGAGGACCCGACCTTATCCGCCGCCCATTTCGGTAGGAACGACGCCGAAAAGCCCTGCTGAAAGGCGATTTCCTTGATCGCCTGTTTCGAAATCGTGTGGTTATCGGCGCAATCAAGGGCATCGGCATAGCGGATGTTCAACTCTTGCTGGCCGGTTTCGGCCTCGCCTTTGGTGCATTCAATCGGCACGCCCGCAGCCACCAGATGGTTGCGCAAGGGTTGCAGGAAAGCTTCTTCCTTGGTGGTCTGGAACAGGCAGTAATCTTCGTTATGACCATTCAACGGCACAAGGTTTGCGTATTTTTCTTTCTGGAGGGTGCGGTAATCGCCCTCGAACAAAAAGAATTCAAGCTCGGTCGCCATCATCGCGTCAAAGCCCAAGGCATCAAGCCGCGCAATCTGCTTTTTCAGCATCGAACGCGGGGAATGGGGCACAGGTTCGTGGGTGTGGTGATCAAGTACATCGCCCAGCACCAGAACGGTTTTATCCAGCCACGGCACCTGGCGCATCGTCGACATATCGGGGCGCAAGACATAGTCGCCATAGCCGGTTTGCCAACTGGTAGATGCAAAGCCTTCGGGCGTGGACATCACCAGATCGGTGGCCAGCAAATAGTTGCAGCAATGGGTTTCCGTGTGGGAATGGTCGATGAAATTGGTCACGTGAAAACGCTTGCCCATCAGGCGGCCCTGCATATCGACAAGGGCCACCAAGACGGTGTCGACCTCGCCGTTATCGGCCATTTCCCTGAGCGTATCGAATGTTAAGTTGCCCATGTGCAGACGTTCCTTTTGCATGTGTGAGGGCGGCACAAACGCGCCGCCCCTTTTGATCTGTGTCGGACCAGCGATCAGCCGAAGGTATAGGGCGGACCCGCTTTCGACGTCACATTATTATAGTCACGGAAAATCTGAACGATTTTCGCAGCTGTTTCGCCTTCTTCAGCCATCTCGTCCCAGAACTTAACCGCCGCTTCTTCAACGGTTTTCCATTCTTCCTGCGGAACGGATGTCAGTTCCAGCTTTTCGCCAGACGCGCGCAGACGCGCTTCGCCGCCCCAATACCACTGGTTGCGGTAGGTGTGGCTTGCCTCGATCGCCGAAGACACGATCTGTTTCAGGTGATCCGGCAGTTCTGCCCATTTTTCGGCGTTCACAAAGAACGACCCGATCCATGCACCCGAAATGTTGTTGGTGCAGAAATAGTTGGTCACATCGGCCCAACCCACGGTGTAGTCTTCGGTGATGCCCGACCACGCCATACCGTCCAGTTCGCCTGTTTGAACGGCAACTTCGGCGTCCTCGTAGGGGATGTTCACCGGAACAACGCCAAACTGAGACAGGAACCGACCCGCCGTCGGGAAGGTATAGAGTTTCAGCCCGTCCATATCGGCCAGCGATCTGATCGGCTTGACCGTGTTGAAGTTGCACGGATCTTGACCCGCAGCAGACAGCCAATGCACGCCGACCTTGGCGTATTCTTCGCGCCAGATGTCAGCCAGACCGTATTGGTTGAACAGCACAGGCACATCCAACGCGTGTTTGGTCGCCAACGGGAAATACCCGCCAAAGGACCGCACAGGTGTCGGGGAGGCCATCGAATCGTCGTCCGAATGCACACCGTCGATGGTGCCGCGCTGAAGCGCCTGGAACAATTCGCCCGTTGGAACGATCTGGTCGGCATAGAACAGTTCGATCTCAAGTTGGCCCTGGCAGGCCGCGTTGATCGCATCGATGGCGGGTTTTGTTACTTCTTCACCAAGGGCCGCACCGGCATAGGTCTGAAAGCGCCAGCGGATCGTTTCCTGCGCGTGCAGGATCGACGGGGTGGCAAGGGCTGCGGGACCAGCGATTGCGGCCCCCTTGAGAAACTTACGTCTGGTTGTCATCTGACATACTCCTTGTTGGGTTTCGGGTTTGAAGGGCCGGTTCATCCGGCCACGTGGTGGTTATTTCGGTTAATTGCCGTAGACATAGTTGGGCAGCCAAAGTGCGATCTGCGGGAACAGCATCACAACAGCCAAGGCCAGCACCATCACGCCCACGAATGGAATGATCGACCGGTAGATATCCGTGATCGTGATCTCGGGCGGGGCCATCGCGCGCATCAAGAACAGGTTATAGCCGAACGGCGGGGTCATATAGGCGATCTGGCAGGTGATCGTATAAAGCACACCATACCACACCAGATCGAACCCCAACGCACCGACCAGCGGCACATAAAGCGGGGCCACGATAACCAGCATCGCCGTATCATCCAGAAACGTGCCCATGACCAAGAAGGACAGTTGCATCAGGATCAGGATCACCCAAGGGTTCAGGCCCCATTGTTCGGTGAACAGGCTCTCGATCGCCTTGACCGCGCCCAGCCCGTCAAACACGGCACCAAAGGCCAGCGCCGCAAGGATGATCCACATGAACATGCAGGTGATCGCAAGGGTCTGTCGCACGGATGTCTCGAACACCTGACGTGTCATCCGGCCTTTCAGCACAGCCGCCAGAAACGCCGCGATTGCCCCGATGGCCGAACTTTCCACCAGCGAGGTCCAGCCGTTCACGAACGGCACCATCATCACGGCAAAGATCACCACAGGCAGCAGCCCGGCACGCAACAGGCGCAGCTTTTCCGGCCAGCCGACATCGCGTTCTTCTGCGGACAAGGCAGGCCCAAGCTCAGGGTTCAACCGGCAGCGGATGGCGATGTAGATGATGAACATCGTCGCCATCATCAGGCCCGGAATGGCACCGGCCAGCCACAACTGCCCGACCGGTTGCCGCGCGATCATTGCGTAAAGCACCAGCACCACCGACGGCGGCACAAGGATGCCCAAACTGGACCCGGCCTGAATGACACCGGTCACCATCAGCTTGTCATAATTCCGTTTCAGCAATTCGGGCAGCGCAATCGTGGCCCCGATCGCCATGCCTGCAACAGACAGACCGTTCATCGCGGAAATCAGCACCATCAGGCCGATCGTCCCGATCGCCAGACCACCGCGCAGGCCACCCATCCAGACGTGGAACATCTTGTACAGATCATCCGCGATTTTGGATTCGGACAGCACATAGCCCATGAAGATAAACATCGGCAGCGTCAGCAACGGATACCAGCGCATCAGCTTGATCGCGGCGGAAAACCCGATGTCATAGCCACCCCGGTCGCCCCACAAAAACAGCGCAGCCATCACCGCGACAAAGCCGATGGCACCGAACACCCGCTGCCCCGTCAGCAGCATCAGCATCATCGTCGAAAACATCAATATGGCGATCAGTTCATAGGGCATCACGTGTGTCCTCACCGGATTTGAGGAAAAGGATGTCTTTGAACAATTCAGAGACAGCTTGGAGCAGCATCAGGAAAATACCGATGCACATGGTCACCTTGACCGGCCACATATAGGGACGCCACGCCGTCGGGCTGCGTTCACCCCCATATTTAAAGGAATACAGCGTGGATTCGATGCCGCCCCACAGCAGGATCACCAGATAGACCAGCAAAAACATAACGGTAATGGTGTCCGTCCAGGCTTTCTTGCGCGGGGTAAGTTCGGCATAGAACAGATCCATCCGCACATTCGACCCCATTTGCAGCGCATAGGGACCACCCAGAATGTAATAGCCCACCATCACAAACTGCGCCATTTCCAGCGTCCACAGTTGCGGTGATGCAAAGGTTTTATTGTAGGAGGACCACAGCAAAATGCCCATCAGGACGAAAATGCCGTACATCGCGATCCGGCCCAACCCATAGTTAAAGCCATCCACCAGCGAGATATATTTACGCATCGCCTTCATTCCGATGCCTCTTGAAAAAGGGTGGGAAACGCGGCGCGCAACACTTCATTCAGATGTTGCGCCATGGCATGGGCCGTATCGCCCGTGTCGATCAGGTCGTTTCGAATTTCGATCATCACCGCAGGTATCCCATGCGCTTCGCCATGTTTCTGGAGCGAATAGGTCACGCCATCCGTGGCGGCATAAGGTTCGTTCAACGCGGCCCGGTAGGTGCCGTTGAGCTGCTCTTGGGTCAGCAATGCTTGTGCTGTGGTCGGGTCGCTGTGAAACAGGAAACCCAATTCAACGTCACGCTTGGTCCCGTTGTAAATCGGGGTAAAGCTGTGAATGGTCACGACCAACTGCGGCGCTGCCTGTCTGCGCAATTCGTCCACCGCATCGTGAAACGGCGTGTGCACGCGGTCAAAGCGGCTTTGCTTTTCCTGATCCGACAGGTTTGCGTTCCCCGGAATGTCAAAAACTTCGCTGCGGGCCGGAATGCAATCGGGCGCGGTCAAAGGTCGGTTGCAATCATAGACCAACCGCGAAATTCCGCCTGCCACCAATGGAGCGTCCAGCATCCCCGACAGCGCAACCGCCACATCAAGCGCTCCGATATCCCACGCCGCATGGGAGGCCTGCGCAGCCGGGCTAAGCCCCAGATCAAAGTCTTGGGGGATGAAATCGGACGCATGTTCGCAGATCAGCAATACAGGCCCCCGCCCGCTGCCGTTTGTCACCTGCACTGCCGTCCAATCGCTGTTCAAACCGAAAATACCCCCTTGGCTTGCCACCATCACTACAGATTTTTCTAGCAAGTCAAGAATTTTTCTGTAACCTTTGCTTCACAAACTGAAACTCTGTACCGAAAGGAACAGCCTTTGCACAAAAAAGCACTGGTCCGCGATTTGCTCAAAGAAAAGCAGACAGAGTTAACCGCTGCGGAGCGGAAGCTGTCGGCCGTTCTGCTTGACGATTCATTGCTGACCGGGCTGCAATCCATCAACCGTTTGGCCGAATGTGCCGAGGTGTCGTCGCCAACGATTATCCGATTGGCGCGCAAGCTGGGCTTTGACGGGTTCTCGGATATGCAAGACGCCATCCGCGAGGAAATCGGCGCGCGGATGAAGCAACCGCTTGCCAAGCTTGACGCAGCCCCCCCGTCCGACAGCCGCGATCATATCGTGTCGCGTTTTATCGAAGCGGTGTCCGACAACATCAACCGCACCCTTGACCGTCTGGACCTGACCGAATTCGACCAGGTGGCCGAACTGCTGTCCGACCCTGCGCATCGCCTGTATTTGTTGGGCGGGCGCATCACGCGGTCCAACGCGCATTACTTTTTCAACCACCTGCAAATCATCCGCCCCCAAGTGACATTGCTGGATTCGTCGCCAAGCGTCTGGCCGCAGTCCTTGCTGGATATGGATGCAGGTGCGGTCTTGGTGATCTTTGACATTCGCCGCTACGAGAAAGAGCTGGAAAAGCTGGCCAATCTTGCCGTCAAACAGGGGGCCAGCATTGTCCTTTTCACAGACGCATGGGGGTCGCCGATCGAAAAATACGCGCGGTTCTGTTTCCGCGCGATGGTCGAGGTCCCCTCAAGCTGGGATTCGACCCTTGCGATCAATTTCCTGATCGAAGCCTTGGTTGCCGAGGTGCAATCGCGCAGTTCCGATCAAAGCGCCGAACGTATCGCCGCGCTTGAGCAAATGATCGGCGAATCAAAGATCTTTCGCAGCAATTAGGGTGGGGCAGGCTTTGGATGCCCCACCCCCACCTGTCAGTTTCAAAGCTGCGCCAGCCATAGATAGACGGGCAACCCGATTGTGATGTTGAACGGAAAGGTCACGCCCAGCGACAGGGTCAGGTAAATCCCCGCCTCTGCCTTGGGCAGGGCGATCCGCATGGCAGCAGGCACCGCGATATAGGATGCCGATGCCGACAGCACCATAAGCAGGAACAAGCTGCCTTGTTGCAAACCAACCGCCGCGCCCAGCGCCCAAGCGAGGATGGCACCGATCAGCGGCATCAGCATGCCAAAAGCGAACAGGCCCGTGGTCAGAAGATGCCGGTTGGCGATCACACTGCGCCCGGCATTCAGACCCATATCCAGCAGAAACAGACACAAGATGCCGGTGAACGGTGTGACCACAAAGGGGGCGATCATCGTCATCCCCTGATCGCCGGTCAGCGCACCGATGGCAAAGGCACCGACCAGCAGCACGATTGACCCGTTCGCCAACAGCTCGCGGTAAAGACCGGGGCCCGCCTTGCCCTCGCCCGAGAACTTGTTGGCGATCCAGAGTGCGGACAAGATGGCCGGCACCTCCATCGCGGCGGCCACGGCGATCATGTAGCCATCGAATGCCACGCCCGTCAGCTCTAGCAAACTACTTGCCGCCACAAAGGTCACGATCGAGATCGACCCGTAATGCCCCGCAACCGCTGCTGCATTCATCGTATCCAGCCGCGTCATTGAGCGCAGCAGGCCAAAGGCGATGAAAGGTATCACGAATGACAGCGCGACCCCGATCCCGATGGTCACAAACATATCTGCATGCAGCCCGTAGGTGGCCAGACTGCTCCCGCCTTTGAACCCAATCGCCAAAAGCAGATACAGCGACATGAATTTGGCCGCACCTGCCGGAATTGACAGATCGCTTCGTGCAAAGGCTGCAATCAGACCCAGAACGAAAAACAGGATGGTCGGGACCAAAAGGTTGCCCAAGAGTGTATCGAAGATGCTGTGCATGTGTCTGCTCCAATCAGAATGTCATGGGGCTTTCGCAGACAGCGATAGGTAATAAAAATACTTGCTAACAAAGTATTTCATAGTATCAAACTATGCTATGCGCCCAACACTTCGCCAGCTTGAATATATTGTGACGGTCCAACGTCTGGGCAGGTTCGGGCTGGCCGCTGATCTTTTGAATGTCAGCCAGCCCAGCCTGTCGGCCCAGATCGCGGCGGTCGAGGACGAATTGGGCATCCGTCTGTTTGAGCGCAGCCGTGGCGGTGTGCAGATCACCAGCAAGGGCGAGGAATTTGTCGCACGCGCCCAAAAGATTCTGGCCGAGGTTCAGGACCTGCGTCAGGCGATGACAAGCGACGCGCCGTTTTCGGGGCGTTTGCGCCTTGGCGTCTTGCCGTCCATCGGCCCCTATCTATTACCGCAAGTGGTCAAGGAAATTCACCACCAGCAACCCGACCTGCGCATTGTCGTGCGCGAAGAAAACACCCGCGATCTGGAACAAGGCCTGCGCAGCGGCCGGTTTGATGCAATCATCTCCACCCCCGAAGATCACCCCAACACCCATCAGGAGCGCCTGTTCAACGAAAGCCTTTGGGTCGCTGTGGCGGTCGATGATCCGCTGGCCAGCCAGGACGCCGCAACAGCCGAGACCCTTGCAGGACGGTTGCTGCTGACTTTGGACAACAGTCACAGATTGTCGCGCATCGTCTATGCGCTGGCGGCAGATATCGGCGGTGTGGTTTCCGATGACTACGAAGGGACCAGCCTTGATTCGATTTTGCTGATGGCGGCCACAGGCACCGGTGTGGCGGTGATCCCCGAACTTTTCGCCCGCCGCCAGGCAATCTACCGCGAAGAGGTGGTGATCAAGCCGCTAGATCTGCCCTTTGCCAACCGTGACATCGCGCTGCTGTTTCGTGCAGGCCAGAAAACAGGTGTCGGGCCAGCGCTGCTTGCTGCGGCGCTTAGGTCTGCTGCCAAACGGCTGGACCTGCGCGGCTATGACAAACAAGACACCCCGGCCGCATAACGCGCGCAAAACGGCAATATGCCGTGCTGGATAAGACAAAATTCACGCTTGGAGGAGTATGGTGCACCCGAGAGGATTCGAACCTCTGACCCCCTGATTCGTAGTCAGGTACTCTATCCAGCTGAGCTACGGGTGCACTACGGCGCGGTTTAGTTCTGGGCGCAGAGCTTTGCAACCCCTTGTTTGGCAAGAAATGAAATTTCCTGTATTTGGCTCAAAAAGTACCGTCGCCTTTGGGCAGACATATCCGGAAAACCGTCCCCGTGGCACCGGTTTCCGTCAACTCTAGCGTCCCACCGTGGCCGCGCACCAATTCGGCGGCAATCGCAAGTCCAAGACCGGAGCCGCCCTTGCGCGCCCCGCCCCGGAATGCGGTGAACAGATGCTCTTGCGCCTTGGCAGGCAGGCCGGGTCCGTTATCCTGCACCTCGATCACCCAGCTTTTGGGGTGGTCGCTGGCCATCACGCGGATCTCTCCGCCATGCCCTGTGGCAACAATGGCTTGGCGTGCATTGCGAACCAGATTGGCCAGCACGCGGAACATTTGTTCGGGGTCGGCCCGTATTTGCAGGTCTTTGGGGACATTCAGCACAAATTCGATCCCCGCCCCGTCCACGGCAAGGCTTTCGCTGTCCACGACGTCTTGGACGATGTGATCCAGTGCCACGACCGTCAATGTCGGGCTGGGCTCCTCGGCTTTGCCAAAGGCCAGCGTCGATTCGCATAGATGCACGGCCCGCGTGATCGAACTGACCAGCTTGGGGGCCATCCGCTTTACGCTCGGGTCCTCCGACATCTCTATCCGGTCAGTGAACAGTTGCGCGGTGGTCAGGATATTACGCAAATCATGGCTGATCTTGCTGACCGCCTGCCCCAGTTGCGCCAGCCGTTCCTTTTGACGCAAGGCTTGGGTCAGCTCTGTCTCAAGCTTCATCAACGCCTCTTCGGCCTCGCGGACTTCGGTCACATCGGCCGATGGCGCAATAATGCGCCGCGCGTCTTCGGGGGCCAGCGCATAGTTCTGCATATGGCCCACCACGCTTTTGATCGGTTTCAGCAACAAATCCCGCAACGCGATGAACAGCAAAGTCGCGGTGATGATCGAAATCACGGCAGACAGCAGCAAGATCCGAAAGCCGTAATCGACCATGGCATCGCGCAGGGGCACCGTTTGCATGGTAATTTCGATCAGTGACCCGGCATCCTGAACCGGCGCGCCAATCACGCGGATCACCCCGTCTTGCGTGTCGGCCAGCTGCATGAACGCATCCTTGATCAGCGTCAGCGCAGAGGCGTCACGCAGATCATAGGTCTTGAGAATGGATTGCGGCATGGGGGAGGACAGCACCAGTTGCCGCACCTCGTCCCGCCGCAACACCACGTTGAAAACCTCGGCCGTTCTAAGCAATTCAGCCTCGAGCGCGGGATCGATCATGTCATTCGCCAGCAAGGTCAACGATGCGATCTGCGCCCGTTCAAGACGGTTCATCAGATATTCTTCGCGAAACCGCGCGATGGTCGGCACAAAAATCAGAACTTCGGCCAGCATCACAAAGATGGTGGTCAGGATAAGCAGCCGGCCTGAAAAGGATTTCAACATTCTGGACGTGCTCTAGGGAATGAAACGCTGCACAAAGCGCACAACAGTCTTGACCATATCGCTTTCAAACAAGCGCGGCGAGAAATAGGCACCCGCTGCGCGTTTGTTGACTTCGCCAATCGTGGGATACGGTGCAACCATGCCGGCAATCTGGCTCATTTTCATGTTATTTGCCAGCGCCAATGCCCATAGATTGATCAGCTCGCCCGCCTGATAGCCGACAATGCTGACACCCACGGGACGGCCCTTGAGGACCATGACCTTGATCAGCCCCTTGGTTTTGCGTTCAGCGATGGCACGGTCGTTGTGATTATAGTGAAAACGCACGACCTCGACCTTGTCGCCATGTGCGTCCTTGGCTTGCGCCTCGGTCAGGCCGACCTGCGACAATTCAGGGTCCGTATAGGTTGCCCAGGGAATATGCGCCGTCTTGGCCTTGGACGGAATCGCAAACATCAGCGATCTGATCACCACACCGGCGTGATAACCGGCAACATGGGTAAATTGCAGCCCGCCCGCCACATCCCCGATGGCATAGACCTTGCGGTTGGTCGTGCGCAGGGATGCGTCGACCTTGATGCCGTTCCGGATCGGTTCAATGCCCGCCTTTTCAAGGTCCAGCTTGTCGGTGTTGGCCTTGCGCCCCACCGCGACCAACAGATGCGAGCCTTTGAAGATGCGCCCGTCCTTGGCCTCAACCTCGATCGCACCGACATCGCCGCGAATCTCGGCGGCCAATGCGCCTTCCGCGATCTCCACGCCTTCGTCCTTGAGCGATTGCAACACGACCGCGGCCATCTCGGGGTCGTCCTTGGCCAGCGCCTTGTCCCCTTCAATGACCGTCACCTTGCAGCCCATGCGAATATGCGCCTGCGCCATCTCCATACCGATGGGACCGCCCCCGATGATCAACAGATGCGCGGGCTTTTCGCGCAGATCAAACAGCGTTTCATTCGTTTCATGCGGGGTTGTGTCCAGCCCCGGAATGGGCGGCACCAGGGGCGATGACCCCGTCGCGATCACGATACGCCGCGCCTTGATGATCGTATCGCCCGCCTGAACCTCGTCCTCCGAGATAAAGCGCCCGAATTCGCGGATCACCTTGATCCCGAAGCCTTCGAACCGTTCCTGGCTGTCGACGGGCGCAATCTGCGCGATCACATCGGCCACGTGGTCTTTGGCAGCGGCGTAATCCACCTCTCCGGCGGCGTCGGCCACACCGAATTGCGCCGAATGGCGCTGGCCATAAGCCGCTTTTCCGGTTGCAATCAGCGCCTTGGACGGGACACAGCCATAGTTAAGGCAGTCACCGCCCATTTTATGCCCCTCAAGCAGCACGACATCCGCCCCCATTTGCGATGCCCCCGCAGCGATAGACAGCCCGCCAGAGCCAGCGCCAATGATCAACAGGTCGGTTTTGATGCGGTTCATTTCAGCAGTCCCTTTTTGCCGGTAACGGCTTTGATCATGACGGGAAGAAGCGACAAGGCGCACAGGCCAAGGAGGGGGAACAATATATAGGGTTCGAAGATGATTCCGAAATTCGGCGTCTCACCACGAGCAAACACTGTCCCCAGCCCTGCGCCGACTGACGTATAGACCAGCGATCCGGGGATGATCCCCAAAAAGGTAGAGATCACAAAACGGTACAGCATCACGCCCAGAAACGCAGGAATCAGGTTGGCCACGAAAAACGGCACCGCAGGCACCAGACGGATAAAGAACAACATCGACCATTGGTTATTGTCGATTCCCTCTTTGATCTTGCGCACCATCCCATCCGACGCCTCCATCCGCGCCTTGAGGTTTTCCCCAAATCCCAGCCGCGCCGCCAGAAAGATCATCACAGCACCGATTGTGGCCCCTGTCACACTAAAGATCACCCCGAACAGGGTGCCAAACAAGAACCCACCGGTGATGGTCGCGATCCCCGCGCCGGGCAGCGAAAACCCCACGATCAAGATATAAGCGGCAATAAATCCAATCACAGTCAGCAGATAATTCGCATCCCGAAACGCGATCAGCGCCTCACGGTTGTCGCGCAGAGTTTCAAAGCTCAGATAATCGCGCAATGTGAAAAACCCCGCAACCGCGACCAGCACGATGGCGATCATAGGCAGATATCTGAGCCATACAGGCCTGTTTTGGTTCTGATCTGCCATTAATCTTTATGCTTTCCATATTCGGGCGATAGTCCGGTGGCCCTTGCTCTCTTATAGATGGGCCATTGTGCCGCGGGCAGATAGGGGCATCACGGGTGCTTGATCGCAGCCCCCCTGTATGTTGCAGAAAACCAGGGATATGGCACTGAATTGAAACACTCGGCCGCGATATTTACTGTTTTTATTGCAGCATAGCCAAATTAGCGGCCTCAAGGGTTTGACTTGCGAGCCTAGCAGCTTTAGAGGCAGGTCTTGAATTGACAGTGATGCGCCGAATCTGGTGCAAACCTATGTATTAAAGTGGAGTCGGAGCGATGAAACGCACCTTTCAACCTTCAAACCTTGTGCGCAAGCGGCGCCACGGTTTTCGTGCACGTATGGCAACAAAAGCGGGCCGTAAGATCATCAACTCGCGCCGCGCACAAGGCCGGGCCAAACTGAGCGCGTAATTCGCGCTTTCGGTTCTTGCAAGATATGACACCGTCGGAGGCACCCATGGATGGCACAGAAGCCACCCCAAGGGAAACGCATCCGGCGGTTTCTTTGCGTTTGACTACGCTTAAAAACAGACCGGATTTCCAGCGGGCCACCAGATCGCCGCGCGTGGCGATGCCTGGCTTCATCCTTCAGATGCGCAAACGCCCCGAGGGCGAGGCCGAAGGAATACGCGTTGGCTTTACCTGCTCTAAAAAGGTCGGAAACGCCGTTGCCCGCAACCGCGCCAAGCGCCGCCTGCGCGAAATCGCGCGTCTGATCTTGCCCGAACAGGGGCGCGACGGCATGGATTATGTCTTGGTCGGGCGGCAAGGGGCCACAGCCACCCTGCCCTTTTCCCAATTACAGGCCGACCTGACCAAAGCCCTGAACATCCTGCACGGCAAAACGAAATGACTGTTCTCGCACGCATTCTTGCTGTTCCGGTACGGGCATACCGTTTGATTTTCAGCCCGTGGCTGGGTCAGAACTGCCGGTTTCAGCCGACATGCAGCGCCTATGCGCTCGAGGCATTGAACAAACATGGCGGCATCAAAGGCGGCTGGCTGGCGATCCGCCGCATTGCGCGCTGCCATCCCTGGGGCAGCAGCGGCATCGACAACGTTCCGGATTAAACGGCTCGTGCCCCCCCTGCCAATCGGCCCCGCCACACCCGCAGGGCGGATCGGCGCGCCACAAAGCCGGAAATTACGCTAAAACTCAATAAGGCATCCCCGCTGGTGAAACCGCCGCTTGATCGGCGCATTCAGTTGAACTAAGCCAAAGCCATGCTGGATCAACCTGACGATATTCACCCGCTTTTTTACGGTGCGCCCCAAAGCACCGAGTTTCGCAAACTGCGCAAGCGGCTTGTGCGGTATACCCGCGAGGCCATTGAACAATATGGCATGATTGAACCGGGGGCCAAATGGCTGGTTTGCATGTCAGGCGGCAAGGACAGCTATACCTTGCTTGCGATTCTGCACGAGCTAAAATGGCGCGGATTGCTGCCTGTCGAACTGCTTGCCTGCAATCTGGATCAGGGTCAGCCCAATTTTCCGGCAACCGTTTTGCCCGCATTTCTAGAGAAAATGGGCGTCGAACATCGGATTGAATACCAAGACACCTATTCGGTTGTGATGGATAAAATCCCTGCCGGCCGGACATTTTGCGCGCTGTGCAGCCGGTTGCGCCGTGGTCACTTGTACCGCATCGCACGCGAAGAAGGGTGCAGCGCAGTCGTGTTGGGCCATCACCGTGATGACATTCTAGAGACATTTTTCATGAATTTGTTTCACGGCGGTCGCCTTGCAACAATGCCGCCAAAGCTGCTGAACGAAGAAGGTGATGTATTTGTGTATCGCCCCCTCGCGCATGTCGCCGAAGCCGACTGCGAAAAATTCTCCAACGCGATGAATTACCCCATTATTCCTTGCGATCTTTGCGGGTCGCAAGACGGGTTGCAGCGCCAACAGGTCAAGGCGATTCTTGACGGTTGGGAGGCAAACAGCCCTGGCCGTCGGCAAGTCATGTTCAGGGCGCTTATGAACGCACGCCCCTCGCATCTGCTGGACCCGAAGCTGTTCGATTTCGCCGCTTTGACTAGAAACAAATAGCGGAATTTCTGCTAATCTTCTTTAAATAGGCCGGAAGAAAACAGGAACATTAACCTGTTTGATACGTCAAAGCCCTTAGGCATATCCCCAAAGGCGCGGATCCTGCGTCAGATGGGGGTTAGACGATGGCGCGCAGTTTGCAGACAAAGCTTCTTCACTTGGGGCGCAATATTTCAAACGTCATGACTGGCCCGCCCGCCTTGGCGTTTGTGCCCGCGCTTTGCCTCTCTACCTATTGGTTCGGCGGCGAAGGGGCCTTACTGATTTGCGCGATCGCCATTCCCATCGCGTATCTTTGCCTGGGCGGATTTTACGGCACAACGAACCAGCTTTTGCTCGCCCGCGAAGGGGTGACTGGCCTGTTGCAGACCAATGCTTTCAACGACTTGGCAACCCAGGTACTTCAGAAAACGTCCGAATTCGGCTGGAAATCAGCGGTCTTTCTATTCGAGATTGAGGATTTTGCAGAATTGCAGGACCGCTTTGGAAAATCTGCGGCCGATCAGGTTCAAACGGAAATTTCAGAACGGCTGATCGCGGCCCTGCGGGACAAGGACAGCGTGGGGAAAATCGATGACGTGACCTTTGGTGTCTGCCTTGACCCCGTACGGCACCTTGACCTCGAACTGTGCATCCAGATGGCCGCCCGGTTGCAGCGGGTCTCTGAAGAACCAATTTCGATTGATGGAACAGTCATCTACGCCTCTGTTTCCGTCGGATTTTGCCAACATACACGTTCACCTGCACCAAGCGGCGAAGGCTGGCTTGCTGCCGCCGCCACGGCATTGAAAGAAGCGACGCGCCACGGACCATCGGGCATTCGCGCCTTTACTGACCGAATGGTGACCCCAACTGCCGATTTTGCAGCATTGATTGATGAGGTCGCAAGCGCATTGGAAAACGGCCAGATCATGCCGTGGTTCCAACCCCAAATATCGACGGAGACCGGCCAGATCAGTGGTTTCGAAGCCTTGGCGAGATGGTCCCACCCGACCCGCGGCACGCTGCTGCCATCGGATTTCCTGCCCGCGCTGGAACAGGCCGACCTCCTTGAACGGCTGGCGGACGTTATGATGTTTCACGCATTTTCAGCCGTTCAGTCTTGGGATGATGCAGGGCTGCACGTACCCCAAATCGGCGTGAACTTCGCCGGTTCCGAACTGAGCAATCCACTGCTGATCAAGAAAATCTGCTGGGAACTGGATCGTTTTGACCTGACCCCTGCCAGACTGGCGATCGAGGTTCTGGAGACAGTCGTGGCAAGCGCACCTGACGATATGATCACTCGCAACATAAATGCGCTTGGCGAATTGGGCTGCCGCATTGATCTGGACGATTTTGGCACAGGCCATGCCTCTATCACCTCTATCCGGCGCTTTGGCGTTAATCGCATCAAGATCGACCGCTCCTTTGTGATGAAAGCCGACCGGGATCCAGAACAGCAACGCATGATCAGCGCCATTCTTACGATGGCTGAACGCCTTGGGGTCGAAACATTGGCCGAGGGTGTCGAAACCGTCGGAGAACATGTAATCCTTGCCCAACTTGGCTGCGATCATGTTCAGGGATACGGCATCGCACATCCGATGCCCGCCGATCAAACGGTTGATTGGATCAAATCCCACAATGCCAAACTGCGCGATGTCCCGAGGATCATGAGCGGGAAAGCCTAACGTTAAAGCCGCGAACCGGGATCATTACAACAGAAGAAAGGCCGAATCCGCTTGACCTTTGGTGCTGCACTCTGTTGAACCCACGCTGATATTATTGACATCAGGTGGCGGTCATATGGACGATCAGAACAAGAATCTCATCCTAGCGACGGTCCTAAGTTTCATAGTGATCCTTGGGTGGTTTGTGTTGTTTCCGCCTCCTGAAACAGGCACCCCCGTCGACGGGGTCACAACCGAAACAGCGGCGCAAACTCCGACGGGCGCGACTGCGCCCACGGCGACTGTTCCCATCGGGACCGACACGGCGACCGTCGGCACTTCTACCGAAACCCGCGCAGACGCGCTTGAACAGGCACCACGCATTCCCGTTGAAACGGCCCGTTTGACCGGTTCGATTTCGCTTTTGGGCGGCCGGGTCGATGACCTGATGCTCAAGGACTATAAGACAACGATCGACGACGATGCGCCCATCGTGACGCTTTTGTCGCCCGCCGGGACCGAAGATGCCTATTATGCGCTTTACGGTTGGGCGGCGGGTGCCGGTATCGCCCCCGAGCAGGTTCCAGGCCCGAACACCCTTTGGTCTTTGGTCGAGGGTGAAACTCTGGCCGTCGGCAGCCCTGTGACAATGGCCTGGGACAACGGTGCCGGACAGGTCTTCTCGCGCGTGATCTCGATCGATGAAAACTATATGTTCAACATCGAACAATCCGTTGAAAACACGGCAGAAAATTCTGTCACGATGGCCCCTTACGGGATCATCGCGCGGCACGGCATTCCGACGGACGCACAGAACTTCTTTATCCTGCACGAAGGTATGGTTGCCATGAACAATGGCGAACTTCTGGAGACAGGTTGGGAGGATATCCCCGATCTTGATCCCGTGAATGGCGTCCCTTCGGAGCGTATTGACGGTGTCACGAACGGCTGGATCGGCTTTACCGGTCACTACTTCATGACCAACCTTATTCCCGATCCTGCACAGGCCTCCCGTCTGACCGTAAAATACCTGCCCAATACAGATATTTTCCAGACCGAAGCGGTCCTGCCGACACAAACGATTGCATCAGGTGCCACTGCGACGGTAACGACACAGCTGTTTGCCGGGGCGAAAGAATGGGAAATCCTGCGCGAGTACGAGGCAAAAGGCGTCTATAAATTCATCGACTCCATTGATTGGGGCTGGTTCTTTTTCCTGACAAAACCGATTTTCTGGGTATTGCATCACCTGAACCTTCTGATCGGCAACATGGGCATCGCGATTATCGGCCTGACCTTGTTGATCAAAGCCTTGTTGTTCCCGCTTGCCTATAAATCCTATGTTTCGATGGCAAAGATGAAAGAGCTTCAGCCGCAGATGGAAAAACTGAAGAAAGATGCCGGCGACGACCGTCAGAAGCTTCAGCAAAACATGATGGAACTGTACAAGCGGGAAAAAGTGAACCCCGCTGCGGGCTGCTTGCCGATTGTCATGCAAATCCCGATTTTCTTCTCGCTGTACAAGGTGATCTTTGTCACGCTCGAACTGCGCCATGCGCCTTTCTTTGGTCCCTTCCAGGATCTCAGCGCGCCTGATCCCACGTCGATCTTCAACTTCTATGGCCTGCTGCCTTGGGCATCCCCCGATGCGGGTTCGGTCATGGCGTTGGTGTTCATCGGTATCTTGCCATTGCTCTTGGGCATCTCGATGTTCTTGCAGCAAAAGCTGAACCCTGCCCCCACCGATCCAACCCAGCAGATGATCTTTGCCTGGATGCCTTGGGTGTTCATGTTCATGCTTGGTGGTTTTGCGTCGGGTCTGGTCGTCTACTGGATTGCGAACAACACCATCACCTTTACCCAGCAATATCTGATCATGCGCAGTCAGGGATATAAACCAGACATTCTGGGCAACATCACCGGCGGGCTGAAACGCAAAAAAAAGACGGCTGCCAACGATACCAAGGCACCGTCCAAAGGCAAAAAGTAATGCAAGTCTGCGCCCTTTACCGGCATCCAATAAAAAGCCACGGGCGCGAGGCAATTGAACTGGTGCACCTGATCCAAGGGCAAACGATGCCCTGGGATCGGGTGTGGGCAGTGACCCACGAGGCCGCAAAGTTTGACGCGGACAACCCCGAATGGGCGAGCTGCCATAACTTCATGATCGGGTCCCGCACGCCCGGTCTTGTCGGCATCTGGGCCAAGCTGGATACGGTCAACCGCCGTGTAACCTTGACCCACCAAGATCTTGAACCGCTGACTTTCGCCCCCGATGACGCGACGGATGCCGCGCGCTTTCTTGACTGGGTCGCCCCGCTTTGCCCCGCAGATCGGGCTGCACCTACGGCGATTGTCGCGGCCCCGGATCGTGGCATGACCGACAGCCCCTACCCGTCGGTATCCATCATGAATGCAGCGTCGCATCGTGCGGTCGCCGATGCATTGGGCGTTAAGATCACCAAAGAACGCTGGCGCGGGAATATCTGGCTGGATGATGCCGCTGCCTGGGCCGAATTCGGCTGGATCGGGCGCGACATCAAGCTGGGATCGGCTGTTTTGCGGATTCGCGAACCTATCGAGCGGTGCGCCGTCACCAATACCAACCCGATCACCGGCCAGCGCGACACGGCAACTCTTGATATCCTGAACAGCGCATTTGGCCATCAGGATTTTGGCGTATATGCTGAGATCATTCAATCAGGCGACATCGCGCTTGGTGACAAAGCAGAGGTAATCTGATGCAAATTCAATTCAAAATCGCGGATGAGCCGGACGCGTTTACCGCTGAAAAGGGTCGCATGCTGTTCGCAGGCGAGACCCTGTTCGTAAAAGGCGTTGTTGCCATGGACGGCTTGCCGCCGGCTGACCGGATGGAAGTCTGCTTTGCCGGGCGGTCGAATGTTGGCAAATCGAGCCTGATCAATGCGCTGACCGGCATGAAAGCACTGGCGCGTGCGTCCAACACCCCCGGGCGCACCCAGGAAATCAACTATTTCACGGCGGGTGAAGACCATTATCTGGTCGATTTGCCCGGCTATGGCTATGCCAACGCCCCGCTGCCCGTGGTTGAGAAATGGCAACGCCTGCTCAAGCAGTATTTGTCGGGTCGGCAGACCCTGCGCCGTGCCTTTGTTCTGATCGATGCCCGCCACGGCGTCAAAAAGGTCGACGACGAAATCATGTCGTTGCTTGATAGCTCTGCGGTCACGTTTCAATGCGTTTTGACCAAAGCAGATAAGGTAAAAGAGGCGGAGCGCGCCAAGATACTGGACCAAGTGCGCGCGGCCCTGGCAAAACACCCCGCCGCCTACCCCGAGATCGTCGTTACGTCCTCGGAAAAGGGTTGGGGAATTCCTACATTGCGTGCGATCATTAGCACATTGGAATAATGTGCGTTGGTGGAAGCCTTAGGTATAGAATGAGAAAACAAGACATGAACCGCGATTGGATCGCCACGGCGCAAACCCTAAGCCAGGCTTTGCCCTATCTTCAACGTTATGCAGACGCGACTGTCGTCATCAAGCTGGGCGGCCACGCCATGGGCAGCGACGAAGCGATGGAAGAATTCGCGCGCGATGTCGCCTTGATGCGTCAGGTCGGGGTCAACCCTGTGATCATCCATGGCGGTGGCCCGATGATCAACGACATGCTCAAGCGGCTGAATATCAAGTCAGAGTTTATTAACGGCAAGCGCGTTACAGATGCCGCGACCATGGAAGTGGTCGAAATGGTTTTGTCCGGGCTTGTGAATGCGCGCATCGTGCAAGCCATCACAGCCCAAGGCGGGCGCTGTGTGGGCGTCTCTGGCAAGGACAGCGGCCTGATCATCTGCGACCAGGAAGACCCCGAATTGGGCCTTGTAGGGGCCCCTACAGAGGTTAACCCGCGTCTTTTGCGTGACCTGGCGGACAAGGGCATCATTCCGGTGATTGCGCCCCTTGGTATGGGCCGCAACGGCGAGACGTTTAACATTAACGGCGACACCGCAGCCGGCGCGATTGCGGCCGCGCTCAAGGCGGATCGCTTGTTGCTGCTGACCGATGTCGCTGGTGTGAAAAACGCGGCCGGCGAGGTTGTGACCGAACTGACCGCCGCGCAAATCCGCGAGATGATCGCGGACGGCACGATTGCGGGCGGTATGATCCCGAAAACCGAAACCGCGCTTCAAGCGATTGAAGGCGGCGTTCGCGCTGCGGTCATCCTTGACGGTCGTGCGCCCAATGCCTGCTTGCTGGAATTGTTTACCGAACATGGTGCC
This sequence comes from Sulfitobacter sp. SH22, assembly GCF_965641905.1. Classification (NCBI taxonomy): domain Bacteria; kingdom Pseudomonadati; phylum Pseudomonadota; class Alphaproteobacteria; order Rhodobacterales; family Roseobacteraceae; genus Sulfitobacter; species Sulfitobacter sp. SH22. Next base: position 1,948,089 of record NZ_OZ282573.1, read on the forward strand.
GGCAGTATTATCCGCCAGGGTTAAGATGAAACGTCTCATCCTCATGCGCCATGCGAAATCGGATTGGTCCGCAGGACTGTCATCCGACCATGACCGCCCCCTAAATGCCCGTGGGCACCAAAATGCGATTTTGCTGGGGGTGTGGCTCAAGGAAAAGGGGCTTCGTCCCGATACGGTCTTGTGTTCCACGGCGACCAGAGCCGTGGAAACGCTGAAGAACCTTGGGCTTGATAGCACCGTTGATGTGAAATTCATCCGCGATCTGTACCTTGCTGCCCCGGAACAGATCATGGCGCAGGTGCAGCAGGCCACTGGTGAAACGGTTCTGCTGATCGGGCATAACCCCGGCATCGCAGCCATGGCTGAAATGATCGTCAAGACGCCGCCAAACAGGGATGGCATCAGCCATTACCCGACGGGCGCAACCCTTGCTGTCACTTTTGATGTGGATGATTGGTCTGACATTGATTGGCGCATGGGCAAGATGAGCCAGATCGTCGTTCCGCGCGATTTATCTGCGCCGGAATAAAATAAGGCGGGGTCACCCCCGCCCTACTTCATGATTTAGTGACCCAAAATCTGGCTCAGGAACAGCTTGGTCCGTGGGCTTTGCGGGTTGTTAAAGAACTCTTCCGGTTCGTTCTGCTCAACGATCTGACCTTCATCCATAAAGATCACGCGGTTGGCGACCTGACGGGCAAAGCCCATCTCGTGGGTCACGCAGAGCATGGTCATGCCTTCTTCGGCAAGTTCGACCATGGTATCCAGAACTTCCTTGATCATTTCAGGGTCAAGCGCGGATGTGGGTTCATCGAACAGCATGATGCGCGGACGCATGCACAGGCTGCGCGCGATGGCCACACGCTGCTGCTGACCACCGGACAACTGACCGGGATACTTGTCAGCCTGATCAGGGATCTTAACCTTTTCAAGGAAATGCATCGCGATTTCTTCGGCTTCTTTCTTGGGTGTCTTGCGAACCCAGATCGGTGCCAGCGTGCAGTTCTCAAGGATGGTCAGATGCGGGAATAGGTTAAAGTGCTGAAAGCACATGCCAACCTCTGACCGGATCTTGTCGATGTTTTTCACATCCGAAGACAACACCGTACCGTCCACTTCGATGCGGCCTTTCTGGTGCTCTTCCAATGCGTTGATGCAACGGATCAGCGTCGATTTACCCGAACCGGACGGGCCCGCAATAACGATACGTTCACCACGATATACGGTCAGATCAATATCGCGCAGCACGTGGAAAGTGCCATACCATTTGTTCATCTTCTCGATGCTGATTGCGACCTCGTCAGAGACCTTCAATGCTTTTGCTTGTTCAGCCATGATTACAGCCTTTCCTTAATGGTGGTCGGTCTGGAGTTGACGTTCCAGCCATTGTGAATATTGCGAGATGCCGTAGCAGACGACGAAGAACAACAAGGCGGCAAAGCCCCAGAGTTCCCAATAGACGCCGTTCCAATCGGTCGAAGCGAGGATCGGTCCACGGATCATCCCAACCAGATCGAACATCGAGATGATCGAGACCAGTGTGGTATCCTTGAACAGGCCCACAGCAACGTTAACGATACCCGGGATCGAGATTTTCAGCGCTTGCGGCAGGATGATCAGACGCATGGACTGCGCATAATCAAGGCCAAGGCTTTCGGCCCCTTCGTATTGGCCACGCGGCAATGCGGCCAACCCGCCCCGGATCACTTCGGCGATATAGGCCGAGGCGAACATGGTGATCATGATAATCACGCGCAGGATAAGGTCAAAGTTGGTACCCGGTGGCAGGAAGTACGCCAGAACCACGTTTGCAACAAACAGCAGGGTGATCAACGGGACGCCACGAATGAATTCGATGAAGACCACGCAGATCATCTTGATGATGGGCAGGCGGGACTGACGGCCAAGGGCCAACAAAATACCCAACGGCAAGGACAACGAGACGCAGATCACCCCGAGGATCATGTTCAGCATGAAGCCACCCATGTTCCGCGACACCACTTCCTCGAGCGCGAGGAAACCTGACAGGCTCGGGGTGATGAACCCTAAAATCGTCCAGATCACCGCAGCGGCAACGATGCCACCGGCCAGACCCGCAGCAAAGCTGGTTTTCACAAGCTTGCTATAGACGGTATAACCAACGCCGACGCTGACAAGCGCGGCCAAAGGCACAAGCAGGGACCCGCCCCAGATCAGCCAGAAGGCAACAAACGGATAGACCGCAGTAACGACCAGCAGCTTGCGTGGTGCCGACGAGAACAAGACCGGCGCGATTGCGACAAACAACAGCACAAAGGCCAGTGTCGGGCGCCAGTACCCGTCTTGCGGATATGCGATACCGAACAACAACTGGTTCCAGCGCTCGGAGAGGACCGAGAAACAGCCCCCCGCAGCGCCATCCAATACGTCACGGCATTCGCGGATGTTCGACGTGTTCCAAACACCCCCCAGCAACCAGGGCAGGAAGCCCGCCAAAACGACGTAGATCACGTAAAGCGATGCAAGTGTCAGGATCGTGTAGGGGATCGACGAAAACAGGCTTTCGCGAAGCCATTTGACCGGGCCCTGTGCCGTGGATGGCGGTGCCGACTGGGGCAGCATCGTCTCGCGGACATAGGTAACGGTGTGGGCATGTGTATCTGACATATTACCGCTCCTTCAGGCTGACGTTGTTGTTGTAGACGTTCATGATCGCAGAAATCGACAACGAGATCGTGAGATAGAACAGCATCAGCAACAGCACGCATTCAATCGCGCGGCCCGTCTGGTTCAAGGTGATCCCGCCCAGCGTCGCCGTGATGTCGGCATAGCCAACTGCGATCGCGAGGGACGAGTTTTTGGTGATGTTCAGGTATTGCGAGATCAGCGGCGGAATGATGACGCGCAGCGCTTGCGGCAACACGACAAGGTTCATAACGCGCTTGGGACGCAGACCCAGCGACGACGCGGCCTCGGTCTGGCCTTTGGAAATCGCCTGGATACCCGCGCGCACGTTTTCAGCGATGAAAGCGCCGGTATAGACCGACAAGGCCAGCCACAGCGCGATCAACGGCGCACCGATCTGGATACCGCCCTTAAAGTTAAAGCCTTTGAGCTCGGGCATCTCCAATCCGATGGGGCTGCCCATGATAAAGAACATCAACAGGGTCGGTACGATCAGGATCGCCAAGGTCGGCCAGCCTGTCGGCAGCAGCCTGCCCGTTTCAAACAGCAGTTTGACGGCATAGCGGCGATAAAAGAAAATTGCGGCAATCGACAGGATGAAGGTCGCGACGACCAACATCGACCCCGGACCCCAAACAGGCGCAGGGATATAAACGCCACGGTTGGTAAAGGCGAAGGCGTCAAACACCATGCTGGACGTGGCATTATCACCGCGGAATGCGTTTGGTGCCGGCAGCACCGCAGTCATCAACGTGTAGATCATCAAGATCCAGATCAGCACAGGAATGTTGCGGAAGATCTCGACATAGACAGACATCAGCTTGGACACGAGCCAGTTCTTGGACAGGCGCGCAACACCGGCGATGACACCGATCACTGTGGCAGTCAGACAGGCAAGGAACGCAACAAGCAGGGTGTTGATGATCCCCACCACAGCAGCGCGCAGGTTCGACGACTGGCTGTTGTAATCAATAAGTGTCTGGTTGATATCGTAACCTGCGGGAACCCCCAGGAAATCATACGATATGTTCAGACCGGCTTCGGCTAGGTTGCGCACAAGGTTGATGCCCAAAAAGGCCATCAGCGCAATCAAAAGCAGCAAAGCGATAAATTGGAAGGTGTAGGATCTATAGCGGGTGTCGTTTAGCAACATCGACAGCCGGAACGAGCCCCGTTGAGGGTCGGACATTGTCGTCATCAGATTATCCCTGTGTTCCGGACCCATTTCTTGCGCATCATTCGATGTCTCTGGCCGGGTTTGTTAGTTGGTCTTGAAAAGCGCAAAGGGCGCGGAGAAAACTCCACGCCCTTTGGCAAGGTTCTTAGCGGAAAGGAGGCGCGTACATCAGGCCGCCGTCTGTCCACTGAGCGTTCAGGCCACGAGCCAGACCGATTGGAGTTTCTTCGCCGATGTTCTTGGCAAAGATTTCACCGTAGTTGCCCTGAGACGCGATTGCGTTCTTGGCCCATGCGGCGTCCAGACCCAGCATTTCACCCAACGTACCTTCGGTACCCAACAGGCGGGCAACTTCAGGGTTTGTTGTGCTTGCAGCCATCTCTTCGACGTTTGCGGATGTCACACCCAGCTCTTCAGCAGCGATCAGAGCGTACAGCGTCCAGCGCGTGATATCGCCCCATTCGTTGTCGCCGTGGCGTACGAGTGGGCCCAAAGGCTCTTTCGAGATGATTTCTGGCAGAATGATGTGATCGCCAGGAGCCTCGAATGTGGCACGTGTCGCGGCCAGACCGGATGCGTCAGTTGTGTATGTGTCGCATGCACCGGCAAGGTACTGCTGCTGGCCTTCGGCGTTTGTCTCGATTGGCACGGGCTCGTACGAGATGTTGTTGGAGCGGAAGAAGTCAGCGAGGTTCAGTTCGGTTGTTGTACCGGTCTGAATGCAGACAGTCGCGCCGTCCAGATCCTTGGCGGAAGAAACGCCCAGGGATTTTGGAACCATAAAGCCTTGGCCATCGTAGTAGTTCACACCGATGAAGTCGAACTTCAGGTCAACATCACGGGAGAATGTCCATGTGGTGTTGCGTGCAAGAAAGTCGATTTCGCCCGAAGCAAGCGCGGTAAAGCGTGTCTTGCCGGTTGTCGGGATGAATTCAACGGCAGCCGGATCGCCAAGAACGGCGGCAGCAACAGCGCGGCATACCGCGACGTCAAAGCCTTCCCATTCGCCGCTGGCGTTTGGTGCAGCAAAGCCGGCCAGACCGGTTGTCACACCACAGTTCAGCTTGCCGCGCGCTTTTACGTCGTCAAGTGTTGCTGCAGCAGACGCACCGGCGATAAGGCCAGCCACTGTCATCGCACCAAAAAATACGGATTTATTCATAGTTACCTCTTCCTGATTTCCGCCACGTTAATGGGCGGTTAAACCGACACCTTTTGGGTCGGAGGTTATCTTAATGGATTGATCCCATTAGTGCGACGAAGTTTGGGCGATTTAGCGCCAGAACGTCAAGGCTTTAACCCCAAAAAACAGACTGAGCCCCCTGCCCGAGCCTACATTTGCAATAATCTTCCATTACTCAGGTCAAACGCCCACTTGGCATGCAAGAAACTGTCCTTTTTGACTGCTGCCAATGCCTCGGCATCATCGTCTTTGCCCCATAATTCGGCCTGCCAGATCTCATCCAGGCGCGACATGTCCCAAAGCGAATCCATATCGCGGGCTGACATCGCGGCGGCAAACCCCAAAATAAGCGATCCTGACAGGCTGACCAGATCGTGAAACGCAGCCAGTTCAAAGGGGTCCAGTGCATGGGTGCGGCGGGTCAGATCGGCGACCACATCAGGGTCTTGGGGGACATGCATAATGCCAACGCGGGTCTGCAACCGGACGCCCAGCATTTGGTCTGCCCAGTCCAGCATCGGATCCCAGATAGCAGCCTGCCGGTCAACCAGTTCCTGCGGGCTGTCCGCGCGGTAGCACAGCAGATCACAATCGCCATACGCCGCCAGCATGTCGGCGACCTCGGCATGTTGGACAGCGACCTTGTCAATCGCGGCATTGGCAGTTTTGGTGCAGGGCATGGTTTGCGGATTGATCACGCCGTCCTGCGCCTGCCATTCTGCGGCAATCGCTTCGGCCATCTTGGCTGTCGGCAACACCAGCAATTGCTTGGCCGGCGTTTTTATCGGGCGACCGTCAAGTTCAACCGTGTAACCCCGATCAGCTTCGACAACCTGCGCGTCTTTCCAAAACCGTTTCGCTTTCCAATCACTCATTCTCAAACGCTCCAAATTTTTCTCAAGACCGCAGGTAGCTCATCGAAACGGTCAATGATGTGCCGCGCCGCAGTCAGCGCATCGCGGGTATGATAGCCCCAGCTGACGCCAATGCCCGCCACACCCGCTGCTGCGGCCATATCCATGTCATAGCTGGTATCCCCGACCATCACAGTTTGCGACGGCCCGACGCCCGTGTCAGCCATGGCCTGCAAGATCATCGACGGATGCGGTTTGGACGGGTGAAAATCCGCCACCTGTCGGGTCACGAACATGCCCTCAAGGCCATGCGCTTCGATCAGCTTGTCCAGGCCGCGTTTCGACTTGCCGGTCGCCACCCCCAACAGCATTTCGGGAATGGCCTTCAAAAGGGTCAGCCCTTCGTGCACGCCGGGGTAAAAGGGCGATGACTGCTGCGCGGGTGTCGATGCGCGCAAGGTGACATAGGCGTCTTTATAGGCCTCGACCATCGCAGCGCCGTCCGCATCGCAGATGTCCGGCACAAGCCGCGCGATCGCAACATCCAGCGACAGCCCGACGATCGACATGATCTGCGCCGGCGCAGGCAAGGTCCGCCCCGCATGGGCAAACGCCTGCGCAAAAGCGGCCAGTATATCCGATTGACTGTCAACGAGCGTCCCGTCGACATCAAAGATCACCAGCCGCAGGTCTGAGCTCACGCCCAGTCCTCCTCGAACGGGTCGGCAGGCACATCGGAGGGCGACCACTGGAACGTATCCCATGTCCGCGCCATGTGATCCGGCATTGGCGCGATCAGGTTCAGCGTAGCCTTGGTCACGGGGTGTTCAAGCGTCAGGGACCGCGCATGCAGGTGCAGCTTTTTCGAGATGTCGCCGCCCAGTTGTGCGCCCCAACCGTCGCCCATGTTTTCCTGACCGGAGCCACCGTATTTGCCGTCACCGACAATGGGGTGCCCGATCTCGGCCATGTGGGCGCGCAGCTGGTGCGTGCGGCCCGTCACCGGGATCAGCGCGACCCAACAGGTGCGCGTGCCGGCTTGCGCCAGTGTCGCATAGTCGGTCGTGGCACGTTTGGCCCCTTCGGTGGTGTCCATATCCTTGGGGTGGACACAGTACATCTTTTCGCCCTCGCCCCGCGCCCCGTGACCGAACGCCTTGACCAAGCCGAACTTGATCGTCCCGTTCTTGGGATGCGGCACGCCTGCGACGGCTGCCCAGTAGATCTTGCGGGTCTGGCGGTGTCGGAACGACGACGTCAGATCAGCCGCAATCGACCGCGTGCGCGCCATGATCAAGACACCGGAGGTATCTTTATCAAGACGGTGCACAAGCCGCGGCTTTTCATCCAGATCGAACATCAGCGCATCAGCCAAGGCATCGACATGGCGATCCGACTGGCCCGACCCGCCTTGAACGGGCAACCCCGGAGGCTTGTTCAGCGCGATGATATAATCGTCGCGGTAAATCACACACGACCGGATGAACTTGGCATCCGCGTCCGAAATCCGCGTGCGCTTTGGCGGCGGCGGGGCTTCGGTATCGGGGAGCGGCGGAATGCGAATTTCCTGCCCCACCTCCAGCCGTGTTGACGCTTTGACACGCCCGCCATTAACGCGAATGTCACCCTTGCGGCACATCTTTTCGATGCGCCCCTGACTGATCAGCGGGAACATACGTTTGAACCAGCGGTCCAACCGCTGATCCCCGTCACCCTGCTCAATGATCAGGTTTTGAACCCGGCTCATGCAAATACTCCTCTGGCCACATACAGGCCCAGCATTAATCCTAGCACCGACAGTCCGACTGACAGTGCCACATATATCCCCGCCGATGCGATCTGGCCGCGCTCGATCAATGTTACCGTTTCCAGCGAGAACGCCGAAAACGTCGTAAACCCGCCAAGAACGCCCGTCATCACAAACGGGCTGTACTGTGTCAGCCCCTTTTGCGCTGCAACGACGACGAACAGCCCCATCAGGAACGACCCCAGAATGTTCACGCCCAGCACCGCAACGGGGAAATCCTGCGGGCCGAAAGCGCGCAACACAGCGACGCCCGACAAAAATCGCAAGGACGCACCGATAGCGCCACCAATAGCCACAAGGAACAGGGATGAAATCATCTGCGGTCTCTCACGCTTTGTGCGCGGATTGTCAAGTTTTGCGCGCGCTGCGCAGCTTTTCAAAGTAATCGAGCCGCTTTTTCAAGTCGCGCTCGAACCCGCGTTCCACCGGTTGATAGAGTTGCGGCCGGTCCATCCCGTCGGGAAAATAGTTCTGCCCCGAGAACCCGTCCTCTGCATCATGATCATAGGCATAACCCGCGCCATAGCCCTGGTCTTTCATCATGCTGGTTGGCGCATTCATGATATGTTTGGGTGGCGGGGCCGACCCTGTCTGTTTTGCAGCACGGCGCGCGGATTTATAGGCCACATAAGCGGCGTTCGATTTCGGGGCCAGGGCCAGATAGGTCACAGCCTGCGCCAGCGCCAATTCGCCCTCGGGCGATCCCAACCGTTCATAGGTTTCCCATGATTGCAGGCAGATTGCCTGCGCCTGAGGATCGGCCAGCCCGATGTCTTCGACAGCCATGCGCGTGATCCGCCGCATCAGATAACGCGGGTCTTCGCCGCCCTCTAGCATCCGCGCCAGCCAATACAGCGACGCATCGGGATCAGACCCGCGCACCGATTTATGCAACGCAGAGATAAGGTTGTAATGCGCGTCGCCCCCCTTGTCGTACTGGGCGGCACGGCGCATCAAACGGCCCGACAACGCCTTGCCATCCAGCACGCCATCAACCTTCCACGCCGCAACCTGTTCGATCAGGTTCAGCAAGGCGCGCCCGTCACCATCCGCCATCTCAAGCAGGTTTTCGCGTGCAGCACTGTCCAGCGGCAAACCACGGCCCAATTCCGCCTCGGCCCGCCGGGCCAAACTCTCCAGATCGGCAAGCGGCAAGCGTTCAAGCACCAACACCTGAGAGCGGCTCAACACCGCGGCGTTCAGCTCGAAAGACGGGTTCTCCGTGGTCGCGCCCACCAACAGAATGGTGCCGTCTTCCATATGCGGCAAAAACCCGTCTTGCTGCGCCTTGTTGAAACGGTGGATCTCGTCCACGAACAGCAATGTCCCCTGACCGTTCTGCCGCCTGATCTTGGCCGCCTCGAATACTTTGCGAAATTCGGGCACGCCGCTGAAAATGGCGCTGATCTGGACAAAATGCAGATCGGTCTCATCGGCCAACAGCCGCGCAATCGTCGTCTTGCCAACGCCCGGCGGCCCCCAAAAGATCAACGATCCCAAGGACCCCGACTCCAGCATCACAGTCAACGGTGCCTCTGGCCCAAGGACCTGACCTTGCCCGATCACTTCGGCCAATGTTTTCGGGCGCAACCGGTCCGCAAGCGGGCGATGCCCCCCCTCGGTTACCGTCTCAATGCTGCCAAATAAATCGCTCAAGGATCAGATCCGAAACCGCAGCGACAACCGCTGCCCGCCGCGCTGCACAACCAGTTCGGCCTGCCGCCGCCCCTTGAATGCCTCGCGCACCTGATCGGGGGATTCGACCTCTTGACCATTCACACCCAGAATAACATCGCCGGGGCGCAAACCGACCCGCATGCCAAAGGGCCCCACGCCCATTACCGCGACCCCGGATATTTCCAGTGACAAATTCAGCTCGGCCAGTACCGCAGGATTGATCCGCGCCAGTTCCAGCCCTGGCAGCAGTTCGCGATCGCCCAAAACAAGTGTGTCGCGCGAAGGCTCTTCCGGCGCTTCGATCAGGGACACCACCAGATCGGTCTGCGCCCCATCACGCAGGCGCGTGATCACAGCCTGCTTGCCCAGCCCCGCCACGCTCATCCGGTAGATCATCTCGGCGGGGGAATGCACATCCTCACCGTCGACCGCGATAATCACATCGCCCACCCGAAACCCTGCGGCCAGAAACGGGCTGACCGGATGTAACCCCGACAGAATAATGCCGCCCGGCCGGTCCAACCCCAAGGGGGCAGCCATATCCGCATCAACGGCCTGCCCGCTCAGCCCCGCCCAAGGGCGTGCAAAACGCGTCGCACCTCTGCGCGCCTGCCCCATAAACTCTGCAACCAGATTGGCCGGAATGGCAAAACCGATGCCGTTGGACCCGCCGGAACTGGTCAGGATTGACGTGTTGATGCCGATCAGGTCCCCCTGCATATCAATCAATGCCCCGCCTGAATTACCCGGATTGATCGGCGCGTCGGTCTGGATGAAATACCCCTGCCCACCGCCGTTCATGCCCCCGGACCGCGCAAGGCCAGATACGATGCCGCTGCTGACAGTCTGCCCCACGCCGAACGGGTTCCCGATGGCCAAAGCCAGTTCGCCGACCTCGACCCCGTCACTGTCGCGTAAGGACAGAAACGGCAGGTCGGCCACATCGTCAATCTTGAGGATGGCAAGGTCGCTATCGGCATCGCTCAACATCACGCGGGCGGAAAATTCGCGCCGGTCGGCAAGGACAATACGAATGTCCGTCGCCATCCCCACCACGTGATAATTCGACACGACAATCCCGTCCTCTGACAAGATCACCCCCGACCCGAGCGAATTTTGCACCCGTGGGCGACCCGCGTCAGGGCTTTGGAAAAAGCGTTCAAAAAACGGGTCGGATTGCAGCGGCGTGCGACTGCTTTGCACAATCGTGCGCGCATAGATGTTCACGACGGCTGGCGTGGCCTCTTTCACCAAGGGCGCAAAGCTAAGCTGCATTTGCACCGCAGAGCTCGGAACAGTCTGCGCATGGACGGGCAAGGAAATCAGGGCGAGCAGGATCAGGATATATTTCATACACCAGATATGCGCAGCCATAGGTGCTTTCGCAACACCCATATTCCAAATGGTCCAAAATCCTCGCCGAAGGCATAAAAGCAAAAAGCCCCTGCGCAGGCAGGGGCTTTAAAATCATCTGCAAGGCAGATGGCTTTAGTCTTCGGCAACTTCGTATGCTGCAACGCGGGCTTTGTCGCCTGCGCCTTTCGCGTCGCGGTCGCGGTCTACGAATTCGATGATCGCCATCGGTGCCATGTCGCCATAACGGAAGCCCGCTTTCAGCACGCGCACATAGCCGCCCTGACGGTCTTTGTAGCGGGGTCCAAGGATGTCGAACAATTTCGCGACATACTGGTCCTGCTTCAGCTTGCTTGCTGCCTGACGGCGCGCGTGCAGATCGCCGCGCTTGGCAAGCGTGATCATTTTTTCAATGATCGGCTTCAATTCTTTTGCTTTTGGCAAGGTTGTTTTGATTTGCTCATGTTCGATGAGCGAGCCTGCCATGTTCGAGAACAACGCCTTGCGGTGTTCATGAGTACGGTTCAGGCGGCGGTAACCACGTGCGTGACGCATTTTCTAGTCTCCAACGATATGCCCTCTACGGGCGGTTTTGCTTTGTCCGGCTGGCGTGCGTAGCGCCAACTCTCCTTGGGGCCCTCGTGGCCCAGTCTTGCATGTGGTGGGGATCGCTCCCCACCGCATGAATTCTTAGAACGAATCCTCGAACTTCTTGGCGAGGTCTTCGATGTTGTCCGGTGGCCAGTCCTCGACGTCCATACCAAGGTGCAGACCCATACCCGACAGCACTTCCTTGATCTCGTTCAAGGACTTGCGGCCAAAGTTCGGCGTGCGCAGCATTTCGGCTTCGGTCTTCTGGATCAGATCGCCAATATACACGATATTGTCGTTCTTCAGGCAGTTTGCGGAACGCACGGACAGTTCCAACTCGTCTACTTTCTTGAGCAGCAGCGGGTTGAATTCCAGGCCGTCATCATCATCCTGACGCGACGCAGATTCAGGCTCGTCGAAGTTGACGAAGATGCACAGCTGATCTTGCAGAATGCGCGCAGCAAATGCGACTGCATCGTCTGGCGTGATCGAACCGTCGGTTTCGACTTTCATCGTCAGCTTGTCATAATCCAGCACCTGACCTTCGCGGGTCGGCTGCACGTCATAAGACACTTTTTTCACTGGCGAATAGATCGCATCGATCGGGATCAACCCGATTGGCGCGTCTTCCGGTCTGTTTTTGTCCGCTGCAACATAGCCCTTGCCCGTGTTTACGGTCAGTTCCATGTAGACATCGGCACCGTCATCCAGGTGGCAGATCACGTGATCGCGGTTCAGGATCTCGATCCCGGCGCTCTCAGAGATGTCACCAGCTGTCACAACGCCAGGGCCTTTTGCAGAAATCGACAGGCGCTTTGGCCCTTCGACTTCCATACGCAAGGAAACACCCTTGAGGTTCAGAACGATGTCGGTCACGTCTTCACGTACACCAGCAACGCTGGAGAATTCGTGCAAAACGTTGTCAATCTGTACGGATGTGATGGCAGCGCCTTGCAGCGAAGACATCAGAACGCGGCGCAGCGCGTTGCCCATCGTCAAACCAAAACCACGCTCAAGCGGTTCTGCGATCACAGTCGCCTGACGTGCCGGGTCATTGCCCACCTTCACGTCCAGCTGCTGTGGTTTAATCAATTCAGCCCAATTTTTGTGGATCATACGTCCCTCCATTCTTGTCTCTTGCCCCATGTCCAAACGGCGAAGAAACTCCCGAGGTTTCAGAAAAGCAGTACGGGGCCGCACCCAACGGCACGACCCCATAAATAATATATGTCGTTAGACGCGGCGACGCTTTGGTGGGCGGCAGCCGTTGTGCGCCATTGGCGTCACGTCACGGATCGATGTGATGTTGAAACCCGCAGCGGCCAAAGCACGCAATGCGCTTTCGCGACCCGAACCCGGGCCTTGCACTTCGACTTCCAGCGTTTTCACGCCGTGATCCTGAGCTTTCTTGCCCACATCTTCTGCTGCCATCTGGGCTGCGTAAGGTGTCGATTTACGCGACCCTTTGAAACCCATTGTGCCTGCCGAAGACCATGCAATCGCATTGCCCTGAACGTCAGAGATCAGAATTTTTGTGTTGTTGAAGGAGCTGTTAACATGCGCCACACCTGCGGCGATGTTCTTGCTGACCTTACGCTTTGTTTTTGTCTTTTCGCGTGCCATTGATCAGACCCCCTTATTTCTTCTTACCAGCAATGGCCTTTGCAGGGCCTTTGCGAGTGCGAGCGTTGGTGTGGGTGCGTTGACCACGAACCGGCAGGTTACGACGGTGACGCAGGCCACGGTAGCAACCAAGGTCCATCAGACGCTTGATGTTCATCTGTGTCTCGCGACGCAGGTCGCCTTCAACAGAGAAGTTTTCGTCGATGTATTCACGGATCTTCAGGATTTCTGCATCCGAAAGTTCGTTGATACGACGGGTGATGTCGATGCCAACAGCTTCGCAGATTTGCGCAGCCGAAGAGTTACCGATACCAGTGATATATGTGAGGGCGATTGGAACCCGCTTTGCAGTCGGGATGTTTACGCCGGCAATACGTGCCACGTGTGCTATTCCTTTTTCGTTGCGGGTCCGTGATACCAGACCCTTTTTTCACAACGTGAAGCCCGAGGCGTTTCTTGCCATCGGGCTGCAGCTGATCAGGTGTTCTTGCGCAGAGCGTGATCGGTGCCCTTTTGCAATTCGATTCTCATACGAGATACGGCTGGTTATTGCCATTTCCAACAAGCGTCAACCCACGATTGGACATGTGACCCGCATTGAAGCGGTTGTTCGTCAATCGCGCCTGAAAAATGTTGTTAAACAAATAGAAAACGGCACCCGTGCGATGCAGGGGTGCCGTTTTCCGAATGCTGGTAGAACGTGCCGATCAGGCGTCCAGAATGGCCGCGATGCTGGCCTGAACCACGTTGATATCGGCCAGACCATCGACCCGCTTGAGCAGATCATGGGCGTAGTAATAGCCCAACAGCGGCGATGTCTTTTTGTAGTATTCCATCAAACGGTTGCGCAGGCTTTCTTCGTTATCGTCAGCCCGGCGTTTGAAATCAGTTGAACCGCATTTGACGCATTTGCCGTCAGCAGGCTGTGGCTTTGTCTCGTCGTGATAGACTTCGCCGCAATTACCGCAGGTCGACCGGCCGGAAATACGTTTGACCAGCGCCTCGTCGTTCACCCGCAATTCGATCACATGATCAAGCGGCTTGCCCGTTGCTTTCAACAGCTCGCCCAATGCGGTGGCCTGGGCCAGCGTCCGTGGGAAACCGTCAAAGATAAAGCCGCCGTGTTCGGACGTGTCTTCCAGCTTTTCCCGGATCAGACCGATCACGATCTCGTCGGTGACCAGATCGCCGCGCGCCATAACCTCGGCAACCATCTTGCCCATCTCGGTGCCGCTGTCTTTCGCTTCACGCAGCATGTCGCCGGTGGAAAGTTGCACCATATTGCGGGTCTCAACCAAGTGACGCGCCTGTGTTCCTTTGCCCGCTCCGGGCGGTCCAAGCAGAATAATGTTCATTTACGTGCCGGGCTCCGTTTTTTGCGGGATTTGCCTGTTTTGCCACGCAACTGCGAGCGCTCAAGCAACCCCTCGTATTGATGTGCAAGCAGGTGGCTTTGCACTTGTTGAATTGTATCCATGGTCACCGACACAACAATCAAAACCGAAGTACCACCAAAGTAGAAAGGAATGGCGAACTGACCCCGAAGAATTTCAGGAAGAATACAGACCGCTGCCAAATACGCAGCCCCGAGCACCAGAATACGGTTTACAACGTACTCAAGATATTCGGCTGTTTTCTTGCCTGGACGGATACCCGGGACAAAACCGTTCTGATTTTTCAGGTTATCGGCAACTTCGTCAGGCTTGAAGCTGACGTTGAAGGTATAGAAATACGCAAAGAACACGATCATCGCGACAAAGAACAGCAGGTAAAGCGGCTGCCCTGGCCCGAAGTTTGCCAGCAAGACCGACATGATCGGCCCTGTGGAATTCCCCGAGAACGTGCTGATCGTCACCGGCAGCAACAAAAGCGAGCTGGCGAAGATCGCAGGGATAACACCAGCTGGGTTAACCTTAACTGGCAGGTGCGAGGACCCGCCGTCATACATCTTTTGGCCAACTTGGCGGCGCGGGTACTGGATATGGATCTTGCGCAGGGCGCGCTCCATGAAGACCACGAACATGATCGTCACAATGACCATCACCAACACCGCAACGATCACCGCAGGGCTGATCGCGCCGGAACGACCCGACGAGAAGAACTGAGCAATGGCTGCAGGAACTTCGGCGATGATGCCCACAAAGATGATCAGCGAAATGCCGTTACCGATGCCGCGTGCGGTGATTTGCTCGCCCAGCCACATCAGGAACATGGTGCCGCCCACCAACGTAATCATACAAGCGAGACGGAAATACATGCCCGGATCGGCGGCAATGTCGCCTGCCTCAAGCGACACAGCCAGCCCGTAGGCCTGCAAGGTCGCCAAAGCCACAGTACCGAACCGTGTATATTGGTTGATCTTCTTGCGCCCCTGCTCGCCCTCTTTCTTGAGCTGCTCAAGCGCGGGAACCATCGAGGTCATCAACTGAACGATGATCGATGCCGAGATGTAAGGCATGATACCGAGGGCGAAAATGCCCATACGGCCAAGCGCACCACCGGTGAACATCGAAACCATACCGCCAATGCCTTGACCTGCGCTTTCCATGAACTGGCGCAGGGCGCTGCCGTCAATGCCGGGAACCGGAATAAACGTGCCAAGGCGATAAACGATCAGCAAACCGAGGGTGAATAGAATCCGGTTGCGAAGGTCTGTCGCCTTGCCCAACGCAGACCAACTGGTGTTGGCGGCCATGCTTTCGACGGCTGATACCATGATTAGGGCTCTTTCTTTGCAAAAACGCCGCCCGAGCCGTTTTCCGGCGGGCGGCATTTGGGAAAACTCGATTGTCTATGTAAGCGGGACGCAGCCCGCTCACAAGGCAAAAGGGTTTGGTTACGCGTCTGCGTTCGCCGCGGCAGGTGCTGTGACGGTCAATTTGCCGCCCGCTTTCTCTACTGCTTCGATTGCGGACTTGGACGCACCAGTGACTTGCAGGTCAACTTTGGTAGTCAAGTCGCCCTTTGCCAGAACGCGGATACCGTCCAGCTTGCGACGTACCAGACCCGAAGAAATCAGCGCGTCTTCGGTGATCGCAGCAGCGCCGTCGATCTTTTTCGCGTCGATGAATTTCTGGATCAGACCAAGGTTCACAACAGCGTAGTATTTGCGGTTCGGCTTGGTAAAGCCGCGCTTTGGCAGACGCTGGTACAATGGCATCTGACCGCCTTCGTACCCGTTGATCGCTACACCCGAACGGGATTTCTGACCTTTGATACCACGGCCACCCATTTTACCGGTGCCGGAACCAGGACCACGGCCAACGCGCTTGCGTGGTTTCGTTGCACCTGGGTTGTCTGAAAGTTCATGCAGTTTCATGTCGCTTCTCCTTTTGCCGGATGTGGCCCCCAGCGACGGGAGCGGCCAAACGCGGCGTTTCATGATTCTTGTGGCGGATTGGTGGCCACTGGGGGCGTATAGACGTGGAGACCGTCAGGATCAAGGGGTGTGCGAGCCGACAAAAGGTATTAGATTAAGGTGATCCAAGCCACAGGTAGCTGCAATGCCAAACATAGAAAAAACATTGTTATGGATGGACCATACCCTTGAAACTTTAGTCCTAACGCAACCCATTCCTAAAAAAAATTATATTCGAGACGGCTTAAGGTACCACTATGAGGAGAGATCGCTAGCTCAAGCAGTCTTGCAGAAATTGGCCAGAATAGCTTCTGGCTTGCGCTCTGCACAGATACTCTTGGAGCATGGCTTACTTCAAGAGCAAGCCGCTTTATGTCGAATGATTGATGAATTCCAAGAAGATGTCTGCTTTTTGTCTTTTGGGATACTGGACGGAGATTTGAGTGATCGCCACCAACAGTACCTGGACGCATTCTATGACGGCACAGATAATGAAAATCATAGTCCGCAGAGTTTTCTTGAGAAAAAGAACGAAGTACCTCGGAAAAAAATTCGGTCTTATATAGCCAATCACAAACTCTCCCCACTTAATCCCAGTGGGGCGATTTCCGCGTCACTGCAGATAAGCAACGTGTTTTCTGGATATGTGCATGGTGCATCACTCAATATCATGGAGATGTATCATCCCACACCCCCCAAATTTCTAACCAGGGGAATGTCGGGAAGCCGCCTACAGGAAGATCACAGAGTGGATTTTCATAACTTTGTCTACCGGGGTATAATGGCATTCTGCTTTGCCACGCGCGCGATCGGAGACAGTGACTTGAATCAGCGTGCGTATGAATTCCTTGTCGAATGGGAAAATAGCTAGCTGTCTTGCAAGTGCAGAGAAAGCCCGCCCAATAAGAACGCCCCACAGTTTCCTGCGAGGCGCTTTAATCTTGGGGCCGGATTTTTTGAATACTCCGGACCGTTTGCTCTAAAAGAAAGCGATCAGCCCTTTTCTTCGAGGATCTCTACCATGTGAGAGATCTTGCGGATCATGCCGCGTACGGAAGGTGTGTCTTCCAGTTCGCGTACACGGTGCATTTTGTTCAGACCCAGACCGATCAACGTAGCGCGCTGGTCGGCGGGGCGGCGGATTGGCGAACCAACCTGCTTGATTACAATAGTCTTAGCCATGCTTATGCCTCCTCAGCCACTTGTGCGGACGATTCAACATGGTCCTCACGCTTGGGCAGAATATCCGCAACTTTCTTGCCGCGACGCTGTGCAACAGAGCGAGGCGAAGATTCTTTACGCAGACCGTCCATCGTGGCGCGGATCATGTTGTAAGGGTTCTGCGAACCGATGGACTTGGACACAACGTCCTTGATGCCCAGCATTTCGAAAACGGCACGCATTGGACCACCGGCGATGATACCGGTACCTTCTGGTGCTGTACGCATAACCACTTTACCGGCGCCGTGACGGCCTTCCATGTCGTGGTGCAATGTACGGCCTTCGCGCAGCTGAACGCGGATCATTTGGCGCTTCGCTTGCTCGGTGGCTTTGCGAATGGCTTCAGGAACCTCTTTCGCTTTACCTTTACCAAAGCCTACGCGGCCTTTTTGGTCACCAACAACGACAAGTGCGGCGAAGCCAAAACGCTTACCACCCTTAACGGTCTTGGAAACACGGTTGATCGCCACTAGGCGGTCGGCGAATTCTGGAGTCTCTTCGCGCTGGTTGCGGCGATTGCCACCCCGGTTGTCATCTCTTGCCATGCGGCATCATCCTTTTGGTACGGCGCAAGCGCCTTTCTTGGTCAATCCTGGTGGGTCTGAACGACCCCCGGATCATCGAGGCGGCACATCGCGTGCCGCCTGCGCTGTCTTAGATTTTCAGACCGCCTTCGCGGGCTGCATCGGCCAAAGCTTTGACTTTGCCGTGGAACAGGAAACCACCACGGTCAAAATAGGCTTCGGTTACACCAGCTTTGATGGCGCGGTCGGCAATTGCCGTCCCGACCTTCGTCGCTGCTTCGATGTTGTTCTTGCCAACAACACCCAAATCTTTTTCGAGCGTCGAAGCGGAAGCCAATGTGACCCCGTTTACGTCGTCGATCAGCTGGGCGCTGATGTTTTTGTTCGAACGGTGAACCGAAAGGCGAAGACGCCCTGCGTTGACCCGACGAAGTTTGTTCCGAACGCGCAGGCGGCGTTTCAGAAACAGTTGTCTTTTGCTGTTTGCCATCTGAGCTATCCTTACTTCTTCTTGCCTTCTTTGCGGAAGACGAACTCACCTTTATAGCGGATACCTTTGCCCTTATAGGGCTCGGGCTTGCGCCATTGGCGGATGTTCGCGGCGACTTGACCAACAAGCTGTTCGTCAATGCCTTCTACCACAATCTCGGTCTGTTTCGGTACCGTGACGGTCACACCGGCTGGCGGTATGTAGTCTACGTCGTGCGACAGGCCCAGGTTCAGTTTCAACGAGTTGCCAGTCATGGCAGCACGATAACCAACACCTTGGATCTCAAGCTCTTTCTTGAAACCTTCGGTGACACCTGTAACCAAGTTGCCAACCATAGTGCGGCTCATGCCCCACTGCTGGCGTGCGCGCTTGGACTTGCCACGTGGTGTAATTGTTACCACGTTGTCTTCGACAGTCATTGTAACGTCGTCAGTTGCTTTAAAGGTACGTGTACCCTTTGGGCCTTTGACTTCGATGGTCTGACCGCTGACCGATGCAGAAACACCGTTGGGCAGGTCGACCGGTTTTTTACCAATACGAGACATTTTGCTCTCCTTAGAATACGGTGCAGAGCACTTCGCCGCCAACATTGTGGCTGCGTGCATTCTGATCCGACATCACACCCTTGGGGGTGGAGACAATCGACACACCGAGGCCCTGACGGACAACGGGAATGTCATTGACGCCCATGTAGACGCGACGACCGGGTTTGGAAACCCGCTTCAATTCGCGAATAACAGGTTCGCCCTCGTAATACTTGAGGCTGATTTCGATGGCAGGGTGGCCGTCGGCGCCTGTCATCTTTTCGTAGCCGCGGATGTAACCTTCGTCTGCGAGTACGTCCAATACCCATGCACGCAGCTTGGAAGCTGGGGTCATGACTGTGGATTTACCGCGCATCGAGGAGTTACGGATGCGTGTCAGCATATCTGCGATAGGATCGTTCATCTGATGCGCTCCTTACCAGCTCGACTTGACCATGCCGGGGATTTGGCCGCTTGAGCCAAGATCCCGCAACGCGATCCGCGAAATTTTCAGTTTACGATAGTAAGCGTGCGGACGGCCTGTCAGCTGGCAGCGGTTGTGCAGACGCACAGCGCTGGAGTTGCGAGGCAGTTTCGCCAAAGCCAGGGACGCGCGGAAACGCTCTTCCATTGGCTTTTCTTGATCGCTTACGATCTCTTTCAAGGCAGCGCGCTTTGCAGCGAACTTCTTGACCAGTGCTTCACGCTTCATTTCGCGTGCGATCATGGATTTCTTAGCCATATCTAAATCCTCCCCGCGCTTATGAGTTGAAGGGCATGTTGAACGCTTTCAACAGTGCCTTCGCTTCAGCGTCGGTTTTCGCCGTGGTGGCGATCACGATGTCCATTCCCCAAGTCTCATCAACTTTATCAAAGTCGATTTCAGGGAACACGATGTGCTCTTTCAAGCCCATGGCATAGTTGCCACGACCGTCAAAGCTTTTGCCGCTGATGCCGCGGAAGTCGCGGATACGAGGCATTGCGATCGTGATCAGACGATCCAGGAATTCATACATCCGCTCGCCACGCAGGGTAACTTTCGCACCCAAAGGCATGTCTTCACGAACGCGGAAACCAGCGATGGATTTCTTGGCAATGGTTGTCAGCGCTTTTTGGCCGGCAATCGTTGTCAGATCTTCCTGAGCGGATTTTGCTTTCTTGCTGTCACGGACAGCTTCAGCGCCACAGCCGATGTTCAGAACGATTTTATCCAAGCGAGGGATCATCATGTCGTTCTTGTAACCGAACTCTTCCTTCAGGGCAGGACGGATCGTGTCGTTATAGACGCCCTTCAGGCGGGGTGTGTATGTTGCAGTATCAAGCATCGATTACGTCCCCCGTGGTTTTTGCAAAGCGCACTTTCTTGTCGCCTTCGATCTTAAAGCCAACGCGCGTTGCCTTGCCGTTGGCATCAACCAGCGACAGGTTGCTCAGATCGATTGGCATCGCTTTGGGAATACGGCCGCCTTGCGACGTCTGGGACTGACGCGTGGCGCGGATTGCCATGTTGATACCGTCTACGATTGCTTTGTTGGCCTTTGGGTCAACAGACGAGATGGAACCCGTCTTGCCCTTGTCCTTGCCAGCAAGCACGATGACCTTGTCACCTTTGCGAAGTTTAGCAGCCATTACAGCACCTCCGGCGCAAGCGAGATGATCTTCATGAAGTTTTTTGCGCGCAATTCACGAACAACTGGTCCAAAGATACGTGTACCTACGGGCTCGTTTGCGTTGTTCAGGATAACTGCTGCGTTGCGATCGAAACGGATGGCTGTGCCATCGTCACGACGAACTTCTTTGGCAGTGCGAACGACGACGGCTTTACGCACGTCACCCTTTTTCACACGACCGCGAGGGATGGCTTCCTTGACCGACACGACAATGATGTCGCCGACGGATGCGTATTTACGCTTGGAACCACCCAATACCTTAATGCACTGAACACGGCGAGCGCCGCTGTTGTCAGCAACATCCAGGTTGGTCTGCATCTGGATCATTTGGTTTCTCCCGACCTTCTGGGGGGCGATGCGTGCCCGTTCCCCAGGGTTTCGATTAAATTGGTCTGCCCATAACGGGCTTCTCGCTCGTGCGTGTGACCCCTGCCTCCCTCAGAGTCAAGGGAAACAAGGGGTCCACACCCGAACAAGCCGTTCTTTAGGCCTCAGCGGCTTCCAGAACTTCCCAACGTTTGGTTTTCGATCTTGGTGCACATTCGATGATGCGAACGCTGTCGCCCACTTTGAATGTGTTGTTCTCATCGTGAGCCCGGTATTTCTTGGACTTACGGATGGTCTTTTTCAGAACCGGGTGGGTAAAGCGACGCTCTACCGATACAGTTACTGTTTGCTCGTTGGCATCGCTTGTCACGGTGCCTGTCAGGATACGTTTGGGCATACTCTCAGGCTCCTATTATTCAGCAGAAGCCGCGGTTGCGGCTTTCTGGTTGAGAACGGTTTTGACACGTGCGACGTCACGCTTGACGGTCTTCAAACGTGCGGGGTTTTCCAGCTGGCCAGTGGCTTGCTGAAAACGCAGGTTGAAAGCTTCTTTTTTCAGGTTAACAAGTTCATCCCGAAGCTGGTCGGGTGTCTTGTCGTGCAGTTCCTTGGCGTTCATCGCCTGTTCCTTTCGACATCACCAGTAGGCCCCTGAGGGGTGACCATGATTCTGGTGGAGTTCATGTGAAAGGTTCCTCTATAGCCGTTACACGCAGTTGGCAAGCAGCCTTTGCGCAAAACCTATCGCCACCCTGCCCCACCTCATGTAGAAGATGCCTCATGTCACAAATAGAATCCCTTTTCGTCACCCGCCTCTACCGCGCCGCTTTGTCCGAGCACGGCAAACCCGTCGACCCGTCCGAGCTTGAGGCCGCGTGCCTGAGCATCGCCGAAGATGACGAGGCCGGCCAGCAATGGTGCGATGAAAACGACTTTCCCGGATACACCAGCTATGCGTCGCTGACCGACCTGCCCTGGAGATTTCCGATCTTCAAGACCGTGAAGAAAGCGCTGGATAAACACGTCAAAGCCTTCGCCAAGGATCTGGCCTTTGATCTGGACGGTCGCAAATTGAAGCTGGAAGACCTCTGGATCAACATCCTGCCCGAAGGCGGCATTCATACCGCGCATATCCACCCGCATTCGGTGATCTCGGGCACGACCTATGTGGCGATGCCCGAAGGCACGAGCGCGCTCAAGCTCGAAGACCCGCGCCTGCCGATGATGATGGCCGCCCCCGGCCGCCTGAAGGACGCCCCGCAGGAATTGCGCCAGTTCGTCTATGCCAAGCCGGTTGTCGGTGATGTTCTGCTATGGGAAAGCTGGCTGCGCCACGAAGTGCCGATGAACATGGCCGAAGAAGACCGCATCTCGGTGTCGTTCAACTACGCCTGGGCGTAAGGTTGCCGCACCCCACGGGGTGCTGGCATTCAGATAACGGCGCGGCGGGTTTCACCCACCCTACGGCTTCTTGCGCGCCGCTTCCTGCTCCTTGACCGCGGCTTTCTCTTCCTTGGTCAACTTATTGCCCCACTGATTGTTAGACAGGCCAAGATCATCCGGCATCGGCTTGGTCTTGCCCTTCTTAATCGTGCCGCCTTTGTTGAGGAACTCTTTGATGAGGTCTTCGTCAGTGGTGGGCTTGGGGACTTGTTTCATGAGGCGTGACCTTTGTCTGGGGGTGGTCTTTTCACCACCTTAGCCCCGAGGGGCAGCATTGGCCAGTGAACGCGGGGGCCAGATTGATGGTGCCGATTGAATAGCTATCGCCATTAAATGAGAGCCAGACAAAAAAGCCCCCGCTGATCACTCAGCGGGGGCTTTTCTAATTCACCGGGGCGGAACGGGCATTTCTGGGAAATACCCTGCCGCCGCCGCGACAGCTCCGGCTTGCGCCGGAGCGTCTTTTACCAGTCCTCGCGGACCACAACGCGTGTTTTGATCGGCAGCTTCATCGCAGCAAGGCGCAGGGCCTCGTGAGCGATGTCTTCGTTAACGCCATCGATTTCAAACATTACGCGGCCAGGCTTGACGCGGCATGCCCAGTAATCAACGGAACCTTTACCTTTACCCATACGGACTTCGGTAGGCTTCGATGTGACTGGCAGATCCGGGAAAATCCGGATCCAGACACGGCCTTGACGCTTCATGTGACGCGTCATGGCACGACGGGCAGCTTCGATCTGACGCGCTGTTACGCGCTCAGGCTCCAGAGCCTTCAGGCCAAAGGTACCAAAGTTCAGGTCAGACCCGCCCTTTGCAAGACCCTTGATTTTGCCTTTGTGCTGCTTGCGGAATTTCGTACGCTTTGGTTGTAGCATCTTTCATTCCCCCTTAGCGACGACCGCCGGCACCGCGAGGTGCTGGGCCGTCTTGCATTTCTTGTGCCTTACGGTCACGCGCTGCCGGGTCATGTTCCATGATCTCGCCTTTGAAGATCCAGGTCTTGATCCCGATGATGCCATAGGCAGTCATCGCTTCGACATGTGCGTAATCGATGTCAGCACGCAGTGTGTGGAGCGGCACGCGGCCTTCACGGTACCATTCGGTACGCGCAATTTCTGCACCACCCAGACGACCAGCAACGTTAACGCGGATACCAAGGGCACCCATACGCATGGCGTTCTGTACGGCACGCTTCATGGCGCGACGGAAAGATACCCGGCGTTCCAGTTGCTGTGCGATGGATTCACCAACAAGTGCGGCGTCCAGCTCTGGCTTGCGAACTTCAACGATGTTGAGGTGCAGGTCAGACTTGGTGATCTTGGCGATTTTCTGACGCAGACCTTCGATGTCCGCACCTTTTTTACCAATGATCACACCTGGGCGTGCTGTGTGGATCGTAACGCGGCACTTCTTGTGTGGGCGCTCAATGATCACACGGGCGATACCGGCCTGTGCACATTCTTTTTTGATGAACTTGCGGATTGCAAGGTCTTCAAGAAGAAGATCACCGTAATCCTTGGTGTCGGCGTACCAGCGGCTGTCCCAGGTGCGGTTGACCTGAAGACGCATGCCGATCGGGTTTACTTTATTACCCATTATGCTTGCTCCTCAACTTGACGCACGACAATCGTGATTTCCGAAAACGGCTTGATGATCTTGCCGAAACGGCCACGTGCACGTGGACGACCACGCTTCATGATCAGGTTCTTACCGACATATGCTTCGGCAACGACCAGTTCATCCACGTCAAGGTTGTGGTTGTTTTCACCGTTCGCAATTGCAGACTGAAGACATTTCTTCACATCTGCGGCGATCCGCTTTTTGGAGAAGGTCAGGTCCGTAAGGGCCTTGTCTACCTTCTTGCCGCGGATCATTGCGGCGACGAGGTTCAGTTTCTGCGGGCTTGTGCGAAGCATGCGCAGTTTTGCACGGGCTTCGTTGTCGGCCACGCGGCGGGGATTTTTATCCTTGCTCATGGCTTATTTCCGCTTCGCTTTTTTGTCGGCTGCGTGACCATAATAGGTGCGAGTTGGCGAATATTCACCAAACTTCTGACCGATCATCTCTTCGCTGACGTTTACAGGGATGTGCTTGTGACCATTGTACACACCGAACGTCAGGCCAACAAACTGTGGCAGGATCGTTGAACGGCGCGACCAAATCTTGATCACTTCGCTGCGACCGCTTTCGCGGGAGGCTTCGGCCTTTTTGAGGACATAAGAGTCAACAAAAGGACCTTTCCATACTGAACGAGACATCTATTAACGCCCCTTCTTCTTGGCGTGACGCGAGCGTAGGATAAGCTTGCTGGACGCTTTGTTCTTGTTGCGGGTTTTTGCACCCTTGGTTGGCTTGCCCCAAGGCGTAACAGGGTGACGACCACCCGATGTCCGGCCTTCACCACCACCATGTGGGTGGTCGATCGGGTTCATAACAACACCACGCACAGATGGGCGGATGCCCTTGTGACGCATGCGGCCCGCTTTACCGTAGTTCTGGTTGGAGTTGTCAGGGTTCGATACGGCACCAACGGTGGCCATACATTCCTGACGCACCAGACGCAGTTCGCCCGAGGACAAACGGATCTGAGCATATCCACCATCACGGCCTACGAACTGGGCGTAGGTACCGGCTGCACGAGCGATCTGACCGCCCTTGCCTGGCTTCATTTCGATGTTGTGAATGATCGTACCGATAGGCATGCCCGAGAATGGCATAGCGTTACCAGGCTTGATGTCGGCCTTGGCCGATGCAATCACCTTGTCGCCAACAGCAAGACGCTGCGGTGCCAGGATGTAAGCCTGTTCGCCATCTTCGTACTGGATCAGTGCGATGAATGCGGTCCGGTTAGGGTCATATTCGATACGTGCGACAACCGCGGACATGTCCAGCTTGTTGCGCTTGAAATCGACGATGCGGTAGAGGCGCTTTGCACCACCACCCTTGCGACGCATTGTGATCCGTCCGGTGTTGTTCCGTCCGCCGTGCTTGCTAAGACCCTCTGTGAGGGCTTTAACCGGGCGACCTTTCCAAAGCTCCGAACGGTCGATCAGTACCAGCCCACGCTGGCCTGGCGTCGTCGGTTTATACGACTTTAGTGCCATGTTTTCTGTCTTCCGTTTTGCTTGTGCCCGACTTCAACAAGTTGAAGCCGAGATGGTTATAGGGCCCCGAAGGTCCCCAATTTGAATGTCTGGCAAAGAACCCCTTTGCCGGACCGGCGTAGGGTGGGTGAAACCCACCAACGCACAAAACGACACAGCCCCGGACGAATCCGGGGCGCTGCCGATGGGGTCGTTTAGGTTAGGATGGCAGGAGGGTCAAGGGAGAAGGTTCGAGCCATGCATTAAGCCTGCGCGGATATCACATGCGTCCTGCTTGCATCGCCCCAAGTCACCCCCCTGATCGGTCGCAAGGCGGATCATGATCCGCTTGTCTTTTCTGCCCCACGCACTCGCTTCATCGCTCAACACGCGGCCCAAAAAAGCCGATCCAGATCACCTTTGACTTAGGTCAATATGGCCCGCAACGCCGCTGCTAGGAATGCTCTGATAGGGTACCGCCCCATAGCGACGCCCCCTATCCATAACCCCTAAGAGGACATTCAACATGAAACGCATTCCCGCTTTGTTACTTTGCTCCGCACTCTCCTGGTCAGGGGCGGCATACGCCCAGTCCGGCGTGATCGGAACCGCCTGCGCTGATGACATCGAACGGTACTGCTCCGGCATATCGCATATCGGTGGGGCCGTTCAGCTTTGCCTGGGCGAGCATATCTCGGAGGTATCGACGCAATGCCGCACAGCAATGGAGGCCGCCGGGCCAGCCAATGGCAGATTTGGCTGGGGCGGCAAGTTCAACCGGCCACATTACATGGGTCTGCGCCAGATCGTCGCGACGGTACAGGCGCTTGGCTATACCGATATCCGCGACATCGATTTCGAAGGGGGCCACTACGAAGTCGAGGCCACGAATTCGGAAGGCGTCAAGATGGAGCTTTATGTCGATTCAGTGACCGGCAAAATCCTGCGGGAATCGCGCGAGGACGATTAAGCGGTACGGACACCAAAGCGCTGGCTTGCTTTGGTGTCCGGTTGCCTGTGCCTTCAGCTAGGGCTGTAACACACCTTTGAAACAAAAAGGGCGCAGCCTCGCGGCCACGCCCTTTCCAAAACTCTCAAACATCAGCCCCCGCAGGGACCGACCGGCTTACGCCAGTTTGATGTTTGTTGCTGATTCACGACCGTCACGGCCGGATTCGATGTCGAAAGTGATCTTTTGATCATCGGACAGACCGGTCAGGCCTGCTTGCTCAACTGCGGAGATGTGGACGAATACGTCCTTTGCGCCACCCTCGGGTGCTACAAAACCAAAACCTTTTGTGGTGTTGAACCATTTTACTGTGCCAGAAGCCATTATCGTATTCCTTATAAATCTGCCCGCGGAATGCGGCAGGGCGGCTAAGTCAATAATAGATCGAAAGACTGAGCCGTAAGGAGCAGTGATGACGATAGACGTAACGTTGCCCCCTACCCCTCTGCCCTTATTGACCAGAACACAAGCGTTTAAACAAGAATGGGCAAAACAAGCGGATAGATGCCGCCGAAACGGGACATGCGCATGCAAAAGGCCCCCCGCCTTGCAGCGAGGGGCCTTTCGTTAGCGTCAACCGGGCTGATTACAGGCCGGTGGATACGTCGATGGCGTTACCCTCTTCGAGCGTAACATAAGCCTTTTTGACGTCCTTGCGGCGGCCCATCTGGCCACGGAAACGCTTGGACTTGCCTTTGGTGATGGTCGTGTTCACGGCCTTCACCTTGACACCAAAGAGAGCTTCAACAGCTTCTTTGATCATTGGCTTGTTGCTACCGATTGCCACTTCGAAAACCACGGCGTTGTTCTCAGACGCCATTGTTGCTTTCTCGGTGATGATCGGCTTGCGGATCACATCATAGTGCTGGTGCTTGGTGCTCATTTCAAACGGGCCTCCAGTGCTTCGATCCCCGCTTTGGTGATCACGAGTGTGTCACGCTTGAGGATGTCATAGACGTTTGCACCCATCGTTGGCAGGATATCCAGACCTTCGATGTTGCGCGCGGCTTGCAAGAAGTTTTCGTTCACAGACACGCCATCGATGATCAACGCGCGTTTCCAGCCGAGGTTCTTAACCTGCTTGGCCAGTGCTGCGGTTTTCCCATCGGATGCGGCATCGTCGATGATAACCAGGTTGCCGTTCTTTGCCATCGAAGACAAAGCGTGGCGAAGACCCAGCTTGCGGAACTTCTTGGTCAGTTCATGGCCGTGGCTACGAGGGGTTGGACCCTTGTAGATACCACCCGAACGGAAGATCGGTGCAGAACGTGCGCCGTGGCGTGCGCCGCCGGTGCCTTTCTGACGATAGATCTTCTTGGTCGAATAGCTAACCTCGGACCGTGTCTTGACCTTGTGCGTACCTTGCTGCGCGTTGTTACGCTGCCAGCGGACGACGCGGTGCAGGATGTCAGCGCGTGGCTCAAGACCGAACAGGGCCTCGTCCAGGTCGATCGATCCGGCAGAACCGCCGTCTAGTTTGATGACATCAAGTTTCATGCGTCACCTTCTTTCTGTTCTGCATCTGGCGCGGCTGCGTCAGTGCTTTCTGCGGCTTCCATTGCGGCCTGCTCGGCTGCTGCGGCTTCTGCTGCGGCGGCTTCTGCTTCGGCTGCGGCGGCTGCGGCGGCTTCTTCAGCGGCTTTCGATGCTTCTTCTGCGGCGGAGCGCAGAGCAGCTGGCAGAATGGCGTTGTCAGGGAATGGTTTCTTAACCGCATCCTTAACAGTCACCCAACCACCTTTGGAGCCGGGAACAGCGCCTTTGACCATGATCAGGCCACGAACGGTGTCAGTTTTGACAACTTCGAGGTTCTGAGTGGTGACACGGGCGGAACCCATGTGACCGGCCATTTTCTTGCCTTTGAAAACTTTGCCCGGATCTTGACACTGACCGGTGGAGCCATGCGAACGGTGAGACACGGAAACACCGTGTGTCGCACGCAGGCCGCCAAAGTTGTGGCGCTTCATCGCACCGGCAAAACCTTTACCGATGGATGTGCCTGCAACGTCAACATACTGACCAGCAAAGTAATGATCGGCGATGATTTCTTCGCCAACATTCAACATAGCTTCTGGATCAACGCGGAATTCCGCAACCTTACGCTTTGGTTCAACCTTTGCCGCAGCAAAGTGACCACGCATGGGTGCCGATGTCCGTTTAACCTTGGCTGTACCTGCGCCGAGCTGAACAGCTGTGTAGCCGTCCCGTTCGGTGGTACGCTGTGCAACAACCTGAAGTTTGTCGAGCTGAAGAACGGTAACAGGGATCTGCTTACCATCTTCCATGAACAAACGGGTCATGCCCATCTTTTTTGCAATAACGCCTGAGCGCAACATAATATTACCCTCCTACGCTTATGACTGCAGCTTGATCTCGACGTCCACACCAGCGGCCAGGTCGAGCTTCATCAGCGCGTCCACGGTCTGGGGGGTCGGATCAACGATATCCAGCAAACGCTTGTGCGTGCGGATTTCGAACTGGTCACGGGATTTCTTGTCAACGTGGGGGCCACGCAAAACTGTGAATTTCTCGATCTTGTTCGGCAGCGGAATTGGGCCGCGAACAGATGCACCGGTACGTTTGGCGGTGTTTACGATTTCCTGTGTGGACGCATCCAACACGCGGTAATCAAACGCCTTCAAACGGATGCGGATGTTTTGGCTTTGTGCCATATGTCATCATCCCTCATTGGGAGGTGAAACGAAGAGGAAGAGACGCCTCATCACGGCCCTTCATTGCGTTTTGTCGTAAGTCAAACGGGGCGCGTAAAAACGCACCCCGCTGAGACTTGCGCTCTATAGGTCGAGTCGCATCTTGTGGCAAGGGGCAATTGGCCGTTCAGACCTGTACACGTCGTGATGTCGCAAGAATCTGCCGCAACCGGGGGCGAAACCGGTTAAATGACGGACCAAAGCTGTTTGCCCGCCAGCAAGGCAAAGGATGCGACGGTCATATAGAGCGCCGCGATGAACCTCATGCGTTTTTGCTCGCGCAGCTTTGAAACCTTCAAAACCTCATAGGCCAGTTCGGCGTGCCAATCCGCCCTTGCTGCTGCCGCTTGCAGGTCGGCGACGGTGCGGTGTCGGGCAGTCTGGATGTACAATGCCCGTTCGACCCCCTTTTCACTGTCATCGTTCACCTTGGGGGCCGATCGTCTGGAGGGGTAAAGCACATAGCCGAAAAAGAACAACGGGGCCATGACCACCGCCCAGAACAGAACGACAAAAACCGCGCCCTCATCGCCGGCCCCGGGCAAGCCGCCGATTACATTTGCAACGATGTTCAAGGCGAAGGTGTAGCCGATTCCCACGATCTGCGCTTTGGTATCATAGGCCCGGACCGTGGCCTGCGCCTCTTCCAGGGACACCAACAGGTACTGACGCTGCATCGCAAGATCAGGTTGGGGAACAGTCGACATGATACAACATCCGCTGGGGTATTAGGGCAATCAGACCCGTCAAAAATCGGCAGTCCCGTCAGTTTGCCCGCTTCAAAAGCGTTTTGATCGTCTTGAGGGGCTTACCATCACGGACCAAAAGGAATTCCAGTTCCAGCCCCTGATCGACCAAGGTCCGATGGTATTCCTGCATTTCGTATTCCCCGGTCTCGTCAATGAAAAGCGAAAAGACAGATAAAGTATCGCCAATCAGCCGTGCCCACACAAAGGGGTCACCCTTCAGCGGATCAAGGGGAATTGCCTTGCCAAACACATTGGTTCGCATGGCAGAGCCGTAGATATTGGGCCGGACACTTGGCGCGAACTTGATCTTATAGGTCTTGGCCTTGGCGCGCCCATCATCCTTGCGGCTGACCGATGTCCAGGTCAGCACGAACCCGTCCTTGGTTGGCTCGATCGTGGTACTCATGTCCCGGTACCTGATTTCACCGTCGAACGAGAATTCTGCCGCACCCGTGAAAGTTCCGGCGAAACGGTCGAAATCACCGGCGAATGCGAATGCAGGCAACAGGCATAACACCAGCGCAAAAAGACGGGAAACTGGAATTGAAAATTTTCTCATGGATCAAGGTTATCCTATTTCACAGACTTGACCAGTAACGATCCTGAAAAAATACCCCCGGAACGTTGCCGAAACGGCCTTTCACGCTGCGCGTATTCTATCCCCCTGCCTCCGCAAAAGAAAAGGCCGCCCCGGTGTGGGACGGCCTTGTTTGATGTGACGTGCGTGGGGGCGTGCCCCCAGACAGCAGCTTACTCGTTGATCTTGGACACAACGCCCGCGCCTACAGTGCGGCCGCCTTCGCGGATCGCAAAGCGCAGACCGTCTTCCATCGCGATGGGTGCGATCAGTTCAACGTCGAACTGCAGGTTGTCGCCTGGCATAACCATTTCAGTGCCTTCTGGCAGCTGAACTGTACCGGTGACGTCTGTGGTCCGGAAGTAGAACTGTGGACGGTAGTTCGCGAAGAATGGCGTGTGACGGCCACCCTCTTCCTTGGTCAGGATATACGCTTCGGCTGTGAACTTGGTGTGTGGATTCACCGACTTTGGCTTACACAGAACCTGACCACGCTCAACGCCCTCACGCTCGATACCGCGCAGCAGAACGCCAACGTTATCGCCAGCCTCCCCACGATCCAGCAACTTGCGGAACATCTCAACACCGGTACATGTGGTGGTCTTGGTGTCACGAATGCCAACGATTTCAATGCTGTCGCCAACGTTGATCACGCCACGCTCGATACGGCCTGTCACAACGGTACCACGACCGGAGATCGAGAACACGTCTTCCACAGGCATCAGGAACGGCTGGTCAACAGCGCGTGCAGGTGTCGGGATGTACTCGTCGACGGCTTTCATCAAAGCGCGGATGGATTCCTCGCCGATTTCTGGACGCGTGCCGTTCATTGCGTGCAATGCCGACCCAGGAATGACGGGCATGTCGTCGCCGGGGTAGTCGTAGGAAGACAGCAATTCGCGGATTTCCATCTCGACCAGCTCAAGCAGCTCGTCGTCGTCAACCTGGTCAACTTTGTTCATGTAAACAACCATGGTCGGGATACCAACTTGGCGGCCCAGCAGGATGTGCTCGCGGGTTTGTGGCATTGGGCCGTCAGCCGCGTTCACAACCAGGATCGCGCCGTCCATCTGTGCCGCACCGGTGATCATGTTCTTTACATAGTCAGCGTGGCCTGGGCAGTCGACGTGTGCATAGTGACGTGCTTCGGTTTCGTACTCAACGTGAGCGGTCGAAATGGTGATGCCGCGTGCTTTTTCTTCGGGCGCGCCGTCAATCTGGTCATACGCTTTGAAATCGCCAAAATACTTGGTGATCGCAGCTGTCAACGTCGTTTTGCCGTGGTCAACGTGACCGATCGTGCCGATGTTAACGTGTGGTTTATTACGTTCAAACTTTGCCTTAGCCATGGTGGCCTCCTTGATTTTCAATTTGGATGGTGGGGGTAAAACCCACCCTACGGTTTGGGTAGGGCGGGGTTTTCCCCGCCATCCCAGTTATTGCTATTGCTCGCTTACGCGAATTTGGCCTGGATCTCGTCCGAGATGTTCTGTGGCACAGGTTCGTAGTGCGAGAACTGCATGCTGAAGTTCGCACGACCCGAAGACATCGACCGCAGAGTGTTGATGTAGCCGAACATGTTGGCCAATGGCACCTGCGCTTCGATCGCGATGGCGTTGCCACGTGTGTCTTGACCCTGAACCTGACCGCGACGCGATGTAAGATCGCCGATGATGCCGCCTGTGTAATCTTCAGGTGTGACAACTTCGACTTTCATGATCGGCTCGAGCAGTTTCGCGCCAGCTTTCTTCATACCTTCGCGCATACCCATACGGGCAGCGATTTCGAATGCCAGAACGCTGGAGTCAACGTCGTGGTATTTACCTTCGATCAGCGCAACCTTGAAGTCGATGACCGGGAAGCCAGCCAAAGGACCGGAGTCCATGACCGATTTAATACCCTTTTCAACGCCCGGGATGTATTCCTTAGGCACCGAACCACCAACAACGCGGCTTTCGAACGAGTAACCCTCGCCTGGCTCTGTTGGCATCAAGATCATTTTAACTTCAGCGAACTGACCCGAACCACCCGACTGCTTCTTGTGGGTATAAACCACTTCGGCTTCACGAGAGATCGTTTCACGGTAAGCAACCTGCGGTGCACCGATGTTCGCCTCAACCTTGAATTCGCGCTTCAGGCGGTCAACCAGGATGTCGAGGTGAAGTTCGCCCATGCCCTTCATGATCGTCTGACCGGATTCGATGTCAGTTTCAACACGGAAGGATGGATCTTCGGCAGCAAGACGGGCCAGACCGGCGGACATTTTTTCCTGGTCCGCTTTTGTCTTTGGCTCGACCGCGATTTCGATAACCGGATCAGGGAAGGTCATTGTTTCGAGGACCACAGGATCGGCAACAGAACACAATGTGTCACCTGTTGTGGTGTCCTTGAGACCCGCCAAAGCAATAATGTCGCCCGCGAACGCTTCTTGAATTTCTTCACGATCGTTCGAGTGCATCATCATCATACGACCAACGCGCTCTTTCTTGCCTTTGGTCGAGTTCAAGAGCGTGTCGCCCTTGTTCAACTTACCGGAGTAGATGCGTGTAAATGTCAGCGTACCAACAAAAGGGTCGTTCATGATTTTGAACGCAAGGCCAGAGAACGCCATATCATCGTCCGCACGGCGCGGGATGTTACGTGTTTCTGTGTCATCGCCTGGCTTAAAGCCCATGTAGTCAACAACGTCCATCGGGGATGGAAGATAGTCGATAACAGCGTTCAACAGCGGCTGAACACCCTTGTTCTTAAAGGCGGAACCACACAGAACAGGGATAAACTTGATGGCCAGCGTACCCTTGCGGATCAGCTTGCGCAGCGTATCAACGTCAGGCTCTGCGCCGTCCATCAGATAGTTTTCCATGGCTTCGTCATCCATCTCGACCGCAGTCTCGATCAGATGTGCACGCCATTCGTCTGCCAGGTCTTTAAGCTCGGCGCGGATTTCGCGCTGTTCCCAGCTTGCACCCAGATCTTCGCCGGCCCAGACCCATTCTTTCATGGTGACCAGATCGATCATGCCTTCCAATTCGGTTTCGGCACCGATTGGAATTTGGATCGGCGCAGGTGTCGCACCGGTACGGTCTTTGATCATCTTCACACAGTTGAAGAAGTCAGCGCCGATTTTATCCATTTTGTTAACGAAAACGATGCGCGGGACCTTGTAACGGTCGGCCTGACGCCAAACTGTTTCGGTCTGCGGCTCAACACCGGCGTTGGCGTCAAGAACGGCAACCGCGCCATCCAAAACAGCCAAGGAACGCTCAACTTCGATGGTGAAGTCAACGTGGCCAGGGGTGTCGATGATGTTCATCCGGTACTTTGTGTCGGATGTCGCATCGGCTGTCGGCTCTTCCTGGCGCTGCCAGAATGTGGTGGTCGCAGCGGAGGTAATAGTAATACCACGCTCCTGCTCCTGCTCCATCCAGTCCATTGTCGCTGCACCATCGTGCACCTCGCCAATGTTGTGGGATTTGCCGGTGTAAAACAGGATACGTTCGGAACAGGTCGTTTTACCTGCATCGATGTGGGCCATAATGCCGAAGTTACGGTAGCGTGTGAGCGGATAGTCGCGTGCCATGGGGCTGCTTCCTCGAATATATCTGAAACGGATAAATCGCGCCCCAGCGTGGGGCGCGACGAAGGCGGGTTATGCCGCCCGAATTACCAGCGGTAGTGGCTGAATGCTTTGTTCGCATCGGCCATTTTATGCGTATCTTCGCGTTTCTTAACAGCAGTGCCGCGCGACTGAACAGCATCCATCAGCTCGCCCGCAAGGCGCTCTTCCATGGTGTTCTCGTTGCGCGAACGCGATGCTTTGATCAACCAACGGATCGCCAATGCTTCGCGACGCTCGGGGCGTACCTCGACAGGCACCTGATAGGTTGCACCACCAACGCGGCGCGAACGCACTTCGACGGATGGTTTGATGTTGTCCAAAGCTTCGTGGAAAACCTCAATGGGGGCGCGTTTGATCTTGTCTTCAACGCGGCTCATTGCGTTGTAAACAATACGCTCAGCGACCGATTTTTTACCATCGATCATGAGGTTGTTCATGAATTTTGTTAGGACCAGATCACCGTATTTGGCATCTGGCAGAACTTCGCGTTTTTCAGCGGCGTGACGACGTGACATTTAAGGCTCCTAATGTTCTTGCGCCAAGGTTGGATCTGGCCGGTGTATCCGTTGCCCTGCGGCATGGATTTCGGCGTGCGTCTCAACCCCAGCTCACCCCTAAAGGGAAAGTATGCTGGACGGTCCTGGGCGATTAGATAACGCCCAAGACCCACCCAAATTATTTTGGCTTCTTTGCACCATACTTGGAGCGACGCTGCTTACGGTCTTTAACGCCCTGAGTATCCAGAACACCGCGCAGGATGTGGTAACGCACACCGGGAAGGTCTTTTACACGACCGCCGCGGATCAGAACAACAGAGTGTTCCTGGAGGTTGTGCGATTCACCTGGAATATAGCTGATGACTTCAAAACCGTTTGTCAGGCGCACTTTGGCAACCTTACGCATGGCCGAGTTCGGCTTTTTGGGTGTTGTTGTATAAACACGTGTACAAACGCCGCGCTTTTGCGGGCATTCCTGCAGGTGCATGGATTTCGAACGTTTGATTTTAGGCTGGCGCGGTTTGCGGATCAGCTGCTGGATCGTTGGCATTCCGGTTTTATCCCCGTTTAGCTCACATATGTGGTGCAGCGGGGCGGACCCCAGTGCGGTTTAAGTTTCGGTCCCCTCGCGCGTCCGCGAAGCTGTCTTTACCAGGCGCAAGTGGCGCAAAGCAAAATCACCGCAGCGTTTCCGTACCGAGGAAAACGAGGCGGTGGGGTAACAGAGGATCGGGTCAGCATTAGACCGGATCGTGACCACAGGTGGTATGATTTCGGCACTGCAGGGCGACCCCCACATCCGAGATATGGCGCGTATATGCAGAGTCGCCCCCACTGTCAACACCAGCGGTGCCGATGGGCCGCGTTACGCGTAAAAGTCGAATTGCTGCTTGCAATAACACGCCTGACCCCGCCATATTTGAACCGTTCTCGTGGTTGGTCAAGGGCCCCTATTCGATGCAGATCATTGGTCTTTGCCGGTTTTCCTATCCTGCCCTTGGCGGATTTCAGGTCGGGCACGACACGGTCGAGGACCGCATCGCCTATCTTTACCACGAGGGGCGGCTTGAAGAGCGGTTTCAACTGTTCGAAACCGTCGCCCTGCCCTGCCTGAAAGCGCAGACCGACCCCGATTTCGAACTGATCATCGTGATCGGTGATATGATGCCCGGGCATCATGTGGACCGTCTGCGCGACATCACCGCCGATCTGCCGCAGGCCCGTCTCCACGCTGAACCGCCCCGCAAGCACCGCGAGGTGATGAAAGAGATCCTCAACAACGCGCGCAACCCCGATCTGCCCTGTTTGCAGTTCCGCTTTGACGACGATGACGCCGTCGCTGTGGACTTTATTGATCGGCTGCGCACCGCGTCGGACGATTGTTTCGGCCTGACGCAGGCGCATAGGACCGTCGCCTTTGACTGGAATCGCGGGCTGATCGCGGAGTACGGCGCCGATGGCATCGCCGCGACCGAGGTGTTTCGCCCCTTTGATGTAGCCGCACTGGCCATGTACGTCCGGCCACGGTGCCCGCTGACCATCATGAACTACGCGCATAACAAGATTAACCGCTTTATGCCGTCAGTCTCATTCGACACCCAACATATGTTCGTGCGGGGGCACAACGCATCAAACGACAGCCGCCAAAAGGGCGAAGCGCCCGCCGATGTCGTGCCCCTGACAGCCGAGGGCGAAAAGATGTTCCGCAAACGCTTTGCCATTGATGCGAACGCCGTCCGTGCCATTTTCAGCAAAGGTCAGCCGGCATGAGAACCGTTGGCCTTTGCCGTTTCTCCTATGCCGGTGAAGGCGGGTTCAAAGTGGGGCATCCCGATTTTGCCGCGCTCGAGACCTTTCTGTACGGCAAGGACCGGATGGAAGAACGCTTTCGTCTGTTCGAGACGATCACCCTGCCCAGTGTCGCAGGCCAGACAGACCCCGATTTTACGTTCCTGATCGTCACGGGTACCGGCTTTCCAACGCCCTATCTTGAACGGCTGCTGGACCTGACCAAAGACATCCCGCAATGCGTGGTCAAACAATACCTGCCCCGCCCCCATCGCCGCATCATGAGCAAGGCGATCAAGGACTGGCGCGGCGGGACGGATGAACCCTGCCTGCAATTCCGGCTTGATGACGACGACGCCATGGCGCTCAGCTTTGTCGAAAAGTTCAAGCAGACGGCGGATGACATCGCGCCAATCTGTGCCCGACATTCTTCGGTCGCGGTGGATTTCAATCAGGGGTACATCTATACGGCCGGGGCCAAGGGGCTAAAGCTTTGGGCCTATCACTATCCCTATTCCGCCGTGGCGCTTGGCATGGTGGTGCAAGCCGGATCAGACGACACCATCATGAGCCACGGCCACCAGAACCTGTGGAAGACGATGCCGACCATGACCTTTACCGGCGAAGACATGATGATGCGCGGGCATAATGATTTCAACGACAGCCGCCTGAAGGGCAAAAAGAACGTCTTTGATTATCAGGTGATGTCACCCGAACAGGCCCGCCACATCCGCCAGACCTTTGGCATTGATGACGACCATGTGCGCAGCGTTTTCCTAGCGCGATGACAGCTTGCGTTCGCGGTACAGGGTGAACAGGCCCGTGGCCGCCACGATCGCGGCCCCAACAAGGGTCGATGGCAGCGGCCAGTCACCAAAGACAAACCACCCCAGGATCAACGCCCAGATCAGCCCCGTGTACCGGAAGGGCGCGATAAACGACACGTCGCCCGTTCTCATGGTCTGAACGCTGAAATAGTACCCGATCAAGACGAAAACAGCAGCGGCCCCGATCGCGGTCCAATGGGCATTCGACACATCAGCCCAAGGTGTCGCCAGTTGCGCAAAGCCCGAAAATATCGTGACCGAAAGAACCGCGGCCAGCGTGACGGTCATCGACGGCACATCCCGTGACAGCCGCCGGGTACTCAGATCGCGCACCGTGACAAACACCACCGCGACCAGCGCATAGACCGACCAGATGTTGAACCCGTCGGTACCGGGTTTGACGATCAGCATCACCCCCATGAAGCCGACCAGAATGGCCGACATCCGTTTCCAGCCAACAGCCTCGCGGTAAAACAGCGCGGCCCCCAGGGTCACCGTCAACGGCAGGGATTGCAAAATCGCGCTCAGGTTTGCCAGCGGCATATTGAACAACGCGGTCACAAAGAAATAACTGGCCCCGACTTCGGACGCGGACCTTATGCCCACTAGCTTCCAGTCGCGACGGCTAAGCCGCAGATGCATCGGGCCAAGACGCCCCCACAAGACCAGCAAAAGCGAGATCGAGATCAGCCCGCGCAAGAACAACAGTTGAAACAACGGGACTTCGCCGCCGGTTGTTTTCGTCATCGTGTCGTTCAGCGTAAACGCCGCCATTGAGCCCATCATGAAAAGGGCTCCGATCAGATTTGGCGACATGGGCGGGCTTTCGGTTGACTATCTATGTCGCGATCATTGCCCGATAGATCGCGAAAGTACCAGCCCGTTCCCGGCAGGTGGCAGGGGCTGGCAATGCAAGTCTATTGGAAATCATGTTTCAAAAGAAAAAGGCCCCCGCTGATGTCTCCGCGGGGGCCTTTCATTTTCTAGCTCAGATCAAAGATCAGTTGCGGCTTTCGTCATCGCTTGGGACAGTGTTGAACACATCCCCACCGACCACATCATTGGCAGCAGCCGCTGGCGCAGCCAGACGTGCCGCTGTTTCAGCTTCTTCGCGACGGGCTTCGATCACCACATTGTCACGATCCACTGCAACTTTGCGCATCTGCTGGGTCGCACCACCGGTACCGGCTGGGATCAGACGGCCAACGATGACGTTTTCCTTCAGACCGACCAGCTTGTCGCGCTTGCCCTGAACCGATGCTTCGGTCAGCACGCGTGTGGTTTCCTGGAACGATGCCGCCGAGATAAAGCTGCGGGTTTGCAGGCTTGCCTTGGTGATACCCAGAAGGATCGGTTCGCCCGTTGCCGGACGGCCACCCTTGGAAATCGCCTTTTCACAAGCTTGGTCAAACTCTTGCTTGTCGACGTGTTCGCCTTTCAGCAGCGTGGTGTCGCCGCTGTCCTGAACTTCCCACTTCTGAAGCATCTGACGTACGATAACTTCGATGTGCTTATCGTTGATCTTAACGCCTTGCAGACGGTAAACATCCTGCACCTCGTCGATCATGTAGTCGGCCAAGGCCTCTACACCCATGATCGCAAGAATGTCGTGCGGTGCCGGGTTGCCATCCATGATGTAATCGCCCTTTTGGACAAAGTCACCTTCCGCAACCGGAATGTGCTTACCCTTAGGCACCATGTATTCAACTTTGTGATCCGGATCCTCGGACGATTCAATCGAGATACGACGCTTGTTCTTGTAGTCTTTGCCGTAGCGCACATAGCCGTCGATTTCCGCGATGATGGCGTGGTCCTTGGGGCGACGTGCCTCAAAGAGTTCGGCCACACGTGGCAGACCACCGGTAATGTCCTTGGTCTTGGCACCTTCGCGCGGGATACGCGCAACGATGTCACCGGCCTTGATTTCGGTCTGGTCCTCAACGGACAGAACGGCATCAACGGACATTGGGTAGGTCACCGGGTTGCCCGCATCGTTACGGACCGGCTCGCCATCGGCATCCAGGATCATGACTTCAGGCTTCAACTCGTTGCCTTTGGGGGCAGCGCGCCAGTCGATCACGATTTTCTGGGTCATGCCTGTCGCATCATCCGTTTCATCCTTGACCGCGATCCCCGACACAAGGTCGACGAACTTGGTCATACCGGATTTCTCGGCGATGATTGGCAGCGTGTACGGATCCCATTCAAACAGCTTGTCGCCGCGCAAGACCGACTGGCCTTCCTTGACGAACAGCTTGGTACCGTAACCGACCTTGTGGTTGGCACGCTCATCGCCGTTTTCATCCACGATCGAGAGTTTCATGTTCCGGCCCATCACCATGATCTCGCCAGCGGCGTTCTCAAGGGTCATGGCGCTTTCGAACACGATCTTACCGGGCTGGGATGCCTCGAGGAAGGACTGCTGGCCACCTTGTGCAACACCACCAATGTGGAATGTACGCATGGTCAGCTGGGTGCCGGGTTCACCGATCGACTGTGCGGCGATAATGCCGACAGCTTCACCTTGGTTCACCAAAGTACCACGTGCAAGGTCACGACCATAACACATGGCGCAGACGCCCTCTTCGGCCTCACAGGTCAGCGGGCTGCGGATGCGTGCGGACAATACAGCCGCCTCATCCACGATATCCGCCAGACGTTCGTCAATGATTGTCTGCGCAGGGACCAACACTTCGTCAGTGCCCGGACGCAGGATATCATCAGCCGTAACGCGACCCAGCAGACGCTCTGCCAACGACGACACAACTTCACCATCGTTAACCGCGGCTTCGGCAGTGATTGCTGTTTCGGTGCCACAGTCATGCAAACGAACGATACAATCTTGTGCCACGTCCACCAGACGACGGGTCAGGTAACCCGAGTTCGCTGTTTTCAAAGCGGTATCCGACAGACCCTTACGGGCACCGTGGGTGGAGTTGAAGTACTCCAGAACGGTCAGACCTTCTTTAAAGT
Source organism: Sulfitobacter sp. SH22 (assembly GCF_965641905.1). Taxonomy (NCBI): domain Bacteria; kingdom Pseudomonadati; phylum Pseudomonadota; class Alphaproteobacteria; order Rhodobacterales; family Roseobacteraceae; genus Sulfitobacter; species Sulfitobacter sp. SH22. The sequence continues at coordinate 1,988,411 of NZ_OZ282573.1, forward strand.
TCGAGATAATCGGGGTCTCGATGATGTCGCCGTTCGGCTTCGCCATCAGACCGCGCATCCCGCCCAGCTGTTTCATCTGAGTAACCGAACCACGCGCACCGGAGTGCGCCATCATGTAAACCGAGTTCGGTTCGTTTTCAGAGCCGTTTTCGCCGTAGGTCGTGGCGGAAATCGCACCCATCATCGCGTCGGTGACTTTGTCGTTACACTTTGACCATGCATCGACGACTTTGTTGTACTTTTCACCCTGAGTGATCAGGCCGTCCATGTACTGCTGTTCAAAGTCTTTCACCTGATCGCGGGTTTCTTCAACCAGTGGCCATTTGCTGTCAGGGATCAACATGTCGTCCTTACCGAACGAAATGCCTGCCTTGAAAGCTTCGCGGAAGCCCATTGTCATGATCTGGTCACAGAAGATGACGGATTCCTTTTGGCCACAATAACGGTAGACCGTATCGATGACCTGCTGCACTTCTTTCTTGCGCAGCAAACGGTTCACCAGATCAAACGGCGCTTTTGCGTTCAGCGGCAGCAACGCCCCCAGACGGACACGGCCAGGGGTCGTATCAAAACGCTTCATGATCTCGTTGCCTTCGGCATCGATCTGTTTGATCCGTGCCTTGACCTTGGAGTGCAAGTGGATCGCACCCGCGTCCAAAGCGTGCTCGACCTCTTCGACCGAACCGAACACCATGTCCTGACCGACCATGCCTTCACGCTCGAGAGTCGTATAGTACAGACCCAAGATCATGTCCTGCGACGGAACAATGATCGGTGCGCCGTTTGCAGGCGACAGAACGTTGTTCGTGGACATCATCAAGACGCGTGCTTCCAGCTGGGCTTCCAGGGAAAGCGGCACGTGAACAGCCATTTGGTCGCCGTCAAAGTCAGCGTTAAACGCGGAACAGACCAGCGGGTGCAGCTGGATGGCCTTACCTTCGATCAGAACCGGTTCGAACGCCTGAATGCCAAGACGGTGCAAGGTAGGTGCACGGTTCAGCATGACGGGGTGTTCGCGGATGACTTCATCCAGGATATCCCAAACCTCGGGACGCTCTTTTTCGACCAGCTTCTTGGCTTGCTTCACAGTGGAAGACAGACCTTTGGCCTCAAGACGCGAATAGATGAACGGCTTGAACAGTTCGAGCGCCATCTTTTTCGGCAAACCACACTGGTGCAGTTTAAGCTCAGGACCAGTCACAATAACCGAACGACCCGAGAAGTCGACGCGCTTACCCAAAAGGTTCTGACGGAAGCGACCCTGCTTACCCTTCAGCATGTCGGACAGCGATTTCAACGGACGCTTGTTGGCACCCGTGATCACGCGGCCACGACGGCCGTTATCGAACAGCGCATCGACAGATTCCTGCAACATACGCTTTTCGTTGCGCACGATGATGTCGGGCGCGCGCAGTTCGATCAGACGCTTGAGACGGTTGTTCCGGTTGATCACGCGGCGATACAGGTCGTTCAGGTCAGACGTCGCAAAACGGCCACCATCCAGCGGCACCAGCGGGCGCAGTTCTGGCGGGATAACCGGAATGACGGTCATGACCATCCACTCGGGCCGGTTGCCAGACTCGAGGAAGGATTCAACAACCTTCAAACGCTTGATGATCTTCTTTGGCTTCAATTCGCCAGTCGCTTCTTTCAGATCCGCACGCAGCGTGTCTGCTTCAGCTTCCAGATCGATCGCGGCCAGCATTTCGCGGATCGCTTCGGCACCGATGTTGGCGGTAAACGCGTCCATGCCATAGATGTCTTGCGCTTCCATGAACTCTTCTTCGGTCATCATCTGACCATAGGTGAGTTCAGTCAGACCGGGTTCGATCACGACGTAGTTTTCGAAATACAAAACACGTTCCAGATCGCGCAATGTCATGTCCAGCATCAGGCCGATCCGCGATGGAAGCGACTTGAGGAACCAGATGTGCGCAACAGGAGACGCCAGTTCGATGTGGCCCATCCGCTCGCGGCGGACCTTTTGCAACGTGACTTCAACGCCACATTTTTCGCAGACAACGCCGCGATATTTCATGCGCTTGTATTTGCCACACAGACATTCGTAGTCTTTGATCGGTCCAAAGATACGCGCGCAGAACAGGCCGTCACGCTCTGGCTTGAACGTACGGTAGTTAATGGTTTCGGGTTTCTTGATCTCACCGAACGACCACGACAGGATACGCTCTGGCGATGCCAAAGATACCTTGATCTCGTCGAACGTCTTCATCGGTGCGACGGGGTTGAACGGGTTGTTTGTCAGTTCCTGGTTCATCTTAAATCCTTAGATTAATCTCGAAAGCGAAAGGAGGGGGCCCGATTTCTTCGAAGAAATCGGGCCGGAATTTTCGAAAATTCCGGCGCTGCCCTTACTCGTCTTCCTCCGCATCCAGGAGTTCCATATTCAGGCCAAGGCCACGGACTTCTTTGACAAGAACGTTGAACGATTCCGGAATACCGGCTTCGAAGTTGTCCTCGCCTTTGACGATGCTTTCATAGACCTTTGTGCGGCCTGCAACGTCATCCGATTTCACAGTCAGCATTTCCTGCAGGGTGTATGCAGCGCCGTAAGCTTCCAGAGCCCAGACCTCCATCTCACCAAAGCGCTGACCACCGAACTGCGCTTTACCGCCCAATGGCTGCTGGGTGACCAGCGAGTATGGACCGGTGGAACGCGCGTGGATCTTGTCATCCACAAGGTGGTGCAGTTTCAGCAGGTATTTGACGCCAACGGTCACAGGGCGGGCAAACTGCTCGCCTGTGCGGCCGTCAAACAGCACCGACTGACCCGAGGTGTCGAACCCGGCCCGTGTCAAACTGTCGTTCACGTCTGCTTCCTTGGCACCGTCAAAGACGGGCGTCGCGATTGGCACACCGCGGGTCACATTGCCCGCCGCCTCCAAGAGCGTTGCTTCGTCCATGCCGGCGATGCCTTCTTCGTAAACGTCCGCGCCGTAAGCGTGGCTCATCGCATCGCGTACAGGTGTCAAATCGCCGGAGCGCTTATATTCCTGCAATGCTTCGTCGATGTTGATGCCCAGGCCGCGTGCAGCCCAACCCATGTGGGTTTCAAGGATCTGACCGACGTTCATACGCGAAGGAACGCCCAACGGGTTCAAACAGAAGTCGACTGGCGTACCATCCGCAAGGAATGGCATGTCTTCCATCGGTACAACCTTGGAAATAACACCCTTGTTGCCGTGACGACCGGCCATTTTATCGCCCGGTTGCAGCTTGCGCTTCACCGCCACGAATACTTTGACCATTTTCATCACGCCTGGGGGCAAATCATCGCCACGGCGTACTTTTTCGACTTTGTCCTCAAAGCGGTTGTTCAACGTACGCTTCTGGATTTCGTACTGTTCGTTCAGCGCTTCGACGATTTTCGCATCGTCTTCGTCCGCCAAAGCCAACTGCCACCACTGACCGCGGGACAATTGATCATCCAGCAGCTCTTCGGTGATCTGGCTGTTCGACTTGACGCCTTTCGGACCTTTGACAGCAACTTTGCCAAGGATCATCTGACGCAGACGCGCATAGATGTTGCGATCGAGGATACCAAGTTCATCGTCACGGTCGCGGGCAAGGCGTTCAACCTCTTCGCGCTCGATCTGCAAGGCACGTTCGTCTTTTTCAACACCGTGACGGTTAAAGACGCGGACTTCGACAACTGTACCGAAATCGCCCGGCTTCACGCGCAACGATGTGTCACGCACGTCAGACGCTTTTTCACCAAAGATGGCGCGCAGCAGTTTTTCTTCTGGCGTCATCGGGCTTTCGCCCTTTGGTGTGATCTTGCCGACCAGAATGTCACCCGGTTCAACATCCGCGCCGATGTACACGATGCCCGCCTCGTCGAGGTTGCGCAGCGCTTCTTCACCAACGTTTGGAATATCGCGTGTGATTTCCTCTGGCCCGAGCTTTGTATCGCGTGCAGCCACTTCGAATTCTTCGATGTGGATCGACGTGAACACGTCATCGCGCGAAACCCGCTCGGAGATCAGGATGGAGTCTTCGTAGTTGTAGCCGTTCCAAGGCATAAACGCGACGATCACGTTTTTACCAAGGGCCAGTTCACCCATGTCGGTCGATGGACCGTCAGCGATAACCTGACCTTTAACAACCGTGTCGCCCACTTTCACCAGCGGACGCTGGTTAATACAGGTGTTCTGGTTGGAACGCTGGAACTTGCGCATGCGGTAGATGTCTACCCCTGCATCGCCCAGCTCAAGGTCTTCGGTCGCACGCAAAACGATACGCGATGCATCGACCTGGTCGATGATACCGCCACGTTTGGCCATATAGGCCGCACCGGAGTCCCGTGCCACGACTTCTTCGATACCGGTCCCGACAAGCGGGGCTTCGGCCTGAAGCAATGGAACAGCCTGACGTTGCATGTTCGAGCCCATCAAGGCCCTGTTCGCATCGTCGTTTTCCAGGAACGGGATCAGCGATGCCGCAACGGACACCAACTGCTTTGGCGAAACGTCGATCAGGTCAACGCTTTCGGAAGGCGACAGCGTGTAGTCACCCGATTTGCGTGTCGAAACCAGATCGTTGACGAACTTCATGTTCTCATCAAGGTTCGCGTTGGCCTGCGCCACAGTGTGACGCATTTCTTCGGTCGCGGACATATATTGAACTTCGTCGGAAACAACACCGTTCGATACCTTGCGGTAAGGTGTTTCGATAAAGCCGTACTTGTTCACACGGGCGAATGTCGCCAGCGAGTTGATCAGACCAATGTTCGGGCCTTCGGGCGTTTCAATCGGACACATCCGGCCATAGTGGGTCGGGTGAACGTCACGTACTTCAAAGCCGGCGCGTTCGCGTGTCAGACCACCTGGTCCAAGCGCTGAAAGGCGACGCTTGTGCGTAACCTCGGACAGCGGGTTGGTTTGGTCCATAAACTGCGACAGCTGCGAAGAGCCGAAGAATTCACGCACCGCAGCGGCTGCTGGCTTGGCGTTGATCAGGTCTTGCGGCATCACTGTGTCGATTTCGACCGAGGACATACGCTCTTTGATTGCGCGTTCCATACGCAGCAAACCAACGCGATACTGATTTTCCATCAATTCGCCAACGGAACGAACACGACGGTTACCAAGGTGGTCAATATCGTCGATATCGCCACGGCCATCGCGCAGGTCAACCAGCGCCTTGATGCACGATACGATATCATCGCGATCCAGCGTGCGCTGAGTGTCTTCCTTGTCGAGCGCCAGACGCATGTTCATCTTTACGCGACCAACAGCAGACAGGTCATAGCGTTCGCTGTCAAAGAACAACGTGTCGAACAGGTTCGACGCGGCCTCGACTGTGGGCGGCTCACCCGGGCGCATGACGCGATAGATATCCATGAGCGCGGTGTCGCGGTTCATGTTCTTGTCGTTCGCCATGGTGTTGCGCATGTAGGGGCCGACATTGATGTTGTCGATGTCCAAGAGTGGGATCTCGGTAATGCCAGCATCAACAAGTTCTTTGGCGGTGCCGCCGATAAGCGTACCGTCTTTGTCGTACTCAAGCGTCATCTCGTCGCCGGCTTCGACATAAATCGCGCCGGTTTCTTCGTTGATGATGTCACGTGCAACAAATTTGCCTTCGATGTGACCGAACGGCAAAAGCAACTCGCTTACTTTACCTTCGTCAACCAACTGCTTAACGGCACGAGGCGTGATCTTCTTGCCTTTTTCAAACAGGACTTCACCTGTCGCGGCATCAACCAGATCATAGGTCGGACGTGTGCCCCGCACACGGTCCGGATAGAACGGCGCAACCCAGCCTTCACCGGCTTTCAGCGTGAAGTTCACTGTGTTGTAATAAGCGTCCATGATCGCTTCTTGGTCAAGACCAAGCGCATAGAGCAACGTTGTCACAGGCAATTTGCGACGACGGTCGATCCGCGCGAACACGATGTCTTTTGCGTCGAATTCAAAATCCAGCCAGGACCCGCGGTAAGGAATGATCCGGCAGGCAAACAACAGCTTGCCCGAAGAGTGGGTTTTACCCTTGTCGTGGTCAAAGAAAACGCCAGGCGAACGGTGCATCTGCGAAACGATAACACGCTCGGTGCCGTTCACAACGAAGGTCCCGTTCGGGGTCATCAAAGGCATATCGCCCATGAACACGTCTTGTTCTTTAATGTCTTTTACCGACTTCGCGCCGGTGTCTTCGTCCACATCAAATACGATCAGACGCAACGTCACCTTCAAAGGCGCGCTGTAGGTCATGTCACGCTGCTGACATTCCTCAACATCGTATTTGGGTTTCTCAAGCTCGTACTTGACGTACTCAAGCACCGAAGTCTCGTTGAAATCTTTGATCGGGAATACCGACTGGAAGACGCCCTGAATGCCGTCGCCATCTGTCGGTGTGTCCGCATCGCCGGAGCGCAGGAACAGATCATAAGAGGATTTTTGAACCTCGATCAGGTTCGGCATCTCCAGAACTTCACGGATTTTGCCATAGTATTTACGTAGACGTTTCTGGCCAAGGAAGGATTGCGCCATGTGTCATGTCACCTTTCGTGTCTCTTGCCGAGCACGCCATCACCGGGGCCGTGATGCGCGCCCATAAGAGCGGTAAATCCTGGTCAATTCTTGAAGCACGTCCCACCGTACCTCTTCCGACCCTTAGGACCTATCCAGAGAAGTATTTCGCGCGAAATACTTGTCAAAACAGGTTAGGCTGGACAGGGAAATATCCCCATCCAGCCTTGTCATTTGCGGGCTGCCCCGGAATTTGTCAAAAATTCCGGTCCGTTTTCTTTGAAAGAAAACGGCACCCAGATCAAATGGCTTACGCCAGTTCGACCTCTGCGCCAGCTGCAACCAGCTTGGCCATTACTTCTTCGGCTTCGGCCTTGTCGACGCCTTCTTTGATCTTGCCGCCAGCTTCGACCAAGTCTTTGGCTTCTTTCAGGCCCAGACCGGTGATGCCGCGAACTTCTTTGATCACGTTGATTTTGGATGCGCCGGCGTTCTTCAGAACGACGTCGAATTCAGTTTTCTCTTCAGCAGCAGCACCTGCATCGGCAGGGCCAGCCATCATCACAGCGCCACCAGCGGCGGGCTCGATGCCATACTCGTCTTTGAGGATGGTTTTCAGTTCTTGTGCTTCAAGCAGTGTCAGACCAACGATGTCTTCTGCCAGTTTTTTCAGATCAGCCATGTTCAGCTCTTTCCGTTAACGATATGTGTGTTCCAACGCGAGTGTTCAACCCTGCGCCAGCTTGACGATATTGCTTTACGCAGCCGCCTTGTCCTCGATCGTGGACAAGATGGATGCGATATTGCTTGCAGGTGCGCCAATGGCCCCAGCGATGTTGGAAGCAGGTGCGCCCAGCATGCCCGCGATGGTGGAGATAAGCTCCTCCCGCGAAGGCATCTTGGACACGGCTTCAACACCGGCGGCGTCCAGTGCGTTCTCGCCCATTGCACCACCGAGAATCACAAACTTTTGATTCTCTTTGGCGAAGTCCTGAGCAACCTTAGCGGCGGCTACGGGATCTTCGGAATAGGTCAGAACGGTCATACCCGTCAGGAGTTCCGCAATGCTTTCGCATGGCTTTCCATCAAGGGCAATTTTGGCGAGCCTGTTTTTGGCAACACGCACGGCCCCACCTGCAGCGCGAGCGCGTGCACGAAGGTCCTGCATTTCAGCAACTGTCAGGCCGACGTAGTGGCTTACCACAACGACGCCAGAGCTTTCAAAGATTTGGCCGAGCTCGTCGACCAACTGTTCTTTCTGGGCTCTATCCACAGTTTCACTCCAAATCTGGGGGTTACCCCCCGGCTCAATTAAGTTTGCTTTCGCAAACAGTCTTGGTCCATTTTACGGGAATAAGCCAAAATGCCCTCACGCTTGCGCGCTTGGTAATTCTAACGTCTCCCATCTCGGAAAGGAAATTAAGGCTCATCGCCACCCTTCGTCTCGGACAGAAGACTCACCCGAAGAAACTTCAGGTGAATCGAGGGCCTCTATATAAAGAGTTTTCAGGGATGCCAAGGGGCAATAAAGCTATTTCAGCCACAGCAGTGCCGCCGTTGCAAAGGTGTTCATATTCGACTGCATATTTCCTGACGACCGGAGCGATGAAACGGGCGCATACTGGGAAAGCATGGACCAACCATCAGCGATGACGGCGTCAGGATAGTGCCCGTCTCAACCTGATACCTGTGTTCGTAACAAGTCGCGGAGAAGAAAACGATCTTCGGCCATGGGCTGCAACTGTCCGCTTGCCACCGCCCGCTCAAGCGCAACGGCAAACCGCGCCGGCTGATCCGGCTGAAGGGGAATGAGGTCAGACACTGCATACCGCCACCATTCCAGCTGCAGGAATGCAGACGATAGATGAGGATCAAAGCGATGTCGGATGACACGTGCCGGCACGCCGCCAACAACTGAAAAAGGAGCCACGTCCTGTGTGACCAAAGCATCGACAGCAATGATTGCACCGTCACCGATGCTGACCCCTTCCCTGATGCGCACAGTCTCTCCGATCCAGACGTCATTGCCAATCCGGACCTTGGCCGAAGGCGCGTCGAACGGGACCATTAAATCGCTCTGTTCCATATCCCCCCCCCATTCACGAAATTTGCGCCGCTGGTAAAAAACCGGGCTGGTCGAGGATCGGTCAATAGGATGCGTATTGGTAAAGGTCTGAAGACCAGCCCCAATCGAACAGTAGCGACCAACGTATTCGACATGCCGCGCAAAGGAATGCGAATAGCTGTAGGCTCCAAGCGGCATGACGCCATCTGCCGAATGCGTGGAATGCGCCTCAAGACCATGAGCCGGCTCGGGAATTCGCAGGGGATCGGGACCAGCTGGCGCGTTGATACGTACGCCTTTCTTGGCGAGCCACCGCAATTGATCTTTTGTGAGATTGAGGCTCAAGAAAAAACTTCTCTCTATGCGGGCTGCTACCTGGTCTGCGTTCGGGCCAGTTTGCGCTTTGTCTGCGCCTTCGACAACCCCTTCGAGATCCCGAAACGGCCACGGGCAAAAGCGACACATGAAAAAGCCCTCCGCACGGGGTACGGAGGGCCAAATCAAGATAACGTCAATTTAAGAAACGCGTTACTCGGTAACAGCGTTGTCCACTTCAACAGATACGCCTGGGCCCATTGTGGAGCTGAGGACGATCTTCTTCATGTAGGTACCCTTGGAACCCGTAGGCTTCGCCTTGGAGACGGCACCAACGAAAGAGCGGATGTTTTCAACCAGCTTGGCTTCGTCGAAGGACAGTTTGCCGATGCCAGCATGCACAACGCCGCCTTTTTCAGCTTTGAACTGAACCTGACCGCCTTTGGCAGCTTCAACAGCTTCTTTGATGTCCATTGTAACTGTGCCAACTTTTGGGTTTGGCATCAGGTTGCGTGGACCAAGAACCTTACCAAGACGACCAACGATTGGCATCATGTCAGGTGTCGCGATGCAACGGTCAAAGTCGATCTTGCCGCCTTGTACCGCTTCCATCAGGTCTTCTGCGCCAACGATATCGGCACCAGCTGCTGTTGCTTCGTCTGCTTTTGCGCCACGTGCAAATACCGCAACACGTACGGTTTTGCCTGTGCCGTTTGGCAGGCCAACAACACCGCGAACCATTTGGTCAGCGTGACGTGGGTCAACACCAAGGTTCATGGCGATTTCGATGGTCTCATCAAACTTCGCGTTTGCGTTTGCCTTGATCAGCGTTACCGCTTCTTCAACAGACAGGTTGTCTTTGCCGGCGAATGCTTCGCGTGCGGCGCGGGTGCGTTTTCCGAATTTTGCCATCTTACTTCACCTCAATGCCCATGGAACGGGCGGAGCCCAGAATGATCTTCATCGCGGCTTCAACATCCACGGCGCTCAGATCGGCCATCTTTGCTTCTGCGATTTCGCGCAGTTGCTTGGTGGTCACTGTACCAACAGTTTCACGGCTCGGTGTTTTCGCACCAGAGTTAATCTTGGCAGCTTTTTTCAGGTAATAGGACGCAGGAGGCGTCTTGATGTCCATGGTAAAGGACTTGTCCTGGTAATAGCTGATCACGGTCGGGCAAGGGGCACCTGGCTCCAGGTCCGCTGTCTTGGCGTTGAACGCCTTACAGAATTCCATGATGTTAATCCCGCGCTGACCCAATGCAGGACCAACAGGTGGGGATGGGTTCGCTTGACCCGCTTTAACTTGCAACTTCATCTTACCGACGAGCTTCTTGGCCATTGGCCTTCTCCTTTTTATGTCGGTGGGTTTGCACCCACCCTACACAACCACAACGCGTTGTGATCGCTTGCTAGCGTGGTCCGGCGTGGCTGCGCGCAGCTTTGCCTCCCACAAACGAACGGTGTCGCCACCGCATGGCGGGTTGCCCCGCCGACCCGCTCAGATCTGTTTGTTGACCTGAGTGAATTCCAATTCGACCGGTGTTTCACGGCCAAAGATCGACACAGACACCTTGAGGCGCTGGTTCTCTTCGTCGACTTCCTCGATCATACCGTCAAAGTCTTCGAACGGACCATCAGCAACCTTGACGCGCTCGCCCACTTCAAAGTGGATCAATGTGCGTGGTGCTTCCTCGCCTTCCTGGACACGGCCCAGGATCGCGGTCACTTCTGCATCGCGCATCGGCATCGGGCGCCCTTGTGGACCCAAGAAACCTGTAACGCGGTTGATCGAGTTGATCAGGTGATAGCCACGGTCGGACATTTCCATGTGCACCAGCACATAGCCGGGCATAAAGCGCCGCTCTGTCGTGACTTTTTTGCCGCGCCGAACTTCGATCACCTCTTCGGTGGGAACCAGCACTTCGTCGATCTGGTCCTCAAGCTCTTGCTCGGCGACCGTTGTGCGGATCTGTTCGGCGATCTTTTTCTCGAAATTCGACAAAACACTGACCGAATACCATCTTTTCGCCATCTGAACTCTGGTCCCTGTCTTGCGATGCGCATGTTTGCAGCATCAAATTCTCAATAAAGCGACAGGCACTTGCCTGCCTTTCCTGAACAAAAAATCGGCGCGCAACTCGAATCGCCGCACGCCCTTTGTCAGGTTAGGATTGCGGGATAGCCCGCATATCCAAATGTTTCAAGGGGGTGAGCAAGGTTTTGCACATCCCCGTCGCGATCATCCGAAGTAGGAAAGCACGTACTGCAAGCCGCCACGGATCAAGATATCAACGATTGCGAAAAACACCGCTGTCAGTGCCGCAAGGATGAAAACCATCACGGTTGTCAGCATCACCTCGCGGCGGGTCGGCCATACGACCTTGGACACTTCCGAGCGCACTTGCTGAATGAACTGGAGTGGATTGACTGTGGCCATGACGCGTTTCCTGTTTTTCAAAGGTTTCTGCGATGTAGCCGCCAATGCGACCGAATTCAAGACGTCAATCGTATCAGCCCGTCGGCCTAGGCATTCCGCGCATGGGCCAGGTCATCCATCCGCAATTCAAACTTTTCCGAATCCTGCTGCGCAAAAGCGGCAATATCGCTGACATCAGGCAAATAAAGCGCCGCGACCCAGCCTTCGGGGAAACGGTCCAGGATCGCATCCCAACGCATCGCGACCCGGTCTATCTCTGCATGGATTGCAGCTGCTTTTTCAGGGTGTCGTGCAACATACCAGCGCAAGGGTTTGAGCATCATCTGCCAGAACCCGTCATAGCCATAGGCCACATAGAGCGCCGAAACGACCGCCGCCAGAAACAGGGTCAGAACCACGAACAGGACCGGATGAAATATCGCGGCTGAGACCACCGCAAACCCGCAGACAAATCCGGCGGCCGTTGCACGCAGCGATACAGGTGCCTGTTGCGCAGCGATTTCCTCGGCCGGCATTTCGGCGGGCTGTCCGCCGCGCGCAAGCTTGGTTTGCACCGCGCCCGTGATCCTGCCGACAATGCGTTTGATGCCCCCTGCCTCGGGGGTCTCGGGGACGGAGGGGCGCACAAGGCCCGGCTGCGCGGCTGGATGCGGCGCGTTCTGATGACCTGAATCATCATAACGGGGCATATCTGTGAAATGGTCCAAATCGGCAGGCTTGTTTTTGCGCAACATATAAAGGCATCCACCTTTTAAAAAACGAGATGGAAAGTGTCGCGCCATGCTGCGGCAATTCAGCGGCCATATTATGACCACTCAAAGGCATATCGCAAAAGATCAATGTCAGGAAAATTGGCAGGGGCTGAGGGACTCGAACCCACGACCCTCGGTTTTGGAGACCGATGCTCTACCAACTGAGCTAAACCCCTATGCCGAGTGGTGAGGTAGTCTGGAATCGCGAGGGGATCAAGAGCATATGCACCAAAGGGCGGGAAAATCCTTCTAGCTGTCGCCCGAGCGTCGATACTCCTGCTCTTTCACGACCGTTCCCCAGACATCGCCTTCTTGCTCTGCGTGCAACACAAAGCCGAAACTGCGGTAAAGATGCAAGGCTGGTTCCAGCCCGGCAAAGGTGTGCAGCCACATTCTGCCTTGGCTGTGCTGCTCGGCATGGGCCACGGCCATGCTTAACAGCTTGCGCCCGATCCCCGAGCCCCGACAGCGGTCCGCACAGATGAACCACCTCAGATGCGCGCCACGCGCCTGCGATTCCGGATCATGAAGGTTCAGGATCAACGAAGCCGCGACCCCCTGATCATCACGGGCAAGCAGCACCAGATCTGGGTCCTTCCTGCCATGGGCGAACTCGGCAAGCTGGTGCGCCACCTTGGCCTCGAAGTAGCTGGTGAAGCCCCAATGCTTTGCATAGTGGGTTCCGTGCAGCTGAATGATCTGCCCGATCGCGCCCGGAAAGAAATCGTGGGTAATGTCCATGCTGTGGCCTTTCACGCTGCGCGTATTCTATCCCCCTGCCCCCGCAAAAGAAAAGGCCGCCCCGGTATGGGACGGCCTTGTTTGATGTGACGTGTGTGGGGGCGTGCCCCCAGACAGCAGCTTACTCGTTGATCTTGGACACAACGCCCGCGCCAACAGTGCGGCCGCCTTCGCGGATCGCAAAGCGCAGACCGTCTTCCATCGCGATGGGTGCGATCAGTTCAACGTCGAACTGCAGGTTGTCGCCTGGCATAACCATTTCAGTGCCTTCTGGCAGCTGAACTGTACCGGTGACGTCTGTGGTCCGGAAGTAGAACTGTGGACGGTAGTTCGCGAAGAATGGCGTGTGACGGCCACCCTCTTCCTTGGTCAGAATATACGCTTCGGCTGTGAACTTGGTGTGTGGCTTAACCGAACCTGGCTTACACAGAACCTGACCACGCTCAACGCCTTCACGGTCAACGCCGCGCAGCAGGGCACCGATGTTGTCGCCAGCTTCACCGCGGTCCAGCAGTTTGCGGAACATTTCAACGCCGGTACAGGTGGTTTTCTTGGTGTCGCGGATACCAACGATTTCGATTTCGTCGCCAACGTTGATCACGCCACGCTCGATACGGCCTGTCACAACGGTACCACGACCGGAGATCGAGAACACGTCTTCCACTGGCATCAGGAACGGCTGGTCAACAGCGCGTGCAGGTGTCGGGATGAATTCGTCAACGGCTTTCATCAGCGCGCGGATCGAGTTTTCACCGATCTCTGGGTCGCGGCCTTCCATGGCTGCCAGAGCGGAACCAGGAACAACCGGCATGTCGTCGCCAGGGTAGTCGTAGGAAGACAGCAATTCGCGGATTTCCATTTCCACCAATTCCAGCAGTTCCGCATCGTCAACCTGGTCAACTTTGTTCATGTAAACAACCATGGTCGGGATACCAACTTGGCGGCCCAGCAGGATGTGCTCGCGGGTTTGTGGCATTGGGCCGTCAGCCGCGTTCACAACCAGGATCGCGCCGTCCATCTGTGCCGCACCGGTGATCATGTTCTTTACATAGTCAGCGTGGCCTGGGCAGTCGACGTGTGCATAGTGACGTGCTTCGGTTTCGTACTCAACGTGAGCGGTCGAAATGGTGATGCCGCGTGCTTTTTCTTCGGGCGCGCCGTCAATCTGGTCATACGCTTTGAAATCGCCAAAATACTTGGTGATCGCAGCTGTCAACGTCGTTTTGCCGTGGTCAACGTGACCGATCGTGCCGATGTTAACGTGTGGTTTATTACGTTCAAACTTTGCCTTAGCCATGGAGCAGCCCTTTATATTAATGAGGGCCCTACGTCAGACCCAAACCTATCTGGCGGGCGATGTATTGGGTCTGACGCATAAAATCAAGCGCCTGTTCGCGCTTGATACCGGCATCGGCAAAGTAATTTGCGCTTATTCGGTCTTGGCGGCGGGGGCATTCGTGGTCTTGGCCCGTACAATCACCGCATCAGCGGGCCGGTTGAACCACCCTTCGGCAGCGTTTTGCTTGACCAGATAGGTCTCAATCGACTTGGCCGCATTCTGGCTCAGGTTCTTCAACTGCTCTTGGGCGGTCTTGGTATAACCGGACCCGATGATAGGGCCCTGATCGAATGATTCGAAAACTGTAATCTGATGCGGCTTGTCGGTCAGTTTGACGCCAGCGGCATCATCCCAGACAGTCAGGTTGATAATCATGATTGATTTTGGGGCCAGAACCAGCGGAATGCCCGGAGGGGCCAGAACATAGCCTTCGACGCTGACGCCAAAGTGATAATTGCGCGCCCCATCATAACGGTCGAACCGCTCTGCAATCGCATCCTTTACGGCTGTGGTCAGGACTTCTTCGGTGACCACGCGGCTGATCGGCAGCTTTTGGACTTTGGGGGCCACCACGATATTGTGGTACAGGTTGAAGTCACCCAGCGGCACTGGCGGCTTGTTCAGATCGGCTGCGCCATTGCAGGCGGCCAAAAAGGTAACGGTCATCAAAATGGCAAAAACACGAAACATTCAAAGCCTCCATCGGCGAAAAGTTACTCAAGGCGATACCGCAAGCCCCTCTTGGGTGCAATCTTTTGCCGCGTTTGTAACCGGCAGCAGCCATCCTATCTGTGATATGTCTCTGAAAGGCACCCATCATGAGCCAACCGCCCCTTCCTGTCCGCGTTCCTCTTGTGACCAAACCTTTGGGCATTCTGAAAAGCCTGCAAATGGCGCGGCGCAATATCCTGAGCATCATCCCCGCCATCGCGACCAAACAGCCGATGGTGTCGGGCAAAACCGGTAAACGCTGGCATATGGTCGTGGACCCCGCCGCCATCCGCGAGATGCTGCTGGACCGCCTGGATGATTACCCCAAATCCCTCGTGACCAAGAACCTGCTGAAACCCGCCATCGGGGAATCGCTGTTCATTGCCGAAGGCGCGCATTGGCGCTGGCAGCGCCGCGCGGCTGCCCCGGTCTTTTCCCCCCGCAATATGTTGAACCTGGCCCCCATCATGACCGCTGCCGCAGAGCGGTCTTGTGACCGCATCGCCGCCGCTGGCCCCCGCGCCATCAACATGCTGGACGAAATGGTCACGACCACCTTTGACGTGATTTCCGATGTGACGTTTTCGGGCGGCGATACTTTTGACCGCGACGCGGTGCACCATGCGATCGACGATTACATCGCGCAGGCGGGCAAGATCAGCCTTTTCGACGTGCTGGGCCTTCCCGACTGGGTGCCGCGCCCCGACCGGATTTTGTCGGGCAAAGCCCTGAAGGAAATGAAACAAATTGCAGATACCGCTATCGAGGCGCGGGCCAAGCGCGGCCATGACGGCACGCCCGATCTGCTGGACCTGCTGCTTGAAGGGGTCGATCCCAAGACCAAACGGCAGATGAACACCGCCGAACTGCGCGACAACCTGTTGACGTTTATCGTCGCGGGACACGAGA
Organism: Sulfitobacter sp. SH22; assembly: GCF_965641905.1. Lineage (NCBI taxonomy): Bacteria > Pseudomonadati > Pseudomonadota > Alphaproteobacteria > Rhodobacterales > Roseobacteraceae > Sulfitobacter > Sulfitobacter sp. SH22. The sequence continues at coordinate 2,004,168 of NZ_OZ282573.1, forward strand.
CGACGGCCCTGACCCTGTCATGGTCGCTTTATCTGATGGGGTTCGACCAAGACGCCCAGGACAAGGCCCGCGCCGAGGCGCAATCGGTGTTGCAGGGCCGCGCGGCCACCGGCGATGATGTCGAAAACCTGCCCTATATCCGCCAGATCATCGACGAGGCGCTGCGCCTTTACCCCCCTGCGGGGATGATTTCGCGAACAGCACAGAAACCGGACACTTTGGGCGGGCGGGAAATCAGACCGGGCGATACGGTGATCATCCCGATCTACGCCCTGGGCCGCCACGAACAGCTTTGGGATGATCCCGATGCCTTCAAGCCCGAACGGTTCGAGGACCGCAAATCGATTGACCGCTATGCCTATCTGCCCTTTGGCGATGGCCCGCGCATCTGCATCGGGGCCAGCTTTGCCCTGCAAGAGGCGGTTATCATCCTTGCGACCCTGCTATCACGGTTCAAATTCACCGCCGTCAAAGGGAAAGACCCCGAACCCGTGATGATCCTGACCTTGCGCCCGGATGGCGGTGTTTGGCTGACGGCAGAACCGGTCTAATCGCAGATCGCTTGCAGATCGGCCCAAGCGGCATCGTCCAGAATGGCGGCGTAGTCGCGGGTTGCGTCGGCAGCGGCGCGGGCGTTTTCAATGCGGTCCCCAAGGCTGGGGTGGCTTAGAAAATGGTTTAGCAATTCGTTGCCCTCGCCATGTTCGTCGCGCAGCCGTTCAAACATGGTCCCAAGGGCTGCGGGCGAGACATTTGCCGCCTCAAGTCTGGCATAGCCGAAGGTGTCGGCATCGGTTTCGGCCTTCTGGCTGTAGGTCGCACTGATCAGCCGCTCGGTCAGAAACAAGACCGCAGCACCGCCAGCAAAATCCCCGAACAGCAGGCCCAGTATGCCGATTGACCCGGCCGACCGTAATGCATGCCGTGTGGGGTCACGGCTGACCACATGGCCGATCTCGTGGGCCAGTACGGCGGCAACTTCGTCAGGGGTTTTCGCCTGATCAATCAGCCCCTTGAAGATCACGACGAACCCGCCCGGCAGCGCAAAGGCATTGATCATTTCGTGGTCCAGCACCGTGACGCTCAGGCCCTCCAGTGCCCCCTCGCCCGCGTTCAATGCGGCGGTCATCTGCGCCAGTGCCCTGACGCCTGCGGGGTTTTCGCACATGGCCAACGGTGCCATGCCGGTTTCGTCCAACGCGTTGCGGATCTGTTCAAACGTCGCCTCGCCCAAGGCGCGTTCGCCGGCGGGCGGGATGAAAACGGCAAGGCGATCCGCCAGCAACGGCACAAGAACCGTGACCTGAAGCGCCACTGCCGCAACCGCAGCAACGGCCCAGGCGGCCAGTCTACCACGCCCCTTGGGCGGGGCACGCCGCGTGGCATTCGGCAAATATCCAAGCAGGGTTTTGTCGGTGACAAACAGGCGCGCCAAAGGGTCGGTGATCAGCCGCAAACTATAGCTGTTTTTGTCGGCCCCGTCTTGCAGCACACGGATGTCCTTGACGGGCCAGAACAGCGTGCTGCCATCGTCCAGCCCGATTTGCAGGTTCTGGTTGGCAATGTGCAGGCTGACTTCTTCGCTGATCGGGCGATCACCGTCGAAATAGGCAGACCCGAAACCGTTGAACCCTGCGCTCATATCGCAGCCCCCAGGTCCAGCGCTTCGGCAAAGCCTTCGGCCTCGGTGAATTCATCACGGTCGCGCTGGCTGATGACCTGCAAACCATAGCGCTGTGGCAGCGACAGCGTCTTGGTCATGTGACGCATTAAGGGAAAGGTCACGAAAGTGCTGTAAAGCACGTTCCACATCAGGAAAACCGACAGGTAAAACACCGCGACCAATGCCAGCGCCATACCGCGAGGGATATCAACATCTGCACCAAAATCGCCAAATGCGCCGTCCATCATCGCGCTTGGCCCCAGCGTTACAAACGCGAAAATCACCAGCCCGACGATCCCGACCAGCAGCGCCAGATAGGCAATAAAGCTGCCCAGAACATAAATGCTGGCCACGCGCGGGCCGCTTAGCCTTGACTGCAAACTAATCCCTTCGGAGGTTTTATGGTTCGCCATCAGCCGTTTGGAGGCGAAGCGGTAATGGATCGCGCCGTAAAGCAACCCCATGATCCCCAATGGAAAAATTGCCAAACGCTCAGCGCCGACAACCGGAAATGCGGGTACGCCGCCATCCATTATTTCCTCGAATGACCGGGCCACCCCTTCGGCCGTGATGTCTGCCGATACCACGATTGGGTCCCACCATAACAGCCAGCCCGCGCCCGCAGCCAAGATCAGAAGCGACACGAAAATCGGAATCGCCGCGCGGTACAGCATTGTCCAACGCCCGTCCTGATGCAGTCGGGCAGAGCCGAAATAGGTGCGGTCAGTGACATATTTTTCAAGCGCAAAGGTCATGCGCGGCCACAGCAGGCCAAGCGTCAGGATGGTCACCGCCCAATGCATCAAAGCGCGCCACGCATAGCCCCAAGCGCCCTTTTCAAGGCCAAACCGCACACCGCGCCAACGGGTGCGGGCCAGAACATAGCGCCGCGCGCGGTACCTTGCATAGAACCAGATCGGGATCACCCCGATCGCGCTTGCCAGATAGCCGACAGATGCGCTGGCAAAAACAGAAAAGCTGACGAACATGACCATCAGATTAACGACGCCGATGTAAAAGGTCAGGACCACTACCGCGATGAAAAACCCCAGCAGTTTTTCCCAAGGGTCGCCCACATATTCCATCGGATGTCCGCCGGGCCGGATCGCGGACCAGAACCAGCGCCGTAACCTTGTCTTCATCCAGAAGCGGTAAAACCCCAGCGTGATGACTGTCAGAAATCCGGTTTTCAACGCCAACCAGAACAGGGCACTGCGTTTACCAACAAACTGAACAGGAAGGCCCTCAGGCCCTGACGCTGGATATGTCAGTGTGGCGTCGGTCATCGGGCAACCCGATTAGCCAAAACGATTGTCCCGCGGGAAACCACGAGGGGCCATGCGCCCCGCGCTGGCACGCTTGCCGGTCCACTCGGTCAGGTCGGCTTCGGTGCGTGTGCGCCCTGCCGGATCATGCCAGCTTAGCCCGTCGGCGCGCATGAAAGTCGTCGCATCAGACATGCCGCCGTCTTTGTATTTTTGCAGCCGCACACCTTTGCCGCGCGCCATTTCGGGCAGTTCGTCCAGACCGAACACAAGCACTTTGCGGTTCTCGCCTACCACGGCAACAGTATCGCCTGCGATGGGGGCGCAGATCATTGCTTTGACATCGCCGCGCACATTCAGAACCTGTTTACCACTGCGGGTCTGCGCCAGAACTTCGTCCTCTGGCACCACGAAGCCATCGCCAGCGGATGACGCCACAAGCAGTTTGCGACCGGCCTTGTGAATGAAAATATCAACAATTTGCACGTCATTGGGCAAATCAACCATCAAACGCAGCGGTTCACCCATGCCACGCCCGCCCGGCAGGGTCGCGGCAGACAAGGTATAAAAACGCCCGTTTGACCCGAACACCAACAAACGGTCGGTCGTTTCGGCGTGAAAGATAAAACGCGGTCCATCGCCGTCTTTGAATTTCAGCTCGCGGTTCAGGTCGATATGGCCGGTCATCGCCCGGATCCAGCCCATTTCGGAACAGACGACAGTGATCGGTTCACGGTCGATCATCGCCTCAAGAGGCACCTCTTCGATTTCGCCCGCTTCGGCAAAGGTCGTGCGGCGCTTGCCGATATTCTTGCCGTCCAGCGTCCAGTCTTTGCCGAACTGCTTTTTGGTGGCGCGCAGCTGGTCAATGATGCTGTCCCATTGCAAGGCATCATTGTCCAACAAGTCCTCAAGACCGGCGCGTTCTTCCATCAATTCGGATTGTTCGCGCAGCAGCTCCATCTCTTCGAGACGGCGCAGCGACCGCAGACGCATGTTCAAAATCGCGTCGGCCTGAACCTCGGACAGGGAATTTTCAGTCGTCGGCGCAGGCGGCACGTAATCGGCTTCGTCCATCGCGCGAACGTGTTTCTTACCCCAATCCTCGGCCATCAAGGCGGCTTTGGGGTCCTCGTCATAGCGGATGATATCAATAACACGGTCAAGGTTCAGGAAGGCGACGATAAAGCCTTCCAACACCTCAAGCCGGTGGTCGATCTTTTCCATCCGGTGGGCCGAACGACGCTGCAATACTTCGCGGCGGTGATCCAGGAAAGCGCGCAGCACTTCCTTCATCGAGCAGACTTTCGGCGTCAGCCCGTCGATCAACACGTTCATGTTCAGCGAAAACCGCACCTCAAGGTCAGAGCTGCGGTACAGCATCCCCATCAACACCTCCGGGTCCACGTTTTTCGAGCGCGGCTCAAGGATCAGGCGGATATCTTCGGCCGATTCGTCGCGGACATCCGCAAGGATCGGTATTTTCTTGAGCTGGATCAGTTCGGCGATCTTTTCGATCAGCTTGGATTTCTGGACCTGATAGGGGATTTCGGTGACGACAATCTGCCATACACCACGCCCCAGATCTTCGACCTCGTAGCGGCAGCGCAAACGAAAGCCGCCCTTGCCCGTGCGATAGGCGTTGGCGATATTTTCCGCCGGCTCGACGATAATCCCGCCGGTGGGGAAATCGGGGCCAGGTACGAAATCAAGCAACTTGTCATCGCCGGCATTCGGGAATTTGATCAGGTGAATACACGCATCCACCAGTTCCGTGATGTTATGCGGCGGAATGTTGGTCGCCATGCCCACGGCAATACCGGACGATCCATTCGCCAGCAGGTTCGGGAATTGTGCAGGCAACACGACCGGTTCGGTCAGCGTGCCGTCATAGTTCTCGCGAAAATCAACGGCGTTTTCGTTCAGCCCTTCCAGCATCGCCTCGGCGACGGCGGTCATGCGGGCTTCGGTATAGCGGCTTGCGGCGGGGTTATCGCCGTCAATGTTGCCAAAGTTACCCTGCCCGTCGACCAGCGGGTAGCGCACGTTGAAATCTTGCGCCAAACGCGCCATCGCATCGTAAATCGCCGCATCGCCATGGGGGTGATAGTTGCCCATCACGTCGCCGGAAATTTTGGCCGATTTGCGGAAGCCGCCTGTCGAACTCAGCCGCAGCTCGCGCATGGCATAAAGGATTCGGCGGTGAACCGGCTTTAACCCGTCGCGGGCATCCGGCAATGCGCGGTGCATAATCGTCGACAATGCATAGGTCAGATAGCGGTCACCCAGCGCAATGCGCAGTGGCTCGGACACATTCCGAGGATCAAGCTGTGGCGGGTCGGTAACATCTGACATGAATGCTGTTTAGCCAAGCGTGCGTGACGCGGCAAGCGGCTGTTTGCATGAAACGGGTGTTGGACGCTATCCAACTGTCACCGTCCTGCAACGTTCTCAAGTTTCTGGGAACCGATAGGCGCAATCCGTGTTAAACTTGATAAAAGAGTATTTTGGAGGATGCCAGCTGCATGGCGTCCGGACCGCTGCTACACTGGGAACGCGACAATGAAACGGTTTATACTGTTGACCTTCGGCTTTTTGGGCTGGGCTTTTTATGAAATGAGCGGCGGCGCTGATTTCGAACCTGCCAGTGCCCAACGCGCTGCAGCTTCGCCTGCTCCGCAAAGCATTGAAACGGCCGAACCAACCCCAAAGGTTGCCTCCCTAGCCCCTCAGGCTGTTGAACAGAAACTTGCCAAAATCGTGCCGGTCGACACAACACCACCCGGGTTTGAGGGTGCCGAAACAATTGCTGTCGCCAAAACGGAAGAGGTAAGCCGGGTATCGGTCAGTCTGACCACCGTGGAGAATGCGGTTATACAGGCCGAGGCCCCGTTGGTGAACGACGTGAGCCTTGTCCCCGTAAATGCAGGCAGCCTGATATCCAGCCAGGACACACCCGCAATCATTCCCAGCCTGATCACGCCCGATGACACGGGCGCTGCGACCATCAACGCCAGCGGATCGGGCGATTTGCGGTCGGTCGCAGGCAACAGTGTAAATGTGCGCGGCGGGCCGGGCACGGAATACGGCATTGTCTCTCGCCTGACGCGTGGTGAAACGGTCGAAATCATCAGCGATGACGGAAGCGGCTGGGTTCAGATGCGCCCCCTGAACGGTGGCCCCGAGGGCTGGATGGCTGATTTTCTGCTCACCGACAGCTAAGGCGCGTTGCTATCAACACCACAACACGCAATGAAAGGCCTCCAGCATGGGGGCCTTTTTTATGACCGCGAAAACCGTTTTGATGACCGGATGTTCGTCCGGGATCGGATATGCCGCTGCACATGGCATGCGTGCGCGGGGGTGGCGTGTCTTTGCTGCCTGCCGCCAGCAAGCAGACTGTGACCGGCTTGCCGCCGAAGGCTTTGACAGCCCGTTGCTCGATTACACAGACACGGCAAGCATCCACGCGGCATTGAACCATGTGCTGGTCGAGACAGGCGGCACACTGGATGCGCTGTATAACAACGGCGCTCATGGCACACCCGGTGCCGTCGAAGACCTGCCGACAGACGCGCTGCGCGAGATTTTTGAGAGCAATTTTTTCGGCTGGCATGAACTGACCCGCGCTGTCTTGCCGGTCATGCGGGCCCAAGGGCACGGACGGATCGTGCAATGTTCATCGGTGTTGGGTTTTGTCACAATGCCGTGGCGCGGGGCTTATAACTCTACGAAATTCGCGCTCGAAGGGCTGACGGATACGCTCAGAATCGAGATGCGCGACACACCGATCCACATCGTTTTGATCGAACCGGGCCCTGTGACGTCGAAAATCCGCGTGAATTCGATCCCGCATTTCGAACGCTGGATCAACTGGGAGGCATCCCCGCGCAGGGATCAGTATGAAAGCAAGCTCAGAAAACGCCTCTACGAAAGCAGCGGGCCGGACACATTTGAACTGCCCCCCGAAGCCGTCGTGAAAAAGCTGGTTCATGCGTTAGAGGCTCCCAAGCCCCGCCCGCGATATTATGTCACGACCCCGACCTATATTTCGGGCATTTTACGGCGGATATTGCCCACGCGGGCGCTCGACTGGGTCCTGGCGCGGTAAATTCGGGTTGCGCTACGCGTTTGCCCCGCTACATCTGGGCGTAATATAAAGGAAACCCCATGCCTTCAGATCCTCTTTTCATCCTTGTCGTCATCGCGGTGCTGGCCGTTGTGATCATCCTGATCATGGGGCTGGGCGGTTTTGCTGGCGGCGGTGCCTTTAACAAGCGCAATTCGAACAAACTGATGCGCATGCGGATTATCGCCCAGTTTATCGCAGTCGTTTTGATCCTAATTTATGTATATTTCCGTAAGGATGCTGGCTGATGGTCGTTTTGAACAAAATCTACACCCGTACCGGCGACAAAGGCGACACGGCCCTTGGCAATGGATCGCGCGTTCCCAAACATAACGCGCGGGTCGAGGCATATGGCACCGCTGACGAATTGAACTGTTTTGTCGGTGTGGCGCGTCTGGCGGCGACAGGTGAAACGGACATTGCACTGTCGCGCATCCAGAACGATCTGTTTGATGTTGGCGCAGATTTATGCCGCCCCGACATGAGCGCCGATGCCAAAGCTGAATACCAGCCCCTGCGCATCGCCCCCGAACAGGTGGACCGGCTGGAACGTGAAATCGACGTGATGAACAAAGAGCTTCAGGCCTTGCGCAGCTTTATCCTGCCCGGCGGTAGCGAACTGGCCGCGCATCTGCATGTCTGTCGCACAGTGGCGCGGCGTGCTGAACGTCTGACCGTTCTGCTGGCGGAACAAGAAGACGTAAACGAGGCCGTCGTGCGCTATCTGAACCGCCTAAGCGACTGGTTTTTTGTGGCCGCCCGTATGGCGAATAACAGTGGCAAGGACGATGTCCTGTGGGTGCCAGGGGCAAATAGATAACAAAAGCAGCTTGAAACGCCGCGTCCAAAGGACGTGAAACGCCGTTTTTTTGCTGTTTTGATCCGAAATGCTTCGTTACACACACGAAGAGTTCAAATGACTTGGGCCAAACTTCCGAGTCGTAAACTGAGGAGAGATAACGCCCATGAAGGTATTGGTACCTGTAAAGCGCGTGATCGACTACAACGTAAAAGTGCGCGTAAAAGCGGACGGCACGGGTGTTGATCTTGCCAACGTAAAAATGTCTATGAACCCGTTCGACGAGATTTCCGTCGAGCAGGCGATCCGCCTGAAAGAGGCCGGTCAGGTTGATGAAATCGTCGTTGTATCCATCGGCGTAAAGCAATCGCAAGAAACACTGCGGACCGCCTTGGCTATGGGCGCTGACCGGGCAATTCTGGTTGTCGCAACCGACGATGTTCACAATGACATCGAACCGCTGGCCGTTGCCAAAATTCTCAAGGCGATTGTGGACGAAGAACAGCCCGGGCTGGTTCTGTGTGGCAAACAAGCGATCGACAACGACATGAACGCAACAGGCCAGATGCTGTCTGCCCTTCTGGGCTGGTCGCAGGCAACCTTTGCTTCCAAAGTCGAAATCGAAGGCGACAACGCCGTTGTCACCCGTGAAGTTGACGGTGGTTTGCAAACGATCAAGGTGTCGATGCCGACAGTTGTGACTGTTGATTTGCGCCTGAACGAACCGCGCTATGCGTCTTTGCCAAACATCATGAAGGCCAAGAAAAAGCCGATGGATGAAAAGACCCCTGCCGATTACGGCGTCGAGGTCGGCAACCGTCTGGAAATCCTGAAAACTGTCGAGCCAGCAGAACGTGCCGCCGGTATCAAAGTTGATAGCGTCGATGCGCTTGTGGCGAAACTCAAAGAAGCGGGGGCTGTGTAATGGCTGTTCTACTCCTTGCAGAAGTAACCGATGGCGAACTGGCGATGGATGCGACCGCAAAAGCGGTCACAGCAGCCAAGCAAATCGGCGACGTAACCGTATTGTGCGCCGGCAGCTCTGCTGCGGCAGCGGGCGAAGCGGCAGCCAAGATCGATGGCGTGTCCAAGGTTATCGTTGCTGAAGACGCATCTTTGGGTCACCGCCTGGCCGAATCGACAGCGGCACTGATCGTGTCGATGGCCGGCGATTACGACCACATCGTTGCTCCCGCCACGACCGACGCAAAAAACGTGATGCCACGCGTTGCGGCGCTGCTGGATGTGATGATCATCTCTGACGCTTCCGGCGTCGTGGATGCAGACACATTCGAGCGTCCGATCTATGCCGGCAACGCTGTTCAGACGGTTAAATCCTCTGATGCGAAAAAGGTTATCACCTTCCGTACATCGACCTTCGACGCGGCCGGAACCGGTGGTTCTGCCTCGATCGAGACGATTTCGGCAGTTGCTGACCCTGGTCTGTCCTCCTGGTTGGAAGATCACGTCGCAGCCAGCGACCGCCCCGAGCTGACGTCGGCTGGTGTGGTTGTTTCCGGTGGCCGTGGTGTCGGCTCAGAGGAAGACTTTGCCCTGATCGAGAAGCTGGCGGACAAACTGGGTGCCGCCGTTGGCGCGTCACGTGCTGCGGTCGATTCGGGCTATGCCCCGAACGATTGGCAAGTGGGCCAAACCGGCAAGGTCGTTGCGCCACAGCTTTATGTCGCCGTCGGTATTTCCGGCGCAATCCAGCATCTGGCCGGCATGAAAGACAGCAAAATCATCGTCGCAATCAACAAAGACGAAGAAGCGCCGATTTTTCAGGTTGCCGACTTCGGGTTGGTCGCCGACCTGTTCGAAGCCGTGCCTGAGCTGATCGAAAAGCTGTAAGCCACTTTAGACGCTATTCGCAAAAGGCCCGTCAGAAATGGCGGGCCTTTTCGCATTTGCGCGGTTAGCCAAGCGCCGCAATGGCCTGCGCCACTGCAGCGGCCGCTTCCTCGTGAGCACACACATTGGGGAGCCCCTGCGCGATATGTGCCTCAAGAGGGGTGAAAACCATGCCTTCGGTTCCCTCTTCGCGGGCCGCTTTGGAGGGGACAACGACCACGACACTGGTCACGTAAGGTGATATTTCGTCGATCATTGCGCGTGTCACAAACAACGGGTCCTCCCCAAGTCCATCACAGGGAAGTACGCCCTCGCTCGGGGGGTGATCGGCAAACCATAGCAATATGACCTTGCCTCGCATCTGCCCCACCAGCAGCCGCATTCGGGCAACCCACGCAGATTGCAGTTCTTTATGGATCGTTTCAAACCGGTCCGGGGACACTTTTTTCAGGGTCGTCAGCATGTGCTTGTTAAAGTGAAATTCCGAGAAATCAATTTCCCGATAAATGGTCTTGAGCAAATCAGACGGGGCCACGAACCGGTCATTGCGGCGGGGATGAACCGAATAGAACCGGTTGGTCATGTTTTGCGCGCCCATCACCTGAACCACCGTAATCATCGCCCCGGCCGTCGCCATGGGAATGTAAGGATCACGGGAAAACACATCGATGCCAGCGTTCATGCAGCCAAAGTTGACGCACCGCTGGCCGGTTTCATCCTCTACCAACTTGGAAAACGGCTTTTCGATGAAACGGCCATAGGTTTCGGTCCCGCCAACGAAGGCAATATACGGGCGGTCAAGCTTGCGCCTTGGCCCCCTGAACAGTAATTTTGACGTGCCATATCTGCACGGCAGATAGTCAAGGGCACCCGGCCCCATCGCAATATAGGTCATTACACCCACCTTTATAAACTCACCCAGAAGCGAAGATGGCCGCAAAGGTTTGCGAAGTGCTTAAAGATTGGATTTGCAAGAACTTGTCATGAATTCGGCCCCTTGCAGGCCCTACCTTGTGCGCCCTATGCTGCGCCCAAACAACAAAGGACAGCGCATGGATATCCAGACAATCGGCATCGTTGGAGCGGGCCAAATGGGCAACGGTATTGCGCATGTTATGGCACTTGCAGGGTACGATGTCTTGTTGACCGACGTCAGCGCAGACGCCTTGCAGGCGGCCATTGACACCATCACCGGCAACCTTGACCGCCAGGTCGGCAGGGGCAAAGTCGCCGAGGCCGATCGCGATGCGGCACTCGCACGTATCAAAACCACCCAAACCCTAAGCGATTTGGGTCAAAGCGATTTGGTGATCGAAGCAGCAACAGAACGCGAAACGGTCAAACAGGCGATTTTCGAGGACCTGATCCCGCATCTAAAACCCACAACGATCCTGACATCCAACACATCGTCGATCTCCATCACGCGGCTTGCCAGCAGGACGGACCGGCCTGAAAAGTTCATGGGGTTCCACTTCATGAACCCCGTGCCTGTGATGCAACTGGTCGAGCTGATCCGCGGCATTGCCACGGACAAGGAAACATTCGCCGCCTGTCAGGCTGTGGTCGACAAGCTGGGCAAAACCGCCGCTTCAGCCGAAGACTTTCCTGCCTTCATCGTTAACCGGATCTTGATGCCGATGATCAACGAAGCCGTCTACACCCTGTACGAAGGCGTCGGATCGGTGAAATCCATCGATAGCTCGCTCAAGCTCGGTGCGAATCACCCGATGGGGCCGCTTGAACTGGCTGATTTTATCGGGCTGGACACCTGCCTGGCCATTATGAACGTACTGCATGATGGATTGGCCGATACAAAATATCGTCCCTGCCCCTTACTTACCAAATACGTCGAAGCGGGCTGGCTTGGGCGCAAAACCCAGCGGGGGTTTTATGACTACCGCGGGGAAGTTCCCGTTCCTACACGGTGATCAAAACACACGCGTCTGGGGGCCAGCCCCCAGACCCCCGGGATTTAGACCCATTTGGAATGAGATCAGTCTTTTAGATTGAGTGTATGGTTGCGCAACCAGGCCATGAAGCCGCGCGGGTCATCTTTGAACGCATCGAGTTGCGCATCGGTCAAAGGGTCACCGACGATCGGGCCCTGAGGTTTATTGCAGGCGTGAACGATTTCATGCAGCAAAAGCCCCTGGCGCAGCATGGGCGAAATTTTGTTTGCGATCTGATAGGCGCGGCTGTTGGACCCCGGAAATTTCATCGGGACAACCTGCGCACCTGAACGGCGGATCATTTTCGCTGTAAACACGTTCCACTCGGCTTCGATTGCCGGCCCGAAATAGGTGCCTGATGAGGCAACAACACCGGACGGGAAGAGTGCGACGACCCCCCCTTCCTTGAGGAAGGACATCGCGTTTGCGCGCATTTCCACCCCCTTGCGTTGGGCATCGGGATCATGTGGGAACGGGACGGGGATCATGTAACTGCCAGCGACTTCGTCAATTGAAGTGAGCAGTGAGCGGGTCAAAATCCGGTAATCCGGGCGTACGCGGCCAATCAGATCCGCAAAGATCATGCCATCCACCATGCCGTGCGGATGGTTCGCGACCACGATAACGGGCCCTGATTTCGGGATCCGGTCCAATTCGTGTTGCGGCGTCGTCAGATCGATGCCCATCGTATCAAGGGCCGCCCGCCAAAAGCCCTGCCCGACGGGTGCGCCGTTTTTCTCGAACTTGCGGATCATACGTAAAATAGCAAACTTGCCGGTGAAAAGCTCGATCAGGCTGATGACACGTGACTTGACCGGATGATCAAAGGTCGACGCATAAGACAGGCTGCGGCGATCATATTTGGTGAAAGAGACGGTATCCACATCCCTTTCGCCCACTTGCCGCGCTTGGATGGAGTGCGTTTCATCGATCAAATCGAAGGGCCCCTGACGCTAATCTGTTCATCCGCATATCCTCGAGACCCTAGTGGCCTTCGCCGAATTTGTCGGCCACCAGGACTGTCAATGCCTCGGCAAGTGCATCCTGATCGGGGCCAGAGGTCTGCACATCAATGGTTGTCCCCTTGGAGGCTGCCAGCATGAGCAATCCCATGATACTGTCCCCGGAGGCGGACATGCCGTCCTTGCTGACCTCTGCACGGGCGTCGAACGCTTCGACGACCTCGACCAGCTTGGCAGACGCGCGGGCATGCAGCCCTTTTTCGTTGACGATCTTCAGTGAAACTTGGGTCATCTCGGGGCCTTGCTATCCTGCACTGACATTTTGGCTGTCAATATATTTTCGACCCGCAGCAAGCGCTGCGCGCACCGCTTCGGGAACATCGAGGTCGCGTGATTTGGCCAGCTTAATCAGCATCGGCAAATTGGCACCATAGATAATGCGCCGGTCATCCGGGCGACAGGCCATCAAACTGAGGTTGGAGGGGGACCCGCCGAACAGATCCGTCACGACCACAACCCCGTCGCCTGTGTCGACCGCGTTTGCGGCTTCGCAGATTTCCTGCTCTTTCGCTGCCCGGTCATGATCTGCGGCAATCGAGATCGCGCGGACACCATTTTGGGACCCAACGACATGTTCGATCGCGGCCAAGTATTCTTTGGCCAGCCCCCCATGTGCTACGATTACAATCCCTATCAACGCGCCGTCTCTTCCCGCTTTTTCTGATCCAGTTCGCGGTGCCTAATTGACACCTGCCAGCCCGCTTCCGCAAGACTGAAAGCGTGGGCTTCGGCCAAAGTCACCGAACGATGTTGCCCGCCCGTACACCCAAACGCGATTGACATGTGGGATTTCCCTTCTGACTTGCAAGCGGGCAAAATCAAAAGGCTTAGGTCGAGGACCTGTTTCGCGAAAGTCTGATACAGCGGGTCTTGCTTGACGTAGGCCTGAACAGCCTCGTCCGTGCCATTCAAGCCCCTCAGTCTCGGCTCCCAAAAGGGGTTTCGCAGAAACCGGCAATCAAAGACCATATCGACGCTGCGCGGCAGGCCCCGTTTGTAAGAAAAGGATTGAACGGAAACACTCAGGTGGTGGGACCCGCCAGCCGCGAACCAATGTTCGACTTCTTCGCGAAGCTGGTGAATGTTGAGATCGCTTGTATTGATCAGGATATCGGCCTGGGCACGTACCGCCGCAAGGAGCTCTTTTTCAATCCTGATCCCTTCAGAGGGTGCATCCGACAGGGCTAACGGATGACGCCTTCGGGTTTCCGAGAAGCGTTGCAGCAACACATGTGTCGCGCAATCCAGATACAGCAGTTCCACCTGTATCTCTGGGCGCGCACGCATCTTGGCGATGACGTCGTTTACCGTATCGGTCGAGAAATCGCGATTTCTGGGATCAATTCCCAAAGCCATCGGTCGTATTTGGTCGGGCGCATCAAGCAAGGCCAACAACATCCGCAAAGGAATGTTATCAATCACCTCAAAACCTGCGTCCTCAAGAACGTTAAGGGTAGAGGAACGGCCGGCACCCGCAGGTCCGGTCACCAAAACAACGCGTCTGATTTTTTTGATGGGATCACTCATTGCGCTGTGGTTGCATATTCTTGAGGAAGAGTAAAAGGGCCGCTGCGAACTGTGGCCCATCAATTTTGTGTAAACACGGCAAGCTATGCCCGATCAGCTCTATCCGGTGAGGCTCGGGGAGCCGCTCTTGTTCATTGCGCCCCATATCAACAGCCAGACAGATTGGGACGTCACGGTCAAAAGGCACGGTCAGAATTCCCACACCCCTTGCTTCAATCATGCCAGCAATCGTGGGCGGGCAATTCGCGATCAAACCTTGCGGCGTCAGTGTCAGCCTTGTTTGGTCATCAGAGACCAAGACAGCGCCCAGTGCCAAAAGTTGCAACGCCAGCGCGGATTTCCCGGAACCGGAAGGCCCCAAAATGATAAGCCCACGGCCATCAAGGCTCACCGTTGTCGCGTGAATAGTCTGTTCATCTGTGGGCAGGTCAGCCACGTCTTAGATGGGCAAGCCTACGACAAAGCGCGCGCCAAGCGGCTCTGACGTGATATCTGCCTCGGTTGGACGAATGTTTTCAGCCCAGATAACACCGCCATGTGCCTCGACGATCTGTTTTGAGATAGCCAGGCCAAGGCCCGAGTTATTGCCGAAATGTTCGTCGGGCCGCTGGGAATAAAACCGTTTGAAGATCTTGGACAGGGCCTGATCGGGGATACCGGGACCTGTGTCTTCGACAACGACAAGGACACGGTTTTCACGCTTGCGCGCCCAAACACGGATCGCGTCACCATCCTCGCAAAAGGATGCAGCGTTGGTAATCAGGTTAACGAACACCTGGGCCAGCCGAGCCTCCAGCCCATGGACGATGATCGGCTCACTGGGCAGATCCGTGATGAAATCGATGCCTTTCTTTCGAGCATCCTCGCCCAGATATTGCGCCAGATTACCAATCATCGAGAGGAGATCGAACGGTTCTTCCTCTTCTTTGACCAATTCACTGTCCAAACGCGACGCGTTTGAAATGTCGCTGACCAACCGGTCAAGCCGCCGCACGTCGTGGTCGATAACATCCAGAAGCTTGTCGCGCTGGTCTTCGCGCTTGATCAATCGCAGCGTCCCAACAGCAGAACGCAAGGACGCGAGCGGATTTTTAATTTCATGCGCCACATCAGCCGCAAACTGTTCGTTGCCGTCAATTCGGTTATAAAGCGCCGATACCATCCCGCGCAATGCGCCAGAGAGCCTGCCGATTTCATCAGGGCGGGCGGTCAGATCGGGAATGCGGATGCGGCCGGGGTTCATTTTCCGCGCATCTTTGTCACGACCCAGTTCGGCCGCCGCAGCCAGATCGGCCAGCGGATTGGCAATCGTCGAGGCCAACACAAGGCTGAGACCGATAGAAACGAGAGTCGCGATCACGAACATTTGCAGCACGCGTTCGCGTTCGCCGTGGACAAGCTTGTCGATTTCACCGGCAGCAGAGGTGACAGCAACGACGCCAATTGGCACGCCGTTTTGCGAAATCGGCGTGGTCACGGTAAACAAAGTGCCGCCCACTGCATCAATATTGTTATGAATTTGTGTTCCGCTGCCAAGCGATCCTGCGACCATCGCCTTCAACTGATCCTCAATCAACAAGACGTCGGCAGGTGCGCTCTCACCAAACGGATGAGATACCTTTGACCAAAGCCAGCTCAGCCCGTCCGTCAAAAGCGTTTTTCTGGGCTGGCCGCCTGCCGCCTTGGGCGAACGCCCTTCAGACCGCGCCAAAAGGCTGCCGTCAGGGGCATAAACGAATACTTCGATGCCACTGCGCAGGTCCAGCCGCTCAAGGCTCGCGGCCGTATCAACGGGGGCATTCGTCGCCAGATCGACAATCCCATCTGCCGGCAACTGCGCCTCGAAGATATCCGCGATCAGTTCCGCTTCGGATACCAGGGACGCGCCCCGTTGGACCGCAAGGCTGTCGCGAGAGGAGTTGAGGTACAAGATACCCGCAACCAGAACATTCAACGCAATGAGGTTAAATGTAATGATTTTGCGCGTAAGCGGCGACCCCCGTAAAGAAAACAGCCCCCGACGTGCACGGTGACTACGCAATTCATCGGTCGCGGTTTTGTCCGGGGCGACCCAATCGTCGCCCAGCACAACATCGCCGTCCCGAACATTGGTGGCCGTGTCTCGCACAAAATTCCTCTCGGCAATCGCCATGCTTCAGATCAATCCTCGTTATATCTGTAGCCGATACCGTAAAGCGTCTCAATCGCCGAGAACGAGTCGTCGGCGGTGCGCATCTTCTTGCGCAGGCGTTTGATGTGGCTATCGATGGTGCGGTCGTCGACGTTAACCTGATCGTCATAGGCCACATCCATCAACTGATCGCGCGATTTCACAAATCCCGGACGCTGCGCCAAGGCCTGCAACAGCAGGAATTCGGTAACCGTTAAGGAAACGTCGTTACCCTTCCAGCTGACCGCATGGCGAAGCGGGTCCATCCGCAGATCGCCACGGTCGATAACCTTGGTCTCTTCGGTATCGCCGACTTCATTCGTCTCAACGGCTTCCTGGCGACGCAGAAGCGCGCGGATGCGTTCAACTAACAGTCTTTGGCTAAAGGGTTTTTTGACATAGTCGTCGGCCCCCATGCGCAGACCAAGCACCTCGTCGATCTCGTCATCTTTGGATGTCAGGAAAATCACCGGCATTGCCGTCTTCTGGCGCAACCGCTGCAACAAATCCATGCCATCCATCCGGGGCATCTTGATATCCAGTACCGCCATGTCCGGAAGCTTCTTGTTGAAAGCGTCCAGCGCGGCCTGACCATCGTTATAGGTTTCTACCTCGAAACCTTCGGCTTCTAGAGTCATCGAAACTGACGTCAGGATATTCCTGTCGTCATCCACCAATGCAATTCTGGACATCGCCTGTTTCCTTATACTGCTCAATTATCATTTTTTCTTTTACTGATCATCAATTTGCAGCGCCGAATCAATCCCAAACTGCGAATCACCCCAGCTTCCGGCCCTAATTCCGCCATAATTTAGTTAGGAATGACTAAATTGCCGCACTTGATGTGTCATAAATGCAAAACATGCCTTTGCGTAAACCCGCTCGTTTTGGCGGCCGGCTCACAAAGAAGGGGATGATGGCGCTAACTGCGTCAAAGCCGCCTGTTCATATTGTAAATTGACGTGCTAAGAGGCCCCTACGGTCGATCAGACCAAGCATTTTGTGCACTAACTGGCGTCAAATCCCGACGCAGCTACAGGAGACATCACATGACATTAGGCCGCGTAAATCCGCAATTCCGCCTCGAAGACCAAGGCATGAGCGGGCTAGGTAATGTCTATTACAACATGATCGAACCTGCGCTGGTGGAAGCCGCGCTCAAGCGCGACGAGGGGACATTGGGCAAAGGTGGCGCGTTTCTGGTCACAACCGGAAAGTTCACAGGCCGGTCCCCCAAGGATAAACATGTCGTAAAAACCGACAGCGTTGCCGATACGATCTGGTGGGAAAACAACGCCGCAATGTCAACCGAAGGGTTTGACGCGTTGCACAAAGACATGCTGGCCCACATGCAGGGCCGCGATTACTTTGTGCAGGATCTGGTAGGCGGCGCTGACCCGAAACACGCAATCAACGTGCGGATGGTAACCGAGCTGGCCTGGCACGGCCTGTTTATCCGCCACATGCTGCGCCGCCCCGAGCGGGAGGCGCTGAACGACTTCATCGCTGACTTTACTGTCATCAACTGCCCCAGTTTCTCGGCCGATCCCGCCAAGCATGACTGCCGGTCCGAAACCGTGATCGCGATGAACTTTGACAAAAAGCTGATCCTGATCGGCGGCACTGAATACGCGGGCGAAAACAAAAAATCCGTCTTTACCCTGCTGAACTATCTGTTGCCGGAAAAAGGCATCATGCCAATGCACTGCTCGGCCAACCACGCCACAGGCAACCCGGTCGATACGGCTGTGTTCTTTGGTTTGTCGGGAACGGGCAAAACCACCCTTTCCGCCGACCCGGGCCGCACCCTGATCGGCGACGACGAACACGGCTGGTCAAACAACGGCACGTTCAACTTTGAAGGGGGATGTTACGCCAAGACCATCAACCTGAGCCGTGAAGCAGAGCCCGAGATTTACGCCACGACCGAAAAATTCGCCACCGTGATCGAAAACATGATCTTTGACGAAGAGACCAAAGAGCTCGACTTTGACGATGATTCACTGACCGCAAACATGCGCTGCGCCTATCCGCTGCACTATATCTCCAATGCATCGGCCAAGGCGACGGGCGGTCATCCCAAGAATATCATCATGCTGACCTGCGATGCATTCGGCGTCCTGCCCCCCATCGCACGGCTGACACCTGCACAGGCGATGTACCACTTCTTGTCCGGGTTCACCTCCAAAGTCGCGGGCACCGAGCGCGGCGTAACCGAGCCCGAGCCAACATTCTCCACCTGCTTTGGCGCACCGTTCATGCCCCGCCGCCCCGAGGTATATGGCAACCTGCTGCGCGAAAAAATCGCAACCCATGGCGCGACATGCTGGCTGGTGAACACCGGCTGGACCGGCGGCGCTTATGGCACGGGCAGCCGTATGCCAATCAAGGCGACACGCGCGCTTTTGACAGCGGCCCTTGAGGGCGCGATGGCAGATGTAGAGTACCGCAAAGACGCGAATTTCGGCTTTCAGGTCCCCGTATCGGTGAACGGCGTTGCCGACATCTTGCTGGACCCACGTCGCACATGGGACAACCCTGAGTCGTACGATCGCCAGGCCGCGAAGCTGGTCAAAATGTTCTCGGAGAACTTTGAACAATATATGCCTTACATCGACGAAGACGTGAAAGCCGCCGCAATCGGTTGATCGTCAGGCGATGAGAAACAAAAAAGAGCCGCAGATTTCTGCGGCTCTTTTTGTTTGATCAGGCGGCCAGTGCCTCGATTTCCTGCAACGGCATTTCTAACAAGAAGCGAATGTCTTCGTTGCTAAGATAACTGAGGAATCCTTCGAGCGGGGTATCATTTCCTTTACGATACCAGCGTAAACTTCCAGGCTCGTTATGCATATAGCCCATGCGCTCAGCAAAGCCCTTATACGCCACCGCCTTTGCCATGAAGCCAAATAGATAGTCCGGCTGCCAGCGATCCATTGCGACCATCATTCCATAGCGCGCCAAAACGGTAGAGAGGCCCGTACCACGATATCTATTCGCATCGCCGCCCATCCAGACTTCACCATGGTAGACGACCGTACCACGAATGCGGTGCGCCCCAGGGCCAGCACGATAACGCGACCGATCCAAGTCAAGGTCGGGTATTGCTGGTGGAAATTCACGAAAGCCCTGCAACATGTATTGGCTTAGCGCCCGCCCCTTCATTCTCAATGTCTTTGCGGCCTGCGTATGCATGAGGGTGCCAGTTTCGTCCCGGGCGACCAGCCAGAACGCATTGCCCTCGTTCAAGTTGTGCAAAGTTGGATCAAAAGGTGCGCCAATCACCTGCTGGGG
This sequence comes from Sulfitobacter sp. SH22, assembly GCF_965641905.1. Classification (NCBI taxonomy): domain Bacteria; kingdom Pseudomonadati; phylum Pseudomonadota; class Alphaproteobacteria; order Rhodobacterales; family Roseobacteraceae; genus Sulfitobacter; species Sulfitobacter sp. SH22. The sequence goes on from NZ_OZ282573.1 coordinate 2,023,834, forward strand.
GCGCTCTTCCTCGAGGATTTTTGAATAGGCCTTAAAATCAGTTCCTACAGATACAGAAATACGGTTTTGAAGCAAAATGTCTTGGCTTGAGGCGAGAAAATGCGCGCCCTCATTCATCATTTGGATCGACATAGCTGGTTCCTTTGCAGACTCATCTCTGCCAAGGTTAGCGCAATTTTATTTCTTCTGCTCGTATTTTGCTAAATTTGTGGAAAATGTCGAATTCACCTCCTGAGGGAAGTCATCCAAATCAATATTTTCGATACCGGATATATTCACGTTTCGATCGGGCTGAACGACAGCGATCAATGCAAATGATCCGTCAGGAAATCTACCTGCCATCATAAGCCGTTTATAACTAATGGGAATTAATTCCCCATCTTCCTCTCTAGGAACAACGGTTGATATGTGGTCCAATCGAACACTGCGCGTATGCAGCACCTCTGTGTAAGGCTGCTCTATCAGCGATGCAAAGTCCTCCCCTCCGGGCATTTTTCCGATTGACCGACCAATGCTGCTCCGCGCCTTGGTCAAACCAAACCATTTTACGTAGAATGATTCTTCGCCAAACTCCACGGAAATCCAGCCCGCTTGCGTCGGTCGGTACACGATGAAATATGGTCGCACATGCGCCATTGCTTCGTGTTCAAGATACCCGCCTGCTAAGGTCCAACCTCTCAAGGATTCTCGCAGAAGGGGCGCTTTGGAGTCGAAAATATCGCTAAGCGGATTTTGCTGCTGGTGGAAATACCATTCTTGTCCGACATTTTTTGAAACGCGCTGAAGGTGGCCGATTTGGGTTGTGCTTCCCTCCAGCCAGTTTCTTGATCTGGCAATCAAATCGCGAGCGTCTTCAAGCATTTCATTGCCTTTCATTGCCTTCAGAGGTAATTTCGTACCTTCGGTCATTGACAATGAACAATTGACGACCCGTCAATTCCTCCAAAAGACTGATGTGCCGCCTGACTGTTTGGCGGGTACTTTCCAGCTGTAAAACCGCCTGACTGAGGTTGAGCGTATCAGCCAAGGTGACGAAGGACCGGATCATTTCGTACAGCAAGGCAGGCGCTTTCACGCGCTGGCTTTCCGGAGCTGCGATTGTTGATTCTTTATTCATGATGGCTCTATGGTAAATTAATAATACGTTAATGTCTTATAGATAACACATACAGGGTGAATTGATAACCACAAATTGAACGAAACTACCCAATTGATCGGAATACGAGTTCTAGCGATGAATAAGTAACGACAACCAGAGGTATTAGTGAATATGTCCCATCCCGTAGATGTCCACGTAGGAAAAAAGCTGAAGCAAATCCGCACCCTACGTCGCCTATCTCAGACAGATGTTGCCAAGCAGCTTAATCTGTCTTTCCAGCAAATCCAAAAATATGAAATCGGATCAAACCGCGTTGCTGCCAGCCGTCTTTTTGAACTGTCTCTTATTTTAGACGTTGCACCATCGTACTTTTTCGAAGGTCTGCACGATAACACAAATGATGCGCCCAAAAGCGATCCGAGCGTTGAAATCGTAAGCGCATTGGCATCGATCAAGGATGACGCCGTCAAATCGCGTATCGTGACATTCATCGAAGACGTTTCCGGCGTCACCGTTGCGCGCCAAGGCTAGCGCGTCAGCCCATCAGGCCCCGGCGTACCAAGTTCACGCCGGCAATTAAAAGAATGACAAGCGTCGCTTTGCGAAACGACGCCTGATCGATTCGATCCATGATCTGGCTGCCGAGCCACATTCCGGCAAGTGCAGGCACGATCATGGCGATTGAAAACGGGACGGTCTCGGACCGCAAGACGCCTGATCCGAAATGCGCAAACAACAGTGCAACCGCGCCAAGCCCGTAAATAACCCCCTGAACCCGCATCTGATCTTGCTTTGCTGTGCCAAGCGCCGTCAGATATGCGACCGTTGGTGGCCCCCATACACCCGACACACCGCCCACAGCACCGGCAAAACCGCCGACAAGCACCTCAACCTTGGTTGATCGCTGCGCAAGCGTGAATGACCGCCCGCTGAGCTGCCAAAGGGCAAACAGCGTAATCGGCACCCCGATCACCAGTACCATCACCTGCGTTGGCAAAAAACGTACCATTTGTGCAGATAACACCAGCATTATTCCCCCGGATATCAGGAACACCTTAAACATCCGTGTAGATGCCCAGGCCGCCTGCACCCCCTGCCGCAATGCCTGAAACAGGTTTGTGGCCACGGTCGGGAATATCAGCCCTGCCAACGCCAGCTCTGGCGGCAAAAAGAGGGTAAGACCGGAAATCAGGACCAAAGGCATCGCGAATCCCACGACCCCCTTAATAAACCCCGCCACAAGCGCGATACCAAAGGCAAATACCATCTGCTGCGGTGTCAGAAATGCAAAAAATATATCCATAATGCTCTCATATCAGCTGTATTAGCGAACGCACGAAAAATTCATCGCGCAATTTTCAACCAAATTGACGCATTGAAACGTATCTTTATTGTGCTGCACCTGCGAAAGGAGTATCCCCCTCGCAAGCTGGAAAAGGACTCTATGAAATGGCGCATGATGGACAAGACTTGATGATGGGCTCGCAGATCATACTCGATGACCTTCTTGAACTGACAGGCCAGGCATTGGCCCCCGTTGATGAAATTCTTGAACAAGCCAAAGCGTCCGTGCGCAAAATGGTATCCGTTGATGGACGTGTTTCAAACGCACTGGTCGAGGCGAACCAGACCGCTGCGCATGGCCTGGCATGGCTCGCGACATATGCGCAATCCCTGAACCAGATGCATCTCTGGGCAAAAAAACTGTCTGCTGACGGGCACTTCGGCGAAACCGAACAGTTGATCCACCAGATCGCGTTCGGTGAATACCTGTGGCAGATCTTTGGCGGCATCCAGATGAACCAGGGCGAGATTCTGCGCCTTCAGGATATGGGCCTGGGCCAGGATGCACAGCGCGGCCTGATGAACCCGGCAATCCAGAAACTCACGCAAAACGGCAACACCCAAGCCGCCCGCACCCGCTTGGTCGATCTGATGCAGGAACACTCGGCGAATATCATGGTCGGCCGCTCCGGCCTGGACGAAGAGCTCGAGATGATTCGCGAGCAGTTCCGCCGCTATGCCGTCGACAAAGTTGAACCCTTTGCCCATGAATGGCACCTCAAGGACGAACTGATCCCCATCGAAATCATCAACGAACTGGCCGAGATGGGCGTGTTCGGCCTCACCATTCCCGAAGAATACGGCGGTTTCGGCCTGTCCAAAGCATCCATGTGTGTCGTGTCAGAAGAACTTTCGCGTGGCTATATCGGTGTCGGATCGCTCGCCACCCGCTCTGAAATCGCGGCTGAGCTGATCATCGCTGGCGGTACGGACGAACAAAAAGCCAAATGGCTGCCACGGATTTCCAGCGCTGAAACCCTGCCCACTGCCGTGTTCACCGAACCCAACACCGGCTCGGATCTTGGCTCCCTGCGGACCCGTGCCGTGAAAGATGGTGAAAACTATACCATCACTGGAAACAAGACCTGGATCACCCACGCTGCGCGGACCCATGTGATGACGCTGCTGGCGCGCACTGACCCCGACACGACAGATTACAAAGGCCTGTCGATGTTTCTGGCCGAAAAAACGCCCGGCGACGATGCCAACCCCTTCCCTACCGATGGCATGACCGGCGGCGAGATCGAAGTCTTGGGCTATCGCGGCATGAAAGAATATGAACTGGCATTCGACGGCTTTCAGGTAAAAGGCGAAAACCTGTTGGGCGGCGAGGAAGGCAAAGGCTTTAAACAGCTGATGGAAACCTTTGAATCGGCGCGCATCCAAACCGCTGCCCGTGCGATCGGCGTTGCCCAATCTGCGCTGGATATTGCCATGCAATACGCGATCGACCGCAAGCAGTTTGGCAAATCCCTGATCAACTTCCCTCGCGTTTCGTCGAAGCTGGCGATGATGGCGGTGGAAATCATGATCGCCCGTCAGCTGACCTATTTCTCGGCATTCGAAAAAGACGAAGGCCGCCGCTGTGACGTAGAAGCCGGCATGGCGAAACTGCTGGGCGCACGGGTTGCATGGGCCGCAGCCGATAACGGCTTGCAGATTCATGGCGGCAACGGTTTTGCCCTGGAATACAAGATCAGCCGCGTTCTATGTGATGCGCGTATCCTGAATATCTTTGAAGGTGCTGCAGAAATTCAGGCGCAGGTCATCGCGCGTCGCCTGCTTGGTTAACCAATGGCTGCCCGATAGACTGTCGTATCGGGCAGCCACCCAACCGCGAATAGCCATGTTTCGTACCGCAGCACTCGGCCTACCCTTTGCACTCCTCAGCGCCTGCGAGGGCGATGAAACCCTGCGCAGCTACGGGGCGGCTGACAAGACATGGCAGTTGGTCGAACTGAACGGCGCGGCCTTTCCAGACACCGCAACCCTCACATTTCCCGACAGAAACAAAATCGCGGGCCAAGGCCCCTGCAATCATTTCGCCGCGACCCTGAATATTCCATATCCCTGGTTCGAGGTCACGGAACTGATCTCGACCAAAATGACCTGCCCCGCCTTGGACCAGGAAACGCTGTTCTTTGACAGCCTGTCGGCGGCATCCCTGTCCGAAGTCCTTGCCAACACCCTGATCCTGTCAAACCCTGATGGGTTAACCATGGTCTTCAACGCTGCCGACTGAACGCGTCGATAAAACGCCCGCGCGCCTCCGGCAGGGGTTTGCCGCCCAGGTCGCGGGCAAGACGATGCTCCAGAAAATACCCTGTCGTCTTGAACCCCAACGCGATCTCGTCGTCTGTGGCCTCCCCCTCCCCCCGCAAAACCGGCGGCAGGGGCAACATCTTATCCGCCCATTCCCCTGCGCCTTCCTGCGTCACGGCCCTGCCCGACTTGGGCGACACAAACACCAGCCCCTCGGTCGCACCTGTTACGGCACAGGTCGCCAGATCCAGCCCGTAACCCAGATCCTCAAGCAGGCTCAACTCCCATTGCAGATAGGCGAGCGGCCAGAGTTCCCCCTGATCCAGCAGATCCAGCAATGCTTGCGTGCGGTGATACAAAGGCGGGTGTGGCTCGCGTTCCGGCAGGCAGAATGCCAACAATGCAGTGACGGTGTTCAGCCCCGCAAGGCTCAACCGGTCTTGCATGGCCGACACCGCGCGGCTGCGCACAGGCTCAACCGTAAATGCACCGATATGGTCTTCTAGCCGCGCGCGCCAGGCGACATCCAACTGGGCACCGGGCTGCAAGATCGGTGCAATCTTACGACTGGTCCCGCCCCGCACAATCCCTGCATGACGTCCTTGGGTCGGGGTGAAAACCTCGATGATCGCCGAGGTTTCCCCATGTCGCCGCGCGCTCAGCAATATCCCCTGATCGCGCCACTCCATCAGCTCAGCCCCTCGTCAAATAACAAATGCCGCCCTTGCCGGTCCTCAACTTCAATCACCCAAAGATCTGGGTCAAAACCGCGCTGCCTTCCAATTGACGCATCAACCTCGGCCTCAGCGCCGTGGGCCATCTCAACCCAGGCACGTTCGCCGGTCATCAGATCAAAGCTTCTGTGAAACAGCACAGCCTTGCCATCAAGCGTGGCAAGCTTCACCAAAACGGCACCGCCCGTGTCATCGCCATGTGCCACAACAAACGCCGGAATATCATAGACCCGAAGCCGCGCCAAATAGGCGTCGACCCAGAAACGCGCCGTCAGCCGCGCCATGCGCCAGCCCCAATTCCAAATGGAAAAAAATCCGCCCCGCAGGGCCGTTTAGCCCGGCAATCAGACATTGCCGTCCTTAAACTCCAGCCCCATCTCGGTATAGCGTTCTGCATCATCCAGCCAGTTCGGCCGCACTTTAACCTGCAAGAACAGATGCACCTTGCGGCCCAGAAACTCTTCCAGCTCCGCGCGGGCTGCCTTGCTGACGGATTTGATCGTCTCGCCCTTGGCACCCAGAACGATGCCTTTGTGGCCGTCCCGGACAACATAGATCAGCTGGTCAATCCGCGCGCTACCGTCTTTGCGTTCTTCCCAATTCTCGGTTTCGACCGTGATCTGATACGGCAATTCCTGATGCAAACGCAGCGTCAGTTTTTCGCGGGTCATTTCAGCGGCGATCATCCGCATGGGCAGATCGGCAATCTGGTCTTCCGGGTACAGCCATGGCCCCTCGGGCAGTTCGCCCGCCAGCCATTCGCGCAGCGTATCGATGCCATGACCGCGCTCAGCCGAAATCATAAAGGTTTCAACAAATGGAAACCGTTCGTTCATCTCTTTGCTGAGGCCCAGCAGAACCGGTGCATCGACTCGGTCAATCTTGTTGATCGCCAAGGCGACTTTACGGCCTTCTGCAATACCCTCCAGCCCTTCAAGAATGCGCTCGACGCCTTCGGTCAGACCGCGGTTTGCCTCGATCAGCAGCACAACGATATCGGCATCCGCGGCACCGCCCCAGGCGGCTGCGACCATTGCGCGGTCCAAACGGCGGCGCGGCTGGAACAGGCCGGGGGTGTCGACGAACACCAACTGGCTGTCCCCTTCCATCGCAACACCCCGGATGCGGGCACGGGTGGTCTGCACCTTATGGGTCACGATTGACACTTTCGCGCCAACCATCCGGTTCAGCAGCGTTGATTTGCCCGCATTGGGCTCACCGATCAGGGCGACAAAGCCAGCGCGGGTGGTCATGAGTTCTTCTCCAGTTTCGTCAAAAGCAATTTGGCAGCGGCCTGTTCAGCCTGACGTTTCGAGGGCGCAGTCGCTTGTGCGCTGGCCCCATTTTCAACTTGTGCAGATATCGTAAAGACGGGCGCGTGATCTGGCCCCTGACGGTCAATCTGCACATAGGATGGCGGCGGGTATCCGCGGGCTTGGGCCCATTCCTGCAACGCCGTTTTCGCATCGCGGGCATCCTGCTTTACGGTCTGGACCCGATCGCCCCATAACCGCAGAATCAGCTTTTTCGCCGGTTCAAACCCGCCATCCATATAGACAGCCGCGATTATCGCCTCAATTGCATCGCCCAGCAAGGCTTGCTTGCGACGCCCTCCCGACAGCATTTCGGACCGCCCCAGCTTGAGCACCGCCCCCATGTCGATTTCGCGCGCAACATCGGCACAAGTTTCCTTGCGCACCAATGCGTTAAACCGGGGCGCAAGCTGCCCTTCGGTCGCACCGGGGTCCAGTTCAAGCAAGGCTTCGGCCATGACCAGCCCCAGCACACGGTCGCCCAAAAACTCGAGCCGTTGGTTGTCATCGCGGTTGGCCGACGACATAGACGCATGCGTGACCGCGCGATTCAGCAACTCGGGCTTGGCGAACTTATGCCCGATGCGGCCCTCAAAGGCCTTCAGATCCGCACTTAACTTCACTTGATCGCTTTGAAAAAACGGTCGCTGCGCCATGTCCAGAAGAACAGCATGGACCGTCCGCCCGAGCTGAACATAATCCGGTCGGCGCGCCCGATCAGGTTTTCGAACGGGACAAAACCAACACCGCCCGCTTGTTGCGCCAAACGGCTATCGGCCGAGTTGTCGCGGTTGTCACCCATAAAGAAATAGTGCCCTTCGGGGACGGTATAGATGCCTGTGTTATCGGATGCTTGATTGCCGATATTCAAAATGGGGTGGGACACACCGTTGGGCAGCGTTTCGATCTGACGCGATTTGACACAAATCCCGCCCTCACCCACAGCGCCGTTTTCACAACGCGGCCGCATACCCTGCGGGCCCTGGCGTGTCATGACTTCCTCAAACCCGCCGTCATCGCGCAGCTCGACCGCGGTGCCGTTGATGCTGATCACACCGTTTGTAATCTGAACCTTTTCACCCGGAAGACCGATCAAGCGTTTGATATAGTCGCGCCCGGATACGGGGTGGCGGAACACGACCACATCGCCCCGCTCCGGCTCGGATGCGAACAGCCGCGTGTTGTCGCCGTCAAAGACACCGCAAATGTCTTTTGCATCGACCTGGATGCCGAAACGGGGCACGATAATGCTGGGGCAGGAGGCATAGGAATAGCCATAGGCCATCTTGTTCACGAACAGAAAATCACCGATCAAAAGCGTCTCTTTCATCGACCCGGACGGAATCCAGAAAGGCTGGAAAAACAGCGTGCGAAACACCCCTGCAATCAGCAGCGCATAGACGATTGTTTTGATGGTTTCGACAAAGGCGTTGCCGGTATTTTCCTTAGCAGCCATGCTGGCGCTCCTGATGATCCGTTTCGGGTTACATGCGGGCAGGACAGCGCCAAGTCAAGCGATGGCACCCGCCATGAGCCCCTGTTCGGCCCGTAAATACAGGTTATCCAGCCGTTAACGCGACCGGACGTGCTTCAATCACCACAAAGGCCTGCGCCCAGGGGTGATCGTCGGTTAAAGTTACATGAATGATCGCCTCGTGACCGGCGGGGGTCATTTCCGCCAGACGCTCTGCCGCCCAACCTGTAACCTCCATCACCGGTTGCCCGGTGCGCAGGTTACTGACGGCCATGTCTTTCCACGCGATCCCCATGCGTAACCCGGTACCAAGCGCCTTTGAACAGGCTTCCTTTGCCGCCCAACGCTTGGCATAGGTCCCCGCAACATCGCGCCGCCGCTCTGCCTTTTGCTGTTCGACAGGCGTGAACACACGGTCGCGAAACCGGTCGCCGAAACGGTCCAGCGTCCCTTGGATGCGTTCTATGTTTGCCAGATCAGTGCCGATACCAAGGATCATGCCTCAGGCTTACCCGTCACGCGCGTCGTCCATCAGCCGGCGCATTTCCACGATGGCCGGACCAATCCCAAGAAAGATCGCCTCGCCGATCAGGAAGTGACCGATGTTCAGTTCTTGCACCTCGGGGAATGCGGCAACGGGTGACACGGTATCGTAGGTCAGACCGTGTCCGGCATGAATTTCCAGCCCCAGATCATGCCCGAACTTGGCCATTTCCTCCAGCTTTTGCAGTTCCTTTTGCGCCTCGGCCCAACGCCCTTCGGCGAAGGCGTCGCAATAGGCTCCGGTGTGCAGTTCGATCACTTCGGCACCGATGCGGTTTGCGGCTTCGATCTGGCGCTGGTCGGCGGCAATAAAGATGCTGACGCGGCAACCTGCCTCGCGCAGCGGAGCGATGAAATGCGCCAGCCTGTTCTCTTCGCGCGCAACTTCCAGCCCGCCTTCGGTTGTGCGTTCTTCCCGCTTTTCGGGCACAATGCACACCGCATGTGGCTTGTGACGCAGCGCGATTGCCTGCATTTCATCCGTGGCGGCCATCTCGAAATTCAGCGGGACGGTCAGAACATCCAGCAACCCTTCGATATCGGCGTCGGTGATGTGGCGTCGGTCTTCGCGCAGATGTGCGGTAATGCCATCTGCACCGGCTTCCTGCGCGGCGCGGGCAGCGCGCAACGGATCGGGATATGCCCCGCCGCGCGCGTTTCTTACCGTGGCGACATGGTCGATGTTGACCCCAAGTCTCAGCTTACCTTGCGCTGCCATGATCTTTCCCCTTCTGAGCCGTCTGCTCTGCAATTCGTTTCGCCTCGGCCTTGGCCGCAGCTTTTTTCTTGAGCGCCTCGAACTTGGCCTTGATCACGCCTTTGCGGCGTTTTTGATAGGCGCGCAGCAAGGGCACTGACAAATAATACGCAATCGTCGCACAGATGATACCGGGCAAAATGCCACCGATCAGGTAGGGATAGAACACCTGATGCCAGAACACCGTCAGCCCCGACCAATCCATCTCGCGACCGGTGAAAAACGCCACGAAGTTGGCGAATAGATCATGGCCTGCATCAATGAATTTGCCCCCGAACGACCGGTGCTCCCCCCGGACCATCGGTGACCCCAAGATCCAGTGCCCCATCGACAATGACGACAACCCAATCGGCACATAGGTCAACGGGTTGCCAAAGAATGTCCCCATCAAGGCTGCCAGAATGTTGCCCCGCATCACGCGCGCCACCAGTGCGGCCACGATAAAATGCATTCCGTAAAACGGCGTGAAGGTCGTAAAAACACCGGCCCAGATGCCCCGTGCGATACGTTCCGGCGTGTCGGGCAACCGCCGCATCCGATGCTTGACGTAATGAAACGCGCGCGTCCAACCACCACGCGGCCACATGAACTCAGCCATGGCGCGTAATGCGGGTTTTGGATCGCGACGTTTAAAAATCAACTCATCGTCCTTGGGTCTGGCAAACTGCGTGCGCTCAAGCGTCTTTCTCGTTAGCCTTCAAAGCTTTCATGTTTCTGTGCCTGCTGATCTCGGCAACTTCGCTTTCAGCTTCTAGGGTCGGCATCAACGAATGCAAATGCGCAATGTCTCGCAGTTCTACGTAGATCAGCAACCGGTAAAAGTCGGGTTTGCGATCCAAAAATTCTAGATTAGAGATATTGGCCCCCGACTGACCGATCAAGGTGCAGATCCGCCCCAAAACGCCTGCGCCATTGCCGATGGTCAAATCAAGGGTCGCGCCGTAGGCCGCAGGGTGCGGGCCCTCGTGCCACCGCAGATCCAGCCAGCGTTCCGGCTGATCCTCGTAAGCCGACAGACGTTCGCAATCAATCGAGTGGATCGTGACACCTTTGCCACGATAGGTGATGCCGACGATCCGTTCCCCCGGCAGCGGCTGACAGCACGAGGCCCGGTCATAGGATTGCCCCGGTTGCAGACCCACAACCGCGCGTTTCTGGTCGACCTGCTCGCCGGGCTTTGGCTGCAAATGCGGGTAAACAGCCTGCACGACTTCGCTGCCCGTCAAATGCGCCGACCCCAGCTGGGCCAGCAATTCTTCGGGGCTGGACAGCCGCAGGTTACGCGCCGCAGTGCGCAGCACCTTGTCAGTGGCACGTTTGGAAATCTGCTCGAAGGCAGAGCGCGCCAATTCGCCGCCAAGGCTGACAAACCGCGCGCGGTCTACCTCGCGCAGGGACCGGCGGATCGCGGTCTTTGCCTTGCCAGTGGTTGCGATATCCAGCCATGTGACCTGCGGGGTTTGACCTTGGGCCGTAATGATTTCAATGGATTGACCGTTTTTCACCCGCGTCCACAACGGTACCCGCATCCCGTCAATCTTGGCCCCGACACAGGCAGACCCGATCCGCGTGTGGATCGCATAGGCAAAATCAATCGGCGTCGCGCCACGGGGCAGTTTGACCACTTCGCCCTTGGGCGTGAAACAGAACACCTGATCCGCGTACATCTCAAGCTTGACCGCCTCGAGGAAATCTTCGTGATCTTCCTCGGAATCCAGTTGCTCGGTCAGTTGGGCGACCCATTTCACCGGATCAACGGCAAAGGGGTTCCGCGAGCGGACACCATCCCGATACGACCAATGCGCGGCCACGCCGGTTTCGGCCACGTCATGCATCTGGCGCGTTCTGATCTGGACTTCGACCCGTTTGCCGTCACGCCCGGAAACCGTGGCATGGATCGACCGGTAGCCGTTGGTTTTGGGCTGGCTGATGTAATCCTTGAACCGGCCCGGCACCGCCCGCCAGCGTCGATGGATGACACCAAGTGCCCGATAGCATTCATCATCAGATGTGGTGATCACGCGAAACCCATAGATGTCGGACAGCCGCGAAAACGACTGGTCTTTCTCCTGCATCTTGCGCCAGATCGAATACGGCTTTTTGGCGCGACCAAAGACCTCGGCCTCGATCCCCGCCTTCTCAAGCTCCTGGCGCATGTCGCCGGTAATCCGCTGGATCACATCACCTGTTTCGCGCTGCAACGTAATAAAGCGGCGGATGATCGACTGCCGCCCCTCGGGGTTCAAGACGCGAAAGGCCAGATCCTCCAGCTCTTCGCGCATCCATTGCATACCCATGCGGCCCGCTAGCGGCGCATAAATATCCATGGTTTCGCGGGCCTTTTGAAGCTGTTTGTCAGGGCGCATCGATTTGATCGTGCGCATGTTGTGCAAACGGTCCGCCAGCTTGACCAAGATCACCCGAAGGTCTTTGGACATCGCCATAAACAGCTTGCGGAAATTCTCGGCCTGCTTGGTTTCGGTCGAATTAAGCTGCAGGTTTGTCAGCTTGGTAACGCCATCCACCAGTTCGGCCACGTCACGCCCAAAGATTTTTTCCACCTCGGCATAAGATGCCTTGGTGTCTTCGATGGTGTCATGCAGCAATGCGGTGATGATCGTGGCATCGTCCAGCTGCTGTTCCGTCAAAATGGCGGCAACAGACACGGGATGCGTGAAATAGGGCTCGCCTGAATGACGGAACTGCCCCTGGTGCATCTTCTCGCCATAGTCATAGGCGAGACGAATATGCTTTTCGTTGGATTTAGGGTTATAGGCGCGGACAAGCGCAACAAGATCGTCAGCCGTAATGTCGGCGGTGTTCATGCCTGTTCTGCCTCATTGCCCCGAAGGGCGCGGGTCTTAGCCCTGCCCTTGTGCTGCCATCAACTGCCGCAGCAGCATTTCTTCTGACATGCTGTCTTCTTCCGGCTTGTCTTGCTCGGCACCCATCAACAACGCCATTGCGTCTTCTTCGGGCTCGTCGACTTCGATCTGGTTCTGGTTGCTTTCGATCAGACGCTCGCGCAGATCGTCGGCAGACTGCGTTTCATCAGCGATTTCGCGCAAGGAAACGACAGGGTTTTTATCATTGTCACGGTCAACTGTAACAGGCGAACCTGCTGCAATTTCACGGGCACGGTGCGCAGCAAGCATAACAAGCTCGAACCGGTTTGGAACTTTGTCCACACAATCTTCAACGGTGACGCGGGCCATAGGATGCTCCAATCATGAATGCTGCAAGAAGCCGACTATTTAGAAGCCCTTTGCGAGATTTACAAGGGCTTATTCAGTCGGTCTGACTTCATCCCTATCTTGTTGTGGCAGGTCATTCAACATCTGCAAAACAGTCTTTTTTAGTGTCGGATGCAGCCAGTCCGGCGTGATTTCGGCCATAGGAACCAGTACAAAAGCCCTGTCTTGGAGGCGGGGATGCGGAAGTATCAACTGCTCGGGGGCTTGGCGCATCTGATCGGGAAGCGGCAGGGCACGCCAGTGATTCTGCATCTGCACATCCGGCAAGACCAGCGCCTCGACCGCCAGAAGGTCCAGATCAACAGTACGTGACCCCCACCGGACATCCCGTTCGCGCCCCAACTCGGCCTCGATCTCATGCAAAATCTCAAGAATTTCGTCGCAAGCCAGATTTGTGGAAATTGCAACCACTGCGTTAGTATACTCCGGTCCCGATCCGGCCGGAAAAGCAGGGTTTACATACATCCGGCTTGCTGCCTGGATTTTAAACCCTTTACATTCCATAATTTGAATAGCCCTCAAGATCGTCTCTGCCGGACCACCCTCAACCGATGATTGATTGCTTCCCAAGGCAACCAAAGCAGTTTTCAGATTCTGCGCGGTGTTTTGGCTTGTTTCATGGTTGTTTCCCACTTGCTGCCTCCTCAAAAATTGTTAGGGGTGCTTTTAGGGTAATATTGTTTTCAGGCAAAAAACCCGTAGTTTATGGTATCTTGTTTTGAGGATATTTCTTCTCAAGTTTATTTCTAAGGACATTTGATGTTTTATAAAGACGAGCGACTAGCATTATTCATTGATGGTTCAAATCTTTATGCGGCCGCAAAAAGCCTTGGCTTCGATATCGACTACAAACTGCTACGGACTGAATTTATGCGCCGCGGCAAGCTGTTGCGCGCGTTTTATTATACAGCCTTGCTTGAAAACGAAGAATATTCCCCGATCCGTCCCTTGGTCGATTGGCTGAATTACAACGGCTTCACCATGGTGACCAAGCCCGCGAAAGAATACACAGACAGCATGGGCCGCCGCAAAGTCAAAGGCAACATGGACATCGAACTGGCTGTAGACGCGATGGAACTTGCGCCACATCTGGACCACATCGTTATCTTCTCGGGTGATGGCGACTTCCGTCCACTGGTTGAAAGCTTGCAGCGCCAAGGTGTGCGCGTGTCTGTTGTCAGCACCATCCGCAGCCAGCCGCCGATGATCTCGGACGATTTGCGCCGCCAGGTGGACAACTTTATCGAATTGGAAGACCTGCGTGACGTGATCGGCCGCCCACCGCGCGAGGCCAACGACGAGTAATCGGTCGAAAAAGCCCGCAACACCTGCATAACAGGCGGCGCGGGCACCCATTCTGAAATGTTTTGACGCAGCTAAAAATGAACACTGCGCATGGAACTTACCATATTTTCTGATTCGTCTGATCCCCTTTTTTGGGGGATGCCTTTGCCGTACAAAGCCGCGCTTGTGCGAAGTGGCCTATCGCGCAGGATCACTGTTGGTTTTTTACCAGTGCCGCGATTGCGGCGCGGCCCCGTCCCCTCGCGGTCTGGACGAAGATGCCCTCAACACTTATCTAACGTGCGAACCAAGGAGCTGGACATGTCAAAAGCACCGCTGACCCTTTATCTGGCAGCCCCGCGCGGGTTTTGCGCAGGCGTGGACCGCGCCATCAAGATTGTTGAGATGGCGATCGAAAAATGGGGCGCGCCTGTCTATGTCCGCCATGAAATCGTTCATAACAAATTTGTCGTCGACGGTTTGCGCGACAAGGGGGCGGTTTTCGTCGAGGAACTGTCCGAATGCCCCGACGACCGTCCGGTGATCTTTTCGGCGCACGGCGTGCCAAAATCGGTCCCCAATGCCGCACAAGCCCGCAACATGGTCTTTGTCGACGCCACCTGCCCCTTGGTCAGCAAGGTCCACATCGAAGCGCAACGTCATTCGGATGCGGGGCTTCAGATGATCATGATCGGTCACGAGGGGCATCCCGAAACCGTTGGAACGATGGGCCAGTTGCCCGAAGGCGAGGTGCTGCTGGTCGAAACCCCGCAAGACGTCGCCAAGGTTCAGGTCCGCGATCCGCTGAAACTGGCCTATGTCACACAGACAACCCTGAGCGTCGACGACACCGCCGATATCGTGGCAGCGCTGAACGCGCGTTTCCCTGCCATCGTCGGCCCGCACAAAGAAGACATCTGCTATGCCACGACCAACCGCCAGGAAGCGGTAAAGGCGATGGCACCCAAATGCGATGCGATGCTGGTGGTTGGGGCCCCGAACTCCAGCAACTCCAAACGCTTGGTCGAAGTCGGCGCGCGCGCCGGCTGTTCCTATGCCCAGCTTGTGCAACGGGCCGATGACATCGACTGGCGGGCGCTGGACGGGATCAAAAGCATCGGGATCACTGCCGGTGCTTCGGCCCCCGAAGTGTTGATCAACGAGGTCATCGACGCCTTTAAGTCGCGCTATGCCGTCACCGAAGAACTGATTGAGACCGCGATCGAGAATGTCGAATTCAAAGTCCCCCGCGTGCTTCGGGTGCCCGCATGATGACCATTCCCCGCGCCCCGCTGATCCTGGGCCTTGCCGGGCTGACCCCCTTCATCTGGGGTGCGCTGACCGTGGTGAACGAACCGCTTGCCACATGGGCCGCCGATAATCTGGGCGGTCGATTTGTTGGCCCCTATATCCAGCTTTTCTATGGCGCTGTGATCCTGTCTTTCATGTCTGGCGTGTTGTGGGGTTTTGCAACCAAAGCCGATGGCGCGCAGGCGGCGACAGGTTACACCCTTGCCGTCATTCCGGCACTCTGGGCGTTTTTCATGACCGGTGGCGGCCCTGTGGGCGCGGGCATGAACCTGATGTTCGGCTTCGCGGGATTGCTGGTGCTGGATTTCGCATTCTGGCGGTGGGGGCTTGCCCCTGAATGGTGGATGAAACTGCGCGTGTTGCTGACGGCAATCGTCCTGATCTGCCTCGCCACTGGCGTATTTCTGTGAGCGATCCTGAGACCCTTGGCGTTTATGCGGCCAAAGCGCTGGAATATGCCGAAGTCACCCGGAATCTTGCCCGCGATCCGCAACTGCGCGCGTTTATTGACGCCGTAAAACCCGGTGGCGCTGTTCTGGATCTGGGCTGCGGTCCGGGGATTGCAGCAGAACAAATGGCCCTTGCTGGCCTTACGGTCACCGCGACGGATCCGGTACCGGAAATGGTCGAACTTGCGGCACAAAAGACCGGCGTTACCGCCAGGGTTGCCAGCTTTGATGATCTGACAGGCACCGGTCTTTATGACGGGATATGGGCCAACTTCAGCTTGCTCCATGCACCGCGCAGCGAGATGCCGCGCCATCTGTCAAACATCGCAAAGGCCCTGCGCCCCAACGGTGTTTTTCATATCGCCGTGAAAACCGGCACCGGGTCCGGTCGGGACGCGCTTGGCAGGCTATACACCTATTTCACCCAAGACGAATTGACAGGGCTGATCGCCGATGCGGGGCTGATTGTGAAAGACCATGCAAAAGGATGCGATAAGGGGCTGGACGGCACCGATGCAGACTGGCTATGCCTGCGCGCATGGCGAAACTGATTGCATACACCGATGGGGCCTGTTCAGGTAATCCCGGCCCCGGCGGCTGGGGCGTCTTGATGCGCGCAATCGAAGACGGAAAAATCATCAAGGAACGCGAGCTTAAGGGCGGCGAAGCCAACACCACCAACAACCGGATGGAATTGATGGCCGCGATCAGCGCGCTTGAGGCACTGGCGCGTTCCACGGAAATCACCATCGTGACCGACAGCAACTATGTCAAAAATGGCATCACCGGCTGGATCTACGGCTGGAAGAAAAACGGCTGGAAGAACGCTGCTAAAAAGCCCGTCAAAAACGCCGAGCTGTGGCAACGTCTGGATGCGGCCAACGCAAGCCACAAGGTGACGTGGGAATGGGTCAAGGGCCACGCGGGCCATCCTGAAAACGAACGTGCCGATGAACTGGCAAGGGCGGGCATGGCCCCGTTCAAAGGCAAATGAGCCTGATCAGCCTTCTTGATTACGCGTCGGTTCTGGTCTTTGCGATCACCGGTGCCTTGGTCGCCAGCCGCGCCCAGCTTGATCTGGTGGGATTTGCGTTTATCGCATGTCTGACCGCTTTGGGTGGCGGCACGCTGCGCGACCTGTTGCTGGACCGCAACCCGATCTTCTGGATCGACAACCCGACCTATCTGGGGGTTGCCGCCTTTGCCTCAATGGTCGTCTTCTTTACCGCGCATCTGCTTGAAAGCCGCTATCGCACCTTGATCTGGCTGGACAGTTTCGCGCTGGCGGTCGCCGTTGCAGCGGGGGCCGGTGTGGCTTTGTCGCTGGATCAATCGCCAACGATCGTGGTGCTGATGGGCATGATCACCGGCTGCATGGGCGGCCTCATGCGTGATGTGGTGGTAGGCGAAGTGCCACTGGTTCTGACCCAAGGTGAGCTTTATGTCACGGCAGCCTTTGCAGGGTCTGCCACGGCTGTCGTCACTCGCAGCTTTGTTGGCGACGATGCCATAGCGCTTTTTGCAGGGGCCTGTGTGACATGGGTCTTGCGCGCAGGGTCACTGTATTTCGGGTGGAACCTGCCCGTCTACAAAAGCCGTCCGCCCCGCGTCTAAACCTATTTGCGACGCCAGTGAAAAGGCACAATGATCAATGCGCCGATGGACGACACAATCGCATTCACCCCGGGAGAATTGAACCCAAAGCCGAACATCAGGCGCACAAAGTAGAACAAGAACGCCCCGCCCACACAAATGATGATCGACGCCAGAATGCCGTTGCGGGTAAAACCCGACTTTTCCGCCAGATAGCCGACGATCCCGGCGATCACGACAGTACCGATCATGGATGGAAACATCTGGCTATCCTTTGCCCAAAATCGTGCCCGGCGCGATTTGCGCACCTTGCTGGAATACATCGATATCTTGCGCTGCTTTGCCCGCGCGTTGCAAGCGTGTCAGTTGCACAGCGCCCTCGCCGCAGGCAATCCGCAGGGTACGGTCCAGTACCTCGCCCGCGGCACCGCTGCCCTGGGCAAGCGACGACCCCAATACTTTGATGCGCGTGCCCTCCAGATCGAACCACGCCCCCGGAAAGGGTGACAAGCCACGGATCAGCCGGTCGACCTCAATCGCTGGCTTGGTCCAGTCGATATGCGCCTCTGATTTGTCGATCTTGGCGGCATAGGTCACGCCGTCTTCGGGCTGTTTTTCCGGCGCAAGATCAGGCAGCCGAGCCAAAGCATCGACGATCAACCGCGCGCCCATTTCGCTCAGCCGGTCATGCAACTGGATCGTTGTTTCCGTTGTCCGGATCGGGGTCGCTTCGCGCAAGATGACGGGGCCTGTGTCCAGACCGGCCTCCATCTGCATGATGCAAACGCCGGTTTCGGCATCGCCCGCCATGATCGCACGGTGAATGGGTGCCGCCCCCCGCCAGCGCGGCAAAAGGCTGGCATGAATGTTCAGACAGCCCTGCGCCGGCGCATCAAGGATCGCCTGCGGCAGGATCAGTCCATAGGCAACCACCACGGCAACATCCGCGTTCAACGCAGCAAATTCCGCCTGTGCTTCGGGCGTTTTCAGCGAAACGGGATGGCGCACGGGTAGGCCCAAAACCTCGGCCCGGCTTTGCACGGGGCTGGGGCGATCTTTCTTGCCACGTCCCGCAGGGCGCGGCGGCTGGCAGTAAACGCAAACGACCTCGTGACCCGCCAATACCAATGCATCCAGAACCGGCACTGAAAATTCAGGCGTCCCCATAAAGATCACGCGCATGTGGCTATCCTTTGAATTTCCGCGCCTTGCGCAGCACCATATCCCGGCGGGTTTTGCTTAGATTATCGAAATACATCTTGCCGGCCAGATGGTCGATCTGGTGCTGCACGCTGGTCGCCTCGAGGCCCACAAAATCGCGGCGTGTCACAACGCCGTTTTCATCAAGATAGCGCACCGTCACGCCACGCGGGCGTTTCACCTTGGCCGATACACCGGGCAGATTCGGACTGGCCTCGTCATGTTCGTTCATGATGGCAGAGGCATCCAGCACCTCGGGGTTAGCCAGCCTGATCCGCTTGTTGCGCCCCTGCGATGCATCGACCACAGCAACGCGCAACATCACCCCGATCTGCGTCGCCGCAAGACCGACACCGGGCATGGCATCCATCGTATCAATCATATCATCCCAAAGACTGCGGATTTCATCCGTAATCTCGGTGACGTCAGCCGCAGCTGTGCGCAGGCAGACATTGGGCCATGGCACGATCTTGCGAACCGTCATCGGGCGGCATCCTTTTCAACACGGTCATAGATCACGATGCCATCCAGATGGTCGTATTCATGCTGGATGATCACGGCCTCGGCTCCGGTAAAGCTGCGCTCGTGGGTGCCCTCAAGGTCGGTCCACCGCAGGGTAACTTGGGCCGCACGCGCGATGTCCATCGGGACACCGGGGATAGACAGGCACCCTTCCTCTCCGGTCAGACGATCCTCGGACAGGGCGATAATTTCAGGGTTCACACATGCGATCGGCGTCGGCGTGCCGTCTTTCCAATTCGCATCAAACACGAAAATACGTTCGGTCCGGCCCACCTGCGGGGCCGCCAAGCCACGCCCGGGCGCGTCATACATCGTGTCGAACATGTCAGCCATCAACCGCTCAATTTCGGGCGTGATCGCGTCGACCGGCTGACAAATCTGCGTCAACCGCGCATCCGGCCAGATGACGATGTCCAGCACGCTCATCCGCGGGCCAGTTCGCGTTTGAGCTTGGTCATCTTGCGGGTGATCATCTGACGCTTCAACGGCTTGAGGTAATCGATGAACAGCTTGCCATCCAGGTGATCAATCTCGTGCTGCACACAGGTCGCCCAAAGCTTGCTGAATGTCTCGGTATGTTCCTTGCCGTCGCGGTCGATCCAGCGCACGTCAACCTCGGCTGGCCGGGTCACATCCGCGTATTGATCGGGGATCGACAAACACCCTTCCTCATAGGTGTTCAGATCATCCGAGGCCGCGATGACTTCGGGGTTGAACATGATCAACGGGCGTGAGGGCTCGCCTTCTTCCTTGACGCAATCCATCACGATCAAGCGGTCCAGCACACCCACTTGGGGTGCAGCAAGGCCGATGCCCGGTGCATCATACATGGTTGCCAGCATATCATCAGCCAAGCTGCGCAATTCGTCTGTCATATCAGTGACAGGCGCGCAGAGTTTTTTCAGACGAGGATCGGGGTGAAGAAGGATATTGCGTTTCATGAAGTTGATTTAGGGTAACCCGTGGCCCGCTGCAACCTCAGGGCTTGCGGTCAGGCAGATTACGTTTAGCGTATCGCCAAAATATATCAGGAGCGACCCATGGATTTTGACGAAATCATCGACCGCCGCGGGACCCATTGCGCGAAATGGGACAAGATGGAGCCGATCTATGGCGTGCCCGCAGACACAGGTATTGCCATGTGGGTCGCTGATATGGATTTCCGCCCGCCTGCGGTCGTGCAAAACGCCCTGCAAGGGATGCTGGATCATGGTGTTTACGGCTATTTCGGGGATGACAGCAAATATCTGGCCGCGATCCAGTGGTGGATGGAAAACCGTCACGGCTGGAAAGTCGATCAAGACTGGATTTTCACAACACATGGGTTGGTGAACGGTACATCCATGTGCGTCGATGCCTTTACCAAGCCCGGCGACGGGGTGGTGCTTTTCACGCCGGTTTATCACGCTTTTGCGCGGGTTATCTCGGCTGCGGGTCGCAAGGTTGTCGAATGCGAACTGGTCAACAACAAAGGCCGCTACACGCTGGATTTCGATGCCTATGACGCGCAAATGGCCGGCAACGAAACCATGCTGGTGTTCTGCTCGCCGCATAACCCCGGTGGCCGCGTCTGGACAAAGGACGAACTGGCGCAGGTCGCAGCCTTTGCCAAGCGTCACGATCTGGTGCTGGTTTCAGACGAAATCCATCACGATCTGGTTTTCCCCGGCACGAAACATACTCCGATGGCACTGATCGACGATGTGCAGGATCGTCTGGTGATGATGACCGCGACAACAAAAACCTTCAACATCGCGGGCAGCCATTCGGGCAATGTGATCATCCCCGACCCCGCGCTACGCGCGACCTTTGCAGCACGTATGAACGCAATGGGGGTGTCGCCAAATTCATTCGGTCTGGTGATGGCGACTGCGGCCTATTCGCCTGAAGGGGCCGCATGGGTCGATGAACTGGTCGCCTATCTGGATGACAACCGCAGAATTTTCGACGCGACGGTCAATTCCATTCCCGGCTTGCAGTCGATGCCGCTGGAATCAACCTATCTGGCTTGGGTTGATTTCGAAGGGACAGGCATGGACCCGTCAGAATTCACCAAAAGGGTCGAACAAAACGCCGAAATCGCCGCCAACCACGGCCCGACCTTTGGCAAAGGCGGCGAGACGTTCATGCGCTTCAACATCGCCACCCCGCGCGCACGGGTGGAGGAAGCCTGCACCCGACTGCGCGAGGCGTTCAGCGACCTTCAGTAACCTAAACCGGTGCGTCCATGGCAATCAAAGCCACGGGCGCGTCGGATGCCCGTTCAAAATCAAGCGCCGCTTTCTCGGATACTTTGGTGGCGCGTTTGAATTCGAACTGCATCTCGCCGCTTTCCTCTTGGGTGGCGACAACCAGGCATTGAAGCAAGTGGATCGACCCATCATAGAGATCAACCAGACCGCGCAATTTTGGGGCGGTTTTGGCGTCCATCGAGAAACCGGTGCTCCAATGGCGCAGCACCTGATGCCGGGTTCCATCCACATCGATTCGCAATCTGGACGCCTTGCGCAGGCTTTGCAGACGCGCAGCATCAAGGCCGGCTTGAATATCCTTTGATAGTGAAATTTCCATCTTACCCCCCGTTTTTAAACAGAATGACGTGATACAGGATGAAATCAACCGATGTGCCCAAAAAGATTAATGTGGTGCATCTTTGCAGGGCTGATGTGCATTCATACCGGTGTTCTTATTCCCAGTGACCGTTAGTTTAGCCTCTCAAGGTAAAGGAGTGATCAATGGGACTTTTGGTAGATGGCGTCTGGAAAGACCAATGGTACGATACGAGCGCAACCGGCGGGAAATTCGAACGCTCGGCTGCAAAGTTTCGCAATTGGGTGACGTCGGACGGCAGTGCCGGCCCCAGCGGCGACAGCGGGTTCAAAGCCGAAAGCGGGCGCTACCATCTTTATGTCAGCTATGCCTGTCCCTGGGCGCACCGCGCGCTGATTTTCCGCGCTCTCAAAGGGCTCGAGGACCATATATCCATTTCTGCCGTACATCCTGAAATGCTGGGTGAAGGCTGGACCTTTGACACCGGTTTTCCCGGTGCCACAGGTGACGCCTTGTATGACCTGCCCTATGCCCGCGACATCTATACCCGCGCGGACCGCAAGTTCAGCGGCCGCGTGACGGTTCCGATCTTGTGGGACAAAATCAACGAAACCATCGTTTCCAACGAATCCTCCGAAATCATCCGTATGCTCAACAGTGCTTTTGACGGGATCACCGGTAACACCGCCGATTTCTGGCCTGAACACCTGCGCAGCCGGATCGAGACGGTCAACGACCGTGTGTATGACACGGTGAACAACGGCGTCTACAAATGCGGCTTTGCCACGACACAAGACGCCTATGACGATGCGGTCCATCCTCTTTTCGAAAGCCTCGACTGGATCGAAGACATTCTTGCCACCCAAAAATATCTCGCCGGTGACACGCTGACAGAAGCCGACTGGCGGCTATTCACCACCTTGGTGCGCTTCGACAATGTCTACCATCTGCATTTCAAATGTAATCGCAGACGGATCGTCGACTACCCGCACCTTTGGGCCTACACCCGCGAATTGTATCAAACGCCCGGCGTCGCTGACACCGTCAAGATGGACCACATCGTGCGCCATTATCACTATAGCCACGATACGATTAACCCCAACCGGATCATCCCGATCAATCCGGCACTGGATTTCACTGCACCACACGGGCGGGGCTAGTTCGAAAACACCATGCCAGCACGATGCATGCTTGTCGTGCTGCGCATACCTTTGCCCATACCCGGCCCCCGATTGACCCGCTTAGCCCCTATACGGGTCAAAGTTTTGACGTCTTCGTTTTCGATACTACTTTCAGCAGGATTGCGAAGTGCTGAAAAGGAAACGGTTATGCGCGAATTACTTTGGGGGGCCTGTATGACCCTCGCTGCGGCAACAGCCCAATCAGAAACACCCTGCGGCGGTGATTTCAACGCGTTTATCCAAGGCCTGAAGGCCGACGCCGTCGTCGAAGGGATTTCAAGCGCCCAAGCCGATGCGTTTTTCCAAACCGTACGCCACGACCCTGAAGTGTTGCGGGCGGATGGCGCGCAAGGGGTTTTTCAAAAACCCTTTATCGACTTTTCCCGCGCGCTTATCTCGACGGATCGCCTGAACCGGGGCATTTCAAACGGGCAAAAACATGATGCCATTTTCACCCGCGTCGAAACCGAATTTGGCGTCGATCGCGGCGTGCTGCTGGCGTTTTGGGCGTTCGAAACCGATTACGGCACTTTTCAGGGCGACAACAACACCGCAAATGCGCTTGTTACCTTGGCCCACGACTGCCGCCGCCCCGAACTTTTCCGCCCCCAGGTCATTGCCGCAATCAAGCTTTTTGCACGCGGTGCGTTTGATCCCGCCACCACAACGGGCGCTTGGGCAGGCGAGATCGGGATGGTCCAGATGCTGCCAAAAGACATCCTTGAAAACGGGATCGACGGGGATGGGGATGGCCAGGTATCCCTGAAAACGTCAGTGGCGGATGCGCTGATGTCTGGCGGCAAAATGCTGCAAAGCCTTGGCTGGACGGCTGGCCAACCCTGGCTTGAAGAAGTCGTTGTACCAGCCGGTTTCGACTGGTCGCTCAGCGGGCTTGAGACGACATTGAAGGGGGCGGAATGGGCTGCACTGGGTCTGACGGCGCGCGATGGTGGGCTGGCGGAAAACCTGCAAGCGTCGCTTCTTTCGCCGCAAGGGCACAAGGGGCCGACTTTTTTGGCCTATCCCAATTTCAACGTCTATTTTGAATGGAACCAAAGCTTTACCTACGTTCTGACCGCTGCCTATTTCGCAAACCGCCTGAAGGGTGCCCCGATTTACGAGGCCGGAAATCCGGATCAGGGTTTATCAAGCGATCAGATGAAACAGCTCCAGACCCAGCTGCGTGCCAAAGGATATGATGTTGGTGCCATTGACGGGATATTGGGGGCCGGAACCCGTAGCGCGGTGCGTGCAGAACAAAAGCGCCTTGGCATGCCCGCCGACGGCTGGCCCACAATCACGCTTTTGACGGGGCTTTAGGGCCTCACGGCTTGACCGGGAAACGGTCGCCCTGCGCGGTCAAAAGCGTCATCCGCCCGCCGCTCGATACGAACCTGTCGCAGCGGCTGCGCCCGTTCTCGAATGTCACACAAACACGGCCATCGTCTTTGACCGTGAACCGACCCTCAGCCGTATCGCCATTGGCGTAAGTATATCTGTACCCGCCATCCGCACGGTAACTGGACTGCCCGTCATCATAGAACCCAAGCACCTTGCCTGATATCAGATCGGTAATCTCATCCATAGATAAGACCACATCACCCTGACGTTCCGCCCAATTCTGGGCCACGGCAGAGGTTGAAAAGACGATGAAAAACGAAAGGATCAAAAGACGCATTCCAGCACCCTAGGGCAGCCAGCGCCAAATAACTAGGCGACCAGTTTTTCGGCCTTTTTCAAATCAACCGATACCAGCTGACTGACGCCTTGTTCGGCCATGGTGACACCAAACAGGCGGTCCATCCGTGCCATCGTGACCGCGTGATGGGTGATAATCAAAAACCGCGTATTCGTCTGACGACACATTTCATCCAGCAAATCGCAAAACCGCGTCACGTTCGCATCGTCCAGCGGGGCGTCGACTTCGTCCAGCACACAGATCGGTGCGGGGTTGGCCAGGAATACCGCAAAGATCAGCGCCATCGCCGTCAGGGTTTGCTCTCCGCCAGACAGCAAGCTCAAGGTGCTCAGCTTTTTGCCCGGTGGCTGGCACATGATCTCCAGGCCTGCCTCAAGCGGGTCCTCTGATTCGACCATGACCAAATTCGCCTCGCCACCGTTGAACAGGTGCCGGAACAACATCGTGAAATTGCTGTTCACCTGCTCGAAGGCCGTCAAAAGCCGCTCGCGCCCCTCTCGGTTCAGGCTCGAAATGCCACTGCGCAACGTCTTGATCGCTTCGGTCAGGTCGTCTTTTTCTTTTGTCAGATTGTCGTGCTCTTCCTGAACCTCGCGGGCGTCTTCTTCGGCGCGCAGGTTCACCGCCCCCAATGCCTCCCGCTGACGCTTGAGCCGGTTCACGTCGGTTTCCAAAGCCTCAGATGCCGGCATCTGGTCAGGATCAACGTCCAGAGATGTCAACAATTGGTTCGGCGTCATTTGCTGGTCTTCGGCAATCCGCTCTGCGGCATAGGCCACGGTTTCCTTGGCCGCATCCGCCCGCGCCTCGGACCGCGCGCGGGCCTCCCGCGCCTCCGAGGCCAGGCGCTCTGCATCGCGCTCTGCTATCGTCGCCTCGCGCAACGTCCCCTCCGCGACCGACAAACGATCTGCGGCTTCAGCCTTGCGGGCATCTGCGATTGTGATCGCCTCCGTCAACTCATCCCGCTTGGCGGCAATCTCGGCTGGTGCCGCGTTCGCTTCTTTCAGCTCGGCCTCGGACCCGGTTTTGCGGTCCACCAGCTCCGCGCTGCGCTTTTCCGCAGTCTCAAGGCGATGCCGCCAACCGCTCAGCTCCTTGGTGACTTCTTGCGACCGCTTCAGGCGGGCATCGCCTTCGCGGCGCAACTCGTCATGGGCAGACCGGCGCGACATCATCGCAATCCGTGCCCCCTCAACGCTCATGCGCAATGTCTCGACGCCTTCGCGGGCCTCTGCCACATCGTCCAGATCGGCCAGCGCGCGCTCTGCCTCCATCACCTGCTGGCGGCCGGCCATGGCCTCTTCCTCGTGGCGCGATACGGCCAGATCCAGACTTTCCAACCGCCCCTGAGCAAGATTGCGGTCGGCTTCAGCCCTGCTCAGGGCGCGGCCTGCATCCGCAACTGCGCGGTCGGCATCGCGCCGCGCCTCACGGGCCTGTTTGTCCGCAAGCGTTTGCGCGGCCAAGGTGCGCTGCAACGCATCATGGGCATCACGCGCGCCGTCGGCCCGTTGGCTTGCTTGCTCCAGCGATTGTTTCAATACTTCCAAGCGGTTGATTTGCTGCAACCTTAGCGCGGCAGCCGAAGGCGCATCCTCGGCCCAGGCCCTGAACCCGTCCCACCGCCACAAATCCCCTTCGGGCGATACCAGCCGTTGCCCCGGCTTCAATGCAGCTTGCAAACGCGGGCCATCATCGGCTTCGACCAGTCCGATCTGGCTCATCCGGCGGGCCAGAACATCGGGCAATGACACATGCGCCGTCAATGCTGTCACCCCATCAGGCAAGGGCTGCACCACGTCATAGGCAGGCAAGACCGCCCAGCCCGAGGGGCCATCCGCGTCGACTTGGGGGGCGCGCAGATCATCCGCCAAGGCAGCACCAAGCGCTTTTTCAAACCCGTGTTCGACCTGCAAACGGTCCAGAATTTGGCCGCCCTCTGCCGTGTCCCGTTCCACCAGCTTGGCCAGCGCACCCGCTTCCGCCCGCAAGGCGTTCATCTCGCCTTCGGCTTCCGATCGCTCCGCGCGCGCGTCAGCTTCGCGGCTTTGGGTCTGGGCGCGGGCTTCCTCCGCTGCATTCAACGCCTGTTCGGCATCGGTCGCCTGCTGTGTCGCGGCCGCCTCAGCTTGAGTGGCAAGATCAAAATCAGCGGCGGCTTTGACCAGCGCAGCCTTGCTTTGTGCCACAGCGTCGCGCGCTTTCTCGGCCTCGGCCTCCGACTTGGCCAGGGTTTTCCGGTTATCGCCCAGCAATCGTTCCGCAGATCCGTGACGGGCCGCAAGCCGGGCCACATCCTCGGTCATCTCCGACAATCCCGCTTCTTGCGCTTGCAGAACCGACGCCGCCTCGCTTGCAACTTCGGCGGCGGCTTCCAACGCAGCGCCATGGCCAGCGCCCGCTTTTGCAAGTTCCCGCGCCTCCCACTCAAGCCGCTCGATTGTTTCACCGGCATCGCGGTTCAACCCTGCTTCGCGTTCTATGTCGCGGGCAAGCTGTGCAATCCGCTTGGTCAGCGCGTCAATGGTTTCCTGCGCACGGGCTTCCTGATCGGCAAGCGTATCACGCTGCACCCCGAGCCGCTGAAGCACCGCTGCGGCAATCGCATCTTCCTCGCGCAACGGCGGCAAGGCATCTTCGGCGATCTGGCGTGCTTTGGCTGCTTGGCGGACCGTGCCTTCAGCCTGCGCCGCCGCTGTCACGCGGGCACGCAGTTCATCCGCCGCAGTGGCGCGCGCATCATCGGCTTCGCGCCAGCGGCGGTACAACAACATGCCTTCGGATTTCCGCAGGTCATTGCCGATTTCACGATAGCGGGCGGCCTGCCGTGCTTGACGGGCCAGTTGCGCCAGTTGCGCCGCAAGCTGTTCAATCACATCATCGACACGGGCCAGATTTGTCTCTGCACCGTTCAGTTTCAATTCGGCCTCGTGACGCCGGGCATAAAGGCCGGATATCCCTGCCGCCTCTTCCAGAATGCGGCGGCGGTTTTTCGGCTTTGCGTTGATCAGTTCCGAAATCTGGCCCTGCCGTACCAAAGCGGGGGAATGTGCCCCGGTCGAAGCATCTGCGAACAACATCTGAACATCGCGGGCCCGTACATCCTTGCCTGCCGCTTTATAGGCGCTGCCGACATCGCGCGTGATCCGCCTGATGATTTCGATCTGGTCGGTGTCGTTGAACCCCGCAGGGGCCAGGCGTTCGGTGTTATCAATATGCAACGCGACTTCGGCAAAATTGCGGGCCGGACGGGTCGAAGCACCGGCAAAGATGACGTCTTCCATCCCGCCGCCCCGCATCGCTGTGGGCCGGTTTTCACCCATCACCCAACGCAAGGCTTCAAGAAGGTTGGATTTTCCACAGCCGTTGGGGCCGACCACACCTGTCAGACCATCGGCGATGATCAGATCGGTTGGATCAACAAAGCTTTTAAACCCCGTCAGTCTGAGTTTTGAAAACCGCAAACGTCCCTCGTGTGGCTGATTCCTAGAATGTCCGCCAGTTGGCGCGATCCGCCGCGCCCTGTCAATCCAAACACTCTAGGGAAGGCCGTCTACCGCCGCTTATCCACAAGATATTGCGTTAAGCAGGGGCCATGCAGGACAGTTTTCGGACCGGCGGGTCATGATTTTTGGTCAGTCGTGGTGCCCCCTCCACACAGGTTGGCGGGGTCGTTTGCCGTGACTTTAGCCCATTCCCGCGACAATCCAGAACGCCGGTGGCCAATGCCTGATCGCCCAAGACGTCCCTGACCTCGCAGCCGCTGACCGCAAACATCGCCAGCGCCGCACGGTTTCTGATTGGCCCGAAACGGGGGGCGTATTCCGGATTAACGCGCATCGCTTCGGCCATTTCACCCCGAATGCGCACGTCGAATAGCGATCCGTCCACTTCGATCCGTGTGGCAGTCAGGCCCCTGAAATGCGGCCCAGGGGTGTTGCAAGCCGCAAGGCCGAACAAGATGGCGATGAACAAAAATGCAGGTTTCATGCCAAATGGCTAACCCACGGTACTTAACAATCTGTGAACCTTTGACAAAGACATTGCCGCCACCTGCTCGTGGTCATATATTTTGACCAATTCAAGAGGGACCCCATGCCATTTAAACCCGTATCATCTGAAAAGCTGTCACATGCTGTGGTCCGGCAGGTAGAGCAACTGATCTTGCGCGGGATCCTGCGCCCGGGGGAACGCCTGCCTGCCGAACGCGAATTGGCCAAGCGCCTTGACGTGTCGCGCCCCTCGTTGCGCGATGCGATTGCGCAGCTTGAACAGTCGGGGCTTTTGACCGCCAAGCCTGGCGCGGGGGTCTATGTGGCCGATGTGCTGGGCGGGGCCTTTTCGCCGCCCCTGATCGAACTGTTTGCCCGTCATGACGAGGCCGTGTTCGACTATCTGTCATTCCGCCGCGATATGGAAGGGCTGGCGGCAGAGCGCGCAGCGCGTTTGGC
This sequence comes from Sulfitobacter sp. SH22, assembly GCF_965641905.1. Classification (NCBI taxonomy): domain Bacteria; kingdom Pseudomonadati; phylum Pseudomonadota; class Alphaproteobacteria; order Rhodobacterales; family Roseobacteraceae; genus Sulfitobacter; species Sulfitobacter sp. SH22. The sequence goes on from NZ_OZ282573.1 coordinate 2,052,857, forward strand.
ATCAGACACCGACCTGAAAGTTGTAGATACGATTTTCAGCAAGATGGAGGCGGCCCAAGACAAGCGGGCGAACGAGGACGAGGCGCAACTGGATGCGCAGTTCCACATGGCGATTATCGAGGCGAGCCATAATGTCGTGATGCTGCATATGATGCGGTCGATGTACGACCTGTTGCAGGGCGGCGTATTTTACAACCGCCAGGTGATGTTCAAACAGCGGACCACACGTTCGGCCCTGCTGGACCAGCACCGCAGCATCAATGACGCCCTGCAAGCACGCGATCCGGCAGGCGCGCGGATGGCCGTGGAGGCGCATTTGAACTATGTCGAAAACGCCCTGCGGGACCAGCAACGCGCCGAGCGCAACGAAGTCGTCGCACACCAACGCCTGCAGCACGAAACGCAGCAAGACTGATTAAGAACGAGACGTCCGGAAACGAAAAAAGGCCCCGGAGAAACTCCGAGGCCTTTTCGTCAGGATTGAAAAGATTAGTGCAGCTTTGCATCTACATCCGCGATGGCGCTGTCGATCAGGGCATTGCCTTCTGCGGCAGTCATCTTCTTGGCGATGACATCCTTGGCAGCGGCGATTGCGATCACGATGGCTTGGTCGCGTACTTCTTTCACGGCAGCAGCCTGAGCAGATTCAATCTGTTCTTCGGCAGCAGCCAACCGGCGTACGATGGATTTCTCCAGGTCAGCGCGGGCTTGTGCGGCAGCTTCGGTTGCTTCTGCTTTGGCAGCCGTCACGATCCGGTCGGCCTGATCTTTTACTTCTTGTTGCTTGCGCTCGTAGCTGGCAAGAAGCGTCTGCGCTTCTTCGCGAAGGGCACGTGCCTCCTCCAGTTCCGACTTGATCCCGTCAGCCCGCTTGTCGAGCATGCCCGACAGCAAGGATGGCACTTTGAAATAGAACAAAACGCCGATGAACAGGATGAAGGCCAACAACACGATAAAATCTGTGTTTTTCAGCGAAAAGAAAACGTCGCCCGCTGCAAAAGCCGGTGATGCCACCAAACCTGCAATCAAAGCTGAGAAAGTCAAACGCATGGCTTATCCTTTCATCCGGGCTTCGACGGCCGCGGAAACAGTTTTCGCATCTGCGGAACCACCCAAGGCTGCAACAATCGCCTGAGCGGTGTCTTTCGCCACCTCTTCGACGTTCTGCATCGCACCTGCGCGAATTTCGGAGATCGCTTTTTCGGATTCATCAGCTTTCGCGGCAATCTCTGCGTCTGCTGTCACAATCGCTTTGTCGAGATCGGCTTGAATGTCTGCTTTGGCGGCTGAGATGATACGCTGCGCTTCTGCGCGGGCATCGATCAGGGCCTTGTCATAAGCTGCTTCTGCCTCTGTTGCCTTGACCTTGAGGTCTTCGGCAGCAGCGATGTCATTGGTGATCGTGCCCTGGCGTTCAGCCAGAACAGAACCGATGCGTGGCAAAGCAATGCGGGACAGAATGAAGTAAATCGCAACAAGTGCTACGACCAGCCAGAAGATCTGGTTGCCGAACCATTCGCCGCAAAGTTGGGGCATGCCAATGGCACCGCCGAATTCGCTAACGCATGTGCCAGCGACTTCCATATCAAGTGGTTCAGTTGCCATTATGGCCTCCTGTCAAAACGTTCAAATCCCTTGGGCAGCGCGCCGTAACGCGCTGCCCGAAGCGTAAGGAAGTGTCAGTCTGACGCTTAAACGGCGAACATCAACAGCAGAGCAACGAGGAACGAGAAGATCCCCAGGGCTTCTGCAAACGCGATGCCGATGAACAGTGTTGCAGTCTGACCAGCAGCTGCCGAAGGGTTGCGAAGTGCGCCGGCAAGGTAGTTGCCTGCGACGTTGCCCACACCGACTGCCGCGCCGCCCATGCCCATGCATGCCAGACCCGCGCCAATGTATGCGCCCATTTGTACGATATCGCCTTCCATGAGAATTCTCCTTACGATGGAATTGAGGTGATGAAGTGGGGCAGGTCAGAATGACCCACGCCCGTTGTTAGTGATGCGGATGAAGCGCGTCTTTCAGATAGACACACGTCAAGATGGTGAACACGTAGGCCTGGATAAAGGACACCAGGATTTCGAGACCATACATCGCGGTGATCGCGACGATGGAAAACGGTGCGATGGCAGCGATCGCGGCAAAGCCGGCGAAAACCTTGATCACAGCGTGACCGGCCATCATGTTACCCGCCAAACGAATGGAGTGGCTGACGGGGCGCACGAAATACGAGATGATTTCGATCAGTGCCAGAATGGGGCGCAACGCGAGCGGTGCGCTGGAGACCCAGAACAGGCTCAGGAACGAAGCGCCGTTCTTGACGAAACCAAGGATGGTGACACCAAAGAATACTGCAAAGGCCATGACCGCGGTAACTGCGATATGCGACGTTGGCGTGAAGGCCATTGGCAGCAGGCCAAGGAAGTTGGAAAAGACGATGAACATGAACAAGGTCATGATGTAGGGGAAATATTTGACCCCGTCTTTGCCACAGATGTCTTCGACCATCTTGTAGATAAAGCCGTAAGCAAGTTCGCCTACCGACTGCATCCGCGTTGGAACAACCGACCGCTTGGAGGTGCCCAGAACCAGCAAGGCAAACACTGCAAGAACGGCCAGTGCCATCCAGACGGTTGCGTTGGTGATTGTGTACCAAGAAACAGCGCCGTCGCCGAAGAACGGCTTAACGATGAACTGATCCATCGGGTGGAAAACCAAGCCGCCCGCTTCTTCGCCGTGTGCTTCTGCCGCCATGTCAGGGCCCTTTATCTTCTTCGACCGTTTCGGCCATCTTCTTTTCCTGGATTTCCTGCGCAGAGCGGAGCATCGTCTTTACCCCGGCCGCAAGGCCCAGCATCACAAACAGCACCATAAACAACGGGAGCGTTCCAAAGAACCAGTCCAACGTGTATCCGATGCCAAAACCGATCCCAAGACCGGCGCAAAGCTCAATCACCATCCGCCAGGCAAGCGATGCCTGAGAATAATGTTCATCTACTCGGGGCTTCGGCTCTTGAGCCTTCTTTGCCGCTGCAATCTTTGCCTCAAGCTGCTCTAGTCGCTGCTGTTGGTCCGGATCGGTCACGCCAAATATCCCTTTGGATGTGTTGGTGCTTAGCTACTTTCACTGCCCATCCGAGTCAACAGGTTACCAAATCGAATTAACCCGTTGATTTTGAACGATTTGGCATTTCGAAAGCTGCGACAAATCGTCAATCACGGTATCCAGAACCCCTGCAAACGCGCCCGTTTATTATTCAACCTTTTGGTTGAGGATACGATCCGCTATGGATAGCCAACACCATTCCCGCCCCTGAACAGAAGTACCCAAATCAGATGTCCGCCCTGTTAGACGCAATCTTTGCCGCCCTGGCCGACCCGACCCGTCGGGCGATCCTATCCATGCTTCTTGAGGACGACATGGCGGTAACGGACGTAGCCGAACCATTCGACATGTCGTTGGCCGCGATTTCGAAACACCTGATCGTGCTGGAACGGGCGGGCCTGATCGCACAGGAAAAACGCGGGCGTCTGAAGTGGTGCAAACTTGAACCCTCGGCGCTAAAGCTGCCATCGGTGTGGATGCAAGGGTTCGGTCAGTTTGACCCGATAAATCTGGATGATTTTGAGAAATTCTTGGCAGCGGAGATCAAAACGGGATCGTCAGACGCTAGCGGGGAAGAGCCGGAGTAGTTTAACTGGCTCTTCCATGACGAGGTATTACACGGAAGAGCCAGGCGTGATGTAGTTAGATGATGCCGAACGCAAAGCGCAAAATGGCAAGAACAACTACAACCAAACCAACTAGATAAATAATGCTACGCATTTAACCATTCCTTTATGAACTTTCTGTGATCCAAACTCGGGAATGCGCACAATGGTTCCAGCGATTGTGCGTTTATTAATCACTTTTGCCGATAACCTCATCATTTCGCAGCAAAAGATATAGCGCAAGAATGGTAAGCGAAACGCCCCCGAACACGATCGGTGTCGGCGCACCGTTCCCCAATGCGATCTCCCACAGGATCACCCAGCTTGGCGTCAGATAGGTATAGGCCATCACCTTGGCCGAGGGCAGCCTGAGCGACGCAAACTGAAGCAAAACAAAGGTGGCAGAGGACGCGGCCACAGCCACGTAAAAGATCGTGATCCAGACGATAAGCGGCAGCGCCAGCCAGTCGGTTCCCAACACGTCCCGCCAACCATAGATGAACAATAACGCCCCACCACCGATCAAGGTGCCCAGCGTGAACACCACCGCCGGTTCGCCCCTGTTCAGCTTGCGCACCATCGGCGTATAAAGCGCGTGACTGACGCAGCCCACGAAATACACCGCCTCGCCGCGCCCGACTTCGAACCCTTGCAGGGCCGCAAGGTCGGCGCGAAAGATCACCCAAAGCGCCCCGACTGCTCCGATCGCCAGCGCCATAGCCATCCGCAGCGTGGTCTTTTGCCGTAACAACAGCCAGCCGAAACCGGCGGCAATGATCGGCGTCAGGGTAAACACCGCTGCCGCACTGACCGGACGGGCGGTCTTTAGCCCCTCAAACATCAGCACGAAATAGACAGCGAACAAACCGCCCAAAATCACATAGCGCCACGGCGCACGGCCTGCCTCGCGGGTGATCCCCGTTGTTGCGGCAACCGCGACTGCAATCACAACCCCCGCAATCACGAACCGTGCCGCATTCAACGCAGCAGGCGATATCATGTTCGCCGACATCGACCCCAATGAAAACGACCCCGCAACAAGGGCCGAAAACGTCAGCATCGCCAAATGCCCCTGAAGATCAGACCTCATTAAGCGGCACCCTTCGCACTGTCTTTCAGGAACTTCAAAATCGCCTGCACCTTGGGGGTTCGGTGCAAATCCACATGGCTCACCAGCCAAAGCGGCGAATCCCATTCAGACAACTGCGGATGTATCTCGACAAGGTCAGGGTTTTTCAGACCGTCCTCGTAGCCCATGAACCCGATCCCGGCACCGTTCAAAATGGCTTCGGTCAGGGCATTGGTATCCAGACAGCGAAAGGTCATCGCACTTTTCGGAACAACCGCCTGCATCCACTTAAAGAACGGTGCCCGCATCTGCATGTCATCGTGGCTGACAAACCGGTGGTTGCCATACTCCTCGACCCCGGACGGCTTGCCGAACTTCTCGATATAGCTGCGGTGCGCAAACAGCCCGACCTTTAGCGTCTTGAAGGGCTGCACAACATTGTCCGGCTGCTCTGGCACATTGCCCGCACGGATCGCGACATGGGCCTCGCCGTATTCAAGGCGGAACAAGCGTTCGCCGGTCAGAAAACGAATGGAGATATCCGGGTTCTTCTTTTGAAAGGCAACCAGCAAGGGCGTCACCCAACCCACAATCTCAAGCAGGGATGTGATCACCAACTCACCCGATACGTTCTCGCCCCGCCCTTTGATCCGGCTGGCAAGCTGGCTGAACTGGTCATTGGTCGCCTCTGCTACGCGCAACAGGTCTTCGCCTGCCTCGGTCGCTTTGTACCCGCGGGCATGGCGCTGGAACAACTTGACCGCCAGCCGCGATTCCAACGCATCAATATGACGGATCACCGTCGCATGATGCACGCCCAGAACCTCGGCAGCCCCACTGACAGTGCCCATGCGCGCCACCTGATAGGCGGTCTTGATCTCGTCCCAGTTATCCATCACGCCACCCCGTTCAATCCGGATTTATGTGCAAATTCGAACACTTCACCCGCATTTTCGCAAGTTGTGTTCGCCCGTGCAAGGCGCATTTAACAGGTGTCAATCAACTTCCTAATAAAGGACCTCCTCCCATGTCTATCTTGCGTATCGATTCATCTGCCAACACCACCGATTCCGTGACCCGCGCCCTGACGGACCGTATTGTCGCCAAACTGGGCGATAGTGATGTGACCGTCCGCGACCTTGCCCATGAACCGCTGCCACAAATCACCCAGACCTGGGCAGTCGCGCGTGTCACCCCCGAGGCCGACCGCTCCGCCGAACAGATCGAGGCGCTGGCCGAATCCGACAAACTGGTGGCCGAACTGCTGGCCGCAGATACCATCGTCATCGGTGCCCCCCTCTATAACTTCAGCGTGCCTGCATCCCTGAAAGCCTGGATTGATCTGGTCGCACGTGTGGGCGTTACATTCCGCTACACCGAAACCGGCCCCGAAGGTCTGGTCAAAGGCAAACGCGTGATCATCGCCATGGCATCGGGTGGCGTTCCCGCCGGCTCCGAGGCGGATTTCAACACCGGCTACCTGAAGGCTGTGCTTGGCTTTATGGGGATGACCGACGTTACAATCGTATCCGCCGACGCATTGGCCAAAGACCCCGAAGGCACGATCGAGCGCGCCAATAACGCCATCGACGGGCTGGCTCCGGTCGCCAAAGCAGCCTGACCAGCCAAAACGACGGGCGGGTTGACTCAAACCCGCCCCTCACTTAAACGACCCACAAATCCCGGAAGCACTATGCCTTCCGGTCTCTGGCGCGGCCAGAGATCGCCCCCCACCAGCGTGTTACGCCCGTGGGGGCATTTGTGTATTTAACGCGGGCTTCCTAGATTAGGATCATCCGCAACCGACCGAAGGGGGCCATGGCCCATGTTTGAGAACCTATCCGAACGCCTTTCCGGCGTCTTTGACCGCCTCACCAAACAAGGTGCGCTGTCCGAAGAAGACGTCAAAACCGCCCTGCGCGAAGTCCGCGTCGCCCTGCTTGAGGCAGACGTTTCCCTGCCCGTCGCCCGTGATTTCGTCAAAGCCGTCCAGGACAAGGCCACAGGTCAGGCGGTCACCAAATCGATCACCCCCGGCCAGCAGGTCGTCAAAATCGTCCATGACACCCTGATCGATGTGCTGCGCGGCGAAGGCGAACCCGGTGCGCTGAAAATCGACAATGCCCCCGCCCCGATCCTGATGGTCGGCCTGCAAGGCTCCGGTAAAACCACCACGACCGCGAAACTGGCGAAACGTCTCAAGGACCGCGACGGCAAGCGCGTGCTGATGGCATCGCTTGACGTCAACCGCCCCGCCGCGATGGAACAGCTTGCGATCCTCGGCGTGCAAATCGGCGTCGACACCCTGCCCATCGTCAAGGGCGAAAACCCCGTCCAGATCGCCAAACGCGCCAAGACCCAGGCTGCCATGGGCGGCTACGACGTCTACATGCTCGACACCGCAGGCCGCCTGTCCATCGACGAAGAACTGATGCAACAGGTCGAAGCCGTCCGTGACGTTGCAAACCCGCGCGAAACCCTGCTGGTGGTCGATGGCCTGACCGGCCAGGACGCTGTGCAAACGGCTGAAAACTTCAACGACCGCATCGGCATTTCCGGCGTCGTGCTGACGCGTATGGACGGTGACGGTCGCGGCGGTGCAGCCCTGTCCATGCGCGCGGTCACCGGCAAGCCGATCAAATTCGTCGGCCTTGGCGAAAAGATGGACGCGCTCGAAACCTTTGAACCCGAACGCATCGCGGGCCGCATCCTTGGCATGGGTGACATCGTCGCCCTCGTCGAAAAGGCGCAGGAAACCATCGAGGCCGAACAAGCCGAAAAGATGATGCGCCGCATGGCCAAGGGTCAGTTCAATATGAACGACCTGAAAATGCAGCTCGAACAGATGCTCAAGATGGGCGGCATGCAAGGCATGATGGGCATGATGCCCGGCATGGGTAAAATGGCCAAACAGGTCGAAGAAGCCGGCTTTGACGACAAGGTCCTCAAACACCAGATCGCCCTGATCCAGTCGATGACCAAAAAGGAACGCGCCAACCCCGCGCTGCTGCAAGCCAGCCGCAAGAAACGGATCGCCAAAGGTGCCGGCCTCGAAGTCTCCGAACTGAACAAACTGATGAAGATGCAGCGCCAGATGGGCGACATGATGAAAAAGATGGGCAAGATGGGCAAAGGCGGCATGCTCAAACAGGCCATGAAAGGCATGATGGGCGGCAAGGGCGGCATGGACCCGGCCGCAATGGCCCAGGGCATGGACCCAAAAGCCCTCGAAGCCGCAGCCAGACAAATGGGCGGCAAACTGCCCGGCATGGGCGGCGGCATGGGCCTGCCCGGCGGGCTGTCCGGCTTCGGGAAAAAGAAATGACCCCGATTTCGTTTTGCCAAATAAACTCCCGCCGGAGGCATCCCGCCCTCGCAACACCCACACCGCCGCGCGGGCTGGCTCACCTTGCCCCCTGCGCCAAGAATGTCGTCGCGCGCCAGCGCGCCCGCATCCTAACGAAAAAGGCCACCGTATGACCGACGCCGTGACCCGCGCTGCGGAAATCCTCAAAGGCCACCGCGCCAGCATCGACCGGCTTGATGCCATCCTCGTCTATACCTTGGGCGAGCGGTTCAAACACACCCAGGCTGTGGGGAAACTCAAAGCCGAACACGACCTTCCCCCGTCCGATCCGGATCGCGAAGCGAACCAGATTGCCCGGCTCGAAGATTTGGCGAAAGAGGCTGACCTCGATCCCGAATTTGCCAAGAAGTTTCTGAACTTCATCATCGCTGAAGTCATTCAGCACCACAAAAGCCACCAATCGTAGGGTGGGGTTCACCCCACCACGCCTAACCCTAAAGGAAACACATCATGTCCATGAAAATTCGTCTCGCCCGTGGCGGTTCCAAAAAGCGCCCTTTCTACCGCATCGTTGCTGCCGACAGCCGCATGCCACGTGATGGCCGCTTCATTGAAAAGCTGGGCACATACAACCCGTTGCTGGCCAAAGACAGCGAAGATCGCGTGACAATGAACGTCGAGCGCGTTCAGTACTGGATGAGCAAGGGCGCACAGCCAACAGACCGTGTTGCACGCATGTTGGAAGCCGCTGGCGTTACCCCAAAGACAGAGCGCAGCAACCCCAAGAAGGGTGCACCGGGCAAGAAAGCCACAGCGCGCGTCGAAGAGAAAGCCGCCAAGGCAGCCGCCGCAGCAGAAGCCGCAGCAGCACCGGCCGAAGCACCTGCCGCAGACGAAGCAGCAGCAGAATAATCAAACGGTTTCCCGGCGCGGTTTTCGCTGCGCCGGGATCCAACAGGTATATTTGACAGTCAGCATTCCTTTGCCAATCCTGCCGGTCCGATGTACTTTACCATCATTCCATTACCGACCGCGTCCTGACGTTGTCCCCGACCCGAAAGCCGATCATGTTCCGATTGCTGCGTCTCGTTCTTGTTCTTGGCATAGGTATCGCCATTGGCATCTGGTTTGAACGCATGTTGATGAAAAGCGAATGCACGGCCGGCGAAGGCCAATGGACCGGCACAATCTGTCTGGATTCGGAGTTACTGCAATGAGCGAAAAAGTATCAGTCGGTGCGATTGCCGGATCTTACGGTGTACGCGGCGAATTGCGCATCAAAAGCTATTGCGCGGTTCCCGAAGACATCGAAAACTACAGCCCCCTGACATCCGAAGACGGCAAACGCAGCTTTGCAATCGCCCTCGTGCGCCCGATCAAGAACGGCTTTGTTGCCCGCATCACCGATGTCACCTCCAAGGAGGAAGCGGACGCCTTGCGCGGCACCGTGCTTTATGCGGACCGCGACCAGCTGCCCTCGTTGCCCGATGATGAATTCTATCACGCCGATCTGATCGGGCTTGAGGTGTTCGACACCGGCGGCACCTTGATCGGCAAGGTCAAAACCGTCCAGAACCACGGCGCGGATGATCTGCTGGAAACGCAGCTCGCGGGTACTTCGGCCACTGTGTTCCTGCCGTTCACCAAGGCGGCGGTGCCGACGGTCGATCTCGCCTCCGGTCGGATCATCGCCGATCCCCCCGACGGGATACTCCCCGATGCCAAGGCTGACTAACCGTTCTGAATGTTTCTGCCCGATACGGGCCTATCGCGCGTGACGCAGGTCATCATACATCCGGGGTTTCACAAAACCGGCACCTCCACCTTGCAAGCCTCCCTCAGGGCGAACCGCGACACCCTTGCCCCGGATATCCGGATTTTTCTGGATCAGGATATTCCCGGCCTGTCGGGTGCCGCCAAGGGCTATTCCGCCAGCCGCACTGACCTTGATCTGGGCCTGGTCCTCTACGAGGCCGCCTTGATCGCCGAACAGATCAATCCGGCCCCCCGCACACTCATCCTCAGCTCGGAAAGCCTGTGTGGCTATATCCCCGGCCGCAATGGCGTGCAGGATTACCGCGCAGCCCCCGATCTGCTGACAGCAATTTGCACCGCATTTGCGCAAACGCGCCCCGACGCAAAACTGACCTTCCTCTTTTCGACGCGCAGCCCTGAAGATTGGCTGGAAAGTTGTTATGCCCAACATCTGCGCGCCTCTCGTATGAAGCTGGACAAACAGGATTATGTCGAAACGTTCAGACCCTCTTCAAACCTGACCCAAGTGGTCACGGACTGCACTGCCGCGCTGCCTTTGGCGTGTATTGCCAGCATCCGGCTTGAGGACTGCGCAAAAACCAGACTGGGTATGCTGGACAGCCTGCTGGATCTGGCAGACTATCCCGACAGCAAACGCAGCGCCTTGTCGCCAGCACCCGTCACAAACAGGGCACCCTCGCCCGCGCAACTTTCGGCGTTGCTTGACATCAACCGCTCGGGCCTGAGCGATCAGGACGCCTGCGCCGCACGTCTGAAACTGAACAGGGAAATCGTCTGATGCCGCGCCGGATTATCCTGCACACCGGATTTCACAAAACCGGCACGACCAGCCTGACCTCAACCTTGCGCGCCAACCGTGCGGCGCTCAAGCGGCATGTTGCCCTGCGCCTGCCCCCTCAAATGCGCGAGCTGATCAGCGCCACGCGCGGTTATTCGACATGGCGCGACCCGCTGACCCTGATCAAGGCCGAAACCCGGTTTCACGCCTTGCTGGAGGATTTACCCGCAATGCCCCGCCGCAGCTTGATCATTACGTCCGAAGAACTGGGCGGCCACCTGCCCGGCCGTGGCGATCTGATGGATTACAGTGCCATGCCGATCATCCTGTACAGTTTCTGGACCATCGCAAAAGCCAAGTTTCCCGCAGCGGACATCCAGATTTACCTGTCCACCCGCAAGCCCGCAGACTGGCTGGTCTCGGCCTATTGGCAGCATGTGAAATCATCCTCCATGACGCTGGACCTTGAGGCGTTTGTCGAAAAGTACCACGCTGCCGGCGATCTGGACTTCATGGTTAATGAAATCGCCAGCCGCGTCCCCTGCCCGACCCATCACTGCGCCATCGAAGACAGCAAGCACCGTCCGCTTGGCCCCGCCGACCCGCTGCTTGATCTGTGCGACATCCCCCAAGACCTGCGCGACAGCCTGCAGCCCGCGCCTGCCCAGAATATCCGGCCCGACATGGAAACCTTGTTGGCCTTGCTCGACGTCAACAGAACTGTCAAAGACCCCGAAAACCGCATGGCCACCAAAAAGGCCATTCTGGAAAAGGCCAATGTGACATGACAACACCGCCGGACAAGACGACCGACCCCGATCGCCCCAGGCAGGCCCGTTCCCACGGTCGCCAATCGGTACGCCCGACACTGAAACCACGCGAATTGATGCAGGACACGCCCGACTATGCCGGCGTCTGGCGGGCTGAAATCGTGACCTTGTTTCCCGAACTCTTTCCCGGTGTGCTGGGGGCCAGCCTGACGGGCCGCGCCCTGCAAGAAGGCAAATGGCAGCTGCGCACCCACGATCTGCGCGACTATGGCATCGGCAAACACCGCAATGTCGATGATACGCCCGCAGGCGGCGGTGCCGGCATGGTCATGCGCGCCGATGTGGTTGGCCCCGCAATCGAAGCGGCGATGGCCGGGGCCGCAGGGCGTTGGCCGATCCTGTACATGTCGCCGCGCGGACGGCGTTTTGATCAGGCGATGGCCGCCGATCTTGCCACCTGTTCAGGCGTGACCATGCTGTGCGGCCGGTTCGAGGGCGTCGACGAACGTGTGATCGAACATTACGGCATTACCGAAGTGTCCTTGGGTGATTTTGTGATGACCGGTGGTGAACTCGCCGCGCAGGCGATGATCGACGCCACCGTGCGCCTGCTGCCCGGCGTGCTGGGAAATGCCGATAGCACGGTCGAGGAAAGCCACTCCTCCGGCCTGCTGGAACACCCGCAATACACCCGCCCCGCCGAATGGAAGGGCCGCGAGATACCGCCCGTCCTGATGTCGGGCAACCACGGCGAAATCGCCAAATGGCGGCTTGCCCAAGGCGAGCTGCTGACACAGCAGCGCCGCCCTGATATGTGGGCAAAATACACGCCAAAACCAAAAGGCAAATCATGACAGACCTGACCCGCACCCTTGACCACGCCCGCATTGACGAACTTCCGAACCCCTATTTCGGCAAGGTGCGTGATTGCTATGATCTGCCAGACGGTCGCCGCATCCTGATTTCCTCCGACCGGATATCGGCATTCGACCGCATCCTGACGGCGATCCCGTTCAAGGGTCAGGTTCTGACCCAAACCGCACGGTTCTGGTTTGATCGCACCGCCGACATCTGCCCCAACCATGTGTTGGAATATCCCGACCCCAACGTGGTGATCGGCAAACGCCTGACCATCCTGCCGGTCGAAATTGTCGTGCGTGGCTATCTTGCGGGTTCCACCGGCACATCCGTTCTGACGCTCTACAAAAAGGGCGAACGCCAGATGTACGGCCACAGCTTCCCCGATGGTCTGCGCGACAACCAGGCGCTGCCCCACCCGATCATCACCCCCACCTCCAAAGAATTCGACGGCGGCCATGACGCCCCGCTGACCGAGACCGAAATCGTTGAACAGGGCCTGCTGACCCAGGCGCAATGGGACCAGATCAGCGATATCGCGCTGCGCCTGTTTGCCCGCGGTCAGGAAATGGCAGCCAAGAATGGTCTGATCCTGGTCGATACCAAATATGAATTCGGCACCGATGCAGACGGGAATATCCTGCTGGCCGATGAGATTCACACCCCCGACAGCTCGCGGTTCTGGTTGGCGGACGGCTATCAGGCGGCACTGGAAAACGGCACCCGCCCCCCGTCTTTTGACAAGGACGTGATCCGGTCCTGGGTCGATGCCCGCTGCGATCCCTACAAGGATGACATTCCCGAAATTCCGGCAGAACTGATCGCGGCGACGTCTCAGGTTTATATCGACGCCTATGAGGCGATCACCGGCCAGAAGTTTGTGCCCAACATGGATGGCGACACCGTATTGGACCGCGTACGCAGCAATCTGGCCCCGTATTTCACCACCTGAAAGGCGACGACGTTAGGCGGTGATACCCTCTTGATCCAGCGGGGCATCCGACCTATACGACGCCTAAGTCTGGAATCGCTTTCGCGGCTCCAGCCTTTTCTGCTTTCGCAGAAATCCAACGCAAAGATGATGCTATCTTCGATGGGCTGCCACGGCAGGCCCGCCAGACAGACCGAAGCTATGGGATCGCGCAAAACTTCGTGGACTAACCGCGAGCATTCATAGGAGACGATCAGATGAACCTGATTGCACAGATCGAGGCGGAACAAATCGCCGAACTGGGTAAAGTGATCCCAGATTTCCGCGCCGGAGACACCATCCGCGTGGGCTTTAAAGTGACCGAAGGTACACGTACCCGCGTTCAGAACTACGAAGGCGTCTGCATTGCACGCAACAACGGCCACGGCATTGCCGGTTCGTTCACCGTGCGCAAGATTTCCTTTGGTGAAGGCGTAGAGCGCGTATTCCCGCTGCACTCCACCAACATCGACAGCATCGAAGTCGTCCGTCGTGGTCGCGTTCGTCGCGCCAAGCTGTACTACTTGCGCAGCCGTCGTGGTAAATCGGCACGGATCGTCGAGAACGCCCATTACAAGCCAAAATCTGGCGCGAACGCGTAAGGAGAGCTGTCATGAAAGCCGATACACACCCCGAATACCACACGATCAACGTCAAAATGACCGACGGTACGATCTTGGAAATGAAATCGACCTACGGCAAAGAAGGCGACCAGCTTTCGTTGGATATTGACCCCTCCGTGCACCCTGCATGGAACGGCGGCACATCCCGTTTGATGGACACCGGCGGCCGCGTGTCCAAGTTCAAGAACAAATATGCAGGTCTGGGCTTCTAAACCCTTCTGCTTTTGTCGAACAAATGATGGCGTGTCCTTTTCGGGCGCGCCATTTTTCATTTCTCCGCCCCTATTTTAAGATGTCATTTTCCGGTCAGCGACACCGCCCAAGGCGGTAAATTCCGCCCGCCCCCGCAACGCTCAAATATTTCAGGAACCATTCGATATCTGTTTAGGTTTTGGAAAGACATTCGCGTCACCTTTGCTTTTGTCTTCCTCAGAAAGGTTCCCTGATGACCACGTCTTGCCTCTCCCTTCGCGCTGATCCGGTGGGCACCCCGGCCCCGCGACACGCCCAAACCCCGCGCGGCCCGTCTGGGGAATTGAACCGGCCCGATGCGGATCAAAACAGCCTGTGGTCGCAAGACCTGACAGCGGCCCGAAACCTGCTGAACCAACGCCAATACGCGCAAGCGCTGGTTCTGGCCGGGGCCTTGCAACGGCTTCATGGCGACAGGAATGAACTCTGCGATGTGATCTCGGCCTGCCGCAGCCAACTTGAACTACAGGACTGACGGCTCTCGCATCGTGCCAAAGGGAAACAGGCGGGAACGCCAGCAGTCGGATTGCAAATCGCAACACGTGGAAAAAATGCGTGCAACACCCTGATACAATAACCACAATCTGGACGCGCAAGTGCTTCCAAATGCGCCATATCTACCATATGGTTTACGGCAATGTGGCCCCGGCAAAGTCGGGGAGTAAAAGGGACAGCTTGCAATGGCGCATATTATCGTCGTCGGAAATGAAAAAGGCGGAGCGGGCAAATCGACCGTTTCAATGCATGTCGCGACCGCCCTTGCGCGGATGGGCCACAAGACCAGCGTCTTGGACCTGGACCTGCGCCAGCGCACCTTCGGGCGCTTCGTTGATAACCGCAAATCCTTTCTTGCGTCGGCTGAACTTGATCTGCCTTCCCCCGTCATGCACGAGCTGCCCGAAGTCGAAGCAGACGCCCTCAAGCCCGGTGAAAACATTTACGATCACCGCCTGAGCGCCGCGATTGCCGAACTTGAACCAGTGAGCGATTTCATCCTGATCGACTGCCCCGGCTCGCACACACGGCTGAGCCAAGTTGCACATTCGCTGGCCGATACGCTGATCACGCCGCTGAACGACAGCTTTATCGACTTTGACCTGCTGGCCCATACCGACGCCAGCGGCGACAAGATCACCGGCCCGTCGGTCTATTCCGAAATGGTCTGGAACGCGCGGCAACTGCGTGCCCAAGCCGGGCTTGACCCGATTGACTGGATCGTCGTGCGCAACCGCATGGGCGCGCAGCGCATGGTCAACAAAGACAAGATGGAACGCGCCATCCTCAACCTGAGCAAACGCATCGGATTCCGCATCGCGCCCGGCTTTAACGAGCGTGTGATTTTCCGTGAATTGTTCCCGCGCGGGCTGACCCTGCTGGACCTCAAGGACATTGGCGTCAAACAGTTGAACATCTCGAACGTGGCAGCCCGTCAGGAACTGCGCGACCTGATGAAGGCGCTGAAATTGCCGGGCGTTGAAATCAACTTCTGATCCGTTTCCGGCGGGTCAGGGCGATCATGTTCGACGCGAATAGCGCCGCAATGACCACTGACCCGCCGACCAGCGCATAGCGGCCCGGGTCTTCGCCCACCACAGCCCAGACCAGCAGCGGTGCAAGCACCGATTCCAGCAACACCAGCAACCCGACCTCGGCCGAGGTGATGTAGCGCGGACCAAGCGCAAGAAACATCGAGCTGAACATGATGAACACACCGTGGGTTAGCACCAGCGGTGCCTGATCAACCGGCATAGCCAGTGGATGCGCAAAAGGCGCGATCAACGCGGCACCGATCAGATAGGCCAACCCCACCCCCGGCACCATCGAAATGGCCTTTGCGTGGCGCGCCGCTGTCAGACCCGCCGCAAACAAGGCGGACACCGCCAGCGCAAGCAAATCCCCGACAAGGCTCGCATGGGCCGTTTCCCCCGATCCGTAGGCAATGATCGCGATGCCGACCATGACAACAGCAATGGTGATCAACATGCGCCGGCTGATCGGTTCGGCCAGAAATATCCGGCTATAGACCGTGGCGAAGATAGGTAACGACGCAAGAATAAACACCACATTGGCAACCGACGTCAGACTGACCGCCAGCACAAACAAGACCCCGCTTGCCCCGGTGCCGACCATATATACCAAACCGTAACGGCCAGTTTTCAGCACCGCCCGAAACGGCCCCGTTCCTTTGGTCAGCAAAATCCAACAGCAAATCAAACCGCCCGCCAGTGCCAGCCGCCAAAAGGCGATCGTCAACGGGGCCGCATCGATCAGCCGCACAAACAGCGAATCCGGCACCACACACAGGATGCCGATCAGGGTAATCAAAAGGCCGCGGGCTTGATCATTCATCCGCTATCGGTGACGCCAAGCACGGCTCAAGTAAAGCCCGCAGGACGTTTGCCCGACAGTTTCACCAACATCTTTTTCAGCGCTGCCCGTTCCGCCTCGTTCAAATCTGCGGTCAAATCCCAGTCATACCGCTGGGCAACCTGATGCAGATCGTCATAAGCCGCCTGCCCCTGTGCCGTCAGAGCCAGATGTTCGACCCTGCGGTCGGCATCATCGCGCGCGCGCGTCACAAACCGGCGCTCGGTCAGTTTTTGCACCGCGCGGCTGATCTTGGTCTTGTGCATATTGGCACGCGCGCCGATCTCGCTTGCGGTCATGCGCCCGTACAACCCCAGATGGAACAGCACCCGCCATTCAGTCCTCAGCATCCCGTAGCGGTCTTTATAGATTTGCTGGAACTCCAGACTGCTTGCCTCGGCTGCCTGGTTCAACAGATAGGGCAGGAACTGATTTAACTGGAAATTGTCGTCAGGCATGTAAACGGACCGCTTGTTAGTTACAAAAACAACTATTACAAACGCAACATATTTTGCAAGGGAGGCTTTCGTGAACCGCCAAGTAACCCCATCAGACCTGACATCCGCCACCAGCCCGATGGGAACAACCATCGGCTACATGCCCGGTTTCGGTAATGATTTTGAGACCGAAGCCCTGCCCGGTGCCCTGCCCCAAGGCATGAACAGCCCGCAAAAATGCAATTACGGTCTGTATGGCGAACAACTGTCAGGCACCGCGTTCACCGCCCCCAGCCACCAGAACGAACGCACATGGTGCTACCGCATCCGGCCTTCGGTAAAGCATTCACACCGTTACGAAAAAATCGACCTACCCTATTGGAAATCCGCGCCGCATATCCCGCAGGATGTGACCAGCCTTGGCCAGTATCGCTGGGATCCGGTGCCGCATTCGACCGAGAAACTTACATGGCTGACCGGCATGCGCACCATGACCACCGCAGGTGATGTGAACACCCAGGTCGGCATGGCCAGCCACATCTATCTGGTCACCGACAGCATGGTCGACGCGTATTTTTACTCCGCTGACAGTGAATTGCTGATTGTCCCGCAGGAAGGCCGTTTGCGCTTTTGCACCGAACTGGGCGTGATCGACCTTGAACCAAAGGAAATCGCGATCATCCCGCGCGGTCTGGTCTACCGCGTCGAAGTGATCGAAGGCCCGGCGCGCGGCTTTGTCTGCGAAAACTACGGTCAGAAATTCGAACTGCCCGGTCGCGGCCCCATCGGTGCGAATTGCATGGCCAACCGCCGGGATTTCAAGACCCCCGTCGCCGCTTTCGAAGACCGCGACGCACCCTCAACCGTCACCATCAAATGGTGCGGCCAGTTCCACGAAACCAAGATCGGCCATTCACCTTTGGACGTCGTCGCGTGGCATGGCAATTACGCACCCGTGAAATACGACCTGCGCACCTATTGTCCCGTCGGCGCGGTGCTGTTCGACCATCCCGACCCGTCGATCTTTACCGTGCTGACCGCAGCGTCCGGCGTCGAAGGCACCGCAAACATCGACTTTGTCCTGTTTCGCGAACGCTGGATGGTCGCCGAAGACACTTTCCGCCCCCCATGGTACCATAAAAACGTGATGTCCGAAATGATGGGCAACATCTATGGCCAATACGATGCCAAACCCAAAGGGTTCATCCCCGGCGGCCTGTCCCTGCACAACATGATGCTGCCCCACGGCCCCGACAAAAATGCCTTCGAAGGTGCGTCCAACGCGGACCTGAAAGCGGAAAAGCTCGACAACACCATGTCTTTCATGTTCGAAACGCGGTTCCCGCAACACCTGACCGAATTCGCAGCGAAAGAGGCCCCTTTGCAGGATGACTACATCGACTGCTGGGACAACCTCGAGAAAAAGTTCGACGGCACACCGGGCAAGAAATAATCGCTGACGCACAGACTGCGCAGGCACAAGAATTCAAGGACTGACCATGACCCTACTCACTTCATGGGTGGAAAGCGCGAACAGCGCCGACACCGATTTCCCTCTCAACAACCTGCCCTACGGCGTGTTCTCGACCGACAGCCTTGAGCCACGTTGCGGAGTGGCCATTGGTGACATGGTGCTGGATATGGCAGCCCTCGAGGCCGAAGATCTGGTTTTGCTGCATTTCGATCCGGTCTTTGACGTCCCCTACTGGAACGACGTGATGGACCTTGGCCCTAAAGCATGGGCGACCCTGCGCGCGCGCTTGATCGAACTGCTGTCCTCCGGCAGCGCAGATCAGGCCAAAGTCGCACCGCATCTTGTGCCGATGTCCGACATCCGCCTGCACATGCCGCTGGTGGTCTCGGAATACACCGATTTCTACGCAGGCCGCCACCACGCCACCAATGTAGGCACCATGTTTCGCGGTGCCGAAAACGCGTTGCCACCGAACTGGCTGCACATTCCCATCGGCTATAACGGCCGCGCCTCGACCGTGGTTGTTTCGGGCACCGATATCCGCCGCCCCAACGGGCAGCTAAAGGCCCCTGACGCCGATGCGCCGAGCTTTGGTCCCTGCAAGCGCCTTGATATCGAACTCGAGATGGGGGCCATCGTCGGCACCTCTACCGAAATGGGCGATACCATCAGCGTCGCGGAAGCCGATGAAATGATCTTTGGCTATGTCCTGCTCAACGATTGGTCCGCGCGCGACATTCAAGCGTGGGAATACCAGCCGCTCGGCCCGTTCCAGGCCAAAGCGTTTGCCACCTCCATCTCTCCCTGGATCGTGACAACCGCAGCGCTTGAACCCTTCCGCACCTCGACGCCCGAGCGGGAAAAGGAACTCCTCCCCTATCTGCAAGAACCAAAACCGATGCTCTATGACATCGACCTGTCGGTGCTGATCCAGCCCCAGGGTGGCACGCAGGAAGTCCTCGCGTGGACCAATTACAATACGATGTATTACTCTGCTCCCCAGCAACTGGCCCACCACGCATCTTCGGGCTGTTCGATGAACGCGGGCGATCTGCTCGGCTCCGGCACCATCTCCGGCCCCGAGAAAAACGAACGCGGCAGCCTGCTGGAACTCAGCTGGGGCGGCAAGGAACCGATCACCCTGTCCGATGGCACCACCCGCAGCTTTGTCGAGGACGGCGACACCATGATCCTCACCGGCCACGCCCAGGGTGACGGCTACCGCATCGGGTTCGGGGCCTGCTCCGGCACGATCCTCCCCGCGAAAACCCTCTCCTGACCCCGCTTCATTTTGCCAGATAAACTCCCGCCGGAGGCATCCCAGATCGCCCCGCGCACCGACGTTCAAAAAGGAACACCAATGTCCAAGAAATTCGCCTCCCAAGGGGATATGACCGAAAAGAAAATCTCCTTCACCGAAGTGGGCCAAGACCTCTGGGCCTTCACCGCCGAAGGCGACCCGAACTCCGGCGTGATCATCGGCGATGACAGCGTCATGATCATCGAGGCCCAAGCTACCCCACGCCTTGCCAACAAGGTCATCGAAAAAGTCCGCGAAGTCACCGACAAGCCCATCAGCCATGTCGTGCTGACCCACTACCACGCCGTGCGCGTCCTCGGGGCCTCGGCTTTCAACGCAGACCAGATCATCATGTCCGAAATGGCACGTGGCATGGTCAATGAACGCGGGCAGGAAGACTGGGACAGCGAATTCCAACGCTTCCCCCGCCTGTTCGAGGGCCATGAATCCATCCCCGGCCTGACCTACCCCACCACCACCTTCAACGACCGCATGACCGTCTACCTTGGCAACCGCCGCGTTGACCTGATGCACTTGGGTCGCGCCCACACCGCTGGCGATATCGTGGTTCATGTCCCCGATGAAAACGTCATGTTTACCGGTGACATCGTCGAATATCACTCTGCCTGCTACTGCGGCGACGGCTATTTCGCCGATTGGGGCAATACGCTGGACGCGATCAAAGCCTATGATGTCTCGGCCATCGCGCCGGGTCGTGGTGACGCGCTGGTCGGTGCCGACATGGTCAACGCCGCCATCGAAAACACCCGCGACTTTGTCGAAAGCACCTACCGCCCCGCCGCCCGCGTCGCAGCGCGCAACGGCACGCTAAAAGACGCATGGGATGCCGTACGCGCCGAATGTGACCCGAAATTCGCCGATTACGCGATCTACGAACATTGCCTGCCCTTCAACGTCGCCCGCGCCTATGACGAAGCCCGCGGCATCAGCCACCCCCGCATCTGGACCGACAAGCGCGACATCGAAATGTGGGAACAACTGCAAAGCTGATCGGAACAGACAATGGCCTACGACTACGCCCCTTTCCCCTACACGCCACCCCCCGGCCTGACACAGCCCGAACCACGGCACCGCGTCGTCATCGTGGGCGCAGGCCCCATTGGGCTGGCCATGGCGATCGATCTGGCACAACAGGGAATCGCCTCCGTTGTGCTGGACGATAACAATGTGGTGTCGGTGGGGTCGCGCGCGATCTGCTGGGCGAAACGGACGCTCGAAATCTTTGACCGTCTTGGCGTTGGCGAACGGATGCTGGCCAAAGGCGTGACATGGAAAGTGGGCCGCAATTTCCACCACAACGAACAAGTCTACGCCTTTGATCTGCTGCCCGAACCGGGCCATAAATACCCCGCCTTCATCAACTTGCAGCAATATTATGTCGAACAATACCTCGCCGAACGCGCGCAAGACTTCCCCGACCTGATCGACCTGCGTTTCCTCAACAAGGTCACAGACCACGCCGATCACGGCGACCACGTCACCCTCGACATCACCACCCCCGACGGCAACTACACGCTCGAGGCTGACTACTACCTCGCCTGCGACGGCGCAGGATCGGCAACACGCACCCGCATGGACCTGCCGTTCAAGGGCCAAACCTTCGAGGAACATTTCCTGATCGTTGACGTGGAAATGGAAACCTCGCCCTTCGGCAACCACGACACGCCCGAACGGTGGTTCTGGTTCAATCCGCCTTTCCACAACGGCCAATCCGCGCTGTTGCACAAACAGCCCGACAATATCTACCGCATCGACCTGCAACTCGGCCCCGACACCGACCCGCAGATAGAAGCGACCGAAGCCAAAGTCATCCCCCGCATCAAGGCCATCGTTGGCGACACCCCCTTCCGCCTCGACTGGATGAGCGTCTATAAATTCCGCTGCGCCAAACTGGACCGCTTCGTGCATAACCGCGTGATCTTTGTCGGCGACAGCGCCCATGTGGTCAGCCCCTTTGGCGCGCGTGGCGGCAACGGTGGCATTCAGGATCTGGACAATCTGGGCTGGAAACTCGCCGCTGTATTGCAAGGCAAGGCCGCGCAATCGCTGCTCGAGACCTATAACACCGAACGGGTGCACGGCTCTGCCGAAAACATCCTGAACTCGTCGCGCGCGACGAATTTCATGACCCCCAAATCCCCGATCGAAGCCCTCTTTCGCGATCAGGTGCTCGACCTCGCCGCCGATCACCCCTTTGCCCGCAAACTGATCAACTCCGGCAGGCTGTCCCAACCCTGTACCCTTGCCGAATCCCCGCTGCAAACCCCGGGGGATGCCCCGGTTCCACCCGGCACACCGCTGCTCGACGCCCCGATCCTGGACGCGCAGGGCCCGGCCTGGCTGTTGTCCAAAGCACAGGGCAGCTTCACCCTTTTGACCGCTGGCCCGGCATATCTTCCCGATATTGCAGGCATCGCACGGATCGGCATCAACCAATCCAACGACTACCCCTGCTACCGCTCCGAAGACGGGCATGTCGAAACCCGCTATGGCACAGATAAAATCTACCTTCTGCGCCCCGACGGCCATGTCTGCGCGGTGTTCGACACCCCAGACCCAACCGCAATCATCGCGGCCCGCGACCGCGCTCTGGGAGCAACATTATGATCCTCGATGACAAGCTCGGCCGCGATGCAGACGCCTTCTACAACGCGCTCATGGATACCCATGAAGGCCTCGATGAAACCGAAAGCCACGCGCTGAACGCGCGACTGGTGCTGATTTTCGCGAATGAAATCGGTGATCTGGACAGGCTCAAAACCCTGTTGACCACAGCACGGCAAAACACGACATCCTGACTTCTCTGGCTCTCAAATATCCCCGCCGGAGGCACGCATCTGCCTCTGGCAGATGCAAAATATCGTGCAGCGCGCCAGCGCTTCCTTAGGCTTCCCCACAACGTCACCGATGAAACCCCCGAAACCCCGGCTTTGCCCATCGCGGTGCTGATTTCGGGTCATCCACGCCCGCTTTCCGTAACGTCAACCGAAATTACCACGGCCTCTCCCCCTATTTCCAAAGGTTCGCCCGGTTTTGGGCCCGCTCCAGCCTTGACGCATGGAACCTCAAAGTTGACACTCGACCGGCCAAGCTTAGTTTCTATCAAGCAACGAGCGCAGATCAACTGCATCACCATCCTTTGGGCTTCGACCTTTTGGGTATCGAAAGTGGCGAACGGCAAAAGACGTGGCCACATCAACAGAGAGGAAGATCATGAGTTTTTTGACCCGTACTGGTAAACCCCTGCCACAAGCCATTCTGAACTCTGCCGAGGCAGCCAAGACAGACCCGGTAAACC
Source organism: Sulfitobacter sp. SH22 (assembly GCF_965641905.1). Taxonomy (NCBI): domain Bacteria; kingdom Pseudomonadati; phylum Pseudomonadota; class Alphaproteobacteria; order Rhodobacterales; family Roseobacteraceae; genus Sulfitobacter; species Sulfitobacter sp. SH22. The sequence goes on from NZ_OZ282573.1 coordinate 2,075,868, forward strand.
GCCGCGAATTTCTGGCGCTGGCAAGCGCGTTTGGAGCAACCACTGCCACCGCCTATGCGATGATTGGCCTGCCCACACTGGCAAGCGCTGCCGCCCACAAGGAAGGTGGTACCGTGCGGATGCAAATGGAAGTGCGCGCCCTCAAAGACCCCCGCACCTATGACTGGTCCCAGATCGCGAACTTCTCGCGCGGCTGGCTGGAATATCTCGCCATCTGGGAAAACGACGGTACATTCACCCCCGCCCTGCTGGAAAGCTGGGAAATCAACGATGATGCCACTGAATATACACTGCATGTCCGCAAGGGTGTGACGTGGAACAATGGCACCGCCTTTACGTCTGCCGACGTTGTGCGCAACATCGAAGGATGGTGTGACAAATCCGTCGAAGGCAACTCGATGGCCGGCCGGTTTGCGACACTGGTAGACGAGGCCACAGGCAAAGCAATCGAAGGTGCGATCGTTGCGGTGGACGATCACACGGTCAAGCTGATGCTGCCACGTCCCGACATCACCTTGATCCCGGGTATGGCCGACTATCCTGCCGCAATCGTCCCCGAAGGGTTCGACGCGGAAACGATGCTGGATAATCCCGTTGGCACAGGTGCCTACCTGCCTGAATCCCTCGAGGTCGGGGTCAAAAGTGTCTTGGTCAAGAACGCCGACCACACATGGTGGGGCACCGAAGTCTATGGCGGCCCCTACATCGACCGGTTGGAATACGTCGATTACGGCACAGACCCTTCCGCCTTTGTTGCGGCGGCCGAGGCCGACGAGATCGACGCGACCTATTCGATCGAGGGTGAATTCATCGACGTGTTCAGCACGCTGGACGGCTGGAACGAAAACGAAATCGCCACGGCTGCGACCATCGTCGTGCGTCCCAACCAGCTGGCCGAAGTTGACGGCAAAATGCCTTATGCCGACAAACGTGTGCGTCAGGCGATTGCGATGGCCGTTGATAACGCTGTCCTGCTCGAACTTGGCTATGCCGGGCGCGGTCTGGTTGCGGAAAACCACCATGTCGGCCCCATGCACCCTGAATACGCAGAACTTCCCCCACGCAAGGTCGATCCTGCCGCCGCCAAGGCGCTGATGGACGAGGCAGGCATGGCCGATTTCGAACACGAGCTGTTTTCGATCGACGATGCGTGGCGCAAGGACACCACCGATGCGGTTGCCGCACAGCTGCGCGATGCAGGGATCAAGGTAAAGCGGACGATCCTGCCCGGTTCCACCTTCTGGAACGACTGGACGAAATACCCGTTCTCCTCGACCAACTGGAATGCGCGGCCCTTGGGTGTGCAAATCTGGGCGCTGGCCTATCGTTCGGGTGAAGCATGGAATGAATTCGGTTGGTCCAACCCCGAATTCGACGCCTTGCTGACCAAAGCTTTGTCCGTGGCCGACGTCGAAGAACGCCGCAAGCTGATGGCCGAAGGCGAAGCGATGATCCAGAGCGAAGGCGTGACGATCCAGCCGTATTGGCGTTCGCTGTACAACCACACCAAAGACGGTCTGGTTGGCGCAGGTCACCACATCGGGTTTGAATACCACCCGGCACGTATGGCGTGGACCATGTAAACCGACCGACATAATTTTGGGAAAGGGGCCGCGATTTCGTGGCCCTTTTTTGGTGTCGGGCTTCCTGTCAGGCCGCGAAAATCCGGGGCAGACAAGGGGACGCGCCCCATAGGCCTATGTCGATACGCTCCAGCGCCTTTAGCCTTTGCACAAGCGCGGTGTATCCAATCGCGCGCGCGCGCGCCGTGATCTGCGGCAGGCCCAGTTTGTAAAACGCCAACTGGTCCAGTTCTTCCAGCGACACGCCTTCCTGTAGCAATGAACTTGCCGCATTGATAACGCCGAGTATCAGCGCCCCGGCGGCGTCTTGAGGGGAAATATCAAGCTCCGCGATCCGGGCAAAGCGGGCTTCCTCGACGATCATGTCTTCCATCAGCGGGTCGATTACGGCCCCGCCCCCGCCCGGGTAGCGATACCACCCCACGCCGATCGACCGCCCCAAGCGGCCCTCGCGGACCATGCGGTCGGCCACCAACAGATCGGTGCCTGCCATCCTGCGACGGGCAAAGGCGACTTCAAGGCCGATATGATCCTGCGCCTTTAAAAGCCCCTCGGTAAAGCCCGCGTCCTCCAACGCTTCGTCCAGCTCCCACGGGGTTACCCCGACAAGCAACAGCCGATCCACCAAAGCAAGTGCGGCGTCCTGCAACACCGTTCCGGCGAAGGCATGCCCGGTGCTTTGCAGGACTGGAACACCCAGCAGCTTGGCAAAGGCAACAGCTTCGGCTTGCCGGTCGGCAGAGGCGCTTCCCAAATCGATTTCGACCAGTCGCGGGTCAAATAGGTCCATCGCAACGCTACGGGTTTGATCTGGAACGGCAGCCAATTCATGGGGCCCGTCAAGCACCACAACCAACGCCCCCTTTGGCGCTTTGGATGCATCAACCGACCGGCACAAAAACACGCTGCATGACGGGTCCACGATTGTTGTCACGGGAACTGTCGCGTCAGCAAGCCGCCGGCCCAAAATCTCGCGCACACGGGTCGCATCGTCGGGGTCTTGTTCAACCACCGTTGTCTTGACCCCCGCCTTGCACAACGCCTGAATCAAATCCGCGCTGGCGCTGCCAAGGCCGTACAAAACCACATGGCTTTCAGACGATGCCGTCACCCGTCGTGCACGTCCAGAAAATGGCGCTTTTCGATGATACGCAGCAGGTCTTTCAACGAGGTTTTGACCGGACGGTTGGATGTATTGATCTGCGCATCCGCGCGCTCGTACAGCGGGGTGCGCGTGTCCAACAAGTTCTTGAGCTGGGTCATCGCGATCGGGTTGCCTTCCATCGGGCGCACATCCCCTTGTGCACGTACCCGCTGCATATATTCCGCCGGGCTGGTGTGGACCCAGATGGTATGAAACCGCTGCAAAAGCCGGGCATAGGTCGCGCTTTCGGCGACGATCCCGCCTGCGACCGCAAGGATCATCCGGTCATGCTTGGCACCCACGCGGTCCAGCGCCTCGGCTTCCAGCTCGCGATATCCTTCCTGCCCGTACAGCGCCATCACTTCGGCGATGGGCATGTCGGACGCGGATTCGATTTCCTTGTTCAACTCGACGAACGGCAGGCCAAGCGCCTCGCCTGCCTGCTTTCCAAGCGTTGATTTTCCAGCGCCACGCAGACCGATCAGACAAATCCGCCCTGCCCGCAAGGCGGCGGGGCTTTGGGTCGACAGCAGCGCACGGACCTGTTGCTGCACATCGGCGCTGGCTTTGCTGAACAATTGCGCGACCCGCTCGACGTCACGATCAAGCGGAACAGTCTCGGCCAGCAATGTCTCGACCTTGAGGTCCAGCGCCGCTGCAACCCGCTGCAACAGAATGACGGATATATTGCCTTCGCCCGCCTCAAGCTGGGCAAGATAGCGCGGCGACACGCCTGACATCTCGGACAGAACGCGCCTTGGCAATCCTCTGGATTTACGCGCATCACGCACCCGCGCCGCAAGCCGCTGAATTAATGCGTCACCGGGGTTTGCCGGAAGAACCGTGTCGGACATAGGCATCCCTTAATGAACAATAATGCAAGATTAGACCGTCAACCCAACGGATCAACCAAAATCTGCAAAAAAGTGCATCAGGCGTCGCGGATCAACGGCTCAACCACTTTGCGAATACGGTCGGGGGCGGGCATGCTTTTAAACACATCTGCTTGGGTGAACACGCAGGTGAAACTGCCCGTGAAACACAGCACCTCGTGTTGATAGGCTTTCATCCCGAAGGTGATCGACTTTTCGCCCAGCCGCGTCGGATAGGTCTCGCACATCAAACGGTGGCGCGGGGTGACGGGGCTGCGGAAATCCATCGACAGGTTCACGAAGGGCGTGCCCATGTTGCGGTCGATTTCCATCTGGAACCAACCTTCACCGTCGAAATGTTCCTCCCACCACGCATTGATGGCATCCAGCGCGAACCACGGCAAACGCGCGGTATAGGCGATTTGCGCAGGGTCGCAATCGCCCCAGGTTACGCGGATTTCATGCACAAAGGGGGTATCGGTCATTCAGTAGGTTTCCACATGATAGCGGCCGTCTTCACGCATGGCATCGCGCAATGCGGTCCATTGCTGCCCCATGCTTTCGGCGATTGAAGTCATCGCCTTTTCAACACCTTCTTCCATGCCCCGCAACCCGCAGATATAGATATAGGTCCGGTCATCCGCCAAAAGTTCGGCCACGGCATCCTGTTCGGAAATGATGCGATCCTGAACGTATTCCTTGTCCTTGCCAGCCTCGCGGCTGAACACCAGATGCTGCTTCATCAAGCTTTCGGGCACCTTCTTGAGCGGGCCGAAATAGGGCAGGCTTTTGGGCGTGCGCGCGCCAAAGAACATGGTCATGCCGCCTGTCGCGCCGCTGCGTTGACGCTGCATGGTAAAGGCACGCATGGGCGCAGACCCGGTGCCGGTACAGATCAACAACAGATGCGCTTGCGGATCGCTGGGCATCAGGAAGGTCGCACCAAAGGGGCCTGTCACCTCGACCTCGGCACCGGTTTCAAGGTCGCACAGGAAATTCGACGCAAGCCCCTTGGCCTCGCGTTTCACGGTCAGTGAAATGTTGTGATAGCCGGGGCGTTCGCCGTCACGCGGGCTGGATATGGAATATAGCCGTGGCAGATGCGCCTTGCCCTCGGCATCGGTGCCGGGGGGAATGATGCCGACGGATTGCCCTTCGAGCACCGGAAACGGCAACGCACCGGGATCAAGGATGATGTGGCGCACGTCATGGTCCGGATCGTCGGTCAGACGATAATTGCCCTGCACCTTCATCTTGGCGGGCTTGCCAAGGTTGTACATGTTCACGGCAGGCTTGCTGGCGGTTGCGGGGGCCTTGGCCTTGCCGCCAGCCCCTTTATGCGCCTCGGCCAGCAGCGCCGCAATGGGGTCAGCCTCGTCGCCCGACGGGGTCGCGACCTGAATGTCTTCCTGATCGGGCAGCTCGTCCATCTCGTACTGCTGTTCCAGAGAATAGGGCACATCAACCACGCGCCATTCATCAATCGACCCCGTGGGGCAGACCGGAATGCAATCCATGCAGAAATTGCAGGTATCGAAATTGACCACGACATTGTTGTCGTCATGTTCGATGGCCCCCACGGGACATGTCATCTCGCAGGTATAGCACCGGATGCAAATTTCGGGATCAATGAGGTGCTGTTTGACGGGCTGGTTCATGGCGACGGCTCCTGCGGCTTTATGTGCGGATGGGCGGACCAAAGCCCACCCACCTGTGTTGTCTTCGTAGGGTGGGTGTACCCCACCGCGCCCTTTAGGCCATGTGCAACTTTACATACTCAAAGTCGCCGGGCTTGTTGTCGATCCCGACCTTGGGTGGCGCAATCCAGCTGGCGTATTTGCCCTGCTCGTAGCACGGTACCATCAACGACTGGATAAAGTCGCCATCCGCCTTGGTCGGCAGCCACTCGTCCTTGCGCTTGTGCCATTCGTCAGACGACATGATGTTGCCATCGGGGTCAACAGCCACGGCGCTGAACACGCCGATCTGACGGTGGAACCCTTCGTGCGGCATCTTGAATTCGAAATCAACGCCGGCCTTGGCGATCTGCTTGTTCCAGCGGCCAACACCACCGGCGGCATCACGCACATAGTCGTCACGCAGACGCATGTTGATCGCGGTCAGCGCAGGCACGTCTTCGGTGATGATCTTACCATCCTTGACCGAGGTCACCGAATAGGTGTCGTTTTGCAGCTTGTGATCGTCGTCGATCCGCTGCTCCATATAGCGACCCTTGATCCCGTAGTTGAAGGCGTTCGCTGCGTTGGTGGACACCTCTTGGCCGAACAGGTCCAGCGACAAGGTATAGTGCAGGTTCAGCTTTTTCTGGATCGTGGGCAGGTCAATGACGCCCAGATCGCGGATCTTGTTGATGTCATAGGGGTCGGTGATGCCCGCCTTGTTCATCGCCTCGAGCGTTGCCTGAATGGTGCGGCCCACACCGGTTTCACCGACAAACATGTGGTGTGCTTCTTCGGTCAGCATGAAACGGCAGGTGCGGGACAGCGGATCGAAACCGGACTGAGCCAGAGATTCCAGCTGCATCTTGCCGTCGCGGTCGGTGAAATAGGTGAACATGAAGAAGGACAACCAATCCGGCGTCTCTTCGTTAAAGGCACCCAACATGCGCGGGCTGTCTTCGGACCCCGAGGACCGGACCAGCAGATCATTCGCTTCTTCGCGGCCATCGCGACCGAAATACTTTTGCAGCAGATAAACCATCGCCCAAAGGTGGCGGCCTTCCTCGACGTTGACCTGAAACAGGTTGCGCATGTCATAAAGCGACGGCGCGGTCAGACCAAGGAAGCGTTGCTGCTCAACAGACCCCGGCTCGGTATCGCCCTGAATGACGATCAAGCGCTTGAGCATGTTGCGGTATTCGCCCGGCACTTCCTGCCATGCGGGTTCGCCGTAATGTTCACCCATCGGGATCTTGCGATCTTCGACGGCGGGGGCCAGCAGAACACCCCAACGGTATTCGGGCATCTTCACATAGTCGAATTTCGCCCAGCCTTTGGGGTCTACCGACACGGCTGTGCGCAGATACACCATCGATTCCTGAAAGTTCTGCGGGATCAGGTCGTTCCACCAGTTGATGTATCCGGGGTGCCATTTCTCAAGGGCCTTCAGCACCTTCTTGTCCTGGCTCAGGTTCACGTTATTGGGGATCTGGGTGTCGTAGCTTACGTTGATCAGGTCGAGCATTCGTTTTCTCCTCGGTGGGGCAAAATCTTTCAAAGATTTTGGGACGGATTTTTTGAAAAATCCGGGCCCGTTACACACGTTCCATATTATATTCGCCACGCACGCCTGTGCCGTAGCGTTGCAGCGCACCATTTGGCCCTACCGCGTTCGGGCGCTGGAAAATCCAGTTCTGCCAAGCGGTCAGGCGGCCGAAAATGCGGGTCTCCATGGTTTCAGGGCCGGCAAAGCGCAGGTTCGCTTCCATTCCCGTCATTGCATCGGGGCTAAAGCTGGCGCGCTCTTCCATGAACAGGCGCACCTCGTCCTCCCAATCGATGTCGTCATAGACATAAGTGACCAAACCGGCCTCGTCGGCGGACTCGGCCTCAAGTGGTTCACCTTTCAGCGCTTCCAGCTTGGCGATGTCTTCGGGCGTACCCAGGAAACGTGTTTCAAGACGGGTCAGGTCATTGCCCATTTTATAGGTGCCAAAGTTGCCGTCGGTCAGGGTCACTGTCGCCAAGGGGCGGTTATCGCCGTCAAACTCCTCAAGCATCATATAGCTGCGATCGACTGACCAGAGCAGTTCGGCCAGAGGCCCGGCAAAGCACGATCCGTGTTCGACAATCGCGACCAAGCTGCGCGACGTCATGTCGACACGTTTCAGCAGGCGCTTCCAGTATTGCAGGATTTCATTGGCCAGCCAGTGGTCCTTGTTGGCCAGCAACAGCGCCTCATGCGCGACCAGCAGTTCAGGGTCGCCTTGGGTCTGGAATTCGATCAGGCCCAGTTCTTTTTCATTGTTGCGCAGGTGCAGGATGGCATCGTCCAGCTCTCGGGCGCAGCGCAAAATCCATGCATTCGCACCTTGTGCTGCCAGCGCATCCATATCCGCAGGGGCTGCCGCATCTGGGCCTTTGATCGTCACCGTCGCACGTTTCGCATCGCGGTTCAGAACGACTTCGACAGTGGAATAGCTGATGCCATCTGCCGCGAATGTCCGCGTGATCGGTGTCAGTTCAATCCCCTGCGCCACATCGGCCTTTGTGGACTTTGCAGCCATTTCCTTGGCCCGCTCGACCACGGTTTCGTTGAACTTGGAATTCGGGATAACCTCATCCACCAGACGCCAATCCTTGGCGCGCTTGCCTTTGATGCCTTCCTCGATCGAGCAGAACACATCGGCGCGGTCACGGCGCACCATGCGTTTATCTGTGACGCGGGTCAGACCGCCTGTGCCCGGCAGAACCGCCAACAAAGGTACCTCGGGCAGGGACACCGACGATGTGCTGTCATCGGTCAGCATGATATAGTTGCACGCCAGCGCCAGTTCATAACCACCACCCGCGCAAGCCCCTTTGACAGCGCAGATGTAGTTCTGGCCACTGTCAGCCAGGGCGGCCTCGAATGTGTTGCGGGTCTCGTTGGTGAACTTACAAAAGTTAACCTTGTGGCTATGCGCGGCACCGCCCAACATCCGGATGTTTGCACCGGCGCAAAACACTTTGTCCTTGGCCGACTGCATGACCACGACTTTGACTTCGGGGTGTTCGAACCGCATCCGCTGCACGATATCGGCCAGCTCGATATCAACGCCCAGATCGTAGGAATTCAGCTTCAGCTCATAGCCTTCGAACAGCCCGCCTTTTTCATCGACATCCATGTAAAGATTCGCGATCGGACCGTCATATTCAATCTTCCAATGGCGGTATTTCGAGGGGTCGGTTTGGAAATCAATAATCTTGGTCAAGTGCAGTCTCCCTAAGCGGGGCCCACCCGATACATCGCATATCAGGCCCGGCCAATTTCTAGATCAATCCCAATTATGGCATCATATTGCCACAAAAATCTGCAAACTGGTCGATATCTCCACAGTTTTATGCATCATATCGCATCTAAATCATTTTGCGTGTCTCAGCCATCCAGCTTGCCACATCCCTGACCTCAATCCCCAGAATCGTCTTGGCCCCTGCGCATTGCGCCAGCAGATCATCGACAATGCCGCACAACCTTTGCGTTGCATTCGGTCGGTCCATCCGCAACTTCAGCCGCGCGTTGGCCAGTTGAATGACCGCCTGTGTCATGGCTCTTTCGGGCGACGGATCGTCTGTGCGCATCCAGACGGCCTCAAGCACCTCGTGACATTCCCAGAAATACCCGGCGTGGAAATAATAGAGCCCGGCCTTCCACGCCTCCGTCTGGTCCAGTGTGTCCACCGAAACACCGCTGGACACGCTGGCCTTTATCACATCGAACCAATCGTCCGGATGCCGCGCGGTTTGACCCGGCACATAGGCGTGCGAGGGGACCACGGCGCGAAACATCTAGGCGATCTGCACGACTTCACGCTCGATCCGGTCAAGGCGGGCGCAGAATTCGCGGATTGCATCCAGTGTCGCATGTGGTTGATCCAGATGCGGAGCATGGCCGCAGTTGTCCAAAATCGATGTCTCGACGGGTGAGTAAATCCGCGTCTCGATCTCGCTGATCTGGGCAAGTGTGCCATAGGGGTCATCGCGCCCCTGAATGGCCAGAACCGGAATGCGCAGATGGTCAATGCTGTCGCCGACATTCCACGCCTCGAACTTGGGGTCGGTCCACGCGCCATGCCACCCGTTGAATGCGACATCGACATTTGTGTGATATTTGGCCAGCTTTTCCTTTAGCCCGCCACTCGCATAGGCATCGCCCGCCGCCTTGATCGCGGCCAAACCCATCGGTTCGGTAAAGTAATGCGGGGCCATCAGGATCAGCGACCGAACACGCATGTCAGACACCGAACCGCCATAGATCGTGGCGATTGTTGCGCCGTCGGAATGACCCAACAGAACCGCGTGTTCGATCCCTGCGGCGTCCAGCACGTCGCCTACCGAATGCAGGGCCTCTTGGGTCATATAATCCAACGGGCGTGGCAGATCGACGGGATCGGACGCGCCATAGCCGGCCCTTGAATAGGCCAGCACGCCAAACCCCGTGGCATCAACCAAAGCCTGCGGGAAATCACGCCACAGCGCCACACTGCCCAAGCCTTCGTGCAGCAAAACCAATGTTGGTGCGTCAGCGGGCTTGGGGCCCCATGCCGCATATTCCAGTGATTTTCCGCCCGCCGTCAGATGCAAGCCCGCCTCGTTTGACCAAGTCACACCCATCACTTCTCCTCCCGCAGTTTGAACCGCTGAATTTTGCCCGTCGCCGTTTTGGGCAGGTCTTGCACCACCTCGATCCAGCGCGGATATTTCCATTTACCGATCTTGTCTTTGACGTGATTTTTCAGCTCAAGCAGTAAGGCCTCGTCCGCCTCGCCGTCTTTCAACACCACGAATGCCTTGGGTTTTTCCAGACCATCGGCGTCTTCGACGGCCACCACGGCGGCCTCAAGGATACGCGGATGACTGACCAGCGCACCCTCCACTTCGAAGGGTGACAGCCAGATGCCGGACACCTTGAACATGTCGTCCGTGCGCCCGCAATAGGTCAGCCTGCCGTCTTCGCCCAACTCGTATTTGTCGCCCGTGCGGGTCCAGACACCTTCGAATGTGCTGCGGGATTTTTCGCGCTGGTTCCAATATGAATTGGCAGACGAGGCCCCGTTGACCAGCAATTCGCCGACCCCGCCGGGCAGCACTTCCTCGCCCGTTTCATCCACCAGACGCAGCGCATATCCGGGCACCGCAACACCCGAGGTGCCATAGACCAGATCATCCTTCCGGTTGCTCAGAAAGATGTGCAGCATTTCGGTCGATCCAACGCCGTCAAGGATGCTGGTGCCGACATGTTTTTCCCACCGCAGGCCGACCTCTTCGGGCAACGCTTCGCCAGCCGAGATACAGGTGCGCAACGGTGCCGTCAGGCCACCTGATTTATCCATATGCGCAACCATCGCCGCATATAGCGTTGGCACACCGCAAAACACCGTCGGATTTTCAGCGTTCAACAAGGCGACCACACCATCCGGTGTCGGACGCCCCGCCAGCAACAGGGCCGTGGCACCGACCGACAGCGGGAAGGTCATCGCGTTGCCCAGCCCGTAGGCGAAAAAGAGCTTGGCGACCGAAAAAACCACATCATCTTCGGCAATCTCGAGCACCTGTTTGCCGTAAGTGTCCGATGTCGCGCGCAAGGCCGAATGCACATGTGCCACGCCTTTCGGCTGCCCCGTAGACCCCGAGGAGTAGAGCCAGAATGCCACCTCGTCGGGACTGACAGCCATGGTTTCGCGGGCCTCAGCCCCCGCCTTGAAATCCTCAAAACTGGTTGTGCCGGCAGGGGCATCCCCGATCACGACCACATGACGCAGATAGGGGTTGCCCGCGACCGCGCCCTTGGCAACGTCCCACAGTTCAGCCGAGACAAATAGAATAGCAGCGCGAGAATCGCGCAGGATCGTGTCATAGACCGACGTCGCCAGCAGCGTGTTCAACGGCACCGGAATAACGCCACCTTTTATCGCGCCCCAAAAGATTTGCGGAAATTCGATCTGATCCAGCACCAGCATCGCGGCGCGTTCTTCGGGGCGGATATCAGCGCGTGCCAAGGCACCAGCAATCTGCCCCGCACCCACAGCCATATCGCCGTAGGTCAGCGCCCTGCCGCTGCCAATTTCGCGAAAGGCAATCTTGTCCCCGCGCCCTTCTTCGGGGTGGCGGTCGACAAAATAGGTAACAGCATTCGCATGCGCGGTGACGACGGTCATCTTAGTCCTCCCAAACGTAGATGCTTTATTGTGCACTTATGACAAAATGTCGCAAGTAAACCTGCGACATTGGGCATTTTATTGCATCAAACCGCCGATATGCGCGCGGGATCAGCCCTGTCATAGATACGGTTAACCAGATCGGCGCGGCGCATCAGGATTTTCGGGAAATTCAGGTTGCCTTTGGCGGTCACTTCCCCGTCGCCCATGGACGGAATATCGGCCATGATCACGGCCCCCGTCACCCGCGCCGCGCTGCCGGTTGTCTTTGCCGCCAGCTCTTTCATCACGGCACCGATCTTGTCCATCAGCGGCGCGCAAACCAGTGCCCCGCCATCGTCGGACACATCCCAGCCTTGCGCGGCAATCGTCGCGCGGTTGGGGATCAGCAACATGCCCACTTCCTCGCGGCCCTGCCCCGTCAGCACCAGATCAGACACGTAAGGGGCCAAGGCGGCCAGCAGATCCAGCCGCAACTGCGCCGCGCGCACCCAGGTGCCGGTCATCAGTTTGAAGTCTTCGGACATGCGCCCGTCAAACATCAGCCCCCGCGCAGGGTCGGTCGGATCAATCAACCGCATCGCGTCGCCGGTGACAAAGAACCCTTCTTCGTCAAATGCCTCGGCTGTTTTTGCGGGGTTGTCGTGGTAGCCCTTGGTGATTGTCGGCCCCGCCACGCGCACATCGCAGCGCCCGTCGGCATCGGGGATCAGTTTCACCTTCACACCGGGCAACGGCACGCCCACGATACCAGCGCCTTTTGCGGGTTCATGCTGCAAAAGCGCGGCAGGCGCGGTTTCGGTCAACCCCCAAGACGAATTGATCAGCGGCAACTTCCCGCGGGTTTCCATGGCCAGCCGTTCCAGTTCGGCCCATGTCGCCTGCGGCAGGGACGCACCGGCGTAAAAAATCATATCCAGCTCGGCGAAATAGCGGTCGCGCAATTGTTTGTCGTCGTTCAGCGCGCTGACAAGCTGGGCAAATCCAACCGGCACGTTAAAGCTGATCGTGCCGGAAATCTCGCGCAGATTGGCAAGGGTCTTGTCAAACATCCCCGGCGCGGGCTTGCCCTCGTCGATATACAGGCTGCCACCGTTTGCCAGCATCAGGTTAAAGTTATGCGACCCGCCAAACACGTGGTTCCACGGCAGCCAGTCCACCAGTTGCGGGGGCCGTGCCGTCACAAAAGGCAAGGCCTGCGCCAGTTGCGCCTGGTTCGTGGTCATCATCTTTTGGCTGGTCAAAACCCCCTTTGGGTCCGACGTGGACCCCGAGGTCATCAGGATTTTCGCCAAGGTGTCCGGTGTGATCTTGGCAAAGGCCGCATCCACATCCGCGTCGCTTGGGGTCAGCAGGCTGGTGAAATCAGTCGCCCCCGTGGCACCGGGCAAGGACGACAGCTTTTCAGCACTGCTCAGGCTCTCCAGCCCGAAGGCACCTGCGTATTGGGTGGCATCAGACGCATAGACCATGCCGGGCTTTACCAGCTTGGCCACATAATCCAGACGCGGCAGGGCGGCGGGGATCAACGAATATTGCTCGGCCACGGGGACGGTCGGCACGCCGACATATTGCGCCGCCAGCGACAGCAGCCCGTGATCAATGCTGTTGCCCGACACAATCAGAATGGGCTTTTCCGGCCCCAGATCGCGCGACAACAGATGCCCCGCAATGCTGCGTACCATTTCAAGCGCCTGAGAATAGCTGACCGTGCGCCAGCCACTGCCCGACCGCTCCGCCAGGAACACCCTGTCGGGGGCCGATGCCGCCCATTCATGCAACCAGTCGCCTGTGCAGCGGGCAACGGGGCCCAGATCGTAACCTGACTCCAACAAAATGGATCCGTCAGGCCGATCGGTTCGAATGACCTTATGCGGTATAAGATTGGAACTATTGGTCATGAATCCTCCTTGGCCGCGCCGGACAAGGCGGACCTGATAAACGTTAGCGCCCCGCGCCGAAGCGCGGGGAAAGGGCCAGATCTAGCCGGGTAACAGGAACAAGGTGATCGCGGGGAACATCACCAGAATGATCACGCGCACGATGTCGGACCCGACGAAATACATCACCGCCTTGTAGGTTTCGGTCATCGGGGTTTCGCGGTCCATCGAGTTGATGATGAACAGGTTCATCCCCACCGGCGGCGTGATAAGCCCCACCTCGACCACAATCAGCACCAGAATACCGAACCAGATCGCCAGATGTTCTGTGCTCATCCCGAAATCCATCGCCGAGATGACGGGAAAGAAGATCGGAACCGTCAGCAGGATCATCGACAAGCTGTCCATCAGGCAGCCGAAGATCAGGTAGAACACCAGAATGATCGTCAGCACGAACCACGGGCTATAGCCCTGATTGACAACCCAGTCGGCCATGAACTGCGGCACACCCGAAAGCGCAAGGAACCCGTTATAGAACCCCGCCCCCAGCACGATAAAGAAGATCATGCCGGTGGTTTTCGCCGTGCCCAGCAGGCTTTCGCGCAGCACCGACCAGTTCAGACTGCCCGCCAGCAACGCCGCCAGACCCGTACCCGCCGCACCGATGGCAGAGCCTTCGGTCGGGGTGAACCACCCCAGATAGATACCACCGACAACGATGAAAAAGATCACCAGAACCGGCCATGTGTTTGCCAAGGCCTTGAACCGCTCTGCCATCGGCACCGCAGGGCGCGTACCGGCAGAGTTCGGGTTCAGCCGCACATAGATGGAGATCGTGACGATATAGCCAAGGGCCGCCAGAATACCGGGGATGAACGCCGCCAGGAAAAGCTTGGCAATGTTCTGTTCGGTCAGGATCGCGTAAATCACCAGGATCACCGATGGCGGGATCAAGATGCCCAAGGTGCCGCCCGCTGCCAGTGTCGCGGTGGAAAACCCACCCGAATACCCATAGCGGCGCAGTTCCGGCAGGGCGACCTTGGACATGGTTGCCGCTGTCGCCAGCGAACTGCCACAGATGGCACCAAAGCCCGCACAGGCCCCCACAGCGGCCATCGCAACACCGCCGCGACGATGCCCAAGGAAGCTTTCTGCCGCTTTGAACAAGGCGGTGGACATGCCGGACAGGGTCGCGAATTGCCCCATCAGCAGGAACATCGGAATGATCGACAAGGAATAGCTCGAGAATGTCGTGTATGTCTCTGATTTCAGCTTGGCCAACAGCGGGGTCGGATTACCGCCCATCGCGAAAAACCAGCCGCCAAAGCCGCACAGCAGCATGGCAAGGCCGATCGGCGCGCGCAAAAAGATCATCAACAACAGCACAGGGAAGGACCAAAAGCCCATTTCTAGATTGGTCACGTCAGTGTGCCCCTTGTTCGCTAGGAAGAAAATTTTCGTCTCTGAGAGCTTCGATCACCCGGATCACAGCACAATAGACCGCCACGATGCACGAGATAATCCCGGCAACAAAGCTGGCGGCATAGGCCCACCAGACAGGGAATTGCAGAAACAACGTCGTCTCGCCATTGCCGATGTAGCGTTGCATCCCCTCGAACAGGCGCCAGATGATCAGGATGATCACCACGGCCATAACGACTTCCCAAAAGGCCGCAATCCAACGGTTCACCTTGCGTGACAGGAACGAGGTGAAAACATCCACGCTCGCATGGGATCCGTTAAACTGGCAAATCGGCAGGAACGAGAAGATCGCAAAGGCGATGCCGGCCTCGAGCAGTTCGTAATTGCCGTTGATTTCGCCGACGCCCAGATCAAGCAAGGCTTGCGACAGACCACTGAGTTGGGTTTGAAAGAATTCATTGTGCAGCACTTTGTTGATTGCGCGCCCAATGATCGAAAACGTTGTCATCAGGATCAACGCCGTCAGAACGATCCCCCCGATAACAGCGGTAAACCGGGCAAGAAACTGGATCAGCCGATGCATGTGACATCTCTTATGTTTGGAAATCTTTAAGGCGAAAGACCTGCGGCGTTTGTCGCGCCACAGGTCTGTTTTTATCGTCGGCAGCTTATTTGCCGTAAGCGTCCATCAGTGACTTGGCCTCGTCGATCAGCGCCTGGCCGTCGATGCCTTTGCTGTTCATGTCGGCAACCCAGCTGTCATAGATCGGCTGCGCTGTTTCGCGCCAAACCTGGGTTTCCTCATCGGACAAGGTCACGATGTTGTTGCCCAGATCAACGGCGATCTGACGCGCGGGGCCATCGGCATCCGCTTGCGTACCACCAGCAAAGACCGAGAATTCCAGGCCCGAATTGTCATCAACGACTTTTTTCAGATCGTCTGGCAGGCTGTCATACTTGTCTTTGTTCATCGCCAGCACGAATGTCAGCGTGTACAAGGCAGACCCCGCGAATTCGGTGTGGTTCTTGACCAGCTCTGGCACTTTCAGGGCTGTGGTGACTTCCCACGGGATGGTTGTCCCGTCGATCACACCTTTGGACAGGCCTTCGGGAATCGCCGGAACGGGCATACCAACAGGCGTTGCACCGGTGGTTTCCAAAAGCTGGTTCACCAGACGCGAACCGCCACGGATCTTCATGCCCTGCATATCGGCAGGTGTACGCACTTCCTTGTTGGTGTGCAGCAAGCCGGGGCCGTGAACCCATGTGCCCAAGATGTGCACGTCTTTGAATTCGGTGTCTTTCATGTGCTTTTCAAACATCTGCCAATAAGCAGAGCTGGCAGCGCGCGCGTCGCCCACCATGAAGGGCAGTTCAAACACTTCGGTCGACGGATAACGGCCCGGTGTATACCCGACAACGGTCCATACGATATCGGCCACGCCATCAATCGCCTGGTCCATCAACTCCGGTGGCTTACCGCCAAGCTGCATGGAGGGGTAACGCTCGATCTTGATGCGGTCGCCGCTGTCTGCCTGAACCTTGTCGGCCCACACGTCCAGAACCTGCTTTGGCACATTGGCTTGTGGCGGCAGGAACTGGTGCAGGCGCAAAGTGACGTCTTGCGCGAAAGCACCTGTTGCGCTCATCCCGACGGCAAGCGCGGCTGCTGCGACACCCATCATAGTTCTTCTCATCATCATTTGATCTCTCCCGTTATTGTTGGTCGTTACGGTTCCCGCTCGACGGCGGGCTTTCCGATTGGATCGCATTAGTTGGGGGAAAAAGATCAGATGCACAACCATCGCACATAAGCACTGTACGAGAATCCATCAGCTCAACCTCCCCTGAACAGCATGTCCCTGAATTGGATCAGGTGACCTAGCGTTTCTTTCGCAATATTGTTAGGCCATCTAACAATCTTTGTCATTATCTTTTCGATGCTACTTTTTGCGCTCTGCGTCTCCAACGTTTCTTGAAAAGTGCAATTCTGCACTTTCATGCAAATTAACTGCCGGGATTTTGTAACCGTCAAACGAAATGACGCAAAAATGCAGAATAATTCACATATTTTGCGGTGACACAGTCACAAAGGCAAATCTGAGCGGAGGGGGTGATGGTGGCGTTACCTGGATTTGAACCAGGGACCTAACGATTATGAGTCGTTCGCTCTAACCAACTGAGCTATAACGCCATCGGCGCTTCGAATATGACGGGCCTTGGCCCCCGTCAAGGGCCAAAACCAATCTAATGTCATCAACCTGCTTCGCGAACCGTATCAATCATCAACTGAACGTTGTCCGGATCGGCGTCCGGCGTGATGCCATGACCTAGATTAAAGATATGCGGGCCCTTGGAAAACGCCTTCACAATCGCCCGTGTCTCGTCGATCAGATCCTGCCCGCCGGTGACCATATGGCGTGACGCAAGGTTACCCTGCACACAGCCGTCAACCTGCACATTCGCAGCAGCCCATTCAGCAGAGACGGAGTTATCCAAGGCCACACAATCCACACCGGTGGCTTTGTGGAAACCGATGTACTGGTCGCCCGCCTCGCGCGGGAAACCGATGATCGGAATACCGGGGTGACGTTTCTTCAGCTCCTGCGTGATCTCGCGGGCTGGCTCCAACGCATATTTCTGGAAGGCCTCGCCCGACAGCGACCCCGCCCAGCTGTCGAAAATCTTCATGACTTCGGCACCGGCCTCGATCTGGGCCGACATATATTCGATCGTCGCCTTGGTGATCAGGTTCAGCAGCGATTCGAACAACGGGTTGTCATTGATCCGCAACTGATGCGCCGGCCCTTGGTCCTTGGTGCCCTGCCCCGCGATCATATAGGTCGCCACAGTCCATGGCGCGCCCGCAAAGCCGATCAACGTGGTTTCCGGCGGCAAGGCCCCCGCAAGGTTGCGCACGGTCTGATAGATGGGGTTCAGCGTCTCGTGAATCACATCGACAGGTTTCAGCTTGTCGAAATCGGCCTGGGTTGTAACCGTCGACAACCGCGGCCCTTCGCCCGTGACAAACCACAGATCAGCGCCCAAGGCTTGGGGCACCAGCAAAATATCGGCAAACAGGATCGCGGCATCAAATCCGTACCGCCGGATCGGTTGCAAGGTCACCTCGGTCGCAAGGTCGGGATTATAGCACAGCGACAGGAAATCCCCTGCCTCGGCACGGGTGGCTTTGTACTCGGGCAAATAGCGGCCCGCCTGACGCATCATCCAGATCGGTGGTGTCGGCAGCGTTTCACCCGCCAAGGCGCGCAAAATGGTTTTGGTTGGGGCTGTTGTCTGCGCCATGTGTCGGCTCCTCAGGAAAACTTTTGCCTTTGGTCAAGATGTGAGGGCTGGAAGTCAAGGCGCGGGTGCCCCATTGTCGCACAAAATTGACTTGCCCAAAGAGAACTTCATGACCTTGACCCTGCCCACCCCTCAGAACCCCCTGCGCATCGGCACCCGTGGCTCCCCTCTTGCGATGGCTCAAGCGGTCGAAACCCGCGCGCGCCTGTCCACCGCCTTCGACCTGCCGCTGACCGCGTTCGAGATTGTGGTGATCAAGGTCACCGGCGACCTTATTCAGGATCGCCCCCTCAAGGAAATCGGCGGCAAGGGCCTGTTCACCCGCGAGATCGAAGAAGACCTGCTGGCCGGCAAGATCGACATCGCCGTCCATTCGATGAAAGACATGCCGACGATCCAGCCCGGCGGCCTGCTGCTGGATACGTTCCTGCCGCGCGAAGACCCGCGCGACGCCTTTGTCGCCCCGCTGCTCTCTGCGCTGGATCAACTGGCCGACGGCGCGGTCGTCGGCACCTCAAGCCTGCGCCGCCGGGCGCAATTGCTGCACAAACGCCCAGATTTGCAGGTCGTCGAATTCCGCGGCAACGTTCAAACCCGTCTGCGCAAGCTGGCTGACGGTGTGGCCGAATGCACCTTCCTTGCCATGGCGGGCCTGAACCGACTGGGCATGGAAAACGTCCCCGCCACCCCGATCGACGACACCGACATGCTGCCCGCGGTCGCCCAGGGGGCCATCGGCATCGAACGCCGCGCAGGTGACGTGGACACCCAAGCCTTGCTTGCCGCGATCCATGACGCGCCCACAGGCCAGCGCCTGATCGCCGAACGCGCCTTCCTGCTGACGCTTGACGGGTCTTGCGAAACGCCTATCGCCGGGCTGGCCACGCTCGACGGTGACACACTGTACCTGCGCGGCGAGGTGCTGCGCCCCGATGGCTCCGAAGTGATCGCAGGCAGCCGCAGCGGCCCCATATCCGACGGCGGGCAAATGGGCGTCGATCTGGCCCAGGAACTGCTGTCCCAGGCAGGCCCACATTTCTTTGACTGGCATGGGCCAAAATAATTTTTCAAAATATTATCAATCTCCTGAAACTCTCTGTCTGCCCTGCCCGTGAATAGGACATGACCGATCAACGGTCGGCACATAGAAACTCAGGAGCATACCATGACTTTCACGAAAAAAATGATGACCGCCACAGCAGCTTTGGCCCTCACCGCCGGCGCTGCATTCGCAGATGCACATGCCATGAACCCGATGGTCGGCGGCGCAGAAATGTCCGTTGAAAAAAACATCGTTGAAAACGCTGTTAACTCCGCAGACCACACCACATTGGTCGCAGCGGTCCAGGCTGCCGGCTTGGTCGAAACTCTGTCCGGCGAAGGCCCGTTCACCGTGTTCGCCCCAACCAACGCCGCCTTTGACCGCCTTGAAGCAGGCACAGTCGAAATGCTGCTCAAGCCGGAAAACAAAGACACCCTGGCAAAAATTCTGACCTGCCACGTGGTCGGCAAAGCCGTGATGGCCGAAGCCCTGCAAGGCATGATCAATGATGACGGCGGCGAACACCCCGTTCCGACACTGGGCGGCTGCGTATTGCAAGCCTCCTATGCCGACGACAAAATGAAACTGGTCGATGAAAACGGCAACGCTGCCTTCGTCACAATCGCGGATGTAAAACAATCCAACGGCGTGATCCATGTCATCGACGGCGTGATGCTGCCCAAACAATAAAGCGCAACGGCTCTATTAAACGTCCAAGGGCCTCCCCGTTACACAAACGCGGGAGGCCCTTTCTACATCTTCCAAATGGTCAAAAATCCCGGGGGAGTCCGCAAGGACGGGGGCTGGCCCCCATCGACCCTAGCGGCAGGTCACACCCATTTCGCCAAAGGCGGCAGGCTCATCAACACGGCATTGGCATCATGCCCCGTCTCAAGCCCGAATTTCGTCCCGCGGTCATAGACCAGATTATATTCCGCATAGAGCCCGCGATGCACAAGCTGCGCATCCTTGTCGGCCTCGGTCCAATCCTGCACGCGCCGCTTTTCCACCAAGGGCAGATAGGCGGGCAGGAAGGCGCGGCCGATGTCCTGGGTCAGCTTGAAATCCGCGCCCCAATCGCCCGTGCAATGATCATCCATAAAGATACCGCCCACACCCCGGGCGCGGTTGCGGTGCGGGATATAGAAATATTCATCCGCCCATGCCTTCAGCTTGGGGTACAGCTCCGCGCCATGCGGATCCAGATGCACCCTTTGCTGCTCATGAAAATGCGCAGTGTCTTCGGCATATTCGATGCAAGGGTTCAAATCCGATCCGCCCCCGAACCACCACGCATGGGGCGTCCAGAACATGCGGGTGTTCATGTGAACCGCGGGCGCATGGGGGTTTTGCATATGCGCGACCAGACTGATGCCGGATGCCCAGAACCGCGGGTCGTCCTTCATCCCCGGAATGCCCTTGCGCGCCGCCATCGCATTCTGCGCGCGTTCGCCCAAAGTGCCATAGACCGTCGATATATTGACCCCGACCTTTTCGAACACGCGGCCGCCCCGCATGACGCTCATCAACCCGCCGCCAGCATCCGACCCGTCTTCACTGCTGCGGGTCGTCTGGGTGACCTCGAACCTGCCGGGGGCCGCATCGGCCAAAGGCCCAGCATCATGGCTGTTTTCCAGCCCTTCAAACGCATCCACAATCTGGTTGCGCAATTCGTGAAACCAGGCCGCCGCGCGTGATTTCTCTGTGTCGAAACTGTCTGTCATATCTCGTACCTTATCTGTGCTCACGCTGCGCAATGCCTGCGAAAGGGAACGAACCGCTAATGCGCAGGCGCATCCGCCGCATCCAGAAGCGAACGGCCCCCGTCCACCACGATCACTCCGCCCGTCATAAAGCTCGAGCTGTCCGCCGCCAGATATTGAATGGTGTCGGTCAGTTCTGACGGCGATGCAATGCGACCTAGTGGCGTATGGCTGCGGATATCATCGCGCCATTCACGGTTTTCTGCCACCGATGCCTTTAGTGATCCGCTCATCACCGACCCGAAAGCCACGGCATTCACGCGGATACGGTGCGGGGCCAATGCCAACGCCATCGACCGTGTCATCTGTTCAAGCGCGGCGGCGGCCATTGAATAGGCCATCAATTCCGGCCGCGTGTGCCGCGACGCGATCGAGCTGAGGTTGATAATGCTGCCCACCGGGCCATCCGGGCGGTCTTCGGATTGCTTGATCATCCGTTTCGACACTTGCTGCGTCAGTTGCAGCGCGGTCATCACGTTTTCCTGCCACAGCGTTTCAACGCTGGTGTCCTCGCCGTTCAACGCCTCGGTCGGCAAGAACTGCCGCGATGCGTTGACCAGCACATCCACCTCGTCAAAGGCGTCGATTGTCGCTGAAACCAGATTGGCAATGGTCAGGCGCTGGCGCAGATCGCCGGCAAAGAAACGGATGTTGCCCTCGTCCTTTGCATCGCCCAGCTCTTCGGCCAACGCCTTTTCATCGGTGTCCGCGCACATCACATTGGCACCCTTGTCAGCAAACTGCCGCGCAATAGCGAGGCCAATCCCGTTTGCCGCGCCTGTCACGATGACGTTTTTGCCTTTTATCGAAAATGACATGAAACTCGTTCCTTATGACGCCAACCGGCGCTTAGCGACGTTTACGCAAAGGGCGCGCGGCGTGAAACAGCTTGAACCGCGCGTCCCCGCCGATTTCCTCGACATGGGCAAAGCGAGTTTTCAGCTCGGCCTCATAGGGCAGGTGACGGTTCGCGACCATCCACAGCTTGCCCTGACCTGACAGCATACGCGCTGCGGCTGCAACAAATGCCTGCCCGATCTGGGGTTCGGCGGCGCGTCCGGTGTGAAACGGCGGGTTCATCACAACAGCGTCCAGCTGGTGTGGCGGCTTCCAGGTGGTCGCGTCTTCCCACAGGAATTCGGCGCGGTCGTCACTGACATTCCGGCGGGCGCATTCCAACGCCATATGTCCGGCTTCGACCACGTACAGCTTTTTGATGCTTTCGCGGGTCAGCAGATGGGCAGAAAGAAAACCCCAGCCAGCCCCCAGATCGGCGACCTCGGCCCCCAGTTTTTCCGGTAGTGCATCCACCAAAAGCGCCGAAGCCAGATCGACGCCATCCGCTGAGAAAACACCCGGCGCGGTCCAGAACCCGCCCTCGGTCATTTCGGGCCCTTGCTTCCAATCCACAAAAAAATCGGCGGCGGGCTCGCTGATCCAGAACATCTTGCCGTGGGCCTTCGAGATCGGACCCTGGATCGTGACGCGGGCGCGCATCTCGCGCAGGATACTGTCGGCACCGTCGGTCTTTTGACCGTCCACAACGACAATACCGTCGCACGCCTCGCAGGCGTCAGCGATCATCTTGCGCGCTTCGGCCTTGGCGCGGGGCAGACAGACGATACAGGCCGCATAACGGCCCGCGATGCTGTGCACCACATCATAGCCACGAGCGACCCATGCGTCGTAATCGGGTTTAAAATCCTGGATAATCTGAACGCGATCTTTGGCCAAACCGGGCAGATCGCTGTCTCGGGGCGGCTGGAAGACGGCAATCGTCCCCTCTGCCGGTAAATCAAGGCCGCCGCCGTCAAGCGCCAGCTCCAAACGTGCATCAATCAAGCGCTACTCTTCTTTTTCCATGGTGCATTGCAGCGGATGCTGATGCCGCCGGGCGAAATCCATGACCTGGGCCACTTTGGTTTCCGCGATTTCGTGGCTGAATACGCCAACAACAGCCAACCCTTTTTTATGAACCGTTAGCATGATCTCGAAGGCTTGGGCATGGTTCAGGCCAAAGAAACGTTCAAGAACGTGCACAACAAATTCCATCGGCGTGAAATCGTCGTTCAGCAGCATCACCTTGTAAAGCGGCGGCCGTTTCGTCTTGGGTTTGACTTTGGTCAACAGATCGACGTCTTCGTCGTCGCGATCCTTGCCAGCCATCAATATGTCATCAAGGCGCATTGCTGCTCCTGTTACAAGGGAGGTTCAAGTGAGTCGTGTGTGGGTCTATATAGACTGTAACGGTAATTAGAAAAGAGGGTCTTGAGAAGATGGCCGAACGGGTAACCATGATCGGGTTCGATGCCGACGACACTCTTTGGCACAACGAGCATTATTTTGTCCTGACCCAGGATCATTTCGCCGACCTGCTCCACGACCACACCGACCCATCCACGTTGATGGACCGGCTTCTTGTTGCGGAACGGCGAAACATTCCGCACTACGGCGTTGGCATCAAGGGTTTCACCTTGTCGATGATTGAAACCGCGATCGAGGTCACCAACGGCAAGGTCCCCGCCCCCGTCATCGCCGAAATCCTGAATGCCGGGCGCGAAATGCTGTCCCACCCCGTTGACCTGCTGCCCTACGCCCGGGAAACCCTCGAGGCACTTCAGGGGCGCTATAAACTGGTGCTCATTACCAAGGGCGACTTGCTGGATCAGGAACGCAAACTCGCGCTCTCGGGTTTGCGCGGCATGTTCGACGGGATAGAGATCGTGTCCGACAAAAATCCCGCGACATATACGCGTATTTTCAACCAATACGGTGACGGGGCGACGCGGGGCATGATGGTTGGCAATTCGGTGAAATCCGACGTTGTTCCGATGGTCGATGCCGGCGGATGGGGCGTGCATGTCCCGCACGGTCAAACCTGGGCGCTTGAGCATGCCGAAACACCCGATGATTCCCCGCGCTTTCGCCAAATCGCGGATCTGTCAAAATTGGAACAAGTTTTAGCCTAAAATTTGCGCAGCCCGACCGGCGTAAGATTCGCATTATTTCCGCCCAATTCCTGCCACATTCCCGCCACAATCGCCCCAGTAGTGGTGTCGCGCTGCCCCGCCGCTAAATATGCCTCACACAAAATTCACCTTTTGATGCAATCCTTGTTTCCAAAGGGTTTATCGAAAAAACGACATGTGGTATGCTTACCTTAATAATTAGTGGCCAGTCGAAAAATCGGCGGTCCGAGGCAGAGCAAAGGCAGTTATCATGAGAGCGCGGCGCGTGCAGCCGGCCCGGTATGGGCTATTCATTCTTGCGGCTATTTGGATTCTGGTGGTGCTTCCGCTCAGCGCCATGGCAGCCCCCTATGCCGCCTATGTCATCGATGCACGGACGGGCGAGGTTCTACACGCTCGCAACGCCGACACCCGACTGCACCCTGCCTCGCTGACAAAAATGATGACACTTTACATCGCTTTCGACGCCATCAAACGCGGTGAAATTTCGCTCGATACACAAGTTAAGATCAGCCAGCACGCTGCATCGGAACCGCCCAGCAAACTTGGCATGCGGCCGGGGCAAACTATCGCCCTGCGCTATCTGATCCGCGGCGCTGCGGTAAAATCGGCCAACGACGCCGCCACCGCCATCGGCGAAGCGATTTCCGGATCAGAGGCGAAATTCGCCCGCCGGATGAACCGCACCGCCAAAGCGCTTGGCATGACCAATACCACTTTCAAGAACGCCCACGGCCTGACTGAATCGGGGCATATGTCGACCGCCCGCGACATGACCACCATGGGCCGTCATCTGCTTTATGACTTCCCCGAATATTATAACCTGTTTTCCCGCATCACCGCAGATGCCGGTGTGCGCAAGGTCAGCCACACCAACCGCCGTTTTCTGGCCTCCTACAAAGGTGCCGACGGGATCAAAACCGGATATACACGCGCCGCGGGCTTTAACCTGACCGCCTCGGCAGAACGTGGAAGCGAACGGGTGATCGTGACTGTTTTCGGCGGCACCTCGACCACAGCGCGCAATGCCAAGGTCGCGGAACTGATGGATATGGGCTTCCGCCGCGCCCCGTCGAAAGCGCCGCTGATCAAGCCCACGAAACCTGTCTTTGCCGATGTCGAAGACACACCTGTCGCCCATAATTCCGCCAGCACACCGGGCGGCGCAGGCAAGACCATCCGTCTGGTTGGCGCAGTCACCACATCAAAACGCCCACATTTGCGCCCAACCACCGAAAGTGCCGTGGTCGTGGCCACCGCCCAAGCCCCAGAGGCGACATCACCCCTGCTTGCCCAAGACATCAACGCCGCGATCAAACAAGCGGTTGCCACCGCGCCTGTACAAACGGCAGAGGTCGTTCAATCAGCAGAAGTCGTGCAAACTGCAAGCCTCGCGACGGTATCGCCCCGACCCGCATCGCGGCCCAAAGGCCTGATTGCATCGATCAATCCCGCCAAAACCTTGAAAAGACCGCAACAACAAGAAGTGGTTAGCCGCGTTTCCACATCGGGCGGGCGTCACTGGGGGGTCAACGTCGGTCGTTTCCCAAGCCGCTATGCCGCCGAAACAGTCTTGGTGAAAACCGCCCTTTCCGAGATTTCCACGCTTGATGGCACCTTGCGCAAGGTCGTCCAGCGGCCCCAAGGCTTTGATGCAAATTTTCTGGGCATGACACGCGAAACTGCTGACCTTGCCTGCCGCAGACTGGCCGCCCGAAACGTCAGCTGCTTTATGATCGGGCCCGGCTGAACCGCCTTCTCGCGCGCCGCCACAAACGGCGCGCATACCCCCTGATAATCAAGCCTAACACCCTGTTTCCAGACGTTTTCAAGGCAGACCAAAGCTTAGGTCGCGGCCTGCAACAATTCGCGTGTGTATGGCGATGTCGGGTTATCGTACAGCACATCGACATCGCCGTATTCCACAACGTCACCACGTTTCATGACCAGCACCTTATGTGACATTGCACGCACGACTTTCAGGTCGTGGCTGATGAACAAATAGGCCAGCCCGTATTTGCGCTGAAGATTGCGCAGCAGGTCGACGATTTGCACCTGCACCGTCATATCCAACGCCGAGGTCGGTTCGTCCAACACCAACAAACGCGGGCGCAGCACCATGGCGCGCGCAATCGCGATCCGCTGGCGTTGCCCGCCGGAAAATTCATGGGGATAGCGGTCCATCGTTGCAGGGTCCAACCCCACCTCGACCATCACATCGCGCACCAGTTCGCGCTGGTTGCGGTCGGGGTCCACGTTATGAACGGTCAGGCCTTCTGCAATAATCTGCATACAGGTCATGCGCGGGGACAGGCTGCCAAACGGGTCCTGAAACACGATTTGCATGTCCTTGCGCAGCCGCCGCAATTCCTGGGTCGACCAGTCGCGCACGTTTTGCCCCATATAGGTGATCCCACCCTCTGACGCGATCAGCCGCATGATACCCAGGGCCATTGTCGTTTTTCCAGACCCGGATTCACCAACGATCCCAATGGTTTCTCCAGCACGAACCGTCAGGCTTGCGTCATTCACGGCCTTTACATAATCGACCGTCTTGCGCAGAAATCCCTGCTTGATCGGGAACCAGACCTTCAGATGATCCGTGCTTGCAATGACCTCGGCATCCTCGGCCACAGGGTCAGGACGGCCCGATGGCTCTGCGCCCAGGAGTGTTTGGGTATAGGGATGCTGGGGATTGTCGAAGATTTCAGCCGTCGGGCCCTGCTCTACGATCTCGCCTTTTTGCATCACGCAAACGCGGTCGGCGATCCGGCGCACAATACCCAGATCGTGGGTAATGAACAAAAGGCCCATGCCTTCGCTGTCTTTCAGCTCTTTCAGCAGGTCCAGAATTTGCGCCTGAATGGTCACATCCAACGCCGTCGTAGGTTCATCCGCGATCAGCACGTCAGGTTTGTTTGCCAGCGCCATGGCGATCATCACGCGCTGGCGTTGCCCGCCTGACAGCTCGTGCGGATAGGCCCCCAAACGGCTTTCGGCGTCGTTGATCCCAACCTTTGCCAACAGCTCGAGGATACGCCCCCGCGCGGCAGCACCAACAACCCCCTGATGCAGCGCCAGTGATTCACCCAACTGCTTTTCAATCGTATGCAGCGGGTTCAGCGATGTCATCGGTTCCTGGAAAATAAAGCTGATGTCGTTGCCGCGCACCTTGCGCAACAGCTTGTCCCCTGCCCCGATCATCTGCTGCCCGTCATACAGAACGGAGCCGGACACCTCCGCGCTGTCGCCCAGCAAGGACACGGTGCTCAGCGCTGATACCGATTTACCGGACCCGGATTCCCCCACCAAGGCAACGGTTTCACCACGGTTCAGCGTGAAATTCACACCCCTGACCGCATGGGTTAACGCCCCCTCCTGACGGAAGGATACATTCAGGTCTTTGACTTCAAGCAAGGCGGAGGTTGGCTGGTTCATGGCACAAACTGTGTCACGGCATAGACACCCCACGCCGCCATCGGGGCACAGATCAGCCGAAGCCAGACTGGTGGCAATTTCATCAAGGCAACGCTCCAACATCCAAGAAGAAGAACAAGGGTACTGGGAAAGAACTGTGTTTCAAGAACCCTGAACAAGAAACCCACCGTGTCCCCCGGTGCCATAAAAATCGCGCGGCTTAACCACAGGGTAACGCCAACGGCGACAATCACCGAAATCGCGTAGATGATCGTGGCAAGGATATCGGGCGCAGAGCGGTGCGTTTCGGCACTCATGAAAACGTCTTTCTTGGGTCAAACGCATCGCGGATTCCTTCGAAGATGAAGATCAGCAATGACAACATGATAGCAAAGGTAAAGAACGCCGTAAAAGCCAGCCAGGGCGCTTGCAGGTTCTGTTTGGCCTGAAGGGTCAGCTCGCCCAGTGACGGGGCCGAGGACGGCAACCCAAAGCCCAGAAAATCGAGGATCGCCAGCGTGCTGATGGTGCCCGTGATGATAAACGGCAGCATTGTCAGTAGGGCCACCATTGCGTTGGGCAGCATATGGCGGAACATGATCGTCACGTTCCCCACCCCAAGCGCACGGGCGGCCCGCACATATTCAAGGTTGCGCGCGCGCAGGAATTCGGCACGCACCACGCCCACCAGTGATGTCCAACTGAACAGCACCAGCAGAAACACCAGCAGCCAGAAACTGCGCCCCAGAATGGCGAACATGATGATAATCACATAAAGCGACGGGGTTGAGGACCAGATTTCAATGACGCGCTGAAAGATCAGATCCGTCCAGCCCCCGAAAAACCCCTGAACCGCGCCGGCCATAATGCCGATCAGCGATGCAGCGCCGGTCACGATCAGGGTAAAGATGATCGACAGCCGGAAACCGTGGATCACCCGTGCCAGAACGTCACGTTTCGTCCCGTCGGTGCCCAGCAGGTTTTGCCGGTTGGGGGGCAAGGGTGCCGCACCGGGGCGGTCAACGGCAGTGTTGAACGAATAGGGAATCAGCGGCCAAACCGACCAGCCTTTTTCAATCGCGGCACCGTCAATCTGACCGTCTTGCGCGTCCTCGATCATGAGTTCCGGATCGTCGAAACAGGCGTCCATACCGCCTGTGGCGATCAGGCATTTCACCTCGGGGTCGCGGTACACGGCCTCGGTCTGGAAATCCCCGCCAAAGGCCGTTTCGGGATAGAACTTGAAAATCGGCATGAAATATTCGCCGCGATAGTTCACCAGGATCGGTTTGTCATTCGCCACAAATTCCGCAAACAGCGAGATGCCGAACAGGATCGCAAAAATCCAAAGGCTCCAGTACGCGCGGCGGTTGCGGGTAAAGTTGTGCCAACGGCGTTGGTTCAGGGGGGACAAGGCCATCAGATCAACCCTCGCGCCGTTCAAAGTCGATACGCGGATCGACCAGTACATACATCAAATCCGACAGAATGCCGACAACCAGACCGATCAGGCCAAAGATGAACAGCGTGCCAAACACGATCGGATAATCGCGCGCCACGGCGGCCTCGAACCCCAGTCGCCCCAGCCCATCAAGGCTGAATATCGTCTCGATAATCAGTGATCCGCCAAAGAACACACCGATGAACACCGCCGGAAAACCGGCGATCACAATCAGCATCGCGTTGCGGAAAACATGGCCGTAGAGCACCTTGCGTTCCGACAACCCCTTGGCCCGCGCCGTCATCACATATTGTTTTTTGATCTCGTCGAGAAAGCTGTTTTTGGTCAGCAGGGTCAGCGTCGCAAAAGCACTGATGGTCGAGGCCAGAACAGGCAAGGCAATGTGCCAGAAGTAATCGCCAACCTTGGCCAACGGGCTAAGCTGATCGAAATTATCCGACGTCAGTCCGCGCAGCGGAAAGACCTGCCAGTAAGAACCACCCGCAAACAACACCAGCAGCAAAATCGCGAACAGAAATCCGGGGATCGCATAAGCCGCGATAATCGCGCCGGATGTCCATGTATCAAAGGCCGTGCCGTCCTTGACCGCTTTGCGGATGCCCAGCGGGATCGACACCAGATAGGCAATCACCGTCGACCAAAGCCCCAGCGTGATCGACACCGGCAGCTTTTCCTTGATCAACTCGATCACACTGATCGACCGGAAATAGCTCTCTCCGAAATCAAAGCGCATGTAGTTCCACATCATGTTCAGGAACCGCTCGACCGGGGGCTTGTCGAAACCGAATTCTTTCTCAAGCTCTGCGATAAATTCGGGCGGCAGACCACGCGCCCCGACATAGTTTTCATTGGCTGTGGCCGCATCGGCATTGCCCGCATCATTGCCACTGCCCGAAAACCCTTCGAACACGTCACCGCCGCCTTGAATACGCGCGATCGCTTGTTCAACCGGGCCGCCGGGCACGAACTGCACCAGCGCAAAGTTGATCAACATGATCCCGATCAACGTCGGTATAATCAGCAAAAGCCGTCGAAGAATATAAGCGCCCATATGCGGCGTTTACCTCAGCGCACCGGCGGCACGCAAGGCCGCCGCTTTGTCGGCATTGTACCACCAGAAATCGAGGTATCCCAAGGCATAGGCGGGCTGGGTTTCGGGGTGTTCATACTGGTTGTAATAGGCGGTCCAGAAGCTGTCGTTGTACCAGGTCGGGATCATGATGAATTCGTGCCGCAAGGCGCGGTCCAACGCCATCATGCTGGCGTCTTCCTCTTCCTTGGTTTGTGCGGCCAATGACGCTTCGATGATCGCGTCAACCATCGGGCTGGCCAGACCGGCGGGGTTAAACAGGGAATAGCTGGCTGCCTCTGACCCGTAAAGCTGCGCCAATCCGGTGCCCGTGCCCAGGAACGGACGGTAGCCATCGAACACAAGATCATAGTCGCGATCGCGTTCGCGGGCCGTATATTGCGAACTGTCGACTTTCTCCAGAACCGCGTCGATGCCCATATTCGTCAGGTTCGACATAAAGTTTTCGATAACCGCAGACAGCGTGGCCGACCCCGACGAATTCAGCAAAAACGTCAGGCGCAGCGGCTTGCCGGTTGCGTCATAGCGTTTGCCATCGGTGCCCACGGCCCAACCGGCCTCGTCCAGCAGCTTCATCGCGCGGCGCAGATTGCGGCGGTCGAGCAGGCGGGACGGGTCCGACACATGCGGCACAACCGCGTCTTGGGTCAGCATTTCAGGCGCGATCACATCGCCAAGCCGCTCTAGCAGCGCCAGTTCCATGCCTTGGGGTTTGCCGGTGGCCATCAAGGGCGTGTCCTGGGTGAATGACGCGCGTGGCTTGAACAACCCGTATTGCAGGGATTCGTTGGTCCATTCAAAGTTGAAGCCCAATGCAACGGCCTCGCGGATACGCTTGTCTTTCAACACCTCGCGGCCAAGGTTGAAAATGATCCCCGAAGGCGTCGGGGGCGACCCGTCGGGGATGTCTTCCTTGACCACATATCCCGCATCGACCTTGGGGAAATCATAGGCAGACGCCCATTGTTTGGAATTTCCTTCGGTGCGGAACGTGTATTCACCGGCTTTAAACGCCTCGAAGGCAGAGTTTTCATCGCCGAAATACTCAATGCGAATCGTATCAAAGTTATTGCGGCCCACGTTGAACGGCAGATCGGCCCCCCAATAGTCGGGGTTGCGCTTGTAGACGATGCGCCGGTTCACATCGACCGTGTCGATCACATAAGGGCCGGACCCCGGCGATGTCATCAAACGGGATTCGTCCAGCCGCGCGCCGGATTCCTCGTACCATTTCTTGGACCACGCAGGCACGCCGCCCACCTGATCAATCAGGCTGCGGCGCGAAATGCCGGGGGTGAAATAGAATTTAACGGTATGGTCGTCGATCACCTCGACCTTGGGAATGCGCTGGCGCACAGCATCCGCATAGGATTTCAGCCCCTGATCCAGCAACAGGTTGTGGCTGAATGCGATGTCATGCGCCGTCACAGGGTCGCCAGTCGAAAACTTGGCATCCTTGCGCATGTGGAAAATCACCCAATCCTTGGTGTCGGGATATTCGAGGCTTTCACACAGCAGGCAATAGGCCTCTCCATAGACATCCGCAGGTGCGGCCTCGTTGCCCGTCCCCTCGCCCAGCAGGCTTTCAAACATGATGGTGCTTAACGCGCCGCCACGGCCCTTGCGGGAATAGGGGTTCATCGAATCAAACGTGCCCAATGTGGAAATCGAAATCTCGCCACCCTTGGGGGCATCGGGGTTCACATAATCGAAATGCGGATAATCCGCCGGATATTTCAGATCGCCGTAAAACGAATAGCCGTGACTGCGGATCATCTTGCCCTCTTGGGCATAGGCTGAAACGCCGACCAGCATCGCCCCCAAAGCCAGAAATGCCACCCAAAAGGCTTGCGAATATGTCTTGCGGGCGCGGGCAGACGCGATCATGCGGGCGCGGGCAATTGTCCGGGGCATCAGATTTTCCTTTGCAAAATTCTCGGGGTGGGCGGTTTAGACCCTTTTTCCAAGCTAACGGCCCAGAACGCCCGAATACAAGTTGCGAATATGTTATCTGGTTGAAATCTGACCCCCAAACGCAAAAGGCCGCCCAACAAGGGGCGGCCTTTGTGAAATCTGTGAGACGGCTTAGTTGTCCAGGCTGTCCAGATACGCAATCACGTTCGCGCGGTCTTCGATCTTGGTCAGACCGGCAAAGCCCATTGTTGTACCGGGCGCAAATGCCGCCGGCTTTGTCAGGAACGCGTTCAGGTTCTCTGGGGTCCAGACATCGGCCGCTTTTTCAAGGTTGCCGGAATAGGCTGAAAATCCTTCGGCGCTATCGACCGCGCGGCCAACAACATCGTACAGGTAGGGGCCCACGGCGTTTTCGCCTTTGCCCACTTTGTGACATGCGCCACATTTGCGGAAAACTTTTTCACCCGCGCCAACATCGGCAGAGGCCAGCACCGCCGAGAAATCAACGGCGTCGTCGGCCGGGGCATCGCCGCCATCCGAGGCAACTTCAACAACGTATCCAGCCTCACCGTGTACTTCGTTGTGGTAAACCTCTTCGCTGGCAAACTTGCCAAGCAAAAGAACAAGCCAAGCGCCAAAAAGGCCGGCAGCTACTTTAGTGATCGTCATTGTATCGAACATGCGTGTAGGTCCATCGTTGGTATTCGGGCATTGCGTTGTCCGCGTATCTATTGCTTTCCCTCCCTCGGGGCAAGGTGTAGTTAGCGCGACGAAACGCCCACATTGGTAAAGGTCTTATAAAGGACGCGCAAAATGAGCCAAAAAAATGCACCTCGCATCGCTTTTCAGGGCGCTTTGGGCGCTTACAGCCACGAGGCATGCCTTCAATCGCGCCCTGACATGATTCCCGTGCCCTGCCTGACATTCGAAGATGTTTTTCACGCCGTGCGCGACGGTCGGGCCGATTTGGCCATGTTGCCTGTCGAAAACACGACCTACGGGCGGGTGGCCGATATTCACCGCTTGCTGCCCAAAAGCGGCCTGCACATCATCGATGAGGCTTTTGTACGGGTTCGCATCAGTCTGATGGCACGGCCCGGTGTCGCGCTCGAAGACATCAAACATGTGCGCGCGCATATGGTCTTGATCCCGCAGGCCCGCCGCTGGCTGGATGCCCATGGTATCGGATCGGAATCTGCAACTGACAGCGCAGGGGCCGCCCAGGAACTGGCCGCGTCAGGCGAACGTGACGTCGGCGTGCTGGCCAGCGAAGTCGCCGCAGATATTCACGGCCTCACTGTTCTGGCCCGCGACATCGAAGATCTGGACCATAACACCACCCGGTTCTTGTTGATGGCCCCTGAAATCGACACCACACGCCGCGCCGAGAAAATGCTGACGACATTCGTCTTCGAGGTCCGCAACATTCCTGCGGCGTTGTACAAGGCCATGGGCGGGTTTGCGACAAACGGTGTGAACATGACCAAGCTGGAAAGCTATATGGTCGGTGGATCTTTTACCGCGACGCAGTTTTATTCCGACATCGAAGGGCATCCCGAGGATCCGGCCGTACAGCGCGCTTTGGAAGAATTGGGCTATTTCACCAACATGCTGGAAATTCTGGGCGTCTATCCTGCCGATCCCGACAGACAGAGCTAACGACCCGGCAGAGCTAGCGAACGGCAGTATCAGCGGGCCTTATCTGGCCTGCTGATAGCGTTCTTCCATATCCTTGGCATATTCATTGACCCGCTCTTTGTACTTCTTGGTCAAAGACGTCTTGGCCAGCTTCAAGGATTGCACCAGCAGGCGCGCAGACAGGGTTTTCGGCTTGATCTCGAGCGTCGACACAATGCGCGTCCGGCTTCGCGACAGGGCCAGCAATTCGAAATACATGTCGCCCAGCAATCCGGGCGACTTTGATTCAAGACGCATTTCGGTAGGCTGCTCGAAGGTCACCATCTCGACCTCGATTTCGCGCCGTTTGCCGCGCATGTCAAAAGCCGCTTCCCACTTCATCCCGTTTCCGGGGGCGGTCATTTTGTCCACACGATGCACCTCGGCACCGCGCCGCATGGCCGCGCGTTCGAACGTGTCGAACTCGCACAACATGCCGAACACGGCATCAATGGGTGCCTCAATATCCTCTTTTGTCGAAAACTTCATGCTACCGCCCGATCATTTTGTGAATCATCGCCTCAATCCAGCGTATCTGCAAGCCAGTTTTCCACCAAGAAGTGGGCAATCGCCCCTTTCCGTAAGGGCAAGATCGTCCTGTGTCGCCCTGCAAATATGTCCATCATCTCTTCTCTGCTGACCCAAAGCGCGTCTTCGATTTCTTTCGGATCAATTTTAATTTCCCGACTTGTTGCATCACCGGCACAGCCAAACATAAGCGATGCGGGAAACGGCCAGGGCTGGCTCGCCAAATAGGTGACTTCGCCGACAGTCACACCGGATTCTTCGAACACCTCACGGCGCACAGCCGCTTCCAACGTCTCACCCGGTTCGACAAAACCGGCCAACAGCGAATACATCCCCGCGGGCCAGCCCGGCGACCGCCCCATCAGGACAGAATTGCCATGGGTAATCAGCATGATCACCACCGGATCGGTGCGCGGGAAATGCGCCCCGCGACATGCCGGGCAATTGCGCTGCCAGCCCGCATCATTGATCACGGTTTCAAACCCGCAGCGGGCGCAAAACCCGTGGCTGTCATGCCAGGATAGGATCGCCTTGCCCGTCGCGGCCAGCTCCGCATCGCGGGGGGCCAACCACGTCATCACCCGCCGCAATTCGACAAAAACATAGTCTTGCGGTAACATTGGATGGTGTTGCTCGCTT
The DNA here is from genome assembly GCF_965641905.1 of Sulfitobacter sp. SH22. Classification (NCBI taxonomy): domain Bacteria; kingdom Pseudomonadati; phylum Pseudomonadota; class Alphaproteobacteria; order Rhodobacterales; family Roseobacteraceae; genus Sulfitobacter; species Sulfitobacter sp. SH22. Next base: position 2,110,452 of record NZ_OZ282573.1, read on the forward strand.
GGGTCCATAAACTGGCCCAGCTGTCGCGGATCAACGTCGTCGGGCATCCATTGCGAAAGATCATAGGCGAACCGCGCCGCGCCGTCTTCCCGACCCAGCAGGATCGGCGTCCCGCTTGCGTCCTCAAGCGCGGGGTGATCCAGCGGCAAACGCACAAGCGACGCCGGGCGCGTCGGATCAATCATGACCTTGCCCCGCCAAAACAGGATCGCACGTGCAGCATCATCCGCCTTCAGCGCCGCAACTGCGTCTTTGTCGCCCCGCACCTCGCCTGCGCGGTCCAGCGATGAACCCCCAAATGTAACCGTTTCCGCGTGCTTCATGTCGTTTCCCATTCCCTGTTTACCCACTGAGTAGTCAGCATCAGAGTCAAAGCCAAGCCTAGGCAAAATACATCAGGGTTAAAATTTCAATTAGCGCTGGAATGATATCTGGCTACTCTACCCTAACGAATCTCGGAGGCACCTTGGTACCTAGCGGACATCAGACGTTTGGAACGGATCGTTGTGCCCAGTTTGGCAGTGGGCACCATTCATGATGCGCATCACTGCAAAACTGCGCCTTCTTGCGACAACGGATCTGCATATGAACCTGCTCGGATTCGATTATGCCACTGACAGCCAAGCCCTTACCAACGGCATTGCGGGGATCAGCACGCTTGTCGCCAAGGCCCGCGCGATGGCCCAAGCAGGTGGGCGGGCTGTTGTTCTGCTGGACAATGGCGATTTTCTGCAAGGCACCGCGCTGGCCGACTGGCACAGCACGCGCCCGCCAACAAAGGACCACCCGATTATTCGCGCTTTTAACGCCATGCAATATGACGCAGTCGGCCTGGGCAACCATGATCTGGATTACGGCACCACCTATCTGGCCGAGGCGATCAAGGGTCTGGATTCCCCGGCAATTTCAACGAACCTCGCGTGCGACGCGCTTGCCGGCGTCAGAAAACACATCATGATCGCGCGGCAGGTCCGTACAACCCAAGGCACATCCGAAGGCACCGCAACCTTGAACATTGGCGTTGTGTCGGCACTGCCGATCGAGACGGCGATCTGGAACAAGCTTGAACTGCCCGATGACGCCACCATCCAGGATCCGTTAGACTCCATCGCCGATGCCGCCGCGCTGTTGCGCGCGCGCGGGGCGGATCTGGTCATTGCCCTTGCACATATGGGGATCGGCCCGTCGAAAACCGCTAACACCTGCGGAAACTCGGGCGCGGCGGTCTTGGCGCAATTGCCAGATATCGACGTGGTCATCGCAGGCCACACCCATCAGCGCCATCCGCAGGGTGATGCGGGCGAAACGGTCATCGGCACCGCCTGCCCGATCGTCATGCCCGGATATGCAGGGGCCGATCTGGGGGTTATCGACCTTGATCTGGAACGCGGTGCCGATGGCAAATGGCGGATCGCGCAACAGAGAACTGCCCTCTGGCCGAACACGAATACGGTCGCGGCAGATCGTACCATCACCAAGATCAGCGCCCCGGCCCACCACGCAACACGGGATTATCTGTCCGAAACCATCGCGGAGATTTCCCATGACCTGCACAGCTATTTCGGCATGGTCTGCCCCAGCGACGCCCATGCCCTTTCGGCGCGCGCCAAAGCGATCGAGGTCAGACAGGCGTTGGCGACCACCCCGTTTGGGCAGCTTCCCCTGCTGGCCACAGCGACCGCCCGTGCCGCCGGAGGACCAAACGGGCCGACGAATTACATTCACATCCCCAAAGGCCCGGTGTTGCGCAGACATCTGGCAAATTTCGCCCCCTCCACCAACCGGACCTGCGCCATGCTGGTGACCGGCGACACCCTTCGAAACTGGCTGGAGCACTCCGCATCTGTGTACCGCCAGATATCAACCGACGCGCCGGAACAACCCTTGCTGGATCACACCAACCCCAGCTTCATTTTCGATACGATCTATGGGCTGGACTACCGGATCGACCCGTCACGCCCGGTCGGGCAGCGGATCACGACCCTGCATCACGACAGCAAAGCGGTCACGCCGGACCAACGCTTTGTTCTTGCGACGAACCATTTCAGGGCCGCAGGCGGTGGCGGATATAGCGACCTGAACCTGCCCGCGCCGCTGTTTCAAAGTGACCTATCCCCGGTTCAGGGATTCGTGCAGGCGTTGCAGAGCGATGATCTGGCCGAATGGACGCACACCGCCCCGTGGCGACTGAACTGTTCGGGCCGGTGCAAGGCCGTGTTCGAATGCAGCCCGCTGGCCCTGCGCTATTTTGATCAGATCCGCACGCTTTCCCCCGAAATACTGGGCCACACCGAAACCGGATTCGACCGCGTCCAGATCACCTTGTGAACCTTGCACTTTGAAAAACACCGTACTATATGGACCTCGAGAGGTTGGTGCGGGCAGGTGCCTCGCCAACCCGGTCAGATCCGGAAGGAAGCAGCCGTAACGAGCCCCACTTGGGTCGTTATCAGCCTCTCACCTTAGCGTATTTTGCAAAGCAAAATGCGCGTCGCCCCGGCAGGGTCATCCAAAGGATGGCACGAGAGGGGCAATAGCCCCAAAAATTCCACGGCCCCCGTGATGCTAATGCGATGCTTTCGCCCTTTTCGGCCATCCGCAATTTCACGAGCGTACAGACGCCGGTTAAGTTACCCAAAGACAACTTAACCATCCATTTATAAACGCAACTCTTACCTTACAGCAAAGACCACAAGGGCGCGCTCACAGCCGTTCAGCCGCAAAGGTGTCGCATTGCCCGACCTGACCGCTGTCAAACCCGCGCTGGAACCACGACGATCTTTGCGCCGATGTGCCATGGGTAAAGGTATGCGGCTGCGGTGCGCGCCCGGCCTGCTTTTGCAGGTAATCATCGCCGATCTTGCGCGCCGCATTCAAGGCCTCGTCCAGATCGCCACGCTCCATCAAGCCTTTGACGTTTTTCGCCCAGATGCCCGAAAGACAATCGGCCATCAGCTCCAACCGGACGGTCAGGGCATTCGCCTCAGCTGTTGAGGATTGCCGACGCAGCGCATCGACTTGCGGCAGGATACCCAACTGGTTTTGCACGTGATGTGCCACTTCATGGGCAATCACATAAGCCGCAGCGAAATCGCCGCCCGCCCCCATGCGCTGCGCCAGCATGTTGAAAAACTGCGTGTCCAGATACGCTTTTTCATCGGCAGGGCAGTAAAACGGCCCCGACGCGCCCGACGCACCCCCACACGCGCTTTGCGTTACGTTCGAGAAGACCACCAGTTTCGGCGGCACATAGTCGCGCCCCAGCTGATCGGGAAAGATATTGCCCCAGACGTCTTCGGTGGTTGCCAGAACCTGCGCCGAAAACTGCGTCGCCTGCGCATCTGCCTCAGTGACCTGTGTTCCCTGCTGGGTCTGTCCGCCGCCATTGAGCAAGGGCGACACGTCAATGCCGGTGAAATACCCGATCGCCAGAACCGCCAGCACGCCGACCAGCCCCAGACCACCCTTGCCACCGCCGCCGCCACCTCGACCGCCGCGCAGTTCAACATTCTTGCTTCGCCGTATCCCTCGCAGTCGCATCGCGTGCCCCCAGTCTAATATCCATTCAGTTGAGGTATGTTTAACCTTTAGCAGCCCCCCCGTTCAACGCCTAACACTGCCATGCCCAACAGCGGTGGACGCTGCCCTGCCCGCGCCCTATCTTGGGCCACAAACCGAATCCCCGAAGGATCCTCATGTCAGCACCCTCTGCCTACCGCGTTCTTGCCCGCAAATACCGGCCCGAGACCTTTACCGATCTCGTCGGTCAGGATGCCATGGTGCGGACCCTGAAAAATGCTTTTGCCGCAGACCGCATTGCGCAGGCGTTTATCATGACCGGAATCAGGGGCACCGGCAAAACCACCACCGCGCGGATCATCGCCAAGGGAATGAACTGTATCGGGCCGGATGGTCAGGGCGGCCCGACCACCGAACCCTGCGGGGAATGCGAACATTGCGTGGCCATCATGGAAGGCCGCCATGTCGACGTGATGGAGATGGACGCCGCATCAAACACCGGTGTCGGCAATATCCGCGAGATTATCGATTCCGTGCATTACCGTGCGGCCTCGGCCCGGTACAAAGTCTACATCATCGATGAGGTGCACATGCTGTCGACAGGTGCGTTCAACGCCCTGCTGAAGACGCTTGAGGAACCGCCCGAACATGTGAAGTTCATCTTTGCGACCACGGAAATCCGCAAGGTGCCGGTCACGGTGCTATCGCGCTGCCAGCGCTTTGATTTGCGCCGGATCGAACCCGAGGTGATGATCGCCCTGATGCGAAAAATCGCAACCTCCGAAGGCGCGGAAATTGCTGATGACGCGCTGGCGCTGATCACCCGCGCCGCCGAAGGATCGGCCCGCGATGCGACCTCCCTGCTCGATCAGGCGATCAGCCACGGCGCAGGCGAAACCACCGCCGTTCAGGTGCGCGCGATGCTGGGGCTGGCCGACCGTGGCCGGGTCCTGGACCTGTTTGACATGATCCTGCGCGGCGATGCGGCGGGTGCGTTGAACGAACTCAGCAGCCAGTATTCGGACGGGGCCGACCCGATGGCGGTGCTGCGCGATCTGGCCGAGATCACCCATTGGGTGTCAGTCGTGAAAATCACCCCCGACGCCGCCGAAGACCCGACCGTGTCGCCCGAAGAACGCAACCGTGGCCTGACCATGGCCGACACCCTGCCGATGCGCGTGCTCACGCGGCTGTGGCAGATGCTGCTCAAGGCGCTGGACGAGGTCGCAAGCGCGCCCAACGCAATGATGGCGGCTGAAATGGCGGTGATCCGCCTGACCCATGTGGCCGACCTGCCCAGCCCCGAAGAACTGGTGCGCAAGCTTGGCAATGCAACACCGCCCCCCGCGGCCCCGCACGCACCCGCGCCAAACGGTGGCGGTGCTGGTGGTGGCGGCAGCGGTGGGACCGCGTCGGCGATGGCCGGGCAGCATGTGCAATCCGGCGGGTCCACCGGCGTCACCATGACCGCAACCGCCCCGGCGATCGATCAGGCGCTCGCGCGGTTTCCCAGCTTTGAACATGTGGTCGAACTGATCCGCACCTACCGTGATGTGAAACTGCTGGTCGAAGTCGAAAACACCGTGCGACTGGCCGCCTACCAACCCGGCCGCATCGAATTTGCACCCACCGATGATGCCCCACGCGATCTGGCGCAACGTCTGGGCACGCGCCTGCAACAATGGACGGGCAACCGCTGGGCGGTCATCATCGTCGGCAACAGTGATGCGAAAACCATCGCTGAAATCCGCGATGCCAAGGAAAACGCGCTGAAATCGCAGGCTGAAAACCATCCCTTGATGCAGGCCGTGATGGCGACCTTTCCAGGGGCGAAAATCCTGTCGATCCGCACCCCCGAAGACATCGCAGCCGCCGCCGTGTCCGAAGCCTTGCCCGAGGTCGAAGACGAATGGGATCCTTTCGAGGACGATTAGGCCCGACACCAAAGGGGCAGACAAGCCGCCCCTTGTCCCACGCCCCCGCAATTCGCATATAAGCTAAGACACGAAATTCAGGAGACGTCACAATGTTAAAAGGTTTGGGTGCCATGGGTGACATGGCCAAGATGATGAAAGCCGCGCAGGAAATGCAGGGCAAAATGGCGCAGATGCAAGAAGACATGCACAATATCATCGTCGAAGGTGAATCCGGTGCCGGCCTTGTCAAAGCGACCTGCACCGCCAAGGGCGAATTGAAATCGCTCGACATTGATCCGTCGATCTTTAACGGCGACGAAAAAGAAGTCGTCGAAGACCTGATCCTTGCCGCCATCAAGGATGCGCAAGCCAAAGCCACCGATCGCGCCCAGTCAGAGATGAGCAAACTCACCCAAGGGATGGGCCTGCCCGCCGACATGAAGCTGCCCTTCTGATCCTTCCAAATGGTTCTAAATCCTCGCCGAAGGCATAAAATCTCTTTTTGAAACCCACGCGAGGCCCACCCCCTTGAGCAGCACACGCGATATCGACGCCCTTATTGATCTGATGTCGAGGCTTCCGGGCCTCGGCCCCAGATCGGCGCGGCGCGCGGTGCTGCATCTGATCCGAAAACGCGCCCTGCTGCTGACCCCGCTGGCCGATATGATGCAGACCGTCGCCGTGACGGCACGTGAATGTCTGAATTGCGGCAATGTCGGCACCAGCGATGTCTGCGATATCTGCACCTCTGAAAAACGTGCAAATGGCGAACTTTGCGTCGTCGAAGACGTGGCCGATCTTTGGGCGATGGAACGGTCGGGCGTGTTCAAGGGGCGCTATCACGTGTTGGGCGGCACCTTGTCGGCGCTTGATGCCATCGGCCCGCAGGAACTGCGCATTCCCCGTCTGATCGACCGCGTGGCGACGGAAAACATCACCGAGGTCATTCTTGCCCTGAACGCCACAATCGACGGGCAGACCACCGCCCATTACATCGCCGACCAGCTTGACGGGCAGGTACGTCTGACATCGCTGGCCCAAGGTGTGCCGATTGGTGGCGAACTGGATTATCTGGATGACGGCACGATCACCGCAGCGATGCGCGCGCGCAAAGCAATCTAGATCAGATCAGATCAATCCGGTTTCTGACGCAGCTTTGCCAAGGCTATCAGTGCCGCGTCCCGTTCTGCTTCCAGTTCGGCAATGCTGCGCCCTGCGGCCTCGGCCGTAACGCCCTGCACCAGTTTATCGCGCACTTCAGGGGTCAGGCTGGGGGTGCCCAAACTTGCCCAGCGTTTTTCCTGACTGGCCCCGAGGTGGTCCAGATAGCCTGCCATGCCCCCCGCACCGCCGCCCAGATGATAGGCCATATGCGCGCCCAGCACGGACCAGCGCAGACCGGGGCCGTTTACCAGCGCTTTGTCCACGGCTTCGACATCGGCAATCCCTTCGGCAACGATATGCACCGCTTCGCGCCACAACGCCGATGCAAGGCGGTTGGCGATATGACCGACGGCTTCTTTTTTCAACCTGACCGGCACCGATCCCAAGCCGGTGTAAAATGCCTCGGCCCATGCGACGATGGTGTCATCGGTGCCAAAGACTTCGACCAGTGGCACCAGATGCGGCGGGTTGAACGGGTGCGCGGTGATCAGGCGGTCGGGGTGTTTCATGCCCACAGACAGATGCGACCACGGATGCGCCGAGGTGCTTGAGGCGATAATCACATCCCGCGCAACAAGCGCTTCGATCCGGGCATAGAGGTCTTGTTTGAGCGGTACATTTTCGGGGGCGTTTTCCTGGATCAGGCGCACGTCCTGAACCGCTGCGTCCAGATCAGTGCAAAGGTGCAAGCTGCCTTGGGGGCCAGTCGCCCCGCCGATTTCATCCAGTTGCGCCAAGGGCACGGACACCCTTTCGCGAAATCCGGCAAGCACCTGCGGGTCCGGGTCCCAAGCGCGCACATCATGGCCCGCGCGTAAAAACAACGCCGTCCAACTGGCCCCGATCAGACCACACCCCAAAACAGCGACAGTGGTTTTTTCAGGCATCAAGGGTCTCTTTCCGAAAATAATGCGCCGCCGTTAAACAACTTCGTCCAGCTCGAGCACGGTCTCGACCCCGTTTTCCAGCACATAGACGCAGCCCTGACGGTTTGTCAGTTGTCCCAGTTCAGCGCGGCTTAGCCCGCATAATTCGCCGCGCAGCAATTGACCGCTTAGGCCATGGGCAACAATCACGGTGGGCTGTGTCAGCGTCGCCACGAAATCCCGCACACGGGCTTGGAATGTATCAAACCCTTCGCCACCGGGGGCGGCTGCGTAGAATTCGATATGGGGGCTTTGGGGCGTGATGCCCTCGGGCAGGTTCTTGAAGATATCGGCGCGCAAATGGCCTTCCCAATCGCCAGCAAAGACCTCCTTGAGGCGGTCATCCATGTCATAATCACGCCCGCCCAGCGCGATATCAGCTGTCTGGCGCGTGCGTTTGAGCGGCGACACGATGCAGGGCGGATTGTGCGCGAGGATGGGGGCCATCAGTCGCGCTTGCTGATGGGCGTGCTGGACCCCGCGTGGCGACAGCACCGATTCGGTTTGGCCCTGCACACGCCCTTCGGCGTTCCATTCGGTCTCACCGTGACGCAAGAACCAGACTTTGGGATAGGATTTCATCGTCACGTGCCTTTTTGAAACTGCTATTCACGCGCAGTCTGACCCATGGCCGCGCAAAGGCCAAGCCGATGATTGCGCCGCGCCACCCGTTGGCGGCGCAGCGGCGCGGGGTTCTTAGCTGTCGTAGCCCGGATTGGTCCGCTTGAGTTTGCGCATCAAACCCGGCCAGACCAGATTATCGCCTGATCCGGGTGTAAAGGCACCTGCCGCTTGGCTCGCCACCAGATCGGCCATGTCTTGGGTTTCTTCGTGCAGGTGTTCCTCACCCCCCGCCGCTTGGGCGAAAATCTGGGTTTTGCAGGCGTTTTCAAGGAAATACATCCGCAAGAAAGCCAGCGCACAGTTCGGCCCCACGGTCAGCGTGCCGTGATTGCGCAGCATCAGCAGGCTTTTGTCGCCCATGTCGTTCACGATGCGGTCGCGTTCATCAAGGTTCAGCGCGATGCCTTCGTAGTCGTGATAGGCCAGATCATTATTCACGATCATCGAGAATTGCGTATAGCGCCGCAGCCCGCCTTTTTGCACCGACACGGCCACACCGTAAGGTGTGTGCACGTGGATCACACAGCCCGCATCATGACGCGCGGCATGGATGGCAGAGTGGATGGTGAACCCCGCCGGATTGATGAAATACGGCGTTTCCTGACAGATATTGCCATCAAGATCGATTTTCACCAGCGATGAGGCAGTCATTTCGTCGAACATCAGGCCGTAGGGATTGATCAGGAACCGTTCCTGCCCGTCTTCGTCCGGCAGCCGCGCCGAGATATGGGTGAAGACCAGATCGGTCCAGCCGTGCATCGCGCAAAGCCGGTAGGTCGCGGCCAGTTCGCAGCGCAATTTCCATTCAGTCTCAGATACTTTGCCCTTCAAGCTGGGCAGATCAGCCGGATCGGGGATGTCGAAACCCGTCCCCCTTTGCATCGCTGATTGATCATTCATCGCTCACTCCTCCCTTAAAGTTGGGGCAACTATAGCGCGGCGCAGGGTGCAGTAAGCAAGCGTCATTCCCGGAATTCCAGCTGTCGCCTCCCTAAATTAACGGTATATCTTGCGCAGTTGAGGTGGATATTTCTGCTTTAGTGTACTATCGCATACCAAACTTCCTGAAAGGCTTGAAACCATGGCTGATACGAACACACCTGACATCATTTATACCAAGGTCGACGAGGCACCAGAACTGGCGACCTATTCCTTGCTGCCGATCATTCGCAGCTTTGCCGATGCGGCGGGCGTGTCCGTTGGCACACGCGACATTTCGCTGGCAGGTCGTATTCTGGCCGCCTTCCCCGACGCGCTGACAGCCGATCAAAGACAGTCGGACGATCTGGCTTTTCTGGGCGAACTGGTAAAAACACCTGATGCCAACGTGATCAAGCTGCCGAACATTTCCGCATCGGTGCCGCAATTGGTGGCCGCCGTTAAGGAACTGCAATCCCAAGGCTACGCCCTGCCCGATTACCCCGAGGCCCCCAGCACCGACGCCGAGAAAAAAGCCCGCGCTGCCTATGACGCGATCAAAGGGTCGGCTGTGAACCCGGTTCTGCGCGAAGGCAACTCTGACCGCCGTGCGGCGATTGCGGTCAAAAAATACGCGATGGCAAACCCGCATTCGATGGGCACATGGTCCAAGGACAGCAAAACCAAGGTTTCCGCGATGTCGGGCGGTGATTTCTTCTCGAACGAGAAATCCCTGACGTTGACGGACGCCCAGGCAGGTGCCGCCAAAATCGTGCACGTGGCCGCTGACGGGTCCGAGACCGTGCTGAAAGACGGCGTGACCTTCCCTGCCGGTACTGTTGTTGACACGACATTCATGTCCGCCAAGGCACTGGACAAGTTTCTGGCCGAGCAGATCGAAGAAACCAAAAAAGACGGCACATTGTTCTCGCTCCACATGAAAGCGACGATGATGAAGGTGTCGGACCCGATCATTTTCGGCCATGCTGTGCGTGAATTCCTCAAGCCCGTTTTCGACAAATACGGTGATGAGTTGAAAGCCGCGGGCGTGAACCCCAACGCCGGTATCGGCGACATGATGGCCCGTATTGAGGGCAACGCCGAGATTGTTGCTGCAGTCGAAGCCGCCATGGCCGCGCAGCCGCCAATGTATATGGTCAACTCGGACAAGGGCATCACCAACCTGCACGTGCCGTCTGACGTGATTATCGACGCGTCGATGCCCGCGCTGATCCGCGCCGGTGGCAAGGGCTGGGGCCCGGACAACAAGGAACACGACACCAACTGTGTGATCCCTGACAATTCCTATGCCCCCGTCTATGACGAAAGCATCAAGTATTTCAAAGAAACCGGCGCGCTGGACCCGACAACTTCGGGCACTGTGCAGAACGTCGGTTTGATGGCCCAAAAGGCCGAGGAATACGGCTCCCACCCCACCACGTTTGAAATTCCTGCCGATGGTACGGTCAAGATGATCGCGGCCAATGGCGATGTGATTTCCGAACACAGCGTTGAAGCGGGCGACATCTGGCGCGCCGCATCGGCCCGCAAGGCACCGATCGAAGATTGGGTGCAACTGGCCATCGACCGTCAAAAGGCCGAAGGCTGCGAAGCCATCTTCTGGCTGGATGCAGACCGCGCCCATGACGCCGAACTGATCGCCTATGTAAAGCCGATCCTCGAAGCCAAAGGCGTGGCTGACAGGTTCCAGATCCTGTCGTCCGCCAAGGCCACGCGTCAAACGCTGGAAACGATCCGCACAGGTGCGAACTCCATCGCGATCACCGGCAACGTGCTGCGCGACTATCTGACCGATTTGTTCCCGATCCTCGAACTGGGCACCTCGGCCAAGATGCTGTCGATCGTGAAGCTGATGCAGGGCGGTGGTTTGTTTGAAACCGGTGCTGGCGGGTCTGCCCCCAAGCACGTTCAGCAGTTGGTCGACGAAAACCATCTGCGTTGGGATTCCTTGGGTGAATTCTGCGCCTTGGGTGAAAGCCTCAAGTTCCTGGCCGATCAAAAGAACAACGAAAAGGCACGGATTTTGGGCAAGGCGGTTGATGATGCCACGCAAGGCATCCTCGACAACAACAAATCGCCGTCGCGGAAAGTCGGCCAGCCCGACAACCGCGCCAGCCACTATTATTTCGCGATGTATTGGGCGCAGGCCTTGGCCGCACAGACCGGTGATGCCGATCTGGCCAAGCATTTCGCCCCTATCGCGGAAAAGCTGGCCGCGAACGAAGACAAGATCATGGCCGAACTGGCCGAGGTCCAAGGCAAAGCCGTTGATCTGGGGGGGTACTTCCATTCGGACCCGGCCAAAACCGAAGCGGTCATGCGCCCCTCGGCCACGCTGAACGCCATCATCGGCTAAACGATCCAGCCCCGCCCCTTAGCTTAGGGGGCGGGGTTTTTCTTTGATTATTCCCTTAGCCAAGGCTTGCCCATGACCCGCTTTTCCCTTGCCGTGCATGGTGGTGCTGGCACGATCCTGAAATCCTCCATGACGCCAGAGCTTGAGGCCGCTTATCACGCCGGTCTGCGCCGCGCGCTGGATGCGGGCCATGCTGTTCTGGCCGATCAAGGCAGCGCGCTGGATGCTGTTACCGCCGCCGTTTGCGCGCTTGAGGACGAACCGTTGTTCAATTCCGGGCGCGGGGCGGTATTCACCAGTGACGGCCAACAAGAAATGGACGCCGCCATTATGGAAGGTGAATTTCGCCGGGCCGGTGCCGTTGCCGGCATTTTCGGCCCGCGCAACCCGATCCGCGCGGCCCGTGCGGTGATGGAACGGACCGACCATGTGCTGCTGATCGGGCCGAACGCGCTGAAAACGGCCCGCGACGCAGGCCTGCCGTTCGAGGACGCCCCCTATTTCTTTACCCAGCCCCGCTGGGACGCGCTGCAAGCCACGCTCAAGATGCGCAGCGACGGCACGCTTGATGACGACCCTGCCCGCCGTCACGGCACGGTTGGCGCTGTCGCCTGCGATGTGCATGGCACGCTGGCCGCCGCCACATCCACGGGCGGGATGACTGCCAAGGCCCCCGGTCGCGTGGGCGATACGCCGCTGATCGGCGCGGGTACTTTCGCCGACAATGCCACCTGCGCGGTATCTGGCACCGGCCATGGCGAGGTGTTCATCCGCTTTACCGCCGCCTCCGAGATTGCCGCCAGAATGCGCCACGCCGGCCAGTCGCTGGCCGATGCGGCGGACCATGTGGTGAACGTCGATCTGGCGCAAAACGACGGGTCGGGCGGCGTGATTGCCGTTGATGCACAGGGCAATATCGCGATGCCGTTCAATTGCGAGGGCATGTATCGCGGGTCGGTCACCCATGAAAATCGTTTCGAGACGCTTATATACCGGTGACACGGTATCTGTGCGCAGGTGCAGGGTCGTCCGGTTTGCCAAATAGATTGCGCGAATCCACACCATAGGTTTGCCACCACAGCGGTATCCTGTTTAAAACAACCTACTGTTCGGCCAATGTCGGGTTGAACGAAATGTAATTGACTGCACCGGAGCCTCCATGACCAAACGCGCACTTATCACCGGAATTACAGGACAGGACGGGTCCTATCTGGCGGAATTTTTGCTGGAAAAGGGATATGAGGTGCACGGGATCAAGCGCCGGGCGTCATCGTTGAACACCCAGCGGATCGACCATATTTTCCAAGACCCGCACGAGGAAAACCCCAAGCTGCACCTGCATTACGGCGATCTGACCGACAGTTCTAACCTGACGCGGATCATCAGCGAAGTGCAGCCCGACGAGGTCTATAACCTTGGCGCGCAAAGCCATGTGGCAGTCAGTTTTGAGTCGCCCGAATATACCGCAGATGTGGATGCCACCGGTGCCTTGCGTCTGCTGGAGGCGATCCGGTTTCTGGGGCTGGAGAAAAAGACGCGCTTTTACCAAGCGTCAACCTCCGAACTTTACGGTTTGGTGCAGGAAACCCCGCAGACAGAAACCACGCCTTTCCATCCGCGCAGCCCTTATGCGGTGGCCAAGATGTATGCCTATTGGATCACGGTGAACTACCGCGAGGCCTATGGCATGTATGCCTGCAATGGGATCCTCTTTAACCACGAATCCCCGCGCCGTGGCGAGACGTTCGTGACCCGCAAGATCACCCGTGGCATGGCCAATATCGCGCAAGGGTTGGAGCAGTGCCTGTACATGGGCAACATCGACGCGTTGCGCGATTGGGGCCACGCCAAGGATTACGTGCGCATGCAATGGATGATGTTGCAGCAGGACGCACCCGAAGATTTCGTGATCGCGACCGGTGTGCAATATTCGGTGCGCCAGTTCATCACATGGTCCGCCGCCGAGCTGGGGATCACCCTGCGCTTTGAGGGGACCGGCATCAATGAACGCGCCATCGTGGACAGCATCAAGGGCGACGATGCCCCCGGCGTGAAACCCGGTGATGTGGTGCTGAAAATCGACCCGAAATATTTCCGCCCCGCCGAGGTGGAAACGCTGCTCGGCTCGCCCGCCAAAGCCAAGGCCAAACTGGGGTGGGAGCCGCAGATCACCACGCAGGAAATGTGTGCCGAGATGGTGAAAAGCGATCTGAAAATTGCCAAACGTGCGCGCCTGCTGGTCGATCACGGTTTTGATGCGTTCATCGCGCGCGAGGATTAATCCATGGCAGGAAAACTTTTCCTTACCGGCGGGGCCGGTATGGTGGGCCGGAATGTTCAGGATCACGCAGCCGCCGCAAACTGGCAGATCATTGCCCCGTCCAGCAGCGCGCTTGATCTGATGAACAGCGCCGCTGTGGCGGATTTCATCAAGGCAGAGCAGCCCGATCTGATTGTGCATTCCGCCGGCAAGGTCGGTGGCATCAGTGCCAATATGGCACAACCTGTCGCCTTTCTGGATCGTAACATCACCATTGGCCGCAATGTGATCATGGGGGCCTATGAGGCTGGCGTGAAACAGCTGATCAATCTGGGCTCCACCTGCATTTATCCGCGTGCCGCCGCCAATCCCCTAAGCGAGGATTTGCTGCTGACCGGAGAGCTTGAGCCCACCAACGAGGGCTATGCCATCGCCAAGATTTTTGCGCTGCGGTTGTGCCAGTATATCCGCCGCGAAGATCCGACATTTCAATACAAGACGTTGATCCCCTGCAATCTGTTCGGGCCCTATGACAAGTTTGACCCCGAAGTGTCGCATTTGCTGCCGGCGATCATTCAAAAGGTGCATGATGCCAAACTGGCGGGCGATCCGACGGTCGAAATCTGGGGCGACGGGATGGCGCGGCGCGAATTCATGTATTCTGCCGATCTGGCCGATGCGGTGTTCCGGGCGGCGGATGACATCGAAAACATCCCCGATCTGATGAACATCGGCGTCGGCCATGACCACAGCATCAACGACTTTTACGCGACCGTGGCGCGGGTGATCGGATGGCAGGGCAGCTTTTCCCATGATCTGAGCAAACCCACAGGCATGGCCCGCAAGCTATCCGATACATCGCGCCAAACCGCATGGGGATGGCAGCCGCAAACCTCGCTCGAGGATGGCATTACCAAGACCTATCAATACTATCTGGAGACATCAAAATCATGAGCCCGCGCTTTCCTCTTGCCACCTCGTCTTGGGATCAGGCCGAGCAAGATGCCCTGCAACGGGTGATCAAGTCAGACATGTATTCAATGGGCCCCGAGGTCCGCAGCTTTGAGGAACAGTTCGCCGCGTTTTTCGGGGCGAAATACGCTGTTATGGTGAACTCCGGTTCCTCTGCGAACCTGCTGATGACGGGCGCGTTATTCTATTCCAAGAACGAGGATTTGCGCCTGAAAGCCGGAGACGAGATCATCGTCCCTGCGGTAAGCTGGTCGACCACATATTATCCGCTGGCCCAATATGGTCTGGTGCAGAAATTCGTCGATATCGACCGCGGCACGTTGAACTATGATCTGGATGCACTGGCAGAGGCGGTGACCGACAAAACCCGCGCGATCATGATTGTGAACCTGCTGGGCAACCCCAATGATTTCGACCGGATCAAGGCAATCATCGGCGACCGCAAAATCGTGCTGCTCGAAGACAATTGCGAATCTATGGGGGCGACTTTCGGCGGCAAGCAGACCGGAACATTCGCCCATGTGGGCAGTTTCTCCAGCTTTTTCTCGCATCATATTTCCACGATGGAAGGTGGGCTTGTCACCACCGACGACGAAGAACTGTACCACATCATGCTGTCGATGCGGTCACATGGCTGGACGCGGCACCTGCCCAAAGAAAACCGCGTGACAGGCACCAAAAGCGATGATCCCTTCGAGGAAAGCTTTAACTTTGTGCTGCCCGGCTACAACCTGCGTCCGCTGGAAATGTCGGGTGCCTTGGGCCAAGAGCAGTTGAAGAAATTGCCCGATCTGATCAAGGGACGGCGCGACAATGCCAAGCTGTTCGTCGAGGGGCTGTCGAACCATCCGCTGTTTACCCTGCAAGAAGAAATCGGGGAAAGCAGCTGGTTCGGGTTTTCGCTGTTGTTGCGCCCTGATGTCGGCATCACGCGCAGTGAGCTGGTGACCAAGCTGGGCAGCCTTGGGTTTGAATGTCGCCCCATCGTGGCCGGCAATTTCACCAAGAACCCGGTGATGGAGCATATCCCCCATGTGATCCACGGGACCCTGCCGAATGCGCAGTATATTGACGTGAACGGGCTGTTTGTCGGCAACCATCATTATCCGATCCCCGAAGCCGTCGACGCGCTGGCCGATCTGCGGGTCTGATGCTCTCAACCGTATCCCGCCCCTGCCGATGCGGCGGGCGGGATGCCGCAGGGGCGACCGGATCTATTTTTATTAATGTCTCGTTAGATTAATCGCTGTTAAGGTTTGCATCATGATCCATCCTATCCTTCTTTGTGGCGGTTCTGGTACGCGCCTGTGGCCACTGTCGCGCAAATCATACCCCAAGCAGTTCGCAAAGCTGATGGGGGACGAAAGCCTGTTTCAGGCCTCGGCCCGGCGTCTGTCCGGCCCGGAATATGCAGCCCCGGTGATTGTCACCGGTGACCCGTTCCGCTTTATCGTGACCGAGCAACTGGCGCAGGTCGAACAGGCTGCGATGGGTATCTTGATCGAACCCGATGGCCGCAATACAGCGCCTGCGATCCTTGCCGCTGCGCTGTGGATCGCCAAGACCGACCCCGCCGCGCTGATGCTGGTGGCCCCCTCGGATCACGTCATTCCCGACACCGCCGCCTTTGCCGCCACGGTGCAGGCTGCCGTGCCGCGGGCGCAGTCGGGCGATCTGGTGACCTTTGGCATCACGCCCACACGCCCCGAAACCGGATACGGCTATCTTGAGCTGGCGGCGGGTGCGGATGCCGGGGCAGACATACCGCAGACGTTGGCGCGCTTTGTTGAAAAACCGGATGCAGACCGCGCGACCAGAATGCTGGCGGCAGGCAATTTCCTGTGGAATGCCGGTATTTTCCTATTCACCGCCGATGCCATCATCGCCGCCTATGAAACACACGCGCCCGCCTTGCTGACCGCTGTCACCCATGCCTTGACACAGGCCGATCCCGATCTTGGCTTTACCCGTCTGGACCCTAACGAATGGGCCAAGGCCGACGATATCTCGATCGATTATGCGATCATGGAAAAGGCCGATAATCTGGCGGTCATGCCCTTTGGGGCGGGATGGTCCGATCTGGGGGGCTGGGATGCCGTCTGGATGGAATCCGGCCCCGATGCCCAGGGCAACGTCTGTTCCGCCAATGCCACCGCGATTGATTGTACCGATACGCTGCTGCGGTCTGAGACCGACGGCTTGCAACTGGTCGGCATCGGGCTGGACAATATCGTCGCCATTGCCATGGGGGATGCGGTGCTGGTCGCTGACAAATCCAAAGCGCAACGGGTGAAAGAAGCCGTTGATGCGCTCAAGGCCAAGGGGTCGGGTCAGGCCGTGCAACTGCCCCGCGATTACCGGCCTTGGGGCTGGTACGAGAGCCTTGTGATCGGGGGCCGCTTTCAGGTGAAACGCATCGTGGTGAACCCCGGTGCATCGCTGAGCCTGCAAAGCCATCACCACCGGTCCGAACACTGGATCGTCGTGGAAGGCACGGCACGGGTCACCGTTGATGACAGCGTAAAGCTGATCAGCGAAAACCAGTCGGTTTATATCCCGCTGGGGGCCGTTCACCGCATGGAAAACCCCGGCAAGGTGCCGATGGTGTTGATCGAAGTCCAGACCGGGAGCTATCTGGGGGAAGACGATATTATCCGCTATGAGGATGTCTATGCCCGCAGTTGACCAAGGCACGCCCCGCGACGGTGCGCGTGCAGATGCACAGGCATATTTTGACAGCGGGCGGCTGAAATCAGACCTCGCTGCGCTTGTTGCGTTTCAGACGGAAAGCCAGACGCCCGACCAAAAGCCGCAACTGGCGCGGTATCTGCACGAGGCGATTGAACCGCGGCTGGGCGCGATGGGCTTTGCCTGCCAGATCCATGACAACCCCGACCCGTCCGGCGGGCCGCTTTTGGTGGGCTTGCGGATCGAAGAGCCATCCCTGCCCACTGTTTTGACCTATGGCCATGGCGACGTGACCCGCGCGCAAACCGACCAATGGCGCGAAGGGTTAACCCCGTTCGAGCTGACCGAGGACGGCGACCGTCTGTATGGCCGTGGTGCGGCGGATAACAAGGTTCAGCATCTGATCAACTTCAA
The DNA here is from genome assembly GCF_965641905.1 of Sulfitobacter sp. SH22. Lineage (NCBI taxonomy): Bacteria > Pseudomonadati > Pseudomonadota > Alphaproteobacteria > Rhodobacterales > Roseobacteraceae > Sulfitobacter > Sulfitobacter sp. SH22. The sequence goes on from NZ_OZ282573.1 coordinate 2,128,230, forward strand.
GGCGCTGGAAACCGTATTGGCCGCGCGCGGCAGCCTTGGGTTCAACGTCAAAGTCATCTTCGAGATGAGCGAAGAAATCGGATCACCGGGGTTGGCGGGCTTTATCAGCGCCAACAAAGACCTGCTGGCGGCGGATGTGTTGATTGCCTCGGACGGGCCGCGTTTACGACCGGATCGGGCGACGATGTTCATGGGCGCACGCGGCGGTGCAAGTTTTGATCTCGTCGTAGACCTGCGCGAAGGCGCGCATCATTCTGGCAATTGGGGCGGCTTGCTGGCCGATCCGGCGATCTTGTTGTGTCATGCCATCGCGTCGATCACCGATGCACGCGGGCAGTTGCGCATTCCGCAGTGGCGGCCCGACAGCCTGACCCAGACCATCCGCGATGCGCTGGACGGCTTGCCCATTGTCGAAGGCAGCTTTCCCCCCGTTGACGAGGATTGGGGCGAGGAAACCCTGACCCCGGCAGAGCGGGCCTATGGCTGGAATTCCTTTGCAGTGCTGGCCATGACCAGCGGCGTGCCGGATGCGCCGGTGAATGCCATTTCGGGCAAGGCGCGGGCGACCTGCCAGCTGCGCTATGTGGTGGGTACCGACCCCGAAGCGTTGCTGCCTGCCCTGCGCGACCATCTGGATGCACAGGGTTTGCAAAAGGTGCAGATCGTCCCCCACGCCGAGATTTTTCCCGCCACGCGGTTGGACCCGACCCATCCTTGGGTCACCTATGTCAAAACGTCGATCACGCAGACGACCGGCATGGCACCGCATGTGCTGCCAAACCTTGCCGGTTCACTGCCGAATGAATGTTTTGCGGATATTCTGGGGCTGCCCACGGTCTGGATTCCCCACAGCTATCTAGGCTGCAACCAGCACGCCCCGAACGAACATGCGCTGCAATCCGTCTGTCAAAGCGGGCTGCAAATCATGACAGGGCTGTTCTGGGACATAGGCGAAAGCGCCCCGTAATCAGGGCGCTTTCACAGTGTTTCAGGCGCGCGACAACACGCTTGCAGGGCGTGCCTTGAACAGGGCGGCGGTGATCAGACCGGCCAATACCGCCTTGATGATGTCACCGGGGATAAAGACCGTGACCAGTGCAGCGGCTTCCAGCACGGATTTGTCCAGCGCGATGGCAAGCCCGGCAATACCAAAGATATACAGCACAACGATGCCGCCAATAACCGATGCAACGCCAGCAACGATCGCCAGCGACGGGCCCTGCCATTTTTCAACGATCAGGCCGGTTACGAAGGCAGCAAAAGGAAAGCCGATCAAAAAGCCCGACGAGGGCAGCATGAACGAGCCAAGACCGCCACGACCACCGGCCAGCAAGGGCAGGCCCATCGCGACAAGCAGCATGAACAACAAAACCGCAAGGGCACCGCGTTTGGACCCCAGAACGGTTCCGCACAGCATGATACCAAGGCTTTGCGCCGTGATCGGCACACCAAAGGCCAGGGTGAATTGAGGGATCAGCGCAAGTGCAGCGATAAGCGCGGCAAACAAGGCAACGAGGGTCAGATTACGTTCCAATTATTTAGTCTCCAGTTTCAGTTGCAGGTGTATTCCCTCGAATAAACCAAGATGCAAGCATTCTATTGGTCCGGTTTCAGACCAATCCGGCACAATCCAAAAGCGCTGCAACATCCAGATGTTGCTCCATATGTTCGGCAAGCTGGTCCAGCGTATCCTCGACCGTTTGGCTATAGGATACCGGTGCCGCGACCAGCCCGAACTGCGCCAGCCACGCCGCCCTGAACCCGTCGTTGGAAAACAACCCGTGCAGATAGGTGCCCGCGATTTTGCCATCTCGTGAAACGGCCCCATCCGGCACCCCGTCCTGTGCCGTGCCGATCCGGCTGAACGGGCGCTGGCAGTCGGGCCCTGTTGTTTGACCGATATGGATTTCATAGCCGTCGATCTGCGCCGCCGTGGCGCAATGCAGCGCGGCAACACGGGTCAGGGTTTTATCCGCTGCCATGCGGGTTTCGACATCGAGCAGACCCAGCCCCGCGTCTTGCCCCGCCGGCCCTTCCAGCCCGGCCGGATCACCCACAACCTTGCCGAGCATCTGATACCCGCCGCAAATCCCCAAGACATGCCCGCCGCGCCTGACATGGGCCAGCAGGTCGATATCCCAGCCTTGCGACCGCAAAAATGCCAGATCGCCTCGGGTGGATTTGGTGCCCGGCAAGATCACCAGATCGGCATCAGCGGGCAGCGGGGTGCCCGGCGGGATCATGGTCAACCGCACCGACGGCTCTGCCGCCAAGGGGTCGAGATCATCAAAGTTGGAGATGCGCGACAGCATCGGGCAGACGATGTGAAACGCCCCATCCGACCGCGCGCGGGCCAGATCGACGGCATCTTCTGCGGGCAGCAGATGCGCCCCGTAAAACCACGGCAGCACACCAAAGCCGGCCCAGCCGGTGCGCTGGATGATATCGTCGTATCCGTCATCGAACAGGCGCACGTCGCCGCGGAATTTGTTGATCAGGAAACCCGCGATCATGGCGGCGTCATCGGGGTCTATCACCGATTTGGTGCCAACGATCTGGGCGATCACTCCGCCCCGATCAATGTCGCCCGCCAGGATCACCGGCACATTGGCCGCACGGGCAAAGCCCATATTCGCGATGTCGCCCTTGCGCAGGTTTGTCTCGGCCGGGCTGCCCGCCCCTTCGACGATGATCAGGTCAGCGGTTTTCGCAAGGATGCCAAAGCTTTCCATCACCGGTTTCAGCAACACGCCACGGGCACCGCCGAAATCGCGCGCCTCAAGCCGGCTTTGGGCACGGCCCTGAATGACCACTTGCGATCCGGTGTCGGTTTCCGGCTTGAGCAAGACCGGGTTCATATGCACCGACAGCTCGCGCCCCGACGCCATGGCCTGCAAAGCCTGGGCGCGGCCAATTTCCCCGCCATCAGCAGTGACGGCGGCGTTGTTCGACATGTTTTGCGGCTTGAATGGGGCCACCGATATGCCGCGCCGGAAAGCCGCGCGACACAGCCCCGCGACCAGCATTGATTTACCCACGTTAGAGCCTGTGCCCTGTATCATGATGGCGCGTGTGGGCATGACGGGTCCTTGACATATGGCTGCGCCGATGTCGTGTCAGCCGCCAGCCCCGGCGTCAAGCCTGCGGGTTATTGCGGGGCCAGTTCGGCGATCAATGACTGCCACCGTGCATTGAAAACGGATTCAAGGTGATCGCAAGACGACGCGGGCTTGGGCAGTGTCGCGAGATCAAGCCGGGTCAATGTCTGTATTTCCATCTGCCAGCCTTCTACAGTGGGGGTTTCAGCAATATGCGCCCCGTATGCGACGTGATCGGACAGTCCGTCGATCCCGCTGACCACCAATTGCCTCCCCGCTGCCAATGCTTCGATTGCAACGAGGCCGTAGGATTCCCAGAGGGAGGGCATGACAACCGCATCGACCGATGCGATGGCGTGTACCGGATTTTTCGCCCATCCCATGAATTTGATCCGCTCATCCGTCCCTGCAAGTTCACGCAGGGCGGGTTCTTCCGGCCCTTCGCCATAGATATACAGGCTCAAGCCGGGGTTAATCGTCTGGCGAAACGCACGAATAAAGGTGTCGAAGCCCTTTTGACAGTCCAGCCGTCCGATCACACCAATGACCCGCACCCGGTTGCGCGGTGGAGAAATCTTGCGAAACGCCGACAGATCGACACAAGACTGGATCACAACCAACTTGCGCTTGGGCACTGCTCTGGTGTGGACCAACCATGCACCTTGCGCGTGACTGACGACAACAAGCTTGTTGAACAACTGGTACGAGACCCGCAACAATGCCGAAAACCGCCGCGGGTGGTTGACGTTATGCTTGCCAAAACCGCAAGTATAGCTGTGTTCAACATGAACCAGAGCCGTGGTTGGATGGCTTAACCGCAAAGCCGTCAACATCGGCAGCGCGCGCCAGCTGATCGCCAGATGCGACACGATGATATCGGCCTTGATCTGGCCGATCCACCGACTGTCGCGTGACACGCAGCGCAGTTCATGGGTCGCATTCCGGGACAGTGCAGGTGCGGATTTGATGTGCGCCAGTACGCGCATCACGCCACCGGCTGTCGTGTCGTCGATAAGATGGACGATCTTGGTTTGCTTCACAGAATCGCCCCCCGCGCCACCGAAATATCGATGTTGCGTGGACCAGCAAGACCGCAGTTCGCCTGACGCAGCACGCAGACGTGCCCACGCGCGGCCTGACCGAGCAATGCTGAAACATTGAAAGCAGGAACAGCAGTCGAAGCACGTATCATCGGAGAAACCTTTCAGGCAGATCAGGATTAAGAGAATTGGCGCAGGGCCGCGAACCGGATGCCCAAGTGGGCGGAGGTTCTAATCGCCTGGGTGCGGCCAGACAGGATCGCACCAAGATCGGTCGAGAGAGTACCGATGTTGGTGCGATGCCACGTCTGGAGGGACGCCAAACCGGTCAACCGTGTGCCTTTGACGACGACACGGATCAACCAATCAAAATTTTCGTAGCGGACCAGACCACGGTCACAGCCGCCAGGCGCAACAAACGCCGTATTGCGGATGGGCATGTTCGACATGGCGCACAGCGGTTGCACCAGCAGGCGCGATGCCTTGGCTGTAACCTTTAAGACGCCAGGGGCGAAAAGGTTTTGCGCAATCCTTGAAGCTGTGTGTGCTTCTGCCAACATGTGTAGGGTCCAATCAAATCTGTTAGACCCGTTTTAACCAACGCCCTGACGCATTTAACGGACGCCACAGGACAGGTCGCCAACACAATCGACTAGCGTTCTATCCGTTGGGATAGGGGGACTGATACATAGGTAGGTTGGACCGTCAAAAATTGGCTCACCGATCCGGCGTTAAACCCTATCGCTCAGGACGGTTTTGCAATGTTGTCAGACACCTAAAGCCGCTTTCACGCATGGCAAAGCTGGTCGCATGTTCGGGAAAATTGCACTGTGAAAATTAGCGCCCCGCCACATCCCTGGGCGTGTCACGCCGGTCAGCGCGCAGCATGGGTTGGGTATTGGCCCAGACAGCTGCAAGCCGCGCGATCATTTTGCGCAGACGCGCCGGATCGTTTGCTTTCGCAGCGTTTTCGATCTCGACGAGCGCCGCCCGCATTTCCACCGCGCCCAAAGCCGCCGAGGATCCGGCCAAGCGGTGCGCCAGCTGCGCTGTCTCATCGAGGGTCCCGACCGTTGGACCCGACAAAGCAGCAATCGCATCTGCGATCTCGGTTTCATAACGGTCAAGCACGGACGCCATCCGTTCAAGGCCCAGTGTCTCGCGCAAATCAGCCAGATTCTGCGTCGCGACAGCCGACGTTGCGGCCTCGACTGACTGGGGTTTTATGTCGTCACCTTGGAAATGACGGGTGACCAGATGCAACAGGTGTTCGCGGACCAGAGGTTTGGTAAGGATATCGTTCATCCCGTCGGACAGGAATGCCTCTTGTTCTTCGGCCATGGCGTTTGCGGTCAGTGCCACAATGGCGGTCTTGGCATTCACGCCGCCCCCGCTCCTGATTGCACGGGTCGCACCGCGCCCGTCCAGGACCGGCATACTGATATCCATCAAGATCAGATCAAAGCGCGTGTCCTGGGCCGCTTCAAAAGCTTCCTGACCATTATGCGCCTCGGTCACATCGTGGCCTGCGGCTGCCAACAGTTCACGCGCGACAAGGCGGTTAATCTCGTTATCTTCCACCAGCAAAATCTTGCGGCCATTGGCCAACTGCAAATCGCGGCGCTTTTTGGCGTGGTCATCAGTGGCTTCGATCGGAACGATGGGAAAGCGGATACTGAAAGAACTGCCTTCACCAAAGGTGCTCGCCACGTCGATATCGCCGCCCAACGCCTGAACAAACCGCTGCGCGATCCCCAGACCCAGCCCCGTGCCCCCCACATCGCGATCATAAGAGCTGTCGCCGGTCGTAAAGTCATTGAATATTTCGGCCTGCAGCTCTTCGGTCATGCCGATGCCCGTGTCTGACACAACGATCTGCAATTCCGGCGTGTTGTTCAAGTTGCCAATCACTTCGGCGTGGATAACGACCCGCCCGTCGCGGGTGAATTTGACTGCGTTGCCGATCACATTCATCAAGATAAGCTGGATGCGGTCGCGATCTGCGCAAATCCAATTTGCGGGTGCCCCCACCCAGTCCCATTCCAATGTGGTGCCATTCGCCAAGGCAGCACCGCTTTGATTATCCACGATATCTTGTAACAACATGCTGATGTTCATCGCCACAGGGCGCAATCGCAGCTTGCCCGCGTCATATTTCGTAATGTCCAGAACATCCGAAATATGGCTCATCAGAAGTTTGCCGGAGGTGTTCATATTCTTGATATAGCGGGCCTGTTTCGCGCTGAGCTTGGTGTCGCTCAGCAAGGTCAGATTGCCCATCAACCCGTTCAAGGGCGTGCGGATTTCATGGCTCATCGTGGCCAGAAAATCGGTCTTGGCTTTTTCACCGGCCATCGCCATGTCACGCGCCCTGACCAGTTCGCGCTCGGCCTCCACCTGAGTCGAGATATCGCGCAAGAAGGCGATGAATATCTCGCCCTCTTTGGTCGTCGCCGACTGGATTGCCAGTTCAACGGGGAACACATCGCCCGACGAGCGTTTGGCCTCGAGCTGGACACGGCCCTGGCCGACAACGCGTTTCTCACCGTACTTGCGCATGCGTTTCATACCCAGTTCATGCGCTTCGCGAAGATGATCTGGAACAATCAATGGGCCCAGTCCCTGACCGATCGCTTCTGTTGCGGGATACCCGAAAATCTGTTCGGCGGCTGCGTTGAAATCGAGAATTTTGCCTTGGGTGTCCACCACAATCACGGCGTCCAGCGCAGTGCTGGTTACGACATTCATACGCTCGCTTGCCTCGATCGCCTCGGCCCGGCGGCGAATATTGACGCGGTTCAGGAAATTCAGATACAGCGACAAAAGCAGCAAAGCGACCAGCAGAGCCGTAACACCAAAGGCCATCTGGCTTAGGGTGACCGCGACACTCCTGCGCCGCTCGTCTGAATCGCGCGCAAAGAAATCCAAGGCCGAATTCGACAGCCGGCGGACGCTCTGCCTGATGCCAGTGGCGCGTTCGCTTAGTTCCGGCAGGCGCGCGACCAGTTCCGCGTCATCTGCGTCGATGATCTCGACCGTTTGATCCAGAAAACGCTGAACAAGGGACAGATTGTTCGAGAAATCGAATTGCTTGCGCAGGTTGGCGTAGATCGACGACTGCTTGAGGGTTCGGATGCGGCTGTAAAAGATGTCGTATTCACGTCGAAGCGTTCTGATGTCAGCGGCGTCTTCCAAATTGATCGTCGCCAGATGCAGCTGGAATTCAATGAACTCCACCTCGGCTTGTGCCAACGTCCACTGGACATTGTCCGAACTGTCAGAGCTCAAAAGCTTCAGGTCGCGCGTGACATTTGTGGAAAGATAGACAACCGATGCAACGCCGATCAGTCCCAGCAGCACGAAAAACGCTACTTTAAACCGCAAAGAAATCTTCGCAAAGCGTGACATTGGCGAGGCTCCCGGCATCGGTTGCACCATACCGAGGTGCTCTCTCCTATATCCTTAGTCCAACGCTTCGATACGGTCGAGCTGCCAGATGCTGCGCGAATAGATCACTTCGCTGCGATATTCCTGATCCAGATCGTAAGGGTACACAATCCAAAGCGGGCCTTTGTCGCGGACGGACATAAGATCACCATTCAGTCTGTAGGCAATAATCGGGCCACCCGCGACCGCATCAGAGGTAGGTATTTCAACGGCATAGTCATTGATCGCGGCGGCCCGCAGGTTTTCACCCTTGATGCCCAAGTGGTCGATCAGGACATTCAGCGGAACGCCCTGAAAAGATTGGGTGCCATCGGTCCAGATGGTCGACGTATCGATCACTGTATTGCCAAGCGCCTCCAGCATAGCCAGATCAAACTGGGCCACGCCGTCAGCATTTGTCACTTCGATGGCACCCGACACAGTCAACAAGACTTCACCCTGCGCTGCGCCAAGATCGTCTGCCCATACCGGCACATTGAAAATCGTTATAAAAAACAGGGCTTTCAAGAACGACGGCAGCATTAAAAGGATCCTCTTCCTGACCATGCGCGTTATCGCACGGCTTCACCACCCGCGCGAATGGGCAGAGGGATACGAACCTATCCTTTCGGATAGGTTCGTCCTTCAGGCAACCTGACGCAGGGGCGCGGTGCAGTTGCGCAGGAATTCGATCCGCTCTGCTTCCAACTCCGGGCGGTCCAGTGTGAAAGTTGGCGCGTGTCATCAGGGAAATCCCTGAGGGGCTCAGTTGTCCTCAGCCCGATGGATCGCTCTCATACGCTCAACTGAGCGGCGGCACAGCACGATGACGCTTTGGTTAACAGAACCCCACTAGGGGGCTGGGTTCTACCCGAAGGACGACAGACCTAACCGAAAGAGGTGTTGGGCCTGCCACGAATGCGCCCTAGTTTTAGCGTGCAACAGTCGCAATCACCGTTTACGTGTATTATTAACCAAGGAGACCGGAATGCGCGTACTTATCGCTGACGACCATGACCTGCTTCGAGATACATTGGCGATGTTTCTTGAAGCGAAAGGGGACATCGTCGTCAGTCAGGCCGCTAATCTGAGCCAGGCGCACCAGCTTATCGAGACACAGGACCCATATGATCTGATTTTGCTGGATTTGAATATGCCAGGCATGAACGGTCTGGACGGTCTGCGCACCACAATTGCCATGAACGGTGGCCAGCGGGTCGCCCTGTTATCTGGCGAAGCCACCCGTGAAATCGCTGAACAAGCGCTAGAAGCAGGAGCCGCCGGATTTGTGCCCAAGACGCTTCCTGCCAAATCCATGATCAATGCGGTCAAGTTTATGGCCATGGGGGAACAATACGCGCCGATCGATTTCATGACCGCAATCGAAGATACCCCAGACCACCCGCTGGCTGAAAAACTGTCGCCGCGCGAGTTGCAGGTGCTAAAAGGGCTGACGGAGGCGAAATCGAACAAGGAAATCGCCCGCGATCTTGATATTACAGAGCCCACCGTCAAGCTGCATATGAAGACACTGTACCGCAAGGTCGGTGCCGCCAACCGCACCCAGGCCGCATTGATCGCACGCGAATCGGGTTTGTTCTGAGACAGCCTATCCGAACGGATAGGGTCGCCGTCCAAATATCCATAGCGCCCCCCCTGCGCGAAGTGGCCGAGGATCAGACAGCGCCGGAAAACCCTTTACCGCAGCCGGCTCAGGCGTGACAGTCAGGTTCACACGCGCAACAAAAGGCCCCGATAATGAACGATCATTCCCTGCCTGCCACCCCTGACACCGTCCATTGGGGGCGGTTCTGGTCAGATCATCCGCCGATTCTGACCATCGCAGACGGGGACCGGGTCACCATTCAGACGTTTTCGGGGCGCGCTGTCGTTTTGCCGCCCGAAGGGTCCGGCATGACGGTTGCACCGGAACATCGCGCGATACTGGCGGCAGATATCCAAGGGCAGGCGCATTTGCTGACCGGCCCTGTCGCGATTGACGGGGCCCTGCCCGGTGACGTGTTGAAAATCACCATCGAAAAGATAGCACTTGGGGCCGATTGGGGTTTTAACGTTGTGCGCCCCACGGCGGGCACCCTGCCCGGCGAATTTCCGGTCTCGACCGAAACGATCACGCATATTCCGATTGATCGGGCCAACAAAACAGCGCGCCTGCCTTGGGGGGCGGTCTTGCCGCTGAACCCGTTCTTTGGCGTGATGGGCGTGGCACCACCCCCCGAATGGGGCGAGGTCACGTCGATCCAGCCACGTCTGCATGGCGGTAATATGGATTTGAAACTGCTGACCGAAGGGGCCACGCTCTATTTGCCCGTCCACGCCAAAGGCGCGTTGTTTTCGTGCGGCGACGGCCATGGCTGCCAGGGCGACGGAGAGGTCTGTATTACCGCATTAGAGACTGCTTTGACCGGCACATTCCGCTTTGAGGTGATGAAAGGGGCCGGTGCGCAGATGACCCTGCCACGGGCGGAAACCGCGGAGGAGATTATCTCGATGGGGTTTCACGCCAGTCTGGATACGGCGCTGCAAATTGCCCTGCGTGAAATGATCGCGATGATCTGCGAACGCACCCGCATCAGCGAAACACAAGCCTATCAGCTGTGTTCACTGGCTGCGGATTTTGCCGTGACCCAGTCGGTGAACCAGGAAAAGGGCGTACACGGACGCCTGCGCAAGTCGCTGCTGCAATTTCCCTAAGATCAGATCGCGCTGCTATGGGCCACTTGGGGGGATTGGAACGCATCCAGTTGCCCCGCCAGAATACGCACCAAAGGTTCGAACCCCGGCCTTACCTTCATCTGCTGGCCATCCAGATCAACACCCAACGGAAAGGTGGTCGCAAGCTGCGCGAATGTCGTCGAGATCACGGGCGCATAGGCTGGGAAATCAGCCTGCAATTTTGCGATATCAACCTGAAATCCGCACATCATCTGTTCGATGGCCAAGGCAATCCAGCGGTCCGCGTCAGACAGGGCATGACCGCGTGCACCAGCGAGGGTTTGCGCCTCGATTGCGGCGACATATTTTGCCGTTGCGGGTTGGTTCTGGCTGTAGCCTTGGGGGAATTTGGAAATCGCCGATGCACCAAGCCCGATCAGGACCTCGGCAGTATCATCGGTGTAACCCTGGAAATTCCGCCGCAGATGACCGTTTTCTTTGGCAATGGAAAGCCCGTCGCCGGGGCGGGCAAAGTGATCGAAACCGATCTGCTCAAAGCCGTCCGAGGTCAGCAAGACCCGCGCCAGTTCAGAGAGTTCAAATCGTGTTTCGGGATCAGGCAAGGCGGATTCATCAATCAAAACCTGCCGTTTCGACATCCATGGCACATGCGCATACCCGTAAAGCGCCAGACGATCCGGCTGCAAAGACATCACTTCTTGCAGCGACATGCTGAGGCTTTCGTGGGTTTGGAAGGGCAGACCATAAAGCAGGTCCATGTTCAGGCTGTCCAGATTGCCCGACTTGAGGTGGTGGACCACATCTGACGTTTGCTGAAACGACTGCAACCGGCCGATTGCCTTTTGCACGCGCGGGTCAAAATCCTGCACGCCGATGCTGGCACGGTTCATGCCATATTCCAGCAAGGTGTCCAGCAACGCGGGGGATGCTTCGGTCGGGTCGATCTCGACCGAGAATTCAGAACCATCACCGAAGTCGAAATGTTCGAATATCTTATCCAGCAACCGCGCCATCAGATCGGGGGTTAAAATCGTTGGCGTGCCGCCCCCGAGGTGCAGACGTGACAATGATACCCGACCGGGCAGACGCGCCCGCACCAGATCAATTTCCTGCAAAAGCGTTCCGACATATGCCTCGACCGGGCGGAGCGTTGTCGTGCCTTGGGTCCGGCAGGCGCAGAACCAGCACAGGCGTTTGCAAAACGGGACGTGAACGTACAGCGATACACTGGCACCATCGGGCACCGCGCGCAGCCATTCGGACTGGTCGTCTTGCCCGACCTGAGCGCCAAAATGATTGGCGGGCGGGTAACTGGTATAGCGTGGCACTTTTGCATCAAAGATGCCGTAGCGGCGGAGTTGCTTAAGTTGTGTCATACGGGTAACTTGCAAAGATGCAGACAATATTCCTTGATTTAGATCAACTATGACAATCGATTTACTCTCGCGCACGAAATGCAGCGAATGCCCGATCCGGCATCGCGCGGTTTGTGCCCATTGCAGCGGCGACGAGCTGGATGTTCTGGAGCAGTTGAAAAGCTATAAGACCTTTAAGGCGGGCGATCCCATTTTGTGGCGTGGCGATACGCTGACCTTTGTCGCGTCGCTGGTTCAAGGTGTGGCGACTTTGGGCAAAACGATGGAAGACGGCCGCACACAAATGGTCGGCTTGCTGTTGCCATCCGACTTTATCGGTCGCCCCGGCCGGTCCCAGATTGATTTTGACGTGGTTGCCGTCACCGATGTGACGCTGTGCTGTTTCCAGCGCAAACCCTTTGAGGCGCTGATTGCGTCGACCCCGCATGTCGCCCAACGTCTTGTTGAAATGGCATTGGACGAACTGGATGTCGCCCGCGAATGGATGCTGTTGCTGGGCCGCAAAACCGCCCGCGAAAAAATTGCGACGTTTATTCATATGCTTGTGCAACGCCAGCATCTGGGCGGCGCAGAGATTGCCCAACAGGCATTGGTTTTGCCCCTGACACAGGAACAGATCGCCAATTACCTTGGCCTGACGCTGGAAACTGTCAGCCGGCAACTGGGCGCGATGAAAAAAGAAGGCATTTTGCAGTTTTCGGACCGGCGCCGTTTCGAGGTCGTCGATTTCCCCGCGCTGCATCTGGCAACGGGCGACGATTCAGACGGCGGTATGCTGGTCTAGCGGGCACATTGCCTGACATTGGCCGACTTGATCTGCATCAAAGCTATAGGTACATCAAAGTGATTATCTCCTCTGAACCCAAGAGGAGATAATCTGATGTATTCCAATATCCTGATTCCCGTTATTCTGAATAACCCCGAGAAAACTGACATCGCATTTGAGGCCGCCCGCACGCTTGCTGATGAAGGGGCGCATTTCACCTTGCTGCACGTGATCGAATCGATCCCGGTCTATGTCTCCGACTACATCCCTACGGATTTCATGACCGAGGCCCGCGATACCGTCAAAACCAAGCTGAAAGATCTGGCCAAAACGCTTCCCAATTGTCACGCGGCCACCACCGAAGGCCGTCCCGGATCGGAAATTCTGAGCTGGGCCGAAAAAAACAATTCCGATTGCATCGTTATCGCATCCCATCAACCGGTGTTCTCCGACATTTTGTTGGGATCGGTCGCGCATCATGTCGTGCGCCATGCGAAATGTGCGGTACACGTGATACGCTGATTTGTTGATTCGACAAACTTGATACAGATCAAGGAAGGCCGTCTGACCAGCGGCTACCCGATGATTGCGAACAGGTGTGCGCAACCCGGACAGGGCTGCGCCAATAAGAAGGTGCATTATGAATTACGTTAAACTCATTATATTAGGGCTCATCGCCGTATTTGCCGCTATGGGCATGAACTGGGGCCATGATCTGGCCTATCAATTCCACGCTTTTGTGATCATGGCTGTGGCCGCTGGCATGTTTGTCTGGGTCCTGCGGGGCATTGACGAACCCGTGCCTGCCGCCGAAACGGGATACGCCGATGGCGTGATCCGCGCCGGTGTCATCGCGACCGCCTTTTGGGGCGTCACAGGGTTTCTGGTCGGCACCTTCATCGCCTTTCAGCTGGCTTTTCCCGAACTGAACTTTGACTGGGGCCAGCCCTTTACCAACTTTGGCCGGTTGCGCCCGCTGCACACCTCTGCGGTGATCTTTGCCTTTGGGGGCAACGCGCTGATCTGTACATCGTTTTATGTCGTGCAACGCACCAGTTCTGTGCGTCTGTTCGGCGGCAACCTGTCGTGGTTCGTGTTCTGGGGGTACCAGCTGTTCATCGTTCTGGCCGCAACCGGATATCTGCTGGGTTCAACCCAGTCGAAAGAATACGCAGAACCCGAATGGTACGTCGACATCTGGCTGACCATTGTCTGGGTCGCCTATCTGGTGGTGTTCCTTGGCACGATCTTCAAACGCCGCGAACGTCACATCTATGTGGCCAACTGGTTCTACCTCAGCTTTATCATCACCGTTGCGATGCTGCATATCGTCAACAACCTGTCGATCCCGGTCAGCTTCTGGGGTTCAAAATCCGTTCAGGTGTTCTCAGGTGTCCAAGACGCCATGACGCAGTGGTGGTACGGCCATAACGCCGTGGGCTTCTTCCTGACCGCCGGCTTCCTGGGAATGATGTATTACTTCGTTCCGAAACAGGCCAACCGTCCCGTCTATTCCTATAAACTCAGCATCATCCACTTCTGGTCCCTGATCTTTTTGTACATCTGGGCCGGTCCACACCACCTGCATTATACCGCCCTGCCCGATTGGGCTGCGACCCTTGGCATGGTGTTCTCGATCGTTCTGTGGATGCCCAGCTGGGGTGGCATGATCAACGGCCTGATGACCCTGCAAGGGGCATGGGACAAACTACGCACCGACCCGATCTTGCGGATGTTCGTGATCTCGCTCGGCTTCTACGGCATGTCCACCTTCGAGGGTCCGATGATGTCGATCCGCGCGGTCAACTCCTTGTCGCATTACACCGACTGGACCATCGGGCACGTGCATTCCGGTGCGCTTGGCTGGAACGGCATGATCACCTTTGGCGCGCTGTACTTCCTGACGCCGAAACTGTGGGGACGTGACAAGATGTATTCGATGTCTGCGATCAACTGGCATTTCTGGTTGGCCACGATCGGTATCGTTTTGTACGCCTCGTCGATGTGGGTCACCGGCATCATGGAAGGTCTGATGTGGCGCGAAGTCGATGATCAGGGTTTCTTGGTCAACTCCTTTGCCGACACTGTTGCCGCCAAGTTCCCGATGTATGTGGTGCGCGGTTTGGGTGGGGTTCTCTACCTCTCTGGCGGACTGATCATGGTGTGGAACATGTGGATGACCATTCGCGGTGCGAAACCGGTCACCACAGCCCTGCCCTCAAACGCAACCCCTGCAGAATAAGGAGCTGAAACAATGGCCTTTATCGACAAACACGCCATCCTTGAGAAAAGCCCTACCTTGCTGCTGGTTGCATCGCTGCTGGTCGTTACCGTGGGGGGCATCGTGGAAATTGCCCCCCTGTTCTGGCTGGAAAACACCATCGAGGAAGTCGAAGGCGTGCGGCCCTATTCGCCGCTCGAACTGACCGGGCGCGACATCTATGTGCGCGAAGGCTGCTATGTCTGCCACAGCCAGATGATCCGCCCCATGCGCGACGAGGTGGAACGCTATGGCCACTATTCGCTGGCGGCTGAATCGATGTACGACCATCCGTTCCAATGGGGGTCCAAACGGACCGGCCCCGATGTGGCACGTGTGGGCGGGCGCTATTCCGACGCCTGGCATGTGGATCACCTAAGCGATCCGCAATCCGTGGTGCCGGAATCGATCATGCCGAAATATGCGTTCCTCAAGGAAACCCCGATCGAACCGACCCATATCGAGGCGCTGCTAAAGACCCATCGCTTTGTCGGTGTTCCGTATTCGGATGAACAGATCGAAGAAGCCCGCGCGGATTTCCGTGCCCAGGCCGACCCCGAAGCTGATTATGACGGCATGCTGGAACGCTATCCCGGTGCGGCGGTGGCCAACTTTGATGGCCAACCGGAACTGACCGAGATGGACGCGCTGATCGCGTATCTGCAGATTCTTGGCACCATGGTTGATTTCTCGACCTTCACCCCAGATGCCAGCCGTTAAGGAGGCCTGAAATGCAAACCTATTCTTTCCTCCGCGAACTTGCCGACAGTTGGATCCTGTTGGTGATGTTCCTGTTCTTTGCCGGCGTCATCGTCTGGGCCTTCCGCCCCGGCAGCGAAGAAATATACACCGATGTGGCCAAGATACCCTTGGGCGACGACACCCAACCCAAACACGCGAAACAAAAAGGGGATGACAATGTCTAAGGGCAAAACTGACGACGTCACAGGCACCGAGACCACCGGCCACAGCTGGGACGGCATCGAAGAGTTGAACACACCGCTGCCCCGCTGGTGGCTATGGACACTGTACCTCTGCATCATTTGGGGCGTCATCTATACCATCGCCTATCCCGCCTGGCCGATGGTGTCCGGTGCGACCAAGGGCGTTTTGGGCTGGTCGACCCGCGCAAATGTGGCGGCTGAAATTACCGCGCACGAAAGCAAGAACGCCGATCTGGCGACCGCGCTTTTGGCGACAGATATGGATGTTTTGCCAGCCAGTGCCGATCTGAACCGCTATGCTGTTGCGCGTGGCGGTGCGGTGTTCCGCGCCAATTGTTCGCAATGTCACGGGTCGGGTGCGGCAGGGGCCAAAGGCTATCCCAACCTGCTGGATGATGAATGGCTTTGGGGCGGTGCGATGGCAGACATCGAATACACCGTGCGCCACGGCATCCGAAACGAACAGGACGCTGACGCGCGGTATTCGCAGATGCCAGCCTTTGGCGAACTCCTTGAAAAGGACGAAATCACCGCCGTGGTCGAACATGTCGTGTCCTTGTCTAACGCCGAATTTGACGCCACGCTTGCTGAAGCCGGGGCCACTGTTTTTGCTGACAATTGTTCGGCATGTCATGGTGAAACCGGTCTCGGGGACCGCGCACAAGGGGCCCCCAATCTGGCGGATGCGATCTGGCTTTATGGTGGCGACCGCAATGCCCTGACCGAAACCGTGAAAAACGCCCGCTTTGGTGTGATGCCCGCCTGGGGTCCACGCCTGACCGAGGCCGATGTTCGCGCCGTTTCCGCCTACGTGCACTCTTTGGGAGGCGGAGAGTAACGCGAAAGCAACCAGTTACCTGATAACTGGCTCACATCCCCGAAAGCGCACCTGTTCGCAAAATGCGTCGCTTCGGGGATGTTGTTGATCAAGATCAAGGTTTATCGTTCTGAGGACAGCTAGGTCGGGAGGGCAAACAGGAATAAACATATGACTGATCAAACGACTCCACCCTCTTTATACGCAGCGCGCGAACCGATCTTCCCACGGCGTGTCACCGGATTTTTTCGCCGTTTCAAATGGGCGATATTGATCGTCACCCTTGGCATTTACTATATCACCCCGTGGATTCGCTGGGACCGTGGCCCCAGCCTGCCGGATCAGGCCGTTCTGGTTGATCTTGCCAGCCGCCGTTTCTATTTCTTCTGGATCGAAATCTGGCCCCATGAATTCTATTTCGTGGCGGGCCTTTTGATCATGGCGGGGCTTGGCCTGTTTCTGTTCACATCGGCGCTTGGGCGCGTGTGGTGCGGATATACCTGCCCCCAAACCGTCTGGACCGATCTTTTCATTCTTGTCGAACGCTGGATCGAAGGCGACCGCAACGCCCGTGTCCGGCTTCACAAAGCCAGCTGGAACCTGCGCAAATGGCGGCTGCGCCTGACCAAATGGGCAGTTTGGCTGGCCATTTCTGTTGCGACAGGCGGGGCTTGGGTGTTCTATTTCACCGATGCGCCGACACTGGCCGTTGATCTGGTTCGCCTGACCGCACATCCGGCGGCCTATATCACCATCGCAATTCTGACCGCGACGACCTTTATCTTTGGCGGGTTCCTGCGGGAACAGGTCTGCATTTACATGTGCCCGTGGCCGCGCATTCAGGCCGCGATGATGGACCCTGATACCATTACCGTCGCCTATCGCGACTGGCGCGGCGAACCCCGCGGCAAAAGCAACAACCGCCGCCGCAGCAAAGCCGAAGCCATCCAGATCGAGGCGGATGCACAAGCAGCTGGCCCCGGCGAGGCGCGCTATCCCGGCACGCCGTATCGTCAGGCGGCAAAACCGGTAGCCCCCGTCATTCAACCTGTTGCCGAAACCGGCGACTGCATCGATTGCATGGCCTGCGTCAACGTGTGCCCCATGGGCATCGACATCCGCAACGGCCAGCAGATGGAGTGTATCACCTGTGCGCTGTGCATTGATGCCTGTGACGATGTCATGGACAAGATCGGCAAGCCGCGCGGTTTGATCGACTATCTGGCCCTGTCAGACGAAACTGCCGAACGTGCTGGCGAACCCGTAAAACCGTTGTGGAGGCATATCCTGCGGCCCCGCACGATCCTGTACACAGTCGTCTGGCTGCTGATCGGCCTTGGGCTTGTCTATGCGTTGTTCATCAGATCCGAAATCGAACTGACGGTCAGCCCTGTGCGCAACCCGACCTATGTGACCCTTTCAGATGGCACGATCCGCAACATCTATGATGTACGTCTGCGCAATAAATCCGGCGAGGCCCGCGATTTCAGGCTAAAACTAACCAGCGACGAAATCTTGCGGATAGAACTTGAGGGGACAGAGGACCTGACTTTGAGCATCCCCGCAGATACAACCGTTTTGCAGCGTGTCTATGTCACGGCCCGCCCGGAAGATCCGGCAGCCAAGTCTGCGGCAACCGACCTGCGGCTTTGGGTGGAAGACACCTCGGCACAGACACGCGCCTCAAAGGCGACAACTTTCAACGGACAGGGGAATTAAATGCAACGCGAACTTAAAGGATGGCATGTTTTCACCGGCTTCGCGATGGCCTTTGGTGTGATCATCGCCGTCAACCTGACATTGGCTTTCAACGCCGTACGGACCTTCCCGGGCCTCGAGGTCAAAAACTCCTATGTTGCCTCGCAAAGCTTTGATGTTGACCGCGCAACACAGCTGGCGCTGGACTGGGATGTCGCGGCAACCCTGAACGGCGATCATCTGGTGCTGACCATCCTCAAGGGCGATGCCCCGGTTTCCCCCGTGATCGAAGAAGCCATCTTTGGCCGTGCGACCAGTGTCGCCGCAGACCAGACCCCCGATTTCAGGTTCAACGGCCAGGCTTTTGTCGCCGATGTCAAAGCCGGTGCGGGAAACTGGAATCTGCGCCTGAAAATGAGGGCGATTGACGGGACGCTGTTTCAGCAGCGGGTGATTGTTAAGGTGCAAAAATGACAATGGTCGCGGCATGTCCGGGCTGTGCAGCGGCCCCGATGGCGTTGAAACACGCCGAAAACCATGCTGCACCTGCGCTGGTCTTGTCACTGCCGACGATCCATTGCGCCGCCTGTATCGGCAAGGTCGAACGCAAGCTGAATGCCCTGCCCCAAGTTGACACCGCGCGGGTCAACCTGTCGCTTAAACAGCTGTCGGTGCATGGCGCGGATGTTGATGCCGACACCATCGTCGCCGAACTGAAATCGATTGGATACGAGGCCTATCCGCTTGATGCCACGCTGCTGGAGACCCGTCAGGATACTGTCGGGCGCAAC
This sequence comes from Sulfitobacter sp. SH22, assembly GCF_965641905.1. Classification (NCBI taxonomy): domain Bacteria; kingdom Pseudomonadati; phylum Pseudomonadota; class Alphaproteobacteria; order Rhodobacterales; family Roseobacteraceae; genus Sulfitobacter; species Sulfitobacter sp. SH22. The sequence goes on from NZ_OZ282573.1 coordinate 2,147,143, forward strand.
CTTATGGTGCGGCTGGCCGTTGCCGGCTTTGCCATGATGAACGTGATGCTTTTCTCTGTCGCGATCTGGTCCGGTGCATCTGATACCACCCGCGAATTATTCCATCTGATATCGGCCACGATCTCGCTACCGGCGGTGCTGTATTGCGGGCAACCGTTCTTTGCCAGCGCATGGTCTGCATTGCGGGTGCGCGGGCTGAATATGGATGTACCGATCTCGCTCGCTATTCTGCTGGCCACTGGGATGTCACTGTTCGAAGTCATGAACGGCGGGGCCCATGCCTATTTCGACGCGGCCCTGTCGCTGACCTTCTTCTTGCTGATCGGTCGCTATCTGGATCATCACACCCGCAGTTCCGTGCGTTCTGCCGCCAAAGAACTGGCAGCGCTGGAAGTGCGCACAGCACAACGGATCGAAAACGGCGAAGCGGTCAAGACCCCGGTATCGGAGCTTGCCGTCGGGGATCGGCTGCTTATTCCGTCGGGCGTGCGCGTTCCTGTTGATGGAACACTCGACAGTACCCAAGCCATATCGGACCGCTCGTTTCTGACCGGTGAATCCGCCGCCATCACCCTTGCCCAAGGCCAACAGGTTCAGGCCGGGGAAATCAATCTGGGTGCCCCGTTCGAAATGACAGCCACAGCCGTTGGGGATGATACCACCCTGCGGCGCGTGGCCACATTGGTCGAGATGGCCGAAAACAGCCGCAACAGCTATACCAACCTGGCCGACCGTGCGGCACGCATCTATGCGCCCGCCGTGCATCTGCTGGCCTTCATATCATTTCTGGCATGGGTCTGGATCAACGGCGATGTCCGCCATGCCCTGAATATTGCGGTGGCCGTGCTGATCATCACCTGCCCCTGCGCCCTCGGGCTGGCCGTCCCTGCGGTCGCCACAGCGGCGATCGGGCGGCTGTATTCAATGGGTTTTCTGGTGAAATCCGGCACCGCGCTTGAACGCCTGGCCGAAGTCGACATTGCGATCTTTGACAAAACCGGAACGCTGACACTGGCGGGGGCCAATGCCCGGCTTGACAGCCTGACCTCCCAGCAAGCCGCCATCGTTAAGGGCTTGGCACAGGCCTCCGACCATCCGGTTTCTCGCGCTTTGGTCGCTGCCCTGCCAACTGCCGTTGCCGCACCGCTGACCGACATTGCAGAGGTCGGCGGAAGCGGGATGCAGGCGTTGTATAAAGGGCAAACCGTCCAGCTTGGCCGTGGCGATTGGATCGGCGCTTCCTTCAACGGACTTGGCCTCAAAGTCGGGGATGACCCTGCCATCGCCCTGCCCCTGCGGGAAACCCCGCGCGAAGGCGTCGAGGCCGCGTTGAACGGCCTTCGTGACCTGGGGGTCCCCTCCCAGATCTTGAGCGGTGACAAGCAGGACGCGGTCAGTGCCTTGGCGCTTCAGCTTGGCGTGAAAGACATCCAGGCCGAGATCAGTGCAACGGACAAGCACGCCTACCTCAGCAAGCTCCAGCACGAGGGCCACCATGTCGTGATGGTCGGGGACGGGTTGAATGACACCGCAGCGCTGGCCGCCGCCCATGCGTCCGTCGCCCCGTCATCCGCGCTGGACGCATCGCGCAACGCGGCGGATGTGGTGATGCTGCGCGAAAGCCTTGACGGCTTCCCGCTGCTGATCCGGATCGCCCGCAGCACGTCGCAATTGTCAAAACAGAACTTTGCGATTGCCGCCGGTTACAATGCCATCGCAATTCCCGTCGCGCTTCTGGGCTATGCCACCCCCCTGCTCGCCGCAATCGCGATGTCAGCCTCCTCCATCACCGTAATCGCCAATGCAATGCGGGTTAGGTTCATCAAATGAATGTTCTTATTATCCTGATCCCTGTTTCGATCATTCTGGGTGCCTTGGGCCTTTGCGGCTTCTTGTGGACCCTGCGCAGCGGTCAATACGACGACGCCGCAGGAAGCGCAGCACGCCTGTTGCTGGACGACGAAGAGCCGTGCGACGAATAACAGCAGTTTTTTTGATACGGTCCAGCAATTTTCCGCTTCCCAGCGAATGTCGGTTTTCGACCAACGGTTGGGGAATAAAGCTGGCCAAGAAAAATTATCGAGCCAAAGAAGCAGGCCTGACCCCAACAAGTGGAGACTGTGCCATCCAATCCTGCGCTGTACTTATTAGATGCCTTGGCCCGTCCAAATAGATGGTTTTGTCACCCACTGCCGATTGCAGATCCACATCCCCCAACCAAAGCGCAATCAGATTTGCGAGCGTCGCCGTCAAATAGACATCAACCTCATGCCCCGGGTCGTCGACGCAAAGGTCGGTCGCATCGCCATTTGCAATCACCCACCAAGAATTGAGATCAGTGCGGTCGGAAATTTGCACGAGGATCACGGTTTCCCCGTCGGGCAAGCCTGCGGTATTCACCGTTCGGTGGAAATCCCACATGAACCCGCCAACATCACAATCTTGCGCCGCGATACTGCGTTTGCGCCACCGCATTCCCCAGACGGCCATGTTTTCGACAATGGGCCCAAGTTCTCTGCCAGAGCGCGTTAGTTTATATTCAGTCGCCTGACCAGATGGCGCAGCCTTTCGAATGATAATATCAGCGGCTTCAAGCGTCTTGAGCCGCTTGCTCAAGATCGAAGGTGACATCCTAGGGATGGCCTTTTGAAATCGTCCGAACCGCGTCGTTCCTAGGAACATCTCGCGGAGCAATAATAGGGTCCATTTGTCCCCCAAGATGTCTGCGGATGCCATTGCCGGGCATAGGCTGCCAGATATGTTCTTCGATTTTTCATCCATCTACGAAGCGTACAGTGCTCATGGGCGACTTGGCTACTACGGATCATGTAGTGGTTTGATACAGAATGCGAAGTATCTCCCACCTATTTAAGCGCGCATCATTGAGGCAAGCCCGATTTCACGGGTGGTTTCGCACTGAAAGGAGTTTTCCATGGGCCGTTCAATTACATTCATCTATGGCGTCGCTGCCTACGCCATTTTTCTGGTAACGTTCCTGTATTCTATTGGTTTTGTTGGCAACATTCTGGTGCCAAAATCCATTGATTCCGGCACACAGGGGCCGGTCGCAAATTCACTCATGATCAATCTGGCGCTGCTTTCCGTCTTCGCGCTTCAGCATAGCATCATGGCGCGTCCCGCTTTCAAACGTATCTGGACAAGAATCATACCCAAAGCCGCTGAACGCAGCACCTACATCTTGATGACATGCGTTGCCCTGATCCTGATCTTTATGTTCTGGCAACCGCTAACGACACCAATATGGGACGTCAGCAATACGATTGTCGGCACGGCATTGACCGCGCTGTTCTGGGTTGGCTGGCTGGTCGTTCTGACCTCGACTTTCATGATCGATCACTTTGATCTGCTCGGCCTGAAGCAGATCTATGCGAACCTGAAAGATCGTGACGCAGCACAACCGGGGTTCATCAAAGTTGGTCTGTATCGATTGGTGCGTCATCCCATTATGACCGGGTTTCTGATTGCCTTTTGGGCGGCACCAACCATGTCAGTCGGGCATCTTTTGTTCACATTGGTGACCACGGGATACATTGTCATCGCTGTGCTTCATCTTGAAGAAAAGGACCTGATCGCCGAGATTGGCGAGGACTACCGCGCATATCAGCGTGAGGTGCCTGCGTTTGTTCCCGGACTTGGAAGGGGGCGGTAAAATGACACTGGACCCCAATCACCTGAACCACATTCATGCTTTCGCAGAAGGAAAGCCGACCAACATTTTCGACCGGCAATTGCCATTGCGCGAGCAATATCATGTCACGCCGGATTCCGCGTGGGTATATGATCATGCAAAGTCGGTTGATACTCAGGTTCCCGCCAATCACCCGATCCATGGCCATGTCGTTTGCGGCGAAGGAATACCGTTGGATATCCCCGTTTCCGTCCACAAAGCGGTCGGAGGCGAAAGCGATTTTCCGTGTCCCGGCGAACTCCTCGCCGCTGCTTTGACTAGTTGCCTCGATACGGCGATCCGCATGATTGCTAACCTCAAGGAGATAAAGCTGAACCACCTTGAAGTGCAGGTCAGTCTTGGTGCAGACGTCCGTGGGGCGCTCATGACAGGTGACAGTGTGCCTGTTGGGTTTCAGAATGCGCACATGAGGGTCGATCTGAGGACGGAATGTGATTTGTCAGAGCCTCATCTGAACGCGCTGATCGACGCCGCAGAACGGAGTTGCGTCATTCTGCAAACGCTACGCGCGCCGCCAAACGTGAACATTGAGCGGTGTCTGAGTGATTCCGTTCAGCTAGGAACCGGTCAGAGCCGTGGTTTGTAATTTCCCAAAGCGGGCCTTCAGATTCATTCGGCGAAAGCTCACTTAGTCCGCTCTGCCGGCCTTAGTGCATTTTGGAGCGAACGTCCGGTTTGCGCCCAGCCTGTTGGGTCAGTGGACGCAAGAGTGGAGTACGGGTGGTCCCTGCTTCTGCCAGCATGCGTTAGAAAAGCGCCCTTTAAACAGCAAAACGCCCGTTGTGTAATGAACACATCGGGCGTTTTGTATATTGTATCGTAAGAGAGATAATCATTTATTGAACTTATTAGGTTTGGCGGTGACCTACTCTCCCACGTCTTAAGACGCAGTACCATTGGCGCAGTAGCACTTAACTGCCGAGTTCGGGATGGGATCGGGTGTTTTGCTTACGCTATGACCACCAAACCGAATAAATTCAATAAATGTCCAAGTCAGTACAGTTATGTATGTGTGTATGCTTTTGAATGATTAGTATAATGCACTACCGCTTTGCTACTTGAGCGCTGCTAAGTCTTGCTTCTACTGGATCAAATCAAGCCTATCGAGCCATTAGTACCAGTCAACTGAACGTATTACTACGCTTACATCTCTGGCCTATCGACGAGGTGGTCTACCTCGGCTCTCAGGGATACCTTGTTTTGAGGGGGGCTTCCCGCTTAGATGCCTTCAGCGGTTATCCTGTCCGATCATAGCTACCCAGCACTGCTATTGGCATAACAACTGGTCCACCAGTGGATCGTTCACCCCGGTCCTCTCGTACTAGGGGCAACTCCTCTCAAGTATCCTACACCCACGGAAGATAGGGACCGAACTGTCTCACGACGTTCTAAACCCAGCTCACGTACCTCTTTAAACGGCGAACAGCCGTACCCTTGGGACCTGCTCCAGCCCCAGGATGAGATGAGCCGACATCGAGGTGCCAAACACTGCCGTCGATATGGACTCTTGGGCAGTATCAGCCTGTTATCCCCGGCGTACCTTTTATCCGTTGAGCGATGGCCCTCCCACTTGGGACCACCGGATCACTATGGCCGTCTTTCGACTCTGCTCGACTTGTCAGTCTCGCAGTCAGGCTGGCTTCTGCCATTGCACTCAACGAGCGATTTCCGACCGCTCTGAGCCAACCTTCGCGCGCCTCCGTTACGATTTAGGAGGCGACCGCCCCAGTCAAACTACCCACCACACAGGGTCCCGGATCCGGATAACGGACCGCGGTTAGACATCAAGCAGAACAAGGGTGGTATCTCAAGGGAGGCTCCACGCAAACTGGCGTTCACGCTTCAAAGCCCACCACCTATCCTGCACATGTTCGGCCTAATGCCAGTGTGAAGTTGTAGTAAAGGTGCACGGGGTCTTTCCGTCTAACCGCGGGTAACCGGCATCTTGACCGGTAATTCAATTTCGCTGAGTCTATGTTGGAGACAGCGGGGAAGTCGTTACGCCATTCGTGCAGGTCGGAACTTACCCGACAAGGAATTTCGCTACCTTAGGACCGTTATAGTTACGGCCGCCGTTTACCTGGGCTTCAATTCAGAGCTCTCACCCCTCCTTTTAACCTTCAGGCACCGGGCAGGCGTCAGACCCTATACGTCGTCTTACGACTTCGCAGAGCCCTGTGTTTTTAATAAACAGTCGCCACCCCCTGGTTTGTGCCCCCAGCCCATACTTGCGTACAGACCGGGCCTCCTTCTCGCGAACTTACGGAGGTATTTTGCCGAGTTCCTTCAACATAGTTCTCTCAAGCGCCTTGGTATTCTCTACCTATCCACCTGTGTCGGTTTAGGGTACGATCTAACGATGGAGCTATTTCCAGGGACCTCTAAGCAGCCCATTCAATCCGATAAGGATGAACTACCCTCGAGATCCGTCACTTCCATCTGGCCCAGGAATATTAACCTGGTTCCCATCGACTACGCCTTTCGGCCTCGCCTTAGGGGTCGGCTTACCCTGCTCAGATTAGCTTTAAGCAGGAACCCTTGGATTTTCGGCGAGAGTGTCTCTCACACTCTTTGTCGCTACTCATGTCATCATTCTCACTAGTGATCTCTCCACGGGATCCCTCACAGGCCCGCTTCACAGAAAACTCCGCGTCTCCAATCCCACCGAAGTGGTTAAGGAGACATGGAATTATGTCACACTACGCTCTGCTACCATGCAATAAATGCATCCTAAGCTTCGGCTCATGGCTTGAGCCCCGTTACATCTTCGCCGCAAGACAACTTATTTAGACCAGTGAGCTGTTACGCTATCTTTAAAGGATGGCTGCTTCTAAGCCAACCTCCTGGTTGTTTTGGTCGTCTCACCTGCTTTCCCACTTAGCCATGAATTAGGGGCCTTAGCTGTAGGTCAGGGTTGTTTCCCTCTTCACGACGGACGTTAGCATTCGCCGTGTGTCTGCCATCTAGTACTCCTCGGTATTCGGAGTTTGGTTAGGATCAGTAAGCCTGTGGGGCCCCATTACCCATCCAGTGCTCTACCCCCGAGGGTATTCGGATGACGCTCTACCTAAATAGATTTCGCAGAGAACCAGCTATCTCCGAGTTTGATTGGCCTTTCACCCCTAGGCACAGCTCATCCCGATCCTTTTCAACGGATGTGGGTTCGGTCCTCCAGTAAGTGTTACCTTACCTTCAACCTGGCCATGCCTAGATCACTCGGTTTCGGGTCTGATCCCACAAACTCAACGCCCTATTAAGACTCGCTTTCGCTGCGCCTACACCTAACGGCTTAAGCTTGCTTGTGAGACCAAGTCGATGACCCATTATACAAAAGGTACGCTGTCAGGGCGCATAGGCCCCTCCAACTGATTGTAGGCGTTCGGTTTCAGGTACTGTTTCACTCCCCTCGTCGGGGTGCTTTTCACCTTTCCCTCACGGTACTGGTTCACTATCGGTCAGTAAGGAGTACTTAGCCTTCGAAGGTGGTCCTCCGATCTTCAGACAGAATTTCACGTGTTCCGCCCTACTTAATACGTCCTCTCATGCTTCTTATACGGGACTATCACCCACTTTGGTTGCGCATTCCAACGCATTCTAACCACAATTGAGGCTCGGCTGGTCCCCGTTCGCTCGCCGCTACTAGGGGAGTATCAATTGATTTCCTTTCCTCCGGGTACTTAGATGTTTCAGTTCCCCGGGTTTGCTTTTATAAACCTATGTATTCAGTCTATAAATACCTGGTTTACCCTCCTATTTTGCCCTACCGCCTATTCGGCTACTTGAGGGCGAACCCGCAAACAGCATCTTAGGAGTAGTATAAATAGCAGAATATCAGGTGGGTTGCCCCATTCAGAAATCCATGGATCAAAGCTTATTCTCAGCTCCCCATGGCTTATCGCAGAGTATCACGTCTTTCATCGCCTCTTACTGCCAAGGCATTCACCAAACGCCCTTTTCGCGCTTGATTTGATCCAGAAAAAGCAAGACTACCCATGATGCCCTACCGCTTCGCTACTTGAGGGCTATTTACACCATCAACCAACGTCGCTGCATAAGGCAGGCAATCTGCGCGGAAGACAGAAGCTGGTAAGAAACTGTCTTTCCTTATTCCAGATCAAAAGCATACTTTTTTACCCGCCCAACCACTAT